>CAWADU010000001.1:0-97053 GCA_963781025.1 uncultured Alphaproteobacteria bacterium
CAACCAAGCCACCCGCTCCCCCAAGACAACCGCACCCCCAAGGCAATCGCCAAACCGCACGTGTGGTTCGCGGCACAGCATGCGCGGTACTGCGGCCAGCGCAAATTCCGATCATTGAACCGAACGGCGCGCCTTCCAACGTTCGGCGATTTCGATCTCATCCAGGAGATGGGGGCCGACGATCAACAGCGCGCTTCCTGAACTTGCGCAAAGGAACGCCGCGGCCGACAGGCAATATTCCACGACCGTGCCTTCAAGATGCTGTCCCATGGGAGCCAGGGCACAAGCGTGCGAGATGGCGAGCCACGCGATTCCGACAAGGAGGAACCCGCCAAGGCGCAACAACAGCCCCATAGCTTTGCGCTGGCGCGTGCGAAAACCGACGGCTGAGAACCGGACTGCCTGCATAACGCGGTCCAGATACGATCAAGCGCATATGAATTCGAGACGGGCGAAATTGCCGCCGCATAGGATTTTCATAATGGCAGGCACCGGCGGCACCAACCTTCACTCCCCGGAAGCGCAAAACATATGTAAAACATATACAATGTAACGAAAATGCATCTGGAAAGCATGCCCGTGGGCATTCATCGCGGCTTGATTGCTCTGCTCCTGCGGCCGATTTCGAACCTTGGAATTCAAATGAACGAGATTTCCCTCCCGGACCTCCCCCAGACTGAAGTCGAACATCAGGGACCGCAGGACCGTTTGGCGATACTGGCGCTCGGGGCTCTGGGCGTGGTCTTCGGCGACATTGGAACGTCGCCGCTTTACGCGTTGCGGGAAAGCTTCATCGGCCACCATCCGCTCGTCGTCAACCAGCCCCACCTCTATGGGGTTCTTTCGCTCATCTTCTGGACGATGATGATGATCGTCACGGTCAAATACGTCCTGATCATTCTGCGGGCCGACAATCGCGGAGAGGGTGGCAGCCTGGCACTGCTCGCGTTGATCGCGCGGACTGCCGGCCAACGCAAATGGACGGGCGGCATCGTCATGCTGGGGGTGGTTGCAACTGCTCTCTTCTATGGTGATGCCATCATCACGCCTGCCATCTCGGTGCTTTCCGCGGTTGAAGGTCTTACGACTGTGGAAAGCGGACTGACCCCTTTCGTGCTGCCGATCGCCATCGCCGTCCTGATCGGCTTGTTTGCGATTTAAGCACATGGGACGGCCCGGGTCGGGGTGTTGTTTGGTCCGGTGATGGCGATTTATTTTCTCGTGCTGGCTGTTTTGGGGGCCTCCAGTATCGTCACGCGGCCGGAGATTCTCGGCAGCCTCAACCCGTGGTGGGCGATCAAATTCTTCCTGACCGGACCTCGCCTTGCCTTTCTTGCGCTGGGATCGGTCGTGCTTGCCGTCACCGGCGCTGAAGCGCTCTACGCCGACATGGGCCATTTCGGACGCAAGGCCATTAGTATCTCATGGCTTTACGCCGCCTTCCCCTGTCTGATGCTCAATTATCTGGGCCAAGGAGCCCTTCTTCTTTCCGATCCGCGAACCGTGGTGGGGCCGTTCTTCCTGATGGCGCCGGAATGGGGACGGCTGCCGCTGGTGGTGCTCGCGACCCTCGCCACCATAATCGCAAGCCAGGCGGTCATCTCGGGCGCGTTTTCGGTGACTCATCAGGCGATCCAGCTCGGCTTCCTGCCAAGGCTCAGGATCGCTCATACCAGCGCCAAGGCGGCCGGACAGATCTATGTTCCGATCGTCAACTGGAGCCTGCTGGGGCTCGTGATCCTTTTGACGCTGGGGTTTGCCAATTCCAGCAATCTTGCCGCCGCCTATGGAATCGCGGTTACGGGAACGATGTTCATAACCGCCTGCATGCTGGGCGTTCTCACCTTTTCGACCTGGCGCTGGCATCCGGCACTTGCGGCCCTCGCCACAGGGACGTTCCTGTTCATTGACGGGCTGTACTTTGCGTCAAACCTCACCAAGGTTCTGGATGGCGGCTGGTTCCCGCTGCTGGTTGCCGCCGTGGCGTTTACGCTGCTGACGACCTGGGCCACCGGCCGCCGGATCATGCGGGAACGTCTGATGGAAGGGGCCATGACGGTTGAATTGTTCGTCCAGTCGGCGGCCAAATCGATCAAGCGCGTTCCGGGAACCGCTGTCTTCCTGTCGTCGACGCTGCAGGGCGTGCCTCCAGCGTTGCTTCACAACGTCAAGCACAACAAGATCCTGCACGAACGCGTCGTGATCCTGACGATGGTGATCGAACAGGTGCCGCATGTACCCCGGGCCAAACGGGTGGAGCTTTCGACATTGGGCGAAGGCTTCTATCGTCTCGCGCTCCACTATGGCTTCATGGACGAAGTCGACGTGCCCCAGGCGCTGGATGGCGTCAGCGGTTGCGGCAAGCCCTTCACGCCCATGGAAACGAGCTTCTTCCTGAGCCGCCAGACGCTCATCGCTTCCGAGCGACCGGGCATGGCCATCTGGCGGGAAAAGCTGTTCGCGTGGATGGTTCGCAATGCCCAGAGCGCCATGGCGTTCTTCAAGCTACCGACGAACCGCGTGATCGAATTGGGAAGCCAGCTCGAAATCTAGTGCCAGGGCCTGTTCAGCCATCGGCCCCCATCAACCGATAACCCACGCCAAGTTCGTTGAGGATGATCGCCGGACGCGCCACGTCGGCTTCGATTTTCTGCCGGATATTGCGGATGACAACCCGCAGATATTCGATGTGCCGCTCGTAGTCATTGGGCCATACGCTCTTCAGAAGCTGGTCGTGCGTGATGACGCGGCCCGGAAATCTGGCAAGTTCGGCCATGATGCCATATTCCTTCGGCGTCAGATGGACGTCTTCACCCGCCCTTAGAACGCGCCGGTTGACGAGGTCGACCTCCACATCCTTCACGGTCACGCTCGATTGGGCGCCTTGCGCGCTCATACGATGCCGAAGCGCCGCGCGCATGCGGGCGAGCAGCTCCTCGGTATCGAAGGGCTTGGTCACATAATCATCGGCGCCGAGGTCCAGCGCGGTCACCTTCTGGTCGGTGGCGTCACGTGCCGAGATGACGAGCAATGTGGCGTCCGACTTTTTCCGCATGATGGGCACCAGCTCCAGGCCATCGCGGTCGGGCAGGCCGAGATCGAGCAGAATGACGTCGGGACTTTCCCCATCAAGCGCCTCCAGCGCTTCGCGCGCCGAACTTGCCTCCCTCACCATATAGGATGCGCGCTCAAGCGTGGTACGCAACAGCCGGCGGATATGAGGCTCGTCATCGACGATGAGGACCAGGGCCTTGCTCACTCGATATTCTCCCGATCCAGTTGGCGAACGAGCGTGTTCTCGGGGAAATGCACGCTGAGGCGCGCCCCCCGTGGTTCGTCTCGATTGGATGCCTTTACCGACAGTCCCATAGCCTCTGCAAAGCCCTTGACGATCGCCAGCCCGAGGCCGGTTCCTCCCTTTGAGCGGTCCGAGCCTTCGAAACGGGCAAAAGTCTCGAATATCTGGTCTTCCCGTCCATCCGGAAGGCCGGGCCCTTCATCGAGGATCGAGAGGACAAGCTCCCCCGCCGGCCGCTGCGCGACGATTGCGACGGGCGTCCCCGGTTCCGCATAGCGGCCGGCATTATCAAGGAGATTGATAAGGATATGGTGGAACAATTGCGCATCCACGCGCACCAGCGGCAGGTCCGGCGAAACGTCGAGCTGTATCGCATGGCCCTTAAGTGTACGACGCGTGTCCTGAACAGCGCCCGCAACCGCATCGGTAAGATCAACCGGTTCGATGCGGAGCCGAAGTGCGCCAGCCTCCACCCGCGCCATGTCAAGCAAGTTGGCGACGAACCGGTTGAGCCTTTGCGCTTCCCCTTCAATGGTTTCGACAAGGTCCGGCGGTGCTTGCCCACGCATTTCGATCGCCGCCGCCAGGATCGCAGTCAGCGGCGTGCGAAGGTCGTGGCTTACCGATGACAGCAGGGCAGCCCGAAGACGGTCGCGCTCCTTGAGCTGGGCAACGTCGCGCATTTCCTCTTGCAGTTGCATCCGCTCCAGCACCAGCGCCGCCTGATCGAGCAGGCTCAATAGCAGAGGTATCTGGTCGGACCTTAGCGGGTCGCGGCCGTCGTCTCGCGCAAGGCCGGCGGCGCCGAGCACGCTCCGCGCGGTCTTCATCGGGTAGAACAGCCAGTCCGATGCGGTGAGCGTGTCCGATCCCCTGCCGGCCGCCTGGCCCTTGTCGAGCACCCATTGCGCGGCGGCGCGTTCGATATCATCCAGGCGATCTTCGGGAGGCGAAGCCGCGCGCAACTGCGGCCCGTCGGGCGAAGGCGTCAACACACAGGCACGCGCGTCGAACAGGCGGGCGAGGCCCGCGCAGATCGTCTGCATCGATTCCTCGTCATTGGCCGTCATCGTCATCTGCCGCGAAAAGCCGGCCAGCGCGGCATTCTGGCGGGCGCTTGATGCCGCGAGTTCCGCTTGTGCCCGGGTTCGCGCCGCGAGCTGGCTGGTGACGAGCGCCACGCCAAGCAGCACCACGATCGTGATCACGTTTTCCGGGTTGTTGATCGTCAATGTTCGGGTGGGCGGCAGAAAGAAGTAGTTATAGGCCAGTGACGAAACGATGCTTGTGAGAAGGCCGGAGCGCAGGCCATAGAGGCTCGCGGCCACCATCACGGGCACCAGATAGAGCAGCGCGACATTGGCCAGGTTCAGCACCGCGCCGAGCACGGAGCCAAGCGCCATCACGCCCGCGACCATCAAAATTATCCACAGATATTCCGTGGGCTTCCCCCAGCTCCGGGTTCGACGCTGGCGCTTCGGCCTCTGCGGAACCATCTCATAAGTCTTGTCAACGCCGGGCGCGGCGCCAAGAAGCACCTTCAGACGGCCGAGGCCTTCCCGTGCCGCTTCGCGCAAGAAGACGGGCTTGGGCTTAAGTTTATCCTCGTCTTTCGGTCGGTCGCTCACCGGCCGGAGTTTGCTCCAAGCCGGTCGAGTTGTCGATTGAGGTCGAGGTCGCTAAGTAGCGATATCTTGCCTAAAACACGTTGCCGAGCTTCACCTTGGCGCCCATGTAGAAGAACCTGCCGACCGCCGAGATGGGATAGAAGTCGCTCGCGAAGTCCGGCCTTTGGTCGAACAGGTTGTTGCAGCCGGCATAGATGTTGAACTGCTCGGTCACATCATAGCTGACCTGGAGCTCGTGTTCCTGCTTGGCTTTGATCTTGAAATATTTCTGCGCGACATAGTCCGGATCGCCGGCCGTGGTCGTGCGCAGGAACCGCAAGGTCTTGCCGAAATAGTTGAAGCCATAGTCGACGGTCAGAGGGCCCTTCTGCCAGACGGCGTCGAAATTGAACAACCACTTCGGTGCGGGCCCGCCGTTCACGCTGTCGGAAACGTTGCGGTCGTTCGACGGATCAGCGCCGGGCGACCCGATGAAGGTGAGTTTGTCCAGATAGCCGCCGACCAGGCGGAGATTGAAGGAACCGATATTGGCGTTCGGTTCGATACGATAGTTCAGCGTGAAATCGACGCCGCGTGTACGGAAGTTGGCGACATTCTGCGGAAACAGCGCGAAGTTTATGATGCCGCCGGCATTGGTTCCCCCGACCTGGCGTGTGATCGCCGCGCAGAACTGGTTGTCGATCGTCGCCTGATCGACGCACAGGTCGGCGAGCCGCTGCGCAGTGACCGTCGTGATCGCGTTTTTCAGCTTGATGTCATACCAGTCGATTGATGCGGTGAACCCTTCCAGGAAGGTTGGCCGCAGGACGACGCCGGCGGTAATCGTCTTTGCCGTCTCCTCGCTCAGATTTGGATTTCCGGCGATCGTGCCGGAGATCGACGCTGAATTGGGGTCGGTGAATGTGGCCGGATCGGCACCGGCCGCAGTCAGCAAAGCCGCGCAGTTCGTCGCGCGCGTGGATGCGCCATTATTGACGTTGGAAACGTCACAGGGATCGTTGATGAACAGGAAGGTCTGGTTTTGCGGATCAAAAAGTTCAGAGATGTTGGGCGCGCGAACGGCCTCGGCATAGGTTGCGCGGAAACTTATATCCCTGACCGGCGCATAGACGCCATCGACCTTCCATGTGGTCGTCTTCCCGATGGTGCTGTAGTCGGAGAAACGGATTGCCGCGCCAACGCTCAGCTCGTTCACGAACGGCATGTCCTTGAGCAGCGGCACATTCACTTCGGCGAAGGCTTCCTTCACGTCGTAATGGCCGCGGGACGGCAATAACACGTTGTTGAAGGTAAAGCCGGCGGTGTCAGCCGGATCGGGCACCGAACTGCTGCTTTCGCGGCGGTATTCCGCGCCGATCGCAAAGCCGACGTCGCCGCCCGGCAACGAGAACAGCCCGCCGAGATCGCCGGTGATCGAGCCGGAGACCACATGCTGGGTCAGCTTGTCGCGCGCGACGCTGGTAAGAGTTGTCCAGTCGATAGCCTGTTGGCTGGGCGATCCCTCGCCGAACAGGTTGAGCGGGACGCAACCGCTGTTCGGGCCCGGCGTGAAGGAGCCGAAATTGGTGATGCCCGGACTGGCGAACGGCTGATCGGGAAGCGCCAGTGGATCGAGGTTCGACCGGCATACGATGTTGCCATTGGGCGTGCCTGTCAGGAACGCGCCCTCGTCCACCGCATCGACCGCCGAATAGAAACGGTCGTTGTAACGGTTGCCGATCTGCCGGTTCTTCACCTTGGTCTGACCGTAGACATAGCTGATCTCGAAATGAGCATGGTCGGTGATGTCGCCGTCGAAGCCCGCAACCGTGCGGATTGTCTCCCGGTTCACATCTTCGCCGCGCGTGCCCAGATCGAAATTGTCACGGCTCAGCAGCACCCCGCCGTTGGCGAGGGCCGTCGAGCGCAAATTGTCGGGGAGAAACGGATTGTCCGGATTGATAAGGATGTAGAAATCGAAGGTAGGCTGGCTGACCGTGAAGGTCTTGGTCTTTACATATTGCCCCTGCGCGAAGAAATTCAGGTGATCTGTCAACTCATACCGGAACAGCGCGTTGACATTATGCCGTTCCACATTGGGAAGGAGGTCGCCGATATAGTCGGCCTGCGGGGTGCCGCTACCGCCTTGCTGATAAAACGGCGGGATGAACAGACCCGGATCCCAGGGCGATCCGTCGGAATTAAAATCAGGAATGCCGTCGAAATCGACATCAATTCCTCCTCCTCGCGATGAGTTAAAGAAACGGGCGTCCCTGATGGGAATATTGTCCGGTATATTGGGATCATCGGTGGGATCATCCGGATTTTCGTGAAAGACGAACCGGTTTGCCGAAAGATTACGGCGACGATCCAGCGCCTGTAACCGGTCGTCCTTGTTGTATTCATAATTGAGGGTGATGTTGCCGCGATTTTCGTTGAAGTTATGTCCACCTGTTATTGCGAAGAACCGATTGCCTGCATCCCCGCGCTCGGAGGTCCCTATCTGACCGCGCGCGATGAGTCCCTCAAAGCTCTTCTTCATGATGAAATTGACCACGCCGGTCACACCATCCGCGCCGTAGATCGCGGATGCGCCGCCCGTGACGACCTCGACCCGTTCGATCAGGTCGACGGGTATGGTGTTGGTGTCGACAGCGCCAGTGCCCGGCAGCGCGGCGACATGGCGGCGCCCGTCGATCAGGACGAGCGTACGTTCTTCGCCCAGGTTGCGCAGGTTAAGCAGATTCAGACCGCTTGTGCCTATCGCGGCATTGGAGCCGGCGTTGTCGAAACTTGTCTGCGATCCCACCAACGCCGGAGATTGCGTAAGGAAATCCGTCAAATTGGTGCGACCGGACTGCTGGATGTCGGCGCTCGTAATCGAAACGACGGGATTCGGAAAATCGAACTCCGGTCGAGCGATGCGAGAGCCCGTCACGATGATGACGTCGGCGGCTGAACTTTCGGTCGGCCCCGCCTGTTGAGCAATGGCGGGGAGGATCAAGCCGCTGGACATGATACTCGAAATGCTGGCGAGCAGAGCTATTCGGCGACAGCTTATGGTCATCACGAGAATCCTTCGACGTATTCTCCCGAAGAAGGCAGAGCACTCCCATTTGATGATGCGGTCAAGTTGTCCCGTGTTTCCAAAGGCATGTTTGTGAACAGGAGATGTACGGATGCAACAGTTTTACTCGGAGAAATTAACAATTAGCGACCGGGTTCTGGCGGCTCTCGGCGAGGTTGCAATTCGATCACAATAATCATCGGAAAACACGGCCAGGTGTGGCCTTTGGGTTTCCGTGTGTTGGAGGCAGCGCCGGTGGCCCACCGGCGCTGCCGTGTAAGGCGATCAATCGCGGTCGGGTGCACCGAGCGGGAAAAGCCGGCGATAGGGCCGGGCCTCATCCACCGCGCGGGCGAAGGAGGGGCGAGCGAGCAGCCGCCGACGATAGGCATGAACATTCGCACATTCCACAGGGATCGGATGTGTCCAGTCCGCATAGAATAACGCTGGAGCCGCCGCGCAATCGGCAAGGCTGAAATCACCGGCAACCCACTCGCGCCCTGCCATATGGCCATCGAGCCAGCGATAGGCGATGTCGAGCATTGCTTTCGCGTCGCGCACGCCGCGCGCATCGCGCTCGTCTTCGGGGCGGAGCGCATCGAAGACCACGCGCCCCTGTTGCGCGCTGACGTAATTGTCGAAGAAGCGATCCATCAGCCGCACCTCAAGCGCCACCTTCGGGTCGTCGGGCAGCAGCCGCACGGGGCCAGGATGGTGAAGCGCGAGATGCTCGACGATGATGCTTGCCTCGGGGATGGTGCGCCCATCATCGACCAGTACCGGAAAGCGCCTGATAGGCCAAAGCGCGGCAAGCTCGGTCATGCTTTCGCCATCGGCCAGCATGCGCAATTCGAACGGCGTCTCGTTCTCGTAGAGCGCGATCAGCGCCTTTTGGCAGTATGAGGAAAAGGGGTGGGCGTAGAGCTTCAGGGTCATGGCTCGATCCTTGTCGGACTCCGTATTGCGCCGAGGCGCCGCAAGCGTGTCAAGGGATAAGCCGTCTCTTGTGGTGATGGAACCAGCATTCCGGCTGGTCGGTTATGAATCGCCGAGCGGAAGGAAGATGCAATGGCGAGCAGGCCCTATTGGCAGGGGCAGATCCGGCTGGCGCTGGTATCCATCCCGGTTGAGGTTTTCACCGCCACAAAAAGCGGCGCGAAGATCAACTTCCGCCAGATTCACGAGCCGTCGGGTAAACCCATCCGCTATGAAAAGGTGGTTCCGGGCATCGGCCCGGTCGATCCCGATGAGATATTGAAAGGCTATGAGGTCGGCAGGGGCGAATATGTCCTGCTGGGCCAGGACGAGATCGACGCGGTAAAGCTGGAAAGCCGCAAGACGCTGGAGCTTGTCCAGTTCGTCGATGCGCAGGAGATCGACGCGCTTTATTTCGAAAAGCCCTATTATGTCGCGCCTGCCGATGATCTGGCCGAGGAGGCGTTTATCGTGCTGCGCGACGCGCTGCGCCGCACCAGGAAGGTCGGGCTGGGGCAGATCGCCATGCGCGGCCGCGAATATGTGGTGAGCCTGAAACCCTGCGGGCGCGGACTGCTGCTTGAGACGCTGCGTTATGCGGACGAGATCAGCCGGGCCTCGTCCTATTTCCGCAATATCCCCGACGACAAGCCGGACCCCGACCTGCTGGAACTGGCCGAAACGCTGATCGAGAAAAAGACCGCGCCCTTCAAGCCCGATGCCTTCAAGGACAGCTATGGCGATGCTCTTCAAGCGTTAGTGGCAAAGAAGCAAAAGGCGAAGGGGAAGAAGATCATCGAGGACAAGGAGGAGGCCCGTCCTTCCGGCGGCAATGTCATCGATCTGATGGCGGCGCTCAAGAAATCGGTCGAAGGGGGGCGTGGCCGCGCGTCCAGGCCGGCGAGCACGGCGAAGCCTTCGGGCACGGCGAAGTCCGCCTCCAGGAAGAGCAGCGCGCGCAAGCCCGCAGCGCGCAAGCGGGCCTAGGCAAGATGCGGTCCAACTCGCTCGCCGAATACAACCGCAAGCGTGATTTCGCCAAGACCAGGGAGCCGAAAGGCACGGCGGTTCCTCGTGGCGGCCGCACCTTCATGGTGCAGAAGCACGACGCCACGCGGCTTCATTTCGACCTCCGGCTGGAGCTGGACGGCGTCCTGAAGAGCTGGGCGGTGACGCGCGGCCCCAGCCTCGATCCCGACGACAAGCGGCTGGCGGTAAGGACGGAAGATCACCCGCTCTCCTACGCGACATTCGAGGGCACCATTCCTCAAGGCGAATACGGCGGCGGCACCGTGATGCTCTGGGACCGGGGCACATGGGAACCCATAGCGGGCAAAAGCGCGAGCGACCTGAAAAAAGGGCATCTCCATTTTGTGCTGCACGGCGAACGGATGAAGGGCGAATGGCTGCTGGTTCGCATGGCGAAGAGACCGGGCGAGAAGCGCGAGAACTGGTTGCTTCGCAAGGTGGAGGATGCCGAGGCGGGCGGATCGGACGAACTGGTCGCGCGCGAACTGACAAGTATCAGCACCGGCCGGACCATGCAGGAAATCGCCACCGGCAAAGCAGTCAGAAAAGCGAAGGCCCGGGCGGGTCCGGCGACAGCGAAGGCGCGGGTGTTGCCCCGGTTTCGCAGGCCGCAACTGGCAACGCTGGTCGATCATGTGCCGTCGGGCAATGACTGGCTGCATGAGATCAAGTTCGACGGATACCGCTGCCTGCTTTCCGTCGCGGGCGACAAGGCGCGCATTTTTACGCGATCGGGCCTCGATTGGTCCGACAGGTTTGCCAGCCTGATCGAAGCGGCTGAAGGGCTCGGCCTTCCGTCCGCGCTGATCGACGGGGAAATCGTCGTCCTGGACCCGGACGGCAACCCGAGTTTCTCCCTCCTTCAACAGAGCCTTAGCGAGGGCGGCGGCGACTATATCCTGTTCGCCTTCGACCTGCTTGAGCAGGACGGCGTCGACCTGGCCGGCTTGGGCAATCTGGAGCGCAAGAACCGTCTCGCAGCACTTGTGCCCGAAGATGGACCGATCCGTCTTGCGCAGCATGTGCTGGGGGCGGGCGAAAGGCTGTTCGACGCGATGTGCCGCGCGAGGCAGGAAGGCATTGTCTCCAAGCGGGCGGATGCAGCCTATGTGGGGCGCAGGTCGCGCAACTGGCTGAAGGTCAAGTGCACCCGCCGTCAGGAATTCGTCATTGTCGGCTGGACGCGGAGCGATGTCAGGGGAAGACCGTTCAAATCACTGCTGGTGGCCCAGCACCGGGACGGCAAGCTTGGTTATGCGGGAAAGGTGGGCACCGGGTTCGACGCCGCCACGCACGAGATGCTGGGCGACAAGCTCGCGGGGCTTCGGCAAGCAAAACCAGCGCTGGAGGTGCCCCGTGCCGAGGCGCGCGGCGCTCAATGGGTGAAGCCGCGGCTCGTGGCCGAAATCGCCTTTGCCGAATTCACCGCGGACGGCATCATCCGCCATGCCAGCTTTCTGGCCCTGCGCGAGGACAAGGATGCACGCGAAGTGACCATCGAGAAACCGCAGCCGGTCGATGCGGAACCGTCGCCGGTGAAGATAAGCAATCCCGACCGGGTGATCTTTCCCGAGGCGAAGGTCACAAAGGGTCAGCTTGCCGCCTATTATGAAAGGGTGGGCCCTCTCATGCTGGCCTTTGCCGCGCGCAGGCCGATCAGCCTGGTGCGGTGTCCGCAGGGCCGGGCCAAGGACTGCTTCTTTCAAAAGCACGATAGTGGCGCGCTCGGCGACGAAGTGCGCCAAGTGCCTATCAGGGAGAAGGACGGCAAGACCGATAACTACCTGTATGTGGAAGACCTTCCGGGCGTCCTTGCCTGCATCCAGATGGGAACGATCGAGTTTCATGGCTGGGGCTCACGTGTTGATGCCGTCGAAAAGCCCGACCGCATGATCTTCGATCTCGATCCCGACGAAGGAATGGATTTCGCGCAGGTCCGACGCGCCGCCGGCGATATTCGCCAGCAGCTTTCCAGCATCGGCCTGGTCAGCTTTCCCATGCTGAGCGGCGGCAAGGGCATCCACGTGGTCGTGCCGCTGACGCCCGAGGCGGAATGGCCGGCGGTCAAGAGTTTCGCCGAGCGCTTCTCCCGCGCGCTGGCGGAAGCGGAGCCGGAACGCTTCACGGCAACCATGTCCAAGGCGAAGCGCCGGGGCCGCATCTTCATCGACTGGCTGCGCAACCAGCGGGGATCGACCGCCGTCCTCCCCTATAGCGCGCGTTCAAGGGCAGGCGCGCCCGTGGCAGTCCCGATAAGCTGGACCGAGCTGAAGGACGTGGAAGGCGCGAACATCTATGACGTGAAGGACGCCGACAAGCTGGTGAAACGGGCGGAAAGTCGTTCGCTTGCGGGCTGGGGCGTGGCAGCGCAGACGCTGCCGGACATCTAGGCGCTATTCGCCGCCCCGTTTGCCCGCGTGCCCAGCCCTGGACAATCCGCCGCCGACATCAGCCATTGACGATGGTGCCGCCGTTGGGATGAAGGATCTGGCCCGACATGTGGCTGGTATCCTCGCACGCCAGGAACAGGAAAGCGGGTGCCACCTCGTTCGGCTGGCCCGAGCCGGGGTAGCGCGGCTGCCATTCGGGCTCTCCGTTCTGCGCAATGGATTGTGGCTGCAACGCGACAGCGCCGGTGTCGTTCCGAGCACGCCCGCTACGGGCTAAGCCGTGATGGGGGGGCTGGCCGCATCCCGTGCGTTTTTTGAAATCATCCGGAACCGGCGGCCGGCAGATCGGTTTAGGGCGCATAGGCGGCTGCCGGGTATCGCGGCATTGCGGGCAGGCGCGCAGTAACCTGCCCCCGCGAAAGAATAGGTCTTCTCCGATGCCACGAGTCCGGAAATGGTCGCAGAATGTCACCGAACATTCGAACGCGCTTGATCTGGACGAAGGCGTTTTCACGCTGGACGACCCTGCGGAGATAGCGAAATCGCTGAAGCGATCGGCTGAAAGCAGCCATCGCCGCAAGGGCTCGCCCTACCAGTCGGCCATGTCGATGCTGACCTTCTATATCAACCGGGCGGGCGACGGCCTCCCCGAGAAAAGAAGGCGTGTGCTGCAGGAGGCGAAGGATGAACTGCGCAAGGCTTTCGGCAAGCCGGCATGAGATGTTAGCCTGAAGGACACACAGCCAGCCCGGAAGGGCGATAATTTTTCCGGCACATTTGACGAAGAGGTGGGGCCATGTCCGATAAACACGGAAAATTCATCTGGTACGAACTGATGACGACCGACACCAAGACAGCGGAAGCTTTCTATCGCGAGGTAGTGGGCTGGGGCGCGCAAAAGGCCGGTATCGGCGATCCGGACTATGTCCTGTTCACGCTGGACGGCGCCGGAGTGTGTGGGCTGATGACGCTACCGAAGGAAGCATGCGATGCGGGGGCCAAGCCCGGATGGATCGGCTATGTCGCCGTGGACGATGTTGATGCGAGCGTCGCACAGGTAGCGGCGAAGGGCGGCATGATCCATCACGCATCCGACAATATCCCCGATGTCGGCCGCTTTGCCGTTGTCGCGGATCCACAAGGCGCGGTCCTTGCCCTGTTCAGGCCGACAGGGCCGGAACTGGGCGGCGAGGTAAAACCGGGCACGCCGGGACGGACCGGCTGGCATGAACTCTATGCCAAGGACGGGGCGTCGGCTCTGGCCTATTACCAGGAGCTGTTCGGCTGGAAAAAGGGCGATGCGGTCGACATGGGCCCGATGGGCACCTATCAGCTTTTCACCAACGGAGGCGAGGCGATCGGCGGCATGATGAACAAGCCGGACAGCATGCCCCGCCCGGTCTGGCTCTATTATTTCAATGTCGACGGGATCGATGCCGCCGTCGACCGGGTGAAGGGTAATGGAGGGCAGGTCATCAATGGGCCGCTACAGGTTCCCGGCGGAAACTGGATCGTCCAGTGCCTTGACCCGCAGGGCGCCATGTTTGCGCTGGTCAGCCAGTAATAATCGCCACGCCGCGAAGGCCGTCGTCGTCGTTTTTCCGACAACGACGGTAGGTGCGGTGGCATTTCCCGCTATAGACGGGCGCAACGCACCCGCGGCTGGTATGTACAAACTGGCCCCGTCTGAACTCCGCCAGCCCCGGCCTAGGGCGGCCCGTCATCCTTGACCAGCGTCAGGTGTGGACTAGTCGTCTTCGATGGTTCGTCGCCCGCCTCCAATAGCCATGACCTCATCGTGTCCGCGCTGGCTTCCGCGACTGCCGCTGCTGGAGTGCCGCCAAGGGAATGAGCCTCCCTGTTGAGGCGGGCGATGATGTTTTCCAAATCATTGCGCATCAGGCCGCCGTGGCGCACCATGACATCGACGAGAGCATGTAACAATTGGAGAGCTATGGCTCCCCCTGCGACCTTATCCTTTTTCATTGATACCCCCAGGTCCCGGGTCCCCATGGTTAACATATTCAGATCGTCGAAAAAATAAAACACTTTGTCCTGTTTAACGCCACGGGCGGCCCGCAACGGCTGACCCTTGCTTTGCCTGTCGGAGGCGATTTTCGCTTCTTTTTTGCCAAGCGCCCCGGAGACGGATAGACGCGGCACATGGCTGATCCGCGCATCATTGATGTCCAACTGGATGATCGCACAATCATCTGGCGGAACGCGGACGTAGAGCAGGAACGCCGGATCGCGATCTTCGATTTGCTGGAAGGCAATTATTTTTGCCCATTGGCCGGGTTGGAGCGCGATTGCGACGGGCCGTTCAGGCTGCTGTTGCGGGTCGAGGATGGGCGGCTCGTCATGGACATCGGCGATGCCGACGGGCAGGCATTGGGTGCGATCGGCGTGACCCTCGCACCCTTCCGGCGGACAATCCGCGAATATTTCGCTATCTGCGACAGCTATTACAAGGCGATCCGGAACGCGACGCCGATGCAGATCGAAACGATCGACATGGCGCGGCGCGGCATTCACAACGATGCGGCGGAACAGCTAAAGGAGCGGCTGGCGGCGAAGGTCGAAGTTGACTTCGATACCGCACGCAGGCTGTTCACGCTGATCTGCGTGCTGCACATCAGAGGATAGGGTTACGTCGATGACGGTGATGTCGGACAAATGGATTCGGGCTCAGGCGCTCGAGAATGGAATGATCGAGCCGTTCGTCGACCGCCAGACCCGCAATGGCTGCATCAGCTATGGTCTCAGTTCCTATGGCTATGACGCGCGGGTGTCCGACGATTTCAAGATCTTCACCAATGTCGACAATGCTATCGTCGATCCCAAGGATTTCGCGCACAACAGCTTCGTCGATCGCAAGGGGCCGGTGTGCATCATCCCGCCCAATTCGTTCATGCTGGCGCGCACTGTTGAATATTTCCGGGTGCCGCGCGACGTTCTGGTCATCTGCCTTGGCAAGTCCACCTATGCCCGGTGCGGCATCATCGTGAACGTCACGCCGCTGGAGCCGGGGTGGGAGGGCCATGTGACGCTGGAGTTTTCCAATACAACGCCGCTGCCCGCCAAGGTTTATGCCAATGAGGGCGCCTGCCAGTTCCTGTTCCTCAAGGGCAACGAGCCCTGCGAGGTGAGCTATGCCGACCGCGCGGGAAAATACATGGGGCAACAGGGCGTCACCTTGCCGAAACTGTGATGGTGGCGCGCGATCACAGGCGTGACGGTCTGGTCGCCGGTGCAGCGGCCTATCTGCTGTGGGGACTGCTTCCCATCTATCTGAAGGCCGTGAAACATGTGCCTTCGGAGGACGTGCTTGCCTATCGAATCCTCTGGTCGCTCGTTCTGTGTGGGCTCATTGCGTCGCTGTTCAGGGGATTGCCGGGGACATGGGCGGTCTTGCGCGATCGACGCCGGCTGGGGCTGCTTGCCGTCAGCGCACTGGCGATCGCAATCAACTGGCTGATCTATATCTGGGCGATCGCGCACGACCATGTGATCGAGGCAAGCCTGGGCTATTTCATCAACCCGCTGATCAGCGTTCTCTTCGGTGTCGTGCTGTTGGACGAAAGGCTGGATCGCGCGGGCTGGCTGGCTGTCGCCCTAGCGGCGGCGGGCGTTGCCGTTCTGACGATAGGACAGGGCGCCTTGCCGTGGATATCACTGGGCCTCGCATTCTCATTTGCGACTTATGGATTGATCCGCAAGCATGTGCCGGTCGAGCCGGTGGTGGGGCTTTTGATTGAAACGCTGATTCTGGCCCCGGTTGCGATGCTGTGGATCGCCATCCACGGCCATGCCAGTTTCGGGAGGGATCTGACGACCGGTTTGCTGCTGGTCGCAGCGGGTCCGGTCACGGCCGTGCCGTTGATGCTCTTTGCCTTTGCCGCGCAGCGGTTGCCGCTCACCACCATCGGGCTGATGCAATATGGCGCCCCGACGCTCGCGTTCCTGCTCGGCGTATTCGTGTATCATGAACCGCTCGGCTGGCCGCAGCTTGTTGCATTCGGCTGCATATGGGCCGGTCTTGCCATTTTTGCGGCGGGCGGCATTCATCAGGCACGTCGGAGAGCGCTGGCGCAAGCCGCCGCGCTTCGCTAAACCACGGGTCACATGGACAAGATCGTAATTCGCGGCGGCCGCGCTCTCAAAGGCCGCATTCCGATTTCAGGGGCCAAGAATGCGGCGCTGACGCTGATGCCGTGCGCGCTGCTGGCCGATGAGCCGCTGACGCTCAGGAATCTGCCAAGGCTGGCCGATGTCGATACATTCGGCCATCTGCTCAACCAGCATGGCGTCTCGACAATGATTGAAGGCGCGCGGCCCGAGGATTTTGGCCGGGTGATGACGTTGCGCGCGGGGCGGATCACATCGACTGTCGCGCCCTATGACATCGTCCGGAAGATGCGGGCGTCGATCCTCGTGCTGGGGCCGTTGCTTGCGCGAGCGGGCGAGGCGACGGTGTCGTTGCCCGGCGGCTGCGCGATCGGCAACCGGCCGATCGACCTCCATCTCAAGGGATTGGAGGCACTGGGCGCTGAGATCGAGCTGACGGCGGGTTATGTAAAGGCGACGGCCCCCGGTGGCGGCCTGAGAGGCGGGCGGATCGTGTTCCCGACAGTATCGGTCGGCGCGACTGAAAATGTGCTGATGGCGGCCGTCCTCGCCAGAGGCGAAAGCGTCATCGAAAATGCCGCGCGCGAGCCCGAGATCATCGATCTTGCGCGCTGTCTCGTCGCGATGGGCGCGAGGATCGAGGGCATCGGAACCGAGCGGCTGACCGTTCAGGGCGTGGGCCGGCTGCACGGCGCGACCTACGCGGTGATGGCGGACCGCATCGAAGCGGGCAGCTATGCCTGCGCGGCAGCGATCACCGGCGGCGAGGTCGAGCTCGTCGGCGCGCAGACCGAATCGATGGAAGCGGTGTTTCAGGGTCTGCGGGACGCCGGCGTATCGATTGAGGCCACCGGGGATGCCATCGCGGTCAAGGCCAATGGCGGGCTGCGTGGCGTCAATCTTTCGACTGCGCCATTTCCAGCCTTTCCCACCGACATGCAGGCGCAGTTCATGGCGATGCTGGCGCTGGCCGACGGCGCGAGCCTGTTGACCGAGACGATTTTCGAGAACCGCTACATGCATGTTCCCGAACTGACGCGGATGGGGGCGGACATCACGGTGAAGGGCCGGTCGGCGCTGGTGCGCGGCGTGGATCATCTGGTCGGTGCGCCGGTGATGGCGACGGACCTTCGCGCCTCGATGAGCCTGGTTATCGCCGGGCTTGCGGCGCGGGGAGAAACCGTGGTCAATCGCGTCTATCATCTCGATCGCGGCTATGAGCGGCTGGAAGAGAAACTGTCGGCGGTCGGCGCCGACATCGAGAGGGTTTCCGACGGCGGATGACGCGGCTCTGGGCTCAGGATGCTGATGACGCAGCGGTGATTTCCGCGCTGATGCAGGACGCGTGTGTCCGGCCCGAGGAAGTGCATTTCGACAGGGCGACGAGGCGCATCGTCGTCATGGCAAGCCGGTTCTGCTGGGAGGAAAAGGAACCCCAGCGGGTGCGCGCCGCACTCCGCATCGAAAGCGTGACCGCCGCGCGTCGGCGCAACTGGCCCGAAAAGCCGGAAATCCCGCTGGAGTTGCTGGCGCTAGGCGTCGATGATCAGGCCGTTGCGCTTCATTTCGCCGGAGGAGCGGAAATCGCAATCGATGTCGAATGTATCGACCTGATCCTTGAGGATCTCGGCATTCCGCACCCGGCGCTCACCCGGCCGCAGCACCGCGAATAATCTAGCGTCCCAGCAGCACCCGTGCCTGGCTGGAAATCTGGGCCAGCATGGTCGGCGTGACGTTCGCCTGCATACGAGCGCGGCCCACGAGCGAGCGAAACTGCTCGACACGATTGGCGTGTTCGCCAAGCCAGGCGCCGACGGCCGCTTGAGGCTTCGTTCCCTTAACGACGATACGACGAAGCAGATCGATACGGAGCTGTTCAAAGTCGCGGATCAGGCCGGCCACAAGCAGCCGTTCCCAGGGGTCCGCCGGATCCAGCGCCAGGGCGGTGCCCTTGGCCCAATCCAGCCCCAATGCCTCGCCCAGCAGCGCATAAGCATGCGCCATCGCCACTTCGCTGCCGCCTGCGCCCAGCGAAGCGCAGAGGTCGGCGATGCCCAGGGCCCCGTCCAACGCGTTCAGTTCGACGATCTGGTCCGCCAGCGCTTCCGGCGCGGACAGCTTGAGCAGATGCGTGCGCAAGGCATCGGCCTGGGCGCGGCTGTTGTCACGCAGCAGCTCGTGGATTTGCTGCCTCATGTTTTCGAGGCCGGTTTTCAATCGCTTGCACGAGGCGCTGGGTTTCGCGCCGGACGGCAGAATGCGTATGAGGTCGGCGACGTGGAGCCGCACCGCAGCCGCCACGGCGTCGTGCAGCGACAGTTCGGCCGCCGCCTCGACCGGCGCGTTCTCAATCGCCTTCCACAATCCGGGGAGGTCGAACAGCGCCTCGGCCGTCGCATAGGCGCTGGCGACATGGGCCAGCGCACAACCTTCTTCCTCGGCAAGTGCAAACGGCAGGATGATGCCGCTGCGATTGATCATCCGGTTGGCCAGTTTGGTTGCGATGATTTCACGCTTCAGCCGATGCGCGTGGATCGCCTTGTCGAAACGATCGACCATCAATCCGGGAAAAGCCGCCAGCAGGGTGGGCTCAAGCGCGGTGTCGTCGCTGAAATTGCTTCCCTCGATCGCGTCCTGCAACGCCAGCTTCGCATAGGCGAGCAGCACGGCCAGTTCCGGACGTTCAAGGCCCCGCCCGTCGCGGATGCGGGCGCCGAGCTGTTCGTCGTCGGGCAGGCCTTCGACCGCGCGGTCCAGCCTGCCGGATGCTTCCAGTGTCTGGATCACCCGCTGATAGGATGGCAAGGCCCAGTTGCCGCCGCGTTCGGCCAGCGAGAGCGCAAGCGTCTGCAGGCGGTTGTCGCGAAGCACCAGCGCCGCGACGTCCTCCGTCATTTCGCGCAACAGCGCATTGCGATCATCGAAGGCGAGGCGCTTCGCCGCCATTTCGGCATTGAGAGCGATCTTGATGTTGACCTCGTTGTCGGAACAGTCGACGCCCGCCGAATTGTCGATGAAGTCGGTATTGATGCGTCCGCCGCGCGCCGCATATTCGATGCGCCCCGCCTGGGTCACGCCCAGATTGGCGCCTTCGCCGACCACACGCGCGCGAATGTCGCGGCCATTGATCCTGTGCGCGTCATTGGCCCGGTCGCCCACTTCGGCGTTGGTTTCGCCCGCTCCTTTGACGTAGGTGCCGATGCCGCCGAACCAGAGCAGGTCGACTCTGGCCTTCAGGATCGCTTCGATCAGGGCCGACGGGCCAAGGCTGTCGGCGTCCAGGCCCAGAAGCGCCTTGACCTCTGGCGACAGGGGAATGTCCTTTTGCGTACGCGGGAAAACGCCGCCGCCCTTCGAGATCAGCTTAGCCTCATAGTCCGCCCAGGAGGAACGGGGCAGCTCGAACAGGCGCTTGCGTTCCGCCCAGCTTGAAGCCGGATCGGGGTCCGGATCGAGGAAAATATGGCGATAGTCGAATGCGGCAACCAGCCGAAGCACCTTCGACAACAGCATGCCGTTGCCGAACACGTCGCCGGACATGTCGCCTATTCCCGCGACCGTCACCGGGTCTTTTTGAACATCGATGCCAATTTCCGCGAAATGACGCTGGACCGAAATCCATGCGCCCTTGGCGGTGATGCCCATCGCTTTATGGTCGTATCCGTAGGAGCCGCCGCTGGCGAAGGCGTCACCCAGCCAGAATCCCTGATCCAGCGCGATCGCATTGGCGACGTCCGAAAAGCTGGCCGTGCCCTTGTCGGCGGCAACGACGAAATAAGGATCGTCGCCATCGCCGATCACGACGTGGCCAGGGTGGACGACCTTGCCCTCCACGATGTTGTCGGTCAGCGACAACAGCGCGCGCATGAAGATGCGATAGGCTTCGGTGCCTTCCGTCATCCAGGCGTCGCGGTCAGTGGGCGGCGGCAATTGTTTGGCATAGAACCCGCCCTTGGCGCCCGTCGGCACGATGACGGCGTTCTTCACCACCTGCGCCTTCATCAGGCCGAGAATTTCGGTCCTGAAGTCGTCGCGCCGGTCGGACCAGCGGATGCCGCCGCGTGCGATCGGGCCGCCGCGAAGGTGAATGCCCTCCACGCGCGGCGAATAGACGAACATTTCACGCCAGGGCACCGGCGCGGGAAGCCCCGGTATCGCCTTGCTGTCCAGCTTCATCGCAAGTGCTTCGGGTCCGCCCGGGACATAGGCGTTGGTCCTGAGCGTCGCCCGGATAATGGCCAGGAAACGACGCAATATGCCGTCGTCGTCGATCGCCGTGACGTTAGTCAGTTCGGACTTCACGAGCCGTTCGGTGTTCGCGATCGCGGATTTGCGATCCTTTGCCAGACGATCGGGATCGTGCATCGCCTCGAACAGGCCGACCAGCGCGCGCGCAAGCGCCGGGTGCCGGCCAAGCGCATCCGCCACCGTCTGCATGCCATAGGCGCTTCCCGTCTGCCGCAGATAGCGGAACCATGCGCGAAAGAGCTGGATGGCGAAGGCATCGAGCCCGGCCCCGGCGATCAGCGCATTAAAGGGATCATTCTCTGCCTGGCCCGCCAACACCGCACGAATCGCGGGTTCCATTACCGGCGCCAGGCTGTCCGGCGCGACGGGCCCATTCTGGCTTTCCACCAGAAAGTCGTGAATCCACCCGTGGCCGCCATTGTCGAGGTCGAACGGAAATTCCTCGATCACCCGGAAACCGAAATTCTCGAGGACCGGCACCGCGTCCGACAGCGGAATGATCTCGCGCAGCCGATAAATCTTCAGGCGCAACTGATGCGGTTGGTCATTCGCCAGCCGGTAGAGACGCACATCACGGTCCTGCGCGTCCGAAAGCGCAGCAAGCCGTTGTATATCCTCGGCGGCTTCCTCCGCGCCGAACTGACTGCGATAGGATTGGCTGAAAGCGGTGCCATGGCTGAGCGCCAGCCGCGCCGCGCGCACGGCGCCAACCTTAGAGGCAAGCGCAGCCTCTACCGCCGTGCTCCAGCCGCGAATCATTTCCTGCAACTGCGCATCGAGCGCTTCGGCGTCGATCTCCCGATCGCGGGAATGGCGGATGACAAAGCGGAGCGCGATCAGCGCATCCTCTCCCATCGTCGCGGCCCAGCCGTCCAGGCTGCCGTCCACCAGGCGGGTTGCCAGCGCCGCGATTGCCGTGCGCCGTTGCGACGAAAACTCATCGCGCGGCAGCCACGCCAGCACCGTCGTATATCGGCACAGCGGATCGCGCATCGTCTTTGCCTTGGGACGCGGCCGGTCGATCAACGACATGGCGGTTAGCGCAAGATCGTGCAGCTCGGCGTCGTCCATCTCGAACAGCAGATCGCGCGGCAGTTGGCCAATGGCGTGAGAAAGAGCCTTTGCGGCATGGCTTGCCGGCGCGAAATCGAGCGCAGCGGCGAGGCGGGCGACCCGCTCGGCAAGAAGCGGCACGCTGCCGGGGGGCGACGACAGGGCCTGGCTGGTGAACAGGCCGGCGTAGTTGGATATGCCCCGCAGATGTCCGGACGCATCGCGTAGCGGCAGGGCGATAACGTCCATCCGCGTGCGCCGGTGGACGGTGGAAACGCGGTCGGCCTTTATGATCAGCAACGGCAGCCGGGGGTCGTGCAGCGCGTCGAGCGCCGCCCTCGCCGACTGGCGATCATTGAGCAGTGTGAGCGAGCCGCCGTCGGTCAGCATCCCGAGACCGCCGCTGGGATCGCTTCCATCGGCGTGAATTTCACTGTGGCCAAGCAGGGTGAAATTGTCCGCCGCGAGCCATGCCAGAAAAGTCTTGGCCCTGGGATCGGCTGTCGCCGCGATATCCGCGTCAAGCCGGGCGAGCATCGGCTTCCAGTCGCGGACCGCGGCGCGCACGTCCGCTAGTGCTTCGTCGATTTCCTTTGCGAGCCTGACGCGGGTGCGCGCGTCGGCACGTTCGATCTCGAAGAACATCAACGATTCGCGCAGGCCGTCGACGGCGGAACCCGGCTGATGGAGTTTGGCCGAGCGAAGCATCCCCTCGCCGGTGCGATCGGCATCGATGACGGGATGGAGAAGCCGTTCGATCGCAAGTCCGTGCGCGGTGATTGCGCCTGCAACCGAATCCACGAGAAAGGGCATGTCGTCCGAATTGACGGCCACCCAGCTCAACCGCTTGCCGTTGCGGGTGCCGCCATTGCCGACCTGGATCGCGGGCCTTCCCGCGGGTCGTTGCCGTATCGTATCGGCCACGAAAGCGGACATTTCCTGCAGCCGCTCTTCGTCGAGCCCATCCAGTTCACCGGGCAAGGCGTGGCTGGTGAGCGCATCGGCCAGCGCCCTCTTCAACTGGGTGCTGGTCACGCTTTTGCTTTCCTGTGCGGCCGTGGCCGACATATCCACTCCGTCGGCGTGCGGTTCTCAGCGTGCCGGCTAGAAGTTATGCGTCGCCTTGATGACCGGCGCAAGACAGCGAAAGCACGGCCTTTTCCAGCAACGCGCTATTGTGAGGCACGCTGTCAATGATCGCCAGGCCGGAATGCGGGTCGCGCCGCGCGACGAGGAGAACAAATTCCTCATCTCCGGGCGGGGTCATCTCGATACGAGCGGCCGCCGGCGCCATCCGCAGCCGTTCGCGGGCCACGATGCTGCGCGTCTCGCGTATCGATTCGGCCGGACGACGGATTGCGCGTTCGGCCGCGACAACGCCCTTGATGCCGCCGTCATAGCTTTCGAGAAGCGCCTGCAGATGCCCCACCTTCACGCCGTTGCGGGCGGCATAGGACAGGGCGGCGGCAAATTCGGTCAGCCGGGTCTTGTCGTAATGGGTGCCGAAGACGAGCTTCACGATCGGCGTCATCGGTGCGCGCGCCTGCGCTGTCAGGCCGGCATCCTCCAGAAGATCGGCATAGCCATCGGGGTTGTGCTCGGTGACGAGGTAGAAATCATAGGCAAGCGACAGGGCGCGGTAGAGCGCGGCGCGTGAACGCCCGGCGGCGGCATTCGCCGCATCGGCTCCTTCGCGGGCGCTGGCGAGGCGGTCGGCAAGCTCGTCCTCCGGTGAGGATGCCGCGTCGCGGGTTGCCGCCGAAAGCCTCGTTGCGCTGGGTCCGTCGGCCCAGACGGGGGCGGGCATGGTGGGCGAAGTCGCCGAATCAGCGGAGAAGCCGCTCATCTGCGCGGTCAGTTCGGCGACGATGTCGTCTTGCACCAGTTCCTTCCAATTGATTACGCCATAGACGAAATCAATGGTCGAACCATCCGACGACAATGGCATCAATATGCCGCGATACATGGTGTTGTTGTTGCGCTGGTTGGCGAATTCAGCCTCGAAGCCGATGGGCGCACGATTCGCGACGATCTGGAAATAGTGATCCGTCAGGCGGGACAGCAGCGATCGGCTGGGCACATCCGCTATGGTCTTCATCCGCTGATCGATGCCGCCTTCATCGCGCAGCGCCTGACCGACATAGGCGATGGCCGGAACCATGGCATCGCTCGTGAAGTCCAGCAGCACGCTGTGCGGTCCGAAATCCTGCAGGCTGGCCGGGTCCAGATCGGAAACCGAAGGGAACGCGCGGCCGCGCAGCAGCGACACCCAATAATTATAGGCGCGCACATGCATGCGGCGCTCGTCGGTGCCGACGTCGGGAGGCGTGTCATAGGCAGGTTCGGTCAGTTCGAGCACTTCATCGGCCGGTTCTGTTTCCGAACGGTCCAGGCGATCCATCGATTAATCCCAATAATAAAGCACGACGCCAGTGGCGACTATGCAGCGATCATGGTTGCCAAAGCATTAAGTCGGCGGCGGCACGAAAAAGCTGTTTTCGGTTCGTGGAGCGGTCGACAAAGGCTTGTCTTGACGCGCAAGCACTGATATGCGCCCGCATTCTTCGAGCGCCGCTTTAGCTCAGCTGGTAGAGCACATCATTCGTAATGATGGGGTCACAGGTTCGAAGTCCTGTAAGCGGCACCAGGCCCCTAAGGGGCTAAGATCCCAAGAGAAGCGCAGTTCCGAGGCCTTTGTCCTTCCGCAAGGGCGCGGCCCTGGGAGGTCGTCATGCGCCCAACAGATCGCGTTTTATCGGGTAGGTGCAGCCCGACCACCATTGCACCACATAAAGCGCATTGCCGCTGTCGACATAAACGTCGTGCGGGTGTTGAAACACGTAACAGCCGGCCCGCACGGATGACTTTTCGAGGTCAGGCATCTTCTGTATCCTGCGGCAAGGCGAGGGGCGGAGGATGGCGTATGATGCTGGATCCGACACGTCCGCACTGGGTGCCGGCCGTGGTGGCGCCCCGTCGCGATTGGACGGGCATGCCGGGATGCCATCGCGGCGCCAGATTCCTGATCGACGAGAGCAGCCTGCGGCCCGCGCGAACGGGCTATCCGGCATTCGACAGCCGGGCTGAGTGCCTGCGCTGGATCATGGCGCATCGTTCGGCGCTGGCGCGCAATGCGCCCGATACGGCGGTCGTGCCGGTCGACCTTGCCTGCTGGCTGCTTGGACTGGACTGACCCGGATCGGCGTCAGGCGGCGAAGTCGCGCGCGAGTTCCTCGCGCACTTCGGGGCCCAATATGGTGAGGTGCGCGTAACGCGGATCGTCGCAGCCGAGCATCACCTGCACCGAAGGATCGCGGAACGCGGCGATCTGTGCCCGGCTGAATTGAAAACGCAGGAAGTGGACCGAAGAGGTCTTGCCGTCCTCCCGGCTGCGTTCGATATCCGTCTCCGGCACGCCGTCTACGCGATCCTTGTCCAGTTGCAGGCAGAAACGGTATTCGACGCCGCCCAAGCCGGCGAGCAGCCTTTCTCGCCGCGCGGGATTGTCGACTTCGAACATCATGGTCGCGACCAGTTCGTCGCCCTTGGGGATGAGAGGATTATAGGCAGCCAGTTCATCCGGAAGCTGTGCCGCGCCGCCCTTTTCAACCAGCAGCATCTCCTGAATCTGAAACAGCATGGTTTCATAGCATTCAAAGTAGAAGGTGCAGTCTGGCCCCAGTGCCACACGGCGCAGCTTCTTGATGGGCAAAAGTTCCGCGCGGCGTTGGCGGCGCATCCGGCCGTACTCGGCGTCGGGAATTATGTCTTCGGGGGTTACTTGGCGGGTCGAGGCGGGCATGTCTGATCTCAATAGTTGAGGCCATAGGCCTGCGCGATCAACTCAATGGGATGGGCCTGGCGCGGACGCGCGGCACCTTCGTCCAGTTCCGCCGAAACGAGCTGGCCAAGATGCTTGCAGGCGAGCGGGCAATCGGAACACAGCGTTTCATTGCCCTTCTGGATAAGCTGACGGGCCGTTGGCTTGCCGACCTTGACGGCGATTGCGTGCGTATCCTTCATTACGCCGAAGGTGCCGCCATGACCGGAACAACGCTCCACCAGATCGACCTTCGCATCGGGTATGAGCCGCAGCATCTGAAGCGACTTGGTGCCCATGTTCTGCGCGCGGGCGTGGCAGGCATGATGCAGCGTAACGCTAGTGGGCAGCGGCGCAAGGCCCGGTGCAAGCCCATGCTCACGCGAGAGTTCGACGACATATTCGCTGATGTCGCGGGTGGCGGCCGCGAGGCGCCTGACGGCATCGTTTTCCGGCAGCATCAACGGCCATTCGAATTTCATCATCAGCCCGCAGCTCGCGGTCAACGCGACCACGTCATAGCCCTGGTCGACGAGCGGCAGCAGCTCGGCCGACACCCGTTCGGCCCGTTGCGCGACTTCGGCGAGATCGCCAGCCTCAAGCTGGGGCATGCCGCAGCAAACGGGGTAGGAGAGCATGGTCTCGACCCCCTGTTTCGCCAGAACCGATACTGCCGCCACAGCCGTTCCGGGGGCATTATAATCTGCAAAGCACGTCGCGTAGATCGCCGCCTTGCGCTTGCCGAACGCAGGGCCCGCCGGGTCGGGCGACGGCGTCTTCCTGAGCAGATCGCTCGCGGTCTTTCGGTGGAACCGGGGCAGCTCCGCGTCGCGATCGATCCCCGCGACAGCCTCCATCACCGCGCGGACCGGCTTGTTCTCAACCCTGGCGGCCCAATTGGCGAGGGGCGCGACCGGCTTCGCGAGCTTGCCGTTGCGGTCGGTCTTGCCAAGCTGCTCGCGGACGAAATCGCCGCCTTCGGCTTTTCGCTTGGCAGCCCGGTGGCGCAGCATGAGATGCGGAAAATCCACATTGAACTCATGCGGCGGTACATAGGGGCATTTGGTCATGAAACACATGTCGCAGAGCGTGCATGCGTCGACCACCTGGGCATAGTCGGCCTTTGCAACGCCATCGAGTTCGCCTGTCGGCCCCTCGTCGATCAGGTCGAACAGGCGTGGGAAGGAATTGCAGAGGTTGAAGCAGCGGCGGCATCCATGACAGATGTCGAACACCCGCTCCATCTCCGCCTCAATCGAGGCAAGATCATAGAATTCGGGATCGCGCCACGCGATGGGATGCCGGAAGGGCGCATCCAGGCTGCCCTCGCCGGACCCCGATTTCTTTGGTGCGTCAGCCATGGGCCAAGATCACGCCCGATCCGGACCGCAGGCCTTTACGGCGGGCCCGGGTCACTGATCCAGTGCATCAAGCGCGCGCTGGAACCGTCCCGCATGCGACTTTTCAGCCTTGGCCAGCGTTTCGAACCAGTCGGCGATCTCGTCGAAACCTTCGTCGCGGGCGGTGCGCGCCATGCCGGGATACATGTCGGTATATTCGTGGGTTTCACCGGCGATTGCCGCCGACAGATTGAGCGAGGTTCCGCCAATCGGCAGGCCGGTGGCGGGATCGCCGACCGCTTCCAAAAACTCGAGATGGCCATGCGCGTGGCCGGTTTCACCCTCGGCCGTCGACCGGAAAACCGCCGCGACATCGTTGTAGCCCTCGACGTCGGCCTTTTGCGCGAAATAAAGATAGCGCCGGTTTGCCTGGCTTTCGCCTGCAAAGGCAGCTTTCAGATTTTCGATTGTCTTGCTGTTGGCGAGCGTCATCGACATCCTCCGATACTGTTATCGTGACCGGAAAAAGCCGAACGCCGGCCACTATCAACGCCGCAACATATGACGCGGAATCTTAGCCGTCCAACCGATTAATTGACTTCGCGTCATTGGCTGGGTCGATTAGCCAGCTTTTTTCCCTTCAATGACCGCCGAGCCGGGATGGTGCCGGTCGAGGTGGCGGCGGACAATGCGCAGATTGCGGCTGTTCGAGCGGAAGGCGAAGTCGAACAGATCGCCCGCAAGCGGAATTGCCCCCAGCGCGGTATCGAGCGCGACATTTGCCCCCATGCGGGCAAGATGCCATTTCGACATGCCGAGATTGCGCGCTTCCCAGATAATATAGCAGGACACCAATGCGGTCAGAACATCGCCGACCACAGGGACCAGTCCGACAATTGCATCAAGACCGATCGGACGGTTGATGCCTGGAATGATGAAAGCGCGTTCAAGCACGGCCTCCAGCGCTTCCATGCGGCGGTGGATCGAGACGGGATCGCTTTTCACCCCGCCGATCAACCGGGTGAACGCATCGACCTGTCGGGGCGTAATCCGTTGTGTGCGGTTCTTCATGCTGCAAATCTAGGAAGTCATGAAGCATTTGGTTAGGGGGGCACCTTGTATGCGTCCCAAAACAGTTGGAGTGTCTGTGAAAAGAGTGGCCACGACGATCCTCGGCGCGACTGCCGCTCTTTGTGCCCTGCTGTGTTTCGCTGCGGCGGTGGTGCTAAGCCGCACAGCCGCGGTGCCGGTCGCGCCTGTTCCCGAAGCGCGCGATGTGCGCGCGGCGGTTGAATTCGCCAGAATGGGCGAAACGCTCGTGCAGGCGCCGCGGCCCATTGCGTTCCGGCTGCCGCAACGCTGGCTGGAAGGCGTCCACCGGCTGGTCAGCCATGCAAAGCCGAACCTTGGCGTGGATGCATCGATCGATGCGAGGGGCGCCACATTCCGGCTTTCAAAGCGCTTGATGCGAAATGGCTGGCTCAATCTTGCCGTCCGGCTGGACCAATCGGCGGACGGGAAGGCGCCGTCGCTTTCCCTTGTTGTCGGCGGCTGGCATGTACCCGACGCATTGACCGCCTCGCTGTTGCGGGTTGGCCTGCCTCTGCTGCGCGCCGATGGCCAACGGCTGACAAGGCTGTCTGACATCGTTCCCCAGTTCCGCGTCGACGGAGACGGCCTGCAACTGACCGCCATGCTCCCCAAGAATTTGATCGGCGGCTTGCAGGCGGTGCTCAGTCCGGGGCCGGGAACGATGGTCGATATGTCGCTTGCCCGCTCATTCTATGGCGATCTGCTAGGGTACGTCCTGTTGCACCCGGACAGCGATTATCCGCACATCATTCGTCACGTCACCGAGCATGTGCGCTCTCAGGATGATCTGAAGGCGGCGGTCGTCGCGCTGACCATGTTTGTCGACGGCCCCCGCGTTCGTCGTCTGGGCGGCGAAAGGACATCAACCCCACCCTGTCCGTTGCAAGCGCAGACGGTGTTCATCCATGGGCGCGACGATCTGCCCAAGCACTGGACCATTTCCGCCGCGCTGGCCCTGTTCCTGAACCAGCGGACGGCCCGCGCGATCGGGCTATGGAAGGAACTCGACGACAGCCTGCTGGGAGGCGATGGCCTTGCCACCGGGTCCGGCTTTTCCTTTGTGGATCTGGGTGCGGATACAGCCGGGATTGCGGTCGGCATGGCCGCACGCGACGGTAAGGGGTTCGATGCCGTCCTGGCCGGTCTTCGGTCGGGCAAGGCGGACACGATCCTGCCGCCCGGCACATTGCGCCTGCCCGAAGGCGTGCCGCTCGCGCAATTCCAGCAGCAATATGGACCGCTTGAGCAGCCGCGCATGCTGCAGGCGGAGCAACGCATTCACGCCATCCTGCGCCAGTCGCCGCTCTACCGGCTGTCCTTCCCCGACACGCCCTGAGCACCGATGACCGACAGGGCGGCCAGCGGATGTTGCGCCATTGCATTGTCCGACCACCCCAGCACAGCGGGATCGATCATGGACCAGCGTATGGGCGTGAAAAGCGGGATGGTCGGCTCGTCGAGGACAAGGAGTTCTTCGACGTCGGCAAGCGCTTTTTTGCGGCGGTTGGCGTCCTGCGCGTCGCGCGCGGCATCAAGAAGCGCATCGACCCGGGGGTTGCAATAGGCTTTTTTCCGGCATCGGAACTGGTTGAGGAACCAGGTGGCGTTGTCGGCCGGGGCAACCGTCTCGAACACCTCGAGGTCGGCATCGGGCGCGTCTTCCGGCACGGCCTGCGTCTTCACGCCGAGCTGAGCCCAGGACGCCGCCACCTGCTGCAGAATGACGGCATGGCCGGGTGCCTTGGGAAGGGCGACGCGTAGTAGCAGCGGTTTGCCGTCAAGATCGCCGCGCGCCGAACGCATCAGCGTTTGGGCATCGCGGATACGATCGTCCATTGATTTGCCGGTCCATTCGGCGGCCGCCGGTTGCGGCTGTTCCGACAATCCCCAGGAAAGGACGCCATAGACGGGCGACGCCGTGCCTGCCCCGGTGGCGCCCGACAAGGCTTCGCGGTTGATCACCATGGCAAGCGCCTGGCGGACGCGCGGGTCGCCGAGCGGGCCGTCCAGCCTCACCGGCCGATAGCCATAGATCCCGCGCACCGGATCCAACTGCAAAAAACGGTCCAGCGCGGCCGCGCGTGCCAACTGGAAGTCTCCGGTCGTTCCACCCAGAAGGACTTGTGCGCGTTCGCGTTTGAACCTTTGCAGCGCAGCGGCCACGTCCGTTTCGGGCGATAACCTGATGCTGCTCAGCTGAACGGACCCCGGATCGCTGAAATAGGCGTTGGGAACCAGTGTCACCTGATCGTCCGCCTTGCGCGTGAACCGGAATGGTCCCAGCGCGAATTTGGACATATTGCGATCGGCAATGCCCATCGCCGGTTGAGCGATCACCTGCAGAAGGCTTGGGCGCGGCGCGCTCAGCCTGATCTCGACAGCCTCGGGGATGGGCGAGGAGACGCCAAGGGTGTTCGGCGGCTTCTTGCCGGACGCGATATCTTCGCCATTTTCGATCACCGCGAGCAGCGACTTGAACGGGTGGTGGCTGTCGGGGGCCAGCACGGCCCGGAACAATCGCACGAAGTCATTGCCCGTCACGGCGCGCCCGTCCGACCACTGCGTCTTGCGAAGCCGGAAGATGATCGAACGTCCGTCGTCGCTCACGCGCCAGGAGGTGGCGACATCGGGCACGACCTGGCCGTTGCCGTCCAGTTTGACCAGGCCTCGCGAAACGGCGCCCGCCACCAGTTCCGGCAGGAGCGGCCAATCGCCCCGCAGCGGTTCGAATACGGTTACATCCGGGCTTATCGCGATCACATCCAGCTTTGCCGTCGATGATTCCGTATCGTCGCTCCCGCTGCAGGCCGCGAGAATGGCAAGGAAGGCAAGGGGAAGGCGCTGGATCATGAACCCTTTAGGTATAGCGTTCGCGACGGGTGGACGTTCGCCAGATTGTTTTGCCAGCCGCGCACCCGATGCCCTACCAGATTCTTTGTGACATAATCATAAATGGGCAAGATCGGCGCATCTGCCATCAGCACCGTTTCGGCTTTTTTCATGTCCGCCATGCGTTGGGACGAAACCGCGGTTGCAAGGGCGTGTTGAAGCAGCCGGTCGAACCGGGGGCTGCGATAGCCCGAATAGTTGCTGCCTCCCGCATCGTCACGATAGACGCCGAGGAAATTTTCGGGGGCCGACAGGTCGCCGATCCAGCTTGCGCGGGCGAGATCGAAATCGCCGCGCCTCAGGCTGGCAAAATGCAGTGTCGCTTCGGTGTTGAGGAGCGTCGCCCTGACCGGCAGGCCCCGCCAGTTGTCGAGCAGCGCCAACGCCACCCGTTTGTGGTCGACATCGCTGTTGAACCGGATTTCGAAACGCAACGGCCGCGCAGCGCCGTACCCGGCCATGGCCAGCAGTTGTCGCGCGACCGCAAGCCGCCGGTCATGCGGCCAGTTCCACCATATGGGGCGATAGGCCTTTTCATAGCCGGGCAGTCCGGGCGGCACCACGCCCCAGGCGGGAGGGTTGCCGATGGCCAGCAAGCGTTCGGCAATCGCCCGGCGTTCGGTCAACAGATTGAGCGCCACCCGCACGCGACGGTCGTTGAATGGCGGCCTTCGCGTGTTGAAGACGAAAAAAAAGGAACCGCGATACGGTGCGACCTGCGCTGCGCCGGGGTAATGCCGGTCGAGCCATGCCTTGCGTTCCGCCGGGAAGTCGCCGACCAAATCGGCTTCGCCCGCGCGAAACTGCCGGAACGCGCTTTGCCGGTCATCCACGGGCTTCCAATCGACTATCGCGATGGCTGGCGGCGGATCATGCCAGCGAGGATTTCGGATGAGCCGCAGACGGTCGTGCAGCGACCATCGGGCAAGCCGATATGCGCCTGAGGTGACGAGCGGACGGTCACCGGTCCAGCGATCGCCCCTGTCGGCAATGCGGTGCATGGGGAGCGCCGCAAGCGCCGGATGGGCCAATAATTCGGGCAGGGCGGGAAACGGATAGCGCAGCTCGATCGTCACGACGCCTCGGGCGGGGGCTTGCAGCCGCGCGACGACGTCAAACAATCCGGCATTGGGCGACACTGTTGCCGGATCACGCAAGCGGCGGAGCACCTCGACGAAAGTCGCCGCCGTAATTGGTGTACCGTCCGAAAAGCGCAGGTCGGGGCGCAGCACGAAGCGCCAGCTCAGTCCCTTGGCATCATGTGTCCATGACGCGGCGAGTCCGGGCTCTACCGTTCCGTCGGCGCGATAGCGCGTCAGTCCTTCGAATTGATCGGCTGCGACCCGTTGCGATGTCAGGTCCGATACCTTTTGGGGATCGAGGCCCTTTACCTCGTCATCCGAAAGCCGCACGAGCCGGCTGCTTTCGGCGGGCTCGGGGCCAGAGGTGCTGGAACATGCCGAGGCCAGCAGGATTGCCGTGGCGACGGCAGGCCTCCTCAATACCTTCAAACTCCATGTCGTGAACCGGCGTGGCGGCATCCAGAATTCCATCCGTCCTGCAAACCGGGCTTTTAGTCAGCCATGGCCATCGCTTCCGTCGTATCGCCCAGTGTCGTTGGCTTCCGGACCAACAATATCAGCGGAATGGTGATGACCGTGGCCCAGAACATGAGATAGAAATCGTCGATATAAGCGATCATCAAAGCTTGGCGATTGATTTCCACATCCAGCATTTGAAGCGCGGCATTGCCGATCCGCTGAACGATCATCGAGTCGAACCAGGGCATAGACAGCTTCGTGAAATGCTGGGCCAGGTCGCTGTGGCTCACCTGCGCGTTGCGGACCAGGAGCGCGCTGCCTATCGATATCGCGACTGATCCGCCAAGGGTTCTCACCAGGCTGTACATAGCGGTGCCGTCGGTCCGCAGTTTGTCGGACAGCGTTGAGAAGGCATAAAGGTTGAGCGGCATGAACGTTAAGCCGAAGCCGAGCCCCTGGATAACGCCAGAGACAATGATCGGTGTGCGGTCCATTTCCAGCGAAAAGCCGGACATCATCCATAGCGAGATAGCCGAACATGCCAGCCCGACCGCCACCAATATCCTGCCATCCATATGTTTGATGAGCCGGCCGGCGAGCATCATCGACGCGAGAGTCCCCAGGCCTCGCGGCATCGAGACCACGCCGGCATCCGTCGCGCTGTATCCCATCAGGGTCTGAAGCATGGGCGCGAGCAAGGCCGATCCGGCCATCAACACGCCACTGGTGATCGTAATATAGATCAGGGCGATGGAAAAATTCGGATCCTTGAAAAGGCTCAGATGAACAAGGGGGTCCCTTACGGTCAGCGTGTGGACCCCGAATATCCAGAGGGCGATTATGGCGAGTTCGAGCTCGATGCGGATTTCCCAGGAGTTCGAACCAGTCGAGCTGGGATCCCCGGTCCAGCATGAGCTGAAATGCCGACAGCGCGATGCCCAGCATGATGAAGCCAGTCATGTCGAACTTGCGATCCTGTCGTTCGCCGTGCGGCATTAACGCGGTCAATGCGGTGGCGAGGATTCCGAAAGGCAGGTTGATGAAGAACACGTAACGCCAGTCGAACGAGTCCGTCAGCCAGCCGCCCACTACCGGCCCCATGATCGGGCCGATCATCACGCCCATGCCCCAGATCGTCATTGCCTGCGCATGTTTTTCGCGCGGATAGATGTTGTACATGACCGCCTGGCTGAGGGGCACGAGGAACGCGCCGAAGCATCCCTGGAGCAGGCGGAATATCACCATCTCCGTAAGCGATCCGGCAAAGCCGCATGCCATGGAGGCCAGGGTAAAGCCCAGCGTGGCCGCGAGGAACAGGCGCCGAGGGCCATAGCGTGCAGAGAGCCAGCCGGTAAGCGGCATCGAGATTGCCGCAGCGATGATATAGGATGTGAGTACCCAGGCCACCGATTCCTGGGTCGCGCCCAGCGTTGCCTGCATGTGCGGCAGCGCGACATTGGCGATGGTCTGATCAAGGACCTGCATCAGCGTCGCCGCCATGATGCCGATGGTGATCAGCGCCCGCCGTCCGGAAGGCAATGATGTTGTACCCGTATCTGCCACTATGCGAACTCCAGTAGGGTCGAGACCTATGCCCCTGGGTTTCGCCTTTCAACCTTGCAGATGCGTATTGGAGCGGGAGGGAAGAATTTGGGCTGGCATCGCTTGCAGCCGAAGCTTAAGCGCCCATCATTAATCGAGGAGAAAAAGAATGTCCGATGCTGAAAATACGCTGATCTTCACGCTGGACGGCGGCGACGTGACGATCAAGCTTCGTCCCGACCTCGCGCCCGGCCATGTCGAGCGCATCAAGGAGCTGACCCGCGAAGGATTTTACGACGATGTCGTCTTTCACCGGGTCATCGGCGGTTTCATGGCGCAGGGCGGCGATCCGACCGGCACCGGCACGGGCGGCTCCGACAAGCCGGATCTGAAGTCGGAGTTTTCATCGGAACCGCACGTTCGCGGCGTCTGTTCGATGGCGCGCACCGCCAATCCGCACTCAGCGAACAGCCAGTTCTTCATCTGCTTCGATGACGCGACCTTCCTTGACCGCCAATACACGGTCTGGGGCGAAGTCACTTCGGGCATGGAGCATGTCGACGCATTGCCGAAGGGCGAGCCCCCGGCAAATCCTGGAAAGATTTAGAAGGCCCGCATCGCCGCTGATTCCTGAGCGGGAAGGTCCTCCTGGGAGGGGAATTCCTCGAACAACCAGTTGTGAAACAGGCGGACGGCCCTGGAGGACATGGCCGTCTGCCTGCAAACGAACCAATATTCGTACGGGCTGTCGACGGTAACGTTGAAAAGCGGCTGCAGCCGCTCATCGTCCCGCAGCAAAGTGTCGAGCATGAACGCGATTCCCATGCCGCTCGCCGCCGCGTCCAGGATCAACTGGCCGCTGTCGAACTGGATGGTATCCGCCGCACGTACGGCCGGCAGATTCTGGGCCTCGAACCAGTGGCTGACGACCTGCGGCATGTCGCGATGAACGAGGAACGTATGCCGGCGGAGGTCCGCGATTGACTTCGGGGCCGTGCCGCTCCTGACCATATCCTTGGATGCGGCAACGACGATATGGTTGTGGCCGATCTTCCGTGCATGGAACCGTGGGTCGATTTCCTGGGCAAGCGTGATCGCCGCGTCCAGCCCTTCACCCAGCCGGCCGATGGGGGCGGGCGCTGTATCGATATCCAGATGAAGTTCTGGGTGCATTTCCCGCAATCGTGGCAAATGCGGCATTAGCACGTGCGAAGCGAAAAGCGGCATCACGCCAAGGCGCAGACGCAGCTCCGCCGTACCGCCAAATTTCTCGAAAACCATGCTCAGGTCATCGATGATGGGAGCAAGCGCATCGAGCAGTCTTTCGCCTGCGATGGTTAACACCAAAGACTGGTGCTTGCGTTCGAAAAGCGCCTCTCCCAAACGGTTTTCGAGGGTTTGCACCCGCCTGCTGAGCGCAGAGGGCGACAGCGCCAGTGTCTCGGCTGCGTTCTTGATCGAACCCAGCCGGGCAACAATGACAAAAGCCTCTATCGAGCCGAGTGGAGGTAGTCTCAACATCTACAATCGTCCGAATTACGCCGCACTGCAATATAAGACATCAATTCCCGAAATCAAAAAACGCCCATATGCAGGGGGTTGCTGGTTGCATTTTTTGCAGCCGCTGTCAAGTTTTTTGCAGTTGCGAAGAAGGCCAGCTGGTCGCAGAAGGGTCTTGCCTTTCAGGCATCCTCTCCTAATAACTAAAGGCCGGCCCTCGGGTCGGCCTCTTTTTTTGCCCACCGGGCATCGCATCTGCCGATTCGATCATTATGTTGTCGAAACGCGATGAGCGAGGTGGGCGATGGCCGAAGCCGAAGAACGCAAGCTGCAGGTGGCCAACGCACGCCCGGAGGATGCGGGGCGCGGGCTTGCCCGGCTTCCGCACATCGCTATGAACGCGCTCGGCCTCAGCGAAGGCGATGTCGTGGAGATCGCCGGTCGCCGTTCGACGCCCGCGCGGGCGGTTCTTTCCTATGCCGAGGACGAGGGGCTGGACATCATCCGGCTCGACGGGCTGCAACGCGCCAATGCGGGCGTGGGGTCCGGCGATTTCGTGGAAATCCGCAAGGCCGAAACCAAGCCGGCCTCGCGAGTCGTTTTCGCCCCCGCGCAGAAAAACCTGCGGCTTCAGGGGTCCAGTGAGGCATTGCGGCGCACATTCGGCATGCGTCCGCTGGTCGCCGGGGATATTGTTTCGACGTCGGGCCAGCAGCGCGTGGACCGCACGGATCTGCCCCCTCAGCTTCGGCAGATGCTGAACGTGCCCGCCTATGCATTGCAGGAAATACGGCTGGTGGTGGTTTCGACCGTGCCGAAGGGCATTGTCCAGATCACGCCGGAAACCGAGATCGATCTGCGCAGCGAATATGAAGAGCCGAGGGAGGTTCGGCGCGCCGACGTCACTTATGACGACCTTGGCGGATTGGGCCCGACCATCGACCAGATTCGCGAAATGGTGGAACTGCCGCTGCGTTATCCTGAACTGTTCCAGCGGCTGGGCGTCGATCCGCCCAAGGGCGTGTTGCTGCACGGCCCTCCCGGCACGGGCAAGACGCTGCTGGCGCGCGCGGTCGCGAATGAATCCGAGGCTCAGTTCTACCACATCGCCGGGCCGGAGATCATGGGCTCCGCCTATGGCGAGAGCGAACGCCGCCTTCGGGAGATATTCGAGGAAGCGACGACCAACGTGCCATCGATCCTGTTCATCGACGAGATCGATTTGATCGCGCCCAAACGCGGTCAGGTTTCGGGAGAAGCGGAACGGCGGCTGGTCGCCCAGTTGCTGACCTTGATGGATGGGTTGGAGCCGCGCCAGAACCTGATCGTCATTGCCGCCACGAACCGGCCCGAAGCCATCGACGAGGCGTTGCGCCGCCCCGGCCGCTTCGACCGGGAAATCATCATCGGCGTGCCGGATCAGGCCGGACGCCGGGAGATTCTGGGCATTCATACCCGTGCCATGCCGCTCGCCGAAGATGTTGACCTGGATGAGATCGCCCGCGTCACCTACGGCTTTGTGGGTGCCGATCTTGCGTCGATCACGCGCGAAGCGGGGATCGAGGCGGTGCGGCGGATCATGCCCCAGCTCAATCTGGAGGCGGGCACCGTATCGCCGGAGGTGCTGGAGAGCCTGTCCGTCCGCCGGGAGGATTTTCTTGCCGCCCACAAGCGGGTTCAGCCCTCGGCGATGCGCGAAATCATGATCCAGATGCCGGATGTGCGCTGGGACGATATCGGCGGCGTCGACGAGGCGCGCGACCGGCTGCGCGAAGGCGTCGAACTGCCGCTGAAGGATTCGGATGCGTTCCGCCGTTTGGGGATACGTCCGGCCAAGGGTTTCCTGCTGTTTGGGCCGCCGGGCACAGGCAAGACGCTGCTTGCCAAGGCGGTCGCGCGCGAATCGGAAGCGAACTTCATCTCCGTCAAATCGTCCGACCTGCTATCGAAATGGTATGGCGAGAGCGAGCAGCAGATCGCACGTCTGTTCGCGCGCGCGCGGCAGGTGGCGCCGACCGTCATCTTCATCGACGAGATCGACAGCCTGGTGCCCGCGCGGGGCAAGGGCTTTGGCGAGCCGCAGGTGACGGAACGCGTCGTCAACACCATCCTTTCCGAAATGGACGGGTTGGAGGAGTTGCAGTCCGTCGTCGTCATCGGCGCGACCAACCGGCCCAATCTGGTCGATCCGGCGTTGCTCCGCCCCGGCCGTTTCGATGAGATCGTCTATGTTCCGGTGCCTGACGAGAAAGGCCGTCGCCAAATTCTGGGCATTCACACCGAAACCATGCCGCTGGCCCTGGATGTCGATCTCGATGATCTTGCCCACCGGACGCCCCGCTTCACCGGCGCCGACCTTGAAGACCTCGTCCGTCGCGCCGGCTTGACGGCCTTGCGCCGGGACCTCAGCGTCAAAATGATTGATGCGGCGCATTTCGAAGAGGCGCTGAAGGACACCCGCGCCAGCGTGACGCCGGAGATGGAGGAGGAATATCAGGCGATGGCTTCGACGCTGAAGCAGGACGCCTTGCGGGTTCCTATCGGGTTCATCGGTCCGGGAATGCTGAAGCCGCGCAACGAACCGCGCGTCTGAGCCGTTCTGATGGCGAATGCCAGGTCGACTCGAGGCTTGTAGACACGTCGAAGGGGCGACATGGTCCAGCAGAATGGCCGATGAGGTCGACCAGCGCGGCGTTGGTCGCGCAAACTTTCGATATGACCCGGAGAAATCACGGATTATGCATAGAGGTGCTTGCGTTCGATCCGGTCTTGCGCCAACGCCTTTGAAAGCGCCAAACGTGCGATGTGGACAGGGGAGCGATTATGTCGGCATATGAAGCGAGCCGGACGGGACGTCGGGTTATCAGACGGTCGCGCCGCCCAGGGCCGCTCACGATGTTTGCTCGCGGGTTCCTGAAAAACCCGGTGATGGTCGGATCCGTCATTCCCTCGTCCCGTTTCCTGATTGAGAAAATGCTGGCGCCCGTCGACTGGAGCCGGGCCGACGTCTTCGTCGAATACGGCCCAGGGGTGGGCACCATTACCCGGCCGATTCTGGACCGGCTGAAGCCCGATGCCAAGCTGATCGCCATCGATACGAATCCGGATTTCTGCGAATATCTTCGGCATGAATTCAATGATCCGCGCCTGATCGTGGCAAACCGCTCGGCCACCGACCTGGGTTTGATTCTCAACGAATATGGATGCGACGGCGCCGACTATGTCATCTCGGGCCTGCCGTTCTCGACGCTGCCGCCGGGCGTCGGTCCGGCCATCGTCAAGGCGACCCGAACCTCGCTGAAACCGGGCGGCATCTTTCTGGTCTATCAGTTTTCGCCGAAGGTGGCCGATTTCCTGCGGCTTGAGTTCAACCTTATCGACCGGGGTTTCGAGCCGCTGAACGTGCCCCCGGCGCAGCTATTTTTCGCCTACGCCGATGATCGGGAATCAGTCGTCGCCTAGGTTCAGGCGGCGCGCGACATTGAAGTCCAGCACCGCCACGATGAAATAGGCGAAGGTCCATTTGAGCTTCCGCCACCAGTTCGACATCCGGCGATAACGCGCCCGATCGATCTTTTCGCTGCTGGCGACGTCTTCCCCGATGCGGCGGCGGATTTCGGCGGCAAGGGCCGCATCCCGGACGCGCAACATCACTTCCATGTTGAGGTAGAGGCTGCGGACGTCGAAATTGGCCGAACCGATATAGATGACGTCATCCATCACGATCAGCTTCGCATGCAGTCGCTGTCTGCTGTATTCATAAATGATAACGCCGCGCCTGAGCAGGCGTCGATAACAGTGGCGCGCGGCATCGATCGTGAGGGTATTATCTGATTTCGCGGCCGTAAGAATGACCGCCTTGCCCCGGTCGGCTACCCCTCCCAGCCGCCGCAGAAAGCCGGGGTTGGGGGCGAAATAAGCCATGGACATCAGCAGGTCACGCGCGCTCTGAAGGTCGGCCTTCAACGCCCGTACCAGCCCGTTTGGCCGCAGTGTCGGGCCGCCGATAAGCCACCGGACCGCGCCGTGGCTCTGGCTGGATTGCTGAATCAGGCGCCTGATGCCGTGGAGGGTGGATTTCCGGGCGGCCGACCATTGATAAAGCTTGTCGAAATAGCTGGAAAGATGGGCGATCGATGGGCCCTCCACCTCGACTCCATAGTCATGCCAGCTCTCGGGATTGTCGGGCGTGAAGTATTTGTCTTCCAGGTTGAACCCGCCGATGATCGCTTTCTCGGCGTCGGCGATCGCCATTTTCTGGTGGTTTCTCAGCAGGTATCTGCGGCCAAGACGGGGGTGAAACCGGCACAGCCGGACACCGGCGGCCTCAAGCGGCGCGAAGAACGAACGTGGGGTTGCCTCGCTGCCGAAATCGTCGATGATCAGCCAGGTTTCCACACCCCTGCGCCGCGCCCGCTGAAGCGCATCGCGGACGCGCCGCCCAACCAGATCGCCTGCGAAGATGTAATAAAGAAGTTGAAGTTCTCTCTGGGCGCCGTCGATCAGCGCGCATAATCGATCGAGCGCTTCCGGCCCGGTGGTCACAAAGCTCAGCCGATGGCCTTCGACGACATGGTCGCCGGATACCGTTTCCGTGGCGATCATGACGCCAAGGTGCGCTTTTCAGTCATTTTCATCCTGTTTATCGAACCTTCAAAGAAGTTTAATGGATATGCATAACCTTGTGCAGCAGGATTTCCTGTTCCTATAAGAGAAACGCAGAGCCGCGTGCATGGGGTGCGGCGGCATTTGGGGGAAGGAACAAGCCAATGGCAAAGCTCATGGGCAATCTCAATCTGGTTCTAGGGCTGGGCGTCGTCCTGCTTCTCGCGGTTATCTTCGGTCTCCATCGCGATGCGTTGGACAGCAGCTACGCGAACTGGTTCTTCCGTTACCTTCACGTGTTCTTTGGTATTCTCTGGATCGGCCTGCTTTACTATTTCAATTTCGTGCAGATTCCGACGATGCCGAAAGTGCCTGCGGAACTGAAGCCGGGCGTCAGCAAATACATTGCGCCAGAGGCGTTGTTCTGGTTCCGCTATGCGGCGCTGTTCACGGTCATCACCGGCCTTATCATTGCGTTGCTCAACAATTTCCTGATCGAGGCGCTTACCCTGCAGCCGGGCTTCAAGGTGATCGGCATCGGCATCTGGCTGGCGCTCATCATGGCCTTCAACGTCTGGTTCATTATCTGGCCAAATCAGAAGCGCGCGCTTGGGCTGGTCGAGGCTGAAACCGATGTGAAGGCCAAATCGGCGACCACCGGGATGATCTTCAGCCGTATCAATACCCTGCTGTCGATCCCGATGCTCTATTGCATGGTCACGCAATTCTATCTGCCGCGGTAAGAATGGAGGACGGCCCGCCATCGCCCGGGCATCTTCTGGGTGAGCTCAGATTTCTGGCCGAATGGCGGGCCGGACGAAATCAATACCGGAAAATCGAAGGCCGGGATCAGGCGCGCGGCAAAACCGTGCTCGTGATACCCGGCTTTCTGGCGTCTGACTGGATGACGGGGCCGCTGCGCCGCGCGCTGACGGCCGCGGGCTATGATGCCCATGGCTGGGCGCTAGGCCGGAATTTGGGGCTGAGGCCTGGGGTCATTGAAGGGCTGACGGCGCGGGTCGCCGAACTCGCGCGCCTTGGCGGTGGTCCGATCATTCTCGTCGGCTGGAGCCTGGGTGGCCTCTACGCCCGGGAAATAGCCAAGATGATGCCCGAAGACGTGGGGCGGGTCGTCACCCTTGGCAGCCCGTTCTCGGGCGACATACGCGCCAACCGGGTGTGGCGGCTGTATGAGCGGGTGGCCGGGCACAGTGTTGACCGCCCGCCGCTTTCCGTCAGGCTTTCCGAAAAGCCGTCGCAGCCAACCTATGCGCTCTGGAGCCGCCGCGATGGCATCGTCTCTCCTGCCGCCTCGCGCGGTTTGACTGGCGAGGCCGATATGGTCGTCGAGGTTGATTGCAGCCATCTTGGCTTTATCGCCTCGCCCGCCGCGATTGACGCCGTGCTCAGCGTGCTGGCTTGACGGTCAGCCCTTCGACCAGTGACTGGGCGAACTCCGAAAGCGTGTCGTCGCGCGCGCCCATAACGATGATGCGGTCGCCGGGCCGCGCGCGTTCGACCAGCTTTTCCCCGCATGCCGCGCGATCGGCGATGTGGATCGCCGTCCCCCCCAGGCGGTTCACGCCTGCGACGATGTCCTCGCTGCCCACGTCCCGGCTGACGGTCCCGCCGAAATAGGCTGGGTCGGGCATGATCAACAGATCGTCGCGCCGAAGGTTTCGGGCGAAGCTTTCGATCAGCTCGTTCTTCATCGTCTTGAGCGGTCCGAAACCATGCGGCTGGAACATCACCAGCAGTCGGCCCGGGAAGGCGTGGAGCGCGGCAAGCGTGGCGCCGATCTTGTCGGGATTGTGCCCGAAGTCGTCGATCACCGTGACGCCGCCCGCCGTGCCGACAAGCTCGAACCGGCGGCGCAGACCCTTGAACCCCTCAAGAGCTTCGACCGCTTCGACAAGCCCGACACCGCAGGCGCGAACGGCGCACAAGGCGGCCAGTGCGTTTGAGGCATTGTGCCGCCCCGGCACGTTCAGCCGCACGGCCAGGGTAGCTCGGGTTGCGCGGTCGGTTACGTCAAAGCTGATCGCCAGCGGCGCTTCCACGATGTTGCTTCCGAACATGTCCGCGGCCTCGTTGGCAAAGCCATAGGTCGATCTGTTTTCGGCCGGCACGCGCTCCGCCAGCGTGGCGGTCTCCGCGTCATCCAGATTAAGGACCGCGCGTTTCGCACGACTGATGAAATCGAGGAACAGCGCGCGCAACTCGTCCATGGATTTATGGTCGAGGCTGATGTTGTTCAGCACGGCGACCCTGGGGTGGTAGAGCGCGATCGATCCGTCGCTCTCGTCCACCTCGCTCACGAAGATGTCGCTGCCGCCAACGAGCGCACTGGCAAAAGGTGCGTCGGGCGTAATGAAGTTCTTCATCACCGCGCCGTTCATCACGGTCGGATCGCGTCCGGCCCGGAGCAGTATCCAGCCGATCATGCCGGTCGTGGTCGACTTGCCGCTGGTGCCGCCGACAGCGATGCTTTGCGGCGCCGCGTTGACGAGTTGGGCCAAAAGCTGCGGACGGGTAATCTGTTTTGCGCCCACGCGTCGCGCCGCCTGGACGTCAGGGATCATCTCCTCGACGGCGGCGGACGTCACCAGTATCTGGTCAGGCCCGCTAATGCCGCTGCCGTCCTGCGGGAAGAGCGCGATCCCCTGTGCGCGCAGGAAATCGAATTTCGCCGGCGTCCGCCCCTGGTCCAGCGCCCGGTCCGAACCCGATACCGAATGCCCACGCGCCCGAAGGATGGAGGCAAGCGGCAACATGCCGCTGCCGCCGATGCCGCAAAAGAAATAGGGGTTGTTCTGATTCATGCGGCAGACCTAGAGCATTTCCCGGAAAAGTGGGAACCGGTTTTCCGATAAGGGAATGCGGCAATACGGAGCATTTCCCGGAAAAGTGGGAACCGGTTTTCCGATAAGGGAATGCGGCAAACCGGACTATGCATGAACAGTGTTTCAGGTCGGAACAGGGCGTAACGGATGAACGGAGCGAACATCAGGATCGGCGTCGTCGCGACGGGGTCGCCCATCGCGCCCGAGACGGCGGATCGGGTGCAGGCCATTGCCGCCGCGCTGTATCCCGCAGCGCCGCCCGTGATCGATTTTCATCCGCAATGTTTCCTGAGCCACGGCCATTTCGCGGGAAATGACGCCACCCGCGCCGACGCTTTTGTCGAGGTTGCGAACGACCCCGGCTATGACGCGCTGTGGATAGCGCGCGGCGGCTATGGCGCCTGCCGGATTGCGGGGGCGGTCCTTCCCCGGCTGACCAATGCCGCGCTCGACAAGGCCTATCTGGGCTACAGCGACGCGGGCACGCTGTTGGCAGGGCTTTATGCGCAAGGCTTCGCGCGGGTGGCGCATGGACCGATGCCGAATGATGTGCTGCGCGACGGCGGGGACGCAGCGATCGCGCGGGCGCTGGCATGGCTCGTGAACGCAGCACCCGATGCGCTGGAAGCCCATGTCGCGCCGGGGACACCGACAGCGGCGTTCAACATCACCATCCTCAGCCAGTTGCTCGGCACGCCGCTGCAACCCGATCTTGCCGGCCATGTGTTGATGCTGGAGGAAGTGTCCGAACATCTCTACCGCATCGACCGGTCACTGTTCCACATCACCAGCAATCCCGCCATCCGCCGCGTCGCCGGCATCAGGCTGGGGAGATGCAGCGACATTCCGCCCAATGACCCCGCGTTCGGCCTGACCGAGGAGGAGATCGTCGCCGAATGGTGCGCGCGGGCGGGGATAGCCTATCTTGGGCGGGCCGATATCGGTCATGACGCCGAAAACAAGGTGGTGCCGTTCGGTCAGGGATAATGCGGCTCTGGCCGTTCGCGGAGCTGCTCGTAATGGACAAGCGCGGGTTCCGGCCCGAACTGCACCGGTTTCCCCCCACGGAATGCCCATTCCCCCCGGTCGCATGACGCGGCCCGGACATAGCCGTTGATGTAGAGACGGCGTTCGTGGCTCTCGCGGTTGGTGCTTGATCCGTGGACCAGATAGGGGCTCCACAAGGCGAGGTCGCCCGGTTCCAGTTCCACATCGATCGCATCTGCCGGATTCAGGCCCACCGCCTGCAATGCATCGTCCGCCATCATCGTCGCCAGCACCGGCCCCGGGATGTTCATATGCAGGTCGCCCCGCACATGGCTTTTCGGGATGAACCGCATGCAGCCGGACGACGGCGTGTGCGGATCGACGGCAAGACCGGTCTGCACATAATTGTCGCCCAGCCCTCGATAGGCGGCGGCGGGGCGGCGGAAGCGGCAATCCTGGTGCCAGGCGAAATCGCAACGGCCGCCGTTCGACTTCCAGTGCAACTGGTTGATGATCTGCTTCAGGTCGCGCCCGATCAGCGACGCGACCGCGTCCGCCATCCGCCTGTCCAGCCGCACGGCGTTCAGAACCGGCTGGTGATAGGACGGCCATTGCACCATCCGTACTTGCGGATGGCCGGTGCCGTCCGCGCCTACATTGTAGAACAGGTTTCCATGGCGGAAGCAGCGGCCATGCCGGACACCCTCTGCCCGGACCTGATCGATCGCCCTGCCGATTTCGGCGATCTCCGCTGGTGAAAACAGTCCACGGACGATGGCGTAGCCTTCTCGGCGGTAATGCGCATCGAGGCTGTCCGCCTCCCCGCCGCCATCCGGAAACAACTGATCAACACGCATGCCGCGACTTTCCGATCCCGCCAGCAATAATACAGGATTTGCCGGATGGGCGTGAGTATCATCAGGCGTAGCCGCGGGCTTTTTGGGCTAGCCCCAAAAAAGGGGGCGGCGGCGCGGTCGCGGTTAAGGGCTGGGGTTGTTCTCCTGCTCCATCTGGGTGAGCACAAAGGCATAAGCTTCCGCTTCTTCTTTCAGCGAATCCCACCGGCCTGATTTGCCACGATGGCCCGCGCCCATATTGATCTTCAGCAGTTGCAGATTGGCGTCGGTCCGCGTGGCGCGCAGTTTCGCGGCCCATTTGGCCGGTTCCCAATAGGTGACGCGCGGGTCGTTCAATCCACCCGTGATCAGCATCGGCGGGTAGGCTTGCGCTTTTACATTGTCATAGGGGCTGTAGCTCCGGATCAGGTCGAATGCCGCCTTGTCGGTGATCGGATTGCCCCATTCGGGCCATTCGCCGGGCGTAAGCGGCAGTGTCTCGTCCAGCATGGTGTTGAGCACGTCGACAAAGGGCACATCGGCAACCACCGCGCCCCACAGCTCCGGCGCGCCATTCACGACCGCGCCCATCAGCTCGCCGCCGGCTGAACCCCCCTGGATCGCGATGCGACCGGAGTGCGCAAATCCGGCGTCGATCAGCCCCCTGGCGGCGTCGATGAAGTCATTGAAGGCGTTCGTCCGCTTGTCGAGCTTTCCGTCAAGGTACCAGCCATAACCCATGTCATCGCCGCCCCGGATATGGGCGATGGCGTAGGCGAAACCCCGGTCGAGCAGGCTCAGCCGGTTGGACGAAAAGCGCGGCGGAATGGCGAGGCCATACGCGCCATAGCCATAAAGGAAGAGCTTGCCCGAGCCATCGCGGGGAAAGCCCCTTTTGTAGACGATGGAAACCGGCACCTTCGCGCCGTCGCGTGCCGTGACAAGAAGGCGCTCGGTCACATAGTTCGCGGCATTATAGCCGGACGGCACCTCCCGCACCTTCAACGCCGCCAGGGCGCGGGCGGCGGGATCGTAATCATAAACGGTATCGGGCGTCACCATCGACGAATAGCCCAGCCGGTAAGCGGTGGGCGCGAACTCGGGGTTGCTCGCCAGCCCCACCGTATAGCTCGGTTCGGGAAAGGCGATCCGATGTTCGTCGCCCGCATAGGTGCGCAGCCGGATCTGGTCGAGCCCGTTCACCCGCTCCGTGATCACGAGATGGCCGGAAAAGCTCGACAGCCCGCGCAGATAGACGGTGTCCGATCCGGCGATCACCGTTTCCCATTGATCCGGCCTGTCCAGCGTGGCGCGGGCGATGCGAAAGTTCACATGCGTGTCATTGGTCAACACCCAGAGCGTGCCGTGCGCCATGTCCATCGAATATTGCCGTTTCACCTTGCGCGGCGAAATCAGCAGGGGCGCGGCGTCAGGCCGGTCGGCGGGAACAAGGCGTATTTCGGACGTGTCATGGTCGCCGGTCGAAATAATGATATGGCTGCGATCCTGCGTGCGGTCGACGCCCACCGAAAAGCCGGGGTCGCTCTCCTCATAGAGCGTCACGTCGCTCTCGGGCGACGTTCCCAGCCGATGCAGGCGCGCCCGGTATGCCCGCCAGTTGTCGTTGACCTCGGTATAGACGAAGCTCGCGCCATTCGTCGCCCAGACGATCCGGCCGATGGCGTCCTTCGTCACCGTCGCCACATCCGCGCCGGTAGCAAGATCGCGAACCCTCAGCTTGAAGCGTTCGGACCCGTCGTCATCCGCCGCCCAGGCGATCAGCCTGCCGTCGGGGCTCGCCTCCATCGCGCCGAGCCGGAAATATTCTTTTCCCGCCCCCTCGGCAGGCTCGTCGACCAGCAGTTCCGCCTCGCCCCCGCCGACCGGCTTGCGATACCATTTGCGGTACTGCGCGCCCTTGTCGAATGCCCACCAGTACAGCCAGTCGCCGTCCTTCACCGGCACGCTTGAGTCGTCCTCTTTCTGGCGACCCTTCATCTCCTCGAACAGGGCGTCGATGAGCGGACGGTGCGGCGCCATTGCTGCCTCGAAATAGGCGTTTTCGGCGTTCAGGTAATCGAGCACCGCCGCATCCTCGACCTTCGGATAGCCGGGATCGCGCAGCCAGGCGTAATCGTCGAACACGGTGATGCCGTGGCGGGTGAAACTGTGCTGGCGAGGCTTGGCGGCTGGCGGCGGGGGCAGATCGGACAATGACAACTCCGTGGATGGAAACTGCGGCCCCAAGGGCCTATCTCTAACAGCAGTGATCTCAAGAGGTTTCGTCAATGTCCACCTATGAAGCGCGGTTGAATGCGCTCCGTGATGAACTCAAGTCCCGCAAGCTCGACGGCTTTGTCGTGCCGCTCACCGACGAGCATATGAGCGAATATATCGGCGAATACGCCCAGCGGCTCGCCTGGTTGACGGGATTCGAAGGCTCGGCGGGAACCGCGGTCGTGCTTCAGGGCGAAGCCGCGATCTTCGTCGATGGGCGCTACACCCTGCAGGTACGGGACCAGGTCGACGGAAAATTCTGGAGCTATAAGTCCATACCGCAGACGAGCGTCGCCGAATGGCTGCAAGGCCATGCGCCCGAAGGCGCGCGCATCGGCTATGATCCCTGGCTTCATACCCGCCCATGGGTGAAGACCGCGCGCGAGGCGATGGAGGCGAAAAACGGCGAACTCATCGCGCTTCCCGACAATCCGGTGGACAGCATCTGGCGGGATAGACCGCAGCCGTCGAACGCGCGCCTGATCGTCCACCCCGATCGCCATGCCGGCAAATCCTCCGCTGAAAAGCGGCAGGAGATCGCCGAATGGCTTCAGGGAAAGCGCGCGGACGCTGCCGTTCTTTCCGCTCTGGATTCGATCGCCTGGGTGTTCAACATCCGGGGGGCGGACGTCGCCCGGACGCCGGTGGCCCTGGCCTTTGCACTGGTTCATTCCGACGGCACGGCCGATCTTTATGTCGATGAGGCCAAGCTCGACGACGGCGTCCGCGCCCACCTCGGCAATGCGGTGCGCGTCCATCCCCGGCTCGATTTCGTCAAAGGGCTTGCCGCGTTTGCCGGAAAGACGGTCGTTGCCGACCCCGCCACAGCCGTCACCGCGATCTTCGAACGGCTTGAGCAGGCAGGCGCAAAGGTCATTGAAGCGCGCGATCCTGTCGTGCTGGCCAAGGCGATCAAGAATCCGGTCGAGATCGCCGGAACCAAAGCCGCCCATGTCCGGGACGGTGCGGCGCTTACCCGCTTCCTGCACTGGCTGGCGGTCGAAGCCCCGAAGGGTGGCCTCGATGAGCTGGCTGCGGCCGACCGGCTTCACGCCTTCCGCAAGGAAACCGGCGAACTGCGCGACCTTTCGTTCGACACAATTTCGGGAGCGGGCCCCAATGGCGCGATCGTCCATTACCGGGTGTCGGAAAAGACCAATCGCCCGATCGAGCCCGGCCAGCTTTTCCTGATCAATTCGGGCGGGCAATATCCCGATGGCACGACGGACGTCACCCGCACCGTCGCCATCGGCGAACCGACCGCGGAAATGCGCGACCGGTTCACCCGCGTCCTGAAAGGGCATATCGGGATTGCCCGCGCCGTCTTTCCCAAGGGGACGCGCGGCAGCCAGCTCGACATCCTGGCCCGGCAGCATCTTTGGGCGGTCGGGCTGGATTACGCGCATGGCACCGGCCACGGCGTCGGCAGCTTCCTTGCCGTGCATGAAGGGCCGCAGCGGATTGCGACCGGCGGGGCGGTCGACGAGCCATTGCAGGCGGGCATGATCATTTCGGACGAGCCGGGCTATTACAAGACTGGCGGCTATGGCATCCGTATCGAGAATCTGGTGCTCGTCGTGCCGCACCAGATCGCGGGCGCGGAAAAGGAAATGTTCGGCTTTGAAACGCTGACGCTGGCTCCGATAGATCGGTCGCTCATAGATGAATCGATGCTGGACGATGGCGAAAAGGCGTGGCTCAATGCCTACCATGCCCGCGTGGCGGCAGAGCTTGGGCCGCTGGTCGGCGCCGAAACGCAAAGCTGGCTGCGGCAGGTGACGCAATCCATCTAACCGGGAGACGAATGATGACCAGGAATTTTTTCGCCGGCGCGGTCGCGCTTCGGAATCGCGGTTGCCGGCGGCTGGTCGATCGCTCAGGCATCGCAAGGGCAGAAGGGCGGGACGGTCTACGACTATAAATTGACCGCCATCGACGGCACGCCGATGCCGCTGTCGCATTTCCGGGGTAAGGTGGTTTTGCTGGTCAACACCGCCAGCTTCTGCGGATTCACGCCTCAATATGAGGGGCTGCAAAAGCTCCAGAGCACCTATGCGCCGCGCGGCTTCACCGTGATCGGCGTTCCGTCAGGCAATTTCCTTGGCCAGGAATATAAGTCCAACAAGGAAATCTCGACCTTCTGCAAGACCAAGTTCGGCATCAAATTCCCGCTCGCCGAAAAGAGCGACGTCATCGGCCCGACCGCGATTCCCGTTTATAAATGGGCGGCGGCGGAACTCGGCATGGCGAACATCCCCAAATGGAATTTTCACAAATATCTGATCGGCCGCGACGGCAGGCTGATCACGGCATTCGGCACAAAGGTCGATCCGATGGATATTAAGGTGACGAACGCGATCGATGCGGCGTTGGAAAAGCCTGCCGGTTAGCAAAACCCCGCGCTTTAGCGGGATTGGCGCTCAGGGTCGGAAGACGATGATGCGCCTTCCGCCTCGTCCTTCGGCTTCTCCTCCGCAACCGCCCGGGCCTGCGCCTTTCTGCGCCGCAGGTTCGCGCGAAGCGCCTCGGCCAGCCGCGCTTTCTTTTCCGCTTCTAAAGTCATGCGGTTCTTTTGCCGCGATCCGGGGACGGTGTCAGCCCCGTTTGCTTAGGCATCCGCAAAGCTTGCCTTGACAACAAGGCCATGCTTTGCCCATAGCGCGGCCTCGCCGGTTCGGCGGGGTCACGCTGCTGTAGCTCAGTGGTAGAGCGCATCCTTGGTAAGGCTGAGGTCGCGAGTTCAATCCTCGCCAGCAGCACCACCCCCCGAACGGCGAGATATCAGGCGTGCAGGCCCTCGGCGCCTGCCGCTGCGCCTGAAGCGTCATGACCGGCTGGCCGTGGCGCTCAAAGCCCGCAGCCCCACACGATAGTCGGGATAAAGAGGCCGCCAGCCAAGCAGCCGCTTGGCCTTGTTGTTCGCGACGCGTCGATTTTCGTCATAGAAAGCCTGTGCTTGCGGCGAGAGCCGGGCTTCGGCGAGCGATTGCAGCGGCGGCGGCGGCATGCCCAGCAGATGGCATGCATAGGCGATCACCTGGTTCTGGCTGCACGGGAAATCATCAGCCAGATTGTAGAGGCCGGCCGGACCCTGTTTCATCGACAGGACGACGCCTGCGGCGATGTCGTCGACATGGACTCGGCTGAAGACCTGCCCAGGCAGGTCGATGCGACGCGCCTGGCCGCCAAGCACGCGTTCCAGTGGCGACCGCCCCGGCCCATAGATGCCCGGCAGGCGAAAGATGCGAACGTCCGGGCGTATTGCCTGCCATTCCCGGTCCGCCGCGACGCGCATATTGCGCCTGCCGCCCCCGATGGGCGCTGTTTCGTCCACATAGGCGCCGCCGGTGTCGCCATAGACACCGGTAGCGGACAAATAGCCGGTCCATTGTGCGGCCGATCGTCGCAGATGCTCGCCATAGCGGGACAATACCGGATCGCCGCCGTCTGCCGGTGGAACCGAGGACAATATGTGAGTCGCGCTCGCAATGGCCTTGCGCACATTGGCATCATCGTCGAATGCGATGGATGGGCCTTCGGCTTGCTGCTTCGTGGCCGTGATCTGCCACCCTTTCGCAGCCAATCGCGCGGCGATGCGTTGACCGGAATACCCCATTCCGAAGAGAAGCAGATGTGGCATCGCCGCTGTCTAGCGCGTCGCAAACGAACCGCGTAGAGGCAATCGACATGGACGCGCATTCTACAACTCCGCACCCGGTTCGCCGTCAGGACTATCGGCAGCCCGACTGGCTCGTGCCGCAGCTCGCGCTCGACTTCGATCTCGATCCGGCGCGAACCAAGGTGAAAGCGACACTGTCTGTCGTACGAAATGGCGATCACGACCGCCCGTTGCGGCTGGACGGCGCCGGGCTGACGCTGTTGAAGGTCGTGCTTGACGGCCGCGAGCTTGCGCCGGGTGCGTGGCGCATGGAGGCGGGCCAGCTTGTCCTGGACGTGAAGGCGGCTTCGGCGACGGTCGAAACCCTGGTCAGCATTTCGCCCGAAACGAATACCCAGTTGATGGGGCTTTATGCCTCGGGCGGGTTATTGTGCACGCAATGCGAGGCTGAAGGGTTCAGGCGCATCACCTGGTTTCCGGATCGTCCGGACGTGCTCAGTCGCTATCGCGTGCGTCTTCGGGCCGAACGCGCGCGGTTTCCGGTGCTGCTGTCCAACGGAAACCTCGTTGCCGAAGGCCAGGGGGCCGATGCAATGCACTGGACGGAATGGGAAGATCCGTTTCCCAAGCCCTGCTATCTGTTTGCCCTGGTTGCGGGCGACCTTGCCGCATTGCGCGACACGTTCACGAGCGCCAGCGGTCGCAAGGTCGATCTCGGCATCTGGGTCCGCGAGAGCGATCTCGACAAGACGCAGCATGCGATGGCCGCGCTCAAGGCTTCGATGGCTTGGGACGAACGTGTTTATGGCCGCGAATATGACCTCAACCAGTTCAACATCGTCGCGGTCAATGATTTCAACTTTGGCGCGATGGAGAACAAGAGCCTCAACATCTTCAACGCCCGCTACATATTGGCCGATGCGGAGACCGCGACCGACGCCGATTTCGATGCGGTTGCGGCGGTCGTCGCGCACGAATATTTCCACAACTGGTCGGGCAATCGCGTCACCTGCCGCGACTGGTTCCAGCTCTCGCTGAAGGAGGGCTTCACCGTCTTTCGCGATCAGAGCTTTTCGGCGGACGAAAGCTCATCGGCGGTCAAGCGGATCGAGGACGTGCGTTCGCTTCGCGCGGTCCAGTTCCCCGAGGACGCCGGGCCGCTGGCCCATCCGGTGCGTCCGGAAAGCTATTTTGAAATATCCAATTTCTATACATCGACCGTCTACAACAAGGGTGCCGAAGTCATCCGCATGATGGCGACCCTGCTTGGGCCGGAGCGGTTCCGGAAGGGCTCCGACCTCTATTTCGAACGCCATGACGGACAAGCCGTCACGTGCGAGGATTTCGTCCGCGCCATGGAGGATGCGAGCGGCGTCGACCTCACCCAGTTCCGTCTATGGTATTCCCAGGCGGGGACGCCGCGGGTGGAGGCCGCGCTGCGCTATGACGAAGCGTCGCGCGGCGCGGAACTTACGTTGAAGCAGGCTCTGCCGCCAACGCCTGGCCAACTGCAAAAGCAGCCGATGCATATCCCGCTGAAGCTGGCGCTGTTCGGTCGCGAGTTCCGGCGCGCGTCTCGTCGATGAAAAGCTGGTCGAGCTGCGGTCGTTCGAACAACGGATCGTGTTCAACGAACTTGCCGAAGCCCCTGTCCTCTCGATCAATCGGGGTTTTTCGGCACCCGTCGTCATTGAATCCAGGCGTGATGCCGGTGATCTGGCGTTCTTGTCGGGCCATGACGACGATCCCTTCGCCCGTTACGAGGCCTTGCAACAACTGATGCTCAATTCGCTGATCGCCGGTGTGGGGGGCGATCGGGGCGGGTTCTCCGCAGTGGTGGACGCGGTCGGCTGGACGCTGGACGACGACGCGCTCGACCGGGCATTTATGGCCGAAGCCGTGTTGCTGCCCTCCGAAGGCTTCATCGGCGATCGCATGGACAGCGTCGATCCCGAGGCCATTCATCAGACGCGCGAGGTCTTGCGCAAGGCCATGGGCAATGCGCTGGCGGACAAATGGCGGGCGCATTATGACGCAAGCTCTGCGAACCGCTTCGAGCTGTCGCCCGCCGCCAAGGGCGCGCGCAGGATGCGCTCGGTTGCGTTGGGATATCTTTCGGCAAACGGCGATCCGGATGCCGCGGCGCTGGCTTATCGGCAGTTCGAGACGGCGGACAACATGACCGACCGGCAGGGCGCGCTGGCGGTGCTCGCCAATGGTGACTCAAAGGAGCGGATCACCGCGCTTGCCGCCTTCCACGACCGGTATGCCCATGACCCGCTCGTCATCGACAAATGGTTCGCAACGCAGGCCCTGTCGATCCGTGATGATACACTGGAGGCCGTTGTCAGGCTGTCCGTTCATCCGGACTTCCATATCGCCAATCCCAACCGGCTGCGGTCGCTGGTCGGCAGTTTCGCTTCAAACCAGCGCGCGTTCCATTCGGGCGAGGGCGAAGGATACCGCTTCCTGGCCGATACGATAATTGCCGTCGACCGGATCAATCCCCAATCGGCGGCGCGACTGGTGACGCCGCTGGGCCGCTGGCGGCGGTTCCTCGGTGAAAGGAGCCAAACGATGCATCGCGAACTTGAGCGGATTGCTGCTGCGCCACGGCTGTCGAAGGACGTCCTGGAACAGGTTTCGAAGAGCCTGGGCTGAACGGCCTGTCCGCGAACGACCGCCCGGTCCGGGTTTTCAGACCGCGCCGACCCAGTCCGCGACCTGCTGGGCCACTTCGGTCGCTGCTTCGTTCAAGGCCCTCGCCACGGCGCGGGGATCCCGGCTGCTGGTGGGACGGCTGGACTCAAAGCGCCTGGTGGCGACACCCGTGCCGTCGGCAAGGGTGACGGTTGCGTCATATCGCACGCTTGCTTTGGGCGCCGACGGATCGGTCGCATCAAGGCCGAAGTCGACAAGCTGTCCCGTCAGCCGGTGTCCGGGGTCGTAAGTCGTCTGGCGCGGATCGAGCACGACCAGCTTGGTGCGGGCTGTGATGGTATCCGACACAAGGCGCTGAAACAGGTTGCCGGGCGCCTCTACCCACTGCGCATTCTTGATATAGGCATATTCGGTGGGGCTTACGCGCACCGGAATGCGCATCGTCTGGATCGCGGCGGGTACGGTCGGTACCACCACCGTGATCGTTGCGCCGGCCTTGGCGCTTCGCGATGGAAGCTCGGCCGGCACAGGCGACGACAGGGTGAAAAGGGTGGGGGGCGCCTTCGGCCCATTGAGCCCCAGACAGCCCGACAGGGCAAGCGATGCGGCTAGCGCGATGATCGGCTTATTTTGCATGGCGGGGCTCATAGTCTGGGAGTTTGGGTCCACCGAAGATCACGCTGTTCGGGTTTCGGTTCACCCGGTTGGCGATAGCGTTCAGCGACGATGACATGTCGCGAAGTTCCACCACCAATTCACCGACCTGCGGCAGCGTCTGCTTGGAAAAGGCCTGCAAGCTTGGTTGCGCGCCCTTCATGGTCGTGTCGATGGTGGCGAGCGTATGGTCGGCCTGTTTCACCGCGCGACGAAGGTCCGCGACAAGCGGTTTCCCATCCTCGTTCATCAGCTCATTGGTCGTGCTTGCCAGCTTGCCCATTTGTTCGGCGGCGTCGCCCGCTTGCTTGATCGCAACGCGCGCCTCGATCAGCGTCTGGGTGATTTCGGGCGAATGATTGGCAAGTTCGCGGCTGATGCGGTTGGTGTTTTCCAATATCCCGGCGATGGACGCCTGGTTATGATCGGACAGCAACTGCGTCAGGCGTTCCGTCAATGTCGTCAGCCTTTCCAGAAGCTGGGGCGCATTGTTCAGCAGTTCGCCCAGCGCTCCGGGCTTGGCCGGGATCACCGGCCTGCCTTCTGGCCCCGGTTCCACAATCGGCGGCGCGCCGCGAATGGCGCCGTCGAGCGCGATCTGGGATACGCCGGTGAACCCGATGCCTTCGATGCTTGCGGTGGTTCCCTGCAGGATCGGCACGTCGTCGTTGACGGAGATGCGTACCCGCACGAACTCAGGCGTGTTGGGCAATAACGCGATGTTTTTCACCTCGCCCACCGGGACGCCGGAAAAGGCGACGCCGGAGCCCCGCGCCAGGCCGCTCACCGATTGGTTGAAGAAGACGTCATATTCCTTTTTTTCCCCGCCGCCGATGCGTGCCATCCAGACGATGAATATGACCGTGGCCAGTAGCAGGGCCAGTACGGTGGTGCCGACCAGGATATAGTTGCTCTTGTTTTCCATTAGTGCGCGGCCCCCCCGTGATCGTCAGGCGTATGATCGGCGGGACTGTGATCCCTGGCGGTATCTGCCGCAGCACGTCCGCGCGGCCCCTGAAAATAGTCGCGAATCCAGGGATGATCAAATGCCAGAAGCTCCGTTATCGTCCCGGTCGCCAGCACCTTCTGGTCAGCCAGCACGGCCACCCGGTCGCAGATCGCGTACAAGGTGTCCAGATCATGCGTGATCAGAAAAACCGTCAGGTCCAATGTATCGCGCAGCGACCGGATGAGGTTGTCGAACGCCGCCGCGCCGATCGGGTCCAGTCCCGAGGTCGGTTCGTCCAGGAACAGGAGCAAGGGATCGAGCGCCAGCGCCCGGGCAAGGCTGGCGCGCTTTCGCATCCCGCCTGAAAGCTCGGACGGATATTTAGGCCCCGCTTCGGCGGGAAGGCCGGTCATGGCGATCTTGTAGGCAGCGATGCCGTCAAGCAGCGCTTCGTCCAGCTCATAATATTCGCGCAACGGAACCTGCACATTTTCAGCCACCGTCAGAGTAGAAAAAAGAGCCCCTGCCTGAAAAAGCACCCCCCAACGTCGCCTGATCTCCTGGTGCGCCTGCGGCCCCGCGCCAATCATGGATTCGCCAAAGACTTCGACCGTGCCGGCTTCGGGTTGCTGGAGCCCGATGATCGATCGCATCAGCACCGACTTGCCGGTGCCCGACCCGCCGACCACGCCCAGGATTTCGCCGCGGCGCACCTTCAGGTTCAGATCGTCGTGGATGACCTGATCGCCAAAGGCGTTTTTGAGGCCCTCGACCTTGATGACGATGTCGTCGCCGCTGCTCATGACCACCCGATTTGGCTGAAGAACACCGCGAAAAAGGCGTCGAGCACAATCACGAGGAAAATCCCCTGCACGACGGCGGCGGTGGTCCTGAGGCCTACTTCCTCCGCGTTTCCTTTGACCTGCATGCCCTGATAGCAGCCGGTGACGGCGATCAGCGCCCCGAAGACCGGCGCCTTGACCAAGCCCACCCACAGGTCGGTGATGGGGACGACTTCGCGGATGCGCTGGACGAAGGTGGCGGGCGGGATATCGAGCGAGAGCCAGCAGAATATGCCGCCGCCGATGATCGCGATCAGCGAGGAATAAAAGCCAAGCACGGGCAGCAGCAGAGTCGCGGCAATCGTGCGCGGCAGGACCAGCGCCTCCATCGGCGACACCCCGATGGTGCGCATCGCGTCGATTTCCTCGCCGAGACGCATCGAGCCGATCTGGGCGGCAAAGGCCGATCCGGACCGGCCCGCCATCATGATCGCGGTCATGAGCACCCCCAGTTCGCGGAGCGTGATCCGTCCGATCAGGTTGATCGCAAAGACTTCGGCACCGAACTGGCGGAGCTGAACGGCGCCCTGCTGGGCGATCACGATGCCGATGAGGAAGCTCATCAGCCCGACGATGCCGAGCGCATTTACGCCCACCACCTCGAACTGCCGGATTACCGCATTGAGCCGAAACCGCTTCGGGTTGCGGATGACGGTCAGGGCCGCGACCAGGATGTGGCCGAAGAACTCGACAAACGCGATCAGCGTACGGAAGGCTTCGATGGTCGCCTTGCCCACATCGCTCATCACCCGGGCAAAGGGCGGTCGGGGATCGGGACGGATTTTTACCGGATGGTCGCCTTCCCCAACCTGTTCGATCAACCGCGTCATACCCGCGTTCGCTCCGGTCAACCGGACCCGGCCCTCGCGGTTTTTCTGGAATCGATGGATCACGAACGCGCCGACCGTGTCCATCCTTTCGACCTTTGAAAGATCCAGGACGAATGAGCCATCGGTGGGAAGCGCGGCAAGCCGGTCGGGCAGGTCGCCGATGCGCGCCAGGGTCAGGCGGCCGGAGAGGCCCAGCAACCGCGCGTCGCCATCCTGGTGTTCCTCGAAATCGGCGCGCGTGGTCATAAGGTCGTTACGTTGGCCGATGCAGGCAAATCGGGCAAGACTTGAAAACGCTGGCTTTCGATCAGAAAAAGGGCCGGCACTTCATATTGTTGCCATAACCACCGGCAAGAGCTGTCCGATGACCAAACCGCCTTATCGCCGATGACGGCCTGGAATGTGCTGCTGCTCGCGGGGCAGCGTCCCGGAACCGACGCCCTGGCCGCGCATTTCGGAATCGAATGGAAGGCGCTTGTTCCGGTGGCGGGCAGGCCGATGCTCGCCCGTTGTATCGAGAATCTGCTTGCCGTCCCGGAGATCGCGACTGTGACGGTAATGGCGCAGAAACCAGATGTGCTGCTGGCCGATGAACAGGTGAAGCGGGCGGCCGACGACAGTCGGGTGCATTTCGCCGTTTCCAATACGGGCATCGCCGCATCGGTCGCAGGCATGGCGGGAGCCCGGCTCGCATGGCCGGTGCTGGTGACGACCGCCGATCATCCGCTGCTGCGGCCTGAAACGATCAGTTGCTTTCTCGCCAACGCGGAAGATTGCGACATTGCCGTCGGCGTGGTGGAGCGCGGCGTGGTGCGCCGTGCTTTCCCCGACAACAGGCGCACCTGGCTCCATTTTCGCAAGGGCAGTTGGACGGGCGCAAACCTGTTCGCGCTCAATGGCCCGGCGTCTGCGAATGCCCTCAGGACTTGGGCGGAGGTCGAACAGCATCGCAAAAAGGGCTGGCGGCTGATCGCGCGGTTCGGGCCGGTGCTGCTGCTCGGCGCGCTGACCCGGACGATCACGCTCGGCGAAGCGCTCGCGCGGGCGGGGCGGCGGCTGGGTGCGGTTGTGAAGGCGGTCGCGCTCGATGATCCGTTGGCGGCCGTCGATGTCGACAAGCCTTCCGACCATCAACTGGCGACCGCGATACTGGAGGGCAGGGCGTGATCAAGCTCGCGATCTACGACATGGACCGCACGATCACGCGGCACGGTACGTTCACACCTTTCCTGCTGTACGCGGCGCTGCGCCTTGCGCCGTGGCGGCTCTTTTTTGTGCCGCTCGTGCCGCTGGTGATGCTGCTTTATGCGTTGAAGATCATCAACCGCGCGACCTTGAAGGAATGGAACCAGACGCTGCTGCTTGGCCCGCATGTCCATCCGGCGGAGCTGAAACCCGTAACCGACGGGTTTGCCCGGCGAACGATTGTGACGAACGTCTATCCTCATGCCGTGGAGCGCATTGCCGCGGACAAGGCCGATGATTGGCGCACCGTGCTCGCGACCGCGAGCTATCGGCTATATGTCGAAGCGATCGCGGATGAAGTCGGCATGGACGACGTGATCGCGACCAACAGCATCATAGGGCTCGACAGCCGTATCCTCGCGAAGATCGACGGCGAGAACTGCTATGGTCCGGCCAAGCTAAGGATGATCAGCGCCTGGTTGGCGGCACGGGGGATCGATCGCGATCAGGCGCGCATCCGCTTCTATTCGGACCACGCCTCGGACGCGCCCGTGCTTGAATGGGCGGACGAGCCCTTTGCGGTCAACCCGCACAAGAAATTGCGGCGCATGGCGAAACGGCGCGGCTGGAAAATTATCGATTGGCGGTAAGGCCTGATCGTCTTTTACGAAAAAGGCCGGGATCGCTCCCGGCCTTTTCTTTGTCGGCGGTATGGCGGCTCAGGCTGCCAGCTTCCTCAGCACATAGTGCAGGATGCCGCCGTTGTAGAAATATTCCAGCTCATTGACCGTATCGATCCGGCACAGCGTATCGAAGGTGGCGGTGGAGCCGTCAACGCGGGTCAACGTCACCTTCAGCGTCTGGCGCGGCTTCAGATCGGCGACGCCCTCGATGGTGAAGGTTTCGGTGCCGTCAAGCTTCAGCGTCTTGCGGTCGACGCCTGGGGCGAACTGCAGCGCAAGCACGCCCATGCCGATCAGGTTCGAACGATGGATGCGCTCGAAGCTTTCGGCGATCACGGCCTTGACGCCCAGCAGGTTGGTGCCCTTCGCTGCCCAGTCGCGCGACGAGCCGGTGCCATATTCCTTGCCCGCGACGATGACGAGCGGCGTGCCTTCGGCCTTGTACTTCATCGCGGCGTCAAAGATCGGCATCTGCTCGCCCGACGGAATGTGCTTCGTGATGCCGCCTTCGACGCCCGGCACCATCTCGTTCTTGATGCGGATGTTGGCGAAGGTGCCGCGCATCATCACCTCATGATTGCCGCGCCGCGCGCCATAGGAGTTGAAGTCCGCGCGGTTGACCTGATGGTCTTGCAGATATTTGCCGGCCGGGCTGTCCGCCTTGATCGAACCGGCGGGCGAGATGTGGTCGGTGGTGATGGAATCGCCCAGCACCGCCAGCGGCCGCGCGTCGCGGATGTCGCCGACCGGAGCGGGCGTCATCGTCATGCCTTCGAAATAGGGCGGGTTCTGCACATAGGTGGAACCGGCGCTCCAGCCATAGGTGTCGGAACCCGTCACCTCGATGGCCTGCCAATTCTTGTCGCCCAGATAGACATCGTTGTACCGGCTACGGAACATGTTGGAATCGATCACCGATGCGATCAGATCGTGCACTTCCTGGTTGGTCGGCCAGATGTCCTTCAGGTAGATGGGCTGGCCATCCTTACTGGTGCCGATCGCTTCGGTCGTAATGTCCTTCGCGGTCGTGCCGAACAATGCATAGGCGACGACCAGCGGGGGCGAGGCGAGGTAGTTGGCGCGTACGTCGGGCGATACGCGGCCTTCGAAGTTGCGGTTGCCCGACAGCACGGCCGAGGCAACGAGGTCGTTCTCGTTGATCGCCTTCGAGATCGGCTCAGGCAGCGGACCCGAGTTGCCGATGCAGGTCGTGCAGCCATAGCCGACGAGGTTGAAACCAAGCGCGTCGAGATCCTGGGTGAGGCCCGCCTTGTTCAGATAGTCGGTGACGACCTGCGATCCGGGCGCGAGCGACGACTTCACCCAGGGCTTGCGCTCAAGACCCAGCGCGCGTGCCTTGCGCGCGACGAGGCCGGCGGCGATCAGCACCGAGGGGTTGGACGTGTTGGTGCAGCTCGTGATCGCGGCGATCACCACATCGCCATGCCCAAGGTTGAAGCTTTCGCCCGTAACCGGCACGCGCTTCGTGGCTTCGCTGCCCTTTTTGTAGCCATTGGTCAGTTCGGCGTTGAACCCTTCGTCGACCGCGCCGAGCAGGACGCGATCCTGCGGGCGCTTCGGCCCGGCAAGCGACGGCTGAACGGTGCAGATGTCAAGCTCCAGCGAATCAGTGAACACCGGATCGGCGGAGGTGGCGTTGCGCCACATGCCCTGCGCCTTGGCATAGGCTTCGACGAGCGCAATCCGCTCTTCGGTGCGGCCGGTGAGGCGCAGATAGTTGATCGTCGCCTGGTCGATCGGGAAGAAGCCGCAGGTCGCGCCATATTCGGGCGCCATATTGGCGATGGTCGCGCGGTCGGCGAGCGTCAGCGCATCGAGGCCGGGGCCGTAGAATTCGACGAAGCGGCCGACCACGCCCTTGGCACGCAGCATCTGCGTCACCGTCAGCACCAGATCGGTGGCGGTGATGCCTTCCGATAGTGTGCCGGTCAGCTTGAAGCCGACGACTTCGGGGATGAGCATGGAGACGGGCTGGCCGAGCATGGCCGCTTCCGCCTCGATGCCGCCCACGCCCCAGCCCAGCACGCCGAGGCCGTTGACCATGGTCGTGTGGCTGTCGGTGCCCACCAGCGTGTCGGGATAGGCGACGGTCGCGCCCGATGCGTCGGTGGAGGACCAGATCGTCTGCGCGATATTTTCCAGGTTCACCTGATGGCAGATGCCGGTGCCCGGGGGGACCACCGAGAAGTTGTTGAGCGCTTTCGATCCCCAGCGGAGGAACTCGTACCGCTCCATGTTGCGGGCGTATTCCAACTCGACGTTCTTCTCGAACGCCTTGGGGCTGCCGAACTCGTCGACCATGACCGAATGGTCGATGACCAAGTGGACGGGAACCAGCGGGTTGATCTTCTGCGCGTCGCCGCCCAGCTTGCTGATGGCGTCGCGCATGGCGGCGAGGTCGACCACGCAGGGAACGCCGGTGAAATCCTGCATCAGCACGCGTGCCGGGCGATACTGGATCTCGCGGTCGGACTTGCGGTTCTTCTGCCAATCGGCCAGCGCCTTCACGTCTTCGGTCGTGACGGTGACACCGTCTTCGAAGCGCAGCAGGTTTTCGAGCAGCACCTTCATCGAATAGGGCAGGCGGGATACGTCGCCAATCTGCTTTGCCGCCTCTTCAAGGCTGTAATAGCTGAAGGTCTGGCCCGCGGCCGTCAGTGTACGGCGGGTTTTCAATGTGTCCTGTCCAACGGCGGTCATCGATTGTCCCTCGCTTCCTTGCAGATGTTTGTGATGGGCAGGCCAGCCACGCTGCTGCGCCCGCTCAGAAAAAGTCGCGCGCGCTTTAGCAAGGGTGGGTGCCAAGGGGAAGAGCAACTCCGGGCGATGCGCTGTAGGTGTTTGAGCGGCACGCCTGATTGGTGTAACCGGCGGCCCGATCATCATTGGGGATTACATGGCATACACTGCAAAGCTGCTGCTTCTTGGCTCAGGGGAACTTGGCAAGGAATTCGTGATTTCGGCGAAACGGCTCGGGTGCCATGTCGTCGCATGCGATAGCTATGCGGGCGCGCCTGCGATGCAGATGGCCGACGAGCGGGAGATTTTCTCCATGCTCGACGCCGACCGGCTGCGCGAGACGATCGAAAAGCACCGTCCCGACTATATCGTTCCGGAAATCGAGGCGATCCGCACCGAGGTGTTGCAAGAGGTCGAGTCCCAGGGCTTCACCGTCGTCCCGTCCGCCCGCGCCGCCTTTATGACGATGAACCGCGACCGGATCCGCGAAGTCGCCGCGGTCGAACTGGGCTTGCGGACGTCGCGCTATCGTTATGCGGAAAGCCTGGAGGAAGTGCGCGCCGGCGCCGCCCACACCGGATTTCCCTGCGTCATAAAGCCGGTGATGTCCTCGTCCGGCAAGGGGCAGAGCACGGTGAGGGACGAGGCGACGCTTGAAGCCGCCTGGGACTATGCCGTCGCCAATATGCGCGGCGACCGGCGCAAGGTGATCGTCGAGGAATTCGTCGATTTCGATTATGAGATCACCCTGCTCACCGTCCGCACCCGTGACGGCGTGCTCTTCTGCCCGCCGATCGGGCACCGTCAGGAACGCGGCGATTATCAGGAAAGCTGGCAGCCGACGCCGATGACCGAGGCATTGCTTGCCGATGCAAAGGCAATGGCCAGGAAAGTCGTCGACAATCTGGGCGGCTACGGCGTTTTCGGGATCGAGTTCTTCGTCACCCGGAACGAGGTGATTTTCTCCGAACTGTCGCCCCGCCCCCACGACACCGGGATGGTGACGTTGCTGTCGCAGAACCTGACCGAATTCGACCTGCATATCCGCGCCGTTCTGGGCCTGCCGATCACCGACATCCGGCTCCACGGGCCAACCGCGTCGGCGGTGATCCTGGCCGACCGGGAGGCCGCGAATTTCCGGCTGAATGGCATTGCGGACGCTCTGGCGCTTGGCAGGCCCGGTCATGACGTGGACGTGCGGATTTTCGGCAAGCCCGAGACGCGCAAGAACCGCCGCATGGCAGTGGCGCTCGCGTCAGGCGAAACGGCCGACGAAGCCCGGCGTATCGCCGCAGAGGCGGCGGCGCGTGTCTCGATCGAATACATTTGAGGCTCAATCGCTACCCAGCGCGCCCAAATTGTCCGATTTTCGTTCTCTGAACGATCAGGCAATTTGGAGTTAAACCAGAATAAATCTTTTGTAATAATGAATTTCATGGGACAAATTTCCCATGAAAATTCCGTCTGCTGAGGCGAACATTATTGGGGAAGGTTCCGCTCCAGCCGCTCTGTCCAATAGGGCTCCTCTCCTTATTCATCTCGGATTCCACAAAACGGGGAGCACCTGGCTTTACGAAGAAATATTCCAGTCGTCCGAACGCGGATTTAGCGTGCCGGTCGGGGAGCCTCGGCATAGACTGGTGCAGCGGCTCGTTGTACCCGACCCTTTATTCTACGATCCCGTTGCCACGGCGAATAATTACGCGCCTCACCTGAACGCAGCCAAGGAAAAATCCCTGAGCTTGGTGCTCTCGCACGAGCGGCTGTCGGGATACCCGTCGTCGGGCGGCCGCGACCGACAGATGATCGCGGAGCGATTGCGGCAAACTTTTCCGGAGGCGCGCGTGCTCATAGTCCTGCGGGAACAGCGCGCCCTCATCAGATCCATGTACAGTCAGCACATTACCGACGGCGGGGTGGAGTCAATTGGACGGTACCTCAAGACACCGGAACCAGGGTTGGGGCGAAAGCCAAGCTTCTCCCTGTGCCTTTACGAGTTCGACCGATTGATCGAGCATTATCGACAATTGTTCGGGCCGGATCGCGTGCTGGTGCTGCCGTTCGAGATGCTGGGAAGGCGTCCGCAGGATTTCGTCGAATTCCATAGGTGCGTTCTGCGGGACGCCGCGCGTTCCCTTGGGCGAAGTGAAGAAAGCCAATGAGCGTCGACCGCTCTTGATGCAGTACTTCCAGCGTCCCTTGAACTTGTTATTCTACCACAATGAACTTAGCCCCGGAGCGCTGTTTCATATTCCGCGTTTCCATAAACATTGCAGCCGGTTGCAGCGGCTGTTCGCCGCCATATCGCCGTGCTTCATCGAGGAGAGGCTGGAGGCACGGCTCCGCCGCGTGATAGAAGAGCATGTTGGCGATCACTATGCGGACAGCAACCGGCGAACACAGGAACTGATCGGGATGTCGCTCGGCGAGTTCGGCTATTCGGTGAGATAGGATCCTCTCCCGGTCGAGCCGACCATAGTTCGGCGCGCGGAGATGTCACACCAGGTTCGGGTCTCGTCCAGCACCAGGATTGTGCGCCGCGACCCTCAATAAATGCAATGTGCCGCAATGCGCGGTGGTGCCCAGGAAAGGACTCGAACCTTCACGGCCTTGCGGCCACTGGCACCTGAAGCCAGCGCGTCTACCAATTCCGCCACCTGGGCAGGTGTGCTTTGGAGCGGCGCCTTTACGGGGCGTTGGGGCCGCTTGTCAACGCGTCTGTGTAAGGGCATTGGGTCCAGGCGCAGTCGTTAGTGGCGATCAGTAAGGGACAGGACTTAAAATGGCGGTGGAAACGACCGATAGGCTGGTGACCGTGGTAGGGGCTTCAGGCTTTGTCGGCCGCTATGTCGTGCAGGAGCTTTGCCGGCTGGGGCTGCGCGTGCGGGCGGTGAGCCGCCATACGCAGGCCGCGCTTTTCCTGAAGCCGCTGGGCGGGTTGGGGCAGGTGCAGATCGCCGGCGCGGATATTTCGCGGCCTGAAAGCCTCGCCGCCGCCGTTGCCGGTTCTTACGCGGTCATCAATCTCGTCGGCATATTGAAGGGCCGGTTCGAGTCGGTTCACGCCGATGGCGCGGAGGCTCTGGCGCAAGCTGCCCGCGATGCCGGGGCGAAGGCCTTCGTCCAGGTGTCGGCGATAGGCGCGGACCCTGCCTCACGTTCGCGCTATGGCCGCAGCAAGGCCGAAGGCGAGGCGCGTGTAACCGGCGTTTTCCCCGGCGCGACCATTATCCGGCCCTCGGTGATATTCGGGCCAGAGGACGACTTCATCAATCGCTTCGCTCGTATGGTCAAACTGGCGCCTGTTGTCCCCGTGGTGAAGCCTGATGCGCGGTTTCAGCCGGCATGGGTGGGCGATGTCGGGCAGGCCATTGCCATGGCCGCGGCCGATCCCGGAAAATATGGCGGCAAGACCTTCGAGCTGGGCGGACCGCGCACCTATGGTTTCCGCGAGCTGCTCGGCTGGATCGCCGACACCGTCCGTTGCCGACGCGTCTTTTTGTCCGTGCCCGATTCGCTTGGAGAAGTGATCGCCGCGTTCGACTTCATGCCTTGCGCGCCGATCACGCGCGACCAGTGGATCATGCTTCAGACCGACAATGTCGTGGCAAAGGGCGCTAAGGGGTTTGAGGCGTTTGGAATCAAGCCGACGCCGCTTGAAAGCAAGGCGCCTGACTGGCTGGTCCAATACCGCAAGCACGGCCGGTTCAATGTCGACAAAAACGCGGCGGCGCACTGACCATGGCCCCTTCGCTTCTGACGATCGTGCTCCTCGGCGTTGTCGAGGAAGTCACCGAATTCCTGCCGGTTTCGTCGACCGGGCATCTCATCCTCGCCGGCGCGTTGCTCGGCTGGCATGGGGAGGCGTCGAAAACCTTCGACATCGTCATTCAGCTCGGGGCGATACTGGCGGTGGTCGTCGTCTACTGGCGGCGATTTGTGGACGTTCTGGCTGGTTTGTTCGGCTGGAAGGCAGGGCCGGTCGCCTTTGCGCGCAATGTGCTGCTGGCTTTCCTTCCGTCGATGATTATCGGGGCGATGGTCTATTCGGCGATCAAGGCGCTGATGGAATCGCCGCGTACGGTGGCTATCGCCCTGATCGTCGGCGGCGTCGCGATCCTTCTGATCGAGCGCGCATCGAAGCGTGTCCATACGTCGAGCGTCGAGGGTATGTCCTGGCGCACCGCGCTTGGCATCGGCTTTGCCCAGTGCCTGTCGATGGTGCCGGGGATCAGCCGGTCGGGCGCGACGATCATGGGCGCCCTGACGCTTGGGGTGGACCGGAAGACGGCGGCCGAATTCAGCTTTTTCGTCGCCATCCCGACCATGATCGCCGCCACGGCTTATGATCTTTACAAGTCGGGTGGGCATCTCGGCACCGAGGGGCTCGATGCGATTGCCGTCGGCTTTGTCGTTTCCTTCTTAGTAGCACTGGTTGTGGTGAAGGGCTTTGTCGCCGTGGTTTCCCGCTACGGCTTTGGACCGTTCGCCTGGTATCGCATCGTCGCCGGCACCGCCGCCCTTATCTGGCTTTCAATGTAGAAAGGTCCGGACCGGATGTTTTATGAGGGCCGGGAAAGCGGCAAAGCGACAGGAAAATCAGCTTCCGGCAGATAAAGGACAGCAACACTACCCTACAATCGGGAAAGTGCGTGACTTCGCCATGCAAATAGGATATTGCATGTGCGAGAGACGGAGTCGCGCACATGGCCGAAAACACGATGCTCAGTTTTGTAAAGACCGGGCAAAGCTATCCGGAAAAGCGTGCCGCCGGTGAGCGGGACGACGATTTCCTTGAGATTTCGCGCGCCTATATTTTGGAAAGGGCGGAGGAGCAGGCGTCGCGCTGTTCGCAATGCGGCGTGCCCTATTGTTCGGTCCACTGCCCGCTCAACAACCACATCCCCGATTGGCTGAGGCTTACGGCCGAGGGCCGCTTGCGCGAAGCCTATGAGCTGTCGAACAGCACTTCGACCATGCCCGAGATCTGCGGCCGCATCTGCCCGCAGGACCGGCTGTGCGAAGGCAATTGCGTGATCGAATTTTCAGGGCACGGGGCGGTCACCATCGGCGCGGTCGAAAAGTTCATCACCGACACCGCGTGGAAAGAGGGCTGGGTCGAACCTGTGCGCGTCATCGCCGACCGCTCTGGCCAGTCGGTCGGTATCATCGGCGCCGGGCCCGCGGGGCTGACGGCGGCCGAGCTGCTGCGCGTGAAGGGCTATGATGTCCATGTCTACGACCGGCACGACCGCGCGGGCGGCCTCCTCACCTATGGCATCCCCGGCTTCAAGCTGGAAAAGGATGTTGTGATGCGTCGGGTGGACCGGCTTGAACAGGCCGGCATTCATTTCCACCTGGGCTTCGAGATCGGACGCGATGCGACGCTCGAGGACCTTCGCGAAAAGCACGATGCCTTGCTGATCGCGACCGGCGTCTACAAGGCGCGCGACATCATGGCGCCCGGCGTCGGCAATGACGGGGTGGTGAAGGCGCTTGATTATCTGATCGCATCGAACCGCAAGGGCTTTGGCGATAGCGTGCCGGAATTCGAAAGCGGCGCGCTCAATGCGGAAGGCAAGCATGTCGTCGTCATCGGCGGCGGCGACACGGCGATGGACTGCGTCCGCACCGCGGTGCGTCAGGGTGCGAAATCGGTGAAATGCCTCTACCGCCGCGACCGGGCGAACATGCCCGGCTCGCAGCGCGAGGTGGCGAACGCCGAGGAGGAAGGGGTCGAGTTCGTCTGGCTCTCGGCCCCCGAAGCGTTCGACGGCGACGGTCAGGTATCGGGCGTGCGTGCCGCGAAAATGCGCCTCGGCCAGCCCGACGCCAGCGGCCGCCGCGCGCCGGAGCCTGATCCGGGTTCGGAATTCCGGCTGGAGGCGGAGCTTGTCATCAGGCGCTGGGTTTTGATCCCGAAGACCTGCCCGGCGCGTTCGGATCGCCCGATCTCAGCGTCACCCGCTGGGGCACGCTCCGCGTCGATCACAAGACGATGCAGACCAGTCTCGAAGGCGTGTTCGCAGCGGGCGACATCGTGCGAGGGGCTTCACTGGTCGTCTGGGCGATCCGCGACGGCCGCGACGTGGCGGCGAAGATGCACATGTTCCTGAAGACGCAAGCAGAGGCGGCAAAGGCCGAGAAGGTGGCGGCTTAACCACTGCTTGTCACCCCGGCACAGGCTGGGGTCATGCAGAGGCGGGATCAACCATTGATCAGTATGGAGCCGGCCTTTGCTGGCCTGACGGAATTTTACGAAGGTTGAACGTCATGACCACCAACCAGTTCACCGTCTCCGACGCCGAACGCGCCCGCATCGCGCGTGAGGGCATGTACCGGCCGGATATGGAATCCGATGCCTGTGGTGTCGGCATGGTCGCGGCCGTCGATGGAAAGCCGTCGCGCCGGGTGGTGGTGGCCGCAATCGACGCGCTGAAGGCGGTCTGGCACCGGGGCGCGGTCGATGCCGATGGCAAGACCGGCGATGGCGCGGGCATTCATGTCGAGCTGCCGGTGGCCTTTTTCGAGGAAGCGATCGAGCGTTCGGGCCATCACCCGCGTCCCAATCTGCTGGCGGTCGGCAGATATTCCTGCCGCGCACCGACCTTGCCGATCAGGAAACCTGCCGCACGATCGTGGAATCCGAGATCATCGATTTCGGCTACACCATCTATGGCTGGCGTCAGGTGCCGGTCGATGTCTCGGTGATCGGCGACAAGGCGATGCTGACCCGCGCCCGAGATCGAGCAGATCATGATCGCCGGGCCGCTGCCGGGCGCCGATGGCGGCAATGCCGCGCGCAGGAGTTCGAGAAGAATCTCTACCTCATCCGCCGCCGGATCGAGAAGAAGGTGATCGAAGCGCAGATCCAGGGTTTCTATATCTGCTCGCTGTCGTGCCGTTCGATCATCTACAAGGGCTTGTTCCTCGCCGAGACCCTGTCGGTCTTCTATCCGGACCTGCTCGACGAGCGGTTCGAAAGCCGCTTCGCGATTTTCCACCAGCGCTATTCGACCAACACCTTCCCGCAATGGTGGCTGGCGCAGCCGTTCCGCACGCTCGCGCACAATGGCGAGATCAACACGATTCGCGGCAACAAGAACTGGATGAAGAGCCACGAGATCAAGATGGCCTCCATCGCGTTCGGCGAGCATTCGGAAGATATCAAGCCGCTGATCCCGGCGGGCGCGTCGGACACGGCGGCGCTGGACGCAGTGTTCGAGGACGATGTGCCGCGCAGGAAGCGATGCGCCGACCGCCAAGCTGATGCTGGTGCCGGAAGCATGGCAGAACGACACCGCCATGCCGCAGGAACAGCGCGACATGTACGCGTTCTTCGCGTCAGTGATGGAGCCGTGGGACGGCCCCGCGGCGCTTGCGATGACCGACGGCCGCTGGGCTGTCGCGGGCGTGGATCGCAGCGCGCTTCGCCCGCTCCGCTATTCGCTGACGAACGAGGGCCTGCTGATCGTCGGATCGGAAACCGGCATGGTGGTGGTTCCGGAATCGAATGTCGTCGAAAAGGGGCGGCTTGGTCCCGGCCAGATGATCGCGGTCGATCTCGACGAAGGCCGCTTCTTCCACGATCAGGACGTCAAGGATCGTATCGCCGGCAGGCAACCCTATGGCCAGTGGGTGAAAGGTTTCACTGCCTTCTCCGACCTCAAGGGCTTTGGCGGGGCGGAACCGGGGGCGCAGTTCGAACGGGCCGAATTGATGCGCCGTCAGGTGGCGGTCGGCCGCACGATGGAGGATATGGAGCTTATCCTCTCGCCGATGGTCGACGACGCGAAGGAAGCGGTCGGCAGCATGGGTGACGATACGCCACTGGCCGTGATCTCGGACAATCCGCGCTGCATCAGTCACTTCTTCCGGCAGAACTTCAGCCAGGTGACCAATCCGCCGATCAATTCGCTGCGCGAGACGCGGGTGATGAGCCTGACGACCCGGTTCGGCAATCTGGCGAATATCCTCGACCGCGAGACCCGGCAGCAGGGCGTGATGGTGCTCGAACTCGCCGGTGCTCACCAACAAGGAATGGGCGCTGCTGAAGGGCCACTTCGGCGAAATCGCGGCCGAGATTGACTGCACCTATGCGCCGGGCGAGGGACCGGACGCGCTGCGACGGGCAATCGCGCGCGTGCGGCGCGAGGCCGAACAGGCCGTCCGCGAAGGGCGGACCGAAGTGTTCCTGACCGACGAGAATATCGGGCCGGATCGCGTCGGCATTCAGATGATTTTGGCCGCCGCCGCAGTGCACACGCATCTGGTGCGCAAGGGCCTCCGGTCGTTCGCCAGCGTCAATGTGCGGTCGGCCGAATGCCTCGACACCCATTATTTCGCGGTGCTGATTGGCGTCGGCGCGACGACGGTGAATGCTTATCTGGCGCAGGAAGCGATTGCGGACCGGCAGGCGCGCGGCCTTTTCGGCGACCGGCCGCTTGACGATTGCGTCGCGCGGTTCCGCAAGGCGATCGACGACGGTCTGCTCAAGATCATGTCGAAGATGGGGATCGCGGTCATTTCCAGCTATCGCGGCGGCTATAATTTCGAGGCGGTCGGGCTCAGCCGCGCGCTGGTCAACGACCTGTTCCCCGGCATGCCGTCGAAGATCTCGGGCGAAGGCTATGCCTCGCTCCAGCTCAACGCGACCGACCGGCACGACCTTGCCTACGACGAGCAGGTGATCGCGCTTCCCATCGGCGGCCTGTACCGCCAGCGGGCGGGCGGGGAACCGCATGCCTATTCGGCGCAGCTCATGCACCTGCTGCAAACCTCGGTCGCGACCGACAGCTATTCGACCTATCTGCAATTCGCGCGCGGCGTGCGGGATCTGCCGCCCGTTTACCTGCGCGACCTTCTGGAATTCAACTTCGTCGAAAATCCGGTTTCGATCGATGAGGTGGAGGCGATCACCGAAATCCGGAAGCGGTTCGTCACACCCGGCATGTCGCTGGGCGCCCTCAGCCCCGAGGCGCATGAAACGCTTTCGATCGCGATGAACCGCATCGGCGCAAAGGCTGTCTCGGGCGAAGGCGGGGAGGATGCCTCGCGCTACAAGCCCTATGAGAATGGCGACAACGCCAATTCGGTGATCAAGCAGGTGGCGAGCGGGCGGTTCGGCGTGACGGCCGAATATCTGAACGCCTGCGAGGAGCTTGAGATCAAGGTCGCGCAGGGCGCCAAGCCCGGCGAGGGCGGGCAGCTTCCCGGCTTCAAGGTGACCGAGATGATCGCCCGGCTCCGGCATTCGACGCCCGGCGTGACGCTGATCTCGCCGCCGCCGCACCACGACATCTATTCGATCGAGGATCTGGCGCAGCTCATTTACGACCTGAAGCAGATCAACCCCAGGGCGCGCGTCTGCGTGAAGCTGGTGTCTTCAGCGGGGATCGGCACGGTCGCGGCCGGCGTCGCCAAGGCGCATGCCGACGTCATTCTGGTCGCGGGTAATGTCGGCGGCACGGGCGCGAGCCCGCAAACCTCGATCAAATATGCCGGGACGCCCTGGGAAATGGGCCTTTCCGAAGTCAACCAGGTGCTGACCCTGAATGGGCTGCGCCAGCGGGTGAAGCTACGGACCGATGGCGGATTGAAGACGGGGCGCGACATCGTGATCGCGGCGATCCTGGGGGCCGAGGAATATGGCATCGGCACGCTGTCGCTGGTGGCGATGGGCTGCATCATGGTGCGCCAGTGCCACTCGAACACCTGTCCGGTGGGCGTCTGCACACAGGACGAGAAGCTGCGGCAGAAGTTCACCGGAACGCCGGAAAAGGTCATCAACCTGATGACCTTCATCGCCGAGGAAGTACGCGAGATACTGGCGAAGCTGGGCGCGCGCAGCCTCGACGAGGTGGTCGGCCGCACCGAATTGCTGCGGCAGGTAAGCCGGGGCGCTGAGCATCTCGACGACCTCGACCTCAACCCGATCCTGGCGAAGGTCGACGCGCCCGACCATATGCGGCGCTTCACGCTCAACACCTTCCGGAACGAGGTGCCGGACAGCCTCGATGCCGACATGATCCGCGACGCGCGATCGGTGTTCGATCGGGGCGAAAAGATGCAGCTGACTTACACCGTCAGGAACACGCATCGGGCGGTCGGTACGCGCTTTTCGTCGGAAATCGTCCGCAAATACGGCATGAACGGACTGGCCGATGGGCATGTCCACGTGCGTCTGCGCGGGTCGGCCGGACAGTCGCTCGGCGCGTTCGGCGTCAAGGGGCTGAAGCTCGAGGTGTTCGGCGATTCGAACGACTATGTCGGCAAGGGCCTTTCCGGCGCGACCATCATCATCCGGCCGATGGTGTCGTCGCCGCTCGAAAGCCAGAACAACACGATCATCGGCAATACGGTGCTTTATGGGGCGACGGCGGGCAAGCTGTTCGCGGCGGGCCAGGCGGGCGAGCGCTTCGCCGTGCGCAACTCGGGCGCGACGGTGGTGGTCGAAGGCTGCGGCGCGAACGGCTGCGAGTATATGACCGGCGGGACGGCGGTGATCCTTGGCAAGGTCGGCGACAATTTCGGCGCGGGCATGACCGGCGGCATGGCCTTCGTCTACGACCCGGATGCGGACTTCGAACGGCGGGCCAATCCCGACAGCATCGTCTGGCAACGACTCGCCTCGGCGCATTGGGAATATGTGCTGAAGGCGCTGGTCGCCGAACATGGCTATGAGACCGACAGCAAATGGGCCCAGACCATCATTGCCGATTGGGACCGGGTGCGCGGGCATTTCTGGCAGATCTGTCCGAAGGAGATGCTCGGCCGGCTCGACCATGCGCTGTCCGACGATGCGGCGGCGGTCGCGGCGGAGTAGGTCTTTCGTCGCGGCGGCGGGCCGCTGGTGCTTCGAGGTTCCCGCTTCCGCGCGAGTGACGGAAAAGACGCGAAGTTGATGGTGATTTCCGCATCGCGCCTGCTATGACGGCGCTGATGTGGCAACTCTATCAATATCCGCTCTGTCCATTTTCCCGAAAGGTTCGTCTCGCGCTCGCCGAAAAGGGCGTTGAGCATGAACTCGTGCGCGAACTGCCCTGGCAACGGCGCGACGAATTCGTCGTTCTCAATCCCGCCGCGCAGACGCCGGTGCTGGTCAACGCGCAGAACGGCCACGCGCTGATCGATTCGACCGCGATCTGCGAATATTTCGAGGAGACGGTCGAACGGTCGCCTCTGCTTGGCGGCAGCTCGAACGAACGGGCAGAAACCCGGCGGCTGATCGCCTGGTTCGACCAGAAGCTTTACGGCGAAGTCACCCTCCCGATGCTGACCGAGCGCATGTTCAAGCGCCTGGTGCAGCGCGCCGCGCCCGACGCGAACGTGCTTCGGGAATCGATCAAGGCGGCGAACAGTCACCTCGACTATATCGAATATCTGCTCGACCATCGCCGCTGGCTGGGAGGTCCGGCGTTCGGCATGGCCGATATCGCGGCGGCGGCGCAGCTTTCGGTCGCCGACTATCTGGGCGGCATCGACTGGCGCGGCCATGCCCAGGCGGTGCAATGGTATTCGGCGCTGAAGTCACGCCCGACCTTCCGGCCCTTGCTCGCCGAGCGGATGGAAGTGATCGCACCACCCCCGCATTACGACAAGCTGGACTTTTGACGACTGGTTCCGGTTGCCGCCAGATAAAGCTCGGCGGCGATCAGGTTTGGAACCCAGCAAAGAAATGAAATCACCGGATAACTGTCGCTAAACGCCAAACCCATCGCAAAGGCGATGCCGAGGTAGAGCCGCAGATTGACGGCGGCAAAGGTGAGCGCCCAGGAGCGGATCATCCATTGCCGGTGTTCGGCGAACCGGCGCTGCCGCGCGAGCTGCCACCTCCCTCTTCAATCCGCGATTACCGGTTCCATTCCCGGAAGCGGGGGTGTGAGTTCGCCAGCCAGTGCAGCGGAAAGGCGGGAGCGGTCGAGACCGCCTTCCCAGGCGGAGACGACGATCGTCGCCACCGCGTTGCCGACGAAGTTGGTGAGCGAGCGGCATTCGCTCATGAAGCGGTCGACACCCAATATCAGCGCCATCCCGGCGAGCGGCACCGATGGCACGATGGAAAGCGTGGCGGCAAGCGTGATGAACCCAGCCCCGGTGACGCCCGCCGCCCCTTTCGAACTCAACATCGCGACGAGCAACAGCAGGACCTGTTGTTCGAGCGCGAGGTGGATGCCGGTAGCCTGGGCGATGAACAGGGCGGCCAGCGTCATGTAGATGTTGGTGCCGTCGAGGTTGAACGAATAGCCGGTCGGGATGACGAGCCCGACGATCGACTTGCGGCAACCGGCGCGCTCCATCTTGTCGATCAGGCTGGGGAGGGCTGCTTCCGACGAGGAAGTGCCAAGCACCAGCAGCAATTCGGACCTGAGATAGCGGATCAGCCTCAGGATGGAGAAACCCGCCAGCCGCGCCACCGCGCCAAGGACGACCAGCACGAATAGCAATGAGGTGAGGTAGAAGGTTGCGACCAGACCGGCAAGATTGGCAAGCGCGCCAATGCCATATTGACCGATGGTGAAGGCCATGGCGCCGAATGCGCCGATGGGGGCGGCCTTCATCAATATGGCGACGAGGCGGAAAACCGTATGATTGGCGGCTTCGAGGACGCTGAGCAGCGGTTCACCGCGCTTTCCGGCCAGCGAGAGAGCGATGCCGAACAGGATCGACACGAACAGCACCTGCAGGATTTCGCCCTCGGCAAAAGCCCCGAACAAAGTGTCGGGGATGATATGGGAGAGAAAGCCGACCACAGACTGGTCGTGCGCCTTGGTCGCGTAATCGGCGATCCTGCTGGTATCGAGCGTCGCAGGGTCGATGTTCATCCCCGCGCCTGGCTGGACGACGTTCGCGACGATAAGGCCGACGATCAGCGCCAGCGTCGAAAAGAAGAGGAAATAGGCGAATGCCTTTGCCGCGACGCGGCCGACCGCGCCCAGCTCGCGCATCCCTGCAATGCCGGTGACGATGGTGAGGAAGATGACTGGTGCGATGATCATCTTCACAAGCTTGATGAAGGCATCGCCCAATGGCTTCAGCGACACGCCGACGTCGGGCCAGAAATAGCCGACCGTGACGCCGCACGCGATGGCGACCAGCACCTGCACATAAAGATGGCGGTGGAGCCGTGCGGACCGGCGGGGTTCGGCGCGGTCGGACGTCATCATTCGGTGCCCCTCTTATCCAGTGCAAATCGCGGGGCCGGCGGCTTGGTCCTTCGCCGGGGGGAGGGCGCGCGGACTGGGCCGGATTGCAGCACCCCGCGCTTGAACCAGCGAGCAGTGACGGCAATGGTGATCGTCACCCATAGCATCTGCCAGGCGAGCGCCGCGAAGTGCGGCCAGAGCGCGGGCATGCGCGCGGCATAGGCGATCATCGTCAGCGGCGAGCTATAGGGGAAGGCTGCGGCGATCAGCGCGATTACGCTGGACGATTGGCTGAACGCCGCACCGGCGAGGCCATAGAGCAGAAGTTGCCCCATGGTGATCGGCAGCGAAATCGTCTGTATCTGCCGCACGCTCGCCGCCTGCGCGCCGATGCCGAGCAGAAGCGCGCCGACCAGCAGATAATTGGTCGAGAAATAGAGAACGCCGAGCAGCACGAAAGCAGGCCAGCCGACAGCGGGCACCGGCAGTGCCGCAAATCCCGGAGGAAAGAACAGGACAAGGCCGAGGATGGCGGCGAGACCCCAGACCGCGACGCCGACAAGCGACGAGCCCAGCATCGCGAACAGCTTTCCGGTAAAGATCGCCGGAACCGGCGCGGCGGCGGCCAGCACCTCGATCACCTTGTTGCCCTTTTCCTCGATGAAGTTCGAGAGCAGCACGCCCGCGAGCATCAAGGTGAGGACGAAAAGCACCGTCTGGGAGACACTGCCAAGCGTTGAATGGCTGTCGGACTTGTCCGTCGGCGCGGTAAAGGGCGCCGTCGCGAGGCGGGGCGCGGAACGATCGTGAAAGCCCGCCCGCCGAAGAGCCCGGTCGCGATCGGCCTCCGCCAGCAACAGCGTAGCGTAGGGCGCGACCCGTTCGATCGCGCCGCTGTCGCCGTAGAGCGTCGCGTCCTGCCCTGAAATCACGAGCAGGGTCGCAATGTCCTTCCGCTCCTTCAGAAGCACGCGGGCCGACCGTCCGTCGGGCAGCAGCAGCTCGATCGGCTCCAGCGTAAAAGCTGACGGGGAGGGGGTCGCGGCCTTCAGGCGATCATGGGTTGCGGAAAGGAGCGCCATCGTCGCCGGCTCCGCGCTGATGGCGATGACCTTCGTTGCGCCATGGCCCGGCTTGTCGTCCACATTGGCGCCGACCGCCCCGAACACGACACCGAAGATGATCGGGAAAAGCGGCGCGAGCAGGAACAGCAGGAAGGTGCGCGAGACGACGGTCGCGTGGAAATCGCGGCGGGCGATGACCGCGGCGGTGCGAAGGCCACGGATCATGCCGCGCGCTCCTCTTCCAGAGCAGCGGGGCCGACGATGGCGACGAAGGCGTCGTGCAGGCTGGGCCGTTCGATCGACAGGGTTTCGATCCCGGCCCCGGCCGCCATCAACTCTCCCAGCAAGGGTTCGATCCCTTCGGCGGGCAGGGCAAAGCGCCAGCCGTTTTCCGCGCGGTCGACACGCGCGTCGGCGGGCAGGGCACCCAGCCACGGACCGTATTTCTGGCGGGTAACAAGATGGACGCGCGGCCGCAATGTGGCGCGCGCGGCTTCGACGCTACCCGAAAAGCGAACCCGGCCGTCTCCGATGATGGTGAGGGATTCGCAGAGCCGCTCGGCATGGGCCATGACGTGGGTGGAGAATAATATGGTCGCGCCGCGATCACGCTCGGCACGGATGAGCGCCTCGAGGCGCTGCTGATTTAACGGATCGAGGCCGGAAAAGGGCTCGTCCAGCACGATCAGCTTGGGCCCGTGGACAAAGGTACCGAGCAGTTGAACCGTCTGTGCCATGCCCTTTGAAAGCGTGCGGATCGGCCGTCGGGCGGCGTCGCCAAGGCCATTGGCCGCAAGCAATGCATCGGCGCGGCGGCGGCCTTCGCGGAGCGGCAGGCCACGTAATGCGCCGAGAAAGGCGATTGCCTCGCGCGGGGTCATCGCCGGGTAGAGGCCACGCTCCTCAGGCAGATAGCCGACCGATGACGCGGCTTCGATCGGCCTTTCATGACCCAGCAGCTTGCGGTTACCGCCATCCGGCTCGATAATGCCCAGTAGCATCCGGAGCGTCGTCGTCTTGCCCGCGCCATTGGGGCCGAGCACGCCGTAGATCGCGCCCGAGGGCACCGTCAGCGAAACGCCGTCGACGACGCGCCGATCGCCGAAATACTTGACCAGGCCCTGGGCTTCGATCGCGGGCGGCATGTTATCCTCTAGACCTCTTGTGTATGACCATAACCGTGGACACCGGAAACAACAGGTTAAACGCGGAACTGGAGGCCGAGGCAAGGCGGCTGGGCTTCGTCGCCTTCGGCGTGGCGGACGCCGATGCGGCCCCGGCGACGGCCAAGCGGTTGCGCGCGTGGCTGGCCGATGGATGCCATGGCGAAATGATCTGGATGGCCGATACCGAGGAACGGCGGGGCAGCCCCAAGGGCCTGTGGGCGGATGTGCGATCGGTCGTCATGCTGGGCGTCAGCTATGCGCCGGCCGAAGACCCGCTGCGCCTGGCGGGGGAGGCCGGCGTGGGGCGCATTTCCGTCTACGCGCAGGGAAAGGACTATCACGACGTCGTCAAGAAACGGTTGAAGGCGTTGGCGGGCTGGCTGGTGACAAAGTCGCCGGACACGGACGTGAAGGTGTTCGTCGATACCGCCCCGGTGATGGAAAAGCCGCTGGCCGAGGCGGCAGGGCTTGGCTGGCAGGGCAAGCACACCAACCTTGTCAGCCGCGAACATGGATCGTGGCTGCTGCTCGGCGCGATCTATACGACGCTCGACCTCGCGCCATCGGTTGCCGGGCAGGATCTGTGCGGATCGTGCAACGCGTGCCAGACGGCGTGTCCGACCGCGGCCTTTCCTGTACCCTATCGGCTCGATGCGCGGCGCTGCATCTCTTATCTGACGATCGAGAACAAGGGACCGATCCCGCGCGAATTCCGCGAGGCGATGGGCAACCGCATCTATGGTTGTGACGATTGCCTCGCTGTCTGTCCGTGGAACAAGTTCGCCGATCCGCGCACGCGGGAGGCGGCGTTCGACCCGCGCGCCGAACTGGCGGCGCCCCGGCTGGAGAACCTGCTCGCACTGGATGACCAGGGCTTTCGCGCAATTCTTTCGGGTTCGCCGATCAAGCGCATCGGTCGCGACCGGATGGTCCGGAATGCGCTGGTGGCCGCCGGAAACAGCGGAGACGCAACCCATGTGCCGCGTGTCATGACGCTGCTGGACGATCCAGCGCCGGTAGTGCGAGGCGCGGCCGCCTGGGCGTTGTCGCGGCTCGATCCCGATGCTTTTGCGCGCGAGCGTACGGCGCGCCTCGTGCGTGAGGCCGATGCCGACGTGCTGGCGGAGTGGAATTAGCGGCCCTCCGCCCCGCGCGCGAGGGCGGCGATGCACGACGCGCGGTCGAAGTCGGCGCCTTCGGGCGTACGGGCTTCGATATAAGTGGTGACGGGAATGCCACCGCCCGCCGGGGGATAGAGATAGACGTCGAGTACGCAGACCGGCCCGGCGAACTGGAATTTGCGTGCCGTACCCTCGCGGATGTCGAGGCCGGGGTCGCCGAACAATGTCTCAAGCGCGCGGGCGTCCTTACCCATCACGCGTTCCAGTCCGGCCTGGTTGATGGGTGGCGGCGGTGCCGCTGCCGCCTCCGGGCGGGGCCTTTGCGTGGAGCAGGCGGAAAGCAGGACGACAAGAAAAATGATGCAGGCTGAGCGGTTTGGCGATGCGCCTGTTCGAGCGAAAAACATGGCCGAAAGGATTGGCCGTTCCTGCTTTGCTGGTCAATCATCGTTGCGAGAGACGGTGCGGAGGGTTAGGCAATGCGCGACTTGAATTGGCTGTAGGACCATTACCAATGCACCACCCCTCCCTGGACGTGCTCGCGATAGGCAATGCCATCGTCGATGTGATCGCGACGACCGAGGAAGAATTCCTCGCCGCCGAGGGCCTGGTGAAGGGGTCCATGCGGCTGATCGACGCGGCCGAGGCAACCCGGCTCTATGACCAGATGGCGCAAGGCCGTGAAACCTCGGGCGGATCGGCGGCCAACACGGTCGCGGGCGTGGCGGCGCTGGGTTTGAAGGCCGGTTTCATCGGCCGCGTCGCGCAGGACCAGCTTGGCGAGGTTTTCAGTCACGATATCCGTGCGCTCGGCGTCCACTTCGATACGCCTGCGGGTGCGGAGGAGCCGCCGACCGCACGTTGCCTGATCCTGGTGACGCCCGATGCGCAGCGGACGATGAATACCTTTCTGGGCGCGTCGCAGCATCTGGAAACCGCAGATATCGATGCCGAACTGATCCGTTCAGCCGGGATCCTCTATCTGGAAGGCTATCTGTGGGATCCCGAAGCGCCTCGCATGGCGATGAAGGCCGCGATCGAGACGGCCCGCGAGGCAGGTCGCAAAGTGGCTTTCACCCTCTCGGACGGTTTCTGCGTCGACCGGCATCGCAATGATTTCCGGGCCCTGCTGGAGGGCAAGAAGATCGATATTTTGTTCGCCAATGAGGACGAGGCCCGTTCGCTTACCCGTACGGACAGCTTCGAGGCTGCCGCCGACTGGCTGGAAGGCAAGGCGGAAATCGTCGTCATCACGCGATCGGAAAAAGGCGCGGTGGTGCTGGCTGGCGGCGAGCGTCACGCCGTTCCCGCGCAGCCGGTCGACCGCATCGTCGATACGACAGGGGCGGGCGATCTGTTCGCGGCGGGGTTCCTTGCCGGGCTTGCCCGGGGCGAGACATTGGCCGACTGCGCGAAGATCGGCGCCATCGCGGCGGCCGAGGTCATCAGCCACTATGGGGCGCGGCCGGAAGCCGATCTGCAGATGCTGGTCCGGACGCGGCTGGGGTAGCCACCCGCTGCAGTCATGCCGGCCAAGGGCGGCTTCCACACGTCGGACGCGCTCCGCTAATCTCTCGGCACGATCCCCAGCCGGAACCCGCCCGCGAAGGCGGCGGCTGGGGCGCCGCGATACATCCTATCCGATCGGCGGAACCGGCTGCGGCGGGACGTCCGTGTCCAGTTCATGAACTTCGACGAGGCCGCGGCCGACGTGGCTGCGCTTGTAGCTGTAACCGAAATAAAGCAGCAGGCCGATCGCGCCCCATACCGGAAGCACCAGGATCGCCAGCCATGGCAGCGAGACATAGAGGCCGACGCATCCGATGATCGCAAGCGGCGCGATAACCCACACGCCGGGCGTACGGAACGGCCGTTTGCGGTGGGGATCCTTCACCCGCAGCACCAGGACGGCGATCGCCACCATCATGAAGGCGAACAACGTGCCGGAATTGGAATAGTCGGCGAGCTTGCCCACCGGCAGGATCGCCGCGGCGATCGTCACGGCGATGCCGGTGACGGCGGTGACGACGTGCGGGGTCTTGAACCGGGGGTGCACGCTGGCCAGCTTTTCAGGCAGCAGGCCATCGCGCGCCATGGTGAAGAAGACCCGCGTCTGGCCGAACATCATCATCAGCACGACGGAAGGTAGCGCGAGAAAGGCGACCAAGCCCAACAGATTGCCGACCTTCACCCATCCGACCGTGCGCAGCACATGGGCCAGCGCCTCCTTCGAGCAGACGAGCGGCTCGGTGACGCCGCTAGCGACGATGGCGGCGCAGCGACCCGTCAGCTCGGGCGATCCGGGGGAGAGCAGCACGCCGGCCGCGGTCGTGACCGGCTGCGCGCCCATCGCCCCGATCGCGCCCGAGGCGACGAGCAGATAGAAGAGCGTGCAGATCAGCAGGCTTCCGATGAGCCCGATTGGCACGTTGCGCTGCGGATTTTTCGTTTCCTCAGCCGCAGTCGAGACCGCGTCGAAACCGACATAGGCAAAGAAGATGGATGCCGCCGCGCCAAGCACTCCGGTCGTGCCGGTGGGCATGAACGGGTAGAAATGGTCGGTGTTCAGCACCGGCAGCGTAAGCAGGATGAAGGCCATCAGCGCGGTGATCTTGATGGCGACGAGGACGGCGTTGAACCGCGCGCTTTCGGTGGTGCCGAGGATAAGCAGCCCGGCTACGAACACGGAGACGACGACGGCAGGCAGGTTGAACCAGCCGCCCACCTCGGTCGCTTTCAGCAGATCGGGTGTCGCGGCCGCGCCGAACAGCAACTGGGTATGGGCGATCAGCGCATCGCCATTGTTGAGCAAGGCGGGCATGCTGATTCCAAGCGACCCCTTGAGCAGGCCAACGGCATAGTTGGACCAGCCGACCGCGACCGCGCTGGCGCCAACCGCATATTCGAGGATGAGGGCCCAGCCGACCATCCAGGCGAGCAACTCACCCAGCACCGCATAGGTATAGGTGTAGGCCGAGCCCGAAACGGGGACCATCGAGGCCAGTTCCGAATAGCAGAGAGCCGCCACCCCGCAAACGAAGCCCGCGATCACGAAGCTCAGCAACATGGCGGGGCCGGCCTTCTGCGCCGCCTCCGATGTCAGCACGAAAATGCCGGTGCCGATCACCGCGCCGATCCCGAGCAGGGTTAGTTGCACTGCCCCCAGCGACCGGTGGAGCGATTTCTTTTCGGCGGTGGCGAGAATGGCATCAAGCGACTTGACGCGCCAAAATATCATGCACTGTCCCCCTGGCTGGACAGAAATCTATCCTGTCCCCCCTTTGCCCTGAAGCGCAAGCTGGCGCGCTATGGCCATCCGGTCAAGCGGCTTTAACGAAGTGGGCGCTAGGAGCGCCCGTCGCGCACCAGCATCGGCCCGAGCGGTCGGCCACCGAAGATATGGACATGGAAGTGGGGCACTTCCTGGTGGCTGTGGGGCCCTGTGTTGGCGAGCAGGCGATAGCCGGGCACCACCAGCCCGAGGTCGGCCGCGACCTTGCCCACGGCTCGTATGAAGCCGGCGATCTCGGCATCGCTCGCGCCGTCGCTGAAATCCGCCCAGGAAACATAGCGCCCCTTGGGGATCACCAGCACATGGACCGGCGCCTGCGGGTTGATGTCATGGAAAGCGAAGGCGAAGTCGTCCTCATAGACCTTCTTCGCGGGGATTTCGCCGCGCAGGATCCGGGCGAAGATATTGTCGTCGTCATAGGGCAGGGTGGCATCAATCCCCATCGGTTCAATCCTTCTTGCGCGAAGCCTTTTCGTCATGGCCGGAAACGCCCTCGCGCCGGTCAAGCTCAGCCATCACTTCCGCCGGGTCGATGTCCATGTCGGCAAGCAGGACGTAGAGGTGGAACAGGAGATCCGCCGCTTCGCCCACCAGCTTTTCGCGGTCGTCGCCGATGGCGGCGATGACGGCCTCCACCGCCTCCTCGCCCAGCTTTTGCGCGATCCGTTCCCGCCCGCGCGCGAACAGGCTGGCGGTGTAGGAGGATTTCGGGTCCGCGCCCTTGCGGGACAGAATGGTGGTGTGGAGGCGTGAGAGCGTGTCGGTCATGGGGACGTCTTACGCGAGGCTTTTACGTCATGCCAGTACGGGGTGAAACCATTGCGACCCCTGATCTGGAAGCGGCCATTCGTGCCCCGCGCCTCAACCGTCGAAAAAAATTGCCGGATGATACCGACTTCCGCAAACCTCGTTCGTTGTCACGATACAAGGTTGTTCAGGCCGGCCCTGGAAGGAGACGGACAATGCGTGTGATCGTGCTCGTGAAGGCCACCGACGACAGCGAAAAGGGCCAGCTTCCCACAACCGAGATGCTCGAGGCGATGGGCAGATTTAATGACGAACTGGTCAAGGCCGGCATCATGCTCGTGGCCGATGGCCTCAAGCCCTCCTCGCAGGGCAAGCGTGTTGCGTTCGACGGTCCCGGCCGTACGGTCATCGACGGACCTTTCGCCGAGACCCGCGGGCTGGTCGCCGGCTTCTGGCTCTGGGAAGTCAAGGACATGGACGAAGCAGTCGCCTGGGTGAAGCGCTGCCCCAATCCCATGCCGGGACCAAGCGAGATCGAAATCCGGCCGCTTTACGAGATGGCTGACTTGCAATGAGAATCTGGCGCCTGGGCGTCACGGAAATCCAAGAGCCTGTGAAGATGGCTGGAGATTCGATTGAAGGTCGAGCATCAATCCGGCGCTTGGGCGTCGGATCCGCCAGCAATCGCTATGATTGCTATTTACCCCGTCCCCGTCATGCCAGCGAATGTCGGCATCCATATAGCCTGTCATTTTGTTGAGCCGCTGTTCGGGATGGACTCCAGCCTGCGCTGAGGCGACGGAAAACTAAAACGTCCGCACCTGCAGCCCCGCGTCCTTCAGCGCTGCCCGCGCTTCGGCGATCGAATGCTGGCCGAAGTGGAAGATCGAGGCGGCAAGCACCGCGCTGGCGTGGCCTTCGCGGACACCTTCGACCAGATGCCGGACATTGCCGACGCCGCCACTTGCGATGACCGGCACGGTCACGCGGTCGGCGATGGCGCGGGTCAGCGCAAGGTCATAGCCGTCGCGGGTGCCGTCCCTGTCCATTGAGGTGAGCAGGATTTCGCCCGCGCCAAGGCTCGCCAGGCGGACAGCGTGCTCGACCGCGTCGATTCCCGTCGGGCGGCGGCCGCCATGGGTGAAGATTTCCCATTTGCCGGGAGCGACCGAACGCGCATCGACCGCGCCGACGACGCATTGATCGCCGAACATGCGGGCCATGTCGCCGATCAGTTCGGGCCGGGCGACTGCGGCGGAATTGACCGCGACCTTGTCGGCGCCCGCGAGCAGCAGGGCGCGCGCGTCCTCCACCGAACGGACGCCGCCGCCGACGGTGAGCGGCATAAAGCAGACCGAAGCCGTGCGCGCGACGACGTCAAGGATCGTGCCGCGCCCCTCATGACTTGCCGTAATGTCGAGGAAGCACAGCTCGTCGGCCCCTTGTGCGTCATAGACCCGCGCTTGTTCGACCGGATCGCCCGCATCCTTCAACTCGACGAAGTTGACGCCCTTCACCACGCGCCCCCCGGCGACGTCGAGACAGGGAATGATGCGGACGGCGACGGTCATTTCGGCTGCTTGCCCGCGACCGCCAGCGCATCGGAAAGCTTCAGCCGCCCGTCATAGATGGCCCGGCCGGTAATGACGCCCTCAATCCCTTCGGACGCCTCGCGAGCCAGCGCCAGAATGTCGCCCAGGTCGGCGACGCCGCCGCTGGCGATAACGGGGAGGCTGCACTGGCGGGCCAGGTGGATCGTCGCCTTGATGTTCACGCCCTTCAGAAGCCCGTCACGGCCGACATCGGTGAACAGGATCGCCGCCACGCCCGCATCCTGGAACCGGCAGGCAAGCTCAATCGCGGAAATGCTGGAGACATCAGCCCAGCCGCGCGTCGCGACCATGCCGTCCTTCGCGTCGACCGCGACGACGATGCGGCCGGGAAAATCCCTGGCGGCCTGGCGGACAAGGTCCGGCTTTTCAAGCGCCGCCGTGCCGATCACCACCCGATCGACGCCGAGCCCGAGCCAATGTTCGATGGCGGCGCGATCGCGGATGCCGCCGCCCAACTGCACCTTGCCCTCAAACGATTTGAGAATGCCCTCGACGGCCTGGGCGTTGACCGCCTTGCCGGCGAACGCCCCATCGAGATCGACGACATGGAGGTGCGTCGCCTTCTGTTTCTGGAACAGCGCGGCCTGCGCCGCCGGATCGTCCGCATAGACGGTCGCGCGGTCCATATCGCCTTCGGCAAGACGAACGACCTGGCCGCCCTTGAGGTCAATTGCTGGGTAGATGATGAGCGACATTGTTCTTATGGTTTCCAGTCAAGAAAGCGGTCGAGCAGGGCCAACCCATAGCGCTGGCTCTTTTCCGGGTGGAATTGCACGCCGATGAGATTGTCGCGGCCGACGGCTGCCGCAATCCGCTGACCGTAATCGGTGACAGCGACAAGCTCAGCCGGATTGGCGACGTTGAAGTGGTAGCTGTGGACGAAATAGGCCTCGCCCGGTTCCACAAGCGGATGCGGCGCGACGGGCTCGACCTTGTTCCAGCCCATGTGCGGGATCTTGAGCATCGGGTCGGCCGGGGCGAGACGGATGACTTCGCCCGCGATCCAGCCAAGGCCCCGGTGCATGCCGTGTTCCTCGCCGCGTTCGGCCATAAGCTGCATGCCGACACAGATGCCGAGGAAGGGCGTGCCGCGCTTGTGTACCGCGTCGCCCAGCGCCTCTTCCATGCCGGGAAGCGCGCGCAGCGCGGCCGCGCACTGGCCAAATGCGCCGACGCCGGGCAGGACGATGCGGTCGGCGGAGCGAACCGCGGCGGGGTCGCTGGTCGTCACGACTTCGACCGCGCGCGAACCGGCGGCGACGCCCAGCGCATTGGCGACCGAGCGAAGATTGCCGGCGCCATAATCGACGAGCGCGATCTTCTCAGCCATCAGCCTGCGCCGCCGAGCGTCCCTTTCGTGGAGGGAATGCTGTCGGCCTTGCGCGGGTCGATCTCGACCGCGATCCGCAGAGCGCGCGCGACCGCCTTGAAGATGCTCTCGATGATGTGATGGTTGTTTCGTCCATACAGCGTTTCGATGTGGAGCGTGACCCCGGCCGCCTGGGCGAACGAGTGGAACCAGTGTTCGAACAGCTCGGTATCGAAGTCGCCGAGACGCTTCTGGCTGAACTCGGCCTTCCACATGGTGAAGGGACGGCCCGAGATGTCGAGCGCCGCGCGGCTCAGCGTTTCATCCATCGGCGCATAGGCATGGCCATAGCGGGTGATGCCCTTGCGGTCGCCAAGCGCCTTCGACACCGCCTCGCCGATCGCGATGCCGGTGTCTTCGGTGGTGTGATGCTGGTCGATGTGCAGGTCGCCGTTCGCCTTGACCTTGAGATCGATAAGCGAATGCCGCGACAATTGTTCCAGCATATGGTCGAGAAAACCGATGCCGGTCGAAACATCGTAGACGCCGGTGCCGTCGAGATCGATTTCGACAAGAATCCGCGTCTCGGTCGTGTCGCGTTTGATGGTGGCGGTGCGCATGATGCCGCGCCCTTAGCAGTTTGAAAGGGCGAAGCCTAGCGGGTGCGTTGCGGCCTTCCTATATGCTGTTTCAGAACAATTCCCTGGGGATTTCATGAGCGACAATAATAGCTGGCATGGAACGACGATCCTTTCCGTGCGGAAGAATGGCAAGGTGGTGGTGGCCGGCGACGGCCAGGTGTCGCTGGGCCAGACGGTCATCAAGGCCAATGCGAAGAAGGTCCGGCGGCTTGGCGATGGCTCGGTGATCGGCGGATTTGCAGGCGCGACGGCGGACGCCTTCACGCTGTTCGAGCGGCTGGAGGCGAAGCTTGAGCGGCATCCCGGCCAATTGATGCGCGCGGCGGTCGAACTTGCCAAGGACTGGCGGACGGACCGCTATCTCAGGCGGCTGGAGGCGATGATGGCGGTGGCGGACGCCAATGTGACGCTGATCCTGACCGGCAACGGCGATGTCCTGGAGCCCACGGACGGGATCGCGGCGATCGGCAGCGGCGGCAATTACGCGCTGTCGGCCGCGCGGGCGCTGATGGACTATGAGCAGGACGCCGAAAAGATCGCGCTGAAAGCGATGCAGATCGCGGCCGATGTCTGCGTCTACACCAACGAAAGCGTGACCATCGAGACGCTGGAATCAGCCATTTGATCGTCATCCCGGCCAAGGCTGGGGTCCATGACAAGCAGAAAATAGCAAGGCAAAGATGAGCATCGACAAACTCACACCCACCACGATCGTTTCCGAACTGGACCGCTACATCATCGGCCAGAAGGACGCGAAGCGCGCGGTCGCCGTGGCGCTCAGGAACCGCTGGCGGCGGCAGCAGCTCAATTCGGCCCTGCGGGACGAGGTGACGCCCAAGAACATTTTGATGATCGGGCCGACCGGCTGCGGCAAGACCGAGATCAGCCGCCGCCTGGCGAAGCTTGCGCAAGCGCCGTTCGTGAAGGTCGAAGCGACCAAGTTCACCGAAGTGGGCTATGTCGGCCGCGACGTCGAATCGATCGTCCGCGATCTCGTCGAGGAATCGATCCGGCTGACGCGGGACATCAGGCGCGAGGCGGTGCGCGAAAAGGCGGAAGAGTCGGCCGAGGTGCGGCTGCTCGACGCGCTGGTCGGCAAAGAGGCGTCCGAAGCGACCCGTTCGACCTTCCGCCAGCGGTTCAAGGATGGCCATCTGACCGACAGCGAAGTCGAGATTGAGGTGGAGGAAGCCCCCCAGATGCCGTTCGACCTGTCGGGCATGGGCTCCGGGCAGATTGGCATGATCAATCTTGGCGAGATGTTCGGCAAGATGGGACAGCGGACCAAAAAGCGCAGGCTGAAGGTGCCGGCCGCTTTCGCCAAGCTGGTGGAGGAAGAGGCCGACCACCGGCTGGATGAGGACGAACTGTCGCGCGAGGCGCTGGCCAATGCGGAGGCGAACGGCATCGTCTTTCTGGACGAGGTCGACAAGATCGCCACGTCCGACGTGCGCGGAGGCTCGGTTTCCCGCGAAGGCGTGCAGCGCGACCTGCTGCCGCTGATCGAGGGGACGACGGTGGCGACCAAATACGGGCCGGTGAAGACCGATCACGTCCTGTTTATAGCGTCAGGCGCGTTTCATGTTGCGAAACCGGCCGACCTGTTGCCCGAATTGCAGGGGCGCCTGCCGATCCGCGTCGAGCTGAAGGGCCTGACCGAAGACGACTTCGTCCGCATTCTGACCGATACCGAGGCGTCGCTCATCCGCCAGTATCAGGCGCTGCTCGGCACGGAAGGCGTTACGCTGGAGTTCACCGAAGACGGCATCGGCGCGATTGCCCGCATCGCCGCCGAGGTGAATGCCGAGCTTGAGAACATCGGTGCGCGGCGCTTGCAGACGGTGATGGAAAAGCTGTTGGAAGACATCAGTTTCGACGCCGAAAACCGGCAGGGAGGAACGGTCACGATAGACCGTGCCTTTGTGGAGGCGCAGTTGAGCGCGATCGCCAAGAATAGCGACCTCAGCAAATATGTGCTGTGATCTCTTTGTGCCGGGATAGGTATTCTGCCTTGATCCGAGGCTCATCAATGGCCAAATGCATGTCATGCTTATAGAAACCGAACGCACGCCGAACCCGGCGACGATGAAGTTCCTGCCCGGCCAGGAAGTGCTGGCGGCGGGAACGCGCGACTTCACAACGTCTGAAGAGGCGGAGGCATCGCCGTTGGCGAGCGCGCTGTTTTCGTTGGGCGATGTGACGGGCGTGTTCTACGGCCGCGACTTCATTTCCGTCACCAAGGCGGAAGGCAGCAGCGACTGGCTGGACATCAAACCGCTGGTGCTGGGCGTACTGGTTGACCATTTCGCCAGTGGAGCGCCCCTGTTCCAGGGCGGCGGCGCGGCGGCAATCGATATCGACGCGGATATCCCCGAAGGCGATCCCCAAGATGCCGATATCGTGGCGCAAATAAACGAGCTGATCGAAACCCGCATTCGTCCGGCCGTCGCAAAAGATGGCGGCGACATTATCTATCGCGGCTTCGACAAGGGCACGGTCTATCTGCAGATGCAGGGTGCGTGTTCGGGATGTCCTTCGTCCGCCATGACCTTGAAGCAGGGCATTGAGACCCTGCTCAAGCATTATGTGCCGGAGGTGACGGAAGTCCGGGCGCTTTGAGCTTGGGTAAACTACAAAAGGGAAGTTCATGGCGATCGAAATCTTGAGCGACAATGACCTCGACCTTATTTTTCGCACGGCCCGAAGCTATAACGGCTATCAGGACAAGCCGGTCACCCGCGTCCAGATCGAAGCGATCTATGACTTGCTCAAGACGGGTCCGACGTCGGCCAACACACAGCCCGCGCGTTTCGTATTCTGCCTGAGCCAGGATGCAAAGGACAGGCTGGCCGCCTGCGCGAGCGAAGGCAACGCGCCGAAGATCCGCGAGGCGCCGGCCGCCGTCATCATCGGCATGGACCTGGAATTCTATGAGAAGATGCCGCAGGTTTTTCCGCATAATCCCGATGCGAAGAACTGGTTTCAAGGGCCTGCTATCGAAGCGACCGCCTTTCGCAACTCGACGTTGCAGGGCGCGTATTTCATCATCGCCGCTCGCGCGATCGGGCTCGACGTCGGGCCGATGTCGGGCTTTGACAACGCTGCGGCCGACGAGGCGTTTTTTGCCGGGACCCCGATCAAGTCGAACTTCATTGCGACCTTTGGCTATGGCGATCCGGATTCCATCTTCGGGAAGCTGCCACGGCTGAGCTTCGCCGAAAGCTGCAAGATCCTGTAGGAGGCTCCGTGCTGCTGGCTATCGAAACCGCCGAGACGGCCTGCTCGGCGGCCCTGATTGCAGATGGCGCGATTCTGGACGAGCGGCACGAACTGGTCGGCCGGGGCCACGCCGAGCGCATTATTCCGATGATCGGCGACTTGCTGGGCGGACGACGCCCCGATGGCATCGTCGTGGATTGCGGGCCGGGAAGTTTCACCGGCCTGCGTGTCGGCATTGCCGCCGCGCGCGGACTTGGGCTTGGCTGGAACATCCCCGTCACCGGATTTTCCGCCACCGCGCTTATCGCCGCTTCGGCCTTTCAGCGTTTCGTCGCCGATGAACTGGCCGTCGCGATGACCGGCGGGCACGGCCAGGTGTTTGTGGAAGGGTTCCGGCGAAGGCCTTTCGGCTCGCTGGGGCCGCTGCTGTCCCTCTCGCCGGACGACGCGGCGATCGCCTGCAAAGGGCTTTCGCTGATTGTGGGGTCGGGCGCCGGGGCTTTGGTCGCGGCGGGGCTGCCGGGTAGCGATTGCGAACCGATCATGCCAAGGGCGGCGGATATCCGGTTGCTGGCTGAAGAGCATCGCGCCCTTCCACCAAACCCCATCTATGGCCGTGCGCCGGACGCCAGGCCGCCGGGGCCGCGAAAACAATGACCCCGGCATCGACCGGCGGCGAGATCACGATGGGCGAATGGCGGGATGTCGCCGATCTCATGTCGGTGATGGAACGCGCATTCGATCCCAATTATGGCGAAGCATGGTCGCAGTCGCAGTTGGCGGGGCAACTGGTTACGCCGGGCAACTGGTTATTATTGTTACGAGTTCGTAATGAAGTTGTGGGATTCGCGGTGGCGCGTTCCACACTCGATGAAGCCGAGTTGATGCTTATTGCCGTCGCCCCAGAATTTCGTGGCCATGGATTTGGGCGACAGCTTCTGGACGAAGTCATGGCCGAAGCGCGCCGGCGCGGCGTCCACAGGATATTTTTGGAGATGCGATCCGATAACGAACAGGCGATTCTTCTATACGGAAACGCCGGTTTCATACCGGTTGGGTACCGGCTGCGATATTACCGGGGTGCCGATGGCATATTGAGAGACGCAATCACGATGTCACGATCTCTTGGTTGATAATTTAATTTGATTTAATATCTTGTTTTGTGTTTTGCGGATGATAATAGCACGGCGACAATTGGAATTCGGGATTACCGAAAGGAGTCGCGCAGATGGACGAAAACAACGAAACCTTAATTACGCTCACCGCAGACATTGTCTCGGCGCATGTCAGCAATAATACGGTTGCCGTATCTGATCTGCCAACGTTGATCCAGAACGTGCACAATGCGCTTTCGGGCCTTGGTGAACCGGTGAAGGCAGTTGAGGAAAAACCGCAGCCCGCCGTTTCGGTGCGTTCTTCGATCAAGCCCGACTATATTGTCTGCCTCGAAGACGGCAAAAAGCTGAAGATGCTGAAACGCCATCTGATGACGCACTACAACATGACGCCCGAGCAATACCGTGCCAAATGGGGACTGCCTGCCGACTATCCGATGGTCGCTCCCAATTACGCGCAGCAGCGCCGGACGCTTGCGAAGAAGATCGGCCTGGGCACGAAGCGCACATCGCGCCGCAAGTAGGCTGATTTAGCCGCCGGTCTGCCCAAATGTGCGGCGGCGGCTTGCTCTTGCCTGCAACGGCTCCTAAGTTCCGCTTATGCCTCACGCGATAGATATCGAAGCCCTTTGCCACGAAAAAGGCCTGCGAGTGACCGACCAGCGCCGCGTGATCGCGCGCGTGCTGAGCGAGGCCGCGGATCACCCCGACGTCGAAGCGCTCCATGCGCGCGCGGTGGCGGTCGATCCCGGCATTTCGATCGCGACGGTCTACCGTACGGTCCGGCTGTTCGAGGAAGCCGGCATATTGGAACGCCATGATTTCGGTGACGGCCGTTCCCGCTATGAAGCGGCGCACGATACGCATCACGATCATCTGATCGAGTTGAAATCGGGCAATGTGATCGAGTTCGTGGACCAGGAACTGGAAGAATTGCAGCGCCGGATAGCTGAAAAGCTGGGTTTTCGCCTCGTCGACCACCGGATGGAGCTTTATGGCGTTGCGCTTGACCGAGACCGCTGATGCGCAAGCCTTTCAAGCCCGCGTCGCGCACGCTATAGCGCCGACCGCATGACCGGATCCTCACCCGCCTCAAAGAAGTTTTTCGTCAAATCCTTTGGCTGTCAGATGAATGTCTATGACAGCGAGCGCATGACGGAACTGCTGGCCGCCGACGGCATGACCGCCGCTGCCGATCCCGAGTCGGCCGACGTCGTCGTGCTGAACACTTGCCACATCCGTGAAAAGGCGGCGGACAAGGTCTATTCCGAGATCGGCCGGCTGAAGAAGCACAACGCGAACGGCAAGGTCGTCGTCGCTGGTTGCGTTGCGCAGGCCGAAGGCGAGGAGATCGTCCGGCGCGCGCCTGCCGTCGATGTCGTCGTGGGCCCGCAGGCCTATCACCGGCTGCCCGAACTGATTCGCAGTGCCGCCGGAGGCCGTGCGGTCGATACCGACATGCCGGCGGAGTCGAAGTTCGACGTGCTGCCCAAACGCAGCCGCCAAGGCGCGTCGGCCTTCCTCACGGTGCAGGAAGGCTGCGACAAATTCTGCACCTACTGCGTCGTGCCCTATACCCGGGGCGCCGAGGTGTCGCGGTCGTTCGCCGCGATCTTGGCCGAGGCAATGGCGCTGGTGGACGGCGGAGCGCGCGAAATCACGCTTCTCGGGCAAAATGTGAACGCCTGGACCGGAGTGGACCCGGCGGGCCGGGACACCGGGCTCGACGGCCTGATCCGGGCGCTGGACGCGCTGCCCGGCCTCAAACGCATCCGCTACACCACCTCGCACCCCAACGACATGACCGAAGCGCTGATAAAGGCGCATGGCGAGGTCGAAAAGCTGATGCCCTATCTGCACCTGCCGGTGCAGGCGGGCAATGACCGCGTGCTGAAGGCGATGAACCGCAGCCATAACCGCGACAGCTATCTCCGCTTGCTGGAGCGCGTGCGCGCGGTACGGCCCGACATCGCGATCTCTGGCGATTTCATCGTGGGCTTTCCGGGCGAGACCGAGGCCGAATTCGAGGACACGCTCGATATCGTGCGCGCGGTCAATTACGCCCAGGCCTATTCGTTCAAATATTCCTCGCGCCCCGGCACGCCCGCCGCCGAGATGGAGGGGCATCTGCCGGAGGCGGTGAAGGAAGACCGGCTGACGCGCCTCCAGGCCCTGCTCAACGAACAGCAACGGGCATTCAATCAGACGACGGTCGGCAAGCGCGTCGAAATCCTGCTGGAACGTCCCGGCAGGCGACCCGGCCAGCTTGTCGGCAAGTCGCCCTGGCTCCAGTCTGTCCACGTCGACGCGAATGGGGCTGGAATTGGCGAGCTTGTCGCCGTCGATATCATTTCCGCCGGCCCGAACAGTCTGGCCGGTCTCCTCCCAGCGAAAGTAGCGGCCTAGTGTCGAGAAAACCCGAGAAGGCGAAGACAGGCGAACGTTCCCGGCTTGAGATACTGTTCGACAAGCCGCAATTGCTGGGAAAGCTGTTCGGCGGATATGACCAGAATCTGGTCGCGCTGGAAAACCGGTTGGGGGTCTATATCTCGGCGCGCGGCAACCGCGTGCAGATCGAGGGCGAGGCAGAACAGGCCGCGCGCGCGCGCGATGTCCTGACCGGGCTCTACAACCGGCTGACCCACGGCCAGCCCATCGACGAAGGCGATGTCGAGGGCGCGGTTGCGATGTCCGCCGACCCGTCGCTTGAAGGCGTGGTTAAGGCGGTGGCTGGCGAGGCGCCGCCGATCATGATCCGCACCCGGCGCAAGACCATCGTTCCACGTTCGGGCACCCAGATCCGCTATATGCGAATCGCTCGCCAGCGACGACATCATCTTCGCGCTTGGCCCCGCGGGCACGGGCAAGACCTATCTGGCCGTGGCGCAGGCGGTGAGCCAATTGGTGGCAGGCACGGTCGACCGGCTGATCCTGTCGCGTCCCGCCGTGGAAGCGGGGGAGCGGCTGGGCTTTCTGCCCGGCGACATGAAGGAAAAGGTCGATCCCTATCTCCGTCCGCTATACGATGCGCTGTACGATATGTTGCCGACCGAACAGGTTGAGCGGCGGATCGCAAGCGGGGAGATCGAGATCGCGCCGCTGGCCTTCATGCGCGGGCGCACGCTGTCCGACGCCTTCGTCATTCTGGACGAGGCACAGAACACCACGCCGCTGCAGATGAAGATGTTCCTTACCCGTTTCGGCATGCACAGCCGGATGGTGATCTGCGGCGATCCCCGGCAGGTCGATTTGCCCGATGTCGGCAAATCGGGACTGGCCGATGCGGTGGCGAAGCTTGAAGGGATCGACGGCATCGCCACGGTGCGTTTCAACGCCGCCGATGTCGTTCGCCACCCGATCGTCGGCCGGATCGTAGAGGCATACGAGGGGCCGGATGCTTGAGGTTGGCATATCGGTCGACGACTGCTGGCCGCAGGAACCCGACTGGGAGGTGCTGGCGATCGGCGCCGCCCACGCGGCCTTGTCGCACACGCCCTTCGGCTGGCTGATCGACGCGCCCTTCAGCGCCGAAATTTCGGTGAAGTTCACTGACGACGCCGAGGTGCAGAAGCTGAATCTGGCCTATCGCCACAAGGACAAGCCCACCAATGTGCTGTCCTTCCCGCTGTTCGACCCCGACCAGATCGAGGCGTTGAGCCTGACCGACGACGGTGAGGAACTGCTGGGCGATATCGTGCTTGCCGCCGGCGTGGTGGCGCGCGAGGCGGCGGAAAAGCAGGTGACGATCGAACATCACGCCATTCACCTGATTGTGCACGGCGTCCTCCACCTGCTAGGCTATGATCATGAACAGGGGGAAGTGGAGGCCGAAGCGATGGAAGCGCTCGAACGCGCGGCGCTTGCCGATCTCGGCATCCCGGACCCCTATCAGGTGACGGAGGCCTGAACTCCACCATGTCCGACGAAAGTCGATCTAGCGACGCGGGCGGCCGCTTCTGGCAGGGCCTGCGCGCCTTATTGCTTGGGAGTGACCACGAGCCGACGCTTCGCGACCAGATCGAGGAAGTGATCGAGGAGCATGACGGCGGCATCGTCGGCAAGGGCGATCTGACGCCGGTCGAGCGCCAGATGCTGAAGAACCTGCTTCATTTCGGTGAGCGCCGGGTGATCGACGTCGCGGTGCCGCGGTCGGACATCATCGCGTTCGATGCAGCGCACGGCTTTGCCGATCTGGTCGCGTTGTTCCGGGAGGCGGGACACAGCCGCATCCCGGTGTTTCGCGAGTCCCTCGACGAAGTGCAGGGCATGATCCATGTCCGCGATGTTTATGCCCATCTTGCCGATCCGGAAGACCGGCCCGATCCGGCGATCGACGCCTTGATGCGGCCGGTTCTGTTCGTGCCTGAAATCCATGGGCGTGCTCGACCTGCTGGCGCGGATGCGGGCCGACCGCACGCACCTTGCCATCGTCGTCGACGAATATGGCGGCACCGACGGCATCATCACGATCGAGGATCTGGTCGAGGAAATCGTCGGCGACATCGAGGATGAGCATGATGAAGCGACGGAAGGTTCGATCCAGGTGCTGGACGGCGGCCTGTTCGAAGTCGATGCGCGCGCTTCGCTGGAAGATGTGGCGGAACAGGTCGATGCCAGGCTGATCGACGAGGATGGCGAAGTCGATACGCTGGGGGGCCTGGCGTTCCTGCTTGCCGGGCACGTGCCCTGCGTTGGCGAAATCGTTGAACATTCAACCGGCTGGCAACTGGAAGTGATCAAGGGTGACGCCCGGCATATCGAGAGGTTGAGGCTGCACCCGCCGCTTGGCGGATCGGAGGCAGGCGCATAGCGTCAGGCCAACCGCCGAATCGGAACAGGATGGAAATGCTCGGCGAAATCCCGATCCATCAGGCCGATGGCCTTGCGCAAGGATTCAGCGCGGATAACCCCTTCCCGTCATGCCGGCCCGGCCCCATCGAGCATAATCGTGTTGGCGGGGTCGGGTTGGTTCCGGAATGACGGACAAGGTTCAATCAAGGTGATCGGGCGTCTTAGCTGAGGACGACGACAACAATGCGACGATTGGCTGCCCTGCCGTCCCGTGTCGTGTTGGGCGCCATCGGCTCTTCCTCGCCATAGGAAATCGTCGACATGCGATTGGCCGCGATGCCTTGCTTGTGCAGGAAGCGCAGCGCTGCGTCCGCCCGTGCCTGACCAAGGCGCAGGTTGGAGGGCTCTGGCCCGGTGCTGTCGGTATAGCCCTGGATTTCCAGGTAGACGTTCTTGTTTTCGGAAATCAGGCGCTGGGCCAATTCCGTCAGCTTTGCCTCCGCCTCGGGCGAGAGCTTCGAGGCATCAGTCGGGAATTTCACCAAATCGTCGCTCAGGACCATCTGATAGACGAACTTGCCTTCGGCCAGCTTGCCAGCCGCCGTTGCGCGGTCCAGCGCATCATTGGCCGTCTTGTCGACCTCCCCGACCCGGACATTCTGGCGCTCCTCAAGGCTTCCGACCTCTTTCCTGACAAAGCCCTTGGTAGCGCACCCCCCCAACATCGTCGCTGCCAGCATCGTTGCGATCACAGCTCTTGTCTTCATATGCATCCGGTGTTCTCCCTTTCGTCTTCTCAAGACAGCAAGTTTCGATGGGTGGGCATTATCATCTGGGGATGACCGGCGGTAGATCGTGGTTAACGCTTGGTCTTTGATTCAGGGATATTCATGGCGTTTATTTGTAAATTTTATTCGATGGATTAACCATTTCTGGTTGTCGCTCGTAGAAACAAATCATGGACTGTCCGGCATTCGAATCGTCTCGTTGGTGATGATATGCGCATGGTGGCCGCAGCCCGCCTTTACACCGCGCGATCTTCCCGGCATCACGCGGATGTGACTGAGATTGCGTCCCGATTTCCCGCTTTGCCGGGCTGGCGCGGCTGGTTGGCGGCGCTGCTGCTGGGACTGGTTTCGGCGACCGGCTTCCAGCCCCTGAACCTGTGGCCGCTGGCGCTGATCGCGCTCGCCGGGCTGATGGCAATGCTGATGACCGCAGGGTCGCGGCGGCGCGCGCTTGCGTTGGGCTGGTGGTTCGGCCTTGGTCATTTCGCTCTTGGGCTCAATTGGATCGCGACGGCCTTCACCTATCAGGCGGCGATGCCCGCATGGCTCGGCTGGGTCGCGGTCGTGCTGTTGTCGCTTTATCTCGCGGTGTTTCCCGCGCTGACCGGGGCGCTGGCGTGGCGGTTCGGGCGAGATGACCGTCTACGCTTCGGCCTGCTCTTTGCGGCATCGTGGATGCTGACCGAATGGCTGCGCGCCTCTCTGTTCACGGGCTTTGCGTGGAACCCGCTCGGCGCGGTGTGGCTGCCCTTGCTGCCGCTTGCCGAGGCGGCGAACTGGATCGGCGCGCTTGGCCTCTCGGGACTGGCTGCATTGGCCGCCTGCCTGTTGCTGACGGCGGCAGCGCGCCAGTGGCGGGAAGCGGCCATGCTGGCGGCGGTCCTGCTTGTGATTGGCGGGCTCGGAACGTGGCGGCTGGCAACATCGGTATCGGGGCCAGCGGGCGCGCGGGTGCGGATCGTCCAGCCCAATATCGGCCAGGAAGAAAAGTGGGAGAAGGAAAGCGGCGAGGCGATCGCGCGGCGCTTTGCCAGACTTTCGGGCAAACCCGATGGCGGGCCGCGCCTGCTGCTGTGGCCCGAGGCCTCGATCCGCGACTATTTGGAAGATGAGCCGGAGGCACGGGTGCGGCTGGCACGTCTGCTGGGGCCGGGCGACCTGCTGCTGACCGGCGGAATCTCGCTGATATGGAACAAAGCCGGGACGGTGACGGCGGCGCGCAATTCGCTGTTCGTGATGGATGCGAAAGGCAGGCTGCGCGGACGCTATGACAAAGCCCATCTGGTGCCCTATGGCGAATATCTGCCGATGCGGCCGTTCCTGTCGGCGATCGGGCTGTCGCGGCTTGCGCCTGGCGACCTTGATTTCGTGCCGGGGCCGGGGCCGGGAACGCTGAACCTGCCGGGCTTCGGCGCGGCGGGCATCCAGATCTGTTACGAGATCATCTTTGCCGGGCATGTGGTGAATGCCCGCCACCGGCCCGATTTCCTGTTCAATGCGTCGAACGACGCATGGTTTGGAAGCTGGGGCCCGCCCCAGCATCTGGCGCAGGCGCAAACCCGCGCGATCGAAGAGGGACTGCCCGTCGCCCGCGCGACGCCGACCGGCATTTCGGCGGTGGTCGATCCTTTCGGCCGGGTGAGTGCGGCGCTGCCCTATCGCAGGGCGGGGGTCATTGACAGGCGCATGCCGCCGCCGCTGCGGCCTACGGTATTCGCGCGGATGGGCGAGGCGGCGAGCGCGTTGCTCGGCCTGCTGTTCGTCGCAGCCGCTCTGGCGCTTCGGCGCAGGG
>CAWADU010000002.1:0-43847 GCA_963781025.1 uncultured Alphaproteobacteria bacterium
AGCGATTTTGCACTTTTCTTACAATCAATCGTGGAAGCCCGAAAATGGCGGAATTTCTGGGCCTTAAGTGCCCCCCAACCTCCGTCGGGATGCCACTGCCGGGCGAATCGCAACCGGCCTGGCCAATTCAACGAAAGAGGGCGCGGACATGCCGCTAGGCCCCATGAATATATTCGCGCAGGGCGTTCGCTTCCTGCTCGATCCCGTCGATCCTCCGCTTCACGAGATCGCCTATGGAGACGATACCGATCAGCCTGCCATTTTCGACGACCGGCAAATGACGAATGCGCCGCCGGGTGATCAACGCCAGCGCATTGAGCGCCGTGTGTTCGCGCGTGACCGTTACCGCGGGCGCCGTCATCACCTGATCGACGCGCTTGTCGAGAACGGACGGCCCCTCCGCCGAGAGCCCGTAGATGATGTCGCGTTCGGAGATCACGCCGACAACCGTTTCGCCATCCAGCACCGGCAGCGCGCCGATCCGGCGCTCAGCAAGGATCGTCAGAACGTCTGACATCTTCTGGCCCGCCTGAACGGTCAGCACCTCGGTGCCCTTGGTTTGCAGGATCGCGGCGACAGTCATTTCACCCTCCTCACCTTTTGCCCCGATTATGTGACCGGGTGCTTGATGATCCTTCAACCTGCGTCCAAATGAAAGCCATGATGAAATACATCCCGCCGAAAAAGCCGGAAGGTAACGGACACTGGGGGCGATTCCGCCGGCTTGTGGCCATCACGGCGGCGGCGGCAGCCGTGGCGGTGACCCTCGCGCTTATCTGGCTGAAGGCGGTGGGCGCGCCGCTTGGCCTTCATATGGTCATCGCCACCATCATCGGCATTGGCGGCTCGATAATCCTGGCGGGCGTTCTCATGGCGCTCGCCTTCCTCAGCGCCCGTTCCGGCATGGACGACACGACCGACAATCATGACAAGGACAACAGATGACCAGTTCAGAGCGTCAACCGATACTCCGCCTTGTCCCAGCCCCCGGCGACATCAACACCAACGGCCATATTTTCGGCGGCTGGGTGCTTTCGCAGATGGATATCGCGGGCGGGATCATCGCCGCTCGGACAGCCAGGGGCGCGGTCGCCACCGTGGCGATCGAACAGATGAAGTTCATAGCGCCGGTTTTGCTGCACGACATCCTGTCGGTCTACGCCCAGGTTTCCCGGATCGGCCGGACGTCGATCGCGGTCCAGATCGAAGTCTATGCCGAACGCGCCGCCGATGAGGCAGTGAAGGTCACCGAGGGCAGGTTCACTTTCGTAGCGCTCGACGACAACCACCGTCCACGGCCCATCGAGGCATAGCCCGAAGTGAAAAAGTGGGCGGCTTCCGTTGAAGGAAACCGCCCGAGATTTGATCCAGAAGGGAACGTTGGATCAGAACTTGACCTGCGCCCAGAGGCCCACTTCGTCGTAGGTGCCATCGGTCGAACCACCGATGGTGCCATTACTGGTGCTGAGAGTGCCGTTTTCGGCCTTGTCGCGCTTGTAGACCAGGGCGAGATCGATGCCCTTGATCGGCGCATAGCTGACGCCGACGTTGAAATAATTTTCCTTGAGCGACGGATTGGTCAGCTTGTTCGGCTTCACCCAATCATAGCGCCCGAACACGCCGATCTTCGGAAGGAACTGGTAGGAAGCGAAGCCCGACCAGCCCTGTGACTTGTCTTCGGCGATCGACGTGACGTTGTTCCAGTTCTTGGCGGAGAAATATTCGCCGCCGAAGTGGATCTTGTCGGTCGTATACGCGGCGACCGCATTGAAACGCGTGGCCCGGTGCTCTGTGCCGATGCCCTGGATGTTCTTGCCGAGCTTGCCGGTATAGCCGCCGACGCCCAGCGTGATTTCCTTGATCGGGTTGACGCTGAGGCGGCCTTCGAAATCAACCGACTTGGAGCGCGTCAGTTTCTTGTAGCCGGCGCCGTTAACGGCCGACCCGGCATAGTTCACCATGCCATTGAGGAGAGAACCGGAGAGATGCACGCCCCAGTCGGCCGAAGTGCCGAACTTGGTGCGGTCGATCATGATGTTCTCGACGTAGCGATAGCCATAGAGCTTTTCGACGAACGGCACCCAGGGCAGATCCGCCGAACCGACGCGAATGACGAACGCGTCATCCAGCTTCGCCTGGAGATAAGCCTTCTTGATATAGACCTGGGTTTGCGAATCCGCGCTGACGTAGTTGAAATCGGTCGTCAGGTTGGCCGAAAACACATCATCGAACTTCTGGTCGACCGAAAGGTAGAAGCGCTTGACGTCCGTCTGGAGGCCATTGGCGCTCGATTTCGTCCCATTGGACTTCTGATCGATACCGGTGACGTCGAAGAACATCGTGCCGCCGATCTTGGTCTTGGATTCGGTCGGCTTGCTGGCGGTGGCGATCTTGTCCTTCAAGGCATCGACCTGCGCCTGCATCGCATCGAGCTGAGCCCGGAGCATTTCGGCATCCGCCTGGGCGTCGCTCGTCTGCGGCCCGGTCGCTTCCTGGGCGAACGCCGGCAAGGCGAGGCAGCTAAGCGCTGCGGAGGCAAGCAATGCAGTGGCCGTCTTGTTCAAAGTCATCTGGGTAATCCCCCTTTGGTGCACTTGGTTGAAAGTGTCGGGGGTGCCCTAATCAGGCGGCATGACCGGTTGGCGACTTTTTTGTTTCATCGCCGTGACAGAAGAGTTTGTGCCTTAATTACAACATTCCCGCGGGCGTTCTGCCAAAGAAAAGGCGGCGTCGCATCATGGTGCGGCACCGCCTTTTTTTGCATGCCGGGCGGCATCAGGCCGCCGCGCATTGCGTTCGGTTCAGACTTCGGCCTCGGCGCTCGCGCCATCTTCTTCCTGCTGAGGGCGGCGGGTCCTGCGTCGCGGCTTCCGTGCATCGTCCGCGGGCGCCGCGGCCGGAGCCTCATCGGACACGGCCGGCGCCGCGGCAGCGGTCCGGACGGCTCGGCGGCGAACGGGCCGTTCCGCCGACTCCGCCGCTTGCGGCCGCTCGGCTGCGGGTTCCTCGCGCGGGGCCTGCTGGGGTCGTTCGAAATGGTCTTCGCGTTCGGATTTACGTTCCGGGCGCTGCCGGCCGTCGCGCCCATAGGGCGTTCGTCCCTGCCTGCGGCCACGATACTCCTGGTCTTCGATTCGAATCCTCCGGTTCGTCTCTCGACCCATCGTCCTCGAAGGAGGAATCGGATGAGGCGGACGCCCCCCCGATCGCAGGCGGCAATCCGTTGATTGCGATAGGGGCGGTCGGATCTTCGTCCCGCATATCGCCATCATCGTCACCGTCGTCATAGCGCGGCTCATGCTGGCGTTGGCGTTCGCGCTGCTCCTCCTGACGGGCGCGGTGTTCGTTCAGAACTCGAAAATAATGATCGGCGAATTGCAGATAATATTCCGCGGCCACCCGATCGCCCTGCGTCTGCGCGTCGCGCGCCAGATTCTTGTACTTCTCGTGAAGTTGGTGGGCGTTGCCCCGCTGACGCGAGTTGACCCGATTGCTTGCGTCCGAACGTGGGCCCTGGCCGCCGCCCATCGGACGAGGATTCCGTCCCCGCCGATTATTATTGCGGCCGTTCTGCCGATTATTGATCAATTTTCATTTTCCCTTTCATTGATCCGACCGGTGTTTTCCGCTCTTGGATCAGGGCCTGGCCAACCACAGCCGAATCCGGTCCGCTCCACGCTGAGAGACCGTTTGCCGACACCGGCACTTACAAGACCGGGACGATCATTTGGGGTCAGCGGCGGGGATGGGGTTCACCTGCCCGCCTACCGGGTCCATGTAGCGACAAAGTCGTCCGCCTCCAAGCGGAAAGTTAGCTGCGGCAAAGGATGACGCACCGGTCGCGCCCAGCCAGGTCCTGCCGCACGTCGACGGCCAGTCCGTGCCGTATGCCCATGTCGGCGACGGCCCGCGCCTGATCATCGCCCGTCTCTATGAATGCAAAGCCTTGCAGCGCCAACAAATCCGCCAGTTGGGGAATTATGCGGCGATAGTCACTTAACCCGTCTGCGCCGGCGAACAAGGCCGACGCGGGCTCAAATTCCGCAACATCGGGCGGAAGTGGCGCTGCCGCTTTAATATACGGCGGATTACAGAAAATGCCATCAAAGTTTCCCGACAGGGCGGCTCCCCAATCGCCGACGATGAACGACGCCCGCCCCGCCAGGCCCAGCCGCCTGGCATTGGCCGCCGCGACGCCGACAGCCTGTGCCGAACGATCGATGCCCACGCCCCAGGCGCCGGGCCATTCGTCCAGCCCCGCCAGCAACAACGCGCCGCTTCCGGTGCCAAGATCAAGAAACCGCGGACTTTCGCGTGTCCCGAGTCGTTCGATGGCTGCTTCGATCAGCGTTTCGGTATCCGGGCGCGGGATCAGCACATCGGCCGTAACCTGCAACTCCAACGTCCAGAAATCGCGGGTGCCGGTGATGTAGGCGACGGGTTCGCTTCGCAGCCGTCGTTCGACCAATTCCGAAAAGGCGGCGGGCGCGGCGCTGTCAAAATGGCCGAGGATCATTGCTTCGCGGCTGAGCCCAAGCGCGCGCGCCATCAGTAGTTCGGCGTCCAGGCGCGGTGTATCGCTTACCGGGGCCAGCCTGTTCGCGGCTTGGACAACAGCGTCACGCACCCGCATCGAGGTTGGCGAGCCTTTCCGCCTGATCCTCTGCGATCAACGCCTGCACGACGTCGTCCAGTCCCGGTCCTTCAAGGATTTCATCCAGCCGGTGCAGCGTCAGGTTGATGCGGTGATCGGTCACCCGGCCCTGCGGGAAATTATAGGTGCGGATGCGCTCGGACCGGTCGCCCGACCCCACCATCGACTTGCGCGCACCGGCCCGTTCGTTGGCCAGCCGCTCGCGCTCCATCTCGTACAGCCTGGCGCGCAGCACCTTCATCGCCTTGGCCTTGTTCTTGTGCTGCGACTTCTCATCCTGCTGGCTCACCACCAGTCCGGTCGGAAGATGGGTGATGCGAACAGCGGAATCGGTCGTGTTGACGGATTGCCCACCGGGCCCGGATGAGCGGAACACGTCGATTCTAAGGTCCTTTTCGTCGATATGCACGTCGACGTCCTCGGGCTCGGGCAGCACCGCTACCGTTGCCGCCGAGGTATGGATGCGCCCGCCGCTTTCGGTCGCCGGCACGCGTTGGACGCGGTGGACGCCGCTTTCGAATTTCAACCGCGCGAACACGCCCTGGCCGGTAACATTGGCGACGACTTCCTTATAACCGCCGACATCCGACGGCGAGGCCGAGATCAGCTCCACCCGCCAGCCGCGTTCTTCGGCATAGCGCTGGTACATGCGGAAAAGATTGCCCGCGAACAGCGCCGCTTCGTCCCCGCCCGTTCCCGCCCGGATTTCGAGCATCGCCGGACGTTCGTCCGCCGCATCCCGGGGCAGCAGCTTCAATGCGAGTTCGCGTTCGGCTTCGGGCAGCTTCGCCTTCAGTTCCTCCAGCTCCTCGCGCGCCATTTCACGCATGTCGGCATCGGCGCTGTTGTCATCAGCCAGTGCCACCAGCGACTGCTGTTCGTCGCGCAGCTTCTGGAGGCTGGTCGCGGCCTCCGCCACCGGTGTCAGTTCGGCATATTCCTTCGACAGCGAAACGAATTTTTCCGGCGCAAGGTCGGGCCGCGCCATTTCCGCTGACAGTTCTTCATGGCGCGCGGCGATCTGGGCGATGCGGGCGGACGGAATGGAAACCATCAGCTCAGGCCGTCACCCCAGCGAAGGCTGGGGTCCATTTTGAGTCAGTATGGATGCCGGCCTTCGCTGGCAAGACGCGGAAGTGGATGGATGTCACAGTGGGCCGTCCTTCGGAAGGTCATCGCCGCTGAGTTGTCCATAATCATCGGGCAGACTACCAAGGACCCGCAGCAGAAATTCTGTCGCCTCCTCTGATTCCATTGAGACATTCGACAAATTTAAGCTGTCTCGCCTCTTCTCAGCATCCTTCACAAAGAGAATAGACCTGGCTCCTCTCCTCTTGGCGCTTTCCACCCGCTTCTTTGCATTGCCCCGAAATCCGAACTCGACACTCACACCTTTGTGACGCAGCGAAGCAGCAATCCGCACAGCCTCGAGCTCAACATTTTCTCCATCAGGAACCACGGCGACGTCGATCTGCTGCGGCGGGGGCGCGTCCATCAGCATCGCGAGCCGCTCGACCCCCGCCGCCCAACCCACGGCCGGCGTGTGCGGCCCGCCCAGCGCCTCGACCAGCCCGTCATAGCGGCCGCCCGCCAACACCGTGCCCTGCGCGCCGAGCCGCTCGGTAATGAACTCGAACGCCGTGTGGCGGTAGTAATCGAGTCCGCGCACCAGCCGCGAAGCGCGTGCCCATCTGACGCCGGCGGCATCCAGCCCGCGCGTCACCGCTTCGAAGAAACGCCCGGCTTCCACCGTCAGATGCGCATCGATTTCAGGCGCCGCCTCCGCGATCGGCCGGTCGCGCGGATCCTTCGAATCGAGGATGCGCAGCGGACTGCGTTCCAGCCGGTCGCGGCTGTCCTCGGACAGGTCGCCGCGATGTTTGCTGAAATGTCCGACCAGTGCCTGCCGCCAGGCGTCGCGGGTTTCGGCATCCCCCAAAGTGTTAAGATGCAACGTCACCGCCTCGTCGACGCCCAGCTCATTGAGGAGCTGCGCGGCAAAGGTCAAAAGCTCGACATCGGCGCCAGGCTCCCCTGCGCCCACGATTTCGGCATCCAGTTGATGGAACTGGCGGAACCGGCCCTTTTGCGGCCGCTCGTAGCGGAAGAGCGGCCCCCATGTCGTCAGCTTCAGCGGCGCCCATTGCTGCCAGCCCTCGCTGACATAGGCGCGGGCGATGCCGGCGGTAAATTCCGGCCTCAACGTCAGCGAATCCCCGCCGCGATCCTCGAACGTGTACATTTCCTTCGCGACAACATCGGTGGTCTCGCCAAGCGAGCGGGAAAACACGGATGTCGCCTCGAACACCGGCACCTGGACCGGCTGGAAGCCATAAAGCCGCCGCACGCGGTCGAACACCGCCACCACATGATCGAAACGGGCGGCGGCCTCGCCGATCATGTCCTGGGTGCCGCGGATGCGCTGATGCTTTTGTATCGATGACATGGTGCGGGGCTTTAATTGCTCCTCGTCGCCGGGGAAAGCATTTCTGCCTTGCGCCGAACAATTGCGCCCTTTTCATTTCGCATCGCAGCGATAGAGAGGCACCCTGTGATTTGTCGTATATAAGGTGCGTGGCCGTCATGAACATCGATCTCATCCCCATCGGGGACAATCCGCCCGAAAGCCTCAATGTCATCATCGAGGTGCCGATCGGCGGCGAGCCGGTGAAATATGAGTTCGACAAGGCATCGGGCGCGCTGTTCGTCGACCGCATCCTGCACACGCCCACGCGTTACCCCGCCAACTACGGTTTCGTGCCCCACACGCTTTGTGAAGACGGCGACCCGCTGGATGCGCTGGTCGTCGCGCGCTCGCCGTTCATTCCCGGCTCCGTGGTGAAAGCGCGTCCGGTTGGCGTGCTCCGGATGGAGGACGAAAAGGGCGGCGACGAAAAGCTGCTGTGCGTGCCGGTCGACAGCCTTTTTCCCTATTACAGCAATGTCCAGGGACATGCGGACCTGCCCGATATCGTGGCGCAGCAGATCGAGCATTTCTTTGCGCACTACAAGGATCTCGAACCCGGGAAATGGGTGAAGATCCACGGCTGGGGTGACGCCGCTGAAGCGAGGCAGATCGTCCTGGATTTAATCGAGCGCGCCAAGAGCAAAAAGGCCGCGTAACGCTGCGACCGGCGGGGCTATTGCGTCCCGCCCACCAGCTTCAGGCCACCGATGCAGCCGATCAGGCCAAGGATCAGCAGGATCCGCGCAGCGCCCATCGACTCATCGTAAAAGGCAGACCCACCAGAAGGGTGCCGCGCGCGCCTATGCCGCCCCATACGGCATAGGCGGTTCCCATGGGAAATTGGCGGGATGCGACCTCCAGAAGCCCCATGCTGAACGCGACCGACGCGAGGAAGCCGATGGTCCATGGTATATTCCCGAAGCCATCGACATAGCGCAGGCACGTGGTGAACCCGACCTCGAACAACCCACCTGCGACCAGCCAAACCCAAGCCATCTGATTGGGCTCCCAACACTTTCGATAGGCATAGCGGGACACCTCGGGACGCGCTAGCTTACCCCGGTCACGCACGGCAGAGGACGCCATGGCAAGAAGCGGATCGGGCAAGCAGATCGGAAACTGGTTGGGGCCGCCGCGTTTCCTCGTCTTTTTCTTCCTGTTGCTGGTCCTTGCCTTGTCATTGATCGACCTGGTTGCGCCGGCACCCGCCTTTCTGCTGGCGTTCGACATGGCCGCACTGGTGTTCATCGCCTCGGTCGTCCCGCTGTTTCGCGGTGCGAAGGTCACTCACATGCGCGACGCCGCGAAGAAGAACGACGCTAACCGCGCCTTCCTGCTGGTGATCAGCGCCATCCTGTCAATCGCGGTGTTGTGCGCCATCGCGGTCGAGCTTTCCGCCCGGCCTTCGGTCGGCACGGCGGACGTCGCACTTGTAGTCGGGTCACTTGCCACGGCATGGGTGTTCGGCAATCTCATCTACACGCTGCATTATGCCCATATATTTTATCTGCAGGATGAGGACGGGAAGGATACCGGAGGGATCAACTTTCCCGCCACTCCCGAGCCCGACTATTGGGATTTCCTCTATTTTGCCTTCACGCTGGGCATGACGTTCCAGACATCGGATATGGATATCGAAAGCAAAAGGGTGCGGCGGATCGCGGTCTTCCACTGCGCTGCCGCTTTTGTCTTCAACATCGGCGTGCTGGCATTCAGCATCAACCTGCTGGGCAATTAGCCCCTATTCGGCCGCCTGCGCCGCGGCGGTGACATTGGCCGCATCAATCTCGGCGGCTTTGGCTTCGACCAGCTTGACGATGTGATCCACCATATCGTCGTCGTTGATGTGGTGATCGGTCACGCCCGACAGATAGACCATGTGCTTGCCCGCGCCGCCGCCGGTAAGGCCAATGTCCGTCTCGCGCGCTTCGCCGGGTCCGTTCACGACGCAGCCCAGCACCGAAAGCGACAGCGGCGTGGAGATGTGCGCAAGCCGCGCCTCCAGCGTCTCGACCGTTTTGATGACATTGAAGCCCTGCCGCGCGCAGCTTGGGCAGGACACGATCCGCACCCCGCGGTGACGAATGCCGAGGCCCTTCAGAATCTCGAACCCGACCCGCACTTCCTCCTCCGGCTCGGCCGAAAGCGAAACGCGGATCGTGTCGCCGATCCCGAACCAGAGCAGCGAGCCGATCCCTATCGCCGATTTGACAGTACCGCTGATGAGGCCGCCCGCTTCGGTGATGCCGAGGTGAAGCGGGCAGTCGACCGCTTCGGCCAGTTGCTGATAGGCGGCGACGGCAAGGAAGACGTCGGATGCCTTCACGGCCACCTTGTATTCGCGAAAATCATGCTCCTCGAGCAGGCGGATATGGTCGAGCGCGCTTTCGACCAGCGCCTCTGGGCATGGTTCGCCGTATTTTTCCAGCAGGTCTTTTTCCAGGCTGCCCGCATTCACGCCGATACGGATCGCGCAGCCATTGGCCTTGGCGGCGTTGACCACTTCCCTGACGCGATCGGCGGAACCGATGTTGCCGGGGTTGATCCTGAGGCACGCGGCCCCCGCATCCGCCGCCTCGAGCGCGCGTTTGTAGTGGAAATGGATGTCGGCGACGATCGGCACCTGCGCCGCGCGTACGATCTGCTTCAATGCCGCCGTCGATTCCACATCGGGGCACGATACGCGGATGATGTCCGCCCCTGCCTCCTCGCAACGGCGAATCTGATCGATCGTCGCGTTCGCATCGGCGGTGATCGTGTTGGTCATCGTCTGCACCGTTACCGGCGCATCGCCCCCCACGGGCACATTGCCAACCATGATCTGACGCGACTGGCGGCGCGCGATGTCGCGCCACGGGCGGATGGACATGTTCAACCTCCGATTGCGAGCGGCTTATAGCCTTATCAGACGAATTGCGGAAGGCTGATGACGGCAGCCGTAAAAGATCATCGAAAGCTAAATGCGATCCATTCGCAAATAACGTTTGCAGTTGAGAATGGCTCGCGGTAAGCGCGCAGCCAGAGCAACTGGAACCAGCCCCGCCCGCATGAGCGAAACCCTGTCGATGAGGAAAGCCGCCGCCCAGAGCCGTCGCGGATTCTGGCTCAGGCATCTTCATCGCTGGCATTGGATCAGCGCGGCATTGTCGCTCATCGGCATGATGCTGTTCGCGGCGACCGGCATCACCCTCAACCACGCCGCTGACATCGAGGCCAAGCCGGTGGTGGCCGAGCGGCAAGCGGTGCTGCCGCCGTCGATGCTGCGCTCCCTCCCCCCGCAGGCCGCCGACAAGGCCCCGCTTCCGGCCAATGTTCGCGACTGGTTATCGAAATCGCTCGGCATCGCCGCCGGAGATCGTCAGGCGGAATGGTCGGAGGATGAAATCTACCTCGCCCTGCCCCGGCCCGGCGGAGACGCGTGGCTGAGCATCGATCGCCAAACCGGCGACATCACCTATGAACAGACCGACCGGGGCTGGGTGTCGTACCTCAACGACCTGCACAAGGGCCGCAATGCGGGCCCGGCGTGGAGCTGGTTCATCGACATATTTGCCGCCGCCTGCCTGGTCTTTACGATCACCGGCCTTTTCCTGCTCCAGTTTCACGCGGCAAACCGCCCGGCGACCTGGCCGCTGGTCGGTTTCGGACTGCTCGTGCCGCTGCTTCTCGCCATTCTGTTTATCCATTGATCGAGGTCGTCGATGCGCACCTTCTTCCCCATTGCCCTGACCGGACTTGCCGTCATGCCGGCCCATGCCGCCAACATGAACGTCACGGTCGAAATCCCGCGCCTCCCGGTCGCCGAATACCACAAACCCTATGTCGCGATCTGGATCGAGGGTGCCGGGCTTCCCACACCAGCCAACCTCGCCGTCTGGTACGACCTCGACAAGAAGGACAATGAAGGCACCAAATGGCTGCACGACCTGCGCCAGTGGTGGCGCAAGAGCGGGCGGACGCTCAACATGCCGGTCGACGGCGTGAGCGGCGCGACCCGCGCGCCGGGTAAGCATGCGCTCGGCTTCACCGGCGGCAAGGCTCCGCTCGGCAAGCTTCCCCCGGGAAATTACGAGCTGCTGGTCGAGGCGGCGCGCGAAGCGGGTGGGCGCGAGCTGCTGCGCATTCCCTTCCAGTGGCCGCCTAAGTCGGCGCAATCCCTGAAGGGGCAGGGCACGGCGGAACTTGGCGCCATCAATCTTGACCTGAAGCCGTGACGAGGGGGAGCACATGCCATTGAACCTGAAATCGATCCCAGCGGGTATTGCCGCCATCGTGCTTGCGGCGGGCGTGCCGTTTGCCGCCCATGCCCATCGCGCCTGGATGCTGCCCTCTTCAACAATCGTTTCCGGGGACGATGTCTGGGTGACGGTCGATGCCGCGATGTCCGACGACGTCTTTTATTTCGATCACCGCCCGATGCCGCTCGATACGATCAAGGCGACCGCGCCCGATGGCACCGAGGCGAAGATCGAGAATGCGGCAAAGGGCGTCTACCGCAGCACCTTCGATGTGCATCTGACACAAAAGGGCACCTACAAGATCAGTAGTTCCACGGCTGGCGTCGTCGCCAGTTACAAGCTGAACGGCGAGACCAAGCGCTGGCGCGGTCTGGCGGATGCGCTCACCGCGCAAATTCCCGCCGGGGCGACCGAACTCCAGGTGTCGGAAATGCAGAACCGCAACGAAACGTTCGTGACGTCCGGCAACCCCACCGACACTGTATTGAAACCCGCCGGCAAGGGGCTGGAGCTGCAACCGATCACCCACCCCAACGATCTGGTGACGAGCGAGCCCGCGCGCTTCCGCTTCCTGCTCGACGGCAAGCCGGCGGCAGGGGTGAAGGTGGTCGTCGTCCCCGGCGGCGTCCGCTATCGCGACCAGCTTGGTCAGCTTGATCTGACGGCCGATGCCAAGGGCGAAGTCACCGTCAACTGGTCGCACGCTGGCATGTACTGGTTGCAGGCGAGTGTCACGGACACAAGGGCAAGCACGCCGCAGGCCACCGAACGGCGCGCCAGCTATGTCGCGACGCTTGAGGTGATGGCTCAGTAACCGCCGCCGATGGCCCGCGTCCTCGCCCCTCGGGCGCTGTCGTCCGCGGCGCTCGCCGACCGTGACCCGAGCGCGCAGGTCGCCAGCCTTGACGGGCTCACCATGGGGACAAGCTGGTCGGTGAAGCTCGTCTCGTCCGGTCGGGCCTGGCTTGCCGCCGTGGATGCGATGATCCGAGGCCGCCTCGACCAGGTTGTGGCCGAGATGAGTCATCGGGAAAGCGATTCCCATCTCAGCCGGTTCAATCGCGCGGTTGCCGGCGAATGGCGCGATTTGCAGCCGGGTTTCTACAAGGTCCTCGGTTGCGCGCTCGAAGTGGCGGAGCTGAGCGGCGGCGCATATGATCCAACCATCGGCCCGCTGGTCGATCTCTGGGGTTTCGGCCCCGCCCCCGCGCGACACCGCCCGCCCGATGAAGCCGGCATTACCGGCGCCCTCGCCCGAACAGGCTGGCAGCGGATTACCCTCGACCCCGGACGCCGGGCCGCGCGCCAGCCCGGCGGTTCCGCGCTTGATTTCTCCGCCATCGCCAAGGGCTTCGCGGTCGATCTCATCGCCGACGGCCTGCGCCGCTTGGGCATCAATCACTTTCTGGTCGAGGTGGGCGGCGAACTGCGGGGCGAAGGCGCGAAACCCGACGGCTCGCCGTGGTGGGTGGCGATCGAGCGCCCGCCTGCCGCCGACGCCAGCGGCTGGACCGAAACACTGGTCGCGCTGCACGGCCTCGCCGTCGCAACCTCTGGCGATTACCGCCGCTGGTTCGACTGGGAGGGCAAACGCTATTCGCACAGCATCGACCCGCGCACCGGCTGGCCGGTTGCCAATGGCGTGGTTTCAACAACCGTGCTGCACCCCAGTTGCATGAAGGCCGACGTCTTTGCCACCGCGCTCACCGTGCTCGGTCCCGAGGCAGGCATGGCCTTCGCCGTTCGTCATGAACTCGCCGCGCTGTTCGTCACGCAAGGCGACACGGGCCCGAGCGAGGCGATGTCGCCCGCGTTCGCAGCAATGTTGGACTAGCCAGTGATACCCGAAACGCGCATCGTCGCGGCGCTCGCCGTCACAGCCCTTTACATATTGTTGTGCATCTGGATTGCGGTCGTGCACCGCCGCCGGAAGAACAATGCCGTTCCGTTCGCGGCGGCCCAGGAGGGTACGCCCGTTCTCGTCGCCCACGCCAGCCAGACTGGCTTTGCCGAACAGCTCGCCTGGCGCACAGCCCAATCCCTCGCCGAATCCGGACGGAGTGTGAAGCTGCTCAGGCTGGGCGACGTGGATGCAGACATGCTTGCCGCGGCTCGGCAGGCGTTGTTCATCGTCAGCACGACGGGCGAAGGCGATGCGCCCGACAGCGCGGCACGCTTCCTGCGCAAGGTGATGCCAGCGGCCGCCGAGCTTCGCGATATGAGTTATGGGCTGCTCGCGCTTGGTGATCGCAGCTATCGGCAGTTCTGCGCGTTCGGACACCGCTTCGACCGATGGCTCCGTCACCAGCAGGCGAATCCGCTGTTCGATCTGATCGAGGTCGACAATGCCGACGACGGCGCGCTGCGCCACTGGCAGGCAAGCCTTCGGGCGCTGGGCGCGCGCGCGGACATGCCCGACTGGGCCGCGCCGCATTATCGCCGCTGGCGGCTGGCGGACCGGACCTTGCTCAACCCCGGCAGCCAGGGATGGCCCGCTTATCACATTGCGCTGACTCCCATCGATCCACCGACCGAATGGCAGGCAGGCGACATTGCCGAAATTGGCCCCTTTGATCCCGGCGGCGCCGATAGAGATGATCTGCCGCATCGCGAATATTCGATCGCTTCCCTGCCCGCCGATGGACGCATCGAACTGATTGTCCGCCAGATGCGCGACGCCGATGGGCGGCTTGGCCTCGGCTCGGGCTGGTTGACGGAGCGCGCTGCCATCGGTGGGGAGATCGCGCTGCGCGTCCGCCAGAACAGCGGCTTTCATGCGCCCGAACTGGACCGGCCGATGATCCTGATCGGCAACGGGACGGGCCTTGCGGGGCTACGCGCGCACATCAAGGCGCGGGCCGCCCAGGGCCGCTGTCGCAACTGGCTGGTGTTCGGCGAACGGTCCCGCCTCAACGACTATTTCCTGGCCGACGAAATAGAGCAGTGGCGGGCGGATGGCACACTGGAGCGGGTCGACCTCGCATTCTCGCGCGATCAGGCGCAGCGCGTCTATGTCCAGCACCTGCTGCCGGACGCACGAGACGCCATTCTCGACTGGGCGGATCGGGGAGCGGCCATCTACGTCTGCGGCAGCCTTGAGGGCATGGCGCCTGCCGTTCACGATGCGCTTGAACTGATCCTCGGCTCCGATCGGCTGGAACAGATGGTTGAAGACGGCCTTTATCGCCGCGATGTCTACTAGTCCGGCAGCTTAGCTGTCCGCCCAGCGCCGCAGAAGATTATGATAAACGCCCGTCAGTTGCACGATTGCCGGATCATCCTGGCCCCTGTCCGCCGCGACCGCCTGGATCGACCGGTCCAGATCGAATAGCAACTGGCGCGCGGCGTCGTCGCGCACCATGCTCTGTATCCAGAAAAAGGAGGCGACCCGCGCTCCTTGCGTCACGGGCGTCACCTGATGCAGGCTGGATGCGGGATAGAGCACCATGTCCCCGGCGGGCAGCTTGACGCGATGAACGCCATAGCTGTCCTCCACCATCAGCTCCCCGCCGTCATATTCATCCGGGTCGCTGAGGAACAAGGTAGCCGACAGATCGCTGCGGATGCGAAACTCGCTGCCTTTCAGCACCCGAATGGCATTGTCGACGTGCGTGGCAAACCCCTGCCCGCCGGCATAGCGGTTGAACAATGGCGGAAACACCTTGAGCGGAAGCGCGGCGGCGATGAACAGCGGCGTTCGTCCCAGCGCATCGAGGACCATCCCGCCAATTTCGCGCGATGCCGCCGATCCTTCTGGCAATTGCATATTATTCTTCGCAAGCGCCGATTGATGTCCTGAAGTGACATTGCCGTCGACCCATTCGGCCGCGTCCATCACCTGGCGGGCGTGGCGCACCTGCTCCGCGTCCAGCACAGCCGGTATCTGCACCATCATGGGCTGCTCAACCTTTCAGCACGAAGGGGATCGGCACGATCACCCAGGCCGCCACCGGCTTTCCTGCCTGTTTGGCGGGCGCGAACCGCCAGTTGCGCACGGCGGATAGCGCCGCCTTGTCGAGCCGCGAATGACCGCTGCTTTCGGCGAGCTTCAATTCCTGCACCACACCTTCGGGCGACACCAGCACCTTGATCGTAACCGTGCCCTGTTCGCGCAAATGGCGCGACTCGACCGGATAGCGCGGCGCGGGATTGTTCAGATAGTCGGCGCCGAAATCAGGCGGCGTCATGGGCGCGGGCGGGCCTGCGACGGCTTTCGCAGCGACCACGACGTCGATTTTCGGCGGCTGGACGGCCACAACCATGGGCGGTGGAGCGATCTCGGTCCGCACGATCGGATCGGGCGTCACCAACGGCGGCGTGACGGGATCCGGCGGCGTCGGTGCCGCGGGCGGCGGAGCGGCCGGCTCGGGCATCTCGATCAGTTCAACCACGATCGGCTTCGGCGCTGGCTTGCCCATGGGAATGACGTCGAACTTTACGAGCGCGGCGAACAGCGCCGCATGAACCAGCACCAGCACGCAGATCATCGGCCAGTTCGTGGCCTTGTCCGCGCCATAGTGCCTTGCCGACGCCGGCCTGCCCTCATGATCGGCATCAGGGGCGGCAATCACGCTATCGTCGGTATGCCAGGAAGGCAGAGGCAACAACCGGTGTGTCGCGGATGTACGCCTGTACGCGGCCTGCATGAGCCCATTCTCCGTTCTTTGGGCCATTGCCCAGGAGCGGCCGACATCCGCCAACTCATGCTCCCCCTATCGCTTTTGCCTAGCCTCGTTCGTATTGCAAATCAATCGCACTATCAATTTTTGAAGAATAAAGGCCGCCGACGAAAATGGCCCCGCGTCTTGCGACGCAGGGCCATATCATTGGAACGCTGTCCGGTATCAGAAGCTATAGAATACGCTCAACCGTGCGGAACGGCCTTCGCCGGGAGTTGCCCAGCCATTGTTGCGGATGGCGGTGAAATACTTCTCGTTCGTGAAGTTCTGAACGTTGACCTGCGCTGTCAGGCCATTGCCGAACTCATAGGACACAAAGGCCCGATGGATCAGATAATCCTTCGATTTGTAAAGCGGATCGGCGCCGTTGTTGAGGTAGAAGCTGCCCTGATAGCTAAGGCCATAGCCCAGTTGCAGTCCGAACGGCAGCAGATAGGTCGTCCACAGACTGCCCGAATGCTTCGGTGTCTGGATGAGCGGATCGCCCTTCTGCACATCGGTGACGCCTGCGGCCTTGTCGCTGTCAGAAATGCTCTGCTTCACCTTGCTGTCGAGATAGGTGTAATTCGCGAAGATCGCCCAGGCATCGGTAATGTTGCCCGTCGCGCCCAGAGCAATACCGTCGACCCGCGCCTTGCCATCGAGCACCTGCGGATCGGGAATGGTGGGATCGTTCGACGGCACCCGGTAATTGGTCCGCTCGTTGCGGAACACCGCTGCCGTCAACTGCAGCTTCGCGTCGAACAGATCGATTTTTGCGCCAACTTCATAATTGACCGCTTTTTCAGGCGCGACTCCGCAGAAAACGACCAGGCTGGCGCCCGATCCGCTGGTGCATCCGAGCCGCACCGTCGCCAGCGATGGCGTTTCCGAATTGGCGTAAGAGACATATAGGCTGGCGTTCGGAACCGGTTTGAACACCAGACCCGCCCGGTAAGAGAAGAGGCTTTCCTTGCTGTGGCTCAATACGCTGGCGGTAACGCCGCCGCCAGCGGCCGGCGTGGCAATGGTGTCGGCGCGGAAGCTGCCCTTGTTGCGTTCATAGCGAACGCCGCCGTTCAATTCGAACTTTTCGGAAAGCTTGATCGTGTCGAACAGATAGGCCGCCTTGTTGCTCACCTCGCCGCTCTGGATGCTCGACGGGATGAAATTGACCGGACCGGCATAGATCGTATCGGGGTCGGAAATGTTGATCGGCGGCAACGCCGGTGTCGTGCCATCCGGATTGCGCAGCACATTGCCCTGGGTCAGGTCATAATCTTCCTGGCTCAGCGACATGCCGAACACCAGCGTGTGCTCCAGCCCGCCCGTGTCGACCACGGCCTTCAGGTCGGTCTGGTTGTAGAGAAGCTGGTTTTCCGAAATGCGTGTCGTGCCGCGCGGGCCCGACGGATAAAAGACGCCGGGCGTATCCATGCCCGCCGGACAGGGCTCATCGGTCGTCGGGGTCGTGCCGTTCGCGAGGCAGAATGTGCCCTGCGGCGGATTGACGGTGCTGGTTTGGGCAATTCGCTCCCAGCGGCTGAGGTTTCGGATCGAAACCCGGTCGCTGAAATCGTGGGAGAAAATCATCGTCGCTTGATCGATCTTGCTCTTCTGCTTGTCGATGTTGCGATAGCCGTAATAGCCGTCGTCGTCCGCTCCGGGCAGCAGGCCGCCAAGGCGCGCATAATAGGGCACGCCGTAAACCGGGACGTTGTCGTCCTCCTGATGCAGATAGGAGAGAGTCAGCCTGGTCGGGCTGTCGATCCCAAGCGTCACCGAAGGCGCGATGCCCCAACGCTGATATTTTTCGACGTCACGGCCGGGAAAATCATTTTCATGGTACATGGCGTTCAGACGCACCGCGACGAGATCGTTCACGCGCAGGTTGCTGTCCACCGCCGCGCGGTAATAATTGTCGGTGCCGATCCCGGCCTCGAGCACGGTCAGGTCGTCGGCCCTTGGCGTCTTCGACACCAGGTTGATGTTGCCGCCAACCGAGCCGGCACCATTGTAGACCGAGTTAGCGCCGTTAAAGACCTCGATCTGTTGCAGGTTGAATGGATCGGTGCGGCTGTACTGCGCGCTGTCGCGGACACCATCGACGGTGATGTCGTTGTCGGCGGTGTAGCCGCGCAGGTTGATCTTGTCGCCATAGCCGCCGCCGCCTTCACCGGCGCCAAAGGTGATGCCGGGAATCGTGCTCAGCGTATCGCGCAACGTCAGCAGGTTCTGTTGGCGAATCGTCTGGGCCGACATGACCGTGACGGTCTGCGGGGTGTCGAGTAGCGGACGGGTGTATTTTGGTGATTCCACCTTTTCCACCTTTGCGCGGTCGTCGATCGCGGTATCGGTCACAACGACGCCCTTCAGCCGGGCAGCCTTGCTTTCATCGGCCTGTCCGGCAGCCGGCCCTTTGCCTGCCTCCTGGGAGTGGGCCGTGTATGGCACCATCGCCGAAGCGACGAAGCCGACGCAGCCGAGCGCCAGGAAAGAGGTTGCAGAGATACGGGTATTGCGGTCGATTTTGGCCATGACGCCCCCTTTTTCGAATGGTTGCGGCAGCTGGACGGCGCCGCGTTGAGTCGCTATTGCAAGTCGTTCTCACTATTGTCAAGAATGACTCGCAATTAGTCAGGCGTGGTGGAGCGAAAGTCGGCAAAGGGGAAAGCTAGCGGCGTGCCCGGAAAAAATCGCGCAGCAGCGCAGCCGCCTCGGCTTCGGCTATCCCGGAATAGATTTCGGGGACGTGATGGCAGGTCGGCTGGGCGAACACCCGCGCCCCCTGTTCCACGCCCCCGCCCTTGGGGTCGGGCGCCCCATAATAGAGGCGGCGAATGCGCGCGAAGGAAATCGCGGCGGCGCACATCGGGCACGGCTCCAGCGTCACATGCAGGTCGCAGCCGGTCAGCCTTTCCGAACCAAGGCGTGAGCAAGCCTGCCGGATAGCCAGCATTTCAGCGTGCGCTGTCGGATCGCGGTCTATAATCGTGCGGTTTCCCGCGATCGCCAGCACCGCACCGTCCGGTCCCGTCACGACCGCGCCGATCGGCACTTCGCCCAGCACCTCTGCATCGCGGGCCGCCTGCAGCGCCAGCGCCATCGCTTCAGATTCGGGAAAAGCTTTTATCATCGCGGCCATGTAGCGCGAATTGGCCCTAAGCGAAAAGAACCCGGCGTTGGAAACACCGGGCTCTCCGCAATCCGATTGGCGCGGACCTTATTGTTTTTCGTTCGTCTTCTTCACGTCGACGGTCGGAATGGGAACATTTTCCTTCTTGGTCTCGACGTCGACCTTCGGCACGTCGACCGTCGCATTCGTCGTACCTACGTCCACCTTGGCGGTATTGACATCGAAACGCGGCATCTGGCCGCCTTCCGTCTTCACCTTGGGCAACATGGCTTCCCTGGTCTGGTTGATATCGATGAATCCGAAAGCGAACGCGCCGATAATCACGAGTATTGCTATCACAGCGACAATCAGAACAGTTCGTGCGCCACTGGACATAGCTCTCTCTCCCTAATTGTTCGGAAAGTGTAACGGTTGATCCATTGCTTGGTTGCATTTGGCGTTTCAGACCCCGTCCCGCAGCCGGGCGGCGAGGGAAAGCTCGTTGGTCCGCCGCACTTCGGCATTCATGTGGCGGGATAGCAAACGAAGCGCGAATCGCCCGCCCTCCTGCGTTGCGGCGGCGACGCAATCCGCTGGAATCCAGAGCTTATAGTCGCGCATATGGGCGTCGGCGGCGGTGAAGAGCACACACATGTCGGTCGCCATGTCCGTCAGGATCAGGCGGCTGACGCCCTGCCGGGGCAGCAGTGCCTGAAGGTTTGTCGCATAGAAGCCCGAATGAAGCGACTTGATAACGAACATATCGGCCTTGCGCGGCCGGAGCAGGCGGACCAGTTCAGCGCTCGCCGGTCCGGATCTTTCACACAATGCGATCAGGCGCGAACGTTCGGACACCCAGCGTCAGAAATTGTCGTTGGCGTAGATGACGGGCAGACCCGCCCGGCTGGCGGCGGTCCTCAGCCGGCGGATGCGCCGCGCCGCGGCCTTGGCAGGCTCGGTTACGGCGTCGGCATGGCTGAACGCCATGTCGCTGATCATGTCGATAATGACCAGCGCCGCGCCCCGCGCTCGGGTCGCTCTCCGGCGGCTTCGTTCCATGCCGGTCCAACGCGCGAGACGGCGCGTTGGATGCCGGGAGGTTAGGCGGCCGCCTTCCGTGACGCCCGCTTCCGCTCATGCGGATCGAGGTGCGCCTTGCGGATGCGGATCGACTTGGGCGTCACCTCCACCAGCTCGTCGTCGTCGATATAGGCGATGGCCTGTTCCAGTGTCAGCCGCTTGGGCGGGGTCAGCCGCAGTGCATCGTCCTTGCCGCTCGCGCGGAAGTTGGTGAGCTGCTTGGATTTCAGCGGGTTCACCTCAAGATCGTCGGACTTGGCGTTCTCGCCGATCACCATGCCTTCATAGACCGGCTCGCCGGGCGACACCATCAGCACGCCGCGCTCTTCCAGGTAGCCAAGCGCATAGCCGACGGCTTCACCGGTCGAGTTGGAGATGAGGACGCCATTGGGGCGCCCCGCGATCTGGCCCTTGTAGGGACCGTATTTCTCGAAAACGCGGTTCATGATGCCCGTGCCGCGCGTGTCGGACAGAAACTCACCGTGATAGCCGATGAGCCCGCGCGACGGGGCGGAGAAGGTGATGCGCGTCTTGCCGCCGCCAGACGGCCGCATGTCGGTAAGTTCCGCCTTCCGCAGCGCCATCTTTTCGACCACGGTGCCCGAATGCTCCTCGTCGACGTCGATGACGACGGTTTCATAAGGCTCGGCGCGCCCGCCATCGACTTCGCGGAAGATCACCTTCGGACGGCTGATCGACAGCTCGAAGCCTTCGCGGCGCATCGTCTCGATAAGAACGCCGAGCTGAAGTTCGCCGCGTCCCGCGACTTCAAAGCTGTCCTTGTCGTCGCTTTCGGTGACACGGATGGCGACGTTCGATTCGGCCTCGCGGAACAGCCGGTCGCGGATCATCCGGCTCGTAACCTTCGACCCCTCACGGCCCGCAAAGGGCGAATCATTGACGGCGAAGCGCATTGACAGCGTCGGCGGATCGATCGGCTGGGCGGCGAGCGGTTCGCTGACGCTGACGTCTGCAATGGTGTTCGCAACCGTCGCATCGGTCATGCCGGCCAGGCTGATGATGTCGCCCGCCTTCGCTTCCTCGACCGGAACGCGCTCCAGCCCGCGGAAAGCCATGATCTTGGTCGCGCGGCCGGTTTCAACGACATTGCCCGCGCTGTCCAGCGCATGGATCGGCATGTTGATCTTCACCGTGCCGCTATCGATGCGGCCGGTCAGGATGCGGCCGACGAAATTGTCGCGGTCGAGCAGCGTCACCAGGAACTTGAACGGCGCATCGACATCCACCTTGGGCGGCGGCACATGGCTGACGATGGTTTCGAACATCGGCGTCAGCGTGCCCTCGCGGATCGACGCGTCGAGACCGGCATAGCCGTTGCGGCCCGATGCGTAGAGCACGGGAAAGTCGAGCTGCTCGTCGTTCGCGTCGAGACTGACGAACAGGTCGAACACCTCGTCGAGCACTTCCTGCGTCCGCTCGTCCGGCCGGTCGACCTTGTTGACGACGACGATGGGGCGAAGGCCCAGCGCCAGCGCCTTGCCGGTGACAAACTTGGTCTGCGGCATCGCGCCTTCAGACGCGTCGACCAGCAGGATCACGCCGTCCACCATCGACAGGATGCGTTCCACCTCGCCGCCGAAATCGGCGTGGCCGGGCGTGTCGACGATGTTGATGCGCGTGCCCTGCCATTCGATCGAGGTGCACTTCGCCAGGATCGTGATGCCGCGCTCTTTTTCGAGGTCGTTCGAATCCATGGCGCGCTCTTCCACGCGCTGGTTGTCGCGGAAGGTGCCGGACTGGCGGAAAAGCTGGTCCACCAGGGTGGTCTTGCCATGATCGACGTGCGCGATGATGGCGATGTTGCGAAGTGACATCGCTTAATTCTCTCAAATATGAACCGGAAATTTTGCGGGCCCATACCACTCCTGCCGCAATGCAACAAGAGGCAAGCGGTTTTTATCGGACCAGCCCACGGGCATCATTCGGCGGCAGCAACAGCGCGGCCACCGCCTTGCATGCCTTCCGTTATTGAGCACAACCCAGGGGTTCATGCCGAAGCCGGAAGAGGCAGAGTGCAATCGGAATGGAGCCAGCCGAAGCTGCCCTGGCGCGTCCGCCTACGCTTCGGCGGGCTGGGACTGAAGCTGGATGTAATTCTGGATGCCCATCTGCTCGATCATGTCGAACTGGGTTTCCAGTTCATCGACATGGCCCTCCTCGCTTGAAAGAATTTCGGCGAACAGGTCGCGACTGACGAAATCGCGTATTTTTTCCGAATGGGCGATCGCCTCTTTCAGCACCGGCAGCGCTTCCATTTCCAGGTCGAGATCAGCCTTCAGCACCTCTTCGACCGTTTCGCCGATCCGCAGCCGGCCAAGCGCCTGAAAGTTAGGCAGCCCGTCGAGGAACAGGATGCGCTCCGCCACCTTGTCGGCGTGCTTCATCTCGTCGATGGATTCGCCATATTCGAATTTGGCGAGCCGTTTGACGCCCCAATGGTCGAGCATCCGGTAATGGAGGAAATACTGGTTGATCGCCGTCAGCTCGTTCTTGAGCACGGCGTTCAAAAATTCGATGACCTTGGGGTCGCCCTTCATTGTTTCGGCCTCCGCTTGCGAGGCGACAATGAACCAGGCTGTTGACGGGGTCAATCAGGACACCGGAAAATCGGCTGATTTCAGCCGATTGCCGATGCAGCCCAATCAAAACTAGTTTGAGGAAACCCGTTCGGAAGCGATGATTTCCCGAGCGAAGGGAAAGCACTGCCCGCACTGCGCGCGACGCCCAACCTGCGCATAGGCCGAAGATGGGCAGGATGCCCCGGCCCGCACCGCGGCGCGGACGTCCTTTTCGCGGATCGCATTACAGATGCAGACGACCATATAGTCCCTCCGAATCACATGAAGGAACTGTAATCGATATGCGACTTGTTCTCAATAGCGTTTAAGCAGGCAACGCCTTGCGCCATTGCTTGACGGCAACCGCCTGAAAAAGACCGGCCTTGTTATAGGGATCGGCATCGGCAAAGGCCCGCGCCGCCGCCAGATCGGGGAATTCGGCGATAATCATCGAGCCTTGGGGAACACCAGCTTCGTCCACATAGGGGCCAGCCGCCGTCAATCGGTCGCCAAGGCCGGCGAGATACGCGAGATGCTCCGGACGCGTCGCCGTGCGCAGTTCAAGCGAAGCGGGTTTGTCGGTGCAGTTGATTACGAAAAGTGCCATGAAGGGCCTTTCTGGCTCCAGAAGCTTGACGGATGACCGGCGCTCGCTTATGCGCGCCCTCTTTCCGGAAACAAGCCGGAATTCGGAATTTTGGCCGCTAACAGGATATTTTGACGATGTCGCGTATCTGCGAATTGACCGGCAAGGGCCGTCAGGTGGGTCACAACGTGTCCCACGCCAATAACAAGACCAAGCGGACCTTTCTGCCGAACCTGCAGAATGTGACGCTGATGTCGGACGCACTGGGCCGTTCGATCCGCCTGCGCGTGTCGACCAACGGATTGCGTTCGGTCGAACATGTCGGCGGCCTCGACAACTGGCTGCTCAAGACCGCCGAAGCAAAGCTCTCGCTTCGTGCGCGCCGCTTGAAGCGCGAGCTTGCGAAAAAGGCTCAGCCCGCCGCCTGAACAGGCAGCGCGGACTGACCGATGCGGCCGGCCTTCGCGCCGGCCGTTGTCATTTCTGCAAAAGTTCAAACTTCATCAGCAGCGTCCGCTGCGCTCCGCTGAAATTGTCGTCGGACACGAGGTAGAAAAACACGCGCGCGCCCTCGCGACGCACTGCCAGTCCTTCCATGTTATCGACGTTGAGCGGTGGGGCCAGTTCCGCCACGGGCCGGGTAACAATTCGCGGATCTTCCGCCGTTCCCGCGATGCTCACCTGCTCGATTCGGGCGCCGACCCCACGCAGCAGCGAATAGCGGCGGAACAGCATCAGAAAATCCCGGCCCTTCACATGGTCCGCATCGGTGGGGCTGAAGTCCTCGGTCAGGGCCAGCTCGGCCTGCCGCCAGTCGCCGCCCCTGTGTCGCGGACCGGCACGTGACACAAGCGCACGAGCCGCGCCCGATGGCGTCCGCAGTTCCTCATCCACCGCCAGCCATAACCCGCCGATGCCGGCCACCGCCTCCATTCCACCATTGAAGGGAAGCTGCCGCAGCCAGTCGGAGGGCATCGCCAGGGGCCGGGCGGGCCGACGGGCATTCCATCCTCCAGCGCATAGGTCCAGATGCGATGAACACGCTCGAATGCGATGTTGACGCTCTTTGGATCGCACGAGGCCGTTCTGCACGTGCCATAGTCGAGGTTGAGCGCCTCGGCGTCTCCGTCCGACTTGCCCTCAAGCGGTTGACCGTCAAGCCCGGTCAGGTGCCGGATACGCGTTTGGCCAACACCGGTCAGCCTCTCGCCGGCCTCTTTCACATCGATGACGAAGAAGTCGGCGACATCGCTGACGGCGTAGAGTTTCCCGCCATGCCATCGCAGACCGGACAGGCCGCCAAAGCGAGCGTCCCCGGATTGCAGTTGTAGCCCCCCAAGAAACCGGAGCCGCCCAACGCGGGTTTGCGCGGGATCGGCCGAATTCAGCGGGATGGGGCGGGCCTCTATCGCAATGGAATCGGTGGCGGCAATTGGGCGGGGCGGAAGCGTGCAACACGCAAGCGCGCATATGAGCCAAAGGCATGAGAATCGCGCCAGCATTCCATGACCTTAACAAATGCGGCGGTTCCGTAAATGCCGGCCGGTCAGGCTGAACAGCCGCTTTCGAACCCATTCAGCTTCCGCTCACGCAACTCGGCACAGATTGGCATGGTCAAAAGGCGCCCGCTTTGAAGGAACATGGGCGGCGTCTCGGATCAACGGAGTAAGGGTCATGTTGAAGAAAATTTTTTCAGGGACGGTAATTGCAGTCGTCTTGGCGACCACGGCCGCGCCGACGGCTGCGCTTGCCTATGATCGGGGCCGCCATCACAGCTGGCACGATCATGGCTATGACCATCATCGGCATGATCGTTATTATGGCCACGGGCATCGCTGCAAACGCGACAACGGCACCGGCGGCCTTGTGATCGGCGCGATCGCCGGCGGTTTGCTCGGCCACGAAGTCGCCCGCGACAAGACGGCTGGCACGATTGTCGGCGGAGGCGTCGGCGCGATCGCCGGCCGCGCCATCGACCGCAGCGACCGCTGCTGACCGGATATTTCGCTCTTCACCCTCTGTGCGTCGGATATCAGGTCCGGCGCACTTTTTTTGCTCAGCGGGGCCGGCGCCGCGGCATGCCATCCTCTTCGAACAGTCCGGCAAGCTGTTCGACCATGGTTCCGCCAAGCTGCTCGGCATCCATTATCGTGACGGCATTACGATAGTAACGGGTGACGTCATGGCCGATGCCGATCGCGATCAGTTCGACGGGCGACCTGTTTTCGATCCAGTGGATCACCTGGCGCAGATGCTTTTCGAGATAGGCGCCTGAATTTACCGACAGCGTCGAATCGTCCACTGGCGCGCCGTCGGAAATGACCATCAGGATGCGCCGGTCTTCCTGCCGGCCGATCAACCGGCCATGCGCCCACAACAGCGCCTCGCCGTCGATGTTTTCCTTGAGCAGGCCCTCGCGCATCATGAGGCCCAGGTTCTTTCTTGCCCGCCGCCAGGGGGCGTCGGCCGTCTTGTAGATGATGTGGCGCAGATCGTTGAGGCGGCCCGGCATCGCCGGACGGCCCTCGGTAAGCCATTTTTCGCGGGATTGGCCGCCTTTCCATGCCCGCGTGGTGAAACCCAGAATCTCCACCTTCACCCCGCACCGTTCCAGCGTCCGGGCGAGGATGTCCGCGGAAATGGCCGCGATAGAGATCGGCCGTCCCCGCATCGACCCTGAATTGTCGATGAGGAGCGTCACCACGGTATCGCGGAATTTGGTGTCGCGCTCTACCTTGTAGGACAGCGAATATTCCGGGTTGGCGATGATCCGCGACAGTCTTGCGCTGTCCAGCAGCCCTTCTTCCTGGTCGAAATCCCAGCTTCGGTTCTGCTGCGCCATCAGCCGCCGTTGCAGCCGGTTCGCGAGCTTCGACACCGCGCCTTGCAGGTGGACTAGCTGTTGGTCGAGATAGGCGCGAAGCCGCGTCAGTTCCTCATCGTCGCACAGATCCTGCGCGGCAACCACCTCGTCGAAGGCCGCGGTGAAAGCGCGATAATCGAAATTGGGCGACAATTCCGAAAACGGCCGGTTGGGCCGCACCGGCAGCATGCCCTCCTCGCCTTCCTCGCCAAGCTCGGCATCGGTGTCGGCATCGCTTTCGCCGTCGAACTCGCGCTGATCGCCGTCTTCGCCCTGTTCATCGGAAGCCTCGGCACGGGCGTCCATCTGCTGGTCCTGAGCACCACCGCCTTCGTCCGCATCGTCACCGTCCTCGGTCGCGTCGGCTTCATCCTCGCCCTCATTCTGGCTGGCTTCATCCGGTTCCAGCTCCGGCCGGGCATCGGCGTCCAGCAGATCGAGATCCTGCAACAACCGGGTCGCACAACTGGCAAACGCGCGCTGGTCGGCAAGAGCGCCTTCCAGCGCCGCGAAATCAGCGCCAGCCTTTTCGAGAATCTCGTCGCGGACCAGCATCAGCCCCGGGATCGCCGGCGCGGGCGGAGCTTGTCCTGTCAGCCTTTCGCGGAGCATCAAGGCCACCGCGCTTGGCAACGGGACCTCTTCCCTGGTGCGCGCCCGGACGATCGGATCGCTCTGCGTGCGCGTCTCCACCATATGAGACAGATTGGCGGCAACGCCTTCCATATCGCGCGCGCCGATAGCTTCGACCCGCACCTGCTCCAGCGCGTCGAACAGCGCCCGCGCCACCGCTTCGGCGGGACGGACCCTGGCGTGAATCGCTGCGTTGTGATGCCTCAGCCTCAGCGCAAAGGCATCCGCCCAGCCGCGCGCCTCGGTGACCTGATCGGGCGCCAGGCTGCGGCCCGGCATTGGCACCTTCATCGATTTGGTGCTCAAGCCCGGCGCATCGGCGGTGAAGCCCAGTTCCACCTCAGGCTGATGCGCGAGCGCGCGGGCAGCCGCGCCCAGCGCCTGCCGGAACTCCTCGATCGGGTTGCCTCTGTCAGCCACTTCAAAGCGCCCCGGGCCCGATCAGCCCGCGCGATGCGCCACGGATTCCGGCAGATCCTTGCCGAACACCCGCTGATAATATTCCGCGACCAGCGGTCGCTCCACCTCATCGCACTTGTTCAGGAACGACACCCGGAAGGCGAAGCCGACGTCGCCGAAAATCAGCGCGTTCTGGGCCCAGGTGATGACGGTGCGCGGGCTCATGACCGTGGAGATGTCACCGCTGATGAAGCCCTGACGGGAGAGATCCGCGACCTTCACCATCTTCTCGACCGTCTTCTTGCCGTCGGGCAGGTCATATTCGCCCGATTTGGCGAGCACGATCTGCACCTCCGTGTCCGCCGGCAGATAGTTGAGCGTGGTGACGATGTTCCAGCGGTCCATCTGACCCTGGTTGATCTGCTGCGTGCCATGATAAAGGCCGGTGGTATCGCCAAGACCGATGGTATTCGCGGTCGCGAACAGCCGGAACCAGGGGTTGGGCCGGATCACGCGGTTCTGGTCCAGCAGCGTCAGCTTGCCCTCCACCTCGAGCACGCGCTGGATCACGAACATCACATCGGGGCGCCCCGCGTCATATTCGTCGAACACGAGCGCGGTCGGCGTCTGCAACGCCCAAGGCAGCAGCCCCTCCCGGAACTCCGTCACCTGCTGACCGTTGCGCAGCACGATCGCATCCTTGCCGACCAGATCGATGCGGCTGATGTGACTATCCAGATTGATGCGGATGCACGGCCAGTTCAGCCGCGCCGCCACCTGTTCGATATGCGTCGATTTGCCGGTGCCGTGATAGCCCTGCACCATCACCCGGCGGTTGAACGCGAAGCCGGCCAGGATCGCCATGGTGGTGTCGGGATCGAACACATAGCTGGGGTCCAGGTCCGGTACACGCTCGTCCTTTTCGGAAAAGGCCGGCACCATCATATCGGTATCGAGACCGAAAACCTCGCGCGCGGACACTTTCAGGTCAGGCGCGTCCAGAACGGTCGTCGACCGCGTATCGGGATTATATTCGGGTAGACTGGCCATGACGAACTTCACTGCTCCTTCAGGAGAAGGCTGGTGCCTTTCTTAAATGCGTATAGGCCGAAATCGTCGCCTGCAAAGCCTGCTCATGCGTCCGGTCGCCCCCATTTTTGTCCGGATGATAGCGCCTGACGCGCTCGGTATAAGCGCGGCGAATGTCAGTAAGCGTGGCGTGGGGATCAAGACCCAGCACTTTCAGCGCCTTCTGATCGTCGGATGAAAGGACAAGTCCGTTGCGCGAAACCGGCGCTTGCGTCGCGGCCCTCGCGAAACGCGCGCCCAGAATGTCGGCGGGATCGGTAAAGCGCGCCCAGGCCGGCTCAGGATCGCCGTTCGCGGCGAAGGCGCGCGTTTCCCGCTCCCAGCCGCCATAAACGCGTTGGGCGCGCTCGATCTCTTCCGCATTCATGCCGTCGAAATAATTATAACCGGCATTGAATGAGCGAACATGATCGAGGCAGAACCAGCGCCACCGGCCACCGGCCTCGCCTCCGCCGTCCAGATGATGCCGCGGCGCGCGGAATTCGCCCGGTTCGGAGCAGCCGGAATGCTCGCAGTTGCGGTCCTCGCCGCTCACACGTCCGTGAAAACGGCCCGGCCTGCGCGCGGCTTGATCATCGAAGTTCCGGCTATCCGACAACTCTCGCATTCTCCCAAACAAACTGCCTATATAGGGTAGTTTTCACGAATATGGACTGGTTATGGGACCGATTGCCCGCGAAATCGAAACACGGCTCCGCTCGGCGCTGGCACCCGTTGCGTTGGAAATAATCGATGACAGCGCCAAACATCAGGGCCACGCCGGGCATGATCCGCGCGGCGAAAGCCATTTCACCGTTCTGATCACATCCGCCCTATTCGAAGGCCAGTCACGGCTGGGGCGCCAGCGGCTGGTCAATGCGGCCCTCGCCGACCTGCTGGCGGAGCGGGTTCACGCGCTTTCGATAAAAGCCCGGACGCCCGCCGAACCGCCGATCGCGCGCTAGACGCCCAGCGCACTTGACCTCGGCCCATGGATCGCGGCAATGCAGACCACGCGCCGGGTTAGCTCAGCTGGTAGAGCAACTGATTTGTAATCAGTAGGTCGTCCGTTCGAGTCGGACACTCGGCACCAACTTCAGCAAAGCCCCGCCCGACTTCCCCCCAACCGCTTTGCGTGGGCCCGTTGGGGTCAACGCGCATGTTGGCGCGGTCATTCCGTTTCGGATAAGTTACAATATCGCAAGCCTTGGGTTGTTTGCTACAAACAACGTCGAAATGACATAAATATACCCGATTTTTTCAAGTAATTTCCGTAGGTAATGGTAAATTTTCCGGATTCCCCGCCTCCCTTTTAGCAATTTATAAATCCAATTTCGATATTATCATCTTCGAGTTACGATTTATATTTAATGGTTAATTAATAATTTACAGCACTGACTAGCTGCCCGTCATCGTCAGCATCGCGTGAAAGGCTGAAATCAAGATGCAACCCGCAGCAACGGCGTGGCCTCATTTCCCGCACGGAACGTTTTCTCGCCCGAAAGGTTAACGCTGTGACCATTCCACCAGAGCAGGCGATGCGTCCGTGAAGCGCCGAATGCTTGAAGCACCATTGGAAAATGACCGCGAGATGCTGCGTCGCCTCAGCGGCGCGGTGCCTACCGATGACCTGATCGCCATGCTGATCGACCTTGCTGGACGCCTGGAGAAGGAAGGAAAACTCGTCAGCGCCAAGGTAGCATCGGTCGCAGCCAACCGCCTGGATAGCCTGGCGCATCCGGCGCATTAGGACTCACCCCTGCGCATAACCCGGAACGGTAAATTGCGAACCAGGATGTGGTGCCCGCGACCGGAATCGAACCGGTACGCTCTTGCGAGCGAGGGATTTTAAGTCCCTTGCGTCTACCAATTCCGCCACGCGGGCCGTGGAAAGCATGGATGCGGCATCGATAGCCGTCTCCTCCGCCCAGCGGAAGCGGAACCGTGACGATGCACGACATTTTCCGCCGCGACGGTGGCCAGTGGTGTTTTTGGAACGGGCTTGAGGTCGCCAGCCCAGCCCTGCTCAGACGTTGAGCCGCGCCCGCATTTCCTTACCGGGCTTGAAGTACGGCACCCGCTTGGCAGGCACGGAGACCGCGTCGCCCGTCCGGGGATTGCGGCCGACCCGGCCTTCGCGAGAGCGCGTCGAGAATGCGCCAAAACCCCGCAATTCAACCCGTCCGCCCTGCGCGAGCTGCGTCGTTATCGCTTCAAAAACAACTGTCACAAGCCTGTCAATTTCGGTCAGGCTGAGTTCCGGATTTTCCGCAGCGAGCGCCTGGACAAGTTCCGATCTGATCATGCGACGATCCTTCATATTATGTTTGTCGCAAAGCTACGCAGCGACGACCCTGTTGGTTATTAACACATCTGCCGCAAGTTTCTCAGATTGAACGAAAAGTTCAATAGTATACACTCTAACTATTTTGATAGTTGCCATCCATGTGAGGTATTGCCGCACCCGTCCGGTTAAGGTGCCGCTCATATCCGAACCGATATTTCACTGGAGACGTGTCAAAACGTAAAGGAGTAGATCGGTGTCAAAAAGGGTAGCGGCCATGATCGGCGCGGCCATGATGTTTTCGGCAGCCGCAAGCGCGGACGCGACGCCACTTCCCAAGCCGCCCGCCTTTTCGACATGTGCCATGTGTCATAAGGTTGAGCAGGGCGCGCCCAACATCATTGGTCCCAATTTGTGGGGCATTGGCGGGCAAATGGCGGGAACGGTCCCCGGCTTCAAATACACCCCGGCGATGACGAACGCGAAGATCCCCTGGAATCGCGACAATCTGATCGCCTTTATAACCAATCCGAAGGCCAAGGTTCCTGGCACTCGCATGGCCTATGCCGGTCAGAAAGACCCAAAGGTCGCCGCAGCGATCGCCGACTATCTACTGTCTCTGAAATAATATTGTCTGGACGAACAGGGCGGCCCCTGTCCTGAAGACTGGAAAGGGGCCGCATTTTTTAACTGAAGCCGGATTCCGGATCAGTTGCAGATCGGCGTTTCCTCCGTGTCGGAAGCAGCCGCCTCCACCTGGCAGGCAGTAACTTCTATTCGACGGTGGTAGGAAAATTCGACGATGTAGGCGGTTTGATCCATACGACGCCCAACAATTCGACCTATGGATCCAGCAGCGTAACAGTCAACCGGCTCAGTCAGCCGGGCGAGGTCCCTGAGTTGCATTTTCATGCCTCCCTATCGGCTCGACGCACCAATGCGCGCACCTGCCGTGACTCCCTTCAGGCTCCTCTGTCGGATATTACATGGCGGCGCGCGGCCCGGCGACGAACCTGATGGCGTCGGTTCGCGGGGCTATTGGGAAATAAGGGGTAGTCGCGATAGCTGATCGCGCGCGCCGAAAGACCACCATCGCGCCATTTTTCGGAATGCGGCGAAAGCCCGTTTAGAATACAGGCAGTTCGCTCTGATCCCCATCCGATCCATGGATTCCGCATTCCACCTTGTCCCAGCCGCGCCAGCGGCCGGCGCGGGGGTCCTCGCCGGGCTTCACGACGCTGGTGCATGGCACGCAGCCGATCGAAAGATAGCCTTCCGATTCAAGTGGATGACGCGGCAAATCATGTTCGGCGAAATAGGCGTCCAGCATCGCCTTGTTCCAGTCCGCCAGCGGATTGATCTTCAGCCGCCCATCCTCGATCTCGAATCGCGGCATGCGGGCGCGCGTTTGCGACTGGAATGCCTTGCGGCCTGAAATCCAGGCGTCCACGCCCTCAAGGCCGCGCGCAAGCGGCTCCACCTTGCGAATCGCGCAGCAGCCGTCAGGGTCATAGGACCAGCGCAACCCCGTCTCGTCCCTTTTGGCCAAGGTTTCGGGATTCGGCTCAAGGATGCGCAGGTTGGTCAGGCCAAGCCGTTCCACCAGATCGTCCCGATAGGCCAATGTCTCTGGAAACATCTTGAGCGTATCGACGAAAATGATGGGCGCCGCCGGGTCCGCCATCGACACCATGTGCAGCAGGACCGCCGATTCGGTGCCGAAGGAGCTTACGAGCGAAACCCGTCCCGCCAATTCGCCGCCAAGCAGATCGCGCAACATCCCGGGCGCCGAAACGCCCTCGTAACGGGCGGTCAGCGCATCCGCATCGGACTGACTAAGGGCCGGACGGACGTCAATGGTGTCGATTCTGCGGACGGCATCAGCCATGGCGGCGTTTCCAGACCGGCTGCGCGCCATCGGCGGCGTCCTGATAGACGTAATCATAGCGGTTGAGCGCGGGCTCCACCCCCGCCTCATCGAAGGGGTGATCGGGCGCGAAGGAATCGAAGCCGCAGCGCCGCATGAAAAGCAACTGGTCGATCAGCACATCGCCCACCGCCTTGATCTCACCCTTGTAACCCGCCTCGCGCAGGATACGGGCGGCCGAATAGCCCCGCCCGTCGCGGAAGCGCGGAAAGTCGATCTCGACCAGCCGCACGCGATCGAGCCGGCTGATCAGCTGCCGGACATCGTCGCCCGGCTCGATCCGGACGGATGCGGCATTGGGCTGTTCGAGAAAGGCATCCAGCGTCACCGCCGGTTCGTCGGCCGGTTCGTCATCGCGGAAGCGCAGCACTTCAACCATAGATTGCCTCCTTGAACGGTGTCACGCCGACCCGCCGGTAGGTGTCGAGGAAACGCTCGCCCTCCTCTCGCAGTTCGCGATAGGTTTCGACCGCCTTTTCGACAGCATCGACAATGCCGTCCTCGCTGAAACCGGGGCCGACGATCTTGCCGAGGCTGGCGTCCTCCGCACCCGATCCGCCCAGCAACAGCTGGTAATTCTCGTCGCCCTTCCGGTCGACGCCCAGAATGCCGATATGGCCGGCGTGGTGATGGCCGCAGGCATTGATGCAGCCTGAAATCTTGAGCTTCAGTTCGCCCAGATCATGCTGCCGCTCCGCATCTTCGAAACGCTTGGCGATCTTCTGCGCGATCGGGATCGAGCGGGCATTCGCCAGGCTGCAATAATCCAGCCCGGGGCAGGCGATGATGTCGGTGATGAGATCGAGGTTGGCCGCCGCCAGCCCCGCCTTGTCCAGCGCCTGCCAGATCGCATGGAGATCGGCCTTGCGAACATGCGGCAGAACGAGGTTCTGCGCATGGGTCGGCCGCAGCTCGTCGAAGCTGTAGCGTTCGGCAAGGTCGGCGATAAGATCGATCTGATCGGCCGAAACGTCGCCGGGAATGCCGCCGATGGTCTTCAGGCTGATGGTCGCGATCGCATAGCCCGGCTGCTGATGCGCGTGCACGTTCTGCCGGACCCAGACGGCGAAATCGGGATCGGACAGATCAAGCTCGTCGCCCAGGCCGGTCTCGAACGCGGGCGGCTCGAAAAAGGCCGCGATCCGGTCGAATTCGGCCGCTGGCGGATCCTGGCCAAGCGTGCTGACATGCGCCCACTCTTCTTCGACCTGACGCGCGAACTCCTCGGCGCCGAGATCGTTGACGAGGATCTTGATGCGCGCCTTGTGGATGTTGTCGCGACGTCCATAGCGGTTCCACACCCGCAGCACCGCTTCCAGATAGGAGCATATGTCGGCGGCCGGCAGAAACGGCCTGATCAGCGGGGCGACGAACGGCGTCCGGCCCATCCCGCCGCCGACATAGACGGCAAAGCCAAGCGCGCCCTGATCGTCCTTCACCAGCTTCAGCCCCACATCGTGCAGCCGGATGGCGGCACGGTCGTCGTCAGCCGCCGTCAGCGCGATCTTGAACTTGCGCGGCAGATAGCTGAATTCGGGGTGGAAGGTCGTGTACTGGCGGATCAACTCCGCCCAGGGACGGGGATCGCAGATCTCGTCCGCGGCCGCGCCGGCGTATTGATCGGCCGAAATATTGCGGATGCTCTCGCCACTCGTCTGGATGGCGTGCATTTCGACGGTCGCCAGATCGGCCAATATGTCGGGCGCTTCCTCCAGCTTGATCCAGTTGTACTGGATGTTCTGGCGGGTCGTGAAATGACCATAGCCCCGGTCGTACTTGCGCGCGATATGGGCGAGCATCCGGGTCTGGCGCGAATTGAGCGTGCCATAGGGGATCGCCACGCGCAGCATATAGGCGTGAAGCTGGAGATAGAGGCCGTTCTTCAGCCTGAGCGGCTTGAACTGGTCTTCGGTCAGTTCACCCGCCAGCCGGCGCGCGACCTGATCGCGGAATTCCTCGACGCGCGCATCGACGATCGCCTGGTCATATTTGTCGTAGCGGTACATGTCAGATCACCCAGTTCGAAGCGGCAAGTTTCGGATCAAGGGCAAGGTCTGCGCGCACTGTAGGACCAAGGCTGCGAATGCGGTCCTTGATATGCGCGGGACGCACGCCTTCGGGCGTCGCGACGGCCTCGATCACATAAGGTGCGTTTACGCGGCGCGCGGCTTCCTCGGCAGCGGCGATAGCGTCGCCATGCTCATCGACGTCGACGGCATCGCCGACATGCGCCGACCAGCCCTGCCCCGTCCACCACACGACGACCCCCGTCTTCAGATCATTGCCCGTTAAAATCTTCACGCGTCCGTTCCCAATGTTTCCGCCGTCGCCGCCCAGGCCCCCAGCCTGTCGTCGGCATCCGACAGCAATACCACCTCCCCGACGACGATGATCGCCGGGCTTTTCACCTGCTCCCGGTCTACCAGATCGCCCAGGTCCGCAAGCAATGTGCGAATGGCGCGACTGCCGGGAAGCGTGCCGCGTTCCAGAACGGCGACAGGCGTGGCGGGCGATACGCCATCGGCGATCAGTTTGTCACTAATATCCTTGGCGGTCGCGACCCCCATGTAGATGACAAGCGTGCGCCCAACACCCGCCAGGCCTGACCAGTCCTGTTCGGACAAGCCCTTGCATTGTCCGGCGACAAAGCTGACCGCGCTTGAATGGTCGCGGTGGGTGAGCGGAAGCATCGCCTCGGCCGCGCAGCCAAGCGCCGCCGAAACGCCGGGGACGACCTCGACGGCAAGCCCGGCGGCGCGCACCGCCTCCACCTCTTCGCCGCCGCGACCAAAAACGAATGGATCGCCGCCCTTGAGCCGAACGACAATCGCGCCCGTCTTCACATGCGCGACGACCAGCGCGTTGATCGCTTCCTGAGCCAGCGTGTGCCGCGACCGGCTTTTCGCCACCGAAATACGCTGGGCATGGGGCGGCGCATGTTCCAGCACCCGCTGATCTATCAGTCCGTCATGGACGACGACATCGGCCGACCGCAGCGCATCGACGGCGCGCAGGGTCAGGAGGCTGGGATCGCCCGGACCCGCGCCGACAAGAATAACCCTGCCGCGCGACAAGGGATCGAGAGAACTCGCCATCACGCCCAAATGGTGCAATGCGGGGCGACGCGCAACCGATCCTTTGTTTGGAGGACGTTAGCTCAGCTTTGCCAGATCGAGAGCGGTCAGCAGCTCGCGCCGGGCCCTGCGTATCCTGGCCCATAGTTCCGGATCGCCGATTTCCTGCGGATCGATGCTCTCCGGCCAGAAATCGTGCACCACCGACTCGATCAGGCCCAGCCGTTCCCCATCCACGAGGAAACGCGCATCTACCGTGGCAGGGTCGGCGACCACGCGCAGCCTCAAACACGCCGGGCCGCCGCCGTTCGCCATGGATTCGCGGACGTCGACCACTTCGGTCCGCCGGATCGGTCCATTGCCCGCGACCAGTTCCTCCAGCCAGTGCCAGACGCTTTTCGTCTCGCGCGCCTCCGCCGGAAGGATCAGCGCCATGCCCCCCTCGGGCAGCGAAACGAGCTGTGCATTGAACAGATAGCTCCTGATCGCGTCGTCAAGGCTCACCCGCGCGGCGGGCACCTCGACGATGACGGCGTCGGGCAGCAACGTCCGGATAGCGGCGAAAAAATCTTCTTTGTCTTCGAACGCCTGCTCGTGGGCGAAGAGCAATTGCTCATTGGCGACCGCCACGACGTCGTTGTGGAATGCGCCCGCCGCGATCGCCGCTGCAGACTGCGCCACAAACAGCGTCCGGGCGGGATCAAGGCCGTGGCGCCGCGCGACCGCTCTGCTCGCTTGCAGATGCTGGCGCGCGGGGAAAGGGCCGCCGCCTGCCCCGCCATGGACGAATATCTCCGCGCCCGGCTGGTCGTGCGCCAGGGTCATGCGCATGTGATTGGCGGCGCCCTCGTCGCCGAACGGCGCGGGCACCGGCTCATGAACCGCGAAATGTCTCTCATCGCCAAATGCCAGGTTCAACTGCGCCAGCGTGCCGGGCCATTCATGGCTGCGATGCGGCATGGTCATGAGATTGGCGACCGTCAGATGGCAACGTCCGTCGGCGGTGTCGGACGCGGGCGATACCGTTGCCGCATTGGCCGCCCACATCGCCGAAGCCGACATCGCATTGGCGAGCATCGCCGGATCGCCCGCCGTGGCCGTCGCATCCGCGTAGCCCAGTTCCGCCAGCCAATGCTCATTGGGTCGGTCATGCGGCAGGAGAACGCCCTGCACCAGCCCAAGCGACAGATTGGCGCGCATCTTCGCCAGCCCCTGCAGCGCCGCCGCGCGTGGCCGCGACACCTGCCCCACGCTGCGGGTGGAAGCGAGATTGCCGAAACTCAGTCCGGCATAATTGTGGCTGGGGCCTATAATCCCGTCGAAATTGATTTCGACAACGGGCATGGAGTCGGTCCCCTAATTGTCCCTGAGGCCGATGCCGATGGACGCGCGCGCCTGTTCCACCTCGGACGAGGTCACCGGATAGGCGCAATAATCGGCTGCGTAATAGGCGCCAGGCCGGTGATTGCCCGACAGTCCGACCCCACCGAAAGGCGCATTCGAAGGCGCCCCATTGGTCGGGCGGTTCCAGTTGATCACCCCAGCCCGCACATTCGCCCAGAAGCGGTCGTAAAGCTGCGGCGCGCCGCCGACCAGCGCCGCCGAAAGGCCGAAGCGCGTATTCCCCGCTTCGGCAAGCGCGGCGTCGAAATCGGGCACGCGGACCATCTGCAGGACAGGCCCGAAAAGCTCCTCATCGGGACGCTGGGCGATGTTGGTGACATCGATGAGCGCGGGCGTCAGAAACGGCCTGCCCTCGACCGGCCGGTCAAGCCTGCGAATCGGCTGCCCGCCCTTCATCATCAGGCCAAGGAAGGCCTCCTGCAGATGATCGGCGGCGCTATTGTCGATCACTGGACCGAGGAAAGGCTGGGGCTGATCGTGCGGCCCGCCCATGATCAGCCGGTCCATCAGATGCGTTACCTGATCGACGAGCGGCTTGTGCGCGCCGTCTTTCACGATCAGCCGCCGCGCGCAGGTGCACCGCTGTCCGGCGGAAAGGAAGGCCGATTGGACGATCAGCACGGCGGCGGCATGAAGATCGGTCGGATCCCAGACCACCACCGGATTGTTGCCGCCCATTTCCAGCGCGAGGATCTTGTTCGGTGCGTCGGCGTAGGCGCGATGCAGCGCCGCGCCGGTGCGGGCCGACCCGGTGAAAAGCAGGCCGTCGATCCCTCCGTGCGTGGCGAGCGCCTGCCCTTCGGCCGGTCCACCCGTCACCACGCGGACCACGCCTTCGGGAATGCCTGCCTCGCGGTAGAGGTCGACCAGCATCCGGCCGACCGCGGGCGTATGTTCGGACGGCTTGAACACCACCGTGTTGCCCGCGAGGATGGCCGGAAGGATATGACCATTGGGCAGATGCGCGGGGAAATTATAGGGCCCCAGCACCGCCAGCACGCCGTGCGGCTTGTGCCTGACCGCCGCTCTCACGCCAAGCGCGCCATCCAGTCGCCGCTGCGACGTTCGTTCAGCATAGGCGGCGATCGAAATATCAGCCTTGCCCATGACGCTTTCCACCTCGTTGCGCGCTTCCCAGAGCGGCTTTCCGGTTTCCCGGGCGATGAGGTCGGCGAACGGCTCCAGCTTGGCGCGCGCGACATTCGCGAACCGCCGCGCCGCTTCCACGCGCACGGCAAGCGGTTTCGATGCCCATTCGGGCCACGCCGCGCGCGCAATCGCCACTTCGGAATCGACGTCACCCGGCGCACCGCGCCAGACTTCCGCCCCGGTTGCAGGCTCGAAGGAAATGAGCTCAGCGGAGGACATAGGTGACTTCATCTCCAGGCTTGAGGTTCAGGGTCGCCAACCCAGCTTCGTCGATCAGAACAGAATCGCCTTGTGCGGCGATATTTGCAAACGTCGCGTTAAACATATCCGCTTCTCCGGCGGCGATAATTGCGGCAATGCCTTCGTTGCTACCCAATTTTCCGGCGACGCGGATGTTCCTCGCCTCCCGCACGGTGCGAAGCTGCTCGGTCCTGACCGCCATGGTCGGGCCTCCATCGAAGATATCGACATAGCCATCGTACCGGAAACCCTCGTCCTCCAGCATGGCCATGGCGGGCCGCCCGCTGTCGTGCGGCTTGCCGATCGCCGCACGTGCCGCATCCGACAGCAGCGCGGTATAAACCGGGTGTTTGGGCATCAGATCGGCGATGAACTGGTTGCCGTGGAGCGCGTTGAAATTATCCGCTTCCTGAAAGCTCATGCCGAAAAACTTTTCGCCCAGTCCCTCCCAAAAAGGCGAACTGCCGCATTCGTCGATCTGTCCCCGCAATTCGGCCATGACGATGTCGCCGAAGCGCTGCCGGTGCATGGCGATGAAAAGATAGCGGCTTCGCGCCAGCAGCCGGCCTGTGCCGCCGCTTCGCATATCGGGGCGCAGGAACAGCCCGCCTACTTCCGTCGCCCCGTCGAAATCGGTCACGAGATTGAGCATTTCTGCCTTGAAGGTGCGGTGAAGCTCCTGCGACGTCTGGGTAAGCGTCGTCAATTTGTAGCTGTAGAACGGCCACCGCACACCAATGCGCGAAAAAATCTGGGCGGTGCCGAACACATCGCCGCTTTCGGCGGCTTCTATCACCAGCAGGTAAAGCTCGTCTTCGGCCGGGATGTCGGTCCGGTCGAACGCCGCCGCCGACCGCGCCAGCTTCGCCGCCAGCGTGTCGCGATCGGGCGGCAGATTGGTGAAGCCGCCGCCGGTCATCGTCGCCATGCCGAGAAGCGCGTCCAGATCGTCCATGCGGGCGGCACGCACGCGGCATTTCATGGCTGTTCACCGCCCGCCGCCAGCCGCGAGATGGCAAGCGCCGAAAGACGCGCCCGCTCCACCAGGCTCTCGACGATCAGATATTCGTCAGCCGAATGGATCGCGCCGCCCCTTGCCCCCATGGTGTCGATCACCGGCACGCCAAGCGCCGCGATGTTGTTGCCGTCGCACACGCCGCCGCTGGGCGCCCAGCCGATGTCCAGGCCAAGGTCGCGCCCGCAATCCCTCACGAGGTGAAACAGCCGCTCGGTCTTCGCGTCCAGCGGCTTGGCCGGCCGGTTGAAGCCGCCATGGACATGCACGCGGACGTCATGCCGGGCGGAAACTTCGGCAACCATGTCCGCTATCAGGGTCTTCGCATGCGCTTCCGCTCGCGGCGTCCGTGGTCGCAGGTTGACGCGCAGGACAGCGTGGTCCGGCACAATGTTGTCAGGCCCCCCGCCTTCGATCTTCGCCGGATTGACCTTGAGATCAGGGCTGATGGCCGCCGCCAGCGTCAAGGCCATGTCGGCGGCGGCGAGGACCGCGTTGCGCCCTTCCTCCGGATTGCGGCCGGCGTGCGCGGCTCTTCCTTCGAACACGACCGCGAAATTGCCGCTGCCCGGCCGCGCGCCCGCCAGCATCCCGTCCGGCAGCGCCGGTTCATAGGTGAACGCCGCCAGTTTACCCCGGGCCGCCTCCGCGATCAGTGCGGCGGAACCTGGCGAGGACACTTCCTCGTCGCTGTTGATCACCACTTCATAGCCGATGCTCGCCGCGGCCGGGCTGCGCTCGATCGCCTCAAGCGCGGTCAGCATCACCACCAGCCCGCCCTTCATGTCGGCAACTCCAGGCCCGTTCAGCACGCCGGGGCCGGTCCAGCGGCACGTCTGGAAACTGTGATCGACACCGAAAACCGTATCCATATGCCCGGTCAGCAGGATCTGGACGGATGCTTCCGGCCGCACTTTCAAATGGAGGTTGCGGCCATGATCGATCGGCACCATCCGGCCCTGGGCATCCACGCCGTGCGCCTGCGCGGGCTCGATCAGGGCAAGCGGCCCCGGCAGCTTGCCGAACGCGTCGGCCAACACCGCCGCCATTGCCGCCAGCCCGTTAAGGTTACGGCTGCCGGTATTGATCGCCGCCCATGCCTCCACTGTGGCGAGCATCACCGGCGCCTGATCGTTTATGCCTTCAAGAAGCGCGGCCTCCGCGCTTGAAAGACCTGCCATTGCCGCAGATTAGCCCTGTCGGGCCCGAAACGTAACCCTCATCTTCGGTCAGTGGCCGCCAGCGCCTCGCCCATTCGCCGGACCGCAGCAATCTTAGCGTCGAAAATCGACCAATCGTCGCGCTCGCCAATGGCGGACCAGATCGCCTCGACCTCGTCGATCAGCATCGAACAGGGGCCCGCGTCATGAAAATAATCTGGCAGTTCCGCGAAAATCGGCACGAAACCAGACACAGCGGCGACAAATTCGGCAAATTGAGGCTGGTCATAGGCCGCATCCTCGGGGCCGGGGCCGTGCAGCTTCCCGCCATACCAGTCGAAGAAAAACCGGTCGATGTCGATCCGCGTCTCGACCAGCGCCTTTTCCATCGCCTGAAGCATGGCGATGTCCCGCGCCTGCCCCCGCGAACGAACGCCCAGCCGGCGCAGAAGTGCTGCTTGCAGCGCCGCCTCGAAATAGGCGGGAAAGCTGTCGAGCACCGGGCCCAGTTCCTCGGGCGAGGCGATCAGCGCCAGGCAGCGCGCCAGTTGCAGCAGGTTCCAGTGCAGTGTCTCGGGCTGGCGGCCGAAGGCGTAAAGTCCCCCGTGGTCGAAATAGGCGGCCGTAAACTGCACGTCCCAGGTCGGATTGAACCGCCACGGCCCATAGTCGAAACTTTCGGCGGTGATCGAGATGTTGTCGGTGTTCAGCACGCCATGGACGAATCCCGCGGCCATATAGGAGGCAACCAGCCCGGCCGCGCCCTTCACGGCATGGTCGAGCAGCCGCACGGGCGCATCGTCGCCCCCCGGCGTGTCGCCCAGCAGGTGTTCCAGCGAATAGTCGGTCAGTCGCGCGATGTTTTCCTTCTCGCCCAGATAGGCCAGCCGCTGGAAGGTGCCGTAGCGAATGTGCCCGTGACTGAGCCGGACCAGCACCGCCGATCGCGTGGGCGAAGGTTCGTCGTTGCGTTCCAGCGCCTCGCCCGTCTCGATCACCGAAAAGCTGCGCGATGTGTCGACGCCGAGCGCCTCCAGCATTTCGGTCGCCAGAACTTCGCGCACCGCGCCCTTCAGGGTCAGCCGTCCGTCGCCGAACCGGCTGTAGGGCGTCTGCCCCGACCCCTTGGTGCCGAGGTCCATCAGGCGGCCATCGGTGTCGCGCATCTGCGCGAACAGGAAGCCGCGCCCGTCGCCGATTTCCGGGTTGTAGCTGCGGAACTGATGCCCGTGATAGCGTAGTGCGAGCGGCTGATCGAGGCTGCCCGGCAACGGCTCGAACCGCCCGAAATGCCGGACCCAGGTTTCATCGTCCAGGCCATCAAGCCCGATCTCGGCAGCGGCGCGGTCGTTGCGGAAACGGATAACATGCCGGGGAAACCGCGCGGCCTCGACCGGATCGTAGAATTCCGGGCCCAGCAATTTAATGGTGGCTTCGGGACGGAATCCGGCCAAACCGGAAGTATCGGGGTTGACGCCTGACAGGTTCATCGCGTCGATATGGGCAATAACGCTCGGGAATCAAAGCATGGCGGCATTCAAAGACGGTTACTGGTGGTCGAACGACGGGTTGCGACTCCACTACCGCCATTACGAAGGGCCGTCCGACAGGCCGCCATTGCTGTGCCTGCCAGGCCTCACCCGCAATGCGCGCGATTTCGAGGAACTGGCCGACCGCCTTGCCGGCGCCTGGTCGATCTTCGTCATCGACCTCAGGGGACGCGGCGAAAGCGCCTACGCCAAGGACCCGATGACCTATGTGCCGCTTGTCTACCTCCAGGATATCGCCGCACTGATCGCCGACCTTCAACTCGAAAAGCTGATCGCGGTGGGCACGTCGCTTGGCGGCATCCTGACGCTGCTGCTGGGGGCAACCGATCCCGGACGGCTGGCCGGCGTGATCCTCAATGATGTCGGCCCGACGTTGGACCGGGCCGGCATCACGCGTATTCGCGGCTATGTGGGCCGCAGCCAAAGCTGGCCGACCTGGCTTCACGCTGCCCGCGCGCTTTCCGAAACGAACGACGCTGTTTTTCCGGACTATCAGCTCGATGACTGGCTCGGCATGGCCAAGCGCACGTGCCGCCTTACGCCCAACGGCCGTATCGTCTTCGACTATGACATGAAGATCGCCGAACCCTTTCGCCTGCCCGGCGGCGACGGCGGCATGGACCTGTGGCCGACGCTCGATGCGTTCGCAAGCGTGCCGATGCTGCTCCTGCGCGGGGAGCGCTCCGATCTGCTGGGGGCTACGACTGTCATGGAAATGCAACGCCGTTTGCCCTATATGGACTATTGTGAAGTGCCCCGTGTCGGCCATGCGCCCACATTGAACGAGCCAGCGGCGATAGCCGCGATCGATGCATTTCTGAAGCGTCTGGCAGGGTCCTGACCGACCCGGCTTTTTCCACGCGCATTTATTGGAGCACTCGCCTATAAGCCGGCGTGCTGAAGATTAAAGGAGCCCAATCAGAGTGTTCAAGGGGGTGAAGCCGATCCGCTATGCCGGCAGGGAAATGCTGCCCCTGATCGAAGGGGGCAAAGGCGTTGCGGCGACCAATCATGCCTCTTCGGGCGCCTGGGCGGCGGCAGGCGGCATCGGGACGGTTTCGGCGGTGAATGCCGACAGCTACGATCCGACGGGCAAGATCATTCCGCAGGTCTATCACGACCTCACCCGCCGCGGGCGGCACGAGGAACTGATCGCCTATGCGATCGAAGGCGCGGTCCAGCAGGTACGCCGTGCCTGGGACATCGCGGGCGGCAAAGGCGCGATCAACATCAACGTGCTGTGGGAAATGGGCGGTGCGCAGCGCGTGCTCGAAGGCGTGCTCGAACGGACGAAGGGGCTGGTCTCCGGCGTCACCTGCGGCGCGGGCATGCCTTACAGGCTTTCCGAAATCGCTGCCCGCATCAGGTCAATTACCTGCCGATCATCAGCTCCGGCCCGCGCCTTCCGCGCCTTGTGGAAGCGCGCCTATTCCAAGGCTGCCGAATGGCTGGGCGCGGTGGTCTATGAGGATCCCTGGCTCGCGGGCGGCCACAACGGCCTGTCCAACGCCGAGGATCCCTTGAAGCCGCAGGATCCCTATCCTCGCGTGAGGGAACTGCGCGAGACGATGCGCGAAGGCGGACTGTCGGACGATGTGCCGATCGTGATGGCGGGCGGCGTCTGGTTCCTGCGCGACTGGGAGAACTGGATCGACAATCCCGAACTTGGCGCGATCGCCTTCCAGTTCGGCACTCGCCCATTGC
>CAWADU010000003.1:0-602500 GCA_963781025.1 uncultured Alphaproteobacteria bacterium
CACCTATGGCGGTGCTGCCCCGCATGGCGGCGGCGCGTTCTCGGGCAAGGACCCGACCAAGGTCGATCGGTCCGCCGCCTATGTCAGCCGCTATATGGCAAAGAACATTGTCGCCGCAGGGCTGGCGAAGAAGTGCACCATCCAGCTCAGCTATGCGATCGGCGTGGCCGAGCCGCTGTCGCTTTATGTTGATACTCACGGCACCGGCACGGTCGACGAGGCGCGGCTCGAGGCGGTGCTGCCCCAGCTCGTCCGACTGACGCCCAAGGGCATCCGCACGCACCTTGGCCTCAACAAGCCGGTCTATCAGAAGACCGCCAGCTACGGCCATTTCGGCCGCAAGCCCGAAGGCGACTTTTTCAGCTGGGAAAAGACCGACCTTGTCGACGCGCTGAAGCAGTCGATCTGACGGTTTTCGGGGCGGAGCCGAGGCGCTCCGCTCAGACCGGCCAGAAGGGCAGGATCATCGGGGTGCGACGGCTATAGGCATCATAGTCCGGCCCCAGATCTTCCCGAAGGAAGCGCTCCTCAAGCCTCGCCTTCATCCAACACCCCAGAAAAAGCAGCACGACCCCGGTCATGGCGGCAAGGCTTCCCCTCAGCATTGCCATCGCCAGCCCGGCGGTGACCAGGCCGGTGTAGATGGGATGCCGCACCAGTCGATAGGGCCCGGTGTCCACGATCCGATGGCCGGTCTTTCGCGTCACCGAGCCGGACCACAGCGAGCCGAGGTGCAGCCGCGCCCACCAGCAGAAGACAAAACCCGCAAGCATCGACGTGCAGAGCAGCCAGCCCGCCGTCGGTGAAATGGGCCACAGCGGATGGAACAAAGCTGGAAGCAGCCCCGCGTTTCCATGCGAAGGCCGGAGCCATTTCGCGCCGGGAGGGATGAAAAGAAGGGCCGTGCCCAGGATCGTGACCAGCCGATAGGGCGTCTCGGCGGCCGCGCCCGGCCGGGCGACGGTGCGATCCGTCCAGAAAGCGGCCAGGCCCCAGGTAACCAGCCAACTGACCCAAATCCAGATCGCGACCAAAACAGGCGACATGACAATCAACTCGGCAAATGGACGGTACTGCGATGATGACTGCCGGTGGCTTGCCTGTCCAGCCGGCTCAAGGCGCCTCTGCCTCGCCCGCCGCCGCTGCCTGTTTCTTCGCCCGCTGTTCCGCCTTCCAGAGGCGGAGCATTTCAGCGGTGCAGCCGGTCTGGCCAGCCCCGCCGACCGCTGAACAGCTATTGGGGCGCGTCGCCCTGGTGGCTTCATCCAGCCCCTCGGCTCGTTCCTTCCAGGAGCGCTGCGCTGGTTCGGGCGGCTTCTTCCGCAAGCTTTTGGGAACGCGATAACGCTCGCTCTCGGGCTCGCGCGCACAGACGACGATTTCGCCATTTGAGCCTTCGGGGCAGGGATCGTCGCCGTACACTATGAGGGAAACGACGCGCGGCGGCTTTTCCCCCGTCTGCTTTTGCGCATATGCGGGAGCCGCCACCAAGCAGCAAAAAACCATCAACGCCGTCTGGCTGCTTCTCATGTCTTTTCCTCCACTCCGAGACGATACAGGAACAGGATCGACCAGGGAATTGCCGTTACACCGGACAAACGGGAATTTCGGACTTCTGTGCCCTATTCCTCCGGCTGATTGTCATCACCTGCCACATGAAGCATATTTGCAACGCTTTACGCTGCATGGGGGGCCAGTGATGACGCGCTTTTCCGCACTTGCGTTTCTGTTGTCGATTCCGTTGGCTGCGAACGGAGCCTCCGGGCAACCCGCGCCAGCCGGGGCGAAACTGAATGCGGCTGACCGCATCGCCGTGTTCAAGGCGGCGGGCGCCGTGCAGAGGGGCGGTAAATGGATCATATGTAAGGATGATCCACAGGCCGAAGGCGCGAGCATCGATGACGTGCGCGACCTGAACGGCGATGGCCGGCCAGAGGCGGTGGTGAGCGAAGGCGGCACCTATTGCTATGGAATGACGGGACAGGGCTTCACGCTGCTGAGCAGGCAGGCGAACGGCGGGTGGAAAGTAATCACCGGCGACATCGGCATTCCCGAATTCATGAAGACCAGGGGCGTCGGCGGCTGGCCCGATATTTCGGTGGGCGGACCGGGATTTTGTTTTCCGGTGCAGCGCTGGAACGGCAAGGCATATGTGGTTCAGCGTCACGAATATGAAGGCAAGCCCTGCCGAATGAACCGCTAGCGTGCGATAGCGGGTTGGCGGGAGAAGACGAGCCGTCTAGACGGCCGGGGATGAGCGCCGACCCCAATATCGATCCTGCATTCACCCGCCGCCTCTACGGACGCCGCCAGGGTCATACCCTGCGGCAGGGGCAGGCCGCGCTGGTCGAAAACCTGCTGCCGAAAGTCGCTGTGCCGGAGACCGGGGCACTGACGGCGGAGCGGCTTTTCGGAGATGACCGGGCGCTCCACTTCGAGATTGGCTTCGGCAGCGGTGAACATCTCGCCGCACAGGCGCAGGCGCACCCGGCGCATGGGCTGATCGGCTGCGAGCCTTTCCTGAACGGCGTGGTCGGCGCGCTCGGCCATATCCGCGACCGGGAGTTGGACAACGTCCGCATTCATATGGGCGATGCGCTGGACGTGCTGGAGCGGCTGCCCGATGCGTCGTTGGAACGGGTGTATCTGCTCCACCCCGATCCCTGGCCCAAGGTACGCCACGCCAAGCGGCGCTTCATGAATCCGGGGCCGCTCGATCTGATTGCCGCAAAGCTGAAGCCCGGCGGGGAGTTCCGCGTCGGCACCGACCATCCCGTCTATTGCCGCTGGACGATGATGCAGATGTCGCGGCGCGGCGATTTCCGCTGGCTGGCCGAAACGCCCGCCGATTTCCAGAACCGTCCCGCGGACTGGCCGCAGAACTCGATATGAGGCCAAAGCCCGACGGCTGGGCCATGAGGTGTGGTATTTCAGGTATCTGCGTGTGTGAACCGCGCAGAGGTGACCCGCTCCCGATGCCTCTGACTTGGGATGCGGACGCTGCCCTATTTCTTTGGGGTGAGTTTCAGAAGGCGGCCGCCTTCGCCGTCCTCCAACAGCCAGACCGCACCGTCGGGGCCTTGCTCCACCTCACGAATGCGGTGGCCCATGGCGAAGCGCTCGGCCTCGCGGGCGGTATCGCCTGAGATCGCGACCCGGACCAGCGATTTCGACGCTAGCCCGCCGATCAACGCGCTTCCCTTCCATCCGGGAAAGAGGTTGCCCGAATAGATGATGAGACCGGCGGGCGCGATGACCGGGTTCCAGCTCACCTTCGGCGCCTTGAATTCAGGGTGCGTGCGATGCGGCGGAATAGGGATGCCGCTGTAGTGACGGCCTTCCGAAACGATGGGCCATCCATAATTCGCGCCCTTGACGATGAGATTGAATTCATCGCCCCCCCACGGGCCCATCTCATGCTCCCAGAGGCGTCCCGCCTTGTCGAAGGCGATCCCCAGCAGGTTGCGATGGCCGTAAGACCATATCTGCGCCGTCACCCGCCCCTGGTCGTAGAATGGATTGTCCGACGGGATGCCGCCCGCGTCGGTGAGGCGGATCACCTTGCCGAGATTCTTCGTCATGTCCTGCGCGGGGTCGAATTTCTGCCGTTCCCCGCTGGTCACGAACAGATGGCCATCGGGCGAAAAGGCGATGCGGCCGGAAAAATGGCCGTCGCCCGTCACCTTGGGTTCCTGCCGCCAGATCACCTGCAACTTGTCCAGCCCGGTTTTCGTCAGCGTGGCGCGGGCAAGCGCAGTCCCCTTCAGACCGTCCTCTCCGGGCTCGGAGTAGCTGATGTAAACGTAATGATTGCTGGCGAAATCGGGGTGAAGCACGACGTCCATCAGCCCGCCCTGGCCGCCATAGGCGACCTTGGGCACACCGGACAGGGGCGCGGACTTCCTGCCGTTCTGGGTGACGATGAACAGGCGGCCCGGCTTTTCGGTGACGAGCAGGCGGCCATCCGGAAGGAAGGTCATCGCCCATGGCTGGTCGAAGGTGGCGATCGGTGTTGCGATGAAGGGCGGGGATTGCGCCGCCGGCGCGTTGTCGGCCGAGCAGCCGGAGGCGGTGGCCAACGCCAGGGCAAAGCAAGAAAGTAATTTCATCGCGGTTCCTGTTCGGCTGGCTGTGAAACGTGACGCGCACTGAACGGTTGCGCTTGCCGAGCGTCAAGGCTGTGTCTATACAGGCAATCTCTCTCGACATGGTTATTCTTGCCGAGGTCGGTTCCAGCCGGGACCGGCGGGCAAAGGTGCATGTTGTTCGAGCTTATTGGATTGACGGGATTCGAATGACCGACATCGCGAAGCTGACCGCATTGATAGCCCCCGAGGTGGAAGCCCTGGGTTATGCGATCGTGCGCGTCGGGATGTTCGGCGGGACCAGCGATCCCACGCTGCAGGTGATGGCCGAACGTGCCGACACGCGCCAGCTCGACATTACGGATTGCGAGAAGATCAGCCGCCGCCTGTCCGACCTGCTGGACGAGGCCGATCCCATCGAGCATGAATACCGGCTTGAAGTCAGCTCGCCCGGCATCGACCGGCCGCTGACCCGCCCGCAGGACTATGCCGACTGGACCGGCCATGTCGCGCGTATCCGGCTGGTCGAGCCGCAGGACGGGCGCAAGCAATTTGAAGGCAAGCTTTGCGGGCTGGATGGTGATAGTGTGCTGATCGATGTGGCCAGGCTGGGCGCGGTGACGCTGCCCCTGTCGGCGATCGATCACGCAAAGCTGCTTTTGACCGACGACCTCATCGAGGCGACCGCTCCGCTTTCGACGGACGGCGCCGATCGTATCCAGATGGAAGGATAGCGAAGACCATGGCCACTGCCATTTCCGCCAACAAGGCCGAACTGCTCGCGATCGCGGACGCTGTCGCGCGCGAAAAGCTGATCGACCGCGAGATCGTGATCGAGGCGATGGAGGACGCGATCCAGCGCGCCGCCCGCGCCCGCTATGGCGCCGAGAACGACATCCGCGCGAAGATCGACCCCAAGAGCGGCGACATGCGGCTTTGGCGCGTGGTGGAAGTGGTCGAGCAGGCGGACGATTATTTCAAGCAGGTCAGCCTGAAGGACGCGCAGAAGAAGCAGAAGGACGCCGCCATCGGCGACTTTATCGTCGATCCGCTGCCGCCGATCGAGTTTGGCCGCATCGCGGCGCAGGCCGCCAAGCAGGTGATTTTCCAGAAGGTCCGCGACGCGGAGCGGGAGCGCCAGTATGGCGAGTTCAAGGATCGGATGAACGAAGTCATCACCGGCCTCGTCAAGCGGGTCGAGTTCGGCCATGTGGTGGTTGACCTCGGCCGCGCCGAAGGCGTGATCCGCCGCGACCAGCAGATTCCGCGCGAGGTGCTGCGCGTGGGCGACCGGGTGCGCGCGCTCATCCTCAATGTTCGCCGTGAAAATCGCGGCCCGCAGATCTTCCTCAGCCGCGCGGCGGGTGAGTTCATGAAGAAGCTGTTCGCGCAGGAAGTGCCCGAAATCTATGACAGCATCATCGAGATCAAGGCCGTCGCGCGCGATCCGGGCAGTCGCGCCAAGATCGGCGTGATCAGCCATGATGGATCGATCGATCCGGTCGGCGCATGCGTCGGCATGAAGGGCAGCCGCGTGCAGGCGGTGGTGCAGGAGCTTCAGGGCGAAAAGATCGACATCATCCCCTGGTCGCCCGACCTCGCCACTTTTGTCGTCAACGCGCTTCAGCCGGCTGAAGTCGCCAAGGTGGTGATCGACGAGGAAGAAAGCCGGATCGAGGTGGTTGTGCCCGACGACCAGCTTTCGCTCGCGATTGGACGGCGCGGTCAGAACGTGCGGCTGGCCAGCCAGCTCACCGGCTCGCAGATCGACATCATGACCGAAGCCGACGAAAGCGAAAAGCGCCAGAAGGAATTCGTCGAGCGTTCCGAACTGTTCCAGAAGGAACTGGACGTGGACGAGACGCTGGCCCAGCTCCTGGTCGCCGAAGGCTTCACCGAGCTTGAGGAAGTGGCCTATGTCGAGGCCGAGGAGCTCGCCCAGATCGAAGGCTTTGACGAGGAGTTGGCATCCGAACTCCAGAACCGCGCGCAAGAAGCGCTCGATCGCCGCGAACAGGCCGCCCGCGACGAGCGCGTGGCGCTTGGCGTCGAGGATGCCTTGGCCGCGATCGAGGGCCTGACCGAGCCGATGCTGGTGGCGCTCGGCAAGGCGGGGATCAAGACGCTCGACGATCTCGCCGATCTGTCGACCGACGAGCTGATCGCCAAGAAGCGGAGCGGCGAACGCCGCCGCGGCAAGGAAACCCCAAGCGACGACAATGGCAATGGCGGCGTCCTATCGGACTTCGGCCTGTCGGAGGAGGACGGCAACCGCATCATCATGGCGGCGCGCGCTCACTGGTTCGAAGACGAAGGCGACGGGGAGGACGCGTCAGCGGATGCAAGCCAATGAGCCCATCCGCCGCTGCATTCTCAGCGGAGAGCGGGATGAACGCGGCCGCCTGATCAGGCTGGCGCTTTCACCCGAAAACACCGTGCTGCCCGATGTGGCGGCGCGGGCCCCGGGGCGTGGCGCATGGCTCGCGCCGGACCGCGAAGCTCTTGAAAACGCGATCGCGAAGCACAAATTCAAGGGAGCGCTTTCGCGCGCCTTCAAGACCGGCGACATCGGCTGGCCTGACGATCTGCCCGGCCGCATCGCAAGCGCGCTTCAGCGGCAAACGCTGGATCGTCTGGGCCTTGAGGCGCGAGCGGGAATGCTCGTCACGGGTTCGGACCGGATCGGCGACGCCATCGCGGCCGGGCGGGTGAGGCTTCTCCTCCACGCCGCGGATGCAGCCGAGGACGGGCGGCGAAAGCTTGATGGACGGCTCCTTGCCGTGCGGGGTGAAAAGGGCGTAGAGCTTCCCGCCGGTCGAGCCGAATTGTCCTTGGCCTTGGGCCGGGAAAATGTGGTACATGCCGCCCTCGTCGACAAGGCGGCGGCGGATCGGGTGGCAACGGTGCTTCAGCGCTGGCGTGCCTATTCGGGATTGGACGATCGGACGGTCGCCTGCAAATCCACTTCGCAAGGCGCATCGGCCGTTGAAACTTTTTGAAGGCGTTGGGAACGGAATGAACGACGACAACAAGCCCAAGCTCGGCATGCGCGCACCGCTCGGCATCAAGCGGACCGTGGAGACCGGCAAGGTGAAGCAGAGCTTCAGCCATGGCCGATCCAAGTCGGTGGTGGTCGAGGTGAAGCGCCGCCGCGTGATCGGCAAGCCTGGAGAAGGCGGCCCGGCCGAGGCGGACAACCAGATCGTCGAGGTCGAAACGCCTGCGCCTGAAAATGCCGCTCCGCCGCCCGCGCCCACGCCCGAGGCATCCGCGCCTGAGCAGCGCCGTCCGGCGCCCGCGCAGCCGCCGCGCGCCCCGACGCCACCGCGCAATGATTTGATGTCGCGGCAAGAGCGTCAGACCAAATTGCTGCGCGAGGCAGAAGAAGCGCGCATGCGTGCGCTTGAGGAAGCGCGCCGCCGCGAGGAACAGGAGCGCAACCGCTCGCTGGACGAGGAACGTCGCCGCACCGAGGAAAATCGCCGCGTTGGGGAAGAAGCCGCGAATGAGACCGGACTGGCTGTCGCGGATGATGCCGTTTCCGATGGGATTGAAATTGCGCCCGCCCCTCAGGCCGAGGCACCAGCGACGTCCGCCAAGGCAATTCCGGAGCCCGGCGCAGGCATGGAGGACGAAGATCGCGCGGCTGTTCGTCGTCCGGGTGCGCCTCCAGTCCGTCGTCCGGAGCCGGCGAAGCCCGCCCGCAACCGCGGCGACGATCGCCGACAGTCGGGAAAGCTGACTGTCCACCGCGCGCTCGATGGGGAAGATTCGGTCCGCGTCCGCTCGCTCGCCGCGCTGAAGCGTGCACGCGAGAAGGACAGGCGCTCGCACATGAGCGGCCAGCAACAGGCCAAGCAGGTTCGCGACGTGATCGTGCCTGAGGCGATTACCGTCCAGGAACTCGCCAACCGCATGGCCGAACGCGGGGCCGACCTCGTGAAGGCATTGTTCAAGATGGGCGTGATGGCGACCATCAATCAGACGATCGACCAGGACACGGCCGAGTTGCTGGTGACCGAATTCGGTCACAACATCCGGCGCGTCGCGGATTCGGACATTGAAATCGGCGTGGTCGGCGATGCCGACGTCGAAGCCGACCTGCATTCACGTCCGCCCGTCGTCACCATCATGGGCCATGTCGATCACGGCAAGACCTCGCTGCTGGACGCGCTTCGCGGCACCGATCTGGCCGCGGGCGAGGCTGGCGGCATCACCCAGCACATCGGCGCCTATCAGGTGACACTGAAGTCGGGCGACAAGATCACTTTCCTCGATACGCCTGGTCACGAAGCCTTTACTGAAATGCGCGCGCGCGGCGCGAACGTCACCGATATCGTCGTGTTGGTGGTGGCGGCCGACGATGGGCTGATGCCGCAGACGATCGAGGCGATCAATCACACCAAGGCGGCCAATGTGCCGATGATCGTCGCGATCAACAAATGCGACAAACCGGGCGCCAACCCGCAAAAAGTTCGCGAGATGTTGCTTCAGCACGACGTGCAGGTCGAGCAGATGGGCGGCGAGGTACAGGATGTCGAAGTGTCCGCGCTGAAGAAGACGGGTCTCGACGAGCTTGCCGAAAAAATCCTGCTGCAGGCTGAACTGCTGGAACTGAAGGCCAATCCGGATCGGGCCGCCGAAGGCATCGTGATCGAGGCCAAGCTCGACAAGGGACGCGGGCCGGTTGCGACGGTGCTTGTCAACCGTGGCATGCTCAGGGTTGGCGATGTATTCGTCGTCGGCAGCGAAAGCGGCAAGGTGCGCGCGCTGGTGGACGACAAGGGCCGTCAGGTTAAGGAAGCCGGGCCGTCGGTGCCGGTCGAGATCCTGGGCCTTTCCGGCGTTCCGGGGGCAGGCGATCCGCTATCCGTCGTCGAAAACGAGGCGCGCGCCCGCGAAGTCGCGGCCTATCGCCAGTCGGTTGCCCAGCGCAAGCGGACGACGCAGGCGCCGGCCAACCTCGAAACCATGTTCTCGGCGCTGAAGGCCAATGCGGTGAAGGAATTCCCGCTGGTCATCAAGGCCGATGTACAGGGTTCGGCCGAAGCGATCGTGAGCGCCGTCAACAAGATTTCGACCGATGAAATCCGCGCCCGCGTGCTGCATTCGGGCGTCGGCGGCATCACCGAATCCGACGTGACGCTGGCGGCGGCATCGCGTGCGCCTATCATCGGCTTCGGCGTTCGCGCCAATGCCAAGGCCCGCGAGATCGCGGCGCGCGATGGTGTCGCGCTCAAATATTACGACATCATCTACGATCTTATCGACGAGGTCCGGGCGGCGATGGCGGGCCAGCTTGGTCCCGAACTGCTGGAAAATGTCGTCGGCCGCGCCGATGTCCGCGAAGTCTTCCAGGCCGGCAAGCACGGCAAGGCGGCGGGCGTGCTCGTCACCGAAGGTCAGATCCGGCGGAACCTCAAGGCCCGCGTCATGCGGGACGACGTCATCATCTACACCGGGTCGATCGCGTCGCTGCGTCGGTTCAAGGACGACGTCAACGAGGTTCGGGCGGGCCTTGAATGCGGCATCGGGCTCGAAAACTCGCACGACATCAAGGTCGGCGACGTGATCGAGACGTTCGAGATCGAGGAACGCGCGCGCACTTTGTAGAAAGGACTGTCATCCCCGCGCAGGCGGGAGTCCGTGAATACGGCGGCGCCTTGTTCTCTTGGAACGGTATTCATGGATTTCGGCCTTCGCCGGAATGACGGCTTGGGGTTGGTCATGCGCCAGAATCACGAAGAGGAAGGCCGGTCGGTACGGCTGCTGCGCGTGGGCGAGCAGGTGCGCCATGCGCTGTCCGAGATCTTGATGCGCGGCGAGGTGCATGACGACACGCTTGCCAGCCACATGGTGTCGGTGACCGAGGTCCGTATGTCGCCGGACCTGCGCCATGCGACGGTCTTCGTGAAGCCGCTGCTGGGAAAGGACGAGGAGGCGGTGCTGAAGGCGCTGCGTACCCACACCGCCTATCTGCAGCGCGAAGTCGCGCACCGCGTAAAGACGAAATACGCCGCCAGGCTGAAGTTCCTGGCCGACGAGAGCTTTGACGAGGGCGGCCACATCGACGCGTTGCTGCGGCGGCCGCAGGTTGCACGCGATCTTGAGGCTGGCAGCGAAGAATAGCTCAACCGGGGCTGATGCACTCAGCTTTGGTTCAGCCATGGAATGATAGGCCGTCCCGACGAAGGAGACGGCCAATGAAGACTTTTCTGATTGCGGCAATGACTTGTGTCGTTGCGGCCGGCGTTGCTCAAGCGGGGGAAGCGCCAAAATCGGCCGAAGCGTCCATCCCCTTTGTCAACCATGGCGGGATTAAAGACTGGCGCGACGACGGCAGGGACGCGATCTATATCCAGGACCGGCACGGACAATGGTATCGTGCGACCTTCATGGCACCATGCTTTGACCTGCCGTTCGCCGAAACGATCGGCTTCGAGACACGCGGGCCGGACACTTTTGACAAATTCGGGACGGTGATCGTGCGCGGCCGCCAGTGCGCCGTGACGAGCCTGGCCAAAAGCAGCGCTCCACCCAAGAAATCCTATGGAAAGAAGAAGCACGGCATAGAAAAGGCGAGCGCCGCCGAACCGCGCTCATAAAGCGCTTCAACTTGGCGGCTCCACGCCATACAGCGGGCGGATGCATGGGTGGATCATTCTCGACAAGCCGCTGGGGCTGAGTTCGTCGCAGGCGGTGGGCGCGATAAAACGCATCCTGCGCCAGAACGACTATGGACGGCCCAAGGTCGGCCATGGCGGCACGCTCGATCCGCTGGCGACGGGCGTGCTGCCGATTGCGCTGGGCGAGGCGACCAAGCTTAGCGGCCGGATGCTCGACGCGGACAAGGGCTATGACTTCACCATCGGGTTCGGCGTTGAGACGGATACCCTGGATGCGGAAGGGCAGGCGGTCGCCACCTCGGATATTCGTCCGACGCTGGCGGAGGTCGAAGCGGTGCTGCCTTGCTTCACCGGGCGAGTCGAGCAGATGCCGCCCGCCTATTCCGCACTGAAAGTCGATGGACGGCGAGCCTATGACCTTGCGCGTGCGGGTGAAGAGGTTGCACTGAAGCCGCGGGCGGTGACGATCCGTTCGCTGGACGTGCTCCCCATCATCCCGACTCAAGCATGCCAGGGTGGCGGGCCGCGTCTGAACGAGATCACCCTCAGCGTCCTCTGCACCAAAGGCACCTATATCAGAAGTCTCGCGCGGGACGTTGCCCGGGCGCTGGGGACCGTTGGGCATGTCACGATGCTGCGACGGACCAAGGCCGGGCCGTTCACGCTGGCTCAGGCGAATCCGCTGGACAAAGTGGAGGAGTTCGGGCAAGGCCGCGCGCTTGAACAGGTACTCTTGCCGATGACGGCAGGGCTGGACGACATCCCGGCTCTCGCCCTCACCCCCGACCAGGCAAGGCGGCTCCGCATGGGGCAGCAATTGGGCGGGATCGCTGCAAACCAGGGCCTTCATCTTGCGACCGACGGACCTGTTCCGGTCGCGCTGGTGGAGGTTTCGGGCACGGAAGCCCGGGTGGTGCGCGGTTTTAACCTTTAAGATTTGAGGAGTGAACGATGTCGGTGACTGCAGAACGTAAAGCCGAAATTATTTCCGACAATGCCCGCGCCGCCAACGACACCGGCAGCCCGGAGGTTCAGGTCGCGATCCTGACCGAGCGCATCGCCAATCTGACCGAGCATTTCAAGACGCATGCGAAGGACAATCATTCGCGTCGCGGTTTGCTGATGCTGGTCAACAAACGCCGCAGCCTGCTTGATTATCTCAAGCGCGAGGATGCGGACCGTTATACAGATCTTATCGCGAAGCTTGGACTTCGCAAGTAATGCGGACGGCCCCCCATGTGGGGGCCGTTTTGCATCCGGGGCATGAGCGCGGTGCGCCTGTCCCGTTTGAAGGAACGCTGGCGGCGATGGGGCTGCCGGCATGGAAAAGGCAGCAAGCCAGATGTTCGATATCTATAAGCAGGAAGTAATGTGGGGCGGCCGCAAGCTGACCCTGGAAACGGGTCGCGTGGCCCGGCAGGCTGATGGCGCGGTTCTCGCCACCTATGGCGAAACGGTCGTGCTTTGCGCCGTCACCGCCGCCAAGAATCGTGAAGGAAGGGCAGGACTTCTTCCCGCTCACCGTCCACTATCAGGAAAAATATCTCGGCCGCCGGGCGCATCCCGGGCGGCTTCTTCAAGCGCGAACGCGGCGCGACCGAAAAGGAAACGCTGGTTTCCCGCCTGATCGATCGCCCGGTCCGTCCGCTCTTCCCGGAAGGTTTCTACAACGAGATCAACGTGATCGCGCAGGTGCTCAGCTATGACGGCGAGAACGAGCCCGACATCGTGGCGATGGTCGCGGCATCGGCCGCGCTGACGCTGTCGGGCGTGCCTTTCATGGGCCCGATCGCCGGCGCACGCGTCGGCTATGTCGAGGGTGAATATATCCTCAACCCGACCAACGATCAGGTGAAGGCGGGTGATCTCGAACTGGTCGTCGCCGGCACGCATGATGCGGTGATGATGGTCGAATCCGAAGCCAAGGAACTGTCGGAAGAGGTGATGCTCGGCGCCGTGATGTTCGCGCATCGCGAAGGCCAGAAGGTGATCGACGCGATCATCGACCTCGCCGAGAAGGCCGCCAAGGATCCCTGGGAAATGGCACCCCAGGCTGACCTGTCGACCGCCAAGAAGAAGCTCGAGAAGCTCGTCGGCAAGGATATCGTTGCCGCCTACAAGCTGACCGACAAGTCGGCACGCTCAAACGCGCTCAACGACGGCGCGCGCCAAGGCCAAGGAAGCATTCGCTGCCGAAAGCCCGCAGGACCAGATGGCCGCCGATGAAGCTGGTCAAGAAGCTTGAGGCCGAGATCGTCCGCACCGCCATCCTGAAGGACGGCAAGCGCATCGACGGACGCAACACCACCCAGATTCGCCCGATCGAGGCGACGGTCCAGCTTCCTGCCGCGCACGCATGGTTCGGCGCTGTTCACCCGCGGCGAAACCCAGGCGATCTGCACCACCACGCTCGGCACCAAGGACGCGGAGCAGATGATCGACGGGCTGAATGGCCTGTCGTACGAGCGTTTCATGCTGCACTATAACTTCCCGCCCTATTCGGTTGGCGAAGTGGGCCGCTTCGGTGCGCCGGGCCGCCGCGAAGTCGGTCACGGCAAGCTGGCGTGGCGCGCGCTGCACCCGGTGCTGCCGACGGTGGAGGAATTCCCGTACACGATCCGCGTCCTGTCCGACATCACCGAGTCCAACGGCTCGTCCTCGATGGCGACGGTATGCGGCGGATCGCTGGCGATGATGGATGCGGGCGTGCCGCTGAAGCGTCCGGTTTCCGGCATTGCCATGGGCCTGATCCTTGAAGGCAAGGAATTTGCCGTTATCTCCGACATTCTTGGCGATGAGGATCACCTCGGCGACATGGATTTCAAGGTGGCGGGCACCGAAGCCGGTATCACCTCGCTCCAGATGGACATCAAGATCGCCGGCATTACCGAAGAGATCATGAAGGTCGCGCTTTCACAGGCCAAGGAAGGCCGGGCGCACATCCTCGGTGAAATGAACAAGGCGCTGTCGGGCACCCGCGAGGAGATGTCGGCGCATGCGCCGCGCATCGAGACGCTTTCGATCCCCAAGGACAAGATCCGCGAAGTGATCGGCACTGGCGGCAAGGTGATCCGCGAGATCGTCGCCACCACCGGCGCGAAGGTCGATATCGACGACGAAGGCGTGATCAAGATCTCGTCTTCGGATGTGTCGCAGATCGAAGCGGCCAAGAACTGGATCATCGGCATCGTCGCCGAGCCCGAGGTCGGCAAGGTCTACAGCGGCAAAGTCGTGTCGATGGTCGATTTCGGCGCGTTCGTGAACTTCATGGGCGCCAAGGACGGCCTCGTCCACATTTCCGAGATCAAGAACGAGCGCGTCGCCAAGGTTTCCGAAGTCCTCGCCGAGGGCCAGGAAGTGAAGGTGAAGGTGCTCGGGTATCGACCGATCGAGGCAAGGTGCGCCTGTCGATGCGCCTGGTCGATCAGGAAACCGGCGAGGAACTGCCCGACACGCGTCCGCCGCGTGAAGAGCGTGAACCGCGTGGTGATCGTGGTGACAGGGGCGATCGCGGCGGCCGGGGCCGTGACGATGGCCGCCGCCGCGACCGGGGCGACCGTGGTCCCAGGGGTGACCGTGGCGATCGCGGACCCCGTGGCGAAGGAAGCCCGCGCAACGACGGCGACGAAGGTCCGGAGCCCAAGTTCGCTCCGGCGTTTCTGACGGGCGACAAAGACTGATCCCGGTCAGCTCTACGAAATAAAAAGGGAGGCTTCGGCCTCCCTTTTTATTGGAGCCCGGAAATCAGCTGCGGTCTTCGGTCGGTGCGCCGGGCCCGTTTTTCTGGATGGAATTCGATGGCGTTCAAGGCCGATGCCTTTGACGCATAGCCTTCGGTCGAAAAAATTGTTTCGCTATTGAATTTGAAACGAACCCGAAATTCTCCAGCCTTGTCCTTAAAGACTTCGAATTTGTGAGCCATGGCCATCTCCATGCCGAACGTCGCTTCAGAGCGACCCTTCGATGAGAAGAGGCGAAGGCTACAACAGCCTTTGGTTGATTACACTCAAATAACGTTAGCTCGCGTCCGAATGTCAGCGCGGGCCTGCCGATTCGCCGAAGCCATGCATGTATTTCGCCCATTGCAGGCCGATGACCGCGCCCTTCACCGGCTGGAGCAAAAGCAGGGCAAGCACCGCCGTCAGCGAGGGCCAGAGGATCATCTGGGCCGTTACCGAAGGCGCGAACCAGTGATTGACCTCGATCACCAGCGGCACGATCAAATGGCCGAGCAAGAGGATGACGATATAGGCGGGGAAATCATCGGCGCATTGATGCGACCAATCCTGCCCGCAGGCATCGCAGATGGGCACCGGCTTCAAGAAGCGGCCAAACAGGGGCGCGTGGCCGCAAGCCGGGCAACGCCCCTTGAAACCCCATGTCATCGCCTTGCGCGTATCGCGGGGTGGGGAACGATCGATCATCGCGGTCCTATAATTGATCCTCGTCGACATGGCACCCTCCGATTTGAATGAGACGTGGGCTCACTGCAGGCCTCAGAGTTCGTCCGGGACCGGCGGCCGGGTGACCGGCATCGGCGTCAGTCGATGAGTTGTTGCGGATCGGCCGCGTCCAAGTCGTCTTTCGGAAGGCGGTTCAGCGACGTTCGTGCTAACCTGCGCTTTTACCAATTCGAGGCGATCTACCATGACCGGTGCAGCGCCAACCGCCCATCCGCCCCAGCATGCGGTGATCCTCTGCCATCCCGATGCGAACAGCTTCAATGCGGCGATCGCGCAACGCTATTGCGATACGGTGCGCGCCCTTGGTCATGACGCTGTGCTTCGCGATCTCTACCGGCTCGGCTTCGATCCGGTGCTCAAGGCCAAGGAGCGGCCGACCGAAGGTTCGCTCGTGGCCGATGACGTGGCCAAGGAGATCGAGATCCTCGGCCGCAGCGATGTCATCGTGCTGGTCTATCCGATCTGGTTCGGGATGCCGCCGGCGATGATGAAGGGCTATGTCGACCGCGTGATGGGCGCGGGCTTTCCGTTCCGGGCCATTCGTGATCGCGCGACGCACCGGGCGCTGACCGGCAAGCGGATGCTAAGTTTCACGACATCGGGCACCAGCAAGCAATGGCTGGAGGAACAGGGCGCGTGGTTATCGCTTCGCCACTTGTTCGACGATTATCTCAAACATGCCTTTTCTCTTGCTGCCGCCGAGCATATTCATTTTTCGTCGATCGTACCCGGCCTGGACGGCAGGTTCGTCAACGAACATCTCCGGGAGGTAGAGGACGCCGCACGGAATGCGTGCAGCTTTGTTCAGACGCACTCGCCGACGTAAGCCGTTATTCGGGACGGCCTCACCCAACCGGCGAATACGGCCGCCGTTTTTCAGTCCAGGCCAAGCGCGGCGCGTGCGTTGGCCGCGACTTCTTCCAAAGAACCGTGCGCTGAGAGCGGTTTCCAGTCGCCAAGGGACCCCACAGCCAGGTTAGCCTGGGCATTGGCCACGATGACGTCGGCATCAGAAGCATCCGGGCCCCGGCCGGATATCCGATCTATGCGGGCCGGCGTCGTTGCCTGAAGCCACAACCCGTCAAAAGCCACTCCGGCTTTTTGGGCGACCGCCGCGATGGCCTCACGCTCTTCGGGCTGGGAAAATACCCCATCGGCAATCACAGCCTGACCGGATGCCAGCGCCTGGGCCGCCATGATCCTGATCAGCGAATAGACCTGGACGCTCGATTGGGGCGTATAGCTGGCGGGTGGGAGGTGGATTTCGGGTGCGAAGCCGACCACCCGCTTGCGCAGCACATCGCTCCGCAAGATGCGGGCCCCAGGCGCGCGCCCCAGGCTGCCGCCGATTGCGCGGCTGAGCGTCGATTTGCCCGTGCCGGAAAGGCCGCCGATGGCGACGCATCGCGCGGCCGCCGGCTCAAGGAAGGCAAATGCGAGATCCAGGTGGGCACGCGCCTCGCTGATCGACAGGGGATCATGGCGGCGACGCATTGCTTGTGCGGCCAGAACATGGGTGCGGACCATCGCTCTGGCGGCAAGGAACAGCGGCATCAGCGCCAATCCGGTCTCGTCGGCGGGCGAAAGATCGAGATAGCGATTGAACACGATATTGGCTTCGGTTCGCAGATCGCGCTGCCACAGATCCATCAGGAGGAAGGCGAGGTCGTAAAGGACATCCACCGTCGCGAGTTCGGAGCTGAATTCGATGCAATCGAACAGGGTCGGCTCGCCGTCGATGATCGCGATGTTCGACAAATGGAGATCGCCATGTCCATGACGCACGCGGCCGTTTCGGTTCCGCTGCTCCATGAGCGGTGCAAGATCGGTGACCATCTCGCGCAGGCGATGCGCGAGTTGGTCCACCCGCTCGATTTCAAGGATGGCGGGAAACGCGCGCATGCTGACGACGTTGCCCTCGATCACGTCGCGAAACCGCTCCGCGGCGCTCGGCGCGAAAACCGCACTGGCATCATTGTGAAAGGCGTTGACCCGGTCGGCCAGGCGCATCAGCAGCTTCTGGTCCAGCAAGCCCCGGCCGGCCGCCTGTTCAAGCAGCGCGTCATCGGGGAACCGCCGCATTTCGAGCAGCCAGTCGACAGGTTCGCCCTGACCATCTATCGAATGCCGACCGGTGCTATCGCGTGTGATGGGATGGACCGCCCGATAAAGGTCGGGTGCGTTGCGGCGGTTGAGGCGCAATTCGATCTCCAGCGCAGCCCGCCGCTTGTCCGCGGTGGAAAAATCCAGATAATCGAACTTGACCGCGCGCTTCAGCTTCCATGCGCGGTCGGCCACCAGAAAGATGCTGGCCGCATGTGTGTCGATACGCCGGGGCCGCTCGCCACCAAATGCATCGCCTGACTCGAGAAACGCGATGGCGTCCGCCTGCTCGCCTGTACAAGCATCCCCAAGAGAGGGCGCGGTTGTCCTTGCCTCCGCTTTCAATGCCCAGGGCGAACAACGCTTGCTCGCCGCCATCGTCGATTGTGCCCCGGCCAGCGAACTGACCATGCCCCTGGTGAAAGTGCCGGAAGCATAGAGGGGCCGGGATTGTGCCCTGTTGCTCCACGCCTCGTCCATATCGGCCTCCATATCGATTCGGGCCAAAGTTATGTTAGCCGCACTGCGAGCTGAATAAGTGAATAAACCTAGTCGTACTCCTTAAGCATGAGCACCGCCGCGCCAACGAGGTATCCCTTGCGCAGACGGCTGAGCGCTTCATTCGCCTCCATTAACGGAAACGTCCCGGTCACGATCCTGATCCCCGACACGGCGGCGAATTCGAAGAACGAGATACCGTCTTCGCGCGTAAAGTCCGCGACAGACAGGACGGCGCGCTCGCGACTCCGGTAATCTACGGATTTACTCCGTTCGTCACTTGCGACCAATTTCAGGTGAAGCGGCGGCTGTCACCGGTCGCCCATTGTGGACGATGGAGACTGTAGTGAAGAATGTGTTCTTGCTGGTGCACGATGATCCCGGGCAGGAAGCACGCTTTCAGGCGGCGCTCGATCTTACGCGCGCACTCGACGGCCGCCTGACCTGTGTCGACGTTGCACAGATGCCGAGCCTGATTGGCGATTATTATGACACGGCCGGGCAGGTGATGCTGCTTGAGCAGGAGTGGGATCGCGGGTCGGAAAACCACGCCAGGCTGGATGCGCGGCTGGCTCGGGAGGGCGTGTCCTGGAACTGGATCAAGCTGACCGGCGACATGGCCGAATGCATCAGCAGCGTCGCGGCGCTTGCTGACCTGATCGTCGTCAATCGCAGGCTCGACGCGGCTCCCGGACCCGACATGCGCGATATTGCCGGTACGCTTGCGATGAGGACGCAGAAGCCGGTGGTCGCCGTGCCGGACGACCTGAGGCGCTTCGATGTGGGGGGCCGCGCGTTGATTGCATGGGATGGCTCCAGATCGGTGACGGCGACGATGCGGGCTTGCGTGCCCCTGCTGGCGCTTTGCTGTTCGGTCGAGATATTCACGGTCGATGACGGTTCCGAACAGACGCCAGCCCACGAAGCGGCCATTTATCTGTCGCGGCACGGCATCCATGCCACGATTCGCCGGCTCAAGGACAAAGAGCACGACCCCGATGCCCTGATCTTCGAGGAATGCGAAGCCAGGGGCGCGACCTGGTGCCTGATGGGCGCCTATGGGCACGGCCGCGTCGTTGAGGCGCTGCTCGGCGGCACGACCCGCCGCATGCTCGGTTCCAGCCCGCTGCCGCTTGTGCTGGGGCACTGAAGCGGTAAGGCATCGAACGAAATCCGCCAGCGGCCAGGTTAACCATCCTGCGATTTTCACCGTTTGCAAGCGCAACAGACAGGCTATGTTGCCGGTCGGAACGGCCAAGCCGTAACGGGGGGCCATGTCGTCGATCCCGGCGTGCCGTCCCTGGAGGCCATATTGGGCGACGAGCGCAGCTTATCCATAAAGACCCGGCTGTCGGGCTATGGCGTGGCCATAGCCGCGAGCGTCGTTTCACTTGTTCTTGCCGGCATCTTCATGGAGCGGTCGACAGAAGGCTCCGCGGGCATCGCCGAGGGGATAACCTTCGCGCTCGCCTCGGGCCTGATCATCTGGGTGTCAGCCCGAATGGCATGGCTCAGGCACCAATCACAGGCGAGCGAGGAACGCGCGGACGCGCGTGCGCGACATGCAAACGAGATCGCCGAAGAACTCAACCTGCTGATCGCCGGGACGCAGGACTATGCCATCTACATGATTTCGCCGGAAGGTCAGGTGACGATCTGGAACAAGGGCGCCGAAAGACTGAAAGGATGGACCGAGCAGGAGGCGATCGGGTGCGACACGGCGGTCTTTTATCCGGCAGACGCAGTGAGCGCGGGCAAGCCCGCGCGCGATCTCGAGCGCGCCCAAATGCTCGGCAAGCTGGAGGAAGAGGACTGGCGGCTGAGGAAGGACGGGTCGGAATTTCTCGCGAACATCTCGATCACCGCCCTTTATGATGACGCCGGGAATTTACGCGGTTTTGGCAAGGTCGTTCGCGATGTGACCGATCAGCGTGCGACGGAACGCCAGCTCGGCGCCAACGCAGCCCATCTTCGCTCGATTTTGTCGACCGTGCCCGATGCCATGATCGTGATCGACGAACAGGGAAAGATCACTTCGTTCAGCGCCGCTGCCGAAAAGCTCTTCGGGTACGCCGAGGCAGAAACGATCGGGATGAATGTCAGCCAGCTGATGCCGTCGCCCTACCGGGAGCGACATGACGGCTATCTCGAACGCTATCTGAAGACTGGCGAGCGGCGCATCATTGGTATCGGCCGTACCGTGACCGGACTGCGCCGCGACGGTTCGACTTTTCCGATGGAGCTGGCTGTCGGCGAGGCAAGGGGGGGCGATCAGCGCGTATTCACCGGCTTCGTGCGCGACCTGACCGAGCAGCATCACACGCAGGAACGGGTGGAGGAACTGCGCTCCAATCTTATCCATGTCGCGCGGGTTAGCGCCATGGGCACGATGGCGTCGACGCTGGCGCACGAACTGAACCAGCCGATTACCGCTATCGCCAACTATGTCGAGGCGGTCCGGGATCTGCTCGCCGAGCCAGAGGCCGAAGACCTGCCCATGATCCGCGAAGCGTTGAACGATGCGGCTGGCGAGGCCATGCGCGCGGGCAATATCGTTCGCCGGCTAAGGGAATTCGTTGCACGGGGCGACGTGGAAAAGTCTGTCGAGGATTTGCCCGCGCTGATCGATGAGGCTTCCAAATTGGGGCTGATCGGCGCGCACGAGAAAAGCGTCAGCGCCAGCTTCGACTTCGATCCTTCCGCTTCGCCCGTGCTGGTCGACAAGGTTCAGATTCAGCAGGTTCTCATCAACCTGATACGAAATGCCATTGAGGCGATAGCGGTCGAGTCCGTGAGGGAACTAGTCATCACCACGCATGCCGACACGCCCGGCTTTGTGCGAATAACCGTCGCGGATACGGGACCAGGCGTGGATCCGGCCATTGCAGAGATCTTTTCCGCGCCTTCAACAGCACCAAAACTGGGGGCATGGGCCTGGGGTTATCGATCTGCCGTACCATTGTGGAGGCGAACGGCGGCCGGATATGGATGGAACCGCGGGCAGGTGGCGGCTCGCTGTTTCATTTTACTTTGGCCAGAGCTGAGTGGGGAGAGAAGCCATGACGGATAAGCGGATGATTTACGTCATCGACGATGATGATGCTATTCGGCGGTCCGCCGGCTTCATGCTCAAGACATCGGGCTTCGATGTCACTGCCTGGCCTTCGGGAGTCGCATTCCTGAAAGAGGTCCGCCACGCCGAACCGGGTTGTGTGCTGCTGGATGTCCGCATGCCCGAGATGGACGGGCTGGAGGTACAGCAGATTCTCAATGAACGCGGCATTGCCATGCCCGTGATCGTGCTTACCGGACATGGAGATGTTTCAGTCGCCGTGCGCGCGATGAAGGCGGGTGCGGTCGATTTCATCGAGAAGCCGTTCGAGAAGGTGATGCTGCTGGCCGCGATCGAGAAAGCGTTCGACCGCATCATGGATGCCGAGGGCCGTATCGTCCGTTCGGCCGACGCCGCGCTGGCGATCGCTGCCCTGACGGCGCGCGAACGTGACGTCCTTGAGGGGCTTGCCCAGGGCTTGCCCAACAAGACCATTGCCTATGACCTTGGCATTTCTCCGCGAACGGTTGAGGTGCACCGCGCGAATCTGATGACCAAACTTGGCGTACGCAGCCTTTCGGAGGCGCTCAAGATCGCGTTCGGGGCGGGTCTTGGGACGGAATCATAGGAGCATTACGTAACGACTGCGGGCACGTTCCAGGCAATGATCGCGCAGGGTCCGGATATTCCGGGTGCCATATTAAGTGGACGTGCATGGATAGGACCGCAGGGCAAGCGCCGACGGACCGCCCGAAAATAGCTTTGGTCGAGGATGATCCTGGGGTACGGCGCTCGCTCCAGCTACTTCTCCAGGCGCAAGGCTATGAGGTGCGCTCCTATGCGACCGGTCAGGCGCTTCTGGCCGATCCCACGACGATGAGCGCGGCATGTTTCGTCGCTGACTATCGGATGCCCGAAATGGACGGCCTTTCCATCCTGCGTGCCTTGAGGGCAGCCGGGTGGGCCGGTCCTGCCGTTCTGATCACTGCCTATAATACCCCGGACCTGGCTCAGCGTGCCAAGGCTGAAGGCTTTGTCAGCATTATCGAAAAACCGACCGCCGATCGTTTCGTGACCGACACTGTATCCCGGCTCGTGGGTCGGGCTGGCGGCGGCGAAAAAAACCAGGCCATATCGGGAAAGGGCGAATCAAAGCCGGGATAGAACCGGCATCCCGGGGAAGTGCGCTCTTACGCGATAAGGCCTAGGCGCATTTGATGCACCGGGTTGCCGTGGGCAGCACCTTGAGACGTTTGCTCTCGATCGGGTCGCCGCATCTCGCGCAGATGCCATAGGTCCCGCCCTTGATGCGCGCCAGCGCTGCATTGATCTGGGCGATTTCCTTCCGGCCCGCGTCATCAAGCGCCGCAAGCGCTTCACCATCGGCAAGATCGAGGGCCTGCTCGGCAGAATCCGCATTCAGGGGAAGGCGCAGGTCATTCTCGATTATGGTGATGCGTTTGGTCAATTCCTGCAGGCGGGCCTTGAGCGTTTTGATAACCGGGGCATAGTTCGTCATCTTCGTTGACCTCGATCTTAGGTCGATGCCATGCGCGCATCGGCACGGTGAATAGTTTCGCCAGGCGTCCCGCCGGTATGCTGTAGAATACATAGTTGGAACGGGTCGCGTCACTCACTTCTCCACAACGCCACGGGGAAATGCTATTCGTACCAAGGTTCCCTGGGGAGAGCGAAATGCAACTCCAAAACCAAACGGACCACATCGCAATCCTGGCGCTGATGATAGTGGGCGTTCTCGTCGAGCGCCTTGACCATCTCGGGCATCTCGACGACGCCACGACAAAGCATCTCCACCGACTGGTCAATGGCGTGCGGACGCATGCCAGGGCTTCAGGCCTCACCGACCTGAAAATTCTCTTCGACAATATCGATCGTTCGCTGGGAGAGCGGGTCGAATAGCATCGACCCGATCAGCGGGTGGCGAGGCGTCCCGCACGAGCATCGCGACCATAGACATCTTCGTGAAAGGCGATGTCGGTATCGGTTGGTTCGACGGTCAGATAGGTAAGATAGACCGGCACGGCTTGGGGCAGGGGTATTTGTTGCTCCGGCGCGGCGGACGGCGGGTCGAGCGGTTTGCCGAACAGCCATTCGGCCAGCTGGGGCGCATCCTCGAGCCGCACGCACCCTGAGCTCAATAATCGCGAGGTCTTGGTGAACAGCGTCTTGTCCGGCGTGTCGTGCAGGTAGATGCCGAGATCGTTGGGAAACATGAACTTCATCCGTCCCATCGCATTGTCGCTGCCGGGAAGCTGACGGATGCGCACTTCCTGACGGCCGGCGGCAACGGCGTTCCAGTCGATCGCCGCGGGATCAAGCTGCTGCGGGTCGGCGCCCCAACCCGAAAGCGCTTCGAACTTCATCGCCGCAAGCGAGCCGCCCCCAAGCATTTTCGGAGCGATGCGGCGCTGGATCAGATCGCTTGGCACATTCCAATAGGGATTGAGAATGACATAACGCACCATCCCGGCCAGCATCGGCGTCTGCTCCGTCGGCTTGCCGACGATGACGCGCATCGACCCCTGTTCCTTGCCATCGTTGTAAAACCACATGCGGGCGGAAGCGGCGTCGACCACGATGTGCCGGACACCGGCACCGGGCAGAACGCGGGCCCTTTCAAGATTCAGCCGGATAATGCGCTCATAATAGGCGGGTCCGCGGTTGAGGGCCGCAATCGTCTGACCGCCCACGCGCGCATCGGCCGGCAAGCCGTGATCGGCCTGGAAAGCGCGCACTCTCGTTGCCAGCGCCTTGTCGAAAATCGCGCCATCCGGCTGGCCCAGCCGCCGGCGCAGCATGCGCACCCGCTCGCCTTTCGCGCCTGCGCGGAGCATGGGACCGGACGGGATGGCGATCGCGGGAAGCCCGTCCCAAGTGGCGTGATATTTCGCCAGCGCACTGCGCAGCCGGACATAGATGGGGCTCATCCACGCGCCATTGTTTATATAGTCCGCGAACGAAGGGGCGAGCGCCGCGACACGAAGCACGCTCTCTGCCTTCAGGTGCTGAGGCGCCAGTTCAGGATCGAGATAGGTAATCGCCACAGCCGGGGCGCGGCGGACGTCGCGCACATAATCGGCGAAGGTTTCGGAAAGTTTCAGCTCGGCCCTGGCCATGGCTTCGGGCGAGCCGCCTCGCGCCTCGCCGATGATTTCCCGAAGCTTGTCCGGCTCGTAGGTCTTGGGGTCGAGGCCGTCGAGATCGGCGGTGGATATAAAATCGATCAGCCGGTCGGCCTCCGCGCCAAATGCCCCGTCCCGGATCCAAAGGGGCCAATAGCCCCTGGCCCTGTAGACGGCTTTGAGCTTGCCCCCGGCCAATGACCGGATCTGGCCCGCAACGGTCTTAGCGGGGGATGTTGTGGCTGACGGCTCCTCTGCATGCGCCGCGGAAGGCACTATCGCCAGCGCCAGGACCGCGCTGAGGCATTTGGCGAAAAACAGCCCCGATGCGCGTGCCTGGACATAGGCGCGGCGGCGAAGCCGCGCCCTGTCTGCTGTGCCGGTCAGCCCCGCTCCCCGGATGGGGCGGGCGGCGGAGGAGGTGGCGGAGGTGGCGGGCATGGCGGGGCCTGGAAAGCATGGTAAACACCGTCCGACGTATAATAGCCGTCGGCCATGCCGTCACCATCCCTGTCGGCCGCTACGGACCCGACAATGGCGCCCGCGCCAACCGGCGGCAGGGGCGCCAGTGGCTCGTCCTTGCTGGCGCATGCGCCGACAATCAGCGGCGCCGCCAACAAAAATGCCAGATATGTCCTTTTCATATCTCTCTCCTAGAGACGGCGGCGGGGCTTTGGCAGCCCACACCTCGCAAGGACGGAACGTGGAACTAACGAAATCGTTCCACGGTAGAAACAGTGAGTAAAGGGCCGGGGAAGGAAGGCCCAGGTTCGAAGCGACGACGATTTTAGAGCAGTTTATGCCGTTTCAATGCATGTCGGAGCTGGTCATAGCTCAACTTCAATGACACGGCTGTCTCGCGCTGATTGTACCGGCACCGTTCAAGCGCGGCCGACAGGATCGACCGTTCGTAATCCGCGACCGCGCTCTTGAAATCATCCACCGTTGGAAAATGGAACGCCGGAGATGGGGCGGCATCCGCCTCTTGCCCCCGTGTCCGGGCTTCGCCGGTACGTGGCCGCCAGGGCAATTCGAACGGATCGAATTCGATCCAGTCGATCGGGCTGGTGTCGTCGTCCCAGCGATAGAGCGCCCGTTCAACCACATTTTTCAGCTCGCGGACGTTGCCGGGCCAGAGGTGGGATTCGAGCGCCGCCAGCGCCCGCCTGCTAAAGCCGCGAAACTCCTGCCAGCCAAGCTCCACCGCCATCCGGCTGCCGAAATGGTCGGCAAGCACCGCGATATCGCCGGTTCGGGCGCGAAGCGGGGGCAGGGTCACGACCTCAAACGACAGCCGGTCCAGCAGATCCGCGCGGAAACGGCCCTGTTCCACCAGCCCGGGCAGGTCTTCGTTGGTCGCGCCGACGACCCGGACGTCGACACCGACGGCCTTGTTCGATCCCAGGCGCGTCAGTTCACCATATTCCACCACGCGCAGCAGCCGTTCCTGCGCGCCGGCGGAAAGCGTTGCGATCTCGTCGAGGAAAAGGGTGCCGCCATCGGCTTCCTCGAATCGCCCGGCTCGCGCCCGTGTCGCGCCGGTAAAGGCCCCCGGCTCGTAACCGAACAATTCCGCGTCCAGCAGATTTTCAGGAAGTGTCCCGCAATTGAGGATCAGCAACGGACCGGTCCAGCGCGAGCCGAGATGGTGCAGCCGCTCGGCCACAAGTTCCTTGCCCGTACCGCGCTCGCCGATCACCAGCACCGGACGGTTGAGCGCGGCCGCCCGGCTTGCCCTTTCGACGGCGTCGAGGAAGGCGGATGATTGCCCGATCATCGTCACTGGAGCAGACATTCCAAACTATTAGCAAAAATTACTGATAATTAGCAATATATGGGATTCGATAGAATATCTGTATCGAACCAAGCCTTTGATTTTAAAAATGAAACTTGGCTGGCACGCATCTTGATACCTTCGAGACATAGGGCCGCCACCCGGTCCATCGGTTTGGGGAGATCAGCCATGCTGGCCATCGACAAGGCAGAAATAGGTCGTACTCTGGTTGCCTTGACCGCAGCCGCTTTTGCCGCCGCGGTTTGCCTGTTCAGCGCTGCCGGACCAGTGAGGGCCGAAACATCCAGCCTCGCGCAATGGCAGGCCACCGTCGACCGCAGGATCGATCAGGAAATGCATATCCCATGGGGCGCGATGGCAGGACGCGATCATGCCGTTGCTGTCGTCCGGCTGACCATCGACCGGTCCGGGGCGGTCCACAACGTCCGGATCGTGGGCTCGGCAGGCCGGGCCGCGCTTGACAAGGAGGCGCTGAGAGTCGCCAGCGCCATCGAATATCCGCCGCTTCCCGCCGTCGAGAGCAATCAGCCGCGCACGGTCGAATTGCAGCTCCACTTCAACGAACTTGTCCAGCGACGCCTGGCCTTGGGCCACGCCTCGCAGGCCCACGAAGCACATGACACCGCGCTCGGAGCCAGCGATAATGCCAATCGGGCAGTCCGTTGACCGCGAGCCGGCCGGGGCAGGTGTCAAATCGCCTTGTCCCGACCCTCCGACAGATGACTTCAGGAGTTAATTGAAATGAGTATCTTCTCCCGCACCCGGGACATCATCGCCGCCAACGTCAACGACATGCTTGATAAGGCCGAAGACCCGGCGAAGATGGTCCGCATGATCATTCTCGAAATGGAAGAGACGCTGATCGAGGTCAGGGCGTCAGCCGCCCGCACCATCGCCGATCAGAAGGAACTTCGCCGCGCGATCGGACGGCTTCAGGCGGCGCAGGATAGCTGGGCCGAAAAGGCTGAGCTGGCACTCTCCAAGAACCGCGAGGATCTCGCCAAGGCGGGATTGGTCGAACGCCAGAAGCTGGTCGAAACGGTCGAGCAGATGGAGCACGAGATCGTCGAGATGGACGAGGCGCTGAAATCTTCCGAAGACGATATCCAGAAGCTTCAGGCCAAGCTGCGCGAGGCACGCGCCCGCCAGAATTCGATTGTCACGCGCATGGAAAGCGCGCGCAACCGCGAACGCATGCGGACGATGTACGCAGGCCCGCGCGTTGACCAGGCCTTCGCTCGTTTCGAGATGCTGGAGCGCAAGGTCGATCTCGCCGAAGGACGCGTGGAGGCGTATGATCTTGGCCGGACAAAGACGCTTGAGGAAGAGATCGCCGAGCTGAAGACCAACGACAAGGTCGAGGCCGAGCTGGAGGCGATGAAGTCCAAGCTGGGCAAGAAGGACAGTTGATCCATGGAACACGTCCTCCTTCCCGTGCTCATCGTCGGCATGCTGTTCATCGGCTTGCCGTGGCTGGTCCTCCATTTCGTCACCAAATGGCGGGGAGCAGTATCGCTGTCGGTCGAGGACGAGAACCTTCTTGACGAGCTTCACGACACCGCGCGGCGGCTCGACGAACGCCTGTGTTCGATCGAACGCATCATCGCCGCCGATAACCCGAACTGGCGCCAGGAATGCTGATCCGCCCCTGAGCCGCCGCCGGATGAACAGGAGAATTTGAAATGTCTGCCCGCCGCACGAAATTCTACGTCGACAAACGCAACGGCAAGTTCCTTGGCGTCTGCGCAGGTATCGCCGACTATACCGGAATCGAACGCACCTGGGTGCGGGTGGGCCTTGTCCTGCTGACGATCATCGGCGGTTTTCCCTGGACGGTGATCGCCTATTTCATCACCGCCTTCGTAGCCGATGACAAGCCGCACGAGTTCTATGATGCCGACCCCGAGGAAGCACGGTTCTGGCAAGGTGTGCGCGCCGCGCCGCGCCGTACCGTCCGCGATGTCCGCGCCCGGTTCCGGGACATCGACCGGCGGCTGGCGGATGTGGAAGCCCATTACACCAGCTCCGGCGCGCGTCTCGCCGCTGAAATCGAGTCGTTGCGCAAGGGATGAACGGGCGGCCACGCTTGCCGGGGTAAGGCCGTCGCCCGATCTTACATTAACGGTCTGTATTAACCTTAACCGGATAGGTTAATCAGGCGGAATTCCAGCGTTTCGCCGATTTGGCACAGGCTATGCACCGTGTCTGGCACGTGGCGTTTGACCCTTTCGACCACGTGATTGATGCGCGTTCGGCGGGCGAACCGAACTCGCGCAAGCAGCTACGGCTCGCTTGACCCGCTCTCGCCGTCAATGACCGCTTCCCGACCTAGACCCCCGGGAAGCGGCCTTTTTTCTTTTTTCCGACCGCCTTCACAGCGGTACGATTCATGCACTAGCATTCACCCGAAGCATTGGGGAGATACGGATGCTGCAAGTCGCCGTCATCGGTTCGGGTCCCGCTGGTTACTATACGGCAGAGGCTCTTCAAAAGCAGTTCGGCGGCGATGTGCGGATCGACGTGATAGACCGGTTGCCGACGCCTTTCGGCTTGATCCGGGCAGGTGTCGCGCCGGACCACCAATCGATCAAGGCCGTGTCGAAGCGCTACGAGGCGACGGCGCTTACCGACAATGTCCGCTTCATCGGCAATGTCGAAATCGGCAAGTCGGTGACGATCGACGAACTGCTTGGCCTGTACCACGCGGTCATCATCGCCACGGGCGCGCCTGCCGACCGCAGGCTGGATATTCCCGGCGAAGACTTGAGAGGCGTCATCGGTTCGGCCGATTTGGTCGGCTGGTACAATGGCCACCCCGCCTTCACCCAGCTCGACCCGCCACTGCTGACGGATTCGGTTGCTGTGATCGGCGCGGGCAATGTCGCGCTTGACGTCGTCCGGGTGCTTTCGAAAACTCCGGAGGAGTTCGAAGGGGCGGACATCGTCGCCCACGCGCTTGCCGCCCTTGCCGTGTCCCGGATCAAGCATATCCACATCGTCGTTCGCCGGGGGCCGCACCAGATCACCATGACGACCAAGGAGCTTGGCGAGCTTGGCGAACTTGCCCGCGCCGTGCCGCATGTCATGCCGGAGGATTTGCCCCCCGAAGAGGCGGACGCCGCGCTTGATCCGGGTCAGCGAAAATCGGTCGCGCATCTTCGCAATTTCGCGCGCAGCAATGGCCGGGACGCCGACATCGACATCCGCTTCGACTTCTTCACCCGTCCGGTGCGGATCGAGGGCGACGGCCAGGTCGAACGGCTGGTGGTGGAACGCACGAAGCTGGACGACGCCGGCAATGCGATTGGGACCGGCGAGGAGACGGTCATTCCCTGCGGCATGGTGGTTTCGTGCATCGGCTATCGGACCCATCCCATTCCAGGCGTACCCTATGACGACAAGCTCGGCCGCTTCGTGAACGATGATGGCCGTATCGGACCGGGCCTCTATTGCGTGGGCTGGGCGCGGCGCGGACCAACCGGCACCATCGGCACCAATCGTCCGGACGGTTTTGCCATTGTCGAAAAGATCGTCGAGGACCGCCTGTCTGGAGAACGCGAGGGACGGGCAGGGCTCGATCGCCTGATCGCCGAACGGAAGCTGGACGTGGTCACCTTTCAGGACTGGAAAAAGATCGAAGCGGCGGAAAACGCTCGCGCCCGTGAAGGCAGCCCGCGCGAGAAATTCACCTCGGTCGCCGACATGCTTTCAACGATCCGAAGCTGAACGGCGAAAAGCGCGCAAAGCCGCTTGCGGACCAGGTGATCGCCTCTTATAAGCCGCGCCACTGCGCCCCCCTGGCGGCTTCGCTGGGGAAAGTGTCGGGGAGTAGCTCAGCCTGGTAGAGCACTGTCTTCGGGAGGCAGGGGCCGGAGGTTCGAATCCTCTCTCCCCGACCATTTAAATCAAGGGTTTAGGCGCTTGCAATAACAGTGCTCCCCGGTGCAACTGAACTGACGGCCCGGCTGATTTCTTATGTATTGCAAGGCGGCCATACTGCCGAGAGTGGATGTGCGAGAACGTGCGGACTCCCTGCCGCGTCATCCTGGGGCATAGCGTCTCAATAACACCCCGAAATTCCTCATCCCGAAACGCTGGTTTCCCCAATAAAGGGCCTCACGCCATGCCATGCACTGCGACCGTATTTGCTCGTCAATTCTTCCATGGTACTCGCGCCGAATTGAAGCCGGGAGATTTGGTCGTCGTTGGCCATAACTCCAACTACCGCGACGGCGAATCTCTGTCATGGGTGTACCTTACCGGTACATTGGACGCCGCGATCTGGGGTGCTGAACTGGCTCTCGGCGACCAGTCAGAGCGGATTTACGTCGTAGAGCCGACAGGGCCAATCATCGACGATCCGAACGTGACCGATAAGAAGTTTCCCGGCAACCCAACGCTATCTTATCGCTCTCGCGAGCCCCTAAGAGTGGTTGCCGAGCTTGTGAATTGGCAAGGGCACGCGCCAGAACAACTCCAGCAAATGAAGGACAACCGCGCGCGTTTGAAGGTGAGGGGTGCCGACGTGATCATCGACTAGCTGCGCAAGCGCAAGTTCCCAAGCTGCGGCGGGATGAGGATCATGCTGCCTAAACAGACGGCAGATCCCGGACAATCTCTGCTGGCCTATTTCAGCACGGGGAGGGTTTCCGCAAGGGCCCGGCCCCTTTCTCCATAATTGCGTCGGCGAGTTGGTGTTCGGTTGCCGCTGCGCCTTCAACCTCACCCGTGATCCTACCCTCACGGAATGTCAGAATGCGGTGACTGAGCCCAAGTACCTCCGGCATTTCCGAGGAAATGAGGAGGATCGCCATGCCGCTTTCGGCGAGTTGGGAAATCAATGCGTAGATCTGCGCCTTGGCGCCCACGTCGACACCGCGGGTCGGCTCATCCAATATGAGCAGGCTGGGGTGGGTCGCGAGCCATTTGGCAAGAACGATCTTCTGCTGGTTCCCGCCGCTCAGCCGGTCGACAGGCAGGCTTCCCGTCGCCGAACGGATATTGAGCGTGTTGCGATAATGCTCGTACAAATCGCGCTCAGCACGCGGTCGAACCACGCCCCAGCGGGACAGAGCGGATAATGTCGTGAGAGCAAGGTTCGCGCGGCCCGAAAGACCCAGCACCAGGCCCTGAAGCCGCCTGTCCTCGGGAACAAACCCGATGCCCTGCAGATATGCGTCGCGCGGGGAGGTGAAATTTTTCTGCTCGCCCCGCCAGCTGATAGCGCCGCTGGAACGGGCCCGAAAACCGAGGATGGCTTCGACCATCTCCGTTCTGCCCGAGCCGACGAGCCCGTAACAGCCCAGCACCTCGCCTTCCCTGATTGCAAAACTTGCGTCGTCGACGCAGTTGGGCACAGACATCGCCTCGATGCGCAGCAACTCCGCCCCAGGCCTGCTCATCGGCCGCTTTATCGCGGTATCCAGCGAGCGGCCGAACATCAGTTCGGTGATCGCGGCCTCAGTGGTCTGCGCCGCTTCGAATGTTCCCTGGCTCTTGCCGTCCCGCAATACCGTTATGCGATCGCACAGCCGGAAAACCTCATCCATCTTGTGCGAAATATAAATGATGCCGATCCCCCGCTCTTTGAGCCGGGCAAGATTGTCGAACAGCTTTTCCGCTTCGGTCTGGGTTAGCGAGGCCGTCGGTTCATCGAGGATGACGACCGACGCATTGAATGCCCAGGCGCGGGCCATCTCCACCGCCTGGCGCATGGCCACCGACAGATGCTCAACCGCGACGTTCGGGTCGATGTCATAGCCGCAGCTCGCCAGGACAGCTTTGGCCTGCCGCTCCAGCGCCCTTCGATCCAGCCGGCCAAAACGCCCGCGCGGCAGGGCACCCAGATATAGATTTTCGGCAACGCTCAGCTGCGGCACCAGCGAGATTTCCTGGTGCACAAGCAGGATGCCGTGCCGCCTTGCCGCCAGCGGAGAAGGGATCCGCACCGGCGATCCATTCAGCCTTATCTCGCCACCATCCTGATGCAATTCGCCAGCGACGATCCGCATCAGGGTAGATTTTCCGGCACCATTTTCGCCGCAGAGCGCGTGAATCTCGCCTGGCCGCAGATCGAACTCCACGCCGCCCAGCGCCTGTATGCCGCCAAAGCTCTTCGTTATTGCCGACAGGGAAAGTAACGGTTGCACGGCTATTCCCCGGCGAAGGCGGCGTTGCGATGCATGCGCGCATCGATCGCCAATGCGAGGATCAGCACCACGCCAATGATGGCGGGCATCAGGAACGGCGAAACATTGGTCAGGTTAAGGCCGTTTCGCAATATGCCGAGGCTCAGCACCGCAGCCAGGGTGCCGGCCGCCGACCCTATGCCGCCGCGGAGACGCGCGCCGCCCAGCACCACTGCGATGATCGCCCATAGTTCGTACGAGCGGCCGAAACTGGGTGTGGCCGAATCCAGCCGGGCCGCCATTGCCACGCCGCAAATCGCCGCCATCAGTCCCGAAAGGCCAAAACAGAATATGATCCGGCTGCTCACGGGTATGCCGGCGTTTGCCGCTGCCTGCCGATCGCCGCCGATCGCATAGAGATCGCGACCGATGACATGACGGCTGAGCAGCCAGTGCAGCGCTGCGACCAACGCGAGAAAGATTGCCGGGGCAAGCGAGAGAGGCCCCAGTTGCAGGGAAGCCGCCTTGGACAAAACGGTGCTCGTTCCCGAAAGCGAACTATCGCCGGCATAGAGAAAGGCGAGGCCGCGGATTCCAATCATCGCTCCCAGCGTCACGATGAACGAATTGACGCCCGTGCGCTCGATGATCAAGCCATTGACCAGGCCCAGGCCAAGCCCCGCAATAAGCGCCGCTGCGATGGCAAAAGGCACACCGTAAGGTTGCAGGCCGATCGCTAGGCACGCGGTCAGCCCAACCATGGATCCCACGCTGAGATCGATATTTCCGCTTATGATGACCGGCGCCAGGCCCACCGCCAGGATGCCGATGGTGGCGGACTGCATCAAAATATTCGCGAGGTTGGTCGGCGTGAGAAAATAGGGCGAGGCGATTGCAAAGCCCGCAGTAAGGGCGAGCGTAAGCAGCCAGATCGGCGTTACACGCACGGGGCGACCGAGATTGCTGAACAGCGACATCATTGCACCAGGAGGCTTCCGCGCTTGGACGCGACGTCAGCCCAGACCGCGCCGATGATGATCGCCCAGGTGACGATCCACTGGACGTAATAGGGCAGCCCAAGCAGCAGCAGCGCGTTCTGGATCAGGGCAAGCATCAATATGCCCGCGATCGAACGGCCAATCCCGCCCGAGCCGCCAAGCAGGCTGGTTCCGCCCAGGATGATCCCCGCCATCACGAATATCTCGAAGTCGTTGCCTGAATCCGGCTGGGCGGCCATTACGCGCGAAGCGAAGATAACCGCCGCCAGCCCGGTAAGTCCACCGGCGAGAACATAAGCGCTCCAGATGACGGCCTTCGTATTGATGCCCGAATAAGCGCTCGCTGTTTCATTGCCACCGACCGCATAGATTTTCCGGCCCCAGACGGTCCGGCTCAGCAGGAAATGCGCGGCGAGGGCGAGACATGCGAGGATGATCACCGGCACGGGAACCCCGAGAACGAGGCCTCGGCCAAGTATCGAGAACCACCCGGTATCGGGTGCGTTGATAAACGCATTCTGGCCGTTCATCTGCACAAGCAACACGCCTTGCAGCAGCGACATCATTCCCAGTGTCGCGACCAGCGAGTTGAGACGCAGGCGCGCAACGAGGAATCCATTGCACCACCCGGTCGCCATGCCCGCCGCCAATGCGCAGCCGATCGCGGCCGCAGGCCCATAATGGTCATGCGCCTCAACCGCTATGACGGCGCACAGCGACAGCAACGATCCGACCGACAAGTCCAGCCTTCCGGCGATCACGACAAAGGTGACGCCAATGGCGATCACGCCCAGCACGGCGCTTTGGCGCAGCACTTCCACCAGGTTCGCCATCGTGGCGAAGCCGGGGATGGTCGCTGCAAGCGCCACTGCCAACCCTAGCGGGATTATCAGCGCGATCTTCCCTGCCGTGCGTCGTGAAAACAGATTCCAGGACGCGCCATCCCCCCCTGCCAAAGAGGCGGGGTCCAGGGATTTGGAAGGATTGTGATCCATCTTCATCAGAGGCGGTAGAACCGCTCCGCGGTCCCGCGATAGATTTGCCGAAGCTCCGCCGGCGACAGGTCCGCCAGCGCCCAGTCGACGACCTCGACCCAACGCGGATAGGCGATGGCCTGGGTTGCGACGGGCCAGTCTCCGCCGAACATCAGCCGGGCGGGTCCAAAGGCTTCGAGCGCGGCCATGATGAAAGGTTTCATCTGGTCCGGCGTCCAACCGGTCCAGTCGGCCTCGGTCGCGAGCCCGGAAATCTTGCAGACGACGTTCTCACGTTGCGCCAGTTCGTTCAGCTGGCTGCGCCACGGTTCAAGCCTGCCCTCGCGGACACAAGGCTTTCCGTGATGATCGAGAACCATTGGCACCGATGGGCAAAGATCGGCCAGCCGTATGACATTTTCCATGTGGCGATCGTCGATACAGATGTCGAAGCTCAACCCGTACGACGCCAGCGACCGGACGCCGGCGACGAAACCCGGACGGAGGCAATAGTCCAGGTCGGGTTCGAACTGGATGATGCGCCGGATACCGCGCAGCAGGCCGAACTCGCAGAGCCGCTCGATGTGGGGGCGCGCCGCTTCGCCAAGTTCCAGCGGCGCCCATGGCACCATTGCCTTGAGACGCGGATCGACCTGCGCCTGCTCGGCAACCCACCGGGCTTCATCCAGATATTGGGAGGGATCGGCCTCGCATTGAAGAAAGACCATCGCTTCGACATCGACTGACCCGCAGGCCTGCCGATAGTCGGTCAGCGAAAAGCTCCGGTTGAGATGCGCGTTCCCGTCCAGCCAGGGATACCGCAGGCGGTCCAGGTCCCAGATATGAAGGTGGCTGTCGATGATTGGAAAGGCAGGCATCGATCTACGCTCAGTCCACAAGCTTGTTTTGGCTAAAAATATGTTCGCCCGCGCTGCAAATGTCGGCGGACAGCGCCTCTCGCGCTTCCTTCGGATCATGCATGGCCAATGCATTGACGAGGCGGGCATGATGTTCGCACGGCACGCGATTGGCGATGCGCTGTGATCCGTGCCGAACGTCGAGGTTGAGCACGGGTCCGATCCGCGTCCACAGCCCCTCTATGATCTGAAGCAGATAGGGCATCCGTGCCGCACGGTAAGCGGTGAAGTGCAGGTTCTTGTTCAGCAGGATAAGCTTGCCGGGAACGGGCCGCGGACGGTCGCACTCCTTGTCGAAATCAGCAGCATACCGCTGCATATCCTTCAGTTCCGCAGGGGTGATCCGGAGCGCGGCCGCCTCGACCGCCATGCCTTCGAGCTTTATGCGGATGTCACGAAGCTCCTGAAAGCCGGAGCGGCTCATGATCGGCACCCGAAACGCCCTGTTTGGCAGGAGTTCGATCGCCTGATCGACCATGAGCTGCCGCAACGCATCGCGCACGGGCATCAGGCTCGTGCCCAGTGCCGCCGCAAGGGGACGCAACGTCAGCTTCTCACCCGGCGCAAATTCGCCGCCGATCAGCATCTCGCGCAGATCCCGATAGACCTTTTCGCCCAGCGTTTCATGCTCGATCGGCACAATCGCGCTGAGCCCGCCCATCAACTCGCCCTGCGCCGGCGACTTTGATTTGGGCTTGATCGTCACGCGCCTTCCGTTCCCGTCCGGAAGTCGAACCCGGTTGTGAGGCCGCCGTCCACTACAATCTGCGCACCCGTTATCCCCGATGCGGCATCGGAAACAAGGAATGCGATCATCGCAGCAATTTCTTCCGGTTCCAGCAGACGTCCTATGGGGTTGCGCTGTTCCCGGGCAGCCAGGAACCGGGCAGGGTCGCTTGCCGATTCCAGGTGCCGCCGGAAAAAGGGCGTATCGGTGACGCCCGGGCAGACGCAATTCGCGCGGATGCCCTCGCGAGCATGGTCGAGAGCAAGCGCCCGCGTGAACTGGGAGATCGCACCCTTCGACGTGCAATAAGAAATCAGGCCTTGCTCGACCATGTAGGAGTCTATGCTGCCAACCGTCACGATCGCACCGCGCCGACGTTCGATCATAGCGGGAAGGAGCGCGCGAACGGGCGCGAGCAGGCCGCGAAGATTCACATCAAATGTGCGCGACCAGGCCTCATCGGAAAGCTCCAGCACATTGCCGACGGCGAGAAAAGCCGCCGCCGTGACGAGCGCCGATACATTCCATCCATTTTGAGAAATCAGGGCGTTTACACGGTCCCAGGTATCGGCTGCCGCCACATCGCCAACAACCCAGCCGTCGCTCTCGCCCTCCGGCGCGTCGGCAAGGTCAACGCCGATGACCTTCAGGCCGCTTGCCCGGATGCGCTTCAGACTGGCCAGGCCGATACCCGAGGCCGCCCCGGTGATGACTGCCGCATCCTGGTTATGCCGCGTTTCGCTTGCCATCTAGAATATCGGCCTTTCAACGCTGCCAATGTTGTCGCGCGTGACCACCGGCGTGGTCAAAAAATTCTTGCGCGGGACTGGCCGTTTTTCCGCCAGAAGGACCGCCGTCTTAAGCGCGGCGCGGGCATCCTCCACCGGGGACTGCACGACCGAGCCGTTATATTCGCCCGCCTTGACGGCGTCGTAAGCCGCAGCGGTGAAAGTCGGATCGGTGAAGACCAGTTGTTTAGACAGCTTTCCGGCGGCGCGCGCCGCCTTGGCGGCTGCAAGCGCACCGATTCCAGAGTTGGAGTCGGCGGAATATACGGCGTCGATCTGGTCGCCGAAGCGCGTAATGTAATTCTCCATGAGCGACTGCGACTTTTCGCGAGACCAGTTGGCTGGCTGCTGATCGAGTATTCGAATGCCTGGCTGGCGCTTCATGACATCGAGGAAGCCCCGCACCCTTAGTTCGGAAGCGGTATAGCCCGGCGTGCCGTTTATCATCACGACATTTCCCTTGCCGCCCAGCGCCTTGACCATCATCTCGGCCGCAAGCTGCGCCTGGGCATAGTCGTTCGGCCCGGAGAAACTCTTCGTATAGGCATCGCCCGAAGGATCGATCTGCGAATTGGCGATAATCACGGGAATGCCGGCATTCGCTGCCTGCCGCACGGCGGGGACAACCGCCTTCGCATTGACCGGCCAGACGACGAGCACATCCACTTGCTGCGCAATCAGATCAAGCACCTGGTCGGCCTGTCTGGCAGGGTCTGCCTGGGCATCGAGAACGATGGCGTCGACGCCGAGTTCATCGGCATATTTGTCGAAGGTGTCGACAAATGTCGCGGTATAGCCGTTCACCCCGGCACCGATGCTGGCGAACCCGACCCTGACGTGGTTGAGCGGTTTCTCAAGCGGAGGCTTGAGCCAGGCGGGCAGGGGCTTTGCCTGCTTGTTCGCATCCCCGCAGGCGCTCAGTCCCAGCATGAGGAAAACGCCCATGAACGCGAGGGCCGGATTCCGCCAGCGCATACCGATGTTCCTCATATCGTTCGTCCTGGTTCGGGCACCGTGACGGTCATGCCTCCGTCCAGCAAAAGCGTCTGGCCGGTCACATAGGCGCCCGCGCGCGATGCGAAGAATACGATAACGCCTCCCAGCTCGTCCGGCTCGGCCCAGCGCCGCAGCGGTGTCCGAGCGGTCACGGAATCGTGGAAAGCCTTGTCCTTCACGATCTCCTCATTCATTTCCGTGTAGAAATAGCCTGGGGCAATTGCGTTGACTGTCACGCCCTGTGGTCCGAACTCGGCCGCGAGCGATTTTGTCAAACCTACGACACCGTGCTTTGCGGCGACATATGTTGCCTGCCCAGCGCGTCCGATATGCCCCATGATCGAGGAGAGATTGATGATCCTCCCGAAGCCTTCCTTCTGCATCAAGGGGGCAACAGCTCGGGACATCGCCAGCATCGAGACAAGGTTTACATCCAGGACACGGCGAAAATCCGCCGAGGTCGTGTCCGCGACGGGCTTGCGCAGGATGATCCCGGCGTTGTTGATCAGAATGTCGATCCGGCCGTGCCGCTCGTGAATTTTGTCCACCACTGCCGCGATGGCGGCCTCGTCCGTCACGTCGAGCCGCATCGACTCCGCGGCCCAGCCCTTGGAATTGAGGTCCGCCTGTTGACGTTGGAGCCCCTCTTCGTCGAGGTCAGTCAGGATCACTGACGCACCAGCGGCGGCGAGCGCTCTTGCGGCCGCCGCACCAAGCCCGCGCGCCGCGCCCGTCACGAGCGCTATCCGGCCCGAAAGGTCAAACATTCCGTTCACGCGGCAGTCGTTTCAGTTGAGATGCCGGCTTCCGCCAAACGCCATGCCGGCGGCTGCAGCATTTCCAATGTGAAATCGTCGGGATCGCGCAAATAGCAGCTCCAGCCGCCCTCGTTGATTCCCGCCGTGATCGCAACAGGCTCGGAAACGAAGACGACCCCCGCATCGACGAGGCGGCGATAGTCGCCCCACGCGTCGGTCGTTGCAAATGCGAAATGCGCAGCCCCGATGTTGCATGGCGTGGTGTCGAGCTTCACGCCGCGGGGTTCAAGATACTCCATCAACTCGATGACATGTCCCGATATACCCGCCGGAATGCCCGGAATTTTAAGCAGGACCGCCTTCAGCCTGGCGCCGGGAATACCGACCAGCTTTCGCGTATAGTCGTTGTCCTGGATCTGCGTATGAACGTGCTCCAGGCCAAGCAGCCCGACATAAAACGCCAGCGACCGATCCATGTCCTCGACGGTCCAAGACGCGTGCCACATTCCACAGATTGACATACCGGCGTTCCTTTGGCCGCCTTCAACTCAAGGGGGCCTTCAATGCGCTGATCCGATACCGGGGCCACCGATCGCCAGTCAAGTTATCTGTTATCACATAAAACATATGGCGGGCAGACCAAGTTGGCAGCAGAGCATTTGTTATCACAGTTAAGGCCCATGGCAAGCACTGAGCAGCTGCGACCGTACCCGCCGGAACCCGCTATTTTTCTCACGTTTCGGCAAAGGAACGCCGTCAAAAATTTGGGCAAAAGAAACAAGGGATGGATCGGTACCGCAAGGGCGCTGGCTATGGGCGCGCTTTTGGTGTCGACGTGTTTGCCGGCGCCGGTGCGGGCGGACGATCTGCTCGCTGGTTTCAAGGCGCCGCCCGAGGCGGCCAAGCCGCGCCGCCTGGCGGCACTCGATGAACGGCAACGTCACCAAGGAGGGCATCACCGCCGATCTTGAGTGGATGCACCCGAATATGTGCATGGTGGAGACAACGAGCATATCAAGCGCGAGGAATGATCCTCGCCTCGCCTCGTTCGATATTTTGATTTTCGGTACATGATGCGGGGCGGAAAGCGCCACGTCAGCTTTCATATCCCTAAGGGGCAATAATCAAAAAGCGTGCCGTTCAATGCATGCCAAGGCCTCCAGATAGACATTCGCCGCAGCCGGATGGGTTGGCCGTTCCTTGGCTTTCACCTCGTAGGGGTTGTGCCGCTGCTCGTTAGTCACGAAGTGCTCATCCTGCCCTTGGCGGTTACTTGAAACATGCCTTGCCTTCGACTTGCGCACTGGGCAGGCCGCAAAAAAATGCATGGCTGACCTTTTCCCTCTAGCGTTCATCTGTAATAGCGGATATCGCCTTTCCAATTCCGGATGTGTCGGCGATGGGGACAATGTTGGCGGCGGAGTTGGACTCACTCGGATCATGCCCGAGCAAGCTTGCCGCCTGAAGTTGTCTAGCGACTTGAGTCGTGAACGTGACCAAGTCGTCATGAGCCCTGCGGCTCCATCTTCGAACGCGTCGCAAGGATGACGATCGTCTGGTAGCCGGTGTATGTGCTGACCAGTATAGCGTGTAATTTACAGTATCGAATGGAAGTCAATTCATGACTTCCAAATGTATCGTTATATAAATTCCATAAAATATGGTCAGTCTGGAAGCGCCCGCGAAAATATAAATAAAAATGACACATTAGCTATTTTTATATTGACTCGAATCACTACCGTTGTGACGATACCGAAAATCAAAAATAAAACCGGATATATCCGGTACGCACGCTAACGTGTTTGGGGATTTTAGGAGGGGATATCTAAATATGAAGAACAGGTACCTATATCTGGTCACGGTCGCGGCCGTAGCCATGTGGAACGCGCCTCTGCTCGCTCAAACCACGGATGAAAACCGCTCTAAGGCGTCGACTTCCCAACCCGAACTCGGCGACATCATCGTTACCGCGAACAAGGTGGAGCAGCGCCTGCTCGATGTGCCAGTTGCGGTTACGGCCTTTTCGTCGATCCAGCGCGATCGGATGGGCCTCACCACAACCCAGGATATTGCCGCATTCACGCCTAGCATGAGCTTCTCGAATGATCCGCCGCGCGTGTTCCTCCGTGGCGTTGGACAGAACGCTGGCCAGCGTTCGGCGGACCCTGGGGTTGGGCTTTATTACGACGGCGTCTATTCAGTAAACGCTGCCGCGATCTCGACGCCCTCAATCATCACCGAACGTATCGAGGTGCTGCGCGGTCCGCAGGGCACGCTTTATGGGAAGAACACCACCGGCGGCGCCATCAATATCATCGCCAAGCGACCCACCAAGGAATTCACGGGCGAATTTCGCGAAGATTTCGGGAATTATGAACGTTCTGTGACCGGCCTCACGCTGTCGGGGCCCATCACCGATACGGTTCGTTTCCGCTTGACGGGCACCTATAATTGGCAGGGCAGGGGTTTCATCCGCAATATTGTCGGGGATGACATGCCAACGGGACGAAGCTACACGCTTGAAGCGCAGGTGGAGGCCGATCTTACCCCCAATCTCAATTTCTGGGCGAAATATGCTTTTGCCCGCACCGACCAACTCAATGAGCCGGCGTCGTTCTCCTTCCCTTATATTACCGCGCCCGAGACCATAGACGGTCTCAACGTCAATCCGCTCTACAATTATGATGTCGCGAATCCGGGAATTGCAAACAGGCGCACCACCGCACTGGATGTGGCGCCATCGTTCCACGGGTCCAACCATCAGGTTACTGCCCATCTGGACTGGAACATCAGCGACCATCTCGCGCTTCGGTACATCGGCGGTTACAACACAGCACATGCCGCGATCGCCAGGGATCTCGACAACTCCGCCCGAACGGAGCCATTCGTAGATACTGACCCCACCGCTGCCGCCTTATGTGGGGCCTTTGGCTACAGTTGTCTCTATTCGCCCATCACCAGGGCGGATATCACGGGTAGTCCCGAGACTTTCAGTAACGAACTGAACCTCATTTCCAGCGGGAATGATAAGCTGGACTATACGCTTGGTCTTTATCAATATTGGGAAAACGCGCCGTTTACGGCCGATTTGCGCAGGCCGGGCCAGCCTGCCCTTCAGCCCGTTCAGTATGCGGACAATCCCGGTGGTACATATATCTACTCATTCGGCGCGCAGAAAAATCTGACGCTCGCCGGTTTTGGACAGGCTGACTATCACCTCGACGATCAATGGACCGTAGAGGCCGGATTTCGCTATAGTTATGACAAGAAGGAGGTCATCTCCGGTCTAAAGCGGCTCACCTTCTCAGATCCGCTCACCGGGTTCATTCTCTGCGGGTTCACATCTATTTTTTGCGATCTGATCACGCCCGCAACGGCTCCACCGCCAGACGATTTCAAGCGCAACTTCACCGGATGGTCGGGCCGTCTTTCACTGCAATGGCAGCCCGATGAACAGACCAATGCATATGCCTTGATCAGTCGAGGATACAAAGCTGGCGCAATCACCGTCCCAGGGAAAAGAACGTTTATTCCTCCCGAAACGGTCATTGACTATGAGGTCGGGCTCAAAAAGCAGTTCGGAAGGACGCTTCTGCTCAATCTTGCTGCCTTTTATTATGACTATAAGAATATCCAGATTCAGACCAACGGGCCTGATCCGGCCGTTCCCGGCAATTTTACAACGGTCTATGTCAGTGCCCAAAAGGCACGGACTTACGGGTTCGAGGCCGAAGCAAATCTGAACATCACGGAAAATCTGACCGCCCTGCTCAGCTATTCCTACCTGAATGCAAAAATGAACAGGGTGGATGGGACCATTATTGATTTGGCAAACTCAGCGGCTGGTCCGCAAGACGTTAGCGGAAACGCTATTCCACAATCGCCCAAACATAAGCTCGCTGCCAATCTAGGCTATACTTTCGATCTTGGATCGAACGGAAATCTCCAACTTTCCGGCACCTATATCTACACAAGCGCGAAATATTTCGACATATTCTCGAACAACCCGCTTTATAAAAGTAAGGGCTTTGAGCAAGTGGACCTTCGCATGTTGTACAATGACGAAGATAATCGCTTTACTGTGATTGGATACGTCAAGAACTTGTTAGACAAGGATGCGGCAAACTTTACAAATCTCGTCAATGGTACCGCGCAGATCTCTTATCAGTTGAACCAGCCACGCACATATGGTGTGGAGGTTCAGGTTCGGTTCTGATCTGGTGCACTATTCAAGGGCCGCAGCACCATGTGCTGCGGCCCTTGATCTATCACAGCCCTAAAAAACGAAGGTCGAAATTAGGCGGGTGCCCGATGCATCCGGCGTGCCCCCGCTGAGGTCTACCGGGGACGACCAACACATCCTTCTGGATGCGATATTCACCCGCGCGACTTGAGGTGAAACCAATGACGACACCCTTGTCTCAGGAATTGCGTAAGAAGCTGCTCCAGGAAGTCGAGGAAGGTCATTCCATCCGTGAGGTGGCGGCAAGGAACCAGGTCAACGCATCGACAGTCTTCAAGCTACTGCGGCGCGTACGCGAGACCGGTAGCACGGTGCCCGCGAAGATCGGCGGCTACCGCAAGTCGAGGCTCCTTGAACAGGACGACTTTCTGCGGACGCTAGTGGCGTCGAGCGACGGTATCACGCTCGCCCGAATTCGAGATGCGCTGGCCCAACGAGGCCTCACGCCCGTCTCGCTGACGACAATTTGGTCGACGCTGCGTCGCCTCGGACTGGAACACAAGAAAAAGAGCCAGCCGCGTAGGCGGTGATAACGGGCGGTGCGGCCCAAGCTTCCTCCGGCGTTGATAATGCAGACGCCGGTTCGATCCCAGCCTATTTGGATTCACAATATGCGAACGACAATACCGAGGCGACCGGCGTCGGCGTGTCGGTGGTGATGACAAAAATCGGTACTCTTTGACGCGCAGAGCGCTATGGCGCTTGCCAACTTGCGCGACGCGCTCTATTCCGCGCGCCTAGGTCGGGGCGTAGCGCAGCCTGGTAGCGCATCAGACTGGGGGTCTGGGGGTCGCAGGTTCGAATCCTGTCGCCCCGACCATTTTTCCCCTCATTTCCAGACGAGGCAGGGTCCGCGAGCTGTATTCGGCTATGGCCTGTCCTACAAATAACCAAAAAGGTTAGTTCGTGATTCGCTGAAAACGGAGGCGATTCATGAATATCGACGGATTGCTTGACGGGCTGCTTGCGCGGGAAGGCGGCTATGCCGATCATCCCGCGGACAAGGGCGGACCGACGAACTGGGGCATTACGCAAGCGACCGCGCGTAGCGCCGGTTTCATGGGGCAGATGCGTGACCTGCCGAAAAGTCTGGCCAGGGATATTTACCGGAAACGCTATTGGCTGGACCCGGGGTTCGATCGCGTCTGCGGGCTGGCGCCACCCATTGCGGCGGAATTGTTCGATACCGGCGTCAACATGGGGCCCATGGTCGCGACGGCCATCCTCCAGCGCGCGCTCAACGCCCTCAATCGCAACGGCCGCGATTGGCCGGACATCGCCGTCGACCGACGCATTGGCGGAGCGACTCTCGCCGCGATCGAGGCGCTGATCGCGGCGCGTGGCAATGCCGGAGTGCGGGTGCTTGTCAGGGCGATGAACGCCTTGCAGGGCGCGCGTTACGTCGAACTCACCGAACAACGCCCTGCAAACGAAGCCTTTGCCTTTGGCTGGCTGGACAAGCGCGTCGGCGACTGAACGAAGAGAGGCTGAAATATGAGCATCATCGAGGGAATTATCGGCCCGATCGGCACGCTGATCGACAGGGTCATTCCAGATCCGCAGGCCCGCGACCGCGCGAAGCTGGAACTTCTGCAATTGCAGGGCAGCCAGGAAATGGAGGCGCTCAAGACCCAGTTGTCCGCGATCGTCGCCGAGGCGCAGTCGAGCGACCCTTGGACCAGCCGGGCGCGGCCCAGTTTTCTTTACGTCATGTACGCGCTGCTGCTGTGGTCTATCCCGATGGGCCTGATCGCCGCCGCCCAGCCAGCCATGGCGGACGCCATCAGCCGGGGCATGACCGCCTATCTGAACGGAATCCCGGAACCGCTCTACGCGCTCTTCGGGACGGGCTATCTCGGCTACACCGCCGCCCGCCAATGGGGCAAGGCGAAGGGAACCGACCGCTAGCCAAAGCGTCTTACCCACCGCCGCTCGCGAAAAGCGGCGCAGTATCGAAGGGTGAAGCAATGATTTCCACAGCCAAATGTGCAGTCGTAGCTAGTCTGGTCGCGTTGGCGGCGTGTGGAGGCAATAAGACGGCTGGAGAAAATGTCGCTGAACAAGCGGATACGGTCGCGGACAACATGGACCGGCAAGCCGATACCATGGAGCAACGATCGGATGAAATGAGTAACCAGGCCGTTGGAGGCGCAATGGAAAATCAGGCCGAGGCGTTGGAGAACCGCGCCGATGTCGTCCGCGACATGGGCAAGAAGCAAGGCGAGGCCGTCGACGAGTTCGACCGGTCAATAATCGCGATAAAGACGACCATGGCGGCATGGCCGCCGCGGTCGTCGCACCTGGCTACCAATAGCGGACCTGCCTATTGCGCGGCCTGATGTTCCGCACGGTGGATCCTGGCGTTTTCGACGTAACGCGCCGTGCCCCGGTGATGGGAATGGATTTCCGCGTCGGTCAGATCCCGCATGTAGCGAGCAGGGCGCCCAGACCAAAGTTGTCTCGGCAGGATGCGCTTGCCGGGCGTTAGCATGGCGCCTGCCGCCAGCATGCCGTCCCCTTCTATCTCGCAGCCATCCATGACGATGGTGCCGAGCCCGACAAAGGCGCGGTCATGAAGCTTGCATCCGTGGATCATCGCCATGTGACCGATCAGCACATCGTCGCCGATTTCCGTGCCGTGCAGGCGGGAAGTCACATGGACCACCGTGCCATCCTGAATGTTGGTGCGCGCCCCGACATGGAGAGAGTTCACATCGCCGCGCAACACGCAATTGTACCAGATGCTGCTGTCTTCGCCGATCGTCACGTCGCCGATGATGCGGCTGCCCGGCGCGATGAAGGCCGAACCGGCGATGGAAGGCACAATGCCATTGAAGGGCAGGATTGTGATGTCATTCATTCGGGGCGCTCTATGACATAGGTGATGTGCGGCCGCAGGGGACTGCTTTCGGGCAACAGCGGGTGGTCGAAGTCAAGCTCTGGCAAGCGGTACATGCCGAGCCTTTCCATCAACCGCCAGGAGCGGGTGTTTGGAAGGGTCGTGATCGCGTAGATCCGGTCGCAGCAGACGTTCTTCCATGCCCAGCGCAGGCTCGCCTCGGCGGCTTCACGCGCGTAACCGGCGCCCCAGGCATCGGGACGCAGCCGCCATCCGATTTCCATCCGATTAGCGATTGGCGTGCCGGCGGGCCCGGGCTTGAGGCCGCAAAGGCCAAGCAATGCGCCGTCCTGCTGACGCTCAACCGCCCAGAAGCAATGGCCGCGCTGCGCTTGAAGCATAATCATGCGATCGATCAGGGCATCGCATCCGGCCGGATCCTGCAGCGGCCCGAGAAATTCCATCACCTTCGGATCGCGGCCCATCAGGTGCATCGGCTCGCGATCGGCGTCGCGCCAGAGGCGCAGCAGCAGGCGAGCCGTCTCGATCATGGCCGGACTCTGGTCATGGCCGGGCTCTGATCATGGGAAAAGCGCCGCAGCTTCCAGCCCCATCGTTTCCGGGAAGCCCATCATCAGGTTCATGTTCTGGATCGCCTGGCCGGACGACCCCTTCACCAGATTGTCGATCGCCGCGATCACCAGCGCCCGCCTTGGATTGCGGTCGGCAAAGACATTGACGACGGCATGGTTCGACCCGCGCACCATGCGGGTGGCGGGCGCCGCGCCTTCGGGCAGCAAGTGGACGAAGGGCTCATCGGCATAGCGCGTCGCTAGCCGCGCCCGCAGATCAGCGGGGCTTGCGCCATTCGCCAGATCGACCGTCGCCGTCACCAGTTCTCCCCGGTTCATCGGCACAAGATGCGGCGTGAAGCCGACCGTCACGGCCCTGCCGGCGCGCTTGCCGATTTCCTGCTCGATCTCAGGCATGTGACGGTGCCTGCCCATGCCATAGGGTTGCACTGCCTCGGCCACCTCGGTGAAAAGATTGCTTTCCTTGAGACTTCTGCCAGCGCCTGACACACCGGACATGGCGAATATGGCGATGGTCGATGCATCGACCAGCCCGGCCTCCACCAGCGGCAGCAGCGCGAGCAACGCTGCGGTGGGGTAACAGCCGGGACAGGCGGTGAGCTTCGCACCCGCCAGTTGTTCGCGCGCAAACTCGGTGAGGCCGTAGACAGCGTCCGGCAGCAGCGCCGGGGCCGGATGCGCATTGCCGTACCAGTCGGCATAGGTGGCAGCGTCATTCAGCCGGAAATCTGCGGAAAGATCGACGATGCGCGGCCCGCTGATTTGCGACAGCAGCGCGGCCGAGGCGGCGTGCGGCAGACAGCCGAACACGACGTCTATGCCCGAAAAGTCGATCTCGTCGGCCTTGGTCAGCACCGGCAGCGTGTATGGCGCGAAATGCGGCCAGATCGCCTGCATCGTCTGCCCCGCCTTGGCGTTGGCGGCGAGCGCGGCAATCTCCAGCATCGGATGGGTAAGCGCGAGGCGAACGAGATCAGCCCCGGTATAGCCCGAGGCACCAAGCACGGCGATGCGAATGCGATCTGTCATCGGCTTGCGTTAGGACATGCGCGCCCGAGTTCGCAATCAACCCAGCAACTCAGCCGCCCGTGGCGCGTGGTAGGTTAGTATGCCCGAACAGCCGGCGCGCTTGAAGGCGGTCAGCGTCTCAATGATTGCGGCGTCGCGTTCGAGCACGCCCGCCGCGACCGCCGCCTCGATCATCGCATACTCGCCCGACACCTGATAAGCGAACACCGGCACTTCAAAACGTGTCTTCACCTGCCGGATGATATCGAGATAGGGCAGGCCCGGTTTCACCATCACGCTGTCCGCGCCCTCGGCGATGTCGAGCGCGACTTCGCGGAGCGCTTCCTCGGCATTGCCGTAATCCATCTGGTAGGTTTTCTTGTCGCCCTTCAGCAGGCCGCCCGATCCCACCGCATCGCGAAAGGGCCCATAAAAGGCCGACGCATATTTGGCGGAATAGGCCATGATCTGGACGTTGACGCGGCCCGCGCCCTCAAGCGCCTGCCGGATGCGCCCGACCCGCCCGTCCATCATGTCGGAAGGCGCGACAATGTCCGCGCCCGCTTCGGCCTGAACGAGCGCCTGACCGACCAGCGCATCCATGGTCACATCGTTCAGCACATAGCCGTTCGTATCGACAAGGCCGTCATGGCCGTGGCTGGTATAGGGGTCGAGCGCGACATCGGTGAGCACGCCGATATCGGGCGCCGCGTCCTTGATCGCCTTTGTCGCGCGGCACATGAGGTTGTCGGGATTTAGCGCTTCCCGCCCGTCATCCGTCCTGAGTTCGCGCGGGGTGTTCGGGAACAGCGCAAGGCAAGGAATGCCGAGGTCGCGGGCGCGCCGTGCGGCATCCCCAATCAGGTCCACCGACAGACGTTCCACACCGGGCAGGGCCGCGATCGGTTCGTGGGCGTTTTTCCCGTCGGTGACGAACAGCGGCCAGATGAGATCGGCGGGCGTCAGCACCGTTTCGCGGTAAAGCGCGCGGCTCCAGGCGGCGGCGCGGGTACGGCGAAGGCGAAGGGCGGGGTAAGAGGCATGAAGTCATGCGGGGCTTTTAGAGCAAGAATTATCCGAACTAAACACTTGTCACTTCCAGCGGCGGCCGGGGTCCATAGACCTAGCCGTCTTGGACAATTGGCTTGTCAGTATGGATATGGATGCCAGCCTGGGATGACATTACGCTAAGGCATAGTGTCGCGAGTTCTTCCCTCTAACCCCTCGCACTTCGCTGTTGCTGATGCTAGAGGCGCAACCGTGCACCGCTTTGCCAATCCCGCGCGCTTTCTGAAGCTGGCAAAACCGCTGACCACATTCTGTGTGCTCGCGGGTCTGCCGTTGGCCGCGGTTGGCGTTTACGCGGGGCTGTTCCTGACGCCGCCCGATTACCTTCAGGGTGAAAGCGTCCGTATCATGTATGTCCATGTGCCTGCCGCATGGCTCGGCATGGCAGGCTATGGCTTTGTCGCTGCGGCAAGCGCCGCGTTCCTCGTCTGGCGGCACCCGCTGGCTGATGTCGCGGCGCGGGCGGCGGCTCCCATCGGCGCGCTCTACACCGCCATCTGCCTTGTGAGCGGATCGATCTGGGGCCGCCCGACCTGGGGAACATGGTGGGAATGGGACGGCAGGCTGACGTCGATGCTTATCCTGTTCTTCCTCTACCTCGGCTATATCGCGTTGAGCGGCGCGGGGGAGGATCGCGAAAGGGCGGCGAAGACTGCGGCCGTGCTTGCGCTGGTTGGAGCGGTCAATCTGCCGATCATCCGTTATTCGGTGGTCTGGTGGAATACGCTGCATCAGGGCAGCAGCATCACGCTTTCCGGATCGACCATCGACAGTTCCATCCTGTGGCCGCTGCCGCTCACTGCCCTGGGCTTCACCTTGCTGTTCGCCAGCTTCGTGCTGATGCGGATGCGGACCGACATTGCACGCATCCGGACGGAAGCGCGTATGAAACGGTTGGTGGAGGCGGCATGAACCACTGGCCGTTCATCATCGCCGCCTATGCGATCACGATCGGTGGGACGCTAGGCATCGGCTTGTGGTGCTGGCTGGCGATGCGCGCCGCAGAGCGAACGACCGACCGGCTGAAGGATCGGCGGTGAAGCCAAAGCATCAGCGTCTTGTCCTGTTGCTGCTCGCTGTCGCCGCGATTGGCGGCGCGGCGTTGCTCGCGCTGTCAGCATTAAAGGAACAGGCGACCTATTTCTATTCGCCAAGCGATGTCGCGAAGGATGGCGTGCCGCCGGGCCAGGCCATTCGCCTTGGCGGCATGGTCGCCAAGGGATCGCTCAACAGGGCGCCGGACGGCATCACCTACCGCTTTGTCGTGACCGACAACGCGCGCACGGTGCCTGTGGTTTTCAAGGGCATTCCGCCCGACCTTTTCAAGGAGGATTCCGGCGTCGTCTGCGAAGGCAGCTTCGACCGGGCGGGCGTATTCGTCGCCGACAACCTGCTGGCGAAGCATGACGAACGCTATATGCCGCCACAGGTTGCTGGCGCGATGCACAAGGCCAAATCTTTGAAATGACGGCGGAACTTGGACTGGCGGCGCTGTGGCTGGCTGCCGCGATATCGTTGTTGCAGTTTGGCGTTCCAGCGCTTGGCCTGTCGCGCGATAATGAGCAGCTCTGGCGTTTCGCGCGGCCGGCGGCAATGTTGCAGGCGCTGCTCGCGCTGCTCGCCTTCGGTTGCCTGATCCGGGCGTTCGCGGTGACCGACCTGTCGGTGAAGCTGGTCGCGCTGAACAGCCATCCGGACAAGCCGTTCCTCTACAAGATCGCCGGGACCTGGGGCAATCACGAAGGCTCGATGCTGTTGTGGGTTGCCGTGCTGGCGCTGGCGGGCGGCGGCATCGCCGCGCTGGAACGGCGCATCGGCGAACGGATGGTCGCTGCGACGCTTGCCGCGCAAGCCGCGATCAGCCTGGGCTTCTATGCGTTCTTGCTGTTTGCATCCAACCCGTTCAACCGGCTCGATCCGCCGGCCGCAACAGGGGCGGGCTTGAATCCGCTGCTGCAGGACCCCGGCCTCGCCTTTCACCCGCCGACGCTCTATCTCGGCTATGTCGGTGTGTCGGTCGCCTTTTCCTATGCGGTCGCCGCGCTTGCGTTGCGCGAGGTCGGCCCCGCCTTCGCCCGCGCGATGCGGCCCTGGGTGCTGGCGGCGTGGAGCGTGCTCACCATCGGCATCACGGCGGGCAGCTACTGGGCCTATTATGAGCTTGGCTGGGGCGGTTACTGGTTCTGGGACCCGGTCGAAAACGCATCGCTGATGCCGTGGCTGGCCGCAACCGCGCTTCTGCATTCAGTGACGGTTCTGGCGACGCGTGATGCCTTGAGGGCATGGACCGTGATGCTCGGCGTCGTCGCCTTTTCCATGTCGATGGTCGGCACTTTCCTCGTCCGTTCAGGCATATTGACCAGCGTGCATGCTTTTGCCGTCGACCCGAAGCGCGGCACCTTCATCCTCGCGCTTCTGGTCATCTACATCGGCGCGGCGCTGGTGCTGTTCGCGCTGCGGGCGGGCACGGTGCGAGAGGGGGCGCCATTCGCGCCGATCAGCCGCGAGGGCGGCCTTGTGATCAATAACCTGATCCTCTCCGCAATTCTGGGCGTGGTGTTCGTCGGCACGCTCTACCCGTTGGCGGCCGAAGCGATGTCGGGCGACAAGCTGTCGGTCGGGCCGCCCTATTTCAACGCCACCGCCGCGCCGCTTGGCGTGCTGCTTGCGGGACTGGTGGCAATGGGTCCGCTGCTGCAATGGCGCAAGGCCGATCCGAAGCGCCTGATGCGGCGGCTGGCAGTGCCTGTATTACTCGGGCTGACGGCGACGCTTGCCATTGTCGCGCTTTGGCATGCGAAGGGCGTTCTGATCACCGTCGCATTTGCGGTTGGCATCTTCACAGCGGTCGCAAGCTTCATGCCGCTGTTCGGGCGTAGCCTCAGGCGCACGCCGTTTCACACCTGGGGCATGGTCGTCGCTCATTTCGGCGTGGCGGTCAGCCTGTTGGGAATGGCCTCGAACGCGGCGTTCACGCAGGAAGCGCTGGTTGCGGCGCGACCGGGGGACCAGATCCGCCTTGCCGGTTTCAATGTCGGCTTCGACAACGTGGAGCCGGTCGCGGGGCCGAACTGGACGGCGATCCAGGGCGATTTCACTGCCGTGCGGAAAGGCAAGCCATTCGATCTGCAACCCCAGGCACGGACCTTTACCGCGCCGATGACGGAAACGACCGAAGCGGCGATCCGCACATTATGGGACGGCCAGCTCTATGCCGTGATCGGCAAACCCGACGGCGAGGGGCGCTGGCAGGTGCATGTCTGGTGGAAGCCATTTGTGACGCTGATCTGGGCCGGCGGCCTGCTGATCGGCCTTGGCGGCGTGATCGCGCTTGTCGGGCGGCTGTGGCGTGAAAGGAGATATGCGCGATGAGCGTCCGCGCGTCTGGCCGCCTTGCGCTCTGGATTCCGCTTGCCGCCTTTCTGGCGTTCGTGCTGGTCGTCTTGTTCGGTCTCGGCCGGTCGCCGCAGGTGGTGCTTAAATCGAGGCTGATCGGGAAATCGGTGCCTGTCTTCACCTTGCGGGGCGAACTCCCGGCGCACCCAGGGCTGAAGACCGCCGATCTGCGGACCGGCAAGCCGATCTTGCTTAACATCTTCGCGAGCTGGTGCGTGCCTTGCGCTGCCGAAGCGCCGCAGCTTGCCGCGCTGAAGCGCGAGGGCGTGACGATCCATGCCATTGCCATTCGGGATACGGGACAGGCGGTTGGCGCCTTCCTTGCCCGTAACGGCGATCCCTATGCCAATATCGGCTTCGACGATCGTAGCCGGGTTCAGCTCGCGCTCGGCTCAAGCGGCGTGCCCGAAACCTTCGTCGTCGATGGCAAGGGTGTGATCCGCTACCAGCATATCGGGGATATCAGGCCAGAGCATATGGCGATGCTGCTCGACAAGCTGGAGCAGGCGAAGTGAAGGCGCTGGCCTTGGCCCTGCTGCTGATCTTCGGTGCAGCCGCCGCCCGTGCGGATTCGCTGCTGCCGCCCGCGCATTATGCCAATGAACCGCTGCCCGACCGGGCGCAGGAAGCCAGGGCGCAGGCGTTGATGCACACTCTGCGCTGCCTGGTCTGCCAGAACCAGTCGATTGCCGATTTCAATGCCGAAATGGCGGGCGACATGCGGGCGCTGGTGCGCGAACGGATCGCGGCGGGAGAAGATCCCGAGGTGGTACGGCGCTGGTTGATCGAGCGCTACGGCGAATGGGTGAGCTTCGCCCCGCCGGTCGAACCCGCGACATGGCTGCTCTGGGCCGCACCGCTGCTGTTTCTTGCGATCGGCGCACTGGTGATCCGCCGCTATTACACCAGGGGGCAGGCATGAGCGGCTGGATCGGCCCCGTTGTTCTCGTGCTTCTCGCAGCGGCGTTTCTCTGGCGCTTCGCGCGGCCATCCGGCGGTGTCGCCCTTGGCATCGCGGTTGCGGTTGCGGCTGGCTTTGCGGGCTATGCCGTGCAGGGCAGGCCGGGTCTGCCATCCCATTCCGTGCCGGCGCGCGATGTTGCTTACAAGGGCGACACCAGCTTCGCGAAAGAACGCGGCGCGCTGCTTGAAAATCTGGGCGACGTCGGCGCATGGCTCAACTTCGCCGATGCGCTCCAGCGCGCGGGCATGACCGAGAAATCGGTCGACGCGATGAAGACGGCGACCAAGGCCTTCCCCAACAGTCCGGACCTGTGGGTGGGACTGGGCAATGCGCTCGTCGTCCATGGCGACGGGTTCGTGTCGCCCGCTGCCCGTCTGGCGTTCGCGCGGGCGGCCGCGCTTGCGCCCGATCATCCCGCGCCGCTCTATTTCCTGGGCCTTGCCTGGCTTCAATCCGGACAGGTCGATGAAGCCCTGAAGACCTGGGAGGGATTACGCGCCAAATCTCCGCCGGGTGCGCCCTGGCTGCCCGATCTCGACCGCAAGATCGCCGCCGCGAAGATGATGCGCGACGCAGGCGTCGGGCAGCCCTGATCTCGTTCAGCCGTCAAACGCCAGCCCCAAAGCCTCGGCCACGGCCTTATGGCGGATTTTCCCGCCGCTGATGTTGAGGCCATTCGCCAGATGCGGGTCGGCCGCCATCGCCGCCTCGGCCCCCAGACTGGCAAGCCTCATGACAAAGGGCAGGGTCGCGTTGTTGAGCGCAAAAGCCGAGGTTCGCGCCACCGCGCCAGGCATGTTCGCCACACAGTAATGAATGACGCCTTCCTCGAGGAATACCGGCGCGGCATGGGTTGTCGGGCGCGAGGTTTCGAAGCACCCGCCCTGGTCGATCGCGATGTCGACGATAACCGACCCGCGTTTCATCGTTTTCAGCATCTCGCGCGTGACGAGCTTTGGCGCGGCTGCCCCCGGCACCAGCACCGCGCCGATCACCAGATGCGCCTTGGAAATAGCGGCGGCGATTGCGGCGCGGCTTGCATAGGCGGTTCTGACCTGGCTGCCGAACCAGGTGTCGAGTTCGGCCAGCCGGGCATTGCTGATGTCATAGATTGTCACGTCGGCACGCAGGCCCACTGCCATCTGCGCCGCGTTCAGCCCGGCGACGCCACCGCCCAGAATCGCTACCCGCGCCGGCGCGACACCCGGCACGCCGCCCAATAATATGCCCCGTCCGCCCTGTTCCTTTTCCAGATAATGCGCGCCAACCTGTATCGACATGCGGCCCGCGACTTCCGACATCGGCTTCAACAGCGGGAGCTGTCCACGGGCATCGGTGACGGTTTCATAGGCGATGCAAGTGGCGCCTGACCGCATCAAGCCATCAGCCTGCGGCTTGTCGGCGGCCAGATGCAGATAGGTGAACAGCACGTGCCGCGGCTCGAGAAGGGCGATCTCCGACGGCTGTGGCTCCTTTACCTTGACGATCATGTCGGATGACGCGAACACCTCTGCCGCCGTCTTCGATATCGTCGCGCCGACCGAACGATAATCCGCGTCGTCGAAGTCGATTCCGCTGCCGGCGCCGGTTTCGACAAAGGCTTCGTGGCCGGCGGCGACAAGCTCTGCGACCGAAGGCGGAGTCAGGCCCACGCGATATTCGTGATTTTTGATCTCGCGCGGCACACCAATTCGCATGCGGACCTCCTTCGGTCGTGGATTTGTTGAACTTTATACAATCAAAGGCAGGGAAAGTCGCAGACGTTGCGGCTGGCACCGCGCTGTGCTACCCGCCGCCGCTCCGCCGTGAGATGGCTTATGGGGATACAATCGGCCGTGCCGCCAATTCTGGGGCTGATGACTGGGATTTCATGACCGTGACCGTTTCCGAGGCCGGAACTTCTGGTACGCGGGCTGCTGAGCCCGACGGTCTGGAATTGGGTCATCGTCGGGACAGCGTTGCAAAGCTCGCGCTTGCCGCGATCGGCGTGGTGTTCGGCGACATCGGCACAAGTCCGATCTACGCGTTTCGCGAAACCTTCGTCGGCCACCATCCGCTGACGGTCGACAACATCCATATCCTGGGTGTTCTCAGCCTGATCTTCTGGTCGATGATGCTGGTCGTGACGATCAAATATGTCACGATCATCATGCGCGCCGACAACAAGGGCGAGGGCGGCAGCCTTGCGCTGCTCGCGTTGATTTCAAGTGCTGCCGGTCAAAAGCGCTGGTCGATGCCCATCGTCCTGCTCGGCGTGTTCGCCACCGCGCTGTTCTATGGCGACAGCATGATCACGCCCGCCATTTCGGTCTTGTCGGCCGTTGAAGGTCTGGAGGTTGTCAGCCCGGCGTTCGGCGGCATGGTCATACCGACCGCGGTCACCATCCTTGTCGGCCTTTTCCTGATCCAGAGCCATGGTACGGCCAAGGTCGGGCTGCTGTTCGGGCCGATCATGGCGGTGTATTTCACTGTGATCGCCGTGCTCGGGATCATCAATATCATCCCGCGCCCGGATGTCCTCTATGCGCTCAACCCCTGGTATGCGATCCACTTCTTCATCAACGACGGCCTCAGGGCATTTCTCGCGCTTGGCGCGGTCGTCCTGGCGGTAACGGGGGCGGAGGCGCTCTATGCCGATATGGGCCATTTCGGCCGCCGCCCGATCCGCGTCTCATGGATCTACTTCGTGCTTCCGGCGCTCATGCTCAACTACATGGGGCAAGGCGCAATGATCATGGCGCTGCCGCCGATCGCAAAGATGGACGTGATCCAGAATCCGTTTTTCTATCTGGCGAGCGAAGGCATGCGGCTGCCCCTCGTCATATTGGCGACCATGGCCACCGTCATCGCCAGCCAGGCGGTGATTTCCGGGGCCTTTTCGGTAACCCAGCAGGCGATCCAGCTCGGCTTCATTCCCCGGCTCAGGATCACGCACACCAGCGCGAGCACGGCTGGCCAGATCTACATCCCGGTGATCAACTGGGCGCTGATGGTGATGGTGATCCTGCTGGTCATCATGTTCGGCAGTTCCACGCGCCTGGCCGCCGCCTACGGCATTGCGGTCACGGGCGCGATGTTCATCGACACCTGCCTTCTCGTCGTCGTGCTGTACAGCCTGTGGAAATGGAACAAGCTGCTGGCGTCGGCTTTGCTGTCCGTCCTGTTCGTGGTGGACTTGGCGTATTTCAGCTCCAACCTGACCAAGATCCCCGATGGCGGGTGGTTCCCGCTGCTGGTCGGCTTCGTCGCCTTCACCTTGCTGACGACCTGGGCGAAGGGGCGCAAGCTGATGATCGAGCGGATGCGCGAAGCGGCGATGCCGACCGAGATATTCGTAAAGTCCGCGGCCAATTCGGCCACCCGCGTGGCGGGAACGGCGGTATTCATGACATCGACTGCAGATGGCGTGCCGCACGCGCTGTTGCACAATCTGAAGCACAACAAGGTGCTGCACGAGCGCGTGGTGCTGTTGACCGTGAAGATCGAGGACGTGCCCTATGTCATGGAGGCCCGACGGATCACGTCGGAGGATCTTGGCAGCGGATTTTTCAGGGTGGTCTTGCGCTATGGCTTCATGCAGGACCCGGATGTGCCGGCGGCCCTTACCAGCCACGACATTTGCGGCGCGCAGTTCAGGATGATGGATACCAGCTTCTTCCTGGCGCGGCAGACGCTGCTGGCTTCATCGCGGCCGGGCATGGCGCTCTGGCGCGAGAAGCTGTTCGCCTGGATGCTGCGAAACGCCGAAAGCGCGATGGAATTCTTCAAGCTGCCGACCAACCGGGTCATCGAACTGGGGAGCCAGCTCGAAATCTAGTCAGCCGAAGGGCAGCGCCTGGCCTTTCGTTCGACCAGCCGTGCGTCGATCTTGGACTGGCGCTCGTCCAGCGCCCGCTTTTGCGCCTTGTGCCGATCCATCGAACTCAGCAGCGGCGGATAGAGCACCGCCGCCAGATAGACGGCCACCTGTTCGCGCTTGCGTCGGCCCCGCAGCACTTGTTCGATCTGAAGCATCTCCCCGCGCAGCGTGTCCGTTTCCTCGGCGATAACGGCACAGCGGTGTTCCCGTTCACTCTCACTCAGCGGTTTGAAATGGGCCCGGCTCGCGGCATCGGCGGCGGGAAGGCGAGGCGCGCCGCGTGCGCAGGAACACAGCAGCACCGCGCTCAATAGTATCAGGCTAGTCGAACCTGATCGCACGGCCTCGTCCCTCAAGCTCGCCCCAGCCGATAACGCCCATGCCGACAGTGCCATAGCGGATAAGGATGACGGCATCGGCACCCAGCTTCCGTGCGGCCTTCTTCAGCTTTTTGTTCACCCGCTCACGCGTCGGTTCGGCACTCAGCAGCGTCTGCTTGCGGACGACGACCTTCAGGTCGCCCAGCACGTGATAGGACCGGTCGGCTATGTCATCCTCGGTCAGTTGCACCGCGCCGGTGTCCGCCTGAATGGATTGACGCGTCGACGCGGACGACGGCGTCGAGGCCATCGCGCCAGCGCTCGCAAGCGCCAGCGCAATCATTGGAAAGCGCATGATGAAAATTCCCCCCCCAGGGAATTTCTATCATGGCACGCGGCTCGCGCAATCCACTGTAATCGAAAGGAACCGGGTTATTTTCCCTGGCTGCGCCAGCGCTGGATGGTGCGGTCGAGGATCACTTCCTCGTCGCCGACATGCGTCCACAGCTCGGAGAACAGCGGATCGGCAGATGCGGGCCGCTTGTCCTCCTCAAGGTCGTCCAGCCTGACCCGGATCGGGATAGATACGCCTTCGCCGCAGATTACGCATTCCCGGTTGCGCAGCGCGGGTATTGAATTCGAGGAAGCCGCGCGCGCCCTCGGGCATGGCATTGCGCACATAGGCCTGGTCGCGATCGTTGTTGAGGCGCATGGCGATGATCGTCCCGCATTGGGACATGACGCCTTCCGCCAGATCGGATGGACGCTGGGTGATCAGGCCCAGCGAGACGCCATATTTGCGGCCTTCCTTGGCGATACGTTCCAGAACCTTGCGGACCGCGCTTCTGGTCTTGTCGCGGTCGGAAGGAACATAACGGTGCGCTTCCTCGCAGACGAGGAGGATCGGTCTTTTGGGTTCGCGGCGCGACCAGATGGCGAAATCGAACACCATGCGCGACAGCACGGCGACAACGACGGAAACGATGTCGGACGGAACGCCGGAAAGATCGATGATCGAAATCGGCTTGCCGTTGCCGGGCAGGCGGAAGATGCGTGCCATGAAGCTGGCCATGGTGTCGCTGACCAGCATGCCCGAGAACATGAACGAATAACGAGGATCGCCCTTGATCTCCTCGATCTTCGTCTTGAGGCGCAGATAGGGCGCGATCTCGCCCGCGCGGTCAAGCTTGCCCATCAGGGTCTGGATCGCGTTGACGAGGTCCGACAGCAGATAGGGGACCGGCGAATCCACCGTCAGCTTGGTAAGGCCCTGCGATGCGCGGTTCTTCGCCCGCGCCTGCAACAGGCATTTGGCGAGGATGTCCTCGTCCATCTGCCGCTCGGCGCCGTCGGTGGTGACGAAAACCTCGCAGTGCTCCTCGAAATTCATCAGCCAGTAGGGCATGGCGAGATTGTCGACGTTGAAGACCTCGCCGTTCTCCTTGAATGCCGCCGAATATTCGCCATGGGGGTCGAGCATGACGATGTGGCCGTTCGGCGCCATCTCGCAGATACGGTGCAGGATCAGCGCTGCCGACGTGGATTTGCCGGTGCCGGTGGAACCCAGAAGCGCGAAATGCTTGCCCAGCATGGCGTCGATGAACAGCGACGCCCTGACGTGTTGCGACGGATAGACGGTGCCGATGCCGATATGGGGGCGGTCGGAGGACGAGAATATCTGGTGCATGTCCTCCTGGGTTACGGGAAAGATGCGGGTGCCGGGCACCGGGTAGCGCGTAACGCCACGTCGGAATCCCTTCATCTGGCCGCTCACCGCGTCTTCGATGCCCTCGCCCAGAAAATCGACGGTGGCGAGAATCAGGTCCCCATCGGGGTTCTCAAGCCTCATGTCGCGAACATTGGCGAGCAGCCACAGCCCGCCCACACGGCACTTCACCTGGCTGCCGACCTGCCCGGCCATGGCGACGGTAATGTCGCGGTGGCCTTCGAGCAGCTTCAGCGCGCGGCCATCCAGACGGATGCTCGACGCGCCGCCGGAAACCTCGACGACCCGGCCTATGTCTCTGAAATCAGCCCGGTTTGACGCGACGGTGCCCAGTTCCTCGATGTCGCTCGATGAGTTCAGGGAATTGAGGTTGAACGTGTCAACCATGATTGCCGCCTGTCTGCTGCCCAAAGGACCGACAGAGATAGCGGACAGAGCCTTAAGAAAATGGCAAGATCAGGCAAAACAATTCGAAGGCGGCAAAGGGCGCGCTATTTGCGTTTGAATATCGCCCCCGCGAGCCACCCGAGACCAACAGCGATAAGCACGGCCGTCAGGCCGTAGATGAACGAATGGCGCTGTGCCGCTACATAGATGAAGCGTTCGAAACCCGATTTGTCGATTTTGATTTCGCGCCGTGCCTGGGCGACGACCTTGCCGTTCTGGATCAGGAAGGTCTGCGCGACATAGGCCCCGACCGGCACCCTGGCGGGCAGCGGGAGGCGGGCGCGATAGAGCACGCCTTCGGTGATGTCCACCCCATGCTCGCTTTCAAAGTACAGCCCCGATCGTTTGCGGAGATCAATCAGTCCCTTTTCGAATTCGGATATCTCCTCGGAACTGTTGCCGCTCGCCGGCGAAAGCTGGAGCGTTCCGACGCCCAGTTCATAGACGGTGGCGGTCCCGTTATCGACGATCCTGCCGATGGGCGCAGAAGCCGCCACGGCAAAATAGCTGGGAACTGTTTCGAAGCGGGCCGAACGGCGGTTGATCCATATGCCTGCAAAACGCTCCTTCTTGCGGACGGTCAGCGGCTCGGTCGGGCCGCGCAACACGACGACCACATCGGCTCGGTCCGTGGGCAAGCGGCCGCCGGGATAGAGGATCGCGCCGAACAGCAGCAGCTCCGCGCCGGTAAAGCTGTAGACGATGTCGATCTGGCGCTGGCTGACATCGGGCACCAGCTTTGGCGTGGCGCCGGTGAGCAGAAATGCGACGAAGGGAAGCAGCAGCAACCTGAAATTCATGAGGTCGGCCCGTAGATCGTAAAGACCTCGTCGGGCCGATAACCCAGCCCCAGCGCCATGCGGACCGCAACCGCCAGCACGATCAGCGCCAGGCTGAAGCGCAGATACTCAGGCTTCAGCTTCAACGCCATGCGTGCCCCGATCTGCGCACCGATCACGCCTCCGACCAGAAGCAGCGCGGCGAGGACGACGTCCACTGTCCTGGACTGGACAGAGTGCACCATGGTCGTCGCGGCGGTGACAAACAGTATCTGGAAGAGGGAGGTGCCGACAACAACGCTCGCCGGCATGCTGAGCAGGTAGATGAGCGCCGGCACGATGATGAAGCCGCCGCCAACGCCCAGGGCAACCGTCAAAATGCCTGTCACGAAGCCGATCGCGAGCGGCGCCAGCGGCGATATATAAAGGCCCGACCGATAGAATCGCCATCGAAAAGGCATGACGGCGATCAACCGGTTGTGGCGCGGGCGGGACGGAGGCCGCTTGCCCGCGCGGGTGGCCTTGACCGACCTGACCGCTTCCGAAAGCATCAGCCCGCCCACCGAGCCCAGCAGGACGACATAAGCCATGCTGATAGCGATATCGATTTGCCCCAGTCGCTGAAGGGTCCGGAAAACAAATGATCCGGCAAAAGAGCCGAGCACGCCGCCTGCGACCAACACCCAGCCCATGCGGAAATCGATGCCCCTGCGTCCCCAATAAGTGAGCGCGCCCGATACGCTTGCGCCCGTAACCTGCGTGGCCGACGATGCCACGGCGACGGCGGGCGGTATGCCATAGAACATCAGCAGGGGGGTGGTCAGAAACCCGCCGCCGACTCCGAACATGCCCGACAGGAAGCCGACCAGCGCGCCAAGGGCGACAATCACCAGCGCATTCACCGAAAGCCCTGCGATGGGAAGATAGAGGTCCATTTCCTCCGCTTAGCTTAACCGGCCGTGCGATGCGACCGGCAGATGAAAATTAGAACCCCGCCCGAACGGTCAAGGCCGGCCCACTTCCGGGACGGGCGTTGCCTCCGGCACGGAACCGGTAATCGACTGTCGCGACGACCCGCGTTGAACCGATCTTTCCCGATAGCTCGGCGGTCGGTCCGGCATCCACACGCGATGCGCCGGGCTGCACACCGGCCCAGAGGCCCGCGCCCATGAAGAGATGCATGCCCGCGCGATCGATTGCCGATGCTTGCAGCTTTGCCCAGCCATCCGCATAGCCGTCTCGAGATTTTGCGCCGATGATACCCGCCTGGCCGTAGAGCGACGCCGTGAGGCCGGGCCGGACGACTATGGAGTCCGCCCCGCCTGATACACGCACCGCCCAGGCATCGCGGGCATGGCTCCCTGCGGCGATGTAACGGTCGAGTGCGACCGTCACCGGCACGAAGCGGACGGGCTGCAGTTCAAGCCCCAGCACGGCCTGGCTGGCGCTCGCCCTGTCGCTTCGTTTCGACAGGGGCTGGAAGACGCGGCCGGACAGCGCGATCCGTTGATTTGACAGCGGATTTAATACATAGGCGAGGCGCGCGCCAAGCTGGCTGCCGCCCAATGTCGGCGTCGCGCCAAGCAGCGGCGGAGCGCTGCCTCGCCGCGCCAGGACATAGGCGTCGGCGCTCCACCGGCGGAGGAGCAGGCGCCGGTCGGTTCTCCATGCAGCCGCGCGTGGATCGTTGGGCGCACCGTCGATCGCGCGGGCAAGCAGCGCTGCCGCGTCCTTACGATTTCCGGCGCGCAAGCGTGCATAGCCCTGTTCGGCCAGAGCGCCACCTCCGGACATCCCTGAGGAAGATGGTCCGCTCGCGCCGACCGCGCCGGTACTATCTCCAGCGGGCAAGGGTGGCGGCAATGGAATGATGATTGCTGTCGCTTTCGAAGCATTTTCCCAAGCATCGGGCGACAGGCTTCGGAAAGCGAGCGCGAGGCGCGATGTTGTGTGATGCCATCGGTCAACGAACAGCCGCGGGTCGCGCGTTGGTGAAAGGCCATGGCCGGCCACGATCGGGAGGCCAACAGCTTCCGGTCCGGATAGCGATACGCGGTATTGGGCGAAATCATGCGCGACGATCGGCGCTCGCCATGCCAACCATGCGCAGGTGCTGATCGCCAGCCATCTGACCGCCACCGGTATGCGCATGTTATTCGCCGGGCAGGATGGCGGGAAACTGATGGGATGTCTTGTCCCACACAGGTTGCGGCTGGTTTTGGCCGAGGGATCGAACGACCCTGCCCAGCGCGCGAAAACAGGCCAGAATGGCGATCAGGTTCGCGATGATCGAACGGGGAATGGCGCGCAGACCCTCGGCTGCTCCATAGGCGTATGTGGTGAAGACAAACCGCATCGCCAGGCGCCAGCAGAGCATCGCGGCATTGAAGGCGAGCAGATGGGCGACCCACCCGTTCGTCGCGATCATCGATGGCAATGCCATCTGCGGCCAGATGTATCGAGCGAGAGTGACCGCCCCAAAGCCCATCGCCCCCAGATAAGCGAGAAGCGTCGCAAGCGCTCCCGCCACGGCCTTGCGGTCGCGCAGGCGCATCCAGCGTTCCGCCAATCCTCCGTGCCAGCCGAGCCGGTCCCAGCCATGAAGCGCGATGCCGCTCAGCCAGCGGGTCTTCTGACGGACCGCCGCTTCCAGCGTGCCGGGAAAATGCTCGCGCGTGGCGACGAGGTGCCCCGACGCGCCCGGCATCCGCACCAGAATGCCGCGCCCGCCGAGACTGCCGAGCTTCAGGCCAAGCTCATAGTCTTCGGTAACACTGGCCTCGTCGAAGGGCCTGCCGCCGTTCAGGCGGATGATTTCGTCCATCATGTCACGCCGGATCGCGCATCCTACGCCTGCCGACGGAACCGCCGCGCCCAGGGCCTCGCGCACGACCAGGTCCTTGCCATGGGATTCGGCGAACTCGTCCAGATAATGCCCGGCGATCCAGCGCGATTTCGGATCGACGAGCGGCAGCACCGGAAGCTGGACCATATCGAAGCGTTCGATCAGCCGGTCGAAAATCCGGAGCTCCATCGAATGCACGACGTCTTCGGCATCGTGCAGGACCACCGCCTTGAAGCGCACGCCCGTGGACCGTTCCTCGGCAACGAGCGCATCCCAGATGTGATTGAGGCAATCAGCCTTGGTGGTGGGACCGTCCCGGCTTGCGATCACCGGTATCACCCTTGGGTCGGCTATGCGTCTGACCGCCGCAACCGTGTAGGGATCATTGGGATAGACGCCGACAAACAGGCGGTAGTGCGGGTGATCGAGCCTTTTCAGCGCGCCCTTCAGCATGCCGGCGATGACCAGCGATTCATCCCAGGCGGGGATCAGGACCGCCATCGCGCCCGGTCTGTCCGGAGGTGCGAGCATATCCGCGCTGACGCGTTCGTGGCGGGTATAAACCGCCGCCGCGCGCCAGAATCGCCGACCGAAATAGATGGCATCCACGATCAGGTCGTCGGTGCAGCCGATGGCGATCAGAACCGCTGCCGCCGATATCAGTTCACGCGTAACCAATGCCACGACACCGAGCCACGGTGCCAACCACAGAACGTCCATGCCCTTATCCCCCTTGGGCAGAGGACGTTTTTCATCCGTAATGGATTAGAAAAGTGCAAGCACAATCGGGATCAGATGAGGCGCAAGACCCTCATACTTGTGATTTTTTCGTCCGAAAGGATGATATGATCGAGCAGGCGGATGTCCAGTGCGGCACAGATGCGTGCCAGATTGCGCGTCGTCCGCACGTCAACCGCACTCGGATTCGGATCGCCGCTGGGGTGGTTATGGGCAAGGATCAGGGCGGTGGCATCGGCGGCGAGCGCGGATGTGATGATGCGCCTGACGGGTAGATCGACCAGGTCCCTTTTGCCCATCCATGCGGCCATGCCGCACAATGCGCCCCGCCCGTCCAGAAAGAGGGCGCGTACATGCTCTTGCGACTGGCGGCAAAAATAGGGCTGAAGCAGGTCGAGCGCGGATTCGAGGCTGTCGAGGCAAAGCGCGAAGGATGGCGTAGCTTGTCGCCGGCGCGGCGGCCCCTGGTTGGGGAAGGCAGTCATCCTCGTCATGCCCGGACAGGTTAGGCGGCAAACGCCGGCGCGCGAGCCGCGATCATTCCAAAATGGATCAAAGCGGCCTGTCCATGTTTCGCCCGCGCCCCGTCGGTCGCGAACCTTGGCGCTCCTGCGCATTCCGGGCGGAATGTTCCTGTCGCCTATTGCCGCCGCACAATGGCCGGCGCTAATGCGGGGAACGCAGGTGCGATTGGATTGGAAAGGCGACGCGATATGAGCGAGAATCTGTTGTTCGAGCAGCACGGCGGTGTCGCGACGATCACGTTCAACGTCCCGGACAAGGGCAACGCCATTGACCTCGACTTCGCGCGCGCTCTGGTCACGGCAGCCATGCGCTGCGACCAGGATGCGTCCATCCGTTGCGTCGTGCTGACCGGAAACGGACGCCTCTTTTGTGCCGGCGGCGACATCAGCCTGATGGAGCGGGCGGGCGATGCCCTTCCGGCTGCACTCAGCGAGCTGGCCGGCATACTGCACATGGCGATATCCCGCTTCGCGCGCATGCCCAAGCCGCTGCTGTGCCTGGTCAATGGCCCCGCCGCCGGTGCAGGCATGAGCCTGGCGTTATTGGGCGACGTCGTTCTTGCGGCGCGGTCGGCGCACTTTACCGCGGCCTATGGCGCGATAGGCCTTACGCCGGATGGCGGCGCAAGCTGGCTGCTGCCGCGCCTTGTGGGGCTGCGCCGGGCACAGGAACTCATCATCACAAACCGCCGGCTGACGGCCCCGGAAGCCGAAGCCATGGGCCTTATCACCCGCGTGGTGGAGGACGAGGCGCTGCGCGAGGAAGGCGCGAAAATGGCCGCACAGCTTGAGCGGGCCGCGACGGGCGCGATCGGTGCCGCGCGGGCGCTTCTGCTGGAAAGCTATGGCGCCGGGCTGGAAACACAGATGGAGCGGGAAACAAGGGCCATCGCCGCCGCAGGAGGCGGGCCAGAGGGCCGCGAAGGGATTGCGGCGTTCCTCGCCAAGCGTCGTCCGAACTTTGACGGCAAGCAATAACCCAAACCGGGCGACGCGGCTCTTTTGGTCGTCTCAATCGCCGCGCGGGCTGGGCCTGACATATAATCGAGTTTCGCCGTACCGGTCATGGCCGATGCTTCGGTCTACCCTGCGATAGCCGTGCGCAAGAGCGAAACGCTCGAGTGGTTCATCCAGCACACCTTCATGGCCGACAAGCACGGCGTCCGGCGGCTGCCGCCCGAGCAGTTCGCCGATCGTGCGCGGGGACGTGATTCGATAGCTTCGCCGTTGATCGGCGGACAGATAATCCCCGATCCGGTAGTAGAAGGGCCCGGAGGCCAGTTCCGGATAGACGTCCGCACCCGCCTCGATGGCATAGATCGGCGCAAGGGTTGCAACGCGCGGCTTCCCGCCGCTGAAATCGAGCGCTTCGTGAATTCGTGCCGCAGTCCTATGGATGCGCATGCCTTCCCAGGACGCGGGTTTCGCCAGCCGGGGCAGGTCGGCGAACAACGCAGGCCCGCCGGCGACAAGGCTCGCGATTCCAACTGCAATCAGGATCGGGCGGCTACGTGAACGCTGTTCATCGGTCTGCGCGCCGATCAGGCACATCAGGAGCAGGATCGCGAAAGGAATGGGCGGCATGAAATATTGTGGGAACGAGGGCTTTGGAACAAAGGCGACGAGTATCCCCAGGATCGTCAGCGCCAGGCAGAGAAGCATCGGCCAGGATGTCATGCGCCGCAGTTGCGCCCTTGGCTCCGGCGAGGCCAGGGCGAACGCCACGCAATAGATTCCCGTCACGGCGATCAGCAACGCCGACCCCGTGCTCCAAAGCCGGTAGCCATATATGACCCGTGCGGGCAGGCTCAGCCCCTTGGCCTCCACGGCATTGGCCGGTTCATTCCAATAGGCGGGATGCGGCCCAAGGAAATAGTCGAGCACGTCGAACACGAACGCGTTGGTGTGCGTGGCCAGATAATAAATGGACGGCAGCCCCCCGATGATGCCGCCAAGGACCATCGGCAGCACGACCGCGACCAGCCGGCGTTTGAAGGGAAGCGATCGAGGCACCAGGAAGGCTGCGACCGCGAACGGCGGTATCACGATCACATAATTGGCCTTGAATCCGGCGGCGATCGCCAGAAACAGGCCGCAAAGAAAGACATATCCGGGGCGAACGCGGTCCGATTCCATCGCGATCAGGAAAAACAGGAAGGCAAAAACGGCGAAGCATATCGGGAAGAGATGGGCCGCGACGATCATGCCCGCATAGTCGACGAACAAGGTGTTCGTGACGATGAGAAGAACCGCCAGCACTGTCGCTGCAATGCTCCTGGAGAGACGCCAGGCGACGGAAGTGAAGGCATAGAGAAGCCCGACCCAGCAAAGGAACACGACAAAGCGCGCGGCGAGAAACTGGTATTCCCCTCCCGTCGCGAACAGAAAGCCATGCAGAAGGATCGGCAGGTTCGGCAGGTGCGCGTAACTCATGTCCTGGTAGAGCGCGTAGCGGCCGAACAACGACGCTATCGGCAGATAGATTTGCTCGTCGTGACGCAGTGCTTCGCTCATGACGCGGGCAAACAGGGCAAGCAGCAGGACGACGGCAGCGCCGATCAGTATCCGCCGCTGCGTCAGCAGCGCGCGCGGCGATATTCCTCCCCGGAAGCCGCCGGCATCGTTGTCGCGAACGACCCAGTCGATGCGCTCGTCCGAATGGGAACTCATCGCGCTTCAGCCTCGGCGACGACGCAGCTTTCCGGCGCGGCGGGCTCGTTGCCTCCAAATGCCGGGGTCGTCCTCAACTCCTGCGCGAGCTTGCGCGCCACCGCGCGGCCTTCACGCACCGCATGGGGCGTTCCCCGGTCCTCAGGGTATATCTGCGCCATAGACGCGATCTTGAGGCCACGAATGGGCGTGTCGTTCGCTGGAATGAGATCGGCGTAGCCGACCGTCGCCAGCGGCTGCGTGTATTCCGCGCGCCAGATATGAAAATCCCGAATCCATTTCCGGCTGAACTCGGGGAACATTCGTTTGAGGTGCGGCAGCGTGAAGTCGAGAAATTCAGCGTCGCCCATCGTATATGCGGGGTCGTCCACTGGAAGATATTTGGAGAGGTAGACGATGTGCCGGCTGCCGTCCTCCATCGGGTCCATATTCGTGTGTTCGATAACCGCGACAAACGGAAAGGATGGATCGTTGACGTTCATCCAGAACAGGTCCGAAAGGCTGCGGTCCAGCTCAAGGATAAGGCAGACATTGCCGAGATATTTGATCTGACGCAGCCGCACCCGGTATGCCGGATCGGCATCGTCACCCAAAAGGCCGGCGACGATCGGCAGGGCTGGGGTGGCAATGACGGCGTCGCACGCGAGAAATCCGTCGGACGTATGGACGCCCTTTACCGTGCCGTCCTGTGTTTCGATTCTGGTCGCGGGCGTGCCGCAACGCACCTGGCCGCCAAGCCGTTGAATCTCCTTGACCAGATGATCGACCAGGGCCTTGAAGCCGCCCTTGAAGTACATCAGGCTTTCCGCCCCGCTGCTGTTGCGGCTGGCGCCCCGCAGCACGAGTTTGGCCCAGAACCATGCGGCCGAAACGTCATAGGCATATTTGCCGAACTTGCCGACGAGCAGAGGCTCCCAGACGACGCGGAAAGTCTCCTTGCCGCCCATCTTCTTGAGCCAATCCGCGGCGCTGATGTGATCAAGTTCGCGCCATGACTTGATCCGCCGGGCCGCCAATACCAGCCAGCCAAGCCGAAGGCGGTTGACCAGCGACAGGGGCTTGAACCGCAGTACATCCCACGGCGTGGTCAGCCGAAACAGACTTCCCGCAAAGTACATTCCCGTGGGAGATGGGCGGGTAACGACCTGATCGCGCAGATCGAGTTCATTGACGAGGTCAAGGAGATATGGATCGTTGTTGTACCAGAAATGGTAGAAGCGCTCGATCTCCTTGTCATTGACCAGAAAGCTTGCCGCCAGCCCGCCAGCCTGCGGATCGCCTTCGAACACGATCGGCTCAAACCCCTGAAGCGCCAATTCATATGCGGCGGCAAGGCCTGCAAAGCCCGCCCCGATAACGGCCACCGGCTTCCGCCCCGCTGCCAGGCCTCGTGCGCCGATCTCATGCATCCGCTTCTTGCCCCAATCCTTCCAGAGACGCCGCGCCATCGCGTCCTTCGTCGCGTCCGACCCGGCGAAAGACCAGGCGGCTGGACGCAAAGTAATTGTAAAAAAAGATGATCGGGATGGAGGCGATCTTGGCCAATGTCTTGTCCATGAAATGGTCGAAGGTGACGACCAGCATCGTCGACAGCGCCAGCCCGATCAGGTTGATCCCGAAGAACAGCAAGAACTGCCGCGAATGCTGGCTGCTGTTACTCCGGTCGAGAAACGTCCATCGACTATTCAGCGTATAGCTGACCACAATCGCCGACGAGAATGAGATGGCATTTGCCAGCGCTACGGGCAGACCCAAACCGCTCGCAAGCAGGACGAAGCCAACGGCGTCGACCGTGACGTTGATGACGCCGACGATGCCGTAGCGCACCATGGCATGTTGGAAGAGGCCGAACAGCTTGGAAGCCCCTTGCAGAACAATGCCTGCTTCGCGCTTCATGACGCAGGCACCGCCGGTTGACCGCCCTGCCAGATGGGCTTTCTTCATCATGGCTTTCCCCAACAGCGATCTTCGAACCGGGCGCTTCAGGAGATGATGTTATACAGCACGGAATGTGCGCATTGGGGGCGCAGGAGAGGTAGTCAGTGGCCACTCAGGCTGACTTTTTTGAGCGAGTGGAGCTGACTTGCATCGCCCGCGCAAAAAGGCGCCAATTTCTCCGCCGGATCAGACGCCGGGGATCATCACGATGCGAGAAACCGCCGGACTTCCGCTATAAAGGCGTCCAGCCGATCATGATGAACCCAGTGACCGGCCCCATCGAACACGGCGACGCGCGCATTGCCGAAATGCTTCAGCCGCCCGTCCTCTGCGGGATTGGAGGCCCAGCTTTCGCGGCCGTTGACCAGCAGCGTCGGACAGGTGATCCGTGACCACAGGCGCTGACGCTCTTCGGACGTCATATCCACCGGCGAGATGGAGCGCACGTAATTGTCGAACTTCCAGCTATAGCTGCCGTCTTCGTTCTGGCTGACCCCATGGACGGTCAGGTGGCGCGCCTGACTGGGGGTGAGGTTGGTGTTTTCCTCCTGCATGCGGGCCAGCGCCTGATCGATCGAGGAATAGCGCCGTGGCTGGCGGCCGCTCAGCGCCCGCTGGTCTGCTATCCAGTCCTGCATACGCTGGTCGATGCTCTTCCCGGCGCGTTTCGCTTCCATCGCAGGGGAGGGTCCCAGCCCCTCGATAGCGACGAGTCCGGCGACATTCTCTGGAAAGATGCCCGCATACCGCAGGGCAATATTGCCGCCGAGCGAGTGGGCAATGATCGTAACCGGTGCAAGCCGCTGTTGGTGGATCAGTTGCGCCAGGTCGTAGACATGGGCCGCCATCGAATAATTGCCGTCCGGCGACCACTGGCTGTCGCCGTGTCCGCGCAGATCGGGCGCGATTATATGAAAATCCGCCCGGAGTTCGCTCGCGACCCAATCCCAGTTGCGGCAATGGTCCCGCCCGCCGTGGAGCAGGATAAGCGGCGGGGCCTCATGATTGCCCCAATCCACATAATGCAGTTTCAGCCGCTGCGAGACATAGATATGCGACGTAAGGTCGGCGAGGGTTATCTCTGTCATCCTCGCGATCCTAAAGCCGGCCCGCGTCAATAACAACGACTGCCAGCCTTGGTCCGGTCCGGCATTCGGCGGCGTTCATATACCCGGATCGCGCCCGACCCATTTCGCCTCCCGCTCATATGTTGGTAAGATGGAGAATGTTCCCGTCAGGGTCCTTGAACCAGATCATCTTCATCGGGCCCGCGACATGGACATTGCCCTCCAGCCGCACGCCATCCATGTCTGGATAATGCTCGAAAGTGACGCCTTTGGATTCAAGCTCCGCCAGAATTGAATCGATTTCGTCACCGCAGCTCCAGACGACGGCGTTAGCCCGGTTCGTGCCGCCCTCTTTCGACTGATAGACAATAAGCCGGGTGTCGCCGGTTCTGAAGCCGAGCACGCCATCCATCGCTTTACCGGCAAGATCCAGTCCCAACACATTCATGTAGAAATCCCGCGCCCGCTCTATGTCGCGCACCGCTACGATCGCGGATGAACTTTGGTCCTTCAGCATTTCCGATCTCCTTCCCAGATGGAACTGAGAACGGATCGCGACGTGTAACGCTCCCTGCGAACCGGACCATGCCGGGTGCGCTTCGAGCGGACAGTGGCCCCTATGGGAACCGGCCCGAAAAGCGAGATCGGACGGGCTCCAAGGGCATGTCGCCGGATCGAAGGAGCGCAGCCCAAGCCGCACTCCGTTGAGCCGATTCCGCTCTTTGGTATGAGATGAAATCTGTTATCAGGTCTTGCGAATCAACAGGAAGGTTGAAGGGATAAAGATGACGGAACTTCATAAAGCGGCGGCAAGCGTCATCAGGCGCGCGCTTGTTGGGGCGGCTGGCGTAATGCTCGCCGCCGGCGCAACGGCCGCGCCGGTGTCCGCGAATGCTGCCGCGCCGGCTGCTGGCCCGTCCGCAACCGCGCAGGTCGTCACGCCTCTGGGGGCGCTGCAAGGCGTGGCCGACGCCAATGTCGTGAAGTTCCTTGGCGTGCCCTACGCCCTCCCGCCGGTCGGTCCGCGCCGCTTTGCCGCGCCTCAGCCTATAGCCGCCTGGAAAGGCGTCCGGGATGCAACGAAGTTCGGGGCCATGTGCCCGCAGGGCAAGACCTTCACCGAGGACTGCCTGTATCTGAACGTGGTGGTGCCCCGTGCCCCGAACACGGGCAAGCCACGGCCCGTGATGGTGTGGCTGCATGGCGGCGGCCTTTCAGCCGGTTCTCCCAATACCTATGACGCGACCCGGCTCGTATCGCAGGGCGATGTGATCTTCGTCGGCGTCGAGTTCCGCGTGAATGTCTTCGGCTTCTATGCGGTTGATGGCTTGAAGGGTGCGGGAACCTTCGGCTTCCAGGATCAGCAGGCCGCGTTGCGCTGGGTCCGCAAGAACATAGCCGCGTTCGGTGGCGATCCGCACAACGTGACAGTCTTCGGTGAATCGGGCGGCGGCATCAGCGTTTGCGGGCAGATCGTCTCGCCGGGCGCCAAGGGCCTGATCGACAAGGCGATCACGCAGAGCGGCACCTGCTCGATTCGTTGGCCTTATGGCGGCCCCTATCCGGACATGGCGGCTGGGGCGTATTTCGAGCCGCTCGCGGCGATCGAGGCACGGGGCCGGGAATCCGCGAAGAAACTGGGTTGCGATCCGGCGGACCGAGCGAAGCTGCTCGCCTGTCTTCGCGCCGTGCCGGCGGAAAAGCTCGCGGCGGAAAGCGGCCATTTCTATTCCGGAGCCTATGGTACCCCGGTGCTGCCGATCGATCCGATGAAAGCCGTCGCCGATGGGAAACATCTGCGCATTCCATTGTTGACCGGCCATACCCGGGACGAGAGCCGCGCCGTCGCATCGGCTTATCAGCTCGTCGGCAAGCCGATAACGGATGCCAATTTTACCGGCCTGATCGAAAAGGCATTCGGCGCGCGGGCGCCTGAGGTTCTCCAGCGCTATCCGGTCTCCCGCTACGGACAGTCGGCGCTTGCCTGGGCGGCGATCTTTACCGATCGCATGTTCGCCTGCGCAGTGCTTCGCGACGCGCGTCTGTTCTCGAAGGACATGCCGACCTACGCCTATGAGTTCGCCGATCCGAACGGTGTCGGCCTGATCCCCTTCCTGCCGGGATTGCCTTCGGGCGCATCGCATTCGAGCGAACTGCCCCTGCTGTTCGATCTGGCCGACGGACCGTTCGACATGACGACGGGAAAGAAGATTTCGATGTCGCCAGCCCAGGCCGAGCTGGCCAAGGAGATGATCGGCTACTGGACCCGCTTCGCTCATGACGGCAATCCCAATACCGCGGGCTCAACCGCTTGGCCGCGTTATGTCCCGGGACCGGAAGGAAGGGCCGTCGTGCTGGTGCCCGGCAAGGCGGATTCGCTCGGTGATACCTGGAAAGAGCATCAGTGCGATTTCTGGTTGCCGTTACTCGCGGGCTGAACGTCGATCGTGCCCTCGACCCTATTGATGTTTGGCCGATCCTGAGGCCGAATCTCTTGCGAGGGTCGCGGGCGCGATAGAAATCGGCCAGCACCGGCTTTGCCCGGTAAAGATGGCCGACATATGCTCGGCCGGATATCGAGCTGGAGCAGCATCCGCTGCTCCAGCTCGTTTGCATTTAGGCCGTCATGGCCAGATGGTCCCAATGGAAGTCGTCTTAGGAGAAGTGCCCATAACAGGGCGCACGGGTGATCCGTTCGGCGATATCGCCAGAAAGACGCTCGACCCGGTGGCGCTCGACCCGGTGGCGCTCGACCCGTCACGCGTTACGGCGGAGCGGGATGTCGACCAAGATGAGGCCCATCTCAGTGCGATGAGCCGCACTCTGCCGCATCCCGGCCCCTGCACCGGTGCCGGAAAGCACGCTGCTCCAGGTGGGGCAGCTACACGGGCCGATTGGTCCCGATATAAAAGGTCGGCGTTTCCACGTTCTTTAGTAGGGTGTCCGAGGCGCGCGGCAAACAGGGAGGCGCGCGGGCCCGGCGCGCCCGGGGCGTCCAGACGCCTCGAACAGCCGTCGCGGATCGGTGTTGTACCGGGCCGGGGTGTCGGATCGACGCGCCGTACCTGCGCGGCATAATCATAAATCAGCGTCTCGACGTTCAGCTCCCGGTCGATATCGGCCTGTTGGAGGCCGTGTTGTCGAACCGAGCGATCAGCGCCAACGGCTGTGTGCCCTTCCGGCGAGCAGTTGCGAACGCCGAGATGATGGAGACTGAATTCTTGCGGGCGGCGGTCAGCAAATGACGATTGTCGACGCACTTCCGGAGCGCGTCGACCAAAGCTTGGGGATCGGGGATCGGGATCGGACGCGTATGCGCACGCGCCCGTCACCCTTCAACTTCCGCCGAGGTCAGCCTGCAACGCGCGAAGGCGACAGCAAGCGGCGGGCGCGTATCGCCATCTCCACCCGCTGGACGCCAAACATGGCGAGCGCGAAGAACAGGAAGGCGTCAGTGACGACGGTCGCGTCCATGTGCACGCTCTGCGCCTCCTCGATGAGCACGCTCTTGAGCGCGATACGCAACCCGATCAAGACGACGAGGAGGATCAAGGCGAGGGGCGACCCATGGCTGTTCAGCGTCTGGGTTTCGGGATCGACGGTGATCCGGATCAGGCGGCCACGATACCAGCCTGCAGCGGCACCGATCGGCAACGCCAGCAGCGGCCACAGCCACTGAGCCCCGTGCGGCGGAGCTTGGAGGATTGCGCCCGCCGCGATCACGGCAAGGACTGCGGGGAAGATCCACAGCCGGTCGATCTTCAGCGGACGTGATCCCAGCATCCGGCGCATGCGCCAATAAACAAGGCCGAGGATCACAACGGCGATCAGGCCGTTGACGGCATAGGCCGCAACTGCAGAACTATTGGGCACGTAACCTCCATCTTTGAAACGCGGAAAAAGGGTCCTTCTGAAGATCGACCGCTTCTGCGCGCCGCGCTTTACACGGGTTCGATTTACGGTATGCCATCTGCGACAAGGCGACAAGATCGAACGACATCGATCCAACAACATCGCTTATGAATTTGGGGAAAAGAGGAATATCCAGATGGGTGGTATCGCGAGGCGTACAGTCTTGGAAATGGGTTTGGTGGCAATGGCCACGCCTGCCTGGGCGCGACGACGCACCGTTGCCGATGTGCTGGTCTACGGTGCCACCGCCAGTGGGGTGATGGCCGCGGTCGCGGCGGCACGAGAAGGCAGCTCGGTGATCCTCCTCGAGGCAAGCCATCATGTAGGCGGGATGCTGACCGGTGGGCTGAGCGCGACAGACAAGGGCAATGTCGACGTGATCGGCGGCCTGGCGCGGGAATTCTTCGTGCAGGCCGGGCGCCATTACGGATTGCCCGTCACGTGGCAATTCGAACCCTCGCTGGGCTTGGCCATCCTGAAGAAGTGGCTGCGCGATCATGACATCAGGCCGTTGCTCGGCGATCCGGCCGAAGCGGTCGAGATGGAAGGGCGCGAGATCCGGCGTATCCGGTGTGCGTCGGGCGCGATCTATGAAGCGAAGACCTTCATCGACGCGAGTTATGAGGGCGATCTGATGGCGCTCGCCGGCGTGAAGCATATCGTCGGGCGGGAAGGGCGCGACACTTATGGCGAGCCGCTCGCCGGCCGGCTCGAATTCAGCGTGCACGATCAGTTCTGGACGCCTGTGAATCGATATGACGCGGCGGGCAATCTGCTGCCGCTTGTCGGAACCGGCAACTCCGGCACGCCGGGCGCGGGCGACCAAAGGGTTCAGTCGTACAATTACCGGATCTGCGTTTCGTCGGATGCGGCCAACCGGCTGCCATTCCCCAAACCGCCCGCTTATGATCCCGATTATTTCGCGCTGCTGGCGCGCTATCTTCAGAATCCGGGCAAGGAACTGACGATCAAGGATATCCTGATGCCTGTCGGGATTTACGGCAACAAGCTCGATCTCAACAACAACGGCCCGATCTCGACCGATTATCTCGGCGCCAGCGATCGCTATCCGACTGCCGGCTGGGCCGAGCGGGCGCAGATCGCAGAAGCGCATCGCCGGTACAATCTCGGCTTCCTGTACTTCATCGCGAACGATCGGTCGGTACCCGCGCGCCTGCGCGACGAACTGAACCAATGGGGTCTTGCCAAGGACGAATTCACCGCGACCAGCAACTTCCCGCCCCAGCTCTATGTACGCGAGGCGCGGCGGCTACTGGGCGATTATGTGATGACCCAGCGCGACGTCCAGAGCGATATCGTGAAGCCGGACGCGATAGGCATGGGCAGCTTCCCGATAGATTCCCACCATTTCCAGCGCATCGCGTCGCCGGTCGGCGCAGTGATCAACGAGGGCTTCATGGTCACGCTGCTCGCGAAGCCCTATCAAATGCCCTATCGGTGCATGACGCCGAAAAAGGACGATTGTTCCAACTTGCTCGTGACGGTCTGCTGCTCCGCCTCGCATGTCGCCTATTCGACGATCCGGATGGAGCCTCAGTACATGATCCTGGGCGAGGCCGCCGGAGTTGCAGCAGCCCAAGCCGCCCGCGCGCGCGCGCCGGTGCAGTCGGTCGATGTCGCCGCAGTACGCGCCCGGCTGGCCAGCCAGGGACAGGTGCTCCAGCTTTAAGAGGCCCGATCCCGTGGCGTGAATGCGGTCGGGACAGCGTACACCCGGCCGCAAAGCCCGATTCAATACCGGCGGACGTCTACGATCAGGCGGTGGGGCACCGCGCCGGTGGGCCCGCCTTGTTCGAATACTGGCGGTGGCGGGAATTGCGGCTGGTCGTCATGTTCGTAGCCATACGCCGATATCGAAGACGCCCGGCATCGCATCCGATCCGGGCGTCCTTGATGACCTGGTCATGCATCGTTCAACTCTTTCGGTAACGCGTCACCGGGGAGTTGCTTGTCTTTAGGCGGAGCCGATCGGCGAGAACAGCGACCGGAGTTCCCGCTTCATGATCTTGCCGGTCTGGTTGCGTGGCAGCGGTTCCGGCTGGAGCAGCACCTCTACCGGCACCTTGAACGCGGCGAGGCGCGCTGCAACGAAGCTGCGAAGCTCCTCGCCGCTCGTCGTCGCTCCGGGACGCAGATGGAGGATTGCGCCGGGGACTTCGCCGAGTGTCGGATGCGGGATCGGGACGATCGCCGCGTCGATCACGTCGGGATGCTCGTAAAAGGCGTTCTCGATCTCGACGCAATAGATGTTCTCGCCGCCGCGAATCAGCATGTCCTTCTTGCGATCGACGATGAACAGGAAGCCGTCCTTGTCGATCCGGCCGATATCGCCGGTGCGCACCCAGCCGTCGATGAAGGTCTCCGCGGTGTCCTCGGGCCGATTCCAATAGCCCTTGATGACGCCGGGGCCCTTGGCCCAGAGTTCGCCTACCTCATCCGCCGGCAGCGTATTTCCATCGGCGTCGGTCACCTTGACGTCCCAGATCGGCAGCGCGAGCCCAGCGGAATTGGGCAGTGCCTCATAGTCCAGGCCGGCATGCTGGGTGACGCCGCCAGAGGTTTCGGTCATGCCCCAGGCGTTCGTCGCCGACACGCCGGGAAAGCGTTTTTGCACCATCGCCACCAGTTCCGGCGGGGACGATGCACCGCCCCAGCCGATCAATTCGAGCGACGAGAGATCATAACGATCGCGCTCGGGATGCGTCGCCAGCTCCTGTGCGACGGTCGGAACTCCGCCAGCATGGGTGATGCGTTCGCGCTCGATCAACTGCATCGCGCGCTCGGCATTCCATTTGTGCATCAGCACCATCTTTCCACCATAGAGCATCGCCGGGACCAGCTGGATGAAGGCGCCATTGGCATGGAAGAAGGGCACGGAAAGCAGCAAGGCGATGCCACGGTCGCGGGGCGCCGGCAGGGCGCCTTTGTGCCGCAGGGCGTTGCGGGCAGCACCGAAGCTGCCCGATGGAAAGCTCGACATGATATTCCGGTGCGTCATCAGCGCACCCTTGGGGTTGCCGGTCGTCCCGGACGTGAACAGGATGCACACCTCGTCCTCGGGCGTCAGCTCGATGTCGGGTGTCTTTTCGTTGGGTAGCGACGCCCAGTCGGCCGAACGCCCGATCACCGATTCGAGCGCCGTTACGCCCTGCGGCAAGGGGGAAGTTGCGCGGGTGACGAAGACATGGTTTAGATCGGGACACGCGCTCAGGTGATCGCGCAGGCGATCATACCGCTCGGCATCCGCGACCAGCACCTTGGCGCCGCAATCGCGCAGGCCATATTCAAGCTCGGCGCCCAGCCACCAACCATTCATCGGGGTGACTATGGCCCCGCACAGCATGGCCCCATAGAAGGCGACAGGCCATTCCGGCAGATTGCGCATCGCGATCGCGACCCGGTCTCCCTTGGTGACGCCGCGCGTGCGCAGTTCCCCGGCAAAAGCGATCGCTGCACGAGCGAACGCCTCGAACGAGATCCGCTCTTCCTCATAGACGAGGAAGGTCGCGTCGCCATGGCTGCGCGTCGTCACGAAGACATCGTACAAGGTAGGCGGAACTTGCTTCCAGGTTTTCAGCCGAACCCCGCGCACCGTCACATCGGTCAGCTCATAGCGCGAACCCGGAGCCGTCAGGATCTTGTGCGTCTCCGCAAACGACATCGCCGGCCAGGATGGGCTGTTCTGCTCCGTTGACACCGTCGGGGACTGCGGGCTTGTCAACGCGCTTTTGGACGCCTCCAGGATCGTCAGGTCGAAACCTGGAACCTTGGTCAGTTCTACTGCCGTTTGTACCGCAGCGTTTTCCGGCACTATTTCGTCCGTGCGGTCACAAACATCGGCGAAGCGCCCGGCAAGCGTGACGGCGATATCATCGCTGTCGCCGATATAGATGCCCTTGGTGAGCGTCACATTGGCACGCTCGAAACAGCCGGCGCCGGCGGCCAGGACGGTGCGCTGCGGCGCTTCCTCGCTCGCCAGGAACACGAGGCCGGGGCTGATCAGCTCGGGCGCGAGCGCCTCGCCGGCCTCGCCGAACAACAGGTCTTCGGTCATGCGCGTGGTCGCGACCGGCGCCAGCGCATTGACACGGATGCCGTATTTATCTCCCTCGAGCGCAAGCGTCTGCATCAGCCCGATGAGCGCCATCTTGGCCGCGCCGTAATTCGCCTGGCCGAAATTGCCATAGAGGCCCGATGCCGAGCTGGTCATGATGATCCGGCCATATTTCTGGTCGCGCATGATCTGCCAGACGGCCTTGGTGCAATTGACCGCGCCCATAAGGTGGACGTCGACAACGAAACGAAAATCCTCGAGCGTCATGTTGGCGAAGGTCTTGTCGCGCAGCACGCCGGCGTTGTTGACCAGAATGTCGATCCGGCCCCATTTGGCCATCGCCTGGTCGACCATGGACTGCACGGCGTCGACATCGGTGACCGACGCGCCATTCGCGATCGCTTCACCACCCAGCGCACGTATTTCGTCCACGACAGCCTGGGCTCGATCGATCGAACGCCCCGCTTCTCCCGCGATGCTGTCGCCGAGATCGTTGACGATCAGCTTCGCCCCGCGTTTCGCGAGCGCCAGCGCGTGCAGACGCCCGAGGCCACCTCCCGCCCCGGTGACGATGGCTATGCGTCCGTCGAAATTCATGCGGTTTGTTCCCTGTTCTGGTGGGTGGGTGTCAAATGACTGGCTGCCGCGTCCGGCGAAAGCACACGGCCAATGGCGGCCTCGTCCGACAGGCGTCGAAGATTCTCTTCATGACGCGTGCGCGTGATCCGGTATCCGGCCAGCGACAGCATGGAGAGCGCGTAGATGAGGAACATCGACGGCGTATAGGCCGCGCCGAGGCGCCAGATAATGTCGGGGTTGATCTGCCCCGGCGTGGCGTGTTCGGGGAAGTGCGCGAGGGTAAGAACGAGGCTGGCGAGGAAAATGCCCAGCCCCGAAACCGCCTTTTGCATGACCACGCCGGCTGCCATGATCAGCCCTTCGGAGCGGCGACCGGTGCTCACCGCGCTGTCTTCCACCACGTCGAGCCCCATAGACGGCATCAGGATCGCGAAGATCAGGATCGCGGTCATCGACACGGTGTGGATGACAAGAAGAACCGGCAGGATAAGGGGCGATTCGTTCGACAGGAACAGACCGGCCAGCCGCAACACGATCGGAACGTTGAGAAGGATGATGCCCATAGGCAGCATCACCAACGCGGCGGGTTTTTTGCCGATGCGGCGCGCGAGCGGCGCGGCGAAGAAGAAGGCGAGGGCCGTTGCCACCGCCTGGGCGATCAGGAACAGCGACGTCGCCGCCGCGCTGAAGCCCCAGAAATAGGTGTTGAGATAGACGCCGAGCGCGGTGGTGAGCCCGCTGCCCATCGAGCCAAACAGCATCGTCGCCAGAAGCGCGAGGAGCGACCGGTTGGATAAAGTCCTCATCGCTTCGCGGAGGGTCGATGCGAGCGGCATCTTCTCGCGCTGTGGCGGCACCGAAAAGCGCGGAATGTGGCGATGCGTGCCGAGCGCCGAGACCAGGATGACGAGGAACATGAGGCCGGACGCGATCAGGCCATAGAGGTGATAGCCGGCGGGGTTGAGCTGACCCACAGGATGGGTGGCGTCGGGGCGTAGCAGGACATTGAATGTGAAGACGGCCATGCCGAGGCCGCCCACCGCGCCGAACAGATAACGGAAGCTGGTGAGCGAGGTGCGCTCGTCGTAATCCTTGGTCAGCTCGGGCATCATCGCCGAGCTGGGCAGCTCGAACAACGAGATGAAACTGCGTGCCAGGATCGCCACGCAAACGAGATGGGCGACCTGCCAGGTGTAGGATCCCGAAGGCGGGAACCAGAGCGCAAGATAGGCAAGCGAGGCGGGAAGCGCCGCGATATACATGAAGGGATGGCGCCGGCCCCAGCGCGACCGCAGGTGATCCGATGCGTGGCCGATAAGAGGATCGATAAATGCATCGAGCACCAGCGCGATCATGATCGCCAGCCCGACCGTCTGTGCGGGCAGCCCGACCACCTGGTTGTAGAACAGCAGCAGCAGCATGCTGAACCCGCCGTCCTTGATGCCATAGGCGATGGCGCCGACGCCGCAGTACACCCGGGTCGAATAGTCGAGCCGTTCGGACGGCGCGGACCGCTTGCCGGACAGGGCCGTCACGAGCGGCGATCCAAGAGTGGTGCGCTATTACGGTCTCCGGTTGCCATCATCTCGATCCTCTGCGCTGGCTGTCGCGAACGTCACTGGGCGCTCGGCACCAAGTTTGTAATTACAGCATGTTCTGCAGACCAACATATCCGGGCGTCAATACAAAAAGTTGGATTTGAGGTTTGTTGTTCGGTGGAGCATTCCCCGGGTGCGGCGCGATAGTCGCCAAAGCGGTGCTCCATCGCGTCGAACAATTCGGTCCTGAGCGCATTGCTCATCGCATTGCGCTTCGCCGGGCGGTTCAGCGTGATGTGTGCGGCACCATCGGCTGGCGCGTCCATCAGGACGAATTCATAACTCAATCACGCCCTCCCGCTCGTCGGATTTGTGATAACAGTATGTTTCGACCTTGCATGGGATTTCGCGCAAGGCGTTTGTATATGCGACGGAATATCAAGGGAATTATCCCGCGACGCCTCCCCCCGATCACATATTTTGAAAATGAGATTGCTTTTTCGGCGGCGGTATCGGTCGCGCTTGGCGCGGCGGGAGTTGAGAAGACGTGAAGAGTTGAAGGCGGGCGGGCCGCGCTCAGTCAGTTCTTTCGCCGCCCAACCCCCGATGCCGGAGCCGAAATCGAGAAAGGGATGCCGCCCGACTCTAAGCGGCCCGGCTTACCCCGTGAGGCCTTTGACGAAGTTGAGGCTTTCCTCGAGCTCGGTATAGACCGGCTTCACGAACGGCGGCTCGAGTTCGATGTAATACTGGTCGATTTTGCTCTTGCGCATCTCCGCGAATACGGGCTTCCAGTCGATGATGCCTTGGCCGGCCGCAATCGTCTGGAGATCCTTGCCAGGCTCCTTGAGAGCCCGGATATCCTTGATGTGGAGCAGCTTGATCCGCGCGCGGTGATCGCGCAATTCCTTCGCCGGATCGCCACCCATGCAGGCGACATAGGCGCAATCCATCTCGAAATCGACCAGATCAGGATCGGTTTCGCGCATCAGGATCTCGAAGCCGTTGGTGTCACCCTGCGGCAGGAATTCCCAGAAATGATTGTGATAGGCGAAGCGCAGGCCGTGCTTGATCGCCTTGGCGCCGAGGTCGTTGAGGAACCCTGCCGCGAAGCGCCAGTCGTCGGCGTTGAGCTTGTCGAAGGTCTCAGCGGCCATCTTGGTGCCCGGCCGAAGCGGCGGGAGCAGGTTCACGCAGTAGCGCGCGCCGAACTTGGCAAAGCCCTCGAAAATGACGTCGCCATGCGTTTCCAGCGAGGGCATTTGCGGGGCGAGCGGGTTGGGCAGGGCGCCCACGCTGATGCAGCCCAGGCCGGCATTATTGAGCGCGGCGCGCACCTGCTCGGGCGTCTTGCCGTAGAAACTGGGGGCCTCGACCTCGCGAAAGCCCATCGCGGCGACCTTCTGGATCGTCCCGTCGAAATCCTTCACCAGCTCCTCGCCGAGCGGATAGAGTTCCAGGCCCGGTTTCATTCCGGTCAGCCGGTCGTGGGTCGCTGCCAGGCTGCTCGTGGAAGTAGCTGCCATCAATGCGCCCGTGCCGATCATGGCTATCGCGTCTCGTCGGGAAAGCTCGGTCATACCCATCCTTCAAATATGTTTCGACAACGGGCGTTCTTGAGCACCTCTGTTGCGACTCTCAGCATACAGAGCATACAGAAAATCTAAATCCGGCAAAATGCGGGATCAGGGAGCCGCCCGTTTTGCCCTGATCCGTGGTCCGATCCCGGCCATCCTAGCCCGCTCGTGCGCTGAAGACGTGCGCCGACATCGGCGCGTCTATGCCGTTCGCGCCGCTGAGCCTGGATAGCGCGAGAGTGGCAGCCTCCGTCGCCTTATCGAGCGCGCCGGGGCCGAACGCCTCGAGTTCTGCTCGAAGGGGTGAGCCATGACAAAGACCGATCGCGGCCTGCTCGGCAGATCTCGCGCGGCAGCGCTGCTCGACGGTCTCGATGACAACCTTGTCAAAGCCCGCCGCATGCAGGTCGGCCTCGATCTGCTTCTTGTCGTGGTGGCCATGCGGCACGCGGCGGAAGAAGCTTGGCGGGTTTTCAGGAAACAAGGCGCAAAGCGCGTCACTGAGCGCGGCGGAGACCGGGTTATCCTCGATCCGGTTCCAGACATTGAAAAGGAAGCGACCCTCAGGCCGCAGCACGCGGCGAGCTTCGCTGTACGCTTTGACGCGATCAGGGAAAAACATCACGCCGAATTGACAAAGGACCAGATCGAAGCTCGCCTCGCTGAAGGGGAGTGACTGGGCGTCCGCCCGCTCGAATGTCACCTTCGCCGAGTGGATTCGCTGGGCGGCGACGTCGAGCATCGCCTGGTTAAGATCAGTGGCGACAATCTGGTTGTCGGGAAGCTTGCTTACGAGCGCCGCGGTAACCACGCCGGTGCCGGCGGCGGTCTCCAGAATGCGACGTGGATGTGAGGTTGCGGCGCGAACAGCGAGATCAGAAGCGTAGGGCTCGAACAGCATCGGCACCATGCAGCGGTCATACAGCGCAGGGATGGAACCCGCAAAAACTGTGTCGCCCGAGGACATCGCGGCAACATACTTCAATCCGGGCGACGGGAAAACAGCAGGGGGCCAGGATCGGCGCGCGCCCGGGTGCAGGGGCGCTAGGCAAACCGTGCTTTACGGCGTTCCCTGAAGGCAGCGAGACCCTCCTGGAACGCCGAGCCGTCGAAACAATCGTCGAAGCGCCGGTCGAAATCCGCCTTGCGCGAGATATGTTCCTCTTGGAGCATCGATTTCAGCGCGCCAACGCTGGCAGGCGCGTTCTCCGCAATGGCTCCGGCCAGCATTTCCGCTTCGCTTTCGCCTGAAGTTGAGACCTGCTCGACAAGGCCTATCCGGGCGGCCTCGGCTGCGTCGATGGTCCCGGCACCGAACAGGAGCCGCGCTGCCTGGCCACGACCGACGGCGGCGACCAGGCGCGCCACATCCTCGATGGGATAGGCGATGCCCAGTTTCGCCGGCGTCACGGCGAAACGAGCCCGTTCGCCCGCAATCCGTATGTCGCATGCAAGCGCGAGCGCCACGCCCGCGCCGAAGCAATCGCCGTCGATCGCGGCAATCGTCGGGATAGCCAGCGTTCGTAGCGGGTCCATGGCTTCGCGCATCATCTGGCGGAAAGCCGCTCGGTCCGAAGCATTGCCGGCCAGGTCCGCCAGTTCATTCAGGTCCGATCCTGCGCAGAATGATCCAGGCACGGCAGAAAGCAGCAGCAGAACGCGAGCCTCCGAAGAGGCGATGGCGGCGATGGCGTGCGCGAGGGCGTGCCAACCCTTGGCGGTCAGTGCGTTGCGCGCGGAAGCTCGATCCAGCCGGATGCAGGCGATGAAGCCCGAGATGTCGAACGTAATCATAATATCCCGATAGTGAAGGTGATCGCCATGGCCAACCCGGCGGTTCCTTCGATGGTTCGATTTTTCGGTAGCCATCACAGTCGTCGAAAGACGTCTACGGCGCCGCATTCCGGAAATTTGCCATTTTTACCGAAAACGGAAAAAATTGGATAATTACAACCACTTAAGTGGTGACCCCTATGGGACTCGAACCCGATCCGCAAGGGATTGCTGGGGACGGGAGGGGAAGAAAATGGCTGAAATCCGCGATTTCGATTCCCGCTCAATCCCGGCCGTTACCGCGACGCTCCCACGGATCGTCATCAGGATGCGATGGAGCAGATGGCGTTTTGCAAGCTGGGAAAGGTTTCGTCCATTGGATGGGGTCAATCAGATGTCGACCCGCTCCTGGGATACTTGCTCAACGGCGGGGTTGAGTTGGACCATTAAGTGGTCTATACCTACTGCAAAAGTTTGTTCTTCGGAGAAGCCCCATGCAAATCCCTGTGTCCGAAGCGAAAGGCCAGCTCACCGAACTGGTCAGGCGTGCGGAAGCCGGCGACGAGGTTATCTTGACCCGTCACGGCCATGCGGCCGTGCGCCTCGTGCCCATCAAGGTGCCGACGGACCGGGCCTCGCGTCGGAAGCTGATCGATACGGTCCGTGCGTCCGCTGCAGCCAAGGCGTCTCCAGGACCGATTGCCGCCCGCAGCCAGGATTTCCTTTACGGTGATGAGGGCATGCCCGGATGATCGCCATCGATACCTCAGCGATCATGGCCATCCTTCTCAACGAACCCGAAGCCGATGCCTGCATCGCCGCGATCGAGGCGGAAGAGGATATCGTTATCTCTTCGGCAACCCTTGCCGAGACGCTGATCGTCGCGGGCCGGCGCAATGTCGAAGCGGAGGCGGTCAGCCTGATCGATGGGCTTGGGCTGGAGGTGGTTTCGGTAACCCCGGCGTCGGCGAAGCGCGTCGCGGACGCCTATGCGCACTGGGGGAAGGGCATCCACCCGGCGGGCCTCAACTTCGGCGATTGCTTCGCCTACGAGGTGGCAAGGGAACATGCTTGCCCCTTGCTCTTCGTGGGGAATGACTTCGCCCAAACGGATATTGAAGGTGCTCTCTGACGCTCCCGTCGCAGACATGTCGTTGCGCAACCTTGTTTCACGGGTCATAATCGATAACTACTTCCCCGATCGGTCTCGGCCGTCGGGCGCGCGGCGGGCGAAAGCCCGCCGTTGCTCTTTGCACACAGCGGATTGTGCAGCAGTGTCGTGACCGCTTGGTGAGCAGTCCAGCCCACAGCGGTACGCGAACAGCGTTGCGTCAACGGAGCAGCGAATGGCTACCCTTTCCGAGTTCATCACAAGTCTGCGGGAACCGCAGGCGTCGCACATTTCGCCTGAGCGTATCTCCGCAGCTCTCGGCGTCAGGGTCGCCAGCCTAGCCGATTTGGCCGGTGTTCATCCTGATATGCTGCGCAATCCGCAGTCTGAGCGCCTGCAGGAAAAGCTGCGCGAAATGGTCAAGGTCATTTCCGGCGCCGCTGCACTGACAGGCGATGTGCCGAAAGCGATCTACTGGTATCGTAATGCGCCCATTGCCGATTACGATCACAAGACCGCGGCCGAACTCGTGGCCGGAGGGTATGCAGATGCTGTTATGGCGTATTTGCGTGATCTCGAAAACGGCGCCAGCGGGTGACGGTTCAAGCGTGGTCCGACCGCAATTGTGTGCCAGCATTTCGGACGAACGAATTATCGGCGAAAAGGTCTTTTTAATGGCGAGACGCTTAGTTAACCTTCGCGAGAGGGGGCAAGCATGGACAATTTTCGCGAAGATGGTCTTGATGACGGTAACGATACCGAGACAAATGTGGATAGTCCGACGGTTTCCGCAGATATTGCCGGGAGCTTTACCTATGCCTCTTATCAGAACGCCATTCCGGTCGTTCGCTCGATCGTAATCGAAAATCATACCGGCAGACAGTTTCATAGCTGCCTGGTCGAGCTTTCGTCATCGCCATCCTTCCTCCGCCCCAAATCCTGGACGGTGGATCGGCTCGCGCCAGGCGACAGTCTGTCGCTGAGCGATCGTAAGGTAGAGCTCGACGCAGCCTATCTCGCCGGCCTTAACGAAGCCGAACGCGGCGAGATCACGCTGCGCCTCACCGCCAACGGAGAGGTCGTCGACGAACGCCATTTCCCCGTCAGGCTCCTGGCCCGCGACGAATGGGGCGGCGTCGCCGACATGGTCCAGCTATTGCCGGCATTTGCGATGCCGAACGATCCGGCCGTTGCGCGCATCCTCCGGGCCGCGGCAGAGCGGCTCTTGGCCAACGGGCACTCCGGCGGGCTGGACGGCTACCAGTCCGGCGACCCGCAGCGCGCCTATCTGCTGAACGCCGCGATCTATTCGGCCATCGCCGGCATGGCGCTGCACTATGCCGAGCCGCCGGCGAGCTTCGAGAGCCGCGGGCAGAAGGTCCGCCGTCCCGGCACCATTGAGGAGGACCGCCTCGCCACCTGCCTCGACACCACGCTTCTTTTCGCCGCAGCGCTCGAAGCTGCCGGACTCCACCCAGTCTTGCTGATGTTTAATGGTCACGCGGCGGTAGGCGTGTGGCTGGCGAAGCGGACTTTCGCCAACTCGATCGAGACCGACCAGATGGAAGTGCGCAAGGCCTTGGCATCTCGCGAACTGATCGTGTTCGAAACCACCGGCGTCACTCACCACCCGGCAATGGCGATGGAGGCCGCGCAGAGAGCCCTCGACCATCGCATGAGCGAGGAAGAGGCGGCCAATTTCGTAGCCGCGATCGACGTCCGGCGGGCGAGAAGCGGAGGGATAACGCCGCTCGCCTCGCACGAACCGCTGCGGCGCAATGCATCGGGCGACATGGAAGGCGAAACGCCGCCGACCGCAGACTTGTCCCTACCGACTGCCCCGGCGTTCGGCGAACTGCCGCCGGAAGTCGTGGAGGAGAAGCCCACCACCGCCGCCGGACGGATCGACCGCTGGCAGAAGAAGTTGCTCGACCTGACGCTCCGGAACCGGTTGCTCAACTTTCCGATTACGAAGAAGGCAATACCCTTCCTGTGCACGGATGTCGCCTATCTCGAGGACCGGCTGTCGGAGGGCGCGGCGGTCCGGCTGATCTCGCTACCCGAACAGAACCCCTTGGGCGAACGCGACGCGGCGCTCTATCGCGAAGTCCACGGCCGCGACATCCAGCGGGGCTTCGCGGCGGAGGCGCTCCAGCGCGACGAGCTGGCCTCCCCGCTCGACGCGCGCCAGCTCGAAGCGCGCCTGATCGATCTCCATCGCCAGGTGCGCAACGACTTCGCCGAAGGCGGAGCCAACACCCTGTTCCTCGCGGTCGGCTTTCTGCGCTGGAAGAAGAAGCCGGGAGACGAGCGCAGCTACCGCGCCCCTCTACTGCTTGTTCCCGTGAAGCTGGAGAGGCGGAGCGCCAGTTCGTCGTTCACGCTCCGCTTCCATGAGGACGAACCGCGTTTCAACGCGACGCTCCTGCAATTCCTCGAACGCGAGTTCGATCTCAAGCTGCCGCAGTTCGCCGGCGAGCTGCCGCTGGACGACAGCGGGATCGACGTACCGCGCGTGCTGGCCATGGCGCGCCAGGCGGTCCGCGATGTGCCGGGCATGGAAGTGCTGGACGAAACCGCACTGTCGACCTTCTCCTTCGCCAAGTTCCTGATGTGGAAAGACCTGGTCGAGCGGACCGATGCGCTGCGCGAGAACCGGGTCGTCCGCCACCTCATCGACACGCCCGAGCAGGCCTTTTCGATAGATGGCGCCCAGTCCGCGTTCCCCGACGAAACCGAGCTCGACCGCGCCTATGCGCCGGCGGATATTGTTTGCCTGCTGCCTTCGGATTCGTCGCAGACGGCCGCCAGCCTCGCCGCTGCCGAGGGCCGCGATTTTGTCATCGTCGGGCCGCCGGGAACGGGCAAGAGCCAGACCATCGCCAATATGATCGCCAACTGCCTAGCAGTCGGAAAAACGGTCCTGTTCGTCGCCGAAAAGACTGCAGCGCTCGATGTCGTCTATCGCCGGCTGCGCGAGCACGGTCTCGGCGACCATTGCATCGAGCTGCATTCGAACAAGGCCGATCGGCGGCGCTTCCTCACCCAGCTCAAGGTTGCCTGGGAGCATGGCGGCCGGACTGACGCATCGGATTGGGTCGAGATCAATGGCCGCCTGAAACTGCGGCGTGACGCGCTCAACGCCTATGTAGCGGCGCTGCACACGCGCTATGCCAATGGCTGGACGCCATATCTGGCGCTCGGGATCGCGTTGCAAGCCGCGGATGCGCCGGCACCGGAACTCTCGTGGCGTGAACGCGACGCCCATGACGCGCAGACGCTGGCGGTGCTGGAAGACCTGGCCACGGAAGTCGGCAAGGTCTTCGCCTCGGTGGAACGGCAGCCGGCGCTGGACCTCGTCGACCGCGACGAGTGGAGTTCGGCTTGGCAGGCCGACCTGCTTGCCGCCGCTTCGTCGCTGCGCAACGCGGCCGATCTGCTCGCGAGTGCGCTGGCGGCCTTCCGCGCCGGCCTTGGGCTCGGGTCCCCCGAACACCCGTCGCAGCAAGAGACCGATGCCTTGACTGGGTTGGCCGATGCGCTGGAGAATGCCCGAGGGCGCGATGTCACGATCGCTTTCGATCCCGAATTCGCGCAATGTTCCGAAGAACTCGCCAGGCTGGGAGCCTCGATCGAGGCCTATCGCGCCGCCGAAGGCGACCTCGCGGCGGCCTTCGACCCGCAGTCCGTCCGCGATGTCGATTTAGCCGCGCTGGACCGCCAATGGCGCGAGGCAAACGCATCGATGTGGCCGATGTCCGCTCTGGGCCGGCGCAAAGTGTCCAAGCTGTTGCAAAGCTATGCGACACAAGGCTCGACCCAGCCCGAGCAGGATCTGGCGCAACTGCGGCGGATGCAAGAACAACTCACGACGATCGACCAGACCGCGCTGAGTGGCAAACCCCTGCTCATCGTCGGACTCGACACCGACACCGAGGCTGTTGCCGACATCCTTGATCGCGCGCGGCGGCTTCGCGCGGCGCTTCGTCTGCCGGGCCGGGGTGCGGACGAGCTTGGTTCCGTCGCCGACATTGTGGCGACAGCGCAGCGTGAGGGTGAAGACGGTCGGCTCCTCCAGTCCGGCGGCAAGTTGCTGGCCGCGGCCCGCGGCTTCGACGCCGCCCGCCGGCAATTCGGCGAGACCGCAGGGCCTGATGCTGCGATGGTGGATACGAACGACCTCGGTAAGCTCGCAGGTTCCCTCGACGCGCTCGTCAACGCGCAGCACTTGCTTCGCGACTGGTCGGTCTGGTGCCGTATCAAGCGCCGAGCCGTCGCATCGGGGCTGGCGTCCCTGGTCGAGCAGATCGAGGCGAGGACCGTCCCGGCCGACGAAGCGCCCGCGGCCTTTCGCCTCGGCTACGCGCGCTGGTGGCTGCCTGGGGTGTTGGACGGTGATCCGGTTCTCAGAGGTTTCCGGCGTTTCCAGCACGAGAACGCTATCGCCGAGTTTCGCGAGATCGACGACCTGGTGCGCTCGCACGCCACCCGGCGCGTGATCGACGCGATCGCGCATGGTCTGCCGTCCGTGCAGAGCGTGCCGCGCAATTCCGAGTTGGGCCTGCTGCGCCACCAGATGGAACTGCAGCGGCCGAGCCAGTCGATCCGCGACATGATCGGCAAGATGCCCGAGACCTTCGCCAAGCTCGCCCCGTGCATGCTGATGTCGCCGCTGTCGATCGCGCAGTATTTCCCGCCAAACCATGCGCTGTTCGACGTCGTCATCTTCGACGAGGCCTCGCAGATCACGACATGGGACGCGGTCGGCGCCATCGCGCGCGGGCGGCAGACCATCATCGTCGGCGATCCGAAGCAGTTGCCGCCGACCAATTTCTTCGGCCGCAACGAAGAGGAAGAGGACATCGCCGACCACGAGAAGGACTTGGAAAGCATCCTAGACGAGGCGAAGGCATCGGGCATTCCGGTTCGCGATCTGAGGTGGCACTATCGCAGCCGAAGCGAGTCGCTGATCGCCTTCTCCAATCACCACTATTACCAGAATCGGCTGGTCACCTTTCCTTCGCCAATGGTGGAAGACCGGGCGGTGCGGCTGCACAAGGTGCCCGGCGGCGTCTACGATCGCGGCAAGAGCCGAACCAATCGGATCGAGGCAGAGGCCGTCGCTGGCGAGGCGGTGAAGCGGATGAAGGAATGGCTGGCGCTGCCCGACAAGAGCCGCCCCACGCTTGGCATCATCACCTTCAACGCGCAGCAGCAGTCGCTCATTATGGACCTGCTCGACGCAGCACGGCGGGATGATCCCGATCTGGAGTGGTTCTTCGCCGAAGAGCGGGTGGAGCCGACCATCGTCAAAAACCTGGAGAACGTGCAGGGCGACGAGCGGGACGTCATCCTCTTCTCGATCACGTTCTGGAAGGATGCCGCCGGAAAGCTGACGATGGATTTCGGCGCGCTCAACCGCGACGGTGGCGAGCGCCGCCTCAATGTGGCCGTCACCCGCGCCCGGCAGGAACTGACCGTCTTCTCCGGCTTCACGGCGGACCAGATAGACCCTACGCGCGCGAAGGGGTTAGGCGTCCACCACCTGAAGACCTTCCTCGACTATGCCAAGCGCGGCGCGATCGCCTTGCCCGCGCAGGACGGCGGATCGCTCGGGGGCTTCGATTCGCCGTTTGAGCAGGCAGTTGCCGAGCGGCTCGAAAGCCGCGGCTGGATGATCGTGCCGCAGGTCGGGATTTCCGGCTTCCGGATCGACCTGGGCATCCGCCATCCCGACCTCGCGGGCGCCTATCTGGCTGGGGTCGAGTGCGACGGCGCGACGTATCACAGCGCCGCCACGGCACGCGACCGCGACAAGGTTCGCGAGCAAGTGCTTACGGGCCTGGGCTGGAAGATCCTGCGCGTCTGGTCGACCGACTGGTGGTTTGACGCCCAAGGCTGCGCGGATCGGCTGCATGCCGAGCTGGAAAGCCTGCTGGAGAGCAGCAGGGCCCATCGCGCTGCGCAGGCGGACGGCGCGAGCGGAGCCAGCGGTGCCACGCGCTGGGACATGGGCCACGAAATCGAAGGGGCTGAGGAAATCCGCGACGACAGCGCGGCGATATTGGACGAAGAAGCGCCAGTTCCGGCAACCGCCGAAAGGGAATTGGTATCCGCCGAGGCTCCGCCGACACTCGGAGAGCGCCAGACGGGTTCCACGCCAGCTGCGGCCGATGCGCCAAGCGTGCTTTACCGCATCACCGACCTGTCGGCCTTTGCCGTCGCACCCGACCGCTTCTACGAATTCGGCTACCGTGACATCTTGTGCGGAATGATCGAGGCCGTGATCGAAACGGAAAGCCCCTTGCGAACCGACATCCTGTGCCAGCGGATCGCCCGGGTCCACGGGTGGCTGCGCACGGGCGGCAAGATTCGAGAGCGGATCGACCTGCATTTGCGTGATTTCGACCGCACCGGCGAATCGAGCGGCGAATTCATCTGGAAGAAGGGTGCGGTCGCGGACATCCAGTCCTATCGCGCACCCGGCGGCGAAGACGCCCGCAGAGCGATCGGGGACATCCCGCTGGCCGAGCTGGCTTGGATCGTGATCGAGAATCCGGGCCTCCTCGACGAGCCGGATCCGGCACGCGAATTGGCGCGTCTGCTCGGCGTCGAACGTCTGGCTGCCGCGTCGCGCGCGCGGCTGGACGAGGCCATCGCCAAAGCCCGTACAGCGGCAACCGCAGCTTCCCCGGAGTAGTCATGTTCCGCTTCATCCATTCGAGCGACCTTCACCTGGGCAAGCGCTTCGGCAATTTTTCCGGAGATCTGCCGAGCCGACTACGCGAGGCGCGCCATGCCGTGATCGCCAAGCTGGCGCGGCAGGCGCGCGAGCAGGGGGCTAACACGATCCTGCTTGCGGGCGACACCTTCGATACCGAAACGCCTGGCACCGACGTCCGCCGGCAGGCTCTTACCGAAATGGCGCACCATTCGGCGATCCGGTGGGTGGTGCTGCCCGGCAACCACGATTCCCTTCAGGCGACCGAGCTGTGGGACCAACTCGGCACCGAGGCTCCGCCGAACGTCGTGCTGGCGATCCGCCCCGAACCGATGGAGCTCGCGGCAAACGTCCTGCTCCTGCCGGCCCCCTGCACGACGCGCCGTCCCGGCCGCGATTTGACCGAGTGGATGGACGCGGCAGGCACGCCCGAAGGTGCGATCCGCATCGGCCTCGCTCACGGTGCTATCCGCGAATTCTCGGAGGACACCGTCGCATCGGAAGTCATCGCGCCGAACCGCGCGGATCGAGCGGGGCTAAGTTACCTAGCGCTCGGCGACTGGCATGGCGCCATGCGCATCGATTCGCGAACCTGGTACAGCGGGACGCCCGAGCAGGACCGGTTCAAGCACGATCGTCCAGGCGAGGCGCTGCTGGTGAGCATCGCAAGCGGTTCCGCGTCGCCCGAGGTGGAAGCCCTGCCGGCCGCCAGCTTCTCGTGGCGTTCGTTCGATTTGCACCTGCTAGATGGTGACGATGCCACGGCGGCGCTTCAGCCCCTGCTGCCCGAAGCTAGGGATCGCCGCCAGACTCTGGCCCGGGTGATCGCGACCGGCCGCAGCCGGCTGGCGCTGCGTGCCGTGCTGACCCGCGAGATCGAACAGGCCGTCCCTGACTTTGCGTGGCTGGAACTTGACGAAAGCGGCCTCGCGACCGAATGCGAAGTTGATGACCTCGACGCGATCGATCGGGGCGGCGCTCTGCGCGAGGCGGCTGACGCGCTGCTCGCCGAAGCCCGCGACGAAAACCGATCCGCCGCCGAGCGCGACGTCGCCGGCGCGGCCCTCGCACGCCTTTACTCCTACGCTCAGACGGTGTCGCAATGAGGATATCCGCCCTTCGCTTGTTCAACGTGAAGCGGTTCGCCGATCGGGGTGTCGCGATCGAAGGAATCGGCGATGGGGTGAACGTGCTCTGCGCCGCCAACGAATTCGGCAAATCGACCAGCTTCGAAGCGCTGCATGCGGTGTTCTTCCAGCCGCATTCGAGCACCGCCGGTGATATCCGCGCCATCCGGCCCTACAGCGGCGGTAATCCGCTGATCGAGGCGGATGTGGCCACCGACGAGGGCTGCTACCGGATCACCAAGCAATTCTACGGCGGCCGATCCGCGCGGATCGTCGATCTGGATACAGGGCGCCTCGTCGCCCAGGCCGACGAGGCGGAGAACTTCATTGGCGCGCTCGTCAAAGGAGGCGCGGGCGGGCCGGCCGGCCTGCTCTGGGTGCGCCAGGGCACGACGGGACTGGAAAAGCGTAGCCGGGCGGACGAGGATAGCGAGAAGCAGGTCCGCGCCAGCCTGCTCGAATCCGTGCAAGGCGAAGTCGAAGCGGTCACCGGCGGGCGGCGAATGGCCGAAGTGCTGGTCGCCACGGCCGAAGCCTGCTCAACTCTGGTCACCGCGACGGGCCGGCCCAAGGCGGGCGGGCGCTATGCCGCAGCGATCGGCGAGCGCGATAGGCTGGCATCGGACGAGCAGCGCCTATCCCAGGAAGTCGCCGCGCTGCGCGATGCGCTCGACCGGCGTGGCGCGGCCCTGCGGAGACTGACCGAGCTCGATGTCGCGGAGGATCGTGCGGCGCGGCGACAGGCGACCGAGATCGCCCAGGCAGCTTTCGATGCCGCCGGGGCGCAGAACGATCGGCTCAAGGCGGCTCAGGCCGAACTCGATCTCGCGCGCGAGCGCCACGATACCGTCGATCGCGACCGGCAGCGGTTTCACGATGCATCGAACCAGGCACGGGAGCTGGAGAAACAGTTGCAGGCAGCCAATCGGCGACGCGACGAGGCCATTGATCGGCGGCGCAGCGCCGCCGAGGCGATCGAAAAGACGCGGGCCGAAGCGGACGCCGCTGAAGTGGACGAAGCCACGGCGCGAGACGTGCTCGATCGCCTCAATGTCGCGGCCAAGGCGCGCGAGGCATCCGAACGCCTTGCCGAGCGCAGGGAGCGCCTGCGCCAGGCTGAAGGAGTCCGGCAGACGATCGAGGAAAGCGAGGCGCAGTTCGCGCAGGCGACCATACCGGCCGGCGCGATCGACGAACTGGTCGGCCTGGATGTCGAGATCGCCAGGGTCCGCGCCCTGCGCGATGCGGGGCGTCCGTCCGTCGCCATCACCTACAAGGAAGGCGCGGTCGGTCGCGTCACGATGGATGGCGATCCGCTCACCGACGGGGAGGAGCGCGGCTACGACGGACACACCCACTTGGCGGCACCCGGCATCGGCATCATCACCCTGCGATCGAACCGGCCGGAAGACGACAACCGTCTGGAACAGGTAGAGGAAAAGCGGTCGACCCTGCTCGCCTCGATGGGGGTCGGCGATCTCGCCGCAGCGCGGGCGCAGCAGGAACGAGCGCAGCAATTCGAAGCCCAGGCGCGGGAAGGCCGTGCGCAGATGGCCCTGCTAGCGCCCGACGGCCTGGCGAAGCTGCGGGAAGAGGTAGCGGCGCATGCTTTAGCGGAAGCGGAGGAGATCGCACTCAAGGCCGATCCGATACAGACCCAGTCGGCGCTTGAGGAAGCCAGTCAACGGCGCAAGCAAACAAGTCAGGACATTCGCGAGCTCGAACCGCTGCGCGCGAGCGCGGAGGACGTCTTCGTTCGGTCTGAGACCGAGTTGGCCACGCTCAACGCCGAAGCGCAGCAGATCGTGGCGATCCTCGGCCCGGAAGATGAGCGGGACCAGCGTGAGCAGGACCTGACCAACAGGCTCGTGCCCCTGAAAGAAGCGCTGGCGGCAGCCGAAGCCCAGGTGGCGCAGCTCGATGCGGTTGCCGTGGATCTGGAATCCGCAGCGGCCGCGCTCAATCGGGCAAAGTCGGTGGAGCAGGCGGTCGATATGGAATGCGGCCAGCTTCGAGAGGCGCTGGCCGGCTTCAACGCCCAGATCCGCACGCGGTCGGACGACGCGGTGGAAGAAAAATGGCAGGAAACCCAGGAGGCGCTGACCGTCGCCGAGGCCCGCGTGACGGCATTCGAAAAGGAAGTGGCCGTTCTGCAGCGGTTGTCGGGTGCGCTGGAGGCCGCCCGCTCTCAGGCCCGCGAGCTTTATCTGAAACCCGTTATGGCGGAACTGAAGCCACTGCTTGGGCTCCTGTTCGACGATGTCTCGATAACCTTCGACGACAGGACACTGTTGCCCCAGACGATCCTGCGCAACGGCCTGGAAGAAGAGATCGAGCGCCTCAGCGGCGGCATGCGGGAGCAACTCTCCGTCCTTACCCGCTTAGCCTTCGCCCGCCTCCTCGCCCGCGACGGACGCCCCGCTCCGGTCATCCTGGACGACGCGCTCGTATATTCGGATGATGACCGCATCGAGAAAATGTTCGACGCCCTTCATCGCCAGGCGCGCGACCAGCAGATAATCGTCTTTTCATGCCGACAGCGCGCCTTCCAAAAACTAGGCGGCAACGTTCTTCAGATGACAGATTGGCAGCCATGATGGGAATGGGGTCACATTTGGCGTCGGCTATGCCTCTTTAAGCGGTTTCACGCGCCGCCCCTGACGCCAAAGGCGGCGCTTCAATTGATGCGGGTGTATGCGAACTGGGTGCATCCTGCGGGCCTCAACTTCGGCGATTGCTTCGGCTACGATGTGGCAAAGGAACATGCTTGTCCCTTGTTCTTCCTGGGGAATGACTTCACCCAAATCGATATTGAAGATGTTCTCTGACGGCTCCGCCGCAGTCATGCCATTGCGCAGACTTGTTTCACGGGACATACTGGTAACTACCCCCCGACTGGCTTCGGCCGCCGGGCGCGCGGCGGGCGAAAGCCCGCCGTTGCTCTATGAGTACGTCGAATTGCGCAGGAGTGTCGTGAACGCTTGGCGGCTATAATTGCGTTCGGTCAGTGGTAAGGTATCATAAATACTACCGTAACAGGATTATGGGCGTATTTATAATACCTTTTGCACGATTATGTGGCCGGTGGTTGCATTGAACATTTCGGATCGGGGCGGTGGCTTCCTGAGGGTGCTTGGGCGAAGTCTGCATTGGCTCAGGCTTGAAACTGTTCTGCCGCAATAAAAATGGGGGCCGTAGCCCCCACCTTATTTGGTGCAATCAAGTTGCTTGTTAACAACCAGACCTGCGATTTCTGAAGGGCTTATACCATCAGCACCGGCGGCGGTTGTCAAGGGTCAGAAATCGAAGTCCGATTGCAACACTCCACGATTGCAGAACGACGAGGCTATCAACCACTCCATATAGCGATCGGTACGGGGAAGCGCCATACAACTTTAATCGTGGAGTAGGAGTTGACTCCTATTTAATGGTGTCGGATGATGCATATCCGACGAGCCACCTAGGCGGCTTGCCGGTGGTGGGCCCGGCGGGTCGAGCGCATCGCTCTACCCGCCCATTGCGGAGGATTGATGATGGGAACGCGGCTGGGACTGGACATCGGCACCAACAGCATCGGTTGGTGCATCTTCGATGGCGACCGAATCCGCGACATCGGGGTTCGCATCTTCTCCGATGGCCGTGACCCCAAGTCGGGCGCGTCGCTGGCGGTTGACCGGCGCGATGCACGAGCGATGCGGCGGCGGCGCGATCGATATGTCCGCCGCCGCTCGGCGCTGCTGGGGGCGTTGATCGACACCGGCCTGATGCCAGCCGACGCACAGGACGCCAAGGCACTGGCCGGGTGCGATCCTTATGAGCTTCGCGCGGCTGGGCTAGATGAGTTGTTGTCTCCTCACCAGCTCGGCCGGGCGCTGTTCCACCTCAATCAGCGGCGCGGCTTCAAATCCAACCGCAAGGCCGAACGCAAATCTGGCGACGATAAGGAAGGCGGCAAGATCGCTGGCGGCGCGAAGGCGCTCGACCTGGCGATGGGGGATGCTGGCGCACGCACTTATGGCGAGTTCCTGGCTGGCCGGGATACCAAGCGCGTGCGGATGCGCGCGGAAGGGGAGGGCTATGACTTCTACCCGGAGCGCCGCCATCTGGAGGCCGAATTCAATGCAATCTGGGCCGCGCAGGCGGCGCACCATCCCACGCTGCTGACCGATGCCGTCCGCGACCGGCTATGGCGCATCATCTTTTTCCAGCGTCCGCTGAAAGAGCCGAAGGTGGGCGGCTGCACCTTCTTCAACGAAGAACCGCGCCTGCCCAAGGCGCATCCGCTGTTTCAGGAGCGGCGGCTCTATGAGGAGGTCAACCAGCTTGAGATCACAAAGGCGGGTGCGCCATCGCACAAGCTGACGCTGGATCAGCGCGACAGGATCGTTCTCAAGCTCAAGTCGGCGAAGACCGCAAGTTTTTCAGGCCTGGCCAAGCTGTTGAAGCTAGCCGACGGCGAGAGCTTCAACAAGGCGAGCGAAAACCGCACCGGCCTGATCGGCGATGAGATTTTCGCCTCGTTCAGCGACAAGAAGTGCTTCGGCACACGCTGGGCACATTTCGATCCCGGTGTGCAATGGTCGATCATCGAAGCGGTGGCCGAAGAGGAAGACCCGGTTCGCCTTCACGACTGGCTGATGGCCACGCACGGCGTCACTGCGGAACAGGCCGAACCCATCGGGCGGGTTCGCCTGCCCGATGGGCATGGGCGGCTGGGGGAAACCGCGAGTCGCAAGATCCTCGCCGAGCTCAAGCGGGATGTGATCACCTACAACGAGGCAGTGGAGGCCGCGCTCGGCAAATCGCACAGCGACTTTCGCACGGAAGAGGTGCTTGATGAACTGCCGTACTACGGCGAACTGCTCTCCCGCGAAATTCCGCCCGGCACGCTCAACCCGGACGATGACGACGAAGTCCGCTGGGGTAAGATCACCAATCCCACAGTCCACATCGGCCTGAACCAACTCCGGCGTCTACTGAATGCCATCATCAAGGTGCATGGCCGCCCGGACGAGATCGTTGTCGAGTTGGCGCGCGAATTGAAGCTCAGCGAAAAGGAAAAGGCCGAGCACAACAAGAGGATCGGCGCAAATACCCGTGCGGCGGAGGCACGCTCAAAGAAACTGCTCGAAAGCGATCAGCGTGATAGCGGCTCCAACCGGGCGCTGCTCAAATTGTGGGAAGACCTCAATCCGGACAACCCGCTGGACCGTTGTTGCCCGTTCTGCGGGCGGCATATCGGCCAGCTGGCGCTGTTCACCGATCAGACCGAGATCGAACACATCATCCCCTATTCCCGCTCCTTTGATGATAGCGCTGCGAACAAGGTAATCGCGCATCGCAGCTGCAACAGGGAAAAGGGCAACAAGACGCCATGGGAGGCTTGGGGCAACACCGAGCGCTGGGCGATCATCGCCGAGCAGGTGTCACGGCTCCACAAATCGAAGCAATGGCGCTTTGCCCCTGATGCGATGGAACGCTTCGAGAAGGATGGCGGCTTCCTGGCGCGCCAATTGACCGATACGCAATATCTGTCGCGGATGGCACGAACCTATCTGTCGAGCCTTTATCCCGAGCGCCCTTCGGATCGACTGCCTGGTGAAGGCGTTCAGGGCGTGTACGTGATCCCCGGTCGTATGACGGCGATGCTTCGGCGACTTTGGGGCCTCAACGAACTCCTGCCTGATCATAACTACGTCGAAAACCCGCACAGCGGTGCACCGAAGAACCGCCTCGATCATCGCCATCACGCAATCGACGCGGCGGTCGTGGCGGCAACGGATCGTGGCATGCTCAATCAGATCGCCAAGGCGGCAGGCCGTGCAGAGGATCAGAATCTCGACAAGCTATTCGTCGACCTGCCTAAGCCTTGGGAAACTTTCCGTGAGGATTTGCGCGATTCCTTGGCCCGCGTAGTGGTCAGCCACAAGGCCGATCATGGGCGCAAAGGCAAGCCACCCAAGGGCAAGGATGCCACCGCCGCGCGGTTGCACAACGATACCGCCTACGGGTTGACCGGACTCACCAGCGACAGCGGCCTGCCGATTGTCGTCCACCGCGTGCCTTTGCTGAGCCTCAAGCCGGCCGACATCACCGATCCCATCCGCATCCCGGATGCCGCACTGCAACGGGCACTGTGGGCGGCAACCGATGGGCTGTCGGGCAAGGACTTCGAAGCGGCACTCCGCAAGTTCGCGAAATCCGACCCGGTGTTCAAGGGCATCCGCCATGTCCGTGTACGAGAGGCGCTCGGCGTAATCCCGATCCGTGATGCGACCGGCTGCACCTACAAGGCATACAAGGGCGATGCGAACGCCCGCTTCGATGTGTGGCGGATGCCGAACGGGAAATGGGTGTCGAGCTGGAAGGACAGGGAGGGCAGGCAGCAATCAGGCATTGTCTCGATGTTCGACGCGCACCAGTCCGATGTGGTGGAAAGGCGGCCGCATCCGGCGGCGAAGCGTGTGCTCAGCCTGCGACAGAACGACCTGGTGGCCGTCGAGCCAAACGGACAGGATCGCAAGATCATGCGCGTGGTCAAGTTCTCTGGTGGTGGCCAGATCACCTTCGCCGAACATCAGGAAGCTGGCCCCTTGAAGGCAAGGGATGCAATATCCGGCGATATTGATCCTTTCAAATATTTCTATTCGTCAGCCGGCGGATTGCAAAAGGCGAAGGCTCGCCAGGTTCGTATCGATGAACTTGGTCGTATCTTTGATCCGGGGCGGCGTTAACCAGTCATTATCCATGATGTGCCAGCCTGCACTTCCGAAAGGCTGGCCATGGATCGTATTGTCGATATTGCCACGGATGATCTCCATCTGTCCGCTTATCGCGGATTTCTTGTCGTCAGCCTTGATCGCCAGGAACAGGGGCGGGTAGCGCTCGACGATATTCAGGCGATCATCGTCCATGCCCACGGCGTAACCTGGACGACCAGCCTTGTAGTCGCGCTGGCCGAACGTGGCGCAATCATGGTGTTGTGTGCGGCCAACCATTCTCCGGTAGCCATCATTTCTCCCATTGATGGGCACCACGCCCAGGCGGCCAGGATGCGGGCGCAGTGGGATGCGCCTCGTCCCCTTTTCAAGCAACTTTGGCGGAAGATCATCGTCGCCAAGATTTCGATGCAAGCCTCGTTGCTGGCGGCGCAAGGCAGGGATGAAGCCAATGCGCTGACCCTGATGGCACGGCGTGTTCGTTCAGGCGATCCGGACAATCTGGAGGCGCAGGCAGCCCGGAAATACTGGCCCGCCCTGTTGGGGAGCGATTTTCGTCGGGATCAGAATGCCGATGGCCCCAATGCCCTGCTAAATTATGGCTACACCGTCATGCGATCATGCGTCGCAAGGTCGATCATCGGGGCGGGGCTTCACCCAGCAATCGGGCTGCACCATCATAACCGCCTTAACGGCTTCGCGCTGGCCGATGATCTGGTCGAGCCGTTCCGACCGCTGGTTGACGGGCTGGTTCGGCGGATGAGCGACGAGGGCGTCAATACCGTCACCTCTGAAGCGAAACAGCGGTTGGCGCGCCTGATCGGTCATGATCTGCGCTTGGGCGGAACAGTCTCGCCCGTGTCCGTGGCAACCCAGCGCATGGCTCAATCACTTGCGCGGAGCTTTGAGGAACGCAAATCGGCACTCGCCCTGTTCGATCCGCCTGACGCGCTGGATTGGGCTTCGCTCGGGCAGCCTGTGGCGATTGAACCATGAATCTGAGTGGATACCGGCTGATGTGGATATTCGTCATGTTCGACCTGCCGGTGGACACCAAGGAACACGCGCGGGAGGCAACCAAATTTCGGGAGTTTCTGCTTGATGAAGGCTTTGAAATGAGCCAGTTTTCGATCTATGCTCGGTTCTGCAATGGCAAAGAACACTATGAGACTTATCTTCGGCGAATCGAGGCTCATCTGCCCGAACGCGGGGAGATTCATGTGCTCAACTTCACAGACAAACAGTATGAAAATATCATCCGGTTTTCGAGCCAGCGCCGACAGCGGCAACGAAAAAACCCGGATCAGCTCGCCATGTTCTGACGATTCGCCGCATTTTTGCGGTGACAGATGGGAGCTTTTCCAGTCTCAATTCAACTGGTTAGGCACCCATCTGTCATAGCATTTCAGAAATCGCGGTCCAGCTGCAACGCCGCCGACTGCGGCCGTGAACGCGCTCGAGTCATAGCATTTCAGAAATCGCGGTCCAGCTGCAACGCATCGCGGCTTGCCGCAACGCATCACGTGCGTCATAGCATTTCAGAAATCGCGGTCCAGCTGCAACCGATCGAGCCATCGCGCGAATGTTCGGCAGGTCATAGCATTTCAGAAATCGCGGTCCAGCTGCAACCGAAGGCTGCGACGCGGACGACCGGGCACGCAGTCATAGCATTTCAGAAATCGCGGTCCAGCTGCAACGCCAGCGCGCCTGCTCGCCATGCGCGCGTACGTCATAGCATTTCAGAAATCGCGGTCCAGCTGCAACGCGCATGCAGCATCTGCAGTGACGACCGTTGAGTCATAGCATTTCAGAAATCGCGGTCCAGCTGCAACTACTAGCCGAGGCGACCACGCCGGTCAAGCGGACGTCATAGCATTTCAGAAATCGCGGTCCAGCTGCAACGCTGGCTCAATGTCTCGACCATGGCTGATCGTCATAGCATTTCAGAAATCGCGGTCCAGCTGCAACCGACCTGGCTACGTCGCAGCGACGCGATCGAGTCATAGCATTTCAGAAATCGCGGTCCAGCTGCAACTCTGCGCGTCGCACGTCGAGCAGGCTGGTCATAGCATTTCAGAAATCGCGGTCCAGCTGCAACGATCGAGCCTGACAGCGCAGCCTGGACCAGTCGTCATAGCATTTCAGAAATCGCGGTCCAGCTGCAACGCATCGGCGGCTAGGATCGCATGCTGCATGACGTCATAGCATTTCAGAAATCGCGGTCCAGCTGCAACATAGCTCGGCATCGGCCGATCGATTTGGACAGTCATAGCATTTCAGAAATCGCGGTCCAGCTGCAACGCGACCGGCGACGCGATCCAGCGCGTCGACGGTCATAGCATTTCAGAAATCGCGGTCCAGCTGCAACTCACGAGCGGTCTATGCTCGCGGCGACGGCGTCATAGCATTTCAGAAATCGCGGTCCAGCTGCAACTCTCGCCAGCGATGGCCAGCGTTGGACTCTGTCATAGCATTTCAGAAATCGCGGTCCAGCTGCAACAGCGCAGGCGTCGTCGCATGCTTGCAGAAGGTCATAGCATTTCAGAAATCGCGGTCCAGCTGCAACGCTGCGCGTCGGTTTGTCGCTGAACTATATTGTCATAGCATTTCAGAAATCGCGGTCCAGCTGCAACTGCTGCCACTGGCTCGGCCAGCACTCGCCGGTCATAGCATTTCAGAAATCGCGGTCCAGCTGCAACTCGACACGGCCATCGTGTCGCGGCGCCGACAGTCATAGCATTTCAGAAATCGCGGTCCAGCTGCAACGAGCATGGCGGCGGGTTCATGCGACGAGCGTCGTCATAGCATTTCAGAAATCGCGGTCCAGCTGCAACGCGTCATGGCGCAAGCGATGACGTCGAAATGGTCATAGCATTTCAGAAATCGCGGTCCAGCTGCAACTGCGCCCTCAAGGCCTATTGCGGGCGCGATACCTGGGCGATGGTTGCAATATATCGGGGAATGATAGGGCATGCCTAAGGCGCCGACTCGGCACAAGATGACAGCGCGACCGCTTTTGACGCAGCGGGGTGGTATTCACAGCACCTATGTCGTCGCGGAAGAGAAAGGCCGAACGTGAGACTACGCCGCAGCAAACCGCAAGCGGAGACAGGCGAAAGCCCACTGAAGCCTGACGATTGGGGCGCCGTTTACGTAGCAACGAGACGCCTGTTGCGGGGTGTCCATGAGCGGCACTCTGAACTTGAGGACGAATTAGAAAGTCCTCCATAGGATGCTACATTTGAGCCGTTCGATGACACCGGCAGCATGTGGTTCACCCCAACTCGGTTGTCCCGGATGTGGAAACACCGAGGCGGATGACGACGCATTGTTCGAAACGGCTTTCCGGCTGGTTTGCGAGAATCAGAAGGCATCAACGTCCTGGCTTCAACGCCAAATGGGAATTGGGTACAATCTTGCGGCAACTCTGATAGAGAAATTGGAAGAGCAGGGTATCGTGGGCCCGCCAAATGAAGTCGGACGTAGAGAAGTCCTCAGAGACCAGCGGAGACAGCGACGTTAAAAACAGAATTGCGAGGCATTACCATGCCTGATAAACTTTCGAATTCTGGCTCTCACGAAGGATTAGCCTCATATGAGCTACAAGGCCATGACTGTTCAGCAGGCGATCAACGACATCGACCAGAACAAGTTTTACCTACCAGCGTTGCAACGAAAATTCGTTTGGGGGAAGCATCAGATAGAGCTTCTGTTTGATTCACTAATGCGAAACTACCCTATCGGTACCTTTCTTTTCTGGAAATTGAGAAAGGAAAAGGCGAGTGACTACGTCTTTTACGAATTTTTGAAGGAGTATGACGAGCGTAATCCATATAATCGGCGCAAAACCGGGAAATTTACTTATGACGAAATTTGCGGCGTACTCGACGGGCAACAACGGCTCAGTTCGTTGTACGTCGGCCTAATGGGTACTCATGCGGAGCGGGCACGCTATCAACGAAACGATACTGAGTATGAGAAGAAGTGCCTTTACCTCAACCTGTTCTCCCTTCCATACCATATCAATTATCAGGGAAATATCGAAATGCTAGAGGAGCGGAACTTCGAGTTCCGTTTTCTGTCGCAGAATGAGGCGGAACGGGCGGACTGGCGGACAGTCAGATTTCGAAGAGGATGGCATGTCAGCGAGCGATCGAAATGAACCCGTCTTCTGGCTGAAGGTGGGCGATGTCCGCAAGATTGGCTCCGTCGACCCTGATCTCGCATGGAAAGACATGTGGATAACATTGAAACGGGGTGCGTGAACGATCATCGAAGCGCTAAACCTTCGCCAAGGACAACAGGCGGGTGATCAAGAAAGGGCTCGATACGCTATATAAGAGGCTGTGTAATGAACCTCTCTTGAACTACTTTGAAATTGCGAAAGATGATCTGGAAGACATTCTGAAAATATTTATTCGGGTAAATGGCGGTGGGACCGTTCTAGATAAGGCCGACCTTCTGTTTTCGACCATTGTTGCGACATGGCACGACGGTCGTGAAAAGATCGAAGAACTTCTTAAGACGATAAATGGGCATGGGTGAAGGATACAATTTCGCCAACGAGTATTTGATGCGTTGCTGCCTTATGCTGACAGATGCGCCCGTCGTATACAAAGTGAACTCATTCAGGACCGAGAACGTACTGAGAATTCAGACGGAGTGGTCAAAAATCGCCAAATCATTGACAAAAACAGTCAGACTTTTGGTCGAGTTCGGCTTTAGCGGGAAGATGCTTACATCACAGAACGCAACAATTATAATTGCGTATCACATATATAAGGGAGGAAACCTGGAGGGAGATTCGAAAACTGGTATCCGCAAGTATCTTATTCACGCATTGTTGAGCCACATTTTCAGCAGTTCGCAGGACCAGCTCCTAACAACATTGAGGAACTCGCTCCGCAAGGAGTCAGAGTGCGAGCCTGGTATGAAGGCGTATGCCTTAAAACGTCAGACATTTTCTTTCGAGGATCTTCGGGACAGCCAGCTCCCGAGCCGCAAGTCGCTTGCTGTTGATGAGAAAGATATCGAGTTCGTTCATAGATAGGAAGAAAGGGCCGGAGGCGTTCGCCGTGCTGTCGGTGCTCTACCCGAACATGAGGTTCCAGACCGAGACTCTTTCACCAAGATCATCTCCATCCCTACTCACAATTCAACGCAGACCAGTTAGACGCATTAGGCCTCTCGCATGAAGATCGGGATCGCTGGTTGGCGCGACGCGATACCGTGGCCAATCTCCAGCTCTTGGAAGGCCGGGAAAACCAGAAGAAGAGCGCGACACCGCTGGTAGAATGGATAAATACCATTCCAGAAGCGCATCGAGCGGCCTTTTGTAATGCCAACTACTTTCCCGAGGGGATTGACCTTGAGTTCGCTCAGTTTGAGTATTTTTACGAGAAATCGTAAGGAAATCATGCGAAAGAAGCTTCGCGCCGAATTGGCAATCACTTCCAAGCCGTCCGACGCATCACCAGAAGATTGGGGGGAGCTAGAGGAAATAAGTGACGAGGAGGCGCGGGCCTTAGCCCGCATTTCTCACACTGCCGCTTGATCTGATCTTGGTGCGCAGGTTTGCGGGTCTGGCGGCTCTTGTCACGCGCTTGCGCGAATTCGCCCTCTATCTCGGCGACCAAGCGGGCATTTGCGGGCAAGACATCCCACAAAAAATGTGGGACGAAATGTGGATACTGAAGCTACTTCAGCGCCAAAAAAACAGCACGAGCAAACCTTTAGGGCTTGACCTCGCTTGCCCATGGTGGGGCAGGCGGGCCAAAGCGAATTTTCCCACGTTTTTCCGAGGAAATCCGCTGCATTGCGGGAGGGGGTTTTCCCAGCGGCTCAGAATAGGCCATGCGAAACCAGCTACTTAGTTGGTGACCCCTACGGGACTCGAACCCGTGTTTTCGCCGTGAGAGGGCGACGTCCTAGACCGCTAGACGAAGGGGCCGTGCGGTGGAAGGCCGGTGACTTAGGTTCCGGCCCTCGGCAAGTCAAGCGGCCGCCTTTGCCCGTTCAGCCATTTCCTGATTCAGCATTTCCGCCAGCAGGAACGCAAGTTCGATCGACTGGCCGGCATTGAGGCGCGGATCGCAATGCGTGTGATAGCGGTCCGCCAGTCCCTCGTCGGTGATCGCGACCGCTCCGCCGGTGCATTCCGTCACATTCTGGCCGGTCATTTCGGCGTGGATGCCGCCGCCATGCGTGCCTTCGGCCCGGTGCACGGCGAAAAAGCCTTTCACCTCGGCCAGAATGCGGTCGAACGGCCGCGTCTTGTACCCGCTCGCCGACTTCACGACATTGCCGTGCATCGGATCACAGGACCAAACGACGTTGCGCCCTTCGCGCTTCACCGCCCGCACAAGCTTGGGCAGGTGCGCCTCGATCTTGTCGTGGCCATAGCGCGTGATCAGCGTCAGCCGCCCTGGCTCATTGGCCGGGTTGAGCACATCGATAAGCCGGAGAAGCGCATCCGGCTCAAGGCTTGGTCCACATTTGATGCCGATCGGATTGCCGATGCCGCGCATGAATTCGACATGCGCCGATCCGTCGAACCGGGTGCGGTCGCCGATCCAGAGGAAATGGGCGGCGGTGTCGTACCAGTCGCCCGTCAACGAATCCTGCCGGGTCAGCGCCTGCTCATAGCCGAGCAGCAGCGCTTCGTGGCTGGTGTAGAATTCGGTGCCCTTCAGTTGCGGGACGGTTTCCGGGTTGATGCCGCACGCGGCCATGAAATCCAGCGCCTCGCCGATACGGTCGGCCAGCACCTTGTATTTGTCGAACCAGGGCGAACGGCCCATGAAATCGAGCGTCCAGGCGTGAACCTGATGAAGGTTCGCATAGCCGCCCTGGGCGAAGGCGCGCAGCAGGTTGAGCGTCGCCGCCGATTGCGAATAGGCGCGGATCTGGCGTTGCGGATCGGGCTCGCGGCCGACGGGATCGAACGCGATGTCATTAACGATGTCGCCGCGATAGCTCGGCAGCGAGACGCCGTTCACCTCTTCCATGTCAGCGGAACGCGGTTTGGCGAACTGCCCGGCCATGCGGCCAAGCTTCACCACCGGCAGCTTCGACGCATAGGTCAAAACGACCGCCATCTGCAGTATGACGCGGAAGGTGTCGCGGATATTATTCGGGTGGAATTCGGCAAAACTTTCCGCGCAGTCTCCGCCCTGAAGCAAAAAGGCCTTGCCCGCCGCCACTTCCGCAAGCTGCGATTTCAGGGCACGCGCCTCGCCCGCGAAAACCAGCGGCGGATAGGACTGCAGTTCTGTTTCGACGCGCGCAAGAGCGACGGCGTCGCGATACGCGGGAATTTGTCGCGCTTCATGTTGGCGCCAGCTATCGGGCGCCCAGTTCTGGGCCAGTATTGTCATGACGCGTTTTCCCATGAACCCGGAGGCCGCCAGATGCAAGATATGGCTTCCACGACAAGGCCCGATCTTCGTTGTTTCGAACCCGATCACTGCATTTTGGCGCGATGGTTAAGCCCCGCTGAACCAAGCGGACGTTATCGCGGGCCAGCGCTTTCGGAGGGAAAGATGGATGACGCGGCCAGACCCCGTGACCTTGACGGTTTGACGACGGCCCTGGCCAATCATCTGAACCAACTGTTAGTGGTGCCGGATGGCAGGATCACGGGCCTGGCGGTTGACGAGTGGCTTGATGCGACCGAACAGATGCTCCTGAGAGCGGCCCCGCTGCTTGAAACCGAACGGCTTACCGCAGGGAGGGAGCTGCGCCAGGCCGTCGCCGATGCCCTGGCGACGATCGCCAGAATCCGGCGCCGCACCAGGGCCCCGTGAGCGATCCATCCATATCGGACCAGTCTGGCATCTGACGGGAAGCGGTGGTCCGAAACGGATAATTGTTGCACTGGCTTTTACACAATTTTCCTCATCTATTGGTCGAGGTTAAGGGACTTCGAGCGGGGAGCGACGATGTTCGGTGCGAAAATGGATATGACTGCGGACACGCGTTACGGCACCGCTCCATCCGTATTGGTGGCAAGTGATTCCGGGAATGGCCAGGCAACCGTCGAAGCAGCGCTTGCCTGCCTGAACGCGCGTGTACTGGCCGCCGTGCCGGTGGAAGACGCGCAGGATCGTCTCGAACAGACGGTCAGCCTGTCGGCAGTGGTCGTGCACGTGCGTGAACCGGGCTCGGAGGATCGGCTGGCGGCGCTTGTTCGCAGGTTGGACGATATGGTCGCGGACCGGACGTGCGGCGCCGTGGTGATCGTTCCGCCAGAGATGATCGACGCCGTGTTCGCACAGCTCATGCACGGCGAGATCGAAATTCTGTGCGATCCCGACGAGGGCGATATCGTAGCCGCGCTGGCGATGGCCTGCGCCCGGCGGCCGTTTCGGCTGAACGACGTTTCGGGCGACGCCAATGGCAGCCGGCTTGTCCAGTTGTCGGAGGAGGTGGGGCGTATTGCCCGCGCGCTTGCCAGCCTGGCCGAAAACGCGCCGCGCGCCTCGCGGCTGGAACCGGTTGAGTTCGAACCCGTCCAGCCGATGACCGCAGATGTCGCTTCGGCCGCAGGGGCAAGGGTGCGCGCCCTTATTCGCGCACGGCGTGCGCGCGACCAGTTTTTTCGGGGGGAGCTTTTCGCCGATCCGGCGTGGGACATGTTGCTGGATCTGATGGCGGCACGGATGGAGCACAAGCGGGTGTCCGTTTCCAGCCTGTGCATCGCGGCGGCGGTGCCGGCAACGACCGCGCTCCGCTGGATCAAGAGCATGACGGACGAAGGGCTGTTCGTCCGCCGTGCTGACAATAACGATGGGCGGCGCATCTTTATCGAGCTGAGCGAGCGGACGGCAGCGGCGATGCATGCCTATCTGGACTGGCTGAAGGTGCAGGCGCTCGCAATGGTGTAGGACCGGCCATCGCCTGAAGCATTTGAGCGGCACCAGCGCAAAAGACAGCGAAATTCCATTCCTTGGCGGTCGATAATGTTTTAATCGGCGGCGATGGACGCACGGCCAATCCTGTTTTTCGATTCCGGTCTGGGGGGGCTGTCGGTGCTTGAACCGACGCGCAAGCTGCTGCCTGAGGCGCCGGTGGTGTATGTCGCGGACAATGGCGGCTTTCCCTATGGTATTCGAAGCGAGGCGGAAATCGCCGCGCGGGTGCCTGCGCTGCTCGGCCGGCTGGTGGAGCGTTACCATCCAAGGCTGGTCGTCATCGCCTGCAACACGGCCTCGACCATCGCCCTTGCCGCTGTGCGCGCGGCGCTTGATCTGCCGATCGTGGGGACAGTGCCCGCGATCAAGCCGGCGGCGGCGCTTTCAAAAAGCCGCGTGATCGGGGTGCTGGGTACGGATGCCACCGTGCGCCAGCCTTATGTGGACCGGCTGAGTGCGGAATTCGCGTCCGATTGCACCGTGCTTCGGCATGGTTCGGCGCGGTTGGTGGAACTGGCCGAGGCAAAGCTGAGAGGGGAAACCGCTGACCCCGCGGAATATCGCGAGGCGTTGAACGGCCTGATCGACCAACCGGAAGGCCGGCGGATGGACACGGTGGTGCTTGCCTGCACGCATTTCCCGCTTGTCGAGGAGGAGTTGCGCAGCGCTTCGCCGCAGCCGCTGAGTTTTGTCCATGGCGGGGAGGGGATTGCCCGGCGCATCCAGCATCTGACCGACGGGCAGGACTGGCCGGACGGCGAACAGGACGGGGTCATCGTCTATACGCACGCGGCCGATCTTCCCTCTGCCCTGCTGGCGGCGCTGGGGCGCTATGGCTTGAAGCGCGTCGACATTCTCTGATAAAAACCGGTTAGCCGGTCGGACCTCTGTGACAATGGGCGAGGCGCATTCGGCAAGCCGCAATCGCTGGCCGGGATCAACTATCGCAAGCTTCCCCATCGATATGGTGCGGCTTGTTATTGCGAGCCATTCGCGCTGGCATGATGGACAAAAGCGAAGTAAATGCCCGCTAAGCGGGAAAGGACGTTCTCGAAAGTGGATTACGCCAAGGTGTTCGATGAGGCGATCCGGCGGCTGCATGCCGAAGGTCGCTATCGCGTGTTCATCGATATTCTGCGCAACAAGGGAGCATTCCCGAACGCGCGCTGTTTTGCCGGCCACAATGGTTCGCGGCCGATAACCGTCTGGTGCTCGAACGACTATCTGGCGATGGGGCAGCATCCGAAGGTCGTTGCCGCCATGGAGGAGGCGCTGCACGATGTCGGCGCCGGATCGGGCGGCACCCGCAACATCGGCGGCAACACCCATTACCATATCGAACTGGAAGCCGAACTTGCCGACCTGCATGGCAAGGAGGCGGCGCTGCTGTTCACCAGCGGCTATGTGTCGAACGAGGCCACTCTTTCGACGCTGGCCCGGTTGATGCCGGGCTGCATCATCTTTTCGGACGAGCTGAATCACGCATCGATGATCGCGGGCATCCGCAATTCGGGCTGCGAAAAGAAGGTCTGGCGGCATAACGACGTCGAGCATCTTGAGGAACTGCTGAAGGCGGCTCCTGCGGACGCGCCCAAGCTGATCGCGTTCGAAAGCGTCTATTCGATGGACGGGGACGTCGCCCCCATCCACGAAGTCTGCGACCTGGCGGATAAATACAATGCGCTCACATATCTGGACGAAGTCCACGCCGTGGGCATGTACGGCGCGCGCGGGGGCGGCATATCCGAACGCGATGGCGCGGCGCACCGGCTGACCCTCATCGAAGGCACGCTCGGCAAGGCGTTCGGGGTGATGGGCGGCTATATCGCGGCGGACAAGAACATTGTGGACGTCATCCGCTCCTATGCGCCGGGCTTTATCTTCACGACCTCGCTGTCGCCGGTGCTTGTTGCGGGCGTGCTCGCCAGCGTCCGTCATCTGAAGCAATCGAGCGTGGAGCGGGATGAACAGCAGGCGTCCGCGGCTAAATTGAAGGCCATGCTGACGGAGGTGGGGCTGCCGGTGATGCCGTCGACCACCCATATCGTGCCGCTGCTGGTGGGCGATCCGGTAAAAGCCAAGAGGATCAGCGATATATTGCTGCTCGAATACGGCATCTATGTGCAGCCGATCAATTATCCCACCGTGCCAAGGGGCACTGAACGGCTGCGTTTCACTCCCGGCCCAAGCCATGACGAAGCCATGATGCGGAGCCTGACGGCGGCATTGGTCGAGATTTGGGACCGGCTCGAAATGAGACTGGCTGCCTGATACGGCGGCTGCCGACGCCGAATTTTCGAGGGCACACCGCATTCGGCGATTAACATGCCTCTGGCGGACGGTACGGTAACATCGGGAAGTGTAAATATCCCGTGTTACCGTGGGCGATCCACCGAGCGGCGCCTTTTCGGCTATATCGACGATTATCTTTTATCTAGGCCCTTTCACGGCATCTTCGCCGTTAAGTTTAGGGCGTCAGGGTGGGGGATACACGCGGTGATACGGTAACGCGTTCATTTCGTAGGCCGAATAATCACCTTTTGGTTACCAGTACACGTTCAAGGTGACGACAGCTCAAAATGAGGTCGTCGTATCTGTGCGTGGTTTGCATATTTATCGTGCTTTCGAGTTTATGCGTTTCGCGGGACCGTTGAACGGCGGGACGGCGGGGGCGATTACTGCACGCCGCACCGTGACCGTCGTCGCCATGCTGACGATGCTGTGCATGATCGTCCTGCTGACGGTGGTAGCCTTGTCGGGGCGTGCGATGAACCGCGCCGCCGAACGCATGGAAGAGCGTTTCGTGACCCGCGAGATCGATCGCGCCGTCGCAAGAGTGCTGGACGAGCAGAAAAGCGTGGCTCTGTGGGACGAAGCCGTTGTCCGCATCCGCGCGGGAAATCAGAAATGGCTCGATTCAGAGATCGGCGCCTATCTGAACGGCAGCTACGGCCATAATCACGTTTACATCGTCGATGGCGACGACAAGCTGGTTTATGCATTTCCTCGCAAGGGCGGGACGATCCAGGCCGACTTCGGCCGGGTTTCGTCGTCCGTCTCGCGCTTGATGTACGAGGTTCGTACCGGGAAAAGGGCACGCGGCATGCGGGTCCGGGATCAGGGATTTACCGCGATCCACGACATTCCGGCTGAGATGGAGGGCGCAAGCGCGCTGCGCTGGTCCGCGCATCTGCTGAATCTGAACGGCCGCCCGGTTATCGCCAGCGCAATGACCGTGGTGCCGACGACAACGGCCGATGTGAACAGCGCACACGCGCCGCTCATCATCTCACTCGTAAGGTTGGACGACGCGAAGCTGGCTGCACTTGGTCTGGGCGCGGCTATCCGCGATCTGCACCTGTCGCGCGTCGGACCTTCCGGCGGGCTTGTGAGCGTTCCATTTGACGCCGACGACGGCGTGCGGATCGGCGCATTGCAATGGACACCGCATCATCCTGGCCACCGGCAGCTCACCTTCATCCTGCCGTTGCTTGGGATCGGCGCGATATGGGTGGTCTACGCCACGCTCGCCCTACTGCGTCGTCTGATAATCCTGTCGCGCGGGCTGGAAAAAAGCGAGCGCGAGGCCGTGCGGCTTTCCTATTATGATTCGCTCTGCGACCTGCCCAACCGACGAAAATTCATCCAGAGCCTGCATGAGAAGATAGGTGATTGGCTGAAGGGGGACGGGACCCGTCCGCTGGTCGCCTATATCGATCTGGATCGTTTCAAGGACATCAACGACACGCTGGGTCACGATACGGGCGACGAGCTGGTCCGATCGGTGGGTGAAAGGTTGATGGCTGCCCTTTCCGGCGGCGGGCATGTGCTGGCGCGGCTGGGCGGCGATGAATTCGCTGTAATGACGACCACCGCCGATCCGCTGGCCGGATGGAAGCTCGGCCGCCAACTTTGCGCCGCTTTCGTCGATCCGGTCCAGGCCGGTGACCATATCGTGGCGATTGCCGCGTCCATCGGGATCGCAATTCCCTCTTCGACCCAGGCTGACGCGGCCGAATTGATGCGTGAGGCTGACATCGCGCTTTACCGGGCAAAAGAGGCGGGGCGGGGCAGGGCCGTCATATTCAGACCCGAAATGGGCGAAGCCGTTGAACGCCGTCGCCAGACCGAACTGAACCTCAGGGCCGCGATCGCCAAGGGCCAGTTGCACGTGGTTTACCAGCCGGTGCTGACGATCGAGGGAGCACCGCAATTCAACAGCGTCGAGGCGCTGCTGCGTTGGGAGCATCCAGAGCGCGGCCTGATTTCGCCGGATGAGTTCATTCCGATCGCCGAGACATCCGGCCAGATGGCGGCGCTTGGCGACTGGGTGTTATCGCAGGCGCTGAAGGATGGCGCCCGCTGGCCCGGTTTGCAGATCGCGGTCAACCTGTCGCCGGTTCAACTCAAGGCGGACGGCTTTGTGCGCAGGGTCAGCCGGATGGTGGCGGACGCGCATGCCAGGCCGTCGCAGATCATCTTCGAGGTCACCGAAAATGTGATGATGGACGCGAGTGGCCAGGCGGGGCAGGCATTGAAGGACCTGCGCGCTCTTGGCTTCAGGATCGCACTTGACGATTTCGGCACCGGCTATTCATCGCTTTCTTATCTGCGCCGTTTCCAGTTCGACCGACTGAAGATCGACCGCTCCTTCATCGAGGGCGTGGAGGAAGACAGCGAGGCGATGGCCGTGATCGAGATGGTGGTCGTCTTGGGCCGCAAGCTTGGGCTGGAAATCGTTGCCGAAGGGATCGAAAACGAAACTCAGGCGCGATTGATGAAAGCGGTCGGGTGCACCCATTTGCAGGGCTGGTTCGTCGCGCGTCCGCTCGAATGCTCGGACGTCACGAAAATGCTCGACACATCCCCCAGGGTGGAACCGATCGTTCAGGTGTTGCGGGGCTCGGCCGCCTGAATTTGCGGTGCGTCGTCTGACTGCGGGCTCCCCTGAACGGGAGGACTTGCCAGCAATTGCACAAGCGCGCTCTTGTTCGTGGTGATGTCGGCAAGCGTCTTGCGATCGAGCACGCTCATGAACGCCGCCAGCGCTTCCTTGACGACACCCGTCAACCCGCAAGCCGGCGCAATATAGCAGCTTTCGCAATCGACAAGGTTGAACCCTTCCTCGGTGCGGCGGACGACTTTGCCGATGTTGATATCCGCCGGCGGCAGGGCCAGGCGCAGGCCGCCCTTGCGACCTCGAACTGCGCTGACATATCCTGCGTGCACCAGATCATTGGCCACCTTCATCAGGTGATTTTGCGAGATGCCATAGGTTTTTGCGATCTCACTGATCGAGCAAAGCCGGTCCTGCTCCGCAGCCAGATGGATCAGCACACGCAAGGCGTAATCGGTGTATCGCGTCAGTTTCATCGGATGCCGGACAGCCATCCGTTCATTCGGAAAATAAACATATATCTATCTTGCATGTTTTAGACCCCCATTATAGATGCAATCAAAATACATGTTTATTCATTTTGAAGCATTGGGAGGAAGTTACTGTGACCACACCGCTTTCCGCTGAGACCATCGCCATCATCAAATCCACCGCGCCCGCACTTCAAAAGCATGGCGTCGCCATCACGACGTGCATGTATGAGCGGCTGTTCGCCGACGAAAAGATCAAAGAGATGTTCGACCAGGCTGCCCAGAAATCCGGCGAGCAGCCAAAACGTCTTGCAGCCGCGATCCTTGGCTATGCCCGGAATATCGATAATCTCGATGCATTGGGCGCAGCCATGCAGCGCATGGTCGAACGTCATGTCGAAACAGGTGTTCGGCCTGAACACTATCCGGCGGTGGCCAACGCCTTGTTGCCGGCCATCAAGGACGTGCTTGGGGATGCGGTCGACGACACGGTGCTCAATGCCTGGGGCGAAGCTTATTGGTTTCTTGCCGATATGCTGATGGGCAGGGAAGCTCGTCTTTACGCGCGGGCCGCCTGACAGCCTCCGCCGACACATGCGGGCGGATCGGCAACAGTGCGTTGCGATTCCGCCCGCATCCACCTAGAGAAGCAGCGACTTATCGACTCGCTTTTCCAGGGAAACGCCCATGGCCGACACCGTCGCCATCGCATCGGATCACGCAGCCATTGAAATGAAGGCGGCGCTGGGCGCGTGGCTTGTTGAAAACGGCTATGAAGTGACCGATCTCGGACCGGCAACCGCCGATTCCGTCGATTATCCCGATTATGGCTACAAGCTGGCCAGGGCGATCGCGTCCGGCGCGGCGCGGTGGGGCGTGGCGCTGTGCGGATCGGGCATCGGCATTTCAATTGCCATCAACCGCAATCCCGCCGCGCGCTGCGCACTTGTGTCGGACAATCTGGCGGCCCGGCTTGCGCGGCAGCACAATGATGCCAACATCGTCGCCATGGGCGCGCGGTTGATCGGCATCGAGACGGCCAAGGATTGCCTGCAGGCGTTTCTTACAACGCCTTTTGGCGGCGACCGGCACGCCCGTCGCGTCGAAAAGCTGTCCAATCCGCAAATTTGACCCTAGTGACCCTCGTGATATGACCACCAAAAAGGAGGCTTGCCGATGAGCACCGCAACCGCATCCGTGAACAGTCAGGTGCAGCCGGACGGCTTCTTCACTCGTGGCCTTGGCGCTGCCGATGCCGCCGTCGCCGCCGGGATCCAGCACGAACTGAAGCGGCAGCGGGAACAGATCGAGCTGATCGCATCAGAGAACATCGTGTCGCGCGCGGTGCTTGAGGCGCAAGGTTCGATCTTCACCAACAAATACGCCGAGGGCTATCCCGGCAAGCGCTACTATCAGGGCTGCGCGCCGTCGGATGAGGTCGAACAGCTCGCGATCGATCGCGCCAGGCAGATTTTCGACGCCGCCTATGCGAACGTCCAGCCGCATTCCGGCGCGCAGGCCAATGGAGCGGTGATGCTGGCGCTGCTGCAGCCCGGCGACACCTTCCTGGGCATGTCGCTCGATGCGGGCGGCCACCTCACCCATGGCGCGCGTGCGGCGATGTCGGGCAAATGGTTCAACGCCGTGCAGTACGGCGTCGACAAGGACAGCCACGTTATCGATTATGACGCGGTTGAAAAGCTGGCGATCGAAAGCAAGCCCAAGCTTATCATTGCCGGTGGATCGGCCTATCCGCGCTTCCTCGATTTCGAGCGTTTCCGCGCGATTGCCGACAAGGTGGGAGCGCTGCTGTTCGTCGACATGGCGCATTTCGCCGGGCTTGTGGCAGGCGGCGTCCATCCCAGCCCCGTTCCCTATGCCGATGTCGTCACCACGACCACCCACAAGACGCTTCGCGGTCCGCGCGGCGGCATGGTCCTCAGCCGCGACGAAGCCATCGGCAAGAAGATCAATTCGGCGGTCTTTCCCGGCCTTCAGGGCGGACCTCTGGTGCACATCATCGCTGCCAAGGCGGTGGCGTTCGGCGAGGTGCTGCAGCCGGAGTTCAAGAGCTATGCGCGCGCCGTGGTCGAAAACGCCAAGGCGCTTGCGAGCCGCCTGAAGGAGCGGGGGGCGGACATCGTGTCGGGCGGCACCGACACCCATCTCGCGCTCATCGACCTGCGTCCGCTCGGGCTGACCGGCAAGGCCGCCGACGAGGCGCTGGAGCATGCGGGCATCACCTGTAACAAGAACGGCGTGCCGTTCGATCCGCTACCGCCGACGCAGACCAGCGGCATTCGCGTGGGCTCGCCCGCAGGCACGACGCGCGGCTTTGGCGTTGCCGAGTTCCGCGAGATCGGCGACATGATCGCCGATGTGCTCGACGGGTTGAAGGCCAATGGGCAGGAAGGCAACAGGGCGGTGGAACTTGCGGTGCGTGAGCGCGTCAAGGCGCTGACTGCGCGTTTCCCGATCTACGCGGACCTCTAGTCCTTGCGCTGCCCTTTTTGCGGCCATGACGACAGCCAGGTGAAGGACAGCCGTCCCACGGAGGACGGCGCTTCCATCCGCAGACGGCGTCAGTGCGAAGGCTGCGGCGCGCGCTTCACCACCTTCGAGCGGGTCCAGCTGCGCGAACTGGTCGTGGCGAAGAAGGGCGGCAAGCGCGAGCCGTTCGAACGCGAGAAGCTGGAACGCTCGATCATCATCGCCTGCCGCAAACGGCCGGTTGATCCGGCGCGGATCGAACGGCTTGTCTCGGCCATCCAGCGTCAGCTTGAAACCCAGGGCGAAACCGAGGTGGAGGCTGACACGATCGGGCAATTGGTAATGGATGGCTTGAAGGCGCTCGATCCGGTCGCCTACATCCGCTTCGCCAGCGTCTACAAGGATTTCACCGAAGCCAAGGACTTCGAGGATTTCGCCGGTTCGGTAAACGAAGCGGAAAAGGAATGAGAGCCGTTATCGTCATTCCAGCGAAGGCTGGAATCCCCGCTGAGTGCGTATTGGATCCCGGTCTCCGCTGGGTAACGCCGGGCTGTTGAGATGGATGAGGTTGTGACTGCTCCCACCGTCGTCCTTGTTCGCCCCCAGCTGGGCGAAAATATCGGCAAGGCGGCGCGGGCGATGCTCAATTTCGGGCTTACCGACATGCGCCTCGTTTCTCCGCGCGATGGCTGGCCGAACCCGGATGCCGGCCCGGCGGCAAGCGGCGCTGACCTGGTGCTCGCCAATGCCCGCGTGTTCGAAACGGTCGCCGAAGCAGTTGCCGATTGCCACTTTGTCTATGCCACCACCGTCAGGAAGCGCGGGCTCACAAAGCCTGTCGTCACGCCGGAGATGGCGGCGCGTGAAATACGCGTGCGACCCGAACGGTCGGCGCTGATCTTCGGGCCGGAGCGCTCGGGCCTGGAGACCGACGATGTCGCCTGCGCACAGGCGATCCTTACCGTGCCAGTCAATCCCGAATTCGGCTCGCTCAATCTGGCGCAGGCGGTGATCCTGGCCGCCTATGAATGGTCAAAGGCCGGCGGACAGCCGCAGACGGTGATCGACAATTATGAGGGCCCGGCTTCGCAGGGGTCGCTTGAGGGGCTGATCGGGCAGGTGGACGATGCACTGGAGGACGCGGGCTATTACCACGTTCCCGCGCGCGTCGTGACGGCAAAGCGGACACTCCGCAACCTGCTGACCCGCCCGGCATGGAGCGAGAAGGAAGTCCGCACGCTGCGCGGCATCGTTCATGCGCTGGTCGAGGGACGGCGCGGGGGACGGCCTCGCTGAGCTTCGCTCGACATGAATGCAAAGTTGATTCATCACGCGAAAGTTGACTCTTGGCCCTATCCCCGCCATTAGGCCGCCTTCGCAATTGGCCCCGCACCCCTGGTGAAGCGGCGGCCGCATCGGATTTCGGTCCGGTGGTGCGGTTCCAGGGACACGCTCAGTCCTTCCCGAAAAGTGGGGAACCGGTTTTCGGATCAGAGGGGCTGGAACATAGACGTAGCAGATTGAAGGACAGATCATGTCGAAGCGCTCCAGCGCCAAGTACAAACTCGACCGCCGGATGGGTGAAAACATCTGGGGCCGCCCGAAGAGCCCGGTCAACAAGCGCGAATACGGCCCCGGCCAGCACGGTCAGCGCCGCAAGAGCAAGACCAGCGACTACGGCATTCAGCTTAAGGCCAAGCAGAAGCTGAAGGGCTATTACGGCGACATCACCGAAAAGCAGTTCAAGAAGAACTACGTTGAAGCGTCGCGGATCAAGGGCGATACTTCGCAGAACCTCATCGGTCTGCTTGAGCAGCGCCTGGACATGGTCGTCTATCGCGCCAAGTTCGCGCCGACGATCTTCGCCGCCCGCCAGATCGTGAGCCACGGACACATCTATCTGAACGGCAAGAAGACCAATATCGCATCCGCACGCGTGCGGCCGAGCGACATCGTCGAACTTGGCGCCAAGGCTCGTGAAATGGCGTTGGTGCTTGAGGCGCAGAGCCTCGCCGAGCGCGATATTCCGGAATATGTGGCGCCCGATGGCCCGGCCAAGGTGACCTTCGTCCGCGTCCCGACGCTCGACGAAGTGCCCTATCCGGTGAAGATGGAGCCGAATCTGGTCGTCGAGTTCTATTCGCGCTAATTCGCTTCGGTCTTTCGGACTGGACTATGAAGAGCCCCGCCGGAAACGGTGGGGCTTTTTCGTTGTCGTTCATCAAAGGGGCCTCGAATGCTCTATCTTGCGGTCAAGGCTCTGATCTCGGGCATCATTATCGCCATTGTGTCCGAAGTCGCCAAGCGCAGTCCCGGTCTGGGGGCGCTGATCGCTTCCCTGCCGCTGGTGTCGGTGCTCGGCATGATGTGGCTGTGGCATGATACCCGCGATCCGGTTCGCCTGGCCGCGCATGCGGGTGCGACCTTCTGGTTCGTGCTGCCGTCGCTGCCGATGTTCTTGCTGATGCCGGTACTGCTGGGGCGTGGCTGGCCGTTCTGGGTCGTGCTGGCAATCGGCTGCGTGCTGACGGTCACGCTTTATGCATTGATGGCCTGGTTCGGCGCGCGTTTCGGACTAGAAATATAATACGCGGCGCCCCGCCAATTTCGGTCGCGGCAGGGGCGGCGTGTCCGGCGGATCCGGTAGGTCCACAGATCAGATTCGCCACGAAGCGGACATGATTTTCTGCATGATCGCCGCCGGTAATGTGCGGATGGAGTAACAGTTGATGCGCATGATCCTGATCCTTCCACTTGCGGCGATGCTGAGTGGTTGCCTTGTGCGGACAGCCGCCGACGTCGTGACCTTGCCAGTCAAGGCGGCGAGCGCGGGTGTGGATGCCGTCACGACCAGCCAGGCGGAAGCGGATCGCAATCGGGGCCGCGCGATACGTAAACAGGAAGAGCACGACGAAAAGGAACGCAGGCGGCAGGCGCAAAAGGACGGCCGCGCCTACTGACCATAACCGTCAGCGCCTCGAGGCCGATTCAGGCGGTGCTCATATCGCAGTGTTGGACATAACCGTTACAGGGTTGATTGCGCGGTCGAATGCGACACCGATCCGTCCTGCCCGGACCCACATGATCTTGCCGCCGATTTGGCCAATGTGCCGAAGCGTAAGGCAGATTGCCTGACCCGAACGGGGCAGTGCGCCACCGATGCTGAGACATGCGCCGCCGGCGGAGAGGTTGCGGACGATGGCGTTTGCGCGCCGATCCGCCGTTTCGATATTGGACTGAAGGAATACGCTGGTGCGCGGATGAGCACGGTCCGTGACCGCGCGCAATACAACTTTCTGCATTGTTTTTTGAATCGCCCGAAATTGACCCCAGGACGGTCTCAACGGACCGTGACGGCGACACTATTATGAAAATTAACTTTTTATCAATAATTTGTTTGGGGGATCCCAAGAAATCCGATGCGCCGCATTTACCCCTTTTTTTCCCGGGCCTTAGCTATGGCCGTCTTGAGCGCCTCATAGCCCACCGCCCCGTTCAAAATCTGGTCGCCCACCACATAGGACGGCGTGCCCGATAGACCCAGCGCGCGGCCAAGCTCGAGGTTGTTCTGGATTTCCGTCTTGAATGCCGTCGAATTGAGATCGCGGCCGGCCTGCACCTCGTTCATTCCCGTCGCGCGGACCGCCTGGATCAGGTTGGTGCGGTCTGGGTGCCCGCTTTCGAACATATGATTGTAGAAGGCGACATAACGCCCCTGACGCGCGGCCGAAAGGCTGGCCATGGCGGCGTCGCGGCTGTCCTCGCCCAAGACCGGAAAATCGCGCCAAACGACCTTCAGATTCTTGTCTTCGGCGAGCAGGCGCTTCACGTCCGCGACGCTGGCCTTGCAATAAGGGCAGGCGTAATCGAAGAATTCGACAAGCACGACGTCGCCGTTTTTCGCGCCCGCCCACGCGCCTTCGAACGGGGTTTCGATGGCATCGCGGTTGGCGGCGACCAGGTCGCCCACCTGCCTGTCCTGCAAATGTTTGATCGCTTCGGGAATGATTTCGGGGTGTGCGAGAAGATAGTCGTGAACGACGCTTTCCATCCGCGCCCGTTCGGCTGCTGGCACCTTCAGCGGCGTATCGGCGGATTCGCTGGCGTAGAAATTGTTCAGCACCGCGACCACGACGCCGGCTGTCAGCAGCAGCGCGGCAAAGGCCCACATAAGCATCAGCCGCCCATCTCGTGTTGCGGCCTTCAGTCGTTCCCTTGTCAATCTCACTGGCGCGCCCGTCGTTTGTTCTGTGTCTCGTCGCGCGCGACCATGGCGATATCCTGCGCGCGAATCCAGTCCGGCGTGCCGGTCTTCAGGCCCCGCATCGCCATCTCGGCATTGGCGAGCGCCGGACCGAAATTCCCTTCAAGGCTGTAGCGTTCAGCGGTTGCAAGCGCGGCGCGGGGCTGATCGCCCTCCTGGTCGTAGACGACGCCGAGCTGATACCAGGCAAAGGGGTTCTCGCCGTCCCGCGCAACCGACAGTTTCAGAATGTCGCGTGCCTCGGGGAAATATTTGGGATCTTCGGTCGCAATCAGCGCATGTCCGAGCAGCGCCGTGATCATTGGCTGGCTGCCTGACCGCTGAACAGCCTCGCGAAGCGGTGCGATCGCGTCCCTGGGCTTGCCCGATTCGAGCAGGATCTGGCCCTTCAGTTCAAGGAAATAGGGGTCGTGGGGATCCTTGGCGATCAACGCGTCCACTTCCTTTACCGCCTTGTCGGGATAAGCGGACCGGTGCCAGGCATATGCGCGGGCATAATGGGCGGCGATGCTGTCATCGGATTCGGGGTAGAGCTGCATCACCCGTTGCGAGTCTTCGACAAAGCCGGTGAGCTTGCCCTTGATGCGCTGAAACCGTGCATCGAGCGCGGGGTCCGGCGGTTTGTTCCACGCGGGCGATGCCTTGTAGAGGTTTTCGAGCGCGGCGATCCGGTCGCTGGTCAGCGGATGGGTGCGGTCGTAGCTGTCAGACTGGGGGATGGCGAGACGATATTCCTGGTTTTGCAGCTTTTTGAAAAACTCCAGCGAGCCCTTGCCGGAAATGCCCGCCCGGCGCAGAAACAAAGCGCCCGCCTGGTCGGCCGAATTTTCCTGGGTGCGGGAAAAGGCCAGAAATTTGCCCATCGCCGCTTGCTGGCCACCTGCCATGATCGCCATGCCCGCGTCGGGCGAACCCGCCGCCATTGCCGCCGCACCCAGCAGCAGCGACATGATCGTGATGCCCGTCGCCTGCGTGACGCCTTCTGAAAAACGTATCGCGTGTCCGCCGGCGATATGGCCCAGTTCATGCGCGACCACCCCCTGGACTTGCTGGACGTTGTCTGCCGCAAGCAGGAGGCCGGAATTGATGTGGACGACCTGCCCCTGCGACACAAAGGCGTTGATCTCGGGGTCGCCGATCAGGACGACTTGCGTTGATTTCGGATCGAGCCCCGCTGCGACGATGAGGGGCCGCGACATGTCATTGAAAAACGCCTCGGTTTCGGTATCGCGCAGAATCGATTGCGCGGCGGCCGGACGGGCAGCGAGCGAAACGATGACTAACGTCGCCAGAATCAGGCGGAAAGCTACGGCAAGTTGACGGACCATCGCGCGTAGAAATGGGCCGGATTGCCTGAATGGTCAATGAAGCAGGTGCTACGGCCATGGCCCCTCCTCCTTTCCCGGAAGAGGGGCCTTTGTCGTTTATTGGCCGAATGTCCTCTGCCACCATCCACGGCGGGTGGGACGGCCGTCGCCGTCGACAACCTCTTCACCGACCCCGGCCGGATCATCGGCGGAAGGCGCAAGTTCGGCTGGGGCGGCAGGTGCCGAAGCAACCGACACCGCCTCGGCCGGTACAACCACCGGCTCTCCAGTTACGCCAGCAGCCTTGCGACGCGCGGGACGGCGTGCCTTCGGCTTTTCTTCGGGCGCGGCCTGATCGGGCTGGCCGGTTTCGGCTACCTCGCCTCCGGCCGGCGCTGCTTCCGCCTTTTTGCGGCGGCTGGTGCGCGGTGCCTTGGGCTTCGCGTCGGTGGCGGGCTCGGGTTCGGGGCTTGGCGCCGCCTCGGCAGGCGCTTCCTTCGGTGCAGCGGCCTGGCGTGCACGGGGGCGGCGGCGCGCGGTCCGAGGCTTGTCCTCCGAGGCTGCCGGGACTTCGGGCTCCGCCTCAGTTGCGGGCGCGATCGTCTCGACGCCGCTTTCGACTTCGACGATCATCGCCGCGGCCTCGGCGGGCGTTTCGACTGCCAGCGCACCCGCGCCGACGTCCTCGCGATTACGGCGTCCGCCGCGGCGTCCACGGCGACGGCGACGGCGGCCGGGGCCTTCGTGCTGGTCGTCATGCGCTTCGGCTTCTGCGCGAATTTCGTCGCCCGGCATCTCTCCGGCTTCGGATTCCTCGCCGTCGGCCAGGGCGGGCTGCGCTTCCTCCCGTTCTTCCTCATGCACATCACGGCGCCCGCCGCGACGGCGGCGACGGCGACGGCGACGATGTTCGCCCTGCTCGGATTCAGTTTCCTGGCCGCGCTCCGCCTCTTCTTCCTCGTCCTCTTCCTCGACGACATCATCTTCATCGTCGTCGACCGGAGGCGGGGCGACAGGGGCAAAAAGCTCGGCCCTGCGGACGGGCGGCGGACCGGCCGTTTCAATCGCATATTGCGGCGACTGCATGTCCTCGTCGGGGATCACCTCGATCCGGACGCCGTAGCGCAGCTCCAGCGCGACGATGTCGTCGCGTTTGCGATTGAGAACATAGATCGCAACCTCGATGCCGCACCGAAGCGTAAGCTCGCTTGCCCGCCCGCGAACGGCCTCTTCTTCAAGTCCGCGCAACGCGGAAAGCGCGGCGGATGGGATGGTGCGAACGAGCCCGGTGCCGTCGCACAGCGGGCAGCTGTGGGTGGAGGCTTCCAGAACGCCGGTGCGCAGCCGCTGCCGGCTCATTTCCATCAGGCCGAAGGAAGAAATGCGGCCCACCTGAATCCGGGCACGATCATTTTTCAGCGCTTCCTTCATGGCGCGCTCGACCTTGCGGGTGTTGCTGTTCGATTCCATGTCGATGAAATCGATCACGACCAGCCCTGCCATGTCGCGCAGGCGAAGCTGCCTTGCAATCTCGTCGGCGGCTTCAAGATTGGTCTTGAGCGCTGTTTCCTCGATGTTGTGTTCGCGGGTCGACCGGCCGGAGTTGATGTCGATCGACACCAATGCCTCGGTCGGATTGATTACCAGATAGCCGCCCGAATGGAGCTGCACGACCGGCTGGTACATCGCCGCAAGCTGCCCTTCGACATTGAAGCGCTGGAACAGCGGCACCGGATCGGCATAGGCCTGCACCTTCTTGGCGTGGCTGGGCATCAGCAGCTTCATGAAGGACTTGGCGGCGCGGTAGCCCTCGTCGCCTTCGACCAGCACGTCATCGATTTCGCGGCTGTATATGTCGCGGATGGCGCGCTTGATGAGGTTCGAATCCTCGTGAATCAGCGCAGGCGCGGCGGAATTCAGTGTATTATTGCGGATTTCATCCCACAGACGAGTGAGATAGTCGAAGTCGCGCTTGATCTCGGTTCGTGTGCGCTCGAGCCCGGCCGTACGCACGATGCAGCCCATGCTTGGCGGCAATTGCAGTTCGGCCATTATCTGCTTCAGCCGCTTGCGGTCCGACTGGTTCGAAATCTTGCGCGAGATGCCGCCGCCATGGGTGGTGTTGGGCATGAGCACGCAATAGCGGCCCGCCAGCGAAAGATAGGTGGTGAGAGCGGCGCCCTTGTTGCCGCGCTCTTCCTTTACGACCTGAACAAGCAGCACCTGCCGCCGCCGGATGACGTCCTGAATCTTGTAGCGCCGCCGAAGCGCCATGCGGCGTTGGCGAAGCGCGTCGGCCGCGGATTCCTCATGTCCCCCGCCGGCCGATGCCGGACCGCGCGGGCGATCTTCGCTCAAATCCTCGTCATCAAGATGATCTTCGTGATCGTCTTCGACGTGATCATCGCCATCGCCGCGTTCTTCGGCGTCGGAACGGCGGGCGCGCAGCGCCTCTTCCTCGGCGGCGTGTTCGGCCTCCTCCCGCAGGAGCGCGTCGCGATCCTCCTTCGGAATCTGGTAATAGTCCGGGTGGATTTCCGAAAAGGCCAGAAAGCCGTGGCGATTGCCGCCGTAATCCACAAATGCCGCCTGCAACGATGGTTCGACCCTCGTCACCTTGGCGAGATAGATATTGCCCTTCAGTTGCCGCCGGTCTGCGGATTCAAAATCAAGTTCTTCTATACGGTTCCCATTGACGACGGCGACCCGAGTCTCCTCGGGGTGGCGCGCGTCGACAAGCATGCGCTTTACCATGTGATAGTCTCCAGGCACGCCAAGCGGCGGCGAGGCTAGGGCCATCCGCCACCGGCGCGCGATATGAATGGGGAGCAGGAGGCGAAGGCCATCCGGTTTCCCGTTGGTGATGATACTCAGTAGAGGCGGCATCGATGCCGTTCATCCGTCCCGCGCGTCGCGGCGCGAAGATCGGATAATCAGAAACGGCGAATTCCATGCAGCAACAACCCCGATGCCTTGGTACCGTGCAACGCACGGCGCCGTGGCGCAAAATTTTTCGGAGGAAATGGTCGGGCGGCGGGCGATGGCCCAATGCGCCTCCACCAATATCCTCTCCATCCGCCTAATCGGCCGCGTGATCCTAGCACACGGCTCCTATTTGGATTGACGGTGAGTAGCATCGGAATGGGTAGGGGGCAAGGCGTGTCCGGCGGGCGTGTCATTCTGCCTTAAAAGCTCATGAAATCTTGTCGATGCCGGATCTTGCGTCTAGGTCTTTGGGCGCGTCGGTAAACGAACGGCCCAGCCGGGGGAATGGTACCAATTTTTTCAAATTATTCTGACCGGGCGTCGGGCCGCCTTCTTGCGAGGATGTTGATGGCATGGATGCTGATCCTGCTGTCATCGACGCAATCATTTGCTGGGGCCGTCCAATCGATGACCGCGGTGCCTGTCGCCGATGGCGTCAAAGTGGAAATCAGCATGCCGCAGGGCTTTGCTCGCGCCTCCAGCTTCGCGCTGACCGGACCCGACCGGATCGTCGTCGATCTTGAAGGGGCGAAGGCCGGCGCGAAATCGATAATGGGCGTTGGCGGCGTCAAAGGCATCAGAATTGGCCAGTTCAGCGCGGATGCGGCGAGGCTGGTGATCGATCTTGCCCAACCGATGATCCTGGCGGACGGGGTCGTCGCTGACGGACAAACGGGATTGACCCTGACGCTGAAATCCACCGGCGCTGCCGAATTCGCGCGTTATGCAAAGGCGCCGCGCCGTATTCACGCCGCCGCTGCCGCCGCGCCCGCGACCAAACCCCTGGCCCCGGCGGCCAAACCGGTAAGCCTGCCTGCGCCAAAGCCCGCGCCTTCCGTCAACCGGCCGGTTTTGACGCAACCTATCGTGAACGCGCCACCCGCGCCTGCCGATGTTCCGCGAGGCTCGGTCGCCGCGCGTGGGCGGCGGCCGCTGGTCGTGATCGATGCGGGGCACGGCGGCCATGACACGGGGGCGCTGTCCGTTTTAGATGGCCGGCGCGAAAAGGATGTGACGCTGCAGATCGCCAGGGCGATAAAGCGCGAGCTGGACGCATCGGGCCGCGTCAAGACGGTTCTCACGCGGTCGGACGACCGTTTTCTGGTGCTGGGCGAGCGGCGCGAGGTGGCGCGGCGGCTCAAGGCCGACCTGTTCATTTCCATTCACGCGGATAGCGCGAGCAACCCCGACGCGCACGGGGCCACGGTCTATACACTGTCCGACGTGTCGTCGGATCGCGAAGCGGCGAAGCTTGCCGCGCGCGAAAACAAGTCCGACATCATCAATGGCATCGACCTCAGCAAGGAAGCGTCGGACGTGTCATCGATACTGATCGACCTTGCGCAGCGGGACACAATGAATGTGTCGTCCAGCTTCGCGGCGTTGCTCCAGCGCGAAATGGCGCCCTATGTGAAGTTCAAGAGCGAATTTCACCGCTTTGCCGGATTTGTTGTGCTGAAAGCGCCCGATACGCCTTCGGTTCTCATAGAAACGGGCTATCTTTCGAATATTGAAGATTTTCGATTCCTGTTCTCGTCAGCAGGGCAAAAAGCGATCGCGAGCGGCGTGAAAAACGCCGTCGAGGCGCATTTCGCCCGTCGGTACCGGACGCACTAGCGCCGTCCTGCGGCGATCCGCGCCGCGACCCGCTTTCGCCGCGCTGCGGACATGTCTATAGGCCGGAACCATGGTTGTTGCTGAAGCAAGGCATTATTGGGCGCTGGCGAAGTCCGAAGCCGCGCGCTGGTGGGCGCATCGGTGGGGACGCCGGGCGATCATTGCGGTTGGTGTGCTGTTGATCGGCTGGCTGTTGATCCTGGCGATTTTCGCGCGGAACCTGCCGTCGACCGAGGCCTTGCTTGCCTATGAACCGCCACTGCCGACCCACATCCGCGCCGTCGACGGCACGCCGATCCATGAATTCGCTCGCGAGCGGCGGGTCTACCTGACCTATGAGGAAATCCCGCCCAAGCTGATCCAGGCGTTCATATCGGCCGAAGACAAGACGTTCTTTCAGCATGGCGGGCTGGATTATCCGGGCATTGTGTCCGCGATCATCTCCAACATCGGATCGAACAAGCGCCCGCGCGGCGCATCCACGATCACCCAGCAGGTCGCCAAGAACTTACTGCTGACCAGCGAACTGAGCTACACGCGCAAGATTCGCGAGGCGATCCTGGCGAAGCGCATCGAAAGCGCGTTCACCAAACAGCAGATACTTGAGCTGTACCTCAACCAGATATTCCTCGGCCGCAACGCCTATGGCGTTCAGGCTGCGTCGCGCGCCTATTTCGGCAAGGATGTCCGAGAGCTTTCGCTGGCGGAGATGGCCTATCTGGCCGTGCTTCCCAAAGCGCCCAACAACTATAATCCGACCCTGCATGCCGACCGAGCGCGAACCCGCCGGAACTGGGTGCTGGGCCAGATGGCGGAAAACGGCTACATCACCGCCGCCGATCGGGACGCCGCCATCGCCCACCCGCTTGGCACGATCAGGCCTTATCAGGTGCGGACGGACCAGATGGGCAGTTGGTTCATCGAGGACGTCCGGCGCGAGCTGATGGCCAAATTCGGCGAGACGGGTAAGGACGGTCCCAACAGTGTTTATGCCGGCGGCCTATGGGTGCGCACGTCGATCGACCCGGCGATCCAGCGCGCAGCCGAACAGGCGCTGCGTGACGGGCTTGTTCGCTATGACCGCCCCAAAGGCTGGCGTGGGCCCGCCGACCATATTGCCCTGGGCGATGGCTGGGCGGCCAGGCTCCGCGCGTTGAATTTGCCGGTCGGCTATGACGACTGGCGCGCGGCTGTCGTCCTTTCCAAATCGGGCGGTACCGCCACGCTGGGCCTGGAGGACGGAAGCCAGGGCGCCATGCCGCAGTCCGGCGCCAACTGGCCCAAGCGCGGGGTGGGCGGCAGCGCGTTCAACTTCCTGAAACCCGGCGACGTCGTTCCGGTGAAAAAGGACGGCGGGGTCTATGTGCTGCGCCAAATCCCCGACATCAGCGGCGGAATGGTGGTGCAGGATCCGCATACCGGGCGGATTCTGGCGATGGTGGGCGGGTTCGACAGCAGGCGCTCGCAGTTCAACCGGGCAAGCCAGGCGCTGCGCCAGCCCGGCTCGTCGTTCAAGCCGTTCGTCTACGCCGCCGCGCTGGACAATGGCATGACGCCCGCATCCATCATCATCGACGGACCTTTCTGCGTCCTCCAGTCGGTGCGGCTGGGCCAGAAATGCTTTCGCAACTTCAGCGGCGGCTATGCCGGGCCGCAGACCATGCGTTGGGGGGTTGAGCAATCGCGCAACCTGATGACGGTGCGAGCGGCCGCGCAGACCGGAATGGACAAGGTCGTGAAGACCGCCAGGGTCATGGGCATAGGCGATTATCCCGCCGTTCTCGCGATTTCGCTGGGCGCGGGCGAGACGACCGTAGCCCATCTCGTTAATGGCTATTCGATGCTGGTCAATGGCGGAAAACAACTGAAGCCGTCGCTGATCGACCTTGTGCAGGATCGGCACGGCAAGATCATCTACCGGCGAGATACGCGGCCTTGCGAAGGGTGCAATGCTTCGGACTGGAACGGCAAGGCGATGCCCCGTCCACCCGAACGCCGCAAGCAGGTGATGGACCCGCTGACCGCCTATCAGGTCGTGCACATCATGGAAGGCGTCGTGCAACGCGGCACCGCGGTCCGCCTCCGCGACATGGATCGTCCGCTGTTCGGCAAGACCGGCACGACATCGGGCCCCACCAATGCGTGGTTTGTCGGTGGCTCGCCCGATCTCGTCGCCGGGCTCTATATTGGCTATGATCAGCCGAAACCCCTTGGCGGCTATGTGCAGGGCGGCAACACGGCCGTCCCGATCTGGAAGCAATGGGCCGAAATCGCCATGAAGGACAGGCCGAAGGTGCCCTTCCTTGCTCCTCCCGGCATTCGGATGATCAGGATCGACCGGCGCAGCGGGCGCAAGGTGTTCGGTGTCTGGCCGTCGGACGATCCGAAAAGCCCGGTGATCTGGGAGGCGTTCAAACCTGAAAGCGAGCCCCGCCGTGTGGTCCGTCGCGATGAACTGGCACGCGAAATGGTCAAGGCGCAGAGCGCTCCGGTGCGTTCGGACAGTGATTTCTTGCAGAGCACCGGGGGTATTTACTAAGGCCCTTGGGGATTTTCGGCACCCCGGCGAAAGTCGGCGTCTGCCGCAGTCAGATACCAGTCTATCCATGAATGCCAATTTTCGCTGGCATGTCGGTGGAAGAAATTTCGGGAGAACAGAATGCGCGCAGAAGCGCAGGCCTTTGTCGAACGGATCAACGACGCGGTGGCGCTGGTAAGGCGTTTCCTCGACTGGGACCGTGCGCTCCGTCGGCTGGATGAACTCAATGCCCGGGTGGAAGACCCGACCCTGTGGAATGATCCCAAGGCCGCGCAGGACGTCATGCGCGAACGGCGGCGGCTGGACGAATCGATCGGCACGGTGAAGGCGATCGAGAGTGAGCTGAACGATACGGTGGAGCTGATCGAACTGGCCGAGGCGGAGGGTGACGACGCATTGGCGAATGACGGCGTCGCCGCGCTGTCCGCGCTGGCCGACCGCGCCGACAAGGACAAGGTTGCGGCACTGCTGGCGGGCGAGGCCGACGCCAACGACACCTATATCGAAATCAACGCCGGCGCGGGCGGCACTGAAAGCCAGGACTGGGCCGAAATGCTTCAGCGCATGTACACGCGCTGGGCCGAGCGGCGCGGCTATAAGGTCGAGCTGATCGACTATCATGCCGGCGAACAGGCCGGAATCAAATCGGCGACGCTGCTGCTAAAGGGCGAGAACGCCTATGGCTATGCCAAGACCGAAAGCGGTGTGCACCGCCTGGTGCGGATTTCGCCCTATGACAGTTCCGCGCGCCGCCACACCAGCTTTTCAAGCGTGTGGGTCTATCCGGTGATCGACGACGACATCGACATCACCGTCGAGGACAAGGACCTTCGGATCGACACCTATCGCGCATCGGGCGCGGGCGGACAGCACATCAACACCACCGATTCCGCCGTCCGCATGACCCATTTGCCGACCGGCATCGTCGTGTCGTGCCAGAACCAGCGTTCGCAGCACAAGAACCGCGCCGAAGCGATGAAGCAGTTGAAGGCGCGGCTTTACGAACGCGAACTCCAGATTCGCGAGGCAGAGGCGAACGCCGTCAACGCGACCAAGACCGATATCGGCTGGGGCCACCAAATCCGGTCCTACGTTCTTCAGCCCTATCAGCTGGTGAAGGACCTTCGCACCGGCGTCACCTCGACCGCGCCCTCCGACGTGCTGGACGGAGCGCTCGACCCGTTCATGGCGGCGGCGCTGTCGCAACGGGTGACGGGCGAAAAGGTGGACGTGGAGGATGTGGAATAGGCCATGAGCCGCGGGTGCAGAGTTACTGGACGGCCGGCCGGGCCCAGGCGTGTTTCCCAAACGCGCTCGGGGCGAACGCTGTTGGTGCTGCTCTCGCTTCTCACCGCGTGCAGCCAAAAGCCGTCGGACCCCGATGTAAAGGACTTTCCGCGCGCGCAGCGTCCGATCGCGCCGGTCGATATCGGCGGCGCGGACGAAGACAAGCGCGATCAGGCCGGCGAGGCTGAATCGGTGATGGCCTATGCAATGGTCACGCCCGGCATGACCGTGGCCGACATCGGCGCAGGTGAAGGCTATTACACAGTAAGGCTCGCCCGGAAAGTGGGCGAAAAGGGACGTGTGCTGGCGGAAGACATTGTCGCCGTGACGCGGGACCGGCTTGCCGAGCGGGTCGAGCGCGAGCGTCTGGACAATGTCAGCGTCAAACTTGGCGAACCGCATAATCCGAAACTGCCCGCCAACTCCTTCGATCGCATTTTCATGGTCAACATGTACCATGAGATACAGCAGCCTTACGCCTTCCTGTGGTTCGTCCGGCCGTCGCTGAAACCCGGCGGGCAGATCGTCGTCGTCGATAACGAAAAGCCGACCGATCAGCACGGCACGCCGCCGCGCCTGCTGGTATGTGAATTCGCGGCAGTTGGATTCCGGCGCACCTCCTTCAAGGAACTGCCCCGATCCAACAGTTATCTGGCGATGTTCGAGGCAGTCGGAGAGCGTCCGACGCCCAACGAGATAAGCGCCTGCTTCGAACGCCATCCGGGCGCATAAAGGGTTGCGAAAAGCGCCTTAGGGCTGCGTCGCGGGCAGTGTCACGCCTTCGGGCAGGCTGCGGATGTGGATATCCCGCTGAGGGTAAGGCAGGGAAATGCCGTTTTCGCGGAAGAGATCCCAGATTCGCGACAATATGTCCCCCTGCACATTGCCGATTCCGGCTTCGGGGTCGGAAATCCAGACACGAATATCGAATTCGACCGCCCGATCGCCAAAGTCCTTGAGCCAGACGAGAGGTTCGGGAGAGGGCAACACGCGTGGGCAGGCCTTTGCGGCTTCCAGCATCAGCTCCTTCGCGCGATGGATGTCGGCGTCATAGGATACGCCGACCGAGACATGAATGCGCACGTCCCGGCTCGAGTAACTCCAGTTCTCGACCTCCTGGGTCATCAGGTTTTCGTTCGGGATCAGATGCTCCTTGCCGTCGCGGGTGATCACCGAAACCGCGCGGATGCCGATCTTGTTGACCCAGCCGAAGCTGCCGCCGACGGCGATGATGTCGCCGGGCTTGATCGACCGGTCCATCAGCAGGATGAGCCCTGCAATGAGGTTGCCCAGCGTTTTCTGCAGGCCGAAGCCGACCGCCAGCCCCAGCGCGCCAGAAAAGACGGCGAGGCTGGTCAGGTCGATGCCGAGCAGGTCGATGCCGAAGATGATCGCAAACACCACAATGGCGATGCTGACCAGTTTCTGGACAAGGACGCGTTGCAGGGGATCGAGCGACGGGGATTGCTGGATCGATCGGTTGACGAGCCGTACGGCCAGCCTGACGACCGCGAACAGGCCCGCCGCAACCAGCACGGTGTTGATGACAAGCAGCGCCGATATCCGATGTCGGCCAAGGACGAAGCCTGCCTGGTCGAGCGCATTGGTGATGGGCGTAAGGCCGCCCAGAACACCCGTGACCGAAGCAATCAGGATCGCGCTGGCGAACAGGAGCGACAGGGGGCGGTCCAGTCCCACCAGCCGTAGGGCCCGGTAGACGGTAATCGCGACGGCAACGCCCAGGGCGGCGGCAAGCAACAGCATGGGCGGTTCGGGCCATGGCCGGACATAGGTTGCGATGAACAGCCCGAAGCTGGCGAGAAAGGCAGCGAGAAGGCGCACGCAGCGCCGGGTGAATCGCGGCGGAGGCGGTCCGTGCAGACGGATGCGCAACGCTTCGAACAGCGGCCGGGTCAGCCTGGCGATGAACGTCGCCGCGATTGTCAGCACGACTATGATGGCTATGGCGGCCGCCGTCTCCGCCGCATTGGAGCGCGCCAGCATGGCAAAGCTGTCGGCGATCATCCGGGGTAAGCCTCGAACCGCGCAAGGCCGGCGGCGAGATCGGCGATCAGGTCGTCCGGGTCCTCCAGCCCGATGTGCAGCCGTACGGCGGGACCTTCGGCCTGCCAGGTTCTTGCCGTGCGAATCGGCGTTGGGTCGATCGGCAGCGCAAGCGATTCGAAGCCGCCCCATGAAAAGCCGATGCCGAAAAGCTCAAGCCCATCGATGAGCGCGGCGGCGGCAGCGCGGCTCTTGCCCTTGAGGACGATCGAAAAGAGGCCGGTGGCGCCCTTGAAGTCGCGCGACCAGATATGGTGGCCGGGGCAGGAGGCAAGCGCCGGATGAAGGACGCGGGCGACGGCGGGCTGTTCGGACAGCCATGCCGCGATTTTTCGTGCGCTCGCGTCGTGCTGGGCGAGGCGGACGGCAAGCGTGCGCAGGCCGCGTGCCGCAAGCCAGGCATCGTCGGGCGACAGGCACTGACCGAAGCTGTAGGTCGTCGATTTCAGCCGGTCCCAATATTCGGGCGTCGCGGTGACGGAACCCGCCATCACGTCGGAATGGCCGACGATATATTTGGTGCAGGCGAGGATCGACAGGTCGACGCCGTGCGACAGCGCCGGGAAATAGAGCGGCGTCGCCCAGGTGTTGTCGATCAGCGTCACGATGCCGCGCTTCTTCGCGATATCGACGATGGCAGGCACGTCCTGGACCTCGAAGCTGAGCGAACCCGGCGATTTAAGGAAGATCGCGCGCGTGTTCGGGGCGATCAGGTCGGCAATGCCTGCACCGATGAGCGGATCATAGAACCGCGTGGTCACGCCGAAAGGCTTCAATATGTTGCGACAGAAGGCGCGCGTCGGCTCATAGGCTGAATTGACCATCAGCAACTCGTCGCCGGGGCGCAGCACCGTCATCAGCGCGGTCGCAACGGCGGCGACGCCCGACGGAAACAGTTTCGTCCCGGCGGCGCCCGGTTCGAATTCGGTCAGCGCTTCGGCAAGCGACCATTGGGTCGGGGTGCCGCGACGCCCGTAATAGAGCTGGTCGTCCGGGGCGCGGACACCGGCGTCCAGCGCCGCGACATCATCGTAGAGAATGGTGGATGCGCGCCAGACGGGCGGATTGACGATGCCTGCCATCCATTCCTTGCGTCGGCCCGCCGTGACCGCGCGCGTGGCGGGTTTGCGGCCGCCGCCTTTCCTGTTCATGCTGCCCCTGTCGCTTTCGGGGTGGCGGGATCGGCGCCCCATTCAGTCCAGGAACCATCGTAAAGGGCGATGTCGTCCTTGCCCAGCAGATGGGCGCCGAACAGCAGGACCGACGCCGTGATGCCGGACCCGCAACTGGTGACAAGCGGGCGTGACAGGTCGATGCCTGCGGCGGTGAACGCATCTTGCAGCGGCTCGCCGCGCTTCCAGGTTCCGTCAGGGTTGAAGAGGCGGCCATATGGCAGGTTCAGTGCGCCGGGTATGTGCCCGGAGGCAAGGCCGGGGCGGGTTTCAGGTTCCTCTCCGGCGAAGCGGGCGGGGCCGCGCGCATCGACGACCAGTTCCACCTTGCTCGCCAGATTGGCGGCCATGTCCGCCAGCGTGCGGACGTCGTTGCGTTCCGCGCCAACCGCAAGCGCGCCCTTCGGCCTGCTATTGACGCCGCTTTCCAGCGGACGGCCCTCCGCCCGCCACCTAGCCAGGCCGCCATCGAGGAGCGACACCCTGCCGAAGCCGAAGTGCCGCAGCATGAACCACGCGCGGGCGGAGGTGACGTGCGGCGCGTCGTCATAGAGCACGACGCGGCTTCCATCGCCGACGCCAAGCGCTGCAAGCTGCTCGCGAAACTGGCCGGCGGGCGGGATCATCGACGGCAGCGGATTGGCCGCGTCCCTCAGTTGCGCGAGATCCATGAACACCGCGCCCGGAATATGGGCGGCCGCATATTCGGCGGCGGCATCCCGCCCGGCATCGGGCAAATGGTAGCTGGCGTCCAGAATGACGAGGTCGTCGTCGGCGAGGTGGACGGAAAGCCATTCGGTTGAAACGAGCGGTTCGGTCACATCGGCTCCCAAGACTGTTCCCCACAATAGGCCGCGCGCGGCGAAGCGTCGAGATATCTGGCACATTCGCCCGTCATCGCCTATCTGGAAGCGCATGATACCCAAGCATCTTGGCAAAACGAGCGCGCTGCCAACGGCACCCGAAGAAGCGGTGCTGGATTATGTGCCCAATCCGCAGGCGGGCGTGCTCTATCTCGTGCGGTTCGCCGCGCCCGAGTTCACCTCGCTCTGTCCGGTGACGGGCCAGCCCGATTTCGCGCATCTGGTGATCGACTATGCACCCGAAGACACCATCGTCGAATTGAAGTCGCTGAAGCTGTTTCTCGGATCGTTCCGCAACCACGCGGCGTTCCACGAGGATTGCACCATCGGCATCGCGCGACGGCTGGTGGATGAAATGAAGCCGAAGTGGCTGCGGATCGGCGGATATTGGTATCCGCGCGGCGGCATCCCCATCGATGTGTTCTGGCAGACCGGACCCGCGCCGGAAGGGCTGTGGGTTCCCGACCAGGGGGTGGCGGGTTATCGGGGACGGGGATGACCTGTTGCCAAGCAGCCAAAGGTTGCTGCCTGTAGGGGTAGAGCCCTAGCGTAATCCCGCCAGCTTGTGGGTCTGAAGCGAGACGCGCCATTGCGGGTGTTCCAAGGCGTAGCCGATCGCAGCGCGCGTGTTCGCCTCGCGCTCCGGCGAATCCATTGGCTGCAGGAAGAAGTGGGTGAAGTTCCAGCCGGTGAGGTCGGCCGGGTCGATCCCCTGCTGCGGGTAGACCAGCTTCAACTCGTTGCCTGATCGCTGGACGATTTTCGTGCCCGCCTTGGGGCTGACGCATATCCAGTCGATGCCGGGAGGGGCGGGAAGGGTGCCGTTGCTTTCGATGGCGATCTCGAACCCTTCCGCATGAAGCGCGTCGATCAGCGGCGTATCGAGCTGGAGGAGCGGCTCCCCGCCGGTGATGACGATATAGCGACGTTCGCGTGACGGTCCCCAGCTCCGGGCGGCCGCGGCGGCGAGTTCATCGGCACGCGCGAATTTACCGCCATCAGGGCCGGTCCCGACGAAATCCGTGTCGCAGAAGGTGCAATCGGCGGTTGCGCGGTCCTCCTCGCGGCCCGACCAGAGGTTGCAGCCCGAAAATCGCAGGAACACCGCGCGGCGGCCGGATTGCGCGCCCTCGCCCTGAAGCGTGAGGAAGATTTCCTTGACGGTATAGGTCATGCGTAAACCGTGGGATCGGGAACCCCCGCCTCCTCGAAACCCTTTCTGCGGAGGCGGCAACTGTCGCATTGGCCGCAGTGCAGCCCGTCCGGCGTGGGATCATAGCATGACCATGACAGTCCCGCATCGATGCCCAAATGAACCGCCTCGCGCACGATGTCGGCCTTGGACCTGTAAAGCAGGGGAGCGTGAACCTTGAACCGGTCGCCCTCGACCCCCGCCTTGGTCGCGAGATTGGCCATTTTTTCAAACGCCGCGGTGAAGGCTGGGCGGCAATCGGGATAGCCGGAATAATCGAGCGCATTGACGCCGATATAGAGGTCGCGCGCACCGGCGGCTTCCGCCCAACCAAGCGCGACCGAAAGGAAAATGGTGTTACGGGCGGGGACATAGGTGACGGGGATGCCCGGTCCGACACCTTCCTTGGGGACATCGATATCGTCCGTCAGGGCCGATCCGCCGAACGCGCGCAGATCGAGCGGCAGGACGATATGGCGCGCGGCCCCAAGCCGGGCCGCGATATGCCGGGCGGCGTCGATTTCGACACGATGGCGCTGGTTGTAATCGATCGTGAGCGCAAGCAGCTGAAACCCGTCTTCGCACGCGCGGGCGGCGGCTGTCATGGAATCGAGACCGCCGGACAGGAGTACTACGGCATATGGGCTTTGCGGCATAAGCCGGGCCTATGCCGAGGCGAACGTGTTGGCAAGAGGCGCGCCGCGGCTCGTCCGTCGCCGCGTTCATGCAACAATCCCATCCCCGGTACGCATCGCCGTCGCAAGTAATCCTGTGCCGGTTACCGGAACCGGAAGACAGGCGGGTGCGGCGGCGATGCGTCTCGTCTTACCTCGCCTTAACGAACATGGTTAGCAACCACCGTGCCAGAGTGGTTAACCATGATATATCATGGGCTTGCAATTTGCAGCGGCGGCTGGCTGTAAAACGGGCCGACACCAGCCGCCGCCGCACAAGAAACGGGCCGCCCGAGGCGGCCCAGTCAGGCCTTGCGGCCGGGGGAAAAGCGTACTCCACAGGGGCAACCTGTGCAGCCTTTAGTATCAGACCTGGGTATTCAATCCATTAATGATGGGACCGATTCGGAACTGTACCGGGACAGTTACCGACGCGGCGGATTTCGGCCCGCAGCGCAAAGGGTTTCCCATCCCTGATTCCCTGGGTATCGAGGTGGTACAGGTTCGATGTTTCGCGCCGCAGCTCCGTTCGTCCCCAGCCCTGAGCTGCACAGCTATAGGTGACGATGGTGCGGTTCTCGCCTGGCTGCACAAACTGGTCGCGGCAGCCGGCAATGTGGTTGTGCCGAAAGCGGAGAAACGCGGCCGCGCCCGCTGCGCAAAACATCCGGGGTTTTTCCGTTACCCGGCTGTCGGGGTCAGTTGGAACGACCTGATACCATCCGGGCTCGAACCGATCGAAAATCGATGACGTGGCGACAATATCCGGAGCCGCGAGCGCCGGAGCTGAAACAAGAAACGCTGCGAATAGCGCGGATCGGATCATTCTCGTCACGGCTTTCCACCGAAATGCACAGCCATGGATTTAATATTCGCCTGAAGGAGTTCAAGACGAAGCGTGCATAAGTAGCGATCAAGAGAATGTCCATAAAGAGGTAGTCGCTTCGCTCCATTCTCGACAGGTTTGAGAACGAGTTAAAGGAGCCGCGCTATGCTGTCTGGCTCACCCGGGACTTCGGCATTGACTGCATCGGGCGATGAGGGATTGCCGGCAGCGGTTGTCCACCCCAGTTCGGGAATGGCGATTATCCGATTGCCGCGCAGGTCGTTGCGCGACACGAAGAGTCCCTGCGCCTCCATATAGGAAAGCAGTCGCCGGGCGCGGCCGGTCGAACGGCTGCCGCAGACGCGCGCCACCTCGGCGTCCGAAGGGCAGGGCGCATTGTCGAGGGCTGCACGCGCGATCAGCAGGAACAAACCCTGCATGTCCTCGGACAGACCCCCCGCCAACGTCGTGGCTCGCGTCCATTCCTCCGAATCCTCGGTTTCTCCGCCCACCCCGGCGCGCGCGATGGTGAGGCGGCGGCGGAATGCCGCAAGGTCGAGCGGCTCGCCCGTCAGCCGGTGGATGCGGCAGCGGACGAGAAAATCCTGGTAAAGCACCGCGACCGACCGATAGGCGGCTTCGGGATCGTGGATGATCTCGCGCAGCACGGCGTCGATTATGGCGCGCCGGTCTTCTTCCGCCATTTCGGGCGCGGGCATAGCGGTAGAGGGCGTCAGCACGGGACGGCGCGAAACCGACTGGAGGAGGTCGTCAACCGCAGCGGGAGACGGTGAAGGCGGCGGCGCCGGGCGACGATATTCGTGCTCGGCTGGCTTGAAGATAAGCTCGCGCATGTCGGCGGTCGATGTCGCGGGGGGTGGCATGAGCTTCGGGCTGCTGCTTCGCGTCGAGGTTTCGACCGCGCCGATGCGGATGGGAAGCGGGCGGCGCGAGACGGCAGGACCAAGCGCCACGAAATGGCCGCGCTCCAGATCGCGGAACATCTCGGCGGTGCGCCTTTCCATGCCGAGGAGGTCGGCGGCGCGGGCCATGTCGATGTCGAGAAAGGTGCGGCCCATCAGGAAGTTCGACGCCTCGGCGGCGACGTTCTTCGCCAGCTTGGCCAGCCGCTGGGTGGCGATCACGCCGGCGAGGCCGCGCTTGCGGCCCCGGCACATCAGGTTGGTCATGGCGCCAAGCGACGCCTTTCGCGCTTCGTCTGACACCTCCCCGGCAGCGGCGGGCGCGAAAAGCTGCGCCTCGTCGACAACCACCAGCACCGGATACCAATGGTCGCGGTCGGCATCGAACAGCCCGCCGAGGAAAGCCGCGGCGGAGCGCATCTGCGCTTCCACGTCCAACCCTTCGAGATTGAGAACGACGGACGCGCGATGCGCGCGCACGCGGGCGGCGACACGCTGGACATCGGCCTCGGAATAATCGGCCGCCTCGACGACGATATGGCCGTACCGGTCCGCCAGCGTCACGAAATCGCCCTCGGGGTCGATGATCGCCTGCTGCACCCATTCGGCGCTCTGTTCGATCAGGCGGCGCAACAGGTGCGACTTGCCCGAGCCCGAGTTGCCCTGGACGAGAAGCCTTGTCGCCAGCAGTTCCTCAAGGTCCATCGTCGCGGGCTTGCCGCCCGGCTCCGTCCCCATGTCGATGCCGACCTTCATGCCGCCCCTGTTTTCCCTTTGTCCGAATTTGTGACCGGGCGGGGAGATAGCATGGCCGCTCGCATTTTGCGCAAGACCTGCTAGGGGAGCGCGAAATTCAATCGTCCCGTCATTCCAACCCAGGCTGGAATCCGTTCTGAGTGAACAACGGACCCGGCCTTTGCCGGGGTGACGGTGAAAAGAGTGTGTAGATAATGGCTGATGCAGAAACGGTCGCGGCTGACCGGCGCACCTTCGCGATCATTTCGCACCCCGACGCGGGCAAGACGACGCTGACTGAAAAGCTGTTGCTGTTCGGCGGCGCGATCCATCTTGCGGGCGAGGTGAAGGCGCGCGGGCAGAACCGGCGCGCGCGGTCGGACTGGATGAAGATCGAGCAGCAGCGCGGCATTTCGGTGACGTCGTCGGTGATGACGTTCGAGCGCGTCATGAACGGGCAGACCATCACGTTCAACCTGCTCGATACGCCGGGGCACGAGGACTTCTCCGAAGACACCTATCGCACGCTGACCGCTGTCGATTCCGCCGTGATGGTGATCGACGCGGCCAAGGGGATCGAGCCGCAGACGCGCAAGCTGTTCGAGGTCTGCCGGCTCAGGAACGTGCCGATCATCACCTTCATCAACAAGGTGGACCGCGAGGGCAAGGCGCCGTTCGCCCTGCTGGACGAGATCGCCGATGTGCTTGCGCTCGACGTCGCGCCGATGAGCTGGCCGGTCGGCATGGGCGGCAACTTCAAGGGCATCTACGATCTGCGTCGCAACCGCCTGTTGCAGCGGGCGGCAGATGCGACCGGCGCGTACGAGGGCGGCCGGGTCGATCTGTCGGGGCTTGATGACGCGCGGCTGGACGAGCTGGTGACGGCGGAACTGGCGGCGCATCTGCGCGAGGAGGCGGGACTCGCGATGGCGGGTTATGCCGCGTTCGATGCGGCGGCCTATCGTCATGGCGACCTGACCCCGATCTTTTTCGGATCGGCACTGAAGGACTTTGGCGTCGAGCAACTGATCGACGCGCTTGCCGAATTCGCGCCGCCGCCCCGTGAGCAACCGGCGACGCCTCGTCCCGTGGGACCGGGTGATTCAGGCGTGTCGGGCTTCATCTTCAAGGTGCAGGCGAACATGAACCCCCAGCATCGCGACCGCATTGCGTTCATGCGGCTGTGTTCGGGCAAGTTCAGGCGCGGCATGAAGCTGACCCAGGTGCAGACCGGCAAGGCGATCGCCATCCACAGCCCGATCTTCTTCTTCGCGCAAAGCCGGGAGCTTGCCGATGAGGCATTTCCCGGTGACATCATCGGCATCCCGAATCACGGGGCGCTGCGCGTCGGCGACACGCTGACCGAGGGCGAGGCGATCCGCTTCACCGGCCTGCCCAGCTTCGCGCCTGAAATCCTGCGTCGGGTGAAGCTGGGCGATCCAACCAAGACCAAGCAACTCCGGAACGCGCTCAACGACCTGGCGGAAGAAGGCGTCACCCAGGTGTTCCGCCCCATGATTGGATCCAACTGGATCGTCGGCGTCGTCGGGCAGCTTCAGCTTGAGGTGCTGATCTCGCGGATCGGCGCCGAATATAATGTCAATGCCGGGTTTGAACCGTCGCCTTGGGAAACCGCGCGCTGGATCGCGGCGGACGATGAGGCGAAGCTGAAGGCGTTCATCGAGGAAAAGCGCATGGCCATTGCGGAGGACCGCGACGGCGCGCCCGTGTTCATGGCCAAGGACAATTGGGAGCTGAACTACGTCGAACAGCGTAATCCCGACGTTCGCTTTACCGCGACAAAGGAACGGCATTAATCTTTCGCCGTCGCTCCGGCGCAGGCCCGGGCTTATGCTGAATCGGAAATGGACTCCTGCCTGTGCTGAAATGACGGTCGAGGATGAAGCGCGCCCATGTCCAACATCTTTCACAACCTGCCGCTTGATCCCTGCGACGAACAGTTCAGTGACCTGCTGGTGCGGCCCGGCGTCAGGATCGAGCGGATTGTCTCGATGGGTAACGCAACGCCGCCCGGCGAATGGCTACAGCAGGATGGGGACGAATGGGTGCTGGTGCTGACCGGAACCGCCGGCGTGACGCTTGAAGGCGAAGTGATCTACCGCCTGCAACGGGGCGACAGCCTGCTGATACCGGGGGGACGGCGGCATCGGGTCGAATGGACCGATGGCAATCAGGCCACGCTCTGGCTGGCAATTCACATTGGCGCATGACATGCAACCGAAACGTCATGCGCCCGCGACGACCCGCAACCGTGACCCCATCCTTGCTGTTTTGCGCGACGTGCTGCCCGTCACCGGCCTTGTGGTCGAAGTGGCAAGCGGAACGGGCGAGCATATCGTTCATTTCGCCACAGCCATGCCGGAGCTTGTCTGGCAGCCGAGCGATCCCGATGCATCCGCACGCGCCTCGATAGCGGCGTGGATGAATGCGTCTGGTCTCTCGAATGTGCTGGACCCCGTGGCGCTGGATGCGGCGTCCCACGATTGGCCGGTCGCCTCGGCCGACGCGGTGCTGTGCATCAATATGATCCATATCAGCCCATGGGCTGCGACCGAAGGGCTGATGGCCGGCGCCGGACGCATATTGCGGGCAGGCGGCGTGCTCTGTCTTTATGGGCCATACCGGCGTGCGGGCTTCCCGACCGCGCCGAGCAATGAGGCCTTCGACGCCGATCTGAAGGCGCATCGTCCGGAGTGGGGACTGCGCGAACTGGAAGATGTCGTGGCGCTGGCGAAGCGGCATGGGATAACGCTGGAGCGGGTGGTCAAGATGCCCGCCAACAATCTGTCGGTGGTGTTCAGGAAAATGTGACTGCCGGCCTGGCGAAGGCTGGTGCCCACTCGTCGGCATGACGGAGCAGGATCAAACGAACCCGTAAGGCACGATCTTGCGCACATCGGAATCGACGGTCATCCGCCGATCGACGGGCGGGAAAGCGCGTTGCGTGCAGTCGACCCGGGGGCATATCCGGCACGAGGATGCGATGGGCGTGGCAGGGGCGGTGTCCACCGAATGTCCGTCCGCATAAACGAATTGCGCCGCAAAACTCGCCTCGCAGCCCAGTGCGACCGCATAGCGCCGGTCGGGCTCGCTGAAGCTGCCGGATTTCTTCACCAGACCCATCGCCATACTGGCATAACGTACTCCATCGGGCGTCTCGACGATCTGGACCAGGATGCGCCCCGGCACGGCGACCGCCTCGTGCACATGCCAGAGCGGGCAGGTGCCGCCGTAGCGCGCGAATTGCAGGCGCGTGGCCGAATGACGCTTGGTGATGTTTCCAGCCATGTCGACCCGGACGAAGAAGAAGGGCACGCCGCGCGCACCGGGTCGTTGCAGGGTCGAAAGCCGGTGGCAGACTTGTTCGAAGCTGACGCCGAAACGCTGGGTGAGCCGTTCCACATCGTGGCGTTCCGCAAGGGCGGCCTCGGCAAATCGGGTATAGGGCATAAGCAATGCACCCGCCGCATAGTTGGCGAGCCCGACCCGCAATAGCTTTCGGGCATCGTCCGACACAAGCGCCGCCTCCTCGGTCAGCCGATCCAGCTCGGCCGCAAAGGCGGTCAATGCCAACTGGTGCGCGACGAGGAAGTTGCGGGTTTCGAGCAGTGCGCCGGGATTGAGCCACAGCACGCGATTTTCGGCATCGTAATGCCTCAGCGTCTGGCGCGCGTCATCGGGCGGCAGCGTGGAAATGCCGACGCCGTGACGGTCGGCCAGCAACCCCTCCAGCGCCGGGCCGATCGCCTGCCTGCGGTCCAGATCGTTGACCAGCGCCTCTGCCGCATCGTCGAGCGTGCCGATGTAATTGTCGTGATCATGGAAATAGTCGCGCACCTCGTCCCAGGGCAGCAGCATGCCGTCCGGCCGATGGCCGCCGATCGCATCGTCCAGCGTCTGGAGCCGATCGAGCTGCTGCCGATAGGCCCGGTGCAGTTCGACGAAGCGACGGGCCAGCGACGGCGTCTGCGCGACCGCCCGCTTGATTTCCTGTACGCCGGTCGGATCGCTTGCGAACAACGGATCATTCAGCGATTCCCTGAGCGACGCTGCCAGCCGCGGCGTGTCATGCGCTTCGAGACTACCCAGGTCGAGGCCGAAATCGCGCGATAGCGTCAGCAGCACGGGAATGGTCAGCGGCCGGCTGTCGCTTTCAAGCTGGCTGAGATAACTCACGGATACATCGAGCTTTTTCGCCAGCATCGCCTGGGTGAAGCCCATGCGCTCGCGAATGCCCTTCAGAATAGCGCCTGCGAAAATCTTGCTGCGGTTCGACATCGGCAATCCACGTTTGCAATTTTGCAAAACTAGTTAATGCATAGGTCGAATTTACACAACAGCGCACGATTATATTGGTCACACCGCTTGTTCCGGACTAGGGGGTCCCGTTCGCAAACAAGAGAAAAAAGCCATGCTCGACAAACTCGCGGAACTGGAATTCGAGAAGGGCCGCAGCCCGGCTCGGCGGCGGTGAAAAGCGCATCCACGCACAGCACAACAAGGGCCGCCTCACCGCACGCGAACGGCTTGAAGTGCTTCTCGACGATCATTCGTTCGAGGAACTCGATATGTATGTCGAGCATAATTGCGTCGATTTCGACATGGAGAAGACGAAGATTCCGGGTGACGGCGTCGTCACCGGATCGGGGACGATCAACGGCCGCCTCGTCTTCGTCTTCAGCCAGGACTTCACCGTGTTTGGCGGATCGCTGTCGGAGCGGCACGCGCAGAAGATCTGCAAGATCATGGACATGGCGATGAAGGTCGGCGCGCCTGTCATCGGCCTCAATGATTCGGGCGGCGCGCGCATCCAGGAAGGCGTGGCGAGCCTCGGCGGCTATGCCGATGTGTTCCAGCGCAACGTCCTGGCGTCGGGCGTGGTCCCACAGATCAGCCTGATCATGGGGCCGTGCGCGGGCGGCGCGGTCTATTCGCCCGCGATGACCGACTTCATCTTCATGGTGAAGGACAGCTCGTACATGTTCGTCACCGGCCCCGATGTGGTGAAGACCGTGACGAACGAGGTCGTGACGCAAGAGGAATTGGGTGGCGCGGTGACGCATACGACCAAGTCGGGCGTCGCCGACGTGGCGTTCGAAAACGATATCGAGGCGCTGACGGCGGTTCGCGACTTCTTCGATTTCATGCCGCTGTCGAACCGGGTCGAGCCGCCGGTCCGCCCGACCGAAGACCCATGGGATCGTCTGGAGCCTTCGCTCGACACGCTTATCCCCGACAGTGCTGCCAAGCCCTATGACATGCACGAGCTGATCCGGAAGGTCGTCGACGAGGGCGATTTCTTCGAGGTACAACCCGCCCACGCCGCGAACATCATCACCGGCTTTGGCCGCATCGAGGGACGGACCGTCGGCTTTGTCGCCAACCAGCCGATGGTGCTTGCCGGTGTGCTCGACATCGCATCATCGAAGAAGGCAGCGCGGTTCGTACGGTTCTGCGACGCGTTTGATATTCCGATCGTCACCTTCGTCGATGTGCCGGGCTTCCTTCCGGGCACGGCGCAGGAGCACAATGGCATCATCAAGCACGGCGCGAAGCTGCTGTTCGCCTATGGCGAGGCGACAGTGCCTAAAGTGACGCTCATCACCCGCAAAGCCTATGGCGGCGCGTACGACGTGATGGCGTCAAAGCATCTGCGCGGCGACCTGAACTATGCCTGGCCGACCGCCGAGATCGCGGTGATGGGCGCGAAGGGCGCGGTGGAGATCATCTTCCGCCAGGACAGCGGCGATGCGGACAAGATCGCCGAGCGCACCCGCGAGTACGAGGCGCGCTTCGCAAACCCCTTTGTGGCGGCATCCAAGGGTTTCATCGACGAGGTGATCATGCCACATTCCACGCGCAGACGGATTGCGCTGGGCCTACGCAAATTGAGAGGCAAGCAGCTCGAGAATCCGTGGAAGAAGCACGATAACATACCACTCTGAAAGCAGCGCCATGACCAGCGATCCCATTGTCATCCTCTCGTATGCGCGCACGCCGATCGGCACCTTTCAGGGTGAATTGGCGGGCGTCTCCGCAACGCGGCTTGGCGCGGCGGCGATCAAGGGTGCGGTCGAACGCGCGGGGCTGACGCCAGAGCAGATCGAGCGTTCCTATATGGGGTGCGTGCTGCCCGCCGGCCTGGGTCAGGCACCCGCGCGGCAAGCCGCGATCTATGCCGGGCTGCCCAACACCGTCGAGGCGACCACCATCAACAAGATGTGCGGCTCGGCCATGCAGGCGATCATCATGGCGTCGGACGCGATTGCGGCCGGCTCCGCCGATGTGATCGTCGCGGGCGGGCTCGAGAGCATGAGCAACGCGCCCTACATGATGCTGAAGCATCGTTCCGGTGCGCGCATCGGCCATGACAAGATTTACGACCACATGTACCTCGATGCGTTGGAGGACGTGTATACGCCCGGCAAGCTGATGGGAAATTTCGCCGAGGACGTGGCGAAGGAATACCAGTTCACCCGGCAGGCGCAGGACGAATATGCCATCACATCGCTGACCCGCGCGCAGGCCGGGCAAAAGAATGGCGCGCTGGCGCGTGAGATCGTTCCCGTGACGGTCAAGACCCGCAAGGGCGAGGTGGTGGTCGAAAGCGACGAGCAGCCGCGCAACGCCAGCATCAAGAAGATTCCGACGTTGAAACCCGCCTTCGCCCCCGATGGGACGATCACGGCCGCCAACGCCTCGTCGATTTCGGATGGCGCGTCGGCGCTTGTCATCACCCGCGCGAGCGTTGCCGAAAAGCTGGGCGTGAAGCCGATCGCGCGGATCGTCAGCCATGCGGCGAAGGCGCAGGCGCCCGAGCGCTTCACCACGGCACCCGTGGGCGCTGCCCAGCGTGCGCTTGAAAAAGCGGGCTGGAAGGTCGGCGATATCGATCTGTTTGAAGTGAACGAGGCGTTCGCCACCGTCGCGATGATCGCCATGCACGACCTCGGCATTTCGCATGACGTGCTGAACATCAACGGCGGGGCATGCGCGCTCGGCCATCCGGTGGGTGCTTCGGGCGCGCGCATCGTCGCCGCACTTTTGAACGGCCTGCAATTGACCGGCCAGAAGCGCGGGCTGGCCTCGATCTGCCTTGGCGGCGGCGAGGCGACCGCTATGACCGTGGAGATGATATAATGACCATCGGCCGTTTGAACCATGTCGGCGTCGCGACGCCTTCCATCGAAAAGTCGGTGGAGATGTACGTCAACCTGTTGGGCGCGACCAAGGTGCATGAGCCGTTCGACCTGCCGCCGCAGGGGGTGCGCGTGTGCTTCGTCGATACGCCCAACTGCCAGATCGAGTTGATCGAGCCGCTGGGCGAGAACAGCCCCATCGTCAAGTTTCTCGAAAAGAACCCCCAGGGCGGACAGCATCACGTCTGCTTCGAAGTGGCCGACATCCACGCCGCCAAGGCGGAAATGGAAGCCAAGGGCGCAAAGGTGCTGGGCGAGCCGCGCATCGGCGCCCATGGCACGCCGGTCATTTTCGTCCATCCCAAGGACATGGGCGGGGTTCTGGTCGAATTGATGGAAACGCCGAAAGGCGACGCGAGGAGCCATTGATGACGGACAAGCGCGCACATAATTGGAAGGCGCTGGCGGACAAGGAGGTCAAGGGCAGGGACCTGACCTGGCAGACGCCCGAAGGCATTGCCGTAAAGCCGCTCTACACCGCCGAGGACGTGGCCGATCTTGATCCGGGCCTGCCTGGCTTCGCTCCGTTCACGCGCGGCGTTCGCGCCTCCATGTATGCGGGCCGCCCCTGGACGATCCGCCAATATGCGGGCTTTTCGACGGCCGAAGAGTTGAACGCCTTTTATCGCCGCAACCTCGCGGCCGGGCAGAAGGGCCTGTCGGTCGCCTTCGACCTCGCGACGCACCGCGGCTATGACAGCGACCATCCGCGCGTCGTCGGCGACGTCGGCAAGGCGGGCGTCGCGATCGACAGCGTCGAGGACATGAAGATCCTGTTCGACGGCATTCCGCTCGACCAGATGTCCGTCTCGATGACGATGAATGGCGCGGTGATCCCGATCCTGTCGTTCTTCATCGTTGCGGGCGAGGAGCAGGGCGTCCCCACCGAAAAGCTCGACGGAACCATTCAGAACGACATCCTGAAGGAGTTCATGGTCCGCAACACCTATATCTATCCGCCCGAACCTTCGATGCGGATCATCTCCGACATCTTCGCGTACACGTCGCAGAACATGCCGAAGTTCAACAGCATCTCGATTTCCGGCTATCACATGCAGGAAGCCGGCGCGACGCAGGTGCAGGAACTGGCCTTCACCATCGCCGACGGCATGGAATATGTGAAATACGGCGTGGCATCGGGCCTCGACATCGACAAGTTCGCGGGGCGGCTGTCGTTCTTCTTCGCCATCGGCATGAACTTCTTCATGGAAGTGTCGAAGCTGCGCGCCGCGCGCGTGTTGTGGCACCGGGTGATGACGAAGCTGGGCGCGAAGGACGAGCGTTCGAAGATGCTGCGCACCCACTGCCAGACATCGGGCGTCTCGCTGACCGAGCAGGACCCGTACAACAACGTCATGCGCACCACCATCGAGGCGATGGCCGCGATGCTGGGCGGCACCCAGTCGCTTCATACCAACGCGCTTGACGAAGCGATCGCGCTTCCGACCGATTTCTCCGCGCGGATCGCCCGCAACACGCAGATCGTGATCCAGGAAGAAACCGGCATGTGCAATGTCGTCGATCCGCTCGGCGGCAGCTATTATGTCGAGGCGCTGACCAAGGAACTGGTCGACAAGGCGTGGGAAATCATCGAGCGCGTCGAGGCGCAGGGCGGCATGGCGAAGGCCGTCGCCGCCGGCTGGCCGAAGGCGATGATCGAGGAAGCCGCCGCCGCGCGCCAGGCACGGGTCGACCGGGCCGAGGACGTCATCGTCGGCGTCAACAAATACCGCCTGAAGGACGAGGACGAGCTCGAAATCCTCGATGTCGACAATGCCAAGGTCCGCGAGGCGCAGATCGCGCGGATCAATAGGATCAAGGCCGCGCGGGACGAGGCGCAGGCGCAGGCCGCGCTCGACGCCCTGCGTGACGGCGCCAAGGGCAAGGGCAATCTGCTGGGCCTCGCCGTCGATTGCGCCCGGGCACGGTGCACGCTGGGCGAGATCAGTCTTGCCATGGAAGACGTGTTCGGCCGTCACGCTGTCGATGTCTATCCGGTGAAAGGCGTCTATGGGGGTGCATACAAGGGCGATGACCGCTGGGCGCGCGTGGTCGATGGCGTTGAGGCGTTCGAGCGGCGGAAGGGCCGCAAGCCCCGCCTTCTGGTCGCCAAGATGGGACAGGACGGACATGATCGCGGCGCAAATGTGATCGCGTCGGCCTTCAACGACATGGGTTTCGAGGTCGTGTCGGGACCGCTCTTCCAGACGCCGCAGGAAACGCTGGTGCTGGCGCTGGAAAAGGACGTCGACGTGGTCGGTGCATCAAGCCTTGCCGCTGGTCACAAGACGCTGATCCCCGAACTTGTCCGCCTGCTGAAGGAAGCGGGACGCAGCGACATAAAGGTCGTGGCGGGCGGCGTCATACCGGCGCAGGATTATGAATTCCTGAGGGAAAAAGGGGTGCAGGGCATCTATGGTCCGGGTTCCAACGTGCTTGAATGCGCGTCGGATGTACTGCGCCTGCTCGGACACAATATGCCGCCCGAAGGGCTTGAGGACGCCGCCTGATGTTCAAGAAAATACTGATTGCCAACCGCGGCGAGATCGCTTGCCGCGTGATCAAGACCGCACGCAAGATGGGGATCAAGACGGTCGCGGTCTATTCCGACGCCGACGCCCGGGCGCTGCATGTGGAAATGGCCGACGAGGCTTATCGCCTCGGCCCGCCGCCCGCCGCGCAGAGCTATCTGCTGGGCGAGGAGATCATCCGCATCAGCAAGGAAACCCGAGCCGAAGCGGTGCACCCCGGCTATGGCTTCCTGTCGGAACGCGAATGGTTCGCCAAGGCGCTGGAGGAGGCGGGCATCGCCTTTATCGGGCCGAAACCCCACGCCATCGCGGCGATGGGCGACAAGATCGAATTCGAAGAAGCTGGCGCTGCAGGCGGGCGTTTCCGTCGTTCCCGGCTTCATCGGTGAAATCACCGATACCGACCATGCGGTCGAGATCGCCAACGGCATCGGCTATCCGGTCATGATGAAGGCGTCGGCCGGCGGCGGCGGCAAGGGCATGCGCCTTGCCTATAGCGAGCAGGATGTCCGCCAGGATTTCCAGTCCGTCCGCAACGAGGGCAAGGCCAGCTTCGGCGACGACCGCGTGTTCATCGAGAAATTCGTCGAAAGCCCGCGCCACATCGAAATCCAGGTTCTGGGCGACGGTCATGGCAATGTCGTCTATCTGGGCGAACGCGAGTGTTCGATCCAGCGCCGTCACCAGAAGGTGGTGGAGGAAGCGCCGTCGCCGTTCGTCACGCCCGAAATGCGCAAGGCGATGGGCGAGCAATCGGTCCAGCTCGCCAAGGCGGTGCAATATCAGTCGGCGGGAACCGTGGAATTCATCGCGGGCGCCGACCGCAGCTTCTACTTCCTTGAGATGAACACCCGCCTCCAGGTGGAGCATCCGGTGACCGAATGCATCACCGGGCTTGATCTCGTCGAGCAGATGATCCGCGTCGCCTATGGCGAGAAGCTTGCCTTTACCCAGGACGATGTGAAGCTCAACGGCTGGGCGATCGAAACCCGCGTCTACGCCGAGGATCCGTACCGCAACTTCCTGCCGTCGATCGGCCGCGTCAGCCGGCTGAAACCGCCCGCGGAAGGCGTCGATGAAGCCGGAGCGGTGGTGCGTGTCGACACCGGGATCGTCGAAGGCAGCGAAATCTCGATGTTCTACGATCCGATGATCGCGAAGCTCATCACCCATGCGGCGACGCGCGAAGCCGCTATCGACAAGCAGATCGATGCACTCGACAGCTACGAGCTGAGGGGCCTGGGCCACAACATCGATTTCCTGTCGGCGGTGATGCAGCATCCGCGCTTCCGCGAGGGGGCGATCACCACCGGCTTCATCGCCGAGGAATATCCGGATGGCTTTGCCGGCGCGCCCGCATCGGAAACGCTGAAGCGCGACCTGGCGGCAGTCGCGGCGATCCTGGCGCATACCGAGGCGGAACGGGCAATACACATCGATGGCCAGCTTGATAGCGTGCTCGTGGTCAGCAACGACTGGGCGGTGCGGCTGGACGGGGTCGATTATGCCGTGCGCGTGGACCCGGACCGTGTCGAGGTCGACGGCAAGGGACTGGTCGTCGATGCGCCGTGGCGGCCGGGTCAGCGACTGGTCAACGCCGACGCCGATGGCCGTCGCATGGCCATTCAGGTCGAACGCCTGCGCGGCGGCTGGAAGCTGACGACGCGCGGGGCATCGCACAATGTGCGCGTGCTGCGTCCGCGCATGGCGGAACTGGCGCGGCACATGATCGAAAAGGTCCCGCCCGATCTGTCGCGTTTCCTGATCTGCCCGATGCCGGGGCTGTTGACCGCACTGAGCGTTCGTGCCGGCGACAAGGTCGAGGCCGGTCAGGCGCTTGCGACCGTAGAGGCGATGAAAATGGAGAACATCCTGCGCGCCGAAAAGCCGGCGATCGTCAAGGCGGTGAACGCCGCCGCAGGTGAAAGCCTGGCCGCCGATCAGGTGATCCTGGAGTTCCAATAGAGGTTTCCGCCCGGTTTCAATCCTTAACGCTGGAATAACGACAGGTTCAGCCCGCCGTCAGTGCGGATGGTATTTAATGCCCGCGAGATTGGATGTGCCATCTCGCGGGTAGCCTTTCGGCCCCGCTCTGCCGGGGGTTTGAAAGGTCGCTACCATGAATAAGGCTATTCTTGCGTTGCTTCTCGCAACGGGAGTCGTGACACCGGCACTGGCCGATCCGCCGTCCTGGTCGTCGAACCGCGAGCACCATGATCGTGACAGGCACGATCGCGGCAACCGTGGCGAATGGCGAGGCGACCGCCATGATCGCTGGTCCGGCAACCGTCATTGGGACGGACGCGGCGACCATCGCAACTGGGATCGTCACGACTCGCGAGATCGCGACTGGCGCAGGCATTATGGGAATGACGGCCGATGGGGCCGCGATGACTGGCGGAGTTGGCGCCGCTACGACTATCACCGGCCAGATCCGCGCTATGGCGGTTATTATGCCGACCGCTATTACCGCGACGGGCGTTATTATGGCGTGAGGCGGCTGGGCCGCGACGACCGGATCTATCGGGGCTATAACGGCCGCTACTATTGTCGTCGGTCGGACGGCACTACCGGCCTGCTGCTGGGCGCGCTCGGCGGTGGTCTGTTGGGCGATGCCGTTGCACCGGGCGATTCCCGGACTGTCGGCGCGCTCATCGGCGGCGGCCTTGGCGCGTTGCTGGGCCGTGAGATCGATCGGGACGGGGTTCGTTGCCGGTAGGCTTTGGTGAGGACCGCTTCGTTGCCCGGTACATGTTTCAGGGTGACGAAGCGGTTTAAGCGTTCGCTCCGGGCTACCGGTCGCTCGCCAGCCGCTTGTCCAGATAACCGTCCACCGCGCCCATAAGCTGGTCCATTTCATTCTCGAAGAAATGATTGGCGCCGGGAATTTCGACATGGTCGATGGTGATGTGGCGCTGGGTCTTCAGCTTGTCGACCAGTTTCTGAACCGCCGAATGGGTCACGACCTCATCGCCCGTGCCCTGGATGATGATACCCGACGACGGGCAGGGCGCAAGGAAGGTGAAGTCGTACATATTGGCTGGCGGCGCGACCGATATGAAGCCCTTGATCTCCGGCCTGCGCATCAAAAGCTGCATGCCGATCCAGGCCCCGAACGAAAAACCGGCGACCCAGGTGGTGCTTGCTTCGGGGTGTATCTGCTGCACCCAATCCAGCGCCGATGCGGCATCCGACAGTTCGCCGATGCCATTGTCGAACGTCCCCTGGCTTTTGCCGACGCCGCGAAAGTTGAAACGCAGGGTCGCGAAGCCGCGCCGGGCGAACGTCTGGTACATGGCCTGAACGATTCGGTTGTTCATCGTCCCACCCCCTTGAGGATGGGGGTGAAGAATGAGAGCGACAGGTGCCCGAGGACGAGGGGGCGGGCTGAACCGGCCTTCGAGACGGCCTTCTGGCCCAGCAAAAATGACTTCAGGCATCGCGTGTTGGCAACCCGCTTCGAATAATTGAGAGTGATCGCCTATATAGGCCCCAGATGGACGCCTGCAATGATTGTGAGCATGGAGTGGCAAAGACGCGCATTTATCTGGATCATGCGGCGACCACGCCGTTGACCGAACCCGCGCGCCGGGCGATGGCCGACGCGCTTGTGACATGGGCCAACCCGTCCTCCGTCCATGAAGAAGGCAGAACGGCACGCGCTGCGCTGGAAGCGGCGCGGCGGCGCATTCTGAAGGGTCTGGGCGCCCGCCCCACGGACCGCCTCGTGTTCACCAGCGGCGCAAGCGAGGCGCTGGCGCTGGCGCTTGGGCGCGCACATGTGACACGCCTGCTTGTTAGCGCGACCGAACATGATGCGGTGCTGCGCGCTGCGCCGAACGCGGAGCGTATACCGGTCGATCATCTGGGCCGAATCGATATGGAGGCCCTGTCGCGCGTGCTTGCCGCGACGCAGGGACAATCACTGGTCGCGGTTCAACACGCCAACAATGAGACAGGCGTCATTCAGGACATTTCGGCAATTGCGGAACTGGTGCGCGCGTCGGAAGGGATCCTGCTGGTCGATGCCGCGCAATCGGCCGGAAAACTGCCGCTGCCCGAGGCTGATTTCGTTGCTGTTTCCGCCCACAAGCTGGGTGGCCCGCCGGGGATCGGGGCGTTGATCCTGCGTGACGACCGACTGATGGAGCCATCGGGCGGGCAAGAGAGGGGCCTGCGCGGCGGCACGGAAAACCTGCCCGGCATCCTCGGCTTTGCCGCCGCGCTGGACGCGCCGGGAGACTGGACCGCAAAGACGACCCCCCTGCGTGACCGGCTGGAACGGGGCGTGACGGCCGCAGGCGGGGCGGTGATCGCCGCGACAAGCCCGCGCGTGCCGTGGATCAGCGCACTGCACATGCCCGGCGTCCCGGCCGCAACGCAATTGATGCACTTCGACCTTGCAGGAATTGCGGTGTCGGCGGGCGCAGCCTGTTCATCCGGATCGATGAAGCCGAGCCATGTGCTGACCGCCATGGGATATGAGTCCGGTGCCGTGGAAGAGGTCATCCGCGTATCGTTTGCGCCCTCCACGACCGATGCGGACGTCGAGCGCTTTCTGGAGGCGTGGCGCGCCCTGCAGGCGAAGACGAGGGTGGAGGCCGCATGAGCCGTCCTGTCTATCTTGATTATCAGGCGACGACGCCGCTTGCGCCCGAAGCGCGTGACGCGATGCTGGTGTATCTGGGCGAGCGCTTCGGCAATCCGCACTCGCCGCACTTCATGGGCCGGGAGGCGGATGCCGCAGTGGAGGTCGCCCGCGCCCGAATCGCATCGGTGATCGGCGTGAAGCCCGAGCGGATGTTCTTCACCAGCGGCGCGACGGAATCCGTCAACTGGGCGCTGAAAGGCGTCATGAGCGCGCCGGGCCAGAAGCGGCGGCGGCTGGTGACGGTTGCGACCGAACATGCCTGTGTGCTCGACAGCGCGGAATGGTTGGCCTCGGCGGGCGCCGACGTGACGGTGCTGCCCGTGGGCAGCGACGGACTCGTCGACCTGGACAGCGCGCGCGCCGTATTGACGGACGACACCGCGCTGTTTTCGGTCATGGCCGTCAATAACGAGATCGGGGTGATCCAGCCGCTTGCGGAACTATCGGCCATGGCGCGGAACGCAGGCGCGCTCGTCCATATCGATGCGGCGCAGGCGTTCGGAAAACTGCCGCTCGACGCCACGCATTGCGACCTGATGTCGATATCCGCGCACAAGATCTTCGGGCCGAAGGGCATCGGCGCGCTCTGGGTCCGGGACGGCGTTGGAATTGCTCCGTTCATGCACGGCGGGGGACAGGAAGGGCCGGGGATGCGTTCGGGCACGCTGTCGCCGGCGCTGTGTGCCGGGTTCGGCGCGGCCGCGGCAATTGCCGCGGAGCAGATGGAGAAGGATCGGGCGCATGTCGAAAGGCTCTGGGATCGGGCGCTTGGGCTGATCGATGGGCCGTGGCGGCTGAACGGTAGCGGGGACGCGCGGTATCGCGGCAATCTCAATCTGTTATTGCCCGGCGTTGACGCCGGACGGCTGATCTCGGACGTGCGTGGCGTCGCCTTTTCCGCCGCATCCGCCTGCGCGAGCGGTTCGGGACGGCCAAGCCATGTGCTGACGGCGCTGGGGCTGGACCGGGCCGAGGCGCGCTCGTCGATCCGCATCGGTTTCGGCCGGTACACGACGGAAGACGAACTCGATCAGGCTTTCGGCCTGATCAACGCGGCGATTGCCCGGCAGCGGTCGCAGGCTGCATAGTGAATATTATGACCAAAGTTCGATTCATATCGGCCGATGGACGAGATGTCCTGGATGTGGAAGCGCCTGCCGGCACCCGGCTCCTGGATCTTGCCCAGGCGCATGGCCAGCCGCTTGAAGGCACATGCGAGGGGGCAATGGCCTGCTCGACCTGTCATGTCGTTGTCGATCCCGCCGATTTCGGAAAGCTTCCGGCGGCGACCGAGCCCGAGGAGGACATGCTGGACTTTGCCGCAGGCGTTCGTCGCACGTCGCGGCTGGCCTGCCAGGTCTATCTGTCGGATGCGATCGATGTCCTCACCGTGCGGATGCCGGGCGACGTCCACAACATGCAGGGCCGCTGAGGCGGCTTGCGCCCCGGCATGACTTCCCCCATATGGCGCATCGGGAGTTGGGCGGGCGAAGTTCTCGCCAACCCGGTCAGATCCGGAAGGAAGCAGCCGCAACGAGTTTTGCTTCGGGTCGTTCCGGCTCCCACCTCACCAAAGGGTTGCTCCGGCACACGTCCCTCGACTTCGCTTGGGACGAACGGATAAGGTGCGAATATGACAACCGACACCGGAACCCAGCCCTATCGCGTGCTCGCGCGCAAATACCGGCCGACCAACTTTGCCGAACTGATCGGGCAGGACGCCATGGTCCAGACGCTGGGCAATGCGATCGCGCGAGGACGGTTGGCGCATGCCTTTCTGCTGACGGGCGTTCGCGGCGTCGGCAAGACCTCGACCGCCCGGCTGATCGCCAAGGCGCTCAACTGCATCGGGCCTGACGGGCAGGGCGGCCCGACGATCGATCCCTGTGGCGTTTGCGAGCCGTGCCGGGCGATCGCCGAGGGGCGGCATATCGATGTGGTCGAAATGGACGCCGCGTCCCACACCGGCGTCGACGATGTACGCGAAATCATCGAGGCGGTGCGCTATGCCGCCGTTTCGGCCCGCTACAAGGTCTATATCATCGACGAGGTGCACATGCTGTCGAAGAGCGCGTTCAACGCGCTTTTGAAGACGCTGGAAGAGCCGCCCGCCCATGTGAAATTCCTCTTCGCGACGACCGAAATCCAGAAGGTGCCGGTGACGGTGCTGTCGCGTTGCCAGCGCTTCGACCTGAAGCGCATTCCCGCCGAGCGGCTGGCCGAACATTTTGCCGGGATCGTCAGGCTGGAAGGTGTCGAGGCCGAGGATGAGGCGCTTGCGCTGGTCGCCCGCGCCGCCGAGGGATCGGTCCGCGACGGCCTGTCGATCCTCGATCAGGCGATCGCCCATGGGCATGGCGCGGTGACGGCCGTCCAGGTCCGCGAGATGCTGGGCCTGTCGGACAGAAGCGCGATCCGCGACCTATTCACGCTGATCCTGTCAGGCGATGCGCCCGGCACATTGGCGATGCTGCGCGACCAGTATGATCTGGGGACGGAGCCGTCCGCGCTGTTCCGCGCGCTTCTCGAGCTCGTCCACGGCATCACCCGCGCCAAGGTGACCGGCGGCCATCCCTCGGGGACAAGCGCCGAGGAACGGCAGGCCCTGTCGGACTGGGGTGGCGGGCTCGGCTTCGTGTCATTGCATCGGCTGTGGCAACTGCTGCTGAAGGGGCTGGACGAGGTGCAGTCCGCGCCACTGCCGATCGAGGCTGCGGAAATGGCGCTGCTTCGCATCATCCATGCGGCCGGCATGCCCGATCCCGGCGAACTGATCCGGCGCCTGGCCGACGACAAAGAGCCGCCATCATCGGCCCCTGGCACCGCTACTGCCGCCACCGCCGACATCGCCCCCACCACCGCGATCGACCTGCCGGCAGCCCCTCCCGCACCGCCCCCGGCAAACACGCCGGCAACGGAGGAAGCGCCCTTTCCTCGGGATTTTGCCGCTTTCATCCGCTTTGTCGAGGAACAGGGGGGCTATAAGCTGGCCCATCATCTGCACGACGATATCGGCGTCATCCGTTACGCCCCGCCCGAGCTGGTGTTGAAGGCCGAAAGCCCGCACCTGGCCGATCTGCCGCGCAACCTGGCCGCCGCGTTGAAGGAATGGACCCGCACAAGCTGGGTCGTCTCCTATGGCGAAGGCGAGGCCGAACCGTCGCTGCGTGAACAGGAAAGAGTGGCGGCGGAGCGCGCCCGCGCCGATATTCTCGCCCATCCGATGGTGAAGGCCGCGCTCGACGTCTTCCCCGATGCGGAATTGATCGACTATAGCGGCGCGGTTGGTGGAAAGGCGTAACGATGCAAAATCTCGACGATATTCTGAAAGCCGCGCAAAATGTGCAGGCGGAGCTTCAGAAGGCGCAGGATAACCTCGATTCGATCGAGGTGCACGGCATTGCGGGCGGTGGGCTCGTCAAGGTGCGCGCATCCGCCAAGGGCCGGATCATCGGCCTTGATATCGACGCATCACTGCTGAAGCCCGAGGACAAGCAGATGGTCGAGGACCTGATCACGGCCGCGTTCAACGATGCGCGCGCCAAGGCCGATCATGTCGCGCAGAGCGAGATGTCCAAGATGACGGCTGGCATTCCGTTGCCGCCGGGGTTCAAGCTGCCGTTTTGAAACCCTCCCGGCGAAGGCCGGGCCGGAAGACGTGCATTCCCGATGCATGGATGATCGCCCAGGTCATCAACGCGCGGACCAATTCGCCGCCGCCGATCACCGCCATGATATATTCCGGCGTCGACGGTCGCCTGAGTACAAGCGCCGCGACAACGACCGCCGTGGTGACGGCGAAGGCGGTGAGTTGCTGCTTGCCCAGATCGAACACGTTCACGACGAAATAGGTCAGATAATAGTTGATCGCGATGAGCGGGATGGTTGCGGCGACGATCAGCAGGGGCACGGTCGCGGGGATGAATTCGCGCCCGCCCAGGATGAGGATCGCCGGTTTGATCATCAACGCCAGGCCCGCGCCGATGATGATGCCGAAAGCGGCCAGAACCATCGCCGATTTGCGTCCGAAGCTGGCGCCGCGTTCCGCCGAAGCCGCCCGTTCCCCGCAGTAGCGGCTGAACAGCACCGCGCCGAAGGTGGGGATGATCACCTGCACGATCCAGCGGAAGCGGTCGGCGAAGGCCAGATGGCCATATTCATGTGCATCGATGAGGAATTTGGCGAGGATGATGCCGACATAGCTGAATGCGATGGCCGCATAGATGTTCATCGCGATGAAGAAGTCCCGCCGCAGGACCATGAACGGCCGCCATTTGCGGATCGGGATCATGCGGACGGCGCCCTCGCGCACCACCCACCCATAAAAGGCGACCGCGATCACCGCATTGGGCACGATCACCGAGGCGAACGCCCAGGCGACATCGCCCGGGTCGCGAACGGTCAGGAACATGAGGACGAGCGTTGCCAACCGCGCGCCGGTGATCAGCATGCTGATCGCCCTGAATTTCTCGAGCGCCGCCAATACCCACGGACTGTAGATCGCGGTGAACAGGAAATTGACGATGAGTATGACATAGACCGCCGTGTTTTTCTGCAGTTCGGCGGACAGGGCGATCCAGACCAGCATCAGCAGCGCGGATGCGGCGCCCAACAGCAACTGTACCGCAAGCTGATTCCAGAAAACCATGCTGCGGCGGATCGGACTGTCGGCGGACTTGCGGAACAGGAAGGTCGCGCTGGTGTTGACGGCGTAACCGATGAAATTCATGCCGACGAGCATCAGCGTGTTCGCGAAGGAATAGACGCCGAAGCCATCTGGAGAAAGGTGACGGGTCAGATAGGGGATCTGCACCAGGATGATCGCGTAGTTGGCGATCTGGCTGACCATCAACGAGCCGATGCTTTTGCGGAGGCTCTGCTGCTTCAGCATGGGCGCGCCGGTCTTGAACGCTGACGGGAAATGTTCATCTCGGGCTTTGGCCTTCCAGAATTTATCTCAGGCAGGCATCGAGCCCATCCTGTTGCACGACGCCGATTCGACGCGTGATATTATTGCCGTAGCGCCTCGTGAAACCGGCCGGCGCGATCGCGGCCCTTTTTTGCGGCAGAGGCAGCACGGCCGCAATGCGTGCCGCTTCGGACCGGCTGAGGCGGGACGCGTCATGTCGGAAATAGCGCTGTGCGCCCGCATTGACGCCGAATGTGCCGATGCCGGTTTCGGCGACATTGAGATAGACGGCCATGATCCTCTGCTTGCCCCAAAGCAGTTCGATGAGCGCCGTGAACCACGCTTCCAGACCCTTGCGCAGCCATGACCGCCCTTGCCACAGAAAGGCATTCTTCGCAGTCTGCTGACTTATCGTCGAGCCCCCATGAAGCTTGCGGCCGTGTTGGTTGCGCACGAACGCCCTGCCGATGGCATGCGGATCGAAGCCCCAATGCCCGCAGAAATTGGAATCCTCCGCGGCGATGGCGGCCCGGGCCATGTCAGGGTCGATCCGCGACAGTGGCATCCATTCCTGATCAACCCCCTTGCCGTTCACCCAGGAAGAAATCATGGTGACGGTGGTCGGCGGATTGATGAACCGGTAGATCATGACCCAAAGAACTGAGCCGATCACGAAGAAACCCAGAACACGGAAAATCCATTTGAGCATGTCGCGCCATCGCAAGAGCGAGGCGCTCTCGTCAAGCGCCGCGATCATCAGACCGGCGCGTGGCGATTGACGGGAGGGGCGGCGCCTGAAATCGGATAATCCCTGGTTAAGTTGATTCGGCATTGGTGGCGTTTCACGGACCGCAGGAGTTGACGGCAATGGCAAATAATTTTCGCGCGGTTGGGTTGTGCCTTGCCGGTCTTTTTGCAGTCCTGGCCGCAGGCGGGCCCTCGGCGGCCGCGATCTATCGGGCATCCGGTCCGTCCGACCTGAAGGCGCTGCTGCCACGGCTTTCTCCGGGCGATACCGTCGATCTTGGCTCCGCGTCGATGGGCGACATGTTCTTCCGCAAGGGTTCGATCGAAAAGCTGAACGGCGTCACCCTGAGGGGCGGCGTCTTCAATACGATCCGGATGGATGATGCGTCCGGGGTAACACTGGAGCAGGGGCGGGTCGTCATGGCGATCAGTGACGTGACGCGCCAGTTCACGCCCGCCGTTCTGTTCTACCGGCCGGGCAGGGTCAAAATTCGGAACTATGACATCTCCAGCAACCGAACGTCTGGATTCCGCCTCGGCTATGGGATCAGGGTCGATCAGCGCAGCGGGGGTTCAGATGTTACCGTGGAGAATGTGAAGATCCACGATCTGTCCAGCGGCGTGATGGCGCAAGGGGTCAAGGATTTCACGCTGCGGCGCGTGGCGACCAACATGATGTCCGCCGATTCGTTTTTCATCAGCAACGGATCGCGTGTTGTGCTGGATAGCCTGAATTGCGGCCGGTACGATGGCGTCAACGAGAAGGTCATCCACCCCGACTGCATCCAGATCGATGAGGTCGCGGGGCCGACAACGGACCTGCTGATAAAAGATCTTTCCGTGACGCAGGGAGACGGCGATTTCACCCAGTGGATATTCGCCGGAATGCCGAGAGGCGGCTTTCGCCACGCGCGATGGGTCATCACCGGCACCAGGGGATTTGGGCTCACGTATCGCGCGATCTCCGTGGCGGGCGTGGATGGTTTGACGATCTCGAACAATAACCTGCGTACGCCGTCGAACCCGAAGTATTTCACCATGCTGACCGTCGATAATTCTTCGGATGTCGAAATGCGCGACAATGTCGCGTGCAGCCATAGCCGCAAGAACAACACCAATCTCAGGGAAACAGGAAAAGTCACCATTTCTTGCCGTCATGGCGACAGGCGGTGAGGCGGCATTGCTGATGACGGCGCGGGGGGCAACGGCGGCTGCGATATTCATCTGCCTGGGGGCTGCCGCACCGGCCGACGCGGCTCCTTCGATGTTTCAGATCAGGAGCGAACTCCAGCCCGAACGCCCCCTGAAGCCGGGCGAGTTCACCTGGGCCGACGATCCTGCGGCCAAGGGCGAAACAACGGTGGTCATTGATCTGAAGGCCCAGCTTCTGCATGTCTACCGTGGCGGCGTCGAAATCGGCCTTTCGACGATTTCGTCCGGCCGTGAGGGATATGAGACGCCGACAGGGACGTTTTCGATCCTCGAAAAAGACCCCGATCACTATTCGGACACCTATGACCTATCGCCAATGCCCTATATGCAGCGGCTGACATGGGACGGTATCGCTCTGCATGGGGGAAAGGTGCCCGCTTATCGGGCTTCTCACGGCTGCATCCGCCTGCCTGAAGCCCTTGCGCGCATTCTCTATTTCGAGACGCGCCAGGGCGGAACGGTGATCGTCGCGCCGGATTGGGCAGGCACGGCGACCACCTACATCCCCGATATGGATCCCGCGGCACTGCGGATGGGCGCGGACGGGCGATAGCTAGAAATCTGAACCCCGGATCAGGCAGGCAGCAGCTTTTTGTCGTTTGCCAGCCGCATCATCGCTTTCTGCAGCTTCTCGAACGCGCGTACCTCGATCTGGCGCACGCGCTCACGGGACACCCCATATTGCTGTGACAACTCCTCCAGGGTCAGCGGATCGTCGCGCAACCGGCGTTCGGTGATGATGTGCTTCTCGCGATCGTTGAGGTCGGCCATCGCCTCGTTCAGCAAGGCGTGCCGCAGGGCGCTTTCCTCGCTTTCGGCGATCAGCACGTCGTGTGCGGGCGTGTCGTCGGCAAGCCAGTCCTGCCATTCGCCCTCGCCTTCATCGCGCAGCGGCGAATTGAGCGAGGCATCGCCTCCCATGGCCATGCGGCGGTTCATCGAGACGACCTCGTTCTCGTTGACGCCAAGCCGGGTTGCGATCTCGGTCACCTGGTCGGGCGTCAGGTCGCCGTCCTCGAACGCCGCGATCCGGGCCTTTTCCCGCCGCAGATTGAAAAACAGCTTCTTCTGGGCGGCGGTCGTTCCCATCTTCACCAGGCTCCATGAGCGCAGGATGAATTCCTGGATCGAAGCCCTGATCCACCACATGGCATAGGTGGCGAGACGGAAGCCTTTTTCCGGCTCGAATTTCTTCACGCCCTGCATCAGGCCGATATTGCCTTCGGAGATCAGTTCGGACACCGGCAGGCCATAGCCACGATAGCCCATGGCGATCTTCGCCACGAGCCGCAGGTGGGACGTGACGAGCTTTGCCGCGGCTTCAGGATCCTGATGTTCCTGCCACCGCTTGGCCAGCATATATTCTTCCTGCGGCGCAAGGATCGGAAACTTGCGGATTTCCGCCAGGTATCGGTTCAGCGATACATCAGGCCCCAGAGCGGGAATTGCCGGCAGGCCCTTAGCGACAGCCATGATCTACAATCTCCCCGGGGGTCAATTACGGCAGAAGTTCAGTTTTTCATACGCGCAGTTTGGTGAACAGTTCCTGCATATCCATGGGTAACGGGCTGTCAAAGGACACCTTCTCGCCCGTTACGGGATGAAGGAACCCCAAATGCGCGGCGTGCAAGGCCTGCCGCTGGAAACCGAGACGGGTGAGCAAAGCGCGATCGCCGGTGCGCCCACGGCCATAGACAGGGTCGCCCAGAAGCGGATGACCGATCGAGGCCATATGGACCCGAACCTGGTGCGTGCGGCCCGTTTCCAGCCGGCATTCCATGAACGCCGCGCCGTTCAGCGCCTCGATCATCCGGTAATGCGTCACGGCGCGTTTTCCGCGTTCGCCGCTGGTGACGGCCATCTTCTTGCGGTCGTGACTCGATCGGGCAAGCGGCGCATCCACTTTCCCGGCCGGTGGCATGGGCACGCCCGCAACAAGCGCCAGATAGCGCCGTTCGATGCTGTGCCGGGCGAATTGCGCGGCAAGGCCTTCGTGCGCCGGGTCGGTCTTCGCGACCACCAGCAGGCCCGACGTGTCCTTGTCGATTCTGTGGACGATCCCGGGCCGGGCAACGCCGCCTATTCCCGAAAGCCGCCCCGCACAGTGATGCAGCAAGGCGTTGACCAGCGTTCCATCCAGATTGCCGCAGGCGGGATGGACGACCAGCCCGGCGGGCTTGTCCACCACCAGCAGGTCGCGGTCTTCGTAGACGATATCGAGGGGAATATCCTGAGCCCGGGCGTTGGCGGGCGTCGGCGCGGGGACAGTGACGCGCAACGACTGGCCAGCGTGCGCCTTTACTGCCGGATCGCGCCAGAGCCGCCCTTCGGCATCGCTGACCTGACCGGAGGAAATCAACCCCTTCAACCGTTCGCGCGAAAGTGTGGGAATGGCAGAAGCAAGCGCCCGGTCGAGACGCATGCCAGCCGCATCCGCCCCAAGGGTGATTTCATTTATCGACACATTATCCCCCATCGACTAGCGATTTGGTAATGAAGATCAGGATTGCAAGGACCGCCCACGACTTGGTCCTCTCGGAAGCCGAGCGGGCAGGCGACCGGGAGGCGTGCGGGCTGCTGGTAGGGCAGGAGGCGCTCGTCGAGGCGGTCATTCCGGCCGCGAATGTGGCGGCGGACCCGCACCGCATGTTTGAGGTCGATCCGGTGATTCTGCTGTCGGCGCATCGCAGCGCCCGGCAATCGGGCCGGCTGGTCATCGGGCACTACCACTCGCATCCCGGCGGCAGGGCGTCGCCGTCGCTGCGCGACGCGGCCAACGCCCATCAGGAAGGCGTTTTGTGGATCATCGTCGGAGAAGGTAGCGCGCTGGCGGCCTTTCGCGCTAAGGTTGGCGGCGAGATCGCGGGTCGTTTCGATCACGTCGAACTGGAGATCGTATAGTGACGACCGGCACGGTCAAATGGTTCAATCGAATTCGGGGCTATGGCTTCATCGCCCCCGATTTCGGGCCGAAGGACGTGTTCGTCCATGCCTCCATGCTCGCGGGGGAAACGGGTGCCGACCTTGATGGTGGCGAGCGGGTGGAATTCGAGCTTACGCAGCTCGGCGACGGCAGGCTGGCGGCGCAGGTCGTCAGAAAGATAGGAAATGTCGCAGGTTGACTTGCGCTGCCCGGTGAGAATAGCCAATTAACCGGTAGGAGGGCGGCTGCACCCAGGGTCGCGCTAAAGGGATCAATGATGCAAGCTGTGGATTTCGCCAGTCTGCTTTGTTCGAGGTTGTGCCACGACCTTATCAGTCCGGTCGGGTCGCTATATAACGGCGTCGAGCTTCTGGCAGACGAAAATGACCCGGAAATGCGCGCCCGCTGCATGGAATTGCTGGCGGACAGCGCGCGGCGGACGGCAAACAAGCTTAAATTCTTTCGCCTGGCGTTCGGCACCGCGGGCGGGTTTGGCGATCAGGTCGATCCCCGCGAGGCGCAGGCGGCCCTGGAAGGGCTGTTCGGAACAGACTCGCGCGTCTCCATCCATTGGCTGCTGGGCCCGGCGCTTCTGTCGAAGACCGCGATCAAGGTTCTGCTGAACCTGGCGATGATCGGCGGCGACGCACTGCTTCGTGGCGGCGATCTTCATGTCGGCTCCGAAGTGACGGCCGAAGGCACCGATATCGTCATAAGGGCACAGGGCGGGCGGCTGCTGCTGGACCCGGAATTGCGCGCCGCGCTGGACGGAAAGGCGGCGATAACCGACCTCACCCCCCGCGCCGCCGCCGCATGGCTGGTCAATTGCCTGGTCGGGGAGGCGGCAGGATCGATCCAGGTGTCCGAGCCCGAAAACGGCGTTCTGCTGTTCGGCGTGCATCTTCCGGCAGGCCAACGACCTTAAGCTGAAATTTACCAGCGCCGGTCCATTGCTGATCCCCTACGCTGGGGTTGGAACCGATGGACGATTTGCTGGACGATTTTCTTGAGGAAACCAACGAGAATCTCGATGCACTGACGAATGACCTGGTGGCCTGGGAGAAAAACCCTGCCGACCGTTCGTTGTTCGATGGCATTTTCCGTTTTTTCCATACCATCAAAGGCAATTCCGGCTTCCTCGAGTTCGAGCGGCTGGGCGGGTTGTCGCATGCCGCCGAAACCGCGCTGGCACGCGCCCGGGATGGCGGCGTCGTGCCCGATGGCGCGTTTGTCACAACGATCTTCGCTGCAATCGACGCTATCCGCGGCATATTGGCCAGCCTTGCCGAAACGCGCGCCGAGCCGGAAGGCAGCGACAGCGAATTGATCGGCAGACTGGAGGCCGCGGCGACTGCGGCAGTTCAGGATACCCGCGATGCCGTCATGCAGATCAATGACCTGGCCGCAGCCGGACAGTCCGGCAACGCCGCACCCAAGGCCCAGACAGCCGCGAGTGTCCGAGTCCCGGTGGGGCTGCTCGACCGGCTCATGGGGATCGCGTCCGAACTGGTCCTTGCTCGCAACGCGCTGCTTCGGTCGGTCCGGCATGGCGACGAAATCCCGGCGAACCTGATCGACCATGTGTCGACCTGCGTGACCGACCTGCAGGACGGCATCAACCGGACGCGCATGCAGCCCATCGAGACACTGTGGACGCGGCTTCCCCGCCTTACTCGCGATTTGGCGCGGGAACTCTCGAAAGACCTTGAGTTGGTGCTCGATGGCGGCGACACCGAAATCGACCGCCAATTGCTGGAGGCGATCCGCGATCCCGTAAGCCATATGGTTCGCAACGCGGCCGATCACGGCATCGAATGCCCCGATGTCCGCCGCAAGCTGGGCAAACCGGCCAAAGGCACTATCCGCCTGGCGGCCCGGCAATCGGGCGGACACATCTATATCGAAATGAGCGACGATGGGCGCGGCATCGATCCCGACCGGCTGCGCGCCCGCGCCATATCGATGGGGCTGATGGACGCGGCTGCGGCTGAAAACCTGTCGGATCAGGCCGCGCAATCGCTGATATTCGAACCCGGACTTTCAACTGCTGCCGCCGTCACTGCCATCTCGGGGCGCGGTGTCGGCATGGATGTCGTCCGCAGCAACCTGGAGCGCATCGGCGGATCGGTGGAGGTCCGCAGCCGCCTCGGCCATGGCACGCAATTCATCATCCGCGTCCCGCTGACGCTGACGATCGTGCCGGCGCTCATCGTCGGTGTGCGGGGGCGGTCATACGCCATCGCCCAGTCGTGCATCCGGGAGATCGTCCGCCTGAAGGATGCGTCCGCGCTCAGCCGGGTCGGCGGACGCGCCATGATCGAGTTGCGCGACACTTTGATACCCGTGATCGACATTGCCGATATGTTCGGCACGCCTGATCCCGCGCAAACCGAACGTTGGGGCGTGATCGTCGAGGCGGGCGGCATCGGTCGCGTGGCCCTGCTGGTCGACGCCGTCGCCGACCAGGAAGAAATCGTGATCAAGCCGGTATCGCCGATCCTCGGCACGTCGGGCATCTATTCGGGCGCGACTGTCCTGGGCAGTGGCGAAGCCGCCTTGGTGCTGGACCTTTTGGGGGTTGTCGCGCGAATGGGCATCTTGTCCGGCGCGGCGATCGAAGACATGAAGACACGCGGCGAAGCGGCCGACGACAATGCGTCCTGGGTCTTGTTCGAAACCGAAACAGACGTTCTGAAGGCCGTCCCTCTGGCTCTGGTCGCCCGCATCGAAAGCCTGGACACGGCCGCCGTGTCGTTTGCCGGCGGGCGCTGGACGCTTCGCCATGACGATCAGTTGCTGCCGCTGAATAGTCTGGATGGTGCTCCGGCAGGCAAGCTTGTGCTCGTCCTGGACGATGGTCATCGGCGTACGGCACTGCCGGTCAGCCGGGTCGTCGACATCGTCAGCCGTGCGATGAAGATCGAGCAACCGGCTGCGCTGCCGGGCATTGCCGGGCTGGCCATGGTCGAAGGCCGTTCGGTCGAAGTGGTCGATATCTGCTGGCTGATGGGCCATTCGGGGGCGCCTGCGCCGGTGGTCCAGGGCTCCATCCTCATCATAGGAAACCGGCAGTTCGCGGGTGGCCTGCTTAAGCCGTTGCTGGAAAGCGCGGGCCACGCGACGATGATTGCCGCCGATGAGGCCGAAGCCGCGGCCCTGGCCGAGCGTGGCATGAAATTCGATTTGATCCTGGCGGACGGCGGCACCTCGCCCCCAAAGGGTTTGAGCCCGGCGACGCTTCGTTTCGGGACAGCGGCGGAAAGTGCGGTCATCGGTCAACAGATCGATCCCTATGATCGGGCGGGTCTGCTGGATGCCGTCAACGGATCGTTGCGGCGCATGTCGGAAGGTGCGCGATGAGCGGGAACCGGCTCTCCTTTCTGACGGTCAAGATCGCCGGACAGATCGTCGCCCTGGATGTGAATGCGGTGCAGGCAGTGCTGCCGATGGACGACGTCGTGCCGGTGCCGCTCGCGCCGCCCGCGGTGGTGGGCATTGCCACCAAGCGCGGCCATGTCCTGACGGTGATTGATGCGCGCGCATCAATCACGTCGACGGCGATTTTGGACACGCAGCAAAGCGTAGTCGTCCATATCAACGGATATCGCTATGCGCTTCTTGTCGATGCGATCGATGAAGTCGTCAGCGTCGACCCATCGGATATCGGGCCGCCGCCGCCCGGTATGCAGGATGTATGGGCCAGCCTCGCGACCGGCGCGATCCGAATTGATGCGGAACGTCTGGCGCTTGTCGTCCGCCTCGAACGTTTCGTGGAAGTTACTGAAAATCAGGCTACCGGCCTTAACTACCCCCTAACCCCTGACGCGCTAGAAGTTGCGCATCGCATTCTAGGGAGCGCGTGATGAAATCGTGTCTGGTCGTCGACGATTCGAAGGTTATCCGCAAGGTTGCGCGGCGCATTCTGGAAACCATGGACTTCTCGGTTTCCGAGGCCGGAGACGGGCAGGAGGCGCTGGTCGCTTGCCGCCAGTCGCCGCCCGACGTCGTCCTGCTGGACTGGAACATGCCGGTAATGAGCGGCATGGAGTTTCTGCGCGCCCTGTCTTCGGATGTCGGGACGAAGCGGCCCAAGATCGTGTTCTGCACGACCGAGAACGACCTTGCGCATATTCGTGCGGCGATAGACGCCGGCGCCGACGAATACATCATGAAGCCATTCGACCGCGATATCCTCGAAACGAAGCTGTCCCAAGTCGGTTTCGCCTGAATTCCGGACAGGACCATGTTTGGCCAGGCCATCGACGGACAACACGCGTTGCCGGTAGCCGATCCCATTCGCGTCGCGATCGTCGATGATTCGACCGTCGCGCGGGCGATGATCGGATGGATGGTGGAACAGGCGGGAATGCGCGTGGTGGCGACTGCCGCCAATGGTACGGACGCCATTTCGGCGCTTGGGTCGACAGAAACCGATGTTGTTGTCCTCGACCTGGAAATGCCCCGCATGGACGGCCTGTCCGCGCTTCCCCAGATACTGAGGGCGACGAACGCGCCGGTCCTCGTCGTGTCCTCTCTCACCACGCATGGCGCCCGCTCTACAATCGAGGCGCTCAGGCTGGGCGCCGCGGATACACTGGCGAAACCGAACATCGCGGTGAGCGGGACGGGCACCCGCGTCTTTGGCGACCTGCTGATCGATAAAATTCGCACGCTGGGCAGAAGCCGGGCGCAACTGCCTGCCGCCGACATGCTGCGAGAACGGTACGAGCCGGAAACCATTGCCTTCGAATTTGCCGGTGAACTCCAGGCCATCGCCATTGCCGCCTCGACCGGCGGTCCTTCCGCGATGTTTCAGCTTTTCAGCGGTCTCGCCGCGCTTCCCGATATCCCGATCCTCGTGACGCAACACCTGCCCGAACCGTTTGTGCCGGTACTGGCAGAGCATCTCTCGCGCTACGCCCGCCGACCGGCGATGGTCGTTATGAACGGCCAGAGCCTGCTGCCGGGAACGATACATCTTGCGCCGGGGACCGCCCACCTAGGGCTGGATTGCCGCCACGGCTCGATTTTTGTCCGCCTGGAAGACGGGCCGGCCCCCAGCGGATGCAGACCGTCTGCCGATCCCATGTTTGAAGCCGTCGCGAGGCATTATGGGAATGGCGCGCTTGCCGTGGTCCTGTCGGGCATGGGTCGCGATGGCGCCGAAGGCGCGCGGAAAATCCGCGAGGCAGGCGGGGCGGTCATTGCCCAGGATATGCAATCGTCGGTCGTGTGGGGCATGCCGGGCGTCGTCTGCAAGCAGGGTATAGCAAATGTCAGCCGCCCGCCCGCCGCGATAGCCGCGCTGATCAATTCGATTGGAATCGCAACAGCATGAGCGTGAGCGATACGTCGGCCGAGATATTGTCGGCTTTGCTGTTGAGGCGTGCCGGTCATCCGCTTTCAAGCGACCGGCAATACCGCATCGAAACGGCCTTGGGGCCGGTTCTGCGGTCGCGCGGCTTTGGCAGCATCGATTCGCTCGTCGTCGCGATGGCGAGCGAGCCAGATGATCAGCTTGAAACTGAAATTGTCGAAGCGCTGCTCAATAACGAAACCTATTTCTTCCGCGACCGGACGCCTTTTGAACTGATCGGCAACTATCTGCAGGACAGGGTGGCGCAAGTGCGCACGAACCGGCGCATCAGCATCTGGTGCGCCGGCGTTTCGACCGGGCAGGAAGCCTATTCGCTGGCCATGTTGTTCGAAGATCAGGCGCAGAAGTGGCGGGGATGGCATATCCACATCCTTGGCACGGACGTTTCCGCGCTGGCGATCAAACGCGCCCACGCCGGGCTGTATACGCAGTTCGAGGTGCAGCGAGGCCTGCCGACGCGACAACTGGTCAGCCATTTTGAAAAAAGCGGGGCGAACTGGCAGATATCGGCTGCCTTGCGCGCGCAAGTCCAATTCCTGTGCCAGGACGTCACGCGTGATCAGGCTGCCACATTGCCAGCCCATGACATCATCCTGTGCCGCAATCTTCTCTTGTATCTTCCTCCGGAGACGCGTCGCGAGGTGTTTTCGCGGCTGAGGGCCGCGCTTGCGCCCGACGGCGTTCTGGTGCTGGGCGCGGCGGAAACGATCCTGGGCCAGACCGACGTCTTCGAACCCGACACCGGATATCGGGGTCTCTACCGGGCGAAGACACCGGCCGCCGTGACACCGTCCCGTTGTTCCGGACCTGGAATTATCGCATAATAATGCAGGCTGACGGCGGCATGGCCGTCGGTTATGTCCCGATCATGGGCGCTGACCAACATCACGGCAGAGAAGTAACACCGGTTCACGCGGAGCCGATGTCAGCCAGCCATCTGGCGGTCGCGGTTCTCGTGAACCTGATGTGGGGCCTGAACATCATCGCGTCGAAGATCGCCATCGATCATCTGCAGCCGTTGACGGCCGGCGCCCTGCGCATGACGGCCGTGCTTGCGATCACCTTTCCGTGGCTGCGCATCATGCCCGGCCGGATGAAATGGCTCGCGCTTGTCGGGCTGCTGAATGGCCTGCTCTTCATCGTGGCGATTAACACGTCGCTGAAGGTGGCGGACAATGTCGGCGCGCTGGCCGTGGCCAGTCAGCTTGGCGTGCCGATCAGCCTCATCCTGGGCGTCATTCTATTCAAGGAACGGATCGCCATCACCAGGATCTTGGCCATCGTCATCGCCTTTGCCGGTGTCGCGGTATTGGGCTTTGATCCTGCCATCGCCCATGAACGGGTGGGTTTGTTGCTGACGATCCTTGCGTGCTGCTTCTGGTCGCTATCCACGCTTATGTTCCGAAAGCTGATCGGTGTCCCGGTCCTGACGACCTATGCCTGGATTTCAGCCTTTTCGGCCCTGCCGCTGCTGGCGCTGGCGTTGGTGGTGGAACCGGACTCGGTCTGGTCGACGGGCGTGATATCCACGCAAGCCCTTCTCGCAATCCTGTTCAGTGCACTCGGCTCCACCGTGATCGGCCAGGGCGGCATGGCATGGCTGCTTCAGCGGCACCCGGTTTCGACGGTTGCGCCGATGACGCTTGCGGCACCCCTTATCGCGACGGTCAGCTCGGTCATATGGTTTCATACGCACGTCACCACGCAAATGTGGGTCGGCGGATTGATGACGCTCGTCGGTGTTGCGATTATCACCATCCGGACCGCCCGGGCGACGCGACACTGAAAGGAATATCGATGATCGATTGTCCTTCGCCGAATTTCGATGAGCGCCGGCTGCCGGTCAGCCTGATCGTTCTGCACTACACCGGAATGGCGGACGCGGCATCGGCCATCGCGCGGCTGACCGACCCCGAGGCGAAGGTTTCCGCACACTATCTGGTTGCCGAGGACGGCGAGATCCTGCGCATGGTCAATGAGGGGAAGCGCGCCTGGCATGCGGGGATGTCATCATGGCGGGGTATTACCGACGTCAATTCCGCCAGCGTTGGCATAGAGATCGTCAATCCGGGGCACGAGTTCGGATACAGGCCGTTCACGGACGCGCAGATGGAAGCGCTGGTGCCGTTGGTGAAGGGCATTGTCGATCGTTACGGCATCGCACCTGCCAATGTCGTCGGCCATTCGGACGTCGCCCCCCGGCGCAAGCTCGATCCCGGCGAGCTGTTCGATTGGGAACTGCTGGCGCGGTACGGACTTGCGTTGCACCGGCCAAAGGCGAAGGCGGACCCCCGCTGGACCGATGGCGGCATGCTGCTCGCGCTCGAGCGGTTCGGCTATGACGTGTCGGATGGCGCGGCGGCGTTGCGCGCTTTCCAGCGGCGATTTCGGCCGGGCAGGATCGACGGCGTCGCCGATGGCGAGACGCGTGCGATTTTGCTCGCTCTCCTCTTGGAGCGAGAGCAAAGCGCGGCTACATAGGGGTCAGGCCAGAGGGTCGGGCGATCGCCGGTGTGTCGGCAACGGCACGCGGGAGGAAAGTCCGGGCTCCACGGAATTACGGTGCCGGGTAACGCCCGGCGGGGGCGACCCCAGGGAAAGTGCCACAGAGAGCAGACCGCCGTCGCTTCGGCGCGGTAAGGGTGAAAGGGTGCGGTAAGAGCGCACCGCGGTCCCGGCAACGGGAACGGCAAGGCAAACCCCACCGGGAGCAAGACCGAATAGGGGCGGCACGCGGGCGTGCCCGCAGGGCCTGATTCCGGCTCGACCGCCCGGGTTGGTTGCTTGAGGTTCGCAGCAATGCGCGCCCTAGAGGAATGGTCGCCCAGGGTGGTTCGCCACCTGGACAGAACCCGGCTTACAGACCCTCTGGCCTATGTTTCCAACCCCGCCAAAACAGTTCTCGCGGCGGTGGCACCAGATGTTGCCAGTTTTTTGAGTGAATGCAGTTACCTGATGCAAAACCGGTTCCCACTTTTCCGCAAAATGCTTTAGTCAGCGCCTGTGGAAACGCTCAGCCGTAATGAACACATCGATGCATTGGTGCTCGCCCTTGTCGCGGGCTGTGTCGATTCCGTCGCCTTTCTTCAGCTTGGCGGTTTCTACGTGTCGTTCATGAGCGGCAATTCCACACGGCTGGGCGTAGGGCTGGGCAGTGGTTCCTGGCGCGAGGCCGGACTGGCCGCCGGGCTGATCGCTACTTTTGTCGGCGGGGTCGCCCTTGGCAGCATCCTGGGCCAGCGCCGGGGTTCGGGGCGACGGGCCGCGCTGCTGATCGTCGAAAGCATCCTGCTGGGCGTGGCGGGCGCCTGCCACTATGCCGGCCATCCGGCGGGCGCGACGGTGCCGATGGTGCTCGCCATGGGGGTGGCCAATGCGGTGTTCGAGCGCGGCGGCGATGTCCGCTTTGGCGTCACCTATATGACGGGCGCGCTGGTGCGGGTCGGGCAGCGGATCGCCGCGATCGCCAATGGCGGATCGCGCGACGCCTGGAAGCCTTATGCGTCGCTCTGGCTGGCGTTGGTGTTCGGGGCGTCGATCGGCGCTTATTTCTATCCCCTGGCCGGTGGCCAGATCCTGTGGGGGCCGGCCGCGCTGCTGTTGTTGTTGGCCGTGACGTCGCGGCGGCATCTGCCAGAGCCCTCGCCGTGGAGGTGATCAGCAGGTAAGGCGCTCAGGCAGCGGCCTTCACCGTTCGCGGTGGGGGATGGGCAGGGCGATGTGATAGGATACGCCATCCGCATTCCACCGGCTTTCCACGGTGCCCCGCAACTGCTGGCGGATGATGCGTTCAAGCACTGTCAGCCCGAACCCGCGGGTTCCAGGGGCGGTGATGCCGTCCAGACCTTCCTCCCGCCATTCGATGCTTAGCCGGTCCTCGCCCGCCATTTGCCATTCGACGTACAGCTTACCGTGGTCGCAGCCCAACGCGCCAAACCGCTCGGCATTGGCGACAAGCTCGTTGAACAACAGGGCCATGGGCTGACCAAAGCTGGGGTCGATGTGGACGGCTTCGCCCGAAATGTCGATACAGCCCTTGTCACCTTCCCGTGCGGACAACTCGCTGTTGATGAGGGCGCGAAGATCAGCGCCTTCCCACACCGCGTCGGCAAGCATCGCATGGGCGCGGGTCAGCGCCGCGATACGGCTCTCGACGGCAAGTTTGTACTGTTCAATCGTTGCGGCGGACGAGAGTTTCACTACGGCCTGCGCGACGGCAAGGGCGTTCTTCGCGCGATGGTCGACCTCTCGCATCAGGCGAATATGGCGGTCCTCGATTTCCTTCTGTTCGGTGACGTCCGTATTGGTGCCGAACCAGCGTATCACGTTGCCCGCGAGGTCATGAACCGGCAGTGCGCGGCTCAAAAACCAGCGCCACTCGCCATCGTGGCGGCGAAGCGGGAATATGTCTTCCCACGGCTCCCCGGACTGAAGACTGGCGTAAAACCCCTCAGCCACGCGCTGAAGGTGATCCGGGTGATGGACGATCACCCAACCCGAACCGCGAACGTCATCAAGCGTCGTGCCCGTGTATTCGTACCAGCGCCTGTTGTACCAGAAAATATGGCCGTCAGGCCGCGCCATCCACGCAAGCTGCGGGATGTGATTGGCGAGGGTATGGAAATCCAACTCGAGGCCTGAATAGTTTTCAGGCAGATTTGTCGGTGGACTCACTAGGCGACGACCTCAAGGCACGCTGAAAAGAATGGGTGAGTTGTATAAACGCGCGAGTGGCGGGAATGTTCATTTGGCAGGGCGCTGAACAGGCTCCACTTTCAATCTCGTGCCTTCCACGCCCATGATTCTTACCCGTTCGCCCGCCGCGGCGTCGGGCCCAGAGGCGGCCCAAGGACTGTCGCCGATCTGCACACGGCCGGTTCCACCGGTGATCGGTTCAACCACCGTTCCGATTTCTCCGATCAGGCGGGCGCCACGATTGTTCAGCATGGGATCGCTCGACACCGTGGGGTTTCGGCGCACGATCGTCCGGCCCACATAGACGGAACCGAACGCCAGGACGGCGAAAATCACCATCTGAACCCCGACGAACGCGGTCGCACCGGGCATCAGCCATGTCAGGAAACCGGTCAACCCTGCGGCGGCGGCCAGCCAGATCAGGAAAATGCCGGGCGCCACGATTTCGGCGATCGCGAGCCCTACGGCGATGACCAACCACCACCAATGTGCTTCAAGCTCGGGCATTGCGGTTATTCCTGCTGTTCGAACGGACCCGGCCGGCGGGGACGGGCGGCGGGTGTCGGTGCGCCTCCGCCATTACCATTACCATTACCGTTGCCCGTCGCGTCCTTCACCAGCTCAGCGATGCCGCCGATGGTGCCGACCAGCGACGTCGCCTCCAGCGGCATGAAGATCACCTTGGAATTCGTCGATTTGGCGAACTCCCCCATTGTCTCGACATATTTCTGGGCGACGAAATAGTTGATCGCCTGCGCGTTGCCGCCCGCGATCGCATCCGACACCATCTGGGTCGCCTTCGCCTCGGCTTCAGCCTCGCGTTCGCGCGCCTCGGCATCGCGAAAGGCGGCCTCGCGGCGACCTTCGGCTTCGAGAATCTGTGACTGCTTCTGGCCTTCCGCGCGCAGAATTTCGGACGCCCGGCTACCCTCGGCTTCCAGAATGACGGCGCGCTTCTCACGTTCGGCCTTCATCTGGCGGCCCATCGCGTTGACGATATCGGCCGGCGGACGGATGTCCTTGATTTCGACGCGGGTGATCTTCACGCCCCAGCTATGCGTGGCGTGATCGACCACCGACAACAGCCGTGCGTTGATCTCGTCGCGTTTCGACAGTGTCTCATCGAGGTCCATCGAGCCCATGACAGTGCGCAGGTTCGTCGTCACCAGCTGCATGATGGCGAGATAGAGGTCCGAAACTTCGTACGCCGCCCTGGCCGAATCGAGGACCTGGAAGAAAACGATGCCGTCGGTCGAAACCATGGCGTTGTCGCGGGTGATGATTTCCTGGCCGGGAATATCGAGCACCTGCTCCATCATGTTGATCTTGCGGCCGATGCGATCGACGAAAGGCAGGATCAGATTGAAGCCGGGTCTAAGCACGGCCGTGAAGCGGCCAAAGCGTTCCAGCGTATATTCATAGCCCTGCCGGACGACCGTAACGGCCGACCAGACGAATGCGATTGCCAGAACCACGAATACGATCGCGAACACATCCATGAACCAAGTCTCCCCCCAATTAAGCGCGCCGTTCATCTTGCGCGATCACGGGCGCGATGCAAAACGCATTCGGCCGCAGGGGCTAATGCCTTAGCCTGCTTAACTTTTGTCCAACAGAATCGGGCTAGGGTGATATTCATGCGAGGCACAGATTGATGCTTCGGCCCTGCCGTCCCATATTGCCCCCAGAGCTGGGAATGGCCGCCGCATCAATGGGGCCGCAACACCCCCGGCAAACGGAGTTTGAATTGACCGAGACCCATGTTCTTTTGCCGCTGAGGGACATCGTCGTATTTCCGCAGATGATCGTGCCGCTGTTCGTGGGGCGCGAGAAATCGGTGGCCGCGCTCGAGGCGGCCATGACGGCCGACAAATCCATCTTCCTGGTCGCCCAGCTTGATCCGGCGAACGAGGACCCCGCTCGCGACGACCTCTATGATATCGGCACCGTGGCGACGGTGCTTCAGCTCCTGAAGCTGCCCGATGGGACGGTGAAGGTGCTCGTCGAGGGTCGCCAGCGCGCCCAGATCGATACGCTGGACAGCGCGGGCAAGTATCTGACCGCCGATGTGACGTTGATCGAGGAGCAAAAGGCCGGCGGAACGGAAGCCCAGGCGCTGATGCGCTCGGTTTCGGACCAGTTCGAGCAATATGTCCGCCTCAACAAGAAGATCGCGCCGGATATTCCGGTCCAGGTCGGACAGATCGAGGAACCAAGCCGGCTGGCCGACGCGGTCGCCGCCAACCTCAACCTGAAGGTTTCGGACAAGCAGACCCTCTTGTCGGCGTTCGACCCGATTCAGCGGCTCGAGATGGCGTTCGCCTTCATGGAAGGCGAGATGGGCGTATTGCAGGTCGAGAAGAAAATTCGCAGCCGCGTCAAGCGCCAGATGGAAAAGACGCAGCGCGAATATTACCTCAACGAGCAGATGAAGGCGATCCAGAAGGAGCTTGGCGAGGGCGAGGACGGCCGCGACGAGCTCGCCGATCTTGAGGACAAGATCAAGAAGACCAAGCTGTCGAAGGAGGCGCGCGAAAAGGCGCAAACGGAGCTGCGCAAGCTGAAGTCGATGGCGCCGATGTCGGCGGAGGCGACGGTCAGCCGCAATTATCTCGACACGATGCTCAGTCTTCCCTGGGGCAAGAAATCCAAGGTGAAGAAGGACATCGGCGCAGCCCAGACGATCCTCGACGAGGATCATTACGGCCTTGAGAAGGTCAAGGACCGGATCATCGAATATCTGGCTGTGCAGGCGCGCACCAACAAGCTGAAAGGGCCGATTTTGTGCCTTGTCGGTCCTCCGGGCGTCGGCAAGACCTCGCTCGGGCGGTCGCTTGCACGGGCAACGGGACGCGAGTTCATTCGTCATTCGCTTGGCGGCGTGCGCGACGAGGCCGAGATCCGTGGTCACCGCCGGACCTACATCGGCTCGATGCCCGGCAAGATCATCCAGAACCTGCGCAAGGCGGGCGCCACCAATCCGCTGTTCCTGCTCGACGAGATCGACAAGCTGGGACAGGATTTCCGCGGCGATCCCGCCTCGGCGCTGCTGGAGGTGCTGGACCCCGAGCAGAATTCAAAGTTCAACGACCACTATCTGGAGGTCGATTACGACCTGTCGGATGTTATGTTCGTGACGACGGCGAATTCGCTCAACATGCCTCAGCCTCTGCTCGACCGCATGGAGATCATCCGGCTGTCCGGCTATACCGAGGACGAGAAGCTGGAGATCGCCAAGCGGCATCTCATCCAGAAGCAAATCGAGGCGCATGGCCTGAAGGAAGGCGAGTTCACGCTGACCGACGAAGGGCTGCGCGACCTTATCCGCTATTACACCCGGGAAGCGGGCGTCCGTACGCTGGAGCGGGAAATCGCGCGGCTGGCCCGCAAGGCGTTGCGGGCGATCCTTGAAGGCAAGGCGACCCAGATCGAGATCACGCCCGAAAACCTTGACGACTATGCCGGCGTGCGGAAATTCCGCTTCGGGGTCGGCGAGGAGGAAGACCAGATCGGCGCGACCACCGGGCTTGCATGGACCGAGGTTGGCGGCGAATTGTTGACGGTCGAGGCGGTGACGGTTCCCGGGAAAGGCCAGATCCGCGCGACGGGCAAGCTCGGCGACGTGATGCAGGAGTCCATCCAGGCGGCCTTCAGCTTTGTGAAGGCGCGCTCCCCTGCCTATGGCGTCAAGCCCAGCCTGCTGGCGCGAAAGGATGTTCACATCCATCTGCCCGAAGGTGCGGTGCCCAAGGACGGGCCTTCGGCGGGCGTGGCGATGGTGACGTCGATCATCTCCACCCTGAGCGGCATTCCCGTGCGCAAGGATGTGGCCATGACCGGCGAAGTGACGCTGAGGGGCAGGGTGCTTGCCATCGGCGGCTTGAAGGAGAAACTGCTTGCGGCGGTGCGCGGCGGCATCAAGACCGTCCTCATTCCCGAAGAGAATGAAAAGGATCTGGCGGACCTCCCGGAAAATGTGCGCCAGGAGCTGGAAATCGTGCCGGTTAGCCATGTCGATCAGGTACTGGCGCGCGCGCTTAGCGAACCCGTCGTGCCGATCGAATGGACCGAGGCGGATGAATTGGCGACCGAACCTTCGCCTTCGCAAGGCGTAGGAGGGGATGCCGGCCTCCGCCATTGAAAACAGATGCCTGCAATACGGGGATAAGTGACTGCTTTCCTTTTGACAGGTGGCCAACCCTCGTACTTAGATGCGCGCCGGGCAACTCGGAACCGAGTCGCCCTTCAACTGGCTTGGGGGGTTTCAAAGGGCATGAACAAGCAGGAGCTGATTGGCTCGGTTGCAGAAACAACCGGCCTTAGCCGTAGCGATGCAGGCAAGGCGATTGAGTTGGTGTTCGACACCATCACCGGCGTGTTGAAGCGTGGAGACGAGGTCCGGCTTGTCGGTTTTGGAACCTTTTCCGTTTCCAAGCGCAAGGCTTCGACCGGCCGCAATCCGCGGACCGGCGAACCGATGAAGATCAAGGCAAGCGTGCAGCCGAAATTCAAGCCGGGCAAAGGCTTGAAGGACGCCGTCAACTGATCCCGCCGGGCTGGCTGTTTCCAGCCCTTTTTCTCTGATTATGACTGGACACGCCGGTGACGAGCGAATAAGTCGCTGCTCACCGGTTTTCCGGCCGGAATGTTTGCCTCTTCAATCGGGAGGCGACATATTCCGCATCCATGATGGCCATTGCTGATTGACCGGTCCGCCGCGCTCATATGCAATGCTTCTGGCGAGACGCGTGGGCGCGTAGCTCAGTGGTAGAGCACTGTGTTCACACCGCAGGGGTCGCAAGTTCAATCCTTGCCGCGCCCACCACGCTTCTCAATGACTTAACGGGACAAAAGCAGGAGCCTCAGGTTCATTTGAACCTACCGCTCTAAAGCCGCAAATGCGTGCTGCAAAAAGCTGGGAGAAAATCGCGCATAAATGCGCTGCGTCGTGTTGGTCGTCATGCCCTTGCAGCCGAGCCGGTATCCTTCGGCATAGATGTCGGCGAAGTGCTCGAACGGGATGTCCTCGGGAACGTTGATCGTCTTAGAGATCGAACTGTCGATCAGCGCCTGCGCTGCGGCCTGCATTGCGAGATGGTCGGCCGGACCGAGCGTCTGGGCGCTGACAAACAGGTCAGGCGGTGGAGGTTCATCGCCGCGCAACTGCTTCCACACCCGGAAGGCATGATCCTCCACGGCTTCCTCGCGCATGCTGCCGTCGGGCTCCCGAATCCGCCGCGTATAGGAATAGGCGAACACCGGCTCGATCCCCGACGATACATTGCCGGCGAGTAACGACGTGGTCCCGGTCGGGGCAATCGAGGTCAGGCAGCCGTTGCGCAGGCCGTGCTCGGCGATCATCGCGCGCGTCTCGTCGTCGAGGTCGCGCAGGTTCGGTGAATCGAGCATGCGCGACGCGGCGACCGACAGTTCCGGCGCGCTGCTGATCGAGCGCCTCAGGGCGGCGGGGCACGATCTTGCCGGCCACGCGATCGTTCGCGACGAGGTCGAAGCGATCCGCGATCGAGTCCGGGCCTGGGTGGCGGATCCGGGGGTCAGCGGCCTTTGCGCATGACCGCAGTTCACGCCCTGTTCGACCGTCAAATTCGCGGTCGGGCGGTTGATCCGCCCGAGGCGGGATCGCGAACGGGGAGCCTGATCGACGGGTTCGGGCACCGCTTCCATTAAAAGCCTTCGTTGCGTCCGGGTTCGACGATATGCGGCCCCGGCCTTTGGTTCAGCATGACCGACGTGTTTTGAATGGCGAAGCGATATTGCAGCGCCTTCGGTCCCCGCGTTAGCCATCCCGTTCGCCAGCCTACGCTACTCATATGGAAGGGCCGGACGCCTACGTTCAGCACTTCGATACCGACCATATACGTTCCGGGCGTGCCATCGCCGACGAAGGTTATGCGTATCCCGGCGGACCCGCGCGCCTTCATCGTCCGCTCGGACACGACAACCCATAGCGACACGGCAACCGCCGCGAACGTCGCAAGCGCGCCGATGGCTTGGGCGATGGCACCGAAGGCGGTCCACCATGTCACAGCATCCTGTGGGATCATGGATCGCGCCTAGCACGGTTCGTCGCATTTTTGGATACGCCGCATACGACGAAGCGACCCGCGCGCCGAGCCCCGATAAAGCGAGGGACAATTTGTGGGACGGCTAGCAGTCCGTTCCTAAAAGCCTAGCAAAAACAACTATTTAGGAACAGAACTGGCGGAGACGGAGGGATTCGAACCCTCGGTAGGGTTAAACACCCTACGGCGGTTTAGCAAACCGCTGGTTTCAGCCACTCACCCACGTCTCCGGATTCGGCTTGGCGCGTATAGCGGGCTGTTTCGTCCGGTTCAACTGCGTCCGACAGAAGTATATTTTAATCCGGCCCGCTCCACTTCCTCGGCCGGGTATATGTTTCTGAGATCGACGAAAACGGGCGTTTTCAGGATTGATTTCACACGCTTCAGGTCAAGCGCGCGGAACGCGTCCCATTCGGTGACGATCACGACCGCGTCGGCGTCCGTCATTGCCGCATAGGCGCTGTCGGCATAGTCGACGTTGTCGAGCACCTGCCTGGCCTGTTCCATGCCGACGGGGTCATAGGCGCGCACGCGGGCGCCGGCGTCCTGCAGCGTCTGGATGATCGAGATCGACGGCGCTTCACGCATGTCGTCGGTGTTGGGCTTGAAGGTGAGGCCAAGCACGGCGACGGTCTTGCCCCGCGCGTTGCCGCCCATTGCCTGGATGACCTTGCGGCCCATCGCCCGCTTGCGGTTTTCGTTCACCGCGACCGTCGCCTCGACGATGCGGACGGGGGAGTCATGGTCCTGCGCCGTCTTCAGCAAAGCCAGCGTGTCCTTGGGGAAGCACGAGCCGCCGTAGCCCGGCCCCGCGTGCAGGAATTTGGAGCCAATCCGGTTGTCGAGGCCGATGCCGCGCGCGACGTCCTGCACATTGGCATCCACCTGCTCGCACAGATCGGCGATCTCGTTGATGAAGGTGATCTTCACCGCGAGGAAGGCGTTGGCGGCGTATTTGATCAGCTCCGCCGTCCGGCGCGCGGTGAACAGCAGCGGCGATCGGTTGAGGTACAGCGGACGATAGAGCGCGGACATCACCTCGCGCGCATGATCACTGGTGGTGCCAACGACGATGCGGTCGGGCCGCTTGAAATCCTCGATAGCGGCGCCTTCGCGCAGGAATTCGGGATTGGACACGACGTCGAAGTCTGCGTCAGGCGCGGTTTCGCGCACGATCCGCTCCACCTCGTCGCCGGTGCCGACCGGAACCGTCGATTTGGTGACGATGACGGTATAGTCGCGGAGCGAGCCGGCGATTTCCCTGGCGGCTGCGAAGACATAGCTGAGATCGGCATGGCCATCGCCGCGCCGCGATGGCGTGCCGACCGCGATGAACGCGGCGTCCGCACCGGCGACCGCGCCGGCAAGCTCGGTCGTGAACGAAAGCCGGCCCGCGGCGACATTGGATGCGACAAGTTCATCCAGACCCGGCTCGTAAATGGGAATGCGCCCGGCGTTCAGCGCATCGATTTTCGAGCGATCCTTGTCGACGCAGATCACATCATGGCCGAAATCGGCAAAGCAGGCGCCCGATACGAGCCCCACATAGCCAGAACCGATGATCGTAACCTGCATCCTTCACTCCCGCTCCGTACCGGCAAAATGCCTATGCCCGCCCTGTCTTCTGCTGTCGAGCCGTCGCGGCGATGAGTCGTTAAATCGCAACGGTTGATTGCACTGACCGGCCCGTTCGCGATAACCATGATAATTAGCGGCTGATCGCCATCGTGGAGAAGGGTTTAATGCGTTTCCATCAAGCTAAATTGAGCATGGCCTTTTGGGCGATCCTCATCCCTTCGGTGATGATGCCTTCACCCGCAATGGCCCAAGCGGCAGATTCAGGGACAAGCGCGGCAGACGCCGATCTGGTGCCGATCAAAACGGTGGACCCATCTGCCGCCCGATCCGCCGCGTCCCAGGGCGCGCCAGCAGCCCCTGCGCAACATGCGCCGGCTGCGGTCGCTCCAAGCGCACCGGCACCGGCCGGCCAGCCTGAAACGGGCGGGGGGCAGTCTAACGCCGCCGCTGCGGCTGCGGGCACCTCTCCGTCGGCGCAAACCTATTCGCAAAAGGATGTGCTGGCAAAGGCCGAGAATGTGTTCGGCAAGGGTGCCGAAGGTCTCGCCGGGCTGATCGAGAAAATCTTCAAGGAAAATGGCGAACCCAACGCTTATATCGTCGGCCGCGAGGCGGGCGGCGCGATTGCGGTGGGCCTGCGCTATGGCTCAGGCACCCTGTTTCACAAGGTGGAAGGCGAACGCCCCGCATATTGGACGGGGCCGTCGGTGGGTTTTGATATCGGCGCGGACGCATCGAAGGTGTTTGCGCTGGTCTATAACCTCTATGACTCCGAGGATCTGTTCCAGCGCCTTCCGCAGGTCGAGGGAAAGGTGTATTTCGTCGGCGGCTTCACAGCGACCTACCTGCAGCGTGGCGATTTGATCGTCGTGCCGATCAAGCTGGGCGTTGGCTGGCGGCTGGGCGCGAATGTCGGCTATATGAAATTCTCCCAGAAATCCAGGATATTGCCGTTCTGATCAACGTCATCGGCGACAGCGCCAAGCGAGATTAAATAACTGTAAGCAGCAAGGGCACAGGGGCGCGATTGAGCTATTGAGGCCTAGCCGCGCACCTCATCGAATCTGAACGGCCGGCCCGCAGCCTGATCGCCGAGCTGGCCGTCCCACATCACGCGGTTGCCGCGAATGATCGTGCCCATGGGCTTGCCCGTGATTTCCATGCCGGTGAAGGGCGACCAGCCACAACGGCTGGCCAGCCAGCTTTCTTCGATGGTCCAGCGCGCCCTCAGGTCGACGATCGAAAAGTCGGCATCGTAACCGACCACGATGCGGCCCTTTTTGGCCAGGCCGAACAAACGCTGCGGTCCCGATGAAACGAGGTCGACGAGCCGTTCAAGCGTCAACCGGCCCTCGGCGACATGATTGAGCATCAGCGGCAGCAGGGTCTGCACGCCGGGCATGCCGCTGGGCGAAGCGGGATATGGCTTTGCCTTCTCTTCCATGGTGTGCGGGGCGTGGTCCGATCCGATAACATCGGGCACGCCCTGGTTCAGCCAGCGCCAGAGGCCGTCACGGTGCGCGGCGGAGCGGATGGGCGGGTTCATCTGGGCATAGGTGCCGAGCCTGGGATAGGCGTCCTCTCCGGCGAGAGTCAGATGCTGCGGCGTGACCTCGCAGCTCGCGATGTCCTTGTTCCGGCCGAGCAATTCCAGCTCGGCGGGCGTGGTGACGTGGAGGACATGGACGCGGCGCTGCGCCTCTCGCGCCAGCTTCAGGATGCGGCGGGTGGCAAGGATCGCGCTCTCGTCGTCGCGCCAGACGGGGTGGCTGGATGGATCGCCCTCGACGCGCTCGCCCATCCGCGCCTGCATCCGGGCCTCGTCCTCGGCGTGGATGGCGACGCGGCGGCGGCCGCTCCTCAGCACCTCGGCCAGCACATCGTCTTCGGAGACCAGCAGGTTGCCGGTCGATGCGCCCATGAACACCTTGATACCGGCGGCGCCCGGCAGCATTTCAAGCTCTGCCAGCTGACTGGCATTGGCGTTGGTCGCGCCGACGTAGAATGCATGTTCGCACCACATGCGGCCTTTGGCGCGCCTGAGCTTCTCGGCCAATGCGTCGGCGGAATCGGTATTCGGCGATGTATTGGGCATTTCGAACAGACCGGTGATGCCGCCAAGCACGGCGGCGCGGCTACCCGATTTAAGGTCTTCCTTGTGCTCCAGGCCCGGCTCCCGGAAGTGGACCTGGGTGTCGATCGCGCCGGGCAGGATGGTGAGGCCGGTGCAGTCGATCACCTCACCCGCATCGCCGGCGATTCCAATCCCCGCGATCGTGCCGTCGCGCACGCCCACATCGGCTTCGACGACACCGCCGGGCGTAAAGACGCGGCCGTTTTTGAGGACGAGATCGTAGGTCTGGGGCATGTTCAGTTCCTGTCATTGCAGCGAAGGCTGGGATCCATGCTGAGTTCGAATGGCCCCCAGCTTTTGCCGGGGTGACGAAAAAGGGCAAGAGAGCTTGTAACTTTAACGTTGCCGATTAGCTTTGAACCCATGTCCAGCACCACCCTTTCCAATCGCGCCGTCATCCGCCTGTCCGGGGAGGGCGTTCGCGACTTCCTCCAGGGCCTTGTCACCAACGACGTGATGGCGTCGACGCCGGACCGGCCATTATGGGCGGGCCTGCTTTCGGCGCAGGGCAAGGCGCTGTTCGATTTCATTCTCTGGGCCGATGGCGAAGATGTGCTCATCGATTGCGAGGGCGGCCGTGCGGACGACCTGATGAAGCGGCTGAACCTGTATCGGCTGCGGCGCCCTATCACTATCGCGGCGGATGAGGGGCTGGCGGTCCACTGGTCAGCCGAAGGGCACGAGGGCGCGGCCGACCCGCGTTCGCCCGATCTGGGGCGGCGCTGGCTGGCGCCTGCGGATGGCGAGGCCGAAGGTTATGACGCCCGCCGCATCACGCTCGGCGTGCCCGAAGGGGCTGCTGAACTGGGGATCGACAACACACTGTGGCTGGAAACCAATGCCGTTGAGCTGAACGGAGTCAGCTTCGCCAAAGGTTGTTATGTCGGACAGGAGAATACGGCCCGGATGCACCACCGCGACAAGCTGCGCCGGCGCCTGCTTCCTGTCCGCTTGAATGGGGATCCCGGCGAGGCGACTGACTTCAGAACGGCCGACGGCAAGGCGGCGGGTGAACTGCGCGGGCGCGCGGGCGACGTCGCAATGACCTGGCTGCGGCTGGAGCTTGCCGAGGGCCTCCTGACACTGGGGGACGCCACGGCAGAGGTGCTGTGGCCGCAATGGCTTGTCCACGCCGAGCAGGTTCAGTCGGCGTAACGCTTGATTATCGCGCGGAAAAGCGCCTGGTCCGCGCGTGAATAATAGAGATGGATGCGGTCATCGCGTTCTATTGCGGAGGCGGCAAAGGCAATGTCGGTATCGCCGCGATTGTCGGGTGGCGGCGGGACGAGGAGCGGCTCAAGGCAACGCCCGGTGACGCGGCTATAGTCGCGATCGAACGCGATCCACCCTATTCGCCAGCGCGCGTCACGGGTGGCGCCGTTGTAGAACATCACCGGCTCGTCGCACACGCTGTCGATGATCGGGCCGGTCGACAGATGCCAGTTGTCCCATTGATCTTCGCGAACATGGAACAGGCTGGGAAGCTCGGTCCAGGGGCCCGTAACGGTGGGACCAATGGCAAGACCCACGCATGACGTCTTATTGGCGGCATATTCGTAAAACAGGCGCCACCGCCCGTCGGGGCAGGCAACCAGGGTGGCTTCCTTGACGTTATCCTCGGTCTTTGAGGAATCATGGACGACGCCTTTTTTCTCAAGGCTGTTCAGATACTTGCCTTGCGCCAGCAGCATGCGGCCACGTGCACCTTCAGCAACGACGCCGGTATAATAGATGTTGCAGCCGCCGTTCAGAAGCACCGTCGGGTCTTCGCATCCGCCGATGTCGAGTTTGCCGGGACCGGGCGCGAGCACGGGTTTTTCGTCGACCTTGAATTCAAGGCCGTCGCTTGATGTGCCGTGATAGATGATGCCCGTAATGTGGGAGGGAGCAGGCGGAACGGCGCGGAACAACATATGGAAAACGCCGTCTTCCATCCAGACATAGGGGCTCATCGTCGCCATGGTCGCGAAGTCCGGACCGCCGTGCACATGGACGGGATCAATGGCCTCGACGTTGAAGGCCACCATGCTCAGGCGCCCTGGCCCAACAGCAGCGACAAGCCGCCATCCATGACCAGCGTCGCCCCGGTGATGTAATCGGCGGCGTCCGACAGCAGGAAGGCGACGGCAGCGGCGACTTCTTCCGGCTTTCCTGTCCGCTGCCACGGGATATTCGCCTCCAGCTTTCGGCGGTAGACGGGATCTTCCACCGCCCGTTCGTTCATCGGCGTCAGGATCATGCCCGGTGCGATGGCGTTGACGTTGATGCCAAGAGCGGCGTTTTCCAGCGCCAGCGTCTCCGTAAGGTTTTTCAACCCGCCCTTGGCCGCGTCATAATCGGCCGCGCCCGCGCGAACCGCGTCCTGATGGATTGACGAGATGTTGACGATGCGGCCTTTCATGTTGCGCTGGCGGAGTAACCTGACCATCGCCCGGCAGGTGAGGAACACACCCGTCAGATCGATCGCCAACGCCGTATTCCACTGGGCCAGTTCCATGTCGGCGACCGGAATGCCGCGTTCGTTGATGCCGGCGCTGTTGACGAGCAGCGATGGGCACCCCAACACGCGCTCGGTTTCGGCAAACAGCGTGGCAACGGCCTTTTCCGACGAGACATCGGTTTGGACCGCAAGCGCGCCGCCGCCCGCGGTTTCGATCGCCCGGCATGTCCTTTGGGCGCCCGCTTCGTCCCGCCGATAGGTGATCGCGACCGCCGCGCCTTGTCGGGCAAGCACAGCGGCGCACGCCGCGCCAATGCCGGACTCGCCGCCGGTGACGATGGCGATTTTTCCTTCGAACGAACCCACTTGCGCGCCTTTCGCATTCCTGTGGGTGAAACGCGCGAACCTTCTAAACGGCTGCGAGCGCCTGATCGAAGTCGGCGATAAGGTCGTCGGCGTCCTCAACGCCGATGGAGATGCGGACGAGGTTGTCGGTGATATCAAGCTGCTTCTTGCGTTCGTCCGGCACCGACAGATGCGTCATCGCGGCGGGGTGGCTGGCGAGTGTTTCAGTGCCGCCCAGACTGACCGCCAACTTCACGATTTTCAGGTTGTCGAGGAAGCGGAACGCCTCGCTTTCGCCGCCCTTCAGATAAAGCGAAAAGGTGGAGCCCGCCCCCGTGCAGTGACGGCGGTAGATGTCGGCCTGGCGCGAATCTTCATCCAGGAAGCCGAGATAGCCAACGCGCTCCACCTTGGGATGGTCCTTCAGCCAGGCGCACACCCTGGCTGCATTTTCCCCCGCCCGGCTCATCCGCAGTTCGAGCGTTTCGAGGCTGCGGAGCAGCATCCAGGCCGAATGCGGATCCGTGATCGTCCCAATGGTGTTGCGCATCGTCCGGATCGGGTTGAGCGCGGCAACGCTGCCAAGTACGCCGCCCGCCACCAGATCGCTGTGCCCGCCCGCGTATTTGGTCAGCGAATAAACCACCAGGTCGGCGCCATGCTTCAGCGGCTGCTGCCACAGCGGGCCGAGAAAGGTGTTGTCGATGATGACCGGCGGACGGGTTTCCGGATCGGCGAAAAGCGCGTCCCGCGCGGCAGCGACGGCCTCGACATCGACGAGCTGGTTGGTCGGGTTTGCCGGGCTTTCCAGGTAGATGAGCGCGATCCGTCCTCCTGCCTGCGCCCTCGCCATTGCTTCGTCGATAACGCCGCGCGACGCGCCGGCGGGGAAATCGACCCATGTCACGCCAAACCGGCCCAATATCCTGGCGATCAGTGATTCGGTGGCGGCATAGAGCGGGGACGAATGGACGATCACATCGCCGGGTTGGACAAGCGCCAGCAAGGTGGTCGCGATTGCCGCCATGCCTGAAGAAAAGGTAAGCGCATCCTCGGCTTCTTCCCAAAGGCCCAGCCGGTCCTCCAGTATCTCCTGATCCGGCCCATTGAAGCGAGAATAGACGAGACCTTCGGCAGGCCCCTGCCTTTTGCCCGTTATGTGTTCGAAGAAGCGTTTTCCCGCGGCCGCGTTCTCGAACACGAAGGTGGAGGTGAGGAAGATCGGCGGCTTCAGTGAACCCTCGGAAAGCGCCGGGTCATAACCATGCGCCATCATCAGCGTTGCCGGTTTCAGCTTGCGGCCTCCAAGCTCCAGCACATCGGGTTTGGGCCGGCGGCGCGCGGTGGGTATGGTCGCCGGGCCTTTATGACCATGGGGGTTCGTCATGCAGTTCGTCCTGTACGGGACACCCGAAGGCGTCGGTCACACGCGATGCAGCGCCAGTCACAAGCGCCGGTCCGCTGCTTGTTATACCATATTTAAGGACCATCTCGTGTTCCGGCCGGCGACCCGTTAGGTTGCTGGTTTCTGCTTCCCCTGTCTGGCGGAGAGGTTGCACACACATGGCGGGCGGAAAAGAACGGCCCTTGCTACACAATGGGTTAGCGGTGAGCGCCGCCTTCAAGCGAATCGCACGGGACTGCCTGCAACGATTTTCCGCGAACGCCCAACAGTTCGGCGATGTCGAGGCGGCGGAGGCTCTGCATCAGTGCAGGGTCGCGCTTCGTCAGTTGCGAACGGCTTTTTCCCTGTTCCGGTCGACGCTGGATGCCGATGCTGTCATCCGCTTCCAGACTGAAATGCGCTGGATAGCGGTCCAACTGGCGGATGCGCGCAATCTGGATGTCTTGCTGGCCCAGCACTTCGATGGCGGCGCCGGACCGGCAAGTTCATTGAAAGATCGGGTTCTGCTGGCGCGCGAAGCCTCATATGGCCAGGCGATCGCGGCGATTACGTCACCCCGGCTCCAGCAGTTTTGCGCCGAATTGTCGGCATGGCTGACCGGGGATGTTTCGCGGGACGGCAAGGGAGGGCAGAGGATCGGCCCGTTCGCGGCACGTGCACTTTCAAGGGCCTGGAAGAAACTAATGAAGGTTACGGCTGGAAACATCGACCGGATGTCGCCATCCAAGCGGCATCGCCTTCGGATCAAGGTGAAGAAGCTGCGTTATGCCGCGATGTTCTTCGCGCCGCTATTTCCGATGAAGCAGGTCAAGACGGATGAGCGCTTGAGACCGCTCCTTACCAAATTGCAGGAAAATCTGGGCACCCTCAATGATCTGGCGATCGCGCGGATGCAGCTTCAGGGTTTCGGCCTGACGCCCGATGAACAGGAAGAGGGCGAGCGGGTACTGACGGGAAAGGCAGGCGGACGAAAGAAATTGCTGAAACGCGCGCGCAAGCTCCACCGGAAACTCGCCGAAATTGCGCCATTCTGGCATTCGGTTTGTTGAGACAGCGTTTCGTTCGCATTCATCTCGGCCGTGCGATAGTTCTGTGAGTTCCCGGAGGTCCTGACGTGACGACAGCCTATATCAACCAAATAGGCACAGCCGTGCCTCCGCACGATATCAACCAGCGTTTCATCGCCTTTGCCGACGGCCTGCTGGAGCGGCCTTTCGACAAAAAGCTGTTTCACCGCATGGCGGGTCTTTCGGGGATAGAGCATCGCTATTCGTTTCTCGAGCCTACCGACGCGGATGACGGTGACGCCGCCGACAGCGAGGGCTTTTACAGGCTGGGCCAATTTCCCGGCACCGGGGAGCGAATGGGTCGTTTCGAAACCCTGGGCGTGTCGTTGTGCGAACGAGCGGTGAGCGCGCTGGCCAAGACCGAGGACGTTTCCAGCGCGACCCATATGCTGATGGTTTCCTGCACGGGCTTTGTAGCGCCGGGAATCGACCAGATGTTGATTGATCGGCTGGGGCTTGACCCCTCGATCGAACGGACCGCGATCGGCTTCATGGGCTGTTCGGCAGCCGTCAATGCGCTCAGGATCGCGCGCCACATCGTCCGGTCCGAACCGGGGGCGCGGGTGCTGATGATCAACCTGGAGCTGTGCTCGCTGCACTTTCAGCAGAATTCGGATCTGGAAAGGCTGCTTTGCGGGTTGCTGTTCGGAGACGGCTGTGCGGCCAGCATTATCAGCAGTGATGCGCGCGGCGTAGCGCTGGCCGACTTTCGTACCGTGACGGTGCCGCAGACCGCCGACCTGATCACCTGGCGGATCGGCGACCAGGGTTTCGAGATGCACCTTTCGGGCGATGTGCCGCACCAGTTGGCGCGCGCGCTTGAGTGCGAGCTGGTTCGCAACGACCGCAACGGGATTTTGGGGGGAGAGCCGGTCGAGGCTTATCGATTGTGGGCCGTGCATCCGGGCGGGCGCACGATATTGGATGCGGTGGAACGCGGGCTTGGCCTTCCGGACGAAGCGCTGGGCCGCTCACGTTCCATCCTGCGCGAATTTGGCAATATGTCGTCGGCGACCCTGATGTTCGTTCTCGCCCGGATGATGACGTCGCGGGACGAGGGGCGGGGCGTTGCCATGGCCTTCGGGCCGGGACTGGTGGCTGAAACGTTCCGCTTTGAAATGGGTCACGGCTGATGCGCCGTGCCATTTCCTCTCCCGGCTTTGCACGGGCGCAATCATGTGATGGATGAGCCGTTGCTGATCGTCGGCGCGGGACTGGCCGGATCGGCGGCGGCAGTGGTGCTCGGCAAAGCGGGTCACGCGCCGCTTGTTATCGAGCGTACAAATTCGGTGATGGAAAAGGTCTGCGGCTGCTTTCTGAGCGTCGAGGCGGCGGCAATGCTGGAACACCTCGGCGTTGAGCTCGACAGGCTGGGTGCAAGCCACATCGACCGGGTAAGGCTGGTGCATGGCGCCCGGACGGTGGAGGCCCGGCTGCCGTTTCCCGCGCGGGGGGTCTCGCGTAAGCTGCTCGACAATGCACTGGTGAAAAGCGCGGAAAAGGCCGGCGCGCGCCTCCGCTTCGGGACGCAGGTGATGTCGATAGCGGCGGACAGCGCCGGTGGCGTCATGGTGGGGGTTCGCGGCGGCGAGACGGTCGACGCACGCACCCTTTTTCTGGCAAGCGGCAAGCATGATGTGCGCGACGCCCCGCGCCAGGCGGCGGGTGTGCCGGGCAATATCGGCCTGAAACAGATGTTCCGGCTTACGCCCGCGCAAACCGGCGCGCTGAGCGGTTCGGTCGAACTGTATCTGTTCGCGGGCGGATATGCCGGATTGCAACTGGTGGAAGATGGCATCGCCAATCTGTGTCTCGTCGTGGACGGGGGGGCGTTCCGGGCCCGTGGTGGGCAATGGCACGCGCTGCTCGACACGCTCGCCGATGAATTGCCCCAGTTGGGAGAGCGGCTTGTGGACGCCGAACCGCAGTCGGGCCAGCCCCTTGCCATTTCGCGAATCCCCTATGGCTTCGTGCATCGGCCCGATGCTTATGGACATCCGGCGTTGTTTCGGCTGGGCGATCAGGCGGCGGTGATTCCGTCATTCTCGGGCGACGGGATGGCGATTGCGCTCCACAGCGGCATGGCAGCGGCGCAATGCGTTCTGGCGGGCGGTTCGTCAGCCGATTTTCACGGCGGGTTGCGTCGGCAATTGAGGAGGCAGTTCCGGCTGGCGGTCCTGCTGAACAAAATGGCCGCGAGTGTTTATGGACGCAGCGCGATCATGGCTATCGGCGGGGCGGCGCCTGCATTGATGCGCTTGTCAGCAAGCGCGACGCGGCTGCGAGCGGGCGGACCGCTTCATTCCCCGGCTTAAACCGGGGGGATCGACGGCTAGAAAATGCGGTCAGAGGCCGCGTGGGGAAAGGAGCGGGCCGGTTCTTCTCCTTCTTACCCGGCCAACCGGAAGAACCGATGGCCCGTCGCGCTTGACGGCCCGGATGATGTGAAGGCCGCCAAGCTTGGGAACGATCTTCATCACCGGACGGTCGAGCCACCCCAGAAACGGCGTCGGCGGGACGGCGAGCAGGGTCCGCCGGTGATCGATTTCGAACAACGCATCGTCCAGCATCCGGCAGACCTGGCCTTTGCCGAACGGCGCGCCATGACCGAATGGCGTCGCCTCCATGTGGACCCACAGTCCCGAGCGGTTTGGCGCGACGATGACGACGCTGCCGCCGGGGGCAAGCACCCGCCAGAGTTCGCGAAGCAGTCGCCGGGCGGGAGCCGCGTGTTCAAGCGCATGGATGACCAGCGCCTGATCGAACAGCGCGTCCTGAAAGGGAAGCGCCAGTTCGTCGACCTCTGCCACCAGATTCTGCTGGGGGCGGGGCCATGGAAGTCCACCCTGGTCAACCGGACAGGCCAGTATCAAGCGTTCGACGGATCTGGGGTCGAAACCGTCCAGCAACGGCGCGCAATAGCCAAGCGCGAGGATGCGTTCTGTCGTTCCCCGCCGTATCAACGGCGCCACCGCGGATGCCAGCGCCTGCGCCGCACGCATTCCCGCGCGGCTTTGATACCAGTTGGCGAGTTCTTCGACCTGCGGGCGCATGACGTCTGCTTTTATCGCCATCTGTCCGGCATCGATAGCTGAACGATCAGACCTCGTTTTCATCGCGCGGGCGCGTCGAAGATGCCGATCTGGACTTCCTCGACCGTCCAGCCGCCGCAGCTTGCGTCGAGTTGATCATAGGCCGCCCGGTGGCCGCGAAGGAAATTGTCGAAATCGGCCCTGCTGTCCCAGCGGTCTATCGTCAGATACTCGCCCGCCGGGCCGTGCAGCAATTCGGTGCCCAGATACCCATCAGCCTTGCTGAAAAGCTTGGCCCATTCGCCTGTAGCGCCATAGGTGCGTTCGAAATCGGAACGGAATTCCTCGCGCACCCTGTAGCGCCACAAAATAGCGATCATCGTTCAATGCAGAGCGCGATTCCCATGCCGCCGCCGATACAAAGGGTTGCTAGTCCCTTTTTCGCGTCGCGCTTTTTCATCTCGTAAAGCAGCGTGGTGAGCACGCGAGCACCCGAGGCGCCGATCGGATGGCCGATCGCGATCGCCCCGCCGTTGACGTTGACGATGTCGGGGTTCCAGCCCAATTCCTTGCCGACCGAAAGCGCCTGGGAGGCAAAGGCCTCATTGGCTTCGATCAGGTCAAGATCGGCGAGGCTCCAGCCCGCCTTTTCAAGCGCAAGACGGGTGGCGGGCGCGGGGCCGATGCCCATGTACGCCGGATCGACGCCGCAGGTCGCCCATGACGCGATCCGGCCAAGCACCGGCGCGCCGCGTTTGGCCGCGTCTTCGGCGGACATGAGGATGAGCGCGGCGGCGCCGTCGTTGATGCCGCTCGCGTTGCCGGCGGTCACGGTGCCGTCCTTCTTGAATGCGGGGCGCAGCGCTGCCATCGCTTCGATCGTCGCGCCCGCACGGATATATTCGTCGTCGGCAACCACAGTGTCGCCCTTGCGGCCCTTGATCGTCACCGGAGCAATTTCATCCCTGAACCGGCCGGATGCGCGAGCAGCCTCTGCCTTGTTCTGGCTGGCGACGGCGAATGCGTCCTGAGCCTCGCGCGTGATCTGATAGCGTTCGGCGAGATTTTCGGCCGTTATGCCCATGTGATAGGCATTGAACGCGTCCGTCAGGCCATCGTGAACCATCGTGTCGACGAGGCTGAGCGGTCCCATCTTCACGCCCGAACGCAGGTTTTGGGCGTGCGGGGCAAGAGACATATTTTCCTGGCCGCCCGCGACGACGATGCGCGCGTCGCCAAGCTTGATCTGCTGGGCGGCAAGCGCGACCGAGCGCAGGCCGGAGCCGCAAACCTGGTTGATCGTGCAGGCGGTGGCTTCCTGCCTGATCCCGGCATTGACGGCTGCCTGGCGGGTCGGGTTCTGTCCCTGGCCGGCGGTAAGCACCTGACCGAAAATGACTTCGGAAATTTCTTCGGCCGAGACACCGGCGTCAGCGAGCGCCGCCTCGATCGCGATCCGGCCCAGCTCGTGCGCTGGCGTATTGGCGAAACTGCCCATGAAACTGCCGACCGGCGTGCGCCTTGCGGCGGTGATGACAACATCCGTCATAGCTGCGACTCCTTAACCTTTGCGCAGGCAGCTACCAGCTTGTGTGCGATTGCGAAAGGCATCGCGCAAGCGGTTCCCAAACACTATTCCGAGCCCTTGATCCCACGATCATCCCGACATGGCCTAGCGCAAGATCGAGTTGGGGGATGCCTTCCATCGCACTTGCGGCAGGGACGATGCGGTCGGTCATCGAGACGATCTGTCGTATCGGGCATCGCAGCGCGGCAGGATCGACCCGGATTCCGCCCACTTCCCACCGGCCGGACGCGGTCACATTAGCGGTGAACAGATCATCGACGATCTCGCGAGCCGCCGCCTGGGTCAATGCGGCGCCGCTATTGGCCCAATCTTCCACCCTGATGAATGACAAGGCTTCGGCCGACCCCGGCGGAACGGCCGCGAACCGCTCATATTTGGAGACGGTGCGTCCGGAATCAAGCAGCCAGAAGGCGACCTGAAGGACTTCAAGCGGGAGCAGCCCCAGCATCTCGACCGTCGGTTGCGCGCTTTCCCACAAGGTCTGCATCGTGTCGCGCGCATGATCGGTAAAGCCACCGAAGTTCCACGGGGAGGCGATGAGCGTGAGACTGAGCGGCGCGGCAAGCGCGGCCGAAGCGACCGTCATCGTGCCGCCAAGGCAATAGCCGACGAGATGATAGGGGATGCCGAGTTGGCGCAGCAACGGGTGCAGCACATCCGCGACATGACCGCCCAGATCGCGGGTCCGGTCGCCGTCATCGGGACTTCCCCAATCCACCAGAAGGGGTCGCAGTCCCTGGCGGCTCAACCACCGCAGCATGGAATTGTCTTCGGAAAGATCCAATATTGTCGAAGGATTGATCAATGAAGGCACGAATACCGCGGCTGGACCTTCGCCCCCGAAATCCAGAAGCCTGGCATGCCCGGCCCGTGCAACGACCGGCATCGGCGGCGGCGCGGGCGGACGAACCGCGTTCTGAAATGCGCGGAGCCCGGCGAGGATAGCGGACAAGCGTGCGCGATCGCCGTCGGCTTCATGCTGCGCCATTTGCAGGAACAGGGGTAAAGGGCGAGGTCCTTGTTGCAGTGCATCAAGTGTTGATGCTAACTTAGGACTTTCTAGGCTATCGGATGACCCTATGACCGACGCCCGTCCCGAATCAGATCCCATCATCATCAAGAAATACGCCAATCGGCGGCTCTACAACACGGATAGTTCCAGCTACATCACCCTTGAGCATCTGGCCCAGATGACGCGTGAGGGACGCGACTTCAAGGTGATCGATGCAAAAACCGGCGAAGATATCACGCACAACGTCCTCACCCAGATCATCATGGAGGAGGAATCGCACGGGCAGACGATGCTGCCGGTCAACTTCCTCCGCCAGTTGATATCGATGTACGGCGATTCGATGCAGGCGATGGTGCCGCAATATCTCGAAGCCTCGATGGAAGCCTTCCGCCGCAACCAGGTTCAGTTCCGCGAGGCCATGACCGGCGCTTTTTCGGGCGGTCCGTTCGAGACGATAGCCCGGCGCAACATGGAAATGTTCGAGGCTGCGGCCAAGGCCTTCCGTACGCCGGGAGGGGCGAAATCGGCGGAGCCTGCACCGGCTGCCGCCGCTGCCGCATCCAAGGTTCCCAGCGGCGACGAGCTGTCCGAACTGAAGGGACAGCTTGCCAGGCTTCAGCAGCAACTGGACAAGCTGACGAAGTAGCGCCTAGACGGCCGCCTAATTTCCCGGCTTCACGAAGCGCAGCGTCATGCGATCCGATTCGCCGATCGCGAGGTAGCGCGCGCGGTCCTGCTCGCCCAATTTAAGCGTTGGGGGAAGAGTCCAGACGCCTTGCGGATAGTCCTTGCTGTCTTTGGGATTGGCGTTGACTTCGGATGTGGCGTCGAGCTTGAAGCCTGCCTGCTCAGCCAGCCGCTTTACCGTTGATTCCTTGACGTAGCCGCTCGTCTTCTGCCTGTCGTCGGCCGCGCCTTCCGGCAACCGATGGTCGACAACGCCCAATACGCCGCCGGGCTTCAGCATTCGATAGAAATCGCGAAACGCCTGCGCGGCCGTGTCATCGCCCGCCATGACCCAGTTATGCACATTGCGGAAAGTAAGCACGAGATCGGCGGTCCCATCGGGAACCGTCGTCCCTTTTGCGTCGGCAGGAAAAGTAATCAGCTTGACCTTGCCATAGCTTGCCGGATCGGACTTCAGCTTCGTCGCGACTGTCTCACTGCCCCTGTCTGCGGGAGCGGCGGCATAATAGGTTCCGCGCGAAGCGAGATAGGGCGCAAGTATTTCCGTGTACCACCCGGCGCCCGGCCAGATTTCAACGACGGTCATGCCGGGTCGGATGCCGAGGAACGAGAGCGTTTCCCGAGGGTGGCGATATCTGTCCCGCTCGACATTCTCTGGGGTCCGCGTCGGGGCGTGCAGGGCCGCGTCCAGCGCTGCGTCCGCCTGGTGCGCGCCATGGTCGACAGTCGCGGCAAAGCCGCTACAAGGCACGATGACGCACAGAGTTCCAGCGACGAGAAGCCGGTCAAGACGCATGATGCCCTCCAAGAGCCTGGTTTGGCGCAACCTAGCGGTTCGCCACGGATGATGGAATTGCCTGACGATATGGCGCTCGCGCTTGGCGTGGCGGCAGGATCGGTGGCGACGATCCTGCTTTCGGTTCTGATGCTGCGCCTTCGTCGACGCAACACAAGGCCTGGCTGGATGCCGTGGAACGGGCTGATGTTCGCTGCCATTGTCGTCGCCGCAGTGGCGCTTGCCCATTTGTTCGGCGTGCGGCAACGTTGAGTCCCGCACCTCGAACACCTAGATTGGGCTGATGCTGTCGCCCTCAATCGCAGAATTGTCGACCCGCGCGCGGGACGTTTTCCGCCAGATCGTGGAAAGCTACGTCGAAACGGGCACGCCGGTCGGTTCGCGCACCATTTCCAAATTGTCGTCGCTTGGTCTTTCGGCCGCATCGATTCGCAACGTGATGCAGGACCTGGAGGAAATGGGGCTGCTCGCCAGCCCTCACACCTCGGCAGGGCGCATCCCGACCGAATCCGGTTTGCGGCTGTTCGTGGACGGCATGATGCAGGCCGCCGAACTGTCGCCCGAGGAGCGCAAGGCAATCGAAGGCCAACTTTATTTCGGGCCGGGGCGGATCGAGGAGGCGCTTTCGGAGACGACGGCCGTATTGTCGGGCCTGTCGGCGTGTGCGGGAATCGTGCTCGTGCCCAAGGGCGAACCGGTCATCAGGCAATTGGGATTTGTGCCGCTGTCACACACTCAGGCGCTGGCGGTGCTGGTCGGCGCGGACGGATCGGTCGAAAACCGGGTGATGGACCTGCCGCACGGCCTGATGCCGTCGACGCTGGTCGAAGCGGGCAATTACATCAGTGCCCGCCTTTCCGGCCTGACGCTGCAACAGGCGGCGCAGCAGTTGAAAAAGGAAATCGCCAGCCACCAGGCAGCGATTGACCACGCGGCGCAAGATGTCATCGCGCAGGGGCTTGCGACCTGGTCGGAGGATGGCTCGAAACGGCCGGTTCTCATTGTACGCGGCCAGGCGCATCTGCTGGATCAGGGCGCGGTCGCCGATCTTGAACGGATTCGCCAGCTTCTTGAGGAACTGGAAGGACAGCGGGAACTTGTCACCTTGCTGGAAGGCGCGCGCGCGGGCGACGGGATGAAGATATTCATCGGATCGGAAAACAAGCTGTTCTCGCTTTCCGGCTCCAGTGTCATCGCAGCGCCCTATTTCGGAAGCGAAGGCAAAGTTGTAGGCGTTGTAGGGGTTATCGGACCGACGCGATTGAACTATGCACGCGTCGTCCCCATGGTGGATTACACTGCACAGGCGCTTACCAGGTTGATGGCATGAACGACGATCCGAAAAAGAATGACGAACTGAACATAGATATCGCGGAGACTTCGGGAACCGCGGAGGCCGAGGGCGCGGAAGCATTGCTGGCCGAGCGCGACGAGGAAATAACCGCTCTGAAGGACCGGCTGCTGCGCGCGGCCGCCGAGACCGAGAACGTCCGGCGCCGTCTGGAGCGCGAAAAGACCGATGCGGCGGTCTATGCTGCGACAGGTTTTGCCCGAGACATACTGTCGATCGCGGACAACCTTACCCGCGCCATCGCCGCCATTCCCGATGCCGCGCGGGACAACGAGGTGGTGAAATCCGTGATCACCGGCGTCGAGATGACGGCAAAGGAACTGGACAGTGTTTTCCAGCGCCACGGCATCAGCCGGATCGAATTGATCGGGCAGAAGCTGGACCCGCACCGGCATCAGGCGATGATGGAAATCGAAAACGGCGAAGTGGAGCCGGGCATCATCGTGCAGGAGCTTCAAGCCGGTTACGTCATGAAGGACCGGCTGCTGCGACCGGCGCTTGTCGGTGTGGCCAAGGCAAAGGCCGAAGCAGAGGCTTGATTTCGCTGCCTGCTACTCGCCGCTTTCCGCTACCGCAAACGCGACTTGGTCCCGCCATTTCCGGCGGAGGCTGGAATCCATGCTGACTGGTCACTGAGCCGGGATTTCAGAATGGACCCCGGCCTTCGCTGGCGTTAGGGGCAGGAGAGCTTTTGCGGTTATCGGCGCGCGCCCTGACCGCTGCTGGTGTCCTCAGCACCGTCTGAACGGCAGCAACGCCTCATATGTTGGCAGGGGCGACTTGCCGCGCACGTCCATCCCTTGCCGAAGCAGGAAGGCGTGGCGCACGATCTCGGCCTGCTGCTCAAGTCCGTAGCGGTTGAATGACCAATCCGGCCTCAGCACATAGGAATAACGGCAGAAGGGGTGGCGCATCAGCGGCAGATACCATCGGCCGCGCATCTGGGCCTGCCAGACATGCGTCATCTCGTGGATGAACAGACCCTGCAGTCCAAGGCTCTGGCAGGAAAAATCGCTGCACCAGAGCGGCGAGCGGGGATGGAACCACAGATGGCCGTCAGGGGCCATTGCCGTGTGGCGGTTGTGAAACGGCCACCAGCGACGGCGGTTTATTGTCACCCGTCGATAGTCGATGGCGCGACCGAACACAGATTCCGCCAACCGCTGCTCGGCAGCCGTCAGCGGCCTTCGGGTGTCAGTGGTTGGGCCCATGCCCCATCGGCATGTTCATGCCAGACGGCGGCGAATTTGCTGCTCCGGTCGCCTTTGCATCCACCGAGGCGGTTCCGCCATCGCCGAGCTTGAGGTTGAGCTTTACCGTCCCGCCCGGCTTGATCCGGGGGTCGAGGCCGAAGAGCATCACATGCTTTCCGCCCGGCGCGAACATTACCGCCTGACTCTTGCCGACAACCAGCTTTGGAAGCGGTCCCATGCGCATCAATCCGCCCACCATGGTGCTCTCGTGCATCTCCGCTTTTTTGGCGGAGGGGCTCGACACGCCGATGACGGTCTGAGGCTTGTTCCCGCCATTGATCATGAAATAGGCGGCGGCGGGACGTCCCGGCACCGCAGGCAGGCGGACCCACGCATTGGATACTGAAAGATCGGCGGCGGCGGCTGGCGTCGCGGCAAGGGCGGCGACGAAGAGGGTGAGATTGCGCATGGCTGCAACCATATCCGATTGCGCTCATCCGGCAAGTCGCCGGAAATCGTCAGCTCCTGCACTGCGCTATGCTTGCACCTCGCAAAGGCCACCCTATATCGCCCTGCGAAAGGTCTTGTTTCGCCGTGCTTGACGAGGCGGCGGCGGGATCTGATTTTGGGGAAGTAACGACAGGATTTGAGGGCAGATATGGCCAAAGTTATCGGGATTGATCTCGGGACGACCAACAGCTGCGTTGCGGTGATGGAAGGCAGCCAGCCGAAAGTCATTGAAAACGCCGAAGGGACGCGCACCACGCCTTCGCAGGTGGCCTTTTCAAAGGATGGTGAGCGGCTGACGGGCCAGCCGGCGAAACGCCAGGCGGTCACCAATCCGGAAAACACCGTTTTCGCGGTGAAGCGGCTGATCGGCCGCCGTTTCGACGATCCGATGACCAAGAAGGACATGGGCCTCGTTCCCTACAGGATCGTCAAGGGCGCCAACGGCGATGCATGGGTGCAGGCCGGTGGCGAAGATTATAGCCCGTCCCAGATTTCGGCCTTCATCCTCCAGAAGATGAAGGAAACGGCTGAGGCCTATCTCGGCGAAACGGTGACCCAGGCCGTCATCACGGTTCCCGCCTATTTCAACGACGCGCAGCGTCAGGCGACCAAGGATGCCGGCAAGATCGCGGGGCTTGAAGTGCTCCGCATCATCAACGAGCCGACTGCGGCCGCGCTGGCCTATGGTCTCGAAAAGCAGGACGGCAAGACCATCGTGGTCTATGACCTTGGCGGCGGCACGTTCGACATATCGGTTCTCGAGATCGGCGACGGCGTGTTCGAAGTGAAGGCGACCAACGGCGACACGTTCCTGGGCGGCGAGGACTTTGACGCGCAGATCGTCGAATATCTGGCCGACGAGTTCAAGAAGGCGGAAGGCATCGATCTCCGCAACGACCGCCTCGCCCTGCAGCGGCTGAAGGAAGCCGCCGAAAAGGCGAAGATCGAACTGTCATCGGCCCAGTCGACCGAGGTGAACCTGCCGTTCATCACCGCGGACCAGACGGGCCCCAAGCACCTCGTCAAGAACATCACCCGCGCCGACCTGGAGCGGTTGGTCGAGGACTTGATCACCCGTACGCTCGAACCCTGCCGCAAGGCGCTGGCTGATGCCGGGCTGAAGGCCGCCGACATCGCCGACGTGGTGCTGGTGGGCGGCATGACCCGCATGCCGCGCGTCCGCCAGGTGGTGAAGGACTTTTTCGGCAAGGAACCCCACACCGGCGTCAATCCGGACGAAGTCGTTGCGATGGGCGCTGCCATTCAGGCAGGCGTGCTGCAGGGCGACGTCAAGGATGTGCTGCTGCTCGACGTGACGCCGCTGTCGCTGGGTATCGAGACGCTGGGCGGCGTGTTCACCCGCATGATCGACCGCAACACGACCATTCCGACGAAGAAGAGCCAGGTCTTCTCCACCGCTGACGACAACCAGCAGGCGGTGACGATCCGCGTCTTCCAGGGCGAACGTGAAATGGCGGCCGACAACAAGATGCTCGGTCAATTCGATCTCGTCGGCATTCCACCCGCACCGCGCGGCGTGCCGCAGATCGAGGTGACGTTCGACATCGACGCCAACGGCATCGTCAATGTCCATGCCAAGGACAAGGGCACCGGCAAGGAGCAGCAGATCAAGATACAGGCTTCGGGCGGTCTCAACGATTCCGACATCGAGCAGATGGTGAAGGACGCCGAGAAGTTCGCCGCCGAGGACAAGCAGCGGCGTGAAGGAGCGGAAGCCAAGAATAACGCCGAAAGCCTGATCCACACCAGCGAACGCCAGCTTGCCGAACATGGCGACAAGGTGGACGCTGCGCTGAAAGGCGAGATCGAGGCTGCCATCGCAGAGGCAAAGTCGGCGGTCGAAAGCGGCGACACGTCGCGGATAAACGACAAGGCCCAGGCGCTGGCGCAGGTTGCGATGAAGCTTGGCCAGTCGATGTATGAAGCCGAACAGAAGGCACAGGCCGCGCCTGGCGCGGACGCTGGCGGCGAGGCCAAGGCCGATGATGTGGTCGACGCGGAATTTTCCGAGGTCGACGACAACAAGGCGTAACGATGAATGCGGGGCCGCTCCGTCCAATGTGCCGGCACGGACGGGCGGCCATTTATTTGGCCGGGGGGCTGAATGGCTGACGTGGATATAGACTATTACGAGCTGCTGGAAGTCGAGCGGACCGCCGACGACGGCAAACTCAAGTCCGCATATCGCAAGTTGGCGATGCGTTATCACCCGGACAAGAACCCCGGCTGCCGCGATTCAGAGGCACGGTTCAAGGCGATCAACGAAGCCTATGATTGCCTGAGGGATCCGCAGAAGCGGGCCGCCTATGACCGGTTCGGCAAGGCGGCGTTCCAGAACGGCGGCTTCGGCGGCAATGGCGGCAACCAGGGCTTTGATGGCTTTGCCGACATTTTTCAGGACATTTTCGGCGAGTTCATGGGCGGTCGCGGCGGCCGGGGCGGGCAGCGGCATCAGGGCACCCGCGGCGCGGATTTGCGCTACGATCTTGAACTGGTGCTCGAAGAAGCCTTCACCGGCAAGGAAGCAAAGCTCACTATCGACGTCGCCGTCCCGTGTGATCCATGCGGCGGCACAGGGGCCAAGCCCGGCTCAACGGCGCAGACCTGCGGTACATGCGCGCGGGCATGGCAAGGTGCGTGCCCAGCAGGGCTTCTTCATGATCGAACGGTCCTGCCCGACCTGCCATGGCGCAGGGCAGGTTATCGCCGAACCCTGCACCGCCTGTCGGGGCGAAGGGCGCATCGACAAGGAAAAGACCCTGTCGGTCAACATTCCCATCGGCGTCGATGACGGCACCCGAATCCGTCTGGCGGGCGAAGGCGAGGCCGGGACACGGGGCGGGCCGGCCGGCGACCTCTATATCTTCATCCATCTGAAGCAGCATCCGCTGTTCGAGCGTGACGGTACCACGCTGATAGCGCATGCGCCCATATCCTTCACCACGGCGGCGCTTGGCGGCGTGATCGAGGTGCCGGGCATCGACAAGAAGCCATGCGAGATTCGCATCCAGCCGGGCACCCAGTCTGGCAATCAGGTTCGTCTGCGCGGACGCGGGATGCCGGTATTGAACGGACGCGGCATCGGCGATCTGATCGTCCAGATCGAAGTCGAAATGCCGACGAAGCTGAGCCCGAGGCAGAAGGAATTGCTGGAAGAGTTCCGTTCGCTGGAGACGGGCGAGGAGTGTCCTCAGTCCAGCGGATTCTTCACCAAGCTGAAAGGCTTGTGGGAAGAATGGACTGAATAGGCGGCCCTAAAGGCCCGACTATTCCGCCGCGTAGCGATTGCCGTTCATGGCGCCTAACCCCGGTCCCAGCCGAGAGCGATCCCAGACATTGTCGTAAAGCGCGACATATTGTCCCGCGACCGAGCCGATCGAAAACTGTTCTTCAATGCGTGCGCGGCCAGACATGCCCAGCGTGCGGCGGGCGTCTGTCGATAGCGACAGGATCGCAGCCATCGCAGCGCGCATCGCTTCGGGATCGCGGGGCGGCACGATGGTGCCGGCCTCGCCGACCACCCATGCGGAATTGCCGATATCAGTGGCGACACAGGGAACACCGCTCGCCATTGCTTCGCCCAATATGTTGGGAAATCCTTCGCCCCATGCCGATGGAAGCACGAGGAGGTCGAGACCCGGCAGCCACTCCGCCACGTCGAAACGCTGATCCGCCAGTGTCAGCCGATCGGATGGCAGGCTATTGGCGAGAGCAGGCCCGATATGGCGGGCCAAATGGTTCATCCCGGTGCCGACGACAAGCAGATGGGCATCGGGCCCTTCCAGACGCAACCGGCAGACGGCTTCGACCAGCGTCGCAGGGTCCTTCATCGGATGGTAGCGCGCGATCATGCCGATGATGGGGCGCGATCCGTCTATTCCGAAAAGCTGCGTCAATCGTTCGCGCGCCTCGGGCCGCGGCTTGAAATATTCGCAGTCGAACCCGTTGGGAATGACGGTGATGTGGTCGTTGGCATAACCCAGCGCGATATACTGCTGCCTGGCGACGTGCGAATTGAAAATGATGGCGTCGACCTGCGACGACAGGCGGGCGGTGCGATGCAACAGGAACCGGGTCAGCAGCTTTTCATGGGAGATGTCGGTCAGGGAGCGGCGGACATTCCAAATGATCGGCCGGTGCGGATGGAGCGCTCTCGCCGCGTACCACGCGGCAATGCTGCCGTGATGCATCCAACCCATAACCATGTCCGGCGCGGTTTTGCGCGCCAAATGGATAAGCCGCCCCGCCGCTCTGGGTGAAGGGACTCCCGCGCGCATGCTCAATGTGGAAATTGGAGTGCCGGTAGCCCGGATCCGGCCCTGCAGCTCACCCGGTACCATAAGGGACAGGACCGACTGCTCATAACGCCCGGCCGACGCGCTGCCATTTTCCAGCAATTTGGCGAGCATGGCCTGCGCTCCCCCGAAACTGACGGATGTGATCGCGTGCATCAGTCGAATGGATCCGAATGCCGGAGCGGTCGAAGGGGTGGGCAGACCACGTTGTTCAGGCGAAATGTTTTGTTTCATATCGTGCACTGCTTGTTGATTTATCCTGCTTTGAGCTGGTGTGGCGCGAACATGTCGTCGACGATTTCTGATTCCATCGCCACCAGTTGCGACGCCGCATAGCTGCGTGTCGAATTGGCGCGAACATCGAACTCGCGCCGGGAACCGGCCGCGATCGCCTTTGCCGCCATCAGCCCGGCATAGGTGGCCCAATCCGTGCCGGGCCGGTTGACATGATACAGATTGCGGATCGTACTGATCGCCCGGGACAGCTCGAGGTTGCGCGCGCTCTCCGCTTCCCGCCAGCTTGCGGCCGCATTGCAGCGGTCAAGCGTGAGCGACATGGAATTGCTGATTTTGGTCGGATCAATCAGTTTTCCGGCAACGCATTCGCTGGTCGCCAGCCTGATCCATTCGTCTTCGGACTGGCGCAACATCGGGTCGTGATTGTCCAGGAAATATTCGATGCATAGCGCAGTCTTGCCATCGGGCACCATGTGCCCCTCAAAGGCGCCGTAGTTGGTGATGCGGCCACAGGCCAGGCGGGCATCATTGACCTCCAGCCAAGCGTGGGGAAACCGCGGCGCTTCGTCGAGGAACAGATACACAAGCACGACACAGCGCCCGGCCTGACCGGGAAGTTCAGGACTGCGCGGCAACCCGGCCGTGCCGTCTTCGATAAGCGTAGAGAGCAACGGCAGTTGAAGGCTCGATATCACATGGCGGGGACGGTAACGGACCGGTCCCGATGGCCCTATCGTCAGCACGTCGGCGATCGAGCCCTGCCGGCTGGTCATTTGCAACATTGTCGTATTGAGGTGAATTGGAAGTCCCGCATGCCGCAAGCGGTCGGACAGGATCTCGCAGATCTGGCCGGTTCCCTTTGCCGGGTGTCGCCACTGCCGTTGGCTCGAAGGCCCACCCCGCGAGGCAAGCCGCAGGCCGTGCGCGACGGCGGCAAAGGAATAGGAGGCGGCCTCACCATCCGCGTGTACCTGTGGCACCGGCATGTCCCGCCAACGCTGACCCCGGAACTTCTCCCAATAGCCTTGCGAAAAGGCCTGGGCGAACCGGCGGCCGGTCCGCAAGTGCCAGTATTCTTCATAATTGGCGGGGCGTTTGATGCCGCTTGTCAACCAGGCAACGCTTAGATCGGTCGCGCCAGAAAGCAGCAGCGATAACGGCGAGCCACGACGCAAGCCGCGAAAGCTGCTCGACATTTCCAGGATGTGGCCACGATAGAGACTGCCGACGCGATGCGAATATGCACGATAGTCGTCGCCGAGCAGGCGGTTCCAGAGCGCATCGACTTCCGGAATGCGGGTATAGAGTTCCTTCCGGCCCAGATCGATGGTGAAGTCGCCCCATTTGATGGATCGCATCAAGCCGCCGACATTTCCGGATTGTTCCAGAACGACAGGACGGATGCCTGCCTGAACCAGTTGGTAAGCCGCGGCGAGCCCGGATGGCCCTGCGCCGATCACGAGAACGTCCGTGTCGGTCGGCGGTGCGGATTCGTTCATAGTCGGCGCGCGGGTCATTGGGCCCGTTGCTCCTATCAGCCTTCAATCTTTGCTACTCCCTTCAGCCCGGCCTGACAGATGCTATCATGGCTGGACTGAAAGCTCAGATGGGGTAGGACGTGCATTGCCTTCATGGTGGTGAAAACTTCCTCGTACCCAAACGGGCACTTGCATCGACCAGATGAGCACCATTGTGCCCCGATGGAGGAGCCGCATGGCATCACGACATGGACCTTGAACGCGGCCTGAGAGACTGGGTGGCGGCAGGGTTGATCGATGAGACGGTGGCCGACTTCATTCGCGCGCATGAGCGGCGGTCGAGCACGCCATGGGGGCGCTGGGCCGTTATTGCGCTCGGCCTGCTCGCGGTCGCGCTGGGCATGGCTCTGCTGGTCGCCGCCAATTGGTGGGATATCCCCGATACCCTCAAGATCACGGTGCAGCTGGCGCTCGGCATCGCGGCAAGCATGGCCATATGGCGCGCGGATCGGCATGAATGGACCTGGACGCGTGAAGGGGCGCTGTTCCTCCTAGGCGCGCTGACGCTGGGCGGCATAGCGTTGCAGATGCAGGTCTTTCAATTGACTGGCCAGAAATGGCAGGCTCTCTGGTTCTGGCTGGCCTTGATGAGCCCGGCATTCATGCTGCTCGCCCGATCGCGGCTTAACGCCTATGCCTTCGCCCTCGTGGCCGGATGGGCCGCATTGGCGTTGGGTACGGGTGATGTATCCCGCCTTGCCAGGGGAATTGCGCTCGCCGTGCCTGCGATGATCATCGGGCTGTCGGCGCTTCGGGAAGGCATATTCGCCCGCGGACTCCGAGAAGCCGGCCTGGCGCAGCTACTCGGCGGCGCGAGTTTTGCGCATGTCGCCTGGTCGGTCAGCCTTGACACGCACGAGATCGCCGAAGTCCGCATGCCGCTTGCGATCGGCGCAGTCTTGTCGGCGGCCGCGCTCTCCATATTGCATCTCCGGCGTGACGAGGCAGCGGCCGTCGTTTTGCCCACATGCGGTGCCGCAATCGTGGCGGTGGTCCTTGCACTCGGATTTTCCCACCACGGCGAATGGCCTTCCCGGATGATGGGCGCGCTGATCTATGCAGCCATGTGGGGCGTGACCGGTTGGGCGGCTTTCCGGGCAGGCTGGACGGCGTTGTTCGGGGTCGCGGTGGCTGCGCTCGCCCTGCGGCTGTTCATCGTCTATTTCGAAGTGTTCGCGTCGCTGGCATTGACCGGCGTTGGTCTGATCGGCGCGGGCATGTTGCTAATTGCGCTCGTCCTGCTGTGGCGCCGCCTGCTCGTGAAGCTGAGGCCGGCATGACACGTCGGTTCTGGATCATCGCCGCGCTTGCCCTGCCTACGCTGGCGCTCGCCGCATCCGCGTCCTGGCACCTGTGGCGGCTATCGAACGCGACCGAGTGGCGCATTCCCGTGACCGGCTATGATCCGCGCGATCTTTTGGCGGGGCATTATGTCCGCTTCCGCTACGCGTGGAAGTTGGAGGGCGGGGCGTTCTGCGCAGGCAATGACTGTGTCTTCTGCCTCGAAGACAAAAGCGGGACGGTCGTCGCCCGGATCGCACCCAGGGTGGATCGCTGCGCAAATCGTGTCGATCCCGCAGCGAGCGGAATTGGCGTCATCTGGAATACGGGTGGTCCGGAGGGAGAGCCGGTGGCGTCTGGCCAGCTATATATTCCTGAACGCGACGCAACGCGCATCACGCGATTGCTCGGACAGGGCAAGGCCGTTCTGGTCGCGCGGCTGGGTAAAGGTGATCGGCTGGTGGCTGAACGAATTGAGCCGGTTTTCTGATTTGGTTGGTATTCGAAAACAAATGTTCCCGGGGATCAGCAACTAGCGCTGGAAGTCCCCGGGAAGCGACTTACCCATCAACCGAGCAATACGGTCGAAAGGAGGAGCAAATGCGCGCCGAGTGCGACTGCAACCGTGGCGGCCTGTTCGAATGTTCTGAGCATCTTGATACTCCCAACCTATTCATGCGGAGCCGGTCAGAGACCTAAAATCCGCTGCGCCGCAACACAATGCTGCGATGCACAAACGCATGTAGTGGGGTTGTGGGGCGGTTACACCCTAAAAATACGCAGGATGGATTGCAAAAAATGCAATCGTTACGTGCTGCGACTGCGAAATACGCTGCGATGCAACAAGATGGGGCGTCAGATACGCTTCGACAGGGCGATGGCGGTTCGGCAGCCGAATCGGATGGCAGCCGACAGCAGGGCATAGGCGGGCGCATCCTCCGCCCCATGCGCGACGGCAATTTCGCGGTGTTCCACCTCTTCCGCCTGAAATTCGCGGATGTGCCCTCCAAGAACCGGGTCGTCGGAACCCAGCGCCTCCAGTTGCTCGCCATAATGGCGGTCGATTTCGGTTTCGACGGCGGCGGTGCAAGCCATGGCCGCGCGTGGACCGATAAGCGCCGTCGCGGCCCCCAGCGCGAAACCGGCCATGTCCCACAGCGGTTGAAGCGCCGTCGGCCGGACCGCCCGCTGGGCAAGCAGCTTGTCCAGGATTTCGCGATGCCGTTCTTCCTGCTGCGCCATCCGCCGGATGATGCGGGCGTCCGGATGACGGTCCCCCATTATGGCGAGCTGTCCCGCGTAGATGCGGGTCGCGCCATATTCGCCTGCCTGATCGACACGCAGCATCGCGGCCCTGTCCTTTTCGGGATCGCGAGGAAGACGGGCGGCGGGCGCGGTCACGGCAGTTTGCGGGTCAACCATAGAATAATCCCTGCGGCGAAGATCGAGATTACTGCATTCCACCCCGCCATCGATACGCCAAAAAGGCTCCACGGGATGGCGTCGCAGCGGACAAGCGGCGTCGCCATGACGTCCGCAAGGATTTCCGCCGTCGATCCGGACAGCGGCGTGGCGGTGCAGGCGGTGACGCCTTGCCACCATTTCTGTTCAATTCCGGTATGATAGACACCAATCGCGCCGCTGATTGTGATGGCGACGGCGGCGAGGCGCACCAGCCATAGGCGGGCGCTGGCGTGCGGTACGATTGCGGCGCAAAGCGCGATCGCGACCGCTGCCATATGCGGGTAGCGCTGCCACCAGCACATTTCGCAGGGCGGCAGGCCACCGATATACTGAAACACATAGGCGCCCGCGAGCAGCGCGGCCGGTGTCAGCAGCGTGATTGCATTGGCGAGGAGCAGCCGACGTCTCATGGTGCGAGCCTTGATGGGGGGACGAGGCTGATCCCGTTGCTTTCAAGCGTTTTCGCCCATTCGGGAAGAATCCGCAGCGTCGTGGGCAATGCCCGCGCGATGGCGACCGCATGCCCACGCGCCCGCGCCTGCCGGGCAAGGCGGTCAAGCGCCGCAGCGATTGCTTGGGGGCGGGGATCGGCGTCGATGAACATATCGTTCGACAGCGCGCGTCCGCCTGCGTCCGTTACCGCCTTCGCGGCAACCGTTCCGCCGATCGAGCGCGCGTCGAGCAGCACCAGCCCGTGTTTCTTCATCGCCGCCGCAACCGGCTCCATCGCTTTGGCATCGGCGGTGAAGGCTGAACCCATCATCGTGTACGCACCGGCGGGGTGGTCGATCTGCGACAATGCCCATTCCACGCGTTTTGCGTTGATGGCGGGCTCATCGGCGAGGAGCAGCGTATTGGGGCCGGGGCTTACCTTCGGCCATCCCCTTGGCTGCATGGGAAGGCCGATCCACACTTCGTGCCCGTCGAGCCGGGCCTTTCTGGCAAGGGCGCGCGAAGCGGCCTTACCGGGCAGGAAAGCAAGGGCAAAGGAAGGCGGCAGTTTCTCGATCGCCCGTGCACCTCTGGCCGTATCGGCGCCGATCTCGGTGATCAGGACGGCGATCTTTGGGCCCGGGGGCAAAGCCGCGGGCTCGGGGGCCGTAGCAACACCCATCGGGGCCGAAGGGGCGGCGCGCGCACTTTTGATCACCGCCTTGTCTGCAAGCTTGCCTGCAAGATTGTTGCTGGATCTATTTTGACGGCTCGAACCTTGGCCGTGGAGCGGTTCGACGAGCGGCTGTAATAGAAAAGCGAACAGCGACGATACCGCCACGAATGCGGCGGTGAGGAGCAAACCTTTGAGAATGTTCACAATCAGCCCTGGCGCTGGCCTTTGCTCGCCTTGCATGCTCAGTAAGCACCGCCTTTGACATTTGCCGCCGCCGTGGTGGCCGGCGTCGTGGTGGCTGGTGTCCGGGCCAGCCGGGCGATGGTCTTTACCGCGTAATCGAGCTGATAGTCGTCGATGCCCTTTTTCTTCAGCGCGTCCGCCGTGGCGGCAAAGCGCGGGTCGGGCTTGCCATCATCCTCCAACGTGCCGTCGTCGATTTTCGCCTCGTTGATGAGGTGACGCCGAAGGTCGGCCTCGCGCAATTTTGGACGATCCTTATAGTCAGGGTCGGACAATTGGGGGACCAGGATGTCGGGTTGGACGCCGCCTTCCTGAACCGACCGGCCCGAAGGCGTGTAATAGCGCGCGGTGGTGAGCCGAAGCGCAGTGGTATCGGTCAGCGGGATCAGGGTCTGCACCGATCCCTTGCCGAACGACCGTTCACCCATCACCAACCCGCGCCGGTGGTCCTGCAGCGCGGCGGCGACGATTTCCGCCGCGGAGGCCGACCCCGAGTCGACCAGAACGATGATCGGCTTGGCATGGGCGACATCGCCCGGACGCGCGTAATAACGCTCGATATCGGTCTTTTCGCGGCCGCGTTGCGATACGATTTCACCGTGATCGAGGAAGGCGTCGGACACCTCGATCGCCTGGTCGAGCAATCCGCCGGGGTTCGAGCGCAGATCGATCACATAGCCGACCATGCCGCCGTTCTTCGTTTCGAGGTCGGCCACGGCCTTGCGGACTTCCTCGCCGGTCTGCTTATTGAACGCGTTGATGTTGATATAGCCGACGCGTCCCTTGGTCTCCCATTTGACGGGGCGCAGCTGAATGACCTCGCGCTTCAGCATGACGTCGAAGGCCTTGTCGCGGCCGGGACGGACGATCGTCAGTTTTATGCTGCTGCCGGGCGCGCCGCGCATCTTGTCGACCGCCTCGTCGAGCGTGCCGCCATAGATCAGCACGCCATCGAGATGGGTGATGAAATCCCCGGCCTTCAGACCCGCGCGAAATGCCGGCGTGTCTTCTGTCGGCGTCACGATCTTCACCGCGCCGTCTTCCATCGTCACAGTCAGCCCAAGGCCGCCATAGGTGCCGTCGGTCTGTGTCCGCAGATTGGTGAAATCACGGGCATCGAGATAGCTGGAATGCGGGTCCAGGCTGGCCAGCATGCCGTTGATCGCGCCCTGGATGAGCGTCTTGTCGTCGACCTTGTCGACATATTCCGCGCGCACCTTTTCGAACACGTTCATCAACTGATCGAGCTGCTGATAGGTTTCTGCCTCATTAGCCGCCTGGCTGGCGGTAACAGCAGGAATCAGTGCGATCGCGCCTGCTGCAAGAAGGATACGCAGTGACTTCACAGACATGGGGGAGGCGTCTTTCCGTTTCGATGAAGGCTGATATTAGCAGCTATCGCGCGAGTTGCACCAAAACTTAAATTGAAAGCCGAATTCCGGCAATTCATCAGTTCCGCGTCATCAGCGGCAAGGGATCGATCGGCGCACCGTCCTTGCGGACTTCAAGCGACAGTTCTCGCTGCCCCGTTTCCCCCATGCGCCCGACAGGGCCGCCCGCGGGGATGGTCTGGCCCATGATTGCGTCCAGCGCATCGAGCCCGGTCAGCAGTGTCGTCAGCCCCTCGCCATGCTCGATAATGACGACATTGCCATATTGGCGGAACGGTCCCGCAAATACAACTCGACCTGCGGCGGGCGCGATCACCTGTGCTTTTGCCCGCGTCCGCAGCGTCAGGCCGCGTGATCGGACGCCCGATTGGGAAAGCTCGCCAAAGCCCGTCCGAATGTCGCCCAGAACCGGCAGTAGGAAGCGGGGCAGGGGCTGTCCCGCGGCATCCGGCGATGGCGTCAGAACCGCATCGGACGGCGGAAGCGCATAATGTGGAATTTGCGCGGGCCGGGGCAGCGGTCCGGGCAGGCTCGCCAGTCGTTGTAGCAGTTTCGCCTGGCCGTCGAGAGTCTTGATCAGTTGTCGCAGGTCCTGCGCCTCGACGCTGAGTGCAAGCGCGCGGTCGCTTTCCAGCATCGACGCGGTGGCCATTCCCCCGGCTTCCTTACGCTGTTCCGCGGCCATGCGCACAAGTTGCACACGGGTGTCATCGAGATGCGCGCGCGCGGAGGCAAGGTCTTGCCGGGCAACGTCCGCTCTCGCTCGCAGCCGGCGGAGCGCCGCCAGTTCGTTGCGCAGATCGGCCGTCCGGGCACGTAACACCGGCAGGACGCCGTTGAGTAATAGCGCGACCCGCATGGTGTCCCGGGCGCTGCCGGGTTGCACCAGGACAAGCGCGGGCGGGCGGCGCGTCAGCGATTCCAGTGCGGCGACAAGGTTGACGATCTTTCCCTGCCGTTCCGCGAGCGCGTGGCTGCGCCGGGCAATCGCCTCACGGATCAGTCCGTTTCGGGCTTCGGCCGTCGCAAGCCCGGCCTCGGCCTGCTGGACCCGGGCGGCAAGGCCTGCGGCGCGCGCGTTGAACCGGGCGGCCTCGTCGGCGGCTGACCGGGCTGCCTCATCAAGCGCCTGGACACGCGCCGCACTTCGCGCCGCATCGCGCTGGGCAATAGCCAGCCGCTCCACGGGACCAACCGCGCCGGAGAGCGCAAGGCACGCAATGGCAGCGATGATTCGCGCGGCTGTCATGGCGTCAACCTTCGCGGTGATAGGGATGGTTCGCAAGGATGGACGTTGCGCGGTAGAGCTGTTCCGCCAGCATCGCGCGGGCGAGCAGGTGGGGCCATGTGGCTGGGCCAAAGGAAAGCAGAAGGTCGGCACGCGCGCGCAGGGCCTCATCATGGCCGTCGGCGGCGCCGATCAGGAACAAGGCCTCGGACACCCCCTGATCGCGCCAGCGCGCCAGCCTGTCGGCCAATTCGCGCGAGGACAGCGCCTGTCCGCGTTCGTCGAGCGCGACGGTCACGCCACCGGCGGCAGGCAGTGGCATTTTGCCGCCGCGATCGGGCAATTCGGTCATCCGGACCGGCCAGCTTATCCGGTCAAGGTAGCGGGAAACCAGTTCGCCTTCGGGAGAGCGGCCCAGCCGTCCGCGTGCGACAATGTGAAGCTTCAGTATCTTACCGCCCCCATCTGCGGGCTTCAGGATTCGACAGAAGGCGCTCCCGGCGGCGTGGGCGCCTCGCCAAAGGCCCACATGCGTTCAAGGTTGTAAAAACTGCGCACTTCGGGCCGGAACAGGTGGACGATGACATCGCCCGCGTCGATCAGCACCCAGTCTGCGGCGGGAAGGCCCTGGAGACGGGCCGATCGGCCGGTTTCGGCCTTGATTCGTTCGGCCAGTTTGTTCGCCATCGAGGCGACCTGCCGGGCTGAACGGCCGCTGCCGATGATCATGTGATCGGCGATCGAGGTTTTACCTGCGAGCGGGATCGATACGACATCGAGGGCCTGATCGTCGTCCAGCGAGGAAAGCACCAGTTGGTGCAGCCGTTCGATAGAAGCCGATGGGTCGCTGTCATCGGAGACGTGTGCGACGGCGGGGGTGGGAGACAAGCCGATATCCTCTAGATCAGCCGGCGCGAGAGACCGTCGCGCAAAGCTTTAGTTGATGAATGCTGATGCCAGCGGGGGTTGCGCGCACGCAGGGCGGTTGCGGAGGTATTGTCAGGCCTCGACGCGATTATCACGAGCGCGGGTGGTCTCCATTCCGTCCAGTTCGGTGCTTGGCCCACGGGCCGGACAAAGCGCCGGAGCCAGCCCATCGCGACAGCGAAACGGGCGGAGCGATCATAACGCGGACGCGCGATCACGGCAATCGGCAGCAGACTGGCAATTTCGCGCCACTGCCGCCAGCGGTGGAATTGTTGCAGGTTGTCCGCCCCCATCAGCCAAATGAAGCGGCGCTTGGGATAACGGCGGATCAAAGCCCTGACGGTATCGACGGTATAGCGGGTGCCCAGTTCGCGTTCGATCGCGGTCACGCGAATCGGCCCGCCACGCGCCATTTCACTTGCCGAGCGCATCCGGGCGCGAAGCGGCGCCATGCCGGCATCAGGCTTCAGCGGATTGCCGGGTGAAACCAGCCACCACACCTCGGCCAGCCCAAGTTGCCGCAGCGCAAACAGGCTGACGGCGCGATGGCCGCCATGTGCGGGGTTGAAAGACCCGCCGAAAAGACCCGTGGGGGTCAAGGCCGCGTCTGGCCGGTCCCGCGCACCACCCATTTATAGGTCGTAAGCCCTTCAAGCGCGACCGGTCCGCGCGCGTGCATGCGGCCCGTCGATATGCCGATTTCCGCGCCCAGGCCGAATTCTCCGCCATCCGCGAACTGGGTGGAGGCATTGACCATCACGATCGCCGAATCGACGCCGGCGACAAAGCGTTCTGCTGTCGCCGCATCCTCGGTGACGATGGCATCGGTATGATGCGATCCATGGTCGGCGATGTGGTTCATTGCCGCATCCACGCCGTCGACCAATGCGACCGACAATATGCTGTCCAGATATTCGGTGTCCCAGTCCTGATCGTGCGCGGTGCCGACGCGGGCGTCCAGCGCGCGGACATCGGGCGTGCCGCGCAATTCGCAGCCCGCATCGATCAGCGCGGACAGGATCGGTTTCGGATCGCCAAAGCTCCGGTCGATCAGCAGCGTTTCGGTCGCTCCACAGATGCCGGTGCGGCGCATCTTGGCGTTGACCGCCAGTTTCAGCGCCTTTTCAGGATCGGCGGCTTTGTCTATGTAGGTGTGGCAGAGCCCGTCCAGGTGCGCGAGCACGGGAACGCGCGCTTCCTCCTGCACCCGTGCGACCAGGCTCTTGCCGCCGCGCGGTACGATAATGTCGATGAGCCCCGCCGCCTTCAGCATCGCGCCGACCGCCGCCCTGTCGGTCGTGGGTACAAGCTGGATCGAGGCTTCGGGAAGGCCCGCCGTCTTGATCCCCTCCACCAGCGCGGCGTGGATGGCGCGGCTCGTCTCGATCGCCTCGGACCCGCCGCGCAGAATGGCGGCATTGCCCGACATCAGGGCCAGGGCGCCTGCGTCGGCCGTCACATTTGGCCGGCTTTCGTAGATGATGCCGATGACCCCGAGCGGCACTCGCACGCGCTCCAGCACCAGGCCGTTGGGCCTTGTGCTGCTGTCGATCTTCTGCCCCACGGGGTCGGGGAGCGCGCTCACCGCTTCCAGCCCGGCGGCAATGCCTTCAAGGCGCTTTTCGTCGAGCTTCAGCCGGTCCAGCATCGCGCCGGTCAGGCCGTTTGCCTGTCCGCGCTCCATATCCTTCGCGTTGGCGGCAAGGATTTCGGCGGAACGTGCCCGCATGGCTGTCGCTGCCGCCTGCAAGGCCTTTGCCTTCACCGTTGTTGGCGTCCGCGCCAGAACCACTGCGGCGGCGCGGGCGCTACGGCCCATGCGCTGGATCAGGGCTTCGGCGTCAAGCGTAACGGGAGCATTCACAACATCACCATATGATCGCGGTGGATAAGGGCTGAACGCGGAGCATAACCGAGAATTGCCTCATGCGCATCGGATCGTTGCCCGGCGATCTTGAGCGCTTCCTGTGCATCATATTCGACCAGGCCGCGCGCGATCGGCTGGCCATCCGGGCCGATCACATCCACGGGATCGCCGCGATTGAAATGGCCCTCGATGCGGGTGGCGCCTGCCGCGAGCAGGCTCTTGCCCCTGCCAAGCGCGCCTGCCGCGCCCGCGTCGATGTGGATGGAGCCCTTCACCGTCAACCGCCCGGCAAGCCACGCCTTCTTCGCGCGCGCTTTGGGGGGAGCCACGAATATCGTGCCGCGCCCTGTGGTCGCGAAAGCCGTGAGCGGCCGGTCCACCTTGCCCGTGATGATGGCGAGGTGCGCGCCCGCCTGGGTTGCGATTCTGGCGGCCTGTAGTTTGGAGACCATCCCGCCCGAGCCGAGGCCCGACGCCGAACGCGCGTCGCCCATCGCCATGACGTCGTCGTCGATCCGCTCCACCGTGTCGACGAACCTGGCGTGCGGGTCCGTTTGAGGGTTGGCGGTGTAAAGACCATCGATGTCCGACAGCAAAATGACGCCGCCAGCGTCCGCCGCCTGCGCCACGCGCGCCGCCAGTCGATCGTTGTCGCCGAAACGGATTTCGGCCGTGGCGACCGAATCATTCTCGTTAAGCACGGGCACGACGCCAAGGCTCAGCAGCCGGTCGAGCGTGGCGGACGCGTTGAGGAAGCGCCTCCGGTCCTCCAGATCGTCAAGCGTCACCAGCATCTGCGCGGCGGTGAGGCCGTGCGCACCAAGCAGATCGGCATAGCAGCCCGACAGGAGGATCTGGCCCGTCGCGGCGGCGGCCTGGGCGTCCTCCAGACTGGCGCGGCCGCCCTTCGATAGGCCGAGCCGCCGCGCGCCAAGCGCGATCGACCCCGAAGAAACGATCACGATTTCCTGACCTGCCGCACGGCGCTCGGCGATTTCGAAGATGACGCCGGCAAGCCAGTCGCGCCGCACGTCCCCGGCCTCGTCGACCAGCAGGGAGGAGCCGATCTTGATTACCAGGCGGCGACATTGTCCGGGGCAGAAACGCTCTATACGGGAGTCCACGGCTTTTCCTCCCCGGACGCCTTCTCGGCCTTTTCGCCGATTGCCTCGACGAGATGGTCAAGCAGCGCTTCAACGCCTTCGCGGGTTACGCCGGAGATGGCGAGCACGGGTGCGCCGCTGGCTTTTTCGAGCTTTTTTCGCAGCTTGGTCAAGGTCTTCGCATCGATGGCGTCGATCTTGTTTAGCGCGACGATCTCGGACTTCTCGGCAAGGCCTGCGCCATAGGCTTCCAGCTCGTCCCGGACCACGAGATAGGTGTCGACCGGATCTTCCAGGCTGGCGTCGACCAGATGGAGCAGCACCCGGCAGCGCTCGATATGGCCGAGGAACCGGTCGCCGATGCCGACGCCATCCGCCGCGCCTTCGATCAGTCCGGGAATGTCGGCGATCACGAATTCGCGAGTCCTGTGGCTGACGACGCCGAGCTGCGGCTTCAGCGTAGTGAACGGGTAATCACCCACCTTCGCCTCGGCGTTGGTGACGGCATTCAGGAACGTCGACTTGCCTGCGTTGGGCTGTCCCACCAGTCCTGCGTCGGCCAGCAGCTTCAGCCGCAGCCAGACATACATTTCCTGAAACGGCCAGCCGGTGCCATGCTGGCGCGGGGCGCGGTTGGTGGAGCTCTTGTAGCTCGCGTTGCCGCGCCCGCCGTCGCCGCCGCGCAGCATCACGATCCGCTGGCCGGGCTTGGTGAAATCGGCGAGGACCGTTTCCTTGTCTTCGCTCAGTATCTGCGTCCCGACCGGCACCTTGATCACCAGATCATCGCCGCCTGCGCCCGTGCGATTGGAACCCGCGCCATTATGGCCGCGTTGCGCCCTGAAATGCTGGGCATAGCGGAAGTCGATGAGGGTATTCAGTCCATCGACCGATTCGAAGATGATGTCTCCGCCCTTGCCGCCATTGCCGCCATCGGGTCCGCCATATTCGATGTATTTTTCACGGCGAAACGAAACGGCTCCGGGGCCGCCCGCGCCGGAGCGTATGAATATCTTCGCCTGATCAAGAAATTGCATGAGCGCTGCTGTAACGGGAGGCGGGCCTCATGACAAAGCCCGATTCGCGATTCCGGCCTATGCGGGGATGGATTCCGGAAATCCGAGGAGGTTCGTCAGTTGCAGGGCAAGCTGCCGTGCCGCCGGACGTTCCAGTTCCATGGCATCTGCGATCGGCGCGCCGAGCAGCGCATCGCCCAACGCCATCAGCGTCAGCGCCAGCGAAATCTCCCGCACCCTGTCGGCGGGCAAATCCACCACCAGCTCGTCCACGAAATCGTGAATGGCGCGCAACACCGGATCAAGCGCCTGACGATCACCCGTCAGAATCATCCATGAGGCGAGGCGTCCGGCTCCGTCCCGGTCGAACGTATCAAAGATCGTGTTTACCAGATCATCGAGCCCGATTTCACCCTGGCGCCGCCGATAGATCGCTTCGCCGACCCGCGATACGAGATGCCGGGCCATGTCCTCCATGACGGCGTTCTGCAGGCCGGCGGCCGTGCCGAAGTGATGAAGCAAATTTGCGTGGGTCTGGCCGACTCGCGTGGCCACGGCTTTCAGCGTGACGCCTGGCGGGCCAGCTTCCAGCAGCAACGCGCGCGCCGCTCCAATCGCGCGTGCGCGGCTTTCGTCCGGTGTTAAGCGTTGCCGCTTTAATGACATGCCGATTCGATTCCCTGACAAGCACGAATGCCGGGTGACTTAGGCGAAGCGGCGGGCGACTGCAATTTCAGGGATAGGCGTCGCCGGTTACGATTAGAATCAGGCAGCCATGCGCGCGAATGCCGCCCAGTCGGCCGACCGCAAGACCGCGGCGGGGGAATCCGCGGTCGGCAGATGAAATCCCAGCCGCGCGAGCAGTCGTCCGCCAGCGCCCGATTGCAATGCGGGCGTCCAGATATTTTTGAGACGCAGTCCGTCGAACGCGAGCGACAGGATCGCCCGTCCCGCCTCTTGCGCGAACCCCCGGCGGCGCTCGCCGCGCGCGAGCCAGAGGCCGAATTCGCTGCGGGCGAAGGGGCGCCCCACGCCTGTGGCGCCGATCAATTGCGGCGTGTCTTCGGTACGCCGGAAAATCAGCAGCCGAACGTCGCGCGGATCATGCGGCGCAGAGAGGAAGAGTTCGGGGTCCGCCATGGCTTCAAGCCAGGGCGATCCTGTCAGTTCCCGCTGAACGCCGGACTCGGCAACGATCCGGGCAAAGGCCGTCGCGTCTTCGCGCCATGCGGGCCGCAGAAACAGCCGGGAGGTTCTGACAAACATGGGCTTCATCTCCTGTACGCACACACACGATCTTCAGATCGTCTTTACTGGGCTTGCTATCACCAGCTTGTGACAGCCCGCTTACGGTTGTGTGAGGGAGATGAAAAAAGGGAGGCGGGCAACCCGTCTCCCTCATGTTCCACCTTGGTGGAACCTCGGGCCGCCCCCTGGACGACCCGAAAACTGGATCATCCGACTATTCGGCTGCTTCCGCCGCCATATCGATGCTCACATATTTACGGCCGAGCTTGCCATCGTGGAACGCCACGCGACCGTCGGTCAGGGCAAACAGGGTGTGATCCTTCCCGATGCCTACATTACGGCCCGGATAGATCTTGGTTCCGCGCTGGCGGACCAGAATGTTGCCGGCGATCACTTCCTGACCGCCATAACGCTTCACACCGAGACGACGACCGGCGGAATCACGACCGTTGCGCGACGAGCCGCCTGCTTTCTTATGTGCCATGGTTGGTTACTCCTCGTCTCGACGCTCAGGCTGCGGCGGTGTCGCCAGCGGCTTCGGCTTCAGCTTTCTTGGCCGGTGCCTTCTTCGCCTTCTTTTCACCGCCGATGGCAACGATCTTCAGGATCGTGTGCTGCTGGCGATGGCCGTTCCGGCGGCGATAGTTGTGGCGGCGGCGCTTTTTGAAGACGATGACCTTGTCCGCCTTCGCCTGTGCGATGATTTCCGCGGAAACGGTCAAACCATCCGTCGGCTTCAGCTCGCTGCCTTCACCGGCAAGCAGCACGTCCGTCAGCGACACGCTTTCACCGGCCTCGCCGGCCAGCTTCTCTACTACGATCTTGTCTCCGGCGGCTACGCGGTACTGCTTGCCGCCTGTGCGCACCACTGCGAACATGGCTATGTTTACCCTATGAATTCCGTGTACCGAGCGAGGCATAGAATGGCCTACGGGACAGACACCCCCCGCACGGGAAGCAGGGCTGCTATGCCAACGGCGCGAGTTTGTCAACCAAAACCGGCATGGCTTGCCGGGACGTTTGGTGGTCTTCGGCCTTTGCTGAAACAGCGGCTTGAGGCAATGGTTGGCGGGTGAGCAGTGAAACCGATCTTGTCGCCCGTCTTCAGGCCCTGGCCACGCATCCGGCTGCGCGCGGGTTGAAGGACGATGTCGCCGTTCTTGCGCCGCCGATCGGGCGCGATCTCGTCCTTACCCATGATGTGCTGGTCGAAGGAGTCCATTATCTGCCCGGCGATCCGGCGGGCGATGTCGCGTGGAAGCTGCTGGCGGTCAATCTGTCGGACCTGGCAGGCAAGGGGGCGGAGCCGCTGGGTGCGTTGATGGGATTCACCCTGACCGGCGACGACGCGTGGGATCGCGCCTTTGTGGAGGGGCTGGGCAGGGCGCTCGCCCATTTTGATGTGCCGCTGCTGGGTGGCGACACGGTCGCGGCGGTCGGGCCGCGCGTGCTCGGGCTGACGGCGGTGGGGCAGGTCGCGGCGGGTGCCGCGCCGTCCCGCACCGGCGCACGGGCCGGGGACGAGCTGTGGGTCAGCGGCACGATCGGCGATGCAGGGCTCGGCCTGCGTATGGCGCTTGGAGAGATGGAGGGAGAGCGCAGTCTCCTGAAGCGCTACAGGCTGCCGATGCCGCGCCTTGATCTGGGCAGGGCGGTCGCGCCTTTCGTCCATGCAATGATGGATGTGTCGGACGGTCTTTTGATCGACGCGGCACGGATGGCGGCGGCCAGCGGCGTTGCGGTCGAGATCGCTCTCGACGCCATCCCCCTGTCGGCCGCTTACGCTTCGACGGCTGGCGAAAAAACATCGGCGCGGATCGCGGCGGCAACGGCCGGCGACGATTATGAACTGCTGTTCGCCGCCCGTCCGGAATGCTGCGACGCAATTTTGCGCGCGGGAAAGAAGGCAAAAATGGCGATCACAAGGGTGGGAAGAATGACCTCGGGAGAGGGTTTAACCATCTGTGACGAAGGACAAACATTGCCGCTTCCAGAAAATCTCGGATGGGAGCACCAAGTTCGAAGCTGAAATGCTGCACTGCGAATAAAATTTGGATCGCGGGTCAAAATCACGCCTGACTTGAAAGCTTTACAATAACTTGCAATGTTCCTGCCCGAACTACAGTCACGGGCGCCTGTGGATTTAAAGGTGCGCCAGCCCAGCGCAGGGGGGAAGAAATTTCATGAACATTGTGCTTGTCGCGATTTTATGTGGTTTGCTTGCTGTACTTTACGGCATCGTCACCAGCAGATCCATTCTGGCCGCCTCGCCGGGCAACGAGAAGATGCAGCAGATCGCCGGCGCGATTCAGGAAGGCGCCAAGGCATATCTGGGCCGGCAATACCGGACGATCGGCTTTGTCGGCATCGTCGTCGCGGCCGTGGTGGCGATTTTCCTTGGACCCGTTTCCGCGACCGGCTTTGTTCTTGGTGCGGTTCTGTCCGGCGTTACCGGCTTCATCGGGATGAACATTTCGGTGCGCGCCAATGTCCGCACGGCCGAAGCGGCCCGCAACAGCCTGCAGGGCGGATTGACGCTTGCATTTCGGTCAGGCGCGGTCACGGGCATGCTCGTGGCGGGCCTCGGCCTTCTCGCGATCTCGATCTTCTTCTGGTATCTGACCGGCCCGGCCGGCCACGCGCCTGCCGACCGCATCGTCATCAATTCGCTTGTCGCTCTCGCATTCGGCGCGTCGCTGATCTCCATCTTCGCGCGACTGGGCGGCGGTATCTTCACCAAGGCGGCCGACGTCGGCGCCGATCTTGTGGGCAAGGTCGAGGCAGGCATTCCCGAGGATGACCCCCGCAATCCAGCCGTCATCGCCGACAATGTCGGTGACAATGTAGGCGATTGCGCGGGCATGGCGGCTGATCTTTTCGAAACCTATGTCGTCACGCTCGGCGTGACCATGGTGTCGATCGCGCTCCTCATCCCCGGCACGCCGGCACAGCTTGCCGCGCTGATGTCGTTGCCGCTGATCATCGGCGGCGTCTGCATCATCACGTCGATCATCGGCACCTATTTCGTAAAGCTGGGGTCCAGCCAGTCGATTATGGGCGCGCTGTACAAGGGCTTCTGGACCACCGCGATTTTGTCGATTTTCGCGATCTACGGCGCGATGACCTATACGCTAGGCGATCTTAACGCGCCGATTGCCGACGGGCGTTATTCCGGCATGGATCTTTTCTACTGCACGCTGGTCGGCCTTGCCGTGACCGGACTTCTGGTGTGGATCACCGAATATTACACGGGCACCAATTTCCGCCCGGTCCGCTCGATCGCCAAGGCCTCGGAGACGGGCCATGGCACCAACGTCATCCAGGGCCTGGCCGTCAGCCTTGAATCAACCGCACTGCCGACGTTCGTCATCGTCGTTGCCGTGATCACCGCCTTCCAGATCGCAGGCGTGATCGGCATCGCCTTTGCCGCAACCGCGATGCTCGCGCTGGCCGGGATGGTGGTCGCGCTCGACGCCTATGGCCCGGTGACGGACAATGCAGGCGGCATCGCCGAAATGGCCGGGCTGGACGACAGCGTCCGGGGCCGCACCGATGCGCTGGACGCTGTCGGCAACACAACCAAGGCGGTCACCAAGGGCTATGCGATAGGCTCGGCCGGTCTGGCCGCACTGGTGCTGTTCGGCGCCTATACGACCGACCTGAAGCTGTTCTTCCCCAATGTCGCGGTCGATTTCACGCTGTCCAACCCCTATGTCATCGTCGGACTGCTGGCGGGCGCGCTGCTGCCCTATCTGTTCGGCGCGATGGGGATGACGGCCGTCGGCCGCGCGGCGGGATCGGTCGTTGAGGAAGTGCGCGCCCAGTTCCGCGACAATCCCGGCATCATGGCGGGCACGTCGCGTCCCAATTATGCGCGTACCGTGGACCTTGTCACCAAGGCGGCGATCGGGGAAATGATCATCCCAAGCCTGCTGCCCGTCCTGACGCCAATCCTCGTCTATTATGTCATCACGCTGGTGGCGGGTCAGGCCAATGGCTTTGCGGCTCTTGGCGCGCTGCTGCTCGGCGTTATCGTCTCCGGCCTGTTTGTTGCCATCTCGATGACATCGGGCGGTGGGGCCTGGGACAATGCCAAGAAATACATCGAGGACGGCAATCACGGCGGCAAGGGGTCGGAAGCGCACAAGGCTGCCGTCACCGGCGACACGGTCGGCGATCCGTACAAGGACACCGCCGGGCCCGCGGTCAACCCGATGATCAAGATCACGAATATCGTCGCCCTTCTGCTGCTGGCGGCGCTTGCCGGCCATGCGGCTGGGTAGATACGACAGGAGGAATTTGGGGTGGGCCGTGCCTGGCGTGGTTCGCCCCTAACCGCTCCGTCAGAAGAGCGGACGATGAGGGAGGACGCCTTTTCAACGAGATGCCCCGTCAGGAGAAATCCTGGCGGGGTCTTTGTTTGATACGGCCTTTCAAGGCTTGGCGCTGCCCCGGTCGATCTGGGCGAGCAGGTGGAGCGATTCCACGCCCGTGTTCGATATGGTGACATCGTTGGCATCGACCGGGCCGAAACCGTCTTTGGGCCGATAGATCGTGCCATCAACGCTCGCCGAGCCAGCCAGCACGAAAAAGGTGGCGGTACCGCTCATGAAATGCGACAGCGTGGCTCCCGGATCGACGATCGCTTCGTGGATTTCCATGTCGGCGGCCCGGGTCAGCAGGCGCGAGCGGCCCCAAGGCGCGTCGGTCCTGACGCTTTGTTCAAGCGCGCGGTGCCGAGTCTGTTTCAGCGCCGATACCAGGTGGCGTACATCCTGGCTGCGCCCGCGCGGCGCCACCATGACCGCATCGTCGGTTGCCACCACGATCACATCCTTGAGACCGATGGCCGCGACCAGGGGCCCGCTGGTCCGGATCAGGCAGTTCTCGGTGTCGATGGCGACGACGTTTTCGTCCTGTCGCTCATCCGACCCTGCGGCCAGAGAAAAATCGTGAAGCGCGTCCCAGCTACCGATGTCGGACCAACCCATTTCCACCGGAACCACGGCGACACGATCCCAATGTTCCATCACCGCATAGTCGATGGATTCTGACGGGCTGGCCGCGAACGCGACCGGATCGGGTTTGATGACAGGGCCTTCCCGCCGTGCGCCCGCGATCGACGATATGGCCGAATCCCTGATCGCGTGCGCGCGATGGCCGAGGGCCGTCAGGATCGCATCCGCGCGGAAAAGGAAGATGCCGCTGTTCCATACGAACCTGCCGCTTTCGAGATATTCTTCGGCAGTGGCATGATCGGGCTTTTCGACAAAACGAACGCCGCGCCGAACGCCGGGACATAGCGGTTCGCCCATCTCGACATAGCCATAGCCGGTTTCCGGTGCGGTCGGCGTAATGCCGAATGTGACGAGCCAGCCTTCCGCAGCGATGGCAAGGGCATCGCCGATCGCCCCGTGAAAGGCGTCCACATCGGCTATCACATGGTCTGACGGCATCACCAGGAGTATGGTGCCGGGATCGGTTTCCGCTGCAAGGGCTGCCGCCAGGGCGATGGCGGGAGCGGTGTTCCTGGCCGCTGGTTCCAGTATCAGCGCCTCTGCTGGCACGCCGCACGCGTTCAACTGCGACGATATCGCGGTCGCGTGCGCTGCGCTCGCAACCACATATGGGGGCAGGAACCGCGATCCTTGTACCCGCCGGGCGGTGGCTTGCAGCAGGGTATCGGGCGGCATCAGTGAAAGCATCTGCTTTGGGCAGTCGGATCGAGACATGGGCCACAGCCGCGTTCCGGATCCACCCGACAGGATGACGGGCCGGACCCCGGCGGATATGGCGGGGATCATCGACTATATGCTTTCATGACCGCGTCAGTTTTAACGGCTCGGACGCAGAGTCAAGAGCTAGCTTATTTTTCGGATGCTCATGGATGGACGGATATCAATTTCCGTACGATGATTCCGATCCTTTTCCTGCTATCGACTGATACGGTCGGATAGCGATAAATTGCGGGCAGGAGACGGGAACGCGGATGCTGACGCTGGCTGGACTATTCGGGCACCTCGCGGCGGCGATGGGCTTTGGCTGTCTCGCCCTTTGGCTGCTCGCCCGTCACGGCGACAGCGCGTCCGGCGTATGGCTGTCCGCCGCTTCTTTCGCCACCGCGATTTGGGCCGCGATGGTCAGCCTGGCCGCGTTTTACGGCGGCGGCGCGCTTGACGCGATGAGCGCCCTCGAGACAATCAGAAACATGGCCTGGACAGGCTTTCTGGTCTCGCTGTTACGGACCGGCAGGAAGAACCGGGACACCGCCGAAAAGGAGCGGGCCGTCGTCATCAGCATTTTGGGTGCCATCCTGCTGGTCCAGCTGTTCGTCGACGTGGTGCTGACGCCCGACATGACGGCGGCATGGCTCAGCGGCACGGGTTCGATGGCCCTTGTCCTGCGGATTACGGCGGCCGTCAGCATTCTGCTGCTGATTCACAATCTGTACCTCAGCGCCACGCCTTCGAACCGGTTCGGCCTCAGGATCCTGAGCGTGGGCCTGGGCGCCGCGACCATCTATGACCTGAACCTTTATACGATCGCCTTCCTGAACCGCGCCATCTCGCCAAATCTGTTCAACATGCGCGGGGTGGCGATGGCCATCGTGCTGCCGCTCCTGATCCTGGCGGCGCACAGGAACCGGGGCTGGCGCATCCAGCTGTCGCATTCGGCCGCGTTCCAGACCTTCGCGCTGATCGGCATCGGCCTCTACCTCGTTTTCATGGCGGTCGCCGTCTATGGCCTGCGGCTTGTGGGCGGTGACTGGGGGCGGTTGCTTCAGATCGTCTTTCTCTTCGCGGCTCTGGTGGCATCGGCGTTGTTCGCGATATCGGACCGCGCCCGCGCCTGGAGCCGGGTGAAGATCGCCAAGCATTTTCTTCCCTACAAATATGATTACCGCAGCGAATGGCTGCGGTTCATTCGAACCGTCGGCATCGCCCGCACCGGCTATGGCGAGCTTACGGAGCGGGTCATCCGCGCCGTTGCGACGATCGTCGATTCTCCGGGTGGCCTGCTGTTCACCCTTGGTGACGGGCGTGACTATGCGCCGCTGGCGCACTGGAACATGTCGTGGAGCGATGCGCGGCCGGTCGAGGGCAATCACCCGATGGCTGTCCAGATGGCGCGGAACGGCCGGATCGTTAATCTTGACGAACACCGGGGGTCTCCGGGCGCGGCGGATCGTCCCCCCGAATGGCTGGTGGAGGATCGTCGCGCCTGGCTGATCGTTCCGCTCATCCACCTTGAACGGCTGGCGGGTTTCCTCCTGCTGGAGCGTTCGCCGGTGGTCGCCGATCTCAACTGGGAGGATTTCGACCTGTTGCGGACGGTCGGCCAGCAGGCGGCGAGCTACATCGCCGAGGCGCAAAGCCAGTCCGCTCTGGCGGACGCCGAGAAATTCGAGGAATTCAACCGCCGTTTCGCGTTCATCATGCATGACATCAAGAATCTGGTGAGCCAGCTCAGTCTGCTTGCGCGCAACGCCGAACGCCACGCCAACAAGCCTGAGTTCCAGGCCGACATGGCCGCGACGCTCCAGAGTTCGGTCGGCAAGATGAACGACCTGCTGGCACGGCTGGCCCAGCACAACAAGGGCCGGCCCGACGAGCGCGTGCCGGTGGCGCTGGGTGAACTGCTGCAAATGGTGGTCGGCGAGAAAAGGGCCGCGCATCCGATCGCCCTCACCATGGACGACGATGGCCTGATCGTCGGCGATCCGCAGCGGGTGGAGCAGATCATCGCCCATCTTTTGCAGAATGCGATTGAAGCCAGTCCTTCCGACGAACCGGTCGAAGTCGGCCTGGACATCGGGCGCACCCATGCGGAGATCACGGTCGCCGACAAGGGGGCCGGCATGTCACCCAGCTTTATCAGGGATCAACTGTTCAAGCCTTTTGTTTCGACAAAATCGGGCGGATTCGGAATCGGCGCGTTCGAAATCCCGGGAGATCGTTCGCTCAATGGGAGGCCGGCTGGAAGTATGGAGCCGCGAAGGGCAGGGCACCCGATTCACAGTGTATTTGCCTTTGGCTGGTAATGGTGACGTTGAAGTTCAGGAAATGAGAGCGGCTGCGAATGGCATCGATCGATAAGCAAAAGTTGCTGGTGGTTGAGGATGATGAAGGGCTGCAACGGCAGTTACGCTGGTCCTATGACGATTATGAAGTGCTGGTGGCGGGCGATCGCGCCACCGCGATTGATCTGTTGCGCGCAGAAGAACCCGATGTCGTGACGCTCGATCTGGGCCTGCCGCCAGACCCCGACGGAACGGCGGAAGGTTTCGCGGCCCTTGAAACCATATTGAAGCTGAAGCCGGACACCAAGGTGATCGTCGCGTCGGGGCACGGCGCTCGTGAAAGCGCGCTCCAGGCGATCGCCATGGGCGCGTATGATTTCTACCAGAAGCCGATCGACATCGATGAGCTGGGTCTCGTCGTCAAACGCGCGTTTCACGTCCTTGCACTGGAACAGGAAAATGCAAGGCTTGCCGAGTCTTCGGCAAAATCGGGATCGGTATTGAATGGCCTGATCACGACGGCTCCCGAGATGCTGAAGGTTGCGCGTACGATCGAGCGGGTAGCGAGTGCTGACGTATCGGTGATGCTGCTTGGCGCTTCGGGCACCGGCAAGGAAGTGATCGCCCGCGGCCTGCACAGCACCAGCCACCGCGCCAAGGGTCCGTTCGTCGCGATCAACTGCGCGGCCATACCGGAAAATCTGCTTGAGGCTGAACTGTTCGGCTATGAAAAGGGCGCATTCACCGGCGCGATAAAGACCACCGAAGGCAAGATCGAACTTGCGCAGGGCGGGACGCTTTTCCTTGACGAGGTCGGCGACATTCCATTGCCGCTCCAGGTCAAGCTGCTGCGTTTCATCCAGGAACGGGTGATCGAGCGCATCGGCGGGCGCAAGGCAATCCCCGTCGATGTCCGCATCGTCTGTGCGACGCACCAGGACCTTGACGTGATGATCAAGGAGGGCCGTTTCCGGGAAGACCTGTTTTACAGACTTGCCGAAATCGTCGTGCGCATCCCGCCATTAGCCGAACGGCATGGCGATGTGACGGTGCTCGCCAACCACTTCCTCAACCGCTTTGCCGGCGAGATGCATTCGCAGGTCAAAGGCTTCGCGCCCGACGCGCTCGCGGCGATGAACAGCTGGGGCTGGCCGGGCAATGTGCGGGAGCTTGAAAACCGCATGAAGCGGGCGGTCATCATGGCCGACAACAAGCTGATCACCGCCGCCGACCTTGACCTGGACGGTGATGAGGAAGCCGGGCTGATGCTCAACCTCAAGGCCGCGCGTGAACTCGCCGACCGCAAGGCCATCCGCCAGGCGCTTGCCCGGACGGAAGGGAACATCTCCAACGCCGCCAAGCTTCTGGGGATCAGCCGTCCAACGTTCTACGATCTGCTCAAAGCCTACAACATCCAGCCTTGATCGGGGTCTTCTGCCAACATCTCGCCGTCAATGCATGGGCGGCCAGGTTTCGGACCAATGCTCGCTGAAACGGCCGGAACGCGCCCTTGACGTCAACCGCGCGAATTCGTCCCGGTCCACATGGATGAGCGACATATGGTCGCCAGCCTCGAAATAAACGTCGGGCTGGTCCTGGAGCCGTTCGTCAATAATGACGTCCAGCCCATAGACCGATCCCAGCGCCGGTATGGCGCCTGCAATGCAATCGGTGAAGACTTCCCGGACTTCGTCCTCGTCGGCGAGTCGCGGCTTCTGGCCCAGCTCCATCCTTAAATCCGAAAGCTGTATGCGGTGATCGGCCGGCAGGACAGCCAGCAGGCGGCCATCGTCCATGTCCAGCAGGACCGCCTTGGCAAGCTGACCGGCGGGCACGTGGCACGCCTCGGCGCTTTCCATGGCAGACAAGGTGGGCAGGTGTTTGATGATGTCGAAATGGGCGTGCTGGGTATCCAGATAGCGGCGCACTAGAGATGCGATAGCCATGGCTTAGTCCTCACATGCACAAGTGACGCGCATCGTGCGAGGGCTGATCCCGGACCGTCGCTGGAGGATGCGCCTTGGACATTTCTACTACTCCTGTTGGCGGGCTTCAAGGCACACCCCACCCGGCGTAAGCTGTACGTGAGGGACTAGGTGTCGATCTTGCGACATGGCGGCGCGTGATGCTGGAAGAATATGCCCGCCAGATGATCTACGCCGGAGAACTCCACGCGGGCTAGGTCGACAAGATGCTTCGCAAGCCGATGCGTCATGCGGAGGCGGGGCGTGATTCGGCAGGATAAGTTGCGTACGGCCACCGATTCTCCCGGATCGGATGTGCCTCCGGTGTGTTTCTTTATGGGACAGGTGCACTTGTCGCGACTCATGAACGGCTGGGCTGTTCGGACGGCGCGAGCTCTGAAGTTGCGGAGGCGTTGATGATAATCATGGCCATGTTGTCGGTGGGAGGCGGACACGCGGTCATTCAAGGGGATAGAAGCAATGGCAGTGAGTGGAAGCGCGCTGCGTAGCGCGATTGATCTCGATCGATCCGATATGGTTGCCCCGGTTGCACGGGCAGACCTTGCGATCGGAATGCAGTTGCTGCGGGCCAGCAACATGAAGGCCTTGAGATTGCAGCTCGCGCTTTTTTCGCGTGATCACAAGATGGTCGTGGAGGCGGTTGACGGGCTGGTCGATCTCGACGGTGAGATAGCGAGCTTTATCCGGGATATGCCGCCGGCCGACGTGGCGATGCGCGAGATGGACGAAATATGCAGCTGGATAGACCAGCAGAAGCGCGCAATCGCATCTGAAAAACTTGCGCTCGGGTGCCTGACCGATGGACCCGACGTCCGGCGGAAAGGTCCGATGTCGGTCATGCCCGGCGATCGGGCGGGCGGGGAAGAAGACGGCACGGCGTTGGAACTTGATGGATATGAGGTCGAACTCTCGCGCCGCCTCCGCCGGAGCACGTTCACAGGTGGCCGCGCCCGGCCCACGGGCTGAGAGCGACGGCAGGATCAGCCCGGCTGAAATGAGGAACCTGAACGCCATCGAGGCGAGCGGACGCGACTTGCATGCTGCGATTGCCGGTGTCGACAAAAGTGTGAGGCGCCTTCCCGGCAAGGGCTTCGTCTTCATGACCGTATTGACGGTGCAGGTCGTGATCGGGGCGCTGATCGTCTATGGCGACGCGATACGGCCGCTTATTCCGCTCCACTTCTGAAGGTGCCGCGAAGGAAGCGCGCCGCGAACGACCGGTCCGCCAATATCTCGCGGGCCGCGTTGTGCCCGGGTGCGCCGCTCACCCCGCCGCCGGGATGTGTGCCCGCGCCGCACATGTAGAGGCTTTTTATCGGTCCTCGATAGTCGGCATGGCCGAGGATCGGTCGCGCGGCCCATAGCTGATCGAGCGACATGCGGCCATGAAAGATATCGCCGCCGGCAAGGCCGAAGGTCCGCTCCAGATCGAGCGGGGAGAGGATCTGCCGCCCAAGGACCGAAGCGCCAAACCCCGGCGCATAGGCTTCGATCGTGTCGGTGACCGTATCGGCCGCCGTTTCGCGCGCGTCATCCCAGCTTCGGCCATCGGGAAGCTCGGGCGCGAATTGCTGGCAAAACAGGCTGGCGACGTGATGGCCGGGCGGAGCGAGGTTGTCGTCCACGGTGGAGGGGATCAGCATCTCCACAATCGGCGCCTTCGACCAGCCATGAGCGCGCGCGTCGGCGAAGGCATGGTCCATATAATCGAGGGTGGGGGCGATGATGATGCCGCTCCGGTGATGCTCGCCCGGTTCTGGCAGGCAGGTGAAACGGGGCAGCGCCGATAGCGCCACATTCATGCGGAAGGTGCCCGACCCGGTCTTGTAGCCCGCGATGCGGCGACGGAAATCGGGGCGCAGTTCTGCCGGGTCGATCAGTCGCTCATAAAGAAGGCTCGGGCCGATATTGGCGACGACGGCGCGTCCGAATATCTGCTCGCCTGATTCCAGGCTCACGCCCGCTGCCCTGCCGCCATCCACAAGCACGCGCGCCACTGGCGCATTTGTGGTGATTTCGACGCCTGCTCGTTCACATGCCTCGCGCATTGCCTGGGTGATCGCACCCATCCCGCCCATGGCATGGCCCCATGCGCCCTTGTTGCCGTTCACCTCGCCGAAGACATGGTGGAGGAGGACATAGGCCGAACCCGCCGCGTCGGGGCTTGCGTAATTGCCGACAACCGCATCGAAACCGAAAACCGCCTTTATCGCCTCGCTTTCGAACCACCCGTCGAGGAATTCGCGGGCGCTTCGGGTGAACAGTTCCATCAGATCGCGCTGGCGGGGAAGGGCGAGGCGGGACATGCGCCTACCTTGTTTCGCGGCCTCGATCAGCGAGCCCAGCCCGCCGCCCGCATTTGGCGGCGTCCTGAGCGCCAGATCGCGCAGCACATCGGCGGCGCTTTCAAGCATCGCGTAATAGGCTGGCAATGCCTGGGCGTCGCGAGCGGAGAATTTGCGGAATTCGGCCTGGGTCTTCTCAAGCCCACCGCCGACCTTGAGATAACGTCCATCGGGCTGGGGCAGGAAATTGGCGATCGGCCGCTCGACGATCCTCAGGCCAAGCTCGCGAAGCCTCATGTCGTGGATGACCTTCGGGTTGAGCAGGCTGACCGTGTAGCTGGCGGTGGAATTGCGGAAACCGGGGTGGAATTCCTCGGTTACGGCCGCGCCGCCGACGATCCCGCGCCGCTCAAGCATTCGCACCCTCAGTCCGGCCCGCGCGAGATAGAACGCGCAGACCAGGCCGTTATGCCCCGCGCCGATGATGACGGCGTCGTAGGTCGAAGAGTCGTTTTTCGCCATGCAAGCACAGGCTGGCATTCATTCCGAAGATTTGCCAGCGCTCACCGTTCAGCATCGACCCCAGCCTTCGCGGGGGTGGCGAAGAGGTTAGGACAAATTCGGCCGCAGCCACCGCTCCGCCTGATCGCGCGAGACGCCGCGGCGAAGCGCATACTCCGCCAACTGGTCCTCGCCGATGCGTGCGACGCCGAAATAGCTCGCCTCCGCGTGCGCGAAGTAGAAGCCCGATACCGCCGCCGTCGGCAGCATGGCGAAATGCTCGGTCAGCGTAATGTCGGTGGCGGCAGTCGCGTCGAGCAGATCGAACAATATCGGCTTCAGGCTGTGCTCGGGGCACGCCGGATAGCCGGGGGCGGGGCGGATGCCCTGGTATTTCTCGCGGATGAGATCGCCGTTCGACAGCTTCTCGTCCGGCGCATAGCCCCACAAGGTCGTGCGGACATGTTCATGGAGCCGCTCGGCAAAGGCTTCGGCCAGGCGGTCGGCCAGCGCCTTCAGAAGGATGTCGGAATAATCGTCGTTCGCCTGTTTGAAGCGCGCGAGGTGCTGGTCGATCCCATGCCCGGCCGTCACGGCAAAACCCCCGATCCAGTCGCCATCGGGCGAGATGAAGTCGGCAAGGCACATGTTGGGCTTGTCGGCGCGCTTCGAGATCTGCTGGCGGAGGAAGGGCAGGCGCACCTCCCCGCCGCTCGTCGTGTTGGTGGTGACGACGACATCGTCGCCTTCGCGACGGCACGGCCAGAAACCGGCGACGCCCTTGGCCGTCAGCCACTTTTCCTCGACGATCCGTTTTAGCATCGCCTGCGCGTCGTCGAACAGCGAGCGCGCGCTTTCGCCCACGATCTTGTCGTCGAGGATCGCCGGGTAATTGCCCGCCAGCTCCCAGGCGCGGAAGAATGGCGTCCAGTCGATATAGTTGACGAGGTCTTCCAGCGGCCAGTCGGTAAAGCCGTGGATGCCCGGCTGCTTCGGCGGAACCGGCGGATTGGAAACGAAATCCGCCTGGTAGCCGTGCGCCCGCGCGTCCTCGATCGAAAGCAAAGCGCTTTCGCCCTTGTTCGCCCTCGCATCGCGGATCGCCTGATATTCATTGGCGGTGTTGGTGACGAAATCGGTGCGCTGGGTGTCGGACATCAACGAGGATGCGACACCCACGGCACGGCTGGCGTCGAGCACATGGATCACCGGACCAGAATAGGCGGGCGCGATCCTGAGGGCGGTGTGGACGCGGCTGGTGGTCGCCCCGCCGATCAGCAGCGGGCGGGTCATCTGGGCGCGTTCCATTTCGTGCGCCACCGTCACCATCTCGTCTAGCGAGGGGGTGATGAGGCCGGAAAGGCCGATGATGTCGGCGTCATTGTCCCGCGCGGACTTCAGGATATCGGTCCAGGCCACCATGACGCCCAGGTCGATCACTTCGTAATTGTTGCACTGGAGGACGACACCGACGATGTTCTTGCCGATATCGTGGACATCGCCCTTCACCGTCGCCATGACGATGCGGCCCTTGGGCTTCGAGCCTGCGGTCTTTTCCGCCTCGATATAGGGGATGAGGTGGGCAACCGCCTTTTTCATCACGCGCGCCGATTTCACGACCTGCGGCAGGAACATCTTGCCCGATCCGAACAGGTCGCCGACGACGTTCATGCCGTCCATCAGCGGCCCTTCAATCACTTCGATCGGCCGCGGGGCCTCCAGCCGCGCTTCTTCGGTATCCTCTACTACAAACGCGTCGATGCCGTTCACCAACGCATGGGCGAGGCGTTCGCGGACCGGAAGGGCGCGCCATGCGGCGGCGTCTTTTTCCACCACCTCGCCATTGCCCTTGAACCGGTCGGCCATCGCCAGCAGGCGCTCGGTCGCATCGTCGCGGCGGTTGAGGACGACATCCTCGCACGCCTCGCGCAGTTCCGGCTCGATCGCGTCATAGACGTCGAGCTGGCCCGCATTGACGATGCCCATGTCCAGCCCCGCCTGAATGGCGTGGAAGAGGAAGACGGAATGCATCGCGCGGCGCACCGGCTCGTTGCCGCGAAAGGAGAAGCTGAGGTTGGAAACGCCGCCGGAGATGTGGGCGTGCGGACAACGCAAGCGGATTTCCTTGCATGCCTCGATGAAATCGACGCCGTAGTTGTTGTGTTCCTCGATACCCGTCGCGATCGCGAAGATATTGGGGTCGAAGATGATGTCTTCAGGCGGAAAACCGTTGGCGGTGAGCAGCTTGTAAGCGCGTTCGCAGATTTCGACCTTGCGCTCCTTGGTGTCGGCCTGGCCGGTTTCGTCGAATGCCATGACGACCACCGCCGCGCCATAGCTGCGGACCTTCTTCGCCTGCTCCAGGAATTGCGCCTCGCCCTCCTTCATGCTGATCGAATTGACGATCGGCTTGCCGGATACGCACTTCAACCCCGCCTCGATCACGCTCCATTTGGAGCTGTCGACCATCACCGGCACACGCGCGATATCGGGCTCGGCGGCAATCAGCTTGAGGTACGTCGTCATTGCATGCTCGGCGTCGAGCAGGCCCTCGTCCATGTTGACGTCGATGATCTGGGCGCCCGCCTCCACCTGCTGGCGCGCGACTTCGACGGCAGCGGGATAGTCGCCGGCCATGACCAGCTTCTTGAATTGGGCGGAACCGGTAACGTTGGTGCGTTCGCCGATATTGACGAAACGGGCGGTCTGGGTGGTCATGGGCTTCTTCTGAAATCAGGCGGCAAGGGTCATCGGATCAAGGCCCGATAACATGGTGACGGTCGATGTTTTGGCGGGCTGGCGCGGCGGCAGGCCCCGCACGGTCCGCGCCATCGCACGGATGTGCTCGGGCGTCGTGCCGCAGCAGCCGCCGACGACGTTGATCAGCCCTTCGTCGGCCCATTCGCGGATGAAATCGGCCGTGGTGTCGGGCGCTTCGTCATACTGGCCAAGCTCATTGGGAAGCCCCGCATTGGGATAGGCCATGATCAGCGTGTCGGCGAGGGTGGACAGCGTCGCCACCATCGGCCGCAACTGGGGCGCACCGAATGAACAGTTGAGGCCGACCGTCAGCGGCCGGGCATGGCGCACAGCGGCCCAGAAGGCCTCGATCGAATGACCGGACAGGTTGCGGCCCGACATGTCGGTGACGGTCATCGACAGCATCAGCGGCACCTGCTGGCCGCGTGCATCGCCCGCTTCCAGCGTCGCCATGATACCCGCCTTGGCGTTCAGCGTATCGAAGATCGTCTCGATCAGGATGAAATCGACACCACTATCCAGAAGGGCGTCGATCTGCTCGCGGTACACGTCCTTCAGTTCATCGAAGCTGATCGCTCGGAACCCCGGATCGTTCACATCGGGCGACAGCGACAAGGTCTTGTTGGTCGGGCCGATGGCGCCGGCGACGAAGCGGGGGCGGCCGTCCTCCTCGGTCTTCGCGTCGGTTTCGGCGCGGGCGATGCGCGCGGCGGCGTGGTTCATGTCGATGACCAGATGCTCGGCGCCGTAATCGGCCTGGCTGATCCGGTTGGCGTTGAAGGTGTTGGTGGAAACGATGTCCGATCCCGCGTCCAGATAGGCACGGGTGATGTCCGCGATGATTTCGGGGCGCGTCAGCACCAGCAGGTCATTGTTTCCCTTCTGATCGAAGCCGAGATCGAAATCCCCGCGATAGGCGGCCTCGTCCAGATGATGGGTCTGGATCATCGTGCCGAATGCACCGTCCGTTACGAGGATGCGCTTGGCGGCTTCCGCCCTGAATGTGTCTGCGGCGTTCATGCTGCGGCCTTTTCCTGATCAGTTTTCGCGCGCACGCCCAGCAGGTGGCAGATGGCGAACGCCAGCTCGGCGCGGTTCAAGGTGTAAAAGTGGAAATGCCGGACGCCGCCCGCATACAGCCTGCGGCAAAGCTCGGCGGTGATCGTCGCGGCGACGAGCTGGCGCGAGGCCGGGTGGTTGTCCAGCCCCTCAAACAGCCGGTCCATCCATGGCGGGATCGCCGTACCGCACATCCCGGCCATCTTGCGGGTCTGGGCGACGTTGGTGACAGGGAGGATGCCCGGCACGATTTCGCCGGTCACGCCCGCTGCCGACGCCCGGTCGCGGAAACGGAAATAGGTCTCGGGCTCGAAGAAGAACTGGCTGATCGCACGGCTCGCGCCCGCTTCAAGCTTGCGCTTCAGGAACCGCACGTCCGCATCGGCCGACAGGGCCTCCGGATGGCTTTCGGGATAGGCCGCGACCGAAAGCTCGAACGGCGCGACCTTCAGCAGCCCCTCGACCAGCTCGGCGGCATTGGCATAGCCATCGGGGTGGGCCGCGAACTTTTCGCCCGCGACCGGCGGATCACCGCGCAGGGCGACGATGTGGCGGATGCCCGCATCCCAATAATCCTGCGCGACTTCTGCGATTTCCGCACGGCTGGCATTGATGCAGGTTAGATGCGCGGCGGGAGCAAGCGGGGTTTCGCGGACGATGCGCCCGACGGTCGCATGGGTGCGCTCGCGCGTCGACCCGCCCGCGCCATAGGTGACGGAGACGAAGCGGGGGGCAAGCGGTGCGAGCGTCTGGATCGACTGCCACAGCGTTTCTTCCATCGCCGGGGTCTTGGGCGGAAAAAACTCGAACGAGATCGACACGTCGCCCGGCAGATCGGCATAGAGCGGCGCCGACAGCGCGTGACGCGCCTCCTCAAGCTGATCGAGGTTCAGATTCATGCAACTCTCCTTAAGCGGGGCGCATCGGCGGTGCGCTCGCCCAGCCACAATGTGACGGTGAGTTCGCCCCCGCTCAGTTTTTCCGCGACACGGGCGGAAAGACCGGCCGTCTCCATCCATTCGATCATCTGATTGTCCGCAAATCCCAGCCGGACATGGGCGTCGTTGCGGCGCAAATCCTCGCGGTCGTGGGGTGCGAAGTCCGCCACCAGCAGCCGCCCTCCCGTCACCAGCAGCCGCGCGGCTTCCGCGATTGCGCTCGCCGGTTGCTGGGCGAAGTGCAGCACCTGATGAAGGATCACCGTGTCGGTGTCCCCCGATGGCATCGGCAGAGCATACATGTCGCCCTGGCGGAGCTCGGCGGCAATGCCCGCGGCCTCCAGCTTGGCGCGGGCGAGCCGCAACATCTCCGCCGAGCGGTCGATCCCGGAAATATCGCTGGCCTTGTGGGCGAACAGTTCGATCATTCGGCCCGTACCGGTTCCCACATCGACCAGCCGCCCGATGGCGCGGCCGGAAAGGGCGCGGCCGATCGCGGCTTCGACCTCATTTTCGGCAACATAAAGCGAGCGGATCGCGTCCCAACGTTCGGCCTGCGAGGTGAAATAGCGCTCCGCCGCCGCCGCGCGATCGGCCCGCACGGCCGCCAGCCGGGTTGCATCGGCCACCGTCCACGAGCTCTCCAGTTCGGTTTCGCCCCACAGGTCGATGGCGGCAAGCGCGGGCTTCACGCGTGTTTCCGGGCCAAGACCGACGAAGGTCCAGGCGCCTTCCTTGCGCCGTTCGACAAGGCCGACGTCGTCAAGGATTTTCAGATGGCGCGAGACGCGCGGCTGGCTTTGCCCCAGCACCTGTGCAAGTTCACCCACCGAAAGCTCCATCGAGCGGAGCAGGGTGAGTATCCTCAAGCGGGTGGGGTCAGCCAGCGCAGCGAAAGTATTGACTATGGTCGACATACCAATTCATGACATAAAGAACTCTTTATATGAAATGTCATAATTTCATGGCTGGCGCAAGACCCTGTGGTTCCATCGGATCGATCCTGAAGGAGAGCAAAGGATTGAAGCCCTTGCGCGGCTGCTCTAGGTTCGGATGGTTAACTTTTTTTGAGCAGTGCGCATAAATGACATCTGATTTCCACGCCGCCGCGTCCGCTATCGTCGCAGCCGGCCAATTTATCGACCGGCACGGATGGGCTCCGGCGGGGTCGGGCAACTATTCGCACCGTCTTGACGATGGCAGCATCGCTATCACCGTGTCCGGAACCCACAAGGGGCGCATCACGCAGCAGGACGTCATGCGCATCGACGCGGGCGGCCGATCGCTGGATGGCCGCCGGCCATCGGCGGAAACGCTTCTGCACACGCTCGTCTACCGGCTTTTCCCGAAGGTGAATGCCGTGCTGCATACCCATTCGGTGCCCGCCGTCGTCCTGACCCGGCTTGGCGCCGACGACCAGACCATGCGGCTTTCGGGCTATGAATTGCTGAAGGCGTTTCCGGGTATCGAAACCCATGACATAGGGGTGGACGTACCCGTTTTCGGGAACAGCCAGGATATGGCGTCGCTTAGCAGTCATGCCGAGTTGTCTCTCTTGCAGGCATCGGTGCCCCTGTTCCTCATCCGCGATCACGGACTTTACGGCTGGGGCGCGACGATGGACGAGGCGATGCGCGTGGTCGAAGCGGCTGAAGTCCTGCTTTCATGCGAACTGGAAATGAGAAAGGCGCGCCGATGAGCCGCTTGACCGTCTACCGTGACAGCCAGCCGGACCAGGTTGAGCGCGACTGCGTGGGCGGAGCGGACATCGCCGCCGTTCTGGCCGGGATCGGCGTGACGTTCGAGCGCTGGGAGACGTCCGCCCCGCTTCCCGCCGATGCGGCCGATGCGGACGTGTTTCGCGCTTACGCCGGGGATATCGAGCGGCTGAAGGCACAAGGCGGATATCAATCGGTCGATGTGATACGCCTGCTGCCCGGCAATCCCGCCGCGTCCGAACTGCGGGCCAAATTCCTGTCCGAACATACGCACAGCGATGATGAAGTGCGCTTTTTCGTCGAGGGTTCCGGCCAATTCTATCTGCACGCGAACGACAGGGTTCATGTCGTGCTGTGTGAAGCAGGCGATCTGATCAGCGTTCCGGCGGGAACGCGCCACTGGTTCGACATGGGGGGCAACCCGGCGTTCACCGCCATCCGCCTGTTCGTTTCTCCGGCCGGATGGGTGGCGGATTTCACGGGCGACCCGATCGCGAAGGGCTTTCCCAAATATGAAGCGGTGACGGCGTGACGGAAATCTCAGGCGTCGAGGCTGTCCTCACCGACATCGAAGGAACGACGAGCAGCATCGCCTTTGTCCACGACGTGTTGTTCCCCTATGCCAGGGCGCATCTGCCCGATTATGTGCGGATGCATGAAGGCGAGTTGGCGTCGCTGCTCGATGCGGTGCGGGCCGTGGACGGCAGGAGCGAACTGACGACAGACGGGGTCATCGACACGCTCATCCGCTGGATCGATGAGGACCGCAAGGCGACGCCGCTCAAGGAAATACAGGGGCGCATCTGGCGGCAAGGCTATGAGGCGGGCGAAATCAAGGGCGATGTCTATCCCGACGCCGTGGCGGGCCTCCAGCGATGGCGAGCGGCGGGCCTCAAGCTTTACGTCTATTCCTCGGGTTCGGTCGAAGCGCAGAAGCTGATCTTCGGCCACACCGCCTATGGGGATTTGTCTCTCTGGTTCTCCGGCTTTTTCGACACCGCGACGGGCGGCAAGCTGGAGGCGGGATCCTATACCAAAATCGCGGTGGCGCTGGGCTTGATGCCGAAATCGATCCTGTTCCTTTCCGATCATCCGGGCGAGGTCGAAGCGGCGGCGCGGGCGGGGATGCAGACTGTCCGGCTGATGCGTGACGAACCGCCGGTCGAAAGCGCGGTCGACAGCTTCGCCGACATTCATATCACGACGAAAGCGGCCGCATGAAGATCGGCGGCGTCCATTATCGCTCGATCGCCGTCACCGATAACGGCTGGTCGGTACGGATCATTGATCAGCGGAAATTGCCGTGGCGTCTTGAGTGGGTCGAGCTGACCAGTGCGGACATGGCGGCGGAGGCAATCCGCGACATGTGGACGCGCGGGGCGCCGCTGATCGGCGCGACCGCCGCCTATGGGCTGGCGATGGCGCTGCGGGCCGATCCATCGGACGCGTCGCTCGAACTCGGCCTACACACAATTGCTGGTGACCCGGCCAACGGCGATCAATCTCAAATGGGCGCTCGGCCAGATGGCCGACGCGGTGCGGCCTTTGCCTCGCGAGGAACGCGTGGCGGCGGCCTACGCGCGCGCCGCGGCAATTTGTGATGAAGACGTTGAACTCAACCGCGCCATCGGAGGGCATGGTCTTGAAGTGCTGAATGCGCTGGCGGCGGAGAAGCCAGGGCAAGTGATCAACGTCCTGACCCATTGCAATGCGGGTTGGCTGGCGACGGTGGATTACGGCACCGCGCTCGCGCCGCTTTACCTTGCCCATGATGCCGGGCTTTCCCTGCATGTCTGGGTCGATGAGACCCGTCCGCGCAACCAGGGGGCGGCGCTCACCGCCTATGAGCTGTCGGAACACGGCATTCCGCACACCGTCGTCTCGGACAATGCCGGGGGCCTGCTGATGCAGCGCGGGCAGGTGGATCTCGTTATCGTCGGGACCGATCGGGTGACGCGAAACGGCGATGTCTGCAACAAGATCGGCACGTATCTGAAGGCCCTGGCCGCGCGCGAGGCAGGCGTGCCCTTCTATGTCGCGCTCCCCTATACGACCATCGACCACGCGACCGAACGGGGCGATCTGGTCCCGATAGAGGATCGCGGAGGCGATGAAGTCGCGGTCGTCGAAGGTCTGGGAGAAGACGGCCAGGTCGCGCGCATAAGGGTGACGCAATCGCCGGCGGCCAATCCTGCCTTCGATATTACGCCGGCGAAGTTTGTCACCGGCTATATCACCGAGCGAGGACTGTTGCGCCGGATAGAGGCTTCGCCGTCCGGCCCTGCCTAATGCCTGATCAGGTTGTCCGAGATCGAGCAGGCCGCCGGGCCAAGGATAACGACGAACAGCGTGGGCAGGATGAACAGGATGAGCGGCACCGTCATAATGGCGGGCAGCCGCGCAGCCTTTTCCTCCGCGCGCATCATGCGGTCGTTGCGGAATTCGGCGGACAGCACGCGAAGCGCCGATGCCAGCGGCGTACCGTATTTCTCGGTCTGGATCATCGTTGTTACGACGCCGCGCACGGCCTCCAGATTGATCCGGTAGGCGAGATTTTCAAAGGCCATCCGCCGGTCGGTGAGGAAGCCGAGTTCGATCGCCGTCAGCGCGAATTCGTCTCCCAGTTCCGGGTAGGCGCGCCCGAGTTCCCGTGCGACCCGGTTGAATGCGGCATCGACGGTCAACCCGGCTTCGGCGCAGATCACGAGCAGGTCAAGCGCATCGGGAAGCCCCTTGCGGATCGCATCCGAACGTTTCGTTATAAGGTTCTGCACATAAAGATCAGGCGCCTTGTACGACAGGATGAGCGATGCCGCGGCAACGCCAAAACGCTTCATGGCGGTCCAGTCGGCCAGCCAGCCAAATGCGTAAATAGCGACGCACACGGTGCCGCCGATGACGATCGGCAATATTAGCCGGCCGAAAATGACCGCGACTGCCGCGTCCTTTGAGCGGATGCCCGCCTGCGCCAGTTTTTGCTGCGCGGCCTTGAGCTGTTCATCCTGGAGCACGGAAAGGCGATTGAGGACCGTACGCATCTGCTCGTGGGTCGTGTTGCGCTGGATGAGGCTGGTGCGCTTGCGCGATGCGACGATGCCGGCCTTCAATTGTTCACGGCGTTCCTGAAGCGCCTTGACGCGCCCGCGCATCGGGTCGCGCACGGTCGTTGCCGCCCAGATCGCCACCATGACGGCAAGCGTGGCGATGGCCGCAAGCACGGTGGCGATGTCTGTCGCCGTCAGACCCATGAACAATGCTGGAGCTTCAGGAGTCATCGCGACCTCGCATCAGATTTCGAAATTGACCATCTTGGCCATGATGAAAACGCCGATGCCCATCCACACCAGGCCACCGCCGCCGGCGATCATCAGCCTCGAGTCGGAAAAGAAATTCGCCATATAGGGCTGGTTGATCATCCAGATCATTCCGAACACGATGAAGGGTAGCGAGCCGACGATATAGGCCGATGCCTTGGATTCAGATGACATCGCCTTGATCTTCAGCTTCATCTGGGCACGTTTGCGGAGCACATCCGACAGGTTGGACAGGGTTTCGGCAAGGTTGCCGCCGGTTTCCCGCTGAATGGCGAGGGTGATTACGAAGAACTGGAATTCAGGGGTTTGCAATCGATCGGCGGTTTCCTGAAGCGCTTGCTCCATCGTACGGCCGATGCGGATGCGGTCGGAAACGGCGCGAAATTCCGTGCCGACGGGATCTGGTATTTCCTTGGCCACAACGCCCAGGGTTTCCGAGATCGGCAAGCCGGAGCGCAGCCCGCGAACGAGCAGATCGATCGCGTCTGGGAACAGGGCCGTGAATCTGTTGATCCGTCTTGTGACCAGCATCGAGACCGCCTGATGCGGTATCGCCAGCCCGATCAGCAGTGCGAGAATGAGCGCCAGCAGAAATGGCATGCCCTTGAGGAAAGTCATGGCGAGGACGGCGGCGGCGATGCCGAACGAAGCCGCCATATAGCCGCCAAGCGTCCAGTTCTTTCCGGTCTTTTCCAGACGCTGACGCAGCAGGGCCGGGTTCGGCACGAACTGCTTCATCATGTCGTCGAGCCGGCTGTCGCGTTGCGACAAGATGCGCTTCATCTGAACCTGCGCGCGGACCGTTTCAGACTGGCTGAACCGTTCCTTCACGTTTTCCAGCCGGGCCCGGGCACGTTTGCCGGTGCTGGGTCCCGCAAAGGCAAATCCGAGCATCGTCAGGCACGCGATCGCGCCCAGGCTGACCGTCAGGACCGATATCAGGTTCATCGTCTACTCCCGCCCGGCCTAGCTTGCCCTGGCAAGTTTGCCCTTGGTCGCCAGCAAGGATTTCAAGTTGCCCAGCAACGATTTCGCCGTTCCGTCATCATCGGACACCGCTCCGTCGATCAACGCCCGGGCGAGGCCGGCAAGCGGGGCCGCAACCTTGTTGCTGCCAGCCGCCTCGGCAAGGCACTTGCCATTCTTCGCCGCCGCGACGGCGGTTTTGATGTCATAGGGAATGATGAAATCGACGTTGCGTTCTATCGAGGCTTCGAAATCCTTGCGGGTGACTTCGGGCGCGGTCGTGGTGAACATGCGATTGACGACGATCATGACCTTCGCTCCGGGCGCATTCGACCGCAACCAGGACAGAAGCCGGATCGTGTCGCGGGTTCCGGCGAGCGAAAGGTCGGTGACGACCACGACGGCCTGTATTTCCGCAAGAAGGTGGGGATGTTGCACCGCCATGCTGCGCGGCAGGTCGACGACGAGGCAGTCGAAGGCGCTCCGCATTTCTTCTTGAAGCTGGAACAGCGCCGCTCCGTCGGCCATCAGCGGTTGGCTCATCGGCGCTTCGGCGGAAAGGACGGCGAGCCGTTCGGACACGCGAACCAGGGCGCGTTCGATGAACAGCCCGTCAATCCGGCTGGGATTTTCCAGCGCATCGGTCAGGCCCCGTCCGGGCTCAAGATCGAACGCCATGGCCCCGGTGCCGAAGTGAACATCGAGGTCAAGGAGAGCCGTGGAGCGTTCTGCCCTTTCGGCAAGGATCCAGGCGAGAGACGAAGCCACGGTGGACGAACCGGCGCCGCCGCGTACGCCGATGACGGCAATCGCAAGACGCGGCTGGTCGGTATCGGCATCATGTGCGCGGGGAGGGGCCGTCAACGCAGCCTGGGCACCGAGGAAAGCCTCTCGTAACGTATCCGGATTGACTGGCTTCAGCAGATAGTCCTGGATGCCGCTGGACATCAGGTCGCGATACAGGCGAACGTCATTGACCCGCCCGGTCGCGATCACGATCGTGCCCGGTTCGCAAACCTCCGCAAGGGCGTTGATGTCATTGAGCGGATCGCCCGATTCGGACAGGTCGACCAGAAGCACGGAGGGGCTGGACGATACCGACAGGGTCTCGATTGCATGACGCAGCCCGCCCTTGTTGATCTTGTCTGCCGCCCAGCCGATTTCGTTGACGATCGGCCGAATTGCTTCGACGGTTTCGTCATCGCAAACGAATGCCGTGAAAGGTTCACGCGGTCCGCCGCCGCGGCGGCTTTGGTTCCATGGCGCATTCATCAGTTGGTGCTTTCCATCTTGATGTCGTTCTTGTTCAGGCCGCTCGTCCCTGTGGGCTCGGCCTTGCGCCAAGTGTTGACGGCCTTGACCGCGGTATTGGCATCGCTGCCCGCATAGGTCTTGCCGCCGACCAGATCGTTCGGATCGGCGATCATCGCGGCCAGGTTGGACTGGGTGGCGCAGCCGAAGTTTGACATGGTGGACGCCTCCAGTTCCGGCTGGCTGGTGCGATCCCAATCCGGGCAGCCATCGACATGCGCTTCGCTGCGCGTGACGACGACGCGCATCGTGCCGGCGGGAATCGTGCCGCGGGTAACCGGTGCCGTCTGATCAAGCAGCAGGCCATAGCGGCCGACGACTTCGGCCACCGCCGCACGCCGCTCGGCCGATCCGTATGCGTCTGGGTCGTCTATGGTGACCCGGTCCCCGTAACCGAGACGGATCGAGGAAAGCCAGTCGTCGAGCGCCTTGGCGCCCGTTGACCCGAGGCCACCCGAATAGACCGGAATGTCATAGGCGAGCTGGTTGCTGGTCACGACAGGCGACTTGACCGTGTCGAATGAACGGTTGCCCGGCCCGCAGGCCGACAGCGTAGCCAGCGCCAGGGCCGTTGAAGCGAAGCGATACATGATCATTTTCTGCATCTTCATGGCCCTCCTCAATTAAGCGAGAAACCGGGTGCGGGCGACGCAGTTGCGCCAGTCGCAGCCGATGGGGGCGTCGCAGAATTTGCCGGCGCCGTCTTTGTCGTTGGCGTCTTCGCTCCGCTCTTGCCCGAAAAGCTCTGGCCGCCCAGAACACGCTGCAAGTCCGTCGGCGCCTTCGCGCCATCGGTGGGCAGCTTGATCGCCGATGCCGATACCGGCTTGACCAAATAAGGCGTCACCACGATTACCAGCTCCGATTCCTGACGGCGGAAATTATTGGACCGGAACAGCGCGCCAAGGATCGGAAGGTCGCCGAGCCATGGGGTCTTGGTGATCGAGTTGTTGCCGACGTTCTTCAGCAGCCCGCCGATGACGAAGCTCTGGCCAGAACCCAGTTCAACGGTGGTTTCCGCCCGCCGGGTGGCAATCGCGGGTATGGTGAACCCGCCGAACTTGACCGATCCGGCATCCGTCAGCTCCGACACTTCCGGCCGGACGCGCATTGAAATGCGGCCGTCGTTAAGCACCGTCGGCGTAAAGGCGAGGCCGACGCCATATTGCTTGTATTCGATCGTCGTGGTGCCAAGGCTCTGCTGGATCGGGATCGGAAATTCGCCGCCCGCAAGGAAGCTGGCGGTTTCACCCGATAACGCGGTCAGGCTCGGCTGAGCGAGCGTCGTGACGGCGCCGTCCTGCTCGAGCAGATCGAGAGCCGCGTTGAGCGTGAGGCCAAGCAGCTTCTTGGAAAGAAACGCCGTGCTGCCCGTGTCGGGAAACAGGAGTTTCGCCGGGTTGATGCCGGTGGCGTCCTCGATGAAGTCGCGACCCTGCGCGAAAGTGAAATCGCTGCCGTTGGTCGCCTGCAGATTGACGCCGATGCTCTTGAACAGATCGCGGCTGACCTCGGCGATTTTCACCTGCAGCATGACCTGCATGGGCGTCGCCGTCTTCAACCTGTTGACCACCGTAACCTTGTCGCCGACGATTGCCTGGACCAGGCGGTTGGCTTCCTCGACATCCTCGGGCGCTTTAACCGTACCGGTTAGAATGGTCATGCCGTTCATCGCGGTCACTTCGATGGTCGCATCAGGCATGGCGGTGCGCAGCATGGTGCGCACCTGATCGAAATTATTGCCGACGCGGACATTCGCCGAATAGACGACGGCGCCCGCTTTGTCGGTCGCATAGACTGTCGTTTCGCCGGGTCCCTTGCCGAAGATATAAAGCAGGCGCGGACTGCGCACCTGAATGTCGGCAACGGTCGGATCGGCGACGAAAACGTCGGTCATGGGCCGCGAAAGGTTGACGAGCGTTCCCCGGCCGATCGCCAGCATCACGCCCGAGGAGGCGTTCTGGATTCTGGAGCCCGCAACGTCGGCGCGGGCGGTCGGAATCGCCGCCAGGGTCGCAGCGGCAAGGCCCGCCGCCACAAAGGCTCCCGAGAAAAGCGTGGTACGGTAACGCATTTGCCTGGCCCCTTTGATCAATTGTCACCGACGGTGCTGGCGCGGCGGACGACCACCGCAGGCGACGCCTTGGCACGGAGCTGCCGAAGCTGCTGCAGCGCGGTCAGACGGCGTGTTTCTTCTTCTTCGGGCGTGCCGCCCTGGCTGGATACTTTTGCCGGCACGGTGGTCCGCTGGTAGCGGGAAACCTCGCCGCCGGTGGTCGATGTGGTGCCACGATCGTTCGGCATCGCCGCGACCGCCAGCATCATCTGCTTTTCGGCCTTGGGATCGCTCGTCTGCGGGACGTTCACCTCACCGGCCGCGATGGCGGCTTCCAGATCGGCGGTATTGTCCGCGAGCGAACGCAGGGACAGCGTCAGCGACCCGATGTTCTGCGCGACGGCTATCTTTTCGGCCATCTTGGGCGTTACTTCGAGCGTCGCGGTCGTCGCCGGCTTGATCGTGACTTCCTCGCCTTCCTTCGGCGTCTTGTCCATTGTCTGGTCGACGGCGAGCACGCGCAGGTTGCGGATGATGGTTTCCGATGCCTTCAAAGGCTGGCCATCGCCACCGCCCGACACGTCCTGCGTCAGTACGAGGTCAACGCGATCGCCTGGAAAGACGAAGCCGGCGACACCGCTGGTGGCCGAAATCGACACCGTGACGGCGCGCATGCCCGGCCCAAGCGCCGCTGCAAGAAAGCCGTGATCGCCCGGTTTCACAAGCGCGCTGCGGGTGGCGGGCTGGCCGGCCGGAATGGCGTAGCGGACGACCGTGCCGGCAAGCGACTGCGGGCTGTCTGCGCCGCCTTTCTGGATATAGCCGCCGTCGACCATGTCCTTGGGCCATGGCTGAAAACGGAAGGCGCCCGCATCGATGATGGTTCCGACCGGCAGCGTCCGGGACGCGACGAGCACTTCGACGCCCTGTTGTTGAGGCGCGATCTGGGCGGTGGCCTGGGGCGCCTCGGCACCCGCGAAAAGACCCTTCGCCATGAAGGCGGTGATGCCTGCGACAAACAGCGCGCCGAGCAGCAGTGCAAGTTTCTTGATGTCCATGTCCCCGTTGCCTCCCGGCAAAAAATCCGATCCCGTTATGCGCCAAAATGGTTAAAAAACGGTTCGCCAAATATCCATGCGGCAGCCGCGACTATGGCCAGGCCATAGGGAATTTCCGGCTGACCGAGGCGTCGTTGCAAATGATGTCGAATGACCATCGCTACCGTCAGGACGCCGCCCGCGAGCGACATGAACACGATCAGTTCGACAAAACGGCGCAATGGCAGCCATAGGGCGAGGGCGGCCAGCAACTTGACGTCGCCCCCACCCATCAGCCCAAGCGCAAACAGGCCCGCGAAAATGATCAGCACGCCAAGAGCGAGTGCGAACTGAAAGGCCATGCCGGGCCAGATTTCCAACCCCGTCCCCAGCCAATAAGGAAAAGCCAGCAGCGCAATAATGGCTGTCAGCCAATTGGGAATGATCCGGCGCTGCGCATCGCTGACGGCCGCAAAGCAGAGCAGTGCGCCAAGCGAGATGAAGCAAAGGATCTGGATGGTCTCTCCCATGGAAAAGGGACACTAGACGATATGCCTTTCCAAAAAGTAACCACGATGGATGGATGAAAAATCAAACCCGCGTCGCAGCCTCCCGGATCATGCCGAGACCGGGCATTGGATCGCCAAAGATGGCTGGCCCATACGCACGCTGCGTCTGCGCGCCGCTGCCGCGGTAAAGGGATCGATATTGTTTGCAGGCGGGCGAGCCGACTTCATCGAGAAATATCAGGAAAGTTTGATCCACTGGCGTGACAGAGGATGGGATGTCACCGCATTCGACTGGCGCGGGCAGGGCGGATCCGGCAGGCTCGTGCGAGATGGGTTGAAGCCGGGCGTCGTCGGGCATGCCGAGGATTTCGCCGGTTGGATAGACGACCTCGCGAGATTGGTCGACGACTGGCGTGCCTCGTCCGCCGGACCGCATATGCTGATCGGACATTCGATGGGCGGTCATCTGATGCTGCGCTATGTGGCCGAACGCGCGCCATCGGTAGCTGGGCTGGTGCTGTCCTCGCCGATGATCGGCTTTAGAACGCCACTGCCCGAAGGGCTCGTTCGCAGGATAGCGGCCTCCATGGTGAGAAATGGAAAAGCGAAACGGTTTGCCTGGGGGCAAAATGCGCGCCCGGCGGTTGCGCATTCGGTCCGCCAGCGCCGGTTGACAAGCGATGTGGAGCGCTATGCCGACGAGTTGTGGTGGAATGCGGCGCATCCGGAACATGTGCTTGGCGGCGCCAGTTGGGGATGGATAAACGCCGCTTATCGGTCGAGGGATATTCTGGCCGCGTCAGGCGTAGCTGAAGGAATAACGGTTCCGGTATTGCTCGTCGCGACGGTGAAGGACCGGGTGGTCGATACCCGACGCGCGGTTTCGCTGGTGAACCGCATACCGGACCACGAAATCGCGCTGTTCAGCGGCGGCCACGAATTGCTGCGCGAGAGAGACGAGATTCGCCATGCCGTGTGGGAGCGGATTGACCGCTTCATGGAAGAGCGCGCCAGATGTTGAAGGTGGATGTTGCGATCATAGGCGGCGGCATGGCGGGCGCGGGACTGGCCGCGATGATCGGCGGCCATGCGACCACGGCGATTCTGGAGATGGAAGATAGCCCCGGCTATCATACGACCGGCCGTTCTGCTGCATTCTATGCGGAAACCTATGGCGGTCCGGCCATCCAACCGCTGACGACGGCATCCAAGGCCTTCTTCGAGAATCCACCCGCCGGTTTTTCGGATGTTCCGTTGATCGGACCTCGCGGGGGGCTGCATCTCGCCGAAGCGGAGCATGTGGAATTGCTGGCGGCGATGGACCACGACTTTGCGGCAAGCGGCGTCACGCTTGAGCTGATCGGCCGCGAGGCGATGGAGCGGCTTCTTCCCGGCCTCGGGCCGCAATGGGTGGAGGGGCGTCTCGAACCCGGATGCAGGGACATGGACGTCGCCGCAATTCACCAAGGCTTTCTACGCATGGCCAGACGAACCGGCGTGCAACTGGTGTGCAACGCGCAAGTGATGATGGCTTCCCGCACCGCAGGCAAATGGATGCTGGAGACGCGCGCCGGATCGGTCAGTGCTGATATCGTGGCAATCGCCGCCGGGGCCTGGGCCAATTCCACCGCCGCGCTGTTCGGTGTCGGGCCGCTTGGCATACAACCGCTTCGCCGCACGGTGGTGCAGGCGGAGGTTGAACCGCCGATAACGCGCGACATTCCGCTTACGATGGACGCCGCCGGCCGCTTTTATTTTCGGCCCGAGGCAGGCGGCGTGTGGATTTCACCTCAGGATGAAACGCCCGATATCGCGGGCGATACGCAAGCCGATGAACTCGATGTCGCCATCGCCATCGAACGCTTCGAAGGGGCCGGCATGTGGCGTGTGCGCCGGAAGGTGCGGGCGTGGGCGGGCCTCAGGAGCTTCGCGCCCGATCGTATTCCCGTCTATGGATTCGATCCGCGGGCGCCGGGCCTGTTCTGGTGCGCCGGGCAGGGCGGCTTCGGAATCCAGACCGCGCCTGCCGCTTCGATGATGGCCGCTGCCGTGCTGACGGGAACGCCGCTTCCCGATCCGGTTTCGGCGATTGATCCTGGCCGCTATAGGCCGGAGCGCCTTATTTCCGGGTGAGACCAACTCGATACGCAGTTGCCGCCGAACACCGATTGCAGGATGATCAGTCGATGAAACCCGCCGTTCTTTTCGTTTGTCTTGGAAACATTTGCCGCTCGCCGCTCGCCGAGGCAGCCTTTCGTCGCGAGGCAGCGGCGCGAGGCCTTGACGTCGAGGTCAATTCCGCAGGCACCGGCGACTGGCACATCGGTCATGCTCCCGATCCGCGCGCGCAGGCGGTTGCGCTGGCCAATGGGATCGACATCGGTCATTACCGGGCGCGGCAGGTGACGCCGGACGATTTCCGGCGGTTCACGCGCATCGTTGCGCTGGATTCGCACAACCTCACCGATCTGGAAGCGATCCGCCCCCATGACGCAGTCGCTCATGTATCCATGCTTCTCGATTGTGTCGAAGGCAGGACGGGGCAGGCCGTGCCGGATCCCTATTACGGCGGCGCGGAGGGTTTTGACGACACCTGGGTTCTCGTGACCCAGGCGGCTCGAGCCCTAGTCCAGCGCATAGCGGTCGACGACCGTATAGACTGAGCCGTTCTGGGTGAGCTGGCTTTCGAAGAGGCAGAAATCGCCGACCGGAAAAGGCAACGACCGTACCCCGCCGGACTGGCTGACAAACCCGTCGAGCGGGCCGACTTCGCGGCCGAACCGGGCAATGGTGATGTGCGGCAGAAAGGTTCGCTTGTCCGGACCGATGCCGACGCGGGCAAGCGCCTGATCGACCTTGTTGTGGAGTGTCCTCAGCGGCGCATGGGGCGCGACCCCGACCCAGAGATTGTCCACGCGGCCACGACGATCGAACTGGCCAACGCCATCGAGCTGGATATCGAAGCGCGGGTGATGAATGCCGCCGAGCGCGGCCGCCACGTCTTCCGCGCCATGGCGGTTGACCTCGCCGATGAACCGGAGCGTCAGATGCAGTTGCGCCTCTGTTTGCCAATGGGCCCGCGCGACACCGCCCATAAGGCCTAGAAGCTGTTGCCGGATTTCGGCTGGCGGCTGAAGGGCAACGAAAAGCCGATGCATACGCCACTCCCTGACTTTGCCCGAGAACTAGCCATTCCCGAGCTGGATGTCAGCCCGATTTTGCCATGCTTTGGCAACTATTTCCGGTTTTGCTTGAAACCAGACCCGCATACTCCGATATTGCGCGGGTCCCGGCCGCGTGTTGCGATCGGACAACTGGAGTGTAACGTAAAATGGCAAACTGGTCTGACCCCCGCCCCGCTTATGGAGCGACGGCTGGCCGTGCGGACGCCCGCGACGTTGCGTTCGATGCGGGTCTCCGGTCCTATATGCTTTCGGTCTACAACTACATGGCTTCGGGCGTGTTGCTGACGGGTCTTGTGGCGCTATTGTTCGCCCGATCCGGCATGGCAGCGCAATTGTTCCTGAATGGCGGCATCCTGAAATGGGTCGTCATGCTTGGCCCGATAGGCCTGGTGATGTGGCTCAGCTTTGGCATCAACCGGCTGTCGGAAGGCTCGGCCAAGGCTATCTACTGGACCTATGCGGTGCTGATGGGCCTTTCGCTGGCGACGATTTTCCTGGTCTATACCGGCGCATCGATTGCCACGACATTCTTCGCCAGCGCCGCTGCCTTTGGCGGCCTCAGCCTCTATGGCTACACCACGAAGAAGGATTTGTCGGGCTTTGGTACCTTCCTGATCATGGGTGTTGTCGGCCTGATCGTGGCAAGCGTGATCAACATCTTCATGCAGTCGAACGCGATGAATTTCGTGATCAGCCTGCTCGGCGTGCTGCTGTTTGCGGGCCTTACCGCCTATGACACGCAGAAGATCAAGAGCATGTACTTCGTGTCCGGCGGAACGGACTATGTTGGCAAGACGGTGGTGATGGGCGCGCTGACGCTATACCTCGACTTCATCAACCTGTTCATGTTCCTGCTGCGTTTCATGGGTGATCGCCGCTAAAACGCCGCGACCTTTGGATACACACGGCCCGGCGGAGGAAACTTCGCCGGGCTTTTCGTGCGGGTCGCTCTTTTGCTGCGGTGCCAGAAGGCAGTATAGGTCGGCATCGACAGATGGGAGATCTCTAATGGCCGGCCTGGTCCTCACCACCTTCGATTGGGTTCCTGAAATGCCGCGCGGCCATGTGCGCGACATACGGGTGCGCTGGGCGCTGGAAGAGGCCGGTTTGCCTTATCGCGTCGAAAGCGTGCCATTTGGCGCTCGGAATGCCGAGCATTTCGCGCACCAGCCCTTCGGCCAGGTGCCGTGGTTGACCGATGGAGACATCTCGATCTTCGAGAGCGGCGCGATCCTGCTTCATCTGGGCGAGCGTAGTGACGCGCTGATGCCTGCCGATCCGCGCGGCCGCAGCGAGGTTCTGGAATGGCTGTTCGCGGCGCTCAATTCGGTCGAGGCTGCAAGCCAGCCCTGGTCGTTCTTCAAGTTTTCCGGTGACACCGAAGAAACGCCGATGCGGAAGTTTTTCGACACGTTTCTTGAGGCCCGGCTCAAGCACATGGAAACGCTTCTGGCGGGACGCGAATGGCTGGTCGGATCCTTCTCCGTCGCCGACATACTCATGGCGGATGTGCTGCGCCTTGTCGATCGGTTCGACGGTTTGACGGGATATCCCGCCTGTGGTGATTATGTTGCGCGCGCCACGGCCCGTCCGTCCTTCGTGAAGGCACACGCAGACCAGATGGCGCATTTTGCTGCAGCAGACTGAGCAGCACCCGCACCGAGCGCCCGCCCTTTGAGTTTTGCCTTGCAAGGGCGCGGAATAAGGCTGCGCCTGGTCAGCCCTTCGGCGCGTCGGTCCTGTCGCGCTTCGGAACTTTCAGCACCTCGTCGAAGAACGCAATGCTGCGATCCCAGGCCAGCTTCGCCGCTGCCGGATCGTAGCGCGCAGCCGAGGTGTCGTTGTGGAAGGCGTGGTTGACGTTCGGATAGGTAAAGGGGCGCACGTCGACGCCCGCCTGTTGCAGCGCTTTCACCCATGCCGGTCCACCCGCGTTCACGCGCTCGTCGAGACCGGCGTAATGAAGCATTATATGAGCCTTCACCGTCGCCGCTTCCGATGGATCGGGGGTGGGGCCATAGAAGGCGACCGCGGCGTCAAGCTTCTTTCCGGCCGCAATGGCGATGCGGTTGACCAGGCCGCCGCCCCAGCAGAACCCGATGGTGCCGACCCGGCCCGCGACGCGCGCATTTTTTCGCAGCCAGTCCAGGGTCGCGACGCCATCGGCAATGGTCTGGCGGGGGTCCAGCGCGGCGATCATCTGGCGAGCCTGATCTTCGTCGGCAGGCGTTCCCCCGGCGGGCGTGAGGAAATCCGGAGCCAGCACGACAAAGCCAGCCAGCGCGGCTCGTCGCGTCACATCTTCGATATAGGCGTTGAGGCCCCGGTTCTCATGGATGACGACAATGGCGGGGAGCGGTTCCGGCATTGGCCGGGGAACGGCAAGATAGCCCTTCAAGCTGCGGCCGCTGGCGACGGACCATTGCACGCGCTGGGCGGAAAGTCGCGGATCGGCGGGATCGGTCTGTGCCGCGGCGGCGGGGCTTGCCTCGATCAGGCCGAGGATGACGGTCGCCGCCGCCGTGCCTCCAGCGAGGCGGGCAAGACCCGCCATCAGTTCCCGGCGGTCCAGCGTCTGATGCGTGAAACGGTCATAGAGCCGGATCATCTCCGGACTGATGCGGGGCGTCGGCATCCGCTCCTCCCATCCAACAGACGTCACCCCGCCTGCGCGGGGTGACTGCAATGGATACTATGCCTTCGTCCTTGCCTTGTTCGCCTTGCGGCCCTTTTTCGCGGCCTTTGGCGCGGCGGCGGTAATCTCGAAGGCGAGTTCGTCATCCTTCAGGTGGACGCGCACCTCGCCGCCATGGACGAGCTTGCCGAACAGCAGCTCCTCCGCCAGCGGCTGCTTGACCTTCTCCTGGATGAGACGGGCCATCGGCCGCGCGCCATACTGCCTGTCATAGCCCTTGTCGATGAGCCACGCCTTCGCCTCATCGGTAAGCTGGATATGAACCTCGCGCTCCGAAAGTTGCAGTTCCAGCTCCAGGACGAATTTGTCGATGACGCGCGCGACCACGGCGGGCGGCAGGTAGCTGAACGCCACCACCGCATCCAGGCGGTTACGGAATTCAGGCGTGAACATGCGCTTGATCGCTTCCTCGTCCTCGCCGGCGCGGGACGTCGCGCCAAAACCGATGCCCTCGCGAGCCATGTCGCTGGCACCGGCATTGGTGGTCATGATCAGGATGACGTTCCTGAAATCCACAGTCTTGCCGTGGTGATCGGTCAGTTTCCCGTTGTCCATCACCTGCAGCAGGATGTTGAACAGGTCGGGATGCGCCTTCTCGATCTCGTCCAGCAGCAGCACGCAATGGGGATGCTGGTCGACGGCGTCGGTAAGCAGTCCGCCCTGATCGAATCCGACATAGCCCGGAGGCGCGCCGATCAGCCGGCTGACCGAATGGCGCTCCATATATTCCGACATGTCGAAGCGGGTCAGCGGAATGCCGAGGATGGACGCGAGCTGCCGCGCCACCTCGGTCTTGCCGACGCCGGTAGGGCCGGAAAAGAGATAGTTGCCGATCGGCTTGTTCGGCTCGCGCAGTCCCGCGCGGCTGAGCTTGATCGCCGAGGCCAGCCGCTCGATCGCCGCGTCCTGGCCGAAGACGACGCGCTTCAGGTCCGCATCCAGCGTTTCGAGGACCTTCTTGTCGTCGGTCGAAACAGATTTCGGCGGGATGCGCGCGATGACGGCGACGACGGCCTCCACCTCCTTGGCGGTGATGGTCTTCTTGCGCTTTGATGGCGGCACCAGCATCTGCGAGGCGCCGACCTCGTCGATCACGTCGATCGCCTTGTCGGGCAGCTTGCGGTCGTTGATGTAGCGCGCCGAAAGTTCGACGGCGGATTTGATCGCGTCCGGCGTGTAGCGGACGTTGTGATGCTCCTCGAAATAGGGCTTCAGGCCCTGCATGATCTTGATCGTATCCTCTATCGAGGGTTCATTCACATCGATCTTCTGGAAGCGACGCAGCAGCGCCCGATCCTTTTCGAAATGATTGCGGAATTCCTTGTAGGTGGTCGAACCGATGCAGCGGATCGTGCCGGACGACAGGGCAGGCTTCAGAAGATTCGACGCATCCATCGCGCCGCCACTGGTCGCGCCCGCGCCGATGACGGTGTGGATCTCGTCGATGAACAGCACTGCATGGGGAAGCTTCTCCAGCTCGTTGACGACGGCCTTCAGCCGTTCCTCGAAGTCGCCGCGATAGCGGGTGCCCGCAAGAAGCGCGCCCATGTCGAGCGCATAGATTACCGCGCCCTGAAGCACTTCGGGCACGTCGCCTTCAATGATCTTCCTTGCCAGGCCCTCTGCGATGGCGGTCTTGCCCACGCCGGGATCGCCTACATACAGCGGGTTGTTCTTCGAGCGGCGGCAGAGGATCTGCACGGTCCGGTCCACTTCGGCGCGGCGGCCGATCAGCGGGTCGACCTTGCCGATCCGCGCCTTTTCATTGAGGTCCACGCAGAACTGTTTCAAAGCGCTTTCCCCCTTCTGCTTGGGTTCGGCCTTTTGCTGCTTCTCCTCGTCGGCCACGCCTTTTACCTCGCGCGGCTCGGGTACCCCGGTCTTGGATACGCCGTGGCTAATGAAGGATACGGCATCGAGCCGCGTCATGTCCTGTTGCTGCAGGAAATAGACGGCATAGCTTTCGCGTTCGGAGAACATCGCGACCAGCACGTTCGCGCCGGTCACTTCCTCGCGGCCCGATGACTGGACATGCAGGATGGCGCGCTGGACGACACGCTGGAAGCCCGCCGTCGGCGACGGATCGGTTTCGCCTTCGGTCTTCAACGCCACCAGCTCATTGTCGAGATAGGTGCCGATGATGCTGCCCAGCTCATCCAGATCGACGCCGCATGATTTCATCACCTGGGAAGCGTGGACATCAGTCGTCAGCGCCATCAGGAGATGTTCGAGCGTCGCATATTCATGCCGGCGGCGGCTCGCTTCGGTCAGCGCGTTGTGGAGTGTCTGTTCAAGCTCTCGAGCGAAAGACGGCATTCATTTTACTCCGATAGGCCCGAAGAAAACCGGACCTGTTTCCTACCATATCGGAAGCCCGGTCGTCCTGATCAAGAACAGTGCCGCATGCCGGTCTGGACCCTTTCGGTCCGGAGCTGGCGGCAACGCCATGCTCAACGTTTCTTGAATAGCGCATCCGCGCTTGCACGTTCATTAACCGCGCGGTCGATTTTGACGCGGGTCCGCGCGATTTCTTCCTCGAGTACGGCGATACGCTCGTGAAGTTCCTCGACGGAGAGCGGGTCCAGGTCCTGACGCGCGAGATCGGCCAGGGGATTTTGCTTGGGGCGGGGTGCGAACTCGTCCAAATCCATGCGAGGAAGCGTTGACCGTGACGCTATCGATGTCAATAACAAGCGATCAAGCTTTGCGATAAGCGGGGACCTATGAGCAAGCTTCCGGCCGTCATGGCAGCGATCGACGCGGCGGAACCAGGGGGAGCGGATGTGCTTCGGCTGGTGGAGCGGCCGGTGCCGTCGCCGGGCGCGGGCGAAGTTTTGATCCGGGTGCGGGCAGCCGGCGTGAACCGGCCCGACATTCTGCAACGCAAGGGGCTTTACGCCCCTCCGCCGGGCATCACATCCATTTTGGGGCTTGAAGTGGCGGGCGACGTGGTCGCGGCGGGCGGGGAAGTCGATCGCAGCGTGATCGGAACGGGCGTTTGCGCGCTGATTGCCGGCGGCGGCTATGCCGAATATGCCGTCGCGCCCGTCGGGCAATGCCTTCCCAAGCCGGACGCCCTTTCCTGGGCGCAAGCGGCAGCATTGCCCGAGACGACCTTTACCGTGTGGGTCAATGTGTTCGAGCGCGTCTATGCGCAGCCAGGCGAGGTGATGCTCATCCATGGCGGAACAAGCGGAATCGGCACGACCGCGATACAGCTTGCCAATGCCTTCGGGATCAGCCCGATCGTCACCTGCGGGTCCGACGAAAAATGCCGGGCGGCGCTCGCCATCGGTGCGCACCATGCGATCAATTACAGGACGGAGAATTTCGTCGACCGCGTCATGGAGATCACGATCGGGCGCGGCGTGGACGTCGTGCTCGACATGATCGGGGGCGATTATCTGGCGCGCAACGTCCAGTGCCTGGCAGAAGATGGGCGGCTGTCGTTGATCGCGGTGCAGAAGGGCGCGAAGGGCGAGCTTGATCTTGCGCGCATGCTGATGAAGCGGCTGACCTTTACCGGCTCGACGCTGCGTGCGCGGCCGGTCGAATTCAAATCGCTGGTCGCGGAGGAACTGGAGCGCAACGTCTGGCCGCTGATAGACAGCGGCGAATTCAAACCGGTGATGGACAGCACATTTCCGCTGGCGGAGGCCGCCGCCGCCCATGCCCGCATGGAGGCAGGCGAACATATCGGCAAAATCGTCCTTTTGACCACCGCTGATTGACCGCTGCTGATAACGGCGCTTGATCATGCGCGGCTTGGGGTCTACATCTTCGGGCAATGTCGGCCGCCCCGTGAAAGGGCGGCCCTTTCTTTGTCTGGAGGTTTCCATGTCGCAACCGCTTATGCCGCACGCAACGGCTTCCTGGCTGGTCGACAATACTGCGCTGACGTTCGAGCAGATCGCAGGTTTCTGCGGTCTGCACATCCTTGAAGTGCAGGCGATTGCCGATGATGCCGCGGCCACCAAGCTGACGGGGCGCGATCCGGTCCGGGCCGGTGAACTGAGCATGGATGAAATCGAAAAGGGACAGGCCGATCCCGACTACGAGCTTCGGATGTCCAAGGGCCCTGATCAGCTTCGTCGCACCAAAGGTCCGCGCTATACGCCGGTATCGAAGCGGCAGGACAAGCCCGACGGCATCGCCTGGATCATCCGCAACCATCCCGACGTCACCGACGGGCAGATCTCGCGGCTGATCGGCACGACCAAGACGACGATCGCGGCGATCCGCGACCGCACGCACTGGAACATCGCCAACATCACCCCCAAAGACCCGGTGACGCTTGGTCTTTGTTCACAGCGTGAGCTGGATGCGCTGGTTGCAGCGGCCGCGAAAAAGGCCGGTGTCGTCATGGAAGACGGCAAGCTGGCCGGCGATCGGGAGGCACTGCTCGAGGAGTTGCGCGCCGAGCGCGATGCATCGACCCGCCTGGCCGAGGATGCCTTTCACGAGGCCGCGGCGAAACTGGACGAAGATCAGGAGTAGCATTGGGCTTTGGCCCGCGTGCATGTGATGAGTGATGTTTCGCTGACTGACGATGGCCCCGACGGGGCCTTCTCGCACAAGGGGCTTGATTATCCCCTGGGCCATTGGGCGCCTTCGCCGGAGCGGCCATATGAGGTCGCGCCGGGGGTGCGTTGGTTGCGCATGCCGCTCCCGATCAGTCTCGATCATATCAATCTGTGGCTGCTCGACGACCGGGACGAAAACGGCCCCGGCACGGCAATCGTCGACACAGGGCTCAACGTGCCGCTCTGCCGGGACGTCTGGGCGGCCCTGCTTCCTTCGATTCGCGTGACGCGGGTGATCGCGACGCACTTTCATCCCGATCACATCGGCCTCGCGGGCTGGCTGACGGAAAGGACCGGCGCTCCGCTCTGGATGACGCGCACCGAATATCTGTTGGCGCGGACATTGCAACTCGACATGCGCGACGTCCCGCCACCCGAAGCGCTTGCCTTTGCGCTTGACGCCGGTTGGCCCGAGGCGTCGGTCAATCTGATGCAATCAAGGGGATGGCGGCTGTTCGCGAAGGCGACCACGCCGCTGCCGTCCGGCTATCGGCGCATGGAGGACGGCGAACGGATCAATATCGGCGGTCGCGTCTGGCAGGTGGTGGTCGGCAGGGGGCACTCGCCCGAACATGCCTGCCTGCTTTCCGAAGACGGCGATCTGATGATTTCAGGCGATCAGGTTCTTCCGCGCATTTCCTCCAATGTCTCCGTCTCGTCGATCGAGCCGATGGGCGACCCGCTCGGCGAATGGCTGGCGAGCATCGAACGGCTGAAGGATCTGCCCGACCGGCTGCTCGTCTTGCCGGCGCATAATGCGCCCTTCCATGGCCTGCACCAGCGGCTCGACCAACTGGCGGACGAGCACCGGGACAGGCTGGAGGCGCTTCATGCGTTTTGCGCTTCCCCGCGCACGATCCATGAATGCTTTCCGATCCTCTTCAAGCGCCCCATCGATGATTCGGTAATCTCCGCCGCGACTGGAGAAACGCTGGCGCACCTCCGGCGGCTGGAGGTGGAAGGGCGTGTACGCCGGGCGCGGCACGGGACCGCACTGCGTTTCGGATCAGTCTAGACCCGACAACCCGCGCTTGGCGGCGGTGCTTCGGGCTGCTAGCCCTATGCTTATGGATCAGACCTACGACTGGGCCGGCAATTATCGGCATCCGACCAGATGGAACCAGCATTTTCCGCCACTGAGCCTGCCGCAGATGTTAGCGCACTCCGCCACACGGACACCCGAAGCGGCGCTGATTGATTTTTACGGCCGCCATTACAGCTATGCACAAGTCGAGCGCGCGGCCGATCGCTTTGCGTGCGGCTTGAAGCGGATCGGGATCAAACGCGGCGACAGGGTGGGACTCTTCCTTCCCAATGTGCCTCATTATCTCGCGGCCTATTATGGCATAACCCGTCTGGGTGCGATCGTCGTCAATCTGTCGCCGCTCTATTCGGTGGAGGAACTGCGGCATCAGATAGACGACAGCGGAACGCGCGCGGTGGTGACGCTCGACGCCAAGGCCCTATTGCCGACGGCGCTTGAGGTGATGCGACAGAGCGCAATCGAAAAGCTGATCGTCGGATCGATCGCGGGGGCGCTGCCCGCGGCCAAGTCGGTGCTGTACCGGCTGTTCAACCGCAACGACATCGTCGACCGGCCGGACGACAAACGCCTCTGCCGCTTTTCCGACCTTTTGGCGAATGATGGCGGCTGTCCTTTGGAAGACATCGATCCGGAACGCGACATCGCCGTCATACAATACACCGGGGGGACGACCGGGATGCCGAAAGGCGCGATGCTCACCCACCAGAACCTGACGGCCAATGCACGTCAGATCGCGTCGGTCGATCCGCACGGCGGGGAGGCGGACAGGATCATCGGCGTGCTGCCCTTGTTCCATGTCTTCGCGAACAGTTGCGTCCTCAACCGCACCGTTCACCTCGGCGGGGAGATCGTCATGCTGCCGCGTTTCGACGCAGGCCAGGTGCTGGCGGCGATCAACCGGACGAAGCCGACGTCGATGCCCGGCGTGCCGACCATGTACCAGGCGCTGCTTGATCATCCACGGCTGGGCAAGACGGATTTTCATTCGTTGCGGGTCTGCACGACTGGCGGTGCGCCGATGGCCGTCGAGCTCAAGCGCAAGTTCGAGGAGGCGACGAATGCCGTGGTCACGGAGGGCTATGGTCTGACCGAAGCGGCCGGCGTCGTGACGGTCAATCCGTACGAAGGGCTCAACAAGGCGGGCACCGTCGGCCAGCCGCTGCCGGGAACCACCGTCGTCCTCATGGATCGCGAAAACCCCGACACACCAGCGCCGCCGGGCGAGCCGGGGGAAATCACCTTCGCCGGACCGCAGGCAATGCGCGGATACTGGAACCGGCCCGCCGAGGACGCCAAGATCTTCGTCGACGGACGTTTGCGGACAGGGGATGTCGGCATCATCGACGCCGATGGCTATCTCTCAATTGTCGATCGCCTGAAGGACATGATTTCGGTCGGCGGCTTCAAGGTCTTCCCCAGCCAGATCGAGACCGTTCTTTACCGCAATGCGGCGGTAAGGGAGGCATTGGTGATCGGGATACCCGATGCCTATCTTGGCGAGCGGCCAAAAGCCTTTGTTACCCTCGCGAATGGCGCCGCGATCACGGGGGATGAATTGATGGGCTGGCTCAATCCGCAATTGGGGAAGCACGAACGCGTGATTGCCGTCGAAGTTCGCAATGCATTGCCGAAGACGATGGTAGGCAAGCTTTCCCGCAAGGAGCTTGTGGATGAAGAGCGCCAGAAGCCACGGCCGTCTCAAGCCTGACAGCGGCGTTCCGAAAGGTTTTGAATGCATTGCGCGCAGCTTGCCGGATAATTTCGGCGGCTGGCAGCCACGCATGGGAATTGCGCCGTCATGGGCTATCGCCCTCGCCGTGCAATCGGATATTTTGCCGGGGTTCGCGCCTTGGCCCGCTTGACCAAGCCGTCTACTGAGGCCACAAGCATGGCATGGATGGGGATACTGCCGCGCTTGACGCACTGAGCTTCGAAGACGCGCTGAAGCGCCTGGAGGCGATTGTGCACCGGCTGGAAACCGGGGAAGCCAGCCTGGAGGATTCGATTGACCTCTACAGTCAGGGCAAGGCCTTGAAGGATCATTGCGAGGCCAAGCTGGCCGCAGCGCAAGCCAGAATCGAAAAGATTCAGCTAGGGGCCGATGGGAAACCGGCTGGCCTGCAACCATTTGACGCTGGTTGATCGGTCTGTGGTTCATGTATCCGTCAGTCTGAAGCCCGCGCTCGATGCGATCGGCCAGGCGATAGACCAGCGTTTCGACCGGTTGCTCGCGGTTCCCGATGATCCCCGCCGCCGTCTCTTCGAGGCCATGCGCCATTCGGCCATCGGCGGCGGCAAGCGGATGCGGCCCTTGCTTGTGATCGCGGCGTGCGACCTGTTCCACGTAGACCGGGAGCGTTCGCTGCGTGTCGCGCTCGCGATCGAATGCGTGCATTGCTACAGCCTCATTCACGACGACATGCCGTGCATGGACGACGATGACGTCAGGCGCGGCAGGCCGACCGTTCACAAGGCTTTCGACGAGGCGACGGCCGTTCTGGCCGGTGACGCCCTTCAGGCGCTCGCCTTTGAAATCCTGGCGGACGAAAGCACGCATGCCGACCCGTTCGTGCGGATCGAACTGGTTTCCGAACTGGCGCGGGCGAGCGGACCCTGCGGCATGACGGGCGGCCAGATGATGGACCTGATCGCCGAGGTGACGACCTTCGACCTTCCCACCACCACCCGGCTTCAACAACTGAAGACGGGATCCTTGATCAGCTTCTGCCTGGAATCGGGAGGGATCATGGGACGCGTGCCGCCCGAAGGGCGTACGCCCCTGCGGGGCTATGCCCGTGATCTTGGCCTCGCTTTCCAGATCGCCGATGATCTTCTGGATGTGGAAGGGGACAGCACGCGCACGGGCAAGGCGCTCCGCAAGGACGCCGAGGCCGGCAAGGCCACCTTCGTTTCGCTGTTGGGGATCGACCGGGCGCGGCAGCAGGCGCATGCTTTGATCGATCAGGCCATTGGGCATTTGCAGAATTACGGGCAGGAGGCCGACCTGCTGCGCGCGGTGGCTCGTTTCGCCATCGAACGGGACCGCTAGGCTACAGGACCATATCATGCGCATTGGTGTCTACCCCGGAACCTTTGATCCGATCACGCTTGGCCATCTCGACATCATCCGGCGTGGGGCGAAGCTGGTCGACAGGCTGGTCATCGGGGTCACGACAAACCCCTCCAAGTCGCCGATGTTCACGGTGGAGGAGCGGCTCGCCCAGGTGCGCCGCGAAGTGGGGGAACTGGACACGGATATCGATGTCGTCCCGTTCGACTCGCTGCTCATGGATTTCGCCGAGGCACAGCGGGCGACGATGATCGTGCGCGGCCTGCGCGCCGTCGCCGATTTCGAATATGAATTCCAGATGGCGGGAATGAACCAGCAACTGAACGACCGGGTCGAGACCGTTTTCCTGATGGCGGACGTCGCGCTGCAACCGATCGCGTCGCGGCTGGTCAAGGAAATCGCGATTTACGGTGGCGACATCTCCAAATTCGTGCCACCTCGGATTGCTGCGGATGTGGCGCGAACCTTGGGTACGAAAAAGGTCGGTTAAACTGGCTTATCATGCCAGCCGGACGGACCGCTGTTTCTATGATTCATGTTGTTCAGACGAGGAAATCCAGTTTCGACCTGGTGCCGCGTTCAGCGGAGCGACAGAGCGCACCGGATAATATGGCTAAGATGACGTTGAGGATCAAAATGCGGAAATTCATTCTAGCCTTGGCGGGTTTTATGGTGGCGACCGCTGCGGTCGCACAGGATGCGCCGCAGCCCACGGTTGCGCCTCCGGCCGTTGACCCCCAGAATATCCTCAACCTTGATCTGTCGACCGGCGGCAGGGTCGTCATCCAGTTGCGCCCCGACAAGGCGCCGAACACCGTCGAGCGCGTCAAGACGCTGACCCGTCAGCACTTCTATGATGGATTATTGTTTCACCGCGTGATCGACGGCTTCATGGCGCAGACCGGCGACCCGAAGGGAACGGGCGAGGGCGGTTCGTCGCTCCCTGACCTGAAGGCTGAATTCAACGACCTGCCGCATGTGCGGGGCACCGTCTCCATGGCCCGCGCGACGTCGGTGGACAGCGCGAACAGCCAGTTCTTCATCATGTTCCAGCCCACGCTCAGGCTGGACGGCAAATACACAGCCTTCGGCCGGGTTATCGACGGCATGGCCTATGTCGACGCGATCCAACGCGGCGAACCGCCGGCCAACCCTTCGCGCATCGTCCGGGCATCGATAGGGGCGGACAATGTTCCGCCGATGGCCGCCGCTGAACTCAAGGCGGCGGAAACGCCCGTGGCGGTCGCGCCTCCCGCGCCGCCGCCCGTCGTGAAGAACAGTATTCCGCCGAAAAACCCCAAACGCAAATAGCACGGCCTTGCGCGTCGACCTGTTTGATTTCGAACTGCCGCCGGAACGCATAGCACTGCGGCCGGCGCGGCCCCGTGACGCCGCACGGATGCTCGTCGTCGAGGCCGGCGGTCTGCGGGATCGTGCGGTCGGCGATCTGCCCGATCTGCTGCGCGCGGGCGATGTGCTGGTATTTAACGACACGCGTGTCATTCCCGCCCAGCTTGAGGGGCGCAGGGGGGACGCGAAAGTCGGGGCAACGCTCCACAAGCGCGAGGGGCCCCGGCGGTGGTGGAGCTTTGTCCGCAATGCAAAGCGCGTCCGGCTGGGCGACAGGATCGATTTCGGCGGCGATGTCACGGCGATTGCCGAGGCGCGCGACGAGGCAGGCGCGATCCTGCTGGCGTTCGAGGGAGAGGAGCCGGTCGAACTGCTGCTCGAACGGGCGGGCCGGATGCCGCTGCCGCCCTATATCGCCGGAAAGCGCCCCTCGGACGCCGACGACCGGAGCGATTACCAGACGATGTTCGCGGCTGAAGCCGGCGCTGTAGCGGCGCCGACGGCAGCCCTTCATTTCACCCAAAGGTTGATCGAACGGCTGGATGCAGCGGGTATCGGGCGTGAAATGCTGACGCTCCACGTCGGGGCGGGCACTTTCCTGCCGGTGAAGGCCGACGATACCGCCGATCATCGCATGCATGCGGAATGGGGACGGATCGATGCTGCTGCCGCCGACCGGCTGAACGCGGCCCGGCGGGCGGGCGGGCGCATCATCGCGGTCGGCACCACGAGCCTGCGGCTGCTGGAAAGCGCGACCGGCGAGGATGGACTCGTTCATCCGTTCGAGGGCGACACCGCCATCTTCATTACGCCCGGCTATCGTTTTCGCGCGGTGGACGGGTTGATGACCAATTTCCATCTGCCGCGCTCGACGCTGTTCATGCTGGTGTCGGCGATGATGGGCCTGGAAAGAATGCAGGCCGCCTATGCCCATGCGATCGCCCAAGAGTATCGTTTCTACTCCTATGGCGATGCCAGTCTGTTGCTTCCGGGGACGTGTCCGGCCAAGAGCGGTTCATGGGGGAGTGAGGTTTGACGCGTAAATCCATTGGCATGGCGGTTTTGCTGGCGATGATATCCGCATTGCCATTGACCGCGCCCGCCGCGGCGAAGCGCGACAAGAGCCCCCTCGATGCGGCCTGCGATCCGGTGTTGCAGGCGAGCCGGCGCTCGACGTCGGCGGTCGGCCTGCTGATTGGCGGCTTCGATGCCAATGCGGACGGCCGGATTGATCGCGCCGAATTGAAATCGGGAACCGCGCGTATGTTTCATGTCGCCGATGAGGACGGCAACGGCATGGTGTCGCTGATCGAGCTGTCGGAATGGGCGACGGTCTGGCTGGGCGGCCCCAGCGCCGTTCCCGGCCGGTTCGATTTCGACCGGGATCAGGACGACCGGATATCCCTGGCGGAGTTCGCCGCTGAGCTTGACCGGCGGTTCAATGCCTTCGACACCGACAGGAACAACGTCGTCGACCATACCGAGTTGCTGAGCAGCGGAATGCCGAAGAATTGCGTCGATGGCCGCTTCGTACACCCAGCGCCCGAACAGCGGGACGGCCGCTGATGGCCAACCGTTTCCGTTTTTCGATTCACGCGACGGATGGGGCGGCGAGGACCGGCGAAATTGAAATGCATCGCGGCGTCATCCGCACGCCCGCGTTCATGCCGGTCGGAACCGCGGCCACGGTGAAGGCGATGCGGCCGGCCGAGGTGCGGGCCGCCGGCGCGGACATCATCTTGGGCAACACCTATCACCTGATGCTGCGGCCCGGCGCGGAGCGAGTGGAAAGGCTAGGCGGGCTCCACAGCTTCATGGGTTGGGAACGGCCGATCCTGACCGATTCCGGCGGTTATCAGGTAATGAGCCTGTCCGACCTCACCAAGATGAGCGAAGAGGGCGTCACATTCAAAAGCCATCTGGACGGGTCGCGGCACCTGTTGACGCCGGAACGCTCTATGGCGGTCCAGCGCGCGCTTGGCTCCGACATTGTCATGGCTTTCGACGAGTGCACACCTTTTCCGGCCACGCACGAGCAGGCTGCTGCGTCAATGGAGCGGTCGATGCGCTGGGCGCGGCGATCACGCGAGGGGTTCGACTCCGGTGGCGCGCATGCGGAAGGCGCGGCGTTGTTCGGCATTCAGCAAGGATCGATGTTCGAAGACCTCCGCCGGATTTCCACCGACAAGCTGACCGACATCGGCTTCGACGGCTATGCCGTCGGCGGGCTCGCGGTTGGCGAGGGGCAGGGGCGAATGCTCGAGACGCTTGATTTTGCGGTGCCCGTGCTGCCTGCGGACCGGCCCCGCTATCTGATGGGCGTGGGCAAGCCCGACGATATCGTGGAGGCGGTCTGCCGGGGCATAGACATGTTCGATTGCGTCCTGCCGACGCGATCGGGGAGGACCGGGCAGGCGTTCACGCGCACAGGCCCTGTCAACATCCGCAATGCGCGCTTCGCGGAGGATAAGGCGCCGCTCGATCCCGACTGCGGATGCCCGGTCTGCGCGGGCTGGAGTCGCGCCTATCTGCATCACCTGGTCAAGTCGGGAGAAATCCTGGGCGCCATGCTGATGACCGAGCACAATATCTGGTTCTATCAGCAGATGATGGCCGACCTCAGGAACGCGATCGCCGCCGGACGCCTCGCGCAAATGGCCGCCAGTTTCCTTGAACGCTATCGCGCGCGCGGTGAAGGCTAAGGTCCGGCGCACGCTGCTCGACGAGTTTCAGGGTGGAGACACGGGGCTCAGGCAGCGGCGGTGGCCGGTTCCTCGGGCGTTTCGAAAGCGACCTGATTGCGCCCGTTCTGCTTTGCCGCGTAGAGTGCCTTGTCGGCGCGGTCGATGAATTCGTCGACGCTGTCCGATCGGCGCATTTCGGAAACGCCAAGCGACAAGGTGATCTTGCCGACGTCTTCGTTCCGCTGCTTTGAACGAACTGTTCGAGACCCGATGAAATCCCGGAACTGCTCGGCGATATCTCCGGCAGCTTCCAGGTTTTTGGAGGGAAGCACGATCACGAATTCCTCGCCGCCATAACGCGCGGCAAAGCCGATGCCGTGGAAGAAATGCTCCATGCTTTGCGCGACGAGACGCAGCACTTCATCGCCCAGCGCATGGCCCCAGCGATCATTGAATTTCTTGAAGTGGTCGATATCGAGAAACACAAGCGTGATAGGCTTGCGATCTGCCAACGCACGAGCGGACTGCGCCTCCAGATAGGCGTTGAAAGCCTTGCGGTTGGGCAGTCCGGTAAGCGGATCGGTGCGGCTTTCCGATCGCGCCATTTCAAGGTCGCACCGCAGGGCGGAGATTTCCTTGCCGGAAGAGACGAGCTGCGCTTCCAGAAGCGAGGCTTTTTCAATCATGGCATGTGTCGCGGCAGCCATTTTGGCGAGAAGCGCGCGCTGTGCTTTGATGTCCAATCCGCTTTCGAGCGATCTGGTGCTGCCATCAAGCGCCTGTTTGTAGAGCTTGGCGTTCCCGCCCAATTCCTCGACATGATGGGCGATGCGTTCAAGCTGGTTCTGGGTTTCGTCCAACAGATCGCTGAGCGCATCTTCCTGGACCTGCCCATAGAATTTGGCCCGGAGCTTGGATAGCGTGCGAAGGCCGATGGACCCGGACCCGAGCAGCGAGTTCGATTTCCTCGACGAAGCGAGGATCCGCGCCCGTGACATAACGATACCAAAATTCATAATTGACCGGGGTTGGCGAAAATCCGCCCTCGGTCATGAGCGTCTTGATCCTCTCAAAGATCGCGGTATCGTCGTTCACGGCTCGGTTGCGCCTACTGGGTCCTGGTGCGCGCGCGGCTTCCCGTTCGTGCGGGACGTAATCTGCCATCTAAATCGTAAATTAAGTACAAATCCGAAACGAATTAGAATGCTGATGGGCGGTCAGTCGTCCTTGCCGTGCAGCGTCACCTGAAGGAAAGCCGGAACGGGACCGTTCCAGTCTTCGCTGACGTCCATGGGCGGCGCGGGGGCCCACTGGGCCGGTTGGCGTGGCGACTGGCGAGGCTCGCGGGCGCGCGTTTCAGCGCCGTCCGGCCGTGCCTCTTTGACGGCCTTGTCCGCCGGGGCTTCAGCCTTTTTGCGCCGTGATCGTTGGGCGCCCCGCCGGGGTGCCGGTTCCTCGACGGGAGCGTTTTCCACGCCAGCGACAAGCGGCGTGCGATCGATCGTTGTGCTGGTAAGCTTTTCGATCTGTGCAATGGCTTCGGCGTCGGCGGTTGTATAGAGCGTGATCGCGATGCCGGTCGCTCCAGCGCGGCCTGTGCGTCCAATGCGATGGACATAGTCGTCCGGGTGCCAGGGCACATCGAAATTGAACACATGGCTGACACCCTTGATGTCGAGCCCGCGCGCGGCGACATCGGACGCCACCAGCACGCTGATTTCATCGGCCTTGAACCGGTCAAGCTCCCGCAGGCGCTCAGGCTGTTCCATGTCGCCGTGAATTTGTCCGGTGGAAAACCCGTGCCGCTTCAAACTGGCGGCCAATTCGCGCACCGTCGTCTTGCGGTTGGCGAAGATGATGGCGTTCTTCACCCCCTGGTCCCGCAGCAGCTCGCGCAGTGTTTCCCGCTTGCCCCGTGTCGTGGTTTCGACAAGCCGCTGGGCGATCAGCGCATTGGCGGCAGCGGGACGGGCCACTTCGATGTGACGGGGATCGGTCAGGAACCTGTCGGACAGCTTCTTGATGGGCGGTGGCATGGTTGCCGAAAACAGCAACGTCTGGCGGCGCGGAGGCAGTTTCGAACAGATCGCCTCGATGTCCGGCACAAATCCCATGTCGAGCATGCGGTCGGCTTCATCGATGACCAGGATTTCGACGCCCGAAAGCAGGATCTTTCCGCGTCCGAACTGATCCATCAACCGCCCCGGTGTTGCAATCAGCACATCGACGCCTTTTTCAAGCGCCTTGTCCTGATCGCCAAATCCGACGCCGCCGATGAGGAGCGCCATGGAAAGAGGGTGGTTCTTGCCGTATTTCTCGAAATTCTCGGCAACCTGGGCCGCCAATTCCCGCGTCGGCTCCAGTATCAGCGAGCGGGGCATCCGTGCACGGGCGCGGCCATGATGAAGGATGTCGATCAACGGCAGCACGAACGACGCGGTCTTGCCGGTCCCCGTCTGGGCGATGGCGATCAGATCCTTGTTCATCAGGACAGCCGGGATCGCCTGCCGCTGTATCGGCGTCGGGTCCGTATATCCGCTGTCGTCAACGGCGCGGAGCAGTTCGTCAGAAAGGCCTAGATCGGCAAAGCTCATGAGGTTTCCGGATATTGGGCCGCGCGATAATTCGCACGTCCAAGGCCGCTTGGGCCAGACTCGGGCGCTTTGTCAAGGAATTCGGCGCTAGTCGTCGATTTCGGGCTGGAGCCGTTTGAAGGTTTGAATCTCGCATTCGCCGCCGGACCGCAAATGAACAGCGTCACGTTTCGCGCAAATCTGCCGTTTTTCGCCCGGCCGCAAATAGAAACCGCGATAGAAACCGATCGCGGGGCATTCGTCGCGAAATTTGAGGCGCCACCTTTCACCGCCTCTCAGGATCAGGTCCAGCGCATCGGGGGCCACGGCGCTGGCCCCCGCGATGGCATCGATGTCTATGCACTTTCGGTTGCCCTTCTCGACCCATCTGATTGGCGCGCTGTCGGGTCGAACCGGGATTCGCACGATGATTGTCTGCCGAACCGTTACCTGAGCGATCTGGATGGGGGATGCACGAAATGTCATATTCGCGGCGCGTGCAGAAGTGCTGTGCGCGCCTGCCGCCGTCATCAAGCCGAACATGAGAATTGAAAGACCTGTCACGCCACTTTCGGATCTCGTCCCCCCCGATTTCCATGCTTGCGTTATAGATAGACGCGATCTTGTTGAACCGTCGCTGAACCTTGACCCGACGCCTATATTAAGGTCAACGCCGATTTGACGGGATCAGTGGTATTGGCGATCCGATGACGCAATCAGTTTTGAACGGCCTTCGCGACAGGCTGGGTCCCGCGGGTTACAGCGAGGCGCCGGATGACCTCGCGCCCTGGTTGACGGACTGGCGGGGGCGGGCAACCGGCCGGGCGCTGGCGATGGTCAGCCCCTCTTTGCTGGGCGAGGTGCGGTTCGTCATTGAGACGGCGGGCGCTGCAGGGATACCGATCGTGGCGCAAGGCGGCAACACGTCCATGGTGGCGGGAGCGACGCCCAGCGCGGACGGCACCGCGCTGCTTCTGTCGATGCGGCGAATGCGCCAAATTCGTTCAGTATCATCGACCGAAAATGCTCTGGTCGCCGAAGCCGGGGTCGTGCTGACCCAGGTCCACGACGCGGCCGAAGCCGTGGACCGGCTGTTTCCGCTTTCGCTGGGCGCCAAGGGATCGGCGACAGTCGGGGGTCTGGTTTCAACCAATGCGGGTGGTGTCCAGGTGTTGCGATACGGGACGATGCGCGCATTGACGCTGGGCATTGAGGCCGTGCTGCCTGACGGCACCGTCCATCACGGGCTGAAGCCGCTGCGGAAGGACAATCGCGGCTATGACCTGAAGCAGCTTTTGATCGGCGCGGAAGGAACTTTGGGCGTTGTCACGGCGGCGACCCTGGCACTGGTGCCGCGCCCGATCGAACGGGCAACCGCCTGGGCCGGGCTGGAACGGCTGGAGGCGGCCTTGCCGTTGTTACGTCGACTGGAGGCGGCGACCGGCGGGCAGGTCAGCAGTTTCGAGATCATTCCCCAAAGCGGTCTCGATCTTGTGGTCGAGCATCTGCCGGACAGCCGCGCGCCGCTGAACGGTCGGCATGCGTGGCATGTCTTGGTCGAAGCCGACACATCCCGGCAGGGAGATTCGCTCGCCGCCGCGGTCGAGGCGGTGCTGGCCGACGCAATTTCATCCGGGGATGTCGCGGATGCGACGATCGCCGCCAGCGATGCGCAGGCAACGGCGCTCTGGCTGTTAAGAGAGGCGCTGCCGGAGGCCGAGCGGCGCGAAGGCGGGGCAGCGAAACATGACATCGCGGTCGCCGTTGCCGACATGCCGGGTTTCATCATGCGGACGAGCCGGGAGGTCGAGGCGGCATTCCCCGGTTCGCGCGTGCTCGCGTTCGGTCATCTCGGCGACGGCAACATCCATTTCAACGTGCGGCCCCCGCTGGGAGGCGATGGATCGGCCTGGCTTGATCGGCACTTGGAGGAGGTCAACAGGTTCGTCCATGATGCGGTCGCGGCAGCGGGCGGCACGCTTTCTGCCGAACATGGCATCGGCGTTCTGAAACGGGAGGAATTCGTCCGTCTCGCGGAGCCCGGACGGTTGCGCTGGATGACCGCGATCAAGCAGGCGCTCGATCCTCAAGGCATCATAAATCCGGGCAAGCTCCTACCGGCTTGCGAATAGCCGGCGCATTCCATAGTGAAGGCGGATAGAGAATGAACGATGGCGGTCCGTGCCGCCCGACGCGAGAGAGGAAATAAATGGCCAGCGCTGCCCCAAATCCGCTTCCGGTGCTTTACAACCAGCTTGAGCCGCTGTCCTCGTCCTTACATGGCCAACACCGCCTGAATCCCAAGGATTCGCTGGAAAGCGTGGCATCGCTTCACGCCGTTCCCCTGACCATCGATGAGTTCGTTCTGGCGCAGCGCCATTACCCGATTGTCTTTGTGTCCGGCGCAACTCCAGTGCCACTGGCGCTGATGGGGTTGAACGAAGGCGTCAATCTGTTTGTCGATGCCGGCGGCCGCTTCCAGAGCGATGCGTATATCCCGGCCTATCTGCGGCGCTATCCCTTCATGCTGGCGCATCTGCGCCCCAATAGCGAAGAGCTTTCGCTGTGTTTCGATCCGTCGTCAGGCATTCTGAGCCAGGATGGCGAAGGCGATCCGCTGTTCGCCGATGGCGAGCCAAGCGAGACCACCAAGGCAATTCTTTCCTTTTGCGAACAGTTCGAACAGGCGGGCGCCCGCACGGCCGCGCTGGTCGCTGAACTCGAAAAGCATGAATTGCTGATCGATGGCGAGGTGACGATTCAGCCCGAAGGCGCGGAAAAACCATTCGTTTATCGCGGCTTTCGCATGGTCTCGGAAGAGAAGCTGCGGGACCTGCGCGGCGATGTGTCACGCAAGCTCATCCAATCGGGAGCGATGGCGCTGATCTATGCCCATCTGTTTTCGCTTTCGATCATCCGTGACCTGTTCCTGCGCCAGATAGCGCAGGGAAAGGGGCCGGCTGCGGCGCAGGCGGGCAATGAAGCTGCAAATGCCTAGCCGCTATTCATCGATGGCGATTGGACTGCACTGGACAATCGCCACGTTGATCATCGTCAATCTCGTGCTGGGCATCACCCACGACTCATTCGCAAAGGCCAGTGTCCCGACGGTGATGGGCATCCACAAGTCGATCGGGTTTTCGGTACTGGCGCTCAGTGTTTTTCGGCTTGGCTGGCGCGCGGGGCATCCGGCGCCTCCGCCGCCGGCCGCCATGCCCGGTTGGCAGGTGCTGCTCGCTCGTGCGACGCACATCCTGTTCTACGTCGCGATGATCGCCCTGCCGCTGACCGGATGGCTGATGAGTTCCGCCTCGCCGCTTCGGTTTCCGCTCCAGTATTTCTGGTTGTTCAATCTGCCGTTTCTGCCGGTCGAGCAGTCGAAGGCGGCGGCCGGGTTCTGGTCGGAAACGCACGAAATACTGGGCTTCAGCGCGATTGGCCTTTTGGTGCTGCACGTGCTTGGCGCGCTAAAGCATCATTATTTCGACAAGGATGACGTCCTGTCGAGGATGCTCCCGGGGCGCTGAATCCTGCGTCTTGAAAATTTGCGGCTATCGTCCTATCTTGAGAGGGCGTGGGATTGCGTTCCCCTTTCGCTCCCACGTAGCGCGCCGCAAGGCGCGTTTCCTCCCTGAACCTTGGCCACCCTGTGTATATCACAGGGTGGTCTTTTGTTTGGCGAGGCTCACTCCGCAGCCAGGCGATGGCCTGATGCGGTGTCCAGAACTTCCCGCAGCATCATCCCCAGCCCCGCTATCAACGCCTTGATAGCGCCGGCATTCTCGTTCAGCGTCAGGCGATCGCTTTTCAAATACAGTCGGCGATCAAATTCCAGCTGAAGGGCGTGGACAGCATTCGCTGTTCTTCCGTGACGTTCGACCCCATGGCCGCCTGCGTAAGGCAGGTTGTGCGTGACGCGATATCCCTGCTGCGTCAGCCATTCGGCGATCAGATCGGTCAGCCATGGCGCAGCGGTTTGTCCGTGCCGGTCGCCGATGACAATGTCTGCGGCCTGGGGTGCGGGCAGCGATGGCATGGAATGCATGTCACAGAGCAGCGCCACGCCGTGCCGCGCTTTCATTGCCGCAAGGCGGGTGGTGATGCGCTCGTGATAGGGGCGATGCACTTCGCGGATGCGTTGCGAAACAGTCTCGAGTGGTAGAAGCTTGTCGTAAATCTGCCTGCCATTGCCGATGGTCCGGGGGATGAGCCCCAGCCCGGCGGCGACGCGGGGCGAGCGATGGTCGATATGCGCCGGTGGCGACGGGCTGATCTGGCGCGCGTCGAGCTCCGTCTCCCGGCGATTGAGGTCGATCCAGGCACGCGCATAATTGCCAGAGACGAAGGGGATGCCCTGCGCTGCGGCGTCGGCAACCAGCAAATCAACCAGCGGGTCTTCCAGAAAACGTAGCTGTTCAATCGGCGGTCGGGCGCATTGGAGAAGCTCGGCAGGGTAATAGCGGCCGCTATGAGGAATCGACAGCAGAAGGGGGCAGTCGTTCAAGCCGCCCGATTCGGCATAGGGCTCGGATGGGTGGCCGATCCGGGCCGCTATTTCATCACGTTGGTGGTGCCCGATCGATCCCTTCAACGATACCTCGTGCAAAAAAAGCGGTGGGGACTTTCTTAATCTATTCTGTCATAACGGCAAGCAAGCAATCCGGCGGTTTCAATGGGATGACGAAGGGCAAATGGCAAGAATTCTCCTTGCTGAGGACGATGAATCGATGCGCACCTATATCGGGCGCGCCCTTGAACGCGCGGGTTACGCCGTGACAGCGGTCGATCGCGGCACCGCGGCCTTGCCGCTGGTGGCTACGGGCGGGTTCGACCTGCTGTTGACGGACATCGTCATGCCCGAAATGGACGGCATCGAACTGGCCCAGCGATCGGTGGCGCTGGCACCATCGATGCGTGTGATGTTCATCACGGGATTTGCGGCGGTCGCGCTCAATCGCGCCGACGGCGCACCGACCAACGCGAAGGTGCTGTCAAAGCCATTTCACCTGCGGGATCTGGTGGCCGAAGTCGATCGCCTGTTCGAGGACGCGGCGCAGGCATAACCTTTCGGAATAATTGTCGTCGGGCGCTTGCGCGAGCTTAGAGGCTTGGCTAAGAGCGCCCGCGTGGACGCGTAGCTCAGTGGTAGAGCACTGTGTTGACATCGCAGGGGTCGCAAGTTCAATCCTTGCCGCGTCCACCATTTCCCAGCCCCATCGGTCGCGAACCGCATATCTGGCGGTGGGCGGCAGATTCACCGTGCAGGGTTACGTCGATAACATCTTCGACAAGCGCTACATCGTGCTCGGCGACGATGTTGGCGGCCTGATCGCGCGCCAATATGATAACATCGGCCGCACGTTCGGCGTGAAGGTCGGCGCCACGTTCTGATCGCGATCCAGCCAGCCTGATCCGGCAGGTCGACACTGTTTCCCTCTGGTGCCGAAAGGCGATCCTGAATAGGGTCGCCGCCGGAAAGGAATTCAATGTCGCTTGTCATGCCGCCGCCGGACCAGTCGGTGCTTGCCCGTCGCGAGGAGATCGTGGCGGCACTGCGGGCGATCGTCCCGGGCGAGGGCGTTATCGACGATGCCGATGCCCTGGTTCCGTATGAATCGGATGGCCTGACCGCTTATCGCCAGCCGCCGATGGTGGTGGTTTTGCCCGACACGACGGCGCAGGTCTCGGCAATTCTGCGCTGGTGCAACGACAATGGCGTCAAGGTCGTGCCGCGAGGATCGGGTACGTCGCTGTCCGGCGGCGCGTTGCCGCTGGCGGACGCGGTGTTGCTGGGCATGGCGAAGTTCAACCGCATTCTGGATGTCGATTATGATGACCGGATCGTGGTGGTTCAGCCGGGCGTCACCAACCTTGCCGTGACCCGCGCGGTGGAGGCGGAGGGTTTTTACTACGCGCCCGATCCTTCCAGCCAGATCGCCTGTTCGATCGGCGGCAATGTCGCCGAAAATGCGGGCGGCGTGCACTGTCTCAAATATGGCCTGACCACCAACAACGTGCTTGGCGTCGAACTTGTCCTGATGGACGGCGAGATCGTCCATCTGGGCGGCCGCCAGCTCGACCCGGCGGGGCTCGACCTGCTTGGCCTGGTGGTCGGATCGGAGGGGCTGCTTGGCGTTGTGACCGAAGTGACCGTGCGCATCCTGCCGAAGCCGGAAACGGCGCGCGCGATCCTGATCGGCTTCCCCAGCGTGGAGAGCGCGGGGCAGTGCGTTGCCGATGTGATCGCCGAAGGGATCATCCCCGCCGGCATGGAGATGATGGACAAGCCCGCGATCCATGCGGCAGAGGCTTTCGTGAAGGTCGGTTATCCGCTCGATGTCGAGGCGTTGCTGATCGTGGAACTGGATGGCCCCGTCGCCGAATGCGATCATCTGATCGAGGAGGTCGCCCGTATCGCGCGGAGCAACGGGGCGGTCACGCTGCGGGTTTCCACCAACGAGGAGGAGAGGCTAGCGTTCTGGGCAGGTCGCAAGGCTGCCTTCCCGGCGGCCGGCCGCCTGTCGCCGGACTATTATTGCATGGACGGCACCATTCCCCGCCGCCGCCTGCCCGAAGTACTCCGGCGCACAACGGCTCTGTCGAAGCGATATGGGCTTGAGGTGGTGAACGTCTTTCATGCCGGCGACGGCAATCTCCATCCGCTGATCCTCTATGACGCGAACAAGCCAGGCGAGCTGGAGCGCGCGGAGGAATTCGGCAGCGAGATACTTCGCTTGTGTGTCCAGGTTGGCGGCGTGCTGACCGGCGAACATGGCGTCGGGGTCGAAAAGCGCGACCTGATGCCGGAAATGTTCACCGAGACAGACCTGGCCCACCAGCAGCGTGTGAAATGCGCTTTCGACCCTGGCCTGCTGCTCAATCCGGGCAAGGTGTTCCCGACACTTCACCGTTGCGCTGAACTTGGCCGGATGCACGTTCACCACGGCCAGGTGCCGTTTCCCGACCTGCCGCGTTTCTGATCATGAACCAGGCAAATATCCTGCGCCCGGCGACTGCCGGGGACATTATCGACGCAATTGCGGACGCAGCGCGCACGGGGCGCAAGCTCGAGATTCGCGGCGGGGGCAGCAAGGCCGACATCGGCAAATCGGGGCGCGACGCGGCGATCCTCGACATGAGCGGCTTTGCGGGCGTGATCGATTATGACCCGCCCGAACTGGTATTGACCGTGGGCGCGGGCGCGAAGCTGGCAGATGTGGAGGCGCTCGTCGCCGGCGAGAACCAGATGCTGGCGTTCGAGCCTTTCGATCACGGACCCATCTTCGGCAGGGCGGCGGGTGATGCGACGATCGGCGGCGTGGTGGCGGCGAGCGTATCGGGCTCGCGGCGATTGGCGATGGGGGCCGCCCGTGACCACCTGCTGGGTTTCGAAGCGGTGTCGGGGCGGGGCGAGCGCTTTGTCGGAGGCGCGAAGGTCGTCAAGAACGTTACCGGTTATGATCTGCCGAAAGTCATGGCCGGAAGCTGGGGACGGCTTGCCGCCTGCACTCAGTTGACGTTGAAGGTGTTGCCCCGCGGCCGGACGCAGGCGACCGAGGCGATCCGCGGTCTTCCCGCCGTCGAAGCGCAGGCCGCCATGGCGCAGGCAATGCGATCGCCGGCGGAGGTTTCGGCGGCGGCGCACCTACCTGCGGAACTGAACGGCGGCATATCGCTGACGGCTTTCCGGATGCAGGGTTTCGAACCGTCGATCGTGGCGCGTTGCGGCATGCTGCATGAATTGCTGCGCCCATCCGGCCGGGTCGAACGGCTTGAGGCACGGGAAGCGGATGCATTCTGGGATACGGTCCGTGACGTTTCCCCACTGGCTGACGGCCGCCCGCTGTGGCGGGTAAACGTCCCACCCAGCGGCGGCTGCAGGGTCGTGAGCGCGCTGGAGCCACTGGGCGCGCACTGGTTCTTCGACTGGGCAGGCGGCCTTGTCTGGCTGAGCTTCGACGGTGATCCGGCGGCGGTGCGCGGCGCTGCGACGGAAGCGGGCGGTCACGCGATGCTCGTCCGGGGCGATGCGGCGCTCAGGGCGCATGTTCCCGCCCAGCACCCCGAAGCGGCGGCGGTGATGGCGCTGGCTGCCCGGGTACGGCGCGCATTCGATCCCGAAGGTGTTTTCGAGACCGGCCGTTTTCTGGACGACATTCATGCAAACTAGTTTTTCTTCAGCCCAATTGGCCGACCCGGCGATGGCGTCGTCCGAGACGGTGATCCGCAAATGCGTGCATTGCGGCTTCTGCACCGCAACCTGCCCGACTTATGTGCTGCTGGGCGACGAACTCGATAGCCCGCGTGGCCGCATCTATCTGATGAAGGAGATGCTGGAGCACGAGGCGAAGCCCACGGCCGAGGTGGTCAAGCATATCGATCGCTGCCTGTCCTGCCTGTCGTGCATGACGACTTGCCCGTCCGGCGTGAACTACATGCATCTTGTCGATCACGCGCGCGCCTATATCGAAGACAATTACCGGCGGCCGATCGTCGAACGGCTGATCCGCGGCGTGCTTGCGGCTGTTCTGCCCTATCCGCGCCGGTTCCGGCTGGCGTTGCGGCTGGCGGTTCTCGCCCGGCCGCTGGCGCCCGCGTTCGCGAAACTGCCGGGGCTGAAACCGATGGCGGCGATGCTCGCGCTGGCACCGCAAAAGGTGCCCGCCGCGCCTTCCGCGCAATCCTCGCCCGCGATGGAAAAACGCGGCAGGGTGGCGCTGATGCAGGGTTGCGCCGAACCTGTGCTCCAGCCCGAAATTCGCGCTGCGACCGTGCGGCTGCTCAATCGCGTTGGTTTCGACGTCGTGTTTGCCTCAGGCGAGGGCTGCTGCGGCGCACTGGTCCATCATATGGGCCGCGAGCAGGAAAGCCTTGCCGCCGCGCGGCGCAATGTCGACGCATGGAACCGAGAAATTGAGGAAGGGCTGGATGCGATCGTCATCACCACGTCCGGCTGCGGCACGACGATCAAGGACTATGGATTCATGCTGCGGGGCGACCCGGCGTATGCCGAAAAGGCGGCAAGGGTGTCGGCGCTGGCCAAGGATGTGAGCGAGCTGCTCGATTCCATAGAACTGCCCAAGGCAGTTGGCGTTCGCAAGCTGACGGTCGCCTATCATTCGGCATGTTCGATGCAGCATGGCCAGAAGATCACGGCCGCGCCGCAACGCCTGCTGAAGGCGGCCGGATTCGACGTGCGGCAGCCTGTGGAATCGCACCTGTGCTGCGGTTCGGCGGGCACCTACAATATCCTGCAGCCCGAAATCGCGGGGAAGCTGGGCGACAGAAAGGTCGCCAATATCGAGCGCTTGAAACCCGATGTCATCGCCACCGGCAACATCGGTTGCGCGACCCAGATCGGCGCGCGGACAGCCGTTCCCGTGGTTCATACGGTCGAATTGCTCGACTGGGCGACGGGCGGGCCGGTGCCGCCATCACTTTCCCGCCACGAAAACACAGGCGGGTGAGCCGCTACCGCCCGTTTTAGGCGTCGATCGCCTCATCATCGATATAGGCTGCATTGGCCTGGATGAAGGCAAAGCGATGCTCGGGATTGCGCCCCATCAGCCGGTCGACGAGGTCGCGGACGCTGGCGCGTTCCTCATATTCGCCCGGCAACGTCACCTTTATCAGCGTGCGCGTCTTGGGATCCATGGTGGTTTCCTTCAACTGGCTGGACGCCATCTCGCCCAATCCCTTGAAGCGGCTTACTTCGATCTTCTTGTTCTTGAAGACGGTCTTTTCCAGCTCCGTCCGGTGCGCGTCGTCCCGCGCATAGGCGATGGTGCCGCCCGCCGATAACCGGTAGAGCGGCGGCTGGGCGAGGAAGACGTGGCCGTCCTTTACCAGTCCCGCCATTTCCTGGAAGAAAAAGGTCATCAAAAGCGTTGCGATATGCGCGCCGTCGACATCGGCGTCGGTCATGATGACGATGCGCTCATAACGAAGCGCCGCCGGGTCGTAGCGTTCGCGCGTGCCGCAGCCAAGCGCCTGGATCAGATCGGCGATTTCGCTGTTGGCGCGGATCTTGTCGGCGGTCGCGCTGGCTACGTTCAGGATCTTGCCGCGTATGGGCAGCACCGCCTGGGTCTTGCGGTCGCGCGCCTGCTTTGCCGATCCGCCCGCGCTGTCGCCCTCGACGATGAACAGCTCGGTGCCCGCCGGATCATCCGACGCGCAATCGGTGAGCTTGCCGGGCAGGCGCAGGTTGCGCTTCGAAGTCGCGGTCTTGCGCTTGACCTCGCGTTCGGCCCGGCGGAGCAGCCGTTCGTCCATGCGGTCGAGGACAAAGCCCAGCAGTGCCCGCCCGCGTTCCATATTGTCGGCGAGGAAATGGTCGAAATGGTCGCTTGATCGCGTTTTCGACCAGACGCGCGGCTTCCGGACTGGTGAGGCGGTCCTTGGTCTGGCTTTGGAACTGGGGGTCGCGGATGAAGACCGACAGCATCATCTCGGCGCCGGAGAAAATATCCTCCGCCTGGATGCCGTCCGCCTTTTTCTGGCCGACGAGGCCGCCGAAACCGCGAATGCCCTTGGTCAGCGCGGTGCGCAGACCTGCCTCATGTGTTCCGCCATCGGGGGTCGGGATGGTGTTGCAGTAAAAGCTGGTCGACCCTTCACCATAAAGCGGCCATGCGACCGCCCATTCGGCCGAGCCCTGCCCGTCGGGAAAGTCTTGCCGCCCGGCAAAGAAATCGGACGTCGCGCATTCGCGCTCCCCGATCTGCTCCCTGAGATGGTCGGCAAGCCCGCCGGGGAACTGAAAAACGGCCGCAGCAGGGGTGTCGTCGCCGATCAGGCTCGCGTCACACTTCCAGCGGATCTCCACACCCCGGAACAGATAAGCCTTTGAGCGCGCAAGCCGATAGAGCCGCGCGGGTTTGAAATGTGCGGTGCTCCCGAAAATTTCGACGTCGGGAATGAACGAAACCGAGGTGCCGCGCCGGTTGGGCGTCGACCCCAGCTTTTCGAGCGCGGACGTCGCATGGCCTTTGGAGAAGCTCTGGCGGTAAAGCTCGCGATTGAGGGCGACCTCGACGATGGTTTCGGTCGAAAGCGCGTTCACCACCGACACGCCGACGCCGTGCAGCCCGCCGCTGGTGGTATAGGCCTTATCGCTGAATTTGCCGCCCGAATGGAGCGTCGTCATGATGACTTCGAGCGCCGACTTGCCCGGAAATTTGGGGTGCGGCGTCCACGGGTATGCCACGGCCGTTATCGATGATCGTCAGCCGGTTTCCCGGCTCCAGCGTCACCTCGATGCGGGTGGCATGGCCGGCGACCGCTTCGTCCATCGCATTGTCGAGCACTTCGGCGGCGAGATGGTGGAAAGCGCGTTCGTCGGTGCCGCCGATGTACATGCCTGGGCGGCGGCGGACCGGTTCAAGCCCTTCCAGCACCTCGATCGCGCTGGCGTCATACTGCTGTTCGGCTGCCCCGGAGGCCGAGAAAAGATCACTCATGGCATCGCTTATAGAGAGGCGATCCCAAGGTGGGGAGGGGAAACATGTCCTTTTTCCCGTCACCTTGGCGCAGGCTGGGTCCATATTGATTAGCCGAAGCGATCGCGGCGTCAGTGTGGATGCCAGCCTGCCATGAAATGACGGTCAAAAGGCGAAACTAAGCCGATGCGCGCTGACCGCTGCCCGAACGGCGTGCGCCGCCGCGCGAACGGTTGCGGTTGGCGCCATTGCCATTTCCGCCGCCGCCACTGTTGGCGCCGCTGCTAGCGCCGCGATGCCCGCCGCGATCGGCTTGTGCATTCTGGCCATGGCCATGGCCCCGGAAGGGTTGCGGCTCATGCCGTTCGCGCCGCTCGCCGTGACGGTGGCCGCGATCGCCATGCGAGCGATCCTCGCGCCGTTCGGGCGCAAGCTTGGGCATGGCGGCAAGGGCTTCACGGATACCCTCGGGCAGGCCCTGCTGGGTGAGCTTCACCTTGGTAAGCCGCTCGATGTCGCGCAGGAACGGGCGTTCGTCGTCGGCGCATAGGCTGAGCGCGATACCTTCCGCGCCCGCCCGCGCGGTGCGGCCGATGCGGTGGACATATTGCTCGGGCACGTTCGGCAGCTCGAAATTGACGACATGGCTGACAGCGTCGATGTCGATGCCCCGCGCTGCAATGTCGGTCGCGATCAGAACCTTGATCGCACCCGATTTCAGATCGGCAAGAGCGCGTTCGCGTTGCGGCTGGCTCTTGTTGCCGTGGATCGCGGCCGATTTGATCCCCGCGGCGCCCAGATGGCGCACGACCCGATCCGCGCCATGCTTGGTGCGGGTGAACACGAGCGCGCGCCGGATCGACGGGTCCTTCAGCGTGATATTGAGCAGCGCCTGTTTTTCACGCTGGTCGATGAAGATGACGCGCTGGTCGATCCGCTCTGCCGTGGTGGCGACGGGAGTGACGGCGACCTGCACCGGATCGGTAAGGTAACGCGCGGCCAGCTCGGCGATCGCCTTGGGCATCGTGGCGGAGAAGAACATGGTCTGCCGCCGCTTGGGCAACATCGGCACGATCCGGCGCAGTGCATGGATGAAGCCCAGATCGAGCATCTGGTCAGCTTCGTCCAGCACCAGCACCTCGACATGCGCGAGGGTAAGAATGCGTTGATCGATCAGGTCGAGCAGGCGGCCAGGGGTGGCGACCAGCACATCGACGCCGGACTGGAGCTGGATGCGCTGGCGGTTGATCGGCACGCCGCCGAATACGGTCGCGATGCTGAGCTTCAGGTTGCGGCCATAGGCCTGGAAGCTCTCCGCGATCTGGCTCGCGAGCTCGCGTGTCGGAGACAGCACCAGCACGCGCGTTGAATGACGGACGCGCGGGGCCGGGTTCTTCGCCAGCCGGTCCAGGATCGGCAGCGCGAAGGCCGCGGTCTTGCCGGTGCCGGTCTGCGCGATACCGAGAATGTCCTTGCCCTGAAGGCCATAGGGGATCGCCTGTGCCTGGATGGGCGTGGGGGTTTCATAACCCTCGTCGGCCAGGGCCTTGGCGATCGGTTCGGCAAGGCCGAGGTCGGAAAAATGTTTCACTGTTCAAAACTTTCAAAACGTGCGTGAGCACGCGGCATGCCATGGGCGCGTCCGGTAAAATCTGGACGCACGGCATGAACGGGCTCGTTTGGTGACGACCCGCGTGACTAGGGAAGCCTGGGAAAGCGAATGAAGATCGAAGCCTGTCCCGCCCTATTTCTGGCAGGAAATCACGCGGCTTCGCCCAAGCGCCGATCATTACGGCGCGAACGCTTAGGCGGCCATGTGGCAGTGCAGCAAGGAAAAGTCAATATATTTCGATGAATTGCTTAAGCCGTTCCCATGACGCCAGCTTTTCGGCAAGCGGTCGCGCGTGTGCGGGACTTGAAGAAGGAAGGGCGATCAGTGTCGGCCGTTGGTCATGGTCAGCCAGCAATTTCATCCCGATTGCGGCTGATCTGCCGCCGTTGAAGGCGACGGCTTTCAGGCGGGGGAGCGTCGAGGCGAGCGCCGCCAGATCATTGGGCGCGTGATCGCGGATGCGGGCGTCGAGGCTGCCGATGCGGCTGGCCTCGGCGATTGAATCCCAAAGGCCGATGCCATGGCCGAGCAAAGCATTCAGCCGCGCCTCATAGGGCAGGGCTGCGAGGTCCATGCCGATCACGGCTCCGATCAGCGCCCAGAACTGATTGCGTGGATTGGCGTAGTAGCGGCCCGCCGCGAGCGACGGTTCGCCGGGCAGGCTGCCGAGGATGAGGAGCGTGGTCTGCTGGTCGACGACGGGTGGAAAGGAGCGCTTCCTCACCTGCCATCGTCACCGCGTCTTGGCATAACGGCCGGGCGCGTCCTCGATCGCCGGATATTCAGGGTTGCCGCCAGGAATGCGCGCGCCGTCGGCGGCGATCTTTTTCCCGGCATGTTTCTCTACCCACTTGATCCAGTCCGGCCACCAACTGCCCTTTGTTTCGGTGGCTCCTGCGATGAATTCGTCCAGGGATGCGGCCGGGGATTCATTCGTCCAATATTCGTACTTGCCTAAGGATGGCGGGTTGACGACCCCGGCGATGTGCCCCGAACCAGCGAGAAGGAACCGGATGGGCCCCTTGAAATGCTCGTTCAGTTTCCAGACGGAGTGGGCGGGCGCAATATGGTCTTCACGGCCTGCCTGGACGTAGCTCGGCGTCTTGACCCGGTCGAGATCGATCGGCGTACCGGCGATGCCGACCGTTCCTTTCGCGAGTTTGTTGTCGCGGTAGAGGTCGGCCAGATAGCTGAGATGCCATTTGGCCGGCAGGTTGGTGACGTCCGAATTCCAGTACAGCAGATCGAACGGCGTATATTCCTTGCCGAGCAGGTAATTGTTGACGACGTAATTCCAGATCAGGTCCTGGCCGCGAAGCATGTTGAACGTGGCGGCCATGAAACGGCCGTCGAGATAGCCTTTCCCTTCGGACAGGCTGGAGACGAGCGCGAGTTGTTCGTCATCGACGAAGACCCTGAGGTCGCCTGCGTCCTCGAAATCGACCTGTGTTGTGAAAAAAGTGGCCGATTGAACCTTGGAGGCCTGCTTGTGCGCGGCAAGATATGCGAGCGTCATCGCAAGCGTCGTCCCCGCGACGCAATAGCCTATCGTGTTCACCGATTTTACGCCCAGCAGGTCGCGTACGGCATCAATGGCCCTGATCTGGCCATTGACCACATAGTCGTCCGTGGTCACGTCCTTCATCGTTTCGTCAGCCGATTTCCAGGAAACGACGAAAACCGTCATGCCTTGATCGACGGCCCATTTGAGGAAGCTTTTTTCCGGCGACAGGTCGAGGATGTAGAAACGGTTGATCCACGGGGGAAAGACAAGCAACGGCGTCGCATGCACCTCAGCGGTCGTCGGCGTGTACTGGATCAACTGGAAAAGCGGGGTTTCGAACACGACCTTGCCGGGCGTGGCCGCCAGGTTGCGGCCTACCTCAAAGGCTTCCGCCCGCGTCTGGGTCATCTGCCCCTGTGAGATGTCCGAAAGCATGTTGCCGAGGCCGGAAACAAGATTCTGGCCCCCTGTTTCAAGGGTGCGTTCGATGACCTCCGGGTTGGTGAAGGCGAAATTCGCGGGACTGAGCGCCTCAACCACCGCACGGGTGGCGAAGTTAAGGCGGCGACGCTGGTCCGGATCGAGTCCCTCGAAGTCTTCCACGCTGGCGAGCAAATGGTCGGCGACGAGCAGATAGGATTGACGGATGAGATCGAAAAACGGCTGGTTGCGCCAGGCGTCGGCCTTGAAGCGGCGGTCCTTGTCGGCGGCGCTCGCTAAAGCGGGCTGTTCTCCAGGGGTCAGAAAACGGTTCCACAGGTCAAGGCTCTGGCTGAGCAATTGAGACTGCCGCTCGGCGATTTTCTTCTGGCTTTCGTCGGTCCAGTACCGCGCCATGTCCGCAAAGCCTGCCAGCATGTCGGTCCCGCCGGGGACGGCCTGGTCCTTCGACTGGTTGGCCCAGAATTCGAGCATCATCTGCTGCGCGCGGCCGATCGTCGCGGTCCATTGCTGCACCGTCGCGAGGTCGGGCGTTGGGGTGGCGTTGCTGTCTTGCATCTTTTCCTCTCCCCCAATACTCGCCAGCCACCGTGTGCGTGGCTATAAGCCACAAGGTGCGCCATTCCGGTGCACACCGTAAAGGGTCTGTTTCGTGATGTCCGAGGAATTCTACCGCATTCGACGCCTGCCGCCTTATGTCATCGCCGAAGTCAATGCGATGCGGGCAGCGGCGCGAGCGCGGGGCGAGGACATCATTGATCTGGGCATGGGCAATCCTGATCTGCCGCCGCCGCCGCACGTCATTGAAAAGCTGTGCGAAGTGGCGCGAAAGCCCGATGCGCACGGCTATTCGGCGTCAAAGGGTATTCCGGGGCTGAGGCGCGCGCAGGCGAGCTACTATCAGCGCCGGTTCGGCGTCGAGCTTGATCCCGATACCGAAGTCGTGGTGACGCTGGGATCGAAAGAGGGGCTTGCCAACCTTGCCCAGGCGATCACCGCGCCGGGCGATGTCGTGCTTGCGCCCAACCCAAGCTATCCGATTCATACCTTCGGCTTCATCATCGCGGGCGCGACGATCCGGTCCGTGCCGACGACGCCCGACCAGCGCTTTTTCGATTCGCTGGAAAGGGCGGTGAAGTTCACCGTGCCCAAGCCATCGGTGCTGGTGATCGGCTATCCAAGCAACCCCACTGCCGAAGTGGTCGATCTTGCCTTCTACGAAAAGGTCGTCGCCTTTGCGCGGGAGCACGGGCTGTGGGTGCTGTCGGACCTCGCCTATTCCGAAATCTATTTCGATGAAGAGCCGACGCCGTCGATATTGCAGGTGCCCGGCGCGAAGGATGTCGCGGTGGAGTTCACCTCCATGTCCAAGACCTACAGCATGGCAGGTTGGCGGATGGGCTTTGCGGTCGGCAACAAGCAGCTGATTGCTGCCCTGACGCGCGTGAAAAGCTATCTGGATTATGGCGCTTTCACGCCGATCCAGGCGGCGGCGGTGGCCGCGATCAACGGGCCGCAGGACATCGTCGAGCAGAACCGGCAGCTCTACAAGCGCCGCCGCGACGTGCTGGTCGAAAGCTTCGGACGGGCGGGGTGGGAAATTCCGCCGCCGCGCGCGTCGATGTTCGCCTGGGCGCCGCTACCGCCCGCGCTGGCGCACCTTGGCAGCCTCGAATTCTCCAAGCAGTTGCTCACCCATGCCAAGGTCGCGGTCGCGCCCGGCGTTGGTTATGGCGAGGACGGCGAAGGTTTCGTTCGCATCGCCATGGTGGAGAATGAACATCGCATCCGCCAGGCCGCACGCAACGTGAAGCGCTATCTTCAGTCGATGGGGGTGAACGCGCCAAATCAGGCTGCGGGCGGCTGAACCGGTTCAGTGGTGAGCCCGGCGCAGACCGGGCCGCCATTTCAGCGTTGTCAATGGATGTCGAGGGCTTATGGATGCCAGCCTCCGCTGGCATGGCGGACGTGGTTTGTAGAAAGAGACTGAGATGACCGAACCATTGCGCGTTGCGCTGGCAGGATTGGGTACCGTTGGCGCGGGCGTCGTGAAGCTGATCGAAGCGAATCGCGCGCTGGTGGAACGGCGGGCGGCACGGCCGATCAAGGTTGTCGCCGTGTCGGCGCGCGACCGTACGCGCGATCGCGGCATCGACATTTCGGGCTTCGAATGGGTCGACGACCCCGTGTCGCTGGCGGCACGCGACGATGTCGATGCCGTGGTCGAGTTGATCGGCGGGTCCGATGGTCCGGCGCTGGCGCTGGCGCGCGCGACGCTCGACCATGGCAAGGCGTTCGTCACGGCGAACAAGGCGATGCTGGCGCACCATGGCATCGAGCTTGCGCGGGCAGCCGAAGCAAGGGGCGCCGCGCTGAAATACGAGGCCGCGGTCGCAGGCGGCATTCCGGTGATCAAGGGTCTGCGTGAAGGCGCCGCCGCGAACGAGATCGCCGTCGTCTATGGCATCCTGAACGGCACCTGCAATTACATCCTTACCACCATGGAAAAGGAAGGGCGCGGCTTTGACGAGGTGCTCGCCGAAGCGCAGCGGCTTGGCTATGCCGAGGCCGACCCGAGCTTCGACATCGACGGCATCGACGCTGCCCACAAGCTGTCGATTCTGGCATCGCTCGCGTTCGGAACCCGGCTCGATTTCGACAATGTCGCGATCGAAGGCATCCGCGAGGTCGAGGCGGCCGATATCGATTACGCCGAGACACTGGGCTTCCGCGTCCGTCTCGTCGGCATGGCGCAGGCCGACAGCCATGGCCTGTTCCAACGCGTCCATCCCTGCCTGGCGCCATTGTCGCACCCGCTGTCGCATGTCGACGGGTCGCTGAATGCGGTGGTGGCCGAAGGCAATTTCGTCGGGCGGCTGTTCTTCCAGGGGCGCGGCGCGGGCGAAGGACCCACCGCCTCCGCCGTGGTGGCTGACCTGATCGACATCGCGCGCGGGGAATTCGGGCCAGCTTTCGCGATGCCGGTCGATAGCCTTGCGTCGCTGCCTCCGGCTGCGGCCGGGGAGCGCGTCGGCCGCGTCTACTTGCGCTTCACCGTTGCCGACCGGCCCGGCGTGCTTGCCGAAATCACGGCGGCCATGCGCGACGCCGACGTCTCGATCGAAAGCCTGATACAGCGCGGCAACAGCGACAACGGCGGGGTCTATCTGGTGATCGTCACGCACCAGGTGCCCGAGCACGCGATCGCCGATGCGCTGGCGCGCGTGGAAGGTTCGGAAAACATCCTGTCGCGACCCATGCTTATGCACATCCTCGATTTTTGAACATTCACGTTATCGACAACATCCGCTGGCAAATTTTATCAGCGCCCCAGCTTCAGGAGATTGAGCAATGGTGAAGGCAAGCCACGTTCTGGACCGCGTACTCGTGCTTGAGATGGTCCGCGTGACCGAGGCGGCCGCAATCGGCGCGTCGAAACTGATCGGGCGCGGCGATGAGAAGGCGGCGGATGCTGCGGCGGTGGAATGCATGCGCGCGGCACTGAACGAACTGGCATTCGACGGCACCGTGGTGATCGGCGAGGGCGAGCGTGACGAGGCTCCGATGCTTTTCATCGGCGAAAAGGTCGGTTCCGCGATCGGCACCGGCCCCAAGATCGACATCGCGCTCGATCCGCTGGAAGGCACCACCATCACCGCCAAGGCAGGGCCCAATGCGCTTGCCGTGCTGGCCATCGCGGAAGAGGGCTGCCTTCTGAACGCGCCCGACGTCTATATGGACAAGCTGGCCGTCGGCCCCGGCTATCCCGAAGGCGTGATCGACCTGAACAGGTCGGTTGCGGAGAATGTAAAGGCCGTCGCCGCCGCCAAGGGTGTTCAGCCGCACCAGATAATCACCTGCGTTCTTGACCGCCCCCGTCACGAAAAGCTGATCGCGGAGCTTCGCGCGCTGGGCTGCGGCGTGAACCTTATCCCCGATGGAGATGTGGCGGGCGTGATCGCCGTCACCGATCCTGACACCAACATCGACATCTACGTGGGGTCGGGCGGAGCACCGGAAGGCGTGCTTGCGGCGGCTGCGCTTCGCTGCGTCGGAGGCCAGTTTCAAGGCCGCTTGTTGTTCCGCAACGATGACGAACGTGCCCGCGCCCGCAAATGGGGCATCGAGGACCTCGACCGCGTTTATCAGCTCAACGAACTCGCGAAGGGCGACGTGATCTTTGCCGCTACCGGCGTGACCGACGGGTCGCTGCTGGAAGGCGTCAAGATGTTCAAGGACGGCACGATGACCACCGAGTCCGTGGTGATGCGCGCGTCGTCGGGCACGATCCGTTGGGTCAAGGGCGAGCATCACAAGACACCGCAAAAGTAGCGGCCAACCAACTTTAAAAGCCATGCCGGAGTATTGAGGCCGTAACGATCATGGTCGATCGGTCCCCCGCGCGTCGATGCGGGGGATCAAAACCGAGGCCACAGTGTTTGTTAAATGCGGGGCATTCCAATTCGAAAGTCGAAAAGGAAGGACGGTCGGCATGAACCAGGCAACCTACAAGGAAACCAAGACCGGCGCTGAAATCGCAGCGGAGATCACGCGCCTGATCTATGCAAACCCGGACGTACGTTCGCGCGGGGCGCAGTTTCACATATCCGCGGCAACTTATCAGGAGCCGGACGAAACTGGCTGCAACTGGAACGTCACGCTTGCCAAGGCGACGCCGGGCTATGACAGCGTCCTGCATCAGGCGCTGGCCGATGTGCGTGCCCGCTATGTGTTGAAGCATTAGGAAGGCGATTCCCCGCAGGTCCTGAATGCCCTAGAGAGGCGGCATGAACGCTTCCTCTTATGTCTTCGGGATTAGCCGCTCCATCCTCGGCCAGCCATGGCGCTGGCGCGGCGGGGCGGCCGAAGGGCTCGGGCTCGTCGACATCGAAACCCAGCTTTATCTGTCGCGCGGTTGCCCGTCCCATGATCTGGAACGGCACCGCCTGCCGACGATCCGCGCCTGGATGCCCGACCCGGCCATTTTCCGCGACATGGACACGGCCGCGCGCCGTATTGCCGATGCGATCGAACGCAGCGAACAAATCACCGTCTTCGGCGACTATGACGTCGATGGCGCGACGTCTGCGGCGCTGCTGATCCGGCTGCTCCGCGCCTTGGGGGCCAGCGTCGGCTATTACATCCCCGACCGGCTGATGGAGGGCTATGGCCCATCGGCAGAGGCGCTGGTGCGGCTGGGGCGTGAGGGGTCGAAACTGATCGTTACCGTCGATTGCGGCGCGCAGGCATTCGAAGCGCTGGGCGCCGCGCGTGACGCCGGGGTTGATGTGGTGGTGGTCGATCATCACCAATGCTCGACCCTGCTTCCGCCCGCCGTTGCGCTCATCAACCCCAACCGGCTCGATGAGGGGGAAGGGGCCGCGCACGGCCATCTGGCGGCGGTCGGCGTCGCGTTCCTGCTAGCGGCGGCAATCGTTCGCGAAACGCGCGCGCGTGGCGGTTTCAGCGTGATCGCGGAACCCAATCTTCTCGAACTGCTCGATATAGTCGCGCTGGGCACCGTGGCCGACGTCGTCGCGCTGAAGGGGCTAAACCGCGCGTTTGTCGCACAGGGGCTGAAAGTGATGGCGAACCGGCGCAACATCGGGCTTGCCGCCCTGATGGACGCGGCGAGGCTGACCAAGCCGCCGGGTGCGACCGATCTCGGCTTCGCGCTGGGACCACGGATCAATGCGGGCGGCAGGGTCGGCAAGTCCGACCTCGGCGTGCGCCTGCTGACGACCGAGGACCCGGCCGAAGCGGCCGACATCGCCGAAGAATTGAATCGGCTGAACGAGGAACGCCGGGCGCTTGAGGCGCTGGTGCTCGAACAGGCGGAGGCGGCAACGGCGCGAACCGCCAATGCCAGTGTCGCGGTTGTGGCGGGCAAGGGCTGGCATCCAGGGGTGATCGGCATTGTGGCCGGGCGATTGAAGGAGCGGCTGGGCAAGCCCGCCATTGTCATCGGCCTGGACGAGGCGGGCATCGGCAAGGGCTCGGGCCGGTCGATCTCGGGCGTCGATCTGGGAGCGGCGGTGATCGCCGCCCGGGAAAGCGGATTGCTGGTTGCCGGTGGGGGACACGCGATGGCGGCGGGTCTGACGATTGCCGAGGGCAAGGTGGCGGCGTTCTCCGATTTTCTGGAGGAGCGGCTGGGAGGCGCGGTCACGCGGTCTCGCGAAACTGCGGCGCTGATGCTCGACTGCGCGGTCGCGCCGCGCGGGGTGTCGGTTGATCTTGCGGAAACGCTGGATGGGGCGGGGCCCTATGGATCGGGCTGGCCAGGCCCACGGGTCGCCGCCGGGCCGTTCGCGGTAATCAGCTGCGATATCGTCGGCCAGGGGCATGTGCGCGCGATACTGGCGGGACCGGACGGCGGGCGGTTGAAGGCCATGGCGTTCCGTCACGGCGAGACACAATTGGGTGCGGCGTTGCTGACCGCGAGAGGGCGCAAGCTGTTTGTCGCCGGACGCGTCAAGCGCGATGATTGGGGGGCTCGGCCACAAGCGGAAATGCATCTGGACGACGCCGCCTGGGCCGATTGATAAAGGCCTTGGGCAAATGTGCATTTCTTCTGAGAGTGCGCTTGACCTCGGCCCCTCCATCCGGCTAAGCGGCCCCCCGTCGCACACACGCGCGGCCCCATCGTCTAGCGGTCTAGGACGTCGCCCTTTCACGGCGAAAACACGGGTTCGAGTCCCGTTGGGGTCACCAGCATTGATTTTGCTGGATTTTTTCATGCGATACGTCCGTTACGAGCCTTTTCCCCCTCTAACGAAATGATATTCCCCCCGCTGATCCGTTCAGCGGCGGTTCCGGTACCATCATCGCCCGTCACCCCACGCTGGCGCTGCGCGGAATCAGGTTTTTACTTTCAGGCTAGAAAATTGGTAATTTTCCTATACTAAATTGGTACAGTCAAGCTGCTAAATCGTCGGGATATTTGACATAGACAGCGGCCGTTCGCGCTGGATCGCGCGTATTATATCCGTTGGCACGGATGTTGCTTTTACATGAGCAACGTAAACACGCGAACGAAAGAACATGAAATGACCGGAGGGTTGAAATTGAAGCTCTTGGCCGCTGTCGGTGCGTTGTCGCTGATTGCAGGGGCGAGCGCGGCAGACGCCACCATCATCATTTCCTCCGGCCCAGCCGGTGGGAACCCCGATGAAAATGTCCTTTTCAATACGGGCGGTCAGACGGGGAGCACCGTTCAGGGGCACACCAATCAGACTGGCACGCTGGTCAACTTCACGGGGCTCGAGAGCATCCACTCCGCGGGCGGCCAGGCTGACATCACCGGCAGCGATGGCGGGTTCAACTATCTTGAATGGACGCTTGCGACCCCGGACACGGGTTACACCGACCTGAAGTTCAACATCCTGGCCGATTTGAATAGCAGCGTGACGCTGACCTTCTATGATCAGTTCGGAAACAACTATTCGGATACGTTCAACGTTTCGAAGAACGGGCAGAATTTCTTCCGTGCCCACGCGATTGATGGGCAGCTGATCACGCTCGCCAAATTGTCGACGACGAAGGACATTACCCACGTCCAGCAGGTCCGCCTTGGCGGGTTCGGCGCTGTCTCGGAAGTGCCCGAGCCGGCGACCTGGCTGACGATGATCGCCGGGTTCGGCATGGTGGGCTTCGCGCTTCGCCGCCGGGGCGCGGTGAACCAGGTTCTCGCCTGAGTTTCCAGGGACCAATTTCTGGCGCAGGGGACGAAGCGCGGCGGTAACGCCGCGCTTCATGCGTTGAGGCGGCCTTCCCCGATATCCGGGCATTGAAACTGGTTCGCTTTGATACCAAAGATTGCCAATGATCGCGCCGTTCGTGCTTTCCCTGCTGCTCGCAGCCGCAGGTCCCGCTGATGTCGCATGGGCTTCTCCGCGGCAATCCGATCCCGCCGCCGCCTCAAGGGTGCTCGTCAGCGCGGCCATGCAAATCAAGCGCTGCTATCGTTCGCCGCCGATCGCGCGTGAGGCGCGTCAGATCACCACGCGGTTGCGGGTGCGCTATGCGCAGGACGGCACCCTGGCCCAAATGCCCCTGGTGGTGACGCAGGATGGGATCACGCCGGAAAACCAGCCATTTGCGGCCCGAATGGCTGAAGCGGCGATACAGGCGGTGATCCGCTGCGCGCCGCTTCGCCTGCCGGCCGATGAATACGACCGCATCTGGCGGGAGTTCGAGCTTACGTTTAGTCCAAGTGGCGTGGCTTAGCCGCCTGTTCGTGCCGTCCGTCCGTTCTGGCCGCCGCGCATCAGGTGCCGGCGCACCAGTGGATGTCGATCGGCATATCGGTTTCGGCCAGAATCCGCCCGATTGGCGTGTTCGACAGCGGGCCGTCCTTGATCGACTGTTCAACGACCGCGCGCTTGTCTGCCCCGGTAAACGCCAGCATCACCGTGCGCGCCGAAAGAATCGCCGCGCGGCTCAGTGTCACGCGTGCCACGGGCGCGTCTTCGGGCATCGGGTCGGGCATGACGCCCAGGGCCCGTCGCGTTTTCGGCCCTTCAAGCGCTTCGTCGAGGTCAGGGCCGGGAAAGATCGACGCGGCGTGGCCGTCGGCCCCGACGTCGAGCCAGACCAGATCGGGCGGCCATTGCAGATCCGCAAGCCGCGCGTCGGCCGCCTTGCCCGCCGCACGATAATCGGCGGCGGCTTCCGCTGTGATCGGCAGCACGCGCGCGCCTTTCGGCAGGAATTGGCGGGCGATAGTCGCCACGTTGCTCAGTGGGCTGTCCACTGCGACGAGGCGATCATCGGTGGGAATGATCGTCACATGCTTCCATTTGATTCGGGCGCTGGCGAGCTTTTCGAGGATCGGCGCGACGGACTGGCCGCCGGGCAGTGCGATCAGCGCCTGCCCACGCGCATCCAATGCGCTTTCGATGATGAAGCCGATGTCGCCGGCAACGGCTTCGGCCATTTCACCGGCATCATCATATTCCCACCATTCAACCTCGATCATATGCCGTGCTCCTCTCGCGGTGAGAGCCCTAGGACAGAGAAAGGCGCATTGCCAGCCCGGATCGAAAGGCGGGCAGGCGTATCGAGCGGCTTGACGTGGAAGGGCAATCTGTCGCAAGCGCAGTTGCAGGGCGCGGGTGTAGCTCAATGGTAGAGCAGAAGCCTTCCAAGCTTACGACGAGGGTTCGATTCCCTTCACCCGCTCCAATGCCTTGCAAGGCCCGGTGGCATGGCGTTTCAAAGGCTTGCTTAGTGGTAAAGTCACGCCTATAGACGCCGCCCTTGGACCCTAGGAGTGTAGCTCAGTTGGTAGAGCATCGGTCTCCAAAACCGAGGGCCGGGGGTTCGAGTCCCTCCACTCCTGCCATTATTTCGACGCCGGTCTTGCAGGCGTGGGAAGAGCGGCTTAATAGGGCCTGAGATGACAGGCAGTTCCGAGCGGCGCTCGCCAGAGGGTGAGGCGCGGCTTGGGGTGTTTTGTTTTGTTTTTGAGTGGTTTGGACAGGCAGGGCGCCGAACAGAATGGCAAAGGTCTCACCGGGCGAGTTCGTGCGGCAGGTTCGCGCAGAAACGGCGAAGGTCAGTTGGCCGACGCGGCGTGAAACAGTGCTGACGGCCGTGATGGTGCTGATCATGACCACGCTGCTCGCGATATTTTTCCTGGGGGTCGATCAAATTCTTGGGCAAATCGTGAAGTTCCTGTTGTCTCTGGCTGCTTGAGTTTTAAGGCGAGGAACCGGGTCAAGACATGTCGCGCTGGTACATCATCCACGCCTATTCGGGCTTCGAAAACAAGGTTCGCGATGCAATTCTGGCGGATGCTTCCCGACTGGGGCTGGAGCAGCTGGTCGAAGCGATTGAGGTGCCCACTGAAAAGGTGACCGAAGTCCGCCGCGGCAAGAAAGTCGTATCCGACCGCAAGTTTTTCCCCGGTTATGTGCTGGCGAAGCTGCAGATGAACGACGACGTCTATCACCTGGTGAAGAACACGCCGAAGGTGACGGGCTTCCTTGGTTCAAGCGGTAAGCCCCAGGCGATTACCGATGCCGAAGCGGCGCGCATCCTCCATACGCGCGACGAACAGGCGGCGGCCGCGCCCAAGGCGAAGTTGGTTGTCGATTTCGAGATCGGCGACAGCGTCAAGGTTCTCGAAGGGCCGTTCGCCAGCTTCAACGGCGTGGTTGAGGAAATCGATTACGACCGCGGCCGGGTGAAGGTGTCGGTTTCGATCTTCGGTCGCGCGACGCCGGTCGAGCTTGAGTTCGAGCAGGTCGAACGGAACAAATAGGGTTTCAGTTTTGCCGGGCTTTCACGGTTGAGCCCGGCAATTTTCGAGCGGGAGAGCGCCTTCGGGCTTTCGACAGGACCGCTAGACCGAATGGTCCCGGATGTGCCGGGGCTCATGAAGGGTGACAGAAAATGGCAAAGAAGATTACCGGTTACATCAAGCTGCAGGTGCCTGCAGGCAAAGCGAACCCGAGCCCGCCGATCGGCCCGGCGCTGGGTCAGCGCGGCGTCAACATCATGGAATTCTGCAAGGCGTTCAACGCCGCAGACCCAGGAGCTCGAAAACGGCATGCCGATTCCGACGGTGATCACCGTCTATGCGGATCGCAGCTTTTCGTTCGTGACGAAGACGCCGCCGGCATCCTTCCTGATCAAGAAGGCGGCGAACCTGAAGTCGGGTTCCAAGGAGCCAGGCAAGGTGTCGGCCGGCAAGATCGCGCGCTCCAAGCTGCGCGAAATCGCCGAACTGAAGATGAAGGATCTGAACGCCAACGATATCGATGCGGCGACGAAGATCGATTGAAGGCTCTGCCCGCGCGATGGGCCTCGAAGTGGTGGAGGGCTGACGTCATGGCAAAGCTGAGCAAGAAGGCGAAGAAGCTCGCCGAAGCCGTCGATACGCGAAAAGCTGCACGGCATTGAAGAGGCCATTTCGCTGGTGAAGGCCAACGCAACCTCGAAGTTCGACGAAACCATCGAAATCGCGATCAATCTTGGCGTCGATCCGCGTCATGCCGACCAGATGGTCCGTGGCGTCGTGACGCTGCCGAAGGGCACCGGCAAGACCGTGCGCGTCGGTGTGTTCGCCCGTGGCGACAAGGCTGAAGAGGCCAAGGCCGCGGGTGCCGACATCGTCGGCGCCGAGGATCTGCTTGAGATCGTCCAGGGTGGCAAGATCGAGTTCGACCGCTGCATCGCGACGCCGGACCTGATGGGTCTGGTCGGCCGTCTCGGCAAGGTGCTGGGCCCCAAGGGCCTGATGCCGAACCCGAAGCTTGGCACCGTGACGCCGAACGTCGCGGAAGCCGTGAAGGCGGCCAAGGGCGGTCAGGTCGAATTCCGCGTTGAAAAGGCGGGCATCATTCATTCGGGTATCGGCAAGGCAAGCTTCCCGGCCGAGGATCTGCGCGCAAATTTCGATGCGTTCGTCGATGCGATTGTCAAGGCGAAGCCGTCGGGCGCGAAGGGCAAATATGTCCGGAAGATCGCGCTGTCCTCGACCATGGGCCCGGGGCTGAAGGTCGATATTGTCGATACCGCGACCGCGTAATTTGAGTTTGCCCGGGGTCTCGGCCTCGGGCGTGTTCCGTCCGAGACTGCTGGCGTCCCCTGCTTTGGCTGGGGACTTAAAATCCGCCGGCACAGACGGGGAATAAGGTTTTCCGGTTCGTTCGTGCGATGGACGGCCGGGTCTGCCGGAGAAACGGTTTTCCGTTGATGCGGCCAGGCGACCGACCCCTCGGACAAGGTTCTGCGGCCAGCGTATCCGGCCAGGAACCGACAATCGACCTTCGGATGGGCCGAAGGTCAGTAAAGGAGTGAGGCATGGATCGAGCTGAAAAGGCCGAGCTGGTTGCCGAGCTGAACAATGTCTTGTCCGAGACCAGCGTGGTCGTCGTCACCCTGAACAAGGGACTGACGGTCGCTCAAGCTACACAGCTTCGGGTCAAGATGCGTGAGGCAGGCGCCAGCTACAAGGTGGCCAAGAATCGGCTTGCCCGTCTGGCTCTCGAAGGCACGTCATATCTGTCGATCAGCGACCTGCTCGTCGGCCCTACGGCGCTTGCGACATCGACTGACCCCGTTGCCGCGGCCAAGGTGGCCGTGGAGTTCGCGAAGACGAACGACAAGTTCGAAATCGTGGGCGGCGCGATGGGCGACACCGTGCTGGATGTGAGCGGGGTCAAGGCACTGGCCGAACTGCCGTCGCTGGACGAACTGCGCGCCAAGATCGTGGGACTTATCAATGCGCCCGCGACCAAGGTTGCCCAGCTTGCCAATGCGCCGGCATCGAAGCTGGCCCGCGTTTTTGCCGCCTATGGCGACAGCGCAGCCGCCTGAGCAAACGTCATCAACTTGAAATTATCGGGGCGATTGCCCCATATGGAGACTATCAATGGCTGACCTTCAGAAAATTGTTGACGATCTTTCGGCTTTGACCGTTCTCGAAGCGGCCGAGCTTGCGAAGCTGCTCGAAGAAAAGTGGGGCGTTTCGGCTGCCGCGGCTGTTGCCGTTGCCGCTGCTCCGGGTGGCGCTGGCGCTGGTGCCGCCGCTGTCGAAGAGAAGACCGAGTTCGACGTTGTTCTCACCGGCGACGGTGGCAAGAAGATCAACGTGATCAAGGAAGTCCGTGCGATCACCGGCCTTGGCCTGACCGAAGCGAAGGCTCTCGTCGAGAGCGCGCCAAAGGCCGTCAAGGAAGGCGTGAACAAGGACGAAGCCGAGAAGGTCAAGAAGCAGCTCGAAGAGGCCGGCGCCACCGTCGAGCTGAAGTAATCAGATCACGCCTCCGGGCAGCGCATCCTTCGGGGCGCGCTGGGCTGGAGGTTTCCTGCCGATTTCCGGGATACGGTCCGCAGTTGCGCAGCGGACTGAAAGAATAGGGAAGCGGACAGGCGAAATGACGCAAGCGGTGCGGTTTCCAAGAGCCTGGGAACCGCACCCTTCGTCGTTCTGGCGTAATCGAAAACGGCTCCGCACCGGTTGCAAGACCGGCCTGATTCCACTGCGCGAGGCAAGAAAACATGGCAACTCAGATAGCCCCAACGACCGCCGGCGGGAAAACCGCCGGAAATGCCACGGCACGCAAGCGCATCCGCAAGGTCTTCGGCAACATCCACGAAGTGGTGCAGATGCCGAACCTGATCGAGGTGCAGCGCGAAAGCTACGAGCAGTTCCTGCGCTCGCGACCTGCCGACGGCTATGTCTCGGGCCTGGAAAAGACGCTGCGGTCGGTGTTCCCGATCCGCGATTTCGCCGGCACCGCCGAGCTCGATTTCGTCCATTACGAGCTGGAAGATCCGAAGTACGACACCGACGAGTGCCGCCAGCGCGGCATGACCTATGCCGCGCCGATGCGCGTTACGCTGCGCCTGATCGTGTTCGAGGTCGATCCCGATACCGAAGCCCGCTCGGTGCTCGATATCAAGGAGCAGGACGTCTACATGGGCGACATGCCGCTGATGACGCAGAACGGCACGTTCATCATCAATGGCACCGAGCGCGTCATCGTATCGCAGATGCACCGTTCGCCGGGCGTGCTGTTCGATCATGACCGTGGCAAGACCCACTCTTCGGGCAAGTATCTGTTCGCCGCCCGCGTCATTCCTTATCGCGGTTCGTGGCTCGATTTCGAATTCGACGCCAAGGACATCGTCAACGTCCGCATCGACCGCAAGCGCAAGCTGCCGGTGACCTCGCTGCTCTACGCGCTGGGCATGAACTCGGAAGAGATCCTCAACCATTTCTACAACCGCGTGAACTGGGCCCGCGGCCCCAGGACGGCTGGCGCGTGCCGTTCGTGCGCCGAGCAATGGCGCGGCCAGAAGCCGATGTTCGACATCGTCAACGCTGAAACCGGCGAGGTCGTCTTCCCAGCCGGGCCAGAAGATCGTCTCCTCGCGCCGCGCAACAAGGCGCAGAAGGATGGTCTCAAGGAGCTGCTGATCCCGACCGAGGAAATCTTCGGCCGCTATTCGGCCTATGATCTGATCAACGAGAAGACCGGCGAGATCTACATCGAGGCAGGCGACGAGCTGTCGGCCGGAAAACCTCGAAAAGCTCGACAAGGCCGGTTTCGACAAGATCGAACTGCTCGACATCGATCATGTCAATGTCGGTCCGTGGATTCGCAATACGCTGATGGCCGACAAGGCCGAAGAGCGCGACCAGGCGCTCTCCGACATCTATCGCGTCATGCGCCCTGGCGAGCCGCCGACGCGCGAAACCGCCGAGGCGCTGTTCGGCGGTCTGTTCTTCGATCCGGAGCGCTACGATCTCTCGGCCGTCGGCCGCGTCAAGATGAACATGCGTCTCGAGCTGGACTGCCGCGGACACTGTGACGACGCTTCGCACCGAGGATATCCTGCGGTCGTCAAGACCCTCGTCGACCTGAAGGACGGCAAGGGCGAGATCGACGACATCGACAACCTCGGCAACCGCCGCGTGCGTTCGGTGGGCGAGCTGCTGGAAAACCAGTATCGCGTCGGCCTGCTCCGCATGGAACGCGCGGTGAAGGAGCGCATGTCGTCGGTCGATATCTCGACGGTGATGCCAAACGACCTCATCAACGCGAAGCCTGCGGTTGCCGCGGTTCGCGAGTTCTTCGGTTCGTCGCAGCTTTCGCAGTTCATGGACCAGACCAACCCGCTGTCGGAAGTGACCCACAAGCGGCGCGTTTCGGCGCTTGGGCCGGGCGGCCTCACCCGCGAGCGCGCGGGCTTCGAGGTTCGCGACGTCCATCCGACCCATTATGGCCGGATCTGCCCGATCGAAACGCCGGAAGGGCCGAACATCGGCCTGATCAACTCGCTGGCAACCTTCAGCCGGGTGAACAAGTACGGCTTCATCGAAACGCCGTACCGCAAGATCGTGGACGGAAAGGTGACCAACGAGGTCGTCTATCTGTCGGCGATGGAAGAGGCCAAGCATACCATCGCGCAGGCGAACGCTGAACTGGACGGTGAAAGCCGTTTCGTCGAGGAGTTGATCTCGGCGCGCGAGGCGGGTGAATTCCTGATGGCCCCGCGTGACCAGATCACGCTGATGGACGTCAGCCCGAAGCAGCTGGTTTCGGTCGCAGCATCGCTCATTCCTTTCCTGGAAAACGATGACGCCAACCGCGCGCTGATGGGTTCGAACATGCAGCGTCAGGCCGTGCCGCTGGTGCGCGCCGAAGCGCCGTTCGTCGGCACCGGCATGGAAGAGACCGTGGCGCGCGATTCGGGCGCTGCGATCACCGCCAAGCGCACCGGCATCGTCGATCAGGTGGACGCGACCCGCATCGTTGTCCGCGCGACGGAGAACGTGCAGGCCGGCCAGTCGGGCGTGGACATCTACACACTGATGAAGTTCCAGCGGTCGAACCAGAACACCTGCATCAACCAGCGTCCGCTGGTGAAAGTGGGCGACATGGTTCGCCAGGGCGAGGTCATCGCGGATGGTCCGTCGACCGAACTGGGCGAGCTGGCGCTGGGCCGGAACGTGCTCGTCGCGTTCATGCCCTGGAACGGCTACAACTATGAAGACTTCGATCCTGATCTCCGAGCGGATCGTGAAGGACGATGTCTTCACCTCGATCCACATCGAGGAGTTCGAGGTGATGGCCCGCGACACCAAGCTCGGGCCGGAGGACATCACCCGCGACATCCCCAACGTCGGTGAGGAAGCGCTGCGCAACCTCGACGAGGCGGGCATCGTCTACATCGGCGCCGAGGTTGAGCCGGGCGATATCCTGTGCGGCAAGATCACGCCGAAGGGCGAAAGCCCGATGACGCCGGAGGAAAAGCTCCTTCGCGCGATCTTCGGTGAGAAGGCGTCGGACGTGCGCGACACGTCGCTGCGCCTGCCGCCGGGTGTGGCGGGCACGGTGGTCGAGGTCCGCGTCTTCAATCGCCATGGCATCGACAAGGACGAACGCGCCCTTGCGATCGAACGCGAGGAAATCGACCGGCTGACCAAGGACCGCGAGGACGAACGTGCGATCCTTAACCGGGCGACCTATACGCGCCTCAAGGAAGTACTGCTGGGCCAGACCGCAACGGCCGCGCCGAAGGGCATCCGGAAGGGCACCGTCGTCGACGAGGCTCTGCTGGGCGACGTCGAAAAGCGCGAATGGTGGAAGTTCGCGGTTGCCGACGACAAGATCCAGTCGGACCTGGAAGCAATGCATGGCGTCAGTGGGACGAAGCGCAGACGAACCTGCAGAAGCGTTTCGAGGACAAGGTCGAGAAGCTTCAGCGCGGCGACGAGCTGCCGCCGGGCGTGCTGAAGATGGTCAAGGTGTTCGTCGCGGTGAAGCGCAAGCTGCAGCCGGGCGACAAGATGGCCGGCCGTCACGGCAACAAGGGCGTCATCAGCCGGATCCTGCCGATCGAGGACATGCCGTTCCTGGAGGACGGAACCCACGCCGATATCGTGCTCAATCCGCTGGGCGTGCCATCGCGCATGAACGTCGGGCAGATCTTCGAAACCCATCTGGGCTGGGCCGCGCGCGGCCTTGGCAAGCAGATCGGGGCGCTGCTTGAGGATATCCATGCCAAGGCACAGGGGCTTGACGCTACCGACGCCAAGCGCATCCGCGATCAGCTGAAGAAGGTCTATGGCAAGGCTTACCACGCCGAGATCGACGCGCAGCTCGAGGAGGATCTTCTCGAACTCGCCGGCAACGTCACGGGCGGCGTTCCCATGGCGACGCCGGTGTTCGACGGCGCGCGTGAAGCGGACGTGTCGGAGATGCTTCAGCTTGCCGGGCTCGACACCTCGGGCCAGGTGGAACTGTACGACGGTCGTACCGGCGAGCAGTTCGACCGCAAGGTGACCGTCGGCTACATCTACATGCTGAAGCTGCATCACCTGGTCGACGACAAGATCCATGCACGTTCGATCGGGCCATACAGCCTCGTCACCCAGCAGCCGCTGGGCGGCAAGGCGCAGTTCGGCGGCCAGCGCTTCGGCGAAATGGAAGTCTGGGCGCTGCAGGCCTATGGCGCGGCATATACGCTTCAGGAAATGCTGACGGTGAAGTCCGACGACGTTGTCGGACGCACCAAGGTCTACGAGGCGATCGTCAAGGGTGACGACACCTTCGAGGCCGGCATTCCGGAAAGCTTCAACGTGCTCGTGAAGGAAATGCGGTCTCTGGGCCTCAACGTCGAGCTTACGAGCGGCGACGACGAGACGGCAGCCGTTTAATTCGAACCGCAGCCCCTTTCCCCGGTGGGAAAGGGGTTCGGGGCGGGGTAGCGCCGGGCAATCGGCTGCGCTTCGCCCACCCTGCACGATAAGGCAGGGTAACAAGTTTCAAGGAAGGACTTGGGCATGAACCAGGAACTGATGAACTTCATGAACCCCGCGGCAAAGCCGGAGACGTTCGACCAGATCCAGATCGGTCTGGCGAGCCCGGAGCGTATCCGCAGCTGGTCCTATCGGCGAGATCAAGAAGCCGGAGACGATCAACTACCGCACGTTCAAGCCTGAACGCGACGGTCTGTTCTGCGCGCGCATCTTTGGTCCGATCAAGGATTACGAGTGCCTGTGCGGCAAGTACAAGCGCATGAAGTACAAAGGCATCGTCTGCGAGAAGTGCGGCGTCGAAGTGACGGTTTCGAAGGTCCGCCGCGAGCGCATGGGCCATATCGAACTGGCCGCTCCGGTCGCGCACATCTGGTTCCTGAAGTCGCTGCCCTCGCGCATCGGCCTGCTGCTCGACATGCAGTTGAAGCAGCTTGAGCGGGTTCTCTACTTCGAGAACTACATCGTCATCGAGCCCGGCCTCACCCCGCTGACGAAATTGCAGCTCCTCAACGAGGACGAGCTGATCGAAGCGCAGGACGAATATGGCGAAGACGCCTTCACTGCCGGAATCGGCGCCGAAGCCGTTCGCCGCCTGCTCGAGGAACTCGACCTCGAAGGCGAGAAGGTGCAGCTGCTTGAAGAGCTCGCGACCACAAAGTCCGAGCTGAAACCCAAGAAGATCATCAAGCGGCTGAAGGTTGTCGAGAGCTTCCTCGAATCCGGCAACCGTCCGGAATGGATGGTGCTGAACGTCGTTCCCGTCATTCCGCCGGAACTGCGTCCGCTGGTGCCGCTCGATGGCGGCCGTTTCGCGACGTCGGATTTGAACGATCTTTATCGCCGCGTCATCAACCGCAACAACCGTCTGAAGCGGCTGATCGAACTGCGCGCGCCGGACATCATCGTCCGCAACGAAAAGCGCATGCTTCAGGAATCGGTCGATGCGCTGTTCGACAACGGCCGCCGTGGCCGGACGATCACCGGTGCGAACAAGCGCCCGCTGAAGTCGCTGTCCGACATGCTGAAGGGCAAGCAGGGCCGTTTCCGCCAGAACCTTCTCGGCAAGCGCGTCGACTATTCGGGCCGTTCGGTGATCGTGACCGGACCGGAGCTGAAGCTCCACCAATGCGGCCTGCCGAAGAAGATGGCGCTCGAACTGTTCAAACCGTTCATCTACGCGCGTCTGGATGCCAAGGGTCTGTCGATGACCCTGAAGCAGGCGAAGAAGTGGGTCGAAAAGGAACGCAAGGAGGTCTGGGACATCCTTGACGAGGTGATCCGCGAGCATCCGGTTCTGCTGAACCGCGCGCCGACGCTCCACCGCCTCGGCATCCAGGCGTTCGAGCCGGTGCTGATCGAAGGCAAGGCGATCCAGCTTCACCCGCTGGTCTGCTCGGCCTTCAACGCCGACTTCGACGGCGACCAGATGGCCGTGCACGTGCCGCTGTCGCTCGAGGCGCAGCTTGAAGCCCGCGTGCTGATGATGTCGACCAACAACATCCTCAGCCCCGCGAACGGCAAGCCGATCATCGTGCCGTCGCAGGACATGGTGCTGGGCCTTTATTACCTGTCGATGGAGCGCGAGGCCGAGCCTGGCGAGGGCATGCTGCTCAGCGACATGACTGAAGTGCATCAGGCGCTCAATGTCGGCGCGGTGACGCTGCATTCGAAGATCACCAGCCGCGTCCCGCAGACGGACGAGGACGGCAACACCTATATGAAGCGCTTCGAGACGACGCCGGGCCGCATGCTCCTCGGCGAGACACTCCCGAAGAGCCACAAGGTGCCGTTCGCGACCGTCAACCGCCTCCTCACCAAGAAGGAGATCGGCGACGTCATCGATACCGTGTATCGCCATACCGGCCAGAAAGAGACGGTGCTGTTCGCCGACGCGATCATGGCGCTCGGTTTCCGCCATGCCTGTTCGGCGGGCATTTCCTTCGGCAAGGACGACATGGTCATTCCGCCCGAAAAGGAGGAAATGGTCAACGAAACCAAGCTGCTGGTGAAGGATTTCGAACAGCAGTATCAGGATGGTCTGATCACGCAGGGCGAGAAGTACAACAAGGTCGTCGATGCCTGGGCGCGTTGCGGTGATCGCGTCGCCGACGCGATGATGAAGCGCATTTCGTCCAAGCAGAAGCAGGAAGACGGCCGCGAGAAGCCGATCAATGCGATCTACATGATGGCGCACTCCGGCGCCCGTGGTTCGCAGGCGCAGATCAAGCAGCTTGCCGGCATGCGCGGCCTGATGGCGAAGCCGTCGGGCGAGATCATCGAAACGCCGATCATCTCGAACTTCAAGGAGGGCCTGACCGTCCTTGAATACTTCAACTCGACCCACGGCGCCCGCAAGGGTCTGGCCGACACCGCATTGAAGACGGCGAACTCGGGTTACCTGACCCGCCGTCTGGTGGACGTCAGCCAGGATTGCGTGGTCATCGAGGAAGACTGCGGCACCGAACGAGCCCTGGAAACGCGCGCGATCATTGAAGGCGGCACCACCATCGTGTCGCTGGGCGAACGCATCCTGGGCCGTACGATCGCGGAGGACATCGTCGATACCAAGACCGGCGAGATCGTCGTGTCGCATGGCACCCTGCTTGACGAGGCAGCGGTTGCGAAGGTCGAAGCCGTCGGCGTGCCGGTGGTGACGATCCGCTCGCCGCTGATCTGCGAATCCAAGACCGGCGTCTGCGCGGCCTGTTATGGTCGCGATCTTGCGCGCGGCACGCCCGTCAACATGGGCGAGGCGGTGGGCGTCATAGCCGCCCAGTCGATCGGCGAGCCGGGTACGCAGTTGACGATGCGGACCTTCCACATCGGCGGTGCTGCGCAGGTGTCGGAACAGTCGACGCTGGAAACGCCGGCGGACGGCACGTTGGAATATCGCAACATGCCGACCATCGTCGACAGCCGTGGCCGTCGCATCGCGATGGCGCGCAACGGCGAAATCGTGATCATCGACAGCGAGGGGCGTGAACGCGCAACCTTCCGCATCCCCTATGGCGCCATGCTCCAGTTCGAGAGCGGCCATATGATTTCGAAGGGCGAGCGGATGGCGGAGTGGGATCCCTACACGCTGCCGATCATCACCGAGAGCGCGGGCACGATCAAATACCAGGATCTGATCGAAGGCCAGTCGCTGGAAGAGCAGGTCGACGAAGCCACCGGCATCACCAACAAGGTGGTGATCGACTGGCGCGCCCGTTCCAACAAGAAGGACGATCTGCGCCCGCGCGTTACCTTGCTGGACGAGAATTCGGGCGAGGCGGCGCGTTATCTGCTGTCGGTGGACTCGATCCTTTCGGTCAATGAAGGCCAGCGTGTGGAAGCGGGCGACGTGCTTGCCCGTATTCCGCGCGAAGCGGCAAAGACCCGCGACATCACCGGCGGTCTGCCGCGGGTGGCCGAGTTGTTCGAAGCGCGCAAGCCCAAGGACAATGCGATCATCGCCCGCGTTTCCGGCCGGGTCGAATTCGGCAAGGATTACAAGGCCAAGCGCCGCATTATCCTGCGTCCGGAGGACCCTTCGGTCGAGCCGATCGAATATCTGGTGCCCAAGGGCAAGCATATGACCGTGCAGGAAGGCGACATCATCCAGCGCGGCGATTACCTGATCGACGGCAATCCCGATCCGCACGATATCCTGGACGTTCTGGGTGTCGAGGCGCTGGCGGAATATCTTGTCGCGGAGATCCAGGAGGTCTACCGGCTTCAGGGCGTGAAGATCAACGACAAGCACATTGAAGTTATCGTTCGCCAGATGCTGCAAAAGGTCGAGATCACCGACGGCGGCGACACCACGCTGCTTGCCGGCGAACAGGTCGATCGCGAGGAAATGGATGAGATCAATGTGAAGGCCGCCGCCGAAGGGCGCACGCTCGCCGAGGGGAAGCCGGTTTTGCTTGGCATCACCAAGGCGTCGCTGCAGACGCGTTCGTTCATCTCCGCCGCGTCGTTCCAGGAAACGACCCGCGTGCTGACCGAAGCTGCGGTGCAGGGCAAGATCGACACGCTCACCGGGTTGAAGGAAAACGTCATTGTCGGCCGCCTGATTCCGGCCGGCACGGGTGCGGCAATGAACCGCATGCGGGTGACCGCCAACAGCCGCGATGCCGCGCTTCGCGCTTCACAGCGTGAACGGCACCTTGTGCTGGCGGGCGAAACCGAAGTTCCGACCGCAGCCGAGCTGGCGGAAAAGAACGAACCGGTGGAACTGGCCTATGGCGAGGATCCGCTGGCCGCTGTTGCCGGTGCGTCCAACGGCGAGGATGGGACCGAGGAATAAGCCCTTCGGTTCAATCGAACAGAAAAATGCCCCGCTGGAGTGATCCGGCGGGGTTTTTCTTTATGATCACTGTGCCGGTTGATGACGGATGGCCGGGAGATAGCTATCGACCGCTAACGCGACGGATCACCCATGGGATGTTATCGTTGGATCGTATTGCCTTGGGTGACCAAGTTCGCTTTCCACCGATGGGGTTCGTAAACCCAAAGCTCTATCCCGCTTGCGGGAAGGAGTTTCGTCTGCTTCACAAACCAAGCTGCCCCAGACAGCCCGCGCCTGACGGTCACGATCAGCTCTTGGAAAACCCTTCGCGCACGAGAATGCGTACCCTCGCGCCCGCGAGGCGACACTTTCGATGGTTTCGTCCCTAAATGCGGCGGGGCCTCGGGCTAGTCCAAATGCGCCTTGTCGACCCTGAGTGGGCCGGTTACGGCGTATCGCCGCCGGGGCCGCTTCCGCCCCCCGGACCGCCCCCCGCACCGCCCGCGCCCACGGCGCCGATGTTGCCGAAGATATCCTGCAACAGGCTGCGCTTGCGGCCCAGCGTTGGCGTCTTGTCGCGTTCCATGCTGATGTTGGCGACCTGCTCCATGCCACGGCGGCTGACATTGGTCACGGTGCCGTTCTGATCGAACTGGACGACGAGCAGCATCTGGTCCTTCGCCTTGGGCCGGTTGAAGCCGAACTGCCGGGTTTCGCGCGACACGTAATACCAGGCGTTCTTGTCGAATTCAGCGTCGAACGATGGGCGGCCGAGCGTTTTCATCACCGAATTGCGATTGTCCACGCCAGGCTGGACCGACTGTATCAGCGCCGTATCCGCGACATAGCCCTGATGATTGCGGATGCGGGCGCACCCGCTGGTCGTCGCCGCCACGGCCGCCAGGGTGAGCGTAATCGCCGCCCGCTTCGCCCAAACCGCCATTGCCGATCCTTTCATCCATGCCGCCGCGTCGCCTTTGGCAGCATTACGCATTGCAACCTTTTTCACGCTCCCTCAATAGGCGGGCTTGTACCGCTGCTGCAAGCAGGGGTTTGCATGGAGAAGACGAAGATGAGTTTCTGGCGCCGTTTGGTGGCCCGGTCGCCAAAGCCCCAACCGATGCTGCCGCTTTATGGGCGGATCGTCGGACGTGCGCGCGACCCGCGCTGGTATGCCGATGGCGCGGTGGCGGACAGTCTCGATGGCCGATTCGACATGTTGGCGCTGGTGATGACGTTGGTGCTGCTTCGGCTTGATCGCGAGGGCGAACCGATGCGCCGCACGGCGGTGGACCTGACCGAGAGGTTCATCGACGACATGGACGGCCAGATGCGTCAGATTGGCATCGGTGACTTTGTGGTCGGCAAGCACATGGGCAAGATGATGGGCGCGCTGGGCGGGCGGATCGACGCCTATGGCGAAGGGCTGGCCGACGGCGGCGATCTGGAAGCGGCTCTGGTGCGCAACCTCTACCGGGGCGATGCGCCGTCGCCCGAGGCCCTGGCCTTCGTGGCGGCCGAGGTCCACCGCCTGCGCGACGCGATAGATCGGCAGCCGCTGGATGATCTTGTGGCGGGAGAGCTTGGCGGATGACGATGCCCGAATTCTCGCGGCGGATCAGGCTTGATGAGATCGGCACGACCCCGCGCCGCCACGATGTCGCGGCGGAACCGGCAGAGCGCGCCTTGCTGGCGGAACGCTTTGGCCTGAAAAGTCTGGACCGTCTGGCGGCGCAGATTTCCGTCTCGCGCGAGGCTGCGGGCATTCGTGCGCGCGGTGAGGTTGAGGCAACGCTCAGCCAGGTCTGTGTTGTCTCGGGCCAACCGATTCCCGTGTCGATGAAAGAGCCGCTCGATGTGTTGTTCAGCGTGGCGGCCTCATCCAGCGGCGCGGACGAGGAACTGGAATTGAGCTCCGCCGATTGCGACGTGGTTCCGCTGGACGGGGAGTTTGTCGATATCGGCGAATGCGCCGCCGAAACGATGAGCCTTGCGCTTGATCCCTATCCCCGGCTTTCGGATGAAGAGTTGGCCGAATATCGCCGGGTGCTGAAGAGCGAGGAAGAGGCCGAAGCAGAGGCCAAGGCCGGCAAGACGGCCGCCAACCCGTTTTCGGTATTGAAGAAATAGACGGCACTGCCTCCCGTTAGGGAAAGGACGGCGCCGAAAATTGCGTCTTGAATTCATATAACTTCTCCCCAGCTTGTGGGGCATGAAGGGCGCCACGCCTGACCAGCTTCCTCCCGAGGGAGCCGCCGCTGACTGGATTATCCCGCAGCGCTGGGCCGATTATACGCCCCAGGAACATGCGATGTGGGACCGCCTGTTTGCGCGCCAGGCCGATCTGCTGCCGGGCCGCGTTGTCCCCGCCTTCCTGGACGGGCTTGGTATTCTTCGGATGTCCAGGCCAGGCATTCCAGATTTCGATGAGCTTTCCGAGCGGCTGCAAAAGGCGACGGGCTGGTCGGTCGTCGCGGTGCCGGGCCTGGTGCCGGAGGAGGTGTTTTTCAACCATCTCGCCAATCGCCGGTTCGTGGCGGGGCGCTTCATTCGCACGCCCGAACAGATCGACTATCTCGAAGAGCCCGACATATTCCATGACGTGTTCGGCCATGTGCCGCTGCTCGCCCATCCGGTGTTCGCCGATTACATGCAGGCCTATGGCGAGGGCGGCCTGCGTTCGATGCAGTTCGGCGCGATCCACAAACTGGCCCGGCTATACTGGTACACGGTGGAATTCGGGTTGATCCGCGACGGTGGCGGATTGAAACTCTATGGCGCGGGCATCGTCTCGAGCCATGGCGAGTCGATCTTCGCGCTGGACAGCCCTTCGCCCAACCGGCTGGGCTTCGACCTGCGGCGTGTGATGCGGACGAAATACCGGATCGATGATTATCAGCAGAATTATTTCGTCATCGACAGCTTCGACGCGCTGTTGCGCGAAACCGTCGAGACCGATTTCGCGCCGCTCTACGCCGAACTCGAACAGTTGCCGGAGCTGGAAATGACCGATGTATTGCCGACCGACGGGGTGTTCACGCGTGGCACGCAGTCTCACGTTCCCGGAGATCATTCATGACGGAGGCGTACGACAACCCCCTGGGGCTCGACGGCTTCGAATTCGTCGAATTCACCGGACCCGACCCGGAAGCATTGGCCGGTCTGTTCGACATGATGGGCTTTACCCATCTGGGCAATCACCGGTCGAAGAACGTTCGCCGCTATGCGCAGGGCGACATTAATTTCATCCTGAACATGGAGAGCAGGGGGCAGGCTGCATCTTTCCGTCGCGAGCACGGCCCTTCGGCTAACGCCATGGCCTTTCGCGTGCACGACGCGGCGGCCGCTTTCGCTGAGGCGCTGCGACGCGGCGCGCGGCCCGTCAAGGGGCCGGTCGGTCCGATGGAGCTCAACATTCCGGCGATCGAGGGGATTGGCGGTTCGAACCTCTATCTTGTCGATCGCTATGGCGCGGCCGGAATCTATGACGTCGATTTCCATCCGGTCGCCGGCACCAGGCGGGACGATCGTTCGGCAGGGCTGCAGGCGATCGATCACCTCACCCACAATGTCAATCGCGGCGGCATGGTGCACTGGGCGGAATTTTATCAGCGCATCTTCAACTTCCGTGAGATTCGCTATTTCGACATCGAAGGACAGTCGACCGGCCTTTTTTCAAAGGCGATGGCCGCGCCCGACAACAAGATTCGCATCCCCCTCAACGAAAGCCAGGATGAGCACAGCCAGATCGAGGAGTTCCTGCGCGAATATCACGGCGAGGGCATTCAGCACGTTGCGCTCGCGACTGACGATATCTTCGCGACCGTGGACCGGCTGCGGGCCAATGGCATTCATTTTCAGGATACGCCCGACAGCTATTACGAACTGGTCGACAAACGCCTACCCGGACATGGACATGATGTCGCCGAAATGCACAAGCGCAAGATATTGATCGACGGCGCGCCGGATACGGGCGGCGGTCTTTTGCTACAGATATTCACCGAGAACATGATCGGGCCGATCTTCTTCGAGATCATCCAGCGCAAGGGCAATGAGGGCTTCGGCGAGGGCAACTTCAAGGCGCTGTTTGAATCGATCGAACTGGACCAGATCCGTCGCGGTGTCGTTCCTGGCCGGGCCCGGCGTTGATTTGCCAAAATATGCATGGACAGGCGGTTGCCGGGGCCTAACTATACGGCTTTGTGCAGACCGGGAGTAGCCATGAAGCTTGCGTCGTTGAAGGGTGGCCGCGATGGCCGTCTAGTTGTCGTTTCAAATGATCTCGCCTGGTGCGCCGATGCCGGCCATATCGCCCCCACGCTGCAGGCGGCGCTCGACAATTGGGAGGACGCTCTGCCCCGGCTGGAAGCTTTGGCGACCGACCTTGCGCACGAGGCCATTCCCATGATGCGGTTTCATGAGCGACAGGCTGCAGCGCCGCTGCCGCGCGCCTATCAGTGGGCCGATGGCTCGGCCTATGTGAACCATGTCGAACTCGTCAGGCGCGCGCGCGGAGCCGATTTGCCCGATAAATTCTGGATCGATCCGCTGTTCTACCAGGGCGGGTCCGATGGCTTTCTTGGCCCGCGTGACCCGATTCCCCTCGCCAACGAAGGTTGGGGATGTGATTTCGAGGCCGAAATTGTCGTCGTCACCGGCGATGTGCCGCAGGGTGTCACGCGTGATCAGGCGCTCGGGCTCATTCGGCTGGTGGGCCTGGTCAATGACATCTCCCTCAGGAACCTTACCCCCGCGGAACTGGCGAAGGGCTTCGGCTTTTTCCAGTCGAAACCCGCTTCGGCTTTTTCGCCGGTGTTCGTGACGCCCGATGGGCTGGGAGCCCGCTGGCAGGAGGGCAAGTTGCGGGGCGTGGTTTCGGTCGATTTCAATGGCCAGCCATTCGGCAGGGCGGAGGCGCATGTCGACATGACGTTCGATTTCGGTGCGCTGATCGCTCATGCCGCGAAGACCCGTTCATTGGGCAGCGGCAGCATCATCGGCTCGGGCACCGTGTCCAACAGGGGCAAGAACCGCGGGCCGGGAATGCTGATCAGTGATGGGGGTCGCGGCTATTCCTGCATTGCCGAAGCCCGCGTGGTTGAAATGATCAACCATGGAGAACCGTACACGCCCTTCATGAAGATAGGCGATACGGTTAGAATTGAGATGCCGGGCGATGATCATCATCCCATCTTCGGGACCATCGAACAAACGGTTGGCGCTTAGGTGCGAGGGAAACCCTGACCATGGCGAAGCTTTCGGAAGCCGAACGGACGGCGCTTTTGCCGACCCTCGGCAATTGGACCTATGACAAGGACCGGGACGCGATCAGGCGCACCTGTCGTTTCAAGGATTTCAATGAGGCGTTCGCCTTCATGACCCGGGTGGCGCTGCTTGCCGAAAAGGCGGATCACCACCCGGAATGGTCCAATGTCTGGAACAAGGTGGATATCCTGCTGACGACGCACGACGCCAAGGGCCTGTCGCAGCATGATATCGATCTCGCCCGCGCCATCGACAATCTGGGCTGAAGCGGAGGCGAAGCGGCATGGCGCGCATACTCTACGGCTATTGGCGATCTTCCGCCGTTTACCGGGTGCGCATCGCGTTGGCCTTGAAGGAGCTTGCTTACGAACAACGGCCGGTGAGCATTGTCGCAGGCGCGCAGTCGGAGCCCGAATATCTCGCGCTCAACCCAGAGGGACTGGTGCCGTTTCTGATCGACGGCGATGTGCGGTTGTCGCAGAGCCTCGCGATCATCGACTATCTGGATGCTGTCTATCCGGCTGTCCGGCTGTTGCCTGAAGATGCAGCCAACCGGGCGCATGTCCTGGCGGCAGCTTTGGCCGTCGCTTGCGATATCCACCCGCTCAACAATCTGCGCGTTCTCAAATATCTGAAGAAGACGCTAGGTCACGACCAGGCCGAAATCGAGGACTGGCAGAAGCACTGGGTCACGGTCGGTTTTACCGCGCTTGAGACGCTCGCCAGGTCCAGCCGCGGCCGCTATCTGTTCGACGACGCGCCGACACTGGCCGATGTCTGTCTTGTCCCGCAAGTCTACAATGCGCGAAGGTTCGGCACCGATCTCGGCGCTTTTCCCGCATTGGTCGAGATCGACACGGCTTTGAACGAACTGCCGGCCTTTCAAGCGGCCCGGCCGGAGGAACAGCCGGACGCGCCTGCCTGAACCTCGGCGGCCGGTGTCACAATAGCGCCACCTGCCCGCAATAACTTTGTCATGGCGGTTGATTAAGGGGCGAGTGGCTGAAGCCCAGCCGCTTGTTGTTTGCCGCGCTTCCCTCCGGCGGCCAATTTCCGTGTCGGGGAAGCGCTTTAGCGAAAGGGGCACATGGCAACCTCGCCCGCCGCCGACATCGCACCCCGAGTGCGTGCCCGTCAACGCCGGAATGGCCCCGCCATTCCTCCCTCGCTTCCCGTCTGGCTTCATGAACCCGATCATGGCGAGCATCACCGGCCAAGGCTCAGGTTCAGGACGGTATGGATTTCAGATGTCCATCTCGGCACGCGGGGCTGCAATGCGGAGCTGCTGGTCGATTTTCTGAAATCGATCGAGTGCGAAACGCTTTATCTGGTTGGCGATATCATAGACGGCTGGCGTCTGAAGCGTGGCTGGTACTGGCCCGCCGCGCACAATGACGTGATCCGCCGAATCCTGAAGCTCGCCAAAAGCGGCACTCACGTCGTCTATGTGCCGGGCAACCACGATGAGGCTTTCCGGGATTACACCGGCCTGCACTTCGGCGATGTCGAACTGGCGGCAGAGGCCATTCACCACACCGCCGATGGCCGTCGTCTGTTGATCGTGCACGGCGATGTGTTCGACGGCATCGTCCTTTACGCCCGCTGGCTCGCCTTCCTGGGGGACCGCGCCTATGAGCTTCTGCTGAAGGCGAACGTCCTATTCAATCGAGTGCGCCGGTATCTCGGATTGCCATATTGGTCCTTGTCCGCGCACCTCAAGAAGAGGGTGAAGAACGCGGTCGAATATGTCTGCCGTTTCGAGGAAGCGGTGGCTCATGCCGCTGCCGAGCGCGGCGTCGACGGGGTTGTCTGCGGCCACATCCACTCAGCGGAGATCCGCCAGTTCGGCGACGTCATCTATTATAACGATGGCGACTGGGTGGAAAGTTGCACTGCGCTTGTTGAGAGCGGCGATGGCCATATCGAAATCCTCGACTGGGCCGAGCACCGTCGGCGGACGGCAGCGGACGAGCGCCTGCAGATGGTTGCCAGCCAGTGAGGATCACGCTGATCACCGATGCCTGGGTGCCCCAGGTGAACGGGGTTGTCCGCACCCTGACGACGACGGTCGCAAAACTGCGGGAACGCGGCCATTCGGTCCAAACCGTGACGCCCGACATGTTCCGCACCCTGGCGTGTCCCGGCTATGCCGAAATCCGTCTGGCGGTCGCCCCCTTTCACGGCATCGCCCGGATCGTGGGGGATTTTGCGCCCGATGTCGTGCATATCGCCACGGAAGGGCCGCTGGGCTGGGCGGCGCGGCGCTATTGCCGCCGGCACGGCATCCCGTTCACAACGGCTTTTCATACCCGCTTTCCCGAATATATGGCCCTTCGCACCGGGCTTCCCGCCGGTCTGTTCTGGCCGGCGCTGCGACGCTTCCACGCGGGATCGCGCGCGGTGCTGGTGGCGACGGTCAGCCTGGCGCAAGAACTCGCCGGGCAGGGCATCCGCAACACCCGCCTATGGTCGCGCGGGGTCGATCTGGAGCAGTTCGGCGGTGTTCGGCCGCCCCATCCGCAACTGGCCCGGCTTCCGCGTCCGATCCTGCTGTCGGTCGGGCGGATCGCGGTGGAAAAGAACCTGGACGCATTTTTGTCGGCGGACGTGGCAGGGACCAAGATCGTCGTCGGCGACGGGCCGGCGCTCGCCGGGTTGAAACGGAACTACCCTTCCGCTTGTTTCCTCGGCGCGCTTTGTGGAAAAGACCTTGCGGCGGCTTATGCTGCCGCCGACGTCTTCGTTTTTCCCAGCCTGACCGACACCTTCGGGTTGGTCATGATCGAGGCGCTGGCAAGCGGCGTGCCGGTCGCGGGCTATCCGGTACCGGGTCCGCTGGATGTCATCGGTGCTGACGGCAGGGGAACCATATCGGGCTGGAAAAAGGCGGTCGGGTCAGTCGATGAAAACCTGGAAAGGGCGATTGCGGCCGCGCTCGCCTGCGATGGCGCGAATTGCGTCGCCTATGCCTGCCATTTCAGTTGGGATGCCTGCGTGGACCAGTTCCTCGATGCCCTGACAGGCTGCACCGACCCGAGCGCAAACTCACGCGCGGCTTGAGGGTTTCAGCCGGATCTGACGACGCCGACTTGCCTGAAGCTTTTCGGCTCGGGCGGCGGATTTTCAGGTGTCGCAAGCTCGCGCTGCCACAGGCCGACGTCGCGCCACTGGCCATGCTTGAAGCCGATTTCGCGGTAGATCCCTGCCCGGAAGAAGCCCATGGCTTCATGCAGCTTGATCGATGCGTCATTGGGCAGGGCGATGGCGGCGATCGCCTGGGTGAACCCCTGGAATTCCAGCGTGTCGATCAGTGCGTCGTAGAGCATCCTGCCGACGCCGTTCCTTTGCAGGTCTCCCGCTACATAGATCGAGGTTTCAACGGCGAAACGATAGGCCGGGCGCTCGCGAAACCGGCTGGCACAGGCAAAACCCATGACGCCGCTGCCTTCCGACGACGTCGCAATCAGCCACGGATAGAGACCGTCTTTCAGTGCCATGCGTTCGGCGATTTGTTCCGCCGATGGCACTTCCTCCTCGAATGAGACCGCGCTGCTTTCCACATAGGGTGCGTAAATGGCGGCGATTGCCTGTGCATCGGCGGTCGTGGCGGGGCGGATTTCAATCATTTGAGCTTCACCGGCAAAAGACGTGCAAAAAGCGCCGCGCTGCTTGCCGGGCGGTGGGTGGAGGCCATTCCGCATTCCAGGCAGCGGACCTGGATCGCGGGACCCCGCGCGACGGCCTGCGCGTCGTCAAAGGCGCGCACCAAGGCGCCACGGCTAGATGCAATCAGCGCGCTCCAGGGATCACGCGTCTGTGCGTCATTGACCTGGCCCGCGCCCATCAGCATGTCGTTGAGGAGCCGCAAGGGCAGGGACCGTTGCTTTTCCACATAGATGACGCGGCTTTTTGAGGGGTCGAGTCCGGCGCGCCGGGCGGCGAAGGCGATCGCCTCATCCAGCCCGCCGAAACGGTCGACAAGGCCTATCTGACGCGCTGTCGCTCCGGCCCAGACCCGGCCCTGGCCGATCCCGTCGACCCGTTGCGCAGGCAGCTTTCGCGCCACGGCGACACGGGCGACGAAACGGCGATAGATGTTCTCCACCGATAGCTGGAGCAGTTGTTTCACTTCCGGAGAAAGGCCGCGGAGCAGATCCGGCTCGCCGGAATAGGGCGTGGACTTGACGCCATCCGCACTCAGCCCGGCCTTTGCAAGGCTGTCCTTGAAGCTGGGCACGATCGCGAACACGCCGATCGATCCGGTGATCGTCGTCGGTTCGGCAAAGACGGTTTCGGCCGACGTCGCCACCCAATATCCACCGCTCGCCGCGACCGATCCCATCGACGCGATGACCGGAATCTGCTTGCGCCTCGCTTCCATCAGGGCAAGGCGAATACGTTCGGATGCCGTCACCGAACCACCGGGAGAATCGATGCGGACGACCAGCGCCTTGATGTGCTTGTCGGTCAAAGCGTTTTCGACGAGTTCGGCGATGGTATCGCCGCCTGCCGTGCCCGGCCCCGCCTCGCCATCGATGATGTCGCCCGATACATAGACCACGCCGACGCTTGGGCCTGAGCTGATAGCCGATTGCGACACGCCGCGGGCATAATCTTCGAGGTTCACTCCCGCCCATGACGACGTGGTCTTGTCCGGGCCCGCACCGACGAGACGCGACACCATTCGGGCGAAATCGGACCGGCTGCCAAGCCTGTCGACCAGTCCCGCCGAAACACTCGCTTTCGCGAGATCGCCGCCGGCGGCAGCCACGCGCGCGGCGAGGTTATTGGTGTAATCATCTATCTGGGCGCGCGGCCGCGCATGGGACACGTCGCTCTTCCAGCTTGTCCAGACCGTGTCGGCCAGCGCCTGGGCGGCGGCTTTTGCCTCGGGCGACTGATCGCTGCGGATAAAGGGCTCGACCGCAGACTTGTAGGTGCCGACGCGGAAAACCTCGACGTCGATCGCCAGCTTGTCCAACAGGCCCTTGTAATAGAGGTTGGCCCCGCCTGGGCCGGTCAGCAGCACGCCGCCCAGCGGCGCCGTCCATATCTCATTGGCGAAGGATGCCAGATAATAGCCTGCGTCATTGTAGCTGGCCGCATAGGCATAGATTGGCTTGCCGGCACTGCGAAAGCGCTGCAACGCCTCGCCGATCGACTGAAGATCGGCGTGCCCGGCGCCCTGGAAGCGATCGAGATCAAGCACCAGCGCCTTGATCCGCCCGTCCGTCGCGGCATTTTGAACCGCGTGAACGACATCCCGGCCACGAATTTCGTTCACGAAATCGGACCGGAGCAGCGCAAAAGGCGGTTTCTCCGAAGGCTGGTCGACTATAACGCCGTCAAGATCGAGCGTCAGCGCGGAACCATTCGGGACGAACGCGCCTGCTTTTTCCGAAAGGCCAGCATAGAGCAGCCCGAAGAACAGCAGCATGAACAGCAGGACCAGCGCATCCTTGACGCCGACGAGAAACCGCCAAACCAGATGCAGAAGACGCATTCAAAGGCTCCAAAGCCGCTGAGTCATTGATGCTTGGCTATAGCAGTGCCTGGGCCGTGTAAATGCGCTCGGGAGCAGGGAGGGAATTTCCCTGAAGCAACCAGCCTGGGATCATGCTTCAGGGCCTGAAAATGCCGTTGCATTTGTACCGGTTCGGCAAATAGAAATTCTTGGGGCTAAATACGGGGCGGCCGAATATAATAATGGGGGAGTAAATTGGGGGGATATCCAAAAATTGCGAGGGCTGTCGCTGTCTTTGCAGCGCTTTTCTTTTCATATCCGGTTTCGGCAGCTTGGCTGGAAGCGCGAACCGACCATTTTACAGTTTACTCAGAGAGTAAGGAGGGCGGCGGCGCGGACGTTCGCGTCGCGGCTTGAGCGTTTCGACAAACTCCTGCGTCGCATCCATGGTTTGCCGGACGGAGCGTCAGAACGGGCCAATCCTCTGATCGTATATGTTGTTGCACGTGTCGGTGACGTGCGGTCGCTCTGCAGCGGAAATGCTCGGACGGGGTGTAAGAATGTCGCTGGTTTCTATGAGGGCCGCGTAGACGGGTCAGTCGCCTTTACCCCACGGCATTCGGATGGCGATGGCGGCCCGTATGATCTCAATGCGCAGATCATTTTGTTCCATGAATACAGCCATCATATCATGCTTTCAAAATTCCACATCGCTTACCCCACTTGGTTCATTGAAGGTTTTGCCGAATTCAATTCGACTGCCAGGTTTGAATGGGGTGGCAGGATCGGTTTCGGGATGCCCGCCTATCATCGCCTGTATGGACTATTGGCGGGCAAGTCTTGGCCGATTGCCGATATGTTAAGTGCCGGAAATGGTAAAATCGACAGCGATGAAACGGACGCGTTATATTGCCGTGGCTGGCTGTTGACCCATTATCTTACATTCAGCCAAGCCCGCAGGCCAGTTGGCTACTTATTTGAAAACGCTCAATGAAGGCAAAGCGAGCATTGATGTCGCCAAGATTGCCTTTGGAGATCTTTCCAAGCTTGATCGCGATCTCGATGCCTATCTCAATCGGGGCACGCTTCCCTATGTTCACATCACGTTCGACGACATAGCTGCCGATGCAGTCAAGGTCCGTATGCTGACGCCAGGAGAAGCCGCCATGATGCCGGTGAGACTGCGTTCGGATCGGGGCGTTGAACTCGCTGCGGCCCAGGCTCTCGTGCTCGATGCCCGGCGTCTCGCAAGCCCGTTTCCATCCGACGCGAAGGTGCAGGATGTCTTGGCCGAAGCGGAATATGACGCACACAATGATGATCTGGCGGAAGCAGCGGCGGATCGCGCTCTTCTTGCCGATCCGCAAGATCGCACGGCCATGATGTACAAGGGCCGCGCCATAGCGCGCCGTCCCGCGCGTTCGGCTGCAGGCGATCCTGGAAAATGGAAAGAGGCACGCAGTTGGTTCATCAAGGCCAATCGGCTGGAACCAAATGATGCGGCGGCACTGCTGCTTTATTATGAGAGCTTTTTGAGCGAGGGCATCCGGCCGACGCCGAATGCAGTGCGGGGGCTGGAGAGGGCATTTGAACTGGTACCCCAGGACAATGAACTGCGTCTTCACCTGGCGCTGCAATATTTGGCTGACGGCAAGTTACAGTCCGCCCGCACCGTCCTCGTTCCGCTGGCCTTCGATCCACACGCCCCGGCTGACAACCAGGCAAGGGCCCTGATTGCCCTGATCGATAAGGGCGATGCGGCCGCAATCGCGGCGAAGCTTGCCAAGCCTTCCGTTACTCAATGAGGGGCAATGCTTTGACCCGATGGCCAAACATTTCCAGCGCCTGGAAATAATTTTTCCGCCTTGCCTTGACGCCTGATGATCGCCCCCCAATATGCCCGACGCATTAGCACTCGCCTCGGTTGAGTGCTAATTGACTTTATGGAATGCAGGCGGCGGGCCCGGGGAGGGGTTCCTGAACGGGGATTGCCCGCCTGCTTGATTGGAAAGGGTGAGGCATGACTTTTCGTCCGTTGCATGACCGTGTTCTCGTCCGCCGGGTCGAGGCTGAAGAAAAGACCGCAGGCGGCATTATTATTCCCGACACCGCGAAGGAAAAGCCGCAGGAAGGCGAAGTCGTCTCCGTCGGCACCGGCGCGCGCGCCGAGGACGGCAAGGTGACGCCGCTGGACGTCAAGGCCGGCGACAAGATCCTGTTCGGCAAATGGTCGGGCACCGAAGTGAAGATCAACGGCGAGGACCTGCTCATCATGAAAGAGAGCGACATCCTCGGCGTCATCGGCTGATTTACAGCACAACATCACTCCAGTTTCTGATCAGAAAGTAGAGGTAAAGAACATGGCAGCGAAAGACGTGAAGTTTTCGCGCGACGCTCGTGAGCGCATCCTGCGCGGCGTCGACATCCTCGCCGATGCGGTGAAGGTAACGCTTGGTCCCAAGGGCCGCAACGTCGTCATCGACAAGAGCTTTGGCGCGCCGCGCATCACCAAGGACGGCGTCACCGTCGCCAAGGAAATCGAACTGAAGGACAAGTTCGAGAACATGGGCGCGCAGATGGTGCGCGAAGTGGCGTCGAGGACCAATGACATCGCGGGCGACGGCACGACCACCGCCACCGTTCTGGCCCAGGCGATCGTTCGTGAGGGCATGAAGTCGGTTTCGGCCGGCATGAACCCGATGGACCTGAAGCGCGGCGTCGATCTGGCCGTCATCAAGGTTGTCGAAAGCCTCAAGTCGCGTTCCAAGACCGTTTCCGGTTCGAATGAAATCGCCCAGGTCGGCATCATCTCGGCCAATGGCGACACCGTCGTCGGCGAGAAGATCGCCGAAGCGATGGAAAAGGTCGGCAAGGAAGGCGTCATCACTGTCGAGGAAGCCAAGGGCCTCGAGTTTGAACTCGACGTCGTCGAAGGCATGCAGTTCGACCGTGGCTATCTGTCGCCCTATTTCATCACCAACCCGGAAAAGATGTTGGTCGAACTCGCCGATCCGTACATTCTGATCCATGAGAAGAAGCTGTCGAACCTGCAGGCGATGCTTCCGGTTCTGGAAGCGGTCGTCCAGTCGGGCCGTCCGCTCCTGATCATCGCGGAAGACGTCGAAGGCGAGGCTTTGGCCACACTCGTCGTCAACAAGCTGCGTGGCGGCCTGAAGGTCGCTGCCGTCAAGGCGCCTGGCTTCGGCGATCGTCGCAAGGCGATGCTCGAAGACATCGCGATCTTGACCGGCGGTCAGATGATCTCGGAAGACCTGGGCATCAAGCTCGAGACGGTCACGCTTAACATGCTGGGCAGCGCCAAGCGCATCACCATCGACAAGGAAAACACCACCATTGTCGACGGCGCAGGCGAAGCCGAAGGCATAAAGGGCCGGGTCGAGCAGATCCGTGCGCAGGTCGAGACCACGACGTCCGACTATGATCGCGAAAAGCTGCAGGAACGCCTGGCGAAGCTCGCTGGCGGCGTTGCGGTGATCAAGGTCGGCGGCGCTTCGGAAGTCGAGGTGAAGGAGCGCAAGGATCGCGTTGACGACGCGCTTCACGCCACCCGCGCCGCGGTTGAGGAAGGCATCGTTCCCGGCGGCGGCACGGCGCTGCTCTATGCTACCAAGGCGCTTGAAGGGCTGAAGGGCGTCAATGACGACCAGACCCGCGGCATCGACATCGTCCGCAAGGCACTGCAGGCGCCGCTTCGTCAGATCGCGCAGAACGCCGGTCATGACGGCGCTGTGGTCGCAGGCAAACTGATCGAGCAGAGCGACGCGAACCTCGGCTTCAACGCCCAGACCGAAGTCTATGAGGATCTGGTGAAGGCCGGCGTGATCGATCCGACCAAGGTCGTTCGGACGGCACTGCAGGACGCAGCCTCGGTCGCAGGCCTGCTCATCACCACCGAAGCCGCGGTTTCGGAACTGCCGGACGACAAGCCCTCAATGCCTGCAATGCCGGGCGGTATGGGCGGCATGGGTGGAATGGACTTCTAAGTCCAACCGCCAGAACGTCTAAAAAACAGCGAGGGCCGGGGAGAAATCTCCGGCCCTTTGCTTATGGGATCGGGCGGCCAGATACTGGATCGCGGCAATGTGAAGCGACGCTTGGTGTGGACGGGGTCAAGCGAGGTCGCCACCGGCGTTTCGGCGCGAGGGGGCGTATCCACCCCGGACCGGCTCGGAAAAGACAACGCGTCTTTCCTATGAATGTCAGCCGCGGTTGATCCTGAGTTTCGCCGAAGGCCTGGCGTGGCGGCCGGAACGGTGGGTCAATGCGGCCCACAAAGAAAAAGCCGCGCTTCCCTGAGGAGGCGCGGCTTTTCTGTCTGGTCCGAAGGCGCCATGAGCGCCGGCGGATCAAAGCTTACTGAGCGTTGGCAGCAGCTTCTGCGCTGTTCGCAGCAGCGTCAGCGGCAACGGTCGCATCGGCGGCGTTGTCGAGAGCGGCGTTGAGGTCAAACTCGGCAGCGTCAACGGTCGCGTTCAAATCAGCAGCCGCTTCGTTGGCGTTGTTCTCGGCAGCGGTTCCGTTGTTGCCACCGCAAGCGGTGAGACCGAGCGTGGCAGCAAAAGCAACCGCGAGGATCGTGGTCTTTTTCATTGAGAGTTTCCCTCCGTTTAAAACAAAAAATTCGTAGCGATAAAAAGGAAGACCAGAAGCCCCCCGAACTTGGGAGCGGGTGCTAGCCCGAACTGCGCCGCGACGCAACGACGAAAATCATTCTGGACCATCAATTTTTGGCTGATTCTCGGTAGAAGGCGCCGAGGGATCGGTTGGGGGAGGGGGAGACGGCTGTTGACCGTTTGCATCAGGGGCTATTTCGAAGTCCTTTGGATCGACGCCAGGCGATGGCGCGGAACCGGCTCCGTCGTCCATGTCGAAATCGGCGGGATTGACGCCTCCATTCCCCGAAGAGGCGCCCTCGTCCTGGTCCAGGATCAGCGCCTGACGATGCTGGAGATAGGCGGCGCGGGTAGTGGCGTAGGAATCGAGGCTCGTCTCCAGTACATTGTCCGCGCCCATGGCCATCAACTGGGCGCGCAGATCGATTACCTGAAGCCCGGTAATGCCCAGTCGCTCGGTGCTCGACAGGCCCGAATAGTTCCTGACGACGATCCTGAATGGGTCACCGACGAACTCAACGCCGCGCCCGACGCCGTCCCGCAATGTAGAAGGGCCGAGGAGCGGGAGCATGAGGTAAGGCCCCGCGTTGACGCCCCAGACGGCCAGTGTCTGACCGAAATCTTCCGGCTTTTCCTGCAACCCCATGTCCGTCGCATGATCGGCGAGCCCGCCGACGCCGATGGTGGTGTTGACGACGAACCGCCCCAACGTGTGGAAAGCGCGACCGACCTTGCCTTGCAGCAACGCATTGATGAAGGACAGCGGTTCCGCGGCATTGTCGAAGACGTTATGCACGCCGCGCCGGGCGGCAGTCGGCGTCACAGCATTATATGCCTTGGCGGCCGGTTTGAGCGCGAACCTGTCCAGGTTGAGATTGAACGCCCAGACCCCGCGATTGAAAGGTTCCAGGGGATCCTTTTCCGCAAGCCGCTGACCGCCCGTGGTCGCGCATCCCGCCAGCAGCATGGCTGCGATCGCGGAGAGACCCGTAACGACAGAACGCATCAGCCTTGTCCCCCCCTGTTTCCGATTGGCTTGGTTGCAATGTCAGCTGTTCGCGGCCAGCGTGAATGGCCGCCATCCACCGGATGTCAACTGTTCGGCGGGCTGGAACCTGATCTTGTAGGACATCCGGTCACACCCCTCGATCCAGTAGCCCAGATAGACATAGGCGAGGCTGGCGGCGCGTGCACGTAGTATATGATCGAGGATGATGAAGGTGCCCAGCCCGTTGCGGCCCGGCGCGTCGGTGTCATAGAAGCTATAAATCATCGACAGACCGTCGGACTGCTGGTCGGTCAGGCAGGCACCGACCAGCCTGCCGCGTGTTCCATCGACAGAACGCTCGCGATATTCGACAACCCAGGTGGTGACCGGCGTCTGCTCGACCATGTCGGCATAGTCGAAGGCGTCCATGCCATTCATGCCTCCCGCGGGGTGCCGGGCGGTCAGATAGCTTTGCAGCAGCTCGAACTGTTCCTCGGTGCTCCAGGGCCGGCAGGCTGAGACTTCAAGGTCGGAATTGCGCTTGAGCAGGCGCCGCTGCGTGGCGCTGGCCTCGAACGCGTCGGCTACCACGCGAATCGACACGCAGGCGTGGCAATTTTCGCAGCTTGGCCGATAGGCGACATTTTGACTGCGCCGGAAACCAATGCGGCCAAGCGCCTCGTTCAACTCGCTTGCGCCCGCGCCCCTCAGCTCCGTGAAAATCTTCCGTTCCGATTTGCCGGGCAGATAGGGGCACGGCATCGGCGCGGTCACGAAAAACCGGGGGAAGCGGAATGCTTGGTCGCTCAACGGTTTGCCAGCTCCGTCATGGTAAATTCAAGCATTCTAACCCCACCGCTTCCCGATGTCAGTATGGCCTTGCCGCCTTGGCCTCTCTTTGACCAAAGATCGTTAAGAGAGCGTTTGAAAAGCCTCGCAATCACGCCAGTTCGACAAGATTCGCTTCGTACCCGGCTCGGGCGAGCGCATCGAGCAGCCGATCGAGGTGGACGCGGTCGCGCGTCTCGCACTCGATGTCGGTGATCAGACCCTTGGCGGGAAGCGTGGTGAACACCCGCTGGTGATAGATCTCGATGATGTTGACCTGCTGTTCGTCGAATATCCGGGCAATGTGATAGAGCGCGCCTGGCCGGTCCTGAAGCCGTACGCGCAGCCGCGCGAGGCGGCCCGACCGCGCGAGATCGCGCAGCAGCACATTGGCGAGCAGCCGCGTGTCGATGTTGCCGCCTGTAAGCACGATGCCCACAACCCGGTCGCGGAACCTGCCGGGATGGGCAAGGAGCGTGGCAAGCCCCGCCGCCCCTGCGCCCTCGACCACCGTTTTTTCGACGGCGAGCAGCAGGCTGACCGCCTTTTCCAGATCGCGCTCCGCGACCAGCAGCACCTCGTCCACCAGTTCGCGGATGATCTGAAACGTCACTTCGCCTGGCTGCTTGACCGCGATGCCTTCGGCCAGTGTATCGCCTTCGCAGGGCAATTTCAGGCCGCGCAGCTTGGCGTACATGGATGGATACAGCTCGGCCTGTACGCCCACCACCTCCAGCCCCAGCTTGAGCGCCTTGGCGGCGACCGCGGTGCCTGAAATCAGGCCGCCGCCGCCGGTCGGCACGACCAGCGTGTCGATATCGGGCGCCGCCTCCAGCATTTCGAGCGCGACCGTGCCCTGGCCCGCAATGATGTCGGGGTCGTCAAACGGATGGACGAATGTGTGGCCCCGCGCCTTGCCGATTTCCACCGCGTGGGCGTAGGCGTCGTCGAACCGTTCGCCTTCAAGGATTACCGTGGCACCATGTCCTTCGGTCTGCTGTACCTTCACTACGGGAGTGAAGCAGGGCATGACGATGGTGACGGGAATGCCGAGGCGGCGGCCGTGATAGGCAAGGCCTTGCGCGTGGTTGCCCGCCGATGCGGCGATGACCCCTTTCGAGCGGGCCGCATCGTCGAGCAGCAGCAGCTTGTTGAGCGCGCCGCGTTCCTTGTATGCCGCCGTGAACTGCAGGTTCTCGAACTTCAGGAAGACCCGCGCCCCGGTCATTTCGGACAGGGTCCGGCTTTCGAGGCAGGGCGTGCGGACGATGGAATCGCCGATCCGGGCTTGCGCGGCCTTGATATCCGCCAGCGTAACCGGCAGTTTTCCCTTGGTGTCCCGCAGTGCCTGAACCGTTGCCATCGAAATCCGTCCTTCAAAATTCCAGCTTGGCCTTAGCCTATCTGGCAAGATGGTAAAACCGTGCTAATGCCGCCTTCATGGCGAGACTAGCATTTATCGGGCTTGGCGTGATGGGCTTTCCCATGGCCGGGCACCTCGCACGCGCGGGTCACGATGTCAGCGTGTACAACCGCACACCGGCCAAGGCGAAAGCCTGGGTGGCGCAATATGGGGGCCGGGCGGCGGCCACCCCCGCAGCGGCTGCAAAGGGTGCTGACGCGGTGTTCGCGTGCGTCGGCGCGGATGCCGATCTGGAGGAAGTGACGCTGGGCTCCGATGGCGCGTTCCAGGCGATGAAGCCGGGCGCGGTCTTTGCCGATCATACGACGGTATCAGCCAAAATCGCGCGCCTGCTTGCTTGTGAAGGGGCAAGGGGCGGGCTGCTGGTTGTCGATGCGCCGGTGTCGGGCGGGCAGGCGGGCGCCGAAAATGGGCAGCTTGCGATTATGTGCGGCGGCAGTGCGGAGGCTTTCGCCGTCGCCGAACCGCTGATGCAGGTCTATGCCAAGCGGGTGGTTCACCTGGGCGAGGCAGGCAGTGGCCAATTGACCAAGATGGTGAACCAGATCGCGATCGCGGGCCTTGTGCAGGCGCTGTCGGAGGCGGTGCATTTCGCCAAGCGGGCGGGGCTCGACGTGCCGAGCGTGATCGACGCGATTTCGGGCGGCGCGGCGCAAAGCTGGCAGATGAACAACCGCGCGCTCACCATGGCGGCAGGCGAATTCGATTTCGGCTTCGCGGTCAACTGGATGCGCAAGGATCTTGGCCTCACGCTCGAAGAGGCCCGGGCGAACGGCGCGACGCTACCCGTGACGGCCTTGGTCGATCAATTCTATGCCGATGTGCAGGCGATGGGCGGCGCCCGGCAGGATACATCCTCGCTGATCCGGCGTCTGGAGAAATGAGGCGCGGGCCGTGGTTGATGCTGGCTGCCGCGTTGCTGGGCGTCGCTGGCCCCGCTGAGGCGCGGCGCAAACCTTCGCCCCCGCCGCCATTGCCGACCGGCACGCTGATTGAAAACGTCAACGGCTATACTCTGGACAAGGCCGGCGCGCTCGTTCGCTTCAATGGCCTTCTCATCGGCGATAATGGCCGGGTGAAACAATTGCTGAAGCAAGGCGACAAGCGCGAGCCGGTGAAATTCAGGACCGATGCTGCCGGGCGGATGATGCTGCCGGGCTTGATCGATGACCATGGCCGCGTGATGGAATTGGGGAGGCAATTGCTGGAGGAGGCGCGCGCGGCTGCTGGCGAAAGGCAGTTGCGCGACAATCCGGTCGATCGCGAAGCAGCGCTGACGCGTGCGCTTGTCCGGCTGGCGTCGCTTGGCATCACCATGGTCGAGGATGCCGGTACGGCGCTGGACGACTGGTTGCTTTATCGCCGGTTCGGCGACGAGGGGCGATTGAGCGTTCGGATCTATGCAATGGCCGACGGCATGGAGGTGCTGGACCATGTAGCACCACTCCGGCCCACCCCCTGGCTTTATGGCGACCGGCTCGTCATGCGCGCGGTGGTGCTTTCCCCTGAGGATCCTGCGGCGTCGCCGGCCGTTGTGGATGCGCGGCTGAGGAACCGGATCAGCAAGGCATCGATGGCGGGCGTCCAGACGTCTGTCGAGGCCGCCGACGCTGCGGCGCAGGCGCAGGCGCTGGACGCCTATGCCGAGATGCTGCCCACCTATGGCCGTAATCGCCGCTACCGCATCGAGGCGCGGGGCGTGGCCGCAGCAATCGATCCCAAACAATTGAATGACATGGGGATTGTCGCGCCGAGTACTCGGTCGAATGAGGCCAGTCCGCTGCGGAATGTCCAGGCGGCCGCGCAACAGGGCCCGAGCGCGCAGGAACTGAGCGCGCAGCAGGCGCTGGCGGCGTTTACGACCCGCGCGGCCTATGGCGCATTCGCCGAGGACAGGCTGGGCACGCTGGAGCCGGGGAAATGGGCGGATTTCATCCTCGTCGACCGCGATATCCTTGCCGGAGCGCCGGTCGAGGCGGGTCAGGCGCAGGTGCTGGAAACCTGGGTTGGCGGCAAGCGCGTGTATGTGAAGGCCGCTAACTCGCCAGTGCGGTCAGCGTCGAAACCGTGAGGAGCTGCGGCAACACCCGTGGAGCGCCCCCCCCTTTCGGATAGAAAAGATAGAGCGGAACGCCGCTTCGCCCATGTGTTTCGAGGAAGCGGGTGATGGCGGGATCGCCATTGGTCCAGTCGCCGACCAGAACCCCCACGCCCGCCCGGGTGAAGGCGGTACGTACCGGCTCGCGGTCTATCGCCGCCTGCTCATTGACCTTGCAGGTCAGGCACCAGTCGGCGGTGAAATAAACGAAAACGGGTTTGCCCTGCTGGCGGAGTTGCTGGAGCCGCGCTTCGCTGAAGGCGTTTCCGCCAAGCCGGGCCGATGTGGCCGGCGCCGGGGCCATGCGCCCGATGAGCACAAGCGGGACGATGCAGGCGGCAATCAGGAAAACGAACGCCACGCCGCCCCGCCTGCCACGTCCCTGCCTTCGGCCATGCCACCAGAGCGCCAATCCGGCTGCGGTCGCGGCGGCGATGCCAAGCGTCATGCCTGGCGTGCCCGCCTGCCGTCCCAAAACCCAGCCGAGCCCGATGGCGGTGAGCACCATCGGCACGGCGAGAATCCGGCGAAATGTTTCCATCCACGGACCCGGCCGGGGCAGGCGGGTGCGCAGGGCCGGGATGTAGGCGAGAGCGAGGAAGGGCAGGGCGATCCCAAGCCCAAGGCCTGCGAAAATTCCAAGTGCCGCGACGGGCGGCAACACGAGCGCGCTTCCCAGCGCCGCGCCCATGAACGGGCCGGTGCAAGGCGTGGCGACGAAGGCGGCGAGCGCGCCGGTCAGGAATGCGCCTGACGGCTTGTTTGTGGGCGCGCCGGGATGATCGAGCGACAGCGAGGGGAGATCGAACAAACCCGCAAGATTAAGCGCAATCGCCGTCACCAGAAGCAGAAGGCCCAGCGTCACATGCGGATTCTGGAGCTGGAACGCCCAGCCCACATTCTCGCCGCCCGCGCGCAGCAGCAGGATTACGGCGCCCAAACCGAGGCAGGTGGCGATAACCCCCCCACTATAGGCAATCGCTTCGGTCCTTGCGGCGGCGCTGCTTTCGCCGCTGCGGGCGAGGCTTAGCGCCTTCAGGCTCAGGATCGGAAAGACGCAGGGCATGGCGTTGAGGATGAGGCCGCCGGCAATCGCCAAAATCATCGTGAGGCCGAAAGACGCCAGCGGCAACGAGCCGTCTGCAGTAAGCCAGCTTTCCGGCTCGGCGACCGGGCCGGGGACGGCGCTTATGGCAAGACCGACCGAGCCGCCCGCGCGCTCTATGCTGAGCACGCCGTCAAGCGCGGCCGGTGCGGTGCGGCCTGATTTGCGCGGCAGCTCGACGATCAGGCTGTTGCCGCTGATCCCGGCTCTCTGGGGGGCGGCGTGGTCGAGAACATCGTTCGCTGCCGGATAGAAATAGGCGGATCTGACCTGCTCGACGCCCGCGAGCGGCACGGCCAGCGCGAGGCGGTTCGCGTTGCGGACGGCAAAATCGGCGGGCTGACCCAGGGGGCGGGGAAGCGCGGCGCGCCAAGTGTCGAAGCGGGCTCGAGAGGCGGGAGCGATCGCGCCGTTTCCTGCGGTCAGGGCAAGCGCGACATTGGCCCGTTCCGGCACGCAGAGCGTGTCGCTGCACACCAGATAGTCGATGGTCGCGCCAAGGCGCAGCGGCGCTCCGGCGGCCATGTCTTCGGGAATTTTCAGCCGCCCGAGCAACGCATAGGGGTGCGCGTAGACATAATTCATCAGCCCCGCGACGACGAGCCGCTCGGGCACAGGGTACGCAAGCGCCGAGATGCTTGCGCCATCCGGCAATGACCATCGAATGCGATCGGGCGTTCCCGCGTCACCGGTGTTGAGCCAATAGCCATGCCAGCCGGGCTGCGGCGTCATCGTCACCGCAATGCCAATTTCGCTGCCGGGCCGGGGCGTCGCGCTTTCGGCCGTCAGCGCCACTTGCATATGCCGTACCGCTGCCGACGCGGCTGAGGGCGTAAGCAGGATGGCGATCAGACAGGCAAGGACGAGCCGAAGCATGGCCGGAGGCATAGCATCGCCGCCGCCGCGTTCAAAAGAAAAGGCGGCTCCCGAAGGAACCGCCTTTTCCCGTGACGATATGTGGTGCCGTCAGGCGATGGCGACCGACGTGCGCTTGCGGCGGAGGGCGGCGCCCACCATGCCGAAGCCGACGATCATGGTCAGCCAAGTGTGCGGCTCAGGCACGGCCGATACCGACATGGCGATATTGTCGATTTCGAACGCATAGCCGGTCGAGTTGAACTTCAGGCCGCCAAGCTGCTCGCCTTCGCCCAGCGTGAAGTTGAAGCGCAAATTGGAATTGGGAGCGGTCTGGTCGCCGCTCGCGGGCAAATAGTCGCCGCCGTTGATGGTCTGGAACACATTGCCGGCGAGATCGAGGAGATCCACCGAGTTATAAGTGTCGACCGAGCCCCAGTAAAAGCTGAGCGAATTGATTTTCAGGTTGTTGTCCGAGAGATAGCCGGTCAGATCCAGCGTCGCGGAACCCGAAGCAATCGGATTGGGCACGCTCAGATAATGATTGCCCGGCAGGCTGCCCGCCGGGGGAGCCGAGCTGCCGGTCCCCGAAGGCGTGCCGAATACTGAGTAATTGCCCGTGAGGCTGACATTCGACGGGAGATCGCTTTCGAAATCCAGGAACATGGTCTGGCCTGACGGCACGCCGGGATAGGGCGCGCCAGGCGCTGTCGTCACGGTGGCGGCATGGGCCGCGCCGGTCAGAAACATTGCCGCAAGTCCTGCAAAAGCGAATTTTTTCATAATCTTCCCTGTCGTTCTTGAATTCGCGGCAATGAATGCAGGGAACGTGCCAAGCTGAGAAAAGCTAACGAGCGCAGGGGTTTGGATGGTTAACAATACCCCCGGAAGGCCAATAAGTTACTGGCATTGTTAGATATTTCGACAGCTTTCCCAGCGGCGGCCGGATCGTAAATACAAAAAGGGCGGCTCCCGAAGGAACCGCCCATTTTTATAGTCTCTTGCCGCTCCAGCCCAGGCTGGATGACGGAAGAGGATATTAGCGCTTCGAGAACTGGAAGCTGCGGCGGGCCTTCGCCTTGCCGTACTTCTTGCGTTCCACCACGCGGCTGTCGCGGGTCAGGAAGCCTGCCTGCTTGACGACGGTGCGAAGCGTCGGCTCATAACGGGTCAGCGCCTGGGCGATGCCGTGCTTCACAGCGCCGGCCTGGCCCGAAAGGCCGCCGCCGGTAACGGTTGCATAGACGTCATACTGTTCGCGGCGCTCGGCCACATCGAACGGCTGGTTGATGACCAGACGCAGCGTGGGGCGGGCGAAATAGACGGTCTGATCGCGGCCGTTGACCTCGATCTTGCCGGTGCCGGGTTTCAGCCACACGCGGGCGACGGCGTCCTTGCGGCGGCCGGTCGCATAGGCGCGGCCCTGCTTGTCGAGCTGCTGTTCACGCAGCGGAGCTGAGGGCTGCGGGGAAACGGGAGCCGAAGCGGCGCCGGTGACTGCTTCGCCGCTGGTCAGCTCAGCGAGATCGGAAAGCGATTGACGGGTGTCAGACATTACGCGCCCACCTTGTTCTTGCGGTTCATGGCCGCGACATCGAGGACTTCCGGGTTCTGCGCGGCATGCGGATGCTCGGTGCCGGCGAAAACGCGAAGGTTGCGCATCTGCTGACGGCCGAGCGGGCCGCGTGGGACCATGCGCTCCACCGCCTTTTCAAGCACGCGCTCGGGGAAACGGCCGCCCAGCACCTTGTCGGCGCGGGCTTCCTTGATGCCGCCCGCATAGCCGGTGTGCCGGTAATAGATCTTCTGCGACAGCTTCTTGCCGGTGAACTTCACCTTTTCCGCGTTGATGATGATGACATTGTCACCGCAATCGACATGGGGGGTAAAGATCGGCTTGTGCTTGCCGCGCAGGATATTGGCGACGATGCTCGCCAGACGGCCGACGACCAGCCCATCGGCGTCGATCAGCAGCCACTTCTTTTCGACCTCGGCCGGCTTTGCCGACACGGTGGTCTTCATGAGCGCCTTCATGGCTTTTCCAGACCTGTAAGGTTGTGAAACACTAAAGCGCCACCCAAAGGCAGCGCCAATGGCGGGGCTAATGATCGATCATGCCCAGCAAGTCAAGCAAAACCGCGCGTTTTGGCGGTGGTATTATGATACCTCGGTGTCGGCGGCGTGCGCCTGGAGGTGGCCGAGCGCGACATATTCGAGCGTTTTGTGGTTCGTGGCCTCAAGCACGACGAGCGGCGCGAAGCCCGCCTGCCGGGCCTGCTCCCACCGTTCCGCGCACAGGCACCAGCGATCGCCTTCCCTCAGTCCCTCAAAGCCATATTCGGGGCGGGGCGTCGAAAGATCGTTGCCCACGGCTTTGGAAAATTCCAGGAATTCTTCGGTCGCGATGATGCAGACGGTGTGGACGCCGCGGTCGAATTCGTCGGTTTCGCAGTAGCCGTTGCGCGTCCACCCGGTGAGCGGGTCGTACGAACAGGGCTGGAGCTCCTTTCCGAGCACGTTCTTCTGATCGCTCATCGGCACTGCTCCTCTACCCATTGTATGTAAGGTAGTGGCGCGTGGCGGATTGGCCAGACCACGGCCGCGGGATTTTCGTAGGAGTGCACCGTGGCTATGCGCGCGACGAGCTTTTCGGCCTGGCTGGCGGTGGTCTTGAACAGCGCGGCGCATTCGCTCGCGGTTTCGACGCGACCGTTCCACCGGTAGATGGATTCTGTCTGGCCGAGGATATTGACGCATGCGGCGAGGCGTTCTTCGACCATCTCATGGCCGATGCGGTCAGCCTCCTGACGGTCGGCGAACACCGCATAGACGGTGACGATGCCGACATCGCCGGTCATGACCTGCGGCCCAGCCTGTGCGCGGTGCCTATGGTGGCGATCAGCAGAAGCGCTGCGCCGGCCTGATGCGCCACGCCGATCCAGAGGGCGACGCCGGACAGGATCGTCGCCACCCCAAGGCTGAACTGGACGAGAACCATGGCGGCAAGTTCGGCGGCATTGCGCGTGGCGCCGCGGCGGAACGCTACCCAGGCGGTCGCGAGCGCTGCCGCCGCCACGGCATAGGCCAGCGTGCGGTGACAGAATTGCACGACGACCGGATTGTCCACCGCATTGCGCCAGAGAGGGGCCAGCATCGCCACACCTTCAGGAAACCACTGATCGCCCATTTTCGGCCAGGTGTTGAACGCGAAACCGGCATCGAGACCGGCAGTGAAGGCGCCAAGCACGATCTGGAGGATGAGGACAGCGGTCAGCGGCAAGACCACGGGCGCATAACGCGCCGGCCGCGCCCCCGGATCGCGGGCGAGCTGGGACAGATCGAGCGCCGTCCAGACCAGCGCGGAGAGGATGAACAAGGCAGTCGACAAATGGGTCGCGAGGCGCAGGTGCGACACGTCCGGCCGGTCGACGAGGCCGGAAGCGACCATCCACCACCCGATTGCGCCTTGCAGGCCGCCAAGCGCGAGCAGCACCGTCAGGCGGCCGCCATAGCCCTTTGGAATGGCGCGCTTCCAGGCGAACCATAGAAGCGGCAGCGCGAAGACCACGCCGATCAGGCGGCCGATCAGCCGGTGCAGATATTCCCAGAAGAAGATGTTCTTGAATTCGCCAAGGCTCATCCCGCGATTGAGCTTCTGATATTCGGGATAGGCCTTGTATGCGTCGAACTCGGCCTGCCACTGCGCATGGTTCAGCGGAGGAACGACGCCGGAAACAGGTTCCCACCGCACCATCGAAAGGCCCGATTCTGGTGAGCCTGGTGATGCCCCCGATCACCACCATCAGCAAAACCATCAAGGCAATGCAGAGCAACCAGCGCGAAATGGCGCGCGGCCGGGCTGTTGAAGGGCGAATGCGGCTGAGACTGGCTGTCGTCGTCATGGTCATGATGGGGGCGATCCTATGCGCCGCTTCGAGCGTCAAGCCAAGTCTTCGCCACTTTTGCCATGCTGACGAAGGAAGGACGTGCAATGTAATGTTGTATCTTTACCTTGGGAGTGTCATATCAGCGTGCGATTCGATTGGGAGAAGCGTGTGCTGGCAGTTTTGCGGCGTATCGGGACCGACCGGATAGCCATGACGCTTTCCGGCCTGTGCCTCATCCATTGCGCCGCTGGCGTGGTGCTGGTTTCGCTATTCGCCATTATCGGCGGAGCGCTCGTCAACCCGATCGTTCACGAGGTCGGGCTTGGCCTTGCCATACCGCTGGCGGTCTATGCGCTGGGTCGCGGCTATGCGATTCACAAGACTACCCTGCCATTGATGATTGGCGGGGCGGGTGTTTGCCTGATGGCCGGAGGGATCAGTGTTCCCCATGGCGATTACCGGGAAGTGGCGTTGACAGTGACCGGGGTCAGTCTTGTGGCTGTCGCGCATTATTTCAACCGTCGCGCGCTGGCGTGAGGGTAGCCAACGGCGTGCGCAAACGGCTTGCTTGCTGAGAGGCGACGGACCGCTTATCCTTATGCGATGGTCCATGCCCATGTTCATCACCAAGGCGAGTCACTGAATCAGGCCGCCCAGGCGGCGATGCAACGCTCAGGCGAGCAGTGGACGCCGATGCGCGCCGCCGTTTTCGAGGCCCTTACCGGCTTCGACCGTCCTGCCAGCGCTTATGACATCGCCGAGGCTCTATCCCGGTCGGAAGGACGCCGGGTCGCCGCGAACAGCATTTACCGAATTCTCGACCTGTTCGTCGGCGTGAACCTGGCGCGGCGCGTGGAAAGCGCGAATGCCTATATCGCGAACGATCATCCCGACTGCTTGCATGACTGCATTTTTCTGGTGTGCGACCATTGCGGCAAGACCACCCACATCGATGACGACAGGTTGAGCGATGCGGTGCGGTCGATCGCAAGCAAGGCGGGATTTCAGCCCGAACGGCCGGTGATAGAGGTGCGCGGGCGCTGTGGCGCGTGCCAAATGGATGCGTGATTTGTTGGAACGATCGGATGTTCTGGTTGGTGCGTAACTTCAAAACGATAACGCCCCGAACGGCGGCGACAGGGAGTTTTGATCGATGGGCGATGTGAAACGCGGATTGGCCACCCCTTTATTGGATGGAGTGGAGGAGCCTGGGGATTTGCGTCGTCTGGATGTGTCGGCGCTGGGGGCGTTGGCGGCGGAGTTGCGTGCTGAGCTGATTGACGCGGTGAGCGTGACGGGGGGTCATCTTGGGGCGGGTCTGGGTGTGGTCGAGCTGACGGTGGCGCTGCACTATGTGTTCGACACGCCGCGGGACAAGCTGATCTGGGACGTGGGGCACCAGGCGTATCCGCACAAGATATTGACGGGCCGTCGGGCGCGGATGCGGAGTTTGCGGCAGGGCGGGGGGTTGAGCGGTTTCACCCGGCGTTCGGAGAGCGCGTACGATCCGTTTGGGGCGGCGCATTCGTCGACGTCGATCTCGGCGGCGCTGGGGTTTGCGGTGGCGAACCGTCTGGCGGGTCGCGCGGGCAAGGCGATTGCGGTGATCGGCGACGGGGCGCTGTCGGCGGGGATGGCGTACGAGGCGATGAACAACGCGCAGGCGGCGGGCAACCGGCTGGTGGTGATCTTGAACGACAACGACATGTCGATAGCGCCGCCGGTGGGTGCGGTGTCGGCGTATCTGGCGCGGCTGATTTCGTCGGGGACGTTCATGTCGGCGCGCGAGGTGCTGCGCAAGCTGGCGCGGCGGATGCCGCGGCCGCTGCATATTGCGGCGCGCAAGGCCGACGAGTTCGCGCGCGGGCTGGCGACGGGGGGGACGCTGTTCGAGGAGCTGGGGTTTTATTATGTCGGTCCGGTGGACGGGCACAATCTCGACCATCTGCTGCCGGTTTTGGAGAATGTGCGCGACGCGGCCGAGGGGCCGATTTTGGTGCATGTGGTGACGCAGAAGGGCAAGGGCTATGCGCCGGCGGAAGCCGCGGCGGACAAATACCATGGGGTGGTGAAGTTCGACGTGGTGACGGGGACGCAGGCGAAGGGGCCGCCGGGTCCGCCGAGCTATACGAAGGTGTTTGCCGAGGCGCTGGTGAGCGAGGCGGCGGCCGATGCGCGGATTGTGGCGATCACCGCGGCGATGCCGTCGGGGACCGGGCTCGACCTGTTCGAGAAGGCGTTTCCCGAGCGGATGTTTGACGTTGGGATCGCCGAGCAGCACGCGGTGACGTTTGCAGCGGGGCTTGCGGCGCAGGGGATGAAGCCGTTCTGCGCGATTTATTCGACCTTTTTGCAGCGCGCGTACGACCAGGTGGTGCACGATGTGGCGATCCAGAACCTGCCGGTGCGGTTTGCGATCGACCGGGCGGGGCTGGTCGGCGCGGACGGGGCGACGCACGCGGGCAGCTTTGACGTGGCGTATCTGGCGACGCTGCCGAACCTGGTGGTGATGGCGGCGGCCGACGAGGCCGAGCTGGTGCATATGGTGCACACGATGGCGTGCCACGACAGCGGGCCGATCGCGGTGCGCTATCCGCGGGGCAACGGCACCGGGGTGGCGCTGCCGGCGGTGGCGGAACGGCTGGCGATCGGGCGGGGGCGGGTGGTGCGCGAGGGCAAGAAGATCGCGCTTTTGTCGCTGGGGACGCGGCTCGCGGAAGCGGAGCTGGCGGCGGACCGGCTCGATGCGATGGGTCTGTCGACGAGCGTTGCCGACATGCGCTTTGCCAAGCCGCTCGACACGGCGCTGATCCGCCGCCTGGCGGCGAGCCACGAGCTTTTGATCACGATCGAGGAAGGAGCGGTGGGCGGCTTTGGCGCGCATGTGCTGACGCTGGCGAGCGACGAGGGGCTGACCGATGGCGGGCTCAAGATCCGCACGCTGAGGCTGCCCGACGTGTTCCAGGACCACGACAAGCCCGAGGCGCAATACGCCGCGGCCCGGCTCGACGCCCGCGCGATCGTCGACGCCGCCCTCGCCGCGCTGCGCCACAACAGCCCCGCCATCCAAAACACCGCCTCCGCTTGAGAACAAGTTGCGAGCATTGTGCGTCTTTTTCTGCGGATTGGCGGCCCTTGTCCTGACGTCCGGGAATACGCCTGTGGACGTGCTTCGGGTCGATGTCGGGAATGTGCGCAATGATAGGGGGCTGGTCCATGTCGACATCTGCACCAGGGCGGATTTCTTGAAGGATTGCCCCGTTTCCGTCAGCGCCCCGGCGCGGCGGGGCGTGACCCAGATCGAGATTCCAAACCTGCCACCCGGTGAATATGCAGCGCAGGCCTATCACGACGAAAACGGCAATGACAAAGTCGACCAAGGGCTTTTCGGCATTCCAAGGGAGGGCGTCGGTTTTTCCAATGACGCGAAAATACGCCTGGGCCCGCCCCGGTATCGCGACGCGGCCTTTCGATTCGACGGCGGCAGACGGATGATTTCGATCCATCTGCGCTATTTCATGGGGCGATGATCGTGATCGGGGGCAGGAAGGGCTCGGCACCAGGGATCATCCCCGCCGCCGTCGGGCTTGGCACCCGCCGGCCGATACATGTGGCGCTGTTGTCGCTCATCCTTTGCCTGCTCGCGATTTTCTACCTCGCCGGCCACTTCGCGATGACGACCGACACCGCCCAACTCATCTCCCCCAAGGTCGAATGGCGGCAGCAGGATGCGGCGCTGGATGCGGCCTTTCCCCAGAACGCCGATGTGACGGTGGTGGTGGTCGATGGCGCGACGCCCGAACGCGCCGAAGCCGCCGCCTCCGCCCTGACGGAGCGACTGTCCGCGCGACTGGACATCTTCAAATCGGTGCGGCGGCCCGATGGCGGCGCCTTCTTCGACCGGGAAGGGCTGTTGTTCGGGTCGGTAAACGAGGTGCGCGCGACGACCGGCCAGTTGATTGCGGCCCAGCCGTTCCTGGGTCCGCTGGCCGCCGACCCCAGCCTTCGCGGGGTCATGACGAGCCTTGCGACTGCGCTTTCCGGCGTCGAGCAGGGCAATGCAAAGCTTGGCGATGTGACGCGCCCCATGAAGGCGCTTGGCGTCGCGCTCGGCGATGCCGCTTCGGGAAGGCCTGCGCAATTTTCCTGGCAGATGCTGATCCACCAGGGAAAGGAAGGGATCGAGCCGCCGCTTCGCCGGATCGTGCTCGTGCAGCCGCGTCTCGACTATGGCGCATTGATGCCCGGCGCGGCGGCAAGCGATGCGATCCGGGGCGCCGCCGCCGATCTCAAGCTCGATCCCGCGCATGGCGTCACGGTGCGTCTGACCGGGGCAGTGCCGCTGGCGGACGAGGAATTCGCCTCGCTGTCGCATCGCGTGTGGCTGGTTTCATCCGCGATGATCGGCTCGATGCTGCTGATGCTGTGGCTGGCGACCCGTTCGGCGCGGATCGTGACCGCGATCATGCTGACGACTTTTGCCGGTCTTGTGGTGACCGCCGCGATCGGTCTGGCGGCCGTGGGCCAGTTCAACCTGATCTCGGTCGCGTTCATTCCGCTGTTCGTCGGCCTTGGCGTCGATTTCGGCATACAGTTGAGCGTCCGTTTCCGGGCGGAGCGCCTCGAATATCCCGATCCGGCGACCGCCCTTCAGAGATCGGCGGTGGCGCTCGGCGCGCCGCTGGCGCTGGCGGCGGCGGCGATTTGTCTGGGTTTCCTGGCGTTCCTGCCGACCAACTATGTCGGCATATCCGAACTGGGCATCATCGCCGGGCTGGGGATGGTCGTCGCGCTGCTGTTCAGCGTCACGCTCCTTCCCGCGCTGCTGATGCTGCTTCGCCCACCGCAGCAGGGGATGGAGGTCGGCAACCGCCGGATGGCGCCCGTCGACCGGTTTCTGGTCGAAAAACGGCGAGCCGTGCTGTGGACCTTCGGGCTTTCCATGATCGCCAGTATCGCCCTGCTGCCGCTGGTACGGTTCGACTTCAATCCGTTGCATCTGCGCGATCCTAACGGACAGGCCATGTCGACATTGCTCGACCTGATGCGCGATCCGAACCGGACGCCCAACACGATCGACGTGCTGGCACCCGGCATTCCCGCGGCAGAGGCGCTGGCGCGGAAACTGGCGGCCATGCCGGAAGTGGCGCAGGCGGTGACGGTCACAAGCTTCGTCCCCGATGAGCAAATGGAAAAGCTGGCGCTGATCGGGGATGCGCGGATGTTGCTGGATCTGACGCTCAACCCCTTTGACGTGCTGCCGCCGCCGACCGACGCGGAAACGCGCAGCAGCCTTGCCGCCACGGCTGCGCAACTGCGCCGCGTCTCGGCGGGATCGACTGACGCCGCAGCCATGGACGCTCGCCGCCTCGCCGATGCTCTCGACAGGCTGGTGGCCGGCCCGGCCCGCCATCGCGCAGCCGCCGACGCCGCCGTTACCCAGCCGCTGGACATTCTGTTGCGACAGGCGCGGGCGATGCTGGAGGCGGAGCCGGTCACTCCGGAAACGCTGCCGGCGGACTTGCTTCGCGATTGGGTAAGCGACGATGGCCAGGCCCGTGTGCAGGTGTTTCCCAGGGGCGACAGCAACGACAATGCGACGCTTGCCCGGTTTTCCGACGCCGTTCGCCGTGTCGCGCCAAATGCGTCGGGCGCGCCGATCTCGACACGCCAGGCGGCCCGCACGATATCCGGCGCGTTCATTCAGGCGGGCATACTGGCGCTGGTTGCGATCACCCTGCTGCTGTTCGCGGTGCTGAGGAACGTGAAGGAGGTTGCTTTCACCCTGGCGCCCATCGTCCTGTCGGGCTTCCTGACGCTGGGGACGTGCGTGCTGATCGGCCAGTCCATCAATTTCGCAAACATCATCGCTTTCCCCCTGCTGTTCGGCGTCGGCGTCGCGTTCCACATCTATTTCGTGATGGCGTGGCGTTCCGGAGCCACCGACCTGTTGCAATCCAGCCTTGCGCGGGCGGTGCTGTTCAGCGCGCTTGCAACCGGTTGCGCCTTTGGCAGCCTCTGGCTTTCAAGTCATCCCGGCACCGCCAGCATGGGCAAGATTCTGATGATCTCGCTTGCATGGACGCTGGTTTGCGCCCTGATCTTCGAGCCTGCTCTGCTGGGCCCCCCGCCCAGGAAAGCAGAGCCCGATAAAGCTGGGCCAGACGAGGGGCCTATCTGCGCTTGAGGTTTCTGTCGGCGAGCGCGTTCAGCTTCGAGATCAGGGCCGGAGCGCCGCCGGCTTGCAGGGTCGATGCATAGTCGGCGCGCTGGACGCTCATCTGGCTGACGCCGTCATAATAGACATCGATGATCTTCCAGCTTCCCCCTGAGCTTCGCAGCCGGTAGTTCAGCCGATTGGTGTTCGAACCCGAAACAAGGGTCGATCGCACCAGCTTGTCGGGTCCGCGCGTATCGACCTTGGGATCGACGGCAAAGCGCTCGCCCGAAAAGCTGCCGAAGTTGATCGCATAGGTGACGGCGCTCATCCGCGCGAACGCCTTGACGAGCGCCGCCTGATCGGCGGACGAAATGCTCGTCCATCCCGGACCTACGACAAAACGGGTCATGGTCGGCAGATCGTAGCTCTGCTCCAAAAGGCTGAGGAAGCGTTGGTAGCGCCCATCCATACCCAGCGTTCTGCCCTGCTTCATGACGTCCAGCAGCGATCCGTTGAAGGATGTGATCCGCGCTGCTGCGGGATCGGCCTGTTCCGCATGCGCCGCCGCGACGGGCATTAATGCCGCCGCCAAGGCGAAAACGCGCGCCATATGTCTGTTGGCCATGCTCAATCGATTCCGCCTTTTCAGGTTCAAACGAACAACTTGATTATCGCTCAGCTTAAATGAACGGCAAATGTGCTATGAATTGCGGTGCGTCGGGTTGTTCCGCGCCTTTCGCCAGGTTGGTGCTTGCGCACCAGTCCACCCGATGTGAACGGCAAATTCAAGTTTTCATGTGGGACGAGCGCCGTCTGATCCTCAGTTCGACGCGTCGAAATCACGCACCCGAACGGCAGCGCCGCCGCCTATCCTATTCGCCAGCTCGTCCTTCGATCGGCATGTGCAACATTGTTGCGCGAAGGACAGGCGGCCGGGCATGGACGGGGAATTCGATTACATCATAGTCGGGGCCGGTTCCGCTGGCTGCGTGCTCGCCAACCGCCTGTCGGAAAATCCGGCGAACCGGGTGCTGCTGCTTGAAGCTGGCGGACCCGATAAAAGCTTCCTCATCCATATGCCCAAAGGGATGGGCAAGCTGGTGCTCGACCCGAACCACGCCTGGCATTTTGCCGTCGAACAACCCCGCGAAGAAGGAATGCCGGCATCCGAGACATGGGTGCGCGGCAAGGTGCTTGGCGGCTCAAGCTCGATCAACGGCATGATCTACATCCGCGGTCAGCCGCAGGACTATGATGATTGGGCCGAGGTTGGCGGTGACGCCTGGAGCTGGTCCGGGATGAAGCGGGCGTTCATGGCAATCGAGGACCATGAGCTTGGCGCCGATGATCAGCGTGGTTCCGGCGGGCCTGTCTACGTCAGCACGGGAAAGTTCCGTTATCCGGTCGCCGAAGCGCTGATCCACGCTGGAGAGCAGATGGGATTGGAACGAAGGGAGGATCTGAACCGGGAACAGCAGGAAGGCGTCGGCTACTATTGCCACAACATCAAGAATGGCCGTCGCCAAAGCGCGGCCGTCGCCTTTCTGAGACCCGTGGCGAGCCGGCCCAATCTTCGCGTGCTGACAGGGGTGATGGTCGACAGGATCATCATAGAAGACCGGCGTGCCGTCGGCATTACCGGGCGTCTGAAAGGTCAGCCGGTTTCATTTCGGGCGCAAGGAGAGGTCATCCTTTCCGCCGGAACCTTGCACAGCCCGAAGATCCTTCAGCTTTCGGGCATCGGCCCCGGAGGTCTGCTCAACAGGCTGGGAATCGATGTCGTGACCGACAGTCCCGATGTCGGGCGACGCATGCGGGAGCATCTGGGCTTTTCGTTGCCCCATCGCCTTGTCGGCGACAAGGGGATCAACGGCCGTTTCTATGGGATGGGCCTGCTGAAGAGCCTTTTGCGCTATTATCTGTCCGGATCGGGTCCACTGGCGACGGGACCATTCGAAGTGGGCGCCTTTGTCCGCACGTCGCCTCGCGTCGAGCGGCCCGACGCCCAGCTCTACATGGGCGCGTTCACCTTCGCGCGAGGCGATGACAACTTCCCGGTTCCGCTTGCCGATGTCGAACGGGCGCCCGGCCTCACCATGTATGGGCAACTGGTCCGGTTGACGAGCGAAGGCGAGGTCAGCATCACCTCACCCAATTCCGACAACCCCTTGTCGATAAGGCCCAATTGGCTCAGCACCGTGGAGGATGAAGAAGCGGCCGTGGCGATGGTCCGTTACATGCGGATCTATATGAGCCAGCCGGCCATCTCGCCCTATGTGGGTGAAGAACTTGCGCCCGGCAGCCAATGCCAGACCGACGACGACATCCTGCGCGCTTTCCGGCGTCTGTCGCTCTGCGGCACGCATGCCGTGGCAACTTGCCGGATGGGGCGCGACAACGCCGCCGTGGTCGACGAGCGGCTGCGTGTCCGGGGCGTGGACGGATTGCGCGTGGTCGACTGTTCAGTCATGCCCGGTCCGGTTTCGGGCAATACGAACGCTCCCGCCATGGCTCTCGGCTGGCGCGCATCCGACCTCATCCTTGGGGAGCGTTGAACAGGCGGCGTCCGGGCAGGGGAGGCGGAGCATGCCCCGCAGAGGGAGATCAGGAGGCGCGTTGCGCGAAAAAAACAGATTGCGCCGCGTATTGCGGAACGGGGGGCAAGATGTCGTCCAGTTCCGGTGCGTCCGACACTCGGGCAAAGGCCGGATGAGCTTCGCCCTTGGGCAAGGCGTTCCGTGTGGCGATCCGCAACGCGACCCCGGTTCGTTTGGCCTGATACATGAGACGGTCGGCAAGCTCGATATCTGCCTCCGTCACATTCCTGGGATCGGGTTCAAGCACCAGGGCGCCCATGCTGCACCTTATCGGATAGGTCATGCCGTTCAGGATGCTATTCATTCGCGCATGGAGTTGCGTGGCCATCCGGTATCCTTCAGCCTCGTTTTCCACCGCAAGAAAGAGCAGGAATTCGTCGCCGCCGATGCGGGCCAGTAAATCCTTCGCACGGATGCTGCCACGCACACCTGTCGCGAACGCACACAGGGTTTCATCCCCGGCGGCATGACCGTGCCGGTCGTTGACCTGCTTGAAATCATCCAGATCGATATAGGCGAGGACTCCCCATTTCCCGCGGGCGCGGACGACGGCAGTCTCTTCATAAAAGGCCTGTTTGTTCAGCGCACCCGTGAGCCCGTCCTTGCGGGCGCGGCGCCATTCGCGATCATATGATCGCCGAAACCCGCCGACCAGCACCACAATGATGGCGACCGACAATATGCGCATCGCCATGTTCCAGGCGACCGCAAGATGTCCGAGCGGGTAGGCGCTCATGCCATTTACGGCAAGCGAAGCGCCTGCGCATATCAGGCCGACCGCGAATCCCGCACGCCAGCCCAGCGCCCATGCCGGCAGGCAAATGATGAGGAGGTAGAGAGGACCAAACCATAGGTAGGGACCGGTCGCGAAATCGGCCAATTCGGTCAAGGCGACCGCCAGTGCGGTTATTGCCCATATCTGGGCGCGGGAAACGTGTGCCGACCATGCGATAAACGCATCGAGCAGCCGTTCGCCAGCCTCGCGACGCGGAAATCGCCTTGCCATCCAACGTGCGCCGAAATTCATGGTGCTTCGCTAACAATTAGTGCCTAATTTTGTGTGAATCCGGCACCGCAAACGGGCACCGATCTGGTCCCGCCGTTCCTCCCTGGCCATGGCGCTCCGCTCCGCTCAAACCCGCTGGGCAGCGCCCTGCAGCGTGGCGAAGGCGGCGACGCCCGACGCGGCGGCAAGGATGGCGCCAATGATCGCGGCGGCATGAAAGGCAGAAACGAGCGCCGTCCCGCTTTGTGCAATCACCCCGCCTGCCAGTGCTGTGGCTATCAGCCCTCCCGTGCGGGCGATTGCACTGTTGAAGCCCGAGGCCGTCCCCGTGTGGCGATCATCGACAGAGGAGAGAACCGCCGTCGTCAGGGGCGCAACGGCACCCGCCATGCCGAGCGAGATCAACAAAATCGCGGGCAATACACTGGTCCAGTAGATCGCCTGCGGCTCGACGCGGACCAGCAATGCAAAGCCCAGCCCGGTGACGAGCGGGCCGAGGGTGAGAGGCCAGCGCGGGCCGGTGCCTTCCGCGATCCTCCCCGTCATGCGTGATCCCGACCCGATGATCAGCGGGAAAGGGAGCAGCGCCATCCCGGCCTGGAGCGGAGAATAACCACCGGCCTCGATCAGCACATAGGGCAGCAGAACGAGGACTCCGCCAAGCGCGGCGTAGAGCAGGAATGTCAACAGGGTCAGGCCGACGAAGGCGCGCGAACCGAACAGGCCAAACGGCATCATCGCCTGGTCGCCGCGCCGCCGTTCGATGAGAAGGAAGACCGCCAGGAACGCCAATCCCGCGATCAGGCCGACCCACACGCCCGTGGTGGCGGCATAGCGGCCGGACCAAAGCGTCAACGCCCAGGTCAGGCCTCCAAGCCCCAGCGTGGCGAGCGCGCCGCCGGCCCAGTCGAGCGGTTGTTCGCCCTCGACGCTTTCGGTGACATAATGCCAGGCGATCACTATGGCCGCCGCCGCTATCGGCACGTTGAGAAAGAAGATCGCCCGCCAGCCGACCGCATCGATCAGCCAGCCGCCAAGCGGCGGACCCGCCGCGCTGGCGATTGCGCCGACCGCCGCCCATGTCCCTACCGCGCGCCCTTTCCGTTCGCCCGAAAAGGCGTGACCCAGAATGGCGAGGCTGTTGGGCATCAGCATCGCGGCGCCAAGTCCTTGAAGCGCCCGCGCGGCAAGCAGGATCGTAAGGCTCGGCGCCAGCGCACAGGCGATCGACGCGAGCGTGAAGATCGTCATCCCGCCGATCAGCAGCCGACGCCGCCCGAAGTGGTCGCCCATCGCACCGCCGAGCAGCACGAGCGCGCTGAGGGGCAGGAGGTAAGCGTTGATCGTCCATTGCAGCTCTGCGGCGCTGGCGTGAAAGCTATGCCCGATTGCCGGCAGCGCGACGTTCACGACCGATCCGTCGATGAAGGCGAGGCTTGAGGCCAGGATAGTGGCCACCAGCGTCCACTGCGGATATGCCGCTTTGCCGCTTTGTCGTGCGGCAGCGCTGGCCATATCGCATGGAGCGGGAAGCGTCGCGGTCATTCAGTCTCCTGCACGTCCCCTTGCCGGAACGGGCAAACCGCCCCGGCAAGGCAATTTGGCCACGTTCAGCCGCTTCCGTACGGCCGCGTCAGGACTTCGAGCAGGTGCCCGTTAGGATCTTCGAAATAGAAGCCGCGGCCATCGTCGCGACGGTTGATTTCGTTCGGCCGTGACCTGCCCGGGTCGGCCCAGTAGGTCAGGCCCTGAGCGCGGACGCGGGAGAACACCGCATCAAAGTCACTTTCGTCGATCAGGAAGGCATAATGCTGCAAGGCGACATCGCCCGTTTTCTCCATGAAATCGAGGGAGACGTCGTTATCGAGGGCGACCACCATGAAATGCATGAAGGGCACAGGCGGCGGCAGGCCCAGCATATCGGCCAGAAAAGCCGAGGACTGCATCTTGTCCCGGCACCAGACGATGGTGTGGTTCAACTGTGTGGGCATATGGATCTCCAGTTCAAATTCAGAAACCAGAAACGACGGCGATTGGCCTATCTCCGCACCTTGAGCACGCCGGTCATCCCGGGGTGATAGCGGCAGGAAAAACGCACCAGGCCCGCCTTGCGAAGAACGGTCCGCGCCCGCGCATTCGGGGCCAGATCCACATCGAACCTCTTGTCGGCCGCCGTGGCTGTATGCCGAAAGATGTCATGGTTGACCCATTCTATGGTGTCGCCCACACGCAACGCCGGTGGTGTCGGCCCGAAAGCCATCGACTTCATCACGACCGTATACACCTTGCCGGCGGCGAACACCGGCGCCGGAGCCACGACGAACGCGGCTCCGGTTATCGCGATCGCAGCGCGGCCAAGCCATCGAAGCGTCGCGCGCACGATCAATGCTGGTTCTTTGCCAGTTGCTCGGCGTGCATCTGATGCTCCTTGAAAAGCTTCAGCCCGGTAGTCAGCAGCGATTTCAATTCCGCGTTCTTGGCGTTGGGGATCAACGTATCGGTCAGAGCGGCGTTTACGGTCTTATGATACGCGACCTCGTTATTGATATAGGCGTGGTCGAACGCCTTGCCGTTCAGCGTCGCATAGCTTTTCAGCTTGGCGGCCGCATTCTTCGACAGCGCCTGGCTGGTGGGGTTGTCCTGCGGCGTCACGCCCAGCTTCTTGACCAACGCCAAAGCCTGGCCGTTCACGGTGGTGTGATCCCGGACCATTTCCTGCGCGAAGCTCCGGATCTTTGCGTCCTTCGATTTCGCCAGCGCCTGCTTACCTGCGGCGATGTCGATCTTTCCTGACGTATAGGCGATATGGGCGATCTGGGCGTCGTTCGGAGCGGCCGTTTGGGCCTGCGCCGCAGCCGGCACGCCCAAAACCAGAGCCGCCATCAGCCCCATCATCTTAATCATGTCACCATCTCCATGTCCGGGCAGGCTATTTGGTCTGCCATGACTGTTCGACGGCGTTGATCGATTAAAGTTCCCGGCGATGACGCAGAATCGCACCAAGGCCGCTGTTGGGGGAGCGGCCGGGGCAGTTCTTCAAAAGGCGTGGAGGATGGAGGCCCGAGCCGGAATCGAACCGGCGTGCAAGGATTTGCAGTCCTCTGCGTAACCACTCCGCCATCGGGCCGCGCGGCGGAAATGCGCGGTTTTTTAGATGGTGTCAACATCAGTTCGCACTTTCGTCCTTAGAGTTCGCAGCTTCATGCTTTGTTCCTGCCGCCATTCGCTTGCGGCAACGGTCGTAGATTGCGCTGATGGACCGGAGTAGGAACTGCTCGACGTAATAGTCATTCACCCGCCCTATTGCGCTAGACGGGGAAGTTATAAGCCCGGTATCAAAGTCTCTGAATCGACCGGAGGATTTGATGCGATACCTACTGCTGATAGCGATAGCCGCGCTCGCTGGATGCTCAACGACGGGCCAGCAAATCTACAAAGGCGGGCTCATCGGACAGAAGGTTATCGGCAACGAAGCCTATGTGTCCGTTTCCAACGTTTGGAACGAAATGGACGCGATGCCGCTTGCTGACAAACATTGTCACCAATTCGGTAAGGTGGCGCGCTTCACGCACATGAAAGGCTACCGGGCGATCTATGATTGCGTCCACGAATGATCACTCCGGCACCTTACCCTTCGTAATGCTCATCCGCCAGCCTGACTAGGCGCTAAAACCCGCGCAATTCCCTGGACCGAACAGACCGTGAATCGCGTTTCTTCCTGTTTTCATCGTCGGCCGACTGTGTCCGGCTTTGCGGGGTGGATGATACAGCGGGCGTGCCGGTTCGCCGTTGCAACGACGGTCCGGTCACGACGTCGAAATCGAATATGGCCATTATACTGTGTTTCACCTCCATATGCGGAGGCCGCTTTCACCGGGTAGCCGTTGCCGGGACACTGTGTCCGAAAGCACGAAGCCGCCCTGTTTGGGCGGCTTTCCGGAAATTGACGATATGTCCTATCCTATGGCCGCCCGGTCAAAACCAGCGGTACCAAAATCGATTAAGGTTGCGGATCGGCATCACCATCATTTCTTTTCCTAACCATTTGACGGCGCGGAATGCAAGTCTCTGGTCAAGCCCCGCAACCGGCGATAAAGCCGCTGGCGACTGCCGTGGCAGTGTCTTATAGCGCTAGGGCATTTGTCGCAGGGTCGCAGAACTGAGAGATCGGAAAGACTTGCGTTGTGAATAACCCGAGCTTCGAAATCATGCGGACGTCCATGATCGTCAGCCAGCTTCGCACGACGGGCGTCAACGACCCCAAGATATTGGCGGCGGTCGGGTCCGTCCCGCGCGAGGATTTCGTCGAAGAAAGCCGCCGCGCCGTCGCCTATGCGGACAGTGCAGCACCGGTCTGTGACGGACGGGCCTTGCTGCCGCCCGACGTGTTTGGCCGGCTGCTTGACCAGGCCGCGCTGACCGGCCGGGAAAAGGCGCTCGTGATCGGCGGGTCGACCGGCTATTCGGCGGCGGTTCTCGCCGCCATGGGCCTCGACGTCACCCTGCTGGAATCCGACGCCGGGCTCGCCGCCCGCGCCCGCGCGCAACTGGGCGATCGCGTCAAGGTGATCGAAGGCGATCTGGCTGCCGGCACCAAAAAAGGCGCTCCCTTCGATTTCATCCTCATCGACGGCGCGGTCGAGGAAATTCCGCCAGCGATCGTAAAGCTGCTGCGTGACGGTGGCCGGCTGGCGACGGTGCAGGTCGATTCCATGGGGGTTGGGCGCGCCGCGTTGGGCATCCGCTCGGGAGATGCCTTCGGGGTTCAGCAATTCGCCGATGCGCCCGCGGCCCTGCGCCTGCCGGGTTTCGATCGCCTCCGGGCGTTCCAGTTCTGATTCGGGTGAAAATGAATATGAAACCGGGCTTGCTCCTGGGCGCTGGCATGCTGCTGATCAGCAGCAGTGTCGCGGCATCCGCCGATACGCTGCGCGACGCACTTGCCCAGGCCTATCGCTCCAATCCCACGCTCACCGGCGCGCGCGCCGGGCTTCGGGCGCTTGATGAAGGCGTGCCCCAGGCCAAGGCGTTGGGGCGTCCGTTTGTCGATGTCACCACAGGTATATCCCGGGGATATACGGACGCTTCGCTGCAGGATCACAACACGACGGTGGCGTCCGTCAGCCCGGCGCTTTCCTTGCCGATCTATCAGGGCGGCCTGGTGGGCGCGTCCGTAGGGGCGGCGGAAAAGCGCATCGAATCCGGCAGGGCCGACCTGCGCTCAACCGAGGCGCAGACCTTTGTAGATGTGGTGGCAGCCTATCTGGAGGTGATCCGGGCACAGCGCGTGGTCGAGCTGAATGACAACCAGGTCAAGGTGCTCGGCACCAACCTGCAGGCGGCCAAGGACCGGTTCGAGGTGGGCGACCTGACGCGGACCGATGTCGCCCAGTCCGAAGCGCGTTTGGCGGGCGCTCAAAGCGCGCTGACCGCCGCGCAGGGGCAGCTTACGATCGCGCGCGAAAACTACCTTCGGGTCGTGGGCAAGGCGCCGGATAATCTGGAATCGCCGCCGCTGCTGCCGGGCTTGCCTGAAACGCCCGACGTGGCGGTCGACATGGCGTTATCCAACAATCCCGACCTGTTGGCTGCAAAGGCGACCGCACAGGCGGCGGGATTCGACGTGCGTGCGGCCAAGGCCGATCGGCTTCCGGTGCTGTCGGCGAGGGCAAGCGGCACCTACAGCGATTATCTGGGCACCTATCGCAATCCGGTCAGCGTGCTTGGCATTTCCAGTGACCAGAATCAGACCAGTGGCGAAGTTGGCCTGACGGCACGCGTCCCGCTTTATCAGGGCGGGGCCGTGGCGTCGCGCATCCGGCAGACGCAAGCGCAACAGTCGCAGGCGATGGAGCGGGTGGTCCTGACCGAACGGTCCGTGATCAATCAGGCGCGCGCCGCTTATGCCAATCTCGCAACCGCGCGGGCGGTCAAGCTGTCGTCGGAAACGGCCGTATCCGCTAACCAGCTTGCGCTGGAAGGCGTGAAGGCTGAAAATTCGGTCGGGACGCGCGACGTTCTGGATGTGCTCAACGCGGAACAGGAACTGCTCAACAGCGAAGTGTCGCTGGTGACTGCACAGCGCGACGAATATGTGGCAGGCTTTGCGCTGTTGGCTGCCGTGGGCCGGGCGGAAGCCCGCGATATTGGGCTTGACGGCGGGGCGCTTTACGATCCGATGGTCAACTACAAGCGTGTGCGGAACAGCATTTCGGACTGGTCGACGGGCAAGACCCCGAAACCGGAGGCGACAAGCACGGTCGGCCCGCCGGCTCCCTAGGCCGGCCTGCAACTGGTTGGAGGAGCGTTTATGGCGGATTTGCGTGGCGAACCCTCGATGGAGGACATACTCGCCTCCATCCGTCGCATCATTGCCGAAGACCCCGCGCCAGCCGCGCGAACCCCGACGGCGCGAAAGGGCGCTTCCCAGCCGTTGCCGCCGGCCGTTGCCGCGCATATGCCCGAACCACAGGCTGAAGTCCCCGAATCGCCACCCGCCGACATCGATTTCGAGGCGACGCTTCGCGCCGTAAGCGAAAATCTGGAGATACCGCCGCTTCCCGACGCAACCGAACAGGCTGAAGCGCGGGAGGAGGAGGAAGAGGTGCTGGAGCTGACCGAAGTCGCCGAAGATCCGGCGATATTGTCGGCGGCCACGGCGTCAGCGGCTGCGGAACGATTGCAGCATCTTTCGGATGTCATCACGCGCCCCGACGCGGGCGCGATGACACTGGATGCATTGGTTCGCGAAATGCTGCGTCCCATGCTGAAGGACTGGCTTGACGCCAATCTCGCCGACATCGTCGATCAGGTGGTGTCGCGCGAGATCGCCCGGCTGACGGGCAAGGGGCAGGGTCAGATCAATCGTTAACCGGCGAACACGGCGCGACGGATCATGGCGAGTTGCAGACGGGGTGGTTCCTGCCTTTGCCGTCCACCGCCCGCTGGTCGAGGATGACAATTATGCTCCGCCCTGGGCAAGAAACCCGCTAGTGGATTGAAAACGGCGGCCGAGGCTGTCCGCTCCGAGGAGGAAAATATATGAAAATCGGGTTCAATATGTTGTTGTGGACGGGACACGTCACCGAGGAACATTACCCGATCTTCGCCAGGCTAAAGGCCACGGGCTACGACGGTATCGAGATCCCGATCTTCGATGCGCAGGATCCGACCCATTACCGCGCGGTGGGCGAGGCGGCGGCCAACGCGGGACTGCGATGCACGGCGATCACTTTGCTGCCGGATCAGGAGCACAGCGCGATATCAGCCGATCCCGCGCACCGCCAAGCCGCTATCGATCATATCAAGCGCGCGATAGATTGCGCGCGAGCGGCGGGCGCCGAGGTCTTGGCTGGCCCTTATTTTCAGGTGCTGGGCGGCTTCACGGGCCAGGGCCCGACCGAGGCGGAATTGACGCGGGCAGCCGAGGTTCACGCGGCAATTGCCCCGGTAGCGGAAGCGGCTGGCGTCGTATGCGCGGTGGAGCCCCTCAACCGTTTCGAGGCGCATCTCCTGAACACGATGGAGCAGGCGGCGGCCTATGTCCGGCGGGTCGGCCATGCCAATTTCGGCGCGATGTACGATACCTTCCATGCCAACATCGAAGAGAAGGATCCGATCGCGGCAATCGATACCTTGTTCGAAGCGGGCGGGCTGCGTCACGTCCACATTTCGGAAAATGATCGCGGCACGCCTGGACGGGGCCATGCCAGGATTCGCGAAGCGATCCGCAAGCTCAAGGCGATCGGCTATGACAAGTGGCTGACGATCGAGGCTTTCGGTCAATCCATCCCCGAGCTCGCCGCCGCGACGCGGGTGTGGCGCCCGCTTTTTGAAAATCCGGAGCAGGTCTACACCGAAGGCTATCGTCTGATCCGGGAGACCTGGGACGCGGCATGATCCGCCCGGCTTTCGGCCGGAGTTTCTGACGGATCGATCGGGATCATCAACCCGGACGAACCGGCGAAAAGCTGGCCGGAGTGGGACGGCCGTTATCGGCCTTTCCGCCCGGTGTGGCCTGATTGCGGCTTTGCAGGCCGCATCCGACTGAGCGGCTTCCCCATGCGAACGGGTGCCGCTAAAGCAACTGCATCATGACTGACACCCCCGCCACGCTCGACAAGACCTTCAACCCCGGCGCCATCGAGGCGCGCTGGTATCCGCATTGGGAAAGCTCGGGCGCATTCCGCCCCGCTCGTCCGGATGCGGAGCCGTTCACCATCGTGATTCCGCCCCCCAATGTGACGGGTTCGCTCCACATCGGTCATGCGCTCGACAACACATTGCAGGATATCCTCATCCGTCACGCGCGGCTCAAGGGCAAGGATGCGCTGTGGGTGGTGGGCACCGATCACGCCGGCATCGCGACGCAGATGGTGGTCGAGCGGCTGCTTGAAACCCAGGGGCAGAAGCGCGCCGACATGGGCCGCCAGGCATTTCTGGAGCATGTGTGGGAATGGAAGGCGCAATCCGGCGGCCAGATCACCCGCCAGCTCCGGCGGCTTGGCGCGTCGTGCGATTGGGCGAACGAGCGCTTTACGATGGACGAGGGCTTTTCCGCCGCCGTCCAGAAAGTATTCGTCGCGCTTTACAAACAGGGCCTGCTGTACCGCGACAAAAGGCTGGTCAACTGGGACCCGAAGTTCCGCACCGCGATCTCTGATCTGGAGGTCGAAACCAAGGAAGTGCAGGGCCATTTCTGGCACTTCCGCTATCCGCTGGCCGATGGATCAGGGCACATCACCGTCGCGACGACGCGGCCCGAGACGATGCTGGCCGACATGGCGGTTGCGGTTCATCCCGACGATGACCGCTACAAGGCATGGGTCGGCAAAGAGGTCAGGCTGCCGATCACCGGGCGGCTGATCCCGATCGTCGGCGACGAGCACGCCGATCCCGAGCTTGGTTCCGGCGCGGTGAAGATCACGCCGGGGCACGACTTCAACGACTTCGAAGTCGGCAAGCGCGCCGGGTTCAAGGCCGCCGACATGCTCAACATGCTCGATGCCGATGCGCGGGTGGTCCAGACGTCGGATGACCTCATTCCCGATGACCTGCTCAGCCTCGACCGGTTCGACGCGCGCAAGCTGGTGGTCGAGAAGCTGGAGGCGCTTGGCCTGCTCGAACAGGTCGAGGACCGCGTCATCCAGACGCCATATGGCGACCGCTCGGGCGTGGTGATCGAGCCCTGGCTGACCGATCAATGGTATGTCGATGCCGCCGCTCTGGCGAAGCCGGCGATCGAGGCGGTACGGAGCGGTGAAACCCGATTCGTGCCCGAAACCTGGGCGAAGACCTATTTCAACTGGATGGAAAACATCCAGCCATGGTGCGTGTCACGCCAGGTCTGGTGGGGGCATCAGATACCCGCGTGGTACGACGACAAGGGCAATGCCTTCGTCGCCGAGAGCGAGGAACAGGCGCAGGCCGAGGCGGGCGAAGGCGTGATGCTGACCCGCGACACCGACGTGCTCGACACCTGGTTCTCGTCCGCGCTGTGGCCGTTCGGTACGCTCGGCTGGCCCGAAAACAGCGATGAACTAAAGCGCTATTACCCCAGTTCCGTCCTTGTGACCGGCTTCGACATCATCTTCTTCTGGGTCGCCCGAATGATGATGCAAGGCATTCATTTCATGGGTGAAGCGCCGTTCAAGACGGTCTACTGCCATGGCCTGGTCCGCGATGCGAAGGGCCAGAAGATGTCCAAGTCCAAGGGCAATGCCGCCGACCCGCTGGAACTGATCGAGAAATATGGCGCGGACGCAGTGCGCTTCACGCTGGCGGCGATGGAAAGCCAGGGTCGCGACATCAGATTGAACGAGAAGCGGGTCGAGGGCTACCGCAACTTCGCGACCAAGCTGTGGAACGCGGCGCGGTTCTGCCAATCGAACGGCATCAAGGCGAGCGCGCATATCGAGCCGCCTACGGCCACCCTGCCGGTCAATCGGTGGATCATCGGCGAGACGGTGAAAACCGTCCAGGCGCTGGACCTTGCGATGGCGGAGTTCCGCTTCGATGAGAGCGCGAACACCATCTACCATTTCGTCTGGGCGACCTTCTGCGACTGGTATCTTGAACTGATTAAGCCAACATTACAGGTCGCGGAGATTGCTGACGAACATCAAGGCCAAGACTTTATACCTGAAACCCGCACCGTCGCGGGCTGGGTGCTGGACCAGATCCTCGTCATGCTCCACCCGTTCATGCCCTTCATCACCGAAGAGCTGTGGAATGCGCTTTCTGACCCCGCCCACCCGCGCGGGAACGACCTGATCCTCGCCCATTGGCCGATGGCGGACGCACGGGCGCTGGATGCCGAGGCGGGTCCGGAAATCAATTGGCTGATCAAGCTGGTATCGGACATTCGCGCCGCGCGCGCCGAACTCAACGTGCCGCCAGCAGCGCGCCTGACGCTCCATGTCCGCCATGCAAATGCGCTGACTGAGGCACGGCTGGAACGGAATGATGCGGCGTTGAAGCGGCTCGCCCGGATCGAGACGATCAGTTTCGACGCGGCACCTGCGGGCGGGGCAGCACAGATCTTCGTCGACGAGGCGACCTATGTCCTGCCGCTGGAAGGCGTGATCGACCTTGCCGCTGAAAAGGCGCGGCTTGAAAAAGCGGTCGCGGCGGCGGCGAAGGAGCGCGACGCGTTGGCCGGGCGGCTTGGCAATCCGTCGTTCGTCGAAAAGGCGAAACCTGAGGCGGTTGCTCAGGCGCGTGACGATCATGCGGCGCGTTCAGCCGAGGCGGAGCGATTGAAGGCGGCGCTGGACCGACTGGGCTGAAATTTAATCGTCACCCAGCGGAGGCCGGGTCCATGCTGTTGGGCGTGGATTTCTGCCTCTGTGGGAATGACGGTTAAGGGTTCGGCACCACGATCTCGATGACACCGCTGGCTACGCTGGCGGTTACAGGCGTCCGGGCGGTCACTTCACCATCGATGGAGATCGGGAGGCTGGGCTCGGTCTCGATCCTTATCCGGCGGCTCCTGATCGTCTCAAACGTCTGCCGGCGCTGCGGGAGCTTCAGCACCGTGGCAAGCCAGTTCCAGCCGAGGCTTACCCTGCCGCCGCCCGTCACCACCTGCACGATGAGGTCGCCCGAATCGACTTCGGCGTTCTCAGTCACCTCCGTGCCGCCCAGGTAGCTGCCGTTCGCGACGCGCAGTTCAACCGCGCGAAATTGCCGGACGCCGGCCCTGTCGTCGGTCAGCGTCACGGCGAACGGACGAAAACGGATGAGCCGCCACAGCGCCCAGATCATATAACCCAATCGGCCCAATACCCTTTTCAAACCATCGGGGACGGTTGCGCCGATGAGGGAAGGCATGCCGATGGCGGCGATGTTGGCGAAATAGTCTCCATCGATCGCGCCAAGGTCTATCCGGGCGCGACGACCGTGGACGATGACCCCGATCGCGCCATCGAGATCGAGCGGAATGCCAAGCGTGCGGGCAAAGCTGTTGGCGGTGCCGAGCGGGAGCAGGGCGAACACGCAGTCCTTTCCGACAAGCGAATCGACCGCGCCGGACACGGTGCCGTCGCCGCCGCCCACGATCACCAGTTTCACGCCGCTTTCGACAATGGCTGCGATTTCAGACGCAAGGTCCTGGGGATGGCGAACGGGGATGGCGTGGATGAGTGTTATTCCCGCCGCCGCCAGCCCGGTCTTTGCCCGGCTGTAGAGCTTTCGCCCGCGCCGCGAATGGGTGTTGACGACTAGCGAGCCTTCGCGAGGGACGGGTTTGGCGGTTTCCATTACGCAGTCGTAACGCGCCGCCCGGCAAGTGGTTCACCAGGGGCCACCTCAGCATGAAAAAAGGGCCGCGCTTGCGCCCGGCCCTTTTTGAAGCATGCGGATGAAACGGTCGCGGATCAGGCGACCTGGGCCTTGGAGCCTTCCTCCGGATCGCGCAGCACATAGCCGCGGCCCCATACTGTTTCGATGTAGTTTTCGCCGTCGCAAGCGCTCGAAAGCTTCTTCCGGAGCTTGCAGATGAACACGTCGATGATCTTCAGCTCGGGTTCGTCCATGCCGCCGTAAAGGTGGTTGAGGAACATTTCCTTGGTGAGCGTCGTCGCCTTGCGGAGCGACAGCAGCTCGAGCATCGCATATTCCTTGCCGGTCAGGTGGACGCGGGCGCCATCGACCTCGACGGTCTTGGTATCGAGATTGACCGCCAGCTTGCCGGTCCGGATGACGGACTGCGAATGGCCCTTCGACCGGCGGACGATCGCGTGGATGCGGGCGACCAGTTCCTCCCGGTGAAACGGCTTGGTGACGTAATCGTCAGCGCCGAAGCCGAGTGCCCTTACCTTGCTGTCGAGTTCCGCCTGTCCGGACAGGATCAGGATCGGCGTGCCGACGCGGGCAAGGCGCAGCTTCTTCAGCACGTCATAGCCGTGGATGTCGGGCAGGTTCAGGTCGAGAAGAATGATGTCGTAATCATAGAGCTTTCCCAGATCGAGGCCTTCTTCGCCAAGGTCGGTCTGGTAAACGTTGAAACCTTCCGTCGTCAGCATCAGTTCGATGCTCTTCGCCGTGGTCGGTTCATCTTCAATCAGCAGCACGCGCATGTCTGCCTCCCCTTTGTCGCCAGCGGCATCGCATTTTCGGACCGCCCAGTGAATGACGAATAGTTAACGGTAAGTTTTATCAATGGAAAAGGTTAACGAGAGGTAAAGTCCGTTCACAAATATGAACGATATGTTTTCCTTACTTCCTATAATGGTCCGTGAATGCGACGTTAACCATTATTAAGCAAGAGTTGGCGACGCGCCACAGGGTGAAAATCCGCCGAGACGAATCGGATTTGCGACGGGTTTTCAAGACGGCTAACCCGGCGTCTCGCGTCATAAGCGGGGTGAGCCGAGGTTGATCAAGGCCGCAGGTCGCCGTTAGGAAGCCCCATGACCCGGTCAAGCGTATCATTTTGGGCAGGCGTTCTTGCGGCCTGTCTGTCCTCCGCGGCGAATGCGGAGCCATTGCCATCCGATGTTCAGCGCATGCTCGACGCGGCGATCCTGGCGGGCAGGCCCGATCAGATCGAAGCGGTCGCCGCCGTCGCGCGTGCTAGCTACCCGCAGTCGGCAACGGAGGTGAACACGCAGGTCGCCGCTTATCGCACCGAAAAAGAGAAAAAGCGGGTGGCCGCGCTCCGCAACGAACGCTTCTGGCAGGGCTGGTCAGGCCAAGGCGAAATCGGCGGATCGAGCAGCAGCGGCAATGACAAGTCCGTGGGCGTCACGGTGGGCCTGAATCTCAATAAGGAAGACATCAACTGGCAGCACAAGTTCGATGCGCTGGTCGATTACCGCCGCTCCGACGGTGTAACCGAAAAGGAGCGATTCAACGTCAGCTATCAAGGGCAGCGCAAAATCACGAAGCAGGTCTATACCTATGGGCTTCTCCAGTACGAGCGCGACCGCCCGGCCGGCTATTACCGGCGTTTCAGCGAAGGCGTTGGCCTGGGTGTCCGTGTCGTCGACAGGCCGGGATTGCGACTGGACATGGATGGCGGTCCGGCCTTCCGGCAGACCGGTTTCATCAACGGAGACGAGGACAGGGAAATCAGCGGCCGTGCGTCGATGACGCTGCGCTGGGACATATCGCCGAGGCTTGGTTTCACCCAGAACGCCAGCGCGTTCCTTTCAAAGGACAGCAGTTTCGTGTCGACAACGGCGCTCACGTCCAAATTGTTTGGAGCGCTGTCATCCCGGTTTTCGTTCGACGTACGGCACGAAACGGATCCGCCCGCAGGCTCGGTTGCAACCGATACGATCAGCCGCGTGACCCTGCTCTATTCGTTCTAGGATATCGGCCGGGCAACGGTCAGCCGGCTTTCACTGACGTTGGTAAAGCGCGCGGTAGTGCTGGACGCGTGTGACGCGCAGGCCCGGCATGCCCGAACGTTCGACGGCGCGCTGCCAGGTCGCGAATTCCTCCAGCGTGAGGCTGTAGCGCTCGCAGGCTTCGTCCACGGTGATCAGGCCGCCTGTGACCGCCGCCACAACCTCGGCCTTGCGCCGGACGACCCAACGGGTCGTGTCGGGCGGCGGCAGCGTATCGATCGTCAAGGTCTCGCCAAGCGGGCCGATGACCTTGGATGGGCGTATGGTCTGGTTTTCGATCATGTCCTTGTAGACCCGTATATTCCTGCGATCCTTGAAAAAGGGTTTCTATTGGTCAGTTTTCAACGAAGCGATAAACGACAGGGTAAACAGCCCGGTCAGAATTGTTAAAGGCCGTTGGAATTTCGCGGTATTTTTGCCGTTTCGGATGGATCAGCACCGGTTTTCAACGACGATCCCGCTGTATCAGCAGTTGCGCGATGATGGGGTTGAAGCTTCCCTGGTCGCAGGGGATTTGATCCTGGTCCATTGCGCAAGCAAGCGTGCCGCCGAACAGCGAGGCCGCTTGATGGATTTTGTCGTCGTTACCCGCCAGCCGGGCAAACAGTGACGGTGGGCGATCCTGGCACGGCGTTTTGCCGAATTTAAAGGTCGGTCTCATCCTGGTCCCATCAATCGCCGGACAATTCCGGTTCTCACCATCAACGACCAACCGTCTGAAAACCTTAGCGATGGAATGGCGGCCGTCCCGAATCACGCGGCGCGGGCGGACGGCGGGTTGCCGCTGCGGCGGCAAACGACTATTTCGCGCTGATGGAGCTTGACCTGCAGCTTTCAAAACCTCTGTCCGCCGCGCGGATCGTCGTCGCCATGTCCGGCGGGGTCGATAGCTCGGTGGCGGCGGCGCTGTGCGCGTCGAGCGGGGCCGAAACGATCGGCGTGACCCTCCAGCTCTATGATCATGGCGCGGCGGTAGAAAGTCCGCGCAGTTGCTGCGCCGGCCGCGACATTCACGACGCCCGCGATGTCGCGGCCCATCTTGGCATCGCCCATTATGTGCTGGATTATGAAAGCCGCTTCCGTGCCCAGGTGATGGATGAATTCGCCGACAGCTATCTGGCGGGCCGGACGCCGATTCCCTGTGTCCGCTGCAACCAGACGGTGAAATTCGCCGATCTGTTGAAGGTGGCGCGCGATCTGGGCGCGGACTGTCTGGTGACAGGCCATTATGTGCGGCGGATGATTTCGGCTGGTCGAGCGGAGCTGCATCGCGCCATCGATCCCGCGCGGGATCAGAGCTATTTCTTGTTCGCGACGACAGCGGCCCAGCTCGACTATCTGCGTTTTCCATTGGGCGGCTTGCCAAAGGCGGAAGTCCGGGCGTTGGCGGACCGGTTCGGTCTCGGCGTTGCGGCAAAGCCCGACAGTCAGGATATCTGCTTTGTGCCGGGCGGCGACTATGCCGCCGTCGTCCGCAAGCTGCGACCCGAAGCCGATGACGCGGGCGAGATTGTCGATCTTGAGGGCAGGGTGCTCGGCCGCCATCGCGGGCTGATCCACTTCACTGTCGGCCAGCGTCGCGGGATAGAGATCGGAGGCCAGGCTGAACCGCTCTATGTGATTCGCATCGATTCCGCGCAGCGCCGGGTTGTCGTCGGTCCGCGTCGCGCCCTTGCCGTGGCGAGCGCCCGGTTGTCGGATGTGAATTGGCTGGGCGCGGACTTCGACCAGCCGATGACAGTCAAGGTGCGGTCCATGGCCCGGCCCGTGCCCGCGCGCTTCGACGGAGTTGGCCTGACGTTCGATGCGCCTGAATATGGCGTCGCGCCCGGACAGGCGGCGGTGTTCTACGCGGGCGAACGGGTGCTGGGCGGCGGCTGGATAGAGGAAACCGACGCAGCGCTTGCTACGGCAGCCTGAATCGGCCCTCTATAACGGTCACGCATGATCCGCCGAGCACGACCCGGTCGCCGTCCAAACGGCAGGAAAGGCCGCCGCCCCGCGCAGACGCTTGCCAGGCGGTGAAATGGTCGCGGCCCAATCTCGCGGTCCAATAGGGCGTAACCACGCAATGCGCGGCGCCGGTGACAGCGTCTTCATCGATCCCCGCGCCCGGTGCGAATACGCGACTGACGACGTCGGCGGTCGTGCCCGGCGCCGTCGCGATGAACAGCACGTCGCCCATGGGCTTCAATGCGTGCAAATCGGGCGCGAGCGAGCGAATGGCCGCCTCGCCGGGATAGACGATCACCGTATAGCCGCCCTCGTGCCAGAGCGTCTCCACCGGCGCGCCGCCCATCGCGCTGGCGATTTCGGGAAGCGGTCGGGGCAGGGGCTTCCATGCGGGTAGGTCCAGCTCGTAACTGCCCGCCGCGCCGCGCCGAACCTCCAGGATACCGGCCTTGCGGGTGCGAAACCGAACCACATCGCGGGTCGGGTCCGCCGAGAGCAGGACATGGCCGGACGCCAGCGTCGCATGCCCGCAAAGTGCTACCTCCACTACGGGGGTGAACCAGCGCAGTTCATGGTCGGCATCGCCCGACGCGGGCACGATGAACGCTGTTTCCGCCAGATTATTTTCGGCGGCGATCGCCTGGAGAACGCCATCGTCCAGCCATTGGCCAAGCGGCATCACCGCCGCCGGGTTGCCGGTGAAAGCGCGGTCCGCAAATGCGTCCACCTGTATGAACTCAAGCGATATCAAATCGCCTCCTGATGCCGGTCAAAGCCGATAGGCGGGTCGGTATGGCCTTCCGGATCGGGGTGGATCAGCACCTCGGTACCCGGAAACGCCGCCATCAACTTCTCCTCGATCTCGTCCATCACTTTGTGGGCGTGTTCGACGGTCATCTTCGGATCGACCCAGACGTGAAACTGAACGAAATCATGGACGCCGCTGGTGCGGGTCCGCAGGTCATGAATGCCCTTCAGCTCAGGGTGCTGGCTTGCAATGGCAAGAAAACGCTGGCGTTTCTCCTCCGGCCATTCCTTGTCCATCAACTGGCTGATGGCGTTGTTCGCCGCGCGCCAGGCTCCCCAGGCCAGCCATGCCGCGATGCCAGGCCGGAAACCGCATCGATGCCCCGGACACCCAGCCATTGATCCAGCACCAGCGCGGCAATGACCGAAAGGTTAAGATAAAGGTCTGATTGGTAATGGAGATTGTCGGTACGGATTGCGATGGAGTTGTTGATCCGCATTGCCTGGCGCTGATACGCGACAAGCCCCAGCGTCAGCACGATCGCGACCAGCGAAACGCCGATGCCATATTCGGCGTATGCCGGTTTTGCGGCGCTGCCCAGCCTGTCGGCGGCATGGATGCCGATCGCCCCAGCGGAAACGGTAATCAGCGTCACCTGAAACAGCGCCGCCAGCGCTTCTGCCTTGCCATGGCCAAAACGATGAGAACTGTCCGCCGGTTGGGCCGCGAACCTGATCCCGTAGAGCGTCACCAGCGATGCAAGCAGATCAAGTCCCGTATCGGCAAGCGACCCCAGCATCGCCACCGAGCCGGTCAGCCAGGCCGCATAGGTTTTTAGCCCCAGCAACACGCAAGCCGTCGCGACGCTGGCAAGGGCTGCCCTCGACGCGACATGGCTGAGCATCGGGGCGGGCCCGTTCATGGGTTAAGCAGGCTTTCCTTCCAGCCATCGTCAGTCCGGGTGAACAACCGCCGTTCGTGCAGGCGATGGGCGCGGTCGGTCCAGAACTCGATCATCCCGGGAACGATACGGTAGCCGGACCAATGGGCGGGCCGGGGTACCGGCTTTCCTTCAAAGCGCTGTCTTTCAGCCTCGTAACGGGCTTCGAAAGCGGCGCGCGAGGCAAGCGGGCGCGACTGGTCCGACGCCCAGGCGCTCAACTGCGAATCGCGGGCGCGGCTGGCGAAATAAGCATCGCTTTCGGCATCGCCAACCTTTTCGACAGCCCCTTCGATGCGGACCTGGCGGCGCAATGATTTCCAGTGAAAATCGACTGCGGCATAGGGATTGGCGGCCAGTTCACCGCCTTTGCGGCTTTCAAGGTTCGTGTAGAAAACAAAGCCTCGCCGATCATGGCCCTTCAGCAGCACCATGCGAACGGAGGGGCGGCCGCGCGCGTCAGCGGTCGCAAGGGCCATTGCGCTGGGGTCGCTCGGCTCCGACGCCTCGGCTTCGGCATACCAGCGATCGAAAAGCAGGTGCGGATCGTCAATCATGATTATGCTTTAATCTTGTGCGTTTGTTCGCGAAAGAGGGACGCGAAAGAAACGTCCATCATACTTGCATCGCGAGTGTCTGGCACACATCTGGGCAGATGTTGCAATACTGCAACAGTAGACGTGGCATTTGGAATATCGGACCACAAGGGGCGATGGCAGATCTCTATTCTCTTCTGGGCGTGAACCGCGGTGCGAGCGATGCGGAGGTGAAGAAAGCCTATCGCAAGCTCGCAAAGGAACTGCACCCCGATCGCAACAAGGATAATCCCAAGGCGTCCGAACGGTTTTCGGAGGTCACGAACGCCTATGACATCCTGAGCGATGCCGACAAGCGCGCGCAATATGACCGGGGCGAGATAGACGAGCAGGGCAATCCCCGTGCACCCTTCGGCTATCATGCGGGCGGCGGCGCTGGCCGGGGCGGCTTCGGCGGGAATCGCGGCGACGGCGTTCATTTCGAATTCGGCGAAGGAGGCGATTTCGGCGACATATTCTCGGATCTGTTCGGCGGCGGTGCAAGGCGCGGCGGCAGTCCGTTCGGCGGTCGCCAGCGGCCGGCCCGCAAGGGCGCCGATGTCGCCTACCGGTTGCAGGTGGCCTTTGAAGAGGCGGCGGCATTGAAGCCGCAGCGGGTGACGCTGTCGAACGGCAAGACGATCGACCTGAAGCTTCCGCCCGGAATCGAGAACGGCCGGCAGATGCGATTGTCCGGCCAGGGCGAGGCAGGACCCGGCGGCAATGGCGATGCGCTGGTGACCATCGAAATCCGGCCCCATCGCTTCTTCAAGCGCGACGGCGACGATGTACGGCTGGACCTGCCCGTTCGTCTGGACGAGGCGGTACTGGGCGCCAAGGTGAAGGTGCCGACGGTGGAGGGAGCGGTGATGCTGACGGTTCCGGCCGGCTCCACATCGGGCCGCACGCTGCGTTTGAAAGGAAAGGGCTTTCACAAGACGAGCAATGAGCGCGGTGACCAGTTGGTCACGCTGGTCGTGGACCTGCCCGCGCATGATCCCGCGCTGGAGGCATTTGCCCGCGACTGGGACGCCGACAAGCCGCGCAACCCGCGATCGGCGATGGGCGTTTAGGCCGATATTGTGCTGGCGATGATGTACGATGCGTGAGGTTTCCCCCTGGCGCCGGAGGAGCGGCGGCGGCACTGGCACCACCAGCTCAATCAGCTACGGCCTGGCGCACGCACTTATGAGGTGACGAAGCGCGTCGTCATCGGGGTGTTCAACGACGGCTTCATCCATGCCGGAAATCTCGCCTATATGGCGCTGCTGACGCTGTTTCCCTTTTTCATCGTGGCGGCGGCGGTGGCGCATTTCTTTGGACGCAGCGGCGATGGTCTTCATGCGGTGGCGGTCTTCATGCGGACAGTGCCGCCCAGCGTCGCCGACGTATTGAAACAGCCGATCATGGATGTGCTTGAGGCGCGGTCGGGCGTACTGCTGTGGCTCGGCGGATTGGTTGGCCTGTGGACGACGACCAGCTTCATCGAAACGATCCGCGACATATTGCGCCGGGCCTATGGCACCCACTACAGCCGTCCGTTCTGGGAATACCGGCTTTTTTCGATCGCCATCACCATCATATCGGTGCTGGCGACGATGCTGGCATTTTCGTTGCAGGTGCTGATCGCCGGTTTCGAAGAGCTGATCGCGTCGTTCCTGCCCTTTGCCGATGAAGTCGTCAATTGGCTGGGGCTATCGCGGCTGGCGCAGGGGCTGGTGCTGTTTCCGGCGCTTTACGGACTGTTCTATTCGCTGACGCCGGCAAGCTATCGCTATTCCGACTGCCCGAAATGGCCAGGCGCGCTTTTCGTCGCCGCGTGGTGGATGGCGACATCGGCGCTGCTGCCGAAGATACTGGGGCTGCTGGGCGGTTATTCGCTCACCTATGGCGGGCTCGCCGGGGTGATGATCGTATTGATGTTCTTCTTTTTCATCGGATTGGGACTTGTTATCGGCGCCGAACTGAACGCGGCACTGGCGGAAACCCCCGAACCCGATCTAAAGGAAGACGCGCAAGCAAAAGAACCTTAAAGGGGCGTGCATGACAGGACTTATGCAAGGAAAACGCGGGCTCATCATGGGGCTCGCCAACGATCGATCACTGGCTTGGGGCATTGCGAAAGCGCTCCATGCCCAGGGCGCTGATCTGGCCTTCAGCTATCAGGGCGAGGCGCTGGAAAAGCGTGTGCGCCCGCTTGCCGCCGAGGTGGGGAGCGACTTTCTGATCGATTGCGATGTCGCCGACATGGCAGGTTTGGATCGGGCGTTCGAGACGCTGGCCGGAAGATGGCCGACGATCGACTTCGTGCTGCATGCCATCGGCTTTTCGGACAAGAACGAACTGCGCGGGAAATTCGTCGATACCAGCCTCGACAACTTCCTGCTGACGATGAACATCTCGGCCTATAGTTTCGTCGCCGTCACCAGGCGCGCACGGGCAATGATGCCGAACGGCGGTTCGCTGCTGACGCTGAGCTACTATGGCGCCGAAAAGGTGGTGCCCCACTACAATGTGATGGGCGTGGCCAAGGCCGCGCTGGAAACGAGCGTCAAATATCTGGCGATGGACCTTGGCCCGGAAAACATCCGCGTCAACGCGATCTCCGCCGGGCCGATAAAGACGCTGGCGGCCAGCGGCATAGGCGATTTCCGCTACATCATGAAGTGGAACGAGCTCAACTCGCCGCTTCGCCGGAACGTGACGATCGAGGATGTCGGCGGCGCCGGACTCTATCTGCTCTCCGACCTGGCATCGGGCGTGACCGGCGAGATCCACCATGTCGACGCGGGCTACAATGTCATCGGCATGAAGGCCGAAGACGCGCCGGATATTGCCTTGGCATGAGCTTCAACACCTTCGGTCGCGTCTTTCGCTTCACCACCTGGGGGGAAAGCCATGGCCCCGCGCTTGGGGCGGTGGTCGACGGCTGCCCACCGGGGCTGAGGCTATCGGAGGCAGACATCCAGCCCTGGCTGGACAAGCGCCGTCCGGGCCAGTCACGCTTCACTACACAGCGGCAGGAACCGGACCAGGTCCGCATCCTTTCGGGCGTGTTCGAGGGCAGGACCACCGGAACGCCGATCTCGCTGATGATCGAAAACGTTGACCAGCGGTCGAAAGATTATTCGGAGGTCGCCAAGGCCTATCGCCCCGGCCATGCCGATTATGCCTATGACGCCAAATACGGCTTTCGCGACTATCGCGGGGGCGGGCGGTCCTCGGCGCGGGAAACGGCGGCCCGAGTCGCGGCCGGAGGGGTCGCCCGCGCGGTGATCCCCGAGGTCAGGATCAGGGCCTATCTGGTCGAGCTGGGCGGTGATGGCATCGATCGCACGGCGTTCGACGATGCCGAGATCGACCGCAACCCCTTTTTCTGCCCCGACGCCAAGGCCGCGGCACGGTGGGAAAAGCTTTTGGACGCCGCTCGCAAGGCTGGCTCGTCGCTTGGTGCGGTGGTCGAATGCGTGGCCGAGGGCGTGCCGGCGGGTTGGGGCGCGCCGCTCTATGCCAAGCTGGACAGCGAGCTTGCGGCAGCGATGATGAGCATCAACGCCGTGAAGGGCGTGGAGATTGGCGATGGCTTCGCGGCCGCGCGGCTGAAGGGCGAGGAAAACGCCGACCCGATGCGGCCGGGCAGCGACGGCAAGCCCGCATTCCTTGCCAATCACGCGGGCGGCGTCGCGGGCGGCATCGCCACTGGCCAGCCGGTGGTTGTGCGGATCGCAATGAAACCGACATCGTCGATCCTGACGCCGGTCGAAACGATCACGCGCGGAGGCGAGGCGTCCGAAATCGTGACCAAGGGGCGCCACGACCCCTGCGTCGGCATTCGTGCAGCGCCTGTCGCCGAAGCGATGATGGCGCTGGTGCTCGCCGACCAGAAGCTGTTGCACAGGGCCCAGACCGGCAAGGAGTGAGACGGCCATGGCTGATCCTGTCAATCCTCCGCCAATCGATGCCTATGAGGCGGGCCGCAAGTCTGCCGGGATCGCCTATCTGCTGTGGTTTTTTCTCGGCACCTTCGGCGTGCACCGCTTCTATCTGAAGCGCACCACAAGCGGCTGGGTGCAGTTCGGCATTCATGTCGGCGGCTGGCTTTTGCTGGGGATAGCGGCCTGGCGCGTTGGCCATGGGTCGGTGATGCATATTGACCGACCCGGCATGCACATAATGACGACGTCCTGGTCGGCAGTCATGGGCGGCGGCCTTCTGGGGTGGCTCGGCGGGTGCCTGCTCGCCATCGTATGGCCCTGGTGGCTGGTCGACGCCTTTCTCATTCCCGGCATGACAAGCGATTTCAACCGCCGTCTGGCCGCCGTCCTCGGCCGCTGATCAATCCTCGAACGGGTCGCGGACGAGGATCGTGTCCTCGCGTTCGGGACTGGTCGATACCAGCGCGACGGGGCAGTTGATCAGCTCTTCCACCCTGCGGATGTATTTGATCGCCTGAGCCGGAAGCTGGGCCCAGCTTCGCGCCCCGAAGGTTGATTCCTGCCAGCCTTCGATCCGCTCATAGATCGGCTCGACCGCTGCCTGGTCGGCCGCATGGGCGGGGAAGTGATCGAGCACCTTTTCGCCCAGCTTGTAGCCAGTGCAGATCAGCACCTCGTCCAGCCCATCGAGGACGTCGAGCTTCGTCAATGCGATGCCGGTGACGCCTGAAACCGCGACAGACTGGCGCACAAGCACCGCATCGAACCAGCCGCAGCGGCGTTTGCGCCCGGTGACGGTGCCGAATTCACGGCCCCGTTCGCCAAGACGCTGGCCGATCTCGTCGTCCAGCTCGGTCGGGAAGGGGCCGGAACCGACGCGGGTGGTGTAGGCCTTGGTGATGCCCAGCACGAACCCGACCGACGATGGGCCGAGGCCCGATCCTCCAGCCGCCGTACCGGCGATCGTGTTCGAACTGGTCACGAACGGGTAGGTGCCGTGATCGACGTCGAGCAACACGCCCTGCGCGCCTTCGAAGAGGATGCGGTCCCCCCGGCGGCGCGCTTCGTTGAGGCTGAGCCATACCGGCTTGGCGAACGGCAGCACGAACGGCGCGATTTCGGCCAGGTCGTTCATCAGCCGCTCGCGGTCGATCGGCGGCTCGCCGAAGCCGGCGCGGAGCGCGTCATGGTGCGCGCACAGCCGGTCAAGCTGTGGGTCGAGGTGGTCGAGATGCGCGAGGTCGCACAGGCGAATGGCGCGTCGGCCGACCTTGTCCTCATAAGCCGGGCCGATGCCGCGCCGGGTGGTGCCGATCTTCCCCGCGCCGCTCGCGTCCTCGCGCAGCGCGTCAAGATCGCCGTGGAAGGGCAGGATCAGGGGTATATTCTCGGCGATGTGAAGATTTTCGGGCGTGATGGTGACACCCTGGGCCGTCAGCTTCTCGATCTCCGCCTTCAAGGCCCAGGGGTCCAGCACAACGCCGTTGCCGATGACCGACAGCGTGCCGCGCACGATGCCCGAGGGGAGCAGGCTGAGCTTGTACGTGTTGTCGCCAATGACCAGCGTATGGCCGGCGTTATGGCCACCCTGGAAACGCACGACGACATCGGCGCGTTCGGCGAGCCAGTCGACGATTTTTCCCTTGCCCTCGTCACCCCATTGGGCGCCGATCACGGTCACATTGGCCATTTATCCGGTTCCGTCTCTACTTAAGCGGGGCCGCCTCTAGCCCATTCCATTGATGGGTGCACCCTAGTTTTGCGGCATCGCAGCTCTGCGAGATCGCCGCAACCGTCGTCCAGCCTTCGCCGCGCAGCTTTGCGGCAACCTTATCGTCCGCGCCCAGCGGCAGGAAAACGCGGCGGCGCGGTGTGCGCCCCAGGCCCGCCGCCACCAGCGGATCGAGGTAGAGCGAAAAACCGACGGCCGCTTCTTCCCGGCCATCGGCATGGACGATGGTGTAGCTGCCCCCCCGGCCAATCTCTCCCGGCATGCCTTCGCCGAACAGCGAGAAGCCGATCCAGCTTTGATATTCAAAGCCATGGCGCTCGGTGGGATCGAGCGTAACGCCCGCCCGGCCACGCAAGGACGCCACGAGTATGCTGACCGCATCGAGCCTTTCGGCGAGCGCGTCGCCCGCGTTCAGCGCCCTCAGGCGCTTGAGCGCCTGATCGACTGGTCCGGCCGCGGCGATGAGCGGCTGATAGGCGTCCGCGCCCAACGCGGCGACACCTGCGGCGTCCTTGCCGTCGAGGCTTGCCTGAAGCGCTGCCACCTTGTCCGCCGCGATGGGCATGGACCCGGCGGCAAGCGTCTCCACCAGATCGGGCAGCGTGAGGTCGACGCTGATCCCGGTAACGCCGGCGGCTTCGAGTGCATCGAGCGCGACGGCCAGCACTTCAGCGACGGCGGCAACCAAATCACTGCCGATCAGTTCCACCCCGGTTTGCAGCATTTGCCGTTCCGGGCGGAGTTGGGTGCCGCGCACCTTCAGCACCGCGCCGCCATAAGCGAGGCGCAGGGGCCGTGCGGCATGGCTGAGGCGCGTGGTGGCGATGCGCCCGACCTGGGCGGTGATGTCGGGGCGGAGCGCCAGGGTGCGCTGCGACACGGGGTCGACGAACCGCAGCAGATCCTGCTGGCGGGTCGATTTCAGGCGGCCCACCAGATTGGCTTCGAACTCGGCGAGCGGCGGCTGGACCCGTTCATAGCCGTGCGAGGCAGTGACATCCATGACGGCGCGCAACAGCGTTGCCTCCGCCTCGGCTTCGGGCGGAAGGCGGTCATGCAGCCCCTCGGGCAGCAGTCCCGGTGCGATGTCGGTCATCGTTCTACTCCCTCCCCCCGAGGCGATATCAGAACCGCAGCGCCTTTGCCTCACGAACTCCTGGCAGGGCGACGATCTTTTTCAGCAGATTATCCTCGATCGGCGAATCGATCGACAGCAGCAGCACGGCTTCGCCCCCGGCCGTGCGGCGGCCGAGATGGAAGGTGCCGATATTGACGCCCGCCTCGCCCAGTGTCGACCCAAGGCGACCGATGAAGCCCGGCTTATCTTCATTGACGATGTAGAGCATATTGCCTTCGAGATCGGCCTCGATCTTGATGCCGAACATTTCGACGAGCCGGGGCGTCCTGTTCGAAAACAGCGTGCCCGCGACGGAACGCTCGCCATCGCGGCCCTTGACCGAGACGCGGATCAGCGTGTGGTAATCGCCTTCGCGGTCGTGCCGCACCTCGCGCACGTCCAGCCCGCGCTCCTTCGCGAGGAAGGGGGCGTTGACCATGTTCACCGTGTCCGAGAAGACGCGCATCAGCCCGGCGAGCACGGCACCCGTGATCGGCTTCTGGTTCAGTTCGGCGGCTGCGCCTTCGACTTCGACGGAAACGCCCTGCAAACCCTCGCTCGCGAGCTGGCCCACGAGCGAGCCGAGCTGTTCGGCAAGCGCCATATAGGGTTTCAGCTTGGGCGCTTCCTCGGCCGACAGCGACGGCATGTTGAGCGCATTGGTGACGCCGCCCGTCGTCAGGAAATCGGCCATCTGCTCGGCGACCTGGATGGCGACGTTGACCTGTGCTTCGTTCGTCGAGGCGCCCAGGTGCGGCGTGGAGATGAAGCCGGGCGTGCCGAACAGCGGCGATGCCTTGGCGGGCTCCTCCACGAACACGTCCAGCGCCGCGCCTGCGACATGGCCCGAAACGAGCGCCTCCTTCAGCGCCGCTTCATCGATCAGGCCGCCGCGCGCGCAATTGATGATCCGCACGCCCTGCTTGGTCTTGGCAAGGTTGTCGCGGCTCAGGATGTTGCGGGTGGAATCGGTCAGCGGCGTGTGAAGCGTGATGAAATCGGCACGGGCCAGAAGCTCGTCCAGCGTCACCTTTTCCACGCCCATTTCGATGGCGCGTTCCGGCGTCAGAAACGGATCGAACGCGACGACCTTCATCTTCAGGCCAAGCGCGCGGTCGGCGACGATAGACCCGATGTTGCCCGCGCCGATGAGACCCAGTGTCTTTGCCGTCAGCTCCACGCCCATGAAGCGGTTCTTTTCCCATTTGCCGGCTTGGGTGGAGGTGTCGGCGGCGGGAAGCTCGCGGGCGAGCGCGAACATCAGCGCGATGGCATGTTCGGCGGTCGTGATCGAGTTGCCGAACGGGGTGTTCATCACGACCACGCCTTTGGCCGAAGCGGCGGGGATGTCGACATTGTCGACGCCGATTCCAGCCCGGCCGACGACCTTCAGATTGGTCGCCGCTTCGAGGATTTCCTTGGTGACCTTGGTCGAGGAGCGGATCGCAAGGCCGTCATACTGGCCGATGATCGCGATCAGCTCTTCCTTGGTCTTGCCGGTGATTTCGTCGACCTCGACGCCGCGCTCGCGAAAAATCTGGGCGGCCTTGGGGTCCATTTTGTCGGAAATGAGAACTTTGGGCATTAACTTGCTCCTGTTTCCTTTTCGTTATCCCCGCGCAGGCGGGGACCCATGAACATCGACGGCATCAGTAATTCTTACGCCGTGTTCATGGGTTCCCGCCTGCGCGGGAATAACGGTTGCAATGTGAATTAAGCGGCGCGCGCCTGCGACCAGGCCCAGTCGAGCCAGGGACCGAGCGCCTCGATATCGGTGGTGTCGACGGTGGCGCCGCACCAGACCCGCAGTCCCGGTGGCGCATCGCGATACCCGGCCACGTCATAGGCGGCCTTTTCGCCTTCCAGCAGCGAGGCCATTTTCTTGACGAGCGCGAGCTTGGCGTCGTCATCCAGGCCTTCGACCGCGTGATCTGCGAACTTGAGGCACACCGAGGTGGTCGAACGGGTCACGGGATCGGCCGCCAGATGATCGATCCAGTCCGTCGCGCGCACCCAGCGATCGAGCGCCGTGGCATTGGCTTCGGAACGGGAAATGAGCCCGGACAGCCCGCCGATGCCCTGCGCCCATTCAAGCGCATGGATATAATCTTCCACCGCCAGCATCGACGGCGTGTTGATCGTCTCACCCTCGAAGATTCCCTTGATCAGCTTGCCGCCCTTGGTCATGCGGAAGATCTTGGGCAGCGGCCATGCCGGCGTGTAGCTTTCCAGCCGCTCGACCGCGCGTGGGCTCAGGATAAGGACGCCGTGGCCGCCTTCGCCGCCAAGCACCTTCTGCCAGGAATAGGTGACGACATCGAGCTTGTCCCACGGCATTTCCATGGCGAATACGGCCGATGTCGCATCGGCGAACGTCAGGCCCTGCCGGTCCTCGCGGATCCACTCGCCGTTCGGCACGCGGACGCCCGAGGTGGTGCCGTTCCAGGTGAAGATGACGTCATTGTCCTGGTTGACGCGGGTAAGGTCGGGCAGCTCGCCATAAGGTGCCTTCACGACCTCGGCGTCGATCTTCAGTTGCTTGACCGCGTCCGTCACCCAGCCTTCGCCAAAGCTTTCCCAGGCGAGCAGGGTGGTCTTGCGGGCGCCGAGCAGGGACCACATCGCCATTTCGACCGCGCCGGTGTCGGAACCGGGGACGATGCCGATCAGGTGCGTGTCGGGAACCTGCAGGATTTCGCGGGTAAGATCGATGGCGCGCTTCAGGCGGTTCTTGCCGATCTTGGAACGGTGCGAACGGCCAAGCGATTCGGTCGCCAGCTTGTCGGCGGACCAGCCCGGAGGCTTCGCGCAGGGACCGGATGAAAAGAAAGGACGCGCCGGGAGCGTGTCGGGCTTGGAGCGACGCACGAGCACGTCGGGGGCAGTCAATTCAGTCATTTAAGACTCTCCTCACAGAGAGCACGCGCTGCGTTGGGACAGCGTGGCCCGGCGGCGCTTCTATAGATGGCGGGCTGGCTGTCAAGCTTGACGCGACCACCCGCGTCCGCGATTCTCACGTCAATGCGCTGGCTATTTCTTTTTCTCTTTCTGCTGCTTGCCGCATGCGGCAGCGGACGAGCGCCAGCCCCGCAGCCGCGTCCCCAGATAGACATCCGGCAATGCCTTGCCGGACTGGACCGGGCGGGCGTTCGCTATCGCGGCCTGCCCGATCGGACGTTCGGCGGCGGCTGCCAGGCGATTGGCGCGGTGCAGTTGCTGGACATCGGCGTGCCTATCACCAATCTCACCGCCGTCACCTGCCCGATGGCGCAGGGTCTTGCCGATTGGGCGCGGACGGTGCGCCAGCTCGCGCGGGGGAGTCTTGGCGCCAACATCGTCCGCATCGAAAGCTTCGGCAGCTATGCCTGTCGCCCGGTAAACAGCCAGATCGGCGGCCGGCTGTCTGAACACGCACGCGCAAATGCAGCCGATATCGCGGCCTTCGTGCTGGCCGACGGGCGGCGAATTACTGTTGAGCAGGGTTGGAACGGACCTGATGGCCGGGTACGCGCGTTCCTGCGTATGGCGCACCGCGCGGGGTGCAGACGCTTCGCAGTTGGGTTAGGGCCTGATTCAGACAGGTTCCATTATAATCATTTTCATTTCGATCTGGGCCGATGGCCCTATTGCAAATAGATGCCGGCTTGAGCCGGCTTGCAGGAGCCTAAAGTGAGCGATTCCGCTTCCGTTTCCAAACGAGTGTTCCCCACGGCACGCCGCGATGCGGCTGTAGCGGGGAAGGTCACGATCAGCCCGCAAACCGAAAACCCGGCGTATCGGCTGGCGTTTCAGGATGCCGATTTTTTGCTGCGGGAGGATTTGCGCCCGGTTCGCTTCCAGCTGGAGTTGCTGAAGCCCGAGGTGCTGCTGGACGAAGCCAATATCGGTTCCACTTTCGTTTTTTACGGCTCGGCGCGGATACCCGCGCCCGAAGATGCGCAGGCGCTGATCGATGCGGCGGCAACACCCGTGCAAAAGAGGATCGCCGAGCGGTTGGCCGCCAAATCGCGCTATTACGACGAGGCGCATAAGCTCGCGCAGCTGGCGAGCCAGTGCGATTGCCATGACGACAAGCGCCAGTTCGTGGTCTGCTCCGGCGGCGGCCCTTCGATCATGGAAGCGGCCAATCGCGGCGCCGCCGAATTGGGCGCCCCGTCGATCGGCCTCAACATCGTGCTGCCGCACGAGCAGTTGCCAAACCCCTATGTCACGCCTTCGCTGAGCCTGCAGTTCCACTATTTCGCGCTTCGGAAAATGCACTTCCTGCTTAGGGCGCGGGCGGTGGCTGTATTCCCGGGCGGCTTCGGCACGTTCGACGAATTGTTCGAACTGCTGACGCTTGTCCAGACGGGCAAGGTCGCGCCGATGCCGATACTGTTCTTCGGCAAGGAGTTCTGGAGCCGCGTCGTCAATTTCGACGCTCTGGTCGAGGAAGGCGTGATTTCGCCGAACGATCTCCGGATCTTCCGATTCGTCGAGACGGCGGAAGAAGCCTGGGACGTAGTCAAAAAACACTATGACCTGTAAGAAAAAGGCTTTCGGTCCGAACGACCGGAAGCCTTTTCAAAGCGGTCTTGGTTGAAGAATCAGTTGTTCTTCGTCGCGGCCTGCTTGGCCGTCGCCCCCTGAGGAGCGCCTGCCTGCGTGGCTGCGGTTTCGCTTCCGCCGGCCGGTGCGGCCTTATTGGTCGCGGCGGCACCTGCCGCGGCCGGAGCAGCGGCGGTTTCTGCCGGTGCGGCCGGGATGGGAAGGTTGTTGCCCTGCGAATTCAGATACAGCAGCACGTCGGCGCGGTCCTGCGGCTTTGAAATGCCGGCAAAGCTCATCTTGGTGCCGGGCGCAAAGGCTTTTGGCGAATGCAGCCAATGGAACAGGCCGTCCCAGTCCCAGGTGCCGGGCACCTTCTTCAAGGCATCCGAATATTGGAAATTGGCCAGATGGCCGTGCGGCTTGCCGAAGATGCCGTAGAGGTTGGGGCCGATAGCGTTCGGGCCGCCAGGCGTGATGGTGTGGCAGGCCGCGCACTTTTTGAACTGCGCTTCGCCGCGCGCCGCGCTCGCGGTCTGGAGGTAGAAGGCGACGGGCTTTTCGGCTTCAACCGCTGCGCCGCCCGCGCTTTCCGCCTCGACGCCTTCAACGACATAGCCCATCTTTTCGGGACGTTCCGGTTCGAAATACATGCCGGTCGCGATCGACAGGCCAAGCGCCGCGATGCCTCCGAACAGCACCCAGCCGGCGATTGTGTTCTTCCTGTCGTCCATACCCCCGAAACTCCTTGGCGTACCGTCTGATGTGCGGATCATGGTTGTGGAAATCGCGGCCCCTTTAGATGCCTATCGCGTTCGCCGCAAGCCGCCGCTTGCTCCTTTGGCATTGGACGGATAAGCGCGCAGGTCATGGAAAATTATCCGCCCACCGCCCGGGCTCGGGTTGCCGGGATGATCGCCGCCGCCGAAGCGGAGCCTCAGCGCGCCGTCGCATTTCAAGGTGCACCGGGCGCATATTCGCATCAGGCGGTGCGCGAACTCTACGAACATGGCCTGCCGCTGCCGAGCTTCTCTTTCGAAGACGCGATCGACAGCGTCATTGAAGGGCGGGCGGCTTGCGCGGTCATTCCGATCGAAAATTCGTTGCACGGCAGGGTAGCCGACATTCATTTCCTGCTGCCCGAATCGGGGCTGAAGATCATCGCCGAACACTTCGTTCGGGTTCGGCACTGCCTGCTGGTACTGCCGGGCGCCAAACAGGTGACTGAAGCGCTCAGCCATCCCCAGGCGCTGGGCCAGTGCCGGAAATATCTGCGCGCAAAGGGTATCAAGCCGGTCGGCCATGCCGATACGGCGGCGGCTGCTGCCGAGGTGGTCGATATCGGCAACCTCGCGATCGGCGCGGTCGCATCCCGGCTCGCAGGCGAACTCTACGGCCTCGATATATTGGCGGAGGGCGTCGAGGACGAAAGCCACAACACGACCCGCTTCGTCGTGCTGTCGCGTGAAGCGCAAGAGCCTGCGATCGGCGTGCCTGCGATGACGTCCTTCGTGTTCGAGGTGAAGAACGTCCCCGCTGCGCTCTACAAGGCGCTTGGCGGCTTTGCGACCAATGGCGTCAACATGACCAAGCTGGAAAGCTATCAGCGCGGCGCGAGCTTCAATGCGACGGAGTTCTATGCGGATATCGAAGGTGTGCCTTCGGACCCCGCCGTCGCGCGGGCGCTGGACGAATTGCGCTTCCACACAAAATGGGTGCGGCTGCTCGGTTCCTATCCGCAGGCGCTGACCAGAGCCTAACCTTTGTCCACCCAACGCCGCAGCAGGGTGTGGGCGATGGCATGGGGTGGCGCGACGTCGAAGCATCCCCGCCCGGCGAGCGCGTCGGCCACCTCGTCACGGCTGGCCCAGAATGCGTCTTCCAGTTCTTGCGCATCAAGGTTGAGCGCGTCGCTTTCGACGTCGGCGAAACAGCCGATCATCAGCGCTGACGGGAACGGCCAGGGCTGGCTGGCGACATAGCGGACGTTCGCAGCGAAGACGCCCGCCTCTTCCTTCAGTTCCCGCGCCACGGCCTCCTCGATCAATTCGCCGACTTCGACAAAGCCGGCGAGGGCCGAATATCTGCCTGCGGGAAAGCGAGGCTGGCGTCCAAGCAGCGCCCGGCCGCCATGAATCGCAAGCATAATCACCACCGGATCGGTGCGGGGGAAATGTTCCGCGCCGCACGCATCGCAATGCCGCGCCCAGCCGCTGCGGATGATGCGCGTCGAACTCGCCGCAACTGGCGCAAAAACCGTGACGCTGGTGCCAATCGACGAGGCTGCGGGCGCATGCATAGACCGCGGCCTCGCCGGGGCGCAGCCTGTCAAGCGCGCGCCAGATGGATTGTTTCATGCCCATGCCGTCTGATGCCGGGGCAGGGATGACGAAGCGGGGAGCGCCGCCATCAAGCCCCAGATAGAATGCCGGCGAGTCTCGTTCGACCGCCGACATCGGCAGCCACGATAGCCCGCCGTCCATGTCGATCACGGGTTCAAGCGCGTCGAGCAACATCACCCGCGCGTCGGGCCGGGCGCGATAGTCGGCGATGACATCGTCCTGCGGGCGTCTGTCGTCGGTGCGATCGAAACGAGAGCCGGTGAACCCGGGCTGGTGAATGCTGGTCATGTTTGTTTCGACAGGTCCTCATAAACCGCGCGCGGCACCGCATATTGCACGGGCAGGGCGTCAATTGGCATGTATTGGGAAAGAAAAGTCGCATGAACCTTGTAGAAGGGATCTACCCACATCAAGGTCCCTCCCACGCCGGCCCAGCCATAGGTGCCGACGCCCTGGCCGGTGTGGCTGGGCTTCATCAGCACATAGCCGCCCGCGCCATACCCCTGGTTGCCGGGCGCGGGCACGCCTTCGGGCAAAAGATTCGACATCATCAGCCGCACGGCTTCGGGCGCCATGACCTGCTTGCCCGCGTAGTTGCCTTCGCCGAGCAGCATCGCAGTGAAGCGGCTGTAATCGCGCGCCGACGACACCAGCCCTGAACCGCCATAGGGAAAGGCCGGCTTGTGGGCGTATATTGTATGCGGCGGAATATCGAACGGTTGCAGCCCGGCAGGCGTGGCCAGATAGTTCGCGACCAGCCGGGGCAGGCTGTGCGCGGGCACCTGAAAACCGGTGTCGTCCATGTCGAGCGGGTCGAAGATGCGCTCCTTTAGAAACGCCTCGAACGGCTGTTCCGTCGCGCGTTCGATCACCGCGCCCATCAGGTCGAGGCCGATGCTATAACGCCATCGCGTGCCGGGATCGGCAATCAGCGGCACCGTCGCCAACCGTTCGGCAAAGGCGGCGAGCGAGGGCGCGCGCGGCACGTCATCGGCGATGTTGCGCTGTCCGGTGACCAGCCCCAGCGCCTGATAGGCGCGTTCCACCGGGCCGCCGCCACCGCGATCGTTGGCGTAGGTCAGTCCCGCGGTGTGGGTCAGCAGGTTGCGGATGGTGATCGGGCGGCGGGCGGGCCGGGATTCGAGCCCCTTCGCAGCGTCCACGATGACACGCGGTTGGGCAAAGCCGGGCAGGAAGTCAGCGATATTCTGGTCAAGTGCCATCCGGCCTTCGGCGATCAGCATCATCGCCGCTGCTGCCGTCACCGGCTTGGTCATCGAATAGATGCGAAACAAGGACTCTTCATTGAGGAACTGCCCATGGGAAAGCGCGCTGTATCCCCAAGCCATGAAATCGGCGCGATGATTGTGCCTGCCGATGGCAAAGACCGCGCCTGCGATGTGGCGTTCGGCCATATAGGTTTCAACAAGTCGGCCGAGGATGGCGTAATGCTCGCTCGACGGCCTCTGGGACATCATGGCATGCGCCGCGTCGGGCCTCATCACTGCCGACGTCGCAGCCACACCCCCGCCGATGAAAAGGCGCCTGCTTAACATGAGGTTACGATTGATTCTTCCACCCGTTCGGCAAGAGCGATTCTGGCCGCCTTGGCGAAAACGGTCGGCAGTCCGGCCTCATCGAGCCGGTTGATCGGCCACCATTCGCCCTCGAAGGGTGGGCTATGAGCCACATCGGTCATGGCGACGCCCAGCGTCAGGCTGAAATGGGTGAAGACATGACGCACGCTTTTCGATGCGATGCGCCAGGCGCCGTCGCCAAGCTCCATATCGATCACGTTTTCAATACCCCATTCATTGGAGGGAAGCGCGCGCATGCCGCCCAGCAGACCGCTGGAAGGCCGCGTCACAAGCAGCACCCGATCGTCCCGTTCGATCCAGAAAGCCATGCCATGGCGTTCCGGCCTTGCGCGTTTTTCGGCCTTCACGGGGAAACCCTCGGGCGCGCCGAGCCCGTACGCCCGGCAAAATGAGGACAGGGGGCACGACAGGCATCGCGGCGATCGTGGCGTGCAGATGGTCGCGCCCAGATCCATCATCGCCTGCGCGAAATCCCCCGGGCGGATTGCGGGCGTGAGCGTCGCCGCCAGCCGTCGCAGCGCGGCCTTCGCCCCCGGCAGCGCTTCTTCGACCGCAAATAATCGGGCGACAACCCTCTCGACATTGCCGTCGACGACCGTAGCGGGTTCATCATGGGCGATGGCGGCTATGGCGGCGGCGGTGTAGGCGCCGATGCCGGGCAAGCTCAGCAGCGTCGCCTCGTCTTTCGGGAACGCGGCGCCGTGCCCTTCGACCACCGCACGGGCGCAAGCAAGCAGGTTGCGCGCACGGCTGTAATAGCCGAGCCCCGCCCAGGCCGCCATGACGTCAGCATCGTCGGCCGCCGCCAGCGTTTCGATTGTCGGCCATCGCTCCTGAAAACGCGAAAAATAAGGGATAACCGCTGCTACCGTGGTCTGCTGGAGCATGATCTCCGACATCCAGACCGCATAGGGATCGGCCCCCGCATTCGATCCCGGCGGCGTCCGCCAGGGCAGTTTTCGCGCGTGGCGGTCGTACCATTTCAGTAATGTGTGAGAGACGTTCTCGACGGCCATGGCCTGCCTATGGCATGGGTTGCACATGGGTGGAACCGACAAGCGTGGAACAGGCGGACAAAAGCGGCGGTCAGGGGGCTCGCGCGCGATGGCAGACATCGTGCCGGTCGTCGGTCGCGCGGCGTTCCGGCGGTTCGGTTTCATGCAGAGCGCCGTGGTCAGCCGCTGGCATGAAATCGTCGGCGACCGTTACGCCGAGGTGTCCGCCCCGAATCGATCCGCTTTCCGCAGGGCGAGCGCGGCGAAGGGACGCTGACGCTTACCGTGGAGGGCGCGTTCGCCCCCATGCTCCAACAGGTGGTGCCCGAGATTATCGAGCGCGTGAACCGTTTCTTCGGCTATCGCGCCGTCGCCCGCGTTTCACTGCGCCATGGCGTGGTGACGACGCGCCGGGCCAAGCCGAAAGCGCCTGAGCCGGTAGTGCCGCTGCCCGCCGAAATGGCGTCCAGCCTGCGCGCGATCGCCGACGACGGCCTTCGCGCCTGCCTTGAGTCGCTCGCGCGGCGCGTATGCGCGAGCGACGGCCCTCCCGTTTTCGAAAAACCGTCCAACCTGAAATGACGAGTGGAGCACATCCTTCCATGAATTCGCTTCTGAAGATCGCGGGGCTCGGCCTTGCTCTCCTGACTGTCGCCTGCAACCAGGACGCGGCGACCAACAATGCCGATGCCATGGCGAAATCTTCCAAGCCGCAGCCGGGCAAGGACTGGACGAAAATGGTTGTGGCGACGCCCGAAGGCGGCTTCCGCATGGGCAACCCCGACGCGACAGTGAAGCTGCTAGAATTCGGCTCGTTCACCTGCCCGCACTGCCGCGCTTTCCATGACGAGGCGGCAGCGGCGCTGAAGGCGAAATATATAGCATCGGGGCAGGTCTCGTACGAGTTTCGCTCGTTCATCCTGAACGGCATCGACGTGCCGGTGTCCCTGCTTGCCTACTGCGCGCCCCCGGCCGCCTTCTTCGCGATCCAGGACGGCCTCTATGACACGCAGGAAGCGTGGATCGGCCATTTCCAGAAGGCGCAGGACGACATCAACAAGCTCCAGTCCGCGCCACAGGAGGCACAGTTCGCGGGCGTCATAAAGGCGACCCAGCTCGATAATTTCTTCAGGATGCGCGGCCTGCCCGCATCGAAGCAGCAGCAGTGCCTGGCGGACAAGCCGGCGCTTGATAAGCTCGCCACGATTCGCGGCGATGCGGTGAAGACTTACAAGCTCAGCGGCACACCGACTTTCGTCATCAACGGCGTCACTCAGGAGAATGTGTTTGACTGGAAGGCGCTTCAGCCCAAGCTTGACGCCGCGCTGAACTGACGGCGCTGGCGGACACGGCGGGGGTAGCCTTGAAATTCCAGCGGCTGAGGCTTTCGGGCTTCAAAAGCTTTGTCGATTCCACCGAACTCAGGATTGAGCGGGGGCTGACCGGCGTGGTCGGCCCCAATGGCTGCGGCAAATCCAACCTGCTTGAGGCGATTCGGTGGACGATGGGCGAATCGAGCGCCCGGTCGCTGCGCGGCAGCGGCATGGAGGACGTCATCTTCGCGGGGACCGCCGCCCGCCCCGCGCGCGATTTCGCCGAAGTCACGCTGATGCTGGACAACAGCGCGCGGACTGCTCCCGCCGGTTTGAACGACGATGATACGCTTGAAGTGACACGCCGGATCGAGCGGGGGGCGGGCTCGGCCTATCGCATGAACGGCCGCGACGTGCGCGCCAAGGACGTCGCGCTGCTGTTTGCCGATGCCGCGACCGGCGCGCATTCGCCCGCGCTGGTCAGCCAGGGACGAAATCGGCGCGGTGATCGCCGCCAAGCCGGTTGAACGCCGGGCAATGCTTGAAGAAGCGGCGGGGATTGCCGGCCTCCATGTCCGCCGCAAGGACGCCGAGCAAAAGCTGCGGGCGACCGAGGCCAATCTCGCCCGGCTCGATGACCTGATGCAGCAGATGGATGCGCAGATCGGGTCGCTGAAGCGGCAGGCGCGCGCGGCCGAGCGTTATCGTGCCCTGTCCGACCAGATCCGCATCGCAGACGCGCAACTGGTCTATGCGCGTTGGCGGGAGGCAGCCGAGGCTGCCGACACTGCCCGGGCCGAGGCGCAAAGGGCCGAAGCGCTGGTCGCGATAGCGGGAGATGCGCAGGCGGCCGCCGCGACGGCGCAGGCGCTGGCTGCAAAAGCGCTGGCCGATATCCGGACCGAGGAAAGCCGGGCGCGCGACGCCGTGACGCGGATCGCCGCCAGATTGGAGGCGCTGGAAGCCGAACGGGCGGCGCACGATCGGCGGGTTCGCGAGCTGGAAAGCGCCGTGGTCACGCTGGCCGCGGACAGGAAGCGCGAGGCCTCGCTTGCAGAGGATGCCCGCGCGGCACTGGACCGGCTGGAGGCCGAGGACAAGGCGCTGAGGGCGCGGCTGGAGGAGGCGCGCGGATCGATCGGGGCGCTTCAGGCGCGCGTTGGCGAGGCGGAGCGCCACACCGACGCCTGCGAACGGGCGATGGCCGAAGCGATCGAACATCAGGCGGCCGCACAGGCGAAAGTGCGGCTGGCGGAGGCTGCGGTCGCCCAGGCCGAGGCGCAGGCGCGGCGGCTCTCCGCCGAGGTGGAACGGCTGGAGCGGGAACGCGGGGCACTGGCCGCGGACAGCGGCGCCGCACTCCGATTGGCTGAGGCCGAGCGCGCCGTCACGGAACTGGCGCGACAGGTGGACCATTGGACGGCCGAACTTGCAGCGGCGGACGAAGCGCGCGAGCACGCGGCGGCAGCCAGCGAGGCGGCGCGGACGGAGGCGGCCGGCGCGCGGGCGGCGCTGGCGGCTCTGAAGGGCGAGCGGCAATCGGTGGCGAGGCTCGCCGCTATCCCCGAATCGGCGGCGCGCTCGGCTTTGGCGCGGGTTCGTCCGGCACCCGGCTATGAAAAGGCGTTGGCGGCAGCACTTGGCGATGATCTGGACGCGGCGGTTGGGGAACGCGACGCGGTGCGCGCCTGGCTGGGCGGGGGTGGCGAAGGCGATCCTGCCTTGCCGCCGGACGTGGTGCTGTTGTCGGACCATGTTTCTGCTCCACCCGAATTGGCGCGCAGGCTGAGGCAGGTGGGCGTGGTCGAGTTTGACGACGGCTCTGTCACGCTTGCCATGGGGCAGCGGCTGGTGACGCGCGACGGTGTGTTGCGGCGTTGGGACGGCTTCGTCGCGCGCGGATCGGGCGCGGCGGCGGCTGAACGGCTGGTGCAGGGCAACCGGCTGGCCGCGATCGATGCCGCGCTGCCGGCGGCCGAAGCGGCGGTGGCCGAAGCCAATTCGGTCGTGGCGCGGCTGGATGAGGCGCATCGGGCGGCCCGCACCCGTGAGACTGAGGCGCGGGCGGCGATTCAGCGAACGGAGCAAGAGCGCCGCAAGGCTGAAGCGCAGCTTGCTTCCGACCGTGCCGCTGAAGAACGCCGGACGACACGGCTGGCTGATCTCGATCAGGCGCTTCTACGGTCACAGGGTGAATTCGGAGATGCGGACCGGGACGCCGACGCAAGGCATGCCGAGCTTGCCGGACTGCCCGAACTTGATTCGTTCATCATCGCGGCGACCGATGCGCGCCGGAGCGCGGAAAGTGCACGCGCCGCGCTCGCCCAGGCACGCGCGGGGCAGGGCGAGGTGTTGCGTATGATCGCGGCGGATCAGGAACGTCAGGTCGCTATCGCGCGTGACATGGAGGGGTGGGCCGACCGTGCCGAAACTGCCAGCCGCCGCGATCGTGAATTGACGGAGCGCGCCGCCGCGCTCGACGAAGAACGCGCCGTGGTTGCGGCGGCGCCGCCCGACCTGCTGCACCGGTCGCAGGCGCTTCAACAAGAAGCACAGGCCGCGCGTGAGGGCGAATCGCAAGCCATGGCGACGTTGCGTGAAGGCGAGCAACAGGCGCAGGCCGCCGATCGCCATCTTGCCGATGCCAATGAAGCGCTGGCGGTCGCGCGCGAGGCGCGGGCAGGAACCGCCGCGCGGGCCGAAGCCCAGGAAGCGCGGCGGCAGGAAATGAACCGCCTCGCCGGCGAACGTTTCGAATGCCCGCCGCCGTTACTGCCGGAACGGGTCGGCTTTGATGCGGCGGAAGCCGGCGACGTGTCCCGCTCTTCCGCGCTGCATGAAAAGCTGACGCTGGACCGCGAACGCCTGGGCCCGGTCAATCTCGTGGCCGAGCGCGAACTTGCCGAGATCGAGGAGAACCGCGCCACCAGCATCGCCGAGCGGGACGAACTGGAGCAGGCGATTCACCGGCTGCGCGGATCGATCGGCAATCTCAACCGCGAGGGCCGCGCCCGGCTGCTGGCGGCCTTCGAGCAGGTGGACCAGCATTTCCGTTCCCTGTTCACAACCCTGTTCCAGGGCGGCAGCGCGCACCTTGCCCTGATCGATTCGGACGATCCGCTGGAGGCGGGGCTTGAGATCATGGCCCAGCCGCCGGGAAAGAAGCTGGCCACGCTGACGTTGCTTTCGGGTGGCGAACAGGCATTGACGGCAGTGGCGCTGGTATTCGCGCTGTTCCTCACCAATCCCGCGCCGATCTGCGTGCTGGACGAGGTCGATGCCCCGCTCGACGACGCCAATGTCGAACAATTCTGCGACTTGCTCGACCGGATGGCGGGGGAAACCGACACGCGATTCCTGATCGTCACCCATAATGCGGTAACGATGAGCCGGATGCATCGGCTCTATGGCGTCACCATGGTGGAGCGCGGGGTTTCGCGGCTGGTCTCGGTCGATCTGCGCGGGGCCGAAACGCTGCTGGCTGCCGAATAGCCGGCGGGCCTCGCCGATGCGGTCGGCAGTGGTGGTTGGCGGCCTGAAATTCACGCCTCGCGTTTGGTTGACATGCACTGGCGGCGCAACTAGACGGAGACGCGCTTCGGCGGGAGACCGCCGATGGCCGTCGCTTGGGTGAAAGCCTGGCGGCGTTTTTATATCAGGGGCATTAGTTCGCATTGCCAGACGATCGCCGTACCGACGGGGATGACCTCGACCGCCGCTTGGACGCCGCGCGCGCCGAACAGCGGAAAGGGATTTCCGACGCGGAGGCCCGGGCCGAAAGCCGCGGTTGGGCCATCGGGGTGGAATTTGTCGGTGCGATCTTGGTGGGGGCGTTTCTGGGCTGGCTGCTTGACGGCTGGCTGGGGACCAGGCCCTGGCTCCTGATTGTGTTTTTCCTGCTCGGCTTCGTCACTGGCGTGCGCCGGGCGATGCAGACGTCGAAGCAATTCGACGCGACGCAGAACAATGACGAATAGCTGAGGCAAAGACGCGATGGCCAACCCGATGGAGCAGTTCGAGCTCGTGAAGCTGAAGCCGCTGGATGTGGCCGGCTATGACGTCTCGTTCACCAACTCTTCGTTGTGGATGCTGATCGCGCTGCTGGGCATTTCGGCCTTCCTGTTCATCGGCACCGCGCGGCCGCAGCTGGTTCCCGGCCGCTGGCAGGCGGCAGTCGAATACATGTATGATTTCGTTCGAAAAATGCTGGATGACAACGTCGGTCCAGAAGGCCGGCGCTATGTGCCGCTGATCTTTTCGATCTTCATCTTCGTCCTCGCATGCAATCTTTTGGGGCTGCTGCCCTGGATCGGCGCGTTCACGCCGACCTCGCATGTCGCCGTGACGCTTGGGCTCGCGGTGCTGGTGTTCTTCACGGTTTGCATCGTCGGGTTCCTGCGCCACGGGCTGCATTTCTTCGCGCTGTTCTGGCCGAAGGACACCAACATCTTCCTTGGCGCATTCGTTGCGATCATCGAATTTCTGAGCTTCCTGTCGCGTCCGTTCACGCTCGCTATCCGACTTTTCGCCAACATGACGGCCGGCCACGTGCTGCTCAAGGTCTTCGGCAGCTTCGTCGTGGCGCTGGGCGTGTTCGGGGTCGTACCGCTGGGTGTCAACGTCGCGCTCACCGCGCTCGAGCTCCTGATCGCGGTCGTGCAGGCCTATGTGTTTGCGCTGCTCGCGTCGATCTACCTGAACGACGCGGTCAATCTGCACTGAGTTTTTTCGTCAACCAACATCAGTTCGTACAGAAAGGTTTAGGGAAATGGATCCAGCATCAGCGAAAATGATCGGCGCGGGTATCGCGGCTGTCGGCGCAGGCCTTGCGGCCATCGGCGTGGGTCTGATCTTTGGCAACTACCTGCAGGGCGCGCTGCGCAATCCTGCGGCTGATGCCAAGATGGGCGGCCGTCTGATTTTCGGTTTCGCCGTGACCGAAGCGCTTGGTCTTATCGCGGCTGTTGTCGCGCTGGCGCTGGCATTCAGCTAAGGTGACCGCTCGTGGCTCCGGCGCATGGCGCCGGGGCGACGGGCTCCGGCAGACTTGAAGCAAAGAAGCGATATCCATGCCTCAGTTCCAGCTCGATAATTTCATCCCCCAGCTTGCGTGGCTCGCGCTGTTTTTCGCGATTCTGTATTTCGGAATCGTGCGGATGTCGCTGCCCCGCATCGGACGGGTGATCGGCGAGCGGGAACAGACGGTGGAAACGGATCTTTCCGCCGCCGAAGGCGCAAAGGGTGACGCGGAGACCATCCGCGATGCCTATGAGCAGGATATCGCAACCGCGCGGGGCCATGCGCAGACCGCCGTGGCGGCAGCCAAGGCGGACGTAGCTCGGTCGATCGAAGGCCGTCTGGCCAAGATTAATGCCGAACTCGAAGAAAAGACAATCGCCGCTCAGACCGGAATTGCCGGGCAGCGCGATGCCGCAATGGGTCAGGTCGCCCGCATCGCCGAAGAGGCGGCGCAGGTGATCGTCGAGCGGTTGACGGGACGCGCGGCCGCCAAGAACGATGTCGAGCAGGCTGTGACCGCCGCCATCGTCAAAGCGGCCTGAGGAGATTCAGGTGGCAGAGACCGCACAAGAAACAACGCACGGACCGGCGGCCGAACTTCACGCCGGCACCGAAGTGCCCAGCGTCGCCCATGGCGAGGCGCATCCAACAATGCTCGGCCTTGATGCCGAGGGTTGGGTTTATGTGGGCATCACGATCTTCTTCCTGCTGGCGATCTTCGTCGGCAAGGCGCCGAAGTTGATTGCCAATTCACTTGACCGGCGCATCGCCGATACGCGGCGCCAGCTTGATGAAGCCAAGGCGATACGCATGGAAGCGGAAGCTCTGCTGGCCGATGCAAGGACGCGCCAGAAAGCCGCCGCCAGCGACGCTGCCGCTATCGTCAAGCATGCGGAAGTCGAAGCGGCCCAGCTCGTCGCCAAGGCGGAAGCCGATGCCGAAGCGTTGATCGAACGCCGCCGCCGGATGACCGAAGACAAGATCGCGGCTGCCGAACGCGCCGCACTCGATGGTGTCCGCCAGGCCGCCGCCGATGCAGCCGCCAAGGCGGCGGAAGCGGTGATCGCTTCAAACCTGACCAAGGAAGACAGCGTCAGGCTGATCGATCAGGCTATCAGCGAGATCGACACCCGGCTGCATTAGGAGCGTCCCAGCGCAGCCGGAACGCTTCCTCCCGATAAGCTATGCGACCATGTTGCAAGGCCTAAGCCGTGGCGCTGGGCCTTGCAGAAACGTCCGCATGCCAGCGGCCGAGATTGACGAGTTCTTCGCCCGGCATAAGCCTGGCTGTCTTGGCGAAATCGATCGAGATCAGCAGCGTGATGTCGGCAAAGCTGTAGCGATCGCCTGCGATGAAGGCGTTTTTCGCCAGTTGCGCGTCCGCCGCCTTTACAAAGCTGTCGAACATCACGCGTCCGCGCGTGACCAGCTCTGGAATCTGGGGCAGTGGCGGCCATTTGCCCGATACGCTCCGATCCCTTAGTGCCGGGTGGGAGTTGCGAAAGACATTGGCCACCGGCGCATAGCAATCGGTTTCGATGCGGCTGGCCCATGCCTGTACCAAGGCGATTTCCCGCGCATCCCGGCCAAACAAATTGGGCTCTGGATGCAGAACTTCGAAATAGCGGCAGATGGCCGAGGATTCGTCGATAACCGTGCCATCGTCGAGAAGCAGTGCGGGAACCATCCCGCGCGGGTTGATGGCAAGATATGGGGGTTGGGCCTGCTCGTCCTTGCTGAGGTCCAGCGTCACGCGTTCGACCTCGATGCTTTTTTCGGCGAGGAAAATCCCCACCTTGCGCGCACTGGGGGCCCATGAACCGTCGAAAAGCTTCATACTCGCCTGCCTTTTTTCTTTGCCTGGTCACAAGCGGCTGCTACGGCGCGCTCGATTATGTGGTTTGGCCCAATATGGGGTTTATGGCGAGGCTCAAGTTGGAAATCAGACAGGCGCTTGCCGCAGACGAGCCGGCAATCGAGGCGGTGCTGGATGCTACATTCGGGACAGATCGGCACGAACGCACAGCCTATCGCGTGCGCGCGGGCATGGCCCCAATCCTTTCGCTGAGCTTCGTTGCCGAGACGGCCGCCGGAATCATTGGATCGTTGCAGTGCTGGCCGGTCGAGCTTCGCGACGGCGCGAAAACAACGCCGCTGGTGATGCTGGGTCCGGTCGCGGTGCTCCCCGGACTGCAGCGTTCGGGTGTCGGCAAGGCGCTGATGAAATACGCGCTGGCCGCCGCCGACCGGGAAGGCGTCAACGCCACCATGCTGATCGGCGACGCCGAATATTACGGGCGGTTCGGCTTTGATGCGGCGCCGACGCAGCGATGGGAATTGCCGGGACCGGTCGAACGTCACCGGCTGCTGTTGCGGGTGGCGCCCGGCGTGACGCTGCCCGACCGGGGCAGCGTCGGCCCTCGGCAAGCGGCGCGCCATCACGCCGCCTGATTTTCCAGTCAACGGGAAGCGTTGCGGATCGCGCTGATCGTCAGGTTCGGCGCTATTCGTTCTACCGGCAGCCGCAGTTCAATGAGCGCCGGGCCGTCAAAATCGAGCGCGCGGTCAAGGGCCTCGGGAAAATCCTCGGTCACTTCGACGCATTCGCCATAAGCGCCATAGGCCTGTGCGAGCGCGCTGAAATCGGGATTGACGAGGCCCGTGCCCGAAACGCGGCTGGGGTAGGCGCGCTCCTGATGCATGCGGATCGTGCCATAGCTGTTGTTGTTCACGACCAGGATCAGCGCCTTGGCGCGATGGCGGATGGCGGTTGCCAGTTCCTGCCCATTCATCAGAAAACACCCATCGCCCGCAACCGCGACCACCTGTCGGTGCGGATGCCGCAGACATGCGGCAATCGCGGCGGGCAGCCCGTATCCCATTGTGCCCGCGGTGGGCGCGAGCTGGCTGCCGGGGCCCGCATAGCGCCAGTGGCGGTGCCACCAGCTCGAAAAATTGCCTGCGCCATTGCAAATGATCGTATCGGGCGGCAATCGCTCGGCCATCGCTTCGACGACAAGGCCGACATCGAGCGGTTCGCCGGTTGGCTGGACGTTGTTCCACATTTCCCACTCCAGCCTGGCGGCGGCGAAGCTGGCATGCGGTGTCGCCGGCGCTGGCAGTTCAGCGAGCGCGCGCGCGGTTTCCGTCACACCCGCGCAGAGCGCCAGGTCGGCGCGATAGACCTTGTTCAGCTCATCAGGGTCGGGGTGGATGTGGATCAGCGTCTGGCCGGGATGATCTGGCGTGATCAGCGTATAGCCGTCCGTGGTCGCCTCCCCCAGGCGCGGCCCGGCGACGATCAGCAGGTCGGCGGCCCGGATACGGTTGACCAGCGCGGGATTGGGACCATAGCCCAGGTTGCCGACATAGCTGCTGTCGGCGTTCGGCACGGCGTCCTGACGGCGAAAGGCGGCGCAACTGGGCAGGCCCCAGTCGCAGGCGAACCTGTCCCATGCCAGTGCGGTCCCGGCAGTCCATCCCGCGCCGCCGATAATCGCCATCGGCGCCTTTGCCGCTGACAGCCGCGCCGCTATGTCCGCTATGTCGCAAGCCGCCGGAGCCTGTGCTGGCCGCTCGACCCGGGGCGCATCGGCCACGGTGGCGTGGTCGATCAGCATGTCTTCGGGCAATGCCAGAACCACGGGTCCGGGCCTGCCGGACATGGAAACCGCATAGGCGCGCCGGATATATTCCGGGATACGGGCGGCGTTATCAATACGCGCGGTCCATTTGGCGATAGGCGCGAACATCGCTGGAAAGTCGATTTCCTGAAAGGCCTCGCGGTCGCGGTCGTCGCGCGCGACATCGCCGACGAACAGCAGCACCGGCGTCGAATCCTGCATGGCGACATGCACGCCGATCGCGGCGTTGGTGGCGCCCGGCCCGCGTGTTACGAAGGCGATGCCCGGCCTGCCGGTCATCTTGCCATCGGCTTCCGCCATATAGGCCGCGCCACCCTCCTGACGACAGACGACGAGATCGATCGCGGGGGTATCGTAGAGCGCATCGAGGACGGCGAGGTAGCTTTCGCCCGGCACGCAGAAAATGCGGTCGGCGCCCTGTGCGAGCAGGCCGTCGACGAGGATCCGGCCACCTGAGCGAGCCTTGGACATGCCCCAATCTACCCTGTAAGGCGCAGAACGGGAAGGCTATTGCCTTCGTCTTGATTTCCGCCACGTCAAGCAGCTTGAACCGGGTGGTGGCCTCAACTAACGCCGGAGTCAGTTGATAGGAGACCATGATGACCCTGGACGAGTTCACCGCAAAGCTCAGCAAGGCTAATGCCGTCATTCCCGGCAAGCGGCTTCGGATCGACTATGGCGAGCAGGGTTCCATCCTTCTGGATGGCGTGGCGAATACGGTTTCGGGCGGCGCGGACGGAGAGGCCGACACCACGATCGCGATCAACTGGGACGATTGGCTCGCCCTGGCTTCAGGCACGCTTGACCCCATGGCCGCCTTCATGCAGGGCAAACTCAGAATTCAAGGTGACATGGGACTGGCCATGCAGGTGCAAACTCTGTTCGCAAGGCTGAAGGGGTGACCCGCGACTGATGCAGCCCTTGATTGGATGCATCCGTTGATCCTGGTGGCAGGTCTGCATTATTTGGCACGCAATCAGCGGGGCTGTTCGACGTGAACAAGATATTTCCCAATGCCGAAGCGGCGCTTCAGGGTGTGTTGTTTGACGGAATGATCATCGTGTCCGGCGGTTTCGGGCTTGCCGGAGTGCCCGAGCGCCTGATCGACGCGGTCGAGGCATCCGGCGTCAAGAACCTCACCTGTGTTTCCAACAACGCGGGCATCGACGGTTTCGGCCTGGGGAAGCTGCTCCGCAGCCGCCAGGTCAGGAAGATGATCAGCTCCTATGTCGGGGAAAACAAGGAGTTCGAGCGGCAGTATCTGGCGGGCGAACTTGAAGTCGAGTTCTGTCCGCAAGGAACACTGGCTGAGCGTATCCGCGCCGGTGGAGCGGGCATTCCGGGTTTCTACACCAAGACCGGCGTCGGCACGCTTGTCGCCGAAGGCAAGGAGCACAAGGACTTCGACGGGGAAACCTATGTGCTTGAACGCGGCATCGTCGCCGATGTCGCACTGGTGAAAGCGTGGAAGGCCGACACATCCGGCAATCTGGTGTTCCGCAAGACGGCGCGCAATTTCAACGCACCCGCCGCGACATCGGGCAAGACCACGGTGGTGGAGGTCGAAGAGATCGTGCCCGTCGGGTCGTTCGATCCGGACTGCATCCATGTGCCGAGCGTCTATGTCCAGCGGATCGTCCTTGGCGCCCCCTATGAGAAGAAGATCGAATTCCTCACGACGCGCCCACGGGAGACCGCATAATGGCCTGGGATCGCAACGGAATGGCGGCGCGCGCGGCCCGGGAGCTGAAGGACGGTTTCTACGTCAATCTGGGCATCGGCATTCCGACGCTGGTCGCCAACAATATTCCCGCCGGCGTCGAGGTGACGCTTCAGTCGGAAAATGGGATGCTTGGCATTGGCCCATTTCCCTATGACGACGAGGTCGATCCCGATCTGATCAACGCCGGTAAGCAGACGATCAGCGAGTTGCCGTCATCGTCCTACTTCTCCTCTGCCGACAGCTTCGCGATGATCCGTGGCGGGCATATCGATTTGACCGTGCTTGGTGCGATGGAAGTCAGCGAGAGCGGCGACATCGCCAACTGGATGATCCCGGGCAAGATGGTGAAGGGCATGGGCGGCGCGATGGATCTGGTCGCGGGCGTCAAGAAGATCATCGTCGTGATGGAACACACATCCAAGAACGGCGATCCCAAGTTCCTCCCCGCGTGCACGCTGCCGCTCACCGGCAAGAATGTCGTCGACATGGTCGTGACCGACCTCGCCGTCTTCCAGCGGCCGGATCACCAGAGCCCGTTCAGGCTGGTCGAACTGGCGCCCGGCGTGACGGCCGAGGAAGTCGCGGCAAAGACGACGGCGCATTACGTCGCCTAATCGGACGCCCAAGGGCCAGGCTGGCGCGGAAGCAAAAGGACAAGGCGAAATCCCGGCGCTGCGGCAGGCAGGAAATTGACCTGCTCATAGGCGAGCGGACCGTCGTCCGGGTGGAGAAAGCGCCTTTCGCCGCCCTCCGGGTCCAGCACATGCTGTTCATCCCACCAGTTTGAGAACGCCGGGCTTCCCGCACGCAAGGCAGCGACGAGGGCAAGCGCTTCGCTGTCCTCATGCTGGCGGGCAAGATCGGCACGGCATTCGGCGACGAGCCGCCGGGCGCGATCCTCCCAGTCGACGATGAAACCAGGGGCTTTCGCGTCCAGAAAGACATAGCGCAAGAGGTTGGGATTGGTGCTGCCCAGCCAGTCGCGGAAAAGCCGGGCGGCGGGCGGATTCCAGCCTCGCGCATTCCAATGACGGTCAAGAATATAGGCTGGCGCGGTCATTGCCAGGACGCTGGCGCGAAGGCTGGCAAGCCGGTCCTCGCCGCCGCCCGTCACGCCGGCAAACGGATCGTGGCGGTCGGCCAGCGTGAACAGATGCGCTCGCTCGGCGGCGGTCAGCCGAAGCGCCCGTGCGATCCGGTCGAGCGCCGACGCTGAAGCTGCTACGTCGCGGCCCTGCTCGATGCGGACATACCAGGTGGCGCTGATGCCGGCCAGTTGAGCGACCTCCTCGCGACGCAGCCCCGGTGTCCGACGACGGCCGCCCGCCGAAAGGCCGACCTGTTCGGGCGCCAGGCGACCGCGATGTGCGCGCAAGAAGGCGGCGAGGCGCTCATGACGGGCGTCGGATTCGATCATGGGTGAACTTATACCAGGATAAACTGGGATATTGTACCAGTCTTATATATGCCGCAACGGGAACGGAGGCGGATTTCTGTGTCGCCCGAACGAAATTGTGGAACCAGACATGACCAACCGACCCCGCACATTGTACGAAAAGATCTGGGACGCGCACGTCGTCGAACGGCGTGACGACGGCACTTGCCTCGTCTACATCGATCGGCATCTGGTGCATGAAGTCACCAGCCCCCAGGCTTTCGAAGGATTGCGGCTGTCGGGCAGGCAGGTACGCCGCCCGGACCTGACGCTTGCGGTTCCGGACCATAATGTGCCGACGACGCCACGCGTGAAAGACGGTGTGCGCCTGGCCGTGGCGGATCCGGAGTCGGCCGAGCAACTCAGCACGTTGACGCGCAATACTACCGAGTTCGGCGTGGAATATATTGACGACCTGTCGCCCGAGCAGGGCATCGTCCATGTCATCGGGCCTGAACAGGGCTTCACGCTGCCCGGCACCACGCTGGTTTGCGGGGACAGCCACACCGCCGCGCATGGCGCGCTGGGCGCGCTGGCGTTCGGCATCGGCACGTCCGAGGTCGAACATGTCCTCGCAACCCAGACGCTGTTGTTGAAGCAATCTAAGACAATGGAAGTACGTGTCGACGGTACGCTTGGCTTCGGCGTATCGGCGAAGGACGTGGTGCTGGCGATCATCGGCAGGATCGGCGCGGCAGGCGGCACCGGCTATGTCATCGAGTATACCGGATCGGTCATCCGCGACATGTCGATCGAAGGGCGTTTGACGGTCAGCAACATGTCGATCGAAGGCGGTGCGCGCGCCGGACTGATCGCGCCCGACGAAAAGACCTTTGCCTATCTTGAGGGCCGCAAGCGCGCGCCCAAGGGCGAGCTTTGGGATAAGGCGATCGCCTGGTGGAAGACCCTGCCGACCGACGCAGGCGCTGTCTACGACAAGGTGGTGACGCTGGATGCGGCGGACATCGTGCCGCTCGTCACCTGGGGCACCAGCCCCGAGGACGTCGTGCCGGTGACGGGCATGGTGCCCGATCCGGGGAGCTTTGCCGATCCATCGAAGCAGGCCGCCGCGCAGAAGTCGCTCGACTATATGGGGCTGACGCCGGGCATGCGGATGGAAGATGTGATGGTGGAAAATATCTTCATCGGATCGTGCACCAACAGCCGGATCGAAGACCTCCGCGCGGCCGCCGAGGTCGCGAAGGGGCGCAAGGTCGCCGCCAATGTCCGGCAGGCGCTGGTTGTGCCGGGATCGGGCCTTGTCAAGCTGCAGGCCGAGAAGGAGGGGCTGGACCGGATATTCATCGAGGCGGGGTTCCAGTGGCGCGAGCCCGGCTGCTCCATGTGTCTGGCGATGAACCCCGACAAGGTGCCGCCGAAGGAACGCTGCGCCTCGACCTCCAACCGCAATTTCGTGGGGCGGCAGGGGCCGGGCGCACGCACGCACCTGCTCTCGCCCGCGATGGCGGCGGCGGCGGCGGTGACGGGGCATCTGACCGATGTCCGCGAATTGATGGGGAGTGAAGCCTGATGGAACCGATTTCGACCATTTCCGGCCGCGCAATTCCCCTCGGCCTCAAGAACTGCGACACCGATGTCATCATCCCCGCGCATTATCTGAAAACGATCTCACGCGCGGGGTTGGGCAAAGGCGCATTCGAGACGATCCGCGCGCAGCCGGGCAATGTGTTCGACGATCCGCGCTATGCCGGAGCCCCGGTCCTTATTGCGGGCGACAATTATGGGTGCGGGTCAAGCCGCGAGCATGCCGCCTGGGCGATGGCCGACATGGGCATCAAGGCGGTGATTGCCCCAAGCTATTCAGACATCTTCTCGGGCAACGCCTTCAAGAACGGCATATTGGCGGTCGTGCTGCCGCAAGAACAGGTCGATCGCCTGCTGGACGTCGCCAAGGATGATGAAATCACCATCGACCTGGAAAATCAGGTGGTGACGACACGCTTCCAGGACCGCTTTCGTTTCGAAATCGACCCGTTCCGCAAGCATTGCCTGCTGAATGGTCTGGACGAGATCGGCCTCACGCTGGCGATGGACAAGGCGATTGGCGAGTATGAAACGCGCCAGTCGGCAGAGCTTCCATGGGTGGCGGGCGCGGCTGCACGGTAAGCTGCGTCGCGCCCTTGCCGGTTCGGCGGGGGCCACCCATGCTGAATCTTGGTCGAGATGGAGACTCCCGCCGCTGGTGCGGGTGAGTTGCCGCCACCCGCCCCAATGTAAAAGGCCGGGCGATGCCACCGCCCGGCCTTTTCATGTGGTGCGATGACCGTCAGTTGTGCTGGGCGATAATCGCCACCGTCGCCACCGAGGACACCAGCGAACCGACGATGCTGATGATGTTCGATACCAGATCGAGCTTGAACAGCGGATCGAGGTTCTTCGGCACAATCACGGTCGTTCCCGGTGGCACCGGCACGTTCGACGAGCGCCAGACCGAGCTCTTCACCGGCTGCGCCAGGCCATTCGGATAAACGACATAAATGCGGCCCTTGTCGGCACTGAACTGCGTGCCGCCCGCGTCGCTCACATATTGCGCGACGCGCCGGCCCTCCCGGTACTGGACAGCGCCGGGATTGGATATATCGCCCAGCACGATGACGAAGTTGGGCTGCTTGGGCATGTAGATAGCGTCGCCGCCCTCAAGGATCGTATCGAGATTGGGGCGGGCGGCGAGGACGCGGGGATCGGCCTCCACCACGACGCGCCCCGCACCTTCCGCCGACGCAAGCTGTTTGCTGATCTGGGAGACTGCCGCAAGGCCATCGGCATTGACGTTTTTCCGCGCGGCAATGGAAAGAACCGCATTGCCAAGATCGCGCGACGTCCGCCGGAATCCTTCTTCTTCGGCCTGCCGCACCGAACGGCGGGTCATGACCGCGCCATAGGGATAGGCGAAGTTGGTAAGCCCGCCGGCCCGTTCGAACAGGGATGACAGCGTTTCGCCCTTGCGGATCGTGTAGAGTCCGGGCCGGACGAACTCGCCGGTCAGCAGCACCGAAGCGCTTTCAAACTGCGGCTGCGGTGTGCTCAGGCGCAGATCGTCGCCGGGATTGATCGCGATCCGCGTCAATACCTTACCATCCGCGTCAAGCGCATAGCGTTGCAGCGTGGGCGAACCCGAAGCCGGCGACGCGGTGACGTCGATGACCACGCCCTCGTTTCCGGTGGTCGCCCCTTCGGCGATGCTGAGCGCGACACTTGCGGTGATCGTGCCGGCAACGGGATAGGCGCCCGGACGGCGGACGCCACCGCCTATCCCGATCGAATTTTCGATCAGAAACGGTAGCAGGGCCGGTTCACGCTCGAACGTCGGCGCGCAGGCCGCCGCCGCGGTATCCTTCGACATTTGAGCCGCGTTGAGCGACGCCTCCTGGACCGCATTCGTAACCGTGCTGCCCCCGACGTTAACGGCCGTGCTGCTGCCGACATTGGCGGCTTCGGACTTGCCTTCACGCTCGACGATGAAAGCGCCGCGCGTGAGGACGGAAAACCGAGAGGACTGGGTGTCGCGCACGGTGTCGGCCAGCCGGGCGAGCGACTGGCATTGAGGGATCGGATTGGGCTGACCAAGCACGATCTGGCGAACCGCCGCCCTATTCATGAACGCGATATCGGCCCGGGAAAACACCCAGAGCGTGTCGTTGGCCTGCAGCGGAACCGATGGACCCGAACCGAGCGCGCTGACCAGATTGACAGGCTGGAAGACACGGCTGCCGCTTTGCGGGTCGCGCCTTATCAGCGCGGCCATTGGCAGATAGGTGTCGGGCTTCACGTCGTTGATCGTGCCCAGCAGGTCGCGCACGGTCGGCGCCGCGGGTAGAGGCCGCGGGCCGGGATTGATGACATTGCCTTGAAGGCTGACGCGGTTGACCGCGCCACCGGCCGAGCCAGCCGTCACAACCAGCGCATCGCCGGCGACGATCTGCTGATTCACGCCCGACACGCGGACGAATGCTTCGCCGCCGCCGCTGTTGATGCGGCTGATCGAAACGGAACTGCCGCGCGGTCGAACGGCGCCGCCGGCATAGTCGAGGATTGCGCCGACCGTTGCCCCGCCGCCGCGCAGTTCATAGATGCCGGGACGTGCCACCGATCCCATGACCGCCACGGTATCGCCAATGACGGGAACGATAACGCGGTCCCCATCCTGGAGCCGGACGGAATTGGGCGTGCCGATGCCGAGCAGACCGTAGAGGTCGAGGCTGATCGTCCGATTGCCGCGAACGACCCGGATGCGCCGAAGCGAGCCGGTCCGCCGCACGCCGCCGGAACGGGCAAGCGCGGTTGCGACATCGGACAATGAGGTCAGCTGATACTGGCCCGGCCTGTTTACTTCACCACCCACGAAAACGGTGATGGCGCGAACCGAGCCGACCGAAACAAATACATTGGTGCCAAGCAGGGTGCTGCGCGTCGCCAATTCGATCTCGCCGCGCACCTGCCCAAGGCTGCGGCCAGCGGCCTGGATAGGCGGCAACGCGCCGACGATGACCTGACCTTCGCGGTTGACGCGAACAACGTTGCTCTCGTTGGTCGCGCCCTGGAAGTTGACGACCAGATCGTCGCCAACGCCCACGATGTAATGGTCGTTCACCTGCCCGGTCAGTGGCCCGCTTGCGGTACTTGCCGCCTTGAACAACTCATAGCCGAACTGGCGGAGCGTGTCGTCTTCCAGGCGCGTACGGTACTCCCGCTCGATCGCCGAGGGCGTGTACATCTCGTCAAGCTTCTGCCTGGCGACTTGGCTGTTCAGCTCCACCTCTTCATTCGTGAGCTGGTTTCGGTTGAGGATATTGTCCGCGCCCGTCTGGGTGGCATTCTGCTGATCGCCGTTCTCGCGCGCGGTATCGAGCGTGGTTGAACGGGCCGGAGCGCTTGCGCCGAGCTGTTGCTGCAGTTTTTCGAGAATGCCCGCATCAAGCCCCGACCCGCCCATGGTCTGGGCCGAAACGGCAAATCCATCGCAGAATAATGCAAATGACGCCATTGCCGTCAGCACAGCACGTGTGACGCGGGTCGCGTTCCACCCCGATCGGTTCATCAACAACTTATCCCACCGCTTGATCGAAGGTTAAGCGTGATAGGAGCCAGTCTATCAGGCGTCAATCCGCCCTGGGCGGGCTGGCGGCGAGCAAATGCCCTACCGAGGCGCATGCATGGGTTTGACAACGGGTGCGGGTCTACCGCACAGGGCGCGAAACATTCGCAATTCAGAGGGACGGGCGGACATGTTGATCGCATTACTGGCTGGTGACGGGATTGGACCCGAAGTGGTGGCCGAGGCGGTGCGCGTCCTTCAGGCGGCTGGCGCACGCGATCTGACGTTCGAGGAAGGGCTGGTCGGAGGCGCTGCCTATAAAGCCGCCGGCCATCCGCTGCCGCAGGCGACGCTTGATCTGGCGATGCGCGCTGACGCCATGCTGTTCGGAGCGGTCGGTGATCCCGATTGCGACCGGCTGGAACGGCATCTGCGCCCCGAACAGGCGATTCTGGGCCTGCGCAAGGCGCTTGGGCTATTCGCCAATCTGAGGCCTGCCAAGCTCTATCCCGAACTTGCCGACGCGTCGGCGCTCAGGCCCGAAGTGGCGCGCCAGATCGATATGGTGATTGTCCGCGAGTTGACCGGCGATGTCTATTTCGGCCAGCCGCGCGGTTTGCGGAAAACCGAAGCCGGTCTGCGCGAAGGCTTTGACACCATGCGCTATGACGAGGCCGAAATCGCCCGTATCGCGCGCGTGGGGTTCGAAACGGCGCGGGCACGCCGCAACAAACTGTGCTCGGTCGACAAGGCCAATGTGCTGGAAACCTCTCAGCTCTGGCGTGACGTGGTGATTGAGGTGTCGGCGGATTATCCCGATGTCGAGCTGTCCCACATGTATGTCGACAACGCCGCGATGCAGCTTGTGCGCGCACCCGGCCAGTTCGACGTGATCGTGACTGGCAATCTGTTCGGCGACATACTGTCGGATCAGGCGTCGATGTGCGCGGGTTCCATCGGTATGCTCCCGTCGGCCTCGCTGGACAGCAAGTCGAAAGGTCTGTTCGAACCCATTCATGGATCGGCCCCCGACATTGCCGGGCAGGGCAAGGCCAATCCGCTGGCGGCTATCCTTTCGGCGGCGATGATGCTGCGCTATTCGCTGGGCCAGGCTGATGTCGCCGATCGTATGGAAACGGCCGTATCCGCTGCGCTCGCCGCCGGGCACCGCACCGCCGACCTGGGTGGCGCGGTTTCCACCTGCGAGATGGGCGATGCGGTGGTGGCGGCGCTGGCCTGATCTCAATCCGCAATGTCGGACATTGACGCGGACGGCGATCACGCGGCAAAGCGAAGGCTATGAAAAGGAAAACTGGACAGGATCGTTCGCGGACCGAGGGATGGCGCCCGGCCACGCGCGCCGTGCGCGGTGGAACCGCGCGTTCCGAATGGGGCGAGACGTCCGAAGCGCTCTTTCTGACGTCCGGGTACGCCTATGAGTGTGCCGAGGACGCGGCGGCGCGCTTCCGTGGCGACCAGCAGGGCATGACCTATTCGCGGTTGCAGAACCCGACGGTCGAAATGCTTGAGCAGCGTCTCGCCCTGATCGAGGGCGCTGAGGCGGCGCGCTGCACATCGTCGGGAATGGCGGCTATGACGGCCACCTTGCTGTGCCAGCTCAAGAGCGGCGATCATCTGGTCGCCGCCCGCGCGATGTTCGGCTCGTGCCGCTGGCTGACCGACACGCTGCTGCCCAAGTTCGGGATACAGACGACAATCGTCGACGGGCGCGATTCCCATGCATGGAAGGCGGCGTTAAGGCCCAACACCAAGCTGTTCTTCCTTGAAACGCCCGCCAATCCGACGCTCGATATCGTCGACATGCAGGCGGTGTGCGATATTGCGCATGATGCAGGCGCCCTGGTTGCGGTGGACAACGCCTTTGCGACGCCCATGGTGCAGCGGCCGATGGAATTTGGCGCGGATATCGTCGCCTATTCCGCCACCAAGATGATGGACGGACAAGGACGCGTGCTGGCCGGTGCAGTGCTTGGCAGCGAGGATTTCATCCTCAACACGCTGTTGCCCTTCACCCGCAATACCGGGCCCACGCTTTCAGCCTTCAATGCCTGGGTTGTGCTGAAGGGGCTGGAAACGCTGGAATTGCGCATCATGCGGCAGAGCGAGAATGCGCTGAAGGTCGCCCGCTTCCTTGAAACGCGCGTTCCACGCCTGCTTTATCCCAACCTCCCGAGCCATCCGCAGCACGCGCTGGCGATGCGCCAGATGTCGGCTGGCGGGACGATCATCTCGCTTTATCTGGACGGTGGACGCAAGCAGGCGCACGGCCTGCTCGATGCGCTTGAGCTGGTCGACATTTCGAACAACATCGGCGATTCTCGCACATTGATGACGCACCCGGCCTCGACCACCCACAGCGGCCTCAGCGAAGAGGTGAGGGCGGAAATGGACGTGACCGAAGGCATGTTGCGGCTATCGATAGGGTTGGAAGACCCCGACGATGTGATCGCCGATTTCGATCAGGCGCTAAAGGCGGTCGGGCTTTGAAAGCGCTTTTCCCCCATGCGATCACAACGCGGGGGGTGACGGTGCGTGTTGCCGTCAGCTATCTGGCTGAACAGAGCAATCCCGCAACCGACCGCTGGTTCTGGAGCTATCATGTCCGGATCGAAAACGATGGCGACCAAGCGGTTCAATTGATTTCGCGCCATTGGCTCATCCACGACGGCAACGACGTCCTTCACGAAGTGCAGGGCGACGGCGTGGTCGGCGAGCAGCCGATGATCCAGCCGGGCGCCAGCTATGATTATGTGTCGGGCTGTCCGCTCAACACCCGCAATGGGCGGATGGAGGGCGCGTACCAGATGGTGGCCGAAGACGGCAGCGTCTTTGACGTCCTCGTCCCGAGGTTCGAGCTGGCCATACCGGCGGTCGTGTCATGAAACGGACGCATCTGCCGCTGAACGCGCTGCGCGTGTTCGATGCCGCTGCAAGGCACCTGTCCTTCACGCGCGCGGCGGATGAACTGGCGGTGACGCCGGCGGCGGTGGGTCAGCAGATTCGTGCCCTTGAGGAGACTCTGGGCGTGGTTCTGTTCCGCCGCACCACCAAGGGACTTGAGCTGACGCCGGAAGCGGAAAGCGGCCTGCCGGCCTTGCGTTCCGGTTTTCTGCAGTTCGAGGAAGCCGTGCGCGCGATGCAGGCCGGGCAGTCGTCGAAGACGCTTACCATCGCAGCGCCGCGCGATTTCACCGCGAAGTGGCTGGCGCCGAAGCTCGCGGCCTATGGGCGGGCCGATCCCGAACTGCGCTTCATGCTGGTATCTGCCGACCAGGAACTGGATTTCACCGAGGCGAACCTCGATTGCGCCATCCGTTTTGTCGACGGGCCCAATGGGCTGGAAGGCGTGAAGCTTGGCGAGGGCGCGACGGTGACGGTGTCCGCTCCCGGCAGTAAGGCCGCGACGGCCATCTGCTGGCAGGGATCGCCAGACGCGGACGGCGTCAATGCAGGCGGGCTTTATGTCACGGATGCGGGCCTCGCGCTTGATGCCGCCGCGGCGGGATTCGGCCGTGCGCGCGTGCCCGCGTTGCTGGCTGAAGGCGACATCGCATCGGGCCGCGTCGTGACCATTGGCGATCTGGAACCCTTCGCTGAAACCTATTGGCTTGTCGCCCCGACGCCGCAATGGCGGCAGAAAAAGGTGAACGCGCTGGTCAGGGCCCTGGTCGGCTGATCACTGCCGCGCAAAGCGAACCCAAGGCAAAATCTGCCACTTGTCATCACGGGCCGATGCCGCGGAAATCATGGGCTCTGGAAATTATGGGCCAGGACGATGGAGTCTGTGCCGAAATTTCGAACGAAGTGATATGCTAATTCGCGCATGAACGTTCGTCATGGGACTTGGGACACCCAAGGTGAACCGGCGTGTCGTAACCGCAGGTGTCGAGATGACAAGCTGGAGGGGATCGCAGGACCTCGGACGTCGAATAGCGCGACGCTTTAATTATTTCCTTCCCCACCCCGCCGTTGAGCGACGGCTGTGGCCGTCGCTTATCATTGTCGCGGCGACCGTGCTTCTGCTCCTGGGTATAACCGCGGAGATCAGGAATTCATGGTTTCAGTCGGTGGTGTTTTCCCGCTGGGCCGAATCCATGACTTTCCATGTGGAGGAAGGATCCAGCACCGCGATCCGGTTTCCGGCGCACGGCCCATTTGACAGGCAACGAGGCTATACCGAGCTGCCCAAATATCTCGGTTCCCTGCGCGGCAAGGGATTTGCTATCGACCGCCAGGCCCGGATGTCGCCCACGCTGGCAGCATTTCAGCTTGTGGGGGGCTTCCCGCCTTATCAGGAGAAAACGGTTTCGGGCCTGACCTTGCTGTCCAATGACGGGCGGCCTTTCTACGCCGCTCGATACCCCGAGAATAGCTACGGCTCCTTTTCGGACGTACCCGCTATCGTCCGTAACTCGCTGCTATTCGTTGAAAATCGCGAGCTGTTCGATCCCGCGCACCCCCGGCGCAACCCCGCCGTCGAATGGGATCGGCTGTGGCTGGCGATGTTCAAATTCGGTGCCAGCGAAACGGCTGGAGGGAGCCGGCCGGGGGGTAGCACGCTTGCCACCCAGATCGAGAAATTCCGGCATTCTCCCGATGGCCGGACGACCGGCGCCAGCGAAAAACTGCGGCAAATGGTTTCGGCGACGCTGAGGGCATATCGCGATGGGCCGGACACGGCGGGCGCGCGCAAGCGGATCATTCTTGAAGCACTCGATTCCATGCCGCTGGCGGCAGTCCGGGGCCACGGAGAAGTGATCGGGTTGGGTGACGGTTTGCAACTTTGGTACGGAAGCGACTTCGACGAGACCAATCGGCTGCTCAGGACCAGTGGCAGCGATGTCGGGCTGTCACGCAAGGCGCTCGCATACAAGCAGGTGCTGAGCCTGATCATCGCCCAGCGTCGGCCGTCCTGGTACCTGGGCCAGGGCCGCCAAGACCTGGAAGCATTGACCGACAGCTATATCAGGTTGATGGCGGCTGCGGGTGGCCTCGACCGGCGATTGCGTGACGCGGCGCTGCATACCCGGCTCCAGTTCCACCGGCGACCGCCCGAAAATGACAGCATTCCCGACAACACCACCAAGGCTTCGTCGGCCATGCGGATCAGGCTTCTGACGCTGCTCGGCATGTCGTCGCTTTACGACCTCGACCGGATCGATCTAACCGCCGAAACCACGCTCGACGCCGAAGCGCAGGCCCGCATAACCGAGGTGCTGCGAAGCCTGAATGATCCCGAAAATCTGGCTGGTCTTGGGCTTCTCGGGCCACGGCTGCTGAAAAGCGTGCAGCCCGCCAGGGTCGTCTACAGCTTCACCCTTTATGAAACGGGCGGTTCGGCCAATTTCCTGCGAATCCAGACCGACAGCCTTGACCAACCGCTCGATCTCAACGTCGGGTCCAAGATGGAGCTTGGCTCGACCGCGAAGGTCCGCACGCTCATAACCTATCTCGAAATCATCGCGGACCTGCGCGATGTGCTCCGGCCGTTGCCTGCGGCCTCGCTTGAAAACGTTGCGACCGAGGGCGATCCGCTGACCCAATGGGTGGCGCAGTATCTGCTGGAAAATGGCGACCAGGGACTGCCCGGCCTGTTGCAGGCGGCGATGGAGCGGACCTATTCGTCGAGTCCTTATGAGCGGTTCTTTACCGCGGGGGGGATGCACAGGTTCGTGAACTTCGACCGCAAGTTCAGCGGCGGCAAGCTTCCGGTGGCAAAAGCCATCGAACAAAGCGTCAACCTCGTCTTCATCCGCATGATGCGTGACATCGTCGATTATCAGATAGCCCGAATTCCAGGAACAAAGGGGATCATGGACGATCCCAACCATCCCCTTAGGCGCGTCTATCTCAATCGCTTTGCCGATATGGAGGGCCGCCAATATCTCTGGCGCTTCTATCCACAGTACCGAAATCTCGACCGGGCCGGGATATTGGCGCGGATTGCCGAACGATCCAAATATCTGAAGCCGCGCCTTGCCGCCTCGTTCCGCACCGTTTTGCCGCGGGCGCCTTATGAAACGTTCGCCGCTTTCATCGACCGGTGGGCCTTGGTGAAGATCGAGGACGCCGCCAGCATGCAAAAGCTCTACGACACCTATGCGACGGACCGGCTGAATCTTGCCGACCGGTCGTATGTGGCGAGTGTCCACCCGCTGGAATTGTGGCTTGCGGGCTATCTTTACGCACACCCCCATGCCTCGTGGCAAGAGGTGGTCGAAAGAAGCGCGGACGTCCGCCAGGAATCCTATGGCTGGCTGTTCAAGCCAAACCGCATCGCGGCGCAGAACAGGCGCATCAGGGTTCTGCTGGAACAGCAGGCCTTCGTCAAAATTCACAAGCAATGGCAAAGGCTGGGGTATCCGTTCGATCACCTTGTCCCGTCCTATGCGACCGCGATCGGGACCTCGGGCGATCGGCCGGATGCCCTGGCGGAACTCATGGGCATAATCGTCAACAGGGGTGTCCGGCTGCCGACTGTCCGGTTCACGCGGCTTCGCTTTGCGGCGAGCACGCCTTACGAAACCCAGGTTCGCGCCGATCCGGCGGCAGGCCAGCAGGTGCTGAGACCCGAAATCGCCGATGTTGCCCGCAAAGCATTGATCGATGTGGTGGAAAACGGCACCGCCCGGCGGGCGAGTGGCGCGCTGCATGCACCAGACGGCTCGAATCTAGTCATCGGTGCCAAGACAGGGACAGGCGACAACCGGACCCAGCAGTTCGGCCGCGGCCGTCGGCTGATCGGGTCGGTGGTGCGGTCCCGCACGGCCACCCTGATGTTTTTTATCGACGACCGTTTCTTCGGGACGATCACCGCCCATGTCGATGGACCCGAAGCGGCGCAATACCGGTTCACCAGCGCCCTGCCGGCACAGCTTTTCAAATCGCTTGCGCCCATTCTCCAGCCGTTGGTCGACCAGCCGGGTCCGCCTCGCCCGACACCCGCTCCAATCCTGCGCCAGACGGTAGCCTATCGGGGCTGACAACCGCATTGGCATCGCTCACGGGACTTGCAGCGCGTCGGCTTGCCGTCCATTGCGGGGCAGCGGATGGGAATTGCAATTCCCATCCAGCGTGCTTTGCCTGTAATTTGCAGGGCTGGGAGTTTTATTGATGTCCACGATGACTGGCCGTCCCGTTACCCCTTTATTGGATGGAGTGGAGGAGCCTGGGGATTTGCGTCGTCTGGATGTGTCGGCGCTGGGGGCGTTGGCGGCGGAGTTGCGTGCTGAGCTGATTGACGCGGTGAGCGTGACGGGGGGTCATCTTGGGGCGGGTCTGGGTGTGGTCGAGCTGACGGTGGCGCTGCACTATGTGTTCGACACGCCGCGGGACAAGCTGATCTGGGACGTGGGGCACCAGGCGTATCCGCACAAGATATTGACGGGCCGTCGGGCGCGGATGCGGAGTTTGCGGCAGGGCGGGGGGTTGAGCGGTTTCACCCGGCGTTCGGAGAGCGCGTACGATCCGTTTGGGGCGGCGCATTCGTCGACGTCGATCTCGGCGGCGCTGGGGTTTGCGGTGGCGAACCGTCTGGCGGGTCGCGCGGGCAAGGCGATTGCGGTGATCGGCGACGGGGCGCTGTCGGCGGGGATGGCGTACGAGGCGATGAACAACGCGCAGGCGGCGGGCAACCGGCTGGTGGTGATCTTGAACGACAACGACATGTCGATAGCGCCGCCGGTGGGTGCGGTGTCGGCGTATCTGGCGCGGCTGATTTCGTCGGGGACGTTCATGTCGGCGCGCGAGGTGCTGCGCAAGCTGGCGCGGCGGATGCCGCGGCCGCTGCATATTGCGGCGCGCAAGGCCGACGAGTTCGCGCGCGGGCTGGCGACGGGGGGGACGCTGTTCGAGGAGCTGGGGTTTTATTATGTCGGTCCGGTGGACGGGCACAATCTCGACCATCTGCTGCCGGTTTTGGAGAATGTGCGCGACGCGGCCGAGGGGCCGATTTTGGTGCATGTGGTGACGCAGAAGGGCAAGGGCTATGCGCCGGCGGAAGCCGCGGCGGACAAATACCATGGGGTGGTGAAGTTCGACGTGGTGACGGGGACGCAGGCGAAGGGGCCGCCGGGTCCGCCGAGCTATACGAAGGTGTTTGCCGAGGCGCTGGTGAGCGAGGCGGCGGCCGATGCGCGGATTGTGGCGATCACCGCGGCGATGCCGTCGGGGACCGGGCTCGACCTGTTCGAGAAGGCGTTTCCCGAGCGGATGTTTGACGTTGGGATCGCCGAGCAGCACGCGGTGACGTTTGCAGCGGGGCTTGCGGCGCAGGGGATGAAGCCGTTCTGCGCGATTTATTCGACCTTTTTGCAGCGCGCGTACGACCAGGTGGTGCACGATGTGGCGATCCAGAACCTGCCGGTGCGGTTTGCGATCGACCGGGCGGGGCTGGTCGGCGCGGACGGGGCGACGCACGCGGGCAGCTTTGACGTGGCGTATCTGGCGACGCTGCCGAACCTGGTGGTGATGGCGGCGGCCGACGAGGCCGAGCTGGTGCATATGGTGCACACGATGGCGTGCCACGACAGCGGGCCGATCGCGGTGCGCTATCCGCGGGGCAACGGCACCGGGGTGGCGCTGCCGGCGGTGGCGGAACGGCTGGCGATCGGGCGGGGGCGGGTGGTGCGCGAGGGCAAGAAGATCGCGCTTTTGTCGCTGGGGACGCGGCTCGCGGAAGCGGAGCTGGCGGCGGACCGGCTCGATGCGATGGGTCTGTCGACGAGCGTTGCCGACATGCGCTTTGCCAAGCCGCTCGACACGGCGCTGATCCGCCGCCTGGCGGCGAGCCACGAGCTTTTGATCACGATCGAGGAAGGAGCGGTGGGCGGCTTTGGCGCGCATGTGCTGACGCTGGCGAGCGACGAGGGGCTGACCGATGGCGGGCTCAAGATCCGCACGCTGAGGCTGCCCGACGTGTTCCAGGACCACGACAAGCCCGAGGCGCAATACGCCGCGGCCCGGCTCGACGCCCGCGCGATCGTCGACGCCGCCCTCGCCGCGCTGCGCCACAACAGCCCCGCCATCCAAAACACCGCCTCCGCTTGAGAAAAGGCTGATCGTGGCGAAACAGCGTGCGGACCAGATGCTCGTCGACCGCGGCCTTGCCGAAAGCCGTACCCGTGCGCAGGCGCTTATCCTGGCGGGACTGGTCTATGCGGGAGACCGGCGCGTGGACAAGGCGGGCCAAACTCTTGCCGAGGACGCCGAACTCGTCGTCAAGGGCAGGGATCACCCATGGGTCAGCCGGGGCGGGGTCAAGCTCGACGCGGGGCTGACGCATTTCGGTTGGGACGTTACGGGATGTGTCGCGCTGGATGTCGGCGCGTCGACTGGCGGATTTACCGATGTGTTGCTGACGCGTGGCGTGGCGCGCGTTTATGCGGTCGACGTCGGGCACGGCCAGCTTGCATGGAAGCTCAGAAGCGATCCTCGCGTCGTCGTTCTCGAACGGACGAATGCGCGCCAGCTCGACGCGGCGATGATCCCGGAGCAGGTGGACCTAGCCGTCTGCGACGCGAGCTTCATTTCGCTGTCGAAGGTATTGGAAACGCCACTAAACTTCGTGAAACCGGGCGGGCGGCTGATGGCATTGATCAAGCCGCAGTTCGAGGCGGGGCCCGGAGAGGTGGGCAAGGGTGGCGTCGTTCGCGATGCCGCCGTTCATCAGCGCGTTTGCACAGAAGCCCGCGACTGGCTTGAAAAGACACAGGAATGGACCGTCCACGGCATAGTCGAAAGCCCGATCAAGGGCCCGGAAGGCAACGTCGAATTTCTGGTAGCGGCCACGAAGATCTTGTAAAAATGCCGCTGGCTGGCTAGCGCATCCCGTCATCATGCGTTGTCCCCTACCATTGGCTGTCTTATCCTTCCTGCTGCTTGCGGCCTGCGGCAGCAATGGAAACGCGCAAAAGGAACGGCCCGCCCCCGTCGTTCAGGCCGTGACCGTGGAATCCTATCAATTCGTGGATCGGATCAGCGCGGTCGGCACGGCCTATGCGCGCGAACAGGTGACGCTGGCCGCGCCCGTCACCGAACGGATCACGCGTCTCAATTTTTCGGATGGCGACCGAGTGCGGGCGGGGCAGGTCATTGCCGTGCTGGCACAGAGCCAGGAGGCCGCGACACTGGCCGACGCCACGGCGCGCCGGCGCGAGGCAAACCAGCAACTCACGCGACTGAAGGAACTGAGGGCCAGGGGATTTGCGACCAGGGCCAGCCTCGACGCGCAGATCGCGGCGGCGGATTCGGCGCGCGCGCAGGCTCAGGAGGCGCAGGCAACCATCGCCGACCGGGTCGTTCGCGCGCCATTTGCCGGCTATGTCACTCTGCGTAACATATCTCCCGGTGCGGTCGTGGCGGCGGGCACGGAAATCGTCACCATCGCGGATCTGTCGGCGATAAAGCTTGATTTCACCATTCCTGAAACCATGCTTTCCGCTGTTGTGGAGGGCCAGCCGATTTCTGCCGAGGCCGCCGCTTTTCCAGGCGCCCCAATCCAGGGTACGATTTCTTCAATCAACCCGATCGTCGACCCGCAGACCCGCTCGATCATTATCCGCGCCCGTCTGCCCAACGCAGACAGGAAGCTGCGTCCCGGCATGCTGATGACCGTTAGCGTCGAAATGCCGCCACGCGACCGCCTCGCGGTTCCGGAGCTGGCGGTCGTGAGCGAAGGTGACGCCCGGTTTGTCTTCGTCATCGATGCGGACGGCAAGGTAAAGCGCACCGCGATAAGGACCGGCAGCCGGCAAAATGGCGTGGTCGAGGTGATCGACGGCCTGAAAGCCGGGCAGAAAGTGGTCGGCGACGGGGTGGTCAAGGTCGCCGATGGCATGACCGTCCGCTTTGCAGGCCAGGGCGGGGCCGTCGGCAAGACAGCGAGATAGCGGGTGTTTATTTCCGACATTTCCGTCAAGCGCCCGGTTTTCGCCGCGGTGATGGCGATGCTGCTGCTGCTTGCCGGCACCGTGGCTTTCCTGCAGCTTTCGATCCGCGAATATCCCGATACCGATCCGCCGATCGTGTCGGTGGAGACGATCTATCGCGGCGCGGCTGCCAATGTCGTTGAAAGCCGCATCACCGAGGTGTTGGAAGACCGGCTTTCGGGCATCGAGGGGATTGGGACCATTACCTCTCAATCACGGGACGGCGAATCCGAAATCTCCGTTGAATTCACGCCCGGCAGGTCCATTGACGAAGCGGCGAATGACGTGCGGGACCGTGTCGGCGGCGCGCTTGACGATCTGCCGGACGATGCCGACCCGCCCGAGGTGCGCAAGGTCGATGCCGACGCGCAGCCGATCATCTGGTTTACGGTGGCGGCCCCCGGTTGGGCACCCGAAGCCCTTTCCGATTATGTCGACCGTTCGATCGTCGATCGCTTCTCCGCGCTGAACGGGGTAGCCCAGGTCATTATCGGCGGCGAAGCGCGTCCGTCGATGCGGATATGGCTGAACGCGCCGAAACTGGCGGCTTTCAGCCTGACGCCCGGCGATATTGAAAGCGCGCTCACGACCCAGAATGTGGAACTTCCGGCGGGCCGGATCGAAGCCGCGAGCCAGAATGTGACGGTGCGCGTCAACCGGCCCTACACCACGCCCGAACAATTCAAGCAATTGGTCGTCGGTCGGGGAGCCGACGGCTACCTCGTGCGGCTGGGTGATGTCGCGCGGGTGGAGCGGGGGCCGGAAAATCCGTACAGCTCCTTCCGTACGAACGGCAAATCGGCCATTGGCATCGGCGTTGTCCGTCAATCCGGCGCCAATACGCTCGCGGTGGCGCAGTCCGCGAAAAAAGCCGCGACCGCATTGGCGTCGAAGCTGCCACCGGGCATGAGCATCGCGGTTGCGTATGACAGCTCGCTGTTCATCGAGCGGGCAATCGCCAAGGTATATGAGACGCTGGGCGAGGCGGCGTTCCTTGTCGTCGCAGTCATCTTCCTGTTCCTCGGCTCCTGGCGCGCAACCCTGATCCCGGCGGTTACCGTCCCGATCTGCCTGATGGCGACCTTCGCCGTCCTGTGGGCTTTTGGTTTTTCGATCAACCTGCTGACACTGCTGGCGCTGGTCCTCGCGATCGGCCTCGTCGTCGACGATGCAATCGTCGTGCTTGAAAATGTCTATCATCGGATCGAGGAGGGAGAGCCGCCGCTGATGGCAGCTTTCAACGGGACCCGGCAGGTCGGTTTCGCTGTCCTTGCAACCACTGCGGTCGTCTGCGCGGTGTTCGTACCGGTCATGCTTCTGGCGGGCACGACCGGCCTGCTGTTTCGCGAACTGGCCGCCGCGATGATCGGCGCGGTCGCGTTTTCGGGTTTTCTCGCGCTGTCGCTGACGCCGATGCTCTGTTCCAAATTGCTGAAGAAGGAACAGCGGAAAGGGACGTCGGCGTGGCTTGAAAAGCGGTTCGAACGCATGGAAAATGGGTATGAGACGCTACTCGACCGCGTATTGACGAAGCCGTTTGCCGCACTCGTGGGAGTAGGCATTTTCCTGTTGGTGGCGGCCGGCCTGTTCATGACGCTGCGGTCGGAACTGGCGCCCCCCGAGGATACGGGGCTAGCCGTGGTCAGCCTCGGTGCACCGGAAGGCACCGGGTTCAGACAGATGGACCAGTATGTTCGCCAGGCGGAAAAGATATTTCTGCCAATGATCGGCAAGGGCGCCGTCAACAGCGTGCTGGGCAGAGCGCCGGGAACATTCTCCGCTTCGGAGGACTTCAACGACGGACGCCTCATCATCTTCCTGAAGCCCTGGGAGGACCGGAAAGAAACGACGCAGGACGTCATCAACACCGCCAATGGCGCGCTGGCGGAGATTCCTGGCGTGCGCGGCAATGCCAGCCAGCCGTCGTCGCTTGGCCGCGGCCGGGGGCAGGCGATCAATTTCGTCATCGCCGGCGCGACCTATGAGGATCTGGCTAAGGCGCGCGACCGGATACTTGCGGCTGCGGCTTCCAACCCCGGCATTATTGATCTCGATCCCGACTACAAGGCGACCAAGCCGCAATTGCTGATCAACGTCGATACGGCGCGTGCAGGCGACCTGGGCGTTTCGTCCGATGCCATCAGCCAGGCGCTCCAGACGATGATGGGTTCGAGGCGCGTGACGACCTATGTCGACCGGGGCGAGGAATATCGCGTCATCGTCCAGGCAGACGCCGCAGGCCGTGCGAACGAGCGGGATTTGTCGAACGTCTATGTCCGATCCCGCACGGGCACGCTGGTCCCGCTGTCCAATCTTGTGACATTCCAGGATTCGGCCGACGCGCGGCAACTTGGCCGGTACAACAAGATGCGGGCGATCACATTCACCGGATCGCTGAAGCCCGGCTACACGCTGGGACAGGCTCTGACCTTCCTCGAGACCGAAGCGGCGAAACTCCCTGCGGTCACGGCGGTCGGATATCGCGGCGAAAGCCAGTCGTACAAGGAAACCGGCAGCTCGATGGGCATTGTCTTCGCGCTGACGATATTGCTCATCTATCTGCTGCTGGCGGCACAGTTCGAAAGCTTCGTCCACCCCGGCGTGATCATCACCACCGTGCCGCTCGCCGTGGCGGGCGGCGTCATCGGCCTTGCGGTAATGGGGCAGACGCTCAACCTGTACAGCCAGGTCGGCATCGTGATGCTGGTGGGTCTTGCCGCCAAGAACGGCATTCTGATCGTGGAGTTCGCGAACCAGCTTCGCGATGCGGGACATGGTATCCGGGAGGCGACCCGAATGGCCGCCGTCCGGCGGTTGCGCCCGATCTTGATGACATCCATCGCAACCGTCGCGGGGGCTGTGCCGCTGATGTTGGCCAGCGGCGCGGGGGCAGCGGCGCGGCGGTCGATCGGGGTCGTCGTGGTGTGGGGCGTCAGTATGGCCACTCTGATAACCCTTTTGCTCATACCGATTCTCTACTTGCGGTTCGCGCGCAATACGGGTTCACCTTTGACGGTCGCTCGAAAGCTCGAAGCGGAGATTGGCCAACAGCCGTGAACAGAGGAAGTTGAAATGTCCGGACTCGCGTCTCCGGCTCAGCTCAGGACGTCTTTCCTGCGCTGGGCGATCGTGACCATACCACTGCTGGTGCTGCTGGGGTCGCTGTCGGGGACGATCGCCGGTTCGTCTGCTGAAAATATCTGGTACAGCGCGCTGCAAAAGCCCGAGCTGACGCCGCCGGGATGGGTTTTCGCGGTGGTCTGGACGGGGCTGTACGTTCTCATGGGGCTGGCGCTTGCGATTATCCTCAATGCGCGCGGCGCCTATGGCCGTCCTGGTGCGCTGACCCTGTTCGCCATCCAGCTGGTTCTCAATCTTGCATGGTCGCCGCTGTTTTTCGGCGCGCACCACATCAAGGCGGCATTGGGGCTGCTCGTCGCTATCCTGGTTTTTGCCCTGCTCACGACATTTGCCTTTGGGCGCATCCGCCGATACGCCGCATGGGCGATGCTGCCCTATCTCGCATGGCTCTGCTTTGCCGCCAGCCTGAATTGGCGCATTATCGAGCTTAATCCCGATGGCGTCGGCGTGGGCGCGGTCGAATACCAGCTGAACTGATCAGTGGCCTGTTCCAGGAGTATTGCCATGCAATCACAAAATCGTTTCTTCGATGATTTCTCGAAGGTGGTGAACGGCGCGGTGGGGACACTGGCCGGCGTTGGCCGGGAAGCCGAAGCCGCCATGCGCGAGCGGCTGCGCGAATTCATCGGCGGCATGGACTTCGTCAGCCGGGATGAGTTCGAAGCCGTAAAGGCGATGGCGGTCGCCGCTCGCGAGGATGCGGACGCGTTGAAGGCGCGGCTTGATGCGCTTGAGGTGAAGGCGGCGAAAAAGCCGAAAACCGACATAGCCGGGTAGTTTCCGGACAGTTAACCGTCGGCCGGGCAATTCATCCACAGCTTTTTAGGGGTGAATAGCGGCTTTTGCTTGCATCCCCCGCCGCGACGCAGCAGGCTTTTTTGGCAACCTTTGTTGCGCTAGGAGATTCGCTTGATCGGACTCGATCAGGAAGAGGCGTCGGCCCTCTCCGCGCCGATAGACATGCTGGAGCATTACTTCGGGGCGCATGGCTGGGCGTTTGAACGCACCGGCGATGATGAAATCGTCGCGACGGTCCAAGGGTCGTGGGCAAGCTATGAGCTGCGCGCGGTGTGGCGCGTGGAAGACCGGGTGCTGCAATTCCTTGCGCTGCCCGACATCCGTGTCGCCACCGACAAGCGTGTCGCCATTTACGAGACGATCGGCCTCATTAACGAGCAGTTGTGGCTCGGCCATTTCGAAATGTGGTCGTCGGACGGGCTGGTCCTGTTCCGCCATGCCACCGTGCTCGAAAACGAGGGCGAGGCCGAAGGCATGCTGACGCTCGATCACGCCCAGACGGTTGTCGAGGCGGCGATCGATTGTTGCGAGCGCTATTACCCGGTGTTCCAGTTCGTGCTTTGGGGCGACAAGGCCCCCGCGGAGGCACTGGCGGCGGCATTGGTCGAAACCGCCGGCGAAGCCTGAACGCATCATGGCAACGAATGTTCTGGATGGCGCCGGAAGCATCTGGCTGCTGGGCTGCGGCAATATGGGCGGCGCGATGCTGCGCGGCTGGCTGGCCCAGGGGATCGCTCCCGCGAAGCTGACGGTGATCGACCCGGCCGGGCCGGAATTGCCGCAGGGCGTGCGGCTGCTTGATGCGCTTCCGGCAGGGGAGGAACAGCCCGATGTGCTGGTGCTGGCGGTGAAGCCGCAGCTCCTGCAAGAGGTTGCCGGCGCATTCGGGGCGAAATCGGGCGCGCCAAAGCTCCTGATCTCGGTGCTGGCCGGTGTTGAAAGCGATGTTCTGCGAGACGGGTTTTCCGCCGCCGCCACCGTCAGGGTGATGCCGAATCTTCCGGCGCAGATCGGGCAGGGGGTCAGCGTGCTCTACAGCGCCGACGCCGATGATACGCAGCGCCGCATGGCCGAAGCGCTGATGGCGGTGCTCGGCACCATCGCCTGGATCACCGGTGAGGGGCAGTTCCACGCCGTCACGGCGCTGTCGGGCAGCGGACCCGGCTATGTATTTCGTTTCATCGATGCCCTTGCCGAAGCGGGCGCGGCGCTGGGACTTCCCGCCGATCTGGCTGCAAAGCTTGCGATCGAAACCGTCGCTGGATCAGCGAATCTCGCGAAAATGTCGGTCGAGACGCCTGCCGTGCTGGCCGACCGTGTTGCCAGCCCCGGCGGCACCACCCGCGAAGGGCTCAACCGGCTCGATAAGCCGGATGGCATCCGCAACCTGCTGCGCGAAACGCTGGACGCAGCAGCGAGGCGCAGCGCCGAAATGGCTGCGGCAGCGCGGGGGAAATCCTGACCGTCGTCGGTAAGGCCATGGTGTTCGCGTCGGCGAACGGGCCATAGCTTCCCAAAATCCTCCGCCTATTTCTGGAACTGGCTGATCCGCGCCCGTTCCTCTTCGGGAATAAGTCCCTCCAGCACCGCCCAGAACCCGGCCACTGCACCCTGACCGGCGCGGCTGTACGCCTCGGCCACCCGGGTTCGCAATTGGTCGAATAGCTCGCGCTCAAGCGCTGCGCCGGTCTTGCTCAGCCGCAGCAGGCGCTGACGGCGATCGCTGGCGCCGACCCGCGACTCAACCAGGCCGCGCTCCTGCAGATCATTGAGCACACGGCCCAGCGACTGCTTGGTAATCGACAGCAAGCCCAACAGATCGCTGACCGTCAGGTCTGGCGAACGGGCGATGAAGTAAAGCGCACGGTGGTGCGCGCGTCCAAGGCCTTGCTTTGCGAGCCTTTCGTCGATGGCGCGCGTCATTTGACTATAGCCGAAATAGAGCAATTCCACGCCGCGACGGATTTCCGGCTCGCGCAGGAAAAGGGGGGAAGCGGGGCGAAGTTGGTCAGCCATATTGACGTTTCTCGTGATAGCGGGCTAGGCGGATTTCGCGAAGACAAAATTTCAATGGCCCCGCAAGACGGGTTATGAGGCGTGTCATGATTGAAGACCGGACCTATGACGATCGCGATGGCTGGATCTGGTTTGACGGCAAGCTGGTGCCCTGGCGCGAAGCCAATGTGCACATCCTTACCCACGCGCTGCACTATGCGTCATCGGTGTTCGAAGGGCAGCGGCTGTACAGCGGCACGATCTTTCGCCTGTCGGACCACAGCCAGCGCCTGATCGAGTCGGCGAAGATTTTGGGGTTCGACTTGCCCTGGACGCGCGACCAGATCGACGCCGCCTGCAACGAGGTCGTCAAGGCGAATGGCCTGACCGACGGCTATGTCCGCCCCGTTGCCTGGCGCGGATCGGAACAGATGGGCGTGTCGGCGCAAAAGACCAAGCCGCACATGGCGATCGCCGCCTGGGATTGGGGCGCCTATTTCGGCGCGGCGGCGGAAAAGGGGCTGCGGCTGGATATCGCGGAATATCGCCGCCCCGCGCCCTATACCGCGCCCGTCCATGCCAAGGCGGCTGGCCTTTACATGATCTGCACCATGTCGAAGCACAAGGCGGAGGCGCGGGGCTATAACGACGCGCTGATGTTCGACTGGCGCGGGCAGGTGGCCGAAGGCACCGGCGCGAACGCCTTTTTCATCAGGGACGGCGTTCTCCACACGCCGACGCCAGACTGCTTCCTCAATGGGCTTACCCGGCAGACGGTGATCCAGCTCGCGAAGAAGCGCGGGATCGAGGTCATCGAACGCGCGATCTGGCCGGAGGAGCTTGCGGACTTCCAGCAGATGTTCCTGACGGGAAGCGCAGCCGAAGTAACGCCTGTGGTTTCCGCCGGGCCGTGGAACTTCGAGATCGGCGAGATAACCCGCACGATCCAGAAGGATTATGCCGATCATGTGCGGGGGCGGAAAAGCAATTCCTAGGGCGGGGTCGCGCACGCCGCGACGGTGTTCACGGGATACTGAACCGGATTGGCATGACAAGCCGCTCCCAGGATAACGCTGCGGAGTAATTCGGGATCACCGCGCTTCAGGGCTTTTCCTCTCACAAACCGCCGCTATAAGGGCGGCTCACATCGCCGCCCCCTCCTGAATCGGGCGGCCTCTGCTGGGGCGTAGCCAAGCGGTAAGGCACCGGTTTTTGGTACCGGCATTCGCAGGTTCGATCCCTGCCGCCCCAGCCAGCTCCTGAACCTTCACACCTCATGCTGCTGGGCACGCTTCGGGCTGGTGTCGAACGCGGCGAAAGGCTAATTGTTAACATCAGGAGAGGCGCGGCGTTTCGCGGCCGCATGTCGAAAGCACAACACCTCATGCCGAAGATGGAAAAACCGCGCCCGTCGCCGCCGGAAAAACCGTCTTCTGGAGATATCGATAACCTGTCGAAAAGGTTTATCGAGCAAGAAGGGCCCCGAAAGGACCCTGACTTGAAGCCCTGGAAACCAGATCACGACCCTGCTGCGCGCGCCGGCACCCCGCATCGCCTGCTCGGATCCCGCCGTCGGATCTCGTTCCTGTGGTGGGGCGTGGCCGCCCTGGTGAGCCTGGGTCTCTGGGCGCTGATCGTCTACGGCGTCATCCGCGTTTTCTGACGCGCTTTTGGAATTTGGCGGGCCAGAGCTTCGGTCTGTCGCACCGGGCAAGTTTCTGAATTGATTTAATTTCCCTGCGCCATATGTTCTTGTGCATTGCACCATCGGCTTCCCGGATGGTGGCCATTCGCCAGGAAGTGGGGAATGACAATGAATGACAAAACTGACCAGAATATACTTGTTACAGGCGGTGCCGGGTACATTGGCAGCCACGCGGTCCTTGCGCTGAAGGATGAGGGCTATTCGGTCTGCGTGCTCGACGATCTGTCGACCGGATTCCGTAACGCAGTACCGCATGACGTGCGCCTTTTCATCGGCGACATCGGCGACCAGGCGCTTGTCGGTGAAATCATCCGGGACCGGAAGATCGCCGCGATCATGCATTTCGCCGGCTCGATCATCGTCCCCGAATCGGTAGCCAATCCGCTCAAATATTACGATAACAACAGCGTCAGGAGCCGCAACCTGATCGAAGCCGCGGTGACGGGCGGGGTCCGGCACTTCGTCTTTTCGTCGACTGCCGCCGTTTATGGCGAACCCGATCAGATGCCCATTACGGAAGAGACGCCGACCCGGCCGATCAATCCCTATGGCACATCCAAGCTGATGACCGAGTGGATGCTGCGCGACGTCGCCCAGGCGCATCCGTTCAATTTCGCGGCGCTTCGTTACTTCAATGTCGCCGGGGCCGATCCGGGCGGGCGCACCGGCCAGTCGACGGCGGGGGCGACCCATCTGATCAAGGTCGCGTCGGAAGTGGTCGCGGGAAAGCGGCCGGGGATCGCGGTCTTCGGCACCGACTATGACACGCGCGACGGCACCGCCATCCGCGACTATATCCATGTATCGGATCTGGCGTCCGCCCATGTGCTTGCCCTGCGACGACTGATGGACGCGCCCGAGACGTCGTTGACGCTCAACTGCGGCTATGGTCGCGGCTTCACCGTTACTGAAGTGCTCGATGCGGTGGAGGCCGTAACCGGCGCATCGGTCAACCGCCGGTTGGAGGATCGCAGACCCGGCGATCCGGCAGCGCTGGTCGCCGACGTATCCAGGATAAAAGACGTGCTTGGCTGGGCGCCTGCCCATGACGAGCTGGCGGAAATTGTCACCCATGCCCTGGCCTGGGAACGGAAGCTGGGCTCGATCGCGTAGACCGAACCCGTCCGCCTATTGCCCGGTTTTCTTCGCCGAAGCGCCGAAACTGACCTTTCCGGTAAGGCGAACGGTGTTCGCATCATAACGGTAGCTTGTCTGGTTTGAGCTTCGCATCTCGCGGAACGCCTCCAGCGTCACGGCATAGCGATCGACCGGTTTGTAGATGATGGCCGCGCTGGCGATCTTCAGGTTTTCCGTGCGCGCCGCAAGCGGGACAGGAGCCTCGACGTCATAGGAGAACCTCTGCCGCGTGAACTGAAGTCCGGCTTTCAGCGTGATGGCCGGGTTCAACTCTCCCTCGGCGCCGAAATTCACATAGTTCACGCGGACGGCGTCGGAATAAATGTAGCTTTCCGATTCGAGCCGACGGCCCGCGTCCAGCGTGAATTGGAGCGTGTCGCGGGGATTCCACCCGAATGTCGCCTGTGCGACCAACCCGCTGTAACCATTGTTGAAAATGGAACGGTCCTTGCGGTCGACATAGCCAATTTGTGCCTGCAGATTGCTGGCGACGCTGGGGGTGTATTGGAGAACGAGGTCCGCGCCGTTTTCGGTGTAGTCTTGTCGATAAGGCAAATTCACGCCGTTGACGGCGACAAGACTGTCATTCATGCCCCGGCCTGTCGAGTGGGTGAATTGCAGCGCGACGATATTGTTCAATGGGGAATAATAGCCAAAGCCCAGCCGCAGGCCGAGGCGCCGGTAATCGCTGGATGAGATCGACGCGGCTGAATTGACGCTCCGTGTCAGGGATCCGCCGGCGACGACGCGCCAATCCGAAACGATGGTGGCGCTCGCCTCCGCGTTCAGCAGAGTCAGCGTCTGGATATTGCGGTTGGCGATCCTGACATCCGAGAAGGAGCTTAATCGCCGCTCTTGCTGGGCCTTGAGGCTGATGCCTACCGAGGGTCCGGTCTTCTTGACCACGCCGGCAAGGCTGTAGCCCGTGAAATCGAGATAGCTGTTGCGGCTGTACCAGTTCCGCGACGCGCTACCGGTGGCGCGCGCCTCAAGGTCGCCACTTTCGGCCTCGGCCGCCAATCCGGCCAGCGCGACATAGGACCAGTCCTTCGGCGATTGCCCGTCGGGTGCCGAAACGCCGTTGGCCGTGCGGAACAGATTGTCGTCATATTGCAATCGGCCTTCAGCATAAGGCGTGATTTCGGCGGCATGACCCGCCACCGGAAAGAGCAGGGCGAGGCACGCCACCGCGAGGCCGATTTTTCCCATCGTTCTGCGGCTGCATCCACGCTGGGGCAGGATCATACCTCCCAGCATGATGTGCTCCTTGCGACGACGTCATCATTAATCAGCGCAGAATGCCTAAATATTATTGCAACGCAACATGCCATCGGGAGGAATCCATCGCAGGGCCCGGAACCTCGAAAGAAGTGGGCCGTGTTAATATTTATGAACGTTGCCAAGGAATTAAAGGTTAACAAAGCGACTTGCGGCCAACCGCTTCTTTGATCGGCCAGTCTGACTTGACAGGGTACATTTTGCGACGCACAAATTATGCAATTCGGACGAGGAGTTAACACTTCGATCCGGGTATCAGATCGGTAGACGCGAACCGTGTTTACTCGGGGGTGGATGGGCATTGTTGGGAAGATATTCAGATTGGCCTTTTGCAGCCGATCTGTCTGACTTGATGTTTTGGGTTCGCCCCTGATCAGAAGAATCACTGGCGGCCATCACGGATGAGGGTGCGTCTGGTAGCTGAAGTAGCCGATGGAGTGGTTATGTCTCTGGAGACCTTGCCGAGAACGCCCGTCTTCGAAGGTTCTGACGTTTACATTGCCATTGATGCGCTCGATATGGACGAGGTCGCCGCGCCGCCGACAATTCCAGGCGTGGTAACGGCGTCAGGGCATCACACCCCGCCATCCGTGCCCGGAGCGATGGATGGGGCGGCGAAACGCCCGTTCGTGTCAAGGGCGGCATTTCGGCTGTTCGACATCGTCATCGCTTCGATTGCGCTTGTCGTGTTCCTGCCGCTTTTCGCACTTCTTGTCCTTGCCATGTCCTTCAGCAGCCGTGGCCCGATCATGTTCGCGCATCAGCGGGTCGGACGTTTTGGGAAAATGTTCCCCTGCCTGAAGTTCAGGACGATGCGGGTCGATGCGGACCAGGTGCTGGCTGAACTGCTTGCCGCGTCGCCCGCCGCGCGCGCTGAATGGGATCGCGATTTCAAGCTCCGCGACGATCCCCGGATCACGCCGATCGGCGGCCTGCTGCGCAAGACGAGTCTGGATGAGCTCCCGCAGCTCCTGAATGTCCTTGCCGGTCACATGAGCATTGTCGGGCCGCGTCCGATCGTACCGGGCGAGATCGAGCGCTATGGCGAGTTTTTCGCTGATTATTGTTCGGTCCGCCCCGGCCTGACGGGCCTGTGGCAGGTGAGCGGCAGGAACGATGTGTCCTACGACGAACGGGTACAGATGGATGTTTTCTATGCCCGAGCCAAATCGGTGTTGTTCGATATGTCGATTATCGCCAGGACGGTTCCCGCGGTGGTCATGGCCAGAGGCTCCTACTAGGCGGGAGCCTCGTCGCCGCTCGATCGGCGGGACGGCATAAGCAGCCGTCGGGAAAGTATCGTTTTGAACAGGCTGATCAAAATCTTGATGCAATTGCGGGCTTATTTTCGTCGCGGCGTTCAGGGGGCAGCGCGTTCCGTCCTGGCGCTGCGGTTTTGCGTGCTGGCCTTGCTCGCCTTCCATCCAGCCCAGGCCCAAACTCCGGTAGGGGCTCCGGCACAGGCTCAAACTCCCGGACAGGCCCAAACTCCCGGACAGGCTCAAACTCCCGGACAGGCCCAAACTCCGGCCCAGCCAATCCAGGTCCAACCGCTTGCCGGTTATCGGATCGGCCCCGGCGACGTGCTCAACATAGCCGTTTACCGCGCGCCGGACCTGCAAACCACGACGCGGGTGTCCGAGCAGGGCACCATCGTCATGGCGCCGCTTGGCGAGGTGGAGGTCGCGGGCCTGACCCCCAGCCAGACGGGCCAGCGGATTGCCAGCGCACTGAAGGCGCAGGGCGTGTTCCTGCAGCCTTCGGTCAATGTGCTGGTGACCGAATATCGCAGCAAGACCGTGGCCGTGCTGGGCGCAGTATCGAAGCCCGGCGAAATCATCCTCGACAAATCGAATCTCACGATCGCGGATGTGCTGGCCCGCGCAGGCGCGACTTTCGGGTCGGGCGCGATGATCGTCACCGTCATCGGACAGCGGGACGGTCAGCCCAGCCGCGAGGAATTCAGGGTTGCGGACCTGATTTCGGGGGGGCGCGACAGGCCGGTCCGGCCGGGCGAGCAGATTTTTCTTCAGGAGGCGCCCTCGTTCTACATTTCGGGGCAGGTCACGCGTGCGGGCGCCTATCCCGTGTCGCCCGGCATGACCGTCGGGCAGGCGATCGCGGTTGGTGGCGGGTTGACGCCGCGGGGCAGCCTCTCGCGCATCGAGGTTACGCGCAAGGACGCTTCAGGCACGCCGATCAAGGTGTCGTCTGTGAAGCAGGACACGCCGGTGGTCGCGGGCGATCTCATCAACGTCGGCGCGAGGTGGTTCTGATGGCGAGGGCCGCGCCATGACTTTCGTGCAGTTCTTCCGGCTGCTGAAGGCGCGCTGGCTTATGCTGGCCGGCGGCGCGGCGTTGGGGCTGTTGCTTGCCTTTCTTTGGGTGTTATTCACCGAAACGAGCTATCAGGCGACAGCACAGGTGCTGGTCGACGTCCGCGCGCCCGAAACGCTTGGCAGCCAGTCCTCGGCGGCCGAGCAGCTTGCTCCCGATTATCTGTCGACCCAGACGGATATTTTGCGGAGCGAGCGGGTGCGGCTGAAGATTGTCGAAAAGCTGGGGCTCGCGAAGGAACCCAAGGCACGCGCCGACTATCGGAGCGCCGCTACTAAAGGGTCGATCGAACACTTTCTGGCAGCCCGCCTCGCAGCGGGTCTGCAACTGGTGCCGGCGACATCGTCCCGCGTGATTTCGATCAACTATTCGGCCCCCGATCCGGCCTATGCGGCGCGCGTGGCCAACGCCTTTGCCGAGGCTTATCGCGACATTAGCGTATCCCTGCTCGTCGAGCCGGCGCGCCTATCCGCCGACTGGTACCAGAGTCGGGCCGACGAGGTGCAGAAGGATTTGCGCGCCGCCCAGGCCAGGCTGTCCGCCCGGCAGCAGGCGCTTGGCGTTTCGGCGGACGCGGACCAGACCGATGCCGATGTCGCGAGACTGGCCGGTTTGTCCAGTCAATTGGCGCAGGCACAAGCCGAACGCGCGACGACGGGTGCGCGGACAGGCAGTGGCGCGCTGCCCGATGCAATGTCCAGCCCCGTCATCCAGGGGATCCAGAGCGAGCTTGCGAAGCTGGAGGCGCAGCGCCAGCAGCTTGCGAAGTTCGCGGGGCCAAACAACATCGACATGGTCCAGCTGAACAGCCAGATCGGCGCGCTGAGGCAGCAGCTTGCGGCGCAGCGGGCGCTCATCTCGCGAACGGCGTCGGCGTCTGCCACACAGAGCGCCGCCACCGTCAGCGCCCTGTCCAAAGCTGTTGCCGACCAGCGTGCACGCGTTATCGAGGCGCGCAACAACCGCAGCGAGCTTGCCTTGCTTCAAGGGGATGTGGACAATCTGAAGCGAACATATGAGCAGATCGTTTCGCGACGGGCGCAGCTTGGCATCATGGGCGAGGGTATCCAGACCAACGTCGCCATTCTTTCGGCCGCGACCGCGCCGGACGAACCCGCCTGGCCCCGGCCGTTGCTAATGTTGGCTTTGGGGATGGTGTTCGGCGCAATCATCGGTGGCGCAGCAGCGGTGTTCATCGAATTGTCCGATCAGCGGGTGCGCAGCGCCGACGATCATGAAACCTGGCTCGGCATCCCCAATCTGGGCGCCATTTGCGCAGGCGCGCCGTCGCAATCGCAGATCGGTGCGGCGCTGAGACGTTATTTGCCACGACCGGGAGCAGCATGATGGCCGAGATCGCGCCCATCGAATCCCAAATCGGCGAACAGCGCCCCGACCGTCGTTCCGTTGGCGCGATACTGCTCAAGGCGGGTTTGGTTACGCCCCAGCAAGTCGATGAAATCGTGCGCTATTGCGACGAGCGGGATATGCGCTTCGGCGAGGCCGCGGTGGAACTGGGTTTCATCTCGGCCGAGGCGCTGGACGATGTCCTGGCGGTGCAGTTCGCGCTTCCCGGCCAAATCAGCCGGCGGGAGCTGCATCAGGATCTGGCGGTGCTCCATCGCCCCCGTTCGCGCGAGGCGGAGGAGTTCCGCTCGCTTCGCAATGCGCTGATGATGAAGTGGTTCAGGCAGCAGGGTGGCGCGCGGGCGTTGTCGGTGGTCAGCGCGCAAAAGGGCGAAGGGCGTTCGATCGTCGCCGCCAGCCTGGCGATATGCTTCGCGCAGGTCGGGTTGCGGACCCTGTTGATCGATGCTGATATGCGTTCGCCGCGCCAGCATCGTTTGTTCGGGCTCAACGACCGTTGCGGCCTGTCCGGTTATCTTGGCGGTCGGGTCGAGGAGGCCGCCTACAGTATCAACGGTTTCAATACGCTGACCGTCATTCCCGTGGGCGGCATTCCGCCCAATCCCCAGGAGTTGCTGTTGCGTCCGGCACTCAACGAGCTGGTCCAGTCCGCCGTCGAAAGTTTCGAGGTCGTGCTCTTCGACACGCCGGCCGCAAGCGAGGGAAGCGATTATCAGGTGATCGCGGCCGCGACGAAGGGCGCGCTGGTGGTTACACGTCAACGCGAAACCCGCGTCAGCGCGGCGACACGGTTGATCAACAGTCTTGAGGATCTGGGCGTGACCCTTGTCGGCGCCACCATGATCGCGGGATAATTTCGTTCGCTTCTGTCGGGGACGCGCCTGACAGGTCTTAGCCTTCCAGTGGCTGGCGCGGGGTGAAGCGGGGCCGGACAAGTGGTTGCCGCCTGCGTTTTGGCGACAGATTGCGGCGTCCCACATACGGCTGGCCCTGCGCGCCGAGCGCGGCCGTCATTGCAAAAAGCACCGCGTTCAGCGCGCCGAAATCGGCAAGTGTTCCCACGGCGGCACCCGGCACCATTGCAATGATCAGGGCGAGCTTGGCGCCGATCAAGGTTTGCCGGTCCCGCTCCTCCAGCTTTTTGCCGCTCCGCGTGAAGGCCTGTAGGAGAAAGCACGCCATGGCCAATGCGCCCGGAACGCCGGTGCTGCTGATGACGGCAACCGGCCAGCTCGAGGCGCGGGTGGAACCGACGCCGACGCCGAAGCCATAGGTTTTGGCAAGCGCCTGCAAGCTCACCCAGTTCCACATGGTCCGCTCGCCGTAAGACGAGCTCGCGGTTTTCTTGAACACCATCGTATCGAGCATATTGATGGCAGGCTTGAACATCTCCGGACGCAAAAGGAACATGACGGCGATGGCCAGAACCACGGCAGCGGCAAGTGCGAATTGCCGGAAGATCATCGCTCGCTCGGCGTGGGCGCGTTCGCCCACCGCGCGCCTCACCCAATCGGCGAGGACGATCGCGCCGAATGCGCCAAGGCTGAGGAAGGCGGTCGATGATGTCGAAAGTGCCGCCAGCAGCAACACCGACGACATGATGCCAAGATAGGGCAGCGACCATCCGCCTTCCAGCGGATCGGCGCGTCTCAGGAAATAAAGCGTCGCGCCGAAGAAGACGCAGATCGATCCATAGGCGGACGCCTCGGGCATCAGTCCGACGATGCGCATCGAACCCAGAATTTCCTGATCCGTCATCATCGCATAGGCCGCCGTCCTGAACGGCGCGAGCACCGAGGTTCCATGCGTCGCGAGGTCGAGCACGCCGGTGAGCGCCGCGACCCCCGCGCCGAAAAGGATCGCCATGACGACCGTCCGCCGGTCCTCAGCGGTTTTCATCGCGAGGAACAAGGCGATCGCGATGACATAGGATGAAAAGAGATAGATGAGCTGGCTGATGTTCGTGCCTGTGGGGCGAAGCATTTCGCGCGCAGCAGTGTTGAGGCCCATGATCTCCACCGTTCCCGCGAACAGGCGCGGTGCGAACAGCGTCACGATGACTGCGATCAACATGAACAGGCTGAGCAACCCCAGCCGCCGGTAATGGGTGAGCGCAGTCCAGGCTTCGGACAGGCCGCCAGGTCGCATCATCATCTTCAGCGCCAGAAGGGGCCCACAAACCATCTTCGGCAAAATGGTGATGCCGCCCGTCAGATTGGGGGGAATGACGGACAGGGAACCGAAGCACATCGCACCGAAAAACAGGTAAATGGCAATGGGTCGTCGTGAAAAGAGAGCCCAGATGACAAGGGGCCAGAAAAGCAGATACGCCACGCGGCAGTGCCCCCTTCAAGCCTCGACGAAGCTTTGCGTTCGGTTGTTGAAGGATAACAATCTGCCACCGCTGCGCAACCCGCGGACGTTCGGCAGGGGGGTGGCGAAGCCGAATGGGCGCCCGCGTGCGATGAGCCGCCGAATATCGCGATAAGTCGTTGATTCCGGGGCTTACGTTGGGGCCGTAAGCAGGTTAGGCTTCCCCTTGTTGCAGTGCAGCAGGGAGTTTCCCATGAGTTCCCCGAGAATCGCCGTGGCGATCGCAACCGCCGGCCGGCGGGACACCGTCACCGGCGTTGTCCGTCGTCTTGCCGACCAAACTCACCCGCCTGACTTCATTGCCATTTGTCCGGCGCGGCCCGAGGATGTCGATCGCGAAGGCATTGCGGCGGTCGCCTCCGAAGTCACTTATGCCGAAGGTCCCATAGGCCTTTGTGCGCAGCGCAATGAATTGCTTCGCCATCTGACCCAGGCGGACATCACCATGTTCATCGACGACGATTTTGTCATGGACAGCCGCTATCTGGCCGAATGCATCGCGCTGTTCCAGGCGCAGCCGGATGCGGTGATGATGACCGGAGAGGTGATTGCCGACGGCATTCTGGGGCCGGGCCTCAGCTTCGAGGAAGCCGACCGCCTGATCGCAGGCGACGTCCCGCCGGACGAGGCGCGGATGGAAGATGTCTACAATGGCTATGGCTGCAACATGGCAATCCGGTTGAAGCCGGTACGCGAGGCGGGCCTGCTGTTCGATGAGAACCTGCCCTTCTATGGCTGGCTGGAGGATGTGGATTTCAGCCGCCGCCTCGCTCCGCATGGGCGCATCGTGCGCTGGAATCTGTGTCGGGGGGTGCATATGGGCGTGAAGCGCGGCCGTAGTCCCGGCAAGCGGCTTGGCTATTCGCAAATCGCCAACCCGGTTTACATGTGGCGCAAGGGCACGCTGACCGCGAGCCGCGCCTGCGCGCAAATGGGGCGGAACCTGGCGGCCAATTTCTCCAGGATCGTCGCGCCTGAACCCTGGGTGGACCGGGGTGGTCGAAGCCGTGGCAATCTGCTCGCCATCGCCGACCTGCTGCGCGGGCGCATCGCGCCGGGGAGAGCCGCCGAACTGAACTGAGCGGGACCGCGCTGAACACGAACCGCGGGGACCGACCGCTTCTTCTTCCACGGCATAAGGCTGACCGGCATTGAAACAGGGTGACAAATCGGCAACCGGCCGGCTGGGCTGGATCGATGCCGCAAAGGGGATCGGCATCGCGCTGGTGGTCTTCGGCCATGCGGTTGACGGCCTGCGGTCGGCCGGGCTGATGGCTATAGATGGCCCGCTGGCCGACGCCTTTTACGCCATTTACACCTTTCATATGCCGCTGTTCTTCTTCCTGAGCGGCGTTCTGGTGATGCGGCGCGTCGAGAGGGACCGGGCGGGGTTCGTCCGCAAGCTGGTTCCTTCAATCGCCTGGCCTTATCTGCTGTGGTCGACGGTTCAGTTGACCCTCATCCACCTGGCATCATCCTATGTGAATTCGCCGATCGATGTCGTGTCATTGCGAACCTATCTGGCGATTATCTGGGCACCACCAAGCCAATTCTGGTTCCTTTACGTGCTGTTCCTGTACCATCTCGCCTCGGCGCTGATGGCTGGGCGCCTGTCGCCGCTTTATATGGTCCTGCTGGGCGCGCTTCTTTACCAGATTCCGGACCTGACCGGAGATCACGGCAAGATGACGGAGCTGATCTGTCATTTCTTTTTCTTTTATGCCCTTGGCGTCTATTGCGGCCCCTCTCTGGCGCGATTGAGCGAGGATCTCGGCCGCCGGGCTGGTCTGAACGCAGCCGTCGCGGCCGCCATCCTCGCTGTCGCGGTCGCTCTCGGCCTGTCGCAAGGACTTGGTTACTGGTCGGCAGCCGCATTGCCCGCCGCCCTTGCCGGAACCGCGCTCGTCCTCATCCTGTCCATCAGGGCCAGGGGCATAGTGGCGGCCAGCCTCGAATATCTCGGCCAGTGCGCAATGGCGATCTATGTCCTCCACGTCATGTTCGTGGCGGGAGCCAGGATCGTCGTCACGCATCTGACGGGCGTTGCAGACGCTGCGATACTGGTGCCTGCGTTGACGCTTATCGGCATCGCGGGGCCGCTGATCGCGCTTGAACTGCTGGGGCGTGCCGGATGGTCGGCACGACTTGGCCTCGGCGCGCGCGTCGCGCCCCGAAAGCTGGCCTATGGGTGAGATCGTCATCAATGGCCGCTTCCTGGGGCAGCGCATGACAGGCACGCAGCGCGTTGCCCATGAAATCAGCAGCCGCCTCAAGGTGCCCCACCGCGTCGTCCGGCCGCAGCGGGACGCGTCTGGCGGGCGCGGTCATGGCTGGGAGCAGATGTCGCTGCCGTTGAAAGCGCGGGGCGGGGTGATCTGGTCGCCTTGCAACACCGGGCCATTGCTGGCGCGGCGTCAGATCGTCACCATCCATGACGCTGCCGTGTTCGAGCATCCCGAGTGGTTTTCCCCGCGGTTCGGCGCATTTTACAGGGCGCTGTTGCCGGTTCTTGCCGGACGCGTTGAACGCATCGTCACCGTGTCGCAATTCTCGCGCCAGCGGCTGAGCATCGCGCTTGGCGTGGACGCGGGACGGATCGACGTCGTCCATAACGGCGTCAGTGCCCTTTTCCGGCCAGTGGATCGCGACAGGCTGGACTTTCCCGCCATTGGAGATCGCCCCTATTTCGCGACGCTTTCGACCCGCGAGCCGCGCAAGAATCTGGCGCTGGTGATCGAGGCGTGGAAACGGGCGCGGTCAAGTCTGCCCGATGACATGCTCCTGGTTATTGTCGGAGGGCAGGGGTCGAGCGCGGTCTTCGGTGCCGGCAAAGGCGAAACGGCGGGGGAAGACGGCGGGATCCTCTATACCGGCTATCTGCCCGAAGAGAAGCTGCCGGCGATGCTTTCTGGCGCACGGGCGCTGCTTTATCCCAGCCTCTACGAAGGGTTCGGGCTTCCCGCGCTGGAGGCGATGGCTTGCGGCACGCCGGTGGTGACAACCCGGCTGACCAGTCTGCCCGAAATATGCGGCGACGACGCCTTTTATGTCGACCCGGCGGACCCCGACGATCTGGCGCGGATGCTCATCCAGCTTGCCGGGGATGATCTGCTCCGAACCGAATACGGGCAGCGCGGAATCACGCGGGCGAGACAATTCAACTGGGAAAAGGCGGCGGAAGAAATGGACGGCATTCTGGCGCGGTATCTGTAAGGCCATGAAAGTAGCGATCATTCATTACTGGCTTGTCAGCATGCGGGGCGGCGAGCGCGTGCTGGAGCGGCTGTGCGATCTTTACCCGGACGCGGATATTTTTACCCATGTCCATGCGCCCGAAGCGATGTCGCCGACGATCCGCAAGATGAATGTGAAGACCAGCTTCATCCAGAAGCTGCCCGGCGCGCGCAAACGCTATCAAAGCTATCTGCCGTTGATGCCGCTCGCGCTCGAACAGCTCGATCTGCGCGACTATGACCTGGTGATCTCGTCGGAAGCGGGGCCGGCCAAGGGCGTCATCACCCGGCCCGACGCGGTCAGCCTCTGCTATTGCCATTCACCGATGCGTTACCTTTGGGACCAGTATCATATCTACCGGTCCACGGCGGGCGCGGTAACGCGCGCCGCCATGCCGCTTCTCACCCATTATCTGCGCCAATGGGATATGGCGAGCGCGTCCCGGGTGGATCGGTTCGCCGCCAATTCAGGCTTCGTGCGCGGCCGTATCCGCAAATTCTATGGCCGCGACGCCGAGGTCATCTATCCGCCCGTCCCGGTCGACAATTACGCCGTCGCCGAGCCGGAGGATTATTATCTCTGGGTGGGGCAACTGGTCCCCTATAAGCGGCCGGACCTCGTCATCGATGCGTTCAACGCCAATGGTCTGCCGCTTTGGGTGATCGGCGATGGCGCGTCGTCTGCGGAACTACGGGCACGGTCCAGGCCCAATATCCGATTTGACGACCGGCTGGATTATGACGGGCTGCGCGCCGCCTATGCGCGGGCGAAGGCGCTGATCTTCACCGCCGAGGAGGATTTTGGAATCGTGCCGGTCGAGGCGATGGCTTCGGGACGGCCCGTGATCGCATTCGGGCGGGGCGGCGCGACGGAAACCGTCGCCGATGGGAAGACCGGCCTGTTCTTCAACCAGCAGACGGTCGCCTCACTGAATGAAGCGATGGCCAGGTTCGAGCAATGGTTGCCACGGTTCCAGCCGGAGGAAGCGCGCGAACACGCACGCGCCTTCGGGCCTGAAAGGTTCGATCGACAGATATTGGCGCTTGTCGACAGAGGCTTTCAAAGCGGACGGTTGTAGGGGTTTGCGTCATGTCGAACAGAAAAATCATATGGGCCGCCGTGCCGCTGCTCTTCGCCGCCGTTTTCGCGTTCGCGACTGTCAGCCATGGGCAGGGCGAGGGCACTCAAATCGATCTGTCCGCTTATCGGCTTACCTTCGATGAAGACTTCAACACGCTCGACGTCTCGTCCTGGGGGCCGGGCACCCGCTGGATCGCGCATACGCCCTGGTATGGAGATTTCGGCGCCGCGACCTACGCCGAACCTGCTCCTGGTTTTCCCTTCACCACCAGCGGCGGCATTCTGACCATCGAGATGCGCAAGGAGGCGGACGGTAAATGGCGGTCCGGCCTGCTTGCCTCCGTCGATCCCCAGGGTAACGGCTTTTCCCAGAAATACGGCTATTTCGAAATGCGGGCAAAGATGCCGGGCGGCTATGGGGTCTGGCCGGCCTTCTGGCTGGTGGGCTTGCAGCGCGGCGAGACCAGCGCCGAAGTGGATGTCGTCGAATATTATGGGCGCAGGCCCGACATCTATATGTCGTCCAGCCATGTCTGGCGAAAATCGGCGCCGGCGACCAGCATCACGCGCCCGACCACCGCGCCGTGGAATGGCGCGCTTGAAGATGGCTTTCACACCTATGGCGTGCTCATCACGCCGGAGAAAACCAGCTTCTACCTTGATCGCAAGCTAAGCTGGGAAACGCCGACGCCGCCTGAACACCGCCAGCCGATGATGATCCTCATCAATCTGGGCCTGGAAAGCGACTGGCAAAAGACGCCCCCGATCAGCCCCAAATACATGCTGGTCGATTATGTGCGGGCCTATGCGTCAAAGGACGCACCGGAATGAGCGAATTCTTGTTCACAGGCGGGCGGAGCCTAGATGCGCTACTATGCCTATCGGGGGGAGGAACCCAATTTCGGCGACGAGCTGAACCATTTCCTCCTGCCGAAAATTCTCGACCGCTTTTTCGACGGCAAGGACGATCCGCTGTTCCTGGGCATAGGATCTATCCTGTTCGATCATCATCCCGCCCACCTGACCAAGGTTGTCGTCGGCGCGGGCTATGGCGGATATACGGCAAAGCCCGTTCTGGACGAGCGGTGGAAGGTCTATGCGGTAAGGGGACCACGTACTGCTCGGGCGCTGGGCCTGGACCAGCGGCTGGTGGCCGCCGACCTTGCCGTGTTGCTCAACCGATATCGCGATCCCTCCGTGCGCAAACGCCATGCGCGCGCTTTCATTCCCCATTTCCAGAGCCTTTATCGCGCCGACTGGGAGAAAGCGGCGCGCCAGGCCGATGTGCATTTCATCGATCCGCGATGGCCGGTGGCGCGCGTTCTGGAGGAAATCCAGCAAAGCGATCTCGTGATCGCCGAGGCGATGCACGGAGCGATCGTCGCGGATGCCTTGCGGACGCCGTGGGTGGCGCTGACGCCGCTCGATCCGACGCATCATTTCAAATGGCACGACTGGGCGGAAGCGTTGGGCATGACGCTGAAACCACAGCCGCTTGCCTCGGCCTCGCTGTATGAGGCGCTCGACAATTTCCGCATCGCCGGGCGGTCCGGCAAACGCCTTGTCCGCCCGTTGAAAACGCCGCTGCGCAAGCTGCTGAGCGGCCGTTTCGAGTGGCGGGCCAGTGAAAGCCTGACCTGCGCCGCCGCTGCCCCGCCGATGTTGAGCAGCGACAGCGCGATGGCGGGCGCGATCGCCCATCTGGAGGAAAGTCTCGATGCCGCCCGGTGCGACTTTGCCCCACGCTGATGCGGTCGCCCCAGACGGGCCGCGAATGAGCGGTCGCGGCGTGTTCCTTCGCAATTTCGGCTGGAGCGTCATCTCGCGGATGTCCGTGTTCAGCCTGAGGCTGATCACGGTGCCGCTGTTTGCCCGGCTTCTGTCCCCGACCGATCTCGGCGCGGCGGCGGCGACGATGACCGTCGTCCTGTTCCTGGTCCAGATGGGCGGCGGCGGATTGAATGCCGCGCTGGTGATCCAGAAGGAGGAGGAAGGCGACCTGTGGGATACCGTCTTCTGGGCCAATATGGTTATTGCGGTGCTGCTGGGTGGCGGGCTTTACCTGGGCGCCGAAGCCGTGGCGCGCTTCCTCGGCGCGATGGAGGCGGCACCGCTGCTGCGTGCGCTGAGCCTGCTGTTCCCGCTCTCGCTTGCCGCGCAGGTCAGCCTGGCGCTGATGGCGCGGCGCATGGAATTCCACAAGGAAACGCGCTGGACGCTGACCGCCGAGCTTATTGCGGCGGCCGCCGCCATCTGGGCCGCATTCCGGGATTGGGGGGCGTGGGCGATCGTTCTCCAGCAATATGTCAGCGCCGCAATTCTGCTGGGCGGCATGGCCTGGGCGGTCAATTACCGGCCGCGTCTTCGCTTCGCATGGGGCAAGCTGAAGCGGCTGTTCGGCTACAGCTTCGGCAACCTGGGGTCGGATCTTGCCAATTTCATCACTTTTCAGGGACCGTTGATCGTCATCACGCGCCAATCGGGGGTGGCGACCGGCGGCGCCTATTCCCTGGCGGGCCGCCTGTCGGACATTCCCAATCAGGTGATCCTCGTCGGATTGATGAATGTCCTTTTCCCGACCTTTTCATCGATCGCAGATGATGCGGAACGCAGGCGCAAGGCACTGCTGGCGGCGACCGGCGCAACGACCGCTCTGCTTGCTCCCATCATGTTTGGCTTCTGGGCCATTGCCCAACCTGTCACCGCCATCGTCCTGGGTGACAAATGGCTGTGGCTCTGGCCGGTCTTCGGCCTGCTCGCGCTCGCCAAGGGCGTGATGTCGCCGTGCGGCAGCTTCATCCCATTCATGAAGGGGATGGGACGCGGCGACCTCCTGTGGTGGTTTTCGGCCAGCCGGGCGGCATTTACCATTGCGAGCACCGCCGTCGGCGCGCTTATCGGCGGTCTTTATGGCGCAGCGGTCGCGTTGGCGGCGGTGAATGCGGTCATCACCTTGCTTTACTCGGTCCTGGTGTTTCGCGTCGGTGGAATTCAGCGTCAGGGACGGGCTGCGGGCGGCGGGTGTTCCACTGCTGCTCGCGGCGCTGATGGCCGTGCTGGTGCGGTTGCTTCAGCCGTATCTGCAGGAAGCGATCGGATCACCGTTTTTCGCATGCGTGTTGCTCGGGGCCATCGGGGCCGGTGCTTATGGGCTAATGCTGCTTGCCTTTGGCGGCCGCGCGCTTCGTCAAGGGGTGATGCGTCTGCTCCGGCGCGGGATAGCCCGATGACCCGGACGAACCTGGTCATCACCCGTGCCGGGCCTAACAGTCTTCATCCGCATTGGCTCGACGCCGCTGAAGCTCGCAATTTCGACCTGCTGGTCTCCGCCTATGCCGATGGCGTCAGTGGTGAAGGTAGCGGTGAGGGCGAGGGCGTTTTCCATCACCATCTGCCTGGCTACAAGGTTGCCGGCTGGAAAATCATCCTCGACGAACAGGCCGAACTAATCGGCCGCTACCGCAACATCGCACTGATCGACGACGACATATTGTGTGACGCGGCGGCGCTCAGTGCGTGCTTCGACGCCGGCGACCGCCATAACCTGGACATATGGCAGCCGGGACTTCTCCTGGGACAGCTATTTCACCTATGCGGGCACGCTGGCTAACCCGCGCATGGCGCTGCGCTACGTCAATTTCGTCGAGATGATGTGCCCCTTCTTCTCGGCATCCGCGTTGCGCCGGGCCGCGCCATTGTTCTCGCTAGGCTGGGAAAGCGGCATCGACCTCATCTGGTGCAGCCTTTTGCCCGACCCGCTGATGAAATGCGCGGTCATAGACGCCGTCGAAGTGAGGCATACCCGACCTGTCGGCAAGGAGAAGGACAAGAACGGCTTTGCGGACGGACGCTACGAGGACGCGATAGAGACGTGCCTTCGCCACTTCGGGATGAAATGGCCGAGCCTTGTCGCCTATCACGGCATAGACCGGAGCGGACGGCTGCGCTCGCAAAGAGCAATCGCCCTGCGTTCGCTGCCGCTGCTTGGTGCAACCGTGAAGACCCCGACGGCTGGGGGGCTGCGACCCATCCTCGACCACATCCGGCATCAATGGACCCGCAAGGCCCGGTTCAGTGCCCGCGCCCAGGAAATACTCGACCCGCGCTGAGGCTATTCCGCTGCCGCTTGCAGTCGCCCATAACTGTCCTCAAACCGGACGATGTCGTCCTCGCCCAGATAGGGGCCGCACTGGACCTCGATCAGGTGCAGGGGAATGCGTCCGGGATTTTCCAGCCGGTGCGTCGCGCCCGCCGGGATGTAGGTCGACTGGTTTTCCTGAAGCAGCCTGACCTCGCTGTCGATCGTCACCATGGCGGTGCCCGACACGACGATCCAGTGTTCCGAGCGATGATGATGCATCTGAAGCGACAGTTTCTCGCCCGGTTTCACCACGATCCGCTTGGTCTGGAAGCGATCGCCGCGATCCGTCGTTTCATAGGTGCCCCAGGGGCGGTGGACGACCGAATGCACTTCATGGCTTGTCTGGCCCGCCTGCTTCAGCGCGTCGACGATCGCCTTCACATCCTGGGCACGATCGCGCGGCATGATGAGGATGGCGTCCCGAGTGGAAATGGCGACAAGATCGGACACGCCGATCGCGGCGATCGCGGGCCCGCTGTCGGTCCGGAACAGGCTGTTTCTGCTGTCGATGGCGACGACATCGCCCTTGATCGAATTGCCTGCGCCATCCTTCTTGCTGATCGCCCAGAGCGCGTCCCAGGAGCCGACATCGGACCAGCCCATTTCGACCGGCACCACCACGGCCCGCTCCGTCCGTTCCATCACCGCATAGTCGATCGAAATGTTCGGACTGGCGAGGAAACTTGCACGATGGGGTCTCAGGAATTGCCCGTCGGCATTGACCGCCGCCATCGCCGCGGAGCAGCAGCTTGCGATTTCCGGCGCGTGCGCGCGCAATTCGTCGAGATAGGCGCCCGCGGTGAACAGAAAGATGCCGCTGTTCCAGAAATGCCTTCCGCCATCCACATAGGCATGCGCCGTGGCCGGATCGGGCTTTTCCGTGAAAGCCGCGACGCCTCTCACGCCGGGATGGACGGCAGCGTCGGCATCTGCCTCTGCCTCGATATAGCCATAGCCGGTTTCCGGATGTTCGGGCGTAATCCCGAATGTGACGAGCATGCCCGCCTCGGCCGCCGGCAGCGCTCTTTCCATCGCTGCGCGGAAGGCGGCGACATCGGTGATCACATGATCGGACGGCATCACGAGAAGCGTCGCCTCGGGATCGGCGGCCAGCGCCGCAAGCGCGATGGCGGCGGCGGTGTTCCGTCCCGCCGGTTCCAGAATGATTCCCGATGGCGTGACGTTGATCGCGTTCAACTGTTCCGCGATGTGGAAGCGGTGTTCCTCGCCCGCAACGATGAATGGCGGGGCGAAATCGGTGCCGCTGGTTCGGGCGACAGTCGCCTGGAGCATGGTTGCTTCCGACGCGATCGACAGAAGCTGCTTGGGATACAGCGACCGCGAGACCGGCCAAAGACGCGTGCCGGAACCACCGGAAAGAACAACGGGATGAATAGCCATGGCGGAACACTCCATGCGGGAAAAAAGAACGTCTATATCTCCGGCACCTTAGCGGCAATTCATGACCGTTGAGGGGCCGTATCGACAAATCGCCCGTCCGATGAGCCAGACGCCTTCACGCCTCGCTTCGCGCTGGCGAGCGGCGGGGCGGCAGACGGTGCCGAACCAGCTTCTGAAGCACGGGTTCGATCCGGAGGGTGAACAGATAGCTGCACGACAGGCAGATCAGGAGGCTGAGCAGAGCCGCTGCCGCCCTGGTCGCTCCCGCATCGCGCAGCCGGCCCATGATCCAACCGCCAGTGATATTGTGCATCAGATAAAGCGGATAGGTGAGGAGTCCGGCTCGGCGCGCGAATGCACGGTATTGCGGGCCCGGCTGACGACGCCGTTCGGCCATCACCGCCAATGCGCACGCGAGACAACTCGTCAGCCATGCCAGCATGGGCACCAGCGGGTTTTGCGCAAAGATCGTGATGCCTTCGGACCGGAGTGCGGAATGATAGATGGCCGTCAGACAATCGAAGGTGGCAAGCGCGGCGCAGCCGATACGCTCGGCGGTGATGCCCTGGTCGAACATTTCCTGGGCGAACATTCCCAGCAGGAAGAAAGCGCCCGTGGTCAACAGGATGACGCGCGACGGATATGCGAATGCCACCGTTTGAACAAAAGTCCCGATGCTGCCCATGCCGAAGAGATGCGACATGATGACGAGCGACCAGAAGGCGGTGACGATGCCAAGCGCATACCTCATCAACGATGGCAGCCGTGCCACCTGTCCCGATAGCAGGATCAGGAAGATGACGAGGTAGAAAACCACTTCCACCGTCAGCGTCCAGATGACGCCGTCGATCCACGGCCCCTTTGGAAAGAGCGTGACTGTCCGCAACCAGCGGATCAACGCCTTGCCGAACGGCAAAAGCCCCGTGCCAGCCATGATGAGGAACGGCCAGATCGAAAAGAAGAAAAGCGCCGGATAAAGCCTGACGATGCGCCCGGCAGCGAAGCCCGACGCGCTGTTGCCCAATGCTGACCGGGTGATCACAAAGCCTGAGATAACGAAGAAGAGCTCAACCCCGATCCAGCCCCACCAGGCAAATGGCAGGGCGTCGGGAAATGCGATGCTCGCGCCCACCGCGTCGCGGATGCCGCCATAGCCGGCCGGCTCAACCCACGAAAAGAACAGAAAGTGATAGGAAACAACCAGAAGCGCCGCGAACAGCCGCAAAATGTCCAGTCCGACAACGGTCTGGCGCCCGGATACCTTACCGGGCGTCGCGGTTTCCATCCCCGGTGCTCCCTGTTGGCGCTTCATGCCGCGCGCTGCTGGTAATTAGGAGCAAACTGAGCGGCTTGTCCCGGTCGAAATTCCCGTCCGGCCCGATATCGCCACAGCCCGGCGACGGCGAGCCATGCGGTGGCGCCGTTTCACCTTCGGGACGTTTTTGCGCTATGCTGAAAAGGCGATGTGAAAGGGAAGCATGATGCTCACGCACAAGGTGGACGAAGCGAGCGGGATCGTCGAACTGGTCATCGACGGCAAGGTCGAGCGCGCCGATTATGAAGCCGCGATCACCGCAATCGATGCGATGATCAAGCGCCACGGCACAGTGAAGGTGCTTGAAGTGCTGAAGAGCCTGGGCTGGGTCGATCCCGGTGTGTGGTGGAAAGACACGGTCTGGGGCCTTACCCACATTCGCGATTTCGGGCGTTGCGCGGTGGTGACGGACAAGGGCTGGGTCGGCCCGTTCGCCAAGGCGATCGGCGCATTGATGCCGGCCGAGGTGCGCGTATTCCCGCTAGAGGCGGAAGATGAAGCCCGTACTTGGTTGAAGCAGGGCGCAGGGGCATAGCGCCGTCGGGCGTCGAGGTCAGGGCTGACTTACCAGCGCGGCCTGGACCAGCAGCGCTGCCAGATCATCCGGCATCGTCACCTGTGGAAGATGACCCGTACGCAGTACATAGACCGGCCAGGTCCGGGCCTGCGCCCGCCGCGCCGCAAAGGAAAAGGCGCCGACCTTTGCACCCGGCTCCAGGGTGAGGATGTAGGTGCCCGGAATGGCTGCGGCACGGGAATCGGAGAGCGTCAGCTTTTGGTCAAGCGTACCGATCGGCTGGGGCAGACCCTTGCCATTGCCGGAGGGTATTCCCCGGCCGCCGCCTTGTTCCTTCGCGCGGCGCCGCAGACTGTCCGCGAAGCTGGGTGCCATCTGATCGAACGCCGACTCGCCGCTTTCAGGCAGGAACGCGTCAACGTAAACGACCCGCGCGATCTTATTGGGGACACGCTCGGCGACGCCCGACACGACCATGCCGCCGTAGCTGTGCCCGACGAGGATCACATGGTCGAGGTGCTTCTTCCCGATAAGATCCACGATCTCATCGATATGTGCTGAAAGGTTGATCGCGGGCCCATCTTCGCCCGCGCGTTCGCCCTGACCGGTCAGCGACGGCGCGTAGACACGGTATCCGGCCTTTTCGAGCAAAGGCTTCACGCGCCACCACCCTTGGCCGCTGCCCCATGCTCCATGGATCAGGATGAAGGGTTGGAGCTGGGGCTGACGCTCGGCCGCATGCGCCGCGATGGGCGGAAAAACGACGAGGAGGAAGGCAAGGAGCGCCCGCATCGCGCGGGTCAGCCCTGGGGGGTGATCGGTGGTTCGACCTTTTCCGGCTTGACGCCGTGCTTCATCATGATCGGGGCCTGCGCCATGGCGAACACCAGCGACAGTGGCGTGACGCCCCATAATTTGAACGCTACCCAGAAATCCGTGGTTTGCGTCCGCCAGACGATTTCGTTCAGCACGGCCATGGCGACGAAGAAAAATCCCCAGTTGCGCGACAGCTTGTGCCAACCCGCGTCGTCGAGGCCCGGATAGGCGGCCTCAAGCACAATCTTGAGCGTGGGGCGGCCGGAGAAAAGACCGAAGAAAAGGATCGACGCGAACATCAGATAGACGATCGTCGGCTTCAGCTTGATGAAGGTCACATCGTGCAGCCAGAGCGTCAGCCCGCCGAAGCCAAGGACCATGATGCCAGACAGCCACAGCATCGCAGAGACGCGGCCGGTCCTGATCTTCGATATGAGCATTGCGGCAGCCGTCGCCAGCATGAATGCGGCCGTCGCAGCAAAGACGCCCTTGAGGCTGTTCATAATGAAAAAGATGAGCAACGGGCCGAAATCGACCGCCAGTTTAAGGCCGGTGCCTGCTTCCTGTTTGCCCTCGGCACCTGCTGCCATATTCCGTTCCTTCTATCTTGCGCCAGCGATCGCGCGGGCGAGTTCATGTGCATCGAACGGCCTGAGGTCCGTCATGGTTTCACCCACGCCGACCGCAAAGATCGGCAGGCCGTAGCGTTCGGCAGCCGCAACCAGAACGCCGCCGCGTGCCGTGCCGTCCAATTTGGTCATGACCAGGCCGGTCACCCCTGCGGTGTCGCGGAATGCCTCGATCTGGCTGAATGCATTCTGTCCCACGGTGGCGTCCAGCACGAGGACGACATCGTGGGGCGCGGCCGGATCGAGCTTGCCCAGCACGCGCTTGACCTTCGCAAGCTCGTCCATCAGCCCTTGCTTGTTCTGGAGCCGCCCGGCAGTGTCGACGATCAGCACGTCGATGCCCGCCGCCTTTGCCTGCTGGTGGGCATCGAAGACGAGGCCCGCCGCGTCAGCGCCTTCCTTGCCGGAAATAACCGGAACGCCGGCGCGATCCCCCCAGGTCTGCAATTGTTCGATCGCAGCGGCGCGGAATGTGTCGCCCGCCGCCAGCATCACCGAATAATCCTGCTCGGTGAACAGATGCGCGAGCTTGGCGATCGTCGTCGTCTTGCCTGATCCGTTGACACCGGCCACCAGCACCACATGCGGGCGCGGAAAGGCGGTGATGTCCAGCGGCTTTGCCACGGGGCGCAGAATGCTCGCGATTTCTTCCGCCACGATTGTGCGAAGACCGGCTTCGTCCAGCGTCTTTTGATAGCGTCCCTGGCCAACGCGCTCGGCAATGCGGGCGGCGGCGGTGGGGCCGAGGTCGGACGCGATCAGCGCCTCCTCGATGTCGCCGAGCGTGCGCTCGTCCAGTTCGATGCCGGGGCCGACAAGGCCGGTCAGATTGTCGCCAAGCCGCTCCGACGTACGCGAGAAGCCGCGTTTCAACCGGTCGAACCAGCCGCTGCCGCCATTTGCATCGCTCATGCCGCGACAGCTTCCAATATGCCGCCGGAAACGCCCGTCACGGTCACGGCCCTGATCTCTCCCGGGGTTGCACCGCCGACAAGACGGATGGGGGCAAAGCTTTCGGCATGGCCGGTCCCGTCCTCGCGCTCGACGAGCAAGCTCTGCGATGTGGACACAAGGCTTTCAAGCCAGCGATTGAACCGGACGGCGGATGCGGCGCGAAGCCGGGCCGCACGCTCCTTCCTCAGCGGAACGGGCACCTGCGGCATCTTTGCGGCGGGCGTACCGGTACGCGCCGAATAGGGGAAGATGTGGCCAAAGACGATGTCGCATTCGTCGATCAGCCGGAGCGTGTTCTCAAACATTTCGTCCGTCTCGGTCGGGAACCCTGCGATCAGGTCTGCTCCAAAGGCGATTTCGGGCCGTGCGGTGCGAACCCGCGCGCAAAAATCGATCGACTGGGCGCGGTCGTGGCGGCGCTTCATCCGCTTCAGGATCATGTCGTCGCCCGCCTGGAGGGACAGATGGAGATGCGGCATCAACCGTGGGTCGGATGTGATGGCGTCGAACAGCGCGCCATCGATCTCGACCGAATCAATCGAGGAGAGACGCAGGCGCTTCAGATCCGGCACATGGGACAGGATGCGCTGGACGAGGGCGCCGAGCGAAGGGCTGCCGGGAAGGTCCGGGCCATAGGAGGTGACGTCGACGCCGGTCAGCACCACTTCGTTGAAGCCCTGATCGACCAGCGCCTTGATGCGATCGATCACCAGCCCGGCTGGAGCGGATCGCGAGTTGCCCCGCCCATAGGGGATGATGCAGAAGGTGCAGCGGTGGTCGCAGCCGTTCTGCACCTCGACAAAGGCGCGGGCGCGTTCGGCAAAGCCGCCAAGCATGTGCGGCGCGGTTTCGCGCACGGCCATGATGTCCGACACGCGGACTTCGGCTATGTCCTCCGCGTTGAATCGCAGGTTCGCGGGTTCGAACTTGTCGATGTTGCCGAGCACGCGCGACACCTCGGGCATGGCGGCGAAGGTCTGAGGCTCGATCTGCGCGGCGCAGCCGGTGACGATGATCTTCGCGTCCGGATTGGCGCGCCGGGCCTTGCGGATGGCCTGCCGCGCCTGGCGCACGGCTTCTCCCGTGACCGCGCAGGTGTTGACGATGACCGTGTCGCCATCATCGCCGGCAAGCGCCCGCATCGCATCCGAGTTCGGCGGCGTTGAGGCGGCAGCCGAACGTGATGACGTCGGTGCTCACCGGAAATCGTCCAGTGCGATCTGGCCGGTGTAGGCAAGCGTCGCAGCGCCCGTCATGCGGATGTTGCCGCCTTCCCGCCATTCGATGACAAGCGGACCGCCGGGTAGTTCGACCGTGACCGGGGAGGCGACCAGTCCGGCCCGGATCGCCGCGACGGCGGTTGCGCAGGCGCCGGTTCCGCAGGCGCGGGTGAGGCCGGCGCCGCGTTCCCAGGTGCGGGCGCGAATATGCTGCCGGTCGACGATTTCGGCGATGTTGACGTTGATCCGCTTGGGAAACAGCGCATCGGTTTCGATCTCCGGCCCCAGCCGGTCGAGCGGGATCGACGAAATGTCGGTTACGAAGAAAACGAGATGCGGGTTGCCGACATTGACCGCCGCCGGGCGTTCCAGCACTTCCCAGGCGACGGGCAGCGCATCGGTGTCCATCGCATAGGCCAGGGGAATCGCGTCCCAGCCGAAGCGGGGTTCACCCATATCGATGCTCGCGCCCGCGCCATGGGGCGATGCCGCGAGCATGCCGCCCGCCGTCTCGATCGTGCAATCCCTCCCGACAAGCGCCGCCACGCAGCGTGTCGCATTGCCGCAAGCTTCCACCTCCGACCCGTCGGCATTCCAGATCCGCATTCGCACATCGGCTTTTTCCGACGGTTCGACCAGGATCAGCTGGTCGCAGCCGATGCCGGTATGACGATCCGCAAGTGCTGCGGCGAGCGCGGGCGTCATCGCCAGCGGCTCTTGCCTTGCATCGAACACGGCGAAGTCATTGCCGAGACCGTGCATCTTGTGAAAGGATCGCGTCATCGCGCGCGATTTAGGGGTTGTCAGCGCCTGAGTCCACTAATGGAGGTGCCGTTGTCGACGGAAGCCGAGGAAGTACTTCATTTCTGGCTGACGGAGACGCCGGTGGAAATGCGTTTTGTCCGCGACCGGGGCGTGGACGCCGCGATCCGCCAGGGGTTCGGCATCGTTCATGCGCGGCTTTCGAAGTCTGTCCCGGCAAATTGGCGGGACAGTCCGCGCAGGCTGCTTGCAGCGGTGATCGTGCTCGACCAGTTCTCCCGCAACCTTTATCGCGACGATCCCCGCGCTTATCGGCAGGACGCCACGGCGCGGGCGCTGGTCAAGGATGCGCTTGCCAAGGGTTGGGACCAGCGGCTGGGCGTGGAGGAGCGGTGGTTCCTCTCTCTTCCGCTGATGCACAGCGAGGATATTGCCGACCAGGACCTGTCCGTCTCGCTCTACCGGAAGCTGGGACTGCAGGAGGTGTACGACTTCGCCGTGCGCCATCGCGATCAGATCGCCCACTTCGGCCACTTTCCCCAGCGTAATGAAGTGCTTGGCCGGGAAACCACCGCCGAGGAGCAAGCTTTTCTCAACGAAGCAGGTTCACGCTTCTGACCGAATAACGTGACGGCCGGGGCAGGTGTTGCTGCGCCCGGTCTGCCGGGTGGCGCAGGTTGGGACGTCTCGAACGCTTCGTGGCTGCCCCCTGATACCGAGGCAACCGGGGGCAAAAACGGCCACCCGCCGCCTTTGTTGCATGCGACCGGCCGCAACGCGCCGAGTTGTTGTAATACCGCAACAGGTGCCGGGTCGTTATTTAGCCGGCCAGGCGTGCGGGCTTCCGCGCATCGATACCCGCGACCACCCGCAACGGGCGGCGTGCGAGCTTGCGTGCTTCTGCGGCGGGCATGGGGCGTCCGAAGTGCCAACCCTGACCCTTTTCACACCCCAGTTCGATCAGCCGTTCCATTATCGCCGGCGTTTCCACGCCTTCGGCGGTCACTGGCAGACCGAGATTGTCCGCAAGTGCTGCGATCGAACCCGCAATGGCATAGGCCTTGGGACTCTCGTCGATCGTCTGGACAAAGCTCTTGTCGATCTTGAGCCGATCGAACGGCAGCGATCGGAGGTGCTGAAGTGACGAATAGCCCGTACCGAAATCGTCGAGCGCCAGGCGGATGCCCTGGTTCTTCAGATTGGTCAGGATCGTCCGCGCCAGTTCGAAATCCTCGACCAGCGCACTTTCGGTGACTTCGACTTCGAGCCGGCTGGCAGGGAAGCCCGTTTCCACGAGCAATTGCAGCAGCTTTTCCGCCAGCCAGGGATCCTGCATCTGGATCGGTGAGATATTCACGGAAAGAGTGATTCCGGGGTCCCAGTTTCGCGCTTCGAGCAGGGCCGTTCTTATCACCGATTTCGAAAGCTCGGCGATCAACCCGGTTTTTTCGGCGATGTCGATGATCCGTTCGACCGGGATGCTGCCGAAGGTGTCATGCTGCCAGCGGGCAAGCACTTCAAAGCCGACGACACGACCGGTCGCCAGATCGATCTGTTGTTCGAAAAAGGGCTGGAACTCGTTCGCGGGAATACCGGCCCGGATCGCGTCCTCGACCGCGCTGCGGCTGCGCAGCTCCATATCCATGTCGGAACCGAACCACGCGCAGTGGCCGTGGCCGCGCCGCATCGAAAAATGCATGGCCATGAGTGCACGCCGCCGCAGTTCCGGATAATCGAGTGTTTCGCCAAGCGTCGTCGCGGCGCCGATGCTGCACGTGGCGTGAAGATGCTTGTCGTTGATCGAGAATATCCAGTCGATCTTCTGGGTCATTTGCCGGACCAGGGCCACGATCTGCTGGCGATCGAGCGACGGGCAAGTGAATGCGACGGCAAACTCGTCGGTGCCGGCATGCGCGACGATCGCCCCCGCGGGCATGATGTCGACAAGCGCATTGCCGATCTCACGCAATAGCGTTTCGGCGGTCTCGGGGCCGTGTATATCGGCGACGACTTCATGGCGATCGACATCAAGCGCGAGCATGATGATTTCGCCGCCGTTGCCGAACGCGCTGTCCTCGATCTGGCGACGGACCGACTGTTCGAAAGTTATCATGTTGGGAAGGCCGGTGACGTCGGCATGTTTATTTGCCGCTTCCTGCGCCCGTTCCAAATGCAGCAGATCGCGATAACGGCGCCACGCAAAGAGAAGGAGAGCGAGGTTGAGAAGAAACACGGTGATCATAAGCTGATCGCCCCCGACGCCAATGCCCGAACGATAAAGCGTGCGGAGCGTGCGGACGAAGGGGACGTAACTGCCGAGCAGCAAACCGCAAGAAAAGACCATGACCGCACCGCTGATGAATTCACGGCGAGCGGTACGCGTTTTGGACACTTCGATTGCCTGGATCAGATTTATCATCTCTGCGGCGGCCCTTCCCTGACATGCGGACCTTCGCAACAAAGCCTTAGGAGAAGGTTAACATTGGCTGGGCGATTGACATTCGGGCGGCGGAACGGTTAGGAGCAGGCCGCTTCGACCAATCGAAGAGCATTGTTATTCAGCGTCCACGGATGCACGCCGGCCAGCGAGTTTCGCCCGCCGGCGCGAAACTGTTTGGGAGTAAGGCCATGTTCGAGAGCCTGAGCGACCGGCTTGGCGGCGTATTCGACCGCCTGCGTGGGCGCGGTGCGCTCTCCGAAAACGACGTCCGCGAGGCGATGCGCGAGGTGCGCGTGGCGCTCCTCGAGGCCGATGTCGCATTGCCCGTCGCCCGCAGCTTCGTCGACAGGCTGACAGAGGCGGCCGTTGGCCAGCAGGTGACCCGCTCGATCACGCCGGGGCAGCAGGTCGTCAAGATCGTCCATGACGGCATCGTCGAGATGCTGGGGTCTGACACCGCCGATCTCGAGCTTGATGTGACGCCGCCCGCCGTCATCATGATGGTGGGCCTTCAGGGGTCGGGCAAGACCACGACCACCGCCAAGATCGCCAAGCGGCTGACCGACAAGGGCCGCAAGAAGGTGATGATGGCGTCGCTGGACGTTGCCCGGCCGGCCGCGCAGGAACAGCTTCGCGTGCTTGGCGAACAGACCGGCGTCGTCACGCTTCCCATCGTCGCGGGGCAGCAGCCGGTCGATATCGCAAGGCGCGCGCTACAGGCGGCGAAGCTGCAGGGCTTCGACGTGCTGATGCTCGACACTGCGGGCCGTCTCCACGTCGATACGCAGTTGATGGACGAGATGAAGGCCGTCGCGCAGGTTTCCGAACCTGACGAGACGCTGCTTGTCGTCGATGCGCTGACCGGCCAGGACGCGGTCAACGTCGCGAAAAGCTTTTCCGATCAGGTGGCCCTGTCGGGCGTCGTTCTTACCCGGATGGACGGCGATGCGCGCGGTGGCGCCGCATTGTCGATGCGTGCGGTTACCGGCAAGCCGATCAAGTTCGTCGGCACGGGCGAGAAGATCGACGCTCTGGACATTTTCGACCCGCGCCGGGTTGCGGGGCGAATCCTCGGCATGGGCGACGTCGTCAGCCTTGTCGAGCGCGCGGCCGAGACGATGGAGGCCGAGCATGCCGAAAAGCTCGCCGCCAAAATGGCCAAGGGTCAGTTCGATATGGAGGATCTGCGCGCTCAGCTGCGGCAGATGCGGAACATGGGCGGACTCGGCGCGCTCGCATCCATGCTGCCCGGCATGAAGAAGGCGCAAGCCGCGATGGCATCGGGCGCGGTCGACGACCGCATCCTCCTTCGCATGGAAGCGATGGTCGGCTCGATGACGCCCAAGGAGCGGACCAAGCCCGAACTGATCAATGCCAAGCGCAAGATCAGGATCGCCAAAGGTTCCGGCACCACGGTGCAGGACGTGAACAAGCTCCTGAAGATGCATCAGGAAATGGCGACGGCCATGAAGAAGCTGAAGAAGATGGGCGGCCTGAAGGCTTTGATGGGGATGATGGGCAAAATGCCCGGCGGCGCAGGCGGCCTCGGCGGGATGCTGGGCGGCGGCGCAGGCGGCATGCCGGGGCTGCCGGGAGCTGGCGGTCCTGGAGGGCTGCCGCCGGGATTCGAGAAATTCTTGAAGCGTTAGAGATAGTTGAAGTTCAAAGTTACAGGAAGGAAGTAAGTCATGTCAGTTTCCATACGTCTGGCGCGCGGTGGCGCCAAGAAGCGCCCTTACTATCGCATCGTGGTTGCCAGCAGCCGCGCTGCCCGCGACGGCCGCTTTATCGAGAAGATCGGCACCTATAATCCGCTGCTCGCCAAGGACGACCCCGCGCGTGTGACGCTTGATGTTGACCGCGCCAAGCATTGGCTGGGCGTCGGTGCGCAGCCGACCGATCGCGTTGCCCGGTTCCTCGACGCAGTCGGTGTCAAGGAACGCGCGGCGCGCAGCAACCCCAATAAGGGCAAGCCGGGTGAAAAGGCCGTCGAGCGCGCCGAGACCCGCGCCACCAAGCTTGCCGAGGCCGAAGCCGCCGCCAATGCGCCGGTCGAGGAGGAGGCTCCGGCCGAAGAGGCCGCCGTGGAAGCCCCCGTTGAGGAAGCGGCCGCCGAAGCTCCTGCGGAAGCTCCCGCCGAGGAACAGGCCGAGGGCTAAATCCCTGTGGCTGAAGGTCTTGTCCCCCTCGCCGCCGTAGCCGGTGCTCATGGCATAGGCGGCGAGGTGCGCCTGAAGCTGTTCGCGCAAGGCATGGAAAGCCTGAAGCGCCACCGGTGTTTCGATGCCGGTGGCCGCCCGCTGACGTTGGTTGCCATCAGGCCCGACAAGGCGGGTGCGGTCGCTCGTTTCGCCGAAGTCGCCGATCGTACCGATGCCGAAAAGCTGCGCGGCACTCTGCTTGCCGTATCGCGAGAGGAGTTGCCGCCGCTGGCAGAGGGTGAATATTACCACGCCGACCTATTGGGACGCTCATGCGTTTCGACGATCGGCGAGGATCTGGGCCAGGTCGTTGCCGTCGAGAACTATGGCGCGGGCGATGTGGTCGAGATCGAACGGCCGGACGGCAAACGCTTCATGGTGCCCATGAGCCGGGAAGCTGTGCCCGAGGTCGGCGAGCGGCTGCTGGTCGAAGCGGCGTTTGCCGAATGAGCTGGTCCGCCGCAGTCCTCACCTTATATCCCGAGATGTTTCCGGGATCGCTGGGGCAGAGCCTTGCGGGAAAGGCGCTGGTCGAGGGGCTGTGGTCGCTCGAACTCGATCCAGATTCGCGACTTCGCGACCGACAAGCATCGTTCGGTCGACGATACACCCGCTGGCGGCGGCGCGGGCATGGTCATGCGCGCGGACATATTGGCTGCGGCCGTGGACGCGGCGGTCGAGCGGTTTCCAGCCAATCCGGTGCTGGCGATGACGCCGCGCGGCAGGCCGCTCACCCAGGACCGGGTGCGCGCGCTGGCGGCGGGGCCGGGCGTCACGATCCTCTGCGGCCGGTTCGAGGGGATGGACGAGCGGCTGTTCGAGGCGCGGCCGGTCGAAGCGGTGTCGATCGGCGATTACATATTGTCGGGCGGCGAGGTGGCGGCCCAAGTTGTTCTTGATGCTTGCATCCGGCTCATTCCCGGCGTAATGGGCGCGGCTTCGAGCGGCGAGGAGGAAAGCTTCGAGGCTGACCTTCTCGAATATCCTCAATATACCCGGCCCGTTGTATGGGAAGGGCGCGCAATCCCTGAAGTGCTGCGATCGGGGGATCACGCGAAAATCGCCGCCTGGCGGAAACAAAGGGCGGAGGATGACACACGGCTAAGGCGGCCGGACATTTGGGAGCGCCATGGGGGCGCGCCGGTCCATCCGCCCTCTGGCGCGCGGCGACAAGAAGAGGACGAATGAGATGAACCTCATCCAGACGCTCGAAGCCGAGCAGATTGCCAAGTTCAACGAGACGAAGAAGATTCCCACATTCCGCGCTGGCGATACGCTGCGCGTGGGCGTGAAGGTCGTCGAAGGCGAACGCACCCGTGTCCAGAACTATGAAGGCGTGTGCATCGCGCGTTCGAACAAGGGCATCGGTTCCAGCTTCACCGTACGCAAGATTTCATTCGGCGAGGGCGTCGAACGCGTCTTCCCGCTGTATTCGCCGAACCTCGAATCGATCGAAGTCGTCCGCCGGGGCGTCGTGCGGCGCGCGAAACTTTATTATCTGCGCGGCCGCTCGGGCAAATCGGCCCGTATTGCGGAACTCCGCGATAATCGGCCTGCCGCCGAGGTCAAAGAGGGCTGATCCCTCCCGAACTTCGGAACATAAAATTCTCGGGCGGCCGGGCTTCTTCGAAAAGGGAAGCGCCGGCCGTTCGTCTGTTGAAGGAATGAATTCATGGGTTACCGCGTGGTTGTTGTGGGCGCGACGGGCAACGTCGGCCGCGAAATGCTCAACATCCTGGCCGAGCGCCAGTTTCCGGCCGACGAAGTGGCGGCGGTCGCGTCCGCCCGCTCGACCGGCGACCGTATCGACTTTGGCGATACCGGCAAGGAATTGACGGTCAAGAACCTCGAGCATTTCGACTTCACCGGATGGGACATGGCGCTTTTCGCGGCGGGTTCCGGACCGACCAAGATCTATGCGCCCAAGGCGGCCGAGCGGGGCTGCACGGTCATCGACAATTCGTCGCTGTTCCGCATGGACCCCGACGTGCCGCTGATCGTGCCCGAGGTAAACCCCGAGGCAATCGACGGCTATAAGAAGAAAAACATCATCGCCAACCCGAATTGCTCGACCGCGCAGTTGGTGGTCGCGCTGAAGCCGCTTCATGAGGCTGCCGGCATCAAGCGGGTGGTCGTGTCGACCTATCAGTCGGTATCGGGTGCGGGCAAGGAAGGCATGGACGAGCTGTTCGAGCAGACGCGCGCCATCTTTGTGGGCGATCCCAAGGAGAACAAGAAGTTCACCAAGCAGATCGCGTTCAACGTCATTCCGCATATCGACGTGTTCGTGGGACCCGATTCGGGCCTCGATGGCTACACGAAGGAAGAGTGGAAGATGACGGCCGAGACGAACAAGATTCTCGACCCGAACATCAAGCTGACGGCCACCTGCGTGCGCGTGCCGGTGTTCGTCGGACATTCGGAAGCGATCAACATCGAGTTCGAACGCCCGATCACCGTCGCGCAGGCGCAGTCGATCCTGCGTGAATCGCCCGGTGTGATGCTGATCGATAAACGCGAAGACGGCGGCTATATCACGCCCATCGAATGCGTGGGCGATTACGCCACCTTCGTCAGCCGCGTCCGCAAGGATCCGACGGTCGAGAACGGCCTCGCGCTTTGGTGCGTGTCCGACAACCTCCGCAAGGGGGCGGCGCTGAATGCCGTGCAGATCGCGGAGCTGCTCGGCAGGCGGCATCTGAAGAAGGCTGCATAACGGCCCATTATCTCAGCGAAGGCCGGGAATTTTGTTTCCGCCTTCGCGGGAATGGCGCTGTCGCGTAGATTGCGCTCGCAGGAGGACAGTCAATGCTCAGCTCCATGACCGGCGGATGCCAGTGCGGCCGGGTGCGCTATGAGGCGCGGATCGAGGACGCCGACGCCTATCTCTGCCATTGCCGCATGTGCCAGCGCGCGACGGGCGGCGTGTCGATCGCGTTCAAGAATCTGAAAAAGGCCGATGTGCGGTGGACGACGCAAGAGCCGGACCGCTACGCTTCATCGCCCATCGCCGACCGGGGCTTTTGCGCGACGTGCGGAACGCCGCTCACCTTTGAATTTCCTGACAGCGAGAACATGGATCTGACCATCGGGTCATTCGACGATCCAGGCTATTTCGTGCCGAAGCATCATTTCGGGGTCGAGGGAAGGCTGGAGCATTGGCGTGACACCGATGGGCTGCCAGGCTATCGCACGGACGAACATGAACCCATCGTCAAGCGCTGGATGGATAAAGTTGGCAAACTCCCCGATTGAAGTTTCCACCCGGTTCTTCAAAGCCGAAGACGGCGTGGAACTGGCCTGGCACGAGGCGGGCGAAGGGTGGCCGGTGATGTTGATCCACGGCCTGTTCTCAAGCGCGGCGATCAACTGGGTAAAATATTGCGCGGCGGCGGAAATCGCCTCGCGCGGCTTTCGGCTGATTATGCCCGATCTCAGGGCCCATGGCGATAGCGCCGCGCCGCACGACCCGGCGCGCTACCCTCCGGATGTTCTTGTCGAAGACGGTTTCGCGCTCGTCCGCCATCTGGGGTTGGAGGCGGGCGCCTATGACCTTGGCGGCTATTCGCTAGGCGCACGGACAAGCGCGCGGATGATCGTGCGCGGAGCAAAGCCGCGAAAGGCCATAATCGCTGGCATGGGGCTTCACGGCATGCTCGACACCCGCGCCCGGGCCGAACATTTTCGCAATGTACTCAAAAATTTCGGCCAACATCAACGCGGTACGGAAGCCTGGATGGCGGCGCAATTCCTGAAGACGACCGGCGGCGATCCGCAAGCGCTGCTGCCCCTGCTCGACAGTTTCCTCGACACTTCGGAAGATGAGCTGCGCGCGATCACGACCCCGGCGCTCGTGCTGTCGGGCGAAGATGACCATGATAACGGGTCGGCGCGGGAGCTGGCTGAAATGGTACCAGGGGCGGTCTACGCCGCGATTCCCGGTAATCACATGAGCGCGGTGACACGCCCTGAGCTGGGCCGCGCGATCGTCGATTTTCTAATGGCTTGACCCGGATGATTTGAAGGCGTTCCTTGGCGCCAATGGCAAATTCGTCTGGAGTTCCAGTCCCATGAAATCCAACGTCTCCCTGCTGGCACTGGCTGCGCTCCTTGCCGGCTGTGCTTCAACCGGCGCGACAAAGGGGCCGGAAACCACTTCCGCCAGTGCGCCTGAAGGAACGGCGGCAGCGGATGCGCCAAAGGGAACGGCGGCAGCCGATGCCGATGCCTTTGCGGCCGCGGCGGAAAAGGAGTTGTCGGATTTTTCGGTGTTCAACGCCCAGGTGCAGTGGGTGAACAACACCTTCCTCACCGACGATACCGATGCGGTGGCCGCTCGCGTGGGGGCGGAGGCAACGGAAATGTCGGTCAGGCTGGCGAAGGGCGCGGCCCGGTTCGACCATACGCCGGGCCTTTCCACCGACACTCGTCGCAAGCTCGATTTTTTGAAGCAGGGCATTGTCCTGCCCGCGCCATCGACGCCGGGTGCAGCCGCCGAACTCAACACCATCGCCACCCGCCTCCAGTCAACCTACGGCAAGGGCAAGGGCACGCTCGACGGCAAGCCCATGTCGGGCAATGATCTTGAAGAAAAGATGGGCGTCGTCCGCGATCCGGCAAGGCTCAAGGAGATGTGGGCAAGCTGGCACAAGGTCGGCGTGCCGATGAAGGCCGATTATGTCCGCATGGTCGAAATCGCCAATGCGGGCGCAAAGGAGCTGGGCTTTGCCGATACGGGCGCGATGTGGCGCGCGGGTTATGACATGCCTGCCGACCAGTTCGCGGTCCTGATCGACAAGCTGTGGGAGCAGGTCAAGCCGCTGTATATTCAGCTTCACTGCTATACCCGCGCCAAGCTCAACCAGAAATATGGCGATGCGGTGCAGGCGGCGACCGGCCCGATCCGCGCTGACCTGCTGGGCAATATGTGGGCGCAGGAATGGGGGAATATCTATGATGTCGTCGCGCCCAAAGGTGTCGGCAGCGTCGGCTATGACACCACCGACCTGCTGGTCAAAAAGAAGTATGATGCGGTGAAGATGGTGAAGACGGGGGAGGGCTTTTATTCCTCGCTCGGCTTCGCGCCGTTGCCGGAGACGTTCTGGCAGCGCTCGCAGATCATCCGGCCGCGCGACCGCGAGGTGGTATGTCACGCATCCGCCTGGGACATCGATAACAAGGACGATCTCCGGATCAAGATGTGCACCAAGGTGAACGGCGACGACTTCGTCACCATCCACCACGAGTTGGGTCATAATTATTACCAGCGCGCCTACAACCGGCAGCCGTTCCTCTATCTGAACGGGGCGAACGACGGCTTCCACGAAGCGATCGGTGATTTCATCGCGCTGTCGGTGACGCCCGATTATCTGGTGCGGATCGGGCTGCTCGATCCCAAAAAGGTGCCATCGGCGGACAAGGACATCGGCCTGTTGCTTCGTCAGGCAATGGACAAGGTGGCGTTCCTGCCGTTTGGCCTGCTGGTCGACAAATGGCGGTGGGGGGTGTTTTCGGGCCAGATCACGCCGGATCACTATAATCAGGCATGGACGGATTTGCGGTTGCAGTACCAGGGCATCACCCCGCCGGTGCCGCGGTCAGAAGCGGACTTCGATCCAGGCGCGAAATTCCACATTCCCGGCAACACGCCGTACATGCGCTATTTCCTCGCGCGGCTGCTCCAGTTCCAGTTCTACAAGGCGGCGTGCGATCAGGCCGGCTGGAAGGGACCGCTTCACCGTTGCTCGTTCTACGGCAACAAGCAGGTCGGCGAAAAGCTCAACGCGATGCTGGAGATGGGCGCGTCAAAGCCATGGCCGGATGCGCTTGAGGCGTTCACCGGATCACGCGAAATGGATGGGACCGCGATGATCGCCTATTTCCGGCCGCTGATGACCTGGCTGCAAGAGCAGAACAAGGGCCGTCAGTGCGGATGGTAGGCTGAAAACGCCGGACGCGAGGCGTGGCACAGAAAGCTAGTCACTTTCGGGCTTGAATCCCTTCGGCACCTTCGGCTTTTCCTTGGTCTTGCGACTTGCGAACATCACGGCGGCTGCAACCGCACCAATGCCGATGCCGATTGCGGCGGCCGTCTTGGGGTGTTTCTGGGCTTCTTTCCAGACTGTCTTGGCGAGCGCTGCGACGTCCTCGCTTGCGATGGGTGATTTGGGCCTGTCGCCGGGGGCATCGTTGCCCATGAAACGCTCCTGAAGCTATTAACCGGATTGGGAACGGCGGACTGTGCCGGTTCCCAATCCGTGACTTGCGGCTGGACGATGAATCAGAGCTGACCGATCATATGTTCGGCAGAAGAAACCTTGTATTCGCCGGGTGCTTCGATGTTCAACTGCTCGATCACGCCGTCTTTGACGACCATCGAGAAGCGTTGACCGCGCGTGCCCATGCCGAATTTGCTGCCGTCCATTTCAAGGCCGACCGCCTTGGCAAAGGCGCCGTTTCCGTCCGCCAGCATGGTGACTTTTCCGGCGGCATTCTGGGCCTTGCCCCACGCCCCCATCACAAAGGCGTCGTTGACGGCCGTGCAGGCGATTTCGTCCACGCCCCTGGCCTTCAGATCGCCCGCCTTTTCGACATAACCCGGCAGGTGCTTGGCCGAGCAGGTCGGCGTGAACGCGCCCGGCACGGAAAACAGCGCCACACGCTTGCCCTTGAAATATTCGTCGGACTGGATCTGTTCCGGTCCGTTTTCCGTCATGGTGACGAAGGTGGTGGTTGGCAGCTTGTCGCCGACGTTGATGCTCATCATTTCCTCCGAAGCTCGAGAGAATCCGTTTCCCTGCGCTGGATGGCTTAGCGCCATCGCCCGGTAATGGTCCAGCGGCCTTGGCGGAAATGGTGCCTGCGTTCTATAGTGGGCGCGTGTCAGACCCGACCTATCTTTCAAGCCAGCTCCTGCTCGCGATGCCGGGGATCGGCGACCCCCGTTTCGAGAGAGCGGTCATCGCTATGTGCGTGCATGACGAAAACGGAGCGCTGGGCATCGGCATCAATGCGCAAATCGATGGCCTGAGCCTGCATGGGTTGTTGAGACAACTGGACGTGGAGCCGGGGGTGGCGCCCGATGTGCCGGTTCTGGCGGGCGGTCCGGTGGAACCGCAGCGCGGCTTCGTGCTGCATAGCCAGGACTGGGCGGGGGATGGTTCGATCCAGATTGGCGGAAGCTATACGCTGACCTCGACCCTGGATGTTCTCGCGGCGATTGCCGAAGGCCGTGGCCCGTCCCGGTGGCTTGTGGCCCTGGGCTATGCGGGCTGGACGGCAGGACAGCTTGACGAAGAGCTGACGCAACATGGCTGGTTCACCACGCCGGTGCACCCCGCTATTCTTTTCGAAACGGACGCGGACCACCGTTGGACCGCGGCCTTCGCCGCCGCTGGAATCGACCCCCTTTTGCTGACGGCCACGCCCGGCCGGGCCTGATCGGTTCACCGCAACCTTTACCGATTGTTAATCCTCCATAACGGACCATGGTCCTTGGGAGATTGGAAGTCTCCCGTGGGGAGACAGGGGCCATGGAAATCGGGAAGCATATTGCCGCTGCCGGCTTGGCGGTGGCCGTTATTTGCACGAGTGCGACACCGGCGTTTTCAGCAAGCTGCTGGCAGGCCGAGGAAGCATCGGCCGCCAAGGTGCGAGATCTGCAGACGAGGCTGATGGTGGCGGGACTGAAGTGCCGGGGCAACGGGCCGGAGATGCTGGCGGTCTATAACCGCTTCGTCGTCGCTCACCGCAGCAGCATCCAGCGCTACAACAATGTTTTGCGTGCACGGTTCATCCGCTTGAGCGGCAAGTCGGGCGGAGAACGCGATTACGACCGCTACACGACCGCATTGGCCAACGCCTATGGTGCGACGGACGCGGATCAACAGGCCTGCGACGAGATGGTTGTGCTGGCGAAGCGCGCCGTTTTGGCCCGCCCGGCGGAGCTTGTGCCATTGGCCGAGGACTTCGGGCTCGATCCCAAAATGTCCGGCGGCGTCTGCCGAATACGGATGGCAAGCGCCAAACAACGCTAAGCAGAACCCCCTTCTGCTTTCGCCGCTGGGCGGGTCGGTTGCCGGTCCGCCCGTTTTTTATTGGCCGCCCGATGCCGGATCGATTTGCATCTGGCCCGCTGGACGGGTAGGAGTGGCCGCGATTCATCACCCATGTCATATATAGATATCGTTATGAGGCCTGGGTGGCAGGTTCAGGACAAGCACAGGAGCGATATCGTGGCCACTCAGATCGCGGGCGACTTCACCGATTTCGAGGTCAAGGACATTTCTCTCGCGGCATGGGGCCGGAAGGAAATCGAGATCGCCGAGACCGAAATGCCGGGCCTGATGGCGCTGCGCGAAGGAATATGGCGCGCAAAAGCCCCTGAAGGGCGCGCGCATCACGGGTTCGCTGCACATGACCATCCAGACGGCGGTGTTGATCGAAACGCTCGTCGAGCTTGGCGCGGACGTCCGCTGGGCTTCGTGCAATATCTTCTCGACCCAGGATCACGCCGCCGCCGCCATCGCGGCGCAGGGCATCCCCGTATTCGCGTTCAAGGGCGAAACGCTGGAAGAATATTGGGATTACGTCGACAAGATCTTCGATCTGGCCGAACGGCGAGACGGCGAACATGATCCTCGACGACGGCGGCGATGCGACGATGTTTGCGTTGTGGGGCGCGCGCGTCGAGGCGGGCGAGGCGCTTTTTCACCCCGTCGAACGAAGAAGAGGAAATCTTCTGCGCGGCGCTGAAGCGCGTGCTCGCCGAGCGTCCCGGCTTCCTGACCCAAACGGTTCAGGCGATCAAGGGCGTGTCGGAAGAAACCACCACCGGCGTCCACCGGCTGTATGAACTGGCCAAGACCGGCAAGCTTCCCTTCCCGGCGATCAACGTCAACGACAGCGTCACCAAGTCCAAATTCGACAACCTCTATGGCTGCAAGGAATAGCCTGGTCGACGCCATCCGTCGTGCGACCGACGTGATGCTTGCCGGCAAGGTCGCCACCGTTTGCCGGCTTCGGCGATGTGGGCAAGGGTTCGGCGGCATCGCTGCGCAACGGCGGCGCGCGCGTGCTGGTGACGGAAATCGACCCGATCTGCGCGTTGCAGGCGGCGATGGAAGGTTATGAGGTCGTGACGATGGAAGAGGCGGTCAAGCGCGCCGACATCTTCGTCACCGCGACCGGCAATGCCGATGTCATCACCCTCGATCATATGCGCGCGATGAAGGACCGCGCGATCGTCTGCAACATCGGCCACTTCGACAGCGAAATCCAGATCGGCGGCCTCGCCAACATGAAGTGGGACGAGATCAAGCCGCAGGTCGACGAGGTCACGTTCCCCGACGGCAAGAAGATCATCATCCTCGCCAAGGGGCGTCTGGTGAACCTGGGCTGCGCCACTGGCCATCCGAGCTTCGTCATGTCTTCGAGCTTCACCAATCAGGTGCTGGCCCAGATCGAACTCTGGACGAAGACCGGCGAATACGAGAACAAGGTCTATGTGCTGCCGAAGCACCTGGACGAGAAGGTTGCAGCGCTTCACCTTGAAAAGCTGGGCGTGAAACTCACAACGCTGACCGAAAAGCAGGCCGCCTATATCGGCGTGTCCCAGAGTGGGCCGTTCAAGCCGGATCATTACCGCTACTGAGTGGACTTAGCGGGGCGGTTCGCGTTTCACTGCAAGCGCGAACCGTCTTTTGCGTGATTTTCAATGTTTTCCGGCTGCAAAACCGGTTTCCACGCTTACCTTAAATGTTCTAGTGATAGCCTGTGGGGAACAGGGGTCTATGGTTCATCGCTGGTCTGGCCGGCGCGGGGGGTGTTGCGACGCCCGGGTTGGCGGCGGCCCCTTTTCTTAAAGCGACGTCCTCATTTTCTGCCGCTCAAGTGGCCGGCCTGTCCCTGAAAGCCTGACCGGCCTTGTCGTGGGCATATGGCTGGTGCTTGCGGCCTGGGCCGTGGCACGGGCCATGCGGTGGGCAACGGCGGCACGGCAGGCGAACCAGAACAATATCCGCCTGAAGGCCCTGCTTGCGGCCGCGCCGTCCGCCTATCTCCTGATTTCAAAAGGGCGGCGCACGGCCGCCTCGGCGTCGTTGCTGTCCATGCTCGGGTTGCAGTCCGAACTGGAAAGCGTCGAAGACCTGCGTGGTCTCGACACCCAGTTCAGGGGCGATGACATCGCTGCGCTGATAGACGAGATCATCAGCCTGCCGGTCAGCGGACGTTCGTTCGACTGCCTGCTCCGTTCCACGGTGGACAAGCGTATCCTGCGGGCGGAGGGCCGGATTCCGCCATCGGAGCTTGTCGGTGAAAATGGCGTGGTCGTCTGGTTTTGCGACGTTACCGAATGCGCAGTCCGATCGCGATTCGCTGCGCGGGCCGGGTCCAGCAATTGAGTGGGGCGCTCGGCGCATTCTCCGCGCTGGTCGAGGCGGCGCCCTTTCCAATATGGCACCGCGACAAGGCCGGCGCGCTCGCGCTGGTCAACACGGCCTATGTTCGCGCGGTCGAGGCGACAAGCGCGATCGATGCGGTGACGCGCGGCGCCGAACTGTTCGAGGACGGTCGCGGATTGGGGCCGCGCGATACGGCGGCGCAGGCGCAGGTCGAGCAACGAACGCTGATCCGCACCGCGCCCGCCATCGTCGCGGGCGAGCGGCGCACCTTTCGGGTGTTCGATGTGCCCTTGGCCGAGGCGGGGGTGGCGGGATTCGCCTTCGACATCGAGGATCTGGAGCAGACTCGCGCCGAACTGACGCGATTTTCGCGTGCGCAGCGCGAAACGCTGGACCGGCTGTCTGCCGGGGTTGCGCAATTTGCCGCCGACAGGACCCTGGTATTCTTCAACCAGCCGTTTGCGCGAATTTTCGCGCTGGAGCCGGAATGGCTCGCGGAGCGCCCCGAGTTCGACCGTGTGCTGGAGCGGATGCGGGAGCAGCGCCGGCTTCCGGAACAGCGCGACTTCCTGAGTTGGCGTAACGAGCGGCGCGAGTGGTTCATGACCGCCGCCGAAGCGATCGAGGAAACCTGGGCGCTGCCCGAGGGCTCTCATCTGCGTGTGCTGGCCCAGCCGCATCCCGATGGCGGCCTGCTCGTCATCTTCGAGGATCGGACCGAACAGTTCCGCCTCGCCAGCTCGCGCGATACGCTCCTCCGGGTTCAGGCGGCGACCCTCGACAATCTGTTCGAGGCGGTTTGCGTTTTCGCGGCCAATGGCAGGCTGCAACTCTGGAACAGCCGGTTTGCCGACATGTGGGCGCTGAAGCATGAGCAGCTTCAGGAACATCCGGTCATCGACGAACTGGTCCCGATCGCAGCCAAGACCCTGGCGCGACCGCAGCGCGCCGATATGCTGAAACATTTCGTCAGGTCCGCGACTACGGATCGTCGGCAAAGGGGTGGCCGTCTTTCGTTGCATGATGGCAGGCATCTTGAGTTCGCGGCCGTGCCGCTGCCCGACGGCAATGCGCTTTTCACGATGCTCGATATCACCGACAGCCGCCGGATCGAAGCGGCGTTGCGCGATCGCAACGAGGCGCTTGAAGCCGCGGACAGGCTGAAGTCGGCGTTTGTGGCGAACATGAGCTATGAGCTGAGAACACCACTCACCTCGATCCTCGGCTTCGCCGAAATGCTGACCGCCGGTTATGCAGGCGACCTCGACGTGCTTCAGCGGGACTATATCCAGTCGATACTGGCTGCCGCGGAGAAGTTGCAGGGCCTGATCGACAATATCCTCGACCTTGCGATTTCGGACGCGGGGGCGCTCGAACTGACGATCGAGCCCGTCGACGTGAAAGCGCTGGTCGAAAATGCGGTGGCGGAAAAGCAACAGGCGGCAGCCGACAAAAGTTTGGATCTGAGCGTCAAGATCGGACGCAGCGCAGGCTTTGTCGAAGGCGACGAGCGGCGGCTTGGCGCATCGCTCCATCACCTGCTGGCGAACAGCATTTCCTTTACCCCGGTTGGCGGTCGGGTGATCGTTCTCGTCGAAGGCGGGAAGGATGATGTGACGATCACCGTTTCGGACAGCGGCATCGGAATAACGCCCGAAGAGCAGGAAAAGGTGTTCAGCCCGTTCAACCGCCATGACGAGGGGGTTGGCGCATCGATCGGTGGGCTGGGCCTGGCGCTGGTCAGGCGCTACATTACGCGTCATGGCGGTACGGTCGAACTGCATTCGGAGCTTGGAACGGGCACGACGGTGATGTTGAAAATTCCGCGCCATTTTGTTGCGGCATGATCGACCTGCACGGCGATGACGCGATGCGCGGCTTTGGCGCGCGGTTGGCACGCCGGATTCGCGCTGGCGACGTGGTTGCGCTGAGCGGCGAATTGGGCGCGGGCAAGACGACGTTGGCCCGTGGCATATTGGAAGGACTCGGCCTGCCCGGCGAGGCGCCCAGCCCGACCTTCACGCTTGTTCAGTCCTATGACCCGCCCGAGGTGCGCCTGCCGGTCTCGCACGTCGATCTCTACCGTCTCGCTGGCCCCGATGAAGCGGCGGAGCTGGGGCTGGACGAGGCGCTTGCCGCAGGCGCGCTGCTGATCGAATGGCCGGAACGCCTGGGCGGGTGGCTGTGGCCCGATGCGCTGGTACTGCGGATTGAAGGGGCGGGGGATGATTTCCGTCGCTTGACAGCCGACGTTCCGCCCGCTTGGGGAGGACGATGGCCGCCCCGATGATTCCGCCCCCCGCCGCTTTTGATTTCCTCGCCCGCCACGGCTGGGGCGGAGCAGAGATACTGCCGCTTGCGGGTGATGCCTCCTTCCGGCGCTATTTCCGCGTGGTGGACGGTGTTCGCACGGCGGTGCTGATGGATGCCCCGCCCGCGCATGAGGACAGTCGGCCGTTCCTCGCAATCGCCGCGTATCTGGAAAGTCTGGGGCTTTCAGCGCCGCATGTATTGGCCGTCGATCTGGAAAAGGGGCTGATCCTTCTCGAGGACTTCGGCGATGCGCGGGTGAACCCGCTGCTTGAGCATGAGCCGCATCTTGAGCGCGATATTTACGAACGTGCCATCGACCTCTTGGCGGAATTGCACCAGGCGCCTGCCGGAGACGTGCCGCCCTATGACGCCGCCGTTCTTCACCGCGAGGCAAGCCTGCTCACAGACTGGTATGCGCCCGCGCTTGACCTTCCCGTCGACAAGCCGCGCTTTACGGCTGCCTGGAATGAGGTGTTCGAGCCGGTCCTGAGGGACATGGCGGACCGCCCCGTGCTGGTGCTGCGCGATTATCATGCCGACAATCTCATGTGGCTTCCCGACCGATCGGGCATCCGGGCGCTGGGGCTGCTCGATTTCCAGGACGGGCTGGCGGGTCATCCGGCCTATGATCTGGTGTCGCTGCTGCAGGATGCGCGGCGGGATGTATCGCCCGAACTCGAAACAGCGATGATCGACCGCTATGCCGCGGCCGCCAACGTCAAGAGCAGGGACGCTTTCCGCGCTGCATATGAAGTGCTGGGCGCGCAGCGGAACACGAAGATCCTGGGCATTTTCACCCGTCTGTGGAAGCGCGACGGCAAGCCCGGCTATCTGGCGTTTCAGCCGCGCGTCTGGGATTATCTGGAGCGCGATCTCGCAGCATCCGGCGCTTGCCCCCGTCAGGTCATGGTTCGATGCCAATTTGCCGGTCGGGGCACGCGCCGAGGCATGGAGGGCAAAGGCATGAGCCGCTTTCGCGCGCCGCTGGCACTGCGGCCAAGCCCGGTCGTGAAGGTTCCCTCGACCGCGATGGTGCTGGCGGCGGGTCTTGGCAAACGCATGCGTCCGCTGACCGCGACCCGTCCAAAGCCGCTGGTGGAAGTCGCGGGGCGCTCGCTCCTTGACCGCGCGCTCGACCGGCTGCGCGGCGGCGGGATCAAGGCCACGATCGTCAACGTCCATTATCTCGCCGATGCGCTGGAGGCGCACCTCGCGTCGAGGCCGCAGGAGATGGAAATCCGCATCTCGGACGAGCGGGCAAAGCTGCTGGAAACGGGCGGCGGGGTAGCTCATGCGCTGCCGTTGATCGACGCTGATCCGTTTTACGTCGTCAACAGCGACAATCTGTGGGTGGATGGTCCTGTCGATACGCTGAAGCTGCTTGCGCAGCGTTGGAACGGGCGGGAAATGGACGCACTCCTGTTGATGGTGCCGCTGGCGCGCGCGAATTGTCATGGCGGCTTCGGCGATTTCCACATGGACCCGGTGGGTCGTCTTTCGCGCAAACGCACGGGCAAGGTGGCGCCATTTGTCTTCACCGGTATTCAGCTTGTGTCGAAACGCCTGTTCAAAAATGCGCCGGAAGGGGCGTTTTCGATGAATGTGCTTTGGGATCGGGCGATAGCGGAAGGCCGGTGTTTCGGCGTCGCGCATCAGGGCTTGTGGTTCGATGTCGGCACGCCGCGCGCCGTGGGGTTGACTGAGGCGTTCCTGTCGCATGGTTGAGGGGCGGGACCCCAAGGTTTCCACCATTCCGCCACACCGGGCGTTTGTCGATGCGCTGGCTGCGGGCCTGATCGCGCGGCATGGCGGTGACCCCATGTCGCTGGCGCGGGGTCTGGTGCTGTTGCCCAACAATCGTTCCTGCCGGGCGCTGCGCGATGCCTTTGTGCGTCGGGCGGGTGACAGGGGCCTGTTGCTGCCGCGTCTGGTGCCGATCGGCGATCTCGATCTCGATGAGGCGGCAGGCACCGCGCTCGACGACCTCGACGGTGACACTTCCATTCCTGCTGCGATCGATGGTTGCGCCCGCCGGCTGATGCTGGCGCGACTGGTCCAGAAGTTCGGCGATGCGCGGGCCCAGCCGATAGGCGCGGCCGAGGCGGTGCGATTAGCGGGGCAGCTCGCGCGCACGCTCGACCAGTTGGTCGCGGAAGAAGTGCCGGCATCGCGGCTGGCCGAGGCGGTGCCGGAGGATGTCGCGCGACACTGGCAACAGACGCTGCAATTCCTCCAGATCGTGACCGGGCAATGGCCCCTCATTCTGGAAGGATTGGGCCAGATAGATGCGTCGGCGCGACGCAACCTCCTGTTCGACGGGTTGGCGCGGCGTTGGCAAATGACCGCGCCGGCGGGTTTCGTCCTGGCAGCGGGCATCACCACCACGGCGCCTGCGCTGTGCCGGTTGCTGCGGGTCCTCGCGAGACTGCCGGATGGCGAGGTTGTGCTGCCGGGTCTGGACCTCGGCATGGCCGACGACGAATGGGATATGCTTGGCCCGATCGCGACGGGCGATGGCCGGACCTATCATTGCGAAAGCCATCCTCAGTTCCAGATGAAGCTGCTGCTCGATCGGATGGGTGTTGCGCGCGAAAAAGTGACGCGCTGGCGCTGGGGCGGGGGACGGGATGCGCCCGCCGCACGCACACGTGTGGCCGAAGCGGCGATGACACCAGCCGAGGCGACCGGCAAATGGCAGGCGATGATGCCGCGCGAACGGCGCATGACGGGGGTGAGATTCCTGGAGGCGGCGACACCGGGCGAGGAAGCGCAGGCGATTGCGCTTGCGCTGCGGCACGTGCTCGACACACCGGAAAAGACGGCGGCGCTGATCACGCCCGACCGGCCGCTGGCCCGGCGCGTGGCGGCGCATCTGAAACGCTGGGGAATCGACATCGATGACTCGGCGGGCCAGCCGCTTTCGCGCACCCCGGCCGGTGCCTTTGTCGCGCTGCTGGCTCAAGCAGTCGCGGACCGCTTTGCGCCGGTCGGCCTGCTGGCGCTGCTCAAGCATCCGCTGACGCATGCCGGAGACGCGCGTCTGCCATGGCTGGAGGAGGTGCGCGGGCTCGACAAGGCGCTGCGCGGGCCGCGTCCGGGTGCGGGCCTGGATGGCGTCGGCGCGCACCTCGCGCAGCTTGCCGGCGCGGATGAACGGCATTGGCTCAACCGGGAGGACCGGCTGCGACTGCATGGCTGGTGGCAGGGCGTGGAGCAGCGACTGCGCCCGCTGGAGGACGCGTTTTCGGCGAAACGAACGGGATTGCCCGCCCTTGTGGAGACTCTGATCCAGACGGGGGAGGCGCTGGCCGGAGACGGTCTGTGGTCGGGGCCGGCGGGGCGCGCGGCATCCGATCTGCTTGCCCGGTTGGGCCAGCATGGCGAGACGCTGGGGGAGATCGAGCCCGCCGAACTGCCTTCGCTGCTGACGCATATGATGGACGAGGTGGCGGTGCGGCCCCCGGCGGGCGGGCATCCGCGCCTTGCCATCTATGGCTTGATCGAGGCGCGTCTGCAGCGTGCCGACCTCGTCATACTGGGTTCGCTGAACGAAGGCGTCTGGCCTGCGCTGCCTTCGCCCGATCCATGGCTCGCGCCCCGCATTCGCGCTGAGCTTGGTTTGCCGGGGCTGGAGCGTCGCATCGGGCTTTCGGCGCATGATTTCGTCGCCGGGCTGGGTGCGCCGGAGGTGCTCGTTACGCGCGCGCGCCGGGATGCGAGCAAGCCGACGATCGCCTCGCGTTTCTGGCTCCGGCTGGAAGCGATGACCGGCGGCATGCCGCGCGCCCCGCTCCTTCCCGGATGGGCGGCGGCCCTTGATGCACCGACAGGAAAACCCCGGCCTGCTTCGCGTCCTGCGCCCCGCCCGCCTGCGGACAAGCGGCCAAAACGCATTTCGGTGACGGCGGTGGACCGACTGAAGGCGGACCCGTACGAATTTTATGCCAAGTCGATTTTGAAGGTGATCCGCCGCGATGCCGTGGATACCGATCCCTCGGCGGCGGACCGGGGCAATGCGATCCACGCTATCATGGAGCAATGGGTCAGCCAGGACGGCGGCCGCGACCCCGCACTGCTGGTCAAGCGGGCCGAAGCGATGCTGGCGGGCTGGATCGAGCATCCGCTGCTGCGCGTCCTCTGGCAGCCGCGTGTCATGCGGATTGCCGAATGGGCGGCGGAACAACTGGCTCGCGATATTGCCGATGGCTGGCTGCCGGTGGCTGTCGAGGCGCGGGGCGAGCGGACGCTGGCGGGCATCGTCCTCAACGGCCGGGCCGATCGCATCGATGCGCGGGACGGCGCGCTCAGGATCGTCGACTACAAGACCGGCAAGCCGCCCACGGCTCGGCAGTTGAAGGCAGGCTTCGCGCTTCAACTCGGACTGCTCGGCTGGCTGGCGGATCAGGACGCGTTCGACCCGGTGAAAGGCGCCGCGCTTCAATTCCACTATTGGCGGTTGTCGGGCGGGAGGGACAAGCCGGGAGAGGTCCGCAACGCCCTGAAGGACGGGAAGGGAACATGGATCGAGGCGGAGAGATTCGCCGACGACGCCGCCGTTCAGTTCGCGAAAGTCGCCGAAGCGTATCTGACCGGCACCCAGCCGTTTATCGCCAAGCTCAACCCCCAATATGCGCTCTATTCCGACTATGACCAGCTTGCGCGGGTTGCTGAATGGATGGGCCGCGAGCGGGAAGGCGGCACCGATGGCTGATGCGCGCAAAAGCTATCCCTTGCTGGACAATCAGGCGCTGGCATCCGATCCGCGCAGGCATGCCTGGGTGTCGGCGTCGGCGGGAACGGGCAAGACGCAGGTGTTGACCGCCCGCGTGCTGCGGCTGCTGCTCAACGGCGCGGACCCGGCGGGCATTCTTTGCATTACCTTCACCAAGGCGGGCGCCGCGGAGATGGCCGAGCGGCTGAACGGCACGCTGGCCCGCTGGGTGCGGTGCCCGGACAAGGACCTGCGCACGCATTTGTTTCATCTGAACGAGCCGAATGACGATGACGCGATCGCCAGCGCACGGACGCTGTTTGCGCGTGTGCTGGAAGCGCCCGGCGGCCTCAGGATCGAGACGATCCACGCATTCGCCCAGTCGCTGCTTGCCGCCTTTCCCATGGAGAGTGGAATCGCGCCGGGCTTTGCGGCGCTGGACGAACGTTCGACCGACGTGCTCAAGCGCAAGGTGCTGGCCGAGGTTCTGGTGGAGGCCGAGCGCACGAGCGACCCGGTGCTGGACGATTTCCGGACGATCAGCGTGCGGGTCGGCGATGGCGGAAGGCTGATGCAGATGCTTGGGCGGATGATCGGCCATGCCGAGGCGTTCGCGCAGGTTCGTTCGCGTCAGGAGATCGCGCCCAAGCTTCGGCACCTGCTGGATGTCCCCCAGAATGTGCAGGCGGCGATTGCAGCAGCATGTGCGGACGACGTGTTCGATATTGCCGGACTGCGCCAATTTGCATCGGCGCTTGGGCAGGACAAGGGGGATAAGGCGCAGAAGAGGGCGCATTCGCTGGCGTCATGGCTGTCACGGACGGCAGACGCCCGGGCGGCATGCATCGAGGAACTGTTTGACGGATTTCTGAAGAAGGATCGCGAACTGCTCGCCAGCGTCGCAACCGCCGGCATGAAAAAGGCCGACCCCGAAATCGAAGGGCTCGGGCAAAGGCTGGCCGAAACATGCCGGCGCCTTGTCGATCTGCAAGCGCGCGCCGATCTGGCCGAATGGCTGGCCGTGACGCTCCGCGCGGGTTGGCAGGTGGCGCAAGCCTATGCGGCCGAAAAGGACCGGCAGGGCGTCATCGATTATAACGACATGATTGAACGCGCGGCGGCGCTGCTGGCGGCGGACGGCATGGGCGCGTGGGTGCGCTACAAACTCGATCAGAAGCTCGACCACATCCTGATCGACGAGGCGCAGGACACCAATGATGCGCAATGGACGATCGCCAAGAAACTGACTGAGGAGTTCTTCGTCGGTGAAAGCGCAAGGGGCATGCGCCGCACGGTATTCGCGGTCGGCGATTTCAAACAGGCGATCTTCAGCTTTCAGGGCACCGATCCCCGCGAGTTCGAGGCCGCGCGGCAATGGTTCGACCGCGAAATCCGCGAAGGAAAGGACAGGCTCCATGATCTGGACCTTGCGCAGTCCTTCCGGTCGACCGAAGCGGTGCTCGATCTCGTCAACCGGCTGGTCGATGACCTTGGGGCCACGGCGTTCGGTCTCGATCGCGACATCCCGCGCCATCTCACCAAGAGGGCGGGGCAGGCGGGGCGGGTAATCCTGCTGCCACCCACGCGGGAGGCGCTGCCGGATGAAGACGACACCGCCGAGGAGACCGAAGGCGAGGAAAACTGGGTCAGCGGCCATGAGCGGCTGCACGCCCAGATGCTGGCGCGGCAGGTCAGGGATTGGCTCGACCCGGCCGATCCGCTGTGGCTGGAGGCCAAGGGCCGACCCCTGAAGGCTGAGGATATATTGGTTCTGGTGCGCTCTCGGGGCGATTTCACGTCGCTGCTCGTCGCCCGGCTGCATGAGGAAGGCGTTGCGGTGGCGGGGGTCGACCGGCTGCGCCTGACCGCGCCGCTGGCCGTGCAGGACCTGCTTTCGCTCGTACGGTTCGCGCTTCAGCCGGAAGATGATCTGACACTGGCGACGCTGCTTGTGTCGCCTCTGATCGGCTTCAGCCAGGAGCAGCTGTTCGATCTCGCGCATGATCGCGGCGGCAACCTGTGGCGGCGGCTGCGGGGTGCATCAGAGGGCGATCCGGTCATGGCGGCGGCCGAGAAATGGCTGCTCGCGGTGCTGGCGATGGCCGATTTCGCCGCGCCCTATGAGTTTCTCGAGCGGGTGCTGTCGGGACCGCTCGATGGTCGTCGGCGATTGCTGGCGCGGCTGGGCGAGGAAGCGCGCGATCCGGTGGACGAACTGCTGAACGCCGCACTCGCGTTCGAAACCGCCAATCGGCCCTCGCTTCAGGGTTTCCTCGACTGGATCGAACGCGAGGATGTGGAGGTCAAGCGCGATCCTTCCGCCCCGCGCGACGCGGTCCGGATCATGACCGTGCATGGTTCGAAGGGCTTGGAGGCGCCGCTCGTGATTCTGGCGGATGCCACCAAGGACCCGGAGCGGACCAATCAGGACCATGCGATGGTGGCGCTGGAGGAAGGTGGCGCCCGCCTGCCGCTTCATTGTTCGCCAAAGGAAGCGCGCGGCCCCGTTGCGGAGGCCTTCGCGCAGGAGGCCGAACGCGCCCGGCAGGAGCATTGGCGGCTGTGCTATGTCGCGCTGACGCGGGCGCAGGACGTGCTCGTCGTATCGGGATCGCTGGGGCCGAGGGCAAAAGGGCAGGTGCCCGAGGGGAGCTGGTACGCAGCGGTGTCGGCAGCGATGGACGGGCTGGAGGCGCAATGCGTGGCCAATCCCTATTGGGGGGAAGCCCGTATTTACCGCTCCGGCGAGGCGGGAACATCTGCCCGCAAGCCGAGGGCGCCGGTTGCGCGGCCCATTCTCCCCGATTGGGTAAGGCTGCGGCCGCCGCCCGAACAGGCGCCGCCACGTCCGCTTGCGCCCTCTTCGCTGGGAGAGGACACCGTCAGCGATCCGCCACTGCCGCCTTCCGCCGCCGACGCCGCCCGGCGTGGAACCCTGCTCCATGCGCTGTTCGAACGCCTGCCCGCTGTCGCTCCGCACCGCAGGCGTGACGTCGCGGAAGGCTGGCTCGCCAAACCCGGCCGCGAAGCAGACCCTGCCAGGCGCGCGGCGCTGATCGAGGCGGCGCTGGCGGTGATCGAACACCCCGATTTCGCCGCCATTTTTGCATCCGATGCGCTTGCCGAGGCGCCGATTGCGGCAGTGGTGGGTGAAACGGTGGTGGCGGGCACGGTCGATCGGCTGTTGGTGACGGATAGCTCCGTGCAGGTCATCGATTTCAAGACCGGCAGCCGCGTACCGGCCGGGGCGGATAGCGTGCCTGCATATCATCTACGGCAGATGGCCGCCTATGCAGCGGCGCTTGAAACGGTATTTCCGGGCAAAAGGGTGGAGGCCGCGCTGGTCTATACCGCCGGACCCGCGCTCATCAGGCTGGACGAAGAAACGTTGCGCCCGCACCGGCCGTCGGCAAGCGGCGCTATCAGCCACTGAAGGCGTTATTGCTCACGACCTTATTGTTAAGCGCCGGGCGACGCCCTAAATTTCAGCTACACACGGGAGTTTGCAGATCATGTCCACCAAGAAAGTCACCGACGCTTCTTTCCACAGCGATGTCATCTCCAGCGACAGGCCGGTGCTGGTCGACTTCTGGGCGGAATGGTGCGGGCCCTGCCGGATGATCGGCCCCGCGCTTGAGGAAATCGCCGAGGAGCTGGGCGACCAGGTGACGATCGTCAAATTGAACATCGACGAGGACCCCGATGCGCCCGCGCGTTACGGCGTGCGCGGCATTCCGACGATGATCCTGTTCAGGAACGGTGAAGCGGTTGCCACCAAAGTCGGTGCGGCCCCCAAGAGCCAACTCAAGAACTGGCTTGAGGGAGAGCTGGTATAGCGCTCTTTGCTTTCATGCCAGCCCCTGCGGCGATGATGGTCAATAACAGGTGACAGTCAGCTTCGGTAATCGGCGTTGATGCTGATGTATCCATGGGTGAGGTCGCACGTCCAGACGGTCGCGCGGCCTTCACCGAGCCCGAGGTCGATACCAATGTCTATCTCGCGGCCTTTGAGGTGTGCCGCGACCGGCGCTTCGTCATAGCCTTCGACGGCCAGCCCGTTCTTCGCCACCTCCGTCGCGCCGAAGCGAATCGACAACAGGTCGCGCTCGGCGGGTTCGCCTGCCTTGCCCACCGCCATGACGACGCGCCCCCAGTTGGCGTCCTCGCCCGCGATCGCTGTCTTGACCAGCGGAGAGTTGGCGATGGACAACGCGATGCGGTGCGCGCTCTCGTCGCTTTCGGCCCCCGCCACGCCGATGGTGATGAATTTGGATGCGCCTTCGCCGTCCCGCACGACCTGTTGGGCCAGATCGATGCACAGGTCGGTCAGCGCCGCCTGAAAGGCATCGGCCCCCGCATTGTCGAACGAGGCCAGGGAGGCATTGCCCGCCTTGCCCGTCGCGAAGGCGAGCACGGTATCGGAGGTCGAGGTATCGCCATCGACGGTAATGCACGAATAGCTCTGGCGATTGGCCGCATCCAGCATCTGCTGGAGGAAGGGAGGCTCCACCGCCGCATCGGTGAAGATGAAGCCGAGCATGGTCGCCATATCGGGCGCGATCATGCCCGAACCCTTGATGATGCCCACGATGCTGACCGTCCTGCCGCCGACGACCGCAGACCGGACCGCCGCCTTTGGAAAGGTGTCGGTGGTCAAGATGGTGGCCGCTGCGTCCTGCCAGGTCGCGCGTTCGCCGATCAGCACGGCGTCGATGCCAGCTTCCGCCTTGTCCACCGGCAGCGGCACGCCGATTACGCCGGTCGAGGCGACGAACACATCCGAAGGCTGGCAGCCAAGCGCACTCGCGACCCGTGCGGTGATCGCCTCCACCGCCGCGCGGCCACGATTGCCGGTAAAGGCGTTCGAATTGCCGGCGTTCACGACCAACGCCCGTGCCCGGCCAAGCGCGAGCGCCCGGCGGCACCAGTCGACCTCGGGCGAGGGACATTTGGACTTGGTCGTGACGCCCGCGACCGTGGTGCCTTCATCCAGCGCGGCGAAGGTCAGGTCGGCGCGGTCCCAGCTCTTGTACCCGGCGCGAGCGACGGCCAGACGCACGCCGGGGATGGCGGGAAGATCAGGAAAGGATGCAGGGGCGAGGGGCGAGCGTTCCATGCGCGGCGGAATAGCGTCTTTCACGCGCGCGTCAATTGACTTGAAACCATAGCGTCCTTACATCCCGGCGGTTTCCGGACTGGAACGTCGGCCTATACCGGGGACGGCACCATCCACCTGATTTATGATGACAGGAAAGCGCATGCTGGGCGCAATCGCCAAGACCATTTTCGGTTCTTCCAACGACCGCTACGTCAAATCGATGCGGCCGGTCGTCAACAAGATCAACGCGCTCGAGCCGCAAATGGAGGCGATGAGCGACGAGGAACTGCAGAACCAGACCCAGGTGATGAAGGGCCGGCTGGCGGCGGGCGAGACGCTGGACGACATCCTGCCCGAAGCCTTTGCGACGGTGCGCGAGGCGGCGCGGCGCGTGCTGGGCCAGCGGCATTATGATGTGCAGCTTATCGGCGGCATCGTCCTTCACCGCGGCGAGATCGCGGAGATGCGGACGGGCGAGGGCAAGACGCTGGTGGCGACGCTAGCCACCTATCTCAACGCGCTGGATGGCAAGGGCGTGCATGTCGTCACCGTCAATGACTATCTTGCGACCCGCGACTCCGAATGGATGGGCCAAGTCTATCGGTTCCTTGGCCTGACGGTAGGCGTCATCGTGCCGAACCTTACCGACCAGCAGCGCCGCGAGGCTTATTGGTCGGACATCACCTACGGCACCAACAACGAATTCGGCTTCGACTATCTGCGCGACAACATGAAATACGAGCGCGACCAGATGGTCCAGCGCCCGTTTGCCCATGCCATTGTCGACGAGGTGGACTCGATCCTGATCGACGAGGCGCGGACCCCGCTCATCATCTCGGGCCCGACCGAAGACAAGTCCGAACTGTACAAATCGGTCAATGCGATCGTGAAGACGTTGCCGAAGGACGCCTATGAGGTGGACGAGAAGCAGCGCTCGGTCGTGCTGACCGAAGACGGCACCGAGACGATCGAGCGGGCGCTGGAGGCGGCCGGGCTGCTCGAGGGCGCCAATCTTTACGACTATGAGAATACGCAGGTCGTCCACCACCTGAACCAGGCGCTGAAGGCCAACGTCATCTTCAAGCGCGACATCGACTATATCGTCAAGGGCGACAAGGTCATCATCATCGACGAGTTCACCGGCCGCATGATGGACGGCCGGCGCTGGTCGGATGGTCTGCACCAGGCGGTCGAGGCAAAGGAGGGCGCGGAGATCCAGCCCGAAAACCAGACTCTGGCTTCGATCACCTTCCAGAACTATTTCCGCATGTACCCGAAGCTTTCAGGCATGACCGGCACGGCCGTGACCGAGGCGATGGAATTCTTCGACATCTACAAGATGAACGTCGTCACCATTCCGACGAACGTGCCGGTGCAGCGGCGCGACGAGGACGACGAGTTCTACAAGAACCAGAATGACAAATTCGCCGCCATCGCCACGGCGGTGGAAGCGGCGCGGGAACGCGGGCAGCCGGTACTGGTCGGCACCGTTTCGATCGAAAAGTCGGAGCTGCTTTCCGAATATCTGAAGACGCGCAAGATCGAACATACCGTGCTCAATGCGCGCTATCACGAGCACGAAGCGCACATCGTCGCCCAGGCCGGGCGCAAGGGCGTGGTCACTATCGCCACCAACATGGCCGGACGCGGAACCGACATCCAGCTTGGCGGCAACGCCGAGATGCGGGTACTCGATGACCTTGGCGACATGCCCGAAGGCCCGGAGCGGGACGCCGCCGAACAGCGCATCCGCGATGAGATCGCGGCAGAGCGCGAAGGGGTGCTGGCGGCCGGCGGGCTATTCGTGCTGGGCACCGAACGACATGAAAGCCGCCGTATCGACAACCAGCTTCGCGGCCGTTCGGGCCGTCAGGGCGATCCCGGCCTGTCACGCTTCTACTTGTCGCTGGACGATGACCTTTTGCGCATCTTCGGTCAGCAGACGCTGTTCGCGCGGATGATGAACAGCCAGTTGCCGGATGGCGAAGCGGTGATTTCGCCATGGATCACCAAGGCGATCGAAACCGCGCAGAAGAAGGTGGAGGCCCGCAACTACGACATCCGCAAACAGGTCGTCGAGTACGACAACGTCATGAACGATCAGCGCAAGGTGGTGTACGAGCAACGCGCGGACATCATGGATTCGGAAACCGTTGGCGATGTTGTAGCCGACATGCGCGCCGAGACCGTCAATGCGCTGGTTGCCGATTCCTGTCCGCCCAACTCCTATCCGGAGCAATGGGACGTCGCAGGGCTGAAGGAGCGGGTGCTGGTGACGCTGGGCCTCGACATGCCGATCGAGGATTGGCTGAAGGAACAGGCGGTCGATCCGGAAATGCTGACCGAGCGGATCGAGGCGGCCGCAGAAGCTAATATGTTGGAGAAAGCCGGCCAGATTCCGGGCGAGAGCTGGATACAGCTCGAAAAGAGCGTGCTCCTGCAGTCGCTGGATCATCACTGGAAAGAGCATCTGGCGACGCTCGACGCTCTGCGGCAGGTCATTCACTTGCGCGCCTATGCGCAGAAGACGCCGATCAACGAGTACAAGCAGGAAGCCTTTGCCCTGTTTGAACGTATGTTGACGGCGATCCGCGAGGATGTGACGCGCGTATTGTGCAATTTGCAGTTCCAGATGTCGCCCGATTTGCCCCCGCCGCCCGAATTCATCACCACCCACATCGATCCGCTGACCGGCGAGGACAATAGCGCCGACGTCGATGCCGGTTCGCTGGGCCTCGTGACGACGCGTATCCCGCAGCTTCAGGCGGCCGGACCGATGGACGAATACAGCGACGAGGAAATCGCGAACTGGGCGCGGACCGTGAGCCGCAATGCGCCTTGTCCGTGCGGCTCGGGCCGCAAGTACAAGCACTGCCATGGCGCACTGTGACAAGAGGCCTCAATCGCGACAAAAGTGCGTTGACCTGTACAGAGTTGGGAGGTATAGCCGCCGCCACTCGTGGGCTGGTGGTAGGCGATCGTCCTAGACGCTGTCCTTGAACGGGTCTTGAGCTTGAACATTGCTGAACGCGTGTGATGGCCTGGGGGGCCGGTTAGGCCGCCGGGGCTGTTGCGTATTTCGCGCAAACGGGTGTCAGTAAAGTAACTGGAATAGGTGAAGGGCTTCATGCCGACGATTAACCAGCTGATCCGCAAGGGTCGCGATCCGCAGAAGGCACGCTCCAAGGTGCCTGCGATGGAAGCAAATCCGCAAAAGCGTGGCGTGTGCACGCGCGTCTACACCACGACCCCGAAGAAGCCGAACTCGGCTCTCCGCAAGGTCGCCAAGGTGCGCCTGACCAACCAGCGCGAAGTGATCAGCTACATCCCGGGTGAGGGCCACAACCTTCAGGAGCACTCGGTTGTTCTGATTCGTGGCGGCCGTGTGCGCGATTTGCCCGGCGTCCGCTATCACATCCTGCGCGGCGTTCTGGACACCCAGGGCGTCAAGGACCGTAAGCAGAGCCGTTCGAAATACGGCGCCAAGCGTCCTAAGTAAGGAAGAAGAGAGATGGCTCGTCGTCGCCGCCCGGAAAAGCGTGAAATCCTTCCCGATCCGAAGTTCGGGGATCAGGTGCTTTCGAAGTTCATGAATTCGGTCATGATCGAAGGCAAGAAATCGGTCGCTGAAAGCATCGTCTACGGTGCGCTGGAGACCGTTGAAACCCGCGCCAAGCGCGATCCGCTTCAGCTGTTCCATGAAGCACTCAACAATGTGAAGCCGGGGATCGAGGTCCGCAGCCGCCGCGTCGGCGGTGCGACCTACCAGGTCCCGGTCGAGGTTCGTCCCGACCGCGCCCAGGCGCTCGCCATTCGTTGGCTGATCGGTGCGGCTCGCAGCCGTTCCGAAAACACCATGGCCGCCCGTCTGTCGGGTGAGCTGCTGGATGCGGCCAACAACCGTGGCAATGCGGTCAAGAAGCGTGAAGACACGCATCGCATGGCAGAGGCTAACCGCGCCTTCTCGCACTACCGCTGGTAACGGCGGCACAGGAGTTTATCGAAATGGCCCGCAGCCATCCGCTCGAGAAATATCGCAATATCGGCATCATGGCGCACATCGATGCCGGTAAGACGACCACGACCGAGCGCATTCTTTATTATACCGGCAAATCCTACAAGATCGGCGAGGTCCATGAGGGCACCGCCACCATGGATTGGATGGAACAGGAGCAGGAGCGCGGCATTACGATTACGTCCGCCGCGACGACCTGCTTCTGGAACGACCACCGGATCAATATCCTCGATACACCCGGTCACGTCGACTTCACCATTGAGGTTGAGCGCTCGCTGCGTGTGCTCGACGGTGCCGTCGCCTGCTTCGACGGTGTCGCCGGCGTTGAGCCGCAATCGGAGACCGTGTGGCGCCAGGCCGACAAGTATAATGTTCCGCGCATGTGCTTCGTCAACAAGCTGGACCGCACGGGCGCCAATTTCGACCGCTGCGTCGAGATGATCAAGAGCCGCCTCGGCGCGCGTCCGCTGGTGCTCTATCTGCCGATCGGTCTTGAGGGCGATTTCAAAGGCCTGGTCGACCTGGTCGAAAATCGGGCGATCATCTGGCTGGAAAAGTCGCTGGGCGCGAAGTTCGTCTATCAGGACATCCCCGCCGATCTGGCCGATGCCGCCGCGGCTGCCCGCAATGAGCTGATCGAAACCGCCGTCGAACAGGACGATGCGGCAATGGAAGCCTATCTGGATGGCAACGAACCCGACGTCGCGACGTTGAAGGCGTTGATCCGCAAAGGTACGCTCAATTTCTCGTTCGTGCCCGTGCTCTGCGGTTCGGCGTTCAAGAACAAGGGCGTTCAGCCGTTGCTCGACGCTATTATCGATTACCTGCCGAGCCCGCTCGACATTCCGCCGGTTCAGGGTCTCACCCTGAAGGGCGAGGAAGAAAATCGTCCGGCTACCGACGACGCGCCGCTTTCCGCGCTCGCATTCAAGATCATGACCGATCCGTTCGTCGGCACGCTCACCTTCGCCCGCATCTATTCGGGCAAGATGGAAGCCGCGACGACGGTGATGAACTCGGTCAAGGACAAGCGGGAGAAGATCGGCCGCATGTTGTTGATGCATGCGAACAACCGCGAAGATATCAAGGAAGCCTATGCGGGCGATATCGTCGCCCTCGTCGGCCTGAAGGAAACCACGACCGGCGACACGCTGTGCGCCTCGAACGCCCCGATCATCCTGGAGCGCATGGAGTTTCCGGATCCGGTCATCGAGGTCGCGGTGGAACCCAAGACCAAGGCCGACCAGGAAAAGATGGGCATCGCGCTCAATCGCCTGGCGCAGGAAGACCCGAGCTTTCGCGTGACGACCGACCATGAAAGTGGTCAGACGATCATCAAGGGCATGGGTGAACTTCACCTTGAAATTCTCGTCGATCGCATGAAGCGGGAATTCAAGGTCGAGGCGAATGTCGGTGCGCCGCAGGTGGCTTATCGCGAGAGCCTCGCCAGGAAAGTGGACGTCGACTACACCCACAAGAAGCAGTCGGGTGGTTCGGGTCAGTTCGGCCGGGTGAAGATTACCGTGGAACCCGGCGAGCGCGGCTCGGGCGTTCAGTTCATCGACGAGATCAAGGGCGGCAACGTACCGCGCGAATATATCCCGTCGGTCGAAAAGGGCATCCGGGAGATCGCGGCCACTGGATCGCTGATCGGGTTTCCGATCATCGACTTCACAGCCACGCTGACCGACGGCGCTTATCACGACGTCGATTCATCGGCGCTCGCATTCGAAATCACCGGCCGCGGCGCGATGCGCGAAGCGGCGCAGAAGTCCGGCATCAAGCTGCTTGAGCCGGTGATGAAAGTGGAAGTCGTTACGCCCGAGGATTACCTCGGGGATGTGATCGGCGACCTCAATTCGCGACGTGGCCAGATCCAGGGCACCGATACGCGCGGCAACGCGCAGGTGATCGAGGCGATGGTTCCGCTGGCGAATATGTTTGGCTATGTGAATCAGCTTCGCTCGTTCACACAGGGCCGTGCGCAGTACTCCATGCAGTTCTCGCACTATGAAGAAGTCCCGGCGAATGTCGCCGAGGAAGTTAAGGCGAAACTCGCCTAAAAATTGAACGGCGACAGAAAGACGAGGGTTAGGGAAAATGGCGAAAGCTAAATTCGAGCGGAACAAGCCGCACTGCAACATCGGTACCATTGGTCACGTCGACCATGGCAAAACCTCGCTGACCGCTGCCATCACCAAGGTGCTGGCAGAAACCGGCGGCGCGACGTTCGTTGACTATGCGAACATCGACAAGGCACCTGAAGAGCGCGAGCGTGGCATCACCATTTCGACGGCGCACGTCGAATATGAGACCGCAGCCCGCCACTACGCGCACGTCGACTGCCCGGGTCACGCCGACTATGTGAAGAACATGATCACCGGCGCTGCCCAGATGGACGGCGCGATCCTCGTGGTGTCGGCCACCGACGGCCCGATGCCGCAGACCCGCGAGCACATCCTGCTTGCCCGTCAGGTCGGCGTTCCGCAGCTCGTCGTGTTCATGAACAAGGTCGATCTGGTTGACGATCCCGAAATTCTGGAACTCGTCGAACTGGAAATCCGTGAACTGCTCTCGAAGTATGACTTCGATGGCGACAATATTCCGATCATCGCAGGTTCGGCGGTCGCCGCGCTTGAGGGTAAGACCCCCGAGATCGGCCATGACGCAGTTCTGAAGCTGATGGCGGCCGTCGACAGCTGGATTCCGCAGCCGGAGCGTCCGCTAGACAAGCCGTTCCTCATGCCGATCGAAGACGTGTTCTCGATTTCGGGTCGTGGTACGGTTGTTACCGGCCGCGTCGAAACCGGCATCGTCAAGGTTGGCGAGGAAGTCGAGATTGTCGGCATCCACGACACCCGCAAGACGGTTGTCACGGGCGTGGAAATGTTCCGCAAGCTCCTCGATCAGGGTCAGGCCGGCGATAACATCGGCGCGCTGATCCGTGGCGTCGCCCGTGACGAGGTGGAGCGTGGTCAGGTTCTGGCCAAGCCCGGTTCGATCACGCCGCACACCGAATTCAAGGCGGAAGTCTATGTGCTGTCGAAGGATGAAGGTGGCCGTCACACGCCATTCTTCGCCAACTACCGCCCGCAGTTCTATTTCCGCACGACCGACGTGACGGGCGAAGTGACTCTGCCGGAAGGGACCGAGATGGTCATGCCCGGCGATAACGTCACGCTGGGTGTCAAGCTCATTGCCCCGATCGCGATGGACCAGGGTTTGCGCTTCGCAATTCGCGAAGGCGGGCGTACGGTCGGCGCAGGGGTTGTGGCGCAGATCATAAAGTAATATAGCGACTGCCGACCGCCCGATTCTCGCAGCAGGGAATCGGGCGGTCCTGTTTTTTTGCCCTTCGGGGTTGGCTCTTTCGACTGACGGTAGCGACGATGGAAACGCAGAATATACGGATTCGCCTGAAGGCATTCGATCACCGGGTGCTGGACCAGGCCACTGGCGAGATCGCCGATACCGCCAAGCGCACGGGTGCGCTGATCCGCGGTCCAATCCCGCTGCCGACGCGGATCGAGAAGTTCACCGTGAATTGCTCGCCGCACGTCGACAAGAAGTCGCGCGAACAGTTCGAGGTGCGCACCTACAAGCGTCTTCTCGATATTGTTCAGCCGACGCCGCAGACGGTGGACGCGCTGATGAAGCTTGACCTCGCCGCTGGCGTGGATGTGGAAATCAAACTGGCCTGACCAAGGTTCGGTTCACGCCCCTAGTTCGGGGCCTCTGATGGGAGAATATGATCATGCGCACAGGCGTGATCGCCAGGAAGATGGGAATGACGCGACTGTTCAAGGATGACGGTCGCCATGTTCCCGTTACTGTTCTGGCGCTAGAGGGTTGTCAGGTTGTCGCCCAGAAGACCGCTGATCGCGATGGTTATGTCGCGGTGCAGCTGGGTGCGGGTACGGCCAAGACGAAGAATATTTCAAAGCCCGAGCGTGGCCATTTCGCCAAAGCCGAAGTGGAGCCAAAGGCGCGCGTCGTTGAATTTCGCGTTGCGGAAGATGCGCTGCTCGACGTTGGCAGCGAGTTGTCGGCGGATCATTTCGTCGCCGGGCAGTATGTCGACATCACCGGCAACACGCAGGGCAAGGGATTTGCCGGCGCGATGAAGCGCTGGAACTTCGGCGGTCTGCGCGCAACCCACGGTGTTTCGGTATCGCACCGTTCGCATGGTTCGACCGGCAACCGGCAGGATCCGGGCAAGGTCTTCAAGAACAAGAAGATGGCCGGTCATATGGGCGACCGCCAGCGCACCCAGCAGAACCTCGAGATTGTCGGCACCGACGTCGAGCGCGGCCTGCTGTTCGTCAAGGGTTCCGTTCCCGGTCACAAGGGAACGTGGCTGCTCGTCCGTGATGCGGTCAAGCTGCCGACGCCGGAAGGCGCGCCCTATCCGGCCGGCCTGAAGGCCGCCGCCAACAACAACGCCGCTCCGGCTGTCGAGGCTCCTGTCGAGCCCGCGGTCGAAGCAACCGACAGCACGGAGGCTTGAGCGCCATGAAACTGAAGGTTCAGACGCTCGACGCAAAGGCCGCCGGCGACATCGAGCTCAACGACGAGATTTTCGGTCTTGAGCCGCGCGCCGACATCCTGTTCCGCGTCGTCAACTGGCAGCTTGCCAATCGCCGTGCTCCGGCACGTGCGGCCCGCGAACGTTCGGATGTCGCCCGCACCGGTAAGAAGTTCGGCCGGCAGAAGGGTGGCGGTACCGCCCGTCACGGCGATCGCCGCGCTCCCGATCTTCATCGGCGGCGGCAAGGCCCATGGGCCGCGTGCCCGCACCTTCGAGCAGTCGCTCAACAAGAAGGTACGTGCTCTCGGTTTGAAAATTGCACTGTCGTCAAAGGCGAAGGACGGCAAGATCGTTGTCATCGATACGCTGGCGCTGAAGGATCCGAAAACGCAGGAACTCCAGGCCCGGCTGGGCAAGCTGGGCTTTGGTGCAACCGCACTGTTCATCGATGGCGATGCGGTCGATACCAATTTCCGTCTGGCATCGGCAAATCTTAAGGCGGTCAACGTGCTGCCCGCGATCGGCGCCAATGTGTATGACATCCTCAACCACGACACGCTGGTGCTGACCCGCGCCGCGGTTGAAAAGCTGGAGGCGCGGTTCAATGGCTAAGGCAGCAAAGCAGGCGGCCATCGAGCTGTCGCACTACGACGTGGTGCTCGCGCCCGTGATCACTGAAAAGACGACGATGCTCTCCGAGCATAATGCTGTCGTTTTTAGGGTTGCGGGTAGCGCGTCCAAGCCGCAGATCAAGGCGGCGGTCGAGGCCCTGTTCAACGTCACCGTCAAGGGCGTGAATACCCTGGTGTCGAAGGGCAAGACAAAGCGCTGGAAGGGCAAGCCCTATCAGCGTTCGGACGTAAAGAAGGCGATCGTGACGCTGGCCGAAGGTCAGTCCATCGATGTGACCACCGGTATCTGATCGGCAGGACTCGAGAACAATGGCACTTAAGCAATATAATCCGACGAGCCCGGCCCGGCGTGGTCTGGTGCTCATCGACCGCTCAAGTCTCTGGAAGGGCAAGCCGGTCAAGGCATTGACCGAGGGCAAGCACCGTTCAGGCGGGCGCAACAACCAGGGCCATGCCACCGCGCGCGGCATTGGTGGCGGTCACAAGCAGAAGTATCGCGTCGTCGACTTCAAGCGTCGCAAGTGGGACGTTGGCGCGGTCGTGGAGCGGATCGAATATGATCCCAACCGTTCGGCCTTTATCGCGCTGGTGAAATATGAGGACGGCGAGCTGGCCTACATCCTTGCGCCGCAACGCGTGGGCATTGGCGACCAGATCGTCGCCGGCAAGAAGGTCGACGTGAAGCCGGGCAACGCGATGGAGATCGGTCAGGTTCCCGTCGGCACGATCGTTCACAATGTCGAGCTGAAGCCGGGCAAGGGCGGGCAGATCGCTCGCGCGGCCGGAACCTATGTGCAGGTCGCGGGTCGCGATCGCGGCATGGTGATCGTTCGCCTGACTTCGGGTGAACAGCGCTATGTCCGTTCGGACTGCATGGCCACCGTTGGCGCGGTGTCCAATCCGGACAACTCGAACCAGAACCTTGCGAAGGCCGGCCGTAACCGCTGGCTGGGTAAGCGGCCGCTCACCCGCGGCGTCGCCAAGAACCCGGTCGACCACCCCCATGGTGGTGGCGAAGGCCGGACGTCCGGCGGCCGTCACCCGGTGACCCCATGGGGTAAGCCGACCAAGGGTGCCAAGACCCGCAGCAACAAGGCGACGGACAAGATGATCATCCGTTCGCGTCACGCGAAGAAGAAGAGGTAATCGATGGCCCGCTCCATTTGGAAAGGTCCGTTCGTCGAGCTCAGCCTTTTGAAGAAGGCAGAGACCGCACAGGACGCAGGCGCCCGCGCGCCGATCAAGACCTGGTCGCGCCGGTCGACGATCCTGCCGCAGTTCGTGGGTTTGACGTTCAACGTCTACAACGGCCGCAAATTTATCCCCGTCCTTGTTAATGAGGACATGGTCGGTCACAAGCTGGGCGAGTTCGCGCCAACGCGCACGTTCCCCGGCCACGCCGCTGACAAGAAGGGTAAGCGCTGATGGGCTAAGCCTCAAGCCCCCCGTCGCGTCGGCGACAAGGAAGCGCTGGCGGTGGCGACCACCGTCCGCGGCAGCCCTTACAAGCTTAATCTCGTCGCGGGCCTGATCCGCGGCAAGAAGGCTGGCGATGCGTTGAATATTCTTGCCTTCTCGAAGAAGGCGATGGCTGTCGATGTGCGCAAGGTTCTGGCTTCGGCGATCGCAAACGCCGAAAACAACCACAACCTCGACGTCGACACGCTGGTCGTCAAGGAAGCAAGCGTCGGCAAGTCGCTGGTCATGAAGCGGTTCACGCCGCGCGCTCGCGGCCGTGCAAGCCAGATCGTGAAGCCGTTCAGCCGCATCCGCGTCGTCGTCCGCGAAGCCGCCGAAGAGGCGGGGGAGTAAGCCATGGGTCAGAAAACCAATCCGATCGGGCTTCGCCTGCAGATCAACCGGACCTGGGACAGCCGCTGGTATGCGGAAGGCCAGGATTATGGCCGCCTGCTGCTGGAAGACCTGAAGATCCGCAAGTTCATCATGAAGACGCTGCCGCAGGCGGCGATTTCCAAGGTGGTGATCGAGCGTCCGGCCAAGCTTTGCCGGGTGTCCGTCTATGCCGCGCGCCCTGGCGTGATCATCGGCAAGAAGGGTGCCGACATCGAGAAGTTGCGGCGGACGCTTTCGGCAAGATGACCAAGTCCGACGTCAGCCTCAACATCGTCGAGATCCGCAAGCCGGAAATCGACTCCAAGCTGGTGGCGCAGGGCGTTGCCGACCAGCTCGAGCGTCGCGTTGCCTTCCGTCGCGCAATGAAGCGTGCGGTGCAGTCCGCGCTGCGTCTGGGTGCCGAAGGCATCCGGATCACCTGTGCGGGCCGTCTGGGCGGCGCGGAAATCGCGCGGACCGAATGGTATCGCGAGGGCCGTGTGCCGCTGCACACGTTGCGCGCGAACGTCGATTATGCCGAAGCTGAAGCTCACACCGCCTATGGCGTGTGCGGCATCAAGGTTTGGATATTCAAGGGCGAAATTCTGGGCCACGATCCGATGGCGCAGGACAGGCTCATGGTGGAAGCACAGACGTCGGGGGTCCGGCCGGCGCGGTAAGGTCAGTTTGACCATATCGCGTCGCCTGATCGAGGGCTCTCCCTGTCAGAAGGCGATAGAAAATGCTGCAACCGAAACGTACGAAGTTCCGTAAGGCCCACAAGGGTCGCATCCATGGCGACGCCAAGGGCGGCACCGCACTGAACTTCGGTTCGTTCGGTCTGAAGGCGATGGAGCCGGAGCGGATCACCGCCCGCCAGATCGAGGCGGCGCGCCGTGCGATCACACGTCATATCAAGCGTCAGGGACGCTTGTGGATCCGCATCTTCCCGGACGTGCCCGTCTCGTCGAAGCCGGCCGAAGTCCGCATGGGCTCGGGCAAGGGCGCTCCTGAATTCTGGGTCGCTCGCGTGAAGCCGGGCCGGATCCTGTTCGAGCTGGACGGCGTGGCGCATGATATCGCCAAGGGCGCTTTCGAGCGCGCCGCCGCGAAGCTGCCGATCAAGACCAAGGTGGTCGTCCGCCTTGGCGAAGCGCACTGAGGAGCGTGGAGACCATGGCAAAGATCGCCGATCTCAAAGTAAAGAGCGACGACGAGCTGCAGACGCAGCTTGGCGAGCTGAAGCGCGAGCAGTTCAACCTGCGTTTCCAGGCTGCAACAAACCAGCTTGAAAAGCCGAGCCGGGTCCGTGAGGTCCGCCGGACCATCGCGCAGATCAAGACGCTGCAAACCGCACGGGCGCGTGACGCCCAAGCCAAGGCTTGAGGAGGACTATATGCCCAAGCGCGTTCTGACCGGGAAAGTCGTTTCCGACAAGACCGACAAGACGGTGGTGGTTCTCGTCGAACGCCGGGTCGAACACCCGGCTTACGGCAAGATCATCAAGCGTTCGAAAAAGTATCACGCCCATGATGAGACCAATCAGTTTCATGAGGGCGAGACGGTGCGCATTGAGGAATGCGCTCCGATTTCCAAACTGAAGACGTGGAAAGTCGTGGGCAAGGTCGGCGCTGATGCGTCGGCACCCGCGGCTTGATCCGGTCGTTCTGGTAAGAAGGATCCAAGACAATGATCCAGATGCAGACGAACCTCGAGGTCGCTGACAACAGCGGCGCAAAGAGGGTGCAGTGCATCAAGGTGCTGGGCGGCTCGAAGCGTCGCACGGCAGGTGTGGGCGACATCATCGTGGTGTCGGTGAAGGAGGCCGCTCCGCGCGGTCGCGTGAAGAAGGGTGACGTGCATCGCGCCGTCGTCGTTCGGACCGCCAAGGACATCCGCCGTCCAGACGGCTCGGTGATCCGGTTCGATTCCAACGCCGCGGTGCTGATCAACAAGAACGAAGAGCCGATCGGCACGCGTATCTTCGGTCCGGTCGTTCGCGAGCTTCGTGCCAAGCAACCACATGAAGATCATCAGCCTGGCGCCGGAGGTGCTGTAATGTCCGCGCTCAAGATCAAGAAGGGCGACAAGGTCGTCGTCCTGTCCGGCAAGGACAAGGGCAAGCATGGCGAAGTCGTCAAGGCTATGCCCAAGCGAGGCCAAGGTTGTGGTGTCCGGCGTCAACATCGTGACGCGCCATCGCAAGCCGACGCAAATCAACCCGCAGGGCGGCTTGGACCGATCGGAAGCTCCGATCGCACGTTTCGAAGGTGGCGATCGAAGATCCGAAGACCGGCAAGCCCACGCGTGTCTCTTTCAAGGTGGTCGACGGCAAGAAGGTCCGCGTCGCCGCTCGCTCCGGGGAGACGCATCGATGGCTGACGCAAAATATACGCCGCGACTGAGGAAGCTCTATCGAAGAGAGTATCGCCAAGGCGATGATGGAGACAGTTCGGCTACAAGAACCCGATGGAGGTTCCAAAGCTCGACAAGATCGTGATCAACATGGGCGTCGGCGAGGCGACCCAGGACAAGAAGCGCGTCGATACGGCGGCCGCGGAAATGAGGCTGATAGCGGGCCAGAAGCCGGTCATCACCCGCGCCAAGAAGTCGATCGCCAGCTTCAAGCTGCGCGAAGGCATGCCGATCGGCGTGCAAGGTCACTCTGCGCCGCGAGCAGATGTACGAGTTTCTCGACCGTCTGGTCACGATCGCGCTTCCGCGCGTTCGCGACTTTCGCGGCGCTGAACCCGAAGTCTTTCGACGGCCGCGGCAATTACGCGATGGGACTGAAGGAACAGATCGTGTTCCCGGAGATCAACTATGACCGGATCGAAAAGGTCCGCGGCATGGACATGATCATTGGAACCACGGCGAAGACCGACGACGAGGCGCGTGCGCTGCTTCGGCTGTTCGGGTTCCCGTTCACCGGCGAAGCCGGCGATCAGAAGCAGGCGGCCTGAGCGGCCGCGGATAAGGAAGAGAACTTAAGTCATGGCGAAACTGAGTTCGATCAACAAGAACGAGCGGCGCAAGCAGCTGGTCAAGAAATATGCGAGCAAATACGCGAAACTGAAGGCCGATCGCGGACGACGAGAGCAAGGATGAGACCGAGCGCCTCATCGCACGGCTCAAGCTGGCGGAAATTCCGCGCAACGCGAATCCCACCCGGGTTCGCAATCGTTGCGCGGTCGACCGGCCGTCCGCGCGCTTATTATCGCAAGTTCCAACTCTGCCGCGTGATGCTGCGGGAACTGGCCAACAATGGCCTGATCCCCGGCGTTACGAAGTCGAGCTGGTAAGGAGATCCGCAGATGGCGGTCACCGATCCCCTGGGTGATATGCTCACCCGCATCCGCAACGGACAGCAGGCGCGCAAGGATAGCGTCCTGTCGCCCGCGTCCAAACTGCGCCAGAGCGTCCTCGACGTGCTGCAGCGCGAAGGCTATATCCGCGGTTATTCCGACGAGCAGCTGGGGCCCGTGAAGGGCATCCGCATCGAGCTCAAATATTTCGAAGGCCAGCCGGCGATCCAACATGTCGCCCGCGTGTCGAAGCCGGGCCGTCGCGTCTATTCAGGCGCGAAGGAACTGCCTCGCGTTCGCAATGGCCTGGGCATCACCATCGTCTCGACGCCAAAGGGCGTTCTGTCCGACGCGGAAGCGCGCGAACCAGAACGTGGGCGGCGAGGTGTTGGCGGAAGTATTCTGAGGAGCCGCACCCATGTCACGTATCGGAAAAAAGCCGATCGCCGATTCCGTCGGGTGTGACGGCAACCATCGCCGAGGGTACGCTTTCGGTGAAGGGCCCAAAGGGCACGCTGTCGATGCCAATGGTCGACGACATCAATTACGATGTTCAGGAAGGCGCGATTTCGATCCAGCCGGCGAACGACACAAAGCGTGCGCGCTCCTTCTGGGGCATGCAGCGCACGATGGTTCAGAATCTTGTGACCGGCGTCACCGACGGCTTCACCAAGGTGTTGGAAATCACCGGCGTGGGCTATCGCGCGACCGCTCAGGGCAAGACCCTGAAACTGCAGCTCGGCTACAGCCACGACGTCAATTACGAGGTGCCGGAAGGCATCACGATCAAGACGCCGGATCAGACCACGGTCGAGATTTCGGGCAACGACAAGCAGCAGGTTGGCCAGGTGGCGGCAGAAATTCGCCGTTGGCGGAAGCCTGAGCCCTATAAGGGCAAGGGCATCAAGTATCGCGGCGAGTTCATCTTCCGCAAGGAAGGGAAGAAGAAGTAAGATGGCCAAGGAACTTTCATTGTTCGAAAAGCGTCGCCAGCGTAATCGCACGGCGCTTCGGGCCAAGGCCGGCAGTCGCCCGCGCCTTTCCGTTCACAGGTCGAGCCAGCATATCTATGCCCAGGTCATCGACGATGCCGCGGGCTTGACGCTGGCGGCCGCGTCGACGCTGGAAAAAGACGTGCGCGGCAACACGGGCGCCACTTCCGCCGCCGCAGCCGAGGTTGGTAAGCGTATCGCCGAGCGGGCCAAGGCGGCCGGTGTTGGCAAGGTCGTGTTCGACCGTGGCGGTTTCCTGTTTCACGGGCGCGTCAAGGCGCTGGCGGAAGCGGCACGCGAAAGCGGATTGGAATTCTAAATGGCTGAAGAAAACGCAATCCAGACCGAAGGTCCAGCCGCTGAGGCTGCGACTGCCCCTGAAAGCCCCCGTCGCGGGCGCGGTCGTGGCAATCGTGGCGGTGAAAACCGTGGCGGTCGCGACGGCCGGGGACGTCGGGACGATCGTCGCGGCAACCGGGACGAGGAGCAGGGCGAAGAGCTCATCGAAAAGCTCGTTCACATCAACCGCGTCTCGAAGACGGTGAAGGGCGGCAAGCGCTTCGGCTTCGCCGCTCTGGTCGTGGTCGGTGACGGCAAGGGGCGGGTCGGCTTTGGCCATGGCAAGGCCCGCGAAGTGCCGGAAGCCATTTCCAAGGCGACGGCTGCCGCCAAGAAGGCGATGGTCCGCGTGCCGCTGCGCGAAGGGCGCACGCTGCATCACGACGGTGCGGGGCGCTTCGGTGCGGGGCGTGTGTATGTGCGCTCGGCTCCGCAGGGTACCGGCATCATTGCCGGCGGTCCGATGCGCGCGGTGTTCGAGAGCCTGGGCGTCGCAGACGTGGTGACCAAGTCGATTGGCACCAGCAACCCCTATAACATGATCCGGGCGACCTTCGCGGCGCTTGGCGAGCAGACCTCGCCAAAATCGGTCGCGCAGCGTCGTGGAAAGAAGATCGCCGATCTGCTTCAGCGTCGTGGCGATGTTTCGGAACGGGCGGCCACGGCTGAGGCCGAGGCGGTCGCGGAGTAAGCATGATGGCGAAGATCAAGTTCAACCCAGACCGGATCGCCGATCCGGCGGACCAAGGACCAACGGGCGACGTTGATCGGCCTGGGCCTCAACAAGATGCACCGTACGGTGGAGCTTGAGGACACGCCCGATGTGCGTGGCATGATCCGCAAGGTTCAGCATATGGTGAAGGTGGAGGCGTAACAGCCTTCATTTTTTGGAAACGAGGCGCTTGATCCGGGTGCGATCCTGGGGCAAGCGCTTCGTCGTTAAGTCCGCGGCCATGTGGTTGCGGTCGCGCGCAGGTCTCCGTTCGTAGCGGGGACAGCCAAGCGAAAGCGAGTGCGATAAGATGAAACTGAACGAAATTCGTGACAATCCGGGTGCGCGCAAGGGGCGTGTTCGTGTTGGCCGTGGTATCGGCTCGGGCCTCGGCAAGACCGGCGGCCGCGGCCAGAAAGGTCAGAAGAGCCGCTCGGGTGTTTCCGTCAATGGCTTCGAGGGCGGTCAGATGCCGCTTCACATGCGGATCCCGAAGCGCGGCTTCAACAACATCTTCGCCAAGGACTATGCCGAGGTGAACCTGGGCGCGATCCAGAAGGTCATCGACGCTGGCAAGCTCGACGCGAACGGCGTGGTCGATCATGCGGCGTTGAAGGGCGCAGGCCTTGCCCGTGGCGGCAAGGATGGCGTGCGTCTGCTTGCCAAGGGCGAACTGAAGGCCAAGCTGAGCTTCAAGATCGCCGGTGCGTCCAAAGCGGCCCGTGAAGCGGTCGAGAAACTGGGCGGCACGGTCGAAGTGACTGCAAAGGTCAAGGCGGAAAAGGCCGAAGCCTGAGCCGGAGAAACGGCGCCCGGACAGTCGGGCGCCCGTCTTTGTGCTTGATCAAAGCGGTTCGCCGCGGAGGGAAATCGACGGACATGGCATCCGCAGCCGAACAATTGGCCGCCAACATCAGCCTCGCCTCCTTTTCGAAGGCGACTGATCTCAAGAAGCGCATCTGGTTTACGCTGGGCGCCCTGATCGTGTTTCGCCTGCTGTCCTATGTGCCGATACCCGGGATTGATCCGGTTGCGATGCACAGCCTGTTCCAGCGCACCCAGGGCGGCGTGCTGGACTTTTTCAACATGTTTTCGGGCGGCGCGCTTCAGCGCATGTCGGTGATCGCGCTTGGCGTGATGCCCTATATTACCGCATCGATCGTGATCCAGCTGGCCACTTCGCTTAGCCCCACCCTGGACGCGCTGAAGAAGGAGGGGGAGAGCGGGCGCAAGAAGCTGAACCAGTACACCCGCTACGGCACGGTGTTCCTCTGCGCCTTTCAGGGTTATGGCATTGCCGTTGGCCTTGAAGGCTGGGGTTCCGGGCAAGGCATGTCCGCCGTGATCGATCCCGGCTGGATCTTTCGCATTTCCTGCGTGACGACGCTTGTCGGCGGCACGATGTTCCTGATGTGGCTGGGCGAGCAGATCACCAGTCGCGGTATCGGCAACGGCATTTCGCTGATCATCATGGCGGGCATCGTCGCCCATCTGCCGACGGCGATCATCGGCCTGTTCGAACAGGGCCGGACCGGCGCGATGTCACCGCTAATCATCATCGGCATCATCGTCGTAGCACTTGGTCTGGTGGCGTTCATCTGCTTCATGGAGCGCGCACAGCGGAAGATCCTGATCCAATATCCCAAGCGCCAGACGGCGCAGGGTATGACGCAGGGAGACAGCTCGCACCTGCCGCTGAAAATCAATACAGCGGGCGTGATCCCGCCGATCTTCGCATCCTCCTTGCTGCTGATGCCTTTGACGGTCGCGCAGTTCGCGGGCCAGAGGGCGGCAGGCGAAAGCAAATGGGGCGATGTGATCATCGCGATCACCACCGCGCTTCAACACGGATCGCCGCTCTATATGGGGCTCTACGCCTTCGGCATTATCTTCTTCAGTTTCTTTTATACCGCAGTCATCTTCAATCCGGAGGAGACTGCCGACAATCTGAAGAAATATGGCGGGTTCATCCCCGGCATCCGTCCGGGTCAGCGCACGGCCGAATATTTCGACTTTGTCCTGACACGGATTACGGTGATCGGCGCGGGTTACCTGGCGCTGATCTGCCTGCTGCCGGAATTTCTCATCTCCAAGCTGGCGGTTCCATTTTATCTGGGCGGCACCAGCCTGCTGATCGTCGTCAACGTTACAATTGACACGGTCACGCAGATTCAAAGCCACTTGCTTGCGCATCAATATGAAGGGCTGATCAAAAAGGCTCGTTTGCGTGGGGGGCGCCGTTGAATATCATCCTGCTGGGCCCACCGGGGGCGGGCAAGGGGACGCAGGCCAGCCGGCTTGTTGCCGAGCGTGGCATGATCCAGCTTTCCACCGGCGACATGTTGCGCGCTGCGGTTGCGGCCGGAACGCCGGTTGGGTTGAAAGCCAAGGCGGTGATGGAGGCGGGCGAACTGGTTTCCGACGACATCGTCACCGGCATATTGTCCGAGCGGCTCGACCAGCCGGACACGGCCAAGGGCTTTATTCTCGACGGTTTCCCGCGCACGGTCGCCCAGGCTGAAGCGCTGGATAGCTTGTTGAAGGCAAAGGGACTGAGGCTCGATCGGGTGATTGAGTTGTCCGTCGACGAGGATGCCCTTGTCGACCGCATTACCGGCCGCTTCACCTGCGCAAAGTGCGGCGAAGGCTATCATGACCGCTACAAGCAGCCCATGAAGGCTGGCACATGCGATGTGTGCGGTTCAACCGAATTCAAGCGCCGTCCCGACGACAATGAGGAAACGGTTCGTACCCGTATGGCTGAATATCGCGCCAAAACGGCCCCGATACTTCCTTATTACGAGACGCGGGGGCTGGTGTCACGGGTTGACGGCATGGCCGATATAGCGGAGGTCAACGAGGCAATCGAGGGAATCCTCGACGCGAAGGCAAGGGTGGGTTGACAGGGGCGGCGGGGCTGTCTAACGACGCCTTTCCCGCCTGAACAATTCTCCGGCAGTGCAAATTGCGCTTGCCGGATTGTGTTGTTCGGATCATTCGGGTTCAACGCTTTGAGATGGGGTGACGGCCCACCACACCCCGTGGAGCAGGAGATTATTTGTGGCACGTATCGCGGGTGTCAATATCCCGACAAACAAGCGCGTCGAGATTGCGCTGACTTATATTCACGGCATTGGCTCTACGGCGGCCAAGAGCATCGTCAACCAGCTCGGTATCACGACCGAGCGCCGCGTTCAGGATCTGTCCGATCAGGAGGTCCTTCAGATCCGTGAGCTGATCGATCGCGATTTTACGGTCGAAGGTGACCTTCGCCGCCAAGTCGCAATGAACATCAAGCGCCTGATGGATCTCGCCTGCTATCGCGGGCTGCGTCATCGCAAGGGCTTGCCGGTCCGTGGTCAGCGCACGCACACCAATGCGCGCACCCGCAAGGGCAAGGCCAAGCCGATCGCCGGCAAGAAGAAATAAGCTTGTCAGCAGCCTGAATAGAGACACGGGGAACATCAAGAGATGGCACGCGAACCTCAGCGCATTCGTCGCCGCGAGCGAAAGAACATCACGTCGGGCGTGGCGCATGTGAATGCTACGTTCAATAACACCATGATCACCATCACCGATGCGCAGGGAAATGCGATTTCCTGGTCATCGGCAGGCACCATGGGCTTCAAGGGCAGCCGCAAGTCGACGCCTTATGCTGCCCAGGTTGCAGCCGAAGATGCAGGACGCAAGGCTCAGGAGCATGGCGTTCGCACCCTGGAAGTGGAAGTGAAGGGTCCGGGCTCGGGCCGTAAATCGGCTCTGCGGGCATTGCAGGCTGTCGGTTTTGCGATCACCGCTATCCGCGATGTGACGCCCATTCCGCACAATGGCGTCCGTCCGCCGAAGCGTCGGCGCGTCTGATCTATCGCGTTCGATCGGTGCTTTTTCGCCGATCGTGTCTTTCAACCGCGGCGCGGTTTCGCGCCCCCAAGCACACCAGGGGAACACCGTGGCAGTAAACGCGAAGAATTGGCAGGAACTGAAGAAGCCTAACAGCCTTGAGCTGAAGGGTGGCGATGGCAAACGCAAGGCGACCTTCATCGCCGAGCCGCTTGAGCGGGGCTTTGGCCTCACTCTCGGCAACGCGCTGCGCCGCGTGCTTCTGTCCTCGCTTCAAGGCGCGGCCGTTACATCGATCAAGATCGAAGGCGTGCTGCATGAATTTTCGTCGCTTGCCGGCGTGCGCGAGGATGTGACCGACATCGTCCTGAACGTGAAGCAAGTCGCTCTCCGCATGCAGGGCGACCTTGGCAAACGGCTTCAGCTTTCGGCAACCGGCCCCGGTGAAATCACCGCCGGTCAGATCGCGACGTCGGGCGATATCGAGGTGATGAACCCCGATCTCGTCATCTGCCATCTTGATGACGGCGCGACGCTGAACATGGAGCTTACCGCCGAAGTCGGCAAAGGCTATGTTCCGGCGGGTTCGAACCGCCCGGCTGACGCTCCGATCGGCCTCATTCCGGTCGATGCGTTGTATTCGCCGGTGCGCCAGGTCGCCTACAAGGTGGAAAACACCCGCGTCGGCCAGGAGCTTGACTATGACAAGCTGACACTGACGATCGAAACCGATGGCACGGTCACGCCGGAGGATGCTGTTGCTTATGCAGCGCGCATTCTGCAGGACCAGTTGCAGCTTTTCGTCAATTTTGAAGAGCCTGCACAGGGCATATCGGCGCCGATCGGCCTTGCTGCTGCACCTGCGGAAGCGGAGTCCGAAAGCGGCCAGATCAACCGTTACCTGCTCAAGAAGGTCGACGAACTGGAACTGTCGGTCCGTTCGGCGAACTGCCTGAAGAACGACAACATCATCTACATCGGCGATCTGGTCCAGAAGACCGAGGCCGAGATGCTGCGCACACCGAACTTCGGCCGCAAGTCTCTGAACGAGATCAAGGAAGTGCTGGCGTCGATGAGCCTGCGTCTGGGCATGGATATTCCGGGCTGGCCGCCTGAAAACATCGAAGAAATGGCCAAGAAGCTCGAGCAGGAATATTGAGCCTCCGACGGGCCGTCTGACGAAAGTCAGGGTTCTGTCCGGCGATTGAATGGGTTCCGATTTTATCGGGATGACGTGAATTTGGGCGGTCCGCGTCGCCGCCTGGTCCTGGGTACCTGATCCGGCCCTTGAACAAACAGGAGAAAGATCATGCGCCATCGTGTTGGCGGACGTAAACTTCAACGCACCAGCAGTCATCGCGCTGCCCTGTTCCGCAACATGGCGGCTGCGTTGATCAAGCATGAGCAGATCACGACCACGGTTGCAAAGGCCAAGGAACTGCGGCCGTACACCGAAAAGCTGGTGACGCTGGCGAAAAAGGGCGGCCTTGCCAATCGTCAACTCGCCATGGCGCGGCTGATGGACGACACGCAGCTCACGAAGCTGTTCGCGGTCCTGGCAGAGCGCTACAAGGATCGCAGCGGCGGTTACACCCGCGTGGTCAAGGCCGGCATCCGCGCATCGGACGCCGCGCCGATGGCGATCATCGAGTTTGTCGATCGCGACGTGTCGGCCAAGGGCCAGGACTCCGGTCCGTTAGCGAACGACGAGGTCGAAGAGGCCGCATAAGCTTTTCAGGCTTTTGATTAGAATGAGGCTCGGTCCCGATGGGTACCGGGCCTTTTTCGTTGCGGAAGACCTGCTGTGTCATCACCGCTTGACGGCTGATCGGGCACAACGAACCGTTCATCGCGTGGTCAGCGGATTGGGTGTATAACGAGGCGGAAAGATGAGGACCGCCTGATGCGCCGTGCTTCACATTTCGCCCTGAGCGCCGCTACGGCAGCACTTCTCGCGACATCGGTTGCAGGCCCGGCGGACGCGCGCCGCTACCGGCACTGGGATCATGACAGGCTGGACGCAGGTGACCTTATCATTGGCGCCGTCATCATCGGCGGGATCGCAGCCATAGCATCGGAAATCAGCAGGTCACGCGACAATAATGGTACGGTTTATGGGCGCGACCGGGACCGCAAGCGCAACGGCAGTTCAGAAGGCGTGGCTGTCGACGCCTGCGCCGACGCGGCCGAAAGGCGCGCCAGCGATTCGGGCCGCGATGCGCGAGTGAACGTCATCACGGGTATCGAACGCCAGGGCGACAGCTATCGAGTCCGCGGGACCCTGGAATACCGAAGCGGCGGCCGGGATTCCGCGGATGATCGCCAATGGCAAGATACCGCGCGATTCACGTGCAGCTACAGCTATGGGCGGGTCGATTACGTGCACATTGACGACGCCTACGCATACTCATGGCAGTGAATTGGTGACTACCTGGCGCTCAGGGTGTGTATGACTGCACGGGCGTACCCATTGGGCGTCGCAGGCGCAGACGCAGGACATCCCGCCAGCTTCCGCTCGTGAAGAATCCTCTCCTGATCAGGACTTCGGCGACAATCAAATTGGGGATCCATTGCAGCACGCGCGTCGGCTCGTAAACTTGGCTGAATCGTCCACCCAGCCACAGAAACATGTGCAGTTCTGCCCGAAATGTCACATTGGTCAGCGTCAGTGCATAATTGCGGAGCATCCACTCGCCGTGTTGCGCGAACCGCCCTTGAAGGGCGCGCGTCCATGCCATGGCGGCGGTCCCGAACCACAGTACGGACAGCATGGCAAAGCCGAAGATCGTCAACGGCCCGCCGGTATCGGTAAGCGCCAGGCGCAGCGTTGCGAATGACGTGATCATGATGGTGCCGAGATACAGGCGTCCAGTCCAGCGATGGACGCTGGGAAAGCGCTCTCGCAAATGTTTGGGAAACAACAGCGCGCCAGAGACCAGGATCAGCGGTGCCGTCCACAGGTGGAGGTAAAGCTCGAAATCCTGGCGCCCGAGATGGTCAACCGCCCGATGCATGATCCCGCGTATGTCGATCCAGATGAAGCGGGAGTTGAGGCCGGCAACCACGATTGCAGCCAGGGTCATCAAAAGCCACGAGATGGTTCGAACTTTTGGCAAGCTTAACATCGCATGCGTCCCCGACATGGAATGTGTGTTGTTATCCCCTTGCTGGCCGTCGCTTCTTCGTTTGACCGCGGTTTGGTCCCTCCGCGTTCAATCGGCCAACAGCGACCTGACCATAAACCGGGTCCGCGATGGGGATTGCGACTATTCGGTATGAGCCACCCCGGAAATTGAAGCATCCGACATGGGGCGACGACGATTTCATTTCCCGGGTGCGAAACGCTGGACTCTGATGGCTACCGGACCTATCCCGCCGCCAACACTCTGTCCGGGGCATTTGTCATGACCGTCCAGCCGCAGGACTGTATCCTGATCGTCGATTTCGGAAGCCAGGTGACGCAGCTGATTGCGCGCCGCGTACGCGAAGCGGGCGTCTATTGCGAGATCGCGCCATTCAGTGCGGCCGAGGCCGCCTTTGATCGCCTGCAGCCCAAAGGCGTGATCCTTTCGGGCGGCCCCGCTTCGGTAACGACCGAAACAAGTCCGCGCGCGCCGCAGCGCATCTTTGATGCGGGCGTGCCGGTGCTGGGCATCTGCTATGGCCAGCAAACCATGGCGGCCCAATTGGGCGGCCGGGTCTCGCCTTCCGACCATCGCGAGTTCGGACGGGCCTTTGTGGAAGTCGTGGAACATTCGGCGCTGTTCGATGGCATCTGGCAGAAGGGCGAAAGCCATCAGGTGTGGATGAGCCACGGCGACCGCGTGGATGCGTTGCCTGACGGGTTCCGTATCATCGCGCGATCAGAAGGGGCACCCTATGCGGCGACCGCGGACGAAAGCCGACACTTCTACGGCGTTCAATTTCATCCGGAGGTCGTCCACACGCCCGATGGCGCCAAACTGATCTCCAATTTCGTGCGGCACGTCTGCGGCTTGTCGGGCAACTGGACAATGGCGGGGTTTCGTGCGGCTAAGATTGCTGAAATCCGCGAGCAGGTAGGTGGCGCAAGGGTCATCTGCGGCCTTTCAGGCGGGGTCAATTCGGCGGTGGCGGCCGTGCTGATCCACGAGGCGATCGGCGACCAGCTCACCTGCGTGTTCGTCGACCATGGTCTGATGCGTCTGGGCGAGGCCGAGCAGGTCGTCAGCCTGTTCCGCGAACATTACGGAATCCCGCTGGTCCATGTGGAGGCGGAGAAGCTGTTTCTCGATGGCCTCCAGGGTGTGAGCGACCCCGAAGCCAAGCGCAAGTTCATTGGCAAGACCTTCATCGACGTGTTCGACGAGGAGGCACACAAGATCGGCGGCGCGGATTTCCTCGCGCAGGGCACGCTCTATCCGGATGTCATTGAAAGCGTGAGCTTTACCGGCGGACCTTCGGTGACGATCAAGAGCCACCATAATGTCGGCGGCCTGCCCGATCGGATGAAGATGAAGCTCGTCGAGCCGTTGCGGGAACTGTTCAAGGACGAGGTGCGCGAGCTGGGCCGCGAACTTGGCCTGCCCGAGGCGTTCGTCGGCCGCCATCCCTTCCCGGGGCCGGGGCTGGCTATCCGCATTCCGGGCGAGGTGACGAAGGAGCGCTGCGATATCCTCCGCAAGGCCGACGCCGTCTATCTGGAGGAAATCCGCAAGGCCGGGCTGTATGACGCGATCTGGCAGGCGTTCGCCGTGCTGCTGCCGGTGCGGACGGTGGGTGTGATGGGCGACGGCCGTACGTATGACAGCGTCTGCGCGCTCCGTGCGGTGACGTCCGTCGATGGCATGACGGCGGACATCTACCCGTTCGACGCTGCTTTCCTGTCGGCGACGGCGACGCGGATCGTCAACGAGGTGCGGGGCATCAACCGCGTGGTTTATGACTACACCTCAAAGCCGCCCGGCACGATCGAATGGGAGTGAAAGGGCCGGGGGCGCTCCAGGTTCCTGAGCCGGCGGGCGTCGAAAGATCTGTCAGGCTTGCTGCGTTGGATAAAGTGTGAGGCGGTCGGCATGACGATTACCATGTATGGCATCAAGAATTGCGACACGATCAAGAAGGCCCGGACGTGGCTGGAAGATCGCGGCGTCGCTTATGCTTTCCATGACTATAAGGCTGCCGGGATCGATCATGCGCGGCTGGAGGCATGGAGCGACCAAGTGGGCTGGGAAAGGCTCCTTAACCGCGCGGGCACGACCTTCAAGAAGCTGCCGGACGCCGACAAAGCGAATATGGACGAGGCAAAGGCGATCGCGCTGATGGTCGCCCAACCATCGATGATCAAGCGGCCGGTGCTCGATACGGGTGACGCGCTGCTGGTCGGCTTCAGGCCGGAAACCTATGAAGCCGGAAACCTATAAAGTAAGGAGTAAGCATCAGGTGACACGTCGGTTGATTTCAAGCGGTTCGCCATTCGAGAAGCAGGTCGGCTATTCGCGTGCGGTGGTGGAAGGCGACTGGTGCTTTGTCGCGGGCACCACGGGTTATGATCCGGTCACCAAGGCCATGCCGGAAAGCACCGCCGAACAGGCGAAGAACGCGCTGGGCATCATCGAAAAGGCGCTGGGAGAGGCGGGATTTGCCCTCGCGGATGTCGTGCGCGCAACCTATTATTTTACCGATGCCGCTTATTGGGATGAAGTCGGCCCGGTGCTGGGCGCGGCGTTCGGCGAAATCCGGCCGGCGGCAAGCGCGATCGTTGTCGGGCTTGTGAAACCTGAAATGAAAGTCGAGATTGAAGTCACGGCGCTGAAGCGCAACTGATCGAACCGCACGGGGAGCCGTTCCCATGTCCACCACCTATACGCTCGATACGTCGACCAGCCGCGCCCATCCGACGCCCGCGCCGATGAAACGGCTGACCGTGCCCGCGATCCAGAAACGCAAGGGCGGCGAGCCCCTGGTCATGCTGACGGCCTATACCGCGCGCATGGCGCAGTTGCTTGATCCGCATTGCGACATGCTTCTCGTTGGGGACAGCCTCGGCCAGGTGATCTATGGCCTGCCGACGACGCTGCAAGTGACGCTCGACATGATGTGCGCGCATGGCGCGGCGGTGGTGCGCGGTTCCTATCATTCGGTGGTCATCATCGACATGCCGTTCGGCAGCTATGAGGCGTCACCCGAACAGGCGTTTACGAATGCGTCTCGTGTGATGGCGGAAACCGGGGCCGCGGCCGTGAAGATGGAAGGCGGCGAGGCGATGGCCGAGACCGTCGCCTTTCTGGTCAAGCGCGGCATCCCCGTCATCGGCCATGTGGGCCTTACGCCGCAAGCGGTCAACGCGCTGGGTGGTTATGGCGCGCGGGGCCGGTCGGAAGCCGAACAGGCGAAGATCCTGGCCGATGCGAAGGTGATCGCCGGAGCAGGCGCCTTCGCGCTGGTGGTCGAGGGCGTAATCGCGCCATTGGCTGACCGGATCACGGGGGAGGTTGCCTGTCCGGTGATCGGCATCGGCGCGTCGGCCAAGTGTGACGGGCAGGTGCTGGTGATCGACGACATGCTGGGCATGTTCGAGCGCGTCCCCCGGTTCGTGAAGCGTTACGACGATCTTGCCGAGCGTATTTCATCAGCCGTTCAGGCGTATGCGGCTGAAGTAAAGTCCCGGGCATTTCCGGGAGATGATCATATCTACATGCCTAAGCCTTGAGCCGGAACCAAGCTCCGCCTAAGGTCCGCCCGCGTGAGAGACGGAGTTCACCTTTTGGCTGAGAATAAAGAGATCGACGAAGCCTTTCTGAGAGAGGTGGATGATGAACTGCGGCGTGACCAGCTGTCCGGCTGGTGGCGCCGCTGGGGCCGCCTGCTGCTGGTTGCGATCGGCGCCGGGCTGATCGCGTTTGCTGGATATCTCTGGTGGCACGAGGAGCATAAGCGCAAGGCTGGCGAACTTGGCGAAAAGCTGACCCAAGTGTTCAGCAACGCCGATTTCGGCAATGACACGCGTGCAACCGCCGCCCTGTCCCAGCTGAAATTGTCAGGCAACAAGGGCTATGAGACTGCTGCGATGCTCGGCGAGGCGGAGGTCGCGATCAGGAAGGGCGATACAAAAAAGGCGGCCGACGCCTTTGGCGCTGTAGCGGCTGATGCCAACGCTCCGAAGGCCTATCGGGATCTGGCGCTGGTTCGACAAACCGCGCTTCAGTTCGACGGCCTGAAGCCTGCCGAAGTCATCTCCCGGCTGAAGTCGCTCGCCATCGCGGGCAACCCCTGGTTCGCCTCTGCCGGTGAAATGACGGCGATCGCCTATCTCAACGAAAACAAGCCGGACCTGGCCGGGCCATTGTTCGCGGCGATCGCCCGCGACAACGAAGCGCCACCTTCGGTAAGAACACGCGCGGCCCAAATGGCCGCCGCCCTCGGAATTGATGCCGCGCCGGATGCAAAGACGGACCAGGCGGGAGCCTCTGAATGAAGCGTTTGATATTGGTTGTGACGGCTGCGGCGCTGGTTTCGGGCTGTGGCATATTCCATGGCGGCGGCGGCAAGAAAAAGCGGACTCCCGTACTGGGCGAACGATTGCCGGTGCTTATCTATGAAGCCAATGCCGAGCCGGACCCCGAGCTGGCTGACGTCACTGTCACCTTGCCTCCGCCGCAAACCAACGCAGACTGGACCCAGCCGGGCGGAAATGCAGCCAAGAACATGGGTCATCTGACGCTGTCCAACGCGTTGAGACAGGTCTGGACCGTTTCGATCGGCAAGGGTGAGACCAATAAGGCCCAGCTTGCGGCCGGACCCGTGGTAGCGGCAGGCAAGGTCTATACGATCGACACCCAGGCCGAGGTTCGTGCCTTTGACGCGCAGTCTGGCGGGCTTGCCTGGCGGTCGGACATATCGTCGGGCGGCGAATTGAAAGCCGCGGCCTTTGGTGGCGGGGTCAGTTTCGATAACGGCCGCGTTTATGCCAGCACCGGCTGGGGCCGTGTCGTGGCGTTCGACGCCGCTACCGGCAACAAGCTGTGGAACACCACGCTTTCCGCGCCCTTGCGGGGCGCTCCCGCGGTTCAGGGTGACCGGCTCGTCGTCATTACGCAGGACAATCAGATCATTGCGCTGTCGACGACTGACGGAAAGACGCTTTGGCAATCGAGTAGCACGGTGGAAACGACGGGGCTGTTCGGCGCGGCCACGCCAGCCATCGCGCTCGATACCGTTGTCGCCGGTTTCTCGTCGGGCGATCTGACCGCGATGCGGATCGAGAACAGTCGTCCGGTCTGGCAGGACACGCTGGCTAAAACCGGCGCGTCGACCTCGGTCGCCATGCTGTCGGATATCGACGCCTCGCCGGCGATCGACGAGGGCAGGGTATTCGCCATCGGCCAGGGCGGGCGCATGGTTGCGGTCGAACTTTCAACCGGCCAGCGCGTGTGGGAAGTGAATATTGGCGGCATTTCGACGCCATGGGTGGCGGGCGAATGGATTTATGTCGTCACGTCGGATTCGCGGCTGCTGTGCCTGTCGCGCGGCACGGGTAAAGTCCGCTGGGCGACGCAACTGCCCGCCTACAAGAACGCGAAGAAAAAGAAAGAATCCCATCCGCTGGGCAGGACCCGTGCTGGCATCCCAGGGCTTGTTCCTGGTTGGCACCAACGGCCAGTTGATCAGCGTTTCTCCTTATGACGGAAAAATCGCGTCGCATACCAAACTTCCGGACGGCGGGCATCTGGGCCCGGTCGTCGCCAACAACACCATGTATGTGCTGACCGACGACGGCAAGCTCAGCGCGTGGCGCTGAACAGGGATCTTTCATATCATGCCTGAGCTTCCCGTAGTTGCTATTGTCGGGCGTCCGAACGTCGGCAAGTCGACGTTGTTCAACCGTTTGGTCGGCAAGCGGCTGGCACTTGTCGACGATCTCCCCGGCGTTACCCGCGATCGCCGGGAGGGAGACGCGCGGCTGTTCGATCTCGACTTCAAAATCGTCGACACTGCGGGGTTCGAGGAAGCCGAGCCGGATACGCTTCCCGGACGGATGCGTGCGCAAACCGAAGCGGCACTTGGACAGTCCGACGTTGTCCTGTTTCTGGTCGACGCGCGGGCGGGCATAACTTCGCTGGACAAAAGCATTGCCCAATGGCTGCGTGCCCAGGCACGGCCGGTGATCCTTGTCGCCAACAAGGTTGAGGGGCGGGCGACAAGCGAGGCGGGGCTTTCCGAATGCTATGAGCTGGGGCTGGATGAGCCCTTGCCGATATCTGCCGAGCATGGCGAAGGCCTGGTGGAGCTTTACGACAGTCTGAGGCCCTATGTGGACGCCTTTGTCGAGGCACGGCAGATCCGCGAAGCCGAAGATGGTGCGCCAGAAGAAGATCCGGCGACGCCATTGAAGCTCGCGATCATCGGGCGGCCGAACGCGGGCAAATCGACCTTGATCAACAAGCTGCTCGGCCATGAGCGGCTGATTACGGGCCCCGAAGCTGGCATCACTCGCGATTCGATCGCGATCGAATGGGAATGGCAGGACAAGCCCGTCCGGCTGATCGATACAGCAGGTCTGCGGCGCAAGGCCAAGGTGAAGGAGAAGCTTGAGAAGCTATCCGCCGCCGATACCCGTCGCGCGATTGATTTTGCCGAAGTCGTCGTCCTGTTGCTCGATGCCACGCTGGGCCTCGAGGCGCAGGATCTGCGCATCGCCGATATGACGCTTGAAGAAGGCCGATCCTTCGTCATTGCGCTCAACAAATGGGACGTGGCCGAAGATCAGAGCAAGTTGTTCCAGGGCGTGCAGGCGGCGCTTGAGGAAGGGCTGGCGCAGATCAAGGGCGTGCCGCTGCTGACCGTGTCGGGCAAAACCGGCAAGGGGCTGGACACGCTGTTGAAGGTCGCCTTCGAGCAGCGCGAGAAATGGAGCCGCCGCGTCGGCACCTCGGCGCTCAACCGCTGGTTCGAAAATGCGGTTGCGAAGAATCCGCCGCCCGCTCCGGGAGGCAGACGGATCAAGCTGAGATACATCACGCAGGCGAGCACGCGTCCGCCGACTTTCGTCGTCTTTGGCAATCGGCTGGATGAATTGCCCGAAAGCTATCGGCGATATCTGGTGAATGCGATGCGTGCCGGGCTCGATCTGGAGGGCGTACCGATTCGCCTGAATCTGCGCAGCCGTGCCAATCCGTTCGACCGTTGAGCCAACAACCAGCCATCCATGTCGATGCACGGGGACTGAAATGCCCCTGGCCTGCGTTGCGGCTTGCGCGGGCGGTGCGCCACGCTGGCGGCGGATGCTTTGAGCTGGTCGCCGAAGACCCCGCCGCCGCCAGGGACATCCCGCGGCTTGCATCCGAGAACGGCTGGCGGGTCGAGAAAATCGCAAGCGAGCCGCCGCTGCTCAGATGGCGGATCATCACCTGATCGCAACCATCTATTTACGCGTCCTGCCCTAAACTGCCGCTAGGCGCGGATGGGGAACGGGGGATGATGATGGACAAGGTGGAAGATCAGGTCGTCGACATACGGGCCTTTGAACAGATCCGTGCCGATCTGGGTTCGGCCTTTCTACGCATTCTGGGCTATTTTCGCGAGGACGGCACCAAGGCTGTCGAGCGAATTGAGCAGGCAATGCGTGCGCATGATTCCGCCGCGCTGGTATTGCCCGCCCACACGCTGAAGGGAGAGGCCCGCCATTTCGGCGCGGGTCCGCTGGGTGCGCTTGCCGAAGTGATCGAAACGGGTGCGCGCAAATGCGTCGATCATCGCGAAACACCCGAGGAACTGATTGTCGAGGTGGCGCGCTTGCGTCCCCTGTTCGAGGAAACGCTGGTCTGGTTCGACCGCCACACCAATCCGCTCATGCAACGACGCCGTGACGCCATGCGCGCTCCGATGCGGGGATTCGGCCGCTCCTAGGTTTGGTGCCGCCGAGCCCTGACGGACTTCCTAGAGTGCCGCTTCCTGGGCCATCAATTGCGGGAAGAAGCCTTCATGCGCGTCGCGCAGCGTCGCTAGCGGGACCGTGCTGGCGCCTGCGACGGCAATGGCGTCGCCGCCTGTGCGGCCCATCACCGTCACGGGCACATCGGCGGCGCGTGCGGCTTCGACGATGTCGGCAGCGTTGGCCGAGGTGACGACATAGCGCGCCTGATCCTCGCCGTAAGCCCAGGCATGAAGCGGCAGGACGCCGTCAGGTTCAAGGATGGCGCCTATCTTTCCGGCAAGCGCCATTTCCGCGACCGCAACAAGAAGGCCGCCGTCCGCGCAATCGTGAACCGCGCTTAGCTTGCCGCCAAGAATCAGGTCGCGCACGAAATCACCGTTGCGGCGTTCGGCGCCCAGGTCCACCGGCGGGGGAGGGCCTTCCTCGGCGCCTGCGATTTCGCGCAGCCAGATCGACTGGCCGAGATGGCCCCTTGTTTCGCCGATAACGAGGATGGTTTCGTCGGCCGCCTTGAACGCAACCGTGGCCATTTTCTCGTAATCTGCCAGCAGGCCGACACCGCCGATGGCCGGCGTAGGCAGGATGCCGGTTCCGTTGGTTTCATTGTAAAGGCTGACGTTTCCCGACACGATCGGGAAATCGAGCGCCGCGCACGCTTCCGCCATGCCATCGATGCAGCCGACGAACTGGCCCATGATCTCGGGTCGTTGCGGATTGCCGAAATTCATGCAGTCGGTTGTCGCAAGCGGTATCGCACCGACGGCGGTGATGTTGCGCCAGCATTCGGCGATCGCCTGCCGCCCGCCTTCAACCGGATCGGCGAAGCAGTAGCGGGGCGTTACGTCGGTCGAAATTGCCAACGCCTTTTTTGTATCGTGCACGCGCACCACCGCGGCATCGCCGCCGGGGCGCTGGATGGTGTCGGCGCCGACCATATGGTCATATTGCTCCCACACCCAGCGGCGCGAGGCGAGGTCGGGCGAACCCAAAAGCGTGACGAGATTATCCCCCACGTCGCCGCGTGGCGGTATGTTGCCGAGCGGCGCGCGCCGGGGTGTCGGCACATGGGGACGGTCATAGGCGGGGGCGTTGTCGGCAAGCGGACCCAGCGGAATGTCGCAGACGATTTCGCCCTTCCACGTCAGCACCATATGGCTGGTGTCGGTCACCTTGCCGATGACAGCGAAATCAAGCTCCCATTTGTGGAAGATTGCCTCGGCCTCCGCCTCACGGCCGGGCTTCAGCACGATCAACATCCGCTCCTGCGATTCGCTCAGCATCATCTCATAGGGCGTCATGCCGGTTTCGCGGCAGGGCACGGTGTCCATGTCGAGTTCGATGCCCACGCCGCCCTTCGAAGCCATCTCGACGGAGGAGGAAGTGAGGCCGGCAGCGCCCATGTCCTGAATGGCGACGATGGCGTCCGATGCCATCAGTTCAAGGCACGCCTCGATCAGCAGCTTTTCGGTGAAGGGATCACCGACCTGCACGGTGGGGCGCTTTTCCTCCGAATCGTCGGTGAATTCGGCCGAGGCCATGGTTGCACCATGGATGCCGTCGCGCCCGGTCTTGGAGCCGACATAGACCACCGGATTGCCGATACCCGCCGCCGCCGAATAGAAGATTTTGTCGGTGTTGGCGATGCCGACCGTCATCGCGTTCACCAGGATATTGCCGTCATAGGCGGCGTGGAAATTGACCTCGCCGCCGACAGTTGGAACGCCGACGCAATTGCCGTAGCCGCCGATGCCATGGACGACGCCTGAAATCAGGTGGCGCATCTTGGGATGGTCCGGACGGCCGAAGCGCAACGCATTCATGTTCGCGACGGGGCGCGCGCCCATGGTGAACACGTCGCGCAGGATGCCGCCAACGCCGGTCGCCGCACCCTGATAAGGCTCGATATAGCTGGGGTGGTTGTGGCTTTCCATCTTGAAGATGGCGGCCTGGCCGTCGCCGATGTCGATCACACCCGCGTTCTCGCCCGGCCCTTGAATCACCCAGGGCGCCTTGGTCGGCAGCTTCTTCAGATGCACGCGTGAGGATTTATAGGAGCAATGTTCCGACCACATCACCGAAAAGATGCCAAGCTCGGTGATATTGGGAACCCGCCCAAGGCTGTCGAGAATCACCTGATATTCATCGGGCGTAAGGCCGTGTTCGGCGACGATTTCGGGCGTGATGGCGATGTCGGTCATGCCCGGCCTCCTAGCCGCTGGGCGCGCGGGAGGAAAGGGGGTGGATGCGAATCGCAACATCTGGACATGAAGCATCCGCCCGGGGGATAGTCGATCCACGGAGGAACAAGGTTTTGCGCAGATGGTTGATCATTCCCGCAGCCGTGCTGGTCGCGGCCGCCGCATCGATGGTTACGCAATGGCGGGTACAGCCGGGATCAAGCGCGATTGGCTTCGTCGCGACCGGCGGCGGGCAGAGCACCCAGGGAAAATTCGGGCGCTATCTCGCGCGCATCCGCTTTGATCCGGCCAATCTGAAGGCGTCGAGCGCGATCGTCGCCATCGATCTGGCGTCGGCAACGACTGGACAGAAGTCGATCGACGACATGCTGCGCGACGAGGACTGGTTCGACGTATTCAAAACCCCGCAGGCGCTGTTCACGACGACCCGCTTCGAGAGCCGCGGCGGCGACCGCTACGTGGCGCAGGGACAACTGAGGATGCGCAACGTGACAGCGCCGGTGACATTGCCGTTCACGCTTGTCATCAGCAACGGGCAAGCCAGCGTTTCGGGCAAGCTGACGATTGACCGGACCGTGTGGGGCATTGGTGTCAAGGACAAGATGGCTAACAATCAGGTGGACAAGGCGGTCACAGTCACCGTCGACCTCAAGGCCAACCCGCTGGACGCCGGGAAAAAGCCCTCATAACAACGCACCACGGCCGAACATATCTGAACAAAGCCGAGCCAGGGGGTAGTGCTGATCATGGCCAATGCGCCGGAAAACCATCTGCGCCATATAGACGCGGGCAAGATCACGGGCGCGCACCTGCGCTACTTCGATTTCGTCATGGCGGCGTTCGTCACCATTCTCCTGCTTTCCAACGTGCTTGGGGCGGGCAAGCGGGCGGTCATCGACCTGCCGTACATCGGTCCTTGGCCGTTCGGCGCGGGGATTTTGTTCTTCCCGGTGTCCTATGTGCTGGGCGACGTGCTGACCGAGGTTTACGGCTACGCCCGTGCGCGGCGCTGTATCTGGGCAGGTTTTGCCGCCATGCTGTTCATGGTCCTGATGTCGTGGGTCGTCGTGTCGCTACCGCCCGACGCCGGCTGGACCGGGCAGGCGGCCTATGAAAGCGTGTTCGGACAGGTGCCCGAATCGTGATGGCATCCATCTGCGCGTTCTGGGCGGGCGAATTCGCGAACTCTCTCGTGCTCGCAAAGATGAAAATCTGGACGCAGGGCAAATATCTCTGGACCCGGACGATCGGCAGCACCGTTATCGGGCAGGGGGTGGACAGCCTCATCTTCTATCCGCTCGCCTTTTACGGCGCGCCGGACTGGCCGGTGCAGGCCATGCTGATGGTGATGATGAGCCAGTTCATCCTGAAAGTGTCGTGGGAAGCGCTGCTAACCCCGTTCACCTATTTCGTCGTCGGCTGGTTGAAACGGCACGAGGGAATCGACGTTTACGATGAAAGCACCAATTTTACGCCCTTCGCCACCAAGGTCTGACTATGGGTCCTGTTTCTGAAGGAGTGCGCTGATGGCTGAACCGATCGAGCAAATTCCCGTGACGAAGATCGATGGCACACCCGCCTCGCTTGCGGACTATGGCGGCACGGTGCGCCTGGTCGTGAATGTTGCATCCCGGTGCGGGCTGACTCCGCAATATGAAGTGCTTGAGAGGATCTACGGCGACTATCGCGATCAGGGCCTGGTCGTGCTCGGTTTTCCCGCGAACGATTTCGCGGGGCAGGAGCCGGGGACGGATGATGAGATCGCGACCTTCTGCCAATCGACCCATGACGTCGATTTCCCGATGTTCTCGAAGATCGTGGCGACCGGCGAGGGTCGCCATCCGCTGTATTCAGCTTTGATCGCCGCCCAGCCCAAGGCCGAAGCGGCGAATGAGGACATGCGCGAAAAGCTGAAAGGTTATGGCATTACGCCGACGGCTGAACCCGAAGTGCTGTGGAATTTCGAAAAGTTCCTGATCGATCGCAGCGGCAAGGTCGTTGCCCGCTTCGCGCCCAATATGGCGCCGGACGACCCGAAGATCATCTCTGCGATCAAGGCCGAACTGGCGAAACAGATTTAGCGAAGCCCTCTCCCATAGGGGGAGCGGCCTTGTTGCGGAAAGCCGTGGTTATGCGCCGTAATTGCTGTCGCGTCCGCCTCAGCCGACGGCAGCGACAAGCCCTTCAATCATCCGGCGTCCGTCGGTGCCGCCCTGTTCGCGCTCGATGAGGCGCTCCGGATGGGGCATCATGCCCAGCACATTGCCTGCCTCGTTCAGTACGCCTGCAATCGCGCGCTGCGATCCGTTGACGTCCTCCGCATAGCGGAAGGCGATACGGCCTTCGCCTTCAAGCCGGTCCAGCGTATCCTTGTCGGCGAAATAATTGCCGTCATGATGCGCAACGGGCACGCGAATGGTTTCTCCCGCCCTGTAGAAGCCCGTGAACGCACTCTGGCTGTTCTCCACGGTAAGCGACACGTCACGGCAGACGAAGTTCAGGCCTGCATTGCGCATCAGCGCGCCGGGCAGGAGACCAGCTTCGGTCAGCACCTGGAACCCATTGCAGACCCCCAGCACGAACACGCCGCGCTCTGCCGCCTCGATCACCGCGTTCATCACCGGGCTGCGCGCCGCCATCGCGCCTGAACGCAGATAATCGCCGTAAGAGAAGCCGCCCGGAACGGCAATCAGGTCAAGCCCGTCCGGCAAGCATGTGTCGCGGTGCCAAACCATGGCGGGCGCGACGCCCGTGATGTCACGCAATGCAACGGCCATGTCGCGGTCGCAGTTGGAACCGGGAAAAACGATTACGGCGCTTTTCATGGCCGTCAGAGCCTTTCAATCCGGTAGTTTTCGATAACCGTGTTGGCCAGCAGCTTGCGGCACATGGCGTCGATGTCGCCGTCGCTGGTTCCGTCGACCAGATCCAGTTCGACGATCTTGCCCGCTCTTGCCAATTCGACGCCGGTAAAGCCAAGGCTGCCGAGCGCATGTTCAATGGCCTTGCCTTGCGGGTCGAGCACGCCGGGTTTCAGGGTGATGGTTACGCGCGCCTTCATTTCGAACCCTTCATTTCGGACGTCTTCCGTTTGTCGGAATTTGCGGCCTCTATGGTCGTTTGGGCGGTGAGGGGCAAGGCCCTAGAATGCGAGACCAAGCTGGAAAGCGCGGCATTTGACGATTGGTTAACACCAGGGATCCATAATAGATGTGTCGCCGAAGCGTGGGGAAGTCGCTGTGGCTGCACGGACAACGAGAGGGTCGGGACCCATGGCTCCATTTGCGGTTTTTATGCTTGCCGGACTGATGTGGTTCGGGCCGACGGTATTCGGCTGGGACGATTTCCATCACTATATCCAGATCGCTTTGATCATGGCGTTCATGTTCGGCGTTCTGTTCGGATGGAGCGTCAGCCGGCAGCGTTGAACGCGGCTCCCCCCGAACCCCGCTTAGTACCGGCTTGATCCGACCCGTTATTTTCGCGTCATTCGCCGTTGTTGCGCTGACGCCGGTGTTTTTCCAGATCCAGGACGGTCGACACGCTGCCTTCCGGAAGCAGGCCGAGACGGCGCGCGATTTCCTGATAGGCTTCGACCTCGCCGCCCAGATCCAGGCGGAAGCGGTCCTTGTCCAGCTTTTCGTTGGACTTCATGTCCCACAGGCGGCAGCCATCGGGGCTAATCTCGTCCGCGAGGAGAATGCGGGCGAATTCGCCGTCCCAGGCGCGTCCGAATTCCAGCTTGAAGTCGACAAGGCGGATGCCGATCCCTGCGAAAAGGCCGGCCATGAAGTCGTTGATGCGAATCGCGAGGTCGGCGATGTCGTGCATCTCTTCGGGGCTTGCCCAGCCGAAGCAGGCGATATGCTCGTCTGTCACCAGCGGATCGCCGAGCGCGTCGTCCTTGTAATAATATTCGAGCACCGTCCGGGGGAGCGCGGTGCCTTCCTCGATCCCGAAGCGTTTGCACAGCGAACCGGCGGCGACATTGCGTACCACCACTTCCAGCGGGATGATCTCGACCTGGCGAACGAGCTGCTCACGCATGTTGAGGCGGCGGATGAAATGCGTGGGCACCCCAATGCCGCCGAGCAGCGTGAAGATATGCTCCGAAATCCGGTTGTTGAGGACGCCCTTGCCTGAAATGGTGCCTTTTTTCTGGGCATTGAACGCAGTCGCGTCGTCCTTGAAATACTGAATCAGCGTACCCGGCTCCGGGCCTTCGTAGAAAATCTTGGCTTTGCCTTCGTAAATCTGGCGGCGGCGCGACATTGGGCCCAACTCCTCACCCGGTTTCGGCTTTCAAACCGGTCTCGGGGAAATCGTCAAAAAATAAGCACGCCCCGGATGCAGCGTCTGAATATGACGCGCAACCGAGGCGGACGGCGAAATCTATACAGGAGGGTGCGGCCGCATGCAATCCGGTTGGCAACGCTGGCTTTATCATTGCGTGCCCGTTGCGCGAGCGCGCCGCCATGCCTATCTCGGGCCATGGAATTGGCCTTGTTGAATTGAGAGCGGGAAACGATGACCACGTTCGACGATCGCGAAAAGACGTTTGAAAGCAAGTTCGCCCATGACGCGGAGATCATGTTCCGCATCGCGGCCCGTCGTAACCGCCTGATCGGCCTTTGGGCCGGCGAGCAGATGAAGTTGACGCCCGAAGAGAGCGACGCTTACGCAAAGGCGGTCGTGCAGGCAGATTTTGAAGAGGCTGGCGATGACGACGTGGTCCACAAGCTGCTTGGGGACCTGACGGCCGCGGGCGTGGACATCACCGAGCATGCGATCCGTCGGGCTCTGGACGAAAAGGCGATCGAAGCGCGCCGCCAGCTGATGGAATCAAAATAGGAAGCGCATCATGGCAATGGCAGCCGACGATATTGAAAGACTGATCAGGGAAGGCATCCCCGATGCGCGCGTCGAAATTACCGACCTCGCCGGTGATGGCGATCACTATGCCGCGCGCGTCGTCAGCGTGGCCTTCAAGGGGCTGCCGCGGGTGAAACAGCATCAGCTTGTCTACGCCGCGCTTGGCGAACGAATGGGTGGGGCGCTTCATGCCCTTCAACTGACAACAGCGACGGATGACTGAGGAATTCCGACATGACAGATAATGTGCAGCAACGGATCCGCGAGGCGGTGAACAGCTCTGATGTGCTGCTGTTCATGAAAGGCACTCCGCTTTTCCCCCAATGCGGATTTTCAAGCCGGGCGATCGCGATTCTCGACCATCTGGGTGTCGATTATGACACGGTCGACGTGCTCCAGGACGCGGCGGTGCGGAACGGCATCAAGGAATTTTCCGATTGGCCGACCATCCCGCAGCTCTATGTGAAAGGCGAATTCATCGGCGGTTCGGACATCATGATGGAGATGTTCGAAGCAGGTGAATTGCTTGTCTTGATGGACGAGAAAGGCGTGGCGCGTTCACCCGCATAGGGCGCCGAAGATTCTTTCGGCCAGCTTCGCGAAGATGCGTAAAAAAGGGGGCCGCCAACGAAAGCGACCCCTCCCGTGACAAAACGGGTAGACCAGAACTCGATGATAGAAGCAAATAACGTACCAGATATTCGTTTTGTTATTTAAGACATGAAATTGCGGCATGATTTTTCCACGCTTGCGCCGTTTTCATTCTCCGAGTGTAAGACCCTTCGACGGTGGAGTTTGACATGGGCCGAGCCGGTCGCCGCCTTGCATAAGGGGACATCCAGGGCATGAATGATCGCGTCCGGCTTTCGACGTTGTGGGATCGCGTTGCCGCTTGGCTTCGCGACGATCTGTATATCATCCTGCCCGTGGCGGGGGCGTTTTTCTTCCTGCCTTCGATCATTCTCACGCGCTTCGTGCCATCGATGACCATCGGCCAGCTCAACCCGTCGGCGCTTTTGCCGATGATCCTGATCTTTCTGCTTCAGACGGTTGGACAGCTGGCGATTTTCGAATTGATGCTCGATAGACAAAAGCCCACGGTCGGGCAGTCCTTGCGCATCGCATTTCGCCGCTTGCTGCCGGCGGTCGGCGTGCAGTTGATGTTGTTCGCGATGGTGTGCGCGCTGCTGGTCGTTGCGCAACTGGTCGCGGCGATATTTGGCGGCGCGGGAACGAGCGCGGGCGGCGACGGCAATGCCGGCCTTGTGCGGCTGGCGATGCTGGGATTGCTGATTGCAAGTCCGGCGATCGTTTATCTGTTGGCGCGCTTCTCGGTGGTGTTCCCCGTTTTGATGACGGAACCACTGACGCCGTTCGAATCCATGCGCCGCGCGTTCAATCTGACGCAAGGCAGTGGATGGAAGATCGCCGGGCTCATTGTGGCGGCGACCATGCTCTATTTGTTTGTGCAACTCGCATTGGGCGCGGCTTTCGGCGGGGCGTTTACGCTGATTGGGCGGCTTGTGGGACTCGAGACGATTGGCGTGATGCTGACGCTTATTCTCGTGGCGGCACTCGGGGCCGCGGCGTTACTGGTCATGACGGTGGCGCTCGGCTTCATCTATCGGGATCTTGCGAGCTGAACGAAGCTGTCAGCGGATGACAGGCACTTGCGGAGCAGCTGCTTCGGGCAGGATGCCCGCGATTCGTGGATCCTCAAAGCTTTCGATGGCGCGCGCATAGGGCACAAACCCCTGCCGTTGGTAGAAATCCAGCGCGGCCGGATGATCGAGCGTGCACGTATGCACCCACAACCGCTTTACGCCGTCACGCCATGCCAGGGCGACGGCCCGCTGCATCAACCACTGGCCGTGACCGCGACCCGTCATGCCAGGCACCAGGCCGAAGAACGCGAGTTCGCATACGCCGGCTTTCCGGAAATCAAGTTCGAGCAGGCCGAGGTCGTCCCCTGACCGATTGGTGACGGCGTAGATGTCCACAAACGGGTCGTGGAGGATCGCTTCAAGCGCGTCATCGGGCATGACCAGGCGCGAAAACCACAACCATGGTTCTCCAATTCGCCGAAAGAGCGCGCGGTAACGGCCAATCTCAGGTTGCTGCCAGCGGACGAGCTTGAGCGGCGACATGGCTGGATGCGGGGGCGCTGGCGGCCGTTCGCGCATTTCCAGATAGGTGACAACGGCTGCCACCATTCCCGCTTGGATCATGTCTGGCGGCACCGGCTATTCCCAGGTGGCGACCGGCGGCAGGCTCATCAATATCGCGTCGATGTTGCCGCCGGTCCTGAGGCCGAACAAGGTGCCCCGATCGTAAATCAGGTTGAATTCCGCATAGCGCCCTCGCCAGGCGAGCTGTGTCGCGCGGTCCGCGGCAGTGAAAGGCGTCGCCATGCGCCGCCGGACCAGCTTCGGGAAAATATCGAGAAAGGCCTCGCCGACCGATCGGGTGAAAGCGAAGTTCGTTTCGAAATCGCCTTCGAGGTGATCGTAGAAGATGCCGCCGACGCCGCGATGAACCTTGCGGTGCGGGATGTAGAAATATTCGTCCGCCCATTGTTTGAAGCGGGGATAGTGCGCCAAATCATGCGCGTCGCACGCCGCGCGCAGGGCGGCATGAAAATCGGCCGTATCATCCTCATAGGGGATGGGCGGGTTGAGATCCGCCCCGCCACCGAACCAGCGCTTCGTTGTCGTCAGGAAGCGGGTGTTCATGTGAACCGCCGGGACATGGGGATTGGCCATGTGGGCGACGAGGCTGATCCCGGTCGCGAAGAAATGGGGATTGTCGCCCGCGCCATGGATGGTCTTGGCGAATTCGGGCGAGAAACTGCCCGAAACGGTCGAGACGTTGACACCTACCTTTTCAAATATACGGCCCTTCATCACACCCTGGACACCGCCGCCTCCAGCGGCGCCATCGGCATCCGCGCGGTCCCATGGGGTGAATTCGAATCGACCCGGCGCGTCCGAACCCTCGCGCTCGATCGTTTCGAACGCCGCGCAAATGCGGTCGCGAAGCAACTCGAACCATTGGCGGGCGCGGGCCTGTTCTTCATCCATGTTGATCAACGCGGAAGTTCCTCTGTCTGTCTCAGGGCCTCGGCAAGCACAATTCCGGCCGCGACTGCAACGTTGAGCGATCGAAAGCCGGGCCTCAATGGTATCTTGACCCTCAAATCGGCTTCTGAATGCACATGCGCGGGCGCTCCTGCGCTTTCGCTGCCCAGCATAAGCACATCGCCGGGAAGATAGTCCACTTCGTGATAGCTCGCCGCGCCCCGGGTGGTCAGCAGCACGAGCCGGCCATGGCCGGAGGCGCAAAAAGCAGACCAATCGGCGTGGCGGACGACATCGGCCCGCGCGGCATAATCCATCCCGGCGCGTTTCAGCCTCTTGTCCGAAAAAGGAAATCCACAGGGCTCGATAATGTCGACCCCGACGCCAAAACACGCGGAAAGCCGCAGGATTGTCCCGACATTCCCGGCGATATCCGGCTCGATAAGTGCTATGCGCATGGGCCTGCCGCTTAGGCCGAAGCGAGGCTCGCAACAAGAAGTGCAAATATGCTGTTGGCAATTTGTGCATTGCGCGGCTATCAGGCGGCGCAACGCCGGGGGGTACGCCGGCAAGTGCGGGTGTACGGTTTTTCGTCGCTACACCAGGTCATGCAGGGAATGGGAATGGCCACGACCGAACAGTCGAGTGTCGACACGCATGCCGAAGATGGTGTCCGTCGTCGTGATTTTATCAATATCGCCGCGGTTTCGTTCGCCGGCGTTGGCGCGGCTACAGCCGTGATTCCGCTTGTCAATCAGATGAACCCGTCGGCCGACGTGCTGGCGCTGGCATCGATCGAGGTTGACGTCTCGGCGATTCAGCCGGGGCAGGCGATCAAGGCGAGCTGGCGCGGCAAGCCGGTGTTCATCCGCAACCTGACGGCGGCCGAACAGGCTGCAGCGAACAAGGTGCCGCTGTCGGAACTGCGCGATCCGCAGTCGCTGGCACAACGCACCAAGGAAGGCCACCACAACTGGCTTATCACTTTGGGCGTGTGCACCCATCTGGGCTGCGTGCCGCTGGGCGCGGGCGAGGGCGAGAATCGCGGACCGTTCGGCGGTTATTTCTGCCCGTGCCACGGCTCTGCCTACGACACCGCCGCACGCATTCGCCAAGGGCCGGCTCCGAAGAACCTCGAGGTTCCGGAATACGCCTTCAAATCCGACAAGATCGTCCAGATCGGTTGAGGTAGAAAAAGATGAGCTTCCCCTGGGCTGAACATTACGAGCCGAAGCACCCCGCGATGCGCTGGATCGACGAGCGCCTGCCGCTGCCCCGCCTCGTCTACAATGCTATCGGCGCGGGCTATCCCGTGCCTCGCAACCTCAATTATTTCTGGAATTTCGGCGTCCTCGCCGGGTTCGCGTTGGTGCTGCAGATCGTCACCGGAATTATTCTGGCGATGCATTATGCGGCCAACGCCGGCATCGCCTTCGATTCGGTCGAGCACATCATGCGCGACGTGAACTCGGGCTGGTTGCTGCGCTATGCGCACGCCAACGGCGCGAGCTTCTTCTTCATCGTCGTCTACATCCACATTTTCCGCGGTCTCTATTACGGCTCCTACAAGCCGCCGCGCGAGATGGTGTGGATGCTCGGCCTCGTCATATTCCTGCTGATGATGGCGACCGCCTTCATGGGCTATGTGCTGCCCTGGGGTCAGATGAGCTTCTGGGGGGCGACACGTCATCACCAGCCTGTTCTCGGCGATCCCCGTTGTCGGCGAGCTCGATCGTGCACTGGTTGCTGGGCGGGTTTTCGGCCGACAACGCGGCGCTGAACCGCTTCTTCTCGCTGCACTATCCTGCTGCCGTTCGTGATCGCGGGCGTGGTCATTCTCCACATCTGGGCGCTGCACATCCCGGGCTCGGGCAATCCGACCGGCGTGGACGTGCAGGGGACCGCAGGATACGGTGCCGTTCCATCCATATTATACGGCGAAGGACGGTTTCGGGCTGGGCGTGTTCCTGGTCGCGCTTGCGCTGATTGTCTTTTTTGCGCCGAACTACCTCGGTCATGCCGGATAACTACATCCCGGCGAACCCGCTTTCGACGCCGGCTCACATCGTCCCTGAATGGTATTTCTGGCCATTCTACGCGATCCTGCGCGCCTTCACCGTGAACTTCTTCTGGATCCCGGCAAAGCTCTGGGGCGTGATGGCGATGTTCTCGGCGATCCTGCTGCTGTTCTTCCTGCCATGGCTGGACACGTCGCCGGTGCGTTCGGGAAAATACCGGCCACTGTTCAAGTCGTTCTTCTGGGTGTTCATAGTCGATGTGATCGTCCTTGGCGTTTGCGGCGGCAAGCCGGCTGCGGAACCATGGGTCATGATCAGCCAGGCCGCGGCCGCTTATTATTTCGCACACTTCCTGATCGTCCTGCCGCTGTTATCGTGGATCGAACGGCCGCTTCCGCTGCCGAATTCGATTTCCGAATCGGTGCTTGGTCAAAAATCGGGTTCGGCGCCGCTTGCCGCGCAGCCAGCCGAATAAGGGGGAATTAGGATGGTCCGCGCTATCGGCGTCCTCGTCGGACTGATTTTCTCGGGCGTGCTGCTGATCGCGGCAGTGCTCGGGCTCAAGAACTACATCACCAACCCGCCCGTCGCGGACGTGACCCATATGTTCCACAAGGAACCGATGGAGTTGCGCCTGGCATCGGATGGCCCCTTCGGTCGCTTTGATCGCCAGCAATTGCAGCGCGGCTTTCAGGTATACAAGGAGGTCTGCTCGGCTTGCCACAGCCTGAATCACGTGGCGATCCGCAGCTTGCAGGACATCGGTTTCAGCGCACCCGAAGTGAAGGCGCTAGCGAAGACGTTCACGGTGCCGTCGGTCGACCCGAATACGGGTGAACCGGCAACGCGCCCGGGTCTGCCGTCGGATCATTTCCCGTCGCCCTATCCAAACGAGATCGCTGCGCGCGCGGCCAACAACAACGCGCTTCCGCCTGATCTTTCATTGATTACCAAGGCGCGCGAGGGCGGCCCGGCCTATGTGCATTCGCTGCTTCTGGGCTTCCAGGAGCCGCCGGCCAACCTGCCGGCGGACAAGCGCCCCCCCCAGGGACTGCATTACAATCCCTATTTCGCGAACCTCAACATCGCCATGCCGCCGCCGTTGTCGAGCGAAGGGCAGGTGACCTATGCCGATGGCACCAAGGCGACGGTCGATCAGATGGCGAAGGATGTGGCGGCGTTCCTGGTGTGGACGGCGGAACCCAAGCTGGAAAACCGTCACCGCACGGGCATTGCCGTGGTGATCTTCCTCATCATAGCGACAGCCTTGGCCTATATGTCCTACCAGAACATCTGGCGGGACAAGAAGGGCCATTGATCTGATCGGAAGGGCGGGCAAAGGCTCGCCCTTTCTCTTTTAGCCGGGGTATGAATTATGAGGCTGGGCATCATCGGAGGAAGCGGTCTTTACCAGATGGCCGCGGTCGAAGATGCACAGCTTGTCGATGTCGAAACCCCATGGGGGCAGCCGTCGGATTCACTGCTGCTCGGCCGCATCGGCGATGTGCCCGTCGCCTTCCTGCCCCGGCATGGGCGTGGTCATCGACTGAGCCCGTCCGAACTCAATTATCGCGCGAACATCGCCGCGCTGAAAATGGTCGGCTGCACCGACGTTCTGTCGATGTCGGCGTGCGGATCATTCCGTGAGAACCTCCCGCCGGGCATCTTCGTGCTGGTCGACCAATATGTCGACCGGACAAGGGAGCGGGTAAAAACCTTCTTCGGGGATGGCATTGTTGCCCATGTATCGTTGGCCGCGCCCGCATGCCGCACCCTGGGCGACATCTGCGAAGATGCGCTCAAGGCGCTTGCGCTCGCGCATAAAAGGGGTGGCGGCTATCTTGTGATGGAAGGGCCGCAATTCTCGACGCGGGCCGAATCACTGCTTTACCGGGCGGCCGGACTGGACGTGATCGGTATGACGGCGATGCCGGAAGCCGCGCTGGCGCGAGAGGCGGAGCTTTGCTACCAGACCATCGCGATGGTCACCGATTTTGATGCCTGGCACGATGACCACGATGCGGTCGATGTCGCCCAGGTCCTTGAAGTCATTCACCGCAATGTCGCGAACGCAAAGGCGTTGGTCGTTGAGGTGGCGGGGCGGCTTTCCGGGCGCAAGCCGAGCTGCGGCGCGGGCTGCGGCGCAGCACTGGAACATGCGGTCATAACGGACAGGAGTGTCTGGCCGCCGGAAACCGTATCGCGGCTTTCGGTTGTGGCCGGGCGGGTGTTGAAATGAGCGACGATAATTCCGACTTGATCCGGCTGATCCGGACGATCCCCGATTTCCCGAAGCCGGGGGTGCAATTCCGCGATATCACCACGCTTATCCGAAGCGCGGAGGGCCTGCGCAATTCGGTTGACCGGCTGGCCGATGCAGTGGCGCGCTACCAGCCGACGCTTGTCGCAGGCATCGAAGCGCGCGGGTTCATCTTCGGAGCGGGCGTGGCGCATCGTCTGGGGTTGGGATTCATCCCGGTCCGCAAGAGCAATAAGCTGCCCGGCGCTGTGATCGGCATCGATTATGAGCTCGAATATGGCCTCGATAGGCTTGAAATCCATGATGACGCGCTGAACGAGGGTGATCGGGTACTGATCGTCGACGATCTGATCGCCACTGGCGGAACGGCCATAGCGACCGTCGATCTGGTTCGCATTGCTGGTGCGCAGGTCGCCGCCGCATGTTTTCTGGTCGATTTGCCTGATTTGGGCGGCGCTGAGCGCCTGCGGACAAAGGATGTACCGGTAGAGACCCTGCTTAGTTTTTCTGGGCATTAGGCCGCTTTTCGGCCGAACTTCGGAAGGGCCCGTCGGTCGCTCATGGCGGACAGGCCTGATCGCGCGACAGCCCTGAAAGCAGCCTGAAAAAGGCGTCTATCCCGGCCGCTTCGGAAAAAAGCAAATATGGCGGGCAGTCCAGACGACCTCGTTTTTTTGGTTGCGCAGCGCTGCCCTGAACTTGGCGATGGAACGGTCGGGGCGGCTGTTGGAGGGGCGGCGCTCCAGCAGGGTCAATTCGCTCGACAATATATCGCCGGGATGGACCGGCTTCAGGAAGTTGATCGCCTCCACGCCAGGCGATCCGAGCGTTTCAAGGCCGAGCCGCTGGAATTCATCGACGAGCATCCGCATCGCAATCGCCGATGTATGCCATCCTGATGCGGTAAGGCTGCCAAAGGGACCCCGGCTCGCGGCGGCGTCATCCAGGTGGAAGTCCTGGGGATCGAATTTCGACGCGAAATCGATCACCGCTTCGCGCGTTACCTCATAGTTGCCGTAGATGATCGTCCAGCTTTCCGGCTGGTCATCCATGTACAGCGTCATCGCGCATCCTTATACATTGAACCGGAACAGCATGATGTCGCCGTCCTGCACCAGATATTCCTTGCCTTCTGCCCGCAGCTTTCCCGCGTCACGGGCGCCGGATTCGCCGCCCAGCGCCACATAGTCGTCATAGGCGATGGTTTCGGCGCGGATGAAGCCCCGTTCGAAGTCGCTGTGGATGGCGCCGGCCGCCTGGGGGGCCTTTGCGCCCTTTTCGACGGTCCATGCGCGCGCTTCCTTCGGGCCGACGGTGAAGAAGGTGATGAGGTGGAGGAGATCGTACCCCGCGCGGATGATGCGCGCGAGGCCAGTTTCGGTGAGCCCCAGCTCGGCGAGAAATTCGGGACGGTCGGCCACGTCCATCTGGACGATCTCCGCCTCGATCGCGGCTGAAATCACGACGGCCTTCGCACCCTCCGCAGCCGCCTTTTCGAATACGCGTGCGCTATGGGCATTGCCTTTTGCGGCGGCGCCTTCCTCGACGTTGCAGACGTAGAGGACGGGCTTGGAGGTGAGGAGCTGCGCCTGGGCGAAGACGCGTGCTTCCTCGTCGTCCTTGGGCTGGGTGAGCCGGGCGGGCTTGCCCTGGCGCAGCAGGTCGAGGGCCTGCCCCAGCACCGACGCGCCGATCTTCGATTCCTTGTCGCCCTGCTGCCCCTTTTTGACGAGATTGGGCACGCGCTTTTCAAGACTGTCGAGGTCGGCGAGCATCAATTCGGTTTCGACCGTCTCAGCATCGGCTATCGGGTCGACCTTGCCCTCGACATGGGTGACGTCTCCGTCCTCGAAGCAGCGCAGCACATGGACGATGGCGTCGACCTCGCGGATGTTGGCGAGGAACTGGTTGCCAAGCCCTTCGCCTTTCGATGCGCCACGCACCAGCCCCGCGATATCGACGAAGCCAAGCTGGGTTTCGATGATCTTGGCCGAACCGCCGATTTTCGCAATGGTGTAAAGGCGCGGATCGGGCACCGCGACCTGGCCGACGTTCGGTTCGATCGTGCAGAAGGGATAGTTGGCCGCCTGCGCGGCGGCCGTTTCGGTCAACGCATTGAAAAGCGTCGACTTGCCGACGTTGGGAAGACCGACGATGCCGCAGCGGAAACCCATTCTTTCAAACTCCCTTCGCCCCGAGCGAACTCGAGGGACGTTATGTGGAACGATGGCGGGACTAGTCGCCCTGCAGCCGTCGCGCCACCTCATTCATAAAGCGGACGTCGTCGCCGGCCGCCAGCCAGGACGCTTCCGCCGCGATCGCGCCCAGCATATCCGCCAGCGGGTCCATTTCCGCCTTGGCGTAATTGCCGAGAACATGCGGAGAGACGCGGTCCTTGTGGCCGGGGTGGCCGATGCCGATACGCACGCGACGGAATTCGTTGCCGATGTGCGCTTCTGTGGATCGAAGGCCGTTATGCCCCGCCGTACCGCCGCCGATCTTCACTTTCACCCGGAAGGGGGCGAGGTCCAGCTCGTCGTGGAACACGCTGACATCGCTCGGCGCAAGCTTGAAAAAGCGCATCGCCTCGCCGATCGAGCGGCCGCTTTCATTCATATAGGTGGCTGGTTTCAGCAGCAGGATCTTTTCAGATCCCAGTCTGCCTTCGCTGGCCCAACCCTGGAACCGGCTGCGCCAGGGATCGAAGTCGTGCACCTCGGCGATGGCGTCCGCGACCATATATCCGACATTATGCCGGTTAAGCGCATATTGTGCGCCCGGATTGCCAAGGCCGACCCAGATTTTCATGTCAGCGAGCGATGGGCCCCGAAGCGATGGCTTCGAGGCCCGTCACCTCAGGCTTGTTCGTCTTCGACGACTTCTTCGGCCGCGGCCTCTTCGCCTTCGGTCGACTTGAGTGCCGACGGAGCGACGATGGTCGCGATGGTGAGGTCGGTCGCGCCGCCGGCTTCCGCGCCCTTGGGCAACGTCACGTCGGCGAGGTGGATCGACGCGCCCACGTCGAGACCTTCGAGCGAAATCACGATTTCGTCGGGAATCTCGGCCGCATCGACCACGAGGTCGAGGTCATGGCTGACGACGTTGAGGACGCCGCCCCGCTTGATGCCGGGCGAGCCTTCTTCGTCGACGAAGCGCACGGGCACGTTGACGTGGACCTTCGCATGTTCGCTGATGCGCAGGAAATCGGCATGGATCGGGCGATCGCTGACGGGATGGAACTGCACGTCCTTCGGAAGGGTCCGAATCGGCTTGCCGCCGACATCGATCATCACCACCGAGTTCATGAAGTGGCCGGTCTGAAGGGCCCTCATCAGCAACTTTTCTTCGACGTGGATCCCCTGGGGGTCCTGATTGCTGCCGTAAATCACGGCAGGTACTCGGCCTTCACGACGCAGTGAACGGGAGGCTCCCTTGCCAGCCCGATCGCGCGTCTCGGCCGACAGCGTCAGCGCTTCGCTCATCGCATGTCTCCAGATCGCTTGAGTATCAAAATATTCCTTTGTCCACGCCTCCAGGGATGACCATGGACAAGGATGCGCGCGTGTAGCGGAGAGGGGGCGGAAAAGCAAGGACGGCGCGCTACTGCACCCGCTCAACCTTCAGTCCCTTTGCCGCCAGCATCTTCTGGACCGAGTCGTTACCCGCCAGATGTCCGGCGCCGACGGCGACGAAGACGGTGCCCGGCGTTTCCATCCGTCTGGCGAGCCAGTCCGCCCAGCGGGCGTTACGCCGTGTAAGCAGAATTTCACGCAGATGCGGGCTCGCCTTCAACTCATCGTCGGCAAGAGCCTCAAGCATGGCGACGTCGCCCCTGGCCCATGCGGCGACAAGGTCGTGGAACTCTTGCTTCACATGGCCGTCATCCTGAACCACCGCGTCGAGGAGGGCGCGTTGATCCTTCTCGGGCAGGCTGTCGAAATAGCCGAGCTGCTGTTCCATCGTCTCCAGCCCGATGATGGGCATCGAACGGGCGCGGGCGGCGGCCATCAACGCCCGGTCCGCGCCGGTTTCGGGATCAAGGCCGGCATCGCTGATCGTCGGCCCCGCCAATATGAGTGCCGCCAGCCAGGTCTCAAACCGATCGAGCGCGGCCGGCGGGAAGGAAGATCTGGCGACCAGCGCTTTCAGTGCTCCCCGCGTTTTCTGAGACACGCGAGCGGCGAGCGGCGGCACCTTGCCCGGCTCCGCCATTCCCATTTCCAGCATGGGGCGAAGTGTCTTTTCAGCATCTTCCGGTCCCACCACCTCGACCACCAATGTGTCGGCCTGCCCGAACGTCCGTTTGACCGGGCCGGTATTCCAATCCAGGGCTTTGGGAAGCGCATGGATGGTACCGAACAGATAGACGGTGGTATCCGGGTCGGACAGCTTCCACAGCGCGGCTTTGGGTGCCTGGCCCGCACAGGCGGCCGAAGGGGCAAGTGCTGCAAGCGCAAACAGCAAGGCGGCAAAGCGGGTCATCGGCATGACGAAACATCTAGCCGAACCGGCGGCGGGAACAAGGGGCGAGCGGCCCGGCGCAGCATGCTTGTGCTTGACCATCCACATCCTTAGTCGCTAACGCCCGGCGAACATTTCCGTGACCGCCAAGGAAGCCGCCATTGAGCGACCAGCCGCAGCCGCTCAGTTTTCAGGACCTGATCCTCACGCTCCAGCATTATTGGAGCGAACGCGGATGCGTGATTCTTCAACCCTATGATCTTGAGATGGGTGCGGGAACCTTTCATCCGGCGACGACGCTGCGGGCGCTTGGTCCGAACCCGTGGAAGGCAGCCTATGTCCAACCGTCACGGCGGCCGAGCGATGGGCGATATGGCGAAAACCCCAACCGGCTTCAGCACTATTACCAGTTCCAGGTGATATTGAAGCCAAGCCCGGCGGACATTCAGGACCTTTATCTGGGGTCGCTGAAGGCGATCGGGATCGACACCGCGAATCATGATATCCGCTTTGTCGAGGACGACTGGGAAAGCCCCACGCTAGGCGCGTGGGGGCTTGGCTGGGAAGTGTGGTGCGACGGCATGGAGGTGACCCAGTTCACCTATTTCCAGCAGGTCGGGGGGTTCGACTGCGCGCCCGTCGCGGGTGAGATCACCTACGGGCTTGAGCGGCTGGCGATGTACATCCAGGGCGTCGATCGCGTATACGACCTGAAATTCAACGCGGACGGCGTCACTTACGGCGATGTCTTCCTTGAGAATGAAAAGCAGTTCTCGTCGTATAATTTCGAACATGCGAAGACCGAGTTCTTGTTCGACCAGTTTCGCGAGGCGCAGGAAAGCTGCAAGGAGCTGCTGACGGCGAAGCTGCCGCTGCCCGCCTACGACCAGGCGATCAAGGCGAGCCACTTGTTCAACCTGCTGAATGCGCGCGGCGTGATCTCGGTCGCGGAGCGGCAGGCCTATATCGGCCGGGTCCGTGAACTGACGAAGGGCTGCTGCGAGAGCTGGATGGAAAAGAACGGTTGGATGGAGGCCGCCAATGGCTGACTTCCTGCTCGAACTGTTTTCCGAGGAGATCCCGGCGCGGATGCAGGCGAAGGCGGGTGATGATCTCGCGCGGCTGTTCACCGAGGCGCTGACGGCGGCGGGCCTGAAGGCCGGCAAGATCGAAACCTATGCCACGCCCCGGCGGTTGTCGCTGATTGCCCGTGGCCTGCCGCTGGAAACCGCGGCAGTGAGTGAGGAGCGCCGCGGCCCGCGCGCCGACGCGCCCGAACAGGCGCTGGCGGGTTTCCTAAAATCCACCGGCCTCGCGCGCGATCAGCTTGAGGAACGCGACGACCCCAAGGGCCGCTTTCTCTATGCCGTTATAGAACGGCCGGGGCGCCGGACCGCGGACGTGCTGGCCGAGGCCGTACCCGCGATCATCCGCGCCTTTCCCTGGCCCAAATCGATGCGCTGGGGCACGGCATCGTCGACCACGGCCGCGATGCGTTGGGTGCGGCCGCTGAAATCGATCATCGCGCTCCTCGACGGCGAGGAAGTGAATGTCGCGGTTGAAGGCGTGGCCGGGGGCAGCGTGACGCTTGGCCACCGCTTCCACCATCCCGATCAGGTAACGATCGGCTCGGCCGATGATTACGCCACGAAGCTGCGCGCCTGCCATGTCATCCTCGACCCGGCCGAAAGGCGGCGGATCATTGCCGAAAAGGCGACGATCCTCGCGAAGCTGGCAGGGCTGGAACTGGTGCCGGACGAGGGGTTGGTGGCGGAAAACGCCGGGCTCACCGAATGGCCGGTGCCGCTGCTCGGCTCGTTCGACTCCGCTTTTCTCGACGTGCCGCCCGAGGTGATCCAGCTCACCATGCGCGCGAACCAGAAATATTTCGCGCTGCGCGACCCCGCGACCGGCAACCTCGCGCCCAATTTCATCTGCGTCGCCAATATCGAGGCGAAGGACGGCGGCAAGGCGATCGTCGAGGGCAACCAGAAGGTGCTCGCCGCGCGCTTGTCGGACGCCAGGTTCTTCTGGGAACAGGACAAGAAGACGAAGCTGGACGCGTTTGCGAAAAAGCTCGACCAGATCGTGTTTCATGAGAAACTGGGTACCGTCGCCGACAAGGTGGACAGGGTAGCCAAGCTCGCGCGGTGGCTGGTCGAGGAGGGGGTTGTTGGTCCCTCTGCCGTCATGCCGGCGAAGGCTGGCATCGAAGCCGACGAACGGTCCGTTTTGAACCAAGGGCGTATGGACCCCGGCCTGCGCTGGGGTGACGAAGAGAAAAAGCGATTTGCCGACATGGCCGAACAGGCCGCGCGGCTGGCGAAGGCCGATCTCGTCACCGGCATGGTCGGCGAATTTCCCGAACTTCAAGGCATTATGGGCGGCTATTACGCCCGCGCCGAAGGTCTGCCGGATCGAAGTCGCCGACGCTATCCGCGACCATTACAAGCCGGTCGGGCAGGGCGACGATGTGCCGACCGCACCTGTCACGGTTGCGGTTTCGCTGGCGGACAAGCTGGATACGCTCTTCTCGTTCTTTGCTGTAAGGGAGACGCCGACCGGCTCAAAGGATCCCTTTGCGCTCAGGCGTGCGGCACTCGCAGTAATTGCTTTGATTGTTACCAACCAGCTCCGGCTACAACTCGATATCTTGGCCAATTGGCTCAGATTGAGTGGTGAAGGAGCGGTTTCGCTTCTTAACTTCTTCGCCGACCGCCTCAAGGTGCAGCAGCGGGAAGCGGGCGTCAGACATGATCTGATCGACGCGGTGTTCGCACTCGGCGGAGAGGACGATCTCGTCCGCCTGCTCGCGCGGGTGAAGGCGTTGCAGGCATTCATTGGAACCGAGGACGGGGCGAACCTGCTCATCGGATACAAACGCGCCGCGAATATTGTTGGGATCGAGGCGAAGAAGGATGCTTCTTCTTCCGTCATGCCAGCGGAGGCTGGCATCCATACTGACGAACAATCAGCTTCAGACGCAGGCAGCATGGACCCCAGCCCACGCTGGGGTGACGATAGAGAGTTGGAACCCGCCGAGGCGGCGTTGATCGCGGCGCTGGATGTGGCGGAGCCGGAAGCCGCTGCCGCTGTCGAGACGGAGGACTTCGAGGCGGCGATGACCGCGCTCGCCCGGCTGCGTGCGCCGATCGATGTCTTTTTCGAGAAGGTGACGGTAAACGATGCTCGTCCCGAAGTTAGGGCAGGTCGGCTCCGCTTGCTTGAACGGATACGTGCTGCGGTGCACAAAGTGGCTGATTTTTCGCGGATAATGGACTGATCCGAGTATTTGTTCGTCCCGAGCGTTGTCGAGGGGTACAGGTTCCCGGCCGTGTCGCGAGCAGTTGACACGAATCGGGTCGAAGCAACTGGGGAAAAGGGCGAAATGACCCAATATGTCTACCGCTTCGGCGGCAGTGTTTCTGAAGGCAAGGCCGGCGACAAGAATCTGCTGGGCGGCAAGGGCGCGAACCTTGCCGAAATGGCGTCGATCGGTCTGCCCGTACCGCCAGGATTCACCATCTCGACCGAGATGTGCGCGCGCTATTATGACGAAGGCGAGCGCTTTCCCGACGATGTGAAGGCGCAAGTCGCGACCGGCATCGCCCATATCGAAAAGGTGACGGGCAAAGCGCTTCGGTGAGGCGGGTGATCCGTTGCTGGTGTCGGTGCGCTCGGGCGCTCGGGTTTCGATGCCGGGCATGATGGATACGGTGCTGAACCTTGGCCTCAACGACCAGACGGTGGAAGGGCTGGCCGCCACTTCGGGCGATGCGCGTTTCGCCTGGGACAGCTACCGCCGCTTCATCCAGATGTATTCCGACGTTGTCCTGGGCGTGGATCACTATGTTTTCGAAGAAGCCCTTGAATTCGCGAAGGAAGACAAGGGTTATGCGCTCGATACCGAACTGACGGCCGACGACTGGCGGGCGCTGGTCAAGGTCTACAAGGCGAAAGTCGAGGACGAGCTTGGCAGCCCGTTTCCGCAGGATGTGCATGCCCAGCTCTGGGGCGCGATCGGCGCGGTGTTCGGTTCGTGGCAGTCGGAGCGCGCCAAGGTTTATCGCCGCATCAACGATATCTCGGATGCCTGGGGCACGGCGGTCAATGTGCAGGCGATGGTGTTCGGCAACATGGGCGACACTTCGGCGACCGGCGTTGCGTTCACCCGCGATCCGTCGAAGGGCGACCGCGCCTATTATGGCGAATTCCTGATCAATGCGCAGGGCGAGGATGTCGTCGCTGGCATCCGCACCCCGCAATATCTGACCAGAACGGCACGCGAAACGGCAGGCGCGAAGGCGCTGTCGATGGAAGAGGCGATGCCGGAGGTGTACGCCGAGCTCGCCCGCGTGTTCGACCTGCTCGAAACGCATTACCGCGACATGCAGGACATCGAATTCACGGTGCAGCAGGGCAAGCTCTGGATGCTCCAGACGCGTTCAGGCAAGCGCACCGCCAAGGCGGCGTTGAAGATCGCGGTCGACATGGCGAATGAGGGCCTCATCACCGAGGACCAGGCCGTGGCGCGGGTCGATCCGGCCGCACTGGACCAGCTTCTCCATCCCACGCTCGATCCCGATGCGGTACGCGATGTTTTGACCAAGGGCCTGCCCGCGTCTCCCGGCGCGGCGTCGGGGGCCGTGGTGTTCGATGCCGACAGCGCCGAGAAACGCGCTGCTGCGGGCGAGGATGTGATCCTGGTCCGGGTCGAAACCAGCCCGGAGGATATTCACGGCATGCATGCGGCGCGAGGCATCTTGACCGCGCGCGGCGGCATGACGTCACACGCCGCGGTAGTTGCGCGCGGCATGGGGCGTCCCTGCGTTTCCGGCGCGGGCAGCCTCGCCATCGACGGCAAGGCGGGCGTGATGCGCGTGGCGGGCCGCGAGATCAGGGCGGGGGACATCATCACGCTCGACGGAAGTTCCGGCGAGGTGATGCTTGGCAAGGTGCCGACCGTTCAGCCCGAATTGGCGGGCGATTTCGGCACGCTGATGGTCATGGCGGACAAGGTGCGGCGCCTGAAGGTGCGCGCCAATGCGGAAACCCCGCTGGATGCCAAGACCGCCCGCGAATTCGGAGCGGAGGGCATCGGCCTTTGCCGGACCGAGCATATGTTCTTCGACGCCGCCCGGATCACCGCCGTGCGCCAGATGATTTTGGCCGAAGATGAGGCTGGCCGCCGCGCGGCGCTGGCGAAACTGTTGCCAGAACAACGCAAGGACTTCACGGAACTATTTGAAATCATGAGCGGGTTGCCGGTGACGATCCGGTTGCTCGATCCGCCGTTGCATGAATTCCTGCCGCATGAGGAGGATGAGTTCGCCGAGGTCGCCGCAGCAGCCGGCGTCGCTGTCGATGTGCTGAAGCAGCGCGCTGCCGAACTCCACGAATTCAACCCGATGCTGGGTCATCGCGGTTGCCGGCTGGGTGTGACCTATCCCGAAATCTACGAGATGCAGGCTCGCGCCATATTCGAGGCGGCGGTGGACGTCGCGGAGAAATCGGGCGAGGCGCCGATCCCCGAGGTGATGGTGCCGCTGGTCGCCACAAGGCGCGAGCTTGAACTGATGAAGGCGGTTATCGATCGCACGGCGCAGACGGTTTTCGCCGAAAAGGGGCGGACGCTGGACTATCTCGTCGGCACGATGATCGAACTGCCGCGCGCCGCGCTGAAGGCAGGTGAAATCGCCGAGGTCGGCGAATTCTTCAGCTTCGGCACGAACGATCTGACCCAGACGGCGCTTGGCGTGTCGCGCGACGATGCCGGCCGGTTCCTCACCACCTATGTTGAGCAGGGCATTTATGCGAAGGATCCGTTCGTCAGCCTCGACGTCGAGGGCGTCGGCGAATTGATCGCCATCGCCAAGGAGCGCGGCCGCAAGACCAGGCCCAACCTTAAGCTCGGCATCTGCGGCGAGCATGGCGGCGACCCGGCGTCGATCGCCTTTTGCGAACAGACCGGGCTCGACTATGTCTCCTGCTCGCCCTACCGGGTGCCGATCGCACGGCTCGCGGCGGCGCAGTCAGCACTGAAGGCACGCGGCTGACCGGGTGATTGCCGTTCGTCATTCAGGATGGCGGACGGACGATCACATGCGATAGCGGGAGCGATGAGCGTCGGCATCGCCCTTTTCCAGAAGGCGAGCCTGCTCGCGCCATTGCTCCTGCTCGATCGTGCCGGGCGAGGCACCAAGCCGTGTTTCCAGATCGGCCTCGTCCTGCGCGGATAACGCCATGAGTTGCCTGTAGCGGAACAGGCCGAGGTCGTTGAGCCGCGCCTGTCCGGAAAGCCCGATGCCGCGAATCAACGCCAGGTCGTCGCGATTGCCATTGGCGGTCGTGGCGGCGGTTACGGGCGCTGCGGCGGATACAGGCGCCGCGGCGGTGACGCCGTCGACTTCCGCAAGCCGGGATTCCGCTGCCGCAGCCCTGGCCTCTGCATTTTCTCGCAGGACTCTTTGTTCTTCATAGGCGCTGCTCTGTTCGTCATAGGCCCGCCTCCAGCGCGCACCCCCCGATCGTGACAGCAGACCGAGCAGCCAGCCAAGCACAAGAACCAGCAGCAATACCGCCCATTGATTCGTCGTGAACGTCAGCATTTCAGGTGCTCCTTCCTGTGCAGCAATGTACGGCGCGCCAGGTTGTTCCAACGAATTCGAGGGGGTTGCGAAACCTCTGGTCCAGTGCTTCGTTGTGCATCCGAATTATTCTGCGGATTGAGGAGACTGAAATGGACCGGATGCATGGTGCGCGTATGGCCCTGGGCCTGATGTCTGCTATCGCGATGACGGCCGCTGCGCCCATTGCCGCAGCCCCCGCCGCCCCTGCCGCCCCCGGAGCAAAAACCACGCTTGTCACCGCGGATGGCAAATCGGTGGGGCAGGTGACGCTGACCCAGGCGGCCGATGGCCTTTTGGTCAAGGCCTCGATCACGGGCATGAAACCGGGTTCATACGGCTTTCACCTCCATACCGTCGGAAAGTGCGACAAGCCCGAGTTCACGACGGCGGGCGGCCACTGGAACCCCACAGAGCACAAGCATGGCAAGGATAATCCGGCAGGACCCCATATGGGCGACCTGATGAACGTCGAAGTCGCGGCCAGCGGCATGGCAACTTTCGAGCAGAAGATCCCCGGCGCGATGTTGCAGGGTGGCGATCACCCGTTGCTCGATGCCGATGGGGCTGCGGTCGTGCTTCACGCCGGACCGGACGACTACAAGACCGACCCAAGCGGGAACAGCGGTCCCAGAATCGCCTGCGGCGTGCTCGATCTGTCCAAATAGGGACGGCGAAGCGACGGATGGACGGCGGAACGCGATCAATTCGGCTGCAGACGCGAAGCGGCAATTTCTTAACGGCCCTACAACGGCTATCGCAAGTGCTGTGATGCACGATGATGATAGCCGGTGGGGCCGGCGGGAGCTTATGCTCGCCATGGCCTCGCTGGGCGTGGCGGGGCCTGTACTTCTTCGCGGCGGCGATGCCGGTGCAGCGACGGCGCGTTTCGGTCCCGGAACCGTGGACGCCATCGCCCGAAAGATCGCGCGGGCGCCGTTTCGGCCCCCCGACCGTTCGCTTCCGCCAGCCATCGCCAGCCTGGACTATGACCAGTACCGCAGCATCCGCTTTGACCGGAAGAAGGCGTTCTGGGCCAACGACAAGGGGCGTTTCATCGGCGATCTGCTGATGCGCGGATGGCTGGCGCCGGATCATGTCGAAGTCTTCCTGGTGGAAGGCGGGACCGCGCAGCCGGTCCGTTATTCGCCGGATTTGTTCACCTTTCCCAAGGGCGTGGCTTCGGTGGAAGACCCCGAACTCGGATTTTCAGGGGTTCGGCTGCTTTCGCCGATCAACAACCCGAAGGTCTTCGACGAAATCGGCGTGTTCCAGGGGGCGAGCTATTTCCGCAGCCTGGGCCGGGGCAATCTTTACGGCATTTCGGCTCGCGGCTTGTCCATCGGGACGGGCGGGTCGCAAGAAGAGTTCCCGCTGTTTCGTACCTTTTGGCTTGAACATCCCAGGCCGGATGCTGACGCGCTGGTGCTTCACGCGCTGCTCGATAGCCCCAGCGTCGCCGGCGCATACACCATGACGATCAGGCCGGGCGAGACGACGGTTTTCGATGTGCGGGCGACGCTTTACCCCCGCCGGACGATCCAGACGCCCGGACTGGGCGCGATGAGCAGCATGTTCTTCCTGGGAGCGGCGGGGAAAAGGCGTTTCGACGATTTCCGGGGGGCCGTCCATGATTCGGATGGGCTGGAAATGTGGTCGGGCAGCGGCGAAAGGCTCTGGCGGCCTCTTTCCAACCCGTCGACCCTTCAGATCAGCGCTTTCCATGATGACAATCCGAAGGGCTTTGGCCTCATGCAGCGCATGCGGTCGTTGGCCGACTATAACGATCTCGAGACCAACTACGAGCGGCGGCCCAGCCTATGGGTGGAACCGGTCGGCCGTTGGGGGGAGGGCAGCGTGCAACTGCTGGAAATTCCTACCCAGGATGAAACGGCCGACAATATAGCGGCGTTCTGGCGGCCCAAGACGGAATGGCGCCAGGGGCAGCCGGTGGCAGTCGATTATCGGTTGCATTGGGGGAATGATGGCCCGGCGCCAAAGCCGAAGGCACGCGTTGTCGCCACCCGGGTCGGCGCGACGAGAATCGGGCCGCGGGTGGATGGGCGGCGTCATTTCGCCGTCGATTATGAGGGCACTGGTCTGATTGCCGCCATGGACTCCCTGGTTGTTCAGCTAAGCGCAAGCTTGGGCGAGTTATCGCCCGTTCGCCTTGATCCCTATCCAGCCAGAACAGGCGCTCCGGATCGGGTGCGTGTGAGTTTTGATTTCGCGCCGCCGGCCAGCGGAACCGCCGAACTCCGACTGGAGCTCAGGCACAATGGCGCGGCATTCGGAGAAACCTGGCTGAATCGGTATAGCGTATGAAGGCTGTTTTTTCCCCATTCGCCGCCGATCGATGGCAAGCGCCTCCCGGACGGGTAGCGACGGACCTGCCTAATGAAGCGCCGCTGGCGATGCCGGTTCAGGCGTTTCGCGCGTGCCCGGGGCGCTATACTTCGCCTTCGACGTCGCCGTTCAATATCGGCGATCGCCGGCTGGTGTTGTTCACGGCAGTTATCGCGTTGACCTGTGTTTCGCTGTCGGAGCTGGTGCGGGTGAGCATACCGCATGGCATCGATCCCATCGAAGCCATGCTGCTGGTGCTGTTCCTGCCGCTGTTCGCATGGATCGCGCTGTCGTTCTGTAGCGCCTTTGCCGGTTTTCATGTCCTGTTGAGAGGGCGGTCGCAGGCCGGCCTGCTGTCCGACAAGCCTGCGCGCCCGACCAGACGAACCGCAGTATTGATGCCGATCTATAACGAGGATGTCAGCGCCGTTTTCCGTCGCTTGCGGGCCATGGTCCATTCTCTGAAACAAACCGGCGCAGCATCGGCGTTCGATATTTTCGTGCTGAGCGACAGTACCGATCCGCAGGTGCATCGCGCCGAACGGGTGGCATTCGCGCGATTGCGCGGCGACAGCCCGGTGCAGGTTTATTATCGCCGCCGTCCGGTCAATACCGAGCGCAAGCCCGGCAACATCGCCGAATGGGTTCGCCGCTTCGGTGGCGCCTATGCCCATATGATCGTGCTGGATGCCGACAGCCTGATGAGCGGCAAGGCCATGCTCCAGCTCGCCCATTCGATGGAGAGACACCCCGATATCGGGCTCATCCAGACCGTGCCGACAGTCGCGAGCTGCACCAGCCTGTTCGGCCGGTGGCAACAATTCGCAGCAAGGCTCTACGGCCCCGTATCGACTGCGGGATTGATCTGGTGGTCGGGCTCGGAGGGCAGTTTCTGGGGTCATAACGCCATTGTTCGGGTGCGCGCCTTTGCCGAAAGCTGCGGTCTTCCTCCCTTGAAAGGCCGGGCGCCGTTTGGCGGTTCGATCATGAGCCACGACCTGGTCGAAGCGGCGCTGCTGCGTCGTCGCGGCTGGGGTGTTCATATGGTCTCGCTGCCCGAAGGCAGCTACGAGGAATATCCGCCGACCCTGATCGATTATGCGATACGCGACCGGCGCTGGTGCCAGGGCAACCTCCAGCATCTCCAGTTGCTCGGCAGCCGGGGGATGAACTGGATCAGCCGGTTGCACCTTCTGATGGGCACATCAGCTTACCTGACGTCGCCGCTGTGGGCGCTGTTGATCGCCGCAGAGTCTGGTCCAGGCCGGCATCGCGTCGCACGACAGCGGCATCACGGCACCGCTGGGCGCGATTTCCGGCTGGCTGCTGCTTTTGACCTCGGGCCTCCTGCTGGGACCAAAACTGTTGTCGCTGATATGGACGGTGATCAGCCGCGAACGGCGCGCCGAATTTGGCGGCGGCCTGAAATTGATGGCGGGTGTCGCGATCGACATTCCGCTGGCTGCCCTGCTTGCGCCTGCGGTGATGGTGACCCAGATCATCGCCCTTGTCGGCCTGCTGAGCGGCCGGCGCAGCGGATGGACAACACAGCGCCGCGACGTCGATGCCGTATCCGCTGGCGAGGCTTTTTCCAGATACCGTCCCCAGGTATTTGTCGGCCTTGCGTTGACGGCAATGTGCATGATCGCGCCAAGCCTCACCCTGTGGTTGATACCGGTCATCACCGGACTGCTGCTGGCCCCCTGGATCGTCATGCTGACGTCGCGTCGCGACCTTGGCCTCTGGATGAAACGCATCGGCGTGTTCTTCACTCCCGAAGAGATTTACCCAGCGCCCGTGCTGGTGGAGGGGAGCGCCCAACACGGCAATGTCGTGCATCTTCCGGTAGAGCAGTTCGGCTCTGCGTCGCGGTTTGATGTCGGAGCATGGGCAGGCCGGGAGCCGGTCGAACTCACCTAGCCTTGCCCGGCAACAACGGGGCTAGCGGGCGCGTTGTTGTTCGGCGGCGGTGCAGGCAAGTCTGTCGGCCCGCTCATTTTCAGGGTGACCCGCATGACCTTTCACCCATTGCCAGTGAACGCTGTGCGGGCGCGCGGCTTCCAGCAGAGTCTGCCACAGATCGGCATTTTTCACCGGCTTCTTGTCGGCCGTGCGCCAGCCATTCCGCTGCCAGCCGAAAATCCACTTGGTGATGCCGTCGCGAACATACACGCTGTCGGTATAGAGCGTGACCTTGCAGGCCCGCTTCAAGGCCCGCAACCCTTCGATCGCGGCCATCATTTCCATGCGGTTGTTGGTGGTCAGCGGCTCGCCGCCCGACAGTTCCAGCTCGCGTTCGCCCTGCCTTAGAATAACGCCCCAGCCACCTGGGCCGGGGTTGCCCTTGCATGCGCCGTCGGTGAAGATCTCGACGGCGGGCGTCGGTGCCGTTCCGGCTTCCGTCATTCGCTTATCAATCTGGCGCCGGTCGCAGTGTAGAAATCCAGCCGGCGGCGAAAAGCCAGCGGATCCTTACGATTGACCATCGCGCCTGCCGGCGTGTTCAGCCAGTCATAGCAGCGGGTGAGGAGAAAGCGCAGTGCGGCTCCGCGGCAAAGGAGCGGGAAGGCGCGTCTCTCATCGTCGGTCAGCGGTCGCAGCGACTGATAACCCTCGATCAGTGCGTGCGAACGGTCTTCATGATAGGCGTGCCCGTCAGGCGAAAACGTCCATGCGGCATGCGTGATGGCAAGATCATAGGCGAAACTGTCGGAGCAGGCGAAGTAGAAGTCGATCACCCCGCTGATCTCGCCGTCATGGAACAGGGCATTATCGGGGAACAGGTCCGCGTGGATCACGCCCGACGGCAGCGACTTCGGCCATTGCCGCGTCAACTCGCCAAGTTGCTCCTCGATCGACGCTTCCAGGCCCGGCGCGATCTCGGAAAGGCCGCCATCACACGCGGTCGCCAGCTCGCGCCATCCTTCCACCGACAGGCTGTTGGGCCTGCTGCCGGAAAAGTCCGCGACCGCCAGATGCAGCCGGGCGAGGAATGCGCCGATCTCGTGACAGGCGGCCGGGTCGGGCTCATCAAGCGAAACGCCGGTGAGAAATTCGATCAGGCAGGCGGGGCGGCCCTGGAGCGTCTGGAGGACCGTCCCCCGACGGTCGTGAATTGGCCTTGGTACCGGCAGGCCCTTCATCGCCACATGCTCTGTCAGGGCCATGAAGAAGGGCAGATCGTCTTCCCGCACGCGCTTTTCATAGAGCGTCAGGATGTAGCGGCCCTTGGTCGTTTCTATCAAATAGTTGGAATTTTCCACACCTTCGGCGATGCCCTTCGCCGAAAGCAGTGTCCCCTCGTCATAGCGCTCGACGAAGCGGGCGAGTTCTTCGCCCGATACATGCGTATAGACGGCCATCTACTGGAGCGCCTTGGGCAGCTTGAACGCTATGTTTTCGGTCGCCGTCCTGACTTCGCGTTCGTCGATTTCGAAACGCTCTTCCAGTCGGGCGATCACTTCGCGCACCAGCGTTTCCGGCGCGGACGCGCCCGCCGTAATGCCTATTGTGCTGACGCCCTCCAACCAGTCGAAATCGACATCCAGGCCGCGTTGGACGAGATGCGCGGGGCAGCCGGCCCGCTGCGCAACTTCAACCAGCCGAAGCGAGTTGGACGAACTGGGCGAACCGATCACCAGAACCATGTCGCACTGATCCGCGATCGCCTTTACCGCCTTTTGCCGGTTCGAGGTTGCATAACAAATGTCTTCGCCATGCGGTGCGGCTATCGTTGGAAAGCGGCGTTTCAGCGTGCTGACGATTTCGGCGGTGTCATCGACAGAAAGCGTGGTCTGGGTCAGAAACGCGAGCTTGTCCGGATCGCCGACCGTGACGGCCCTGGCTTCATCGGTGCTTTCCACCAGCGTGATCGTACCCTCGGGCACCTGGCCGAAAGTGCCGATGACCTCGGGATGGCCGCGATGGCCGATGAACAATATGTGCCGTCCTTCCGTGACCAGCTTTTCGGCCTGCCGGTGGACCTTCGACACCAGCGGGCAGGTCGCATCCAGATAATCGAGCCCGCGCGCCTGGGCCGTACCCGGCACGGATTTGGGAACGCCGTGAGCGGAAAAGACGACTGGAACCCCATCGGGCACCTGCGTCAATTCTTCGACGAAGACAGCGCCCCTTGCCTTTAATCCTTCCACGACGAAACGGTTGTGGACGATCTCATGTCGCACGTAGACGGGTGCGCCATAGCGTTCAAGCGCCAGCTCGACGATGCGGATCGCCCGGTCGACGCCTGCGCAAAATCCGCGCGGCGCGGCGATCAGGAGATCAAGCCTGGGACGCGGGATCAAAGTTTCTGCCTTGGTCATCGGCAACGTCCTTATGCGATCGCTTGTCGCGGGTGAACCCGCTTCCTATGATGGCGGCGAATTTTCCAATGGGGGGTCTTCATGGCGCCCCTGTGTCCAAGGAACCGCCGCCTGTGTCGCTTCGCACCACCGCCCTTGTCATAACCGCTGCCCTCGCTCTTTCGGCGTGCAACAAGAATCCGCTGAAGATCACCCGTAATCCCTGTCCGGCGGTCGCTGTGCCGGCATACACCGGGGACGTGACGCTGTTCAGCCGGCCGGGGACGACCAATGCCGACGCGATCGATGTCGTCGCCGCGATTACGAATGTTCGCGGCGGTTGCAGCGAAGCCGGCGAGCAATTCGTCACCAATGTCGGCTTTGACGTGCTGGCTCGCAGGACGGACGCCGGGCCCGCGCGTGCGGTCACATTGCCCTGGTTCGCGGCGGTGGTCCAGGGCGGCGACCATCTCATCGCCAAGCAGATCGGGCAGGTGACGATCAACTTCGCGCAAGGGCAGGATCGCGCCCAGGCAAGCGCAACCGCGCAATCATCGGTGTTGCGCAGCGCAGCGACGCTACCTGCTGATGTTCAGGAACGAATCACCCGCAAGCGAAAGCCGGGGGACGAGGATGCCGCGATCGACCCGATGAGCGATCCCAAGATTCGCAACGCGGTGCGCGCCGCAAGTTTCGAGGTGCTGGTCGGCTTCCAGCTCGATCAGGCGCAGCTTGCGTTCAATGCCACGAAATAACGACCGGCGGCTTTTTTTGCTCAGGGAGAATGCCGGGTTTTTGATTGCACATTAAAAGATGGTAACCTTCAATCCGCGTCGTAACCAATTCTTATTGGGAAACGCTGGTGGGACCCATCGAACGAACTGAGGACATCGCCGTTGACCGGTCTGAGCGGACTGAAATCGACACTGATCAGCAATCCGCTCAGGCCTTGAGGCCCATTGTTCACATTGGTTATCACAAGACGGCGACCACCTGGTTCCAGAAACAATTCTATCCCGCCGTTTCAAATTACCGCTTCGTCAGCCGGGAGCGGGTGCAAGCGGCGCTGCTGAAAGATGGCGCGTTTGACTTCGATCCGGAGCGCGCGCGCGCAGCACTCCATATTGACGACGAGATGCCGCCGATTCTGTGCGAGGAATCGCTGAGCGGATATCTGCACAACGGCGGTCTTCACGGCTATCTGTCCAAGGAAATGGCCTTTCGCCTGAAGGCCGTGCTGCCGAATGCGCAAATCGTCATGTTCGTGCGGTCCCAGCCGGACATGGTCGCTGCCTGCTACCAGCAATATGTGAGGGGCGGCGGCACTTTTTCCGCTCGCAGATATCTGTTTCCCAGGCACTATCTTCATGGAGCCGCGCGGGACCAATACAAGATCCCGCGTTTTTCATTCAGTCACTTCGACTATTTCCATCTGGTCGAACACTATGGATCGGTGTTCGGGCGCGAGAACGTTTTGGTCTTTCCCTACGAAGCATTACGGGCCGACCGGGACGCCTTTATACAGAGTTTTTCCGCCAGGCTGAATCTGCAGATCAATTTCGAGGATGTAAGAAAGAGAGCGGAAAATCCGTCATTCCCGATGTCCCTTCTGCTGTTGGGACGATTGTTGAACCGCTTCACTTACCGGACGGTCGCCGACAAGGCGTATTTCCTGCATGTGCCCTATCTGTACACCGCGCGCGGATGGTGTCTGGAAATGATGAACCGGTCAGGCCTGTTCGGTCATCCGCCTTCGCCGGCGCGGCTGGTTGGCAAATCAACATTAGCGTGGATCCAACAGCGCTTCTGGGAAGGCAACCGTAAACTGGCGGAATATACCGGAATCGATCTGCGGGCTCTGAACTACCCAATGGATCCGCCCGCGCAGGCGGTGGTCGAGCCAAGTCCGCCAAAATGGGTGAAATCGATGCGCGAATAGCCGCTGCCTTGCGCGCGCTGGGATGTTACCCCAATTAGGAGCAACTGATAGCAAGCACCCGCAGGGGAGAAGGAAATGGCCGTCGAAATCGCAACGCTGGCCGGCGGGTGCTTCTGGTGTGTCGAACCCGTTTTCGACGATCTGAAGGGCGTCTTGTCGGTGGAGAGCGGCTACACGGGCGGCCATGTAGCGCATCCCGCGTACAGGCAGGTGTGCAATGGCGATACCGGCCATGCCGAAGCGGTGCGCGTGGAGTTCGACCCCGAGATCATCGGCTATGCCGATATTCTCGACATCTTCTTCCACATCCACGATCCGACCCAGCTCAACCGCCAGGGGAATGACGTCGGGACGCAGTACCGCACCGCGATCTTTCCGCATTCACCTCCACAGGAAATAGCGGCCCGGGAGGCGATCAAGCGCAATCAGCCGGACTGGGAGCGACCCATCGCGACCACCATCGAGCCCTTCGACAGCTGGTGGCCGGCCGAGGATTACCATCAGGAGTATTTCAACCGCGAAGGCGACAGGAACCCCTATTGCGTCGCGGTGGCCGCGCCGAAGCTGGCGAAGTTCCGCAAGAGCTACGCCGCCCGTCTCAAAGGAGCGGCGTAGTCTTGCAGGCAGGTCAGGCCTTGGTGCTGCCGAGCCAGCGGTAAAGGCCGCCACCAAGTACCGCGCCAGTGATCGGCGCCACCCAGAACAGCCATAGCTGCTGAAGCGCCCAGCCGCCCTGAATGATCGCCGGCCCGGTGCTGCGCGCCGGATTGACCGAGGTATTGGTCACGGGAATGCTGATCAGGTGGATAAGCGTCAGCGCCAGTCCTATCGCGATCGGTGCAAAGCCCGCCGGTGCGCGCGGTTCCGTCGACCCCATGATGACGATCAGGAAGAAGAATGTCAGCACGACCTCGGCCACCAGGCCGCTGTAAAGGGAAAAGAGTCCCGGCGAATGTTCCCCGAAGCCATTGGCGGCAACGCCATGTTCCGCGATGGTCCAGCCCGGCTGACCGCTTGCGATGCAGGCAATGACCGCGGCGGCAAGGATCGCGCCGACTACCTGCGCAATGACATAGGCTGGAACGACATTCGCGGATATTCGCCCGCCTGCCCACAAGCCTATGGTGACGGCGGGATTGAAATGCCCGCCCGAAATATGGCCGACAGCATAGGCCATGGTGAGGACAGTAAGGCCGAACGCAAGCGCAACACCGGTGAAGCCGATTCCAAGTTCAGGAAATGCAGCAGCCAGAACAGCACTGCCGCAACCACCGAAAACGAGCCAGAATGTACCGAAAAACTCGGCAACCACGGGTCGGATGATTGGCATTTTCGCCTCCCCTAATTCGCCGCGTCTGCCGCGAATGCGCGTCGACACTGCGTCGGCGGGAAGGTGACTGATCGTTGCGGAAAGGTAAAGACCGAATAGCGCTGCCTAGGCTCTGGCGGCGGCTGCCCGCCGCAGACGGTCGTTGATCGCCCGGCCGAGCCCGTGATTGGGGATGGGGGCGACTGCTATGGCCGGCTTGCCGCTGGCTTCGGCCTGATGGAGTGCGTCGAACAGTGCGGCGGCGGCCTCGGTCAGGCTGCCTTGCGAAGACAGGCTGACATCGCCCTCCACGTTTCCGAAGCCGATCAGGAACTCGTCCGGTTCGGCGGTCTCCGCACCCAGACGGACGGGCTGGCGCGGGGCGTAATGGCTTTCAAGCTGACCCGGGGCGGATGGACGCGCCTGATCTGCTCTGGTGAGCTGTTCCAGCCCGAGCAGTTCGGCTGGCACCGCGCCCTCGCGCAGAAGGTGGATCTTACTGTCATCGACGGCGACGATCGTGGATTCAAGGCCCGCCCGTGTCGGCCCGGCGTCGAGGATGAACGGGATACGGCCGCCCAGGCTTTTCAGGACATGTTCGGGCCGGGTCGGGCTGATCCGCCCCGATGCATTCGCCGAAGGGGCTGCCAGCGGCTTGCCGGTCGTGGCGATCAGCGCCTGCGCGACCGGATGGTCCGGACACCGGACGGCAAGCGTGTCGAGACCGGCGGTGACAAGCGAGGCGATCGGCGCGCCGGATTTCAACGGCAGGACGAGCGTGAGAGGCCCCGGCCAGAACCGCGCCATCAGATCGAGTGCGGCCGGCGGAACTTCGACAAATTGCAGAGCCATCGAAAGCCCGCTGACATGCACGATCAGCGGATTGAAACTGGGCCGCCCCTTGGCCGCGTAAACCCGCGCCACCGCTTCGGCATTGGTGGCATCGCAGGCCAGGCCATAGACGGTTTCCGTCGGCATCGCGACCGGCTGTCCGGCGAGGATCAGCTCGGCAGCCGCGGCGATGGCATCGGTCGACGCCCTGCTCATCCGCGTTTCGACCGGGTGTTCAACTTGATCCATGCCGCGCTATAGCGGGATCGAATCGAAATTCAAAAGACGGGGTTGATGATGGCTTTCAAGGCGCCTGTGGCGGAGCAGCGGTTTTTGCTGGACGTGATCGCGGACATCCAGGCCTTGTCGCTCAACGAAAACTATGCCGCCGCCACGCCCGACATGGTCGATGCGATACTGGAAGGCGCGGCACGTTTTGCCGAGGGCGAATTCGCACCGCTCAATCATAGCGGGGACCGGCAAGGCGCCCGCTGGGATACAGGTGGCGTCGTCATGCCCGACGGCTTCAAAGCGGCCTATGACGCCTATGTCGATGGCGGTTGGGGCTCAGTCTCCTGCCCGGTGGAATATGGCGGGCAGGGACTGCCGGTTCTGCTCACGACCGCCGTGCTCGAGGACCTGGGTGCGGCCAATATGGCGTTTTCGCTCGTCGCGATGCTGACTGCCGGCGCCGTGGAAGCGCTGGTCGCGCACGGAACCGCCGAACAGCAGGCGGCATGGCTGCCGAAGCTGGTGACTGGCGAATGGAACGGCACGATGAACCTGACCGAGCCTCAAGCGGGATCGGACGTGGGCGCGTTGAAGGCAAGCGCAGTCCGGCAGGCGGACGGCACCTACCGGATCAAGGGCACCAAGATCTTCATCACCTATGGCGAGCATGACCTGACGGACAATATCGTCCATCTGGTGCTGGCGCGAACGCCTGACGCACCGCCCGGCACCAAGGGCATCTCTCTGTTCCTGGTTCCCAAATACCGCCTGAATTCCGACGGAACGCCCGGCGCGTTCAACGATGTTCGTTGCGTGTCGATCGAGCGCAAGATGGGTATCGACGCCTCGCCGACCTGCGTCATGTCCTATGGGGATGATGACGACTGCACCGGATATCTGGTCGGCGAGGAGCAGGGCGGCATGCGCGCGATGTTCACGATGATGAACAATGCGCGCCTCAATGTCGGCTTGCAGGGTGTGTCGATCGCTGAACGCGCAACCCAGCAGGCGGTCGCCTATGCCCGCGAGCGGGTGCAATCGGCGCGCGCGGGAAGCGCCAGTCGTGCCTCCGTGCCGATCATCGAGCATCCCGATGTCCGGCGGATGCTGATGACCATGCGCGCACTGACGCAGGGCGTGCGGGCGCTGGTCTATTATGCCGTCGGCCTGCTCGACCGGGCACGGCTGGGTGATCAGGCGGCAAATGCCCGGCTCGACCTGCTGACCCCGCTCGCCAAGGCTTATGCCACCGATATCGGAGTGGAGGTCGCGTCGCTTGGCGTACAGGTGCACGGCGGCATGGGCTTCATTGAAGAAACGGGCGCGGCCCAACACTATCGCGATGCGCGCATTGCGCCGATCTACGAGGGAACCAACGGCATTCAGGCCGCCGACCTCGTCAACCGCAAGCTTGTGCAGGACGGCGGAGCCGCGCTGATGTCGCTGCTCGCCGATATCCGCGCCGATACGGCGGGAGAGGCGGCTCTGCTCGGCCTTGCGGACAGCGTCGAACAAGTTGCGACGCATCTGTTGTCGGGCACCACATCGATGGAAGATCGGCTGGCGGCATCGATGCCGTTCCTTCAGATGCTGTCGGTATTGACCTGCGGCTGGCTGATGGCGGTGCAGGCGCGCGAAGCCGCGCGGCGGCTGGAAGCGAGCGAAGGCGACCCGGCATTTTTGAAAGCGAAGAAGCACACCGCGCGCTTCTACCTCGACCAGATCGCACCGCAGGCGGAAGGGTTGAAGGCGGCGGCCATGGCCACCGCCGATATCCTTTATGCTCTGGATGTGGAGGCGCTTGCCGGATGACGGGCGGGGGATTGCCGACGTTCAAGCCGCATCTTCATTGATGTTTCGTTTTCTTTCCCCTATATAAAAATGGCTAACGTCGCCGGCGACGGAATTTGATGCCTCTGGCAGATCCTTCCTTTCTCTCGACTCTGGCTCCGTAAGCACGTTGCTTGCGGGTTCCTGTTTTCGTGAAAGGAAACTTCTATGCCTATCGGTACCGTCAAATTCTTCAACAACGACAAGGGCTACGGCTTCATCGCCAACGAGGACGGCTCGGGCGACAGCTTCGTGCACATTAGCGCGGTCGAACGCGCCGGCATGTCGACGCTGAACAAAGATCAGCGGCTGAGCTACGAGCTCGAGACTGACCAGCGCGGCAAGACGTCCGCTGTCAATCTGCAACCAGCCTGAACTCGGTCATGGCCAAGGAGGAACTTCTGACCTTCGACGGCCAGATTGACGAGATCCTTCCCGACGGACGCTTTCGCGTCCGGCTCGAGAACGATCACTCGATCATCGCATATACGGCGGGGAAGATGCGGCGTTTCCGCATCCGATCCGTCGTTGGCGATCGCGTCCAGGTAGAAATGACGCCGTACGACCTCGACAAGGGTCGCATTGTTTTTCGCGAGCGAACGCCAGGTGGCCCAGGCCCCGGTTCCGGCCCACGCCGCGGGAATCGCCGTTAACATTCATTCGTTTTTCAAACGACGCGTCGATCGCGTCCAAGGATACCATGCAAGTTCGTACTAACTGCCCTACCACCAATACCTCTTCTGCCTGGTTGCCGATTGCCCGTAAAAAGTCAGCGATGCGCCAGATTTCGCCACGACGGTCTCCTACGCTGACCCGACGCGAGTTGCGCCATATCATTGCCGAGATGATCGGCTGACCGCCCGCGCTGGCGGGCAAGTGCCGGCATCCATCAAGGAGCACGCCCATGTCCGTCACCAGCGAGTACTACATGGCGCGAGCCTCAGAGAGCGCGCTGGAGGCGGACCGGGCCACGCTTGAAAATGTCCGCGAGCGGCATTTGCGTTCAGAAGCGGCATGGCTGGCAATGGCACGGCGCCTTACCCGCACCGAGGCGATGCGCGCCGCTCATGCCGTGAGGATGGACGAGCGCGGCATATGAGAAATCCGTTCGCCAACCGGGCCGATGCTCCCAGGCTTTCACGCGAGGAAGCAGATCGCCAGGGACGGGCGACGCGACTTGTCCTGGAGGCGCTTCGCCAGCCCGGCGCTGCGGTTGCATTCCTTAACGCGCACCACGACGCGCTGGGCGGCCGCCCGCTGGATATCGCGGTCGCCAGCGCTGATGGGCTGGTTGCACTCGAGAAGGTTATCGAAGCCCTCGACCCGGCCTGAGATCCCGGATCACATCAATCCGGCGCGTCCCACTCGGCCACGACAGCCTCATATTCCGGGCGCGGCCGCTCCTCCAATGCGCGGGAGGGCGTGCCGATGAAGAGGAAACCGGCAATCCGCTCGTGCGGCTTCCCAAAGGCATCGCGTACTGCATCAGAATAAGCGGGCCAGCCGGTCAGCCAGCCGCCGACGAGGCCTTGAGCGTGTACGGCGACGAGCAGATTCATGCAGGCCGCGCCTGCCGATAATTCCTGTTCCCAAAGCGGAATATGGCTGCCGACCCTGGGCGAGGACAAAGCCACAACAAGCGTCGGCGCTTGATAGGCGAACTGTTCCATGGCTTCCAGCTCGAGCCGCCCCGCGTCCGGCTTTTCGGCGCGATAGGCGTCCAGGATCAGCCCTGCCAGCGCGGCGCGCTGATCATCGCGGACGATCACGAACCGCCAGGGGGCGAGTTTGCCGTGATCGGGCACGCGCATGGCGGCTTCCAGAATCTGGCGAAGTTGCGTCGCATCGGGGCCGGGCCCCACCATGTCGCGCGGTCTGCCCGACCGGCGGGTCGCAAGCAGTGACCGGGCGGTGGAAAGGTCGTTGAAGGTCATGTCTCGGCGCTACCATGCGCTAGCGGCAGGGCCAAGCCCCGCCGTTCCAGGGGCGCCGAGTGGAATTCGTGCCATAGGCCACCGGTGACGTGCTATAAGAGGTGATCGCAGGAAACCCAGGCTGTGCATTTCGCGGCGCTGATCAATCAGGATCGGGTGCGCCATGGTTTCGGAATGCTCCCTTCGCAAGGTTGGCGACGACGGCATATCCGCCCGCATAACGCACCACGGCAGGCTGGCGCTGCCCATCAGACGGGAAGTCATCATGACAGAATACAAGCTTTATCAACGTGATGACATCACGGGTCATCTCGTCATGATCGCGACATTCGCATCTACGTCCGATTTCGGGGCGGCGAGCATGGCGAAGCGTCATGCGGATGGCAAAGCAGCGGTTCTTTACCAAAATGAGCGGGCCATCCTGCACTTTGGCGCCAAGCCGCGGCTGACCATCGTCAAATAGGCCCGGTCGTGGCGGCCGGAATCCGCCGGTTCCTCTGAAAGGCTCATTGTGTGACTGCTGTGTGGTGCGGGCGGCACCGCATAAGGGGTAACTTCAAACCGAGGGTGTTGCTGAGTTTTGGCTGCACAGCGCAGCTTTGTGCGCTAGTCTCCTGGAATAACAGGCTGGCTGCCCCAGCCGACCAATTGGAGCATTCGCCCCATGGCAACGGTCGCCATATCCCCTGACGCGCAGCAAGCGAACATTCTTGGCCATCCGCGCGGGCTTTTTGTCCTGTTCTTCACCGAAATGTGGGAACGCTTCTCATTCTACGGGATGCGGGCGTTGCTGGTACTGTACCTGACGCAGCATTTCCTGTTCGGCCCAAATGAGGCGCAGGGCCTGTATGCGGCCTATGCGTCGCTGGTGTACCTGGTCCCGGTGCTGGGTGGATTTGTCGCGGACCGATGGCTCGGATCGCGAAAGGCCGTGACGATCGGCGCGCTGATGCTGGTCGCCGGTCATTTCGGCATGGCCTTTGAGGGGGCAGGGTCGAAGCAATATGTCGACTTCGGCGGCAAGAGCTATGAGCTTGTCACGCATGGCCGGGACGAGGACCGCACGATGTCGCTGGTAACAGCGGGCAACCTGCAATTTCCGGTGACATTCTCTGGCAAGGGGATTGCCATAGAAAATGCGAATGTTGCCGGATTGCCCGATGTGATGCCGCGGGGCAGCTATCAAAGCCGGGTCGTTCAGGATCCTTTCTATGTGCAGGTGTTGTTCCTGTCGTTGTCGCTCATCATTGTCGGCGTTGGTTTTCTGAAGGCGAACATTTCCACGATCGTCGGTGCCCTCTACCCGCCAAACGATGCCCGCCGCGACCAGGGGTTCACCATTTTCTACATGGGCATCAATCTTGGCTCGCTGCTGTCGACGATCCTGTGCGGATGGCTGGGTATTTCCTATGGCTGGAAATACGGCTTCGGACTTGCCGGTTTCGGCATGCTGTTCGGACTGCTGACCTTTCTGTGGGGGCAGAAATATCTGGGCGGCCGGGCGGAGCCGCCACATCCCCAGGCGTTGAAGGCAAAGGCGGCCGGACTGCTCAACATCGAATGGGCGATCTATGTCGTCGGCTTCCTGTTGCTGCTGCCCACATGGTTTCTGGTGCAGCGGGACGCGCTCGTCATCGACACGCTCGCCTTCGGCGCGCCGTTGATCTTCCTTGGCATCCTCCTGTGGTCGATCTTCCGGCTGACCGGGGTGGAACGGTCGCGGATGATTGTGGCGATGGTGCTCATCATCTTTTCGGTTCTATTCTGGACGTTGTTCGAGCAGGCGGGCAGTTCGCTGACACTCTATGCGGACCGCAACACCGACCTCACGATCGCGGGCGGGTTGAAAATGAACGCGGCGCAGACGCAGTTCTTCAATCCTGCGATGATCGTGCTGCTGGCGCCGGTTTTCGCGGCGTTGTGGACCTGGCTCGGCAAGCGCGGGCTTGAGCCGTCGACTCCGGTAAAATTCGGGCTCGGCATCGCACAGGCCGGGCTGGGGTTCCTGGTGCTGGTGATCGGCATCACCCATTTCGCGGGCGCGGATTTCCGGGTGCCGGTGATATGGCTGATCCTTGCCTATCTGCTTCACACGACCGGCGAAATCTGCCTGTCGCCCGTCGGCCTGTCGATGGTGACGAAACTGTCGGTGCCGCGCGTCGTCGGACTGATGATGGGCGTCTGGTTCCTGTCGTCGGCGCTTGCGCATACCCTTGCCGGCCTGATCGCGCAGGCGACGTCGTCCGAAACGGTGGGCGGCACGGTGGTCGATCTGGGCGCGCAGCTTGCCACTTATGCGCGGGTCTTCTCGGCCATCGGCTGGGTCGGCGTGGGCATTGGCGTGGTGGTGCTGGTGCTGTCGCCCTTGCTGAAGCGCGGCATGCACATGGAGGTGGTAACGGCCATGCCGCCACTGGCCGAGCCTCAAGGGCCTGCAATGACGCCGGTGAGCCGCGCATGATGAATGATCGCGCAGCGGCGCTCGCTACGGCGGCGTTGCTCGCGGTAACGATGACAAGCTGCGGTGGCCAAAGACCGCCGCCCTTGAGCCCGGCGGCGGTAGCGGCGAAACAGGAAGTGGTGTCAGCGCCCGCCGATCCCTATCCGTCGACCTACAGGCCCTGGCCGTCACGCGTGACCGTGATCCGGGGTGCGACCATCTACGATGGCGAAGGCCGGCGGATCGACAATGGCACGATCAGGCTGGCGAACGGCAAGGTCGAGGCTATCGGCGGGCCCGATCTACCGGTGCCGGCCGACGATGCGGTCGTGATCGACGGACGCGGCAAATGGGTGACGCCGGGGATCATCGATATCCACAGCCATCTGGGCGATTATCCGAGCCCCGCCGTCGCGGCGAACGCCGACGAAAATGAAATGTCGGGACCGCTCAATGCGGGGGTGTGGGCCGAACATTCGGTGTGGCCGCAGGATCCCGGCTTCACCCGCGCGCTAGTGAACGGCGGAATCACGACGCTCCAAGTTCTACCCGGCTCGGCAAATCTGTTCGGCGGCCGCTCGGTCGTGCTGAAGAACGTTCCCGGCCGCACCGTCCAGGAGATGAAATTCCCCGGCGCGCCCTATGGGTTGAAGATGGCGTGCGGCGAAAATCCCAAGCGTGTCTATGGGGCCAAGGGTCGGATGCCGACAACCCGGATGGGCAATGTCGCGCTTGCCCGGCAAGGCTGGGCGGATGCGCAGAATTACCTCCGCAAATGGGACGATTACGAAAGGAAGGCGAGGGATGGCAGGGCCAAGCCCGCCGATGCGCCCAAGCGCGACATGGGGCTGGAGACGATGGCGGCCGCGCTGAGGGGCGAAATCCTCGTTCAGGATCATTGCTACCGCGCCGATGAAATGGCGATCGTGATCGATATGGCCAAGGAATTCGGTTACAAGGTCGCAGCCTTCCATCATGCGGTGGAGGCATACAAGATCGCCGACCTGCTGCGCGAAAACCACATCTGCGCGGCGATGTGGGCGGATTGGTGGGGGTTCAAGATGGAATCCTATGACGCCATTCCCGAGAATATCGGGCTGGTGCAGAATGCCGGCGCGTGCGCGATCGTGCATTCGGACGACGAGAACGTCATCCAGCGGCTGAACCAGGAAGCCGCAAAGGCACTGGCCGCGAGCAGGCGCGCAGGCATTGCCATCGCGCCCGAGGTCGCCTGGACGTGGCTTGCGATCAATCCAGCGCGGGCAATCGGCGTCGACCAGCAAACCGGCAGCCTCAAACCCGGCAAGATGGCTGATGTCGTGCTGTGGAACGGCGATCCTTTTTCGGTCTACACCCGGCCGGAAAAGATCTGGATCGACGGCGCAATGATGTACGACATGGCCGATCCCAAGATGCGTCCGGTTTCGGATTTTGAACTCGGCCAGCCGGGTGAGGGGGACGTGAAGTGACGCGGCTGCTGGCCGTGGTCGCGTCACTGGCATTGGCCAGCCCGGCAATGGCGGAAGTCATCGCCGTCACGGGCGCGAAAGTCGCGGTCGGCGACGGCTCCGATCCTCTCGATGGTGCGAATGTGATCATCCGGGACGGGCGCATCCTTTCGGTGGGGCATGGCGCAATCCCACGGGGCGCGCATGTAATCGATGCGCGCGGGAAATGGGTGACGCCCGGCATTTTCGGAGGCTTTTCGAGGCTCGGCCTTATCGAGGTGGACGCTGTATCTGAAACCAACGACGCTTCGGCGGGGACGTCTCCGTTCGGCGCGGCGATCAGCGTCGCACCCGCGGTAAACCCGCGCGCGGCCGCGATTCAGGTCAACCGCGCGGCAGGCGTGACACGGGCGATTGTCGCCCCACGGACCGGCCACGATCTGTTCGCAGGGCAGGGGGCGGTGATCGATCTTGGCTCGGACATGGACGCGGTAACCAAGGCAAATGCCTTTCAGTTCGTCGAATTCGGCGAGGCGGGCGCCGCGACGGTGGGCGGCAGCCGCACGGCGGCGCATGTCCAGCTGAGGAATGCGCTTTACGAAGCGCAGGACTATCTGCGCAATCCCGGCGGATACCAGGGCGGGCGCGAGCGCGACGCCATGTTGATGCGGCTGGACGCGGCGGCCTTGGTGCCTGTGGTGGAAGGCAGACAGCCCCTGTTCGTCCATGTCGAACGGGCGGCGGACATTCTCCAGACGCTGTCGCTGAAAAAGGAATTCCCGAAGCTGAAATTGGTGTTGGTCGGCGTCAGCGAAGGCTGGACGGTCGCCGACAAGCTCGCTGCGGCGCGGGTGCCGGTGATCGCCAGCGCGCTCAATGACCTGCCCGCGCGGTTCGAGATGCTGGCCGCCACCCAATCCAATATCGGACGGATGATTGCGGCCGGCGTTACGGTCGCCATCGGCATGATCGACGACGCCGATGCACGGCAGACGAGGCTGGAGACGCAATATGCCGGCAATCTGGTCGCATTGCGAAAGGTGCCGGGCGCTACCGGGTTGCGTTGGGGCGAGGCTTTGGAGGCGATCACACTGAAGCCTGCGGAGATCATGGGCATGGCGGGAGAACTGGGTAGCCTCAGTCGCGGCAAACGTGCCGACGTCGTCATCTGGGACGGCGATCCGCTGGAACTGTCCTCCGCGCCCGTCGCGGTGCTGATCGACGGCGTCGATCAACCGCTGGCGACCCGGCAGACCCGGCTGCGCGACCGTTACCGGACGCTTGATCTGCAATCCTTGCCAAAGGCCTATCAGCGATGATCCCACTCCTGAATCTTGCGCTCGCAACATTGGCGTTTGTCGGACTGCACCTGATCCTGTCTCATCCGTTGCGGAAATCGCTGGCGCGCACGCTTGGGGAAAGCGGCTTTCTGGGATTCTATTCCTTTGTCGCGCTCATCACGTTCGGCTGGATGGTCTGGGCGCGCCTGGCGGCCCCGCCGGAACCCTTTTGGTGGATCGCGCCGCAGGGGCTATGGGATCTGGGCACGCTGGTCATGCTGTTTGCCTCGATCCTGCTGCTGGGATCGCTTCGCGGCAATCCGGCGGCGGTTGATCCGGCTCGACAGCGAAGGATGCCCGACCGGCCGCTGGGCGTGTATGCGATCACGCGCCATCCCATGATGTGGTCGTTCATGATCTGGGCCGTGGTGCACATCATATTGTGGGGTAGCGCCCCCAATCTGATCGTTTCCTCGGGCATCCTGTTGCTGGCATTGACCGGCAGCCTTGGACAGGACGTGAAGAAGCGGCGGTTGATGGGCCCCGACTGGATCGAATGGCGGCGCAAGACCGCCTATGTGCCGTTCGCGGGCCAGTTCGCGGGCCGCATCCCCTGGGGCGACGCCTGGCCAGGGGCGTTCGCAACGCTTGGCGGCATCGTCCTGTGGCTGGCCGCGACCTGGGCCCATGCTCAAACGGGCGGACCGGCCGCAGGCATATGGCGCTGGATCGGCTGACGAAGTTGTGACGTCCTACCCCCAATCACCGTCTCGCCCCCGATTGGCTTTGCGGCTAGCATGGCGGCACGAAACAAGAATCGGGAACGAGACGCGAAAATGACGCGCAAATATTTTGGCACCGACGGTATCCGGGGCCGCACGAACAGTCTGCCAATGACTCCGGAAATAGCGATGCGTGTCGGTCAGGCGGCGGGCAAGCATTTCTTGCGCGGCACCCATAAGCATCGGGTGGTGATCGGCAAGGACACCAGGCTTTCCGGCTATATGATGGAATTGGCGTTGACGGCGGGGTTCACCTCGGTCGGCATGGACGTGGTGCTGGTGGGGCCAATGCCGACGCCGGCGGTCGCGATGCTGACCAAGTCGATGCGCGCCGATCTGGGCGTGATGATTTCGGCCAGCCACAACCCCTTCGCCGATAACGGCATCAAGCTGTTCGGTCCCGACGGCTTCAAGCTCTCCGACCGTGACGAGGCCGCTATCGAGACATTGATCGACGGGGGCGCCGATCTGGCCGAGGCGGAAAGCATCGGCCGTGCCGCCCGCATTGACGATGCGCAAGGGCGCTACATCCATTTTGCCAAGGACACCTTTCCCGAAGATCTGCGGCTGGACGGACTGCGCGTCGTGATCGATTGCGCGCATGGCGCGGCCTACAAGGTGGCACCGACCGCGTTGTGGGAACTGGGAGCCGAGGTCATCTCGCTTGGCGTCAATCCAAATGGCACCAACATCAACGACAAATGCGGATCGACGCATCCTCAGGCATTGCAGAACAGGGTGTGCGAGGTGCGCGCCGATCTTGGCATCGCGCTGGACGGCGATGCCGACCGGTTGATCGTCGTCGATGAAAAGGGCCAGGTCGTCGATGGCGACCAGTTGATGGCGCTTCTGGCCCAGACCTGGGCGCGTTCGGGCAAGCTTCAGGGTGGCGGTATCGTTGCGACTGTCATGTCGAACCTGGGGCTGGAACGATTTGTCGAGGCGCAGGGGCTGAAGCTTCACCGTGCCAGTGTGGGCGATCGCTATGTACTGGAGATGATGCGCGAAAAAGGCTGTAACGTCGGCGGCGAACAGTCGGGCCATCTGATCCTCACGGACTATGCGACGACCGGCGACGGCCTTGTCGCGGCGCTTCAGATCCTGGCGGCGCTGGTCCAGAGCGGCAAGCCGGCCAGCAAAACGCTGGCGCTATTCAAGCCGCTGCCGCAACTGCTCAAGAACGTGCGGTTCTCGAAGGGGCAACCGCTTGAGGCGGAGTGCGTCAAGCAGGCGATCTGCGAGGCGGAAACGCGCCTAAACGGCACCGGCAGGCTCGTCATCCGCAAATCGGGGACCGAGCCGCTGATCCGCGTCATGGCGGAGGGCGAGGACGACATGCTGGTCGAGCAAGTCGTCGAGAGCATCTGCGAAGCGGTGCGGCGGGCGGTGTGAGCATTGCGCGCGTACTGATCGTCGCGGGTTCCGATTCCGGCGGCGGAGCGGGCATCCAGGCCGATATCAAGACCGTGACTATGATGGGCGGCCATCCCATGACCGCGATCACGGCTATCACCATACAGAACACGCTTGGCGTGAGCGGGGTTGTGCCGATCCCCCCGCAAGCCGTGGTAGCGCAGATGCGCGCCGTCATCGACGACATCGGCGTGGACGCGGTCAAGACCGGGATGCTTGGCGATGCGGCGACGATAGAGGCGGTCGCAGGCGTTCTGGAAAGCCTGAAAGACCGGGTGCCGATCGTCATCGATCCCGTGATGGTCGCCAAGGGCGGCGCGTCGTTGCTGGCGGATGATGCGGTGGACGCGCTGAAAGAGCGATTGTTGCCGCTGGCCACGCTGGTCACGCCCAATATCCCGGAGCTTGAAGCGCTCACCGCGCACAGCGTTGCGAACATGGACGATACGGCGACGGCGGCCCGCACACTGGCGGCGAGCCTGAATGTCGCCGTGCTGGCCAAGGGCGGTCACCTGCCCGGCGCGGAGGTAGTCGATCAGCTTGTCACCGTTGCCGGCACCGAACGTTGGGCCGGCCCGCGCATCGAGACGCGTCATACCCATGGCACGGGCTGCACGCTGGCAAGCGCCATTGCCGCTGGCCTCGGGGCGGGGCTGCCGCTCGTTGAGGCGATCGCCCGCGCTCGCGCCTATGTCCGCGCCGCGATGCTGGCCGCGCCGGGTCTCGGGCGGGGACATGGTCCGCTGGGCCATGCGCTCGGCGTGATCCCGTTCGACGCGGTGAAACAATGACCGGTCCCAGCTTCCAGATCGAAATTGGCTATGACGGTCACGTCGTCGGGGTCGACGAAGCCGGACGCGGGCCGCTGGCCGGTCCGGTCGTGGCCGCGGCGGTGCTGCTTGATCCCGACTGCGTTCCCGATGGCATCGACGATTCCAAGAAGCTGACCCAAATCGCGCGGGCGCGGCTCCATGACGAGCTGATGGGCTGCGCGCGGATCGGGATCGGCATGGCGAGCGTCGAGGAGATCGACACGATCAACATCCTGCAGGCAAGCCTGCTCGCCATGTCCCGCGCGGTGGATGCGCTTGGCGTCGCGCCGGTGATGGTGCTGGTCGACGGCAACCAGAAACCCAAGTGGCGTCATACGTGCAAGACGGTGATCGGCGGCGACGGTTTGTCGTTGTCGATCGCGGCGGCATCGATCATCGCCAAGGTGACGCGCGACCGGATGATGGTGGCGCATGACGCGGAGCATCCGGGCTATGGCTGGCGGACCAACAAGGGCTATGGCACGCCCGAACATCTGGATGCGTTGAGAATGCTTGGACCGACGCGGCTCCATCGGCGGTCGTTCGCACCGGTCGCCCAATATCACCTGCTGTGAACGCGTCCGCGCCGACGGCAAAAAATATTTTCCGACCCGGGCGAAAGTGAGTCCTTCGAGCAACACCACAAGGGGTTGAGTCTCCCCGGTCGTTCGAGACTCAACCTGTGGTGGCGGGCGGCGACAAACGCTCCACAACCTCGCCCACATGTTCATCCACAGGCGCAACTCGCGGGTTGACCTTGGGAATCCCGCTGATTCATGGTGGCTCCGAATGTGCTTAACGGGGGTTCCATGAGAATGAACGCGCTACCGCTCGATCATGTGATCGAGGGCGATTGCATTGCCGCTATGAATGCCATGCCGGAAAATTCGGTGGACCTCATCTTCGCGGACCCCCCGTACAATCTCCAGCTTGGCGGCGACCTGTTCCGTCCGGAAGGCGGCCGTGTCGACGCCGTGACCGACGACTGGGACAAGTTCGACACCTTCCAGACCTATGACACCTTCACCAGGGAGTGGTTGCAGGCAGCCCGGCGCATCCTGAAGGATGATGGCACCTTGTGGGTGATCGGCAGCTATCACAACATCTTTCGGGTTGGCACGAAGCTGCAGGACGAGGGCTTCTGGATTCTGAACGACATCATCTGGCGCAAGGCGAACCCGATGCCCAATTTCAAGGGCACGCGCTTCACCAACGCCCATGAGACGCTGATCTGGGCGTCGAAGGGCGAAAATGCCCGTTATCGCTTCAACTACAAGGCGATGAAGGCGATGAACGAAGAATTGCAGATGCGGTCCGACTGGGTGCTGCCGATCTGTTCCGGCGGCGAGCGGGTGAAGGTGGACGGCCTTAAGGCGCATCCGACCCAGAAGCCCGAGGCGCTTCTTTATCGTATCCTGCTGGCTTCGACGGAGCCGGGCGCGGTGGTCCTCGATCCCTTTTTCGGAACGGGCACCACCGGCGCGGTCGCGAAGCGGCTTGGGCGGCACTATATCGGCATCGACCGTGAACCGCGCTATTGCCGTGTCGCGCGCGACCGGATCAATGGCGTGCTTCCGCTGGATGAGTCGGCGATGGTGACAATGCAATCGAAGAGGGCGGCGACGCGCGTGCCTTTCGGCGCGTTGGTGGAAAATGGCCTCATCCAGCCGGGTGCGACCTTGACCGACCTTGGCCGTCGTTATCGGGCGCGGGTGCGCGCCGACGGCAGCGTGCAGATGGACGGGCGCGAAGGATCGATCCACCAGGTCGGCGCGGCGGCGCAGGGCGCGCCAAGCTGCAATGGCTGGACCTTCTGGCATGTCGACGATGGCAAGAGCCTGGTCTGCCTCGACAGCCTGCGGGACGCCTATCGCTCCCGCCTTGACGCCTGACGATGCGCTTGGCCGATCTGGCCGAGGATGCGCGGCTTTATCTGAGGCCGACTGCGTTCATCGATGCGCCGTTCGGTCATGATGGGCAGGCGCTGAGGCTGGCGGGCGGCCTGCTCTGGTTTTCAGGTGTCGAACTGATCGCGGCTGAAGGCGGCAAGCGTGTCTGCGCCGAGTTCGTGCCCATCGAGCGGCTGGCCGAGACGCTGGCGGCGTTGCCCGCAAAACACGCCGAGGCGGCCCATGCGATCCTGGCCCGCCTGACTGCACCGCGTCCGGCCTTTCAGCTTGGCGAACGGGCGCTGCGGTTCGACCAGCCCCATGTCATGGGCATATTGAACATGACGCCCGACAGCTTTTCGGACGGCGGGCGGAATGCCGACGTCGACACGGCCACGGCGGCTGCGGTGGACATGGCGGCCGCGGGCGCTTCGATCATCGACATCGGGGGAGAATCGACCCGCCCCGGCGCGGAACCGGTATGGGAAGGCGACGAGCTTGGCCGCGTATTGCCGGTGATCGAGCGGCTGAAGGCGAGCGGCGCGGTCATCTCCATCGACACGCGCAAGGCGGCGGTCATGGAAAGCGCGCTGGCGGCAGGCGCACACATCGTCAACGACGTCTCGGCGCTGACCTTCGATGCCGGAGCCGCGCGCGTCGTCTCGGCCGCTGGATGTCCGGTCATTCTGATGCATCACCAGGGCGATCCGCAAAGCATGCAGCACGACCCGCGCTATGGCGACGCGTTGATGGAGATTTACGATTGGCTGGAGGCGAGGATCGATGCCGTCGTGGCGGCGGGCATTGCCCGCGAACGCATTCTCGTCGATCCGGGCATCGGCTTTGGCAAGACGCTGAGGCACAATCTCGATCTGCTGAACGGCCTGGCGTTGTTCCACGGTCTTGGCTGCCCGATCGTGCTGGGTGCAAGCCGCAAACGGATTATCGGCGCGCTGTCGAACGAGGCGCCGGTAGCCGAGCGGCTGGGCGGTTCAGTGGGGCTGGTGCTTGCGGGACTGGCGCAGGGTGTGCAGCTTGTCCGCGTCCATGACGTGCCGGAAAGCGTCCAGGCTTTGCGGGTCTGGCGCGGGATGCGGGACGCGGCCCTGACGCCGCCATCCGGCTAAAGCGAATAGCCGCCGTCGCAAACAAACTCCGTTCCGGTCACCAGCGCACAAGCGTCTGAAAGGAGAAAGGCGATCTGCTCTGCGATCTCCCCGGGTCGTGCATAGCGCCCGAGCGGCGTCGCCATGGCGGCCATTTGATCGAACGCGGCGGCTTCGCTGCCCGTCCCATTGACCAGATCCTGAAAGAAGGGGACGGTTTTCCATATGGGCGTTTCCACGCCGCCCGGCAGGATGGTGTTGATCCTGATGCCGGCAGGCGCGCCCTCCTTCGCCGCGACCCTTGCCAGTTGCACCACGCCCGCCTTCGATGCTCCATAGGCCGCTGTGCCAGGCTCAGCCTTGATGGCGCTAATAGATGAGGTGAGCACGATGGAGCCGCCGCGTCCTCCGCTCCGAATTGCACGCATCGCGGCCCTCAGAGACAGGAATGCACCATCGAGATTGACCGCCAACGTCCGCCGCCATGCATCGAAAGCGAGCGATTCAATCGGCTCTCCCGATGCAATGCCGGCATTCAGCACCGCATGGGTGAGACCCGCAAGATCAGTTTCGGCTTCCGACCAGAAGCGTTCATCGGTGATGTCGCCCGCCCTTGCCGTGATGCTCGGGCAAAGCGGCTCGATACTCGCGGCTGCCTTGGCAAGCGCGGGCCCATCGATATCACACAGGACCAAGCGCATGGCGCCGCGTTCCGCAAGCAGACGCGCCGTAGCAAGGCCAATTCCCGATGCGGCGCCGGTGACCAGAATGGTCGCTTCTGGAAGAGCGGATAGAGTCGTCATAGGGCGCAATTAGCATGGCGAAGCCGTCGCGTTAATGCCCGAAGCGGCATCGCGTTATGCGGGGGCGACGGCGCTCACGAGCGCTTGTCGATCCCCAGTTCACCCAGTTTGCGATAAAGGGTTGATCGTCCGATCTGCAATCGGCGGGCGACTTCGCTCATGTGGCCGCCATAGTGGCGGATCGCCATGCGGATTATGTCGGCTTCGATCGCCGCCAGCGGGCGCAGATGTCCATCAGCCTCCACGATCGGAATGGCACTTCCATAGGTGGAAGAACCTGGCGCGGGATCATGATCCGCCGACCGGGCGGCGTCGCGCAGATGGACGTCCATTCGGAACCTCGCTCTAATAACAAGTTGCCGGTCTATTTCATTTGAGGTTAAGGCGTCCTAAACGCAGGCGCGTTTCAGCGCGGTTGGATCTGCGCCCGAAGACAGCTAAAATAGAAGGTGCTAGGATTTATGGCGGCTCAAGGGACATCGAGCGGAATGGATCAAAAAGCTCATCAAAAGACCTATGCCGGGTTCATCAGGCTGTTCAAATGGGGAACGGTGGTCGCGCTGACGGTTGCCGCGCTCGCCGTTTACCTGCTCGTCCGCTTCACCTGACATATGAAAATCGCTGTGGTGCAAGAAGCCGCCGCGCTGGAACGGCGCGTTGCGGCCGTGCCCGAAACGGTGAGGAAATTCATCGGCCTTGGCGCGGAAGTCGCCGTTGAGAGCGGCGCCGGGCTAACGGCATCCGTATCGGACGCGGAATATGCGGCGGCGGGGGCGACGGTGGCTAATCGTGCGGCGGTGCTGAAGGACGCGGACATCGTCCTGGCCGTGCAGGGCCCTGAACCGGGATCGCTCAATGGCGTGAAGGCGGGCGCGTGGCTGGTGGCGGGGCTCAACCCGTTCGGCGAGCGGGCGCGGGTAGACGCCTATGCGGCGGAGGGTCTTGAGGCGCTGGCGATGGAGTTCATGCCGCGGATCACACGCGCGCAATCGATGGACATATTGTCGTCGCAGTCGAACCTGTCCGGGTACAAGGCGGTGCTAGACGCGACTTCGGTCTATGGCCGCGCGTTGCCGATGATGATGACGGCGGCAGGGACGATTTCGGCGGCCCGGGTATTTGTCATGGGCGTCGGTGTCGCGGGACTTCAGGCGATTGCGACGGCGCGGCGCATGGGGGCGATCGTCTCGGCGACCGACGTGCGATCCGCTGTGAAGGAACAGATCGAAAGCCTTGGTGCAAAAGCGATTTTTGTCGAGGGCGTCAAGGGCATCGAGGGCGAGGGCTCGGGCGGCTACGCGTCCGAGATGTCCGACGACTACAAGAAGGCCCAGGCCGAACTGGTGTCCTCGCACATTGCCAAGCAGGATATCGTCATCACCACAGCGCTGATTCCCGGAAAGCCGGCGCCGCGCCTGATTTCGGACGCGCAGATCGCCTCCATGAAGCCGGGTTCGGTGATCGTGGATCTGGCGGTGGAGCAGGGCGGCAACGTCGAAGGCGCGGTCGCGGGTGAAGTCGTCGAGAGGCACGGCGTCTTCATCGTGGGGCACAAGAACGTCCCGTCGCGGCTGGCGGCGGACGCATCGGCGCTGTTCTCGCGCAACCTCTACAATTTCCTCAGCGCCTTTTGGGACAAGGAAGCGGGTCGTCCGCTTCTTCCCGAAGGCGACGAGATCGGCGACGCGATCCGGCTGACCAAGGGCGGTCAGGTGGTCAACGCGCGTCTGCTCTCCAACTAAGCAAGGAACGAACGATGGACTTCATCTCGATCCTGTCGATTTTCGTGCTGGCGTGTTTCGTCGGCTATTACGTCGTGTGGTCGGTGACGCCCGCGCTTCACACGCCGCTGATGGCGGTGACCAACGCCATTTCCTCGGTGATCGTGGTCGGCGCGCTGATCGCTTCGGCGGCGGCCGGTTCGGCGACGTCGAAGTGGCTGGGACTGCTTGCGGTGGTGTTCGCAAGTGTCAACATTTTCGGTGGCTTTGCCGTCACCGAACGGATGCTCGCCATGTACAAGAAGAAAGAAAAGAAGGGCTGACGCGGCCTGACGCCTTGCTGTCGCCTCTGGGGGATTGAAACTTATGCACGAAGCCGCCGCTACACCCGCCTGGGCCGCGCTTGCCTATCTGATTGCGGGCATATGCTTCATTCTCGCGCTGCGGGGCCTTTCGAGCCCGCGCAGCTCGCGCCGGGGCAATCGCTTCGGCATGTTCGGCATGGCGCTCGCCGTCGCCACGACGATCTACCTGCATCTTAACGTCACCATCATCGAGATCCTGGTCGCGATCGCGATCGGCGGCGTGATCGGCTTCATCACCGCGCGCCGGATCGCCATGACGGCGATGCCCCAGCTGGTCGCGGCTTTTCACTCGCTGGTCGGCATGGCTGCCGTGCTGGTGGCGGCTGCCGCCTTCCTCAACCCCGCCGCATTCGGCATCTTCGACGTGGTGACGGGCCATATTCATCAGGTCAGCCGGATCGAGATGGGGCTTGGCGTCGCGATCGGCGCAATCACCTTCTCGGGGTCGGTGATCGCGTTTCTGAAGCTCAACGGCAACATGTCGGGCAAGCCGATCATCCTGCCGGCGCGCCATGTCATCAATCTTGGCACCCTTGCCGCGATCGTTGGACTCATCGCCTATTTCCTGACCGATGACGCGCCGTGGGTGTTCTTCGTCATCACCGCGCTCAGCTTCTTGATCGGCTTCCTGCTGATCATTCCGATCGGCGGCGCCGACATGCCGGTCGTCGTCTCGATGCTGAACAGCTATTCGGGCTGGGCAGCCGCCGCGATGGGGTTCACGCTCCAGAACACGGCGATGATCGTGACCGGCGCGCTGGTCGGCTCATCGGGCGCGATCCTCAGCTACATCATGTGCCGCGCGATGAATCGCAGCTTCATCTCGGTGATCGCGGGCGGGTTCGGCGCGGTGGCGAGCGACGCGGGCGGCGGCGACAAGGTTGACCGGCCGTGGAAGCGCGGCTCGGCGGAGGACGCCGCCTTCCTGATGAAGGAAGCCGAGCAGGTGATCATCGTGCCAGGCTATGGCATGGCGGTCGCGCAGGCGCAGCATGCCCTTCGCGAAATGGGCGATCTGCTGAAGGCCGAGGGCGTCAGGGTCAAATACGCCATCCATCCGGTCGCGGGGCGCATGCCTGGCCATATGAACGTGCTTCTGGCCGAAGCAAACGTCCCCTATGACGAGGTGTTCGAACTGGAGGACATCAACTCGGAATTCGCCCAATCGGATGTCGCCTTCGTCATTGGCGCGAACGACGTCACCAATCCGGCGGCAAAGACCGACAAGACCTCGCCGATCTACGGCATGCCCGTGCTCGATGTCGAAAAGGCGAAGACGGTCCTGTTCATCAAGCGCTCGATGGGCGGCGTCGGCTATGCGGGCGTCGACAACGAAGTTTTCTACCGCGACAACACCATGATGCTGCTCGCCGATGCCAAGAAGATGGTCGAGGAAATCGTCAAGTCACTCGGCCATTGAGGCGATGGGCGGCACACGAAACCCGTCGCGCAAGCTGACGGGACATGCCGCCCGCCTCCTCGGTCTCAGGAATTCGCACTGGCAGGCCAGGGCATTGGCCTGTACATTTCATGTGCCGGACATGACTGCGTGTCCGCGATGAAAGCGGTTGGCGGCCGTATGCGGGCGCTTCCCTGAACTGACAGGGCCGCCGCTGCTGGAGGATCGTCTCCATGCGTCAGTGGATTATCGAAAAAGGCTCGACCGGCTACGAAAGCCTGCGGATGATCGACGTGCCCGATCCGGCCGTTGCGGCTGGCGAGGTGCTGATCGCGCCCAAGGCGTGGTCGCTCAATTATCGCGACCAGTTGGTTGTCCAGGGGCGCTATTTCGGCGGAATACTCTCCGCGGACCAGGTTCCGTTGTCGGACGGCGCGGGCGAAGTCGTTGCGGTCGGTGACGGCGTTACCCGGTTTCGGGTCGGAGACAGGGTAGCGGGGCTGTTCTTCCAGAACTGGCAGGCAGGGCCACCCAGCCGCGATATTGGTCCGTCACTCGGGGCTCCGCCAGCGAAGGGCATGTTGGCGGAGCTTGTCGCCTTGCCCGAGGCAGGTGTGACGGCGATCCCCGAAAGCCTCAGCTTCGAAGAGGCATCGACGCTGCCGTGCGCGGGCGTGACGGCATGGAATGCATTGTTTGGCGGGCGCCCGATCCAGGCCGGGGAAAGCGTGTTGGTGCTGGGAACCGGTGGCGTATCGATGATCGCGCTGCAGATTGCGGTTGCGGCCGGCGCGCGGGTGATCGTGACGTCAGCAAGCAAAGACAAGCTGAAGCGGGCTAAGGCGCTGGGCGCATCGGACGGCATCGATTACCGCGTCAATCTGGAATGGGGCGATTTGGTGCTGAAGGCGACCGACGGGAAGGGGGCTGACAAGATCGTCGAGGTCGGCGGCATTGGAACGCTCTTCCAATCCTTTCGAGCCATCGGTTTTGGGGGCGAAATCGCGTTCATCGGCGTGCTCAGCCACGGTGACACACCCAATCCGCAGACATTGATGCGGAAGGGTGCGTCCCTTCGCGGGATATTCGTCGGCAACGGCGCGATGTTCACCGACCTCGGCCAGTTTATCGATGCCCACCAGATCAAGCCGGTCATCGATCGCAGCTTTGCTTTTGAAGACGCGGTCGATGCCTATCGTTACCAGTTCAGCGCCAGCCTGTTCGGCAAGGTCGTGATCTCGAGGTAGATCGCCGGTTCAGCTTGCGTCGACGGGAACGCCTGGAACCGATTTGGAGGTGCGAATCGTCAGCGACGTCTTGACGCCAGCCACATTGGGCGCGGTCGTCAGCTTTGCCGTGAGGAATTTCTGAAATTCCTGCAGATCATGGCTGACGATCTTCAGGATAAAATCGATTTCGCCATTGAGCATGTGGCATTCCCGCACCTGGGGCAGGCCGGCGACATGTTCCTCGAAGGCGCGCAGGTCGTCCTCGGCCTGGCTTTTCAGGCTGACCAGGGCGAACACCGTTATACCATAACCCAGCCTGTCGGGGTCCAGTTCAGCATGATAGCCCCGTATGAGCCCAGCGTCTTCAAGCGCGCGTACCCGTCGCAGGCAAGGCGGCGCCGTCAATCCGGCCTTGGCGGCGAGCGAGACATTGGTAATACGTCCATCGTCCTGCAGCGTTTCAAGGATCAGCCGGTCGATCGGATCCAGCGCAACTGAACTAGCCATTGGTGTCTCATGATTTCATTTAACCGCCCAAAACGTATAATTATATTACACGATCGCGCAATATCCATTCGCGACGGTTCGGCTCATTGGGGGTGGCGTTGGTAGCCTCTTAACCAATTGCGGCGAGAGAAGAATTGGGCGCAGATTAATCACGAAAAGAGCGGGGCCAGATCAACGGTGCGCTTCGACGACATGATCGATACGGTATTGTCGCAACCGCTGAATGGCGGTTCCGTTCGTGCGACCGTTTACCGGCAGCTCGTCGATCTGCTTGCTCAGGGCCGCGCCGACCACGATGCCGGGCTTGCCGGGCGTGCCTATGCCGCCATCGACGCGCTACGCGACGATGTGCCGCGTGACCTGCGAGCGGGAATGGCGAATGCGTTGGCGGGCCAGCCGATCTCTGAGCGGCTGGTGGTTCATTTCGCGCAGGAGCAGGTGCGGGACGTCGCTCGTTTCCTCAGCCTGGCCGTGCTCGAAGAACGTCACTGGCTAGCCATTCTGCCAGGGCTTCCGTCGCAGGCACGCAGCCTTCTTCGGTCGCGCCGCGATCTGCCCGAAGGCGTCAATGTGGCGCTGGAGGCATTCGGCCCTTCCGACCTGGCCCTTGCCGCCCCGGAGGAACCGGAACTGCCCTGGACGGAGCCTTACGGCGGTACGATTGCTCCCCAACAACGGGACCGGCGAGATGTTGGAGGCGAGGTCGAGGTCGAGGTCGAGGCGCAGACCCAGGCCCCTATCCCGACCCAGACCCCCGAAGCGCCATCACCGGTCCGTGCCGCACCATATATCCCGCCCCCGGCGCAGGCCGGGAAAAGGCGCGCCGACCATCTGTTCAGTTCGGCGCCGGAGCCTGCCAGCCCGGTCGAACAACCCGAAAAAATTGGCCGCGATCCGTCGCTGGTCGATGGGGAGATGCAGGTCCGTGAGCTGCTGCGCCGGATCGAGGAGTTCCGGGCGCGCATTCCCCGCAAGCCGGCCTCACACGTCAACGAAGCCGGTGATGGGGCTGGAGAGAATGCGCCGGAGGATAATCACGTCGTTGCCGTGGAGCCGCAGCCGGCCGCGTCCCCGCCGATACCAGCACTGGCGCCAATACCGAAGCTGCGGCCAGCCACGGCAACGACCCCAATTCCTGCTGGGCCAGGGTTTCGGTGGGAGACCGATGTGGCGGGAACCATCGTCTGGGTCGAAGGCGTGCCGCGTGAAGCCGTGATCGGCCGCTCCGTGGCGCTCTCGGAACCGGAGCCGATCGAAGGGGTGGATTTGCTGGCCGCCACCGCATTTGCCCGTCGCGCCCCATTTCGGGATGGACGCCTTCGTCTGCCCGGCAGCGGCGAGGCGAGCGGACTGTGGCTGATCTCCGGCGTTCCGTTCTTCGACCCGCGCGGTGGCAAGTTCGGCGGTTTTCGTGGCACCGCGAGACGATTCGAGGAGCCTGTGGCGGCCGAGCCAATAGTCGTAGAGGTCGACCGGCGCGCGCAGCCGAAACAGCCGCCGTCGCCCGATGCGGTTCGTCAGATGGCGCATGAATTGCGTACGCCGCTCAATGCGATCGTTGGATTTGCCGAGATGATCGACCGGCAGATGCTGGGGCCTGCCGCCCAGACCTATCGGGATCGGGCGCAAGACATAGTGAGCGACGCCCATCGCCTGCTTGCCGCAATCGACGACATGGACGCGACCGCGCGCGATGCGGCAGGCGCGTCCGAAGGGCCGCCGTTGGTCGATGCGGGCCGTCTCGTCGAAAAAGTGATCGGACGGTATCGCGGGCTGTCGCGCGAACGGGGCATCGATCTCATTGGCAGCATCGCCATCGGCCTGCCAGCGATCGAGACGTCCGAAGAAGTACTGGAACGGGTGGTAAGCCGTCTGTTCGCGGCGGTGATCGGCGCTGCACGTGCGGGCGACCGGCTGACCTATGGAGTGGGTCTGGGCGAACGCGATTCGGTTCGCATATTCCTGTCGCGGCCGGCGGCCCTAGCGGGACGCGACGCCGAAACGCTTTATGATCCTGCCTTGGCGGGATTCGCGGTCGGGCTTGAAGCGCCCGCCCTGGGGCTCGGGTTCGGCTTGCGCCTGGTCCGTCAGCTAGCGTCGGCATTGGGCGGCCAATTTGAAATCGAAGACGCGCTGTTCATGCTGACGCTGCCCTGCAACCGTGCGAAGACAAGTGCCGCGGGCACTGCCGCCTGACACTGCCGCTGGCGTCGCATCAAACACAAGCTTGCAGCACCGGGGCGAACAAGGCTATCGGCTGCTCGGCATATACGACCTTTCCGCGACCTGGGCATATTGCCTGCCAGTTGGGGAAATCTTCGGTGGGGCCTGTAGCTCAATGGTTAGAGCTGGCCGCTCATAACGGCTAGGTTGGGGGTTCGAGTCCCTCCGGGCCCACCAAAACGTCTACAAGCACCCGCCGCCGGTCGGGTCAGGGCAGACCAATCCTTACCACCGTCTGGCGAATTGGCCCGTGGCGGGTTTGCGTCAGGGTCTATGGTTCGTCGGCTATCGTTTTTTGCCAGTTTTAATCTGACGCGCTGTCGCGCCGAAACGTTCCTTGAAATGCCGGCAGAATTGCGACTGGTCCCCGTAACCCGCGCGGGATGCGACTTCGCAAATTGATAGTCCGGCGAGCGCGGGATCAGCGAGCATGGCAGCGGCGCGATCCAGTCGAATTTTGCGAATGAACTCGTTCGGCGTTTCTCCATTCTCTGAAAACAGGCGGTGGAGGTGCCGCGTCGACATGCCGGTCGCTTGGGCAATGGCTTCGCGACCGAGCATGGTATCCTGGATATTTTCCAGCACGAACGTTTTGGCCCGGTGCAGGCTCAGCATCGCGCTGGATGAAATCTGTTCCGGCTGCTCCAGCATCAGTTTATGCAGCATCGCTTCCAGCAGGGAGACCAAGCCATCCGCAACACGCCGGACCAGATCCGCTGGCGCATTGGTGACGATCGGCACCATGGTTTCCGCCATCGTCGTGAAATTGCTGCCGTCAGGAAAGCGCCTGGCCATCAGCATCTCCGGTCGCAGGGCGCGCTGGCGCAGGCGGCCGAGCGGTATTGACGCCTGAAGGATCTCTACAACCCCCGTCTGGCGAGGCTTGTGGATTTCGTATGGCCAGGTGCTAAGGACCAGCACCGCTTCCCCGGGAGCCAGCCGCACTTCTTGTCCGCCCTGAACGATTGTGCAGCGACCGGCACGGACATGCAGGACGTCGAGGCTTTCCCGGCCGCAGCGGCGGATATTGCTTTGGGTTCGAAACACGCTCAAGCCCGAAGAGCTACGGCTGATGGTTACCGTCAGGTCACCGATGCGTCCCATCAGCAACTGATTCCGAAGGGCGACGCTACGATCCACGCGCAGGTCGCACGATCCGAAGAGAGAGCGGATGACGTCGCGATAGCAGTCCGATCTCTCGATTTCCCGCACGCCCGCGGTATCGATCACAACGTCCATGTTGCACTTCTATTGCAAAATTGCATCGCTACGCGTCTCGTCCCGACAGAAGGTGAGTCCCTCTCCGCCAAGACCGGTTAGGCCTGCTTGGCTAAACATTCATGACAGTTGGAACAGATGAGCCGCATCGGTCCGCCGGTGCGGTAGCGGGGAAAAATGCGCTCCTATCATATCGGTCTCATGGCCTGTTCGGCGCTTGGCGCGCTCACTCAGGCATCGGGTGCCCACGCCCAGTCGACAGCCACCCAGCAGGAGGAGATTGTCGTCAGCGGCGCTCGCGATCATGCTGGAGCGGGCCTGATTTCAGTCCGAGGACGCCGCCAAGCAACGCGCGACCGTTGGCAGGGAAGTGATCGAGCGCCAAGTGCCGGGCCAGACGGCGTTCCAGACTATTTCGATGGTGCCAGGCGTCAATTTCACCAACAACGATCCTTATGGGTCGAGCGGCGGCACTATCAGGATCCACGGCCTGGATGCCACGCGTCTGTCAGTGACGCTCGACGGCGTTCAGCTCAACAGCGCGCCCAGCAACCAGGTGTTCAGCAGCGACCTGATCGACCCGGAACTGATCGAGCAGATTAACGTCAATCTGGGTTCGACCGACATCGACAGCGCGACGCCCAATGCCGTGGCCGGTACGATCAACATTGTTACCGCACGCCCGGCGAAGACAGCCGGCATTATGATCCAGCCCTCCGTCGGCAGCTTCGATCAATGGCGCGTGTTCGGTCGGATCGATACGGGTGAGATCGGCGAGCTGGGTACCCGGGCCTTCATTGCCGCGTCGCGTCAGAAATACGACAAGTTCCGCGGCGCGGGCGACATGGACCGGCTCGAGCTCAATGCGCGCGTGTTCCAACCGCTGGCCGGTGGAGATTTCATCAGCCTGTCCGGCCGCTACCTGCGGTCCCGCAACTATTTCTATCGTGCGTTGAGCTTGTCCGACTACACCACTCTTGGCCCCCGGACCGATTATAGCGAGACCTATACGGCGCCAACGACGCGCACTGGTGTCGCGGATGTCGATCCGGCGGCAAACGGCAACTATTACGGCTTTGGTCTCAATCCTTCGGACACCGGCACGCTGCGCGGTCAGGCACGGTTCACGCTTGCGCCCAACCTTCTGCTGACGATCGATCCTTCCTATGCCTTTACGCGTGGCGCGGGTGGTTCGACCCGGCTCATCGCGGAAAACGACAGCCGCCTGCGCGGCGCCAGCGCGCAAGCGGGTGTCGACCTCAATGGCGACGGCGACCTGCTGGATATGGTACGCGTATACACCACCTCTTATGCGGCCACCGAACGCTATTCCGTCACCTCCTCGCTGATCTACGATGTGAACGACAGCCAGCGGGTGCGCATCGCCTATACCGGCGACTTCAACACCGCGCTTCAGCGCAGTCCAACGACCTATATCCGGGATGGCAAGCCACTCAGCCCCTATGGCGGCGTGCCGGGTCGCGCACCTGCGATCCGCACTGCGGACGGCGCGGACCTGCGCACCCGCGATCGCTATTCAACCGCCGACCTCAATCAGATTTCCGGCGAATATCGCGGCACTTTCCTGGCCGAGCGGCTGGACGTGACGCTTGGCCTGCGTGCGCCCTTCTTCTCGCGCAGCTTCCGCCAGGACTGCTACAGCGCGATCGGCACAGCCGAATTATGCACGACGCAGACCGACGGTCTTTCCGCTTATCTCGCACCTTATCGGCGTGAAATTCGATACCATCGGTTGCTGCCTAACGCGGGATTGAGTTTCAAACCGGACGAGCACAACCAGATCTTCGCGAGCTATTCGACCGGCTTCTCTCCGGCGGCGCCTTCAACGCTTTATATCGTCGCAAAGACCATGCCCCCGATCACCCCCGGCGCGACTCTGGGCGAGGACTATTTCTCGGCCATCCGGCCGGAGCGCTCGGAGGCCTTCAACCTGGGCTATCGCTACAAATCCCGGTCGATCCTCGGCTCCGCGACCTTGTGGAGGACCGATTTCAAGGATCGTATCGTCAGCGCATTCGATCCCTCGACCAATCTCAATGTCAGCCGCAACATGGGCGACGTTCGGCTATGGGGCGTCGACGCGGAACTCGGTTTTGAGCTGGTGAAAGACCTGCATCTTTATGCGGCCGCTTCTTATGCCCGCAGTCGCGTGCTCAGCGACATACAAACGGGTGCCGCGACCTTCCTTCCCACGCGCGGAAAGGAGGCCGTCGACCTGCCACGCTGGACCCTCTCTGGGCGGGCCGAGTACCGGATCGGCAATCTGAGTGCCGGGCTGCAGGCGAAATATGTGGGCAGGCGTTGGTCGACGGATGTGAATGATCAAGCCGCTCCCGCATATGCGATAGCGGACCTGGACCTGCGCTATGATCTCGATCTTTTCGGAGAAGGGCGCTCGTTCGTGCAGCTCAACGTTCAAAATCTGTTCGACGCCAACTATCTCGCCACGATCAACTCGGCGCGCACCGCCGCCAATACGCCGACCTACTATGTCGGAGCCCCGCGCACCATCATCCTCGCGCTGCGGATCGCGTACTGAGATGAGGACGCGGCTCTCCGCACTCGGAATCGCCAGCGCCTTGGCTTTATTTTTCACGCTAATGCTTGCGCAAGCCGGGCAAGTTGCCGCGCGGCAGCCCGTAATCGAAACCCGACCCGGCTGGTATCGTGGCGATCTGCATGTACACACCGGGCATAGCCAAGGCATCACCTGCGCGGTCGGCGGCGCTGCCCCAGCCCCATGCCCGATGCGAGAGACGCTGGATGCGGCGTCCCGGCGGGGGCTCGACTTCGTCGCCATCACGGATAGGGGTACTGCGGATCATCTTCGGGAGATACAGGAGCTCCAGCCACGCTATCCTAACCTGCTGATGATACCCGCCGAAGAGATTATCACGCCGAAGGGACACGCTAATCTGTTCGGCATTTCCTCCGTTGCGGCGCCTGAAGTCCTTCAGGGTGAGCTTCGTTTCGACAAATTGGCGCAGGCCGCGAAATCGCGAGATGCTCTCCTCTCCATCAATCATCCCGGCGATAGGGCGTGGCCCCATTGCATGGGGTGTCCTTGGCAATTCTCCGACACGGATTACGCCAAGGTCACTGCGATCGAAGTTGTGAACGGGGGCAACCAGATCAACACGCGTTCGCCCGAAGGACGCTTCCAGGGTTTGGAGTTCTGGCAGGCGCGGCTAAACGAGGGTTGGCACATTACCGCCGTCGGCGGCAGCGACAATCACGACGCCACGATTCCGGTTGGCGGCTTCTCCTCCGTGGGCCAGCCGACAACGGTCGTGGAGGCGGAGCGGCTGTCCACACCGGCCATCCTGAAGGCCATTCGCGCGGGGCATGTCTTTATCGATGTGGAAGGAACGCACGATCGCCTGTTGCAGATGACTGCGGTCGCCCGGGAAGCAAGATATCGCATGGGCGATACGATCCTCCATAGTTCCTCTGCCATTCGGTTTGATGCGAAGATTGCGAATGTTCCCGATGGGTTCGTCGATTTGATCATCGATGGCCGGCGTAGGGAGGTTCCGCTTCCTGCTGCCGATGCCTCTGGCGCACGGCTCTATTCGTGGCAGTTCGACGGCGACGGCAACCGGCATTGGGTCCGCTTGGAGGTACGGTCGGCCAATGGAGACCTGCTGCTGGTTGGTAACCCTGTCTATATCGACGGAAAGAGCGCCTTAAAAAAGGGGCGCGGCCTGCAATAACGACCACTGCGGCCGGAGGGCCGATCACCGGACCTCGTTCACGGCTCCGCCGCCGTGTCCTTGAAATAGGGTTCGACCTCGCCCTGAAGCTTGATCGTCATGGGATTGCCGGCGCGGTCGCGCGAGCTGCCGGCTGCAACGCGAATCCAGCGTTCGCTCACGCAATATTCCTCGACATTGGTTTTCTCGGCACCCTTGAACCGGATGCCGACGCCCCTTTGGAGGGTGTCAGCATCGAAATAGGGGCTGCGGGGATCGGTTGCGAGGCGGTCTGGTGGGGTGTCGCTCATCGGGTCGGCCTTTTGTTGTCGGGTCGGTTTGCCATATAAGACCGGCTGATAGCGGCGGCAGACGGCAATGCCAATCGGGGTTTGCACGTTCTACCGGCTTCAACGACGAGTGAATGTTCGTTCTGGGCGGATCGATGCAAAGGCTGTATTCTGTCAGCGGCCATCTTTTCGTCGGTTTTTCGTAAATCGTCGACCGGCGTCATTGTAAGAAGTTGTTAACCATCATTGTTCATAATGGTGATGGGACCAGATGACATTGGCAGGGTGATGAAAACGGGCACAGGCGAGGGCAAGGGCAAAGGCAAGGATGAAACGGACCGGTTGTACCGCCGGATGGTTAAATCTGTTGTCGACAGCATTGTCTGCATGCTCGACCGCAGCGGACATCTCCTTAGCTGGAACCAGGGCGGCTGCGCATTGACGGGCTACACCGCTGAGGAGATCGTCGGCAGCAGTTTTCGCAAGCTGCTGGACAAGACCGATCTGTCCAAGGGACGTTATGACCATATTGCTGCTGCGGTAGAGAACCAAGGATTCGCGAGGGGAGAAGCTTGGTGTATCCGCAAGGACGGCAGTCAATTCTGGAGCGATTTCGCTTTCAGCCGGATCGATGATGACGATGGGGCATATTTCGGCGTTTCCGTCGTCATCCGGGACCTTACGGAGCGCAAGGAGCGGGAGGACGCCCAGCGCGCCAGCGATGTGAGATTCCGTGCGACCATGGATAATTCCCCGGTCGGTCTGGCGCTTGTTTCGATTGAGGGCCGGTGGCTGGAGGTCAATCGCGCATTGTCCGACCTGCTCGGCTACACGCATGACGAACTGGCCATGCTGACGTTTCACCAGATAACCCATGCCGACGATCTGGAAACGGATCTGCACCTGGTAAACGAGCTGCTGTCCGGCGCGCGTAGCAGCTACCGGATGGAAAAGCGCTATATCTGCAAGGATGGCTCCCTGGTGTGGGGGTTGCTGGCCGTGTCGCTGATCCGCGACGCCAATGGCGAACCCGACTATTTCATTTCTCAGATTCAGGACATGACCGATGTACGTGAAATCCAGCGCGAGCTGGAACACGAAGCGTTGCATGACCCGCTGACAGGCCTTCCCAATCGCCGAAAGTTCCAGATCGGACTGACTGACGCGTTGGAGAACGCGCGGCGCCACGGCACCGAACACTGTCTGTGCTTCATCGATTTGGATGGCTTCAAGGACGTGAATGATTCGGCCGGGCACGACGTCGGCGACATGCTGTTGAATGCCATCAGTCGCGAGCTGGAAAAGTCGGTCCGTGCCGGCGATCTGGTCGCGCGTTTCGGCGGTGATGAATTCAGCGTCATCCTGTACGATTGTCCCATCGCCGTCGGACAGACCATTTTGAACCGGCTATGCGGCAGGATCGCGGAGATGAGCTTCGACTGCGACGGCACGGACCATCGCGTTACGGCAAGTATCGGTATAGCTGCGATTACGCCGGATACGAATTCGGCCGGCGAGGCGCTTCGCCGTGCTGATATGGCATGCTATGACGCCAAGCGCGGCGGACGAAACACGGTACGTGTTCACTGCTCGTCCACAAAAGCAAAGATCGTTCGACTGGCATGCTGAACTAACGCGGCCGGCCCGCCATTTTGCATCTTTGCAGGTTCAGCACTCGTTCAAGCAAAACTCGTTATTACGATCCCGAAGCATGGAATTTCGGGAGACGAGAGATGAGGATCCCGTACATACGAAAAATGGGTATCCTTGCCCTAATGGCGGCCGGCCTTGCACTATCGGGGTGCGCTACCGACGGTTATGGCTATGGCGGCAGCGGCTGGTACGACGGATACTATGGCGATTATTATCCGGGATATTACGGGTACGGGGATGGATATTGGTATCGCCCAGGCCGTTATTACCATTACAATCAACACGGCCGTTATCACAACCATCATAAAGACTCGCTTGGACACGGGCGTTGGCAAGGCAACTCGCCATCGGGCAATCATGGGTATTGGCAGGGTCGTGGCCGCCCGAATTTCAGTGGCGGATGGGGGCAAGGTCGACCTGGTGCCGCATTGAACCAGGCCCGCCCGTCGCGCCCCGAAGGACGGGCGCATGCCGAGCGCGGGCGTGGTCCGTCAGGCGACAGGCCGGGGTTTTCCGGGCGACCAAGGGACCATGACAAGGATTGATTGACGGCAGTTTCGTTTTCTCGGGAAGACGAGGCAATTTGACGGACGGCGCCGCGCATTGAATGCAGTGGCGTCAGTCTTCTCGCGACGGCCGGAATGTTCTAAGGCCTTGGCCGCATGGACGGGGGGGCTTTTCTCAGTTTTGACGATGTGAGCTGCCAGCGTGGCGGGCGGATGTTGTTCGAGCATCTGTCGTTCGCACTGGGCGCGAGCGAGGCCCTGCTTCTGACGGGGCCGAACGGAGCTGGGAAATCAAGTCTCATCAGGCTGGCGGCGGGCCTGCTGACGCCGGTTTCGGGCCGGGTGGAGCGTGATGTTCCGACCGGGTTGCTCGCGCACGACCTTGCGCTCGACGATGCGCAAAGCCTGTCGGCGGCACTCGGTTTCTGGGCGAAGCTCGACGGTAATGGCGATAGTGCCGTAGAGGCGGCGCTGGACGAAATGGGCTTGGCCCCGCTCGCCACCGTTCCGGTGCGGTTCTTGTCCTCGGGCCAGAAGCGTCGCGCCGGGCTCTGTCGGGTGATCGCGGCAAGAGCGCGGCTCTGGCTGCTTGACGAGCCGGGGGTGGGGCTGGACACAGCGTCTCTGGCGCTGCTGGCGGCCGCGATCGGGCGGCACCGGGCGTCGGGCGGCGCGGTGATCGCTGCGACGCATATGGATTTGGGCCTGAGCGATGCGCGGACTCTGGAATTGGGCGGGCGGAGTTGAGCGCGGTGCTGATGATTGCCGGGCGGGAATTTGCGCGGGCCTGGCGCGGCGGTGGCCTGTGGCCGCCCGTGGCGTTTTTCGTGATCGTGGCGATCCTCTTTCCCTTTGGCATCGGTCCCGATCCGCGGCTTCTCGCCAGGGTGGGCGGAGGTGTCGCCTGGGTAGCGGCGCTCCTCGCTGCGCTGCTGCCGGTCGAACGATTGGTTGAGCCCGATCGGGCCGATGGCATATTGGATCAGTTCGCCGTCCGTGGTGTGCCAGATGAAACCGTAGCGGCCGCGAAGGTCCTCGGGCACTGGCTGGGTTTTGCTCCGGCGTTGTTGTTGGCGGCGCTTCCGGCGGCTGCCCTGTTTCAGATCGATGGCGGAGGGACGGTCAGGCTGCTGGCGGCGCTGGCAATCGGCACCCCGGCGCTGGCATCGCTCGGTGTCGCGGCTGCCGCGTTGACGGCGGGCCTGCGCGGCGCTGGCGCCATAGCGGGACTGGTGGTGTTGCCGCTTGCCATTCCCGTAGTGATATTCGGTGCGGGTGCGGCGGGGGACGCGGGCGCAAGCGCATTCAAGTTGCTCGGCGCGTCCAGCCTGACGTTGTTGGCGCTGGGGATTTTGGCTGCTGGGGCGGCCATTCGCGCGACGAGGAGCTAGGCGCCAGTTCCTTGGGGCTTGCCAGATGGGCCAAAGCACGGCATTGAGCCGCGGCATTCGGCAGCGCAAGCGGCCGTTTGGGCGGTTAGCTCAGTTGGTAGAGCATCTCGTTTACACCGAGAGGGTCGGCGGTTCGAGCCCGTCACCGCCCACCAGGCCTGCTGACGGCCTTCATTCAGATGAATCAGACAGCCGATCGACCGATGCCAGAATGGCGGCATGAGGATCGCTGAGATTGGCGGCGGCGGTCTTTTCGGTAAAGCCGCCTTCGGTGATGATTTTTTCCAGGGCGACGCGCGCGCGGGCGACGCGGCTTTTCACCGTACCTACGGCACATCCACAGATTTCTGCCGCCTCTTCATAGGAAAAACCGCCAGCCCCAACCAGGATCAACGCTTCGCGCTGGCTTTCGGGCAGTTCAAGCAAACCGCGCTGCACGTCTGATAGGTGCATGCTCTGGTCCTGGGCTGGCGGCGCGGTGAGCAGGTGGCCCATGGCTTCCTCGTCCCATTCGCCGCGAAAGCGGTTCCGTCGGAGAAGGGTCAGATAGCTGTTGCGAAGGATGACGAACGTCCACGACTTCATCCGCGTGCCCGGCGCGTAGCGTTCGCGCGCAGCCCAGGCCTTGAGAAGGGTTTCCTGTACCAGGTCGTCGGCAAGGTCGGAACGCCCGGTCAGGCTTCGGGCGAATGCCCGCAAGTGGGGAATGACGCCGAGCAACTCATTCTTGAAATCGCTATGGTCCGGTTTACTTTCCGGTGAGCCCGTTTTTGACGCGCTATTTTTTGCTGTCATCAAGTTCAGCCTTGTCGAGTTTTTCGAGCAACTTTTCGAACAACTCAGGCAGCGGTTCTTCGAGCACTGAACTGTATATGCGCTTCAACCCATCTGCCCACGGCGGTTTGGCGGAAGGCAATTCCTGTTTCTTCACCTTATCCTTCATCGCGGGTTCCTGTTGATTGGACCATGGCCGGAACCATTTAGCCATATCACTGGGATCATACGGTCAAAACGCGTTTTAATAAGTCCGGTTCCCTTAAACGCTTCGACGCGAAAGAAATTCTCAACTGTGAGGCCGGGAACGACATCGCCGCTTGGCGAGGCATCTTTGACAGGCTATCCGCCTAGTGTGACGATGCTCAAGCTCATAAGGGGCAAGCTGTCCAACCACGGCGATTTCCTGTTCAGGTATCGCCGGATCTGGCCATGGTTGGTGCTGACGCTGTCGCTCGCGCTTATTGCCGGGTTCGGTTTGCTGCTAATTCGTTATGTCGAACGGCAAGATCGTCAGAAGATGCAACTCCATGCGGCGGAACTGGCTTCGGGCATCGAACAGCGCATGCGGTCGTCCGATACGTTGCTTCGCGCGGCGGGAACCGCGTTCGCATTCGTGCCTCGCATCGACGGTGATTTCTTCTCTTCCTACGTAAAGGGTCTGCAGCTTGATCTGAACAGTCGAGGCATCGTCGCGATCGGTTGGGCCGTTCCGGTAACGCGCGAGCGCTTGCGCGGATTCGAGGCCAACATGCGGGCTGAAGGAACGCCTGACTTCTATGTCTGGCCCCTTACCGGAGACCGGATGCATTGTCCCAACCTCTATCTGGAACCGGACACCTCTGAAAACCGCGCGGCGATCGGCTATAACATGTGCAGCGACCCGGCTCGACGCGAGGCGATGCTGCAAGCCTTTGAGTTAGGCATCCCGCAGGCGAGCGGCCCGGTGACATTGAGGCAGAATAATCATGGCCAGGATTTGCGTGGCTTTCTGCTTTATGCCCCTGTCTACGACGGGACCCGCCAGCCGGGCGGTGAAGCGCCGACGAAGGCGGCATTCCGCGGCTATGTCTATGCGATATTCCGGGGAGAGGATTTGACCCTGGCTGCACTGGGACATGCCGAGACCAGCCGGTTCGATCTGGAACTCTACGATGTAACGAGGGGGGCGCAGCAACTGATCTATGACTTCGCGGCCAGAAATATGGTCCGTGAAGAACGAGGACGGCATCGTCACCAACCTTTCCGTGTCGGGCCGCAAATGGCAGCTCGTCGTGGCACCGGTTTACGCGGGGGAGTTCAGCAGCTTTTCGCAATGGGTGTTGATCTATATCCTGCTGACTACGGGTACGCTGGTTTCTTTCCTGCTTGCGGCGATGGTGTGGCTGACCTTGCGATCGGTAGCGGCCTCGAAAGCGGCTCTTGAACGGCAGATCAAGCAGGTCGAGATACGGACGGTGCTGGTGCGTGAACTCAATCACCGCGTGAAAAACACCCTGGCGACCGTGAACAGCCTTGCCGCCTTGTCGCGAGAGGGCGCCACTGACGTTCAAAGCTATTACGAAGCGCTGACCGGCCGCCTGCGGGCATTGTCGGCGACGCACGACCTTCTCACGTCATCCGATTGGGGCGATACCGAATTGCACGACATCGCCGAAGCGGAACTTGCACCCTTCCGGGGACGTGAGGGGCAGGTGCTGATCAAAGGTCCCTCCATCCGCTTTGAGCCGACACAGGCCTTGTCCTTGGGGCTTAGCATTCACGAGTTGGCGACGAACGCCTCCAAATACGGGGCATTGTCCTCGCCAAAGGGGCATGTGTCGCTTCTTTGGCATTTTGAAAACGGATGCCTGCACATCCGTTGGTCCGAAATCCGGCGGTCCCAAGATACCCGATAAGCGCGACCTGGGGTTCGGCAGCGTCCTGATCGAGAAATTGATGGCGCGCCAGTTGAGGGCGAAAGTCGACATTCGCTTTCCGCCTCACGGAGCGACCTGCGAATTTGTGATTCCGCTGGACAAGTTGGGGCGACATAGCCGCCATGAAGACTTGAAGCGTCCGGACCGCAGCTTGCTAGGTTGGTAAGTTGATAAGTCAGGCCGCGATTTTGCGACTTTCAGTCGTGCCCAGGAATAAGGCCTGGCTGATTGCCGCGCGCACGGTTTCTTCCTGGAACGGCTTGGTGATCAGATAGGTCGGCTCGGGTCTTTCGCCAGTCAGCAAGCGTTCGGGAAAGGCCGTAATGAAAATGACGGGAACCGTGAACTGGGCCAGGATGTCGCGCACGGCGTCAATGCCTGAACTGCCGTCACCCAATTGGATATCCGCCAGGATGATGCCCGGCCGGCCCTCCGAGACGGCGACAAGAGCTTCCTGATGGGTCGCCGCCGTACCACCGACCTTATGGCCCAACTGTGTCACGAGCGATTCGAGTTGCATGCAGATTAGCGGCTCATCCTCAATGATCAGAACGGACGTCGAGGTTTGTCGATTGACCTCGTCAATTGCCTCGCTCAGCAGCTTTTCCATTTTTTCAACGCTGCAATTCATGATCGCTGCCGCATCTTCGGTTGAAAAACCTTCGAGCGCCGTCAACAACAGGGCCTGACGATTGGTCGGCGTGATCCCGCTCAGCCGCCTTTGGGCGGCGCGCTCCAAATTGTCGCTGCTGGCTTCCGGATCGATCTCTATTCTCACTGAATCGAAGATCCGCTGAAATGCCTGATAAACGGCAACGCTTGGGCGCATCTCCGAACGAAGCAACGAGGGGTCGGCGATCAGCGCCTCAAGTGTTGCCCGCACGAGATTATCGCCAGACTGCTGGTTGCCGGTCAGTGCGCGGGCGTAGCGGCGAAGATAGGGCAGAGTCTTTGCGATTTGCTGTGACGTGGTCATCCTTGCGTCCGCTCCAGGTTGGTCGTTATTCCAAGCTTCCCATCAGTGTCGAAATACGCACAATCCTCACTCGGGTTCCATTCCGTGGGCGTGTCGATACGGGTCGCCCTCTTTTCCGGGGATCGTAGCTCGACGAGCCGATCCCAGCGCATCAGCGACGTGGTTTATGATATCACGCGCCCTGAAAGGTTTTGGGAAAATCTTCGCCTCCGAGACCAGCGGGTTTTCATCTTCGGCCGGATAACCGGTCAACACCGCATAGGGCACACCGCGCGCTATCGCGGCTTCGATCAGCGGCAAACTCACCTCACCCTCCAGGAAATAATCAGCGAGAAGAAAATCACAACTCAGACTTTGAAAAGCCGACAGTGATTCCGCGAGAGTGGAGCATAAAGTTACATTTGCGCCATATTTAATCAATTCATGCTCAAGTTCGAGCGCGACAATTAAATTGTCTTCCAAAATAAGTATTTGACTTCCGGACAAACGGTCCTTGGTTTGACCAGGCAAATCCGTTCTCCTCGTGCAATCGAGAATAGTTGTAGTTGATCCGGGGGCGATATGCATTAAAGTTTTACACAGGAAGGCGCATGGTCAGAAGCGAACAAAAAGCCGTTCCCCCGCTGGTGCCGTGCGCCGAATGTCCGTTGCTGCGCTGTCCGGGCTCGCGGCCGGTGGTTCCACTAAAGAGAATTCTACGAAATCTTCCGGAAGCATCCTCAACTCGGCTACGACATCACCGGGCTGTCGGCAAAGGGGGAAACCCTGCAATCGCTTTGTCGTCGCGGGGTGCTGGACTGGCAACCGAATGGCGTCGTAATCGCCGACATGGACAAAGCCCGCGCGCTTGCGAGCTTCGATTTGCCGGAAGACGGCAAACGCCCGTTCATATGACATGAGGCGGCATTATCGTTCACGGCAAAGACTGCCAGCGCGCCGCATTCGGTCAGCGCTGGCAGCAACGATCGCGGATCAGCCGTTCAGCGCGTCCTTGACGGCCTTGGCAGGCTGAAAGGAAAGCTTCCTGGTGGCTGCGATCTTCATCGTTTCGCCGGTACGGGGATTGCGGCCCTCGCGCTCGGCGCGCGTCTGCACCTTGAACTTGCCGAAGCCCGGAAGCGAAACTTCAGTGCCCTTGGTGGCAGCGCTGGTGAGCGTCTTCAGGACGCTGTCAATGATCGCTTTGGCCTGGGTCTTGGTGAGGCCGTGTTCTGATGCGACGACGTCTGCGAGCTCAGTGGTATTCATATGGTTCGTTCCTCGAAATGTCCCGATTTCAGGCAAGGGTCTGTTGACCCTTCTACCGACCAAGTGCTTTCCAAATTAAATGCCGGTCCGCAAGATGCACGGCGGCGGTTCGCGGATGAAAATGCCCGTATCGCATCATTTTTTATGCTTAATGCCGCTAGCGGAACAGATTGCGGCGTCCGTTCGATACGAAAAACGCGGGAGACGGACTTCCTCAGGCCTATTGCCGCGCTTTCGGCTGCCGGTCGTCAGCCTTGCGAATCTGGGCGTTCAGGGTTGCGACGGCTTCGGGATAAAATGGTCCGCCGCATACCGTGAGCGCTTCGGGCAGGTAGAGACGGCGTGATCGCGGAATGACTTTTTCCAGCGCGGGATGGTGGATCATCTCCGTGCCACGATCGGTTACAGCGCGGGCGCCCGTGTCCATGACCAGGAAGTCTGGCTGGGAGGCGATCATTGCCTCGACCGGTAGCCGTGAAAGAGATGGCCGGTCGAGTCTTGCTGCGAGATTGACCAGGCCGGAGCGGGTCATGATTTCATCCCATAAGGTGCCTGTGCCGGTAAGATAGCCCCTGCGCTGATAATAGCCGGCGACGCGGCCCCGGCCCGGCCTGTCGCGTGCGAGCCGGCCCAGATCCGCCTGCATGGTTCGGATAAGCGCCTCGCCACGCTCCTGATGGCCGATCGCCCGGGAAAGAGTGCGGATGTTCGCGAAGATCGCCGTCAGGCTGGTAGCATCCGCGATTTCAAGAACCCTGACGCCGTGATGCCGGAGGAAGGCCAGGGTGTCCTTTCGCCAATAAGGGAAGGTAATGACCAGGTCGGGCCGAAGAGACAGGACTTCCTCGGCGCTGCCCCTGAAGACGGGATAAGCCTTGGCCTTGTCGGCATAATAGGAAAGCGACGGATCGCGCGCAAAGGGGGAGAGCGCGGCAATCTGGCCATGGTCGGCAAGCGCGATCAGAAATTGATCGGCGCACATGGTCAGCGACACGATCCTGTGCGGCGCGGGGCTGGCTATGGCAGGCGCCGAAATGGCGAGACCGCACAGGAGCGCAAAGATGCGAAGAACATTTGCCATGCGGGACCGGGTTTCCAAGACTACAGCTTCTGGTTACGGATGCAGCCATTGGCTCTGAGACACAAGCGTGGCAGGGCGGCTCGATCCTGACGAGGTCCTACCGTGACTGAACCTGCTTCACGAGCATCGATCGAAGTCGTATCCAGACGTAACTGGCTTTTCGTGTTGTTGATGTTGCTCGGCATGGGGCTGGCGCTGCTTTCCCTCTCGGTCGGCCCAGCAGGGCTGCCTCCGGGCCGGGTCGTCGCGGCGCTCCTGGGGCAAAGCGATGCGATCGACAGGGCGATCGTCGTCGATCTGCGTCTGCCGCGCGTGCTGCTGGGTTTGTTGGTCGGGGCCATGCTGGGAATCGGCGGCGCCGCGATGCAGGGATATCTTCGGAATCCGTTGGCGGAGCCTGCGGTGCTGGGCGCGTCGAACGCCGCGGCGTTGGGGGCGGTGATCGCGCTTTATTTCGGTTTCGCCAATGCTTTCCCGCTGGCTTTGCCGGTGATGGCCGTGGCGGGCGCGATCGCGGCGCTGGTGCCCTTGATGCTGCTCGCACGCCGTTCGGAAAGCCCTCTGGGACTTATCCTCGCCGGTGTCGCGATCAGCACGCTGGCAGGGGCGGGGATTTCGCTGGCGCTCAACCTGTCGCCAAACCCCTTTGCCGCGATGGAAATCATGACCTGGTTGCTCGGTTCGCTCGAGGATCGGTCGTTTGACCATCTCCTGATCGCATTGCCGTGCATCGGCGCGGGCATTGCGCTGTTGCTGTGGGACGGCAGGGCGCTGGACGCGTTGACGCTGGGGGAGGATGGCGCCCGGTCGCTGGGTGTCAGGCTCGATCGGGTGCGGTTCAGGCTGCTGCTGGGCCTGGGTATCGGCATTGGGGGCGCCGTCGCGGTCTCCGGAGCGATTGGCTTCGTGGGCCTGGTCGTGCCCCATCTCGTCCGGCCGTTCACGGACCGCAGCCCCAGCGCGGTGTTGCTGCCGTCGGCGCTGGGAGGGGCTGTGCTGCTGTGCGCCGCCGACATCGCCGTCCGGGTCGTTCCAACCACGAATGAACTGCGTCTCGGCGTCCTGACCGCTATTCTTGGGGTTCCGGTCTTTCTCTATCATCTGATGCGGGAGCGGCGGGTATGGTGACGCTGACCGCGCGGGCCCTTCATGTCCAAATCGACGGCACCGCAATTCTTCACGGCATCGACTGCGCGCTCGAAGGCGGGAAGCTGGCCGGCATCATCGGTCCGAACGGCGCGGGAAAGTCGACATTCCTAAAGGCGGTGATGCACCTGCTGCCGGCGACAAGCGGCGCGGTGTTGATTGACGGACGGCCCGTCGAAAGCCTCAACGAGCAGGAGCGGGCAAGGCTGGCGGCGTATTTGCCGCAGGGGCAGGAGGTGCATTGGCCGCTCAGTGTCGAGCGGCTCGTTGCTTTGGGGCGTTTGCCGCACCTTGCTCCCTTTTCGAGCCTCGCTGAACAGGATCATCTGGCGGTGAGGCAGGCCATGGCCGATGCCGACGTGCTCCATCTTGCCGGGCGGGCGGTAAATGAGCTTTCCGGCGGCGAGCGATCCCGCGTGCTGCTGGCGCGCGCGCTCAGCGTGGAGGCGCCGGTGCTGATCGTAGATGAGCCATTGGCCGCTCTCGACCCCGGTCACCAACTGGCGACCATGGCGTTGCTGAAGAATCTGGCGGCGGGAGGGCGGCTGGTCGTGGTCGTGATGCACGACCTGACGATTGCCTCGCGGTTCTGCGACCGCCTCCTTTTAATGGCCAACGGCAAGCTGGTGACCGACGGAACTGCCGCGCAGGTGCTGGATGAGGAGCGTATTCGAGAGGTCTATGGCGTTGAGGCACTTATCGGCCATCATCTCGGTCAGCGCTACGTTCTGCCCTGGCGGGAGGCGCACTAGGCCCCCGCCTGGTAACAGCAATCAGTGAGACCGGACGACCTGCAGCGGCATCTCGCGCCGGGACGGAAATTCGCAAATCCGCGGGGTCTGCACGGGCTCGTCCTGATTAAGACCGCGCGTGACCGCCCAGATGGCTGCCTGGGTGCGATTGAGCACACGAAGCTTTCTGAGGATGGCTTTGATGTGCACCTTCACGGTCGCTTCGGTGATTTCGAGACGACGCGCAATGATCTTGTTGGCGTCTCCGCTGATAAGACAGCGCAGGATTTCGATCTCGCGATCCGACAGGTTCAGCTCAAGCTTGCCAGATTCCCAGGTGCCGGGCGCTGAACGCCAAACCGGGTCGATCAATGCATCGACGATCTGCGACGGCATGACTTTTTCACCTAGCGCGATAAGTCTCAGCGCGCCGCCCAGCGGTTCGCAGGAGATAGCCTTGACGAGATAGCCGTCAACGCCGGCGTTGAAGGCCTGAGCAACACTTTCGACGCTATAATCATCAGCCATAAGGACAATATGCGAACCCGCAAAAGTCTCATGCAACAGACGGCAGACGTCAAAGCTGTCGTTGTCGGCGTGCGCATCCACGATGATCAGATGCGGATTCGGCCGATCCATTGTAGCAGCGACCATCGCAGTTGAGTCTGAAACTGTAGACTCGACAGTAAATGACTGGTCAATAAGGATTCTTTTAAGTCCCTCACGGACGATCTCGTTTTTTCCGAGAATGCACACGCGGATGTCTTCCAACATCGGCCAACTCCCCCTGCATTGAGTAGTTGAAAGAATAAAGCGGTCAATTCAGGAGATTACTGTGCATCAACTGTGCCAGACTCATTTCGGCCCGCAAAATGGTGGCCTGAGTGCTACTTAGGGATTATGTTGCATAGGCAAAACGAACTTCGTGTAAATTGTTCCGACAGATTTTCCTGTTTGGCTGTGGCATTTTGAGTGAGCCATAAGGGGGATGGTGCGGCGCTTTTGATCAAAATCGAGCCGGTTCTTGTTAATCCGAGGGTGGTTGTGGCGACGTCGACGTGTCGATCCGTGCAGAATTGACGAGAGCCCGCCATCGTCCGATCACATGTTCGGCATCGAACCGGCCCGAATTCAACCGGGCAGCAGCCCCCAATCTTTCACGCAAGGCCGGATCAGACATCAGCCTGCGCATGGCCATGCTTAAGCCATGCACGTCCTCGGGGGGAACGAGTAGCCCATCAACTTCATGTTGCACCATTTCAGCCGGGCCAAATGGACAATCGAAAGACACGATCGGCAGGCCGGCGGCCATCGCCTCCCCCAGCACATTGGGAAAGCCTTCGAACCGGGAAGAAAGGGCGAAGACGGTTGCCCGCTCCATCCATCCGCCGGGCACCTCGCTCAAACCCGGCAGCAGGGCATGATTTTCAAGCCCCAGCGACCTGATGCGTTCTTCCAATTTAGGCCTTGCCTCGCCTTCCCCCCAGATCACCAGCCGCCAATCGGGAAATTCCGGGGATATCCGTGCAAAGGCGTCGATGAGAAGGTCAAAGCCCTTCTGGGGAAGAAGGCGGCCGACGGCGACCAGCGTGGGCGATTCCGGATGTGACCGTTTCACCGTCGAGGCGGCGATGATCGGGTTTGGAATGACAACGGCATGCTTGCGGACATTCGGGGGAAGGCAGATGAGACTGGCGGTCGTCTGCATCACGACGATGGAGGCGCGTCGATAGAGCCTGTGGAGCATCGGGCGCCATAGCGGATGCGATGATTGGCGCGTCGGATTGTTTCGTTCGGATACGATGACAGGAAGATGAAGCCCGGCGGTTGCCAGAAGCGTGATGGCGTTCACCTTGGTGAGAAAGCTCACGACGAGATCGGGCCGCTGTTTTTTAAGAATACGTCGCAACCGCCACCATCGTTGCAGAGTGGTCATCAGTCCCGCGAGCCGCCTGCCCGAGGTGGTGGACAGATTCAGCCGGATCAGATGAATGCGGGGATCGAAAGGATGATAGACCGGATCGTCCGGTCCATCGAAGGCGATGATGCAGATATCGTTGCCCGATGCGGCCCAGTTGGCGGAGATCAGGCTGATGACGCGCTCGGCACCCCCCGCCCCGAGACCCGCCACCACGAAGATCACCCGCATGCCGCTAACGGACATGGTCCACTGCCTGCCTTGCAGCCGGGTCGCCCGGCCGTGGGCCGAGCAGGTCGTCCAGCCGTTCATCGGTCAATTCGTCAAGGCTTGTGATCACCAGGTCGACGGGGTTCGGATTCAGATGCGGATGGATTGCCTCGGGACGGATTATCTGCACCGCCCGCCAGCCCAGGGCGCGTGGGGCGATGAAATCCTTGGCCGGATTGTCCGCCACATAGACAAAGGCCGCTGGCGGCAATGAATAATGTTCTTCGATATAATTGAAGCCGCGCTGATGGGGCTTCCAATAATCCCGCCCCCAAAGGCCGGTGCAGACAATGGGAAAGACATTCTTCCCGTCGATGCCGAGCGCGCGGATCTTGTTCTCCTGGGTAACGAGAGGGCCGTCCGTCAGCATCGCAAGCGCGCGGCGTGAGCTGCAGCGATCGATAAAGCGTTCAGCATCGGGCAGGAGGGCGATATCTGGCTCATGCTCCCGGTAAACGGTCACGAGTTGCTCGACGAGGCCGGGCGGCGTGGAAATGCCGAGCACGGCCAATGCGGCGTCGAAAATGTCACCCCGGCGACCGGCGCGAAACAGGTCTCGGGCAACGGCGCTGAAGTTTTCAATGCCATATTCCGCTGCAAGCCATTGCCCGACCGCGGAAAAGCCGCTCAGCACATAATCGCGTTCCAGATAAAGCGTATCGTCGAGGTCGAGGACGACGACGCTGGTTGCGGTCCGCGCACAGTCTGAGGAGTCAGTCATGGCGAGACGAACACCGCGGCGTCATAGCGCATCATCATCACGCCTTCACGCCAATCGTCGTGCGCGGTACTGGCAAGACCCAGGCGGTCCTCCAGCAGCCATCGCGAAAAACCGGCTCCCGCGCGGTGTGCGAGCGGATAGCCGCCTCCGAACCGGGCATTGATTTCAAAGACGGAGGCCTGATCGTCGGAATCGACAATCGCCTGGAAGCACAAGGCGCCACGCGGCTGGGGAAGCACCGCTGCGATCTGCCGGGCGAGGGCTGTCAATTGCGGCAGGCGGCGGGTGATTCCTTTTTCGACCTCGCCCGCGCGGACCTGCACACGTTCGTGCGGCACAGCAGAACGCAGCCGCCCGCTTTGGTCGAAAAAGATGTTTACCGTATACTCCCGGCCTCGCAGAAGCTCCTGCGCGACCAGCGGCTCACTTTTGCCGAGATCGGGAAAATCGCCCGGCGTGTCGACGATACGCAGGCCGCGGCTGGCGCTGCCATGCTTTGCCTTGACGATGAGCGGCCATTGCCATGCGTCGGGCGCCCCCCTGACCGCCTCGGCCGGCGCGGTACGGGGCGACGGAATGCCGTGCAAGGCAAGAAATTCTGCCGTTTTCAGCTTATCGCGAGCGATTTCGACCAGTTCGGGCGCGCTGACGGCGACATCGGCGCCGACCGCTTCGAAACGGGTGCGGGCGAGACTGAGCGGCAGCAGCTCGGGATCTATCGTCGGAACGATCATCGAGACAGCGTGGTCGCGGCATATGTCCAGCAGCGCATCGACATAGCCCGGATCGGTGACCGGGGGCACGGCAAAGCGCGCGTCGGCCAATTGGCAGGCGGGGCTCCAGTCGGGGTTGAGGTCGCACGCCAGTATTTCCAGTTCGATACCGAGTGCCGCCGCATCGGCGCGGAAACATTGCAGAAGTTCTGCCCTCCGCCCGGCGGAGGTGAGGAGGAGCCGCAGGCCGGCCCTCCCTTCCGGTTGGGAGCGACGGCGATCCGTTGTCTTGGCTTCGCTGGTCAGCATCCTGTCGCCTTCATGTTCAGGCAAGTTCACGCAACAGCATGAATGCCTCCGCCGCCTCGCGGTGAACTGTCGCGCCCCGCATCATGGCGAGCGCCTGGAGCGCCTCGACCGAACGTTCGTTCGGGAAGATCTGAACTTGCGAGCGAAAAAGCTTGAATGCGCTCAATTTCATCTCGAGGAACCCGGTGATGTCGATGAATACATTGGGCACGAATGCGGGGGTCACATTGGGTGCGAACCAGTTCGTTTCGGACAATGTCTCATAAGCATAAATGCGTGCGGGAAACTGCGCATTCCTGGGTCTGGCGGCGACCATGCCGGATGTGAAAATCAGTTGATGATCGAGATGCACGTCGCCGATGAACGGCAGGAAGATGGTGTCCGGGTTGATCTCCGCGACCAGCTTCTGCATCGCACCGTTCAGTTCGGCATGCGGGACCTGGTCAAGCTCGGCGGCGGGAAAACCCATAAAGTGGGCGCGATGTACACCGAGCAGGTCATGCGCGGCCCTCGCCTCCGTCTCTACTGCTGCCGAACGGGCTTCGTTGAAACGGGGAGGGGTGCCCCGTGTGACGATTGCAACATGCACCTCGCAGCCCAGGTTCGCGAGCCTGGCGATGGTTCCCCCGCAACCCAGCACCTCGTCATCGGGGTGAGGCGCGATGACGAGGGCGCGCTTAATGCCATTGATAACGCTCAACATTATGGCTTTCGTCCCAGATGGCTGTGCAGCTTCGGCGCGCGGTCCGATGGTGCCAGATAATCGTCAATCCGCAACGCTCCTCCATCACCGCATGCGACAACGAAACCAGCGTCGGTCAGCGCCACGACCTGGCCGGGAATTGCCGCGTGACGCGCGGCATCCGTCCAGACCTCGGCGGACCAGATCACAAGTTGTTCGTCGCCCATATGGGTGAAGGCGCCGGGATAGGGTTTACCCACAGCCCGGACGAGCCGCGCGATTTCGGCGGCCGGGCGGGACCAGTCGATCAATCCGTCGGCTGGCGTGCGCTTGGCCGCCCAGGTCGCGAAACGGTCGTCCTGCGCCATGCGCGGGGCGGTGTCGGCGGCGAGAAGCGGCAGGCTGTCGTCCAGCAGGGCGTCGAGCGCCTCCATGTGCCGGGCATAGAGGCTTGCGGCTGTTTCATCCGATGCGACATGGAAATAGCGCTGGGCCAGGATCGGTCCGCTGTCCACGCCGTCGTCGATCCAGAACAGGGTGGACGCGGTGATCTTTTCATCGAGCAGGATCGTCCACGGAATGACCGCCCGGCCGCGAAGGCGCGGCAATGGGGCAGGGTGGTAGCCGATGACGCGACCGCCGACCGCTTTGCGAAAGGCAGGCCCGCAGATCTGCGACCATCCGATGACAAAAGCATAGTCGGGCGACAGGGCCGACAGCGCATCGAGCACTTCTGGCGCGTTGCTGTTGGCCGCGTGAATGACGGACGCGCCCGCGTCCCGCGCTTCGGCGCTCATATCCGTGAAATCGGAATGACGGCCGGCAAGCTCGGGCGGGAGTGTCACCAGCGCCGCCACTTCCCAATCCGGTGCGGACGACACCGCCTGAAGTGTTATCCGTGTGCTTTCAACCGCGCCGATGATGACCGCCCGCATAGACTCTCCCCAACTCCGAGCGGTTTATGTGTTCGCCGTGAAAAATGACGCCAATAGTTTTAAGAATGATGAGCAGATCGAGCTTTGGAGACCGGTGGTCGATATACCAGAGATCGAGTGACAGCTTTTCCGCGTCGTCAAGTTGCGCATTGCCGTTGACTTGCGCCCAGCCGGTAAGGCCCGGCCGCAGAGTTCCACGCCGAATGCCGTCCGCACCCATCGCCTCTACGGTTCCCGGCAACAGCGGGCGCGGACCGATGAGGCCCATCTCGCCTTTCAGGATGTTCCACAGTTCCGGCAACTCATCCAACCGGCTACGGCGCAGCAAACGACCGAATGCGGTCAGGCGCATATCGTCGGGCAGAAGCCGACCCGCGCCGTCGCGCTCCTCCGTCATGGTGCGAAACTTGACGAGGCGGAACGGGCGGCTGTCCTTGCCGGCGCGCAACTGCGTGAACAGAACCGGTCTGCCCATGACGAGTGCGATTGCGAGGCCAAGCATGGCCATTATCGGCAAGGCGAACACGAATGACAGGGCGCCGACGACCATGTCCACGGTACGCCGGACACCGCTACCTGCAGCCGCAGGGGCCAAGCAGTCTGCGGCAGCGCCGTTAAGGCCCATCGATGTCAGCAGCATGGCATTCACCTTGTGCACATCATAGCACTCTTCGGCGATCCGACGCGATTCAGCGCCCATGGCTGGCGCCCATGCCGGGTTTTCCACAAAACGCAGCATGGCTTCGGCCAATGCTCCTGGATCGCGGACAGGGACAAGAAAGCCGTTCCGTCCCTCGGTGACGGGTTCGCGACAGCCCGGCGCGTCGGTAGTGATGATCGCGCGGCCGGTCGCCATCGCTTCAAGCACCGTCCGGGGCAGTCCCTCCCGATAGGATGGCAGGACATAGACCGTCGCATCCGCAAGATAGGGCGTCACGTCGCGCGTTTCGCCCAGATATTCGATGACGCCGCCGGACACCCATTCATCGAGTTCGGCTTGGCTGACGGCGGCGGGATTGGGATCAAGCGGACCGAGAAGCTGCACGCGCACGTCGGGATGCCGAGCGCGGACGCGCCGTGCCGCCTCGACATATTCGAACAGGCCCTTGTCGCGGAGGAGCCGGGCGATCAGCAGGAAGACGGGCGGCCCTTCGGGGACGGGACAAGCTGTGAAACGCGCAACGTCGATGCCTGAGCCCGGCACCTGGGTCACGTCATGACCGCGTCCGACGATGCCGTGCGCCAGCATTTCCCCACGGTCATCGCTGTTGAAGACGAAGATCCTCTCCGCCTTGCGGACGCCGAGGCGATAGAGCATGGCCACGACCGCCCTGAACAACCGCCGCGCCGTGCTGTCGACATGGGTAAAGGCGTATCCGAGGCCGCTGACCATGGCATAGAAGCGCGCATTCCCCACGATCTGGGCAGCCATGCCACCGTAGATGATTGGCTTTTGCGTATATGCGAGGACAATGTCCGGACGTTCCTCGCGGATCAAGCGGGCATAACCGGCGAATGTGCGCAGGTCGGCGATCGGGTTGCGGTTGGCGCGCTGCATCGCCACGCGACGATATCGGATGCCCATTGCGGCGAGGGTTTCGCGGACGTCCGCGTCGTCTTCCGGTGCACAGGCGACGACCTCGTGTCCGGCCTCCACCATCGCTGCGAGCAAGGCCTTGCGAAAATTGACCAGCGAATAGGCAAGGCTGGCGAGGACCAGTATCCTCATGCCGCCTCGGCCCTTTTCCCGGAAGACAAATGCTGCTCCAGCCACCGTTGACGCCACGCCTGAAACATCGCGATCGTCCACAGATGGGCGCTCCAGTTCCGTCTTCCCGACAAATGTTCGGCCCACATCTTTTGCACTGGCGCAGGATCGATCAGCCCTTCCGTTTCCATGCGGCTCGCATCGAACAGGTCGTCTGCCCACTCTTTCAGCGGCCCGCGCAGCCATTCGGCGACAGGAATCGCGAAGCCCTGCTTTGGACGATCGCGGAAGGTTTGCGGCAAATAACGGTCGAATAACCGGCGGAGCGGCCATTTGCCGTCGCCGTCTTCCCGCAGCATCGACGCCGGAAGCCGCCACGCCTGCTCGATGACCCGGTGGTCGAGCAAAGGCGCACGCACTTCAAGGCTTACAGCCATGCTCGCGCGGTCGACCTTCACCAGGATATCGTCGGGCAAATAGCTGAGCGTGTCGTAATACATCATCCGGCGAAGCGGGCTGCAAAGCGTCGTCGCCGACGCGGGGTCGGTAAAGGGGCTCAACGGCTCGGCCCCGCCGCGCACAAGCGCTTCCGGCGCCCGGGCGAGGCTGATCATGGCGTGGTAGAGTTCGTCGCGGTTGCCTACGTTCATCAGGCTGGCCAGCTTGTGCATCCGGTCGCCGGACAGGCCGCCGCGCAGTCCGGGCAACGCCCGCGATCCCAGACCGTGAAGCGCCGCATCCCAGATGGCCACAGGAATGCCGGTGACGCCGCGACCCGCCAGACCGCGCAGCCAGCGAGGCATTTTGTCAAGCCTGGCGCCCAATCTGGAGGCCAGGGCATAGCGGCCGTAACCTGCGAAGACCTCATCGCCTCCGTCGCCCGAAAGACAGACCGTGACCTTGCTTCTTGCAAGGCGGCAGATGTGCGCCGTTGGCACCGCGGACGGATCGGCGAAGGGCTCGTCATAGATGTCGGGAAGATGGGGGATGACCGCGAGCGCGTCGTCGGCGGTGACGACGAATTCGGTATGGTCCGTTCCCAGATGCCGCGCAACCCGCCGGGCGGCAACGGCCTCATCGTAAAACCCCTCGTTGAAGCCGATGGTGAAGGTCTGAACAGGCTGCGCCGACTGCGACTGCATCATCGCAACGACGAGCGAGGAATCGATGCCGCCAGACAGAAAAGCGCCCAGCGGCACATCGGCGATCATGCGTTCGCGCACGGCCAGACGAAGCGTTACGTCCAGTTCGTCGAGAGCAGCGTCCGCCGATCCCTTGAATGGCGTTAACGAGCCGCTCTCGGCAACGTCCTTCATAGACCAATACGTGACGGCACGATCAGGAAGCGCGGCGCGATCCAGCGCGCCAAATTCATCAAGGCCGATGGTCAGCCGGCAGCCCGGCGGTAGTTTGTAAATTCCCTTCCAGATCGACCATGGGGCGGGAACATATTGATAGCGCATATAGGCGGTCAGCGCGTCGCGGTCGATTTCTGGCCTGAATTGAGTGTGTTCGGTAATAGATTTCAGTTCAGATGCGAAGACGAGCGCACTGCCCGCCCATCCATAATAGAGCGGCTTCTTGCCTATGCGGTCGCGGACCAGGTGCAGGCGTCGATCCTGCCGGTCCCACAAGGCAAAGGCGAACATGCCGCCGATCTGGTCGAGCGTGGAGTCCAGACCGTGGTGTTCGATCGCGGCCAGCAGCACTTCGGTATCCGAATGCCCGCGAAACACGCATCCCCGCGCCTCGAGGGCCGCGCGTATCGTCTCGAAATTGTATATCTCGCCGTTGAAGACGACGACATACCGCCCGCTTGCCGAGTGCATGGGCTGATGCCCCTCTGGCGAAAGGTCGAGGATGGACAGGCGGCGGTGGCCGATCGCCAGTCCAGCTTCTTCATCCACCCATATGCCGTCGCTGTCCGGACCGCGATGACGCAGCCTTTCGGTCATTGCGCTCGCGGCAACCTTAAGATCTCCCGCATTGCGGCACCCCGGATCGAATATGCCGGTCAGCCCGCACATGCGGATATCTTCGCGTCAGGGCTGTCGTCATCACAGTCGGGCTCTCGGGCGGCGCGTTCATACACCCTGTCGAAGAGCACCTCATATTCATGGCGGATCCGCGAAAGGGAGAACTCCTTCATCACCCGCTCGCGCGCCTTTTCGCCGAGCCGGCGTCGACCATCCGCGCCGAGACTGTCCAGCCAGGCGAGCGCCTGCGCCAGGGCTTCGGGATCATTCGGCGGTACGGTCCGGCCAGTGTCGTCGATGATCCAGCCGCTATCGCCGACGTCGGTCGCGACGCAGGGAACACCGCAGGCCATGGCCTCGCCGATTACGTTGGGAAATCCCTCTCCCCAGGCCGACGGCAGGGCGAAGATGTCGAGACCGGCCAACCATTTCGCTATGTTGTGCTGAAAACCGGTGGTGGTGACGCGATCGGGCGGAAAAGCTACGCTGATCGCTTTGGCCAATGGGGTGCCGGGTTTATCGACGCCGTGCCCAATGATCAGCAAATGCAGGTCATGCCCGGCCTGTCGCGCTCGGCGGACGGCTTCCACCAGATTTTCCGGATCCTTCATCGGATGACACCGCGCGACCATGCCGACGATGGTGGCATTTTCGCTGATGCCGAACATCTGGCAAAGCTCGGCCCGCGCACCCATGCGCGGACGAAACTCGCCGCAATCGAAGCCGTTGGGGATGAATATCGCCCGGTCGGTAGGAAACCCGAAGGCTTCGAACTGACGTGCCGCCGCCCGGGAATTGTAGATGATGGCGGCCGGTGTCTTCGACAGTCGCCTGCTTGCGCGCAGCACAAACCGGGTCAGCGGCTTTTCGTTGGCGAGGTTCACCAGCGAATGACGGATGTTCCAGATGACAGGGGGCCGGGATCGTAACATCCTGCTTGCCATGGTCGCGGCAAGGTTGCCGTGATGCATCCAGCCCAGGATGATATCAGGCCGGACGGCGCGCCCGACACGGCCGAGCTTGACCAGCGCCGGCAACGACGGCACGCCCTGCCTCATGCCGAGCGTGTGGACCGCAACGTCCCGGGCCCGAATCCGGTCGGCGATCATCCCCGGTTTCATTAACGAAAGCACGGCCGATTGATAGCGCTCGCGCGACACGTTGCTTTCGATCAGCTTGGCCAGCATGTTTTCCGCGCCGCCCGCGTGCAGCCCGGTGATGGTATGCAGGATTTTCATGTCGCACCCGCCAGCAGCCGCCGGTAAATTTCCGTGATGGAATTGCGGTGGCGCCTGATCCCGAACCGGGAGAGGGCATCGCAATGCGCGGTTTCCGCAATGGCGTTGGCCATTGCGGAATTCTTGAGAAGCTGGAGCGTCACGCAGGCGAAGGCGTCGGCATCGTCCGGCGGAACGAGCAGCCCCGTTTCGCCGTGCCGGATCGCTTCGATGTTTCCACCCGATCGGGCCGCGACGACCGGCGTGCGGAGCAGCATCGCTTCGATAAGCGTCCGGCCGAACGGCTCATCGACCGCGGTGACGACCAGGGCGTCGCAGGCGGCCATCCACGGCGTCGAGGGATGGCGGAATCCCATGAGGTGAATGCGATCCGCGATGCCGAGCTGCCTTGCCCGCTCCAGGACCGCAACGTCCAAGCCGGGTTCCAGCGGGCTGCCGAAGATCAGCCCCGCCACGGGAAGGTCCGGCTCGCGCCTGCTCAGGGCGGCCAGCGCGTCCACGAAAAGAAGCGGGCGCTTGCGATCAACCAGATTGCCGAAAAAGCCGAGCATCCGCGTCTCAGGCGACAGATTCAGCTCCGCGATCGCCGCCGCGCGACACGTAACGCGATCCGCCACGCAGTTTTCGGTATCGAACGGGCTGTGCACGACCGAACATTTGCGAGCCGCCGAGATCAACCCTGGCCTCGGCGCCGCAAATTCCGAAACGGAAATGACGTGGTCCGCTAGCCAGGGCGCGAGATGGCGCAGGCCCCGCGCATAAGGGCTGCTGCGATGATGCCAGAGCAGCTTTGCCCCCGCCAGCTTGGCCGGCACGCCCCAGGTGGCGTGCATCGGCCCCTCGTTTGAGTGAACGATCCGGACTTTTCTTTCGCGCAGATAACGCGTCAGCGCCGCAAGCATTCGGGCCGTGTCCACCAATCCCTGACGCCGGCCGGCCGGAACGGGTGAGATATGGACAGGGGTCGGCGCGAGTTCGAACGATATTCCTTCGGAACGAAGGAAGTCACCGAACTGGCCCGCGTCGCTGTGGAGCACGATCAGCGGCCTAAATTCGGTAGCGTCAAGCGCTTCTATCAGCTTCAGCGCCGATATATGGCTGCCCCCCATGATACCGCCCGCGAATGGAAAGCAGATGGTGGCAGGCTGCCGATCAGGAGGGGAAAATCTGGCGGCGGTCGTTGTTTCGGCTATGCCTGTGCCTTGCCCGGACAGAGAATCCAGGTCGGCCCGAAGCGGGCTCAAATCAGCGGTTGCGCGTCCAAAACTCATGATTTCAATACTTTCCGGAATATGCCGGCGATAGCGACTTTAGTCCTGCGCGCCGAAGCACCGGAATAGACCACTCCGGCCACTATCCTTTTGCGCCGCGAGAAATTGCTCGTGCGCCGAGCCGTTTTCGACATGCGGTATAAAGTGCCCGCGCCAGCGCAAAAGGATGGGCGAAAACCTGTTGGAACCGGCCGACTACCCCCTTTGACCTACGCCGGGGCGGATGCGTTATACCTTCTATCCGAAAAGGACCGGTCTCATCTCCACAAGCATATTGGCCAAACTGTCCGGTTCTGAAGCCAGTCAAGCCCGCGTATTGTTCCGTTCAGTAAATGCGTTCGCGAAACTGAAACGCAGATAGCCGGGCCTACCAGACCACCGCGCGAGCAACCGGCCGCACATTGTCGTCCTGCGGGACTTTGCGACGGGGGTAGTTTGTGGCTGCGTTATTGAAAGCGCCCATGCTGAACGGCCGGCTTCGTCACCTGACTGTCGTCAGTGTGGATGGAGCGCTGGCGGCATTGTCCCTGATCCTGGCTGTCAGCCTGCGCGTCAGCGGTAAGCTCGGTCCCGAACTAACCGACGGCCTGATGCTATCGGTCCCCATTCTTACATTGATCGCGATTTCGGTCTTCCATGTGACCGGGCTGTATCGGCGTGTCTGGCGCTATACTTCGCTGACCGACATCTTCATCATCGTCCAGGCGGCGACGCTCTCGATCTGCCTCCTGCTCGTGACGCTTCTTATCATGGGCCACATCGACTGGATGCCGCGCTCGATCCCCGTCATTCAGTGGTTCATCCTGGTCGTGCTGATGGGCGGCGCCCGCATGGCGCGCAGGATGTACGGCGAATATCGGCGGGGAGGGATAGTGCGGCCCCAGTTGCCGACGCGCCTGGAAAAGCCTCGCCGACTCTCGCTGCTGGTCGGTCCGTGCGATCGCGTGGAAATGGTTCTTCGGCTGCTGGAGAGCGGCCAGGACGCCGAGTTCAAGGCGGTCGGCATTCTGGATGACAGCGGCAGCTACTTTCGGATGAAGCTGCGCGGCGTTCCCATTCTGGGTGCTACGGACGCGCTTGAACTGGTCGTCAAGCAGCTTGAAGCAAAGGGCCTGCGGCCGGATTGCCTCATCATGACCGAAGCCGCGGAGCGGTTGCAGGGTTCGACGATGCTGCAACTGGTGACCCAGGCGGAGAGCCTCGGCCTAAAGGTCGCCAGCCTCCCGCGTCTGGCCGAATTCAACCATGGCCGGGTGGGCGAACTCGACCTGCGGTTCATCGACATGACCGAGCTGCTTGGCCGGCCACAGGCCGTGCTGGACAATGACGCCGTCAACCGCGCTATCACCGGCCGGCGTGTGCTGGTGACGGGCGCCGGCGGAACGATCGGTAGCGAGCTTGTCCGCCAGATAGCAGCGTTGCGGCCAAGCGCCTTGATCCTGGTCGATAACAGCGAATTCAATCTCTATTCCATCGATCTGGAACTACAGGAAAATCACCCCGACATATCACGGGTGCCGGCGCTGTGCTCGATCCGGCAACGCGCCGCCGTGTTTCAGGTTTTCTCCGAGCATCGGCCGGAACTCGTATTTCATGCGGCAGCGCTGAAGCATGTGCCGCTTGTCGAAAAGCACCCCTGCGCAGGCGTGCAGACAAACGTGATCGGCACCCGGAACGTGGCCGACGCCGCCCGGAAGTTCGGGGTGCAGGCGATGGTGCAGGTGTCCACCGACAAGGCGGTCAATCCGGTTGGTCTGATGGGCGCCACCAAGCGGCTGGGCGAACTCTACTGTCAGTCGCTGGATCTTCAGGGCCAGGGCGACGACGAGGCATCCCGCTTCCTCACAGTGCGTTTTGGAAACGTCATTGGGTCTAGCGGCTCTCTCATTCCCCTTTTCCAGCGGCAATTGCGCCGAGGCGCGCCGCTGACGGTCACGCATCCCGATATCCAGCGCTATTTCATGACCGTGCATGAGGCGGTGCAACTCATTTTGCAGAGCACTGCGCGCGCGCTGGTCGGCGGTGTTCGCCGGGGCCGGATTTTCGTCCTCGACATGGGAGACCCGGTCAAGATCATCGATATCGCGCGCAGGATGATCCGCCTCGCCGGGCTTGAACCCGATGTGGACGTGAAAATCAATATTGTCGGACTCCGTCCCGGCGAGAAGCTGTACGAAGAGCTGTTTGATGAAGACGACCAGCGGCTGCCGTCGGTGATTCCGGGAATATTCGAAGCTGAACCCAAGGCGGTTCCACTCGACCTCCTGAACGAGGCGTTCGATCTCTTGGCAAAGGCGGCAGCACGCAACGACGCCGCCGGGACAAGGAAACTGATCGGCCAGATCCTCAGCGGGGAACTCGAGACCGACGCGGGAGTTCCCCGCCTTGCCTGGACGGCTACGGCAACCGCGGACACCGCTAGCCACGCCGCGTAAGGGGGACCCAGGATGAGCACCGCGATTGAGCCGGCTATCGCTACCGGCGGCCTGGCGGCTTCGCATGAGATCGGACGGGAATTTGCCCAGGCAAAGGTCCGTTCGCGCTGGCCGAACTATGCAGATGACGAGATCGCTGCTGTTGTCGACGTGTTGAAATCAGGTCGGGTAAACGCGCTGCAACACGGCGAAAACTGTCGTGCGTTCGAACAGGCTTTCGCCGCGATGTGCGACATGCCTCACGCCATTTCGCTCGCTAACGGAACGCTTGCCCTTGAACTTGCCCTGCGGGCTCTCGGCATCCGGCCGGGCGATGAGGTGGTGGTAACGCCGCGCAGCTTCGTCGCATCCGCCAGTTGCGTGGCGCTGGTGGGCGCAATTCCGGTCTTTGCCGATGTCGATCCGGTCAGCCAGAACCTGACCGCGGCAAGCATCGCACAGGTTCTCACGCCACGGACCAAAGCTGTCATCGCAGTCCATCTGGCCGGCTGGCCGTGCGAGATGGACGAAATCATGACGCTTGCCGACGCCTATGGGCTGAAGGTGATCGAGGATTGCGCACAGGCGCACGGCGCGACTTATGGCGGGCGTCCGGTCGGATCATTCGGCGACGCCGCGGCATTTTCGTTCTGTACCGACAAGATCATTTCGACCGGCGGCGAAGGCGGAATGCTGCTGCTGCGGGACGCCAATGCCTGGTCCAAGGCCTGGTCCTTCAAGGATCACGGAAAGGACCGCGACGTGATGCTTGCACCGGCCACGGGCAATATGTTCCGCTGGCTGCATAATTCCTTCGGCACCAATTACCGGCTGACCGAAATGCAAGCGGCGATCGGGCTGCAGCAGCTGAAAAAACTGCCGCGCTGGCTCGCTTGCCGGCGGCGAAATGCGGCCGCGCTGAACGAAATCCTGTCCGATCTGCCAATCCTGCGGCTTACGACGCCGCATGAAGATGTCGGACACGCCTATTATAAATATTATGCGTTCCTTCGGCCTGAGCATTTGCGAACGGACTGGACGAGAGATCGCGTCGTCGCGGAAGTCAACGACGCCGGAGTGCCCTGTTTCAGCGGCACCTGCCCCGAGATTTACCGAGAGGGTGCCTTCGCGGATACGGGGCTGACCCCGCCAATGCCATTGCCGATCGCACGTTGGCTTGGCGAACATAGCCTCATGCTGCCGGTAGACCAGACGATTGACGAAGACGCCGCTCGAACCATGGCCAATACGGTGAAGGCCGTCTTGATGGCCGCCACTATCTGAAGTGAAGATGCCTGTGATCGCAACGTCCCTTCCAAGTTTCATCATCATCGGCGCTGCAAAGTCTGCAACGACGTGGATAGCGCATCAATTGCAGCAGAACCCGGACGTTTTTCTGCCAGGCCCTGAAACCCACTATTTCAGTACCGAATTCCATCGCAGGGAAGGCTGGTACGAAAAGTTCTTCGAGGAGGCCGAAGACAACCAGGTCGTCGGCGAAAAATCTGCCGATTATCTTGCCCACCCGGAAGCGCCCCGCCGGATCGCGCAGCGGTTGCCGGATGCGAAACTCATCGTCCAGCTACGCAATCCCATCGACCGTGCCTATTCAGACTATTGCATGTGGTACAGGCGGGGAGCCGTAGGGGCCAATCCGGCGCATTATCTGGTCCGTTCCGAGACCAGCATTCCGCGTTTCCTCGAAGACGGGCTTTATGGCCGCCACCTCGGACGTTTCCTCGAGTTCTTTCCGAGGGACCGGATCAAGGTTATCCTCTATGAAGACATACGCGAACGTCCTGAGGATGTGATCAAGAGTGTGTCGGATTTCATCGGGGTAACACCGTGGCTGACATCCGGATCCCCGATGGAACGCGTGAAGTATAAGGAAGCACCGCTTCTGCCGCTTTCCCTTCGGCGTCTGCTGCGACCCGTGAAAGGCCTCGCCGAGCCCTGGCGCGCGAAACCCTGGTTCATGGCCGCGCGGAGCAGGCTTGCTCGTCCCATTGACTATCCCCCGCTTACCGGTGACCTTCGCTTGCGGATGCGGGATTATTATGCCGACGACGTGGACGGATTGGCCCAGTTGCTGGGCAGGGATCTTACCCACTGGCTGATATCCGAAGGGCAGGAAAAATGACGGACGGGGCTACCGTATACAAGGTAGCGTTAAGCTCGGATATCAACCACTGGATTGCCGGTGCCCTCCGCCGCATGGGCGTAATTGCGATCGGTGTCGGCGTCTTTCTCGCGGCCTATGTCAATTGGCGGATAGACAATGCGTTTTTCACCGCAAGCGACGGGTTTTTCCTGCTGGGCGCCGTTTTGCTCCTGTGTGGGGGCGGATTTCGGCTCAATCCATTTCGAGGAGCCACGACCTATTGGCTGGTGGCGTTCACCCTGATGCTGTTTGGCTTGTTCATAGGCAGCGTGGTTAACGGCGACCCGATTTGCTGGCTGATCGCCGCCCTGCAATACAGTTTCAGTTTCGTCCTTCTGCCCCATCTGTTGGTAGCGAATGACCGGAGCGACGGTCATCTGATCTTTTTCTCAAAGATCCTGATCGCCGGCATGGTCTGCATGGAGCTGTTCGGGATACTCGTCTATTACGGCTATGATGGATCCTATGAAGACTATCAGCGGATCAGCAAGAATTTCATTACCGGCGGGCATCGTCTGGGAGCGTTCCTGGGGCAGGCGAACTGGAACGCGGCCGTCATTTCGCTGGTCTTGCCCTTCGTCCTCTATCTGGGCGCGAAAAAGCGCATCTCAATTCTGACCGCGTGCGTTTGCAGCGGGGTGCTGGGCTTTGGCCTGGTGCTTTCGGCATCGTTCACCGGGTTCGTCAGCGCCGTGGCCGTTCTCGTCGTCTACTTTCTTGTCGGGGGCACAAAATATGCATTCCGGATCATCATCGGAATGGGCATAGCCGCCGCGATCCTCTTCTATTCGGGATTTCAGTTGCCGGAGGTGTTTCGCGCCCGGGTCGGTGACGCGATCGAGACCGGCGATCTCAATCAGGCCGGGACATATACCGATCGCATGGACCTTATTCGTGAGGCCTGGAGGATGGTCGATCACACCATGATCGTCGGGCTGGGTGTCGACCAGTACCGCGTCGTCAGCGCAATCGAGGCTCCGGTCCACAATATGTATTTACTGCTTTGGGCGGAGGGAGGATTGCTGGCGCTGATCGGCTGGCTGATGCTGATGACGATCGCCATGCTCAGCGCCGTTCAGGCATTCCGTTATGACCGTCAGACCGCCGCTCTGGGATTGTCGGTGCTGACATCATTCCTCATTTTTTCAACAGCGAGCCCGCATATGTATGCCAGGGTTTGGCTCGTGCCGCTGGTTCTCGCGCTGGCGTTCGGCAAGGCATTGGGATCAAGGGACTCTTACCAGTCAGAGTACCTCTAAAGACGATGACTGCGGCTGCCGGTCCTGGGTTAGTATAACCGCATTGTCGTGAACGTTTTTTTATGCGTAATATAACAAGGGAGTAGGGGAACATGATCCGGCACGGAATCCTTATTGCGGTCGCAATGGCTGTAATGCCGGCCTGTTCATCGGCGCAGGGTGTTTCTTCGCCGACGCAAAGTGTCGGTCAGCCCGCATACCAACTCGGCGCGGGTGACGAGATACGCATTGCCGTTTTCGGGCTCGATGCGCTTACAAATACATATGTTGTCGGCGATGCCGGGACGATTTCATTGCCGATGGTCAATGAAATTCCCGTAAAGGGCAGAACCACCCGGGAAGTGGAAGCCATGATCGCGACGGAATTGCGCGATAAGGACGTCGTCAAGAATCCCAGCGTGAGCGTGCAGGTGATGAAATACCGGCCGTTCTTCATCCTTGGGGAAGTTCAGCGCCCCGGCCAATATCCTTATGTCCCTGGGATGTCGGTGCTTACTGCGGTTTCCATAGCCGGCGGGTATACTTTCCGCGCGAATTCCAAGCACGCTTCGATCACGCGCAACATCGGCGACAAGATCATAAAAGGTCGGGCAGGTCCGGAGACGCCGGTCATGCCGGGTGACACAGTTCTCATCCCTGAAGATTGGTTTTGATAGCTATGACTAAATGGGGGGTCGGCCGCAGTCGTTCGCGATTGACGGCAGTCGTTGGGCGCCATTCGGCGATCCTGAGCTTTTCTCTGTTGGCTCTGCCGCTGTGCCCGGTCGGCGTCGCGGCGCAGGAGGTTGAACGCGGAACCTCCGCGCTCGACCTGCCGCGGCCGGGTTATGAGGCGCGGAACCTGCATTTTGGGAGCACCGTGATCGCTCCGGAAGTCACGATGCAAGGTCTATACGACAGCAACGTCTTTGCAACATCGACGAACGCGAACGACGACTTCATCCTGAGCATTGCGCCGCGTCTCGATGCCACCAGCACGTTCGGCAAAGTCCAGCTTCGCTCCGACGCTTATGTGACCCACCGTCAATATCTGGACAATGGCCGGGAAAGCCGGACCACGTTCGGGGGCGGCACCAAAGGCAATTATTCGATAAGCCGGGCCAACACCGTGAACTTTGGCGTGCGCTTTGACCGGGAAGTCGAAAGCCGGGCCGACCCCGAAGCCAACAGGAATCCAAACCTGCCGCCCCGCAGGATCGATGCGCTGTCCGCCGACCTCGGCTACCAATACCGGCTCAATCGCATCGGGATCGCGGTGTCGGGCGGCGTCCAACGTCAGAACTATCTGGAGCCTGACGAAGCCGACCGCGACATGACGACCTATCGTGGATCGATGCGCGTGTCGGCGCAAATATCCGCTGGCAAGGACCTGTTCGTTGAAGGTTTCGTCAACCGCCGCGACAACAGGCTGAAGGTTGACCGCAGCGGCATCGATCGCGACGCCACGACCATCGGCTTTCTCGCCGGCTTCGGCCTCGACATCGGTAGCAGGTGGCGCGGTGACATGGGGGCGGGGCTGTTCCGGTCCAATTCCGACGATCCCACCCTCAAGTCGTTCACCGGCTTTGCCGCCAATGGACGCCTGACCTGGTCGCCCGACGAACGGACGGCGGTAACGGCGGAAGTCTTCCGTGGCGACGTCGGCACGGTTCGGTCGGGCGCCAGCGGTCGCGTCGACACGCGTGCCGGTCTGCGGCTTGACCAGGAGATAAGGCACAACCTGCTTTTGACCGCCAGGGCCGGCGTGCGCAGCACGACGTACCGGGGAACGGCAACGAGCCAGAGGCAGACCACGGCTTTTGTCGGCGCGGAAACGGAATTTTTGCTGAACCGCTACATGTCGGTGTTCGTCAATGGCAATTTCACGAAGCGCTATTCGAAGCTCACGCTCGAGAAATTCGATAAAGCCAGCGGCGGAATTGGATTGCGGTTGAAATACTAGGCGCAATCAGGGCCGTGTTCTCTCGGGGAGGTGTTATGCGGTTCGTTGCCGCCGGTTTTGCGACCGTTGCATTGTTGTCGGGCTTTGCCGGCGCCGCAATGGCGGCGGATGCCTTTCCAGGCGCGGAGGGCTTCGGGCGGATCGCGCAGGGCGGGCGCGGTGGCGCGATCATCAAGGTGACCAACCTGAACGACAGCGGGCCGGGCTCGCTGCGGGCGTGCATCGATGCCAAGGGGCCGCGCACCTGCGTCTTCACCGTATCGGGTGTCATTCGCTTCACGAACGACCCGCCCATCATCCGCAATCCCTATCTGACGATCGCCGGGCAGACCGCACCGGGCGGCGGCATTCTTCTGACGCACAACGGCGGTCCAAAAGGCTTTACGCCGCTTGTCGCGAAGCGGACCCATGATGTGATCGTGCGGGATATCCGCGTTCGGACGGACAAGAACGGCGTCGAGCGCGGCAGCAACGACGCCATCACGATCGAGGACAGTCGAAACGTCATCATCGACCATGTCAGCACCTCCTGGGCGCTGGACGAAAACATCAATGGCCAAGGCCAGAACGACAACCTGACAATTTCCTGGTCGATCTTTTCTCAAGGCATTCCCAGGCATGACAAATGCGCGCTGTTGGGAAGCAACGCTAAACAGCCTCAACGCCTGAGTTTCGTGAAGAATTTTTGCGCGCACAACGGCGACCGCAACCCTGACGCGAACTTCACGCCCGGCTCCTGCATAAACGTCGTGAATAACGTGTTTTACAATGCGATGTCCCAGTTCACGGAAATTTGGGAGAGTTCCGGTGGCACCCCGGTCAACATCGTCAACAACTATTTCCGAGCGGGGCCCAACACGAGCGGCACCATTGCCGCGATTGACCGCCAGACGATTGGATCGACCGGCGTTTCCCGGATTTACTACTCCGGAAACCAGTTGGACGGTGTCTTCCGGATGGTGACGGAACCGGTGTCGAAAGCCACTGTTGACACGCCTGTCTGCGCGCCCGGTACGCCTCTCCTAAGCGCACAGGAAGCCTATCGCCAGGTATTGGACAAAGCCGGTGCATTCCCGCGTGACGATTACGACCGGAAAGTCATCAGCCAGGTAAGGAAGCGCTCTGGATCGATCATGAAAAGGGATCAACCCAGAACCTTGCCCGACATCGCCTCTGGAAAACCCTATCGGGATTCGGACAATGACGGCATGTCGGATGCATGGGAACGCTCCCATGGGATGGATCCGCGCCGCAATGACGCCTGGGGCGACGTCGATGGCAATGGTTGGGCCAATCTGGATGAGTTTCTGGATTATGCGCACCGGGAGGTCATGGCCGGCCGCACGGTAAGGTGACGGGTCAGGGTCGGGCGTCACCCCGTACATCAAGGCTTTCCCACCCGCCGCCCAGCGACTTGTAGACCGATATCGCTTCGGTCAGTTCAGCGACGCGCGCCTCGATGCTCTGGCGTTCAGCCAGGCTATAGGCCGATTGCGCGTCGAGGAGGACGAGCAGATCGTCTTCGCCCGCCTTGTAGCGCTGCGTAGACAGGTTCAGCGCGTCGGCGCTGAGAGCGCGGGCGGCCTCGCGGTCGTGGCGCGCGGTCGTCGCCGCAGCATAGCGGTTAAGCGCCGCCTCGCTATCGGCCAGCGCCGAAAGAACCGCTCGTTCGTAGCGGGCGCCCGCGGCATCCGCCCGCGCATTCGCGGCGCGAATTTGAGCACGGATGCTGCCGCCGGAAAAGATCGGCCAGTGCAGGCTGGGGCCAATCTGGAAACGCGTGCTGCCGGCCGACGTCAGATCGTCGCCTGAACGTGCCTGCTGGCCGATAGACCCGAGCAGAGAGATGCGGGGAAACAGGTCTGCGGTCGCCGAGCCGACGTCCGCGGTCGCAGCCGCCAGTTCGCGCTCCGCCATCCGGATATCGGCCCGGCGACGGAGCAGATCAGACCTGAGACCAACCAGCACTTGCGCGGGCGGGCGGGGGAGTGGCTGGAGCGGGGCGAGCTGGTCCAGCAGCGCTTCCGGCGGGCGGCCGGTCAACAGGGCCAGTCGATAGGCCGCGCCGCGAGCGTCGGCTTCCAGCGCCGGGATCGCGCTGCGCGTGGCCCGGGCCTGGGCTTGCGCGCGGACGAGATCGAAACGGGCCGCTTCGCCCGCGCGCGTCCGTTCTCCGACCAATCGCGCAATGCCGTCCTGTGCATCCGAGTCTGCGCGGGCGCTCACCAGCCGCGCTTGCGCACCGCGGAGTTCGACATAGGTCCGGGCGACTTCGGCCGTCACGCGCATCAGCGTGTCATGACGCGCCTCGTCTGCGGCTTCCATACGGGCGCTGGCAGCTTCGATTGTTCGCTGTGTCTTCCCCCAGAGGTCGATTTCCCAGGAGGCATCAAATCCGGCGTCATAGAGTGGGAAACTGCGATCGAAACCGGGGATGTTCGCGACCGGAAGCTGCCCGTTTTTGCTAAGCCGGTTTTTGGTTGCCGAAGCGCCTGCCGTCAATTCGGGCAGCCGCCCGCCACGCGCCGCGTCGCGATTGGCCCGCGCCTCGCGGAGCCGGGCGTCGGCCTCGCGGAGATCGAGGTTGTGAGCGGCTGCATCTTCGATCAACCGCGTGAGAAGCGGATCGCCAAGGCCGCGCCACCAGACGAGGTCAACCGCACCCGAAGCCGTTGGCGTATGCCATTCGGGGGCAACGACAATTTCGGGCCGTTTATAGTCCGGCCCAACCGCGCATCCGGCGAGGGCAAGCACGAGCAGCGATGAAACAAGCGGACGCGTAGGGAGGGGGCGGGCGGGCATGATTTCACTCCATGCGCGAGCGGAAGAAATGGGCCGAAACGGAAAGCGTGATGGCGGCGATCACCATCAGCGGCCAGATATTGGAGAGGATGTCACGTGCCGGCATCGCCTTCAGGAACACGCCTTCGACGACGACGAGGAAATGCCTGGGCGGATTCGCCAGCGACAGGATTTGCAGCCACCGGGGCATGTTGTCGATCGGACTTGCATATCCCGACAGCAATATGGCGGGCACGCTGATCAGGAACATGCCTAGAAACGCCTGCTGCTGGGTGTAAGCGAGGGTCGACACGAGCATGCCGACGCCGCTGAGGGCGAGCAGGTAAAAGACGAGGGCGACATAGAAGAGGAATACGGACCCCGTCAGCGGTACGCCGAAAATCGTCGGGATCACGAGAAGATAGAGGGTGCCGTTGAATAGGCCGACGATGAGCGGCGGCACCATCTTGCCGATGAGTATTTCATGGACGAGAAGCGGTGACACCATCAGTTGTTCGAATGTTCCCAGCTCCCGCTCGCGCGCGACGGATTGGGCGGTCACCGACATCGCCGAAACCGCGCCGATGATCACGATCAGCGCGGGCATGGTGAACCACAGATATTCGAGATTGGGATTGAACCAGTGCGTCGTGGAGGTGGCGCTACGCGACAAGACGCGCGTGGTTGCCGGTGTGATATCCGCGCCGACGTCTGCGGCTATGTGGTCCAGATACCCCGACACGATTTGTGCGGCGTTGGACCGGCGTCCATCCAGAATCGCCTGGATTGTTGCGGGCCTGTGCGCGGCAACGTCGGCGCTGAACCCTTGATCGAAAGCGACGGCGGCAATCACACGGCGATTGTCGATGGCATCGCGCAGGTCGGTCAACGAGTGGAGGCGCACAATCTCGTGCACATTGGGGCTGCCCGCAAGGCGCGAGACGAACTCACTGCTCCAGTAGCCGCCGTCGCGATCGAGCACGCCGATGTCGATGTTCTTGACCTCAAGCGTGGTCGCCAGCCCGAACAGGACAAGCTGCAATATCGGCGGCAGGATCAGGGTGATCCGGGCGCGCGGATCGCGCAGGACGGCCCACAGCTCCTTGATGATCATTGCCACTACGCGGCCCGGGCGGGTGCCTGCCATCATCAGCCGATCCTCTTGCTGCTATTGCGGAGCGCAAGGCCGAAAAAGAGAACGCCGAAACCAAGCATGGCTGCGATGTGCGTCAGGAACAGCGGCCAGATGTCGCCGGCAACGAAGACGGTCTGAAGCGGCGGGATCAGATAGCGCGCGGGTACGGCGTAGGTGATCCACTGGATTGGCCGGGGCATGGAGCTGATCTCGAACAGGAACCCCGACAGCAGCATGGACGGCAGGAAAGCGGTGATGAGCGCGATCTGACTCGCGACGAACTGGTTTCTTGTGATTGCGGAGATCAAAAGGCCCTGGCCCAGCGCCGGCACCAGAAACGCCGACGAAATGGCGAGCATTGCCAGCGGGGAACCCCTGAACGGCACGCCGAACAGGAAAATCGCCAGCAGCGTGCACAGCGTCATCGAGCCAAGACCAAGCAGGAAATAGGGAATGACCTTGCTGGCCAGCAATTCGGCCATGCGGACGGGCGTCGCCATAATCGCCTCCATCGTGCCGCGCTCCCATTCGCGCGCGACGACAAGGGCGGTGAGCAATGTCCCGATCATCGTCATCACGATGGCGATTGCGCCCGGAACAAGGAAATAGCGGCTCGCCAGTTCGGGATTGAACCAGATGCGGGTGGACAGTGTGATAGGGGACGAGGCGGTCATGCCGTGTTCGGTGGCCTGGCCAGCTTCCCAGTTGGCCCGGACGCCCTCCGCATAGGCAGCGACGAAACTGGCGGTATTGGGAAGCGAGCCGTCGGTGATGACCTGCACCTGCGCGCGTCCGTGGCCGGACGTGACGCGGCGGCCGAAATCGGCGGGAATGACGACGATGCCGCGGATATCCCCTGCTACCAGGTCGTCCTTCAGCGGCGCGACGCTCCGGCGGGTTTCCACCTCGAACCACCGCGACCGTTGGAAGGCGGAGGCCAGGCTGAGCGCGGGGGCGCTGTCGTCCTGGAGCGCGAGGCCGATCCGGGTGTGGGTCGTGTCGAGCGAAACGCCATAGCCGAACAGAAAAAGAAGCAGCAGCGGCAGCACGAACGCGATCAATATGGTTGAAGGATCGCGGATGATCTGGAGCGATTCCTTGATCAACATCGCGCGAAAGCGTTGCCAGCGGAAAGGCGCGTTCATGCGGCCTCCCGTGCGGTGCCGGATGACTCGATGAGCGCGATGAACGCGTCTTCCATCGTCGGGTCATCAATCCCCGCAGTAGCCGCGGCCTGGGCCTTGAGTTCATCCGGCGTGCCGATAGCGATTTCCTCCGCCCGATAGATCAGGGCGATGCGGTCGCAATATTCGGCCTCGTCCATGAAATGGGTGGTGACGAGGACGGTGACGCCGCGTTCGACGAGCCCATTGATGTGGGTCCAGAACTCGCGCCGCGTGATGGGGTCCACGCCCGAGGTCGGCTCGTCGAGGAACAGCACCGGCGGCTGATGCATGACGGCGCATGCCAGCGCCAGCCGTTGCTTGTAGCCCAGCGGGAGGGTTTCGCTATTGTCGCCGAGATAGCGGTCGAGGTGGAAGACCGAAACGACCCGATCTATCGCCTCTCGTTGTGCTTGCCGGTCCAGGCCATAGACGCCCGCAAAGAAATCGAGGTTCTGGCGGACGCTGAGTTCGCCGTAGAGCGAGAATTTCTGCGCCATATAGCCCAGTGATCCGCGCGCCTCGGCCCGCGCAGTGCGAAGATCAATGCCGGCGACGCTGCCGTTACCGCTGGTAGGCGTCAAAAGGCCGCACAGCATCTTGAAGGTGGTCGACTTTCCCGCGCCATTGGGGCCGAGCAGTCCAAAGATCTGACCGCGCGGGATCGAGAAGCTTATATCATGCGCTGCCGTGAATTTGCCGAAGCACTTGGTCAGGGCATGGGCTTCGATTGCCGGCGCATCGCTTTCCGGCACCGGGCGATAGCTTTCCGCAAGCGCGCTGGTTCCGGACGGTCCGCCGCCCAATATGTCGATGAATGCGTCCTCGAAACGCGGCGGCGTCACCTCGACATGGGATTGGGCCGGTCCACCCAGCGCGGCTGCCGAGGGTAGTTCGGCTCCCTCGCGAATCAGGAGCCGGATCGATGCGCCCTGGATCGTGCCGTCGGTCACATCGTCTCGATCGAGCGTCTGTTCCAACAGGGCGCGACGACCCTCGGTTGGACCATAGAGGCGCAGGGTGCGACCATCGACGCGACGGGTCAGGTCGGCGGGCGTGCCCGAATACAAAAGCTTACCCTCGTTCAGCAGGAAGACCGTGTCGCACTTCTCGGCCTCATCGAGATAGGCGGTCGACCAGAGCACCCCCATGCCGCCATTTTCTTCATGCGACGCGAGTTCCCTGACCATCGCCCAGAGTTCCCGACGGGAAATGGGATCCACGCCGACGCCGGGTTCATCGAGGAGCAGCAGTCGCGGTGCTTTCACCAGCGCGCAGGCAAGGCCAAGCTTCTGCTTCATTCCGCCGGAAAGCTGGCCGGCCAGCCGGTCGCGGAACCGGTCGAGATCGGTGAACGCGAGAAGGCGGGCAAAGCTTGCATCGCGATCCTCGGGGGCGAGGCCGCGCAGGTCAGCGTAAAGCGACAGGTTTTCGATGACGCTCAGGTCCTCATAGAGGCCAAAGCGCTGGGGCATATAGCCAAGCTCCGACCGGTCGGCGACGGCCGATGCCTTTCCCAACACCGTTATGCTGCCTTCATCCGGGTCGAGAAGGCCCGCCAGAATTCGGATCAGCGTGGTCTTGCCCGCGCCATCGGGACCAACAAGTCCCGTAATCCGGCCGGCAAGGATTTCAATATCGACCGCGTCAAGCGCAGGGGGAAGCGCCTTGCCGAAGCGCCGGGTGACCGCTTTTGCGCTGGCGACGGCGTTTGTCATTTCGCCGCTCAATTCGCCGGGGGGCGGGCGGCGGGCACTGCGACGGTCACAGGCTGACCCTGGCGAAGCCCGTCGTCCGCGTCGGTTACGACGACACGGACGCGGTAGACGAGGTCGGTACGCAGATTCTCGGTCTGAACGGATTTTGGCGTGAATTCCGCCGTGGGAGAGATGAAGCCGATGGTGCCGTGATAGGTCCGTGACGAGCTGTCGGTCGTGACAAGCACGTTCATTCCGGGCGAGATGCGGCCAAGGTCGGATTCCGCAATATAGGCCCTGACCCGCAAGGGTCGGGCGATGGCCAGCGTGAAAACCGTTTCGCCGGGCTGGACGATTGCACCTGGTTCCCGGGCGCGGGTCAGGATTGTGCCCGATGTCGGAGAAATGATTGTGGCGTCGGCAAGATCGGTCGCTGCCCTGTCCCGCTCGGCAGCGGCAGATGCCCGTTGCGCGCGTGCGGCGGCGATGTCCTCGGAACGCGCGCCGGCACGCTGCAACGACAGCGCCTGTTTGGCCGCGTCGACTTGCGCCCGTGCCGCGAGATATTGCGCCCGCGTCGCGTCGAACACCGCCTGGGAGATGGCGCCCGTCGCGATCAGGGACTTGCGACGTTCGAAATCTTCGCGCGCCTTTGCGAGCGCGGCCTGTCTTTCCGCGACTGCCGCCGCCGCCTGGGCGATGTCCTGGGAACGGTTGCCGCTCAGCATCCGGTCGAGTTCAGCGGTCGCCACGCCAACACGGGCCTTTGCCGAGGCAAGCAAGTCACCCAGCGGTCGCGGATCCAGCCGGGCAAGCACGGTGCCGCCCGCGACACGGGCTCCTTCCTCCACCGGCATGACCGCGATCCGTCCACCGACGCGAAAGCCGAGGTCGACTTCGCGAATGTCGACATTGCCATAGAGCGTCAGCCGATCGCCATTGCCGCCACCCCAAAGGCCGAAGCCGCGGGTGAGGATCAGGACGACGATGATTGCGGCCACAATAGCGGCAATGATGATGCGGCGCCTTGTCATGCGGTTTGGCCCCTTTGGATGTCTTGCAGGATGGCTTTGGCGTGCCTTTGGATGATTTCCCGAATTTCACGGGCATTGTCGGCGTCCACCTCCGTCCAGTCCATTGCGCGATAGAGGGTGGCACGAGCGACGCGGAATACGAGAACCTGACCGATGATCGATATGACCCTGAGCCTCGCTTCCGCCATATCCATGCGGCTCCCGCCGATCCGGACAAGCATGTTGGAAAGAAAGTCCAGCATCGGCGACATGAAGGTGCCATAGAGAATGTCGAACGCCTTGGTCGGCTGCATCTGTTCGCGCGTGACAAAGCGCGCCCAGGCCGCGCTGTCGTCATCAACCATGATTTGTCCAAAGCGATCGAGAATGTTCAAAATCGCCTCGATCGCGACGCGGGGTGTCGTATTTTCTCCGCAGCTCTTCGTAGCGGCGGCTATGGTTGACTCCATGCGTCCGCCGATCTGGTCCGCGATATGCCGCGCGGCTGCGAGGTAGAGTCCCTCCTTGCCGCCATAATGATAGGTGATCGCCGACATGGTCGTTTCCGCCGCCGCGGCGATGGCTCGGGTACTTGCCCCTTCGACCCCATGCAGTCCGAATTGGTCGATCGCAACGTCCAGCAGGCGGTTGCCGGCTGACTGGGGGAGTTGTGCAAACTCAGCCATGTCACAATGTTAGTTCGTTCGAACGAACATATCAATCCGGAATAGAGCGCGCATTGCACCGCGCTTGGCCAGGAAGCAAAAATTTGTTTACGATGGAGCGATTGGCTGGAAAAAGGGAAGGATCGGAGCTCTTCTCGGTCGGATGATGCGTGCCAAAAGCGTACTTGGCATTGCCTGCGTCGATATATTCAGTATGAGACAGCCCGAAAAATTGCCGGATTGTTGCGAGAAACAGGGGTTGTTTTCGAAGATGTCGTTTCCAGAGAAGCAGGGGCTGTACGACCCTATTCACGAGCATGACGCCTGTGGTGTTGGCTTTATCGCCAATATCAAAGGCCGAAAATCCAATAAGATAGTTGGACGTGGGCTCGAGATTCTTCTCAACATCGATCACCGTGGCGCAGTCGGCGCCGACCCCCTGGTCGGCGATGGCGCGGGGATTCTGATTCAGATTCCGGATGAGCTTTTGCGCGACTGGGCGAAGGGCGCAGGCATCGCCCTGCCGCCCGCGGGCGAATATGCGGTCGCCATGTGCTTCATGCCTCGTGATGAAGCCGCGCAGGCAGCCGCCGTCGAACAATTCAGCCGCTTCGTGCGCAAGGAAGGGCAGATCTTGCTTGGCTGGCGAGACGTGCCGGTGGACACGACGGGGCTGGGAACAACCGTTCTGGAAGGCATGCCGGTGATTCGCCAGGCGGTCGTCGCGCGCGGCGATAACACCAGGGATCAGGATGCGTTCGAGCGCAAGCTGCTCGCCATCCGCAAGCAGACCCAAAATCCGCTCGCGGAAATCGCCAGGAAGCAGGATCTGCCGCAGCTCAGCCAGTTCTATGTGCCAAGCTTTTCGACGCGCACGATTGTCTACAAGGGCCTTTTGCTCGCGGGCCAGGTTGGCAGCTTCTATGAGGATTTGCGTAATCCGCTGACCAAGTCGGCGCTGGCGCTTGTCCATCAGCGTTTTTCGACGAACACCTTTCCGTCATGGAAGCTGGCGCACCCCTACCGGCTGATCGCGCACAATGGCGAGATCAACACCGTGCGCGGCAACGTCAACTGGATGAATGCGCGCCGCCGCACGCTGGAATCCGATCTGTTGGGGCCCGATCTCGACAAGATGTGGCCGCTGATACCACATGGTCAGTCCGACACCGCCTGCCTCGATAACGCGCTGGAGTTGCTGGTGGCGGGCGGCTACCCGCTTGCCCATGCGGTTATGATGCTGATCCCCGAAGCATGGGCCGGCAATCCGCTGATGGATGCCAAGCGCAAGGCATTCTACGAATATTATGCCGCGCTTATGGAGCCGTGGGACGGCCCGGCGGCAATCGCTTTCACCGATGGGCGGCAGATTGGCGCAACGCTCGACCGTAACGGGCTGCGACCCGCGCGTTTCCTCGTCACCGACGATGATCATGTCATCATGGCTTCCGAATCCGGCGTGCTGCCCGTGGCAGAACAGAACATCGTGCGCAAATGGCGGCTCCAGCCCGGCAAGATGCTGCTGATCGACCTGGAGCAGGGTCGCATCATCGAGGACGAGGAGATCAAGCAGAGTCTGGCGGAAGCCGAGCCTTATGAGGAGTGGCTCCAGCAGACCCAGTACAAGCTGGAGGACCTGCCCGTTTCCGTCGAAGGCGCGGCCGAAGCGCCGCTCCCTAACGATCCATCCTTGCTGCTCGATCGGCAACAGGCCTTTGGCTACACTCAGGAAGACGTGCAGCGGTTCCTTGAGCCAATGGCGCAGAACGGCGACGATCCCATCGGCTCGATGGGCGTCGACACCCCGATCGCCGTACTCTCGGCGCGGTCAAAGCTGCTCTACGACTACTTCAAGCAAAATTTCGCGCAGGTCACCAATCCGCCGATCGATCCGATCCGCGAGGAATTGGTGATGTCGCTGGTGTCGATGATCGGACCGCGCCCCAACCTGCTGGGGCACCATGCCGGAACCCACAAGCGTCTGGAAGTCTCGCAGCCCGTGCTTACAGACGCCGATCTGGCGAAAATCCGTTCGGTTTCCGAGGCGCTGGACGGCGCTTTCCGTACGCTTACCATCGACATGACCTGGCCTGCTTCCGAAGGCGCGGACGGGCTTGAACGCGCGGTCGAACGCATCTGCCATGAAGCGACCGACGCCGTTCTGGCCGATCAGAACATCCTGATCCTGTCGGACCGCGCCGCATCCGCCGATCGCATCGCGATCCCGGCCGCGCTCGCGACCGCGGCGGTCCATCATCACCTGATCCGCCAGGGTCTCAGGATGCAGACGGGTCTCGTCATCGAGACGGGCGAAGCGCGCGAGGTGCATCATTTTTGCGTGCTGGCGGGCTATGGCGCGGAAGCGGTCAACCCCTATCTGGCATTCGAGACACTGGAACAGATCCGCGTCCGGCAGAAACTGCCGTTGAAGCCTTCCGAAGTTCAGAAGAATTATGTGAAGGCCATCGGCAAGGGCATCTTGAAGGTGATGTCCAAGATGGGCATTTCGACCTATCAGTCCTATTGCGGCGCCCAGATTTTCGACGCAGTCGGCCTGAACACGCCGTTCGTTGAAAAATATTTCACCGGCACTGCCAGCACCATCGAAGGCATCGGCCTCAAGGAAGTTGCCGAGGAGGCGGTGCGTCGTCACCGAGACGCCCATGGCGAGAACCCGATCTACCGCTCGATGCTCGACGTCGGGGGCAGCTATGCCTATCGCATCCGGGGCGAGGCCCATGCCTGGACCCCGCAGTCGGTTGCCAGGTTGCAGCACGCCGTGCGCGGCAATGTTTCGGCGGACTATGCGGCCTTTGCAGCGGAGATCAACGAGCAGAACGAGCGCCTGCTGACCTTGCGCGGGCTGATGGATTTCAAGCTCGCCGAAAACGCGATTCCGATCGAAGAGGTCGAATCGGCAAGCGAGATCGTCAAGCGCTTTTCCACCGGTGCGATGAGCTTCGGCTCGATCAGCCGCGAGGCGCATACTACGCTGGCAATTGCGATGAACCGCATCGGCGGCCGCTCGAACACGGGTGAGGGCGGCGAGGAGCCGGACCGCTTCAAGCCGTTGCCGAACGGCGATTCCATGCGTTCGGCCATCAAGCAGGTGGCGAGCGGCCGGTTCGGCGTGACTGCCGAATATCTGGTCAATGCCGACGATATCCAGATCAAGATGGCGCAAGGCGCGAAGCCGGGCGAGGGCGGTCAGCTACCGGGTCACAAGGTCGACAAGAACATCGCGAAGGTTCGTCACTCGACGCCCGGCGTGGGCCTTATCTCGCCGCCGCCGCACCATGACATCTATTCGATCGAGGATCTGGCCCAGCTGATTCATGATCTGAAAAACGTCAATCCGGGCGCGCGCATCTCGGTGAAGCTTGTATCCGAAGTCGGTGTCGGCACGGTCGCGGCCGGCGTCAGCAAGGCGCGTGCCGACCATGTCACCATTTCAGGTTTCGAAGGCGGGACGGGCGCGTCACCGCTCACATCGCTGACGCACGCCGGGTCCCCCTGGGAGATCGGCCTTGCCGAAACCCAGCAGACCCTGCTTTTGAACGGATTGCGCAGCCGCATCGCCGTTCAGGTCGATGGCGGTCTGCGCACCGGCCGCGACGTCGCCATTGGCGCGTTGCTTGGCGCGGACGAATTCGGTTTTGCCACCGCGCCGCTGATTGCGGCCGGGTGCATCATGATGCGCAAATGCCACCTGAACACCTGCCCCGTGGGCGTGGCGACGCAGGATCCTGTGTTGCGCAAACGGTTCACCGGCCAGCCGGAATATGTGGTCAACTACTTCTTCTTCGTGGCCGAGGAACTGCGGCAGATCATGGCGAAGCTCGGTTTCCGGACGGTCGAAGAGATGATCGGCCGGGTCGATCTGCTCGACCTGCGCAGCGCGATTGGCCACTGGAAAGCGCGCGGCGTCGATCTGTCTCGTATCTTGTACCAGACACCGGTGGCCAAGGATGCGCCTCTGCGCAACGTCGACGTTCAGGATCACGGACTTGACGCGGCGCTCGACCAGGATCTGATCAAGGCGGCTGCATCGGCGCTGGAGAAGGGCGAGCCGGTTCGGCTTGAACGTGAAATCCGCAACGTCAACCGTACGGCGGGCGCGATGCTTTCGGGCGAGGTGGCGCGGCGTTACGGCCATGCCGGCTTGCCGGACAACAGCATCTTCGTTCGCTTCAGCGGCGTGGCGGGTCAGAGCTTCGGCGCTTTCCTCGCGCATGGCGTGACGGTCGACCTGACGGGTGACGCCAACGACTATGTGGGCAAGGGCCTGTCTGGCGGCCGGGTGATCGTCCGCCCGCCCGCTGGCGTGAAGCGCGTGCCGTCAGAGAACATCATCGTCGGCAACACCGTGCTCTATGGCGCTATCGCGGGTGAAGCCTATTTCGAAGGCGTCGCGGGCGAACGCTTTGCCGTGCGCAACTCGGGCGCCATAACGGTGGTCGAAGGCGTGGGCGACCACGGCTGCGAATATATGACGGGCGGCGTGGTCGCGGTGCTGGGAACGACCGGCCGCAATTTCGCAGCGGGCATGTCGGGCGGCGTCGCCTATGTCTACGACGGGGACGGGCAGTTCCAAAATCGCTGCAATCTGGCCATGGTCGATGTGGAACCCGTTTCTCCTGAGTCCGGCGATGCCCCTGAGGAAGGCCGTCCTCAGCAACGGTCGCTCAATGTGGATGACTGCGGGATGGGCAATGTGCTGTGGCACGACGCGGAACGCTTGCGGATAATGCTTGAACGCCACCAACTGCACACGGGCAGCGCAAGGGCGGGTTATCTGCTGGACCACTGGCAGGAAACGCTTGGCCGTTTCGTCAAGGTCATGCCGAAAGACTATCGGCGGGCTCTGCAGGATCTCGAGGCGGAGCGGCTGGCCGCTGCCTCGGTCGCTGCTGAATAACAATCTGACAAGTTAGAGATTCGATAGATGGGCAAGATCACCGGTTTTCTTGAGGTCGAGCGCCGTGACCGCAGCTATGACAAGCCGGAGGCGCGGCTGAAGAACTGGAACGAGTTCGTCAAGCCGCTGCCGGCCGACGAGCTGAAAGCGCAGGCGTCGCGCTGCATGAACTGCGGCATTCCATTTTGCCACAACGGCTGTCCGGTCAACAACATGATCCCGGACTGGAATCACCTCGTCTACGAAGACGACTGGCGGGTCGCGCTCGAGACGCTGCATTCGACCAACAATTTCCCTGAGTTCACCGGCCGCATCTGCCCGGCTCCGTGCGAGGCATCCTGCACGCTCAACATCGACGACAACCCGGTGACCATCAAGACGATCGAATGCCAGATTGTCGATCGTGGCTGGGACGAGGGGTGGATTCAGCCGCAGCCTGCCATGCACAAGACCGGCAAGCGGATAGCTGTCGTGGGTTCCGGCCCGGCGGGGCTTGCCTGTGCGCAGCAGTTGGCCCGCGCCGGCCATGCGGTGACCGTGTTCGAAAAGAACGATCGGGTCGGGGGGCTGCTCCGCTATGGCATTCCCGACTTCAAGATGGAAAAACATCTGATCAATCGGCGCGCGCAGCAGATGGAGGCCGAAGGCGTCGAGTTCCGGGCCGGCGTCGAAGTGGGCGTGATGGTGTCGATCGATTCCCTGCGGGAAAACTTCGATGCGGTCGTCCTGTCGGGCGGCGCGGAACAGCCGCGAACGCTCGACATTCCAGGGTCTGAACTTTCAGGCGTCCGGCTCGCGATGGAGTTTCTGACGCAACAGAACAAGCGCAACGCGGGCGATGACGAGTTGCGCGCGGCTCCTCGCGGCACGATCTCCGCCGCGGGCAAGCATGTCGTCGTCATCGGCGGCGGCGATACGGGATCCGATTGCATCGGTACTTCCAACCGGCAGGGGGCGGCGTCTGTCACCCAGCTGGAGATCATGCCGATGCCGCCGGCAA
>CAWADU010000003.1:610000-2401461 GCA_963781025.1 uncultured Alphaproteobacteria bacterium
GCGCTTCTTATACGCGAAGTCGTGCGCCGGAGCGGTCGGGGCTGGGCAAGCATTCTGCTGCTGGGAGCGGCTTTCGGCGTCGTCGAGGAGGGCCTCGCGCTCCAGAGCTTTTTCAATCCGACGCTTTATCACGCGGCGGATTGGGGCGCCCGCTTCCTTGGCGTCAATTGGGTCTACCTCGAGGCGATGCTCCCTCTGCATGCGATATGGAGCGTGGCGATCCCCATTCTCCTTTCGGAACTGATGTTCCGCTCTCTTCGCGGCCAGCCTTATCTGGGTCGGTTCGGCCTGGTCGTAACCGGTCTCTTTTACGTCATCGGCGTGGGTATTTTCGCGCTTGGTGTCCATACTCAGTTGGCCCCGGGCTACTGGGCTCCTCCCATCTATTGGGGGCTATCGGTGCTGGCGGTGTTCGCGCTCGCCGTTATTGCGTTGCGTGTCTTGCCCAAGCAAAGCGCGCATATGGCGCAGGAAACCTTCAACGCTCCCCATCCCCTCGTCATGTTCCTGGGTTCAGGCATCGCTGCGTTCCTCGTTCTTGCTTTGCCTATCTTGCTTACCCGCGCGCAGCCGATATTCGCGCATGGCCCGCTGCTACTGGTTCCGATGGCTGGTGCAATTGCCGTGATCGTGGGCGCGTTCTGCCTGCTCAATCGCTGGTCGAACGCCAAAGACTGGAATGACAATCACCTCATGGCTGTGACGAGCGGAGCACTTATCGGCCACACGCTGTGCGGCATCGCCGATCCCGGCATCAAAAACCGCCAGGAGCTGATGGCGCTCGGCGTTGCGCTGATCGCTTTTCTCGCCTTCATGACGATCAGGATACGGCACAAGGTGGTGCACGGAGTTGACTGAGGCAAGGCCCCGGCGCGTGTCGTTGGCGCCGGGGTGTCGGTGATGCGGAAAGACTAATTCAGATGAGCGGTATGCTCACCGCTTCTTCTCTCCGCATTCCTCGATGCTGTGGTGGCGATACGCGCCAGGCTGGGTCGGCCGGTATCGCGCCGTCGGTGCACGACCTGCTTCAGGGTGTTTCGCGGACGATGCGGACGGGACCCAGCAAACCCGACGGCAACAATTGGCTGTCCTTGGTGAAGAGCTTCTGAAAATTGGTGAAGCCGTAACGCCGGTCTGTTCCGGGCTGCAGATCGCCTATCAAACGGTTGGTCCACATATTGGTGACAGCGATTTCGATCCGGTTGGATCCGTCGTGGAGGAGCCCGGTGATATCGGCGCGGAACGGCGGCTTCCAAAAGATGCGCTTCACCCTGACGCCATTCACGGTGATTTGCGCCAGATCACGCACCTCGCCGAGATCGAGCAGGATGCGGCCATTCCCTGAAAGCCAGTCACTCGGCGCTTCGATCGTCTTTCTATAGGTTACGGTGCCGGAGAAATATTTTATCCCTGCATTCGCTGAATCTGTAAGCGAGACGAGAGCGGGGAGGGCGGTTTCCTTAGGCGCACCACGGCCTGCTTCGAAGTCGAGCAGCCATTCGCCCCCTAACGTCGTGAGCGTGGCTTCAGTTGGCCGGCGTGTGTGGCGCGAGGTCTCGCTTGTGGTCCTGCGGAACACGACGAAGGCGGAGCCATGGGGATCGAAGCGAATTGGAACGCTCGTCCGTCCGCCGGCGATCTCAAAGTCTGCGTCCGACACGTCTCCCGTGCTCGGATCCCACAATTCCGGCTGTCGCCCGGCGACGCGGAAGCTGACCAGCATTTCCTGCGCGAATGCGTTGCGGTTGGCGATAAAATAAATGTCCGCGTCCGGAGTGCTGCGGTGCGTCCATACCAATCGGGATTCGGGACGCGGACGATTATACTCAACGTCGACAGGCAAACCGAGCAGCGGCAACGCCTGCTGCAGCAGCGGTCCCCATAAAACCTTGCCCTTCCCGTAACTATGGTAGGTCTCCGACTTGCCATCGATGCCGCCCCATGTCGTGCTGACGATCGATGCGATCTCGTCGTCGGCCTTGGGAAAACCTTGCAGCGATGGCGACTTGCGCGGTGGTGGCGCAATAAGCGTCGCACCCGCCGCAACCAGCTCGGATAGCTTTCGTACGATCGGTAGCGTCAGCCGGTCATCCTCGGCCGGGATAACCAGCATGCGATAGCGCGCGCCGCCGGGCAGGACGATGTCGCCATCCTCCACGGTTGCCTTCAACAGGCGTTCGGCGTTGAGATAATCATAGCCATATCCTTCCGACACTGCCGGATATTGCGGCTTCCAGAACGGTACGTTGGCGGGTGTGCCTTCGCCATAGAAATAGGCGATATCGGCTACGGCGCGGCCTTGCTGGAGGAGATAGGAGGTGCGCGCAAGGTAGCTGATCCAGTCCTTCGCCTGCTCCGCCCAAGTGATGTTGCGCGTGAAGTTCTGCCCGAACGGGCCGAGCGTCAGGCCCGGCTGATGGCTTCCGTCGACGAAGGGCTGGTGCACCGAGGTGTGGAGCACGAACTGGTTGAGGCCGAGCGCCAGCGCCTGATCGGCGAACTGTTTCAGATAGAACGGGCTTTGGCCCCAGGCCGGAAACGCGCCATGATAGCTGGTAAAGGATTCGGCCGCGACGATGGGTTTCCCATAGATGTGCGCCGCGGAAGCGGCCTCGCGCAGATCGGCGATGAAGGGGTCCCCGATCGCCGCTCCGTCCGGCATGATCCAGAATTCGGCCATCGGGACCGTCGCTTGCCCCTTAACCTCGAGCGCATCGGCGTCGGCAGGCGCCTGAGGGCCTACCGCCTGCGCATAGGTCTTCAGGCCTCGCCGTTTGGCGTTCCGTTCGACCACGCGATAGTAATCGTCCCGCAGGAGGTCGGCGAGCGTGCGGCGGAAATCCCAAAGAAATCGCTCGCTGACGTCGCTGTTCTCGACGACCCGGCCGGTCAGCACCGGCAGATATGGCGTTGGATCATAGCCGCGGCGCGACTTGAATTCCGCTATTATGTGCGGTGTCGCATTCTGCCCGCCGGATTCAAATCCGTCGAGCGTCAACACCTTTAGCGTTTTTCCGAATTCCGGCCCTGCAGCCCGACCGATCTGGCGCAGATAGGCGTCCAGATAGCGCTGGACGCTGTCGGAATCGAGCTTGTCCACCTCATAGCCGGTGGCCTCGGGCTCCGCCGGATGGTTCTTCGCTCCAACCAGTGACATGCCGATGCGCAGAATCTCCCACTGTCCGGGGGGCGCATCCCACGCAAGCGTGCCATCGGGTCGCATGCTGCCGGTCAGGTCGATGCCGTCTGCGCGACCCTGGCCGGATGCAGATCCAGTCCAGGGATAATCCAGCAGGTTGGTAAACTGTGCTTTGCCCTCCCACCGATCGACCACCGGATCAGTGCCGATGCGGAGTTCGGTCATCCGCAGCGTGTCGATCGGCGGCAGGCCCGAGAGGATGCGCACCCCTTCCAGTGGCGGTTTCTCGAGCGTGACGCGAAAGAAGCGCGCCGATACAGGGCCAATCGCATAGGTGCGGACCCCGATATTGGACACATGGTGGCCCGCGCCGGGCAGCGTCAGGACAGTTTTCCATTCCTTTCCGTCGACGCTCGCCTCAAGGCGTCCCGGCGGGATGGTGTGCGTCATCATCTGCCCGGTGCTCAGGAAGCCGACGGTCAGGCTGGTCGCCCTGATCGGGCGGTCATATTCGAACAGAATCCAGTGCTGGCTGGTATCGGCCGTAAAATGCAGCAATACCGGTTTCGCAAAACTGCCATCGGAAAGCAGCGCCGGGTCAATTGAACCGGCTGACGTCCGCACGGTGGCTTTCGAGGATGGCTCCGCAGTCGCCGCCGGCACGGCAACCACGCGAAGGTCCGCATAATAACCATGCTTTTCCGGCGGCGTGACGTCCGACGAGGCGGGCGCAACGCCCAAATCATGGGGCAAGGTGACCGGCCCGGCGTAAGGCATGTCCTGGAATGGCCCATCGATCGACGGAGGCGCTGGCAGCCTTACGGTCACGCGCCCGGGGCCGGAGACGTGCGTGCTGCTCCACACGACCTTCTTCATTGCGTCTGCGGACGCCACCCAGGGGCCGCCCGCCTGGCTCCATCCCGGCGATCCCGCCACGCCCATTTCGAGATCGAGGCGCCGTGCTTCGTTTACCGCGTGACGAAAGGCGGATCGCCATTCGGGAGTCATCCAGGACAGGCGGCGGCCGACATAGTTCGAGGTTCCCAGATCGACATCGAACAGGTTGAAGCCCGCGATGCCGATGCGGTGCATCCATTCGAGATCCGCAGTGATCCCCGCCTTGGTCACATTGCCATTCATCCAGTGCCACCACACGCGCGGCCGAGCGGCTTCGGGCGGATTGCGGAATGCCGCGACAAGGGCGTCTGATCGTGAAGGAGCCCGCCCCGCCGAGATGCCGGAGGCGGAATCCGGTGCGGGCAAAGGACTTGTCGTCTCGGCGGCGGCCGGGGCACCAAGGACCGTGGCGACCGCAATCGCCAAGAGCGAGCCTTTCATCTTCTGCCTCCCATCCATCACCCGTCCATGAGGTGTGATAACAAATACCACACCTGTTGCAAGAGATGAGCGGGATCGCACGCCGGGCCCAGCTTCGCGGTCGGGTGCATCGATGGAGATATGCGGAATGCAGCGCGTCCTGGACGATTGCCGAGTCAAAGAGGCCACCGCCTCGCAGTGTTGCGGGGCGGTGGCACAAGGAGGGCGAAGTGAGCAGCTGAGCTGCCTATAGACATTCGCCCGGGGGGAATAAATGCGGGTCCATCACGCCTGGGCCCATCAAAATGGATATGCGCGAACCATCAGTGGGTCAGTGCGCTGCTTGCCTTTCGGTGGGAATAACGACTTCTGGCAGCGGGACCATATCCTGATGACCCGCCTTTGGCGCTGCGATCAGGGCGCGGTCCATCATGCTGTTGGCGGTATTCAACCATGCCTGACTGAACCCGAAAAGCTGGTCGGTGACGTTGGTGAACACTGACCGGGCCGCGCTTTCCTCGGATTCAACGAGCGCACGCATCGGCTGGCCATCCAGGGCAATCCGCGAAATCTCCAGCCCTTTGTCGATCAAGGCCCGGGACATATCGGCAGCGGACTTGACCGCGGCGCCGAATCCTTCAACGGCGATGCCGGTCGCCGCGGCTGCGATCTTGCCATTGTTACGCATGATCTCGCCAGCCTCGTCCAAAGCGCTATAGTTGCGCTCCATCTGCAGGCGGGCCGCATCGCAGAATTTCTCACAGACCATCGTCATGGCATTCTGTGCTGATACAGGTGACCGAGGGGGAGATGCCGCGCTGGAAGGTTTCTCAGGCATAGCTGGGTTCCTGTTCTCGAGATAACGCGTCGGTTGCGTCGATGGCTACGGCTGGCGTGGCCGAACCCGGTCCTTATTGGCTTCCCGTCTTGCGCAGACCTGCCTGACATCCGCACCGAACACGGCTTCGGCCGCGCACAAAAGTGAAACCGGATAGGGTGTTTTGCGGTTGAATTCTGAAGCTTTCATGTGCAACTCCTGATCGGCTGGAAGGGCAGGCGCAAAAAAGCGCACCTTGCGGATTGGTCGGCAAGATCAGTCGTCGATCACGACCCAGAATTGCGTCAGGAGCTGGGCCGCCTCAGCGGGTGACAGTTTGTGCTGTGACCTGTCGGACTGCTTTCTTGTCCAGGACCAGTGCGGCAGCGGCGCCAATGCGGAATTTGTTCTCTTGTGCCGATCGCGACTGAACCGGCAATTCGATTTAGTGAAAACGGGCGTTTGCATCTACGCTCTCCTTGGGCGTTTTAGTTTATTATTACCCTCCCGAAGTTTTCACATGATTGTTTTTGATAGCTGATGATTGTTGGCGATCCGTCGATACTTACCCCTTATTGAGAAAAACGTTTTCAACAAATCGTCCCGAATTCGCAAAGTTGAATTGCCGTACGGAAGCGTACGCTTTTTTTGGCTATGAGGGGCGTTTTGGAGTATATTGGCTTATATCGTCTTCTTCTCGATCCGGGCGTGGACGATTGAGGGCTACGATCTCCCGCAAATCGTGTGCTCTTGCCCGTGCGGGAGAACCGCGGTGATTGATCTCTCAAGATCACCCAACCGGCTGATTTCCGGTTTGGAGTCCGACGATCAGGCGCTGCTGAAGCCTTATCTGAGCCGGGGCAACATTCCTTTCAGATGCGTCCTGGAAAAGCCCAATCGACCCATAGAACGCATACACTTCATCGAATCGGGGTTCGCCTCGCTCGTCGCTTCGACGTCCGGCGACCGAACCTTGGAAGTTGCCCTTATCGGTCGCGAGGGAATGACGGGCATCGCCTATATTCTCGGAACCGACCGGTCGCCGAACGAATGCGTCATCCAGGTCGAAGGCACCTCTCTCAGCCTGGATGTCGAAGCCTTTTCGAGTGCTCTGCAAATGAGCACCACGCTCCGCGATCGCCTGCTCCTTTACGTGCAGGCGCTTTTTATTCAGGCGTCTCAGACCGCATTGGCGAACGGCCGTGCCCAGGTTGAACAGAGGCTGACACGCTGGCTGGTGATGGCCCATGACAGGATCGACGGCGACGAACTGGCGCTGACGCATGAACTCCTGGCCGTCATCCTTGGAGCCCGGCGCGCGGGGGTCACGGTCGCGCTGCATAATCTGGAGGGCGAAAAACTGATCCGATCCACGCGTGGCGTCGTCACCGTGCTCGACCGTGAGAGGTTGGAAAACTATGCCGACGGTCTTTATGGGGTTGCGGAGGCGGAATATGAGCGGCTCCTCGGCCCCACCTATCATGCGGCGAAATTGAGGGGGATGCGCAGCCTGAATGCAACGTTGGATCCTTGCTGAAGCGTCAATTCCCCGTGCAGTTTCTGGACCATGGAAGCAACGATCTTCAGTCCCAGCCCTTCACTATTCGTCGGCACATCTTCCAGTGATTTGCCGCGATTGCTGATGGATACTTCCAGAAAATCGTCTGTTCTCCGAACGCAGTGCACGGCAAAGATGCCAGGTTCGGTACTTTCATAACCATGCTTGCATGCGTTGATCGCAAGCTCATTAATTATGACAGCGAGCGATTGCGCAAAGGAACCGGTGACGTAAATCTGATCCGCCATGACGGTGCAATGAAGACCGGTGCTGTCGCTGATCTGCCGGCCGAGCACCTGGAGGAACGCGGATAATTCCAGTTTTCCGTCGTCCGCATGATCGGCGAGATGACGGTGCAACGTCCCTATGGCCGCTATGCGGCTGGCCACGAGATCGAGTGCGGCAAGGGTTTCGTCCGATCTGCTGCATTGTCGTTGCAGCGAGATCATGGTGAGGACCAACTGAAGGCTGTTGCCAACTCGATGGTCGGCCTCGCGTAATCGTAACGCGTGCCCGTCCGGGTTCCGGTCGCTGGACAGCCAGGATTTTGGCTCCTCAGCCAAACGGACGTGCTTTGAAGCGGACATCGCCACCCCCCGCGGGCTACAGTACCAGTGTCGCTGGACGCGATGTTAACCGGTCTTCGATCTGAATCGAAGCCCAATAAGGGTGCGGTTCCGTACCCAGAATGATAGCGGTATGGAAAGCCGGTCTTCGGCGACTGTCCGGGATTAACGACAGATCGTGCATCATTACGCTTGAGCGACAGGTTTTTTTCTGGCTGATCCGGGAATGAGTTGCGATAGCGCCGGTGCGCGTCCGTGCAGCGCCTGTTCGGGAGCAGGCGCCCGGCCGGAAAAGGAATGGATGCATGAAGAACCGCCCCTTTCACCAGAGACTGGGCTTTGCTCTGGCAGGTCTTCGGCAAGGTTGGGTTCGCGAGCGTAGCTTCCGGACCCACGCGGTGGTCGCGATTTTGGTCGCGGTGGCGCTCATGATCATCCGGCCCGCGGCAATCTGGTGGGCCGTCGTGACCCTGGTCGTTGCTCTTGTTCTGGCTTTGGAGTTGATCAATTCGGCGCTGGAGGCCTTGATTGACCATCTTCACCCCGACGTTCATCCCGAAATACGCATGGTCAAGGATATGGCGGCAGCGGGCGTTCTGCTAATGAGCGCGGCCGCCTTGATCATCGCCGCGGCTTTGCTCACCACGATGATCTAGGCAGGGACGATATGCGGCCCGCAGGAAAAGGGAACTGACAAGATGAAGCATAAAACGCTGTTGGCTATTGGCGGCGCGATCGCGGCGACGGGGATGGTGCCGCAACAGGCGGGCGCGCTCAGCCGTCACGACTGGGCGACGGCGAGCGATATCGGCGCCATCGGCCTTGGCGCTGTCGCGCTTGGCGCGCCGGTTATGGGCGGCGATTGGCCCGGCTTCTGGCAAGCGGGCGGCAGCATGGTCGTCGGCGGCGGGATTGCCGAGGGGCTGAAGCAGATCGTGCACGAAAGACGCCCGGACGGAAGCGGCAACGACAGTTTTCCGTCAGGCCATACAGCATTGTCATTTGCCGCCGCCGCGACAATGCACCGTCGTTATGGATGGGAAGTTGGCTTGCCTGCGACGCTGATCGCAACCTTTGTCGGCGTCGCGCGGGTCAAGGCGGACAAGCACCATTGGTATGACGTGGCAGCGGGCGCCGCTATCGGAGAGATCAGTGGGTTTGTTATCACCAAGCCGTTCGATGACTCCGTCCGGATTGTCCCCTGGGGTGATAGCCATGGCGGCGGCGTGGCCATGGGCGTGCGTTTCTGATCCCGCCGGGTTCGACATTTTTTCAAGAATCTGGCCCAACTTCCAGCCGGTTTCTCTCATTTATCTCATCATCCGCCGATTTGGTTCACCTGCGAAAGATTGTTATACTTCAACGGCGGATTTCGGTCTGCCCGAGAACCGCAGCCGTTTGCATTGCCGAAGCGGGGATGAGGAGAGTCCTTCATGAAGAAGGAGAGCCGGGGATCCAATATTCGGCCGCTCAGTCTGCACGTGCCCGAGCCGCGCTTTCGACCGGGAGACAAGGTCGATTTCGACGGCCTTGAAATAGAAAATGCCGGAGCGGTTTCGCGACCTCCCATCGATGTTCCGGCCAGCGAGATTCGCAATTTCGCTTATACGCTGGTGCGGGTGCTGGATGACGATGGAAAGGCCATCGGTCCGTGGAATCCTCGGCTGGAGTCCGGCCGGCTATTGAAGATGTTGCGCGATATGGCGCTGACCCGCGCCTTTGACGACCGGATGTATCGCGCCCAACGTCAGGGAAAAACCAGCTTCTACATGAAATCGACCGGCGAAGAGGCGGTCGTCGATCGCGGCCGCCGAGGCATTGGATCGCGAGGACATGTGCTTTCCGTCCTATCGCCAGCAGGGTTTGCTGATCGCGCGCGACTGGCCGCTGGTCGACATGATGAACCAGATCTATTCCAACAGGGCGGACAGGCTGAAGGGCCGCCAGTTGCCGATCATGTATTCGGCGAGAGATGCGGCGTTCTTCTCGATATCGGGCAATCTGGCGACGCAGTGTCCGCAGGCGGTCGGCTGGGCGTTGGCGTCTGCGGCGCGCGGGGACACCCGGATCGCCGCCACCTGGTGTGGCGAGGGCGCGACGGCGGAAGGGGATTTTCACGCGGCAATGACTTTCGCCACTGTCTATCGAGCGCCGGTGATCATCAACGTCGTCAACAATCAATGGGCGATATCGTCCTTCGCAGGCTTTGCGGGGGGCGATGAGACGACCTTTGCCGCCCGCGCCGTCGGTTACGGCATGGCCGGGCTGAGGGTGGACGGCAATGACGCGCTTGCCGTCTACGCCGCGACCGAGTGGGCGGCGGAACGGGCGCGTTCCAACCACGGACCGACGCTGATCGAACATTTCACCTATCGCGCCGAAGGGCATTCGACGAGCGATGACCCTGCCCGGTATCGATCGGCCGAGGAGCGATCGCATTGGCCGCTGGGCGACCCCATCGTGCGGCTGAAGCAACATCTGATCGGCCTCGGCGTTTGGGACGATGAACGTCACGACGCGATGGACCGGGAGGTTGCCGAATTGGTGAAGGCCGCGGCGAAGGAAGCGGAAAAGAACGGCGTGCTTGGTGTCGGTCTGCACCAGTCGTTCGACACCATGTTTGAAGACGTGTTCGAGAAAATGCCCTGGCACCTAAGGGAGCAGCGCGACCAGATGCGCGCCGAACGCAAATCGGCGGGAATATGACTGCGGCCACGCGCAGCATGAACATGATCGAGGCGATCAATTCGGCGATGGATGTCGCGATGGAACGCGACCCGATGGTTACGGTGTTGGGCGAGGATGTCGGTTATTTCGGGGGCGTTTTCCGGGCGACGGCCGGTTTGCAGAAAAAATACGGCAATACCCGCGTGTTTGACACGCCGATCACCGAATGTGGGATCGTGGGTGTTGCCGTTGGCATGGCGGCCTATGGGCTGAGGCCGGTGCCCGAAATCCAGTTCGCGGATTATATCTATCCGGCGCTGGATCAGCTTGTGTCCGAGGCCGCGCGACTCCGTTATCGCTCGGCCGGCGAGTTCACCGCGCCCATCACGGTGCGATCGCCCTTTGGCGGCGGCATTTTCGGCGGCCAGACCCATAGCCAGTCGCCCGAGGGCATCTTCACCCATGTCGCCGGTCTGAAGACGGTCATTCCATCAACTCCCTATGATGCGAAGGGCCTGCTGATCGCCTCGATCGAGGACAATGATCCGGTCATCTTCTTCGAGCCGAAGCGCATCTACAACGGACCCTTTGATGGACATTACGACCGGCCGGTCACACCCTGGGCCAAACATGAAGCTGCGAATGTGCCAGAGGGCTATTACACCATTCCGCTCGGCAAGGCGGCGATCCGGCGTGAGGGAGGCGATGTCACGATCCTCGCTTATGGGACGATGGTGCATGTCGCACTGGGCGTGGTCGATGAATTGAAAATCGACGCAGAAGTGATTGATTTAAGAACACTTTTGCCGCTCGACATCGAAGCCGTCGAAACGTCGGTGAAAAAAACCGGGCGGTGCGTCGTGATTCATGAGGCGACGCATACGGGCGGCTTTGGCGCTGAGCTGGCGGCGCTTGTCCAGGAACGCTGCTTTTATCATCTGGAGTCACCCGTGGCGCGCGTGACAGGCTTCGACACGCCTTACCCGCATTCGCTGGAATGGGCCTATTTCCCCGGTCCGGTAAGGATAGGCGACGCCCTCAGAAAAGTTCTGGAGGACTGACCGTGGCACGTTTCGAGTTCAAATTGCCCGACATCGGGGAGGGTATCGCCGAAGCCGAGATCGTCGCCTGGCACATCAAGGCGGGCGATGTCATCGAAGAGGACGCTCCCGTCGCGGATATGATGACCGACAAGGCGACGGTGGAGCTTTCAGCGCCCGTGGGCGGGACGGTCGTCGCCACCAATGGCGGTGTCGGCGAGAGTGTCGCGATCGGTTCGATCCTTGCCGTATTCGAGACGGTGGGGGAGGACCATCAGCAGCAAGAGGAGAAAAAGAAGCGCCCGTCCCCACGGATGTCGGGGCGCCAGAACTCGCCGTCACCTGACACGCATGGGCTGGAGAAAAATGAAAAGGTTCTCGCATCCCCCGCCGTCCGCAAGCGCGCGAAAGATCTGGGCGTTGATCTGGCGCTTGTCCGTTCGGGCTCAGGCGGCCGCGTCCGGCATGGGGATTTGGACGCTTATCTGCGCTATTCGACCGCCCGGCCGGCACAGGCGGCCGCTGAGCCAGACCGGATCGAAGAAGTGAAGGTTATCGGCTTGCGGCGGCGGATTGCGGAAAGCATGGCCGAAGCCAAGCGTCATATCCCGCATTTTACTTATGTGGAGGAAGTCGATGTTACCGATCTTGAAGCGCTGCGGGCGACGATGAATGCCGAGCGAGGACAGCGTCCGAAGCTGACGCTTTTGCCATTCCTGATCCGGGCATTGGTCCACGCACTGCCGCACTTTCCGATGATCAACGCCCGCTATGACGATCAGGCAGGGATCGTATCACGGCATTCGTCGGTCCATCTCGGACTTGCCACCCAGACCGATGACGGCCTGATGGTGCCGGTCATCCGCGATGCCCAACTGTATGACGTCTGGGGCCTGGCGTCGGAAATCGCCCGGTTGGCGGAAGCGGTACGGGCCGCCCAAGCCGAACGCGGAGAGCTTTCAGGTTCGACGATCACATTGACGTCGCTTGGTGCGTTGGGGGGCATCGTTTCGACGCCCATCATCAACCGTCCGGAGGTTGCGATAGTCGGCGTCAACCGCCTAGTCGAAAGACCGGCGGTGATCGGCGGTCGGATCGAAATCAGGAAGCTTATGAACCTCTCGTCATCCTTCGATCACCGCGTGGTTGACGGGTGGGATGCCGCGCGTTTCATCCAGTCCATGAAAAGACTGATCGAGGCACCCGCGCTGTTGTTCGTCGAAAACGGCTGAGCCGTTCCAGACCCGCGGTCTGTGCGGGGGACGCCCGGAAGCATCCCCCTTTTTCGCGTGTCACTGGGCTCCGCTGGCAGGAGCGGGCGTTGCGGCGGCCGGTGCGGTCTTTGCAGGCAGAGGCTTGTACTTGTCCTGATAGGTGACCAGGTTCTTGCCCTTGTCATTCACCTTTTTGGCCTCCTGCTTCAGGCGATCCTGAACACGTTCCGCGCGCAACCGGTTCTGCGCGAACTCGATCGCCTTTTCACCGCTGAACGGCGTCGTGCGCGTCTCGACGATCCGATTGGCTATGAATGCCGGACCCTGGCGGACGACAAAAACCTCGCCAGCCGGGAGTTCGGTCAGCCTCGACGCAATCTCTACCGGCGCCGTCACCGTATCGAGCGACGCAGGTGCGCGACGGTATTCGACGCCGCTTTGAATCAGCAGCTGTTCAAGCTCATCAAGCGTGTTTGTTTCGCTGATCTTCTTGATCATTTCGGGGTCGGCAGAGGCCGGAAACTGAATCTGGTCCAGAATGTAGAGCCGGCGGTTGCCGAACAGCGTCGGATGTTCGCGAACATAGGTCTCGGCCTCGGATCGCGATGGCCGCGGCACCTCGCTCGCGATTTTATCGCGCAGCATCTGCACCAGCAGCAGCTCGTCCGTGCGGCGCTGCTGAAGGAGATATGCGGGATTTTCGTTGAGCTTTAAAGTCTTGGCCTCGTTGGCCAGAAGCTTGCGTTCGACGATGGACTGAACCGCCATGCGTTCGATCCGGCCGCGGTCCGTATCCGGTGAAAGTCGTGCGCCGACCAGCTCGGCATTGAGTTCCCCAACGGTTACGTCTTCACCCGCGACGCGGGCGACGACCTGGCCCGTCGGCGCGGATTTGTCGCCGGAACCGTGGCACGCGACCAGCGCGAGCGGAAGGAGGGGGAGAAGGTAGCGCGGCCTGACCAAGGGAGTTTCCTCTCAGAAAATGAAAAGGTCTTTGGAGCGGTTGTTTAATAGCATTTGGATTAGGCGACCATAGGCTGATATTTCGTAAACCGGACGAAATACACCTTTGGACCAGTTTTCGTTGACGTTCAGTGGCGAAGTTACAAGAAGAGCACAGCGTTTCACGTTGTTCGGGATGAGAGAGTGTAATGACCGGAAGCGCGCCTCGGCGCAAACAGGCAGAGGAATTGGAACCGGCTACCAGGGAGCCCCTGCCGCTTTCCGTATTGGCACTGACCCAGGCAGTGCTGGAAGCGATGGCAGTCGCCATTACCGGCGTCGCCATTGCGCTCCTGCTCCGCGATCGTATTTCAGTGGCGGGACTGGACGTCTATGTGCGAGCGTCGCTGGTCGGTGCGGCGCTTTATGTACTGATCGCCGATCTTACCGGTGCCTATGAGCCATCCGCGCAATTTTCGCTGTCGGAGGCCTGGCGCCGAACCTTGCGGTCGTGGCTGACCACCGGCCTCCTGATTGCGACGCTAGGTTTCGTGCTCAAGATTTCCGAGGATTTTTCGCGCCTGTGGGCCGGGCTCTGGTTCGTCTGCGGGCTGGCCTGCGTCATCACGATGCGGACCCTTGTGACGGCATTTTCAAGGAAGCTGAGGCGTCGCGGTTTGTTCAACCAGCGCGTTGCCATATTCGGCGCGGGTACCCAGGGGGCAAAGCTCGGGCGTTATATCCGGTCGCACGACGGACTGATTATCTCGATCATGGGCTATTATGACGAGCGAAGCGGTGAGCGCGCGCCGGCGAGCATCGATGGCGTGCCGGTTCGCGGCAGGCTTGCCGATCTCGTTCGGGATATCCGGGCAGGGCAGATCGATCAGGTGATTGTTGCCCTGCCATGGGCCGCCGAAGGGCGGTTGCAGGAGGTGGTGGGGCATCTGGCGCTGACCCCGGTGCGTATCCGGCTTGCGCCCGATCTTGCCAATTTTGCCTTCTCGCAGCGCCCCGTGATGATGCTTGGCGAGGTGCCGGTGCTGTCGTTGTTCGACCGCCCCATTTCCGGCTTCAACCATGTGCTGAAATGGGTTGAGGACAAAATCATCGCCCTGGCGATCCTCGCCGTGATCTGGCCGGTGCTGCTTGTCGTCGCGATTGCGATCAAGCTTGACAGCCCCGGCCCGGTATTCTTCCGCCAGCCGCGCGAGGGCTATAACAACGGCACCTTTCACGTGCTGAAGTTCCGCAGCATGAGGCATGATCAACAGCAGAGCGACAAGATCGTTCAGGCGACACGGAAAGATTTGCGGATAACCCGTGTCGGTGCGTTCATCCGCCGGACCAGCATCGATGAACTGCCACAGTTCCTGAACGTCCTGGCCGGCGACATGTCGATCGTCGGGCCCCGGCCCCACGCGCCTTCGACCCGCGCCGGGGGAAGGCTGTTTTCAGAGGTGGTGTCGTCCTATGCGAGCAGGCATCGGGTGAAGCCGGGAATCACGGGATGGGCGCAGGTCCATGGCTGGCGCGGTGAAACCCATACCGAAGAACAGCTTGTCCAAAGGCTTGAGCACGACCTGTATTATATCGAGAACTGGTCGCTGCTGATCGACCTGTACATCATCATGCGAACGGCGTTGCTGGTGATCGCCGATCGGAACGCCTATTGATGTGCGGCTGCCAGTTGGGCGGCAGGCTGCCGGCTTTTCTGCGCGGCCCGATAGAACCGGTAATTGAGCGCGAGCGAAACGCCCACCAGCGCGAACATGAGGAACTGGTTCTGCGACTGGCTAAGCACTGACTTGATGACGAAGTAATTGCCAAGCGCGATCGCCACCGGGGCCGATATCCGCGCTGCATCGTCCTTTGAGGTGAGATATACGCGCACCGCCAGGTAGATCGCGGCGAGCAGCATACCGTAGAATGCGACGAAGCCGATCACGCCATAGTCCAGCCCGATGCTGAGATAATAGCTGTCGATGGTGAGCTGCCCCGACGGGTCGACGTAACCGAGTACGCCAGCACCTTCATTCGCGCCATATCCCCAAGGGTGCTTCAGTATCAGCGGAATACCGTTGTGGTACATGCTTTCGCGAGCGTCGTTGGAGGCCTGATGCTGCCCGCCGCCGATGAACATGACGTAGAGGCGGCGGCTTGCAAGCAATGCCCCCATGAATCCCGCCAGCATGGCCGGATAAAGCGCGATCAAGGATGGACCGATCAGATCGTTTCTTATCATGCCGCGGCGGCGAATGCCGATCACCAGGGGATAGGCCAGATGGGCAATGCCAAGTCCGATCATGCCCAGGCGCGACCGGGTAACGACGATGGTGAATATGATGCTCACATATAGGACGAACAACATCGCTCGGACCCAAATGCGTTGGCTCGTGAGAAAATAATGTATGACGAACGGGATCGCGAGGGCCATGAACTCGGCGCATGACAGACTGGTCGTGTAAGTCGTTTGCACACGATAGAGGCCGTCAGCCGCGCGCCGCACGCCGCTGAGCATCTGCTCGACCACCGGATCTGAAACCTGCACGAACGAAGGAATGTGCCCGATCCAGGGAAGGTGCTGGAGATGATTCTCCCAGAACGCAATCAGGCAGAGCGCTGCGGCGGTCCCCAGAATGCACTTGGCAATGGTGTCGACGCGCCCAGGCTTGGCCGCGACGAGCATCGACATCAACAATACGCCAGTCCAATAGAACTGGTAATTGATCGTGGCTCCCAGTGAATTGGAGAGATGATGAGCCGTGGGCAGGGACAAAAACTGCGTGCAGATGAAGGTGATCAGCGCAATTTTTATAATTTTTGCTTTGGAAAAGATCACGCCGATTTCTGAGCGCGCTTGCCTGTCGGTCGCGACCACAATTCCGAAAGTCAGCAGTGTGACCAGCAACACCAGCTTGCTGACGGTGATCCAGGGAAGACCCGGCAGCGCGATGGCGAGGTAGACGGGCCAAAGCACATTGACAACGATGAGGGTAAAGAAGCCGCGTTCCAGATAATGATGCGACACGCCCGAACGGTCAGGCATCGCCCAAAGCGCGAGCGCCGCAAGCACAAGGCATGGCGCGAGAAATTGTAGAAGAATATACTGCTGAAATACCCCAAGAAAATATCCCGACACCAAGGCATAGATCAGCGCCAGCGCGATCAGGAGCGAGGTCGCAAGGAAGTCGTGCCGGCGTCGCTGATAGGCCGGCAGCGTGTACTCCCTCTGATGGGAGGCAAGCGTGGTGCGAACGCGCTGCAGACCGCTGAACTGCGTGATCAGATTGCCGAGAGACACTCATATTCTCCACAAGGGCAATTTAATCGGGCGTCAGTATAACGCCGATCCATTGGGCGGCAGCCCATCGCCATATCAGTCTGGATCATGTTCATATCCAATCCTCAACCCTGTCGAAACGGAAGATTGAGCGAGCCTTTTACGATGGCGCCGGCCTTGTCCAAGTGCCCCTGGGTAACGCGTCTCAGGGCAAGAAGGAAGTTATGGGCGAGCAGCACCGGCAATTTTGCGGCGGCGTGCTTCCGACCGAAAAGAATCTTGCTTCTGGCGAGATAATATTCGGAAAGGGCGCTTCGTTTGGCCGTTTCGCGGCTGGATCCGATGCTGCCGCCCTCTTTATGATAAATTACGGCATCGGCGGCGAAGCCCATCTTGAACAACCGCCGCCCACGGACTGCCCAGTCGATTTCCTCGAAATACAGGAAATAGCGTTCGTCCATTTCGCCTATGGTTTCGGCAAACCGGCGCGTTATGGCAAGCGCAGCGCCGCAGATGAAGTCGGTTTGCGCCCTGACATTGGCGGTGTCGATAGCATCGTCGGCGTTGTGTCCTCCCGCTATGGGATAGCCACGGCCCGTCCATGGCGAAAAGCGGTAGCCGTTGAGAAGCTGGAGCCGGTCAGGGCGATAATAGAAACGGATGACTCCGCCCAATATGCCGATCTCGTCGTCCTTTTCGAACGCGCGGATGATCGCGGCCGGGGCTTGCGGCTGCACCACTGTGTCGTTGTTCAGGAACCATATATAGTCGATGTCGGGATCGGCCAGCGCGAGCTGCAGGCCTATGTTGTTGCCGCCGGCGAACCCGAGATTTCCGCCCGTTTCGACAATCGTCAATCCCGCGCCGGACAGGCGCATTTGGCTGGCCTGGGCGCGGCTGACGGTAGTGATCGCTATCGGCTTTGCGATGGGCGGCGTGCCGAGATGCGCCATCGCCGGAGATTTTGCCTGGGCGGGCAGGTCGCCTCGCGCCCAGGCCTGCATCTTTTCTACCGATCCGTCGCCCGAGGCATTGTCGCAGACGATTACCTTCATTGGGGTCGGGCACCGCAACAATGTTTCAAGGCATTCGATCGTGTCGTCTGCGCCCCGCCAGTTGACCAGAACGACCGCGAGCCGGGCAGGGGTCAGCGGTTCCATCGATGCGCCTCGTTTTCACCAGTCATCATTTGGCGCATCATCTCCCGTGCGCGAAACAGGCGGATGCCAAGAAGCGTGCCGCTCGCCTTGAAACGGGCCGCGATGCCCGAAAGTCTGTCCGATGTGCAGACCAGAACGAGATGCGGGAGCGAGGAAAACGCCACTGCACAGGCCATTGCCGGCCAACGCAGTGCAAATCCGTGCCTGGTCCGTGCAGCGGACAGGTCGTGCGCGATATGCCGCGACCATTTGCGTTCGAGCGCGGCCCTGTCCGATCGTGCGGGGTGGCGAACGATCATTTGCGGCAGATATGCGAGCTTGAAACCCAGTCGGTGCGCTCTCGTGCCCCAATCCAGATCCTCCGCGACGGTGATGTCCGCAAATGGTCCTATCTTTTCAAAATCGCTTTTCCAGAACGCGAGATTGGCGGTGACCGAAAAATGCTTCTTCCCGATATACAGCCGCTGGCGAAAGCCGAAGACGGCTTCATAGGCCTCGATCGGGGTGGGTGCCCGCGGGTTCTTCATGGCGATTCTCACATCGCCGCCATAAGTTATTCCAGGACCACATTTTTTTAATGCCTCAACTGCTGTTTCGGCCCAATGTGGATCGGCGATGCAATCCGCGTCGATGCAGGCGATCAGCGCGGTTTGCGCAAGATTAATGCCGGCGTTGCGGGCCAGACCGGGGCCGGGCTTTGGCTCGGAAATTACGGTAATGTCAGGATAGCGTTGCAGGAGGCGCTCCCTGCCGGACTCGAAATCGGGCGATCCGTTATCGATGATGATTATCGCGAACTTGTCGGCCGCGAGAGTCTGGCGGTGAAGCGACTCAATACAGAAGTCCAGTTGGCCCCACTGACGAAGATGAGGAATAATGATCGTGATATCAGGCATTATTCCATCGGCACCGCGTTTTCGTTCCAGGCATCACGGCCAGCCCCGAACAGGGCCGGAACCGTGAAGCAGGCGGACGGCCCTGCCACCGTGCCAGCTTTCATTCGCTTACCGAGCTGCATAGACCTTTGGTATTTGGGTGTCTGAGCCTGACGAGCCCGCTTGCAAGAGCCGCACCCGCAGTCGGAGATAGGCGCCCAGACCCGGATCGATCAGCGCATAAAGGGCAGGGTCGCTGGCCTCCATGCATTTGACGAGGTCAAGTTGCTCAAGCTGCTTCTGGAGATCCATCGGCACATTGAGGCCGTTTTCGGCCAGGGCTTCGCGGATATCGTTCAAGGTGAACCGGCTGTGGTTGACTTCGGAGGCGATGGCGGCCGCCAGCAACAAATCATCCTGCGCGGCGCTTCTGGGATGTTCCAGTCGGCGCTTGATCGCACTCGGCATCCGTTCGTGCCATTCCTGGACCACCCGGTTCGCGCCCCGGTTGATGCTGCCCAGCGTGATGTTCGTTTGCCGGTCGACGGTGGCGATGCTCGCGGCATAAAGGCAGATCAAGCGCGCGACATAGGGAGAACCGCCCGCATAGGTGGCGATGCGTTCCGCCGCGCCCTCGTCGAAGATCAGCCCGCTGGTTTCGCTGCCTATTCTCAGGATTTCCTCGACCTCGGACGTGGTCATGGCCGGGACTTCGATAGCCGCGATATTGCGGCGGATCGAAGGAATGTAGTCGATCAGCCCGTCAAGATCCTCCGCGACGCCGGCGATGATGATGTGAACCGCCGCCATGCGATCGGACAGGTTCTTGATCAGCTCGGCCGTTTGCCGCCGGAAATTGGCATCGTCGACCCGGTCGTACTCGTCGAGGATGATGAGAAGGCGAGTGCCCGTGACGCCGGTCAGGAGGTCGGACGCTTCGCGTGCGCTGACAGGGCCGCCCGGCAGCAGGCTTTCGAACGTCGAGCCTTTTTCGGCCGCGGATGAATTTGGTGGCGTATCCTTATGATATATAAGCGGAATACGGCTCAGGATGGAACGGAACATCGTGTCGAAACGCGTGTCCGCGCCGCAGCTGTCGTAAATCACAAGATAGCGCGCGGCGCGGGCGGTATCGGCCAGGATGTGCATCAGCGATGTCTTGCCAATTCCCCGTTCGCCAAAGACGACGGCGTGAGCGCCTTCGCCCTCCAGCGCGGAGATTATCCGGGTCAGCGTGTCCTGCCGACCTGCGAAATAGCGCGAATCGGACACTGGCTGCGATGCGCCGAAGGCCATCCGCAGGCGTGACTGAATATCCCGCGATTGGGTTGTATCGGTCGAGCGCGCGCCCTTGAAGCGCGGCATCGAAGGCGACGGAACTGGCTTGCTTGCCGTGGGCCTGGCCTTGTCCTGCGGCATTACGAACCTGCGCTCGGCTTCCGGCGCGGCCTCGGTCTTGGCTCCGCGTTCTATCAATGACTTCAAACGGTCAAACATTTTCCTGGTCCTGGCCCGATCCGATCACGATGGCATAATGCTGCCTCAATCATGCGTCTAGGACGATAAGGTGTCCGAAAGGTTTCCAAGCCACAGAATGGTGCAAGAAAACGTCAGACGTCATTGCGGTGACGCTACACTATAACTAAAACCCCCCGCAACGACCGTATCGGATCAATTTGAGCTTTAGGGGAAAAGTCGATGCGAACACGAACGGCACCGCTGGTTTCTGCTGGCCTTTTTATGGTGCTTTTTCAATCAACGTCCGCCTTTGCCCAGGCGGGCGAGACCGAGGTGGCCCGGGGATTAAGCGCCGAGGCAAACCTCAGGGCTTCGTATGAAGACAATGTTTTTCGGTCTGCCACCACCCTGACGGGGCGGACGAAGGCCGATTACCTGCTCTCGCCCTCGCTCAACGTCCGCTACGACCTGCCGGTCGCGAGGCAGGGATTTTTCGTGCAGGGCTCGGCGGGGTACAATTTTTATGCCCGCAACGACAACTTCAATCGCGGCTGGTGGAGCGCGGACACCGGCGTGGACTGGAGGCTTGGTTCGCGTTGCTCGGGCCTCGTTCAGGCTGGCTATTCCAAGAGGCAGTCTGATTTTGGCGATCTGGGCATTGCGGTCGACAATCTTGAGAAGCGGCAACATTACAGCTTCGATGCATCCTGTGCCGGACCGGTTGGAATCGGCCTGGTCGCCGGCGTGGACTACAGCAAGACGGACAACAGCTTTTTTGCCCGCAAGCAGGGAAATCTGCGCACGCTCACCTACAGCGGCGGTCTTCTGTACCGCTCAATCCTGATCGGCGACGTCACGCTGAGGGGGGTTCATGAGGACCGCGAATACCCCAACCGCTTCATCATGACGCCGCTTGGCCTGGAACGTGATGGGGTCAAGGTTGACCGGGTCGCGCTGGCGGTGACGCGGCCGATCGGGGCCCGCTTGACCGGTTCGGCAAGCCTTTCATACATTTGGAGCAAGCCGGACGTCAGCATCTACGACAAGTTCAAGGGTGTGGGCTGGAGCGCGGAGCTTTCCTATCTCGTTGGGCCAAAGCTGATGGTGGGCATCTCCGCTTCCCGCGATGTGACCTCTTCGGCCGCGATCGACAGTTCCTATCAGGTGTCGCGCGACTATGGCGCCCACGCGACCTACAAGTTCGGAAGCAAGACGACGCTGACGGCCGGCGCATCGGATTCGAAGCGGATCTACAAGGGGCAATTCGACAATTCGCTGCTGCCCTTTGTCCTGCCGCCTCGCGGAACGGAAAAAACCAGGCATTATTATGCCGAAGCGGGTTATACGCCAACCGAGCGTTGGGGCCTTTCGTTGCGGTATCAGCGCGATGAGCGCAATTCCGCCGGGACATTTTATGATTATAACGGCAACAGCGTGATATTGAACGCGACGCTCCGTTATTGAATTTCAGGACCCAGTAATATTGCATGATTTATGAAGGAGCGAGGGTTTTGCACGTCCGGGAAGGGAGCCTAATGAAGAGAGCGGTTTTAGGGCTGATTTTCGGCCTTTCGCTATGGTCCTCTGCGGTCAGTGCGCAAAATGCGCCACCTCCTCCGCCGATGCCCATGCCGATGCCTCAGGCAACCGCACCGCGTAGCGGGAGTTCCGGCGCGGCGCAGCAGGGGGCCAATGCCGCGCCCTCCAGCATCATCGGCGTGGCGTCATCCACCTATGTTCTCGGCCCCGACGACGTGATCGAGGTGTCGGTGCTTGGCCGTCCCGAGATGACGCAGCAGACGCGGATCAAGCCGGACGGCACTATTGTGGTGCCGCTGCTTGGTTCGGTGCAGGCGAAAGGTCATACAATTCTGACGCTTGCGGATGAAATCGCCACGAAGATGGAAAAGGCGGGCCTGCTCCGCAAGCCCATCATAAATGTCGAGGTCGTCCAGATGGTGAGCCAGACAGCGACCGTGCTCGGCAAAGTGACTGCCCCCGGAGTCGTCCCGCTCGACCGGGCGATGACGGTGTCGCGCGTGCTCGGTCGTGTCGGTGGTGCGCTGCCAACAGGAGCGGGCTACGTCGTCATTCAGCACAAGGACGGCACCCGGGCGCAGGTGACCATAGACAATCTCATCAAAGGCGGAGCGTTCGATCCCGTCGTTCAGGGGGGAGATACGCTGTTTGTCCCTGACGCAGAAATTTTCTATATATATGGTCAGATCAATTCGCCGGGCGCGCAGCCATTGAGGGCGAACATGACGGTACGGCAGGCGATTGCTCAGGCCGGCGGTCCGACCGCATTGGGCAGTGACAAACGCGTGCGCGTTAACCGTGGTGGTAAGGAATTTAAGGCAAAGCTCAACGACGTCATTCAGAAGGATGATGTGGTCGTCGTGAAGGAGCGGATATTCTGACCGATCGGCACGTCACATTGGCTAGCAAGGCAAACGCGTCATGAGTTTGGTTCAGTTTTTACGAATTTTGATGGCGCGGCGCTGGATCATTTTGGGCGCGCTCGCGGTCTGCTTCGTGACCACGGGCATCGTCAGCCTGTTCATCCCGCAATATTATGAAGGCAAGGCGCGTGTGGAATTGAACGTCGCCAAGCCGGACCCTGTAACCGGCGAGGCCATGTCTCCCAATTTCATGCGGGCCTTCACGCTGACACAGCGAGAGCTCATCCGTGACGAACGAACGCTGGGCGAGGTCGCGGACAAGCTCGGCTGGACGGAAAACCCGGCCTATGCCGAGGCTTATCAGGCCGAGACGGGCGGGAGCGGCGTCAGCTATCGCAGCTGGCTTGCACAGTTGCTCGCGAAAAATACGGACGCCAAGCTGCTTGAAGGCAGCAATATTCTGGAGATCGTCTATCTCGGCACCAGCCCTGACGAGGCGCGCCTCGTCGCCGGGTTGATCCGGGACACCTATCTGGAAACCAGCCTCAACTTCCGCAAGAACGAAGCGCGCCGCAATGCCGACTGGTATCAGTCGCAGCTTGATCTGGCCCAACGGGCGCTTGGGGCCGCGGAAGCTTCCAAGACCAAATTCTCGCAAGCGAACGGTATCGTGGCCGAGGATAGCGGGCCCGCCCTCGACCAGCAGCAACTTGGTTCGACGATGGCAGGCGCATCGAGCGCACGGGCCAGCGTCGCCCAGGCAGGCATGGCGGCCGTTTCGACGGCAACTGCGGGCGAGAGCATTCGCGCCCAGATCGCCGACGTCGATCAGCAAATTGGGACCGCCGCTCAGCAGCTTGGACCGAATCACCCTGCGATGATTGCGCTGAAAGGGCAGCGTCGGGCGCTCGAACAGCAATTGGCCCAGGCGAGGGCTGCTGCTGCCGAGTTGGCGCGAATGGCAATTTCGGCGGCATCAGGCGGCGCTTCCCAGATGGAAAAGGCGCTTGAGGCACAGAAAAAGCGCTTCCTTGCTTCCGGTGACAAATATGACCAGCTGGCCCAGTTGCAGCGCGAAGTCGTCCAGCGCCGGGCGCAGTACGACAAGCTGGCTGAACGCACGACGCAGCTTCGTCTCGAATCGAACACCACCGATGCAGGCATCCACCTGATCGGCGAAGCGGTTGCGTCCAATGCCCCTGCGGGTCTGCCGATCCCGCTTGTCCTTGTGATGGGCGCGGCATTTGGTGCGGTGGTCGGTCTGGTGGGAGCATTGCTCATCGAGCTTCTTGCTCGTCGGGTTCGCGGCATGGAGGATCTGGAAGCCGTTATTCATGCGCCGGTGCTTGCGATCGTCTCGAATGAGCAGCCACGCGGTGGCTGGCTGCGCAAGCTTCTCCATCCCCGCGAACCGGAGGGGCCTGCTTCCTTTGATGAACTTGCCCATGCGGAGGCTGCAGAATGACTGCTGAGACGACCATCTTCCCTCCCGCGCAGTCGGCAGCGAGGTCAACCGGAGCGTCGTCGGCGGCCATCCGGGCCGGGCTCGATGTCGATGCCAACATCAGCCTGTTGACGGAGCCGCAGAGCCTGGCGGCCGAGGCTATCCGTTCGCTGCGCACACAGATCGTTGCGCGTCATGTCGATGCTGGGCGGCGCGCGCTGGCGATGGTCGCGCCCACCGGCGAGGTGGGCCTGACGACGCTTACGATCAACCTCGCGATCGCGCTCGCCCAAACGGGAATTAGGACGCTTCTGGTCGATGCGGATCTCAGAAAGCCGTCTGTAACAGCGGCACTCGGCATTGCAAGCAACCCAGGTCTTGTCGGCATATTGGGCGGAAGCGTCGCCGACGTCGAAGACGTGATCATTCGCGACGTCATCGCCAATCTTTCGATCCTGCCGGCCGGAGCGACGGCTGACAAGCCGCACGAACTGCTGGCAAGCGGGCGTTTCCGGCAGGTGGTTCGCGAGACGATGCGTGAGTATGACCTGACGCTTTACGACACGTCGCCTGCCAATCAGAGCCCGGACGCCATCGCGGTGGCAAATGCGGCTGGCTATGCGATCATTATGGGCCGGCGTGATCATAGCTACACCAACGACGTTCATACGTTGACCGGACAATTGAACGATGCCGGCAGCGTCGTTATCGGTTCCGTCTTGAATGTCTTCTGACCTAGCCGCCAGGAGGAACCGGCCCAATACCCTGACCGACGGAACGACGCGGCATTGGCCGTTGTTCCTGGGCCTGGCCGCGCTCTGCATCCCGGTGCTTGCCCAGCTGGGTGAACAGGCGTGGACGTTGGAAACCGGCGTCCACGGACCGCTGATATTGGCGACATGGATATGGTTGCTTTATCGTGGTTATGACGAAAATCGTGCATCGGTCGCACCCGGCAAGCTGAGCGTCGCGCTCGCCGTTATCGTTCCGGCCCTCCTGCTGTTCATTGCGACCTGGGCGTTCGATTTCATCAGCCTGTTTGTCGCCGCCACCATCGTGGTCCTGATCGCGGTGATCTATCTTCAGATCGGCGGCGTTGCGGCGCGGACGATGTGGTTTCCTCTTGCCTATGGCCTGTTTCTCATTCCGCCGCCCGGTTATGCCGTGGATGTGGTGACGCTGCCGATCAAGACCGCGATCTCCAATGGGGTGACCGAGTTTCTCGCGGGGGTAGGTTATCCGGTCGTCCGATCGGGCGTTTCGATTTATATTTCCCAATATCAGTTGCTTGTCGAAGATGCCTGCTCCGGGCTGCAATCGCTGTTCAGCCTGATGGCGCTGGGTCTTTTTTATGTTTACCTGATGCACAAGTCGGCATGGCGCTACGCCCTGGTTTTAGCCCTGTTCATCATTCCCGCAGCAATTTTCGCGAATTTCGTCCGGGTGATGGCGATTATTCTTATCACTTATTATTTCGGTGACGAACTGGCCCAAGGCATACTGCACGTCAGCACTGGCATGTTGTTGTTCATCGTGACGCTGCTCTCGGTCTTTCTGCTGGACCGGTTGCTCACGCCGTTGCGGTTGCGTCTTGCCGGGGCTGTGGAATGACTTCCCGCCGGGATTTCATCGTTGGCGGGTTGTGCGCCGCTGGAATGGGGATGGCAGCCGCGGCCGTGCCTCGCAAGATCATGGCATCGCGTCGCCGGATAAATCTGGAAAAGTCCATTCCTGGACGCATAGGCCCTTGGGAACGGGTCGAGGCGGCGGGCAATGTTTTGCCGCGGAACGAAAACTCACTGTCGACGCAGCTCTATTCCCAAATGGTAAGCCGTGTTTATTCGGCGCCCGGTCGCGATACCGTGATGCTGGTGATCGCCTATGGCGACAGCCAGTCGGACACACTTCAACTTCATCGGCCCGAAGTGTGCTACGAAGCCGCGGGCTTCAGGATAACGCGATCGAATCCGGTCGCATTTGACGCTCATTTGAAGGGCAGCGTCACCGGACGCTATCTCATGGCCGAGGCTGCGTACCGGAAGGAAGCGATTCTCTATTGGACGCGCATCGGCGATGCGCTGCCGACTGATCGGTTCGCGCAGCAGTTGGCCAAGTTGAGCGCGGGTCTTGAAGGCATCGTGCCGGACGGCACCCTTGCACGGCTGTCGGTCCTGGTAGAGGGCGATCAGGCCATGCCTGAAGTCGCTGCCCGAATTTGCGGCTCATATGCTGAACGAGGTTTCCGAACCCGTGCGGCAGGCGCTTGTCGGCGCGAGAATAGGCTGAAGTCGTGACTATCGAAGAATTCCGATTGGGGTTGCGCGCGTCCGCGCACCGCTTACGCTTGGTCAATGGCGGCCAGCCACATCCGGATAATAACAGCAGGCAAGAAAAGGGCGGGTTTCAGTAGTATGGAAACCATTTATGATTGGGTGACGGTTGCCATTTTTGCGGGCCTTGTCGTTCTGTTCCTGGAGCGCTCGCGGTCCGGTGACGAAAATGATCCGATCTATAATTACCTGATCGCGGCGGCAGGATGCGCCCTGGGCAACTATCTGGGCAACGAGGGCTTTGCCATTTTGGCGTGGCTGGTCATTGCCTCCACCATCGGCTTCATCTTCTATATACTGAAGCCGCTCAACATCGGTTCGGGCGATTGAAATTGCCGTCGCCAGCTGTTCGTTAGCAGCATCAGGGCGCTGCAAAGCGAAAAGAGTCTTTTCATGTGCGCTGCGGAATGGCAAGCGCGTCGCATCGGATAATGGATCGGCGCGGCTTCGCGCCATGCCGTAGGGAGAAAACTGGCGTCATGAACATTCACGAATATCAGGCCAAGGAATTGCTGGCGAAGTTCGGCGTTCCCGTTCCAACCGGCTATGCCGCCTTTTCTGCTGACGAAGCGGCTGCTGCTGCGGCGAAACTGCCTGGGCCACTTTATGTCGTGAAGGCGCAGATCCACGCGGGCGGGCGCGGTAAGGGCAAGTTCGTCGGTGCGGCGCCGGACGCCAAGGGCGGCGTCCGCCTGTCGAAGACGGTCGACGAGGTGAAGAAGAACGCCACCGAGATGCTCGGCCATACGCTGGTGACCGTGCAGACCGGCCCGGCGGGCAAGGAAGTCAATCGCCTCTACGTTACCGACGGCGCGGATATCGAAAAGGAGTTCTATCTTTCGATGCTGGTCGATCGCAAAACCGGGCGCATCGCGATCGTCGCGTCGACCGAAGGCGGCATGGACATTGAGGAAGTGGCGCATTCGACGCCTGAAAAGATCGTGACGATCACGGTTGATCCCGCCGAAGGCTTCCAGCCGCACCACGGCCGCGCGGTCGCCTTTGCGCTGAATCTGTCGGGCGATCTCAACAAGCAGGCGCAGGACATCACCGCGAAGCTGTATGAAGCCTTTGTGTCGCTCGATATGTCGATGCTCGAGATCAATCCGCTCATCCAGACGACGGACGGCAAGCTGCTGGTGCTCGATGCCAAGGTCAGCTTCGATTCGAACGCGCTCTATCGCCATCCCGATGTCTTCGCGCTTCGCGACGAAAGCGAAGAAGATGCGATGGAGATCGAGGCGTCGAAGCACGATCTCGCCTACATCAAGCTGGACGGCAACATCGGCTGCATGGTCAACGGCGCCGGTCTTGCCATGGCGACGATGGATATCATCAAGCTCAATGGCGCCTTCCCGGCCAACTTCCTGGACGTCGGCGGCGGCGCGTCGAAGGAAAAGGTCACGGCGGCCTTCAAGATCATCCTCAGCGATCCGGCGGTCGAAGGGCATCCTCGTCAACATCTTCGGCGGCATCATGCGCTGCGATATCATTGCCGACGGCATTATCGCGGCAGCGAAGGAAGTGCATCTGTCGGTGCCGCTGGTCGTCCGTCTCGAAGGCACCAATGTCGAGCAGGGCAAGGAAATCCTGGCGGGCAGCGGCCTGCCGATCGTCGCGGCCAATGATCTTGGCGATGCCGCCCGCAAGATCGTTGCCCAGGTGAAGAAAAAGGCGGCCTGATACAGGCTGCGGCGGTGGGAAGGGCCTTCCCGCCGCCGCCTTGTACTGGCAGGCTTGGTTTCGCCTCCCTATCTCTATCTCCGCATCTTTCGGAGGAATCGCCAGCAATGACCGCTTCTCATTCAACCCGCATGCTGATCCTCGGCTCGGGACCGGCCGGATTGACCGCCGCCATTTACGGCGCGCGCGCCGGTATGTCGCCGATCGTGGTTCAGGGGCTTGAACCGGGCGGCCAGCTCATGATCACCACCGATGTCGAGAATTATCCCGGCTTTGCGCGATGTCATCCAGGGCCCCTGGCTGATGGAGCAGATGCAAAAGCAGGCCGAGCATGTCGGCGCGCAGATGATGTTCGATACCATCGTCGAGGCCGATCTTTCGCGCCGTCCGTTCCGCCTGGTGGGCGATAGCGGCACCGTCTATGTCGGCGACACGCTGGTGATCGCGACCGGCGCTCAGGCGCGCTGGCTGGGCCTGGAAAGCGAGCAGAAGCTGCGCGGGGCGGGGCGTTTCAGCCTGCGCCACCTGCGACGGCTTTTTCTTTCGCGGCAAGAAGGTGGCGGTGATCGGCGGCGGCAATACCGCAGTCGAGGAAGCCTCTACCTCACCAACCACAGCCACGACGTGACGCTGATCCACCGCCGGGATTCAGCTTGCGCGCTGAAAAAATCCTGCAGGAGCGGCTGTTCGCTCATCCGAAGATCACGGTCATATGGGACACGGTCGTCGACGAATTCGTGGGCGGCGGGAACGCCTGTCGGTCTTACCGGGCTCAAGCTGCGCAATATCAAGACCGGGGAGGTTCCGGACTTCGCGGCCGAGGGAGCATTCGTCGCGATCGGCCATTCTCCGGCGACGAGACTGTTCCAGGACAAGCTCGACCTGGACGATGAGGGCTATATCCAGGTGGAGACGGGGACGACCCGGACCAGCATCCCCGGCGTATTCGCCTGTGGGGACGTACAGGACAAGATCTATCGCCAGGCTGTGACCGCTGCCGGCACCGGCTGCATGGCTGCGCTCGACGCGGAACGTTTCCTCGAAGAACAGGATTTCGAGGCCCGCGCCGAAGCGGTTTCCTGACCTAGATCATCGTCTTGCGGAAAAGGAACGACATCAACGCGCCGAAGCTTTCGAAGGTTTCGGCATCGATGTCGTCGTCGTCGATAACTATGCCAAGCCGATCTTCCAGTTCGGTGAGAAGCGAGGCCACCGCCATGGAATCCATTTCAGGCAGGGCGCCGAACAGCTGCGTCGCTTCGGTCATCGTCTGGATGCGTTCCTTGGGAATGCCAAGCACGTCACGGAGCACCGCTCTGAGCGTCATTTCCACTTCGGCTTCGTCTTCAGTCACTCACCATTCCCCTGGGGACAACTTCCGCGCCGCGATTAGACGACCCTGCCATTCGTCGCAAGCTTATGCCGTTCTGTTTCCTGCGATAGCCGCGTAGAATGGATTCGATGGCAAACATGGCTCCCGCAGCGGACATTCCACCGCAACCAATCGATCGGCTGCTGGCGTTTGGCGAAGGGCAACAGGTTGCGGTCGTGGGGCGCGAAGGGGCGCTGACCTATGCTGCGCTCAGCGATCTTGCGGCCCGCATAGCCGCCGGTCTGCTGGCCAATGGCGTGGAGCCGGGCGACCGCGTTGCAAGCTGGATGGGCAAGACCCTGGCATCCGCGGTTCTGCCGTTCGCCTGCGCGCGGGCGGGGCTGGTTCATGTGCCGATCAATCCGCTTCTTAAGGGGCCGCAGGTCGCGCACATTCTTGAAGACAGTGGCGCGAAGCTCCTGATCACGCTTCATAGCCGCGCGGCTTCATTTGATTTTAATTCTTCGGCCTCGATTCTAAATATCGAAAATGACTTGGAAAAACTGAAAAGTTTTTCTCCATTCACCGGACCGGAAGCCGATCCTTCCAGTCTCGCGGCCCTACTCTATACGTCGGGTTCCACCGGACGTCCCAAGGGGGTGATGGTCAGCCATGCCAACCTTTGGCTTGGAGCCGAGTTCAGTCGCGCGCTACCTCGAACTTCGCAACGATGACAAGGTGCTGGCGCTGCTGCCGTTCAGTTTCGATTACGGTCTGAACCAGATGTTGTCGATGTTCCGCGCGGGCGGAACCGTCGTTCTTCACGACTTTCTGCTGGCCAATTGGACGATGAAGGCGCTCGATGAGCATTCAATCACGGTCCTGGCCGGGGTGCCTCCGCTCTGGCTGCAATTGCTTGATGTCGACTGGCCGGATTCGGTCCGTCAGCGCATGCGGGTGATGACCAATTCGGGTGGCGCAATGCCGCGCTCGCTCAGCAAAAAATTGCGCTCTCTTTGCCCGCAGGCGCGGGTTTACCTGATGTATGGGCTGACCGAGGCGTTCCGGTCGACTTCTCTTGATCCGGATCTCGTCGATACACGGCCGGATTCGGTCGGCACCGCGATTCCTCATGCCGAAGTGCTGGTGGTGCGACCTGACGGCAGCCTTACCGATGCGGGGGAAACCGGCGAACTCGTCCATTGCGGACCGCTGGTCGCCGGCGGCTATTGGCAGGACCCGGAACGTACCCATCAGCGTTTTCGTCCCGCGCCTGCAGCCTCGCGCTATGGCGGCACGGCGGTCTGGTCGGGCGACTATGCGATCAGGGGCGCCAATGGCCTCATCACCTTTGCCGGGCGCGCGGACGAAATGATCAAGACCGCGGGCTATCGCGTCAGCCCGACCGAAATCGAGGAAGCCGCGCTCGCCAGCGGGGCAGTGGCCGAGTCAGCCGCTTTCGGCGTCGCCAATGGCAGATTGGGGCAGGCGATCGTTCTTGTCGCGCGGCCAACGCCGGGATTGAGCGAGACGGACGCCGAGCAGCGCCTTCTGGGAGCGCTCAGGGAACAATTGCCCAATTTCATGCAGCCCGTCCGCATTGCCTGGCGCGACCAATTGCCGCGCAATCCCAACGGCAAACTCGACCGGGCGTTGCTGAAGAGCGAGCTGGTTTGAAGGCGAGATTGGCACCATGACGTCAAGCATCAAAAACGCAAAACCCATGGGGGCGATCCCTCCCGGCTTTTCGGTGATTGGCGGCGAATTGGCGGTGAACGGCACACCCGTCTCCGAACTGATCGCGGTGGCGGGCGGGCAAACGCCCCTGTTCGTCTACGACGCGGCGATCATCCGGGAAAGGATCGAGCGCCTGCGTGCGGCGATGCCCCGGGATCTTGCCATTCACTATGCGGTCAAGGCCAATCCATATCCTCCGCTTGTGCGCTGGATGGCCGGCCAGGTTGACGGGCTCGACGTCGCATCGGGCGGCGAACTGAAACTTGCCCTGGACGCGGGCGGCATACCTGATTTCATGTCCTTCGCGGGCCCCGGAAAACGCGACGATGAGCTTGCAGCGGCGCTTGGCGCGGGCGTCACCATCAATCTGGAATCGGATGGCGAGTTTTCGCGCCTGCTTGCCATCGCGCACCGGACGGGGGAACGTCCGCGCGTCGCGATCCGCGTCAACCCGGATTTCGAGCTGAAGGCGTCGGGCATGCGCATGGGGGGCGGTGCGAAGCCCTTTGGCGTCGACGTGGATCAGGTGCCCGATTTGCTCAAACGCATTGAAGGTTCACTCAGTGATTTCAATGGCTTCCATATCTTTTCCGGCTCGCAGAATCTGGATGCGGACGCCCTGATCGATGCTCAGTCGAAGACGGTCGCGCTTGCCGCCCGATTGGCGGACCAGGGTGGTGTTGTCCCGCCGATCGTCAACCTGGGCGGGGGATTTGGCATCCCGTACTTCCCGGGCGACAGGCCGTTGGAGGTCGAGCGCATCGGCAAGGCGCTAGCGAAGACGCTGGCGGCGCGTCCTCCCGTGCTGGCCGATAGCCAGTTTGTGCTGGAACTCGGGCGTTGGCTGGTGGGGGAGGCCGGCGTCTATCTGACGCGCGTGGTCGATCGCAAGCAGAGTGGCGGGCAGACATTCCTCGTCTGCGACGGCGGCATGCATCACCAGCTCGCCGCCAGCGGTAACTTCGGCCAGGTCGTGCGCCGCAATTATCCGGTCGCCAATGCAAGCCGCTGGGGCGAGGCGGCAACCGAGGTCGCGAGCATTGTCGGCTGCCTCTGCACGCCGCTGGACCGTCTCGGCGACCAGGTCGCGCTGCCCCACACCGAGCCGGGCGATATCATCGCCGTGTTCATGGCTGGCGCATATGGCGCGAGCGCAAGTCCTTCGGCATTTTTGGGGCATGAACCGGCAGACGAGAATTCTCGTCGGCACGGGTTGAGAACCAAGCCTTCGGGAAGCTTATTGCCGCCCCGGCACCGGCAATATGATCGCCGCCTGGAGTCCTGGCCCGCTATCCGACAATTGCAGCCGGCCCCCGTGAAGCCGGGCAACGGCATCGACCAGCGAAAGCCCCAGTCCCGCGCCTTCGGTTGAACGGGCGCGGTCGAGACGACCGAACCGCCGCCGCGCTTCGGCTTCGTCTTCGGGGGCGATACCGCAACCCTTGTCCACCACGGCCAGGACAAGTTCGCCGTCGCGCTGATGCGCCAGCATTTCAATCAGGCCACCCGCCGCGCCGTATTTCAGGGCGTTGTCGATGAGGTTGCTCAATGCTTGTGCGAGAAGCTGGCGATGCCCGGTAATGGGCGGCAGATTCTCTGAGCAGCGCAGCCGCAATTCCACGCCGCTTTCCTCGCCCAAGGGGCCGTACATTTCCAGCAATTCGGCCATGAGCATCGCCGGGTCGAGGATCTCGAACTGCCGCTGGCTGGCCATGGCTTCCGATCGGCCGATTTCCAGTACGGTCGTCAGCATCCGCATCAGGCTGTCGGCTTCCTGCAGGACGCCGCCCAGCGCGGTGTCGCGCTGTTGTTCGTCGGTCAACGTCAGCGCCCGCTCGATCTTGACGCGCAAGCGGGAAACCGGCGAGCGAAGGTCATGGGCCAGGCTATCGGTCAGAAGCCTCAGTTCGTCCATCAGCCCCTGGATGCGATCCAGCATCAGGTTGATGCGTTTGGCGAGGCCGTCAAAGGCGTCGCCCGATCCTGAATCCGGGACACGGCGGCCAAGTTGGCCCGCGCCGACCGTATCGACCACATCGGAGATGTGCCCGATCCTGCGCCCCACATAACGCGTCAACACCACGCTGCCGGCAAGCCCCAGAACCAGCGACATGAATACCGAAAGCACAAGCGAGCGCTGCAAGGTGCGCTGGAGAGAAAGCCGTTCGTCCAGTGTCCTGCCGGTAATAAGCAGGCCGCCATCGGTAAGTCGTCGGGCTTCGATGCCCGCGTCGATGTCCTGTCCGCCTTCCAGCGGTACCGCGGTCACGAAAAAGCCGGGTTCGGATGCGGCAGACGGCAACGACACTATATTGCCGAGCAATCGGCGGCCCTGCCGATCAAACACCCCGACGATAATATGTGGATCGTCCCCGGACACGGCGGCAGTCACGCCGTTACGGAAAGCGTGCGGATTGCCTGCGCTATAAAGCTGCGACAGCGCTTCTCCCTCATCGGCGACGCTGGCTCGCAGTTCGGCAAGGGCGTTGTCGCTGGTTTGAAGGTAGATGAACCCTACAAGGACCATGCAAGATCCGAGCGCCAGCAAGATGTAGAGCAGGGCCACGCGGACCGACGTGGTCATTCTGTCCAGCATGCGGGCCTAGCTGTTCTTGGACAGCCGATAGCCCGCACCGCGCACGGTGTGGAGAAGCGGCTCGTCGAAACCCTCTTCCAGCTTGCGCCTCAAGCGGCTGATATGCACGTCAATGACGTTGGTGCCCGGGTCGAAATGATAATCCCACACCTGTTCCAGCAGCATGGTGCGGGTGATGACCTGGTCGGCATTGCGCGCGAGATATTCAAGCAGCCGATATTCCCTGGGCATGAGATCGATCGGTTTTCCTCCGCGCGTCACGTGGCGGGCCAGAAGATCGATTTCCAGATTGCCAATCACGAGTTTCGTCACGACCTCGGAACCCGATGCGGCATCGGCGCGCCTGAGCAGCGCATCGACCCGCGCCAGAAGTTCGGCGAACGAAAAGGGCTTGACCAGATAGTCGTCGGAACCGCTGCGCAGGCCTTCAATGCGTTCATCGACTGAACCGAGCGCGGACAATATGAGCACAGGCGTCTTGACATCGGCGGCACGCAGCGCCTTCAGCAGGGCAATGCCATCCATCCCCGGCAACATTCGGTCCAATATGATCAGGCTATACCGGCCATCGGTCGCGTGGAACAGGCCGTCCCGGCCGTCACTGGCGTGATCGACGACATGGCCTTCCTCGGTCAGGCCCTTGAACAGATAATCCGCGGTCGACGGATCATCTTCGACGACAAGTATCTTCCGACCCATCCGTGGTCCTTTCACGCGAAGTTAAAAAGGTGGCCAGGGGGATGGCAAGCTCCATCACCGCGCATGACGAAAGTTTCACCTTGCCTTCATTCTATATGGCCGGGGTGTACACTAAGGCGAAGCGAGAGGAAGCATTGTTGAAATCCATGAAGTCGAAATGCTGGAAACTGGTCGTTCTTGCAGCGACCTTCGCCATTTCGACGCTCGCGCTCACACCCGTTCTCGGCAGCCCGGCGGTCGAGACTTTCCCCGCGGCCGGATCGCCAAAACCCATCGCGCTGGTCTATGTGACGGGCGACCTGGGACTGCGGTTTGGGCTGGGCGGCAAGGTGGTGCCGCTGCTGACGCACGCCGGCTACGCCGTTTCCACCATCAATTCCGCCATCGCGTTCCGGGCGATCGTGCCCCAACGGCAGGTGGCCGCTCTGTTGGACGAGGCGGCAAAAAAGGCGATGGCGTCGGCGCATGCCGATCGGTTCGCCGTTATCGGCCACAGCTTTGGCGCAGATATCATTCCGCCCGCCATTTCCGTTCTGCCGGAGCCGTTGGCGTCAAGGCTGGCCATGGTGGCGCTGGTCGTTCCGTCGCGGCTGGTCTATGACCATGTCTCACTGGCGGAGATCACGGAATTGGCAAGACCGGATCGGGATGCGCTGCCCGCTGCCCTGTCGCTCAGGGTGTTATCCCGGCTGTGTATCAGCGGGGAGAAGGAAGAGGGCAGCCTCTGCCCCTCGCTCGACAGGCACGGCTATTCCTGGTCGCGCCTGCCGGGAGGTCATCACCTCGACAATAATGCGGGGCCGCTGGCGCGACTGCTCCGCATGACGCTGGATCACCTTTCCGCTTCCCCAAGATGACCGTCCGCATAATTGACCTTGCAAGGCGGCATCGCGCCGGACTGTCGGCCGTGGCGGTGCTTGCCGTACTGACACTCGCCATCGTCGCGGTTCATCGCCTGGCAAGCGAAGTACAAATGCGCGATATACGCCACGCGCTGGCCGCGCTGACCGCCCGCCAGATCACACTATCGATCCTGCTGACAGCGGCGAGCTATCTCGTCCTCACCCTCTACGATGTGCTGGCATTGAAGGTAATCGGGCGGCCCATGCCCTACAGGGTGGCGGCGCTGGCTTCCTTTTCCAGTTACGCCTTCAGCCATAATATCGGCTTTTCCTGGTTGACGGGAGGATCCGCTCGGCTCCGAATTTATGGCGTCGCGGGGTTGGGCGCGGGCGATGTCGCGCGGATCGTCACACTGGCGGGCGTGTCTTTCTGGTTCGGTGTCGTGTCGGTGTTCGGCATCGGCTTGCTGGCAAGGCCCGGCATCCTGCCCTTGCCGGGGCAGTTCATGGGGCTGACCGCGCAGCAAGCCGTCGGCATCGCCGCGCTGTTTCTGGTCGGTATGTGGCTTGTCCTTTCGGCGAAGCATCCAGGCATCCTGCGCTTTCACGGGCTTTCGCTGCCCTTGCCGCCGCTTCGCCTCGCCGTGTTGCAGATATTGGTGGCGATGGTGGATCTGCTGCTCGCCGCCGGGGCATTGGCGATGCTGCTGCCAGCGGGGGTTACCATCGATTTCCCGCTGATGGTGATCGCGTTCACCGCCGCCATTATCGGCGCGCTCCTCACGCACGTTCCTGGCGGGATCGGCGTGTTCGAGGCGATGATGCTGCTTGCGCTGCCTCGATTGAGCGCCGTCCAGTTTCTGCCCGCGCTGCTCGCCTACCGGCTGATCTACTATATCCTGCCGCTGTTCCTGGCGAGCATCGCCCTGCTCATGCACGAGGGCAGGCGACTGCGTCACCCGGCGGCGCTGACGCTGAGGGGAATGGGCGCGGTGGGCGAGTATATCGCGCCGTTCCTGGCCGCCGCGTTGGCCTTTCTGGGTGGATTGGTATTGCTGGTGTCGGCGGCGCTGCCCGGTTTGCCGCACCGGCTTGCCGTGCTCCATAAACTGGTGCCCTTGCCGCTGATAGAGGTGTCGCATTTTGCCTCCAGCCTGATCGGAACCGCGCTGATCCTGTTCGCACCCGCGCTCTACCGGCGGCTTGACGGCGCGTTCGTGCTGGTTCGCGTGCTGTTGATGGCGGGAATCGCGGTGTCGCTTGCAAAGGGGTTCGATTGGGAGGAAGCCGTAGGCCTCGTCGTCATCCTTGCGCTGCTGAGTTGGGCAAGGCCGGCATTCTATCGCCGGACAAGGCTGGTTGCCGAGCCATTGTCGCCCGGCTGGTTGGGCGCTGGTGCCGCGGCGGCCATGATCGCGTTTGCGATAGGCATGTTCGCCTACAAGCATCTCGCCTACCATGACAGCCTGTGGTGGACCTTTACGCTGCATGGCAATGGTTCGCGCTTTCTGCGTGCCACGCTTGGCCTCGGCGTGGCGGCGGGTGCATTCTTCATATGGTATGGATTTGCGCCCGCTCGTGGCGACAGGGGCGATGTGCTCGATCATGGCTCTATGATGCGGGCATTTGCGACTGCAAAGCGCAGCGACATGTGGCTGGCGACGAGCGACGACAAGAAGTTCCTCGTCGCGCCGGAGGGCGATGCTTTTTTGATGTACGGGTCAGAGGGCAAGAGCTGGATTGCGATGGGCGATCCCGTCGGTCCGCCGGAGCGCTGGCCGGACCTGATGTGGCGGCTGCGCGAACTGGCGGATCGCAACCAGGGACGCGTGCTGTTCTACCAGCTCAGTCCTGCCGCGATTCCATTTGCTATCGATCTCGGCCTGACACTTATGAAATATGGCGAGGAGGCGCACGTCGACCTTCAACGCTTCTCGCTGGACGGGCCGGACATGCGCAAGCTCCGGGGTGCGGTCCGCCGGGCGGCGCGCGAGGGGCTGACGTTCGAGGTTTGCCCTCCTGAAATGGCCGGCCCGTTGATGCCTGAGCTGACGGCGATTTCCGACGCCTGGCTCGCGTCCAAACACGGCCGCGAGAAGCGCTTCAGCGTCGGGCGGTTCGAGCCGGATTATCTCCGGCAGATGCCGTTGGCACTCGTTCGTCAGCAAAGCCGGATCGTAGCGTTCGGGAATATCTGGAAGACGACAGGGCCTGAGGAACTGTCGGTGGACCTTATGCGCCATCTGCCCGATGTCCCCAATGGCACGATGGATTTTCTTTTCATTTCCCTGTTCGAATGGGGGCGGCAGCGCCACTATCACCACTTCAACCTTGGTCTCGCGCCGCTTTCAGGGCTGGAGGATCGGCGGCTTGCGCCCGTATGGGCCAAACTTGGGCGGTTCCTTTATCGCCACGGCGAGGACGTCTACGGCTTCGAAGGGTTGCGCGCCTACAAATCCAAGTTCCAGCCTTTGTGGGAGCCTCGTTATATCGCCGGCCCGGCGGGATTGCCGCTGCTTCGCGCGCTGGCTGATCTGGCCCACATGATCTCCAGGTAGAGCAAGCCCGGCGGTGAAGGTGCCGCCGGACTTGCAGGGAGGTAGGGCTTGTTGAGGTCGCAGGATTTCTATTCGAGCGCCGCGTCGCTGAGGGGGGCATCCACTAGGGAACGGCGCAAGTATCGGTCCTGCATTCGGTTTTGCGGGAAGGGTTGGTATTTTCCCGCAAGACCGGAATTAGGGCGCGGCGCTTTGCCGCCCTATGGCCGGGCGGTGAAGATTTTTTCATGTTGACGTCGATCTGCGAGCGCTGCTGGCCGCGAGGGGCAATCAGGCTGCGGTGTCGAACTGGAGCCTTGCAAGCCGGGCATAAAGGCCATCCCGCGCGATCAGCTGCTCGTGCTTGCCCTGGTCGACAATCCTGCCTGCGTCCATCACGATGATGCGATCCGCATTTCGGACGGTCGCGAGACGATGCGCAATGACCAGCGTGGTGCGATTTTCCATCAGGTGTTCGAGCGCTTCCTGAACAAGCCGTTCGGATTCGGCGTCAAGCGCCGACGTCGCCTCGTCCAGTAGCAGCAGCGGTGCATCCCGCAATATGGCGCGTGCAATGGACAGTCGCTGGCGTTGACCGCCTGACAGCCGGGCGCCGCCCTCCCCGAGGAAGGTGTCGAGCCCGTCCGGCAGCGCTTTCAGGAAATCGGCGGCATTGGCGGCTTCGGCAGCGGCCCAAAGCTCGTCTTCGCGGGCTTCCCAGCGGCCGTAGCGCAGATTGTCGCGGGCCGAGGCGGCGAAGATCACGCTCTCCTGCGGCACCACCGCGATGCGCGCGCGAATGGCCGCCGGGTCTGCCTTGGGCAAGGCGACGCCGTCGATACTGAGGACGCCCTGTTGCGGATCATAGAAACGCTGAACAAGCTGGAAGAGGGTGGTCTTGCCCGCGCCCGATGGGCCGACGATGGCGACCGTTTCGCCGCGCGAGATATCGAGTGAGAAATCGTGAAGCGCGGCCGTGTCGGGACGTGACGGATAATAAAAGGTCACATGGCTGAAGCACAGCTTGCCTTCGGCCGGCTCCGGCAGTTTGACCGGATGCGCGGGGGCCTTGATTTCCGGCACCGCAGCCAGAAGCTCCGCCAGGCGCCCGGCCGCGCCCGCGCCGCGCAGCAGGTCGCCGTAGACTTCGGTCAGGGCGCCCAAGGCACCTGCGACAAGGCCGCCTGTCAGGACGAACGCTGCGATCGCGCCGCCCGTCAGCTTGCCGGTCGCGACGTCGAGAGCGCCTTCCCATAGCACCATCACGATCGCGCCGAAAATGAGGCCGATCACGATCGCGGTCATGATCGCACGGATGACGATTTGCACGCGCGCGGTGCTGAAAGCGCGTTCCACGGCCGCGCCGAACCGGCTGGCTTCGCGGCCTTCCTGCGTGAAAGCCTGCACGATCTTCATCGCACCGAGCGTTTCGGCGACCATCGCGCCCAGATCGGCGATCCGGTCCTGACTGGCGCGGGAGAAATTGCGCACGCGGCGGCCAAGCAGCACGATCGGCCCGATCACCAGTGGAATGCCCAGCAGCAAGAGCCCGGCGAGCTTGGGCGCCAGGGTGAAGAGATAGAGGGTGCCGCCCACGCCCATGACGAGGTTGCGGAGCGCGACCGAAACCGTGGTGCCGACGACTTGCTCGATAACCGCGGTATCGGAGGTCAGCCGCGAGGCGATCTCGGACGGGCGGTTTTCCTCGAAAAAGCCCGGAGCAAGCGTCAACAGATGGTTTTGCACCGACAGGCGGATGTCGGCGACGACCCGTTCACCCAGCCACGACACGAAGTAGAAGCGGAACGCGGTTGCCAACGCCAGCACCCCGACGACTGCCAGGAGGCCGTAGAAATAGGGTGCGATGTCGCCGGTGCCGCCGGCGGTGACAAATCCCTTGTCGATCACCATCATGAAGCCGCGCGGAATCGCAAGTGTGGAAACCGCCGCCACCAGCAGCGCGATCACCGCGCCAATGAGTTTGCCGGGGTAGCGTTTAACGAAGCGCCACAACAGGCTCAGCTTCGAAAGCGGGCGTGGTTTGGGGGCGTCTGGCGCGTTCGTATTGACTGCGGAGGACACGGGCATCGCAATAGCGGGTTCAGGGGCATTTGCCATAAGGCCCGTTGCCTAGCAGGCATGGGGCCGCGTCTCAACGTGTAGGCCTCATTAAACTTATTTCAACAGCACCAGCTCCTCGGCCATGCTCGGGTGGATCGCGACGCAATCATCGAACTGGGCCTTGGTGAGGCCCGCCTTGACCGCAACCGCGACCATCTGAAGAATCTCCGGCGCATCGGGGCCGATCAGGTGCGCCCCCACGACCCTGTCGTTCGCGTCGTCGACGATCAACTTGTAAAGCGCGCGCTCATTGCGTCCCGCCAGCACATTCTTCATCGCGCGGAAATCGGAGGTATAGACCTTGACCGCGCCCAGCCGGTTGCGCGCTTCCGCCTCGGTCATTCCCACGCCCGCGAGCGGCGGGTGGCTGAATACGGCCGATGGCACGCAGTCATAATTCACCGTCGTTGGCTTGTTGCCGAACACGGTGTCGGCAAAGGCCTGGCCCTCGCGGATCGCCACGGGCGTAAGCTGGATGCGATTGGTGACGTCGCCGACCGCATAGATCGACGGGCAGGTCGACTGGTTGTCGGCGTTCACCTTCACGGCACCCTTGTCGTCCAGCTCCACACCCGCGCTTTCCAGGCCAAGCGCATCGGTGTTGGGGACGCGGCCAGTGGCGAACATCAATACATCACAATCCACAGGGTCGCAGCCGCGCATATGGACGGTGAGGGTGCCATCTTCTTTCCGTTCGACCTTCTTGAACGGCGCGTTGAAGCGGAACTGAATTCCCTTCATCGTCGAGATCTGGAGCAACCGGTCGCGGATCTGCTCGTCATAGCCGCGCAGAATCTGATCCGAGCGGTTCACCAGCGTCACCTGGGAGCCGAATTCATTGAAAATGCCGGCAAATTCGTTGGCAATATATCCGCCGCCCGCGATCACGATCCGCTCCGGCAGCTTGTCGAGATGGAAAGCCTCGTTGGAGGTGATGCCATGTTCATGGCCGGGGCAATCGGGAATCGCGGGCCTTGCGCCGGTCGCGATCAGTATCTTGCCCGCCGTGAGTTCGCGCTTGCCGATTTTCACGTTGTGCGGGCCGGTCACGACCGCCCGTTCCAGCAGGATTTCGACCTTATGGTTCTCAAGCGTCTGTGTATAGAGACCGTTGAGGCGGGAGACTTCGTCGAGCACATTGTCGCGCAGCGTCGCCCAGTCGAACTTTGCTTCGCTGATGCTCCAGCCGAACCTGCGCGCGTCCTCAAGATCCTCTGCGAAATGCGCGCCATAGACCAGCAGCTTCTTCGGCACACAGCCCCGGATGACGCAGGTGCCCCCGACCCTGTATTCCTCGGCCACCGCGACCTTCGCGCCGTGCGCGGCGGCGACACGGGCTGCCCGCACGCCGCCTGAACCCGCCCCGATTACAAACAGATCATAGTCATAGCCGCTGGTCATCGAAGAACTCCTTTGAATGTCCTGCTAGCGGGCCGGGGCCGCAGCATCAAACAGACATTGCCGAATTGCGTTGGCCCCATGCCTTCAAAGGTACGTCAGCCCAGCGCGGCTTTCCCCTGTTCCCAATTCCGGCCATCGAAGGGCCGGATCGTGACGTTGAGGCCATGGCCGTCGTCCAGACAGCGCACGTTGATGCTCACGCCATCGGGGTGTGATCGCGGACGGTAGAAGCTCTTGATGCCGCAGGTCGCGCAGAAGATATGCTGCGCCTTGCCGCTGCCGAACCGGTAGGCGGTTGTCTCGCCCTTGCCGTCGATCAGCCTGAACGCGGTTTCGGGGACGATCAGGTGCAGATAGCCCGTCATGGCGCAGACGGAGCAGTTGCATTCGAGCGCCTCGACATTCCGCGAGGGCAGTTCGGCTTCAAAATGCACCAGGCCGCAGTGGCAGCCGCCGGTGACGGTGATGGGCATGACGGCACTCTCCTCCATTGCGATTTGGCCGCGCGGGGCCTAGGGCATGGCCGCTATGTCGAGGTTTGACGACGATTTTGCAACCGCGCTCGACGCCGCTGCCGCACGGCAGAATCGGCGCGTGCTTCGCGCCGTCGAACCGGAATGCGGATTGCGGGTCGAGCGCGGCGGCCGCCATCTCATCAACTTTTCCGGAAACGACTATCTGGGCCTCAGCCGGCATCCGCTGCTGATCGAGCGGTCGCGCGAATGGGCGGAACGCTGGGGAGCGGGCAGCGGCGCGTCGCGGCTCGTCACCGGCACGCTTGGCATTCATCAGGCGGTCGAGGCGAAGCTTGCCAGGCTGAAGAAGACCGAGGCGGCGCTTATCTTCGCGTCCGGTTGGCAGGCGAACGCCAGCGTCATTCCGGCGCTGTTGCGGGCCTTTTCCGAACCGGCGCTTGTGTTTACGGACAAGCTGAACCACGCCAGCCTGCACCATGGCTGCGCGGCGGCGGGTGTTCGCCAAATCCGTTTTCGTCACAACGACCTCGATCATCTGGAGGAGTTGCTCGCCTCGAAATCGGGCGAACGCGCGCGGCGCTTCATTCTCACAGAAAGCGTGTTCAGCATGGACGGTGACCGGGCCGACGTGGTCGGTCTGTCCGAAATCGCGCGACGTCATGACGCCTTTCTTTACCTGGACGAGGCGCACGCGACCGGCGTTCTTGGCCCCGGCGGCATGGGGCTGGCGGGCCTTGCAGCAGGCGGGGTCGATCTGGCGATGGGCACATTCAGCAAGGCGCTGGGCGGTTTCGGCGCCTATATCGCGGGCTCGAAAACACTGTGCGACTATCTGGTCAACAACAGCAGCGGTTTTATCTATTCCACCGCCTTGCCGCCCGCCGTGCTTGGCGCGATCGACGCCGCGCTCGATCTGGTCCCGGCGATGGACGTCGATCGCGCACGGCTTCTCGACGCGGGCGACCACGTGCGCGCGCGTTTTCAAGCCGCAGGGATCGATACCGGCCAATCCACCACCCAGATCGTCCCCGCGATTGTCGGCGAAGCGGGAAGGGCGCTTGCCCTCAGCACAGCCCTTGAGGAAGCGGGCCTGCTTGCAACCGCGATCCGTCCGCCCACCGTGCCGCCGGGAACCAGCCGCATCCGGCTGGCGTTGAGCGCCGCGCATGGGCAGGCCGAGATCGACCGGCTGATCGACACCGTCATCGGCGCCTGGCCGAAGGCGGCGGGCGGCTGATGCTGTGGTTCGCGCATGGCTGGGGGTTTGACAGCGGCCTTTGGAACGAGGTGCTTGCCGCACCGGGAAGCGGGGCGACGGCGTTCGTCGACCGGGGCTATTTTGGAGATTCTCTCAGTCCGCTGGATGACGGCGGCCCGGTCATCGCCGTCGGCCATTCGCTCGGTGTGCTCCATCTGCTTCGGCGGATGCCGTCGAATTGCGCCGGACTGATCGCCATCAACGGTTTCGATCGCTTCGCGGGCGAGGCGGGTGATCCAACCGCCGTCCCCGGCCGTATCGTGCAGCGCATGCTCACGCGATTCCGTGAACAGCCGGACCAGGTACTCGGTGATTTTCGCCGGCGCTGCGGCAGCGACGAGCCCGTGCCCGACGAAATTCGGCCCGAAACGCTGATTGCGGACCTCGGGCTGCTCCGCATCGCTGACGAGCGCGCTGCCTCGGCCCGCCTCGGCTGCCCGATACTGGTCCTGCATGGAGATGAGGACGCGATCCTGCCGCCAGCCATGCGCGGAGCCGTCTTTTCCGGGTGCGCCGAGGTGGAGCGTCATCAACTGCGAGGCCACGGTCATTTGCTCCCGAAAACGGCGGCGTCCTGGTGTGCGGATCATATCCGCGCCTTCGCCGACCGCGTCGGCATGGCGGTATAGTCATGGCCCGCAAGCGTGCGATCAGGCAGGCCTTTGGGGCGGCCGGGCAATATGATGACGAGGCGCATGTCCAGCGCGAGGTCGCCGTCCGGCTTGCCCGCGGGATTACGGCGTTGCCGCTGCCTGCCAATCCCCGCATTCTGGAGATCGGCTGCGGAACCGGCTTCCTGACATCGGCGGTTCGCCAGCATAGCCTGTCGGGTGAATGGACGGTGACCGACCTGTCCTTCAACATGGTCGCGCGGTGCCGCGATGCGCTGGTCGACGTCGATGACATTCGCTTTCTTGCTATGGACGGCGAGCAGCCGTGCTTTGGAGAAGGCATGCGCTTCGACCTGATTTGCTCAAGCCTCGCTTTCCAGTGGTTCGAGGAACTGGGGGAAAGCATAGAGCGGCTGACGCGCCTGCTCGCTCCGGGCGGGCATCTTGCATTCGCGACCATGGCCGAAGGCAGCTTTGGCGAATGGCGCGCGGCTTGCCGGATTCGTGGCCTCAGCCCCTCGATACCGGACTACCCCTCGCTTCCAGATCTGCGGGCTCTGGCGCGGCAGGATATGGAGGCCGAGGTCGCTGATTTTTGTATCCAGCCAAGGTTCGGCAGCGCTCATGGCTTCCTCAGGCATCTGCGCGCAATAGGGGCGCATGTACCCCGCCCGGCGAGCAGGCCTCTAACGCCGGGGGCATTGCGTCAGGTGATGCGCGCATTCGAGGACGGGGGTGCGGTTGCCACCTATCACATCGCCTGTTGCACCTTCCGCAAGGGGGCGTAAGCGAGAGGCATGTCCAATCTGTTCATCACGGCGACGGGGACAGATGTCGGCAAGACGGCGGTTACGGCGCTGCTTGCCCGCCAATTGATCGCCACAGGGAACAGGCCGGAGGTGCTGAAGCCGGTCCTCAGCGGATTTGACGATACCGCGCCGGAGCTGAGCGATGCTGGCGTACTCCTCGCCGCGACCGGACAGGCGGTGACGCGACAGGCGCTTGACCGCATTTCCCCCTGGCGGTTCGCAGCCCCGCTGTCGCCCGACATGGCGGCGGCACGCGAAGGCCGTTCGATCCCGTTCGACGAACTTGTCGATTATTGCCGGAACCACGCTCTCAATGCGCCGGGCCCGCTGCTATTGGAAGGGGTCGGCGGCGCGATGGTGCCGCTCGGCGCCTGTCATACGGTGCTCGACTGGATGGCGGCGCTTCAATTTCCGACGCTGCTGGTGTCCGGTACCTATCTTGGCGCGATCAGCCATAGCCTGACCACGCTGACCGCAATGGAAACGCGCGGAGTGGATGTCGCCGCCATCATCCTCAGCACGACCCGCGACAGCCCGATCCCGACCGAGGAAACCCGGGATGCGATCGCTCGCTTTACGACAGTGCCGGTCCGGATCGTTCCGCGCCTGGCGATCGACCGGCATGGCCTGCCCGAACTGAGAGACACTCCTGATCTGACTGATTTGGCGGACTGATTTTTCGGCTCTTGGTGAATATCGCGCTACATCTGCCATCGTTCGCCGGTTCAAGGGATATTTGGGCGAGGTCGCGAGTTGTTGCGCTGCCGGTGATCCAGACAGCAGGTTCCGGGCCGGCCTGACAGCTTATAGCGGGAAGGTCAGTTGCTCGCGTGGGCCGGCCGGCGCCGAACATTTGTCGAAGTTGGAAAGGGTCACGCCAAGCAGCCGAATGCCTTTTCGGGGCGGATAAACCGACCGGATAAGGTCCACGCTTAGCTGGCATAGCAGTTGTTTGTCGGTCACGGGCATTTCCAGCGTGCGGCTGCGGGTCGCATGCTTGAAGTCGGCGTATTTGATCTTGACCGTTACCGTTCGGCCGAAAGCGTCTGCTTTTTCGCACCACGACCAAACCGCATCGGCCTGCAATACCAGAGCGGCTTCGATTGCCGCCGGGTCAAGAAGGTCGACGGCAAATGTCGTTTCCGATCCTGACGATTTGCGTACCCGATCCGGGCAAACCGGGCGGTCATCCTCGCCGCGCGCAATCGCATGGTACCAGAGGCCGGTCTTGCCGAAGCGTTCCTGGAGGAAGGCAAGGTTCTGCCGGCGCAAGTCCGCGCCGGTGAAGATGCCGAGCGCGTTCATCTTCTCGGCCGTTTTCGGGCCGATGCCGTGAAAGCGACCGACGGCCAGGTTCTCGATGAAAGCGGGGCCCATCGCCGGGGTGATGACGCACTGGCCGTTGGGCTTGTTCTGGTCCGACCCCAGCTTTGCGAGAAATTTGTTGTAGGAGATCCCCGCCGATGCCGTCAGTCCAGTCTCGGCAAGAATGCGCCCGCGAATCTCCTCTGCGGTGCGCGTGGCGGACGGAAGCCCTCGCGGATTGTCGGTCACATCCAGATATGCCTCATCGAACGACAGCGGCTCGACCAAGGGCGTGTAGTCGGCAAAGATCGCGCGAATCTGCAATGAAATCTGGCGGTAGACGTCGAACCGGGGTGGCACGAACAAAAGCTCGGGACATTGGCGCAGCGCGATGGCCGAGGGCATTGCCGACCGCACCCCGAACTTGCGCGCCTCATAGCTTGCCGCCGCGACCACGCCGCGCGCCGCCGGATAGCCGACTGCCACGGGGCGTCCGCGTAGCGTGGGGTCATCGCGCTGCTCGACCGATGCAAAGAACGCATCCATATCGATGTGGATGATTTTTCGGACCGGCACGTCTGACATGGTCTCGGATGCTCGTTCAGTCCCCCCGGTCCGGTGATCCGGACAAGGGCCCTTATATCCTGTTATGGCGGAACATAGTAGGAACGATTACACCCCAAGTCACTAGTGGTCCGCTTTGGGCGCTGCTTCTGATGCGCGTGCGCCGCGATTTACTTCTTTTCAGTCAGCAAATTGGCGTCGCGCGCAAGCCGCCACTGGCCGTCGGACTCTTTGCGGAAAATCGTCAGCGTATAGCCAGAACGCCGGACCGACGGGCCGGACGCGGGCGATGCGGTCATATCGATATGGTTGCGGAGAAAGGCCCAGTCACCGAGTATCTGCACCTCCTGGATGTCGCTGCTGCCGCCGATGCGAACGTCCTTCATGCCTTGGGACATGGCTGCAAAGGCTTCCTTGCCAAAGGGTTCGGCGCCCGGAACCATGAAGATCACATCGTCCGTCATCAGGCTAAGGACGGTGGCGGCATCGCCGTCGCGACTGGCCGACATCCATCGACCCACCACGTCACGAATGGCCTGCTCGTCGTCTGTCATCGAAACACTCCTTGCTTCGGAACGCTCCAGCGTAAACGCGTTTCCGTCGGGCCTATCAACTCAGCGCCTTGACCATTCGCGGGTGATCTTCACCATGGCGTCGCCGATCCGCGCGACATCGTCGGCATCGGTCGTCAGCGGGGGCGTGGTGTAGATGATGTCGCCGAACGGTCGCAGCCAGATGCCCTCTTCGATGAACCGCGCTTTCAGCCAGTCGAGATCGCGCATCCCTTCAAGTTGAATGACACCGAGCGCGCCTTTGACGCGCACATCGGCGACACCCGGCAGTCCGCGTGCGGATTCCAGTTTTTCCGCCAGCAGCGCGCCAATGGCTTTGGCCTGCTCCAGTCGCGGTTCCCGCTTGAACAGATCGAGCGATGCGTTGGCGGCTGCGCAGGCGAGTGCGTTGCCCATGAACGTGGGGCCGTGCATCAGCGCCTTGGATGGGTCGTCCGAAAGGAAGGCGGCGAAGACGCGTTCGTTCGCGATGGTTGCCGCAAGGGGCAGGGCGCCCCCGGTCAACGCTTTGGAAAGTGTGATAATATCGGGAGTTACGCTCGTTTCCTTACACGCGAACAATGCTTGCCCCAGTCGCCCGAAGCCGACGAATATCTCGTCGAAGACAAGGAGGGCGCCATGCCTGTCGCATGCCGCGCGGAGGTGGCGCAGCACTGCGGCGTCGTGAAAGCGCATTCCCCCCGCGCCCTGCACCAGCGGCTCCACCAAAACGGCGGCGATTTCATGCCCATGTGAGGCCAATGCCCGATCGATCGCCTCCGGGTCGAGATCGATCACGATCTGATCAGGCACAACGCCGCGAAACAGGCTGTGCATGCCCTCATTCGGGTCGCACACGCTCATCGTCGCCAGCGTGTCGCCATGATAGCCATGGGTGAAGCTCAGAAAGCGGGTGCGGCGTTCTCCCTGGTTCAGCCAGTATTGCACCGCCATCTTCATCGCGATCTCGACCGCGACCGACCCTGATTCCGAATAGAAGACGTGATCGAGGTCGCCCGGCAGCAGTCTCGCCAACCGCTCGGCCAACACATAGGCTTGTTCGTGCGCCAGCCCGCCCAGCATCACATGGGGCAGTTTTTGAAGCTGCGCCGCGACCGCCGACTCGATATGCGGATTGCGATAGCCGTGCGCGGCGGTCCACCAGCTCGCGATGCCGTCAATCAGTTCGCGCCCGTCGGCTAGCTTCAACCGCGTTCCGTTCGCCGACACCACCGGCAGCGGCGATGCCACGGTCTGCATTTGCGTATAGGGCAGCCAGACGTGCGGGGCTCCGCGCTCAACCCAGTCAGGGCTGCCTGATGCTGGCTGCTCGTGTTTGTCGTCGACGTTCGCCATAAATTACGCATAGCGAAAGTCGCGACCGCTTTTCCATAAGTATGATTTCCGCACGCATCCCGATGGCTTTAGAAGCGCTGGCCCACCTTGATCCCGAAAAATTGCGGCTTGATGGGATAGAGCCGCGAAAATTGCCCGCAAAGCGATGGAGCGCAGGTGATGTTTTTGCTGAGGATGCCGCGCTTATCGAAAGCGTTCTGGATGAATGCCTCGAAGGACAGGTTGTTCCAACTGTATCCTGCGGAAAAATCGAAGGTGGTGAACCCTTTGGTGGGGCCGATTATCGCCTCGCCTTCCGTCGTGAGATAGGATCTGGTGCCGCCCTGATGGTTCACGCCGCCCTGCACGAACGCCTTGTTCTCAGCCAGCGAGAAATCATAGCGCGCGGTCGCGTTGATCTTGAGCCTGGGCGTAACGGGCAGCCGCGTCCCCTCGGGTGCAAAGACCTGGCCGCCGTTCGCCGGATCGCAACCGTTCACCTGATCGCAGAAAGCCTTGGTGAGTTTGGCGTCGACATAGGTGCCCGATGCAGACAGCGTCAGATGGCCGCCAATCAGCCAGCTGATATCGCCTTCAATGCCACGGGATCGCGCCGTGCCTGCATTCACCGTGTAGAAGATGCCCAGAACCCCTGGCAGGCTATACTGAACGTCGCTCCATTTTTCCCAGAAGATCGCGCCGTTTATGCGTAGCGTGCGATCGAACCATCGTGTCTTCCAGCCGATCTCGTAGTTGGTCAGCGTATCGGCTCGATAGGGCGGGATGACCTGGAGCTGGCCGAGCGCGAAAGCATCGCGGTTGTTGCCACCGGGGCGAAAGCCGGTCGAATAGGTTGCATAGACCATCCGGTCGGGATCGACTTTCCAGGTGAGGTTTACCTTGTGGGTTTCGCCGCTTTCTATGTATTTCTTGTTGATGTTCGGGCATTCCTGGGCGGTCGTCCCGGTACATCCGAAAAGCGACATCTCGCGATCAAGCGCGCCGATCCCGCCCGAAAATCCATCGAGGGTATTATGGGCGATGAAACCGCGGATGCCCCCGGTGAGCGTGAGTTCGGGCAAAATGTCGAACGATGCTTCCCCGAACATCGCATAATCGCGATCGACGCGATGGATGTTGGTGTAGAAGACGTCATCCGGCCCGGCGCCCGGCACCGGCGGGCTGAACGGGTTCACCGCATTGCGGACGCCGGGGATAATATATTCGGCGATGCGGTCGTCGACCTGTCGCTGCATGAAGACGCCTGCGGTTATACGTAGGCGATCTTCCGCCGGCGAACTGATGCGCAGCTCATGCGCCATCTTCGTGTACTTGTCGAAGCCGCGTACGCTCTGGGTCGGGTCAATGTCGTTTCCGGCCGCGTCGAGCAGGTAATTATAGTCGGGGTAGGTGTCGTAGGCCACGGTGAAGTAGGAATAGTCGGCGACATTGTCGACCGTGCGGTGGAAGTAAGACCCTGAGTAAGTCACGTCCCAATTGCTGAGCTTGCCCTGTACCGTCAATGACGCAAGATACCATTTGTCGAGGTAGCTGCTGACGGTGAAGTCGTGGTTATCGAGGTCCCCGGCGCGGGGATCGAACAGGAACTGGCCCTTCGCTTTCTGATGCTGATAGATGACGGCCGGCGTAACCGTCCAGTTGTCGTCGAGATCGATCTTGAGCGCAGCGCGACCGCCATAGGTGTCCGCCTCGTTATAGTTGTTCTTGGCGATATCGAAATTATCAACTGTCAGCGGCGCGTTTTCGATGATGGGGTCGCCGTTCACGTCGGTGCCGACGGTATGGGGCCGCTGATAGGTGCGCGTCGCCGGAGTGTTGTCGATATAGCCACCGTCGTGCTGGTAAAAGCCGACCAGCCGGATTGCCATCGTCTCGTTCAGCGGGATGTTGACGAAGCCCTCGGCTTTCCCGCCGTAACCACCCTTGCCGAATTTATTCCCCTGAAGGTCGTATCCGGCCTCGAACCCGGTTGGGTCCGGCTTATTGGTGATCAACCGGAGCGTGCCGGAAAGCGAGCTGGCGCCATAAAGCGTGCCCTGCGGTCCGGCGAGCGCTTCGACCCGGGCCAGATCATAGGAATGGATGTCGACCGATCCGTAGATGGTCGTGACCGGCACCTCGTCGATATAGAGGCCGCTGCCCGGTAGCGGGCCAGCCGCGAGACCGTCGCCGCCCGTCGCGATGCCACGGAAGTAAAGTTGCGCCTGGCCCGGCCCGAACGACTGATAGCTGACGCTGGGCAGCAGTTTCGCATAGTCGTCGAAGCTTGCGACCTGATGTTGCTCCATTGCCGCCGGCGTCAGCGCAGTGATGCTTATCGGGACGTTTTGCAGGATCTCCGAACGCTTTGTGGCGGTGACGACTATCTCCTCCAGATTATCGGCGGCGCCCGTCGCCTGGCTGGAAGATGTGCTGGATTGCTGTCCCGCCGCATTCTGGGCAAAGCCAGCGAGCGCCGTACCGGCGAGAAGCACCAGCGAAAAGGATTTTGCAGCGCGCATCGGAGTCCCCCTCTCCTAAGCAACATGGGCAAAATGCTGTTCCTGCTTTGGGGGGCTGTCAAGCGGGCGGATTTGCACGGCAGCGCTTTGGCGAGGCGCATTGCAAAAATATCACGTTTCTGGAACGACCGGATAGCTCTCAAGCACCGGGCCCAGCGCCGCCGACAACGGCTCGAGCCAGGGCTCGAAATGGCGCCAATGATCCATGCCCTCGCGAAATATGGGGCGTCGGACCTGCTCTGACGAGGCGGTGCGAACGGCTCGGTCGGTCTCGTGAAAGTTCAGGCACGCCGCCTCGAAGGGTAGCCGCGCATAGTCGAGCAATGCCCGCACCTCGGCCTCGGTGTCCTCGACCATGCGCTCGTAAAACACGCGGTGGACGCGGCCCGGCAGCACGCGGTCGATATGGGCGAGGGCGCGGACATAGTCGCGATAATATCGCCCGATCTCCTCGAGATCGTAAGAGAAGGACTGGCCGCGCGCGAAGTGCTGCTTGAAAACCGAAAAGCCACAGCCGAGCGGATGGCGGCGCGCATCAACGACCCGCGCCTTGGGCAGGATCAGGTGAATCAGCGGCAGATAGGTCCAGTTGTTCGGCATCTTGTCGACAAAATATGGGCGGCCGCTCTTGCGCTGCACCCGCGTGTGGTCGAGATACTCCTCGCCCAGCGCGCTCGCATCGGCCTTGCTGAGACCGACGATGCCGCCGGGGCCAAGGCGGTTGGCGAGCATGCCGATGTCAGGCAGCTCCATTGTGCCTTCAACCTGGCTGTGGCTGGCAAGGATCTGCTCGATCAGGGTCGACCCCGAGCGCGGCAGCGAGACGACGAAGATCGGATCTTCGGCAGGGCAGCCCCAACCTGCTCGCGCGGTGAAGAAGTCGGCGTCGAGCGTCGCGCACTGGCGATCGATGATCGCGGTCACATGCGCAGGGTCATAATCGATCGTAGCGCGGCGAAGGCGATTTCCCTTCGCATAATGCGCGAAGCTCTCACGATAGCGGCCCGCGTCCTCCTCGGCCTTGCCCAGTGCGAACTCGATATGGAAGCGACCCTCCTCGTCAAGGCCTGGTGTCGTGAGTGCGGCGCGCATCGCGGCTGTATCGTCGGACGTGAACCGAAAGGTCTTGAGATTGGCGAGGCTCCACCAGCTACTCCCGAGTGTCGGCTCTATCCGAAGGCTCTCGCGATAGGCGGCTACGCCTTCTTCCTGACGCCCCAGTGTCTTCAACGTATGCCCAAGGCTCATCCAGACTTTCGCCTGGCGGGGATATCGGCTGAGGATGTCGCGATACATGGCAACGGCGGCGGCGTAGTCGCCCAGCCCACCAAGGATCGCCGCCTTCAGGATCGCATAGGTCGCATTCGCGGGCTCATCGGCGAGCAGACGATCGACATGCGCCAGCGCACCGCCCGAATTGCCGTGGCGGTGGAGAAGAAGCGCGAGATTGTGACGGGCAGGCGCAAAGCCCGGCGCGAGTTCCAGCGCCCGACGAAGCAAGGTTTCAGCGTCGCGATTGCGGCCGATGCGACCGGCGAGTTCCGCCAGCATGCGGATCGCGGCAATGTCGGTCGGCCGGGCCTTGAGCCGCGCGCGAAGCGCCCTCTCGGCGCGGGGGAGGTCGTTGGCCGCAAGCGCATCGGCGGCGGCAAGGAGTTCGGCGTCTGTGGCAGCGAGGCGGAGCGCCTCAAGATGCGCGCGATCGCCTTCCACGACATCGCCGTTGAGATGGAGCTGGTCGCCGAGCGCACGCCAGCCATCGGCGAAACGCGGCGCGGCCTCTGTCACCCCGCGGAAAACGGTGGTCGCCGCCGCGCTGTCACCGAGCGCGAAATGCGCGCGTCCCGCGATCAACATCGCCTGCGGCTGGCCGGGCACGGCACGGAGGATTTCGTTCGCCTGCTCCAGCGCAAGCGCGGGTTGGCCCGCGAGCAGGCGCGTGGCGTGAGCAAGCGCGGTATCGACCGATCCGGTGTGCCCTGCAGGAACGCTCCCCATCGCGACAGGAAGGCGTGTCTGCCCCGTCCTGTCAACGCCGATTAGTATGGAGGAACTTTATTTCGGCCGATGCACGACCCGATTAGATAAGGCTCATCATTCAACCGTGACGCTTTTCGCCAGATTGCGGGGCTGGTCGACGTCGGTGCCTTTCGCTACGGCGACATGATAGGCGAGGAGCTGTACGGGAATCGCATAGACCAGCGGCGCGATGAAGGCGTCGACGTGCGGCATTTCGATCGTCGCGATGCAATTTTCGCCTGCCGCGCGTATGCCCTCGGCGTCCGAAATCAGCACGACCTGGCCGCCGCGCGCCTGCACCTCCTGCATGTTCGATACGGTTTTCTCGAACAGCGGGCCGGAAGGCGCCATGACGATCACGGGCACGTTTTCATCTATCAGCGCGATGGGTCCGTGCTTCAGTTCGCCCGCCGCATAACCTTCGGCATGAATGTAGCTGATTTCTTTGAGTTTTAGTGCGCCTTCCAGCGCCAGCGGATAGTCAGGGCCGCGTCCCATATAGAGAACATCCTGGGCCTTGGCGATCACCGGCGCCATGGACTCGATGCTCTCGTCATGAGCAAGTGCTGCGTTCATCGCGGCGGGAACCTCCGCGAGCAATTGCACGATCCGCTTTTCATGCGCCGCATCAAGCCGCCCCTTGGCGCGGGCAAGGTTGGCGGCGAAAGCGGCGAGCACACCGAGCTGGCAGGTGAAGGCCTTGGTGGAGGCGACGCCGATCTCGGGCCCGGCATGGGTCGGCAGCACCAGCTCCGCCTCGCGCGCCATCGACGAAGTGGCGACATTCACCACCGCCGCGATCTTTTGTCCGCTTTCCTTCGCATGGCGGAGCGCCGCCAGCGTGTCGGCGGTTTCGCCCGACTGGCTGATGAACAGCGCAAGCCCGCCGTCCTCCAGCACGGGCGCGCGATACCGGAATTCGGACGCGATATCGAGTTCGACGGGAACCCGGGCAAGCTGCTCGATCCAGTATTTGGCGACCATGCCGGCATAAAAGCTGGTGCCGCAGGCGACGATGGCGATACGGCGGATCTGGGCAAGATCGAACGGCAGATCGGGCAGGGCGACCTGTTCTTCCAGCGGCCGAAGATAGGCGCCCAGCGTCTGCGCGACCACCACCGGCTGCTCGAAGATTTCCTTCTGCATGAAGTGGCGGTGATTGCCCTTGTCGATCAGCGCGCCGGTCACGCCGGAAAGGGTGATCGGGCGTTCCACCTGTTGATCGTTGCGGTCGTAGATCGTCACCCCGTCGCGGGTGAGAACCACCCAGTCACCTTCTTCCAAATAGGCGATGCGCTGGGTCAGCGGCGCCAGAGCGATCGCATCCGAGCCTAGATAGGCTTCGCCGTCGCCATAGCCGATCACCAGGGGCGAGCCGAGCCGCGCGCCGATCAGCACGTCGGGATGCTGACGGAACAGGATCGCCAGCGCGAAGGCGCCACGCAAACGCTTCAACGAGCGTCGAACCGCGTCGGCCGGGCTCGCGCCGCGCTCGATCTCGCGGCTGATCAGATGCGCTGCCACCTCGGTGTCGGTCTGCGACTTCGAACGTGCGGCCTTCTGCCTCCAGTTCCTCGCGCAGCTCCTTGAAATTCTCGATGATGCCATTGTGCACCAGCGCGACTTCCGGCGTGGCATGCGGGTGCGCGTTGTTGGTGGTTGGCGCGCCATGCGTCGCCCAGCGGGTATGTGCGATGCCAGCCTTGCCGGGCAGCGGATCGGCGGCAAGCGTCCGCACCAGATTGTCGAGTTTTCCCTCGGCCCGGCGGCGGTCGATGTGCCCGTTGACGATGGTGGAGACGCCGGCGGAGTCATAGCCGCGATATTCCAGCCGCTTCAGCCCTTCGACCAGCCTGCCGGTGACGTCTTCCCGGCCCAGAATCCCGATGATACCGCACATGCTTACTTCGCCTTTTTCTTCGCGCTCATCATGGCGCGGAACTTCGTCGCCCAACCCGGCCGGGATTCCTGCTTGCCGCGTGCCACGGCAAGGGCGTCCGCCTCCACGTCGCGGGTCACGACCGAGCCCGCGCCCACGATCGCGCCATCGCCGATCGTCACCGGCGCGACCAGTGCGCTGTTGGATCCGATGAAAGCGCCCGCGCCAATCTCCGTCCGGTATTTCAGGAACCCGTCATAATTGCAGGTGATCGTGCCCGCCCCGATATTGGCGTTAGCGCCCACCATGGCGTCGCCGATATAGCTCAGGTGATTGGCCTTCGCGCCGGGGCCGAGCGTCGCCGCCTTCAGCTCGACGAAATTACCGACCCTGGCCTTCTCGCCGATGACCGCGCCGGGGCGCAGCCGGGCATAGGGCCCGATGCTGGCGCCTGCCTTCACGGTCGCGCCTTCAAGATGGCTGAAGGCGTGGATGACGACATTGTCCTCGACGCGAACCCCCGGGCCGAAGACGACATTGGGTTCAACCACCACATCGCGCCCAAGCACGGTGTCATGGGAAAACCATATGGTTTCAGGCGCAATCAGCGTCGCGCCTTCGGCCATCGCGGCCAGACGACGCCGTTTCTGCCAGTCGGCTTCCACCGCTGCCAGTTCGGCCCGGCTGTTGATTCCTGCAACTTCGGTGTCCGACGTTTCCACCACCGCGCTTTGCCGTCCCTCGGCATTTGCCAGCATGACGATATCGGGCAGATAATATTCCCCCGCCGCGTTGTTGTTGCCGACTTTTTCGAGCAGGCCGAACAGGTCTTTGGAGCGAACCGCCATCAACCCGGAATTGCACAAATCGACCTTGCGCTCGTCCGCTGTCGCATCCTTGAACTCGACCATCTTGATGATGGCGCCCTCGGCATCGGCGATGATCCGGCCATAGGCCAGCGGATCGGCGGGCCTGAAGCCCAGCACGACCGCAACCGGTTCATCATCGGCATGCAGCCGGTCGATCATCCGTTGCATGGTGGCGGGCGTCACCAACGGCACGTCGCCGTAAAGGATCAACACGTCACCATTGAACCCGGCGAGCGCGCTTTTCGCCTGAAGTACGGCATGGCCGGTGCCGAGCTGCGGTTCTTGTGTCACCACAATGACATTTTGCCCGGTTACGGCGCTTTGCACCTGTTCACGCCGCGCGCCCGCAATGATGACCTGCCGCTCAGGTGCGAGGGTGCGGACGCTGTCGAGCAGGTGGATCAGCATCGGCCGCCCGGCGATCGGGTGAAGCACTTTATGGAGGTCCGACTTCATCCTTGTTCCCATACCAGCGGCGAGAACCACTGCGGCGATCGGACGTGCGGACATGAATATTCCCGGACCTGAACGTGTTTGACTGCGCGATGCCACAGAAACCTTGCCAACGCCATAGGATCACCGGCATCACCGGACCCCATGAACACATTTCCTTTTGATCTTGTCGTTTTCGATCTCGACGGCACGCTTGTCGATACCGGATCCGATCTCACCGCCGCGCTGAACCACGTTCTTGGCCGCATAGGTCGTCAGTCGGTGACCGAGGCGGCGGTTCGCGACATGGTGGGGCTCGGCGCCGCCAAATTGCTCGAGCGCGGCCTAGCGGCAACCGGCGGCGGCACGCCAGAGATGGTGAAGGCGGGCCTTTCGGACTTTCTTGAATTCTATGCCGCCAACATCTGCGTTCACTCTCAGCCCTATGCCGGTGTGGAACAGGCGCTGGATCATTTGGCCGAAGCCGGCTGTCGGCTGGCGATCTGCACAAACAAACCGGCGGCAATGAGCAAATCCCTGATATCCGCGCTTGGCTGGTCGGGGCGCTTTGCCGCCAATCTGGGCGGCGACAGCCTCGCTGTCAGAAAACCAGACCCGCGGCATCTTTACGAAACCGTCGCGCGGGCAGGTGGAGGGCGGGTCGCCTTTGTCGGCGATTCCATGGTGGACGTGGGGACGGCGCGCGCCGCCGGAGTTCCCATCGTCACGGTCAGCTTCGGCTTTGCGGATCGCCCCGCGGCCCAATTGGGTGGCGACATTCTGATCCATCATTTCGATGAACTGGTGCCAGCCCTGATGCGATTGGGATCATAACGCGGTGCGCGAACTGACCCGTTACTGGATCGGTCGCCTGATCGTGGCGGGGATGGCCGTATTGATAGGGCTTGCCGCCATATGGCTCGGCCTCGCGCCCTGGTGGATCGTTGCCGCCATCGGCCTTGTCGCCGCTATCGCGGGCGCCATGCTGGCGAGCGAGCCTCCATCACAACCAAGCGTCGAGGCGAACGGAGGAAACGATCTTGACGCTTACGGCGCGGCGACTTACGATCTCATCGAACTGGTCGAGCATCCGCTTCTGGTGGTTGACGGCAAACGGCGGGTCGAACTCGCGAACGCCCAGGCCCGGCGGCTGCTTGGCGACCATATCGTGGGGCAGGACATCAGGCTGGCGCTTCGCAATCCGGCGGCGGCGGCATTGCTCAGCAAGGGAGCCCCGTCCGAACTCACGGGTGGAACTGCTCGATCTCGGCGGCGCGGATCAGCGTTGGGAACTCGCGGCCGACCCGATTGGAGAACGCCAGATCGTCCGCCTGATCGACCGGACCGCCCTTCGCGCGGCGGAGCGGATGCGCGTGGATTTTGTCGCGAACGCCAGCCACGAGCTTCGCACCCCGCTCGCCACCCTCATCGGTTTCATCGAGACGCTTGAAGGACCGGCTGCCGAGGACGAAGGCGCTCGCAAGCGCTTTCTTGGCATCATGCGGGGCGAGGCGCATCGGATGATCAGGCTGGTCGACGATCTTATGTCATTGTCGCGCATAGAGGCTGACAAGCATCGCCCGCCGACAGATCCGGTCAATCTCGTTTCGCTGGTGGAGGAAGTGCGCGATGCGCTGGGCCATCGCCTTTTGAAAGGCGGCCGGAATTTGGTGATCGATGCCGAAAAGAACGTGTCGCCGGTCGCGGGCGATCGGGATCAACTCCTCCAACTGCTGCACAATCTGGTTGGCAACGCCATCAAATATGGGCGGACGGGCACGCCGGTGACGGTCCGCATAAGGCGAGACGGCCAGACGATGGTGCGGCTGTCGGTGGAGGACGAGGGGGAGGGGATCGCTCCTGAGCATTTGCCGCGTCTGACCGAGCGATTCTATCGCGCGGACCCAAGCCGGTCCCGGTCCATCGGGGGCACCGGCCTTGGCCTCGCGATCGTGAAGCACATTGTGGAACGGCACCGGGGCCAATTGCTGATCGACAGCGAAATCGGCCTCGGCACACGCATTACGGCCTTGCTTCCGGCTGCGGCGAACTGAGCAGTTCCCGGACGTTGTCACAATAGTGTAACAATCCCGTCACAGAAGCATCATGGAGCCGTCATCAGACGCTCATGAAAGATCATTAGCGGAGCACTTGCGTGAATAAAGCGCTGTTCAGCCCCTCAAGGGAGGTAATATTGGCAAGCAAGCTCCTGGCGGTTTCCGCCGCTATCACAGCCCTGGCCGCGTGCCAGGGTGCAAGCATCGGTTCGGCTGAAGCCCGTACCCAAATTCGTATCGTGGGATCGTCGACCGTTTATCCGTTCACGACCGCGGTGGCGGAGACTTTCGTCCGTAAGAATCCGAAATTCCAGCCCCCGATCGTCGAGTCGACCGGTACGGGCGGTGGCATGAAGCTGTTCTGCGCCGGCGTCGGCGCTCAGCACCCTGACATCGAGGATGCATCCCGCCGCATCAAGGCGTCGGAAGTGGCCCAGTGCAAAGCCAATGGCGTCACCGGGATTATCGAAATCAAGGTCGGCATCGACGGTATCGTACTGGCCCAATCGAAGAAGGCGGCTCCGTTCAATCTGACGCCGCGCGATATCTACGCCGCGCTCGCCGCGACGCCGTTCGGCAAGCCGAACAAGGCGAAGACCTGGAAGGACGTCAACCCCAAGCTGCCTGCGGTAGCGATCAAGGTCTATGGCCCGCCGCCCACGTCCGGCACGCGCGATGCGCTTACCGAACTGCTGCTTGATAAGGGCTGCAGCACCAACCCGGCGATGGAAGCGCTCAAGAAGTCGGACGAAGCCAGGCAGAAGGCTATCTGCACCAAGGTGCGTGAAGATGGCGTTTATGTGGAAGCGGGCGAGAACGACAATCTGATCGTCCAGAAGATCGAGGCAAATCCGGGTACGGTCGGTATCTTCGGCTACAGCTATTACGAAGAAAATCAAAACCAGGTGACCGGTCTTACGATCAACGGTGTCTCGCCCAGCTATGACACGATCTCCTCGTTCAAATACGCCGCCGCGCGTCCGCTCTTCATCTACGTCAAGAGCGCGCATCTCCGGGCCGTCCCCGGCCTCAAGGAGTTCATCGCGGAATACGCCAAGGAATCGACCTGGGGTCCGCAGGGCTATCTGTCCCGTCGCGGTCTGATCGCTGCTCCCGATGCCGAACGGGTGCGCTATGCGCAGATTGCAGCGAGCCTTGCTCCGCTCGATCTTGCCAGCGTGAAGTAAAGGACCGAAAGGGCCTTCCGCAGGTCTTTTGATCCTGGGAAGGCCCGTCGGCTCTATTGATGAATTGAGGTTTGGCTCGTGTCGTTGCTCGTTCTCTTTGTTCTGATCCTGGGGCTTGGCGCAATTGGCTGGATCAGCGCGCGTGTTCGGGCCTCGGCATTTGCCCCGACCTCAGGCGGCGCGCGAAACGTGCGTCCGCATTCGCTGCCCGGCTATCATGCCTGGCATGTCGCGTTATGGGCGGCTGGCCCGGCGCTCCTGTTGCTTGCGGTGTGGAGCTTCGTGCAGCCCTCGCTTGTCTACAGCGATGTGATCGCTTCCATTCCGGCGGCCGAGCGCCCTGTATCGGAACTGGAAAGCCAGGCCCTCTATTCCGAAGTATCCGGCCTTGCGTCGGGTGAGATCGACGCTGCCTTCGATCCTCGCGCCGAACAGGGTGCCGAAGTATTCAAGGCTTCCTCGACGCGCTGGAATTTGATTGCGCTTGCCGTGGCGCTGCTGGTCGGCCTGGCGGGCGGTGCCTGGTCCTTCAGCCGCGTCCGCCCCGACTTTCGGGCCCGTAACCGCGTCGAACGCATCGTCATGGGCACATTGCTTGCGGCTTCCCTGATCGCGATCGTGACGACCTTCGGCATCATCGCATCGCTGATGTTCGAATCCATCCGCTTCTTCAAGGCGGTCTCGCCCCTGGAATTCCTGTTCGGACTGGAGTGGAGCCCGCAGACGGCATTGCGTGCCGATCAGGTCGGTTCGTCGGGAGCATTCGGCGCTGTTCCCCTGTTCTGGGGTACGATCTTCATCGGCGCCATCATCGCCATGATCGTCGCGATACCGCTCGGGCTGATGAGCGCCATATATCTCACCCAATACGCCAAACCCGGCACCCGAAAAATTGTAAAGCCGGTGCTGGAGATATTGGCAGGCGTGCCCACCGTCGTTTACGGCTATTTCGCCGCGCTTACGGTCGCGCCTGTCATCCGCGATTTCGCCGTCTCGATTGGCATCATCAACGCTTCATCTGAATCAGCGCTCGCCGCGGGTGCGGTGATGGGGATCATGATCGTTCCCTTCGTCTCGTCGATGGCCGATGACTTCGATCAACGCGGTGCCGCGGGCGATGCGCGACGGTTCGTTGGCGATGGGTGCGACGACATCCGAAACGATCCGCCGCGTGCTGGTCCCGGCAGCACTTCCGGGCATAGTTGGCGGAGTGCTGCTCGCTGTCAGCCGCGCGATCGGTGAGACGATGATTGTCGTGATGGCCGCCGGACTTGCCGCCAAGCTGACGATCAATCCCTTTGAATCGGTGACCACGGTCACCACGCAGATCGTGCAGTTGCTGACCGGCGACCAGGAATTCGATTCGCCAAAGACGCTGTCCGCCTTTGCGCTGGGCCTTGTGCTCTTTGCCGTGACCTTGATGCTCAACATCATCGCGCTTCGCGTGGTGAGAAAATATCGCGAGGCTTATGAGTAACGTGGCCACCATGAACGCGCCCGTCACTTCTGCAACAACCGAACGCGTACCAACGAATTGGTCCGGCGGGGCAATGCAGGCGCGGGTTCGTCGTCGCTACCGTTCCGAGCGGATTTTCCGGTCGGTCGGTTTCACCGCCGTCAGCCTGTCGGTGTTATTTCTGGCGTTCCTGCTGTTCAACATGATGGTGAACGGCATATCCGGCTTTCGTCAGAACGAGGTCGCCGTGCCGGTGACGCTGGATCGCGGCGCCCTTATGCTGACCAGGGCGCAGCTTCAAGGACCGGGTGCGGAAGAAGCACTCGCCGGGGCCGACATAGAAGGCGCCGTCATCAAGAGCGTGACCGCCGCCTATGGCGAGAAGGGCGCAAGGCTGATCTCCGAAGGGGCATGGGTGCGCGTGCGCGATGCGCTGCGCGCCGATCCCTCGCTGCTCGGCAAGACGACGACGCTCTGGTTGCCGGCAGAAAGCAATCTGGATCTGATCGCAAAGGGCAAGATCGAGGATCGCATCGCGCCGGACGCGGCGGCGGCGTACAAGCGGCTGGCCGCGCAAGACAAGATCCGTTCCGCGTTCAACTGGAATTTCCTGACCGGCGCGGACTCGACCGACCCCACGCTGGTCGGCATCTGGGGCGCGTTCAAGGGTTCGTTGATCACTATGATCGTGACCTTGATCATCAGCTTCCCCATCGGCGTGCTTTCGGCACTTTATCTGGAGGAATATGCGCCGAAAAATGCGTGGACCGACATCATCGAGGTGTCGATCAACAATCTGGCGGCGGTTCCGTCCATCATTTTCGGCCTGCTTGGCCTCGCCGTGTTCCTGAACTTCATGCATATGCCGCGCTCCGCGCCGATCGTCGGCGGGTTGACGCTAGCGCTCATGACCCTGCCGGTGATCGTCATCGCGGGCCGCAACGCGATCAAATCGGTGCCGCCGTCGATCCGCGATGCCGCGCTGGGCGTCGGGGCGTCACCGGTGCAGGTGGTTTTCCACCATGTCCTGCCGCTGGCATTGCCGGGCATCCTGACCGGCACCATCATCGGCATGGCGCGCGCGCTTGGGGAAACCGCGCCGCTCCTGATGATCGGGATGCGCGCGTTCATCTCGGCTCCGCCATCGGGCATCACCCAGCCGGCGACCGTATTGCCCGTGCAGATCTTTCTCTGGTCCGACGAGGTCAGCCGCGGCTTCGTCGAAAAAACATCGGCCGCCATAATCGTCCTGCTGATATTCCTGCTCGCGATGAACGGCCTTGCCATCTATCTCCGCAACAAATTCGAGAGGCGCTGGTGAGCGAGCAACTAACCATGGATGCGCCCGCGCATCGTACGGCCGGGGCGACGCCCCAGCTCAAGATGACGGCCCGCAATGTCAACGTTTTCTATGGCGACAAGCAGGCGATCAACGACGTCTCGATCGACGTCGACAGGGACCATGTGACCGCTTTCATCGGCCCATCGGGCTGCGGGAAATCGACCTTTCTGCGAACGCTGAACCGGATGAACGACACCGTCGACGGCGCGCGGGTCGAGGGCGCGATCACGCTCGACGGCGAAGATATCTACAGCTCGGGCATGGACGTGGTCCAGCTCCGCGCCCGGGTGGGCATGGTGTTCCAGAAGCCCAATCCTTTCCCGAAGTCGATCTACGAAAACGTCGCCTATGGCCCCCGCATTCACGGCCTCGCCATGGGCAAGGCGGAGCTTGACCGCATCGTTGAGAAATCATTGCGCCGGGCGGGCCTGTGGGACGAGGTGAAGGACCGGTTGCAGGAGAGCGGCACCGCGCTTTCGGGCGGTCAGCAGCAGCGGCTGTGCATCGCCCGCGCGATCGCGGTCGATCCCGAGGTGATCCTGATGGACGAGCCGTGTTCCGCGCTTGACCCCATCGCCACCGCCAAGATCGAGGAGCTGATCCACGAACTGCGCGGCAAATATGCGATCGTGATCGTCACGCACAACATGCAGCAGGCCGCCCGTGTCAGCCAGAAGACCGCCTTTTTCCACCTTGGCAATCTGGTGGAATATGGCGACACGTCGGACATCTTCACCAACCCGCGCGAAACCCGCACGAAGGATTACATCACCGGCCGCTATGGCTGAGTGAGAAGGAGGGCTTATGGCCACCACCGGACATACCGTAAAAGCTTTCGACGACGATCTTGACGAGTTGCGCGCGCTCATCAGCCAGATGGGCGGTCTTGCCGAAGCCGCGATTGCAGACGCCGTACAGGCGCTTGCCCGCAAGGATACCGATCTCGCGCTTCGTGTCATCGACGGCGACAAGCGGATCGATCAGCTCGAGGTCGAAGTCGAGCGCCTTGCGGTGAGGCTGATCGCGCTCCGTGCGCCGATGGCCGACGATCTGCGCGAAGTCGTCTCGGCATTGAAAACAGCGGGCGTGATCGAGCGCATCGGCGATTATGCGAAGAATATCGCCAAGCGGGTCGCGATCTTCGCCGAAGCCAATCCCATTGCACCGATGACGATCGTGCCGGAAATGGCCCGCGTCGTTGCGCAGATGGTCAAATCGGCGCTCGATGCCTTTGTCGCCCGCGATGCGGAGCTGGCGGCGCGCGTGCGCGAGCGGGACAAGACCGTCGACGATTTCTACAACAGCCTGTTCCGCACGTTGTTGACCTATATGATGGAAAACCCGAACAATATTACCGCGTCGGCGCACCTGTTGTTCATCGCCAAGAACCTGGAGCGGATCGGCGATCACGCAACCAACATCGCCGAGATGGTCTATTACAGCGCCACCGGGGTCTACCTGGACGAGCGCGAGAAGGGCGGGGACGCGTTCGCGCCGCTGAAGGCGGAATAGGGAGGGGCTGGTGGCCGCCCGTCCGCGCATCCTCCTCGTCGAGGATGATCCCAACCTCGCCGAGCTTGTTCGCTACAATCTGGAGCGGGAGGATTTCCAGGTCGAAACCACGTCCGACGGCGAGGAGGCGCTGCTGCTCGCCAGGGAGACGCCGCCCGATCTGGTCGTGCTCGACTGGATGATCGAAAGCCTGTCGGGCATCGAGGTCTGCCGCCGTCTTCGTCGTTTGCCTGAAACCGCCAACGTGCCGATCATCATGTTGACCGCGCGGGTGGAGGAGGAGGATCGTATCCGGGGCCTTGAAACGGGCGCTGATGACTATATCACCAAGCCGTTCAGTCCCCGTGAACTGACGGCACGCGTATCCGCCGTGCTTCGCCGCGTGCGTCCGGCGCTCGCCGGAGGTAGCCTCAATTACGCCGACATAGAAATGGACACGGCCGCTCATCGCGTTCGGCGCAGCGGCAAGGCGGTACCGCTGGGTCCCACCGAATTCCGGCTGCTGCGCCATTTCCTTGAACATCCGGGCCGCGTTTTCTCGCGCGAGCGCCTGCTTGACGCCGTCTGGGGCCAGGATACGGACATCGAACTTCGCACGGTCGACGTTCATATCCGTCGCTTGCGCAAGGCGATCAACGATGGCGGGTATGAGGACGTCATTCGCACCGTCCGGTCAGCAGGCTATGCGCTCGACGCGGACTGATGCTGGTTTAGGAGGACGCTACGCCTGGACGAGCCGCAGGAGGCGGCGTTCCAGCGGCGCCAGGACACCGGGAAGCCCATGGCCCCGCTTCAGGATCACGCCGGCTTCCCCGATCAGCAGCCACATGCCCTGGCGGTTTCTCAGCTCCGGCCGTTTTTCGATGCGGCATTCCGGCCGTTCGGAAGCGCGGCGGAACGCGCTGAAGATCGCCGCATCCACACCCAGGTGAATGGCGTAATCGCGCCAGTGACCGGCAGCGACCATGCGGCCATAAAGGTCGAGTATGCGGTTTATCTCCAGCCTATCGAACGCTATCTGCGGCGAACGACGGGGCAGGGGATGAACATTGTCCATCAGGCGCGGCTGCGTTCCTTGTTGGGGGAGCCGGCCTCACCGCCTTCCTTCTCATCGATAAGGGCGGCCAATTTCGCCCGCAACTGCTCCACCTCGCACTTCAGAATTTCAAATTTCTGAGTCTGCGGGTCGAACACTTCATGGCAGGGCGTGCCATAGGGGACGAACGGCTTTGAATAGTTTTCGGCATCGACGAGGGTGGGCCGTGCCGGAATGCCGATCATCACCGCGCCGTCCGGTACGTCGCGTGTCACGACTGCATTGGCGCCGACCCGCGCACGCTTGCCAACGGTGATGGGGCCGAGCACTTGCGCGCCTGATCCGATGATCACGCCATCTTCCAGCGTCGGGTGGCGTTTGCCGGGAACGCCACTGTCCGGATTCGTTCCACCCAGGGTGACGCACTGATAGATAGTGACGTTGTCGCCGATTTCGGCGGTTTCGCCGATGACCGTGAAACCGTGATCGATGAAGAAGTTACGGCCGATTTTTGCACCCGGATGGATGTCGATCGCCGTCAGGATCCGCGCCAGGTGATTGACCATGCGCGCCACGAAATAGAGTTCGCCCCGGAAAAGCCAGTGGGCCAAACGATGAAAGGCCAGCGCGTGGACACCGGGGTAAAGTAGGACTTCCCAGCGGGAACGCGGCGCCGGATCGCGCGCCTTCACTGAATCCAGAAAATCAATCAACCGATCGAACATGGCGCCTGCCTCTTGGTCTCAGCGACCCAATTTAGTGGCATGGGTCAGAAAACGCTAGGGGGTTGGCGGAAAACCGGCCTCTTCCCGAAGGAAGAGGACGTCTATGCATCATCACACCGCCGTTGCGTGGACCTTCGCGACCGCAGCCATGACTGCGGCAAAACGCGCCCCGGCCTGGATGACATCGGCATTGACGCCATGGTCGCGCAGCACCTTTTCATGGCTGTCGATGCACATGCCGCAGCCGTTCATGGCCGATACGGCAAGGCTGAACAGTTCGAAATCCGCCTTGTCGATACCCGGTGATCCGATCACGTTCATGCGCAATTTTGCCGGCATTTTCGAATATTCCTGGTTCGACGCCAGATGGACGAAGCGGTAGTAGACATTGTTCATCGCCATTACCGCGGCGGCGGCGCGCGCGGCGTTCCTGGCTGGGTCCGAAAGCTTGCCCTCGACTTCCTTTTCCGTCGCCTGAACAATGGGCTCATAGCCGGTGCCGTGGGCGCAGGCGAGCAGCAGGCCATATTTGCGCTGGTCGCCCAAGGTCTGATCGTTGAGCAGCGAGCTGATGTTGAGCCTGATGTCTTTCGCATAATCAGGCAGCGTTTCGGAGAGTTCCTTCAGCGACATGGTGCCGTCCTTTCCGATTGGGCAGAAAATAAGGCGCGGGGAACATGCCCCCACGCCTTATCGAAAGTTGGAGGGCTTGCGATCAGGCGGCGGGTTTCAGAACGTCTTCGCCCTGCTGCCAGTTGCACGGGCAGAGTTCGTCGGATTGCAGCGCGTCGAGGACACGCAGCGTTTCCTGCGGATTGCGGCCGACGTTGAGCCCATTGACCGTCACGTGCTGGATGACATTGTCCGGATCGACGATGAAGGTGGCGCGGTACGCGACGCCTGCTTCCGGGGCGACGATGCCCAGCGCATTGGCCAGCGTCTTCGAATTGTCGGCAATCCACGGGAAATCGGCGGCGGCCAGGCGTTCATCGGACTTGCGCCATGCGAAATGGACATGGCTGGTGTCGGTCGAAGCGCCGATCAGAACGGCGTCACGATCCTCGAAATCCTTCTTCAGGTCGCCATAGCCGATAATCTCGGTCGGGCAGACGAAGGTGAAGTCCTTGGGCCAATAGAAGATGATCTTCCACTTGCCGGCATAATCCTTGTCGGTGAGCACTTCATTGTCCGGCAGCGCGGCAATGCCCTGCTGAACCGGAACCTTGAACTCGGGAAGCTTGTCTCCAACAGTAAGCACTAATGTTCTCCTTTTCGAACCTGGGGTGGGTGGTTTCGCAAGGTGCTTATGGCGGACTGGAAAAGAACGATCAAATAGATTATTTAATCTCTATTGATCGATTGGAACGATAAATGATTCTTCCGACCCTGAAGCAGCTTCAATATCTGGTGGCGCTGCACGACCACGGTCATTTCGGCCGGGCGGCGGACGCAACCTTCGTCACCCAATCCACGCTTTCGGCGGGTCTGCGCGAGCTTGAAACAGTGTTGGGCGCTGTCCTGGTCGAACGCACGCGACGGGTCGTGCGCTTTACGCCGCTGGGCGAGCGCATCGTCGCCAAGGCACGGCGCGTCCTTCGCGAGGCAGAAGAATTGACCGATCTGGCCCGCGCGGCCGCAAAGCCGCTGTCCGGCGAGCTGCGTCTTGGCGTGATCCCAACGATCGCGCCGTTCCTGCTGCCAAAGATGCTTCCGCCACTTCGGCAGAAATGGCCGGAACTGAAGCTTTATCTGCGCGAGGAAACAACGCCCCAGGCGTGTGAATCACTGGCGCGAGGCAATCTCGACTGCATATTGCTCGCGCTTCCTTATGCGTGTGGCGACATCGATAACGTCGTGCTCTTTGCGGACCGGCTTTACGTTGCCTTCCCCGCAGGCGGGCTGGACGCGGAAGGGCCAACTGTGTCGCCCGACGTGATCGTGCCGGAAAGCCTGCTCATGCTTGAAGATGGGCATTGCCTGAAGGACCATGCGCTCGCGGCGTGCAACCGGCCCGAGCTGCGCGCGGAGGCGCATATGCTCGGGACCTCGCTCCATACGCTGGTGCAGATGGTGGACAATGGTCTCGGCGTGACCCTGCTGCCGAAGATGGCGATCGACGCCGGGGTGCTGGATGGAACGACCGTTGATGCGCGGCCCCTGAACGCGGACCACCCCTCGCGCGACATCGCGCTTGTCTGGCGCGCCAACAGCCCTCGCGCGAAGGAATTCCATCTGCTGGCGGACGAACTGAAATCGGCGATGATGGAATAGATGCCCGGCTCCCCGTTGCCTTAACCGTCATCCTGCGGGGTGGCCCCATTTCTCAGCCGCCTTATCGTCTTCGGCCCGCGCATCGACCCAATGTCGCGTGCCGTCGGCGAATTCCTCAAGTTTCCAGAAGGGAGCCTTCGTCTTCAGCCAGTCGATCAGGAAGGCGCACGCCTCAAGCGCCGCTTGCCGGCGCTGGCTGGAAACGGCGACGAGCACGATGCGCGCGCCCGCCTCAAGCCTGCCGACCCGGTGGATGATGGTGCCTGCAATGATCGGCCAGCGCCGTTCAGCCTCCGCCGCGATCTCGGCCAGCGCCGCTTCGGTCATCGCCGGGTAATGCTCAAGCGTCATTGCGACAAGGCCGCTGTCGCCACGCACGACCCCGGTGAAGCTCGCGACCGCACCGGCGCCGCTTTCCAGCCGCGCCAGCTCCTGGCCGGGGTCGAAATCGTTCGCGCTGATACGGACGCGGATCACCCGCCCGTCACCGGGGGGAAGATGGCCACCTCGCGGGCCTCGTCAAGCGGCGCATCGAAGTCGACGAACTTCTGGTCCACCGCAACGCGCAGCCGGGCAGGGTCGGCCAGCGCTTCGGCATGGCCCGCGCTCTGTTCCTTCAGCCATTGGATGAGCGCCGCCACGGTATTGACTTGACCGGGCAGGGTGATCGTTTCGCTGTCCCTGCCGATTTTCTCGCGAACCCAGGCGAAATAGAGCAGTTGCATCATGGCCTAGCTCATATGCTTCAGGCCGACCCGCATATAGTCCCATCCGGTGACGAGGGTGAGGATCGCGGCGGCCCACAGGCAGATAATGCCGATCTGGTGCACGATTGGCCAGTTGGTGAGCGCGCCCGCCAGCAGCAGGGCGCCGAGGGCGACCATCTGTAAAGCCGTTTTCCATTTCGCGAGGCGGCTGACCGGTACGGATATCTGGAGGCCGGCCAGAAACTCCCTGAGGCCCGACACGGTTATTTCCCTCAGCAGGATGATGAGCGCGGCGATCACGTGCCAGCCGCCGATGCGATTGTCGGGCGCTGCGATCAGCATCACGATCACGGCGGCGATCATGATCTTGTCGGCGATGGGATCGAGGAACTGGCCCAATTTCGACACGGTGCCATGGGCTCGCGCCAGATAGCCATCAAAATAATCGGTGATGCCCGCAAGGCAATAAAGGCCGAATGCCAGTGCATAGCCAAGCCAGCCGGCATTCCACATCAACGCCACCAGCAGCGGCACGGCAAAGATGCGGGACAAGGTGAGGAGGTTGGGAAGGGAAGTCAGCACGGAACTTTGTCTACGCTTTCAAACGCCTCGGCTCAATCGCCCTGTTTGGCATCGCCATGGCGCACGTACAGCATGCGCCGCCCGTTGGACTGGGTTTCTAGTGCAAGTTCGCCGTCGCCGCTTTTCGTGACTGTCAGATGGAGGGCATCGAAAGCCTGGACTGCCTCATAGCCGGGCTTGGGTCTGTCCGATTCGAGCAGCACATGGCTTTTGTCTTCGCGCCATTTCCCTTCCGCGAACACATCAAGAGCACCATAGGCGAGATAGAATTGGAAACGCCCGTCGGGCCGCAACAGCAGCTCAGATCCCGTCTCCATCACGCCCTCCAGATAATAATGCCCTTCGACGCCTGCCGCTTCGGCGGGTGCAGCCATGCCCAGCGCAATCGCGGCAAGGGCGGGGAGCCGCCTCATTCCACCCAGTCGAGACCCATGTCGCGATAGACGCCGCGATCTTCGGCCCAATCGGGCTTCACCTTGACGTGCAGGAAAAGGTGAACCTTGCGGCCGAGCTGCGTGGACAGTTCCTCCCGCGCGGCCTGGCCCAGCTGCTTGATCCGGCTGCCGCCCTTGCCGAGAACGATCGCCCGCTGACTTTCGCGCGCCACCAGTATCTGCTGATGGATGGCAACGGAACCGTCGCGCCGTTCTTCCCATTTCTCGATCTCGACGGTCGAATCATAGGGAAGCTCTTCGTGAAGCTGAAGGTAGAGCTGTTCGCGCGTGATCTCGGCTGAAAGCAGGCGGGTGGTAACGTCCGACACCTGGTCTTCGGGGAAATGCCACGGGCCTTCGGGCATCCGGTTGGCCAGCGCGCGCTTCAGGTCGGCGATGCCGTCACCGGTCGTGGCCGACACCATGAAGATTTCGTCGAACTCAACCTTTTCCAATATCTTCTGGGTAAGGATGAGGAGCTTTTCCTTGGCCGTGACGTCGACCTTGTTGAGCACCAGGAACTTGCTTCCGGCGCGCCTGGCTAGGCTTTCCAGAATTGCGCCGACCTGTTCGCGCAAGCCTGCCTTGGCATCGACGACCAGCGCGACCACGTCGGCGTCCTGTGCGCCTTCCCAGGCAGCGGCGACCATTGCCCGGTCGAGCCGGCGGCGCGGTGCGAAAATGCCCGGCGTGTCGACCAGCATTAACTGCGCTTCGCCTTCGATGGCGATTCCCATCAGCCGTGTCCGCGTCGTCTGCACTTTAGGACTGACGATGGCGACCTTCTGGCCGACCAGCGCGTTCGTAAGGGTCGATTTTCCGGCATTGGGGGCACCCACAATGGCGACGACGCCGCAATGCGCCGTCATGGGTTCAATTGCCTCAGCATGGCAGCGGCGGCCTTGGTTTCGGCGTCCTGTTTGGAGCCGCCTTCGGCCTGTACGGGTTCATATCCCTTGATCACAACTTCAACCTCGAAACGGGGCGCATGATGCGCGCCATGGCGGCGGACGAGCCGGTATTCGGGAGTAGGCAGGTTCTTGGACGCTGCCCATTCCTGAAGGCCCGACTTTGGATGTTTGGGGGCCGCGGTCTGGTCTTCCAGCCGACTCGCCCAGTGCTTTCTGATGAAATGATCCGCCGGCTTCATGCCGCCGTCCAGAACGAGCGCGCCGATCAGGGCTTCCGTTACATCGCCGAGCACATTGTCGCTTTCGATGGCGCCATCCTCGCGCGCCTGACGGCCCAGCTTCAGATGTTGCCGCAGGCCCGGTCCCAGCCCACGCGCGACATCGGCGCAGACCGTGCCTGCAACCAGGGCGTTGAGACGGCGGGAAAGCTTGCCTTCCGGTTCGTCGGGGAAACGTTCGAACAGCCACCGCGCGACGACAAGTCCCAGCACGCGGTCGCCCAGAAATTCGAGCCGCTGATAGTCAGGCTGGCCGTGGCTCGAGTGGGTCAGGGCCTGAACGAGCAGCCTTTCATCGCCGAAGCGATGATCGAGCGCACTCTCGGCCCATTTCAGAAGATCGCTCAAAACGTGCGGCCGATCCGTTCCCAGCGGATGGCGGTGAACCATGTCCACGGTTTCAGCCACTCGGCGGAGCCGTCGGTCGAAAAGAAGGTGATGGTCGCTCGGCCGACGATGTTCTCGGCCGGAACGAAGCCCACGCCGCCGCCTTCGTCCGCCACCGGGAAGCGGCTGTCCGCGCTGTCGTCGCGATTGTCGCCCATCATGAAATAATGGTCTTCGGGAACGACATAGACATCCGTGTTGTCGCCCGCGCCGTCCGGCAATTGGTCCAGCACGTCATAGGACGCGCCATTGGGCAGCGTCTCGCGATAGCGCGGGTAATGACATTCCACAGTGCCGTTGGGCATTTCGAAGCGGAAATTGGGCGCGCCATATTGTCCGCGGCAGGTGGTGTTGGGCGAAGCGCGTTCGACGAAATCCGCGACTTTCATCTTGGGCACGGCCTCGCCGTTGATGAACAACTGCCCGTTCTTCATCTGGATGATGTCGCCGGGCAGGCCGATCACGCGCTTGATGTAATCCTGCTGGTTATCTTTCGGATATTTGAAAACGACGATATCGCCCCGATTGGGTTCGCCCGACGGGATGCGTCCGGAAATCGGCACGATCCCGAACGGAAAGCTGTAGCGGCTGTATCCATAGGGCCATTTGGCCACGAAAAGATAATCGCCGACCAGCAATCGCGGCAACATCGACTCGGAGGGGATGTTGAAGGGAGCGAGAAGAAAACTTCTCAGCGCAACCGCCAGAAGGCCGACGGTCAGCAAAAACCGCAGCGTTTCAAGGATCGAGTTTTTTTGTTCACCTTTTCGGTGATCCGGCAGGGCGGTGGTGGCCGCCTCATCGTCTGCTTGCACTGGGTCCGACATTCTGCCCCTTTCCTAGGGCAATCTGATAGTGTCAAGGCGGGCTGCAGCATAGTCGCGCGATGTATATGCTTTAAGATCATGGCATTTGCGCCTTGGGAGTTCGTTCATGAAAGCTGGCCGGCAGGACTTATCTATCTGGAAAAGCATCGCGGATGCGCCGCGACCGGCGGTTTCAGCGTTGTTCGAGACCGACAATGACCGGCTTGGCCGGATGACGGTCGAGGACGCCGGATTGCTGTTCGACCTGTCAAAGACCCATCTTGACGAAAATCTGGTCCGACTGTTCAGCGACCTCGCGGAGGCGCAAGATTTTGCCTCGATGCGCGACCGGCTGTTTGCCGGCGAGGTCGTGAACCTTTCCGAAAATCGCGCGGCCGAACACGCGGCCGAGCGGGGCTCCGGCAAGCCGGATAGCGTTGAACACGCCGCCGCCGCCCATGCCCGGATGCGCGCGTTGATCGACGTGATCGAGGCCGAGGCGTTGGGTCCGATCCGTCATGTGCTGCACATCGGCATCGGCGGCTCGGCGCTTGGACCTGCGCTTCTGGTCGACGCGCTTGGCCGGGAATCCGGTCGTTATGAGGTCGCGGTCGTTTCCAACGTCGACGGGCATGCGCTTGAGCGGGTGTTCGATCGCTTCGATCCTGAAACAACGCTCATCGTCATCGCGTCGAAGACCTTCACGACCACAGAAACCATGCTCAACGCCCAAAGCGCGCTGGCCTGGCTGGCGGAAAACGGCGTCGAGGATCCCTATGGGCGGGTGATCGGGCTGACCGCCAGCCCCGAACGCGCGGTGGAATTCGGGATCGATGAAACCCGTATCCTGCCATTCTCCGAAACCGTCGGCGGACGCTATTCGCTATGGTCGGCCATCGGCTTTCCGGCGGCGCTGGCGCTCGGCTGGGATTCTTTCGAACAGATGCTGGAGGGCGCGGCCCTGATGGACCGGCATTTTCGGTTCGCGCCGGCCGAAAAGAATGCGCCGCTGCTGGCTGCGTTCGCCGACCTTTATTACGCGCGCGGCAGGGGCGCGGAAACGCGAGCGGTGTTCGCCTACGACGAACGGCTGCGGCTGCTGCCGTCGTACCTCCAGCAACTGGAAATGGAGAGCAACGGCAAGTCGGTGACCGCGTCGGGCGATCCTGTGGATGAGCCGACCGCGCCGATCACCTGGGGCGGCATCGGCACCGACGCACAGCACGCCGTCTTCCAGTTGCTTCACCAGGGCACGCATCTGACACCAGTGGAATTTCTCGCCGTCACCCAACCCGGCCATGCGCTGGATCCGGCGCATCACCGCCAGCTTCTCGCCAACTGCTTTGCCCAGGGCGCGGCGCTGATGCGGGGGCGGACATTCAAGGAAGCGCTGGCCAAATCGGGCGGAGAGCCGGCGCTTGCCCGCGCCAAGACGTTTTCGGGGGACCGCCCATCGGTTACGATATTGCTCGACCGGCTCGATCCGGCGACGCTGGGCGCGCTGATCGCCTTTTACGAGCATCGGACATTTTCCAACGCGGCGCTGATGGGCATCAATCCGTTCGACCAATGGGGTGTCGAGCTAGGCAAGGAAATCGCCAAAACGATCGAGGCCGAGCTGGACGGGGAGGGGGAAGGCGGCTTCGACCCATCCACCCGCGCGCTGATAGCCCGGACGCTCGGGCGAAAAATCGTCCATTGTCATCCAACTGAAACAATTGGACAATCTAGTGTTTACCCTCTCGCTCTAGAAGGCGTCCCCGGGTGCAGCCGAGCCTGCACGGCAAGTGGGGTCGTATGACAACAGCGTTGAGTGGTTCTGGCAGAGGTCGGCTCGTCGGCCTTTGCGTCGCGGATCTGCGGCGAAAGGTACGCAATATCGCGGCGCAGTCGATCAAGCGCCGGCTGAGCGTGGTCCTCGGGCTGGTGATCGGGCTGCAACTGCTGGTTGGGGGCGCCCTGCTTTGCGGTACGCTGATCAGCCGCGAAGCTTTGGTTTCCCTCTACGAAGATCGTCTCGTTGCATTCCAGCACCTGAAGGCGGTCAATGACGGTTTCGCGCTTTCGGTAGTGGAAGTGGCGCACAAGGTCCGCGACGGCAATATGAATGCGGCGAGCGGGTTAGCCGCGCTTGAAGACGTCCAGCCGATGATCGAACAGAACTGGCGAAGCTTTGCCGCCCTCAACCGGTCGCCGTCGGACAAGCCGGAAATGGCGGCGCTGTCGGAAGCGAAGGGCAGGGCGGATCAGGCGTTCGATCAACTCGTTCGCATTCTGAAGCACGGCGGCGACCGGGACTTGCTCGATTTCTTCGTGACTGGTTCGCTCTACAGTTTCATCGACCCGCTGTTCATCGCCATCGCCCAACACAGCGACAACCAACTTAGCGCCTCCCGTGCCGATATCGCTGCCACCGCGGCCCAGTTGCGCATGCTGCTGATCCTGTCCGGCCTCCTCGCCATCGCGGCGATCCTGAGCGCCCTTATGGGGCTGAGGGTGATGGCGGCGACGGTCGTGGCCCCTCTGGAACAATTGGCCGGAGCGCTTGGCGGGGACATGACGCTGGGAATGGTGCCGGGGACGGAACGCAGGGACGAAATCGGGCAGGTTGCCCGGGCGCTGGAATCATCCATGCAACGCGCGGCCGGGGCTGCCCGGCTGGAGCGCGAGGCGACGGAAGAACGCCGCCGCCGACTCCTCGAACAAACCGATGCCGAACGGCTCCGCGCCGAAGAACAGGAACGGCAGGCGGAACGAGCGCATCTCCTTGACCAGCATTTCGCGGCATTTCAGGAAGACGGCGTCCAGCTTGCGAAGGCCATAGGCACGGTCGTCGACCGGCTGCGCGAACTGTCCAACGCCTCCGCGCAGCATGCGCGCGCCAATCTGGCGTCGGTGGCGGACGCTGCTGCCGGTTCGGTACAGGCGGCGGAAAGTGTTCGCGCGGTTGCCTGCACCAGTGGCCGGATGGTCGATTTCAATCGACGCCATCCGCGTTCAGACCCAGGCCAGCCAGCAGCTTGTCGACAATGCGGTGGGCGAGGCACGGGGTGCTGGCGATCAGGTGAAGCACCTGCTCCAGTCGGTCGATCTCATCCGCAAGGCTGCAGGCGATATCGGTGAGATCGCGGCGCAGACCAACCTCCTTGCCCTCAACGCGTCCATCGAGGCGTCGCGTGCGGGCGAAGCGGGGCGCGGGTTCGCGGTCGTGGCCGCTGAGGTGAAATCGCTGGCGGGTGAAAGCGGGCGGGTCGCGATGGGCATTGGCGGCTGGCTGGATGAGGTCGGCAACGCGTCCCATATGTCCGCCGCCTCGCTTGCTCACATTGGCGAAACCATCGGGCAGATCGAAGATGCCTCGCGGCTGATCGGGGATGCGATCGACGAACAGGCGCTCGCTTCCTCCGAAATCGCGTCCTCGGCCGATCAGGTCGCGGCGGGCGCCGAGGAAGTGTCGCGCGTGGTCGACGATCTTCGCCGCCAGAGCGCCGAGGCGGAAAAGGCGGCGATGCAGGTAATGGCGATCGCGAGCGAACTTGCCGGCCAGTCGTCCATGATGCAGATGCGGATGCGGGATTTCTTCGATACCATCCGCCGCATTTAGGCATCCTTCTTGCGCTTATCGTCCATGTGCATAATGTCGCGCCCAATTAATGGGGAAGAGAGAGCGCATGACCGAAGCCGCCGCCGCCGCGACCGAAGACTATGTGATCGACGCCAAGCGGGACCGTCTGGTCATCCTGGCGTCGTCGCTCGGCACCGTTTTCGAATGGTATGATTTTTTCGTTTACGGTACGCTGGCGGCGCTGATCGGCCGTCTGTTTTTCCCGGTCGAGAATGAGAGCACGGCGTTCCTTCTTTCGCTGGCGACCTTTGGCGCGGGGTTCGGCGTCAGGCCGCTGGGCGCGGTTCTCTTCGGTTATCTCGGCGACAAACTCGGGCGCAAATATACCTTCCTCGTCACCATAACGCTGATGGGCATAGCCACTGCCGGGGTTGGGATGCTGCCGACCTTCGCGCAGGCTGGCATGCTGGCGCCAGCGTTGCTGGTGATCATGCGGCTGGCCCAGGGCCTCGCGCTTGGCGGTGAATATGGCGGGGCGGCGATCTATGTCGCCGAACATGCGCCGCCGGGCAAGCGCGGCTTCTACACCAGCTTCATCCAGGCGAGCGTCATAGGCGGCTTCCTGCTGTCGCTGATGGTCGTGCTTGCTTCGGGCGCGTTTGTCGATCCGGTGCATTGGGAGCAATGGGGCTGGCGCATTCCCTTCATCTTCTCGCTCGTCCTGCTGGCGGTTTCCCTCTGGATAAGGCTGAAGCTCAAGGAAAGCCCGGTGTTTCAGGCCATGAAGGCCGCGGGCGAAACCGCGCACAATCCGTTGAAGGAAAGCTTTTCGACCTGGCCCAACATAAAGATGGTGCTGGTCGCGCTGTTCGGCATTGCGTCGGGCCTCACCGTCATATGGTATACGGCTCAGTTCCAGGCGCTTTATTTCCTCCAGAGCGCGCTTCGGGTCGATGAGGTTTCCGCCCGGCTGATCATAGGCGCGGGCGCGGCCTTCAGCCTGTTCTGGTTCCTGCTGTTCGGCTGGTTATCGGACAAGATCGGACGCAAAAAGCCCATCGTCGCCGGCTATGCGCTTACCTTGCTCCTGATCTTTCCGCTGTTTCACCTCATGGCCAACTCGGCCAATCCGGGGCTGGCCCAGGCGATAGAAAAAATGCCCGTCGTCGTGGCCGGGGGCGACTGCTCCTATAATCCGCTCGCCAGCAAGGGGCAGGCCACCGAATGCGGCCGAATTCTCGACGCGCTTTCGAAAACTGGTGTGGCCTACACCAAGGTTGACGCTCCTTCCGGGACGCGGCCGGTAGTCACCATCGGCGGACAGGCGGTGCAGTCGACCGACAAGGCGTCGCTGGAAAATGCACTGGCGGCCGCAGGTTATCCGCTCGACAAGGTGAAGCCGCGCGGGCTCGATTTCTGGACGATCGTGTTCGCGATCGTCATCATCGGCATGCTCTCGGGCATGACCTACGGGCCTGTCGCCGCGCTGCTGGTGGAGATGTTTCCCGCGCGCGTGCGCTACACCTCGATGTCGATCCCCTACCACATAGGCACGGGCTATTTCGGTGGCTTTCTGCCGTTCATCAGCCAGTATATCGTGGCCAAGACCGGCGATCCCTTCAATGGCCTCTGGTATACCTTCGGCGTTGTCGCCATGGCGCTGGTGGTCACGCTGTTCTGGCTTCCCGAAACCGTCGGGCGCGACGTTCACAAATAGAGCAATATGCTTGCGTCGAGCGGTGGTTCGCACCACAGGTGCACCCCGTTCGTTCGCTGTTCAGCTTGGCAGCGTCATTGAAGACATAAAAGGACGATTTGAAGCGATGACCCGCCCGCTCAAATTCCTCGCCCCGGCCATGCTGCTCGGTCTGGCGCTTGCCGGATGCTCGACGCCCGAAGCGAAGGTCCGCTCGCGCCTTGTCGGACTGGGCCTCAGCCCTCCGATGGCGGGATGCATGGCGGACCGGATGGTGGACCGCTTGTCCTACGCCCAGCTTCGTCGCCTGGGTGAACTCGGCGGTCTTGCCAGGCATGACGTACGCGAGATGCGCGTAGGGCAATTGCTCGAGCGCACCAAGGCGCTTCATGACCCGGAGATCCTCGGCGTGGTGAGCCGGGCGGCGATCGGGTGTGCGATCGCCGGTTAGGCCGGCATCAAACAGGTCGGCGCAGATCGGCGCGCATCGCCCAGATGGCGAATCGCGTCATCAGACTGGTCGTCGCAATGCGCCTGAATCCCATAACAGCCAGTAGTTGAGCCATGACATTACCCCCTGAACATGGCTTTCCCTGACCGACGTGCGCTGCACCGTGATGACGGCTGCGTGACCATAATGTGTCGCTGCGGCAAACCGCTGGCGGCTAATCTGGAAGAAGGCAGCGAAGCTTCCTTACCGTCTAGCGCCGTTTCCCCACCCTGATCGCCTTGGTCTTGCCGAAGCGGGTGGCGCGGGTGCCGGGCGCGCCGGCCATAGAACGCCCTTTCACCGGCGCGTGGTGGTGCTCGGGCGGCAGGCCGAGTTCCTGCTGTTCCAGCTTTCTGATCTCATCGCGAAGCCGGGCGGCTTCCTCGAACTCCAGATCGCCCGCGGCCGTGCGCATCCGCTTTTCGAGGTCCTCGATATAGGCGCGGAGGTTGTGGCCGACGAGGTTCGAGGTTTCCTCGTCGATTTCGGGCGTCACATAGTCACCTGACGCGACATGGGCGACGACATCGGCGATATCGCGCCTGATCGTCGTCGGCGTGATGTTGTTCGCCTCGTTATAGGCGACCTGTTTCTCGCGGCGGCGGTCGGTTTCGGCAATGGCGCGCTGCATCGATCCGGTAACGCGATCGGCATAGAGGATCACCCGCCCGTCGACGTTGCGAGCCGCGCGGCCTATCGTCTGGATAAGAGAGGTTTCCGACCGCAGAAAGCCTTCCTTGTCGGCGTCCAGTATCGCGACCAGCCCGCATTCGGGAATATCCAGTCCCTCGCGCAGCAGGTTGATGCCGATCAGCACGTCATAGACGCCGAGCCGGAGGTCGCGGATCAACTCGATCCTTTCCAGCGTCTCGACGTCCGAGTGCATGTAGCGAACCCGCATGCCCGCTTCGTGGAGATATTCGGTGAGATCTTCGGCCATGCGCTTGGTCAGCGTCGTCACCAGTGTGCGAAAGCCGCGCGCCGCCGTCGCCCTCGATTCGAAGATCAGATCGTCGACCTGATGCTCCACAGGACGAATTTCGACCGGTGGATCGACCAGGCCGGTGGGCCGGATCACCTGTTCGGTGAATACGCCGCTGGTTTGCTCCATCTCCCAGGACCCCGGCGTCGCCGAAACGAACACCGATTGGGGCCGCATCACCTCCCATTCGGCGAAGCGCAACGGCCGGTTGTCGATCGCAGACGGCAGGCGGAACCCATATTCGGCAAGCGTCAGCTTCCGCCTATGGTCGCCGCGCGCCATGCCGCTGACCTGCGGCACGGTGACATGGCTTTCATCGACGAAGAGCAGCGCATTTTCGGGAAGATATTCGAACAGCGTCGGCGGCGGCTCGCCCGGCAGGCGTCCGGTCAGGAAGCGGCTGTAATTCTCGATACCCGCGCATGACCCGGTGGCCGCGATCATCTCAAGGTCGAAATTCGTGCGCTGCTCCAGCCGCTGCGCTTCCAGCAGCCGGTTCTCCGCCTGCAATTCCTTCAATCTCTCGGCAAGCTCGTGGCGGATCGCCTCGGTCGCCTGCTTCAGCGTCGGTCCCGGCGTGACATAGTGAGAGTTCGCATAGACCTTCACCGTCTCCAGCGAGGCGACCTTCTTGCCTGTCAGCGGGTCGAACTCCACGATCTCCTCGATCTCGTCGCCGAAGAAGGTAAAACGCCAGGCGGTATCCTCGTAGTGAGACGGAAAAAGCTCGATGGTGTCGCCGCGCACCCTGAAAGCGCCGCGCTGGAACGCCGCTTCATTGCGCTTGTACTGAAGCGCAACCAGCTTCCTGATGATTTCGCGCGGGTCCACCGTCTGTCCCTTGGAGAGGGAAAAGGTCATCGCGGAATAGGTTTCGACCGATCCGATGCCGTAGAGGCATGACACCGACGCCACGATCAGCACGTCGTCGCGTTCAAGCAATGCGCGCGTCGCCGAATGGCGCATCCGGTCGATCGCCTCGTTCACCGAACTTTCCTTTTCGATGTAGGTGTCGGTGCGCGGCACATAGGCTTCGGGCTGGTAATAGTCGTAGTAGCTGACGAAATACTCGACCGCATTTTCAGGGAAGAAGCTCTTGAACTCTCCATAGAGCTGTGCCGCCAGGATCTTGTTGGGGGCCAGCACAAGGGCGGGGCGCTGCAGTGCGTCGATCACCTTGGCCATGGTGAAGGTCTTGCCCGATCCGGTGACGCCCAGCAGTACCTGGTCACGCTCACCCTCCAGCGCCTGGTTTACAAGCTCGGCGATTGCCGCGGGCTGGTCTCCCGAAGGTTGATATTCGCTTTCCAGTTTAAACGGCTTGCCGCCTTCCGACTTCGGCGGGCGTTCGGGCCGGTGGGGCATGAACAGTGGCATCGTTTCAGGTTCGGCGAGACTCTGTGCGGATCTGAATGGCCATGGCCCATCATATGGGGCTGGTGCACAGATACGCAAACCCGCTATTGGTGCGGGAACGATAAGGTCGCGACATCACGTTTTGGGGAGAAATGCCATGCGCGCCTTGTACGCCGCCGCGCTTGCCGGCGGTTTTGTTGCCGTCCCGGCGATTGCCGACACGCCTATCCAGCCGGGGCAATGGGAGCTTCGCACCATTGTCACTTCGGTCGACATGCCGGGCGCGCCGCCGCAGATGCTTGCGATGATGAAGAAGCCGCATGTCATGCGCCATTGCGTCACGCCGGAGCAGGCGGCCAAGGGCCCGCAGCAGATGCTCCAGGAAGGCAAGAGCGATTGCAGGTTCACCCGCTATGCGCTGGCGGGCGGCAGACTGGACGCGGCGATGCGATGCAATTCCAAGGAACGCGGCGTCATGACCGTGACGACGAAGGGCCGGTTCACCCCCGCCAACTACGATGTCACCAGCGCCATGGTCATGAGCGGACCTCAGGGGAAGATGACCATGACATCGGCGGGGAAGGGCAAACGGCTGGGGCCATGCGCGAAATAGACCTGCCGGCCTATTTTGAGCGCATCGGCCTTACCCACGCGCCTGCCGCCGATCTCGAAGGGATGGAGGTGCTCCAGCGCGCGCATCTGCTGTCCATCCCGTTCGAGAATCTCGATATCGCGCTGGGGCGTGGGATCAGCCTCGATCCGGCTCGGGTGTTCGACAAACTCGTGACGCGCGGGCGCGGCGGCTATTGCTTCGAACATAACCTGATCTTCCTCGCGGTGCTTCACGCGCTCGGCTTCGCTGCGCGCCCTCTGATAGGCCGGGTGTGGCTTATGGCGGAGGACGTACCGGGGCGCACTCACCGACTTAATCGCGTGGAGATGGGTGGACGCGTCTGGATCGCCGATGTTGGATTCGGAGGCAGCCTTGCGCCGGTTCTGCCGCTTGAAAGCGATCATGTAAGGACCACGTCCGACGGCGTCCGGCACCGGTTTGTGACCGATGCCGATCATGGCTGGATGCTGGAGCGCGATTTCGGCAAGGGCTATCAGCGGCAATACAGCTTCACGCTGGAGAAGGCTTGGCCGATCGATTTCGTGCTGGGCAACCACTATACCTCAACGGCGCCGGCCTCGCTGTTCACCTCAGTCAAGATGGTGAGCATCCCGACGCCCGCAGGCTTTGTTTCGCTGATGGATCGCAAGTTGCGGCTGGCCAGCGGGGATGTTCGCGAAATTGCCAATGCAGCCGCGTATCGCGGCGCGCTCCGCCGTTATTTCGGGATCGACCTGCTGCCGGAAGAGATCGCCGGGCTTGGCCTGTTTGGCGACTGAACGCGAAGAAGCCGCCAGCCGGTCCGGGCGGAATGCAAAGGCGTCCGGATTTAAAAGAATCCGGACGCCCCGTGACGAACTTAATCGCCTGCCCCCTTAAATGGCTTTCGCCAAGCATAGCCGCGCTTCTGTTCCACCCCGGTGGGTGTCGAGCTGCGATCTATCCCCCCTGAACCATGGCCGAAAAGCCGTTGCTCCAGTAGTGTCACGCTAGGTCCGCCAAAGTAATTTGTCATCAGCGAACCGGGCGATGCTTGAAAGAAACCACCCGCCTGTGCCCTGAATGCAACAACAGTGCTTCGCCACCGCCGCCGTTGCCAAAGCCGGCGACCATGCTAGATGCGAGCATTATCCTCAGACAAGGTGATCCATGCGCCTTTCCAGACATTTTATTCCGGTTACGAAGGAAACACCCGCCGACGCGCAGATCGTCAGCCATCGCCTGATGCTGCGCGCCGGCCTCATCCGGCAGACGGCGGCCGGCATATATGCGTGGCTGCCCGCGGGCTATCGCGTCCTTCGCAAGATCGAACAGATCGTGCGCGAGGAGCAGGACCGTGCGGGCGCGGTCGAACTGCTGATGCCGACGATCCAGTCGGCCGATCTTTGGCGCGAAAGCGGGCGCTATGACGCCTATGGCCCGGAAATGCTCCGGTTCAAGGACCGCCATGAGCGTGAAATGCTTTACGGGCCGACGGCGGAAGAGGCCATCACCGCGATCTTCCTGGAATTGGCGAAGAGCTACCGGGACCTTCCGCGCACGCTTTACAACATCCAGTGGAAATTCCGCGACGAAGTGCGCCCCCGCTTCGGCATCATGCGCGGCCGCGAATTCCTGATGAAGGATGCCTACAGCTTCGATCTGGACGAGGCGGGCGCGCGGCACAGCTACAACAAGATGTTTGTGGCCTATCTGCGGACCTACGCCCGCATGGGACTGTCGGCGATTCCGATGCAGGCCGATACAGGTCCGATCGGCGGCGACCTGAGCCATGAGTTCATCGTGCTTGCTCCCACTGGCGAGAGCGAGGTCTTCTATCACCGCGACTGGGAGCAGCCCCGCAGCCTGGATGTGGATGCCGAAGACCCGGCGGCGTTGCAGGCGTTCGTTTCCGCGCTCACCGCCGACTATGCGGCAACCGACGAGAAACGCGATGCTGCTCGTGAAGCAGCGGCGGGAGATGCGCTTTGCCAATCTCGCGGAATTGAGGTGGGTCACATCTTCTTTTTCGGCACCAAATACTCGGCCGCGATGGGGATGACTGTGCAGGGCCGCGATGGCAGCGCGATCACGCCGCAGATGGGCAGCTATGGCATCGGCGTTTCGCGTCTGATGGGCGCGATCATCGAGGCCAACCACGACGACAACGGCATCATCTGGCCAGAATCAGTTGCGCCCTACAAGGTGGGGCTGATCAACCTGCGCGCCGACGACGACGCCTGCGCCGCCGCCGCCGATGGGCTCTACGCGAAGCTGACTTCCGCTGGCGTCGAGACGCTCTATGACGACCGCGACGAACGCGGCGGCGCCAAGTTCGCGACGGCGGACCTGCTGGGCATGCCGTGGCAACTGGTGCTCGGTCCGAAAGGGCTGGCTTCGAACATCGTCGAACTGAAGTGCCGCCGTACCGGCGAAAAACAGGAATTGTCCCCCGAGTTTGCGCTGGCGAGGCTGGCCGGGTGATCCTGTCCCGCTATGAACGCATGATCGCCAAGCGCTATCTGGTGCCTGGCGGGCAGGGGGAGGGCTTCATCTTCCTCGTCGCCTCGATCAGCCTTGTGGCGGTGATGCTGGGCGTGGCGGCGCTGATCGCGGTCATGTCGGTGATGAACGGCTTTCGCGCCGAGCTGTTCGACAAGATCATCGGGCTCAATGGCCATGCGGTCGTGCAGGGCTATGGCGGCCGGCTGGAGAATTGGCGCGAGGTCCAGAAACTCGCGCTCGCGACGCCGGGCGTCACGAGCGCGACGCCGTTGATCGAGCAGCCGCTGATGGCCTCGTTCAGCGGACGGGTGGAAGGCGTGCTCGCCCGGGGTATGCGAATGGAGGATATCCGCAGCAACCGGACGCTGAATGAAAAGGTGACCGCCGGTTCGCTCAAAGTCTGGCCCCGGACAAGCCGGTCGTTGCCATTGGCGCACGACTGGCGGAGGCGCTTGGCGCGACCGTGGGTTCCTCCATAAGCCTGATTTCGCCGCAAGGGCAGGTGACACCGTTCGGCACCGCTCCGCGAATTGTCGCCTATGAAGTCGGCGCGATCTTCGAGGTCGGCGTCTATGATTACGACAAGGCGTTCGTGATCATGCCGATGGAGCAAGCGCAGACCTTGCTGATGCTGGGCGACAGGGTAGGCATGATCGAGGTGATGACGACCGACGCCGACAATGTGAAACCAACGTTGCTGCCGCTGGCCGACAAGGTGGCGGGCAACGCCGTCGTCACCGACTGGCAGGAAATGAACGCCTCGCTGTTCGATGCACTGAAGGTTGAACGGGTGGTGATGTTCTGGGTGCTGTCGATCATCATCCTGGTCGCGGTCTTCAACATATTGTCGTCGCTCATCATGCTGGTCCGCGCCAAGACCAAGGACATCGCGATCCTTCGCACCATGGGCGCGAGCCGGGTGGCGCTGATGCGCATCTTCATGACCGTGGGCACATTGATCGGCGCACTGGGCATCGTCGCCGGACTTATTCTCGGCTTCGCGATCCTCTATTTCCGGCAGGGCATCGTCGGTGGCATCGGTTTCCTCACCGGACAGAATCTCTGGGATCCGTCGATCCGTTATCTGACCGAGCTGCCTGCCAGGACCGATCCCGTCGAAGTGACCGCCATCGTCCTGATGGCGCTTGTCCTGTCCTTCCTGTCGACGCTTTACCCGGCCTGGAAGGCGGCAAGCACCGATCCGGTTCAGGTGCTCCGTTATGAGTGAGGTTCTCGTCGTTCATGACCTGAAGCGCAGCTTCACCCAGGGTGGCCAGACCATCCATGTCCTGCGCGGCGTCGATCTTGCGATCAACGCCGGTGAAATCGTCGCGCTGCTTGGTCCTTCCGGGTCGGGAAAGTCGACAATGCTCCAGGCGATAGGCCTTCTCGAAGGCGGTTTTGAGGGCCAGATCATCATCGACGGCGAGCATTGCGAAAAGCTCGACAACAAGAACCGCACACGGGTGCGACGGGAAAAGCTCGGCTTCGTGTACCAGTTTCATCATCTGCTGCCTGATTTCTCGGCGGCTGAAAATGTGTTGCTGCCGCAGCTCGTTCATGGAGCTGACCCACTGGACGCCGGGCTGCGGGCCAAGCAGTTGCTCGCGGGGCTTGGCCTTGGCCACCGGCTCGATCATCGGCCGTCGCAGCTCTCCGGCGGCGAGCAGCAACGCGTCGCCGTAGCGCGCGCATTGGCGAACCAGCCGGTGCTGGTGCTGGCGGACGAGCCTACCGGCAACCTCGACGAGCATACCGCCGATGTTGTGCTGGCCGAGTTCCTGAGGCTGGTGCGCGAACACAAATCGGCGGCGCTGGTCGCGACGCACAACCAGCGGCTGGCGGCCAAGATGGACAGGGTGATCCGTCTTCACGACGGGCGGCTCGAAGGTCCTGCGTCTACAGCGAGAGATGCAAGCATGGATGCTTTCCCGAATCATCAGCACTCCCCATAGTCCCCGCCATGCCTCATGCCGCCTTCGTGCCCCTTCGCGTCTTTTCCGCCTACACCATGCTGGAAGGCGCGATTGAGCCGAAGACGTTGGCGAAACATGCGCGAAAGCTGGGCTTCCCGGCCTGCGCGATCACCGATCGCAATGGCCTTTACGGCGCGATGGCTTTTTCCGAGGCGGCAATGGGCGCGGGCGTCCAGCCCGTCATCGGCACCTTGCTGGCCGTGGCTCGCCCCGGCGTTGCGGAGGGCAAATCTCCGGTCATCGACTGGTTGGCGCTCTATGCGCAGGATGAGCAGGGTTATGACAACCTTTGCGCACTGGTTTCCGCGGCACACCTCGATAGGCCGGACCATGAACCGGCGCATGTCACCATGGAGGCGCTGCACGGCCGCACGGATGGCCTGCTTGCGCTGACCGGCGCCCGCGAGGGAGCGCTGGCGCAGCTACTGGCGGCCGGGCAGCAGAGCGCGGCGGAATCCTATCTCCAAAAGCTTGAGCGCCTGTTTCCCGGGCGGCTCTACGTCGAAATCGCGCGGCGGGACGACCCTGTTGAGATGGCGGCCGAAGAGGCGTTGATCGATCTCGCCTATGTGCGCGACCTGCCGCTGGTCGCGACCAATCCGGTCAGCTATGCGGAGCCTGACTTCCACGCCGCGCACGATGCGATGCTGTGCATCGCCGACAGCGCCTATGTCGAATTGAACGATCGCCGGACGTCCTGCCCACACGCCTGGATGAAACCGGCCGGTGAAATGGCCGCGCTGTTCGCGGACCTGCCCGAAGCGTTGCAGAACACGCTGGTTGTCGCGCAACGCTGCGCCGTCGCCGCACCCAAGCGCAAACCGATATTACCAAGTCTCGCGGGCGATCGCGACGCCGAGGCGGTGGCGCTGGGCGAAGAGGCTCGGGCCGGGCTTGCACGGAGGCTTGAAGCGGCAGGGATCGGCGACGACGACGTCAAACCCTATGAGGAACGCCTTGAGTTCGAGATCGACGTCATCACCGGCATGGGCTTTCCCGGCTATTTCCTGATCGTCGCCGAATTCATCCAATGGGCGAAATCGCAGGGCATTCCGGTGGGGCCGGGGCGTGGTTCGGGCGCGGGTTCGGTCGTCGCATGGGCGCTTACCATCACCGACCTCGATCCGTTGAAGCTTGGCCTGCTGTTCGAACGCTTCCTCAACCCCGAACGCGTGTCGATGCCGGACTTCGACATCGATTTCTGCGAAACCCGCCGCGACGAGGTGATCCGCCACGTCCAGGAAAAATACGGGCACGACCATGTCGCGCAGATCATCACCTTCGGTAAGCTGAAGGCGCGCGCCGTGCTGAAGGATACCGGCCGCGTGCTGCAGATGAGCTATGGCCAGGTGGATCGCCTCGCCAAGCTGGTGCCCAACCACCCGACCGACCCGTGGACGCTGGACCGCACGCTGGAAAAGGGCGGGGTTGCCGAATTTCGCCAGGAATATGAGCTTCACGACGATGTCAGGCGGCTGGTCGATCTGGCGATGAAGCTCGAGGGCCTGCCACGCCACAGCTCCACCCACGCAGCGGGCGTGGTGATCGGCGACAGGCCCCTTGCACAGCTCGTTCCGCTCTATCGCGATCCGCGGTCAAACATGCCGGTCACCCAGTTCGACATGAAATATGTCGAAGCGGCGGGGCTCGTAAAGTTCGATTTCCTGGGATTGAAGACATTGTCGGTTCTTCAGCGGGCGATCGAATTGCTGGCGAAGCGCGGTATCGAGGTCGATCTCGCCGGGTTGGGCTGGGACGATCCAAAGGTCTATGAGATTCTCCAGCGGGGCGACACGGTCGGCGTGTTCCAGCTCGAATCCGAAGGCATGCGCCGCACGCTCTCGGCGGTGAAACCGACCTGTTTCGAAGACATTATCGCCCTTGTCTCGCTCTACCGGCCCGGACCGATGGACAATATCCCGAGCTTCGGCGCGCGCAAGAACGGGCGGGAGGCGATCGAATATCCGCATCCGCTGCTGGAAGGCGTGCTGAAGGAAACCTACGGCATCTTCGTCTATCAGGAACAGGTGATGCAGGCCGCGCAGATCCTGGCTGGCTATTCGCTGGGCGAAGCCGATCTTCTCCGCCGGGCGATGGGCAAGAAGATCCAGGCCGAGATGGATGCGCAGCGCTCGCGCTTTGTCGAGGGGTGCGCCGAAAAGCAGATCAGCGCCGGCAAGGCCAATGAGCTGTTCGACTTGATCGACAAGTTCGCGGGCTATGGCTTCAACAAGAGTCACGCCGCCGCCTATGCACTGGTCGCCTATCACACCGCATGGTTGAAGGCGCATCACCGGCATGAGTTCTACGCCGCCTCCATGGCCTATGACATCGCGCTCACAGACAAACTGTCGATATTCGTCGACGATATACGCCGGCTCGGCGTGCGTTGCTTGCCGCCATGCATCAACCGCAGCGGCGCCGATTTCATCGTCGAGGAAGATGGCGAGGGACTGGCCGTCCGCTACGCGCTGGGGGCGTTGAAGGGCGTGGGCGAAAAGGCGATGAGCGATCTCGTAAGCGCGCGGGAACGAGGCGGTCTGTTCCAGAGCTTCGACGATTTTGCTGAGCGCATCGATCCGCGCCAGCTCAACAAGCGCCAGCTCGAAAGCCTGGCCGCCGCCGGCGCTTTCGATTGCATCAATGCCGATCGGGCAAGCGTCCATGCGTCGGCCGAGACGATCCTCGCCCATGCTTCCGCCGCCGCCGACCAGCGCAACAGCGGTCAACATGGCCTGTTCGGCGCGGGCAGCGCGGGTTTGGCCCCCATCCGGCTTGCGACCACCAAGCCCTGGTCGTTGTCCGAGCGGATGACGCAGGAAAAGGACGCGTTCGGTTTCTATCTCTCGGCTCATCCGGTAGACCGCTACCGGCATCTGCTCGCCGCCAATGGTGTGCGGAGCTATTCCGATCTATCCGCTGCGGGCGGCCCTGTCGGCGGGGGGCGGACGAGCGCCGCGATGGCCGGACTTATGGAAGATGCGCGCTGGCGGACATCGGCGAGCGGCAAGCGTTATCTGCTCGCGACCTGTTCCGATGAATCGGGTCAGTTCATCGCCAGCATTTTCGACGACGAAGCGCAGGAGGCGGTGGAGGCCGCAGCCCGCGCGGGCGAGTGCGCGCTGTTGTCGGTCGAGCTTCTATGGAGGCCGGAGGAGGACACGCCGCGCGTCACCATTCGCGGGCTGACACCGCTGGACAGCCTTGCCAAGCGCATCCGCATCAACCTCGAGATCACGTTGACGAGCACCGCCGCCCTGCCGATGATCGCGGGTGAACTCGAGAAGGTTCGCGGCGGGCGCGGCGAAGTCGTGCTTCGGCTGAGGGCGGAGGACATGGAGGTCAAGCTCAGCCTTGGACGCAGATATGCGCTGGAAGCTGAAATCGCCGCGCGAATCGAATACCTTCCGGGTGTTACGGCCGTAACGCTGAAAGCGGACGAGCAGCCGAGACTGGCGCTGGTTTCCTGACGTAAAATGGATATTCTCGACATGGGGCGCCAGGAGACTGCCATGTTGGGGGGGATGCAATATTGGCCACTGCGGTTGACGCACCTCATCGACCATGCCGTGCGCGAACACGGCGCGCGTGAGATCGTCAGTTGCGCGATTGATGGACGAACAAGCCGAACCAACTGGGCTGGCATTGCATCGGACGCGCGACGTCTGGCGAGCGCTTTGGACCAACTCGGCATCCAGCCCGGCGACCGGGTCGCCACCCTGGCGATGAACCATGCCCGTCACCTTGTCTCGTGGTTTGGCGCGATAGGCATGGGCGGCATTATCCACACCGTGAACTGGCGGCTGTTCGATGAACAGATCGCCTTTATCATCAACGATGCGGCGGACCGGGTTCTGCTCTATGACGCGGCCCTTTCCGAAACCGTGGCAAGGGTGAAGCCGCGCCTCCCGACGGTCGAACATTTCATCTGTTTCGATGACGATTTCGATGTCCTGATCGCTGGTGGGGACAAGGGTTTTCCCTGGGTCGCGGGGGACGAACGCGATCCCGCGATGCTGTGCTACACCAGCGGCACGACCGGGAATCCCAAGGGCGTCCTTTATCAGCATCGGTCTGCGGCGCTGCACAGCATGATGGTGGTCCAGCCCGATATAGCAGAGCTGGGCCAGCGGTCGGTCGTGCTGCCGGTTGTACCGCTGTTCCATGCGGCGAGCTGGGGACTGCCTTTTGCCGCGGCCCAGGTTGGCGCCAAGATGGTGTTGTCGGCGGCGGCAGACCCGGCCACGCTGCATCGGCTGCTGTTGGAAGAAGGGGTGACGCACGCAGCGGGCGTGCCCTCCGTCTGGAATTCAATGTTTCAGCATGTCGAATCCATAGGTTCGGATTTCGGGCGGCTGCGCGTTGTGCTGATGGGAGGATCGGCGGCATCGCGCTCGCTCGTCAGACGCTTCCATGCGGCGGATATTCGGCTTTGCCATCTCTGGGGGATGACCGAAACCTCGCCGGTTTGTACGTCGAACGCCTATCCGGCGGGATGGTCGGCCATGGATGCCGAAGCGCGGATCGACCATGTCATTCGACAGGGGAAGGCGGTATTCGGCACCGAATTGCGGGTGGTGGATGAGACTGGAGTTGCTTGCCCACGCGATGGCCAGAGCGCCGGCCGCCTCGAGGTACGGGGCGCCTGGGTCATCGACACATATTATGGGGCAAACGCACCTGCCGTCGATGGTGGAGGCTGGTTCGACACCGGCGACATCGCAGTAATCCACCCCGATGGCGTGATGCAGATCACGGACCGCGCCAAGGACGTCATCAAATCCGGTGGTGAATGGATCAGCTCGATCGAGCTTGAAAATACTGCAACGGGCTGCCCCGGCGTACTTGAGGCGGCGGCGGTCGGCATCCCGCACCCCAAGTGGGAGGAACGGCCGCTGCTTCTGGCCGTCCGGTGTCCGGGCAGCGCCGTTACGTCGGCCGAAATTCTTGCCCATTTATCGGGGCGCGTCGCCAAATGGTGGTTGCCCGACGAAATATTGTTCGTCGATGAACTGCCGCATACGGCGACGGGCAAGCTGTTGAAGACCGCACTTCGGCGCCAGTACGCCAATTACCGAATGCGGGATGCATAGGCCAACGGCTTATAACAACCGGAGTTGATCGCTCATCGGTGGACGGAACAGATCGGTCCTGAGCCGGACCTTCTCCTTGTTGAGGCCCAGCTTTCGGCAGGCGATGGTGAAGCGCGTCCGCATAAGATCGGCCCACGGGCCTTGCCCGCGCATCCTTGTGAAGAAATTCGGATCATTCTCGCGGCCATCGCGGATGGAGCGGATAATGTTCATCACCTTTTCCGCGCGATCGGGAAAATGCGCATCGAGCCACGCCTTGAACAGCGGCGCGACCTCGAACGGCAGGCGGACCGGCAGGAAGAAAGCAGCCTTTGCGCCTGCTTGTGCCGCACGTTCCAATATATGTTCCATTTCGTGGTCGGTGATGCCGGGGACGACAGGCGCGATCGACACGAAGACCGGGACACCCGCTTCGGCAAGTTTGCGGATCGCGAGAAGCCTCTTTTCCGGGCGCGGCGCGCGCGGCTCCAGGGTGCGGGCGATCAGCGGCGTCAACGACGTGACGGATATGGCGACCGAAACCAGGTTCTGCCGGGCCATCGGCGCGATGATATCAAGGACGCTGACGACCCTGTCCGACTTTGTGGTGATGGTGAACGGGTGGCGGCACTCGGCCAGCACCTCAAGACAGGCGCGCGTTACGCCCCATTTTGCCTCGATGGGCTGGAAAGGGTCGGTGTTTGTGCCAAAAGCGATGGGCCGGGCCTCATAACCGCGTTTCGAAAGTTCGGCCCTCAGAAGCTCCGGCGCATTGGGCTTGGCGAACAGCTTTGTTTCGAAGTCAATTCCTGGCGACAGGTCGTGGTAGGCGTGGGTCGGACGGGCGAAGCAGTAAATGCAACCGTGCTCGCAGCCGCGATAGGGGTTGATCGAGCGGTCAAAACCGATGTCGGGGGAATTGTTGCGGGTGATGATCGTGCGGGGATGCTCGACCGTCACCGTGGTTTTCAGCGGCGGCGGTTCCCCATCCAGTGTCGCCCGCTCATCCAGCCAGTCGCCATCGGTTTCCCGCGAGGGGAGGTTGAAGCGTCTGCTCGTCGTATTGACCGTAGCACCGCGCCGAGGGGGAGGCGGCTTTGGCACCACCCCAATCTGCACTGGTCAAAAGAACAAATCAAGAACGAATTTCGTGTTCCCGCAGTCGCGGCATCACCTCGACGAAATTGCAAGGCCGATGCCGACTATCAAGCTGGGTCGCCAGAATGCCGTCCCAGCCGTCCTTCACGGCCCCGGTCGATCCGGGCAACGCGAACATATAGGTGCCCCGCGCGACGCCCGCGCAGGCGCGGGATTGTACCGTCGATGTGCCGATCGACTGATAGGACAGCCAGCGAAACAGTTCGCCAAAGCCCGGTATTTCCTTGTCCCACACTCTTGCGAACGCTTCTGGAGTCACATCATAGCCGGTAAGGCCGGTGCCGCCGGTCGAAATGATGCAGTCGATCGTCTCGTCATCGATCCAGCGGTGCAGCTGGGCGACGATCAGCTCGGCATCGTCGCGCACGATGGATCGTTCGGCAAGAACATGGCCGGCATCTACAAGACGCTGGGCCAATGCGTCGCCCGAACCGTCGTTTGTCTGATCGCGCGTATCCGACACGGTCATCACCGCGATGCGAACGGGTTTGAAGGGAAGGCTTTCGTCAATCGGCACTGGCAAAGGGCCTCGCGGAGTCAATACGGATCGCGGTCCGGCCGGGAAGGCCAGGAAAGCGCGGCCACATGCCTTGTGCAAGCGCATCGAGGCTGGATGAGGAGGCACCTTCGCCTTGTTGATACATCCAGTAATTCCTCAATACCACCTCTACATAGTGGCGCGTTTCCTCGAAGGGGATCGATTCGATAAATAACAGCGGGTCGCTATTGTCGCGAAGCTGCTCGTTCCATCTCTTCACGGAGCCCGGCCCCGCGTTGTAGGCGGCGATTACCTTGGGCAGCAGCCCGCCCGTCCACGGGGAATCGCGCAGTTCCTCCAGATAGGTCTGCCCGCATTCGATGTTGAACGCGGGGTCGGTCAGCCGGTCATCGGCCGCCGGAAGCGCCATCGAGGCGGCGACCTGCCTCGCCGTGCCGGGCATCAACTGCATGATGCCGCGCGCGCCCGTGCGGGATTTTGCGTCGGTGACGAAGCGGCTTTCCTGAAGCGCGTGGGCGTAGACCAGCGATCTGTCCACACGCCACCCGCGCGAAGGCACCCATTCGGGCGCTGGATAGCGGGTCGCGACCGGAGGGACGACGCCGGGCGGCGCGTTGTGCGACAGCCAGTATTGCGTTGCCGGAAGGTTGAGTTTTGCCGCGAGATAGGTGAGCGCGACGTGATTTCGGGCCAGACCGGTCATCGCCAGATAGCGGAGCTCGCGGTCCGCCAATCCGAGTTCGCCGATTTCAGCCAGCGCCGCCGCCCGTCTTGCGCCGGGCAGGTCGTCGACATGCCGCCAGTCGGCGAGGAGGAAGTCGGGCCTGCGGGGCGGCGGCGGGGGGTCTATGCCCAACATCCGGCGGGCCAGCAGGCCGTAAAAGGAGTTGTCGTAGCGGGCGGCGGAACGCAGTCGCGCGGACACCCGCTGCGGCCACCCGCAGGCAGTTTCGGCCCGCGCGGTCCAGAATTGGCCCGCCGCTGCCAGGTCGTCGCTATGGGCCGCCGACGCCACGTGCGCGAAATGGCTTGCCGCCCGGCTGCAATCGCCGCTGCGGAATGACGCCAGTCCGGCGACCCAGCTTCCCATTGCTGCCCATTCGCCCGAGCCGCCTGCCGCTTGCGTCGCGAGTGAAAGCGCCCGGCCGTCGTCACCGGCGAGATAATAGGTCCACGCGATCCGTTGTTGCCATTCGGTGCGGATATCGCTGGAGAGCGAAGCGCCTTGCAAGATCGCCTCTGCTTCATCCGGTTTGTCGGCGGCAAGAAGGGGCCGAACTTCCGCGATGAAAGCCGACGCCTCGGTATCTGCCCGATTGGGGCGGGGCTTTTCGCGCGAAGCGGTATTGACGGGAAGCAAACCCAAAACCTGCGGAGGGGCGGGGACGTCGGCGAGCCCCATTTCGTGCGCGATCGCCGCAAGCCGTTCCGCCTGCGGGAAATCGCTGTTGGCGGTCAGCCATGCGGATAGTGCTTCGGCCGAGGGTTTTGGCCCGCCCGAGGCCAGCCATAGTTCAGCACGTGCGGTTGCGGTCAACAGTCCCGCCGACGGCATTGTGTCGAGCACCGACGCCGCCTCGGCGAAACGGCCATCGCGAATGGCGGTGAATATACTTCGATACGCCGCCCGATTAGCCGCGGGCATCACCCGGGGCATGGCGCTATCCACACGAATGCGCCCGTCGACCACAATCGGAGAGGCGGCCGCGCCAAGGATCGTCACCGGCGCCGTTGCTGTTGTGATCGCGCCGGGTGCGGCGCTCCCGGCGAGTGCCGGTGAAGACATCGCGGCCAACGCAAGGGTCAGGGAGACGCGGATCATTGCCGTGCTGAACGGCTGTGCGCGAAGGCTGCGAACAGCCGGAGATCCGCCCAGGCCAGTGCTTTCATGCGGGGTTGCTGCATCAGGAAGACGGGCGCGAAGGTGGCGAATGCCGTGACTTCCCTGCCTCCCAGGTCAATCCTGTGAGCCTCACCGCGTACTTGCGCGGCAGGTTTGCCGAGCAGCGCCTTGGACGGGCCGTCGCCCATCAGCAGCAGCACTTCGGCAGGGTGCGCGGCGGCCTGTTCGCGCATCGCCTGTCCGGTCGAACCGACGGCAAAGCCTAGGCGAATCACTTCGTCCAGTTTCAGGCCGATGGCGGCGATCATGCGTTCCAGCAGCTTCCCGTCGACTGTTGGCAAAATTTGCCTGGCGCCGGCCCTGGGATCGGCGTCCAGCAACAGCCCGATATGTGAATTTGATGCGCCTTCGACAACGGGCAGTAAAGCATCCCGATCCGTTGCATCTCCTGAAGAAATACCTGAAAAATCACCATTTTCTACTGTATCGGGCTGCGGTTGTTGTTGCGCGACGGGCGCGGCGGCCTGCTCGGTGTCGAGCCATGCGCGCGGCTCATCGGACACGACCGTGTCGATCCCGTTTTCGGTCAGCCAGATCAGCGCATTCAACGCTTCCGGCCGCGACCAGCTTGCAACCCCTGTCTTCATGATTAAGGACGATCCCCTAAGTGCACTTATGGTCAACTAACGAATCCCGTCGTATGTGCCAGACCGGTTGGAAGTTGCGACAACCGGTGCGGCGCTGTCCCGGAGGTAAGAGTGTCTGAACGCAAATCAATGCCATATGACGTCGTCATCGTCGGCGGTGGGCCTGCCGGGCTTGCCGCGGCGATCCGGCTGAAGCAGTTGGCGAATGAGGCTGGCAACGAATTGTCGGTCTGCGTTCTTGAAAAAGGCTCGGAAATCGGGGCGCATATCCTGTCCGGTGCGGTTGTCGATCCGAAGGCGCTGGACGAGCTGATTCCCGATTGGCGCGATCTGGACAGTCCCATGACCGTTCCGGTGACGGAAAACCACCACTGGCTGCTGACGGCGAAGCGCAAATGGGCGATGCCGCACATCACCCTGCCGCCGTTCATGAACAACAAGGGCTGCTACACGGTCTCGCTTGGCAACCTCTGCCGCTGGCTGGCCAGCCAGGCGGAGGCTTTGGGTGTAGAGATTTTTCCGGGATTTGCCGCGGCCGAGGTGCTGTTCAACGAGGACGGATCGGTCAAGGGCGTGGCGACCGGCGATATGGGGATCGCCCGCGACGGCAGTCAAAAGCCCGATTATCAGCCGGGCATGGAGCTTCATGGCAAATATACGCTGTTTGCCGAAGGCGCACGCGGTCATCTGACGAAAGAACTGAAGCGCATCTTCTATCTCGAAGCGAATTGTGCCCCGCAAGTCTATGGAATCGGGTTGAAAGAGCTTTGGGACATCGATCCGGCCAGGCATGCGCCGGGTCGTGTCATCCATACCCAGGGCTGGCCCCTCAATGACGCGTGGGGAGGAGGCTTCCTTTATCATCAGGCGAACGGGCAGGTCGCGCTCGGTTTCGTCGTCGCGCTCGATTACAAGAATCCCTATCTTTCCCCATTCGAGGAATTCCAGCGGTGGAAGACGCACCCCGCGATCCGCGAGGTTCTGGAAGGGGGCAAGCGCGTATCCTATGGCGCGCGGGCGATCAACGAAGGCGGCTGGCAGTCGGTGCCGAAGCTGGTTTTCCCCGGCGGTGCGCTGATCGGTTGCTCGGCCGGATTTGTGAACGTCCCACGCATCAAGGGCAGCCACACGGCGATGAAGTCGGGCATGCTCGCGGCGGAAGCGGCTTATGCGGCTATCGCGGGCGGCATTGAAGGGGGCGATGAACTGTCCGCCTATCCCGAAGCGCTCAACAAGAGCTGGGTCGCCAAGGAACTGAAGATGGTCCGCAACGCCGAGCCGGCGGTCGCCAAATTCGGCGGAAATCTGGGCACGCTTTATTCGGGATTCGACCTGTGGCTGCACCAGATCGGCCTTGGCGTGCCCTGGACCTTCGGCCATGAGCCGGACCACAAGCGGTTGTCGCGAAAGGATCACGCCCGCCGGATCGAATATCCCAAGCCGGACGGGAAAATCAGCTTCGATCGACTGTCCTCGGTGTTCCTGTCGAACACCAATCATGAAGAAGACCAGCCGATCCATTTGACCTTGAAGGATGCGTCGGTTCCGATCGAGGTCAACCTCGCGCTTTATGATGCGCCGGAGCAGAGATATTGCCCGGCCGGGGTTTACGAGATCGTCGGAACAGAGGAAGGTGATCCCCGTTTGCAAATCAATGCGCAGAATTGTGTCCACTGCAAGACGTGCGACATCAAGGATCCGACGCAGAATATCAATTGGGTGGTGCCAGAAGGTGGCGGTGGGCCGAACTATCCGAATATGTAGCGTTTTAGGACTGGTCCTGGCGGTGATGCCGGTTAATACCGCCGCCGCCGCACGCGAGAATATCGCATCGTGGCGTGCCTATGTGCGCGGCAGGGCGGCGATAAGCAAGGATCAGCTCGGCGAAGCGGCGAACCAGTTTCAGATCGCGCTGAAGGCGGCGGCGAACGATCGCACGCTGCAACAGCGGACTTTCGGACTCGCGCTATTGTCGGGGAATGAGAGGCTTGCGCGCGAGCTGGCCCAACAATTGTCCCTGGCGGGAGAGCATGGCTTCGATACGCGGCTGATGCTGCTTGGCACGGCCATCCAGAAGCGGAACTGGGCGGAAGCGAAAGCCATTCGGAATGGCATGTCCGACGAAGATCAGCTGCTTTTCGCGCTACCCATCATCGATGCCTGGCTGGCGCTGGGAAAAGGCGATGATCCTCTGGCCGCCATAGGAACCACCGGTCGCAACGTGCTCGCCAACAGTTATGCCTCCGAACACCGGGCCTTCCTGCTCGGAACGCTCGGCAGGACCGAAGAGGCGCTGACCGAATATCAGCCGCTGATCAGCGGCAACAGCGGCCGGGCCATTCGCATGCGTCTGGCAGCGGCGGCCATGCTCCAGCACGCCGGGCGCAAGGCGGATGCGCTCGCTATTCTGGCCGGCGATGCCGCTGCCCTTAAAAAAGGAAGGGAACTGGTCGCCGGTGGAAAGCGGCTGCAGACGGGTGTCGCAACGCCGGCTGAAGGCGTGGCGGAACTGTTTGCACGGCTTGCCGCCGACGTCAGCAGGGATCGTGTTTCCCAGATTGGGCTGATGATCGGGCGGATGGCGACATTTCTTGCCCCGGAAAATGCGGAAGGCTGGCTGGTGACCGCCGACATGCTTGCCAATGACGGCAAGTTGGAGGCCGCGCTCGATGCGCTTACGCATATCGCGCCGGATGATCCTTTCGCCGAGCAGACATCGTCCTTGCGCATCGCGCTCCTTCAGCAGCTGAATTGCCATGCCGAAGCGCTTGCTATCGCACAGGCCGCCGCCAGTCGTGCCGACGCCGATGTCTCCGACTGGACCCAGCTGGGGGACGCGCTTATCGCCGCCGACAACCGGCCTCAAGCGGCGATGGCGTACGGCAAGGCTATCGCGCTTGCTCCGCCCGCCGAACAGCTGTGGCAGTTATATCTGTTGCGTGGCGGGGTGTACGAGCGGATGGGCGACTGGAAACAGGCCGAACCCGATCTCCGGCGCGCTGTGGCGCTGGCGCCCGATGAGGCGGTCACGTTAAACTATCTTGGCTATGCGCTGCTCGACCGAGATCTCAATCTGGATGAAGCGCAGCGACTGATTGAAAAGGCCAATTCGCTTCGCCCGCAGGATGGCGCGATCACGGACTCGCTCGCCTGGGTCCACTTCCGTCGCGGCAATTACCAAAGCGCGGTCGAACTGCTTGAAAAGGCGGTTCAGCTTCAACCCGCAGAGCCTACCATCAACGAACATCTCGGCGATGCCTATTGGCAGGTTGGCCGTAAGCTTGAGGCGCGTTTCAGCTGGCGTGCGGCCATGGTAGGCGCTGACGATGCGGGGGTCTCCGCTCGTTTGCGGCACAAGATCGATTTCGGCCTCGAAAACACCGGCCCCGAAAGCACTGGCCACGCAAAACGTGATGCTGACTGAGGTTGCGCCCGCCAAGCTGAACCTGGCGCTGCACGTCCGTAAACGGAGGGCGGACGGCTATCACCAGCTTGAAACGCTTTTCGCGTTCGTCCGCGATGGTGACCTCCTCGCAGTGACAGAGGGGCATGGGCCGCATCTGTCAATCGAAGGCCCAATGGCTGCCGGTCTTTCTTCGGGCGAGGACAATCTGGTTTTGCGGGCTGCCCAGCTTCTCGCGCAGGAGGCCGGCATCGGGGCGGACGCTCATCTTCGCCTGACCAAGAATTTGCCTGTCGCGAGCGGTCTTGGCGGCGGCTCCGCCGATGCGGCTGCCGCGCTTCGCCTTCTAAACCGGTTCTGGAAGCTCGACTGGCCGCTGGGTCGACTGGCCGCGATGGCCGAACCGCTTGGCGCGGACGTGCCTGCCTGCGTTCATTCCCGCCCCCTGTTGGGAACCGGCAAGGGCGATCAGCTTGTTTCAGCGGTCGTACCGGATATCGCGGGTGCGCCGGTTCTACTGGTCAATCCTATGCAGTCCCTGTCAACCGGGCCGGTGTTTCAGGCGTGGGATGGCATTGATCGAGGCGGGCTGGGCGATGATTTTTCGATCGCTGGGCTCCGCCAATTGCGAAACGATCTCGAGCCGGGTGCGATCCGCCTCTGCCCCGTGATCACTGACGTTTTAGAAGAACTATCAATGTGTTCCGGCGCATTTCTTACGCGCATGTCAGGATCGGGCGCAACCTGCTTTGCGGTTTTCGATAACACGGAAGCATGCTCGGCCGCCTACGGATCCTTGTCGCACGCACGTCCCGACTGGTGGTTCCTGCCGACGGCCATTAACCGCGCTCAGAAACCAGACTTGCTCCCCAAATTTTAATCTTATTTTGCCAATATTCAGGTCCAGACGGATCCCGGCCGTGGCATGACAGCCGCATTCGTCAATGGCTTCGCCTGTGCCTGATAAGGCATCGGCAGCTTTCACCTGCGGCGGCGGATGCTTGGCATCCCCGCCGCGATTTCCGTTGAACCACGTACGCCATTGCGGCGGCTATGTCCCCCAACCAGGCGCGGGCTCGGTCATCGCCTTGCAAGCGGCAATGCTTCATGACATTCCGAAAACACGCGCTCAATCCCGGACTGATATCGTCAAATGATTACGGAAACGCATGAACTGATCCCGGGTGAGCCCAATTCCGGCATTCTTTTCATTGCCGATCATGCATCCCGGCAGGTCCCCGACGGCATCGATCTCGGCATCTGTCCGACGGTGCTTGGCCGGCACGTGGCGATAGACATCGGTGTCGATCCTCTGGTCCGCGCGCTGGCCCGCTCGCTTCGCGCGCCGGGCATCGTTGCCCGCGTGTCACGTCTCGTTATCGACTTCAATCGGGAGGAGGAGGCGCATGGCGTCATTCCTCACGCGAGTGACGGCATCGACATACCGGGCAACAGGGCGCTCGACCCGCATCAGCGCGAGAAACGCATAGACCGGTATCATCGGACCTATCACACGGCAATTTCACGGATCATCGCGGAATTACGGCCCCGGCTGATCGTTTCGGTCCATAGTTTCACGCCGCAGCTCGAATCCCGGCGGGAAGAGGAACGGCCCTGGCAGATTGGCATTCTTTATAACGGCGACGATCGCGCCGCCCGGATCGCCATTCCCCTGCTGCTGGAGCAAGGCTGGAATGTGGGGGACAACCAGCCCTATTCCGGCAAAATTCTCAACTACACAATGAACCGCCACGCGGAAGAAAACTGCATTCCCTATCTGGGGCTCGAAATCCGCCAGGATCAGATTTCCTGCGACGGCGGCGTCCAAAGCTGGGCCTCGCATCTCGCGCCCGTGATCGCGGCCGTCAGGAACGCTCTGGTCTAAGCTTATGCCTTGACCCGTCGCCCCCGACAGGGCCAAGAGCGGCGGCAAAGAATGCAAGGCAGGATATTGCAATGACCACGCACCGCTTCGACAAATCGAAACTTCCCAGCCGTCATGTGTCGGTCGGGCCGGAGCGCGCGCCTCATCGCAGCTATTACTATGCGATGGGCCTCAGCGAAGAGGAAATCGGCCGCCCGTTCGTTGCGGTTGCGTCTGCGGGCAACGACAGCGCGCCCTGCAACACCACGCTCGATGCTCAAGCAAATATCTGCCGCGACGGCGTGAATGAGGCCGGCGGCATGCCGCGCCGGTTCAACACCATCACCGTTACCGACGGCATCGCCATGGGCCATCAGGGCATGAAATCCTCGCTGGTCAGCCGCGAGGTGATCGCCGAACTCGGTCGAGCTGTCGGTGCGCGGCCACTGCTATGACGCGCTGGTCGGCTTTGCCGGCTGTGACAAGTCGTTGCCCGGCATGATGATGGCGATGCTTCGCCTCAATATTCCGTCGATCTTCGTCTACGGCGGCTCGATCCTGCCCGGCCATTTCCATGGCAAGGACGTAACCGTCGTCGATGTTTTCGAGGTCGTCGGCAAATACGCGGCCGGGGCATGCCCGCTACAGGAATTGATCGATCTGGAGAAAGTCGCCTGCCCGGGCCATGGCGCGTGCGGCGGACAGTTCACGGCAAACACGATGGCATGCGTCGGGGAAGCGATCGGCCTGTCGCTGCCGAACTCCAACATGGCGCCAGCGCCTTATGCAAGCCGTGCCGACATCGCACGCGCCGCCGGCCGTCAGGTGATGGAACTGCTTGCCCGCAATATCCGTCCGCGCGACATCTGCACCCGCGAGGCGTTCGAAAACGCGGCGCGTGTCGTCGCCGCCACCGGCGGCTCGACGAACGGCGCACTGCATCTGCCTGCCATGGCCAATGAAGCCGGACTTGATTTCAGCCTGTTCGATGTCGCCGAAATCTTCAAATCGACACCGTACATTGCGGATTTGAAGCCAGGCGGTAAATATGTCGCGAAGGACATGCATGAAGCGGGCGGCATCTACATGCTGATGAAAACGCTGCTTGCCGAAGGCTTCCTTCACGGCGACTGCATGACCGTTACGGGCAAGACGCTGGGTGAAAATCTGGACGAGATCACCTGGAACCCCGATCAAAAGGTAATCTACGACGCCAGGACGCCCATCACGCCGACGGGCGGCGTCGTCGGCCTCAAAGGCACGCTCGCGCCCGAGGGAGCAATCGTAAAGGTTGCGGGCATGCATCGCCTGCAGTTCGAAGGCCCTGCGCGCGTGTTCGACTGCGAGGAAGACGCCTTCGCGGCCGTTGAGGCGCGCGACATAGCGGAAGGTTCGGTCATCATCATCCGTTACGAGGGGCCAAAGGGCGGTCCCGGCATGCGCGAGATGCTGTCGACCACCGCCGCGCTTTATGGGCAGGGCATGGGCGAGAAGGTCGCGCTTATCACCGACGGCCGTTTTTCCGGCGGGACGCGCGGCTTCTGCATCGGCCATGTCGGGCCGGAAGCAGCCGACGGCGGGCCAATCGCGCTGGTCGAGAACGGCGATATCATCTCGATCGATGCCGAGGCAGGAACCATCGACCTGAAGATGGATGACGCAGTCATTGCCGAGCGGCGCAAGGCGTGGAAACCGCGCGACAATGACTATCAGTCAGGCGCGCTGTGGCGTTATGCGCAAAATGTCGGCCCCGCATGGAAGGGCGCTGTCACCCACCCGGGCGCAACCGCCGAAACTCATGTTTTTGCCGATATCTGATTAGTGGGAATGCGTGCGGGAAAGGTCGATCAGCTTCGGCCTTGCCCGGATAGGTGGCGCGGAATTTAGGGACGCGGCGCGCTGTCGTCCAGATTGTTGTTCGCCACCTTGGCAGGGCGGTCAGAATAGGACAGGTCCTCGAAATAGATGACGCTGTTGCTGGCTGATGCTCCCGTTTTTGGGCCGGAAATGGCCGGCGCGGGTGGCGGCAATGCGTATTCAATGGCCTTTCCATCGATCACCGGTCGCCCCAGCCCATCGCGTGGCACGGCGCCCGGCGCCAGCCCTCCCCGGGTGCCGGTATAATAGGGGGAGGGCGAGCAGGCCGCGATGGCGAATCCCGCGCAAAGAACGATCGCGCTTGACAATGATGGCTTCATGACCGGCATGTTGATACATGCTGCGACGATGAAGACAAGCATGGTTTTGGATCAGCCAATCGCGACCGCCGAGGAGATGCGCGCAGCCGATGCGGCGACAATCGCGGGCGGCGTGCCGGGCGACGAATTGATGGATCGTGCCGGGCGCGCCGTGGCTCGCGCCATCGTGGAATTCGTCGGGCCGGATGATGTGCTCATTCTCTGCGGTCCCGGCAATAACGGCGGCGATGGTTATGTGATCGCGCGCGAGCTTGCGGCAAAAAATTGGCCCATCACCGTGGCGCAATCGGCGCCGCCCAATTCCGCGGAGGCGATTTCGGCCGCAGCCCGATATGAAGGCACGGTCTGCAATCTGGCCGATGCGAAACCTGCCCGGATTGTCGTCGATGCCTTGTTCGGGACGGGCCTTCGTCGCCCGCTCGATACGAAACTCGCCAAGCGTCTCGAAACCCTGATGGCGGCTGCGTCGACTTCGATCGCTGTTGATCTGCCAAGCGGGGTGGGGACCGACGATGGGGCTTTGCTCGGTGCATCGCGCGCGTTCGATATGACGGTGGCCCTCGGCGCGTTGAAGCCCGCGCATCTGCTGTATCCGGCGGCCTCCCTTTGCGGGCGGCTTGTCGTCGCGGACATTGGCATAAGCGTCACGACCGATTGCGCGTTGATCGGCCCGCTCGGCATTTCGCCGCCGGGTTTTGCGGATCACAAATACACGCGCGGCTTCGTTTTCGTCATAGGCGGCGCCATGCCGGGTGCCGCGCTTCTTTCGGCACGCGCGGCTCAGGCGGCAGGTGCTGGCTATGTCGTTCTTGCGGGCGAGGGGGCGGGCCAGCATGAACCGGCCTCCATCATCCAGCGTCAGGCCGGCAGCGCCGAGCTTGAAGATCTGGTTGGCGACGAGCGGATAGGCGCTCTGGTCGTGGGGCCGGGCCTGGGGCGGGACCGCGAAGCCTCGCTTCGCCTCGATGCCGCGCTCAGCCGGAAGCATCCGCTTGTCCTCGATGCCGACGCGTTGGTGCTGCTGGGCGGGAGCGCTGTTCCGATCGAGCGCCGATTGCACGGCTGTACAGTTGTGCTCACGCCGCATGAAGGCGAGTTCACCAGGCTGTTCGGGGCACTGCCCGGCAGCCGGATCGACCGCGCTCGCGCAGCGGCCCGGCAATCAGGCGCGACCATCGTGCTAAAGGGCCCCGATACCGTCGTTGCGGCACCGGATGGCAGAACCGCCGTTGCCGCAGGCGCAAGTTTCTGGCTGGCGACGGCAGGGACCGGCGACGTATTGGCAGGCGTCATCGGCACGATGCTGACGCGTGGGTCCGACCCTTTCGCCGCCGCGTGCGCGGGTGTTTGGCTGCATGGCGAAGCGGCGCGCAGGGCAGGGGCCGCATTCAATGCCGATGCGCTGGTGCGCCAGATAAGATCAGCACTGGGTGAAACCAGCCGGACATGAAAGAGCACATGCAGAGTGAAGTTATCCGCATCGCTTCGCGGGGTGACGGTGTCACGACCGATGGTCGTCATATCACGGGGGCGGTACCGGGTGATCTGGTCGATGGCGATGGCGTGGTCATACAGCGTGGTCCTCATCATGCCGATCCCGCCTGCCGACATTTCGGACGCTGTGGGGGATGCCAGCTTCAACATGCCGATGACGCCGCTTATCGGACGTTCCTGAGCGATCGCATCCGCCATGCGCTTGTCCAGCAAGGTCTGGCCACGCCGGTCATGGAGGAACCGCATCTGTCGCCGCCGGGCGCCCGTCGCCGGGCGAGCCTTCGTGCCCAGAAGAGGCAAGGCCGCGTCACCATCGGGTTCAACGAGGGAGAGAGCAACACGCTTGTCGATCTTGCCGAATGCCCGGTGATGGCGCCCGATCTTTTCACGTTGATCGGGCCGCTCAGACGGTTGCTGGGGCAATTGCTTGCCGACCGCACGGCGGCGGGCATCACGCTCACCCGCTGCGACCAGGGCGTGGACGCGATGATCGGCCCGATCGCCGCCGCTGACGATCTGCAAACGCTTGAAGCGATGACCGATTTTGCCGTGACGAACCGGCTTGCCCGGCTATCGGTCGACCGGGGCTATGGGGCGGAACTCGTGCACATGGCGGAAGCGCCGACGGTAACGTTCGGCGGCATTCCGGTTGGGCTGCCGGCCGCTGCCTTTCTCCAGGCGACATCGGATGGCGAACACGCTCTGGTGTCGGCCGTGGAGATCGCGACGGCAGGCGCGAAACGGATCGCGGACCTGTTTTGCGGCCTTGGCACTTTTGCCCTGCCATTGTCGGCACGCGGGCAGATCACGGCGATTGACGGCGCGAAAAGCGCGGTGGAGGCGCTTGGGGCGGCTGCGGGGTGGCGCCAACGTCGCTTGACCGCCCAGCACCGCGACTTGTTCCGGGCCCCGCTCGACCCGAAGGAGCTTTCCCGGTTCGACGCGGTCGTTCTGGACCCGCCGCGCGCGGGCGCACGCGCGCAGGTTGACGAGCTTGCCAAATCCGCCGTTCCGCGCGTGGCGATGGTGTCGTGCAACCCGAATAGTTTTGCGCGGGATGCGAAAGCGTTGGTGGACGGCGGTTACACGCTGACGCGGCTATGGCCAGTCGGGCAGTTCCGTTGGTCTATCCATGTCGAACTGGTGGCGAGCTTCGAGCAGTGAGCCGGGTGGAAGGTTACAAAGGTTACACCTGATCGGGTGGAACATGACCTTGCCGTTTCAATTTTGAGAAAAACCCGCGCGGAGCATAGGCTGGAACGGGTGTTGTAGGACAGCCGGATGGTTGCGCCCGGTTTCCACCCCTTGCCGTCATGCCGGCAAACAACACCCCCGCCGTTTTGCACAGCGGGGGGTGACTTGTTCCAGCAGATCGAGCCCGGTCGAACTCAGTCGAACATCTTGCCAAAGGCGCGCTTGGCGCGGGTTTTCCAGTGGCCGCGATGATAAGCGTCCGACGCGAGCAGCGGGATGACCGAGCCTGCCTCGGCATAGACCATCTGCTCCATCGCGGTCGAAACCTTGCCCCAGCTTGCGGCTTCCTGAAGCGTAGAGGACGAACATGCGCCATCACGCACGTCAGCGACCGTGATCTGCACCGCGTATTTGTGGACCTCTACATCGTGATGGCCCAGAATTTCAGCGCAAACGACCGTGTCCTGGATGAAGTTCTTGGGTACGCCGCCGCCGACCATCAGAAGGCCGGTGGTGCCCGCCTTGATCTTGATGTTGGTCAGTTCGCGGAAATCGGCGATGGAATCGAGCGTCATGTAATGGCCGCCGCGTTTCATCGCATCGACCTGATGCTTGACGAGACCGAACCCCGCCGAGCTGTCGGTGAAGGCCGGACAGAAGATCGGCACGTCATGTTCGTACGCCAGCTTGACGAGGCTGTTTTCCTTCTTGCCGTTCTTCGCCAGCCATTTGCCCATTTCGCGGATGAACGCGCGCGAGGAATAGGGCTGGGGCTCCAGGCTTTCCGCGATCTCGAAAATGGTGTGGTCGCAGTCCTGCAGAGCCACCTCATCGATGTAGGTGTCGTAGATGCGGTCGATATAAAGCGAACGCAAGGTATCGTCGTCGGGGATTTCCCGGGCCTGGTAATGCTTGTGACCAAGCCCTTCGAAGAAATCCATGTCGACGATGGTTGCGCCGGTCGCGACGATGCCGTCGACCATGTTGTTGCGGACCAGTTCGGCATAAAGGTCCATGCAGCCGCCGGCAGAGGTCGAGCCCGCGATGACAAGAAAGATCGAGCAGTCCTTGTCCTCGAGCATCTGGTTGTAGATGCGGGTCGCGCGCGCAAGATCGCGGCTGGTGAAGCTCATGCCGTCCATCTGGTCGATGATGGGGCGGGCGTCGAAGCTCTTGATGTCGATGTGACGGACTTCCTTCGAGAGAAGCTCCGCCTTGCGCTGATCGTTGACGAGCGGCTCGGTCATTTCAAACTCCGAAAACGAATTGCGCCACCCCAGCGCAGGCTGGGGTCCATGTTGATTCAGAATGGATGCCAGCCTCCGCTGGCATGACGGTGTTGTAAATATCTGCTGTTACAGCTTGCGGGCGATTTCCACCACCGTCGATGGCTGCTCCGCAGGCGTGTACAGGCTCGCCATCGGTTCATCCGTGACGGTCACGGTCTCGCCGGCGGTAAAGCCGTTGAAACCCGTGCGCATCGCCGCGCCGTAAGCGCCAAGCATACCGATTTCGATATAATCGCCTGCCTGAACGTCGGCGGGAAGATCGAACGGACCCGCCATGTGATCCAGATCATCGCATGTCGGGCCGTAGAAGCTGAACGGCATGTTCCGGGCCAGGCTGGAACACTCCCGAACCAGCTTCACCGGAAAGCGCCACGCGACATGCGCCGCGTCGAACAGCGAGCCATAGGCACCGTCGTTGATGTAGAGCACATCGTCCTTGCGGCGTTCCACGCGAACCAGCACACTTGAATATTCCGCGCAAAGCGCGCGGCCCGGCTCCGCCCAGAGTTCGGCCGAATAGCTGATCGGCAGGCTTTCGAAGCCGCGATGGATCGTCTCGAAATAATTTTCGAGATCGGTCGGCTCCATTCCTGGATAGATGGAAGGAAAACCGCCGCCCACGTCGACCACGTCCACCGTCACCGACGCCGCCACAATCGCGGCGCGGACACGTTCCAGGGCATTGCCGTAAGCCTGCGGCGTCATCGCCTGGCTGCCGACATGAAAACAGACGCCAAGCGCATCGGCCGCCTGGCGGGTAGCCAGAAGCAGCGCTGGTGCTTCTTCGACGCTGACGCCGAATTTGGAGGCGAGGCTGAGCTTCGAATGATCGGAGGAAACGCGCAGGCGTACGCACAGCGTCAGATCCGTCGCGCCCTGGGTGGCGCGGACGATCTTTTCCAGTTCTTCCTGGCTGTCGAGCGAGAAGGTACGGACGCCATGGTCGAAATAGGCCTCCGCGATCACTTCTTCCGCCTTGACGGGGTGCATGAAGCAAAGTGTCGCCACTTCACCCAGCACATCGCGAACAAGGCGCACCTCCGCGATGGAGGCGACGTCGTAATGCGTGATTCCAGCCGCCAGAAGCTCTTTCAGAAGCTCGGGCGACGGATTGGCCTTGACCGCATACATCGACGTGCCCGGAAACTTCTCGACAAAGAAGCGGGCGGCACGGTGTGCGGCGTGCGGACGAACAAGCGTGACCGGCTGAACCGGACGAAGGGTAGTCGCTACCCCCAACGCGCTATTGTGCGTGTGCAACTCAAGGGACCTCCAACGGGTAGTTGACGTAAAGCTGCCTTGCGGTTGGAAGTCCCATGGGGCAGCGGACAGGCGATATAGGGTCAACCTACCCCGATGTAAAGTCGATTCATGCCGACGGCTACGCGCCGAAATGAGCTAAATCAGCGGCTTGTCGTGATTGCGAGCGCGCAAATTCGGTATCCTGCCGCAAACCGAACGATGCTGTCTCAGGCAGCCCGGGCGTGGTGGGTCGCAGGCGTGGTATAACCCTGCGCAAAAGCCATCAGCTCGCCGATTTCCCGGCTCGCCCGGTTTGCCTGGTCGGCCAGGATACGGATGTCGGTCGCGTAGCGCAGGCCGTCGATCCCGGGCCGCGCGCCCTGCGCCGAGTTCGATCAGGGCGTCGAGCATCGACGCGATGGTCGGCAGAATCGCCTGTTCGACATTGGCGAGCGTTTTATCGATTTCAGCCATGCGCAAGACCCCTGGAGACACAAGCTCCAGCCACGATAGTCGCGCGATCAGGTTAAGAGGTCGTAAAGCGTGAGATCCATTTGTCGATATCCCGTTCGGCATCTGGAATGGCGTCTATTCCGGCCTTCGTTCGTCGCCACAGAATATCCTCGGCGGTGGTCGCCCATTCTTGTGTTACGAAATGCCTCAGTTCCGCTTCGAAAAGCCCGCCGATTTCCTGGCCGATGCCCTGGGTCAGCATATTCTCGGCCTCCCTTCCAAAACGCCTGGCGATGCGCTGCACGATGGCCGGGTCATAATCGGGGAAGCGGCGGGAAAGTCCGTCCAGCCAGCGGATGAAGGCGTCGCGATTGCGTTCATTGTCCTGCGGCTCGAAATCGCCGCCTGGCAGGCGCGCATCTCGCGTCCAGCGCCTGGATCGGGGGGCGATCCGCGCCAGCACCGCCTCCGCCAACAGCCGGTAAGTCGTGATCTTGCCGCCGATCACGCTCAGGGCGCGTTGGCCGTCATGGACATGCAGATGCCAGTCGCGCGAAGTTTCACGCGCGTTCTTTCCTTTTTCCGCGATGAGGGGGCGGACGCCGGCGATGGTGTGGACGATGTCGGCGACCATGATCGGTTTGGCCAGCACCCGGTTCGCGGCCATCAGCAGATAGACGATTTCATCGGGTGCCGGGCTCGGAGATGCGGGCGGGCGGTCGACCTTGATTTCGGTCGTGCCGATCATCAGATGGCTTTCTCCCAGCGGAACAAGGAATACCACGCGCCTGTCGGGCTGCTGGATCATCAGGGCATCGTCGGCCGAGGTTGGACGCTCGACGATAATGTGACTGCCCTGGACAAGCCGCAGGCAAGGTGCGTCGCCCAACCCCATGATGTCGCGGGCGGTTTCTTCGGCCCAGGGTCCCGTGGCATTGACGACATGGCTCGCGGTGACGTTTCGCCCGTCGGACAAGATGACCTGCCAGCCACCGCTGACTGGTTCAGCCGATGTAACGGCAGTGCGCGGATAAAGCGTTGCGCCACGGCTTTCCGCATCACGAAGCAGCGCGATCACCATGCGCGCGTCGTCGATCCATCCGTCGCTGTAGCGCCATCCCTTGAATATGCCGGGATCGAGTCCCCGCCCGGCCCGGTCCTGCCGCAGCCGGATCGTCTCGCTTTTGGCCATGCCACCGCGATCGCCCAGATGATCGTAAAGGAACAGCGCCAGCCGGATCAGCCAGTCGGGACGCGCGTCCCGCAAGCGCGGAATGACAAATGGCAGGGGGTGCGCCAGTTGCGGCGCGGCATCGAACACGACCGCGCGTTCCGCCAGAGCCTTTCGCACGAGCCGGAAGGCGCCGAATTCAAGATAGCGTAGGCCGCCATGAAGCAGCTTGGTGGAAGCCGACGAGGTCGCCCCGCCAAAGTCCGCGCGTTCGGCAAGTCCGACCGACAGCCCACGGCCGGCGGCATCGCGCGCTATCGCCGCGCCGTTGATACCACCGCCAATGATGAAAAGATCGAACTGAGCCCCCGAATCCATTGCCTCTAGCTAATCGGCATTGATCGGTTAGAGAAGCCGCATGTCGTCCTTTTCCCCGATTGCCTATTCGATTGCGATGATCGCCGCGTTCGCCCTGGCCGGCGGCGGCGCGGTCTTGTTAGTGAAGCGCAAGGACTGGAAACGCGGCGGGCTGATGTTGCTCGTCGCGCTGGTGCTCTTTGCGAATGTTCTGATCTGGACCTTGCCAAATCCCGGTTAGTGCGTGCGCGTCAGCTCGCGCATCGCCCCGTCCAACCCCTCCAGCGTCAGCGGATACATGCGGCCGTCCATCAGATCGGCAATCGTCCTGATCGACGGCGTGTAGGGCCACTGCGCTTCGGCGACAGGGTTGAGCCAGACCGCCGAATGATACACCTGCGTGATCCGTTCCATCCAGACCTGGCCGGTTTCGTCGTTGAAATGCTCGGCCGATCCGCCCGGATAGGTGATCTCATAGGGGCTCATCGACGCGTCGCCGACAAAAACGAGCTTATAGTCCGCGCTGTACTTGTGAAGCACGTCCATGGTCGGAAGCCGTTCGTTGAAGCGACGGCGGTTGTCTTTCCATACGCTTTCATAGGGGCAGTTGTGGAAATAGAAGAATTCCAGATGCTTGAACTCGGATGTCGCCGCTGAAAACAGCTCCTCGCACAGCTTGATGTGAGGGTCCATCGAGCCGCCCACATCGAGAAACAGCAACAGCTTCACGGCGTTGTGGCGTTCGGGCCGCATGACGATGTCGAGCCAGCCCTGACGCGCGGTGCCCCGGATGGTGGCGTCAAGATCGAGTTCGTCCGCAGCGCCATCGCGGGCGAAGCGCCGCAGCCGCCGAAGCGCCACCTTGATGTTGCGGGTGCCCAGTTCGACCGCATTGTCGAGGTTGCGGAATTCGCGCTTGTCCCAAACCTTGATCGCGCGGTTGTTGCGGTTGCTGTCCTGACCGATGCGGACGCCTTCGGGATTATAGCCATAGGCGCCGAAGGGTGACGTGCCGCCCGTGCCGACCCATTTGTTGCCGCCCTGATGCCGGCCCTGCTGCTCCTCGAGCCGCTTTTTCAGCGCCTCCATGATCTCGTCCCAGGACCCCAGCGCCTCGATTTCAGCCATCTGTTCCGGCGTCAGATAAAGCTCCGCGACCTTGCGCAGCCACTCCTCGGGGATTTCAGCCGTTTCGGTGTCGAAGCTGGTTTCCACCCCCTTGAACACCTTGGCGAATACGCGGTCGAACCGATCGAGCAGTCCTTCGTCCTTAACGAAGGTCGCACGCGACAGATAATAGAAATCCTCTACCCGGTCAGGGATGACGCGCTCGCGCATCGCTTCCAGCAACACCAGATGCTCCTTGAGCGATGCTGGAATGCCGGCGCGGCGGAGCTCTTCGACAAAGGACAGGAACATCGGGCCAGTCTACCGGGATGGCTTGGGGAGGGCCAGTATTTCGCACCTGCAGAGGTCAAGATTGCAATACAGCACTGGACGGCCGAATTCAGTTACCTCGCCGCGCCATGAAGGCGAGCCGTTCCAGCAGCACCACATCCTGCTCATTCTTGAGAAGCGCCCCATACAGTGGCGGGATCGCCTTTTTCGGGTCCTTGGACTGCAGCACGTCGAGCGGAAGGTCCTCGTGCATGAGCAGCTTCAGCCAATCGAGCAATTCGGATGTCGACGGCTTCTTCTTCAGGCCGGGCACTTCGCGGACCTGATAGAAGATTTCGAGCGCCTTCGAGACGAGCATCTTCTGGATGCCGGGGAAATGGACGTCGATGATCGCCTTCATCGTGTCGCGATCGGGGAACTTGATATAGTGAAAGAAGCAACGGCGCAGGAAAGCGTCGGGCAGTTCCTTTTCGTTGTTCGAGGTGATGACCACGATCGGGCGTTCGACGGCCTTCACCGTCTCGCTGGTTTCGTAGACATGGAATTCCATGCGATCGAGTTCCTGCAGCAAATCGTTCGGGAACTCGATGTCGGCCTTGTCGATCTCGTCTATCAACAGCACCGGAAGCTGCGGAGAAGTGAAGGCGTCCCACAGTTTGCCACGCCGGATATAATTGGCGATGTCGTGCACGCGTTCGTCGCCCAACTGACTGTCGCGCAGCCGCCCGACCGCGTCATATTCATAAAGGCCCTGCTGCGCCTTCGTGGTCGATTTCACATGCCATTCGATCAGCGGCGCATTGACCGTTTTTGCGATTTCGTGCGCCAGCACCGTCTTGCCGGTCCCCGGCTCGCCCTTGACGAGAAGCGGACGCCGAAGCGCCACGGCGGCATTGACCGCAACCTTCAGGTCATCGGTGGCGATATAAGCGCTGGTACCCTCAAAGCGCATCGGACAGCCTTTCACTCAACGTCACGCATGACGCATAGGCAGACCGCCGGGGTGGCGCAAGCTGCAGGTAGAGTGCGGCGGGCTTCAGTCCGCGCGGCTTTGCACGATGTTCCAGAAGGCGAAGTGCTGGGCGAGCAGCGTCTGGAAGCCGAAGCGCACCGCCCGCTCGCCGCCCGGAACCGATGCCGCGGCCTTGATGACGGCCAGGCTTTCCTTTCGGTTAGGCCATTCGCCGTGGCGATCGATGGGCTTGATGTCCATGCTTATGCTGATTCGCCGAAGCGCCGTCGAGATCGTTTCCCAGTCCATCAGAAGCGCTACGGCCGCGCCGACTGCGCAACCGAGACGGTCTGAGCCCGCAAGCGTTACCAGCGCGTTGCGTGTCGCGTCGACGGCGATTTCCACACCCGTCTGACCCGCACGGCTGGGAGGCGGCCCCGCCGCCATAACCAGCTGCGAAAGCAGGTCACGTTCGCGAGCGAAGCTGCGCGCTGCCGCGCTGAGCCACTCCAGGGAGGGGGCGAGCGGTGACTGGTGGACGATTTCGAACACACTGGGGCGGGTGCCGTGAAGTAATCCGAGGAGGTGAAGCACATCTGCCAGCGTTTCTCGCGAGATTTTTGCTCCGCCAGCAATGCCCGCGACAAACTCATGCGATCCGGAGCCGGAAGCGACCAGCCCGTCTTCCAGAGCGTCGATCAGGTCCGCCTCATGTGTGACGGCAGGTATCGGCAGTGGTCGGTTTGCTGACAATCCGGCCTCCTCTACAACATCGCGGCCGAAGGTCCCCAGCAACGCCTTCCTTCGCAATGCATCCAAAACGAAAGTGTCCGCGCTGGTCCGGCTGGCGGGCGGATCATCCGCGATGACTTGCCTATGTCTTAATTCCTGCCCGTAAAGACAGGGTTTACATAAGTCCCGATTTGTTACGCTTGGCCAATTAAGAGGGGCGGGGCGCAGAGGGATGCGCCGCCACGCCTCCAGGACGGCTTATTGGTCGAGGAAGCTCCGCATCTTTCGGCTGCGAGACGGATGCTTGAGCTTTCTCAGAGCCTTGGCTTCGATCTGACGAATGCGTTCGCGTGTCACCGAGAACTGCTGGCCGACTTCTTCCAGCGTGTGATCGGTGTTCATGCCGATACCAAAGCGCATCCGGAGCACGCGCTCTTCGCGCGGCGTGAGCGAGGCAAGGACGCGGGTGACGGTTTCCTTGAGATTGGCGTGGATCGCCGCGTCGATCGGAATGACGGCATTCTTGTCCTCGATGAAATCGCCGAGGTGCGAATCCTCCTCGTCACCGATCGGTGTTTCCAGGCTGATCGGCTCCTTGGCGATCTTCATCACCTTGCGGACTTTTTCGAGCGGCATCGAAAGACGCTCGGCCAGCTCTTCCGGCGTCGGCTCGCGGCCGATCTCGTGGAGAATCTGCCGGGATGTCCGCACGAGCTTGTTGATCGTCTCGATCATGTGCACCGGAATGCGGATGGTGCGCGCCTGATCGGCGATCGAGCGGGTGATCGCCTGTCTGATCCACCAGGTCGCATAGGTCGAAAATTTGTAGCCGCGACGATATTCGAACTTGTCCACCGCCTTCATCAAGCCGATGTTGCCTTCCTGAATCAGATCCAGGAACTGCAAGCCGCGATTGGTGTATTTCTTGGCGATGGAGATGACGAGGCGCAGGTTCGCCTCTACCATTTCCTTCTTGGCGATGCGGGCCTCGCGTTCGCCCTTCTGGACCATGTTGACGATGCGGCGGAACTCGCCCAGCTCCATGCCCGTGGCCTGCGCTATCTCGGCGATTTCGGCGCGGATCTTCTCAACCGCGCTCGATTCGGAGCTGGCGAATCCAGCCCATTTCTTGTCGATCTGACCGACTCGCTGCAGCCAGTTCTCGTCCATCTCGCTGCCCATATACTGGCCGAGAAAATCCTTGCGGGGAACCTTGTGACGTTCCGCCAGCCGCAGGATTTGCCCGCCCAGCGTCGTCAGGCGACGATTGTAGCTGTAGAGCTGGTCGACGAGATATTCGATCTTGGCGTTGTGGAAGTGCACCGCTTCCACCATTTCCGTCAGCTCCTCGCGAAGCTTCTGGAAGCTGTCCTCCTCGCGCGGGCTGATGTCCTCGCCATTGGCGAGCGCATTCAGACGGTTGTCCTGAAGGCGGGTGAACTTGGTGTAGGCGTCGGTGATCGCGGCGAAGCGCTCGAGCGCGTCGGGCTTCAGCAGCTCTTCCATCGCGGCGAGCGAGAGGGCGTTGTCTTCCTCGTCCTCCTCGGCCGGGCGCGGCGCGCGGCGTTCGGTGTAATTCTCCTCCTCCTCGTCGGATGCCGCAGGCGCTTCTTCCTCTACTTCTTCGTCGTCCTTGAATGACGGGCCGGCCATTTTGGCGCTTATTTCGCCGTCGCCGCTTTCTTCGCCGCCTTCGACCTCGTCGGGTGTCGGATCCTTGGACAACATCGCCTCAAGGTCCAGAATTTCGCGCAGTTGAATTCGCCCTTCGTTGAGCGCTACGGCCCAATCGATGATGGCATTGAAGGTCAGGGGGCTTTCGCACAGACCCGCGATCATGGTGTCGCGCCCGGCCTCGATCCGCTTGGCGATCGCGATCTCGCCCTCGCGGCTCAGCAGTTCGACCGCGCCCATTTCGCGGAGGTACATGCGCACCGGGTCGTCGGTGCGGTCCAGCGCTTCCTTCTTGGTCGCCGTCGGTGTGAAGGTAGTGGACGTTTCATCGCCGTCCAGCGCGAGTTCTTCCTCGTCGCTCTCGGCCGTGTCCTGGTTATCAGCGTCCTGCTCTTCGCTTTCGACGATGTTCACGCCCATTTCGCTGAGCGCGGACATGACGTCCTCGATTTGCTCCGAAGACATCTGGTCCTGCGGCAGGGCTTCGTTCAGCTCGTCATAGGTGATGACGCCGCGTTTCTTGGCGCGGGCGATAAGCTTCTTGATGGAGGTTTCGTTCAGGTCGATGAGGGGGGCGTCACGCTCCGCCTTGCCGTCGGTGGTGTCTGTTGCGACTGCTTCGGTTTTCGCCATGCCTGTCGTTCGCCCTGCCATTGCGGTGTATTGCCGCCTGTTCTTACTCATCATCCCGCGCCAGGGATTTCAACCTGGCGTCGAGACTGTCCTTTTGACGGCGCAGCCGTTGCTGCTCGTCGAGATCTTCTTGCGCTGCTGTTGAACTGAGACGCGCCGTGGCCTCACCCAATGCAGCTTCGATGGCTTCCAGCGCCGCCAGCACATCCAGAACGGCCCCCAGATCCTGCGCCGCTCTTGCACTGTCGCCGCCGGGGCGCGTGAAGGAAAAAGCGAGCCTGTTAGAACGGCGCACCTCATCTGCCAACGCGCCCACGCCCGCCGAGGCTAAATTGTGGTCAAGCGCGCTCTTGTCAAGGTGTGGATCGCGCATTGCCGCATCGAGCAGCAACTCGCGCAAGCGGGCCAATCCGGGATCACTGATGCCCAGCTTTGCCAACGTCTCGCCATGAACGGCCGCAAGCGCCGGGTGTTCGAGCAGCCCCGCCATCAGCGCGGTCAGAATCACCTCGCCGGGCTTTCGCGCGCTGATCGGGGATCGCGGGGCAGGCGAAGCGCCTTTATTATATCGATTCCAGGTGCGGAAATGGGTGTAGAAGCGGTCGCGAAACGCCTGTTCATACGCCTGCGACACGTCCCTGTCCTCGATCGAACGGGCATGCTCGCGAAGTCGCGCCTGCAAACCCGCGCGCTGTTCAGGCGTCGAAACCGGCAGCGCCGCGAGTTCCGTTTCCCACAGCCGGTCGACGAGCGGCTGCATGTTTCCCGCCAGCCGCTCGAATGCGGCCGCGCCGTCGCCGCGGACCAGATCGTCGGGATCCTGCCCCGGCGGCAGCGTCAGGAAATCGAGCGATTTGCCCGGCTTCAGCAACGGAAGTGCCCGCAGCGCGGCCCGCAGCGCGGCCCGTTGCCCCGCCGCGTCGCCGTCGAAACAGAGCAGGGGGGTGTCTACCACGCGCCACAGCAACGCGAGCTGATTTTCGGTGAGCGCGGTGCCGAGCGGGGCGACGGCTTCCATAATCCCGGCGTCATGGAGGGCGATGACGTCCATATAACCTTCGACGACGATCAGCCGTCCGGACTTGCGCGCCGCGGGCCCGGCCCGGTCGAGGTTGAAGAGCGTGCGCCCCTTGTCGAACAGCGGGGTATCGGGGGAGTTCAGATATTTCGGCTCGCCATCGCCGATGATGCGCCCGCCGAATGCGATCACCCGGCCCCGCGTGTCGCGGATGGGGAACATCAGCCGGCCCCGGAAACGATCATAGGGTTCGCGGTCGCGTTCTTCCGGCTGGATCAAAAGGCCGCCTTCGACCAGCTTGTCCATGCCATAGCTGTTGAGCGCGACCTTCAGCCGCATGCGGCTGTCCGGCGCGAAGCCGAGCGTAAAGGTTTCGATCGCCGATCGGCTCAGCCCGCGCTTTTCCAGATAGACGCGTGCTTCGGCCCCGCTGGTGCTGCCCAGTTCGCCCCGGAACCATTGCGCGGTTGCCTCCATGACGTCAACGAGCCCGGTCCGCCGCACTTCCCGTTCGCGTGATTCCCGGCTTTCCTGGGGAATTTCGAGTCCGGCTTCCATCGCCAGCCGCTCCACCGCATCGCGGAAGGCTAGCCCCTCATGGTCCGTCAGGAAACGGATCACATCGCCATGCGCCCCGCACCCGAAACAGTGGTAAAATCCCTTTTCGTCATTGATCGTGAAACTGGGCGTCTTCTCGTGATGGAAGGGGCAGCACGCCTTCCACTCCCGCCCCGCGCGGGTGAGCTTCACCGTCCGCCCGATCACGCCCGACAGCGCGAACCGGTTCCTGAGTTCGTCAAGGAAGGCGGGGGATATGGACACCTTTAGCTAAGTGCCGCCTTCACCAGTCCGCTCGCGCTGGACATGTCCATCTTGCCTGCGAAACGCTCCTTCAATGCGGCCATGACGCGGCCCATGTCCTTGACCGATGTCGCGCCAAGCTCGGCAACCAGGGCCTTTACAGCTTCGGCTGCTTCGGCTTCATTCATCTGGGCGGGAAGAAAACCCTCGATCACCGCCAGTTCGGCGCGTTCGACGGCGGCCAGCTCGGCCCTTCCGCCCTTGTCGAACATTTCGATCAATTCGCGCCGCTGCTTGGCCATTTTCTGGAGGACGTCGATGATGAGCAGATTGTCATCGGCGGGCGCGGTGCCGGTGCGCAGTTCGATGTCCTTGTTCTTGATCGCGGCTTGAATAAGCCGGATTGCCGATGTGCGAGCTTCGTCACGCGCCTTCATCGAATGGACGAGCGCGGCCTTGATATCGTCGCGGATCATGGTGGTCCTTAGTTTACCGGTTGTATTCTCGGGAAAGAACCAGTCTAACGCAGCCTCGCAGGATTTAATAGGATTGACGGTTGGGGGCAGGGTGCCTAGGAAGCCCGCCGTTTGCCCGCCCATCCATGCTGGAAAAGAAGGAGGCCGCCCGTGGCCGTTGCCGACCCGAAACGCGCGCCCGACAAGCCTACGGGCGTGCTTGTTTTGGCGGACGGCTCTGTCACATGGGGCCGCGGCATTGGCGCGGAAGGCTCCGCTGTCGGCGAAGTGTGCTTCAACACCGCCATGACGGGCTATCAGGAGGTGATGACCGATCCGAGCTATGCCGGGCAGATCATCAACTTCACCTTCCCGCACATCGGCAACGTCGGCGCCAATGTTGACGATGTGGAGGCGCTTAATCCCCATGCTCTGGGCTGCGTGCTTCGCGAAGACATCACAGCACCTTCCAATTTTCGCGCCACCCAGAATTTCGATGCCTGGCTGAAATCGAACGGCCGGATCGGCATCGCGGGCGTCGACACGCGCGCGCTGACCCGCCGCATTCGTTTAAAGGGTGCGCCCAATGGCGTGATCGCGCATGACGAGAACGGCGACTTCGATCTCGACGCGCTGCTCGCCCAGGCAAAGGCATGGCCGGGGCTTGAGGGCATGGACCTGGCGAAGGACGTCAGCGCCCGCCAGTCCTATAAATGGGCGGACGGTCTGTGGTCTCTGGGCAAAGGTTATGCGAGGGACGAAGCGGCGGCGGATGCGCCCCATGTCGTCGCCATCGACTATGGCATCAAGCGCAACATCCTGAGAAACCTCGTCGCCGCCGGCGCTCGCCTAACGGTGCTGCCCGCGACCGCGACCTTCGACGACATCATGGCGCATCAGCCCGATGGCCTGTTCCTGTCGAACGGCCCCGGCGACCCCGCCGCAACCGGCGTCTATGCCGTGCCGATGATCCGGCAGTGGCTTGAAACAAAAAAGCCGCTGTTCGGCATCTGCCTTGGTCACCAAATGCTGGGGATCGCGGTGGGCGCGAAGACGTCCAAAATGCATCAGGGCCATCGCGGCGCGAACCATCCGGTCAAGCGCCTTGAAGACGGCCGGGTCGAGATCACCAGCATGAACCACGGCTTTGCGGTTGAAACCGAGACCCTGCCGGAGAACGCCCGCGCGACGCACGTGTCGTTGTTCGACGGCTCCAACTGCGGCTTTGAACTCACTGATTGTCCGGCCTTTTCCGTCCAATACCATCCCGAGGCCAGCCCCGGCCCGCAGGACAGCCATTATCTGTTCGAGCGGTTCGTCGGCCAGCTTAAGAAGTAAACATGCCCAAACGCACTGACATCTCCTCCATCCTCATCATCGGCGCCGGCCCCATCGTCATCGGCCAGGCGTGCGAGTTCGATTATTCGGGCACGCAGGCCTGCAAGGCGCTGCGTGAGGAGGGCTACCGGATCATTCTGGTGAACTCCAACCCGGCGACGATCATGACCGATCCCGATCTGGCGGACGCGACCTATATCGAGCCGATCACGCCCGAGATCGTGGCGAAGATCATCGAAAAGGAACGGCCCGATGCGGTGCTGCCGACCATGGGCGGGCAGACCGCGCTGAACACGGCGCTGGCGCTGGCGAAAGACGGCACGCTCGACAAATACGGCGTCAAGCTGATCGGCGCGGATGCCGAGGCGATCGACAAGGCCGAGGACCGGCTGAAATTCCGCGATGCGATGAGCAAGATCGGGCTGGAGTCGGCCCGTTCGCGCATTGCGCACACGTTGGAGGAGGGACTCGCGGCGCTGGAATACACCGGCCTGCCCGCGATCATCCGCCCCAGCTTCACGCTGGGCGGCACCGGCGGCGGCGTTGCCTACAACAAGGAAGACTTCATCAAGATCGTGACAGGCGGCCTAGATGCGTCGCCGACCACCGAGGTGCTGATCGAAGAGTCGCTGCTCGGCTGGAAAGAATATGAGATGGAGGTCGTCCGCGACCGGAACGACAACGCTATCATCGTCTGCTCGATCGAAAACGTGGACCCGATGGGCGTCCATACCGGGGATTCCATCACCGTCGCGCCCGCACTGACGCTGACCGACAAGGAATATCAGATCATGCGGAACGCGTCGATCGCGTGCCTGCGTGAAATCGGCGTCGAAACAGGGGGTTCCAACGTCCAGTTCGCGGTCAATCCGAAGGACGGGCGCCTGGTCGTGATCGAGATGAACCCGCGCGTTTCGCGATCATCGGCGCTGGCATCGAAGGCGACAGGATTTCCCATCGCCAAGGTCGCGGCCAAGCTGGCGGTTGGTTATACGCTGGATGAAATCCAGAACGACATCACGGGCGCGACGCCCGCTTCGTTTGAACCCACGATCGACTATGTCGTCACCAAGATCCCGCGTTTCGCGTTCGAGAAGTTCAAGGGCGCCGAGCCGCTTCTCACCACCGCGATGAAATCGGTGGGAGAGGTGATGGCGATCGGTCGCTCGATCCACGAGAGCCTGCAAAAGGCGCTGCGCGGGCTGGAAACCGGGCTTTCCGGCTTCAACGAGTGTGAGGCGCTGGAAGGCGCGCCGCGTCACGTGATCGAGGCCGAACTGGCGCGACCGACGCCCGAGCGGCTGCTCGCTGCGGTCCAGGCGCTCCGCGAAGGCTTCACCGTCGCCGAAATCCAGAAGATCACACACTATGATCCCTGGTTCATCGAGCGGTTCGCCGAGATCGTCGCCGTCGAGCGCGAGGTCATCGAAACGGGCCTGCCCAACGACGTGGCAGGGCTGCGCCGCCTGAAGGCGATGGGCTTTTCGGACAAGCGGCTCTCTCAGCTCGCGCTCAAGTCCGCGCATCTTCACGATGGGATGGCGAGCGCGCAGGCGCGCGGCTCGGGCATTGTCCATGATGTCGTCAAGGGAATGACCGGCGGCATCACCGAAAAGGAGGTGAGGGCGCTCCGCCATCAGCTCGGCGTCCGCCCGGTGTTCAAGCGCATCGACACCTGCGCGGGCGAGTTCGAAGCGAAGACGCCCTATATGTACTCGACCTACGAGGCGCCGAGCTTCGGAGAGCCGGAGTGCGAGGCGGGTGTTTCCGACCGGAAAAAGGTCGTGATCCTTGGCGGTGGTCCAAACCGCATCGGGCAGGGGATCGAGTTCGACTATTGCTGCTGCCACGCGTGCTTTGCGCTGGGTGAGGCGGGCTATGAAACGATCATGGTCAACTGCAATCCCGAGACGGTGTCGACCGACTATGACACGTCGGACCGGCTTTATTTCGAGTCGCTGACCGCCGAGGACGTGCTTGAAATTCTGGCGGTCGAACAGTCAAAGGGCACGTTGCACGGCGTGATTGTCCAATTCGGCGGGCAGACGCCGCTGAAGCTGGCACAGGAGCTGGAGGACGCGGGCATCCCGATCCTTGGCACCAGCCCCGATGCAATCGACCTGGCCGAGGACCGGGAGCGGTTCGCGGCGCTAGTCGAACGGCTTGGACTGAAGCAGCCGAGAAACGGCATCGCGCGCAGCAAGGAAGAGGCGCTCGCGGTGGCCGATCGCATCGGTTATCCGGTGCTGATGCGCCCCAGCTATGTGCTTGGGGGACGCGCGATGGAGATCGTTGAGGATCCCGCCCAGCTCGAAAACTATATTCAGGTAGCGGTTCAGGTCTCGGGCGATAGCCCGGTGCTGATCGATCAGTATTTGCGCGATGCCGTCGAAGTGGACGTCGACACGCTTGCCGATGGCGAAACCGTCGTGGTCGCGGGCGTGCTGCAGCATATCGAGGAGGCGGGCGTCCATTCGGGCGACAGCGCATGTACATTGCCGCCCTATAGTCTTGATGATGAAATCATAAATGAAATCAAACATCAGGCTCATGAACTTGCGATTGCACTAGAAGTTCGCGGCCTGATGAATGTCCAGTTCGCGGTGAAAGACGGCGACGTCTACCTGATCGAGGTTAACCCACGCGCCAGCCGCACCGTGCCATTCGTCGCCAAGGCAATCGGTCAGCCCATTGCCAAGATCGCGGCCCGTGTAATGGCCGGGGAAACGCTGGCGTCCTTTACCGACCTCAGGGTCGACCTGTCCGGCTTCGGTCACATCGCGGTCAAGGAAGCCGTGTTCCCGTTCGCGCGCTTTCCGGGCGTTGACCCGGTGCTTGGCCCGGAAATGCGGTCCACCGGCGAGGTCATGGGCATCGACCATGATTTCGCCACGGCGTTTGCCAAGGCACAGATCGGGAGCGGCACCTTTCTGCCCAGTGAAGGTACGGCTTTCGTGTCGGTCAAGGACAGCGACAAGCCGCATATCGTGCCCGCCGTTCAACAACTGCTCCACCTGGGCTTCCGGGTTCTCGCGACCAGCGGCACGGCGGATTACCTTCAGGCGCAGGGTCTTGGCGTCGAGCGCGTCAATAAAGTGCAGCAGGGACGGCCCCATATCGTCGACAAGATCAAGGACGGTGAGGTGGCCTTGATTTTCAACACGACCGAGGGCTGGCAATCGCTTCAGGACAGCCAATCGATCCGTGCATCCGCGCTTTACGGCAAGGTTCCATACTTCACTACGGCGGCTGCAAGCCTCGCTGCGACGCAAGCAATCAACGCTCTGCGCGGCGAGACCCTTGAAGTGCGGTCGCTGCAGTCTTACTATTTATCAATCGACGCATAGATTTCCCGCATTGCAGGTTCTCGTGCGCCCTGATTTTGGGGCGGAGACAAGCATTGATGGTTGCGGACGAAAGGATTGAGATGGCGACGGTCGAAAAAGTGCCAATGTTGGCGGAAGGGCATGCCCGGCTGACGGAAGAACTCCATCGTCTGAAGACGATCGAACGCCCGTCGATCGTTGAAGCGATCGAGGAAGCGCGTGCGCACGGCGATCTGTCGGAAAATGCCGAATATCACGCCGCCAAGGAGCGCCAGGGCCAGGTCGAGGCGATGATCGCCGACATCGAGCACAGCCTGTCGCGTGCCCAGGTGATCGACCCGACAACTCTTGGAGGAAACAAGGTCGTGTTCGGCGCGACCGTGCATCTCCTCGACGAGGACGAAAAGGCGATCAAATATCAGATCGTCGGACAGACCGAGGCGGACGCCAAGATTGGCCGGATTTCGTTTTCCTCACCGCTTGGTCGCGCGCTGATCGGGCGGCACGTTGGCGAGGATGTCGAAGTGTCGACCCCGTCGGGCGATCGCTATTACCAGATTTCCAAGCTGGAATTCATCTGAGCGAGCATTCACGATCGTCGTTGATAGTACCCACGCCACGGGCCACCCAAGGCGTCGTGGGCGCGACTGTTGCCGCCTTTCTTCTTCTTTGGGCTTTTGGGCATCGCGCTCAGGAAGCTTATGCCTATATGGCCGGGATCGTGCCTGCGCGGATTTCCGGCGACATGATCGTACCGGGCGGAATCCCGGTTCTGCTGACTCCCCTGAGCGCGACCTTGCTGCATGGATCATTCGCCCATCTCGCGTTCAACATGGTCATGCTTTATTATGTCGGCCGGTTCGTCGAGGCCATTCTCGGCGGGTCGCGCTTTCTTCTGCTGTATGCGATTGGCGCATATGCCGCAGGCTTCGCTGAATATCTCGCAACGTCCGACTCGCCCGTGCCGGTGATCGGCGCGAGCGGCGCCGTGTCAGCCGTGCTTGGCGCCTATGCGATTTACTTCGGTGAACGAAAGGCCGGGGAGGGACGGCTGCTTTCCTCGGACGCCCGCACGGTCCTTTGGCTGGCGGCAACCTGGATCGGGTTGCAGTTGCTGACGGGTGCTGTTCTTAATGGGCCGGGCGGCGGTATTGCGATCTGGGCCCATATCGGCGGCTTCATAACGGGACTGTTGCTGGCCAAGCCGCTGGCCTTGACACGGGAATGACCGGACCCTTGCGTTCGACCCGATAATGTCAGCTTTGAACGTGTGGCCCTTCCGGGTCCAGTAACCGGTGCAGATGGACGATGACATAGCGCATCTCGGCGTCGTCCACAGTGCGTTGCGCGCTGCCACGCCAGGCGCTTTCAGCTGATTTATAATCGGGGAATATGCCGACGACGTCCAAATTCGCGAGATCAACGAAATCGAGACCCTGAGGGTCAGACACGCGCCCCCCAAAAACCAGATGCAATTTACTGTCGGACATCTTCATGCCTCCGGGTCCCACGGCAGCCTGTTAGGCCGCCGCGGCAAAACAAATCAAGCTGACGGATGATTAGCCGTGTTTTTTCGCTTCCATGAAGCGCACCAGCGCATCGAAACCGTTGCGCTGGATGACGCTGCGGAAATCGGCTTCCTGGGTCAGCGCGAGGTTGACCCCGGCAACAGTCAGATTGGTGATCTGAAATTTTCCGCCCATGTTCATCACCGACCATATGGCCTCTAATGGCTGCGACTGGCCGGGCTGTTTTACCCGAGAAAAAACGGCAAACCCGCTGCCGACGGGCTGGACCCGGACAATGGTGAGATCCGCGTCGGCATATTCGTAAAGCCGGTCAGCATAGGTGCCGACCACATAGTCCGGAAAAGCCGCATTATAGGCGGCATATTGCTGCGGCGTAACCTGCGAACGAAAACTGCGGATCAGCCGGTCGCCAACCTGCTTGACCGCGACGTTTTCCTTCAACATCGCCCGGAATTTGCTGCGGGCCTCGTCGCGGGAAAGCGACTTGTCACGAAGAACGGCAAAAGCTCTGTCAGCCAACTGGTCAACGAACTGACCGGCCGTCTGAGCTGTAGTCGCTTGCGCCGCCGCAGTTCCCGGAAATCCGGCTACGGGTGCAGCAACAGCTATCAGTGCCAGCACGGAACCGGTAAAGATCGATCGCATTCGATGCTCCATGTAAGCGGTGCCGGGCGTTTGCAAGCCAAGGGCGCCATTAATTCCAACTATTTCAAAAGCTCTGAACAACTGTTGAACGGATCGTTCGCCGGCCGGTTCAGTTGTTCCGCTTCGTTTTCTGCAAAACGTCGTGCGCCGCCTTGGCGGCATGCGTAGTGACGTCGCCGGCAACCTCCCGGACCATGGCCAGCACCTCCTTGGCGCCATTCCGATTGATCCCCAGTTCGTCAAGCCGGTCGCCTATGGCGTTAATGGTGTCGCGGGCCGTCCCCGACGCCCTTTCGCGCAACAGGTCGAGCGGTGGTGTGCCCTCCCGCTCCGAGGACGATCGCAGCCGAGGCAGCAATGCCCCGACGACAAGGCCGAGCGCTATGCCGCCGACGACCACCGAAAGGGGATGTTCCTGGATGCCCGTGGCGAGCCTGTGGCTCAATCTGGTACCTGTATCGCGCGAATAGGCATAGGCCGAGGCCGCCTTTTCGCTCGCGGTGTCGCGGGCATCGGCCGCCTTGCGCGCGGCAGCGTCCGTCGCGGCGCGGATCTTGCCGCGCGCCTGACTGGCGGTATTCTTAATACCATTGGCCACTTTCGATACTCCTTCTTCTTCTCCGGGTTTGTGGCGTTCTGCCCCGTGCCGGCGCTTGTTGCGCGCCCTGAGGGCCGCAAGCGCGCCCAGAACCGTCATTGCAGTGCCCTTGAACCGATAAAGCCTGATGCCGAGCGTCACCCAGTCAACCGCTCCCGACCGAACCCGCGATATCGCATTGCTTGCCATATTTATGGGGCCAAGCCGGGATGTCAGCTCGTTGACAGTGCCGGTCAGTTCCTGCTTCGCGCGGACGACCCGCAATTTCGCGGCGTCCAGTTCCTCCGCGTCAGTGGGCATCGCTGTTTTCCACTGGGTCGATGTTTCCCTCGTCGCCAGGCAACAACGTCGAAAAATGATGCCCTAGCCTAAGTCCGGCCACGACCACGATCGCGGCTCCCAGCACCACACCGCCCAAGCCGACCGCCAGCGCCGCGAAAAAGGGGCCTATCAGGGGCGCCAGCCCCATCATCAATCCGACCAGCAGCGCCACAAGCGCGCACAGGAAAACGAGGGCGCCGACTGCGATGGCCAGCGCGGCCATCTGCAAGGCCTTGAGCTTCAGGAGGTAAGTCGTCTGCAGCAGGCCCAGCTCGGCGAAAACAAGTGTCCGTATATTGCGAAGCAATTTTTCGAACAGATCGCCCAGGCCGGGCTGGTCCGTCGGCACCGGCTTTTCCCCCATGAATGCCATGTTCAGGCGTTGGCGTCATTATTGGAGCCGCCTGACTTCATCAGCCGGGCCAGCATGAAGCCGATGGCGGCCGCGACGCCGACCGCGGCGACGGGACTCTTGCGGATCAGCGCACGGGTGTCGTCCGCGACCGCCGCAAGTTCCTTTTCGCGAAGCGAGCTTGCCGCACTCGAGATCAGATCCGCCGCCTTGCGCGCATATTGCCCATAGGATTCGCCAAGCCGCTCGTCGACCGAGCCGGCTGCATCACGGATGAGCTTCGACAGGCCGTCCAGAGCATCGGACGTCTTATCCTTGCCGATACCGGCATATTCCGTCGCCCGAGCGCCCGCTTTTTCCTTAAGCTTCTGTGCTTCCTCGACGATCTTGTCCCGCGTATCTCCCGCCTTTGCGCCAATCCGGGCCGCGCCATTGGGGGCTTTGCGTGCGGACTTGCCCACGGATGGAATTTCTTCCGGAAGGGGTGTCTGGTTCATGTCAGCCTTCTCCACTTGAAGCCTTGCGAAAACGAAACCGATCAGGAACGTGACCGTTCCAGCCTTTTCTCAACCTTTGCGCGGTTGCCCTTTGACGGCCCGCCCGCTATCGCGCAGCCATCGGTTCTAATACAAATTCCGGGAAGGGTAACCAATGTCTGCGATTATCGACGTTCATGGCCGCCAAATTCTGGACAGTCGAGGAAATCCGACGATAGAGGTCGATATTCTGCTGGAAGACGGCAGTTTCGGCCGGGCCGCGGTTCCATCGGGCGCCTCGACCGGCGCGCATGAGGCAGTCGAGAAGCGCGACGGCGACAAGACGCGTTACATGGGCAAGGGTGTGCTCAAGGCCATCGAGGCGGTCAATGCGGAGATCGCCGAGGCTATCGTCGGGCTGGAGGCCGAGGACCAGGAAGAACTGGACGCGGCCCTGACCGATCTGGACGGCACGCCCAACAAATCGCGGCTTGGTGCGAATGCGATCCTCGGCGTGAGCCTTGCGGTCGCAAAAGCGGCGGCGGATGCGCGCGGACTGCCGCTTTACCGCTATGTGGGCGGTGTTTCCGCCAAGACCCTGCCGGTGCCGATGATGAACATCGTCAACGGCGGCGCTCATGCCGACAATCCGATCGATTTCCAGGAATTCATGGTGATGCCGGTCGGCGCTGAAAGCCTGGCGGAAGCAGTGCGCTGGGGCGCTGAAATCTTTCACACCCTGAAGAAGGACCTGTCGGACGCCGAACTCTCGACCTCGGTGGGTGACGAAGGGGGCTTCGCTCCGAAGCTGGCGAGCACCACCGATGGTCTCGATTTCGTGATGAAGTCGATCGAGCGGGCAGGATACAAGCCGGGCGAGGATGTGGTGCTGGCGCTCGATTGCGCGTCGACCGAATTCTTCAGGAACGGCCGCTACGAGATGACGGGCGAGGGCAGGAACCTGACCTCGGCGGAAATGGTCGATTATCTGGCCGAACTTTGCGCGCGCTATCCGATCAGATCGATCGAGGACGGCATGGCCGAGGACGATTTCGAAGGGTGGAAGCTGCTTACGGATCGGTTGGGGAAAACCGTGCAGCTCGTCGGAGACGACCTGTTCGTGACCAATCCCGAGCGTCTTCGCGACGGCATCGGGCGCGGTCTCGCCAATTCCCTGCTGGTGAAAGTCAATCAGATCGGCACGCTGAGCGAAACCCTCGAAGCGGTCGAGATGGCCCACCGGGCAGGCTACACCGCCGTGATGTCGCATCGTTCCGGCGAGACGGAGGATTCCACGATCGCCGATCTCGCGGTCGCAACCAACTGCGGACAGATCAAGACGGGCTCGCTCGCACGATCGGACCGGCTGGCGAAGTATAATCAGCTCATTCGGATCGAAGAAGAACTGGGAACCGCCGCAATTTATGCCGGTAAATCCATTTTTCTTAACAAACAGGCTTGATGCAAAGGCAAAGCTCTGATTCAATAATCCGATGGACAAGAGTATAGGCTTGGCGAAAATGGCAAAGGGCGCGGCTATCCCCGCGCTCTGCGTCGCCTTCATGGGCTATTTCGCCTATCATGCCTTTGCGGGTCCATCAGGCCTGCTTGCCTGGGGCGGGTACACGCGTGAGCGTCAGGCTCTGGAGGTCCGCGTTGCTCACCTGGATGGTGAACGCCGGCAGCTTGGGCAGCGCGCGCGGCTTCTCAATCCCCGCAAGGTGGATCCCGACCTCGCCGACGAACTTGTCCGGAAAAATCTTGGCGTGGTCCGTCCCGACGAGATCGTAATTCCGCTCGGTTGACGTTTACTGTAGATTGAAAGAGTCAGGCGAACACGGCTATAGCCGTTGTTCGTTCGTCTTCTCTTTGCTGAAAGGTGGCGTCAATCGTGGCGAAACCAGCCTCTCCCGTGCGTTCTCGTCGAACTTCTCCACCACGGACCCGCCGGGCATCTGCGCCACCCAAATCCAACCGGCAACAGCCGGACGAACCAAAAAGGTACAAAGCGACCAAGAAGGAGTTGCTGGCGCTTTTCCGGCAGATGCTTCTTATCCGCCGCTTCGAGGAAAAGGCCGGGCAACTTTATGGCCTGGGGCTGATCGGCGGCTTCTGCCATCTGTACATCGGCCAGGAAGCCGTCGCGGTCGGCCTTCAATCTGCGCTTGAGGTCGGCAAGGACAGCGTCGTCACCGGATATCGTGATCACGGTCATATGCTCGCCTATGGCATCGACCCCAAGGTGATCATGGCGGAACTGACCGGGCGTTCGGCCGGCATCTCGCGCGGCAAGGGCGGTTCGATGCACATGTTTTCGGTCGAACATGGCTTTTACGGCGGCCATGGCATCGTCGGCGCACAGGTGCCGATCGGGACGGGCCTTGCCTTCAAGCACAAATACAGCGGCGATGGCGGCGTCAGCGTGGCCTATTTCGGCGACGGCGCCGCCAATCAGGGCCAAGTCTACGAGGCCTTCAATATGGCCGAACTCTGGAAGCTGCCGATCATCTTCGTGATCGAGAACAACCAGTACGCCATGGGCACCAGCGTCAACCGCGCCAGCGCGGAGGACCAGCTCTACCGGCGTGGCGAAAGCTTCCGGATCCCCGGGCTTCAGATCGACGGCATGGACGTGCTGGCGGTGCGTGGCGCGGCCGAAGTCGCGCTGGAGTGGGTGCGGTCGGGGAAGGGGCCCATTCTGCTGGAAATGAAAACCTACCGGTATCGCGGCCATTCGATGTCCGATCCGGCCAAATACCGCTCTCGCGAGGAAGTTCAGTCGGTCCGCGAGAAATCCGATCCGATCGAACACGCCAGGCAGGAGCTGTCCAAGGCGGGCGTGACCGACGAGGAACTGAAGGCAATCGAGCAGGAAATTCGCGCACAGATCGCCGAAGCCGCCGATTTCGCCGAAACTTCGCCCGAGCCGGAGATTCCTGAATTGTACACCGACGTTTTGGTGGGTCGTTACTAATGTCTATTGAAATCAAGATGCCTGCGCTGTCGCCCACCATGGAAGAGGGAACGCTTGCCAAGTGGCTGGTGAAGGAGGGTGACAAGGTCGCCTCGGGAGACATTCTCGCCGAAATCGAAACCGACAAGGCGACGATGGAATTCGAATCGATCGACGATGGAACCGTCGCCAGGATCGAAATCCCCGAAGGGGCGGAAAATGTGAAGGTCGGAACCGTCATCGCCGTTCTGGCGGCTGACGGCGAGGAAGTGTCCGCCAGCAGGCCCGCCGCAAAACCGCAGGCTAAATCCGAAACCGCGGAAGCCAAGGCACCGGAGCCCGAACCCGACAAACCTCCGAAGGCGGAGTCAGGCGCGCAACAATTGGCGGCGTCGAGCGAAACCGCGGCATCTGTTTCGGAGCCGGATGTGCCCGAGGGAACCGAAGTCGTTCGCCAGACGGTGCGTGAAGCGCTGCGTGACGCGATGGCCGAAGAGATGCGGGCCGATGATCGTGTGTTCGTCATGGGCGAGGAGGTCGCGCAATATCAGGGCGCCTACAAGGTGACCCAGGGCCTTCTCGACGAGTTCGGCGACAGGCGGGTCATCGACACGCCGATTACAGAATATGGATTTGCCGGCATAGGTGTCGGCGCGGCGATGGGCGGCCTCAGGCCCGTAGTCGAATTCATGACCTTCAACTTCGCCATGCAGGCGATCGACCACATCGTCAATTCGGCCGCCAAGACCAACTATATGTCGGGCGGCCAGATGCGCTGCCCGGTGGTGTTTCGCGGCCCCAATGGGGCGGCGTCGCGGGTGGCGGCCCAGCATAGCCAGAATTACGCGCCCTGGTATGCCAGCGTGCCCGGATTGATCGTCATCGCGCCCTGGTCGGCGGCGGACGCCAAGGGGCTGCTCAAGGCCGCGATCCGGTCCGAGGACCCGGTCGTCTTCCTGGAAAACGAACTGCTCTATGGCCACAGTTTCGATGTGCCGAAGCTGGACGATTTCGTCCTGCCCATCGGCAAGGCAAAAATCGTCCGTGAAGGTCGCGACGTCACGGTCGTCAGCTACTCGATCGGTGTCGGCGTTGCCATGGAAGCCGCTCAGAAGCTCGCCGAGGAAGGGATCGAGGCCGAGGTCATCGATCTGCGGACGCTGCGCCCGCTGGATAAGGCGACGGTTCTCGAAAGCCTCGCCAGGACCAACCGGATGGTCGTGGTGGAAGAAGGCTGGCCCGTCTGTTCGATCGCATCGGAAATCGTCGCAATCGCAATGGAAGAAGGGTTCGACGACCTGGATGCGCCGGTACTGCGTGTCACCAACGCGGATGTCCCGCTGCCCTATGCCGCCAATCTCGAAAAGACGGCCCTGCTGAAGGCGGCCGATGTCGTGGAGGCGATAAAAAAGGTGAGCTACCGGTGATGAAGGTCGGGCTCCTGTCCCGGGCCCTTCGCCGCGCGGGTTCGTGGTTTTTCGCTCTATTGCTGGCATTTTTTGCCATTGGAGCGAATACCGCGCGTGCGGATACGAGCTTCGACCTTTTGCGGAACGTCTGCTACGCAGCGACGGATCAGGGGGTCACCTCTGTCGCATCGGCCAAGAATCTCGGCTATCGTTGCGACGGCGACCGAATATCGACAGGCAAGTGGCTATGGCTGCGAATGGAGGCGCCTTCCGCCGCCGCAACGGAAGCAGGCGAGTGGTCGTTCCTGCTCAGCCAGACACGCTTCGATCGCGCGGAACTTTTGATTGAGCGCAAGTCCGGACAAATCGAGCGGGTTTTGCTCGACAAGCGCAATCTGGCGTCAAGCTGGGTCCCGGGCAACATGTTGCGGATCGTCATTCCGCCTTCATCCTCGCCCATCAAGACGCTGTATTTTGGAATGGCTGGTCTGCCCGATGCAAAGCTGTTGCAGAGGGCCGCGCTGGTAACCGAAGGCGCGTTTAACGATTGGGCCAGGCAATGGCTGTTGCTGGGCGGAATTTTTGTCGGCGCACTGACCGCGTGCCTGCTTTACAATTTGATCCTGCTGCGTGGCGTGCGTCACCGTCTGCAGATCGTCTATCTGGCGTGGATGAGCGCGACCCTGGCCTATGGATTGTCATGGTCGGGGCTCAGCCATTTTCTCGCGCCCGGCCTCGTCGGCGCCAGCGCGGCACGCTTCATCTATTTTTCCAGCGGAATGATGCTCGCTTTTGGCGTACTGTTCTTCATCGAGTTCTTCCGGGAGGGGCAGCTTCCCCGCTGGCTCGTCATTATCCAGAGCTGGCTCGCGGCCGCGCTTATGGCCACGGCGTCGCTTGGAATTTTCGATGAACTCGGAATCTTCGCGTTCACCGATGCTTTGACGAGACCGCTCATCGTCACCACGCAGCTTTTGACAGTGTACGGCATCATACGCGCGATGGAGCGCGAACCGGGGCCGGCGGCGCTCTACGGGCTGGGCTGGAGCCTGCCGTGTATCATCGTGCTGAACAATTTGTTGTGGGGCCACGGGTTCATCGGTCCGAATGTGGCCGTCGATGCCGGGATATACATCGCCATCGTTGCGCAGGCGCTGCTGCTGTCAGCCGCGGCCGCGCTCAGGCTCGGCGGCATTCGAGTGGAACGGGATCGCGCGCGGGCCGAGAGCGAACGCTTGCGGTCGCTCGCCGAAACCGATCCTCTCACCGCGATTCTCAATCGTCGCGGGCTGGTGCATCGTGCACAGGCGATCATGGCGATAAATCCGGGATCGGCCGTGATCCTCATCGATGTCGATTATTTCAAGACCATCAACGATAAATTCGGTCACGAGACGGGTGACCGTGTTTTGATCCGGGTAAGCGAAATGCTTCGGCAGCAATGCGATTCCAAACATCCGGTGGGGCGTATCGGCGGGGAAGAGTTCGCCATCGTGCTCGGCAGCGGCGAGGAGGAAGAGGCGCTTCGCTTCGCTGACCGGGTCCGCAGGCACCTGGCGGGCGCGAACTTCGCCGATCTGCTGGGCGCGGGGTGGGGCGTGACGATCAGTATCGGTCTCGCGGTCGCGCCATCCGATGTTCCGGCCACGTTCGAACGCCTTTACGTTGCCGCCGACCGCGCGCTTTACGCCGCAAAAAATGGCGGGAGGAACCGTGTTGAAATTGCATCCGCCGATGATATCCGTCGTGCCGAAGCGCGGCTCGCCACCGTTATTTGAGGGTCGGATTCCAGGACCCAAGCCTTCCAGCCATTTCGGAGTTGAAAATGCCCATTGAAATCAAGATGCCCGCGTTGTCGCCCACGATGGAGGAAGGCTCGCTGGCCAAATGGCTGGTCAAGGAGGGCGATAAGGTTGCCTCGGGCGATCTGCTCGCCGAAATCGAAACCGACAAGGCGACCATGGAGTTCGAGGCCGTCGACGAAGGCACGATAATGAGCCTTGCCGTGCCTGAAGGCACCGATGGCGTGAAGGTCGGCACGGTGATAGCACTCCTGGCCGGTGAGGGCGAAGACGCCGCCGCGCCAACCGTCAAGCCAGCGGCCAAAAAGGAAGAACCCAAAGCCGCTCCGCAACCCGAGCCGGAAGTTGCAAAAGCGGCCACGTCAACGCCCTCGCAGCACGACGAAAAGCCGCCAGCCGCTGCTTCGGCGGACGGAGAACGGGTGAAGGCCAGCCCGCTGGCACGCCGCATAGCCGACACCAGGGGGATCGATCTCGGCGCGCTCAAGGGATCGGGGCCGGGCGGACGGATCGTGAAGGCCGACGTCGAGGAAGCGAAGCCGGGCGTCGCCACGCAGCGCCCAGAGGCGGCGGCAGCATCGGCCGCGCCCGCGACGACGTCCGAAATTCCGCATGAAGCAATCAAGCTTTCGAACATTCGCAAAGTGATCGCGCGACGGCTGACCGAATCGAAGCAATCGACGCCGCACATTTACCTCACCGTCGACTGCAATCTCGATCCGCTGCTGAAACTGCGGAGCGAGCTGAACGCCGGACTGGAAAAACAGGGCATCAAGCTGTCGGTCAACGACCTGCTGATCAAGGCGCTGGCCGTCGCGCTTGTCGAAGTGTCCGACGCCAATGTCTCCTACGCGGGCGATACCCTGCTGAAGTTCAGCCGAGTGGATATTTCCATGGCGGTCGCCATCCCCGACGGGCTGATCACGCCGGTCATAGCAGATGCCGCGAACAAGCGGCTTTCGCAGATAGCGCGGGAGGCGAAGGATCTGGCGGCACGTGCGCGTGAAGGCAAACTGCAGCTGCACGAATATCAGGGGGGAACCGCCTCCATTTCGAACCTTGGGATGTTCGGCATCAAGCAGTTCGACGCGGTCATCAATCCGCCTCAGGCGATGATCCTGGCCATCGGGGCAGGCGAGAAACGCCCTTATGTGATCAACGATGCGCTTTCGGTCGCGACTGTGATGAGCGTCACCGGCAGCTTCGACCATCGCGCCATCGATGGCGCGGTCGGTGCGGAGCTGATGCAAGCGTTCAAGCGCCTCGTCGAAAATCCAATCGCGATGCTGGCCTAACGCACAGCTGCCTGCCCGTATGACGGAACGCCACGGGGCAGGCTGAAGGAATAATCATGGCTGATAAATATGATCTCATCGTCCTTGGCTCGGGCCCGGGTGGCTATGTCGCTGCCATCCGCGCGGCGCAACTGGGACTGAAAGCCGCCATTGTCGAGCGGGAAAAGCTGGGCGGCATCTGCCTCAACTGGGGATGTATCCCGACGAAGGCGCTGCTGCGCTCGTCGGAAGTATATCATTATATCACGCACGCCGACGCTTATGGCCTTTCGGTCGAGAAGCCGTCGTTCGATCTCGCCAAGGTCGTCGAGCGCTCGCGCAAGGTGGCGGGCCAGCTCAACATGGGCGTCAAAGGGCTAATGAAGAAGAACAAGATCACCCTCGTCGAAGGCGAGGGGAAGATCACCGCGAACGGCAAGCTCTCGGTGACGAAGGACGGCAAGATGACCGAACTGGAAGCGAAGGACATCATCATCGCGACCGGCGCGCGGGCACGGGATCTGCCCTTCGCCAAGGCCGACGGCAAGCGCATCTGGACGTACCGCCACGCCATGGTGCCACCCGAAATGCCGAAGAAGCTGCTCGTCATCGGATCGGGCGCGATCGGTGTCGAATTCGCCAGCTTCTATTCCGACCTGGGCGCGGAAGTGACGATCGTCGAGATGCTGGACCGCATTCTTCCGGTGGAGGACGCCGAGGTTTCCGACTTCATGCAGAAGGCGCTGACGAAGCAGGGCATGAAGGTCCATGTTTCCACCGGCGTGCAAAAACTGACGTCAAGCGACAAGGGCGTGACCGCCGAAATCAAGGGCAAGGACGGCAAGGTCCTGACCGAAGAATTCAGCCACGCCATCGTCGCTATCGGCATCGCGCCTAATGTCGAGAATATCGGACTGGACGAACTGGGCGTGAAGTCCACGAAGAACGCCCATATCGAGACGGATGCTTATGGCCGCACCAATGTGGAGGGCATCTGGGCGATCGGCGACGTGACCGGCCCGCCCTGGCTGGCGCACAAGGCAAGCCACGAAGGGGTGGTCGCCGCCGAAGCCATTGCCGGTTACAAGGGTGTCCACCCCATGGACAAGGGCAACATTCCCGGCTGCACCTATTCCCGTCCGCAGGTGGCGTCAGTCGGCCTGACCGAGGAAAAAGCCCGGGAAAATGGCCGCAAGGTGAAGGTCGGCAAATTCCCTTTCATCGGCAATGGCAAGGCGATCGCGCTGGGCGAAGCGGAAGGCTTCATAAAGACGGTGTTCGACGAGGCGACGGGCGAACTGCTGGGCGCTCACATGGTCGGGGCCGAGGTTACGGAGCTGATCCAGGGTTATGTCGTCGCCCGCCAGCTCGAGACCACCGAAGCAGAACTGATTCAGGCGGTTTTCCCGCATCCGACGTTGAGCGAGATGATGCACGAAAGCGTGTTGTCGGCGTACGACAGGGCGCTGCATTTCTAGAGCGCGGCCAATTGGCGTGGTCCTCTCCCTCAACGGGAGAGGGCTTTATCTGTCTTTGTCCATCCGCACGGGCTCGAACCGGTCGGTATCGGAATCGAGAATGTGCAGAACGCCGTCGGCGATCGCGAAATAGGCGCCGCGCAGCGTGAGCTGGCCCTTGGCTTCGCGGATGGGGATGCACGGAAAGGTCCGGAGGTTCCGCAAGCTGACACGCACGGCGGCTTCTTCGAGAGCGCGGTGCATGTCCATGCCGGAATCGAGCGCGGCGGCAGCGCGCACGCGATCGCGTTCTTCGTCCAGAAGATCCATCCAGTGGGCGATGAATCCGCCTTCGCCGGGCTCGGCATCCTTGAACGCCTCGCTTAGCGACGCCTTCACACCGCCGCAGCCGCCATGGCCCAGGACGACGATTTCCTCCACCTCGAGTTGGGTAACGGCAAACTCCAGCGCGGCCGAAACGCCGTGCCGCCCGCCTCCCGTTTCAAATGGCGGCACCAGATTGGCGACATTGCGGACGACGAACATCTCGCCGGGCCCCGAATCGAAGATCATCGATGGATCGACCCGGCTGTCCGAACAGGCAATCACCATCACCCTGGGCGCTTGCCCCTGGTGCGCCAGCATGTCGAAGCGGGCACGCTGGGTCGAATAGGCGCCGGCCCGAAAACGGCGATACCCACGGAGAAGATCATCGAAACCTGACATGAATGATGTCGCTAGCCCGGGGAGAGAGGGGTGGCAAGATGGAATGGAAACGCTTATTGCCTTTGAGGATGACCGATCATGCCAACGCCTCCGCCATCCGTCAGCGCAAGCCCGACTGGATTCGCGTAAAGGCCCCCATCGGCGCAGCTTTCGACCAGACCCGGTCATTGATGCGTCGTCTGAAGCTGGCAACGGTCTGCGAAGAGGCTGCGTGCCCCAACATCGGCGAATGCTGGACCAAGAAGCATGCGACGGTGATGATCCTGGGCGACGTTTGCACCCGTGCCTGCGCGTTCTGCAATGTGAAGACGGGGATGCCGCGCGCCGTCGATCCGCAGGAACCTCAGCACGTCGCGGATGCCGCGGCAGAACTCGGCCTTGAACATATCGTCATCACGTCGGTCGACCGCGATGATTTGCCGGATGGCGGCGCTGGCCAGTTCGTGAAGGTTATCGAAGCGCTAAGGCGCACCACACCCCGTACGACGATCGAAATACTGACGCCCGATTTCCGGAACAAGGCCGACGCCGCGATCGAAGCGATCGTCGCCGCACGCCCCGACGTCTACAACCACAATCTGGAGACGGTCCCCCGGCTCTATCCGACGATCCGCCCTGGCGCCCGCTATTACGCCTCGCTGCGACTGCTTGAGACGGTGAAGAAGCTCGATCCGACGATCTTCACCAAATCGGGCGTAATGGTCGGCCTTGGCGAGGAACGGCTCGAGATCCATCAGGTGATGGACGACATGCGTTCCGCCGACATCGATTTCCTGACGGTTGGCCAGTATCTCCAACCGACGTCGCGTCATGCCAAGGTCGCCGATTTCGTGACGCCGGCTACGTTCACCGCATATGCCTCGATCGCGCGCGCCAAAGGCTTTCTGCTGGTCGCCGCATCGCCGCTGACACGCTCCAGCTATCATGCGGGAGAGGATTTCGCCCGGTTGAAGGCCGCGCGAGAGGCACAGCTGGCTAAAGCCTGACGTGTTGAACCATTCCGAAACGCGTCATTTGCCGTACAGCCCCGAACAGATGTTCGAGCTGGTCGCGGACGTCGGCCGGTACGCGGAATTTCTGCCCTGGGTGGCCGGCGTTCGGATCAAGTCGCGAACCGAAAAAGACATGCTCGCCGATCTTCTTGTCGGCTTCGGGCCATTACGCGAAAAATTCACGTCCCGGGTGCACCTTGACCGGCCCCGATCGATCGATGTCGATTACATCGAGGGGCCGATGAAGCACCTTCACAATCGCTGGCGCTTCGATTCCGACGGCGCGGGCGGCACGATGATCGACTTCTCGGTGGAATTCTCGTTCCGAAACCGCATGTTCGAGGCAATAGCCGGACGTGTTTTCGACGAAGCCCTGCGCCGGATGGTCAGGGCGTTCGAAGCACGCGCGAACGTGCTCTATGCTCCGGGCGCGGCCAAGCCGGCGGGGGCGGAGCCGGGCAGCAAGAGTTCGAGCGCGCACAACGCGGCCTGACAGCGGATGGTCGACCGCCCGAGGTCTTCAAACATCTTCATATCGGCTACCACCTCGTTCGGGTCGGCGCCCCGGCGGGCGCGGGCGAACACGACGGTTCCTACTGGTTTTTTCTCCGAACCGCCGCCGGGCCCGGCAATGCCGGTGATCGCGACGGCAACATCGGCATTGCTCTTTTGCAGCGCTCCCTGCGCCATGGCCCAGGCAACCGCAATCGAGACGGCGCCAAAGGTGTCCAGTACGTCCTCGTGGACGCTCAGCATCGACTGTTTAGCTTCATTCGAATAGGTGATGAAACCGGCCTCGAATATGTCGGACGCGCCGGGAACTTCGGTCAAGGCGGCGGAGACGAGCCCGCCCGTGCAAGATTCGGCGACGGCGATTCGTTTGCCGGCGGCGCGGTTTTCGGCGACAACGCGTTGGGCGAGATCGATTAATTCCTGGGAGAGCATGTTCATCTCGCTAATTCATCCGGCAGGCGGATGGTGGCAATGGCCTGAGCGGCAATCCCCTCGCGGCGGCCGGTGAAACCCAGCCGCTCGGTCGTTGTCGCCTTGATGCTAACCCTGCTTTGATCGACCTGCAACATCGCGGCAATCGCATCGCGCATCGCAGAGCGATGGGGTCTGATCTTCGGTTCCTCGCAGATAATGGTCACGTCGACGTGATCGACTATACCGCCCTTGTGCACGATCAGATCGCGAGCATGCTCGACAAAGCGGGAAGAGGGCGCACCCTTCCACTGCGGATCGGATGGCGGGAAATGCGTGCCGATATCGCCTTCACCGACGGCGCCAAGCAAGGCGTCGGTCAATGCGTGAAGCGCCACATCGGCATCGGAATGTCCAACCAGGCCGCGTCCATGGGCTATTTCCACGCCGCCGAGCCACAGTTTGTCCCCATCGCCAAAAGCGTGGACATCAAAGCCCATGCCCGTCCGTGACGTCATGACGCCAGCAAGCTGGCTGGCCGCCCAGTCGAAATCCTCGGCCACGGTGAGTTTTCTCAATCTATCGTCTCCCGCGACCTGCGCGATCGTTAGTCCATGCGCCCTGGCGACTTCGGCATCGTCGGTCGGCTCTCCGCCTTCCCATCCGCGATGGGCCGCAAGGATGGCGGAAAACCGGAAAACCTGGGGGGTCTGTACCCGCAGGATGCCCTCGCGGTCCATGTTTCGTCCATCTCGCAGCAACGTATCGACGACCGGCAGAACCGGGATCGCGCCATCGGCACCTTCGCTTGCTTGAAGCAGTCGCGAAATCACCTCCGCGCTGACGAACGGGCGGGCTGCGTCATGGATAAGAACAGTCGCCGCGCCGCCTCGTTCGGCAATGGCTTCTAGCCCGGCCCGCACCGATGCGCGGCGTGTCGCGCCGCCGATGACCGGATCGCCAAGGCTGCGGCTGCCGACGGCCTGATCATAGAGCGCGCGATCGTCGGCATGGATCACGGCTATAATTTCATCGACCAGTCCCGACGACGCCAGGCAATCGATAGCGTGCGCCAGCACAGCCTTGCCGGCGATGCGTTCATATTGCTTTGGCCCCTGCAACCCCGACCGGACGCCCCGTCCGGCGGCGACAATCAGGGCGGCCACCCGTTTCGATGAATCCTTGTTCACGGCGCGCCTCTAGCGGTTCGTTCCCTTGCCCGCCAGACTGTTTCGCGTTAAGGGCAACTGCCCTTTTTTTAGGCAGGTCTCGTGCACCGGCAAAAGCAACCTTTACTCAGCCCGATCGACATCGGGCCTGTCCGCGTCGAAACGCCGGTCATCCTCGCCCCGATGACGGCGGTTACCGACCGGCCGTTCCGCGCAATCGTCAAGCGCTATGGCGCCGGGTTGACGGTTACAGAGATGATCGCCAGCCAGGCGATGGTGCGCGAAACACGGCAGTCGCTGCAAAAGGCGGAATGGGATCCGATCGAACATCCCGTTTCGATGCAGCTCGCCGGCTGCGAGCCGCAGGTGATGGCGGACGCCGCCAGGCTGAATGCCGATAGAGGCGCCGCCATCATCGACATCAACATGGGCTGTCCGGTAAAAAAGGTGGTCAACGGCCACGCCGGATCGTCGCTGATGCGCGATTTGAAGCTTGCCGCTTCGCTGATCGAGGCGACTGTCAACGCGGTCGATCTGCCGGTGACGCTCAAGATGCGGATGGGCTGGGACCACGCCAGCCTGAATGCGCCGGAGCTTGCCCGCATCGCGCAGGATCTGGGCGTGAAGCTGATCACCGTCCATGGCAGGACACGATGCCAGATGTACCGGGGCGAGGCGGATTGGGCATTCGTGCGCAAGGTGAAAGCGGCAATCGATGTGCCCATTATCGTCAACGGCGACATCTGCTCGATCGAAGATGCGGAAACCGCGCTGACGCAGTCGGGCGCGGATGGCGTGATGATCGGTCGCGGAGCCTATGGCCGGCCCTGGTTTCTCGGCCAGTTGATGCACTGGCTGGAAACCGGCGAGCGGCGTCCGGATCCGTCACTGGACGAGCAATATCGTGTTATCGTGGAGCACTATGAAGCGATGCTCGCTCTTTATGGGCACGATACCGGCGTGAATCTCGCTCGCAAGCACATCGGATGGTACACCAAGGGCCTGCCGGGATCGGCCGAATTTCGCAATCGGGTCAATCAGGAACCCGACGGCAGGGCGGTCCTCGCGATGCTTCGCGCCTATTACGAACCATGGCTGTGCGCCCAAGCCGCTTGAGTGCCGTGTTTCGCCCGTTTGGCGGCGGCGATTTAAATCCCACTCCGGTGGAGATCCTGTTCTCGCTGCCGACGCCCGTGCTCGTCATCGATCGTGCCGACCGCATACGCATAGCCAATTCGGCCGCCGAGGCGCTGTTCAATCGCGGCCAGGCTTCACTTGCGCAGGCTACCTTGGGCGAGCTGATCCCGCCTGCCGGAGAAACACTGGCGCGCTCTCCCGGTGTCAAGCCCGAAGACTCGGCGGTTGCCCTGTATGACCTGGAGATCGAACCGGCCGACGGACGACGGTATCGCGCCGATCTTTTGATTTCGCCTTTGGCGGAAAAGCCGGGCTGGCGGGTGGTCGCTATTCATGCGCGCGCCATCACTTCGCTCGTGGATCGCAAGGCGGTGGGGAAGGGGGCAGCGCTCGCGGCGACGGGCGCGGCGTCCATGCTGGCGCACGAGATCAAGAACCCGCTGTCCGGCATTCGGGGGGCGGCCCAGTTGCTGCGACGCTCGGCGGGCGAGGGGGCTGAACCACTGACCCGGCTCATTCGTGACGAAGTGGATCGTATCGCCGCTCTCGTTGACCGGATGGAAGGTTTTACCGACGACCGCCCGGTCAGCTTCGAGCCGCAGAATATTCACGCGATCCTCGGTAGAGTGCGGGAAATCGCGAAGTCGGGATTTGCTCGAGACCTCTCGATTCGCGAGCTTTATGATCCCTCGCTTCCCGAAGTCAGCGGCAACCGCGACCGGCTGATCCAGATTTTTCTCAATCTGTTGAAGAACGCGGCCGAGGCGCTCGACCTTCGGACAGGGGAGGACGAAATCATTGTCACCACGGCCTACCGGCATGGCTACAGCGTTATGGCCACCGATGGCGGCCGCATGTCTCTGCCGATCGAGGTTTGCATAATCGATACGGGACGGGGGGCTCCGCCAGAAGTGGCCGACCACCTGTTCGAGCCCTTCGTCACGAGCAAGCCCAGCGGCAGCGGTCTCGGCCTTGCCCTGGTGGCAAAGCTGGTGGCCGATCACGGCGGCGTGATCGAATATGCCCGCGAGGGCCGCCCGGCACGTACGGTTTTCCGCATTTTGCTGCCCCGCCACAAGGATAAGGAGGAGCGCTCGTGATCGGCGGGAATATACTCGTCGTCGACGATGACGCCGCGATCAGGACGGTGGTGAGCGAGGCGCTGAAGCAGGCCGGCCACCAGGTCAGGGCCGTGCCCGACATCGCCTCGATGAGGCGGGCCTTGAGCGAGGGCTTTGGCGAGGTGCTGGTCACCGACGTCGTGCTGCCCGATGGCAATGGCCTCGACGTCGTTCCGGAAATCATTGCCTCAAATCCCAATTTGCCCGTTATCGTGCTGTCGGCCCAGAACACGCTTTCGACGGCCGTTCGGGCTACCGAGCGCGGCGCCTTCGAATATCTGCCCAAGCCGTTCGATCTGGATGAACTGACCCGGGCGGTGCACGATGCGTTGACCCTGTCACGCCGGGAAGAAAAGGAGCCGGAGGAGCAGGGGAGCCATGAGCCGCTTCCGCTCATTGGGCGATCGGCGCCAATGCAGGAAGTCTATCGGACGATCGCCCGCGTCGTACCGAATGATCTCACCGTACTGGTTCTGGGGGAATCGGGTACCGGCAAGGAACTTGTGGCGCGGGCCATCCACGATTTGGGACCACGCGGAAGCAGGGCCTTTGTCGCCATCAATATGGCGGCGATCCCTCGGGAGCTGATCGAATCCGACCTATTCGGTCACGAACGGGGAGCCTTCACCGGAGCCCAGGCACGTACGTCGGGTCGCTTCGAACAGGCTCAGGGGGGCACACTGTTCCTGGATGAAATCGGCGATATGCCGATGGATGCGCAAACGCGGCTTCTCAGGGTCCTCCAGTCGGGCGAGTTCACCACCGTCGGCGGCGCGCGTGCGATCCGGGCGGACGTCAGGATCATCGCCGCCACCAACAAGGATCTGCGCAAGCTGGTCGAATCCGGCCAGTTTCGGGAGGATCTGTTCTACAGGCTGAACGTCGTGCCTGTCCGTTTGCCGCCACTTCGTGCGCGGGCCGACGACATCGCCGAACTGGCCCGGCATTTCCTTGATAAGGCGGCGGCGGTGGGATTGCCGCGAAAGACGCTCAACGCCGACGCGATCAACCGGCTGATGGCGCATCCCTGGCCCGGCAATGTCCGCGAACTGGAAAACCTGATGCGGCGGCTGGCGGCGCTCAGCCGCGAGGAAACGATCACGGCCTCGGCGGTGGAACAGGGCTTGATCGACGGCCCGGAGGACAAGGCAGGGTCTGGACCGACCGGCGCCTCTCTCGGCGATGCCGTCGAACTTTATCTTGCCCGGCTATTTTCAGCCTACGACCGTGAACTGCCCCCTGACGGCCTCTATGAGCGGATGCTGGCGGAGATTGAACCGCCGCTGCTTCTGTTGTGTCTGGCCGCGGCCAAGGGCAACCAGGTTCGCGCGGCGAAGCTGCTCGGGATGAATCGCAACACCTTGCGGAAGAAGCTGGCGGAGCGTGGCATAGATGCCCCGACCGTTCGCCGCATGGGTTGATCGCACGGCCGCCAACTGTGGTTTACTTGCAACGCCCTGTTGCTAAGATGTGGTAATGAAAAGTCCGGGGCCGAAGCCAGCTTCCAATTCATCCGGCCCCTGGCGACAGGCGCGGCGACGCTTGAACCGTTGGGTTTCGCGCGTCGACCTCTACCCTCGCATGGAAATCGCGACGGCGGCGATCGTCGTCGTCATCGGCCTCATCAGCTACGTCATTGTCACCGGTGTCCGCGCGCCCGCGGCGGGACTGTCGCCGTCGATCGTGACGCTGCTGCTGGTCTTCAATCTCACGCCCCTGATGGTGCTGATCACGCTGATCGCGCGGCGTCTTGCACTGCTGGTTGCCCACCGCCGGAGAGGCACCGCGGGCGCGCGTCTGCACGTAAGGCTCGTTGCGCTGTTTTCGGTCGTTGCCGCTGTGCCCAGTCTGCTGGTGGTGATCTTCGCGTCAATGCTGTTTCAGTTCGGTGTTGAGTTCTGGTTTTCCGACCGCGCTCAAACGGTTTTGGTAAATGCAGATCGGGTGGCCCAGGCCTATGTCCAGGAAAACAAGCAGCGGATCGTGAACGATCTTCTGGCAATGGCCGGCGACGTAAGCGGCTATGCGCGCGAGTTCGGCATGGATTCCCAGAGCTTTGCGCAAGGGCTGGCCTGGCAGGTCGCGGCACGCAACCTCTCCGAAGCGGCCGTGGTCGTGAAGTCCGACAAAGGCCTGAACATGATCGCGGGCGCGAACCTGGATCGCCGCCCGCTCGACAGGCGCATCCGTCCGCAAGACATTTCGGCCGTCTCCGCCGGGTCGGCACGCGTCATCACCGATTCCGGCGACAGGGTGGAAGCATTGATCCGGCTTGATCCGGAAGCCCCGGTTTTCCTCTATGTGTCGCGCAAGGTCGATCCGCTCGTGCTTGCCCAGGTGGCGCGGACCCAGACGGCTCTCAGCGACTATAAATCGCTGGTGACGCGGTCGCGTTCGCTTGAGCTGCGCTTCAACATAATCCTGCTGGTTGTCTCCCTGCTCATTCTGGCGGTGTCGATCTGGGTTGCGCTCTGGCTGGCTAACCGGCTCGTCAGCCCCATTCGCAGGCTGGTCTACGCAGCCGAACGGGTAGGAGCGGGCGACCTGACTGCACGCGTTTCGGTCCGGCATTCCCCCGATGAAATCGGTACGCTGGCGCGCGCATTCAATCGGATGACAACCCAGCTCCAGGCGCAAACCCGCCAATTGATCACCGCCAATGATCAACTCGATACCCGCCGCGCGTTCACGGAGGCGGTCCTCGCCGGTGTAACGGCCGGGGTAATGTCGGTCGACATGGACGGGCAGGTGCGATTGGCCAATCGTTCGGCCGAGACGCTGCTGGAGGCGCAGGAAGACACGCTTGTCGGGATGTCGCTTGACGATGCGGCGCCCGAGCTGGCGCAGATGATCGAGGGTGGGCAGATCGAAGCGCTCGTCCAGATCGCGCGCGGGACGGACATGCAGACACTCGCTGTGAAGCTGGTCAAGGTCTCGGGCGGATATGTGCTGACCTTCGACGATATTTCGCAGCAGCTCGCCGATCAGCGCCGAGCCGCTTGGGCGGATGTCGCTCGGCGGATCGCACATGAGATCGAAGAATCCGCTGACCCCGATCCAGCTTTCGGCCGAACGGCTCCAGCGGAAATATGGGGCGCAGGTCAGCGACGATCCACAAACCTTCGCTCGCCTAACGGGTACGATTGTCCGACAGGTCGGCGATCTTCGGCGAATGGTCGATGAATTCTCGTCCTTCGCCCGTATGCCAAAGCCGGTTTTCAGGCCGGAGTCCGTGATCGATATCGCCCGGCAGACGCTCTTCCTGCACGAAGTCGCACACCCTGCGATTTCCTATCGCGTTACGGCGGATGAGGCGCTTCCGGTTCTGATCTGCGACCGTCGCCAGATCGCGCAGGCGCTAACCAACCTTGTCAAGAATGCAACCGAGGCCGTGGAGGCCAGGCGAGAGTCCGGTGACGGCGGCGGGATCGTGGAAATCGCCATCACGGACAGCGATCAGCAGCTCGTGATCTCCGTGATCGACGATGGCATCGGACTGCCGCGTGAGCGGGACCGGATCACCGAACCCTATGTCACGAACCGGGTTCGGGGTACTGGCCTTGGCCTCGCAATCGTCAAGAAAATCGTCGAGGAGCATTTCGGCGTCCTTGAATTCCTCGATCGTCCCGAAAAGGGAACGATCGCCCGGATCATCTTCGACAGAGCCTTGCTGGCAGCCGAGCAGGAGCGGATGAACGACAATAATGACGCGGCTGACGGACCAGCCCAGAACCGGAGGACAGATGGCGCTTGAAGTGCTGATCGTCGACGACGAAACCGACATTCGTGATCTTGTTGCCGGCGTGTTGGAGGACGAAGGGTATCAGACGCGCGGCGCGGCCAACAGCGACGAGGCGCTGACCGCGCTCTCCGACAGACGCCCTTCGCTTGTGCTGCTCGATGTGTGGCTTCACGGTTCGAAGCTCGATGGTCTTGATCTGCTCGTCGAGATCAAACGCCGCGACCCAACCCTGCCGGTGGTGGTCATCTCGGGGCATGGCAATATCGAAACCGCAGTCACTGCTATCAAGCTGGGCGCTTCTGATTTTCTCGAAAAACCATTTGAAGCCAATCAATTGGTTCTCGTTGTTGCGCGCGCGACTGAAACCGATCGGCTACGGCGGGAAAATGAAACCCTGCGGACCAAGATGGGCCTGGACGAAGAACTGACCGGTAATTCGGCGGCCATCAACAATGTTCGCGCGACCCTGAAACGGGTTGCGGCAACTGGAAGCAGGGTGCTCATCACAGGGCCGGCGGGCGCGGGAAAGGAAGTGGCCGCGCGCCTGCTTCATCAATGGAGCGCGCGTGCCAACGGCCCGTTTATCGTGGTTTCGGCCGCCCGGATGGATCCGGAGCGCGTCGAAGAGGAGTTGTTTGGCACTGAACAGGGCGGGGAGCTTCTGCGTCCCGGATTGCTCGAACAAGCCCATGGGGGCACGCTGTTTCTGGATGAAGTAGCGGACATGCCCATCACTACGCAGGGAAAGATCCTTCGCGTGATGACCGAACAGACGTTTTCCCGTATCGGCGGCAACCGGCTGGTCAAAGTCGACGTGCGCGTGGTGTCGGCCACGGCCCGTGACCTTCAGGAGGAAATCGTCCACGGCCGTTTCCGCGAGGATTTGCTGTACCGCTTGAATGTTGTGCCGGTTCATCTGCCCGCGCTTGCCGAGCGCCGCGACGACATCATCCCGTTGATCGGGCATTTTCTCGCGCGCTATTCGGCCGAACGGCGAATTCAGGTTCCCGAACTGGCGAACGGCGCGGTTGCGGCCCTGCAGGCCTATGATTGGCCCGGCAACGTCCGGCAGCTTCGCAACCTTGTCGAACGGACCCTGATCCTTGCGCCGCCCGAGCGCCTTGGATGCATAGAAACGGACCTTCTCCCCGACGAAATTGTGAAGGACCAGCAACGGCTCGCGCCTGAACAGACGGTCCGTTCGATCATAGCGACGCCGCTTCGGGAGGCGCGCGAAGCATTTGAACGGGAATATCTGAAGGCGCAGATTCGCCGTTTTTCAGGAAACGTCTCCCGCACGGCCGCGTTCATTGGCATGGAACGGTCCGCGCTTCACCGCAAACTAAAGGCTCTCGGTCTTACGGAAAACGGTCGGGACGAGGAGCAGGAATAGCTTTCTTCGCGCTCGCAACATGATAATATGAGTCCCTTCGTCAGTGGGGCGGAGGGGACGTCGCCGATTTACGGCGCAATCGCGGGCCAGTGTAGCCCGCCAACAACAGGAGCCTTAATTATGGCCGATAAGTCTAATAATCTGCAGGACATTTTCCTCAATACCCTCCGCAAGACCAAGACGCCCGTGACAATGTTTCTTGTCAACGGGGTGAAACTTCAGGGCGTGATCACCTGGTTTGACAATTTTTCGGTGTTGTTGCGCCGCGACGGGCATTCACAGCTTGTCTATAAGCACGCCATTTCCACGGTCATGCCGGCCAATCCGATCAACCTTGCTGAGATCGACAGCAAGGACGACGATTGAACGACATCACCGTTGCCCGCGCCGATGACGCCGGCATAGCGCGGGGAGCCCGCGCCCTTGTCATCGTACCCGAATTCGGGGGCACGAACCGGCGTTCGGGTGAAGCAAAGCTTGAAGAGGCAGTCGGCCTTGCCGCGGCAATTTCGCTAGAGGTTGCCGGACGGGAGGTCGTGCGCGTACGTGCGCCGCGTCCAGCGACGCTTTTCGGATCCGGCCAGGTCGAAAAGCTCGCTGCGGCTGTCGCGGCCCATGAAGCCCAACTGGCTATCATCGACGGTCCTGTAACGCCGATCCAGCAACGAAACCTCGAAAAAGCCTTGGGCGCGAAGGTAATCGACCGTACCGGCCTGATTCTTGAAATCTTCGGTGAGCGCGCGGCCACGAAGGAAGGCGCGCTGCAGGTGGAACTTGCGCATCTGGATTATCAGGCGGGCCGTCTCGTTCGCTCATGGACTCACCTTGAGCGTCAGCGGGGCGGCTTCGGCTTCCTTGGCGGTCCTGGTGAAACCCAGATCGAGACGGACCGTCGACTGATCCGGGAGCGGATGGCCAAACTCCGCCGCGAACTGGAAGCAGTCAAGCGGACACGTACCTTGCACAGGTCGCGACGCCAGCGGGCACCGTGGCCGGTGGTCGCTCTTGTCGGGTACACAAACGCAGGGAAATCAACGCTTTTCAATCGCTTGACGGGGTCTGACGTCATGGCGGAAGATCTGTTGTTTGCCACGCTTGATCCAACGTTGCGGGCTATTCGCATTCCAGGGCATGAGAAGGTGATGCTTTCGGATACGGTCGGGTTCGTGTCCGACCTGCCGACCGAATTGGTCGCCGCCTTTCGCGCCACGCTTGAAGAGGTGCTCACCGCCGATATCATCGTGCATGTCAGGGACCTGTCTCATCCCCACAGCGAGGCGCAGGCCGCGGACGTTACCGATGTTTTGTCCACCCTGGGAATATCGACCGGCGGCGCCGATGCCGTCCCGACGCTGGAAGCATGGAACAAGATCGACTTGCTGGCTGGCGATCGGCGGGCCGCGGTTGTCGCCGAGGCCGAGAGACGGGACGATGTCGTAGCGCTATCGGCCTTGACCGGGGAGGGGACCGACCGGCTCGTTCAGGCGATAGCGGACCGACTGACGGCTGCGACCCGTGTCTATCGGTTCCGGCTTCCCGCCATGGATGGAGCGGGCATAGCCTGGCTTCGCGCGCATGGTACGGTGATAAACGAAGAAATCGGCGCGGAAGGCACTGAACGCATTCTCGACGTCCGCTTGCAGGATGCTGACAAGCAACGGTTTAATAGCCGCCAAGGCTTCTGATTCATACGGTACAAAAGAAGAACATGTCCGCTTGGCGGGAAGGGGTTATTTCTGTTCCGTGCGCTTTGCCTCGTGCCAAAGCGCGTCTTTTTCTTCCAGTGATAGGGAAACGAACGCATCGCCGGCAATGGATTCCATTGCTTCAAATCGCCGGGTGAACTTGTCGTTGGCATGCCGCAAGGCTGTTTCGGCATGAATACCGAGATGACGACCGAGGTTTACGACGGCGAACAGCAGGTCGCCGAATTCCTCGACCCGGTGGTCATGGGATGCGGCGGCATCGAGTTCGGCCAGTTCTTCCAAAACCTTTGCTCTTGGACCTTTGGCGTCAGGCCAGTCGAAGCCGACCCGCGCCGCACGTTTTTGCAGCTTTTCCGCGCGCTTCAGGGCCGGAAGCGCCAATGCCACGCCGTCCAGCACGCCATGTTGTTCGGAGGATGCGCGTTCTTGAGCCTTGATGTTTTCCCAGCCGGACGAAGCGCCATTGCCGAAGACGTGCGGATGCCGGCGGATCATCTTTTCGGTAATGGTTTCTATGACGTCGGCCAGCGTGAACGCGCCAAGCTCTGATGCAAGCTGACTGTGATAGACGACCTGCAGCAGCAGATCGCCGAGTTCGTCCTTGAGGGCAGCGAGATCCTTGCGGTTGATCGCGTCGGCGACCTCATAAGCTTCTTCGATGGTGTAAGGCGCGATGGACGCGAAATTCTGTTCCAGATCCCAGGGACAACCATTCTCCGGATCACGCAAGCGCCGCATTACATCCGACAGGGGCGCTATATCGGCGGCAGGGGTGTCATTTTTCACGCGCGACAACACTCCATTTTAGTCTGATAATATATATTATGTTAAATATAACGAGGATTAGAGTTCATAGACGAGGCCCCAGCAGCCAGGCCACCAGAAACGCCACGGCGAATATCGCTGCCCAGCCCAACCCCATTTGCAGCATCTGGCTTCGGTTCAGACGCCGAACGGCAAGCGCACTGCCGACGAGGATGAGTACCATCGCGCCATAGACAAGCCCGAGTGCTGGGTCGCCGATCATTTCAGATCCATCACCATCCCATCATAACCCGGCACGACCGTATCGGGCAGCTCCTTGATGAGACTATCATAATCCATGGACTGATCCATGTGCGTCAGCACCGCCCTGCGTGGTGATACCTGACGAATCCAGTCCAGCGTCTGGGCAAGGTGCGGATGCGTTGGATGCGGGCGGCGTCGCAACGCATCGACTATCCATAGGTCGACGTGCTGAAACAAAGATACAGAATGCTCCGGTAACTCATTGAGATCAGTAGAATATGCGGCTGAGCGTGAGCGATGGTCGAACCGCAAACCCGCCGACGTAATCGTCCCATGTGGCTGATCCGTGACCCGAATGCGCAACGGACCAAGCACGAATTCGTCCGGCAGATCATGGCCCTTCACGGATGGCGGATAGCCATCCTTGCCCTCGAAGGCATATTCGAACCGCGTCCGCAGCGATTGGAGAGCCGGTGGCCGCGCATAGACATTCACCGCTTTCCCATGAACATGATAAAGTTGCCGCAGGTCGTCGATCCCGTGGCAATGGTCGGCGTGATCATGAGTATAAATAACTGCATCTAACCACCTGATATCATTAGCCAAAAGCTGCTCGCGCATGTCTGGACCCGTATCCACCAGAACGCGGTAGCCGTCGGCCTCAACCAGGATGGAAGCGCGCGTTCGGCGGTTCCTGGGGTTCAGCGGATCGCACACGCCCCAATCGTTGCCGATGCGCGGAACGCCTGATGACGTGCCGCAGCCCAGCAAGATGACCTTCATCAGCTTCGCGGCTCCGTCGGTCGCGCTTTGGCGAACAGGCGATAGAAATTATCGGCTATCTGCTGTTGCAGCGCTTCCACATCGTCGCCGCGTAACTGAGCGAGGAAACGAGCGGTGTGGACGACATAGGCCGGCTCGCAAGGTTTTCCCCGCATGGGAACGGGCGAAAGGAACGGCGAGTCCGTCTCGATCAGTAGCCGGTCCGCGGGCAGCCTCGCCGCGATAGCCTGAAGGTCCTTGGCGTTCTTAAACGTCACGATACCGGATATGGAGATAAAAAGACCGAGTTCCAGAGCGATATGAGCGAAAGCTTCGCTCGCCGTGAAGCAGTGGATGACGCCGGAAAAAGCGCCCTTCCCCATTTCTTCGGTGAGGATCGAAGCGGTGTCGTCTTCGGCATCGCGGGTGTGGACGATCACCGGAAAGCCGGTTTCACGCGCGGCGGCAATATGCGCCCGAAAGCTCGCCTGCTGGCGCGCGTGATCGCTGTGGTCGTAATAATAGTCGAGGCCGGTCTCGCCGATGCCGACCACGCGCGGATGGCGGGCGGCTTCGACCAAGCGCGCGGTGCCTATGTCGACATGTTCGTCAGCCTCATGCGGATGAATGCCGACGCTCGCCCAGACATCGGTTTCGCGTTCAGCGACCGCGATGACATCTCCCCATTCACGCTCTCGGGTGGAGATGTTGAGCATGCCCGTCACACCTGCGGCACGGGCGCGGGCAAGAACGCCTGGCTGATCTTCGACCAGTCCTTTGTAATTCAGGTGGCAATGGCTATCGACGAGCATCAGGCACTTTCATCCACCCATCTCGGGAAGACGCCCTGCGGCGGCGGCAGTTCCAGACCGGGCGCCAACGGCCTGGCGAGGGCAGCGAAATCGCGGGCGTTCGCCCCCTGCCCGAGTTGATCGAGCAGCGTGTCGGACGCTTCCGGCACCGCCCAGCGGGTCAGGATCGCCAACACGCGGACCGCCTCGGCCGTGTGATAGAGGATCGTGTCGGCACGCGCCGGATCGGTCTTCCGCACGGTCCAGGGCGCCTGATCGGCGAAATATTTGTTGGCATCGAAAATGCCATTCCAGATCGCCTCGAGCGCCTTGTGCGGCGCGATCTCGTCCATCGCCCGCGCAACCTCGTCACGGATTGACAGCACGGAGAAGGCGGCTTCGTCGCCGAGCTCCGGCGCTGGCACCCGCCCGCCGCAGTTCTTGGCGATCATCGACAGGCAGCGTTGCGCCAGATTGCCAAAGCTGTTCGCAAGATCGGCATTCGACCGATTGACAATCGCTTCATGGCTGTAGGTTCCATCCTGGCCGAAGGGAACTTCGCGCAGCAGGAAATAGCGCAATTGGTCGACGCCATAGGTCTTCGCCATCTCCAGCGGATCGACGACGTTGCCGACCGACTTGGACATTTTTTCCCCACGGTTGAGGACGAAGCCATGGCCGAACACTTTTTTCGGCAGTGGCAATCCCGCCGACATCAGGAATGCAGGCCAGTAGACAGCGTGGAAGCGGACGATATCCTTGCCGATGATGTGAAGATCAGCCGGCCAGAACTTCATGTAACCATCTGAATTACAATCAGGATATCCAAGACCAGTCAGATAGTTGGTGAGTGCGTCCACCCATACATACATGACATGGCCGGGGCTGCCGGGGACGGGCACGCCCCAATCGAAGCTCGTCCGCGAAATCGACAGATCGGAAAGTCCGCCCCGAATGAAGCTCATCGCTTCATTTCGCCTGCTATCGGGCTGAACGAAATCGGGATTTTTCTCATAATGCTCGATCAGGCGGTCGGCGTAGGCCGACAGGCGGAAAAACCAGCTTTCCTCCACCGTCCATTCTACCGGCGTGCCCTGCGGAGAGAGCCTTGCCCCCTCTTCCCCTTCAACAAGCTCCTTTTCCTCATAAAAAGCTTCGTCGCGGACCGAGTACCAGCCTTCGTAGCGGCCCAGGTAAATGTCGCCGTTTGCCTTCATCGCCTCCCATAGCGCCTGCGATGCCTTGTAGTGCGCGGGCTCCGTTGTACGGATAAAACGATCATAAGAAATGTTAAGAGCATCATCCATTGCACTGAAATTTAACGATATTTCATCTGCAAGATCGCGCGGTTCGCGGTTCTGGTTGCGGGCGGCCTGCGCCATCTTCAGGCCATGTTCGTCCGTCCCCGTCATGAAGAAAACGTCGCGTCCGGCAAGGCGGTGGTAACGCGCTATGGCGTCGGTCGCGATCACTTCATAAGCATGGCCAATGTGCGGACGGCCATTGGCATAGGCGATGGCGGTGGTGATGAAAAACGGCTCAGCCATAAAGGGAGGGTTCTGATTCCGGTGCAAGATCGAGCGCCGCGAGCATCCCGGCCAGCTCGAAGACGACACTCTGGGGGTCGAGCGAGAGCGGAACCGCACTCGCAGCCAGGTCGCGCGCCTTCTCCCACAGCGCCAGGGCATGTGCAAGCGCGCCGCCGGTCATCGCCTTTGTCCTATGGGCTATTTGCGCGGGAGCAAGTTCGAGAAACGCCTCATAGCGCGCCTGCGCCGCCTTCAGCGCAAGCGATTTCGCCAGGGCGATCTGGGCGCGAACAGCGTGCGTCCCCCTACCCTCGATGCTCCCGATGGCGGCGGTCAATCCGCCGATGTCGAGCCCGGCATAGCGCAGCGCCCGCCCTGGCACGCCTTCAGCGACCCGGACCAGCGCCGCCCGTTCCTCACCGGGGAGGTCCGGGCGTTCAGCGGCGATGACCCGGTCCACCTCATCGTCGTCGAGCGGTTGGAACCGCATCATCCGGCAGCGCGAGCGAATGGTCGGCAGCAGACGCCCCGGGGCATGGCTGACCAGCAGGAAAAGCGTCGATGGCGGCGGTTCCTCCAGGCTTTTCAGCAGGGCATTGGCGGCCGGGCGGGCAAGATCGTCGATCGCATCGACGATGATCGCGCGCCACGGCGAGAGCGCCGGCGTGGATTGCAGCAGCGGCTGTAGCGCGCGCACTTGATCGACGGTGATGCCGGCCGCCAGATCTCCCGTGCGTTCGCGCACCTCGCGTTCCAGCACCCGCAGGTCCATGTGGCTGCCCGCCGCGATCAGCCGCGATGTCGGGTGCTCAGCCGAGACATCGAGAACGGCTTCATCAACAGCCGGTCCGGCCGAACTGGCGAGAATATGCTGAACCGCGGCATCCGCGAACCGGCGCTTGCCCAGTCCCTGAGGCCCGGCAAGCAGCCATGCATGCGGCATCCTGCCCGATCGCCAGGCACGGAGAAAGGCCGTCGCCTGTTCGCGATGGCCGGCAAGGCTCACGGCAGCATTTCTGCGACCAGCGCCGCGACCCGCGCCGCCACCGTGTCCTGCGACCCCGATGCGTCGACAGCACGGCAGCGATGGGGCTCGGCCGCCAGACGTTCCCTGAAGGCAGCGTCGATGCGCTTGTGAAACGCCGCATCCCGCGCGCCGAAACGATCGGGTTTGCCATTGTCGCGTTGCGCCGCACGGGCGGCCGCCGCATCGATCCCAAGCGTCAGAACAAGCGTCATGTCTGGCCAGAGACCGCCCGAGGCGACGTCATGCAGATGGATGAGCGTCTCTTCCCCCACCCCGTCCGGGCCGCCCTGATAGGCCAATGTCGAATCCAGGAAGCGGTCGCAAATGACCCATTTCCCGGCATCGAGCGCGGGACGGATCAGCCGCGCCACATGATCGGCGCGCGCCGCCACGACCAGCAGCGCTTCGGTCGTCACCGTCCAGCGATCATCAGCCCCCCGAAGCAGCAGCTCACGGATCGCTTCCGCGCCTGGCGTACCGCCGGGCTCACGAGTGACGACGACGTCCACGCCCTGTCCGGTCAGCCATTCGCCGAGCAGCCGGGCCTGGGTGGATTTTCCCACCCCTTCCCCGCCTTCGAGCGTGATCAGCCTGCCTGCCACACCCGGTAGCGCCTACAGGCCGAGCAGGGAGCGGAACCCCGCGCCGACGCGATCGAAAACGCCTGCGGTGTCAACCGCTTCAGCGGCAACCAGGGGCAGCCGCTGGGGCGGCAGGTCCGGCGTGCGGATGACGAGATCGGCGATATGCTGGCCCTTCTGGATGGGCGCCTTGATGGGGCCGTCATACGCCACCGATACCTTGATGTCGCCGTTTCGCGCCGCTCTGGGCAAGGTAACCGCCAGATCGCGCGGTGCGACGAGCGCCACCTCGCGCTTGTCGCCAAGCTGAACCTCGGCTGTTTCGAGCTGCTGGCCCTTTTTCGCGAGCGGCACACCCTTCCAGGCGTTGAAGCCCCACTCCATGAAGGCAACCGATTGAGAGATGCGATCGTTGAATGACGACAACCCGGCGACGACCATCACCAGGCGGCGGCCGTTCTGTTCGGCCGATCCGGTAAAGCCATAGCCCGCCGTCTCGGTATGGCCCGTCTTCAGGCCGTCTGCGCCCGCGACCTTGCCCAATATCGGATTGCGGTTCGCCTGGGTAATGTCCGCGCCAGCGCCCATGGTCTTGCCCCAGGTGAACTCCTTCTGGCCATAGAATTCACGATAAAGATCCGGAAAGTCCTTGATCGTGCGTTCGGCGATGGTCGCAAGGTCATGCGCGGTCACATGTTCGGCAGGGTCGGGCCAGCCGTTGGAATTGGTGAACACCGAATTGGCGACGCCGATCTGCCGCGCCGTGCGGTTCATGATGTCGGCGAACGCCGCTTCGGTACCGGCCACGCTTTCTGCCAGAACCACGCAAGCATCATTACCGGAAAGCGTAACAACGCCATGCAACAGGTTGCGAAGGCTCACTTGTTCGCCAGGAGACAGGAACATGGTGGAACCCGCCTCCGGCCCGTGCCATTTCTGCCAGGTTTCCGGGCGCACCGTGAAGGTCTGGTCAAGCTTCAGCTCGCCCTTCTTGATCATGTCGAACACGACATAAACCGTCATCATCTTCGCCTGGGAGGCCGGCGGCATCGGCTGGTTCGCGTTCTTGGCGTAAAGCACTGCGCCGGATGACATATCTTTCAGATAAGCCACGGGAGCCGCTGTCTCGAACGGCGGTGGCGCGGCCAGCACGGGAGCGGCGATTGCCGCGGCCAGCGAGGAAAGGGCGACAAAGGCTGCAAGGCGACGCGTCATGGGTGCTTCAGGACCTCTTCAAAATAAAAACCGGATAGCCGCCCGGTCACCGACTCAGCCGGCCGAACCGTCGGCGACAATCCGTGCATCCTGATAGCCCGCGTCACGCACCTTCGCCAGCGCTGCCTGCGCTTCCTCCATCGAAGCATAGGGGCCGATCCGCACCCTGATCAGCCCAGCGGCCGTTGGCTGCATCACCGGAGTGCCAAAGGCCTTCAGAAAACCGGCGAGCCAGGACGCCCTTCCCGCGTCGGAAACGGCGGCGACCTGGATGAAACTCGACTGGGGAGATGCAAAGGATGCCGCCGGAGCCCTGGGCGCAATTGGCGCGGAAGGTAGCGCTGCGGTGCTTGCCGGCAATGCCACCATGGTCACGCCTTCCGCGTCCGTTCGCGCCACGGTCGCTGACGATGGGGACACCGATGCGGCCGGAACCGAAGAAAGCAAAGGCGCCGCAACCGCAGCCCTGGCGGGTGCGGGTATCTGCGCCGACGCTGAGGCCGTCTCAACCTGGGCCATCCTGCCGCCGCCTCGCAATGCAAGCCTAACCTGTTCCGATGGGTAGACGCGGCGCACCCGTACCCGCGCCGTGCCGGGCCGGGCCACACCGAGCAGCTCAGCCGATTTGCGGGACAGGTCGATGATCCGGCCGCCCACAAAAGGGCCGCGATCGTTGATCCTCACCACAAGCCTGCGACCGTTGTCGAGATTGGTCACTTCGACATAGCTGGGCAGAGGCAGCGTTTTGTGGGCGGCCGATACCATGTCCATGTCATAGGGCTCGCCATTGGCGGTGCTTAGCCCATGGAAATTGGGGCCGTACCAGGAGGCGATGCCGGTTTCGTCATAATCGGCGTCGTCCTTCGGATAATACCATTGGCCGAGTACGTTATAGGGATTGCCCACCTTGACCGGCCAGTCGCTGGCGGGCCCCTTTGTTCTCGGCGAAGAGGATGACGGCAGGTTGGACAGGTGCGGATTACCGCCACAGGCCACGAGCGCGAGCGAAGCGCCGACGGTGATCGCAAGGCTAGCTGGAAAGCGCATCGGCAAGCAATCCCACGGAAATGACGTAATAGTTGGAGCAGTTGTAATTCAGCAGCGCCCGATAGTTGTCGAACGCCAGAAAAGCCCTGCCGCCGGGACCGTCGGCCTCGATCAAGGTGGCGCGCAGCGTATCGGCGGGCCATCCCTTCCCCACCGGCGTCAGGCCCCGCGCTCGCCATTCCGCGACGGTCATCCACCGCGAATGGCGCGCATGCACGCGCGGACAGGTCGCCGAAACCTCGGTACCAGCGATTGACGCGCGATCGAGACCGGCGGGAACCGACACCTCCAGCCCCCATGGTTCCCCCCGCTTCCACCCGGCTTTGGCCAGATAATTTGCGATCGAAGCGAGCGTATCGGCTTCGCTTCCCCATATGTCCGCACGGCCGTCGCCATCGCCATCGACAGCGCTCGCCAGATAGGAGCTGGGAAGGAATTGCGGGTTGCCCATGGCTCCCGCCCAGGAACCCGTCAGCGTGAATCTCGACGCAAGTCCCCGGTCGACGATCTGCAAGGCCGCGATCAGCTCGTGCGTGAACAGATTCCGCCTGCGGCCATCATAGGCTAGGCTGGCGAGCGACTGGAATATATCGAACCCGCCGGTGTAGCTTCCGTAATTGGTTTCCATCCCCCAAATGCCGAGCACGATCGCGCCGGGTACGCCAAAGCGGCTTTCAAATGCCGCCAACTGCGGTTGCAGCCGGACGATGCGCTCTCTGCCGCCACTGATGCGGATTGGGTCCAGCCGACGGGCGAGATAATCCGCAAGCGACGGCGGCACAGTCGGGCTGCTGTCGTCAGGCTGAGCGCGATCAAGATCGACGACACGCTGGCTGTATGTCAGGTTGGGCAAAATGGTATCCACCGTCGCCGGACGGACACCTTGCTGGGTGGCTTCTGCCCGCACGGTCTGCAAAAACGATTGAAAACCCGTATCTTGTGAAGGTGCAGTCTGAATTGGCGGAGGAACCGGTTGGGCGGTCGCCGGGGCGCGAGAGGATGAGGCCGTCGGAACGGACGGCGCTTCGACGGGTGGAGTGGAAGGCGCACAGCCCCCGACCGCGGCCATCAGCCCAAGCGACACCAGCGTTCCCCGCCGCTGCTTCACGCACACCCCCTTTTACTCATACACCACGGTAGTTAGTGCCACATTGCACCGCCAATGTGAATCCACCTTATCCTCGGGCTTGCACCAATCGCCGTGATGGTGGATGAGGCCGCCGAAGCGGAGAGATGGCCGAGCGGTTTAAGGCACCGGTCTTGAAAACCGGCGTGGGCGCAAGCTCACCGTGGGTTCGAATCCCACTCTCTCCGCCAATCACCATTGGTCGACCCGCCACCTTGCGACCTACCGCCCGCGATTGGCGCGTCCCAGGTGGTTCTCGAAAAACTTGGCGATTACGGCAAGGGCCTCCTGCGATTCCGGGAGTTCGGTGTCAGCATAGAAGCCATGATCCAGACCGTCCCAAACATGCAGATCCGCCTCTACCCCCAGGCTCACCAGACGCGAGTGGGTGTAGACCACCGAACTTAGTTCGGTGGCGCGCGTCGCCGTAATGAACAGGGTTGGCGGAAAGCGCTTGAGCACATCGGGGAAGAAAACCGGCGATACCAACGGATCATTGAAATTGATGTCGCCATAGTAAAGATCCTCAACCACTCCCATTCTTGCGCCCGGCTTGGGAATTCGACCGCCGCTCAGCGCAGCGATTACGTAGGCGGAGTCGCCGCCATACAAGGCATCACCGCCCGCACAGAACATCCCGGCGGCGGCTGGCATCGGCAGCTTTTCCTTCTGGAACCAGGCGATGGCCTCCCCCGTTAGCACGCCGCCCGCGGAGCAACCGTAGATGCCGATATCTTGAGGGCGATAACGCTTCAGCGCTTCGCGATAGACCGCAGCGACATCCTCGCTGGCGGCGGGAAACTTGTGTTCGGGGCCCTTGCGATATCCCACGCTGACCACCGTAATCGCGTTCCTGACCGCAATTGGAGCGGCCTCGGCGACGCCTTCCATGTCGGCATCGCCGAGGACAAAGGCGCCGCCATGCAAATTTATCAGCAAATGGTTCCGGTGACGTCGCGCCACGCCGGTCCTGGGCGTCACCACGACAACCGGAACGCCACCCCATTGTTCGGAACGCACATCAACAGGGTCGCGGGCCGTGACGCGTGCAACGTGTACCTTCATCGCTTCCCTGACAACTGACCGCAACCGGGGAAGCACCTCCAGCATCTTCTCCTTTGATATATCTGAGCCCATCGAGCCGCCGTCGGCGATCGTTTTGCGCGCCGCCGCTTGAGCTTCGGGACTGAGATAGGCCGATACGGGCAGGTCGAAGACGGGAAGACGCATGATGCCGTCCCCGGCCGGCCTGGCCCTGGCGGCTTGTATCGTTGTCTCGACCGGCACGGCGCTCTCGGTAGGTGCGGCCGTCACGGGCGCACTCCATATCAAGGCGAACATGCCCGCCCCAATAATAGAACAGGCGGTAGATTTGGCGCGCCTTCTGCGGAACCCCTCGTGAACATTTTCAATCAGCGCGTCGGAAAAAAACCGCAGGTTTTCAATAGGCATAATCAGAATCCCCCCTGTTCGTTCGCCGGGCTCGACAATAACAGGGCCGCGGCCAAAACGAGAAAGGGCCGCCGAAGCGACCCTTTTCCATCCGGTATTTCGGACCCCTTGGGGGATCCGGCAATCCCGTTTATTTGCTCTTCAGCGAGAGGCCGCCAAAACGCTTGTTGAAGCGCGCCACCTGGCCACCTTGATCGAGGAGGCGCGTGCCGCCGCCGGTCCAGGCCGGGTGGACCTTCGGGTCGATGTCCAGCTGCATCGTGTCGCCTTCCTTGCCCCAGGTGGAGCGGGTTTCGAACACGGTGCCGTCGGTCATCTGCACCTTGATCATGTGGTAGTCGGGGTGAATGTCGGCCTTCATGATGCTGATCCTTTTCGTGGCTGGTTACCGACCAGCCGGTCAATCGCGAAGCCGGGCCTGTAGCGGATGGGCGGCCGATTGACAAGCCTGTGGCGGGAGGGCAATTGGTCCGGGCGCGAAGGTGCCATTGCCGCAAGGCAGTGGTGAAAAGGGAAGCCGGTTCAATGCCGGCGCTGTACCCGCAACTGTAAGCGGCGAGCTCAACTCCAATGCCACTGGCCCATGGCTGGGAAGGCGGAACAAGAGCCGTGACCCGCAAGTCAGGAGACCTGCCTTTGCGGTCGTCCGCGCCCGGCCGGGTCTAGCCGTCAGCGCGAGGGAACGGCTGGCTCAGCTCTGCGCCGGACGCCACCCCTTCGAGGCGACATTTTTGTGTCGATCCTTAGGGGGAATTATGTCTCTGCTACTCATATCAACTGCCGCTGCTGCTGCTTCCGTCGCTGCCGCCGAGCCCGTCATCACCGTTACCGCCGCCCGCGTGCCCGAGACCGCAAGCCCGGCGCAGTCGCTGACGGTGTTTGATGCCGGCCGCATCGAAAGCCTGAATCTTCCGCAGATCAGCGATTTGATCCGCCTGATGCCGGGCGTATCGGTGGGCGTGTCCGGTCCTATTGGCAGCCTCACCGACGTTCGCATCCGCGGTGCCGAAGCCAACCACACCCTCACCTTCGTTGACGGCATCGAAGTGAACGACCCCGCGGCAGGCAACGCGACCCACTTCGAGACGCTCACCGCCGACAATGTCTCGAGCCTGGAGCTTCTGCGAGGCGCTCAATCGGCGCTGTGGGGAGCCGAGGCCCTGGGCGGCGTTATCGCGATCACCACGCCAGATCCCACCGTCGGCATCCATGCGACGGCGCGGGGCGAATATGGATCGCATGACACAAGGCGCGCGGCGGCGGGTGTTTCGGACGGCGGAGACAAGGGTGGCGTGACGTTCAACGCGGCGTGGCTCAAAAGCGATGGCATCGATTTGCTTGGTCAGGGCGGTGAACGCGACGGTTTCGAGAGTTTGACGCTGAATGCAAAGGCGATCGCCCGCCCCGCCCCCGATGGCGAGCTCGGCCTCAGCGCCCGTTACAACCGCGCGGACAGTGAATTCGATGGCTATAATGCCTTTTTCCTGCACGACCAGACGCTCGACGCCAGCCGCATCGAAACCCGCGCGATCCATGGCTGGGCGACCTATGGCACGGCGGCGAATGCGCCATGGACGTTGACCTTGAATGGCACCCTGATCGATTCCGAAAATCGGAACCGCAATGGCGATACGCCGCTCAACGCCACTAATGCCCAGCGCCTCCGCATCGGCGCCCAGGCCACGCACCGTTTTGCCGTTGGCGAGTCAGACCACCGGCTGACACTCGCGGTTGAAGACACGTTCGAACGCTTCATTGCGTCGGATGATCAGTATTTCGGCGCGACTGACCAGCGTCGGACCCGCGAAAATCTGGCCTTTGTGGCGGAATGGCGGGCACGGGTGGGCGAGGCGCTCGATATCGGCGCCGCCATCCGGCACGACGATAGCAACCGCTTCAAGAGCGCAACGACGTTGAAAGCGGATGCAGCGCTGAAGCTCGGAGCCGGATTCACCGTTCATGGCGGTTATGGAGAAGGCTTCGCCCAGCCGACCGTCTATGACCTCTACGGCTTCTTTCCCGGCAATTTTGTCGGCAACCCCGACCTTGAGCCGGAGCGCGGCTGGAACGCCGAAGCAGGTATTGGCTGGACAAATGGCGCAATCGCGCTCGATGTCACGGGTTTTACCGGTCGCTTGAAAGATGAAATCATCGACACTTTCGATGCCGTCACATTCATTTCCTCGACGGCGAACGCAACGGGCCAAAGCCGCCGCAAGGGCCTGGAGGCGACGCTGGAGGCAAATCCAGTCGACTGGCTACGCCTGTCAGCGTCCTATTCCTATCTGGACGCCGGTGAGCGGAAAGTCGCGGCCACTGCGCTGGTTCGCGAAGTCCGTCGCCCCAGGCATTCGGCATCGATCAGCGCCGATGCGAATCTGGGCCGGTTTTCGGCCGGTGTCGGCCTCAGCTATGTGGGCGCTCGAGGGGACACGAATTTCGACGTGTTCCCGGCGGCTCGCGTTCGACTTGATCCCTACTTCCTCGCATCGCTCAACCTCGCGTATAAGCTGACAGATGTCATTGAACTTTATGTTCGCGGGGCCAATCTGGCGAATGAGCGCTATCAGGACAGCTTCGGTTATGCGACCGAGCGCCGGACTGTCTATGGTGGCGTGCGCGTCCGCTTTGGCGACTGATATCCGCTTGATGCGGGAATGAGGATATTGGGGGCGATACTGGCCGGTGGCGCGGCCAGTCGCTTCGGTTCCGACAAGGCCGAAGCGCTGATCGGCGACAAGCCGATGATCGCCCATGTCATTGCCCGCCTCCGCCCGCAGGTGGATCAGATTGTGATCTGCGGCCGGTCCTGGGGCGATCTTGCCGCGCTGGCAGACCGGCCAAAGCACGGCATGGGTCCATTGGGCGGCCTCGCGGCAGCGCTGCACCATGCCGCGGGTAATCGGTTCGAGGCTGTCCTGACCGCCGGTTGCGACCTGCCCGATTTGCCGGCGGATCTGGCCGGTCAGCTCCTCCCGGCACCTGCGGTCGTAAAGGGGCAGCCTTTGCTGGGTCTGTGGGGAAACGACCTCGCGCCTGCCCTCGACGCGTATCTGGCCGGGGCAGATGACCTCTCGATGGCGGCGTGGATCCGCGAGACGGGCGCGCGTCGGGTGGAAATCGGCCGGGCGGTGAGCAATATCAACACGCCCGGCGATCTTCTTGTCTTTAAGCGGAAGGCGGATCCGCGATCATAGCGGTGAAATTCGCCTCTGCGGCGAGCTTGCCGTCGATCAACGCGCGCCCGGCGAACTTGCAGACGCTTGCCCGCTTCTGGACGAATTCGACTTCCAACGTCAGGAGGATGCCTGGTTCCACCGGCGTTCGGAACTTGGCGCCTTCGATACCCATGAAGTAGACGAGCTTCCCCGACCCTTCCAGACCGAGCGCGTCAATCGCGAGCACGCCCGCCGCCTGGGCAAGCGCTTCCACGATCAGCACGCCAGGCATGATCGGACGGCCGGGAAAATGCCCCTGGAAAAACGGTTCGTTGATCGAAACCGCCTTGATCGCGCGGATGGATTGATCCGGAACGATCTCCAGCACCCGGTCGACCAGAAGCATGGGATAGCGATGCGGCAACATCGCCATGATCCGCCGGACATCTATCTGCCCGGCGGTCTTTGTCCCCTCGCCCATAACCTTATTTGCTCTGCGAAGACTGCGCCGGTGGCGTCGTCGACACACTCGGCAGCGCCGCGTTGACCCGCTTCACGACCTCGGCGGTGATGTCGAGCGAATTCGAAGCCTGAAGAGTGGCGCCGCGCGCAAGGGCGATGGTCGCGCCCCTTTCCTTCATGATGGCCGTGATAATCGGTTCGGCCGCCCGGTCGATCTGTTGGACGACATAACGCTGACTGGCCTGAAAGCTGCGCTGGCGGCCAGAGAGTTCAGTCTGCGCGCTCTGTTTCCGGCTGTCCAAGTCCTTCACCTTGGCTTCGACGGCTGCCTGGGTCATGGTCTTGTTCTGGACGGCGGTGCGAAGCGCAGTCTCTTCTTTTTCAAAGCCATCGGACAAGGTTTTTACACGGGCCTGCAATGTATTGGCCTGGCCTTGCAGGACTGTCTGCGCGCCCTTTCCGGCAGCGGATGTCCCGATGACTTCATCCATGTCCACGATCACGATCTGGCTTTGCGCCGCCTGGGCAAGAGCCGGGGTTGCAAGCGGAAGCGATGCGGTGAGCGTTGTCGCGGCCAGTGCTGCTGCCTTCAGTATTGTCCTCATCAGAATTGTGTCCCTATGTTAAAGGAGAAGAGTTTGGTGTCATCGCCTGGCTCTTTGAGCAAGGCCTTGGCTATATCGATCCGGAATGGACCGAATGGCGAATTCCAGCTGACCCCGAAGCCAACCGAAACGCGCGGCTTGGCCGAATTGCCGGAAAAGAACTCTTTAAACGGCGGGACAGTGTTCGCAAGCAGTGTCGAGCCCGTCGCGCAGGTCTGAACCGGCGAGGTCGTGACGACGCCCGTGGTGTTGTTGCTGCATTGGAACTGGCCGTTGCTGGCAAGGATTGGTCTGACAGCAGCCGTCTTCTGGTCAACGAGCGTCGGCGATTTGGTTCCCCAAAGGGCGCCTGCATCGACGAAAACTGACGGCCTCAGACCCATCTCCCGCGCGCCGGACCCCAAGGGAATCTCCATTTCGGCGCGGCCCAGATAGTAGACCTTGCCGCCCAAGGCGTCATCGGTGCGGTTGCTGTCGTTCTTCAGGAAATCGTTCGGATCGGTGGTTGCCGTATCATAATTACGCCGGACCACCCGGGGACCGATACCGCGGATACCGAAGCCGCGAATTTGCGGTTCGCCCAGGAAGAACCGATCGGTCAGGCGTACGTCCTGGCCCAGACCTTTGATGTACCCACCTTCCCCGGCAAGCGAGAAGATGAACCCGCTATCCCCCAATCCCCAGAATTTCTTGGCGTCTGCTCGTGTCCGGATATATTTGACGCTCCCGCCCAGCCCGGCAACATCCTGACTGAACGAAAAGCGCTGTCCGGCGCTCGGCCGCAGCCGGTTGTTGAGATTGTCAAAGATGAGGCTGTATCCAATGGACGATGTCGTCCGGTTCCCGACTGCGTCGCAAAGATAACGACCGGCCAACAAGGAATCGCACTCAGGCACGCCATCGCCGTTCGAATCGAAATAGAAGCTGTTCTTGTCGAGCGAGACGTTGTCCTGACTCAGGCCGTAACGCAGCGCAAACGACCAGAACTCCGTGAGTGGTGTTCCGGCCCTTATCTGGAAACCGGTGGTCGTCTGCTGATAGGTTGTGTTGCGATTTTGGCCTATGTAATTGAAACTATTGTAGTCCCTGCGGAATACGTCGCCGCCGATGGCGATATTGCGGTCGAACAAATAGGGCTCTGTGAAGCCCAAGTTCACCGATTTCGAATAGGTCGAATAATCGACGCTGGCGCGCAATTCCTGGCCCTTGCCGCGGAAATTGCGTTCCGTGACGGAAAGGCTGACAATAAACTTTTCAAGGCTGGAGAAACCGGCCGACACCTGAAGTTCGCCCGTAGCCTTTTCCTGAACGTTGGTTTCCAGCACGACCTTGTCGGGCGTGGATCCCGGCTTTTGTTCGATTTCCAGCTTATCCTGGAAAAAGCCGAGCGACTGGATGCGGTCACGTGACCGCTTGACCTTGAAGCTGTTGAATGCGTCGCCTTCCGCCAGCCGGAATTCGCGGCGGATCACCTTGTCTTTGGTGCGGGTGTTGCCGTTGATGTCCACGCGCTCAACATAGACGCGCGGCGCCTCGGCCACCTTGAAGACGAGCGTCATGGTCCGCTTGTCTTTGTCGCGGTCGAATTCAGGCCGAACGTCCGCAAACGCATAACCGAGCAGCCCTGCGGTCTCAGTCATGGAATCGACGGTGTTCTCGACCTTCTGGGCGTCGTACCAGTCGCCCTTCTTGACCTTGACGAACTTGTTCAGGGTCTCCGGCTTCAAGTCGCGAATTTCGCTCTCGACGCTGACATCGCCGAATTTGTAGCGATCGCCTTCTTCAACCACATAAGTGATGACGAAGTCGCGACGATCGGGCGTAAGCTCGGCCACCGCCGAAGCGACGCGGAAGTCCGCATAGCCGTTCGTCAGATAGAATTGGCGCATCTTCTGCTGGTCGTACGCCATTCGGTCAGGATCATAGCTCGTCCCGGACGAGAATATCCGCCAGAATTTGGACTGCTTGGTCACCATTTGCGACCGCAGTTCGCCATCGGAAAACACCTTGTTGCCAAGGATGTTGATCGCGCGGACCTTCGATTTCGCACCTTCGCTGATCTCGAACACTACGTCGACGCGATTCTGGTCGAGCTGGACGATCTTCGGCTCGACAGTAGCGGCGAAGCGTCCCTGACGGCGATACAACTCGATGATGCGGGCAACGTCGGCGCGCGTCTTGGAGCGAGTGAATATCTGGCGAGGCGCAAGTTTGATCTCGGGCCGGATCTTCTCGTCCTTCAGCCGCTTGTTGCCTTCCAGCACGATGCGGTTGATGACCGGGTTTTCCCTGATCGTGATCGTGAGCGCCCCGGCGTCATCGCGGATAGTGACGTCCGCGAACAACTCGGTGGCATAGAGGTCCTTCAGCGCCTGATCGAGCAGCGCCCGGTCATAATTGCCGCCCACCTTGAGGCTGATGTAGGAGCGGACGGTTTCCGGCTCCAGCCGCTCGGCGCCGACGATGTTGATCGATCTGATCGTGCCCTGAACCGCATTCTCGGCCGCGGACGGCGCGGCAGGACTGGTTTCCTGCGCGGCGTTCTCGGCGGCCGGCGGTGACGCGAGAGTATTGCCCTGCGCCCATACAGGCGAGGTAACGAGGCTGGAACCACCAAGCAGAAGCGCTGCCGCAAAACCTTGTTTCATTGAACTTCCCTGTACAGGTCTTGCGCGTCCATGAAGAACCAAAATTCCGCCCCTTTCAATTCGGCGATGCGTCGGTGCCTTCGTTTAACCTATCCCGCGAGCTTCGCCAGCTTTTCCCATATACCGAGCGACACAAGATCGTTGAGGGTCACAAGGATCATCAACGACACCAGCAACGCCAGTCCGGAGATGAATGCCAGTTCCTGCGCCCGTGGCCTCACCGGTTTCCGCCGGATCGCCTCAATCGCATAGAACAGCAAATGCCCGCCATCCAACATCGGCACTGGCAGCAGGTTGATGAATCCCAGATTAATTGAGATGAACGCCATGAATTCGATCAGCGACTCCCAGCCGAGAGACGCGGTTTGACCGGCGAATTGCGCGATCTTTAGGGGCCCGCCCAGTTCATCGACCGCACGTCGCCCTGTTACCACCTGCTCCAGGGCCTCAATCATCATTGAAACCAGCCCGAAGGTGTGGCGCACCGATGCGACGACAACGGTGCCGATCGGCTCTTTCACCACAATCCGGTCGCCGGGCGCGATTCCCAACCTGCCAATCCGGAATTTGTTGCCGAAGCGGTCGGCCTGCACTTCAGCGCTGAACTTGGTCCGCACGATCTCGGTGTCGCCATTGCGCCGGATTCGAATGACCGCATCCTCGCCCGGCCGCAGCCGGACGATGTCGGCGATCTCTTCGAACTGACTGATCGCCGTGTCGTCGATCGACAATATCCGGTCGCCGGGGAGCATGCCCGATTGTTCCGCCGCGGAACCGGGCAGTATGCGGGATATGACCGGTGGCGTCTGCGGAACGCCATAAGCGGCAAAAAACGCCGCGAACACGAGGATGGCGAAAAGAAAGTTCGCGGCCGGCCCCGCCAGGACAATGAGCGCCTTCTGCCACAGTTTCTTGGCCTGAAACGTCTTTGCCCGTTCCTCGGCCGGCAACGCCAGCCATTCCAGGTTCGACGTGCTCGCGGGGTTCATGTCGCCCGCGAATTTCACATAACCGCCGATGGGCATCCAGGCGAGTTTCCACCGCGTGCCACGGCTGTCGGTGCGGCCGTATATTTCCCTGCCAAAACCGATGGAAAAAACGTCGGCTTTCACGCCGAACAGCCGGCCGACCCAATAATGGCCGAACTCATGGATGAAGACGAGCAGCGCGATCACCAGCGCGAAGCTCGCGAGTGTCAGTACAATTCCGGGCTGTGCCGTCTCGACCACCAAAACCCTCTCAGATCAACCGGCAGATGGCGCGTTCAGCGTGAACACGGGCCTCGGCATCGATATGCAAAACATCGTCCATGTCCTGCGGGACCGCTGGGTCATAGTGCTCAAGCGTCTCAGAGACGATGCTGACGATGTCCAGAAAGCCGATCCGCCGGCCAAGAAATGCAGCGACGGCAATCTCGTTCGCGGCATTGAGGACGGCGGGTCGAGCCCCATCGGCGGCAAGGGCTGCCTTTGCAAGCGCTAGCGCCGGGAACCGCTCTTCATCGGGCGCCTCGAACTCGAGCCGGCCAATCTTTGCCAGATCCAGGCGTTCGCAAGGGGTCGGCATGCGGTCGGGCCAGGCCAGCGCATAGGCGATCGGCGTTCGCATGTCGGGCGTTCCCATTTGCGCCAGGACCGACCCGTCGACATATTCGACCATCGAATGAACAACCGACTGCGGGTGGACGAGAACATCCAGCTGGTCGGCCGTCACCGGGAACAGCCGCTTGGCTTCGATCAGTTCGAGCCCCTTGTTCATGAGCGTGGCCGAATCGACCGAGATCTTGGCGCCCATCGACCAGGTCGGATGCGCGACCGCCTGCTCCGGCGTGGCGCAACGCATGACTTCCAGCTCCGCACGCCGAAACGGCCCGCCGCTGGCGGTCAGAATGACGCGTGAAACGCGCGATGGGCTGTCATGATCGAAGCACTGGAAAATCGCGTTGTGTTCCGAATCCACAGGAAGCAGGCGGACGCCGCTGGCAAGCGCTGCCGCCGTAACCACCGGACCGGCGCAGACGAGCGTTTCCTTGTTGGCAAGCGCGATGGTGGCTCCCGCGCGTATCGCGGCCATAGTCGGCTTCAGCCCGGCGCTTCCGACGATGGCGGCCATCGTCCAGTCCACGGGGCGGCTTGCCGCCTCCACGATTGCGTCCTCGCCAGCGGCCGTCTCGATTCCCGAGCCGGAAAGCGCCTCCGTCAGCGCTTCATATTTTTCGGCATCGCCAATGACCGCGACCTTGGCGCGCAAAAGTCGCGCAGTCGCGGCGAGACCTTCGACGTCGCTATGGGCGGTGAGCGCTTCAACGTCGAACCTCTCGGGATCCCGCATAAGGAGATCGACGGTGGAACGACCGACCGAACCTGTAGCGCCGAGTATCGAAATTCTCTTTGCCACCGTCAGTATCCCATGCCGAAAACGATCGCGACTGCCGTCGCAACGGCTACGGGCAGCAATCCGTCGATCCGGTCCATGACGCCACCATGTCCGGGCAACAACATGCCGGAGTCCTTTACGCCCGCCCGCCGTTTCAGCCAGCTTTCGAACAAGTCGCCCGACTGTGCCAGCGCCGCCATTGCCGCACCACTTAGCCCCAACCAGTCCGGAAGTGCAAAGTGGCGCGCGACCAACCACCCGATGACCAGCGCAGCGGCCATGCCTCCGGCAAGGCCCGACCAGGTCTTGCCGGGGCTGATCTTCGGCGCAAGCTTGCGGCCGCCGATCAAGCGACCCGAAAAATAGGCGAACACATCGGTCGCAATCACCACGGCGAGAACCCAGACAAGCAGTTCAAAGCCCCAGGGCAGAGCGCGCAGCCAGATCAGGGCGATGGCGGGCAAACCCGCATAGGCGAGGCCGAACGTGGCCGGCCCACCGATGACGGCAAGCGCGACGCTGCCGGCCCCCAGCAACATGGCTGCCTTCCATAGACCTTCGATGCGGACATCGGTCACGACCATAGAAAGCGCCACTGCCAGCACAGCGAGCGCCGCGAGATAGGCAGGCCGCCTCAGACGCGTCAATCCGCGCCATTCCCAAAGGGTCAGCGCGGCTCCCGCGGCGATGAACGCCGCAAACACCCGTCCGCCGATCCAGACCGCGCCGATCGCGGCAGCGGCCAGCAGCAAGCCGGTTATGATGCGCGCGCGGATATCGCCCAGCCTGGAAACCGTTCCGGTCACAGGGCTCCGTATCGCCGGCTGCGCCCCGCATACGCCTCGACAGCCTTGGCCAGCGTCGGTCCGTCGAAATCCGGCCAGAGCGTGTCAACGAACAACAGTTCGGCATAGGCCGCCTGCCAGAGCAGGAAATTGGATAGCCGCACCTCGCCCGACGTTCGAATGATGAGGTCCGGTATCGGCAGGTCGCGCGTATCGAGATGCGCGTCGATGTCTTCGGCTTCGATGGAATCGGGGCTTATCCGTCCATTCTCGACATCCCGCGCGAGCGCCCGCACCGCGCGCACCATTTCGTCCTGCGCCCCGTAATTCAGCGCCAGCACCAGGGTGAGGCCGGTATTGGCCGCCGTCGATTCCATTCCGTCGTCAAGCAGGCGAACCAGGTCAGGCGCAAGTTCACGATAGTTGCCGATCACCCGCAACCTTACGTTCTTGGCGTGAAGTTCGGCGATTTCGTTCAGCAGATAGTGGTGGAGCAGGCTCATGAGATCGCTGATCTCATTTTCGGGCCGCTTCCAGTTTTCACTGGAAAAGGCGTAGAGGGTGAGGACGCCTATGCCGAGATCCGGCGCTGCCTCGACCACGCGACGCACGGCTTCCACGCCCTTGCGGTGTCCCACGATTCGCGGAAGAAAGCGCCGTTTCGCCCAGCGGCCATTGCCATCCATGATGATGGCGACATGCCTTGGTCCGGCATGCTCCCCGTCGGAGGTCTGGTTGCGCGCGGCGGCCGGTTTCATTTGCCCAGGATTTCTTTTTCCTTGGCAATTGCGGCTGTATCGACTTCAGCGATCGTCTTGTCGGTCAATTTCTGCACCTCGATTTCAAGCCGCTTGTGCTCGTCCTGGCTGATATCGCCCTTTTTCTCGTCCGCTTTCAGCGCATCCATGCCATCGCGCCGGACGTTGCGGGCCGCGATCCGCGCCTTTTCGGCATATTGGGAGGCAAGCTTGGCCAGCTCCTTGCGCCGTTCTTCAGTCAGATCCGGAATAGGCAGGCGGATGTTCTGGCCGTCGGTGATCGGATTAAGACCGAGCCCGGCGGATCGAATCGCCTTTTCGACAGGTTGGACGTTGGACTTGTCCCAAACCTGGACGGACAGCATCCGGGGTTCAGGGGCAGTGACCGTCGCGATCTGGTTGAGCGGCATATGTGCGCCGTAGACCTCGACCGTCACCGGGTCCAGAAGCGAGGTCGAGGCGCGGCCCGTACGAAGGCCGCCCAGGTCGTGCTTCAGCGATTCGACGGCGCCCGCCATGCGGCGTTCAAGATCTGCCTTGTCGTAGGAGGCCATCCTATTCTCCACTATCAACGACTGTCGCGATGCCCTGCCCGCTCAGTACCCGGGCGAGGTTGCCCGGTTCGCGGATATTGAACACGACGATCGGAATGTCATTGTCACGGCAAAGCGCGACCGCGCTTGCATCCATTACTTTGAGATCATCGGCAAGCACGCGACTGTAACTCAATCGTTCATACCGCGTGGCGCTTGAAACCTTCTTGGGGTCGGCATTGTATATGCCGTCCACCGACGTTCCCTTGAACAGCCCGTCGCATCCCATTTCGGCGGCACGGAGCGCTGCCGCGGTGTCCGTGGTGAAGAACGGGTTGCCGGTGCCTGCCGCGAAAATGACGATCCTTCCCTTCTCCATGTGCCGCATGGCGCGGCGACGGATATAGGGCTCGGAGACGCTTGCCATTGGGATGGCGGACAGCACGCGCGTATCGACGCCAATCTTCTCGAGCGCGTTTTGCATTGCCAGCGCGTTCATTACGGTCGCAAGCATGCCCATATAGTCGGCGCTTGCCCGATCGAATCCCTTCGCTGCTGCCGCCAGGCCCCGGAAGATGTTTCCGCCGCCGACGACGATACAGAGCTGCTGACCACCGGCTTGAGCTTGGGCGATTTCCGTCGCCAGGCCGCCGACCGCATCGGGATCGATCCCGAACTGGCCCGGCCCCATCAACGCCTCTCCCGACAGTTTCAGCAGGATGCGATTGAAGCGCGTACGAGCCATGGGCGCGGTGTTCACCTGTTCATGAGTATTAATTTGCGCGCACCATATTGCGCGCGATCTTTCCTGCCAAGCCGGTGTATAGCGACGGACCATCGGCCCGTCGCCATTCACGGAACTCAGACGCCCGCGGCGGCCGCAACCTCAGCGGCAAAATCGCTTGCTTCCTTTTCGATTCCCTCGCCCAGCTGAAAGCGAACGAAGGCGGGGATGGAAACAGGCGCGCCCAGATCCTTGGCTGCCTTGGCGAGCACATCGGCGATCTTGGTCTTGCCGTCGATCACGAAGACCTGGCCCAGCAGGGTGGATTCGCTCACGAACTTGCGCACGCCGCCTTCGATCATTTTTTCGATGATTTCAGCAGGTTTACCCGAACCGGCCGCCTTCTCGCGGGCGATCGCGCGCTCGCGCTCCACGACTTCCGGATCGATGCCGCTTTCGTCGAGCGCCAGCGGGTTTGCGGCCGCGACATGCATGGCCAGTTGCTTGCCCAGCGCGGCGAGCTGATCCGCGGGCGCCGAGGACTGGACCGCAACGAGGACGCCGATCTTGCCCAGACCTTCCTTCGCGGCGTTGTGGACATAGGATACGACCACGCCGGGTTCGACCGAAAGCACCGCCGCACGGCGGATATTCATGTTTTCGCCGATCGTGGCGATATGCCCCGTCAGCACGTCTTTTACCGTCGCGCCGGCCGGATGGGTCGCGGCAAGCAGCGCATCGACACTGTCGCCGGTCTCAAGCGCGATCTGGGTCACTTCACTGACGAACTGCTGGAACTGCTCGTTCTTGGCGACGAAATCGGTTTCGGCGTTGACTTCGGCGACCGCTCCCCGGTTGCCCTTGACCGCGACGCCCACCAGGCCGTCGGCAGCCGTCCGGCCAGCCTTCTTGGCCGCTGCGGCAAGTCCCTTGGTGCGCAGCCAATCGACTGCGGCTTCCATGTCGCCGCTCGTCTCGGCAAGCGCCTTCTTGCAATCCATCATGCCAGCGCCCGTGCGCTCGCGAAGGTCCTTCACCATTCCGGCGGTGATCTCGGCCATCGTTCTATCCCTCAATCCATAGTCTAAAATGGAGAAGCGCCAACCGGGCGTCTTGTCCCGGCGGCGCCTCTCCGCGATTCAACAAGGCGGAAAGTTACGCCGCTGTGTCGGCCAGCGCGCTTTCGACGGGAGGCTCGGCACGCGCGCCCAGGTCCTCGCCGCGCGCGGCGGCCTGGCCCTGACGGCCCGCGTCCACCGCATCGGCGATCGCATCGCAATAGAGGCGGATGGCACGGCTTGCGTCATCGTTGGCCGGAACCGGAAAGGCGATGCTGCTTGGATCGGTGTTGGTGTCGAGGATAGCGATTACCGGAATGCCCAGCGTATTGGCTTCCTTGATTGCCAGCTCTTCCTTGTTGACGTCGATGACGAACATCACGTCGGGCAGGCCGCCCATGTCGCGAATGCCGCCCAGCGACGCCTCGAACTTGTCGCGCTCGCGGGTCATCTGAAGGACTTCCTTCTTGGTGAACCCGTGCGTATCGCCTGCCAGCTGCTCCTCAAGCGTCTTGAAGCGCTTGATCGAACCCGAAATCGTCTTCCAGTTGGTGAGCATGCCGCCCAGCCAGCGGTGGTTGACGAAATGCTGCCCCGAACGGCGCGCCGCTTCCGCGATCGGGTCCTGCGCCTGGCGCTTGGTGCCGACGAACAGCACCTTTCCGCCATGGGCCGCCGTCTGGCGCACGAAATCGAGCGCGCGGGCGAACAGCGGCACCGTCTGCGAAAGATCGATGATGTGCACGCCGTTGCGGTCGCCGAAGATGTACGGCTTCATCCGCGGATTCCAGCGATGCGTCTGGTGACCGAAATGGGCGCCTGCCTCAAGCAATTGCGCCATGGTGACGACTGGTGCCGCCATATTCATTCTCCTTACCCGGTTGATCCACCACGGAGAGGAACCGGACAAAGCCCGGCACCGGTATGTGCCTCCGTGTGCGAGATGGTCGTCCGCTTAGCCGACTGTTTTGGCGGAATCAAGCTTGACATGAAAGAACATATCGGGAACATATCACCCTAATGGCATCATTAGGATGCGGGTTCTTCGGGAGTGACGCGATGATCCTCAGCTTTCTCGGCACCGTCGCAAGTGTCGTCGTCCTGCTGCTTTCCCTTGGCGTGATCGGCCGCATGATCCATGCACACTGGCGTCAGATCGCCATGGCGCTAAATGCCGAAATCCTGTTGCAGCCGGATCCTATTCCGCCGGTCCCGCTCGTTCGTCCTGCTCCCATTCGGATGATGGCAGGATTTCCTTCGCCGGAACTTCGCCCGTCGCTTCGCGCTGCCGCCTGATCCGGCTGTAGCTCCGGTAGCTGACGGGAATCGCCAGCACATAAGCGATGGTCACGACCGAAAGCGTGATCCAGGAGGCCACCAGCAATGCACCGCCGAACAGCGCGATGGCGGCAAGCGCCGTCAATCTCCACCCGCCGGGAACCCGCAAGGACTTCCACGAATAGGTGGGCAAGTTCGATATCATCAGGAATGCGGTCGCCGCCATGACGGGCGCGGTCACTGCGGGCGAACGGAACTCGTCTATCCCTGTCGCCAGCCACAGATAAAGCGGTGCAAGCGCGACACCAGCTCCGACCGGCGAAGGAATGCCTGTGAAGAAACCAGCGGATTTGTGGGGCTGGTCATCGACATCGAGACTGGCATTGAAGCGCGCCAGCCTGAGCGCGCAGCAAACGGCATGGGCCAACGCGAATATCCATCCGAACCGGCCAAGATACTGCAGCGACCAGAGGTAGACGATGATGGCGGGAGAAACGCCGAAGGCGATGACGTCGGACAGCGAATTGAGTTCGGCGCCGAAGCGGCTTTGACCTTTCAGCAGCCGCGCGATCCTGCCGTCGGTTCCGTCGAGGACGCCTGCGATGATGATCGCGGTGACTGCCTTTTCCCATTCGCCGCCAACGGCAAAGCGCACGCCGGTTAGGCCAAAGCAAAGTGCCAGCGCGGTAACGGCATTGGGTATCAGGACACGCATTGGAAGGACGCGCCGGAACCGCCTCGGCTGCTCGCGGTCTTCAACGATCATGTCCGTCTCCCGATCATCGGACGCAACCGCTCATTGTGAAACGCCCGTTGCGGAACTGCTGTCGCCGATGATGCCGAGGATGGTTTCCCCGGCGATTGCACGCTGGCCCAATGCCACCCTTGCCGCCGTGCCCCGGGGCAGAAAGACATCGACCCGGCTGCCGAAACGGATGAGTCCCACACGCTGACCCGCGGCCACCATATCGCCCGTTTTGGCGAACTTGACGATTCGGCGCGCAACCAGGCCGGCGATTTGCGTGAACCCGACCTTCACGCCGTCCTCGCGCTCCACGACGAAATACTGCCGTTCATTGTCCTCACTGGCCTTGTCCAGGTCGGCGTTCAGGAATTTGCCGGGAACATAGGCCACGCGCGATATCCGTCCCGCCACGGGTGCACGATTGATGTGAACATCGAAGACGCTCATGAATATGGACACGCGGATGACCGGGTCCGGCGCCAGCCCGCCCTCGCCCGATGTCAGCTCCTTGGGGGGCGTCACCTCCTGGATCATCGTCACCAATCCATCGGCGGGCGATGAAATGACCCCTTCCCCGTTTTGCGTCACGCGAATGGGATCGCGGAAGAATGCCGCCACCCACAGCGTGATGCCGCCCATGGGCCAGGCGAGCGTTTCCCATCCCATGAAAGCCAGAAAAATGCAGATCGCGGCAGCAATGACCACGAACTTGATTCCCTCGGGATGAACTGAGGGCATGCGATATTTCACCGTAGAGCCCGGCGCCGCGTTCTTGATAGATGCCATGGGGCGTTTGTACGGTGCGATCAGCCGACTGACAACGCCCCACATGCACACGCGCAAACGACAATCGCCGGGCCATGGACAAAAGCCGCATTGCTCGACGCAGGGCATTGTGATTTCCGGGATCACAACTTACAGGGCTCGCAATCCCTTTCAGATTGGACATGAGGACCCGATGGCGAAGATCAAGGTGAAGACGCCGGTCGTGGAGATCGACGGCGACGAAATGACCCGCATCATCTGGCAGTGGATTCGCGAGAAGCTGATCCTGCCCTATCTCGACGTCGATCTCGTCTATTTCGATCTTTCGGTCGAAAAGCGTGATGAAACCAACGATCAGATCACCATCGACTCCGCCAACGCGATCAAGAAATACGGCGTCGGCGTCAAGTGCGCGACGATCACGCCGGATGAAGCCCGTGTCGAGGAATTCAACCTCAAGCAGATGTGGAAGTCGCCCAACGGCACGATCCGCAACATTCTGGGCGGCGTGGTTTTCCGCGAACCGATCGTGATCAAGAACGTGCCCCGGCTGGTTCCGGGCTGGACCGATCCAATCGTCATCGGCCGTCACGCATTCGGCGACCAATATCGCGCGACGGATTTCCTCGTACCCGGCCCCGGCAAGCTGCGCATGGTTTGGGAAGGCGCAAATGGCGAGAAGATCGAGAAGGAAGTTTTCGACTTCCCTGGTGCCGGCGTCACCATGGGCATGTACAACCTCGATGACTTCGATCCGCGATTTCGCGCGCGCGTCGTTCAACTACGGCATCAATCGCGGCTGGCCGGTCTATCTTTCCACCAAGAACACGATCCTGAAGGCCTATGACGGCCGCTTCAAGGATCTGTTCCAGGAAATCTTCGACGCCGAATTTGCCACCAAGTTCAATGAACTGGGCATCACCTACGAGCACCGCCTGATCGACGATATGGTCGCATCGGCGCTGAAATGGTCGGGCAAATTCGTCTGGGCGTGCAAGAACTACGACGGCGACGTACAGTCCGACACGGTGGCGCAGGGCTTCGGGTCGCTCGGCCTCATGACCTCGGTGCTGATGACGCCGGACGGCAAGACCGTCGAGGCCGAAGCGGCGCACGGCACCGTCACCCGCCATTACCGCATGCACCAGCAGGGCAAATCGACATCGACCAACCCGATCGCGTCCATCTTCGCCTGGACGGGCGGCCTGAAATATCGTGGCAAGTTCGACGATACGCCCGAAGTGACGCGCTTTGCCGAAACGCTTGAGCGCGTCTGCATCCGGACCGTCGAACAGGGCCAGATGACGAAGGACCTCGCTATCTTGATCGGTCCCGATCAGGCATGGATGACGACCGAGCAGTTCTTCGAGGCCATCCGCGTCAATCTGGAAAAGGCAATGGCTGCGGGCGAATAGCCTCTCCCCAATTTGCAATATAGGGCCGGTGGCGCATCGCGTGACCGGCCTTTCCTTTAAAGCAGAGCCGCCCGAGGCGGTTTTTTTGCGCTGCGTCGCTGGCATTTACGGCGGCTTCCAGCAAAGATGGCGCCATGGCGCTCCCAATCGACTCTCCCGGCTTTCGCGATGCCCTCGTCGTGCTTGGTTGCGCCGGGCTCGTCATTCCTGCGTTTCATCGCCTGCGCATCAATCCGGTCATCGGTTTCATTCTCGTCGGCATTTTTGTTGGCCCATCGGGATTGGGCGCGTTGAGCCGGACCACGCCCTGGGTATCGTGGATTTCGATATCGGAAGCGGAACGAATTGAGCCCTTTGCCGAGATCGGCATCATTCTGCTGTTGTTTTCGATAGGGCTCGAACTGTCCTTCCGCCGCCTGTGGGACATGCGTCACCTCGTCTTCGGCATAGGCACTTCGGAACTTCTGGTTTCAGCTCTGCTGATCGGTGGCGGAATATTGCTGATGGGGCAGCCGTGGCAGTCGGCCACCGCGCTCGGGCTTGCCCTGGCGCTGTCCTCGACCGCGCTCGTGTTGCCGATGGTCGGCACGCAAAGCCCGGTCGGGCGGGCAGCGTTCGCCATGCTGTTGTTCGAGGATCTGGCGTTGGTGCCGATCATCTTCGCGCTGGGCGTGCTTGGACCGCATGGCGGGAACAACGATTTCAATGATCTTGTTCAAACCATCTGGATCGGCGGCGCAACCGTTGTCGCGCTGCTGGTCCTCGGGCGTCTGTTGCTGCCGCGCCTATTCCGTCAGGCCGCGCGCACTAAAAATCCCGAACTCTTCCTGTCCGCGGCGCTTCTCGTCATCATCCTTGCCAGTATGGCGACGACCTGGGCAGGACTTTCCCCCATAGTGGGCGCGCTTCTGGCCGGGCTGCTTATCGCCGAAACCGAATATCGCGCGCAGGTCGAGGTAATGACCGAGCCTTTCAAGGGGCTTGCGCTCGGAATCTTCCTCATCACGATCGGCATGAGCCTCGATCTGCGCGTTATCGTCGAACACTGGCCGATGCTGGGGTTGGCGACGGCGGCCGTTCTCCTATTGAAGACGGCGGTTACATCCGGCCTTCTGCGGCTTGCGCGCATGCCACGCGGCGTTTCGACGCAGGCGGGTTTGCTCATGGCATCGCCATCGGAAACGACACTCATCGTCCTCGCCGCGGCTTCGAGCGCGCAATTGATTGCGCCTGAAACCGCCAGCTTCTGGCAGGTGGTGACTGCGGTCGGGCTGACCGCCACACCGCTGCTGGCGCGGGTGGGCCGCAATGCGGCGAAGCGGTTCGACCGAAGCGCCATCGCCGTATTCGACGGCGTAAACGCCGATTTATCAGACGGGCGGACGGTCATTATCGGTTTCGGACGGGTCGGAAGGATGGTTGCCCAGATGCTGGAGCGCCATGGCAAATCCTTCATCGCGGTGGATGCCGATGCGGACACCGTCAGCCGGGCGCGCGACGAGGGCTATCCGGTGGTGTATGGCGACATCGCCCGGCCGGGTTTCATCGAGAAACTTGATCTTGGCCGCGCCGGGGCCGTCGTTCTGACGATGGACGATCCCGTCCAGAATGTGGCGACGACGGCGAGGGTCAGGGAGCGCTGGTCGGATTTATGCATCGTGGCGCGCGCCCGCGACGCCGGACATGCGGCCGAACTCTACCGGGCGGGTGCAAGCGACGCCGTGCCTGAAACGCTTGAATTGTCGCTCCAGCTTTCCGAAGCGCTGCTGGTCGATCTGGGTGTGCCGATGGGTCCGGTAATCGCATCGATCCACGAAAAGCGCGCGGAACTTCGCGAACACATCATGACATTGGCGCCCGACCTCGACCATGAGCCGCCGATCCGCCGCAACCGGCTGCGCGATGCGGGTCGGGTTCATGGCAGTGCTTTGGAGGAATGACGTTCGTCAGGCTGCTGCCGAGAGCTGCTCCAGCGCAACCTTGACGGCCTGAACTGCGGCCTGCGCCTTATCGCCTTCGGGACCGCCACCCTGCGCCATATCTGGCCTGCCGCCGCCGCCCTGCCCGCCAAGCGTTGTGACGGCCTGCTTGACGAGGTCGACCGCGCTCCGGCTCGCTGTAAGATCGTCGGTGACACCCACCGCCACGCTCGCCCGTCCCTCGTTTACCGCGACGAGCACTGCGACCCCGGAACCGAGGCGCTTTTTCGCGTCATCGACCAGACCGCGCAGGCTTTTGGGATCAAGCCCTTCGATGACCTGGCCGAAGAAGCCGTGGCCGCCGACCTGTTCCGGCCCAGCGTCGGCATCCGTCTTTACCGTGCCGCCGCCCAATGCGAGCGCCTTCCTGGCCTCGGCAAGCTCGCGTTCAAGCCTGCGCCGTTCCTCGACCAGCGAGGCTACGCGTGCAGGCACCTCGTCGGGCGACGTCTTCAACGACGCGGCGGCTTCACGCAGCTTGTCCTCGCGCCCGGTCAGCCACTGCCGTGCTTCTTCGCCGGTCAGCGCCTCGATCCGCCGGACACCGCTGGAAACGGCGCTTTCGCCGACAATTTTGAACAGCGCTATATCACCGAGCGCGGCGACATGGGTGCCCCCGCACAACTCGACCGAATAGTTGGCCTCGGCATTGCGGCCCATTGAGAGGACGCGCACCTCGTCGCCATATTTTTCGCCAAACAGCGCCATGGCGCCCGCGGCAATCGCCTCTTCCGGGGTCATCAGGCGGGTGCCGACGATCTCGTTCGAGCGGATATGCGCATTCACCTCGATCTCGACGGCCGCGATATCTTCCGCCGACAGCGGCTTCGGGTGGCTGAAATCGAAGCGCAGCCGGTCTGCGGCGACCAGCGACCCCTTTTGCGTGACATGACCGCCCAGTCGGTTCCGAAGCGCCGCATGCAACAGATGGGTCGCGCTGTGATTGGCCCGGATGCGCGCCCTGCGCTCGGCATCGATGACAAGACGTACGCTGTCGCCGAGTTTGATCCCACCGGATTCGACCACTGCGCGATGTGCATGGACGCGCCCGAGCGGCTTCGCCGTATCGTTCACCACGGCCTTGAAACCGCCATCGCCCTTGATGATGCCGGCATCGCCCGTCTGACCGCCGCTTTCGCCATAAAAGGGCGTTTGATTGACGACGATCTCTACCGCATCGCCCGCCTGTGCGCTGTCGACGCGCTGCCCGTCCTTGACCAACGCGACAACCTGCGCCTCGCCGTCGTTCGCGACATAGCCCGTAAATTCGGTCGACCCGCTTTCCTCCGCGATATCGAACCAGATTGCGTCCGACGCCTTCTCGCCCGAACCTGTCCAGGCCGCGCGCGCCTTGGCTTTCTGTTGAGCCATCGCCGCATCGAAACCGGCGCGATCGACCCCGAGATTCTGGACGCGCAAGGCGTCTTCGGTCAGGTCATAGGGAAAGCCGAACGTGTCATAGAGACGGAAGGCGACCTCGCCCGGCAACGTAGCGCCGGGTTTCAGCGTCGCGGTCGCCTCGTCGAGCAGCTTCAACCCCTTGTCGAGCGTCTGGCGGAAGCGCGTCTCCTCCAGCTTCAACGTCTCCTCGATCAGCGGCTGCGCGCGCACGAGTTCCGGATAGGCGCCGCCCATCTCGGCGACCAGTTCAGGGACGAGCCGGTGCATCAAGGGTTCCGAAGCACCAAGCAGATGCGCGTGACGCATCGCGCGCCGCATGATCCGGCGCAGCACATAGCCACGCCCCTCATTGGCGGGAAGGACGCCATCGGCGACGAGGAATCCGGATGCGCGAAGATGATCGGCGATCACGCGGTGGCTCGCCTTCATCGCGCCATCCGCATCGCTTCTGGTCAGCTCGGCCGAGGCGGAAATCAGCGCCTTGAAGGTGTCGGTGTCGTAATTGTCATGGACCCCCTGAAGCACCGCCGCGACGCGTTCCAGCCCCATGCCGGTGTCGATCGACGGACGAGGCAGGTTGACGCGTGTTTCCTTGTCGACCTGCTCATATTGCATGAACACAAGGTTCCAGATCTCGACGAAGCGGTCGCCGTCTTCATCGGGCGAGCCCGGCGGGCCGCCGGGGATATGGTCGCCATGATCGTAAAAAATTTCGGAACAGGGGCCGCAGGGGCCGGTATCGCCCATCGCCCAGAAATTGTCGGACGTCGGGATGCGGATGATCCGGCTTTCGGGCAACCCTGCGATCTTGCGCCAGAATCCGAACGCCTCCTCGTCGGTATGATAGACGGTGACGGTCAGGCGATCGGGGCTGATCCCCCATTCCTTCGTAATCAGATTCCAGGCGAGGCCGATCGCGCGTTCCTTGAAATAATCGCCGAACGAAAAATTGCCGAGCATCTCGAAGAATGTGTGGTGCCGGGCGGTATAGCCCACATTGTCGAGATCGTTGTGCTTGCCGCCGGCGCGCACGCATTTCTGCGAGGAGGCAGCGGTCGAATATGGCCGTGTCTCAAGGCCGGTGAAAACGTTCTTGAACGGCACCATGCCCGCGTTGACGAACATCAGCGTCGGGTCGTTGTGCGGCACCAGCGGCGCGGACGGCACGGGCCGATGGCCTTCGCGCGCGAAGTAATCCAGAAAGGATCGGCGAATGTCGTTCGTCGAAGTCAAGAGCCGTCTCCAAGAGCAATCGGCGCTGGACTTAAGGTCGATTTGCGGCGCTGAAAAGGCCAAGTTCGCCAATTAGCGTCGACACCCGCGGTTTTTCCGGGCTTATAGACGCAAGAACCACCCCGGAAGTTGATGAAGTCGACCCCTCAGAGGGGGTGAAATTCGGCCCCTCACCCCCATCGCTTTCTCGCGACTGGAAGCAACGCCGGCCGACCACCCATTGCCGTCATGCCGAGGGAAACGAGAACGGCGGGGAGGAGCCAGTCTGGCCTCTCCCCTTTTCGTCCAATTGGTCAGAGATCCTCGCCGCCACCGTCAGCGTCAGGCCCCGCCATCAACGCTTCTGAGACGCCGCTGGCGTTGGCGCGGATGGCCGCTTCCAGCTTGGCGAGGAGTTCGGGATTCTCCTTGAGGAAAACCTTGGCGTTCTCGCGGCCCTGGCCGATGCGGGTCGAGTTATAACTGAACCAGGCGCCCGATTTCTCGACGACACCGGCCTTGACGCCGAGGTCGAGAATTTCGCCGACCTTGGAGATGCCCTCGCCATACATAATGTCGAATTCGACCTGCTTGAACGGCGGCGCGACCTTGTTCTTGACCACCTTCACCCGCGTGGTGTTGCCGACGATCTCGTCACGATCCTTGATCTGGCCGGTGCGGCGGATGTCGAGCCGGACCGACGCATAGAATTTGAGCGCGTTGCCGCCCGTCGTCGTTTCAGGATTGCCGTACATCACGCCGATCTTCATCCGGACCTGGTTGATGAAGATGACGATGCAGCGCGAGCGCGAGATCGAACCGGTGAGCTTGCGCAGCGCCTGGCTCATCAAGCGGGCCTGAAGCCCGACATGGCTGTCCCCCATTTCGCCCTCGATTTCGGCGCGGGGAACCAAGGCCGCCACCGAATCGACCACCAGCACGTCGATCGCGTTCGATCGCACCAGCGTGTCGGTGATCTCCAGCGCCTGTTCGCCGGTGTCGGGCTGAGAGACGATCAGCTCGTCGATATTGACGCCAAGCTTCTTCGCATAAACCGGGTCGAGCGCGTGTTCGGCGTCGACGAAAGCAGCCGTTCCGCCCGCCTTCTGCGCCTCGGCGATAGCATGAAGCGCAAGCGTGGTCTTGCCGGAGCTTTCCGGGCCGTAGATTTCAACGACACGTCCGCGTGGCAGGCCGCCGATGCCAAGGGCGATGTCGAGTCCCAGCGAGCCACTGGAGATCGCCTCTATCTCCATCGCCTCGCGCGAACCGAGCTTCATCGCCGACCCCTTGCCGAAAGCGCGGTCGATCTGCGCGAGAGCGGCGTCCAGCGCCTTTTGACGATCCGTTGTTGAAGCCATTTTGGATTCCACTACCCGCAATTGAGCCGACATCTGCCACCTCCCGTAAACATGCGCGCCGCGCGCATCAACGGATTTGGCATACCCCTTTTGTTCCATGAGAACAAGATAGGAACTATTGTCCCCGTTTCCGTCATTTCGGTGAAGGGTTGATCCGCCCTATCCCGCGCCTTCCTGTTGCACGTTTTCCTGCGAACGCGCCAGTGCATCGCGCACCGCCTCGCCCAATTGTTGCACCGAAAAGGGCTTTGGCAGAAAGGCGAAACCAGGAACCGAGATCGATCGCCGCAACTGTTCCTCGGCGTAACCCGACATGAACACGATGGGCAGTCCGGGCCGCTCCTCACGCGCCTTGGCGACCAGCGTCGGCCCGTCCATTTCCGGCATCACCACGTCCGATATGAGAAGATCGATATGGTCCTCTTCGGCCAGCCGTTCCAGCGCCTCGATGCCATTGGCGGCGGTCACGACGCGATAGCCCTTCCTGACGAGCGCGCGCTCTGCCACCGCCCGAACCGTCGCCTCGTCCTCCACAAGCAATATCGTGCCCACGCCCCAGAGTTCATTGCCCTGGGCCTTAGACGCAACCGGCGGGATCACCCGCTCCTGCCCCGGCTGGCCGTGATTGACCGGCAGATAAATGGTGAAGGAGGCGCCTTGCCCGACTTCCGATTCGGCGAAGATATAGCCACCGGTCTGCTTGACGATGCCATAGACGGTCGAAAGCCCGAGGCCGGTTCCCTTGCCCACCTCTTTGGTCGTGAAGAACGGCTCGAAGATGTTGGCGAGGATTTCCGGCGGAATGCCGATGCCCGTATCGGAAATCCGCAGCGCGGTATATTCGGCGGGCGGTACGATATCCGATCCCAGTCTTCGTGCCTCGGCGGCCGAGACGGCGAAGGTGGAAATCGAAAGCTCGCCCCCATCGGGCATCGCATCACGCGCATTGACGGCGAGATTGACGATCACCTGCTCGAGCTGGCCGGGGTCGGCGCGAACGGCGCCAAGGCTGCGTCCGTGCTTTACGGTAAGCGTGACGCGTTCTCCCAGCAGCCGCTTCAGCAGATGCGACAATTCGCCAACCACATCCGAGATCTGCAGCACCTGCGGGCGCAGCGTCTGCTGACGCGAGAAGGCGAGCAGCTGCCGCACCAGATTGGCCGCGCGATTGGCGTTCTGCTTGATCTGGGTGATGTCGTCGAAATCGCTGTCGCCCGGCCCGTGGCGCAGCAACATCAGGTCGCAATAGCCGATGATCGCGGTCAGGATGTTATTGAAATCGTGCGCCACGCCGCCCGCTAGTTGGCCAACAGCCTGCATCTTCGTGGCCTGCGCCACCTGCCGCTCCAGCTTCTCCTGCTCGCTGTTGTCCGCAAGATAGAGAATGACCGCAGGCAAGCCCAGGCCGGTCACGCGCGCCAATGTCAGGACAACGGGGTCGTCCGGCGCCGTTTTCAGGCGAATGCGAAGATCGCGCAGGGTCGGCTGACCGGTCGCCATCTTGCGGATCATGTCGGAAACCATGCCCTTTTCGTCTTCCACGACGAGGTCGCTGGGATACAACACCTCCTCGTCAGGGCCGATCCCCGCGGCGCGGCAAAAGGCATTGTTCATGAAACGGAATCGCCCGTCCCGGTCGGTCAGCGCCAGGCCAAGCGGAAGCGTGCCGAGAAGCGCCGGAACCGAAGCGGTCGATTCCGCCGCGCCATAGGATCCGGGGCCCATTCCACCGTGTTCGTCGAGCAGAAGAAACAGAAAGGTGCGCGGCTCGTCCGCTTCGCCTTCAAGCGCCAGTTCGACCACCCGCACCGCTTCCCGCCGCCCGCCGACGTCGAGCATGCGCACGACCCCTGCATCGTCCAGCTCCAGAAGGCTCGTCAGCGTCGCTCTCTGCTCGACCGGATCGCCGCCATTCGTGTGCTGGCGAAAAACAGCATTTGCCGCGATGATCCGCCCATCGCTGTCGGTAATCACAGCGGAGATCCCGGCGCGCGAAAACCACTCGCCGACGTTGCCGGCAATGAGGCTGCGCGCGGTTTCGCGCACAGCCGGCCCGCGCGCATCGTCCGCAAGCCAGAGGCAGCATTCATCCGGCCCGTCGATACGGCGCACGCGCAATAACCGTCTCACCTCGCCACCGGACTCACCGTCAAGAAAAACAGCGTCGGAACCATGACTCAGGGCGTTCAGTTGCGCCTTCAAGACCGCATCGACAACCGTCGCGTCCGAACCGGCCAGTTCGACGGGCGTCCGATAACCGTCAGCCAGCGCCGCCCAGCTTTGATTAGCGCAGATGAGACGACCATCGGCATCGCAGATGGCGGCGGCGTGGTCGATCGCGTCCAGCGTCGCCCGCGCGATCGTCCAGTCGGTGGCGGCGGCCTCCACCCTGACCGCGGCGCGCGCCCGCGAAACCGCAAAGGTCAACGCACATGCGCCAAGGATGACCGCGCCGAAGATCGCGCCCGCGGCGATGTTCTGCAACGCCCAGCTCACCAGAAGCGCCGATGCCAGCGCCGCGCCGGTCGAAGCAACCGTTGCCAGCGTCAACAAAAGCCGGTCCCTGCGCGAAGCCTGTTCGCGGACGGGATCGGTCGGAGATTCCTTCATTCTGGAAGCATGCCTTATTCAGCCGTCACCAGAGGACAGGCTTGGGGCCAGGGTCCGTCATTCGTCAAGAGGCCAGGCTCGGCGTTTTGAACGATCACGCCGGTTGATTGGTCCGTCGGTGGCGCCGCCTGCGCCATTTGTGCGCGATCCACAACCGCCATCCCAGCGCGGACAGGAAATAGAACAGGATCGCGCCGCCAAAGGCGATCGTCAAAAGGCCGGTCGCCGTCGCCGGCGCCGCGTCGGACAATAGCCAGGAAAGCCAATCGTTCAACAGGCCATGCGCCTGCCGCGTCACCTCGGTCTCGGGCGTCACCGCATCCAGCTTGAGCATCCAGTGCCCCAGATAATAAGCGGCGACCCATATCGGCGGTGTCGTCAATGGGTTGGTGATGAAGGTGGTAACCGCCGCCACCGGCACATTGGCGCGGAAGGGCAGCGCAAGCAGCGCCGCAAACACCGTTTGCGCCACGGGCACCAGCACGCCGACGATCACGCCAAGCGCGACGCCGCGCGGCACCGACCGGCGGGTGAAACGCCATAGTTCCGACCGCAGGACACGATGCGCGACCGGCCTCAGCCAGCGGTTGCGCGCCATTTCCTCCCGACGGGGCATGTTCCGCCTGATCCAATTGATCATCGCCATGCCGGGCACCCGTCCCTCATCCGCGATCACGCATCAGCCGGGCCTGTTCGCGCTTCCAGTCCTTTGCCTTTTCCGATTCGCGCTTGTCGTGAAGCTTCTTGCCCTTGGCGAGCGCCAGTTCGACCTTCGCCCGCCCGCGCTGGTTGAAATAGATCGACAACGGCACCAGCGTCATGCCTTGCCGGGTCACGGCGCCGCCAAGCTTGGCGATCTCGCGCCCTTTCATCAACAATTTGCGCGGCCTGCGCGGCTCGTGGTTGAAGCGGTTGCCATGGCTGAATTCGGGGATATTGGCGTTGACCAGCCAAAGCTCGTCGCCCTTCACCTCGGCATAGCTGTCCGCGATGGAACCTTCGCCGAAACGAAGCGATTTCACCTCGGTGCCGGTCAGTGCGATACCGGCCTCGAACACGTCGCCAATGGCATATTCATAGCGCGCGCGCCGGTTTTCGGCGACGGTCTTTACCTTGTCGAAAGAGGCGTTTTGCGGGCGCGCCATCAAATAAGGCCTGCATGCTCCAGGGCTTTGTCCACCGCGTTGCGCGAAGCTTCGGATGGCCAGGTCATGGGCAGCCTCAACTCCGTCGGGAGTTCGGGACGAACCCGCGAAAGCGCATATTTGACAGGCCCCGGTGAAGCATCCGTGAACAGCGCATGATGAAGCGGCCAGAGCCGGTCCTGCAGGGCAAGCGCCTCGGCCCAGCGCCCATCCAGCGTCGCCCTTTGGAAGTCGGCGCAAAGCCGGGGCGCGACATTGGCCGTCACGGAGATGCAACCGACGCCGCCCGAGGCGTTGAACCCCAGCGCCATATCGTCATTGCCGGAAAGCTGGCAGAAATCCTTGCCGCAATAATGCCGCTGCGCCGATACGCGCGCGACATTGCCGGTCGCGTCCTTGACGCCGACGACGGTCGGAATTTCGGCCAGCCGTCCCATTGTTTCGACGGACATGTCGACAATCGCCCTGCCGGGGATGTTGTAGATCACGATCGGCAGGTCGCAATGCTCGGTCAGATAGGCGAAATGGCGATAGAGGCCGTCCTGATTCGGCTTGTTGTAATAGGGCGTGACCACCAACGCGGCCGCGACGCCGGCAGCCTTGGCGTGCTTCATGTGCTGGAGCGCGGTCGCGGTATCGTTCGACCCGCATCCAGCGATAACCGGGACGCGGCCGTCCGCCGCCTTCATGCAGACATCGACGACGTGGTTGTGCTCGTCGATCGTCATCGTCGCGCTTTCGCCCGTCGTTCCGCATGGAACCAGACCAGATGATCCTTCGCGGACCTGCCAGTCGACAAAGGCGACAAACGCCTTCTCGTCGAAACGTCCGTCCCGGAAAGGCGTCACAAGCGCAGGGATAGATCCCTGGAACATGGCATTGCTCCTTCACCCCAGACGCAGATGCGCTATCATGGATGCATGTCGTTGCGTTATAAATCTCCGCCGCCTGATAGGGATGGGCACACCCTTCTGTCCAGAAGGCTCCGTCGTTTGTCGTCACTATTGCTGCTTGGCCTGTCCGGCTTTGCGCTGACGGGGGCGACGCTCGACCCGCAGGCTCGCGATTGGTATCGTTTCCGGCTCAATCTTTCTTCATCCGTTCCGGTGCAACCTCCGGCGCGGCTCGATCCATTGGCAGAAGCGATCGCCGTTTGGGATTCGCTGCGTCAATCCGACAGCCTGCCTTTCGAAAGCTATGCGGGCTTTTTGCGCCAGCATGCCGGCTGGCCTGGCAAATCGGGCTTTCGCAAAGCGGCGGAACGCACACTGAAGCCCGACATCACTTCGCCCTCGCTGATCGTGGATTATTTTCAGCGTTTCCCGCCGCTCACCAACCAGGGCGCCTTGCGCTATGCCGAGGCGTTGCTGGCGGTGGGCCGCAAAGCGGACGCCGTTTTCCAGGCACGTGCGGCATGGGTGGGAGGCGCCCTTCCCGTCGAGGAAGAGAACCGCCTGCTGGCCCGCTTTGCATCGGATCTGGCCGTCGCCGATCATGATTCGCGGATGGACCGGCTGCTGTGGGACGATTCGGTGAGCACCGCGCAGAGGCAGGTCAACTTCACCACGCCCGCCAAGCGCGATTATTTCCTGGCGCGGCTCGCGATGAAGCTCCGCTGGCCGGACGCCGCAGCCCGACTCGCATCGGTATGGGCGCGCTATCCGATGGACCCCGGGCTTGTCGCCGATAAGGCGCGCTGGCAGCGGGGCACCGGGGACTGGATCGGCGCGAGACGCACGCTGGCGGAGGCAAAGATCGCGCCCGGCTCGGTCCGCTTTCCACTGCAGTGGATGCAGACCCATCTGGATTTCGCGCGGGCAGCGGCCAACGACAAGCAATGGGATCTGGCGTACGGCATCGCGGCGGATACCAACGCCTATCCGTCCGGCACGGTTCTGAGGACCCGGTCCGCTGCCGAGCGCGACGTTCTGACCAGTCTGGAATGGCTGGCAGGGTGGACAGCCCTCAAGCAGTTGGGACGGCCGGCATCAGCAATCCCCCATTTCGAACGTTACAGCCTGTCGGCGCAGACGCCGCAAACTCAGTCGAAGGGCGATTATTGGGCGGGCCGAGCTGCTCAGGCGGCCGGCCAGACGACGGTCGCGCAGGGTTTTTTTGAAAAAGCGGCTGCGCATCCCGACCATTTTTACGGGCAACTTGCGCTTGAGCAGCTGGGGCGGCCAATAAAGACGCCGCCTGCGCCCCAAGTGACGATCGCCCCGTTCGACCGCACGCATTTCGAACAGAACGAAGTCGTCCGCGCCATACGGCTCCTTGCCGAACTCGGCGATCAATCCCGGCTTACGACATTCATCCGCGCGCTCGCCAATTCGGCTTCGACCGAGCAGGAACAGTTGTTGACCGCCGATCTGGCGCGCTCCATAAATCGGCCCGATCTTGGCGTTCGCCTTGCCCGCAACGCCCGCAAGTCGGGCGAAAGCTGGCTTTGGGATGCCGGTTATCCGCGTCTGTCGCTGAGTTCGCTGTTTGACCGGCAGTGGACGATGATCCACGCCATTACCCGGCAGGAAAGCGAGTTCAACAGGGACGCGGTCAGCCATGCCAACGCCCGCGGGCTGATGCAGCTGATGCCCGGAACCGCACAGGAAACGGCTGGCAAGGTCGGCGTCCCCTATGATTATGAGCGGCTGACGGCCGACATCAATTACAACGTGACCCTGGGTTCGACCTATTTCGCCAACCTGCTTGACCGCTTCGGAGGCAGCCATGTGCTGGCGGTCGCCGCCTACAACGCCGGGCCCGGCAATGTGAGCCGGTGGATCGCCGATAATGGCGATCCCCGCCTGCCGGGAGCCGACGTCGTCGAATGGATCGAAAAGATACCATTGTTCGAAACCCGCAATTACGTGCAGCGGGTGCTTGAAAATGCGGTGATCTACGACGTGCTCAACCCGACGCGAGCGAAAATGCCTTCTGTCAGCAGGCTTTCGGCCTATCTCGGCAGGCCGGATCGTCAGACAGCGGAAGTTCCGCGCTGCGCGGCGCCGCTCGTCTCGCAGCCCGTGAATACGCTCGCCGTCCAATGCTGAACGGATAACCGCCTTGTCGCAGCCGAACTACATCACCCCTGCCGGTTTTGCGGAATTGCAGGCCGCCCACCACCAGCTTTTCGCCATTGAGCGGCCGGAAATGGTCGAGGTCGTGTCATGGGCCGCGGGCAACGGCGACCGGTCTGAAAACGGCGATTACCTGTACGGCCGCAAACGGTTACGCGAGATCGATCGCGAACTGAATCGGCTGGCCCGGCGAATGAAGGACGCGCAGGTCGTCGACCCTTGCAGGCAGCCTGACAAATCCCGTGTTTTTTTCGGGGCAACGGTCACTGTCGCCGACGAGGAAGATGTCGAACGACGCTACACGCTGGTCGGCGTTGACGAGGCTGATGCCTCGGCGGGCCGGATAAGCTGGCATACCCCGATCGCCCGGGCGCTGCGCGGCGCGGCGGTCGGCGATACGCGCACGGTTCAGCTTCCGGGCGGCAGTGTGGAGCTGGAAATCGTCGCGATCAGCTATCCGGGCTGAGGCAACGGCAGGTAACGACCCATGTCGGTCACGCGATCCGCTAGGTCGCGAATTTGAAAGCTGCCGCTTCTCCGATCCTAGCCACGAATGGTCTGGCCGCGTTCGAGCATGGCAACGAAATCGACGATTTTACGTGCCCTGGTCTCGGATTTCTTCACCGCTTCAATCCGGTAAAGAATTGCATATCGGTTAGCCCCGGTGAGTGTAGCAAAGAACGCCGCCGCCCTGGGATTTGCATCGAGTGCGGTTTGCAAATCTTGCGGGACGACGGCCTTACTGGCTGGCGCGTATGCTGCATCCCATCGCCCATCGGCCTTCGCCTTGTCGATTTCCGAATGCCCAGAGGCGTGCATTCGCCCTGCTGAGATCAGCTCTAGCGCGCGCCTTCGATTGATCGCTGACCACTTGCTGCGCGCTTTACGTGGGGTAAAGCGGACCAACCAGCTCTCAGCGTCATATTTGACGAGCTGACCGTCAATCCAGCCATGGCAAAGGGCACTGTCGATCGCTTCGGCCTTGGCGACGCTGGCGACGGCAGAGCCTGTTTTGCGAAATCTGATCCAGGCACCGGCGGCATCGCGCGGTTGCTCCGCCAACCAGATGTCCAGCGCAGCCTGATCCGGGAACGACACTATTGGAAGGCCAGAATGTAATCCAGTCATGGCCTGCTTTAGCGCGCCGCAGTTCAATATACATCCGCTTTGGCGACCGCCCGCCCGAAAGCGGCCTGTCAGGATTCCCCCCAAAGCAGTCCTCCCCGTGAAGACGGGGGATCATGAATATAGGTGAACGTTGGCCCAACGCGGTGTTCATGGTTCCTGAAACAGACTCAAGAATGGCGTTGGCGGGTTAGCCACCCAACATGAACTCAATCGCACTTGAGCTTTCGTCCAAGCGCCTTTTCGGCAAGCGCCACCAGATCAGTGTCGAGCGCGGGCGGCTCCATCGGCACCTTCGCTTCCAACTGTTCGGCCAGTGTTTCCAGGGCCGCGATCCGCGCCGCCCGCTGGTTGTTGCCGTCAATGACCGTCCATGGCGCCCAGCGCGTATTGGTGCGACTGAACATCTCGTCCATCGCTTCCAGATATTGCGCGCGCTTTTCGCGGTTCCGATAATCCTCGGATCCCGTTTTCCAACGCTTCCATGGATTTTCCATCCGCTCTACAAGGCGGCGGTCCTGCTCTTCTTGCGTCACATGAACGAACATCTTGACGATGCGTGGTGTTGTCGTCAGCCTGTTCGCGCCTCGAAAGCGTTGATCTCGTCATAGGCGCGGCGCCATTCGCTTGTGGCTGCAAAAGCCTTCGACGCGTTCGACCAGCACGCGCCCGTACCAGCTTCGGTCGAAGATGTTGATGTCGCCGCTTGCGGGCAGTTTCGTCCAGAACCGCCAGAGATAATGGCGATCCTTTTCGTCAGGCGTCGGCGCGCCGATCGGCCAGACCTGGAAATAGCGCGGGTCCATATTGGCCGTAGCACGGCGGATGATGCCGCCCTTGCCCGCCGCGTCCCATCCTTCGAACACGACGATTGCGCGGCGCTGATGAACAATATGCGCGACCTGGATATGCCCCAGCCGCTTCTGCAGCTTCGCCAGTTTCTTGTCGTACTTGTCGGCATCGATCGCCTCACCCCGTTCGAATTCGGAAAGGTCGATGGTCATCGCTGCTCGTCCTTCGGTCCCTTCCGCGTCATCCCTGGGGACGACGAGCGAACTCAACTCTTCTGCGGTTCTACCACACGAATGTTAAGCTCGCGCAACTGCTTCGCCGTCACTTCGGCGGGCGCGCCCATCATCAGGTCTTCGGCCTTCTGGTTCATCGGGAAGGCGATGACCTCGCGGATGTTGGGCTCGTCCGGCCAGCAGCATGACGATGCGGTCCACGCCCGGCGCCGAGCCGCCATGCGGCGGCGCGCCGAACTTGAACGCGTTGATCATGCCCGCGAAGTTGGCGTCGACGTCCTGCTGGCTGTAGCCCGCGATCTCGAACGCCTTGTACATGATCTCCGGCTTGTGGTTCCGGATCGCGCCCGAGGTCAGCTCAACGCCGTTGCAGACGATGTCATATTGATAGGCGAGGATGTCGAGCGGGTCCTTGGTTTCCAGCGCCTCCAGCTCGCCCTGCGGCATGGAGAAGGGGTTGTGGCTGAAATCGACCTTCTTCGCGTCCTCGTCATATTCGAACATCGGGAAATCGACGATCCAGCAGAATCGGAAGGCGTTTTCCTCGATCAGGCCGAGATCCTCGCCCACCTTGGTGCGCGCCAGTCCGGCGAGCTTCGCGGCGGCGGCTTCCTTGCCCGCGGCAAAAAACACGCCGTCGTCGGGACCAAGGCCCAGCGTCGCGATCAGCCTCGCTGTCGCCGCCTCGCCATGATTCTTGGCGATCGGGCCGCCGGCCTCGCCGCCCTTGATGTTGATATAGCCGAGGCCGGCATGGCCCTCGCCACGCGCCCAGTCGTTCATCTCATCGAAGAACTTGCGACTGCGCTCGCCCGCCTTGGGCGCCGGAATGGCGCGCACCACGCCCCCGCCCTCGACGATCCGCGCGAACAGGCCGAAGCCCGATCCCGTAAAATGCTCGGTGACGTCGACGATCTCGATCGGGTTGCGCAGGTCCGGCTTGTCATTGCCGTATTTCAGCATCGATTCGCGGTAGGGATGCGCGGGAACGGCGCGGGCGTAACCTTGCGGCCCTCGCCAAATTCCTCGAACACGCCATGCAGCACCGGCTCGATCGCGGCGAACACATCGTCCTGCGTGACGAAGCTCATCTCGAAATCGAGCTGGTAGAATTCGCCGGGCGAGCGGTCGGCGCGCGCATCCTCGTCGCGGAAGCAGGGCGCGATCTGGAAATAGCGGTCGAAGCCCGCCACCATCAGCAGCTGCTTGAACATCTGCGGCGCCTGCGGCAGCGCATAGAATTTGCCGGGATGCACGCGGCTGGGCACCAGATAGTCGCGCGCGCCTTCGGGGCTGCTGGCGGTCAGGATCGGCGTCTGGAACTCGGTGAAGCCCTGCTCGATCATCCGCCGGCGCAGCGACGAGATGACTTCGACGCGCAGGATGATATTCCTGTGCAGCCGCTCGCGCCGCAGGTCGAGGATAGCGGTATTTGAGCCGGATATCCTCGGGATATTCGGCATCGCCCGCAACCGGCATCGGCAGTTCGGATGCCGCTGACTGCACCGTCACTTCGCGGGCACGGATTTCGATCTCGCCGGTCGGCAGGTTCGGATTCACCGCGTCCGCACTGCGCGCAACGACATCGCCGGTGATCGTCACCACCGATTCCGCCGCGAGCACCCTCGATCATGCCGAACGCGTCCGAATCGACGTCGGTGACGATCTGGGTGATGCCATAATGATCGCGCAAATCGATGAACAGCAGATCGCCATGGTCGCGCTTGCGATGGACCCAGCCGGAAAGGCGGACCTTGTCTCCCGACGTCGGAAACGCGCAGTTCGGCGCAATCATGTGTGCGATAAGGCATGCATTCGCTAACTCTTCCAGCAATCTGAAGTCTGCGCGCGATGCACACGTGCAAAGCCTCTTTGTCAAGGCGGGCGTGGCGGTTTATAGCGCCGCAATGCATATCCATCCGTTGATTACCGATACCAACGCCCTCGAAAACCTCTGTTCTCGCCTTGCATCGGCCGATTTCATCGCGGTCGATACCGAGTTCATGCGGGAAAATACTTATTGGCCCGACCTGTGCCTGATCCAGATCGCGACGCCTGAAGAGGCCGCGGCGATCGACCCGAAAGCGCCGGGTCTCGACCTGAAGCCCCTGCTCGACCTGCTCGTCGACAATGAAGACGTGCTGAAGGTTCTTCACGCCGGCGGACAGGATCTGGAGATCATCTACAACCTGACCGGCAAGACGCCCCACCCGATGTTCGACACCCAGATCGCGGCGATGGCGCTCGGGCTTGGCGAACAGGTCGGCTATTCGAACCTCGTCGAAAGCTATCTTGGCCATCAGGTCGACAAGGGCGCGCGATTCACCGACTGGAGCCGCCGCCCGCTGGATCAGCGCCAGCTCGACTACGCGATTTCGGATGTCACCCATCTTGCGGCGCTGTTCCCGAAAATGCTTGGCCGCCTGCGGAAAACCGGACGCGGAACCTGGCTGGACGAGGAAATGCATCGCATGGCCGATCCCGCCACCTACGCCAATGATCCCGAATTGGCATGGCGGAAGCTGCGCCTGCCCAACCGCAAGCCGGAAATGCTTGGCCGGCTGAAGGCGCTGGCGGCGTGGCGCGAGCGTGAGGCCCAGGCGAAGGACATTGCCGAGGGCCGAATCATCAAGGACGATACCTTGGGCGACCTGGCGCTGAGCCCGCCGCGAACCCAGGCTGATCTGGGCCGGGTGCGTGGGCTTTCCCCAAGCTGGGCAAGCAACGACATCGGAAAGCGGCTGGTGGACGCGGTGCAATCGGCCCGGCCGCTTGATACGGACGAAATGCCGCAGCGGGAGAATGGACGACCCAATATGGGCAAGGACGCCGCGCTGATCGCCGATCTGCTGAAACTGTTGCTGAAGATCCGGTCGAAGGAAGCCGATGTCGCCGCCAAACTGATCGCGCGGTCCGATGAGCTGGAACTGATCGCAGCCGGCCAGCGCGAAGGCCTCGCCGTGCTTGAAGGCTGGCGGCGCGACGTCTTTGGCAGCGATGCGCTGGATCTTGTGGAAGGGCGGCTGGCGTTTGCGATCGAAAACGGCAGGCTTTGCATGACGCGGCCGGGAAGGGGCGAGTCCGATGACTAGGCTGGCGGTTCTCGCGGCGACAGCAGCACTTGCTGCCTGCGCCACATCTTCGACGGGCGAAGGCCAGTCCGCTGGCATGTGTGACGCCGCAAAGGTGCAATCGGCGGTTGGCAAAAGCTACACGGCAGAACTTGGCGCCCAGGTGCGGCAGGCCAGCGGCGCCCGCTCCTTGAGAGAAATCCGGCCGGGACAGGCCGTGACGATGGATTACCGACCCGACCGGCTGAACGTCGAAATGGATGCCGGCAATGTCATCATTCGCATTTCCTGCGGCTAATTTCGATCAGAGCAGATCGAGTTTCGGTTCAAGCGCCAGTGCGTTTGCCAGCGTCTTGTGGCGGCGGGCGATCGCCTCCCCATAAAGCGCTGTCTTGGTGGCAGGCAGCCGCATGACGAGCGCACCGTCTTCGTGGACGATCTTGATATTCGACAGCTCGTGCGCCGGTCCGCCGACGATGCGCAACCCCAGGCGCATGGCCAGTCCCCAGGCGCGCGCGCGATGCAGCGATGCCGGATCGGCCAGCTTCGCAAGCAGCTCGGTCGAATAATGCTCCGCCGGTCCGCCGAAATTGGCGAACAGGGCCGCGCCCAGCAATGCACGGCCGAAACCGTCGATACCGACCCAATTGCCGTGCAGCGCGAATTCGAGGCCGCGATCGGGCCGGAAATCGGGATGCGCCCTCCAGGCGACGTCGGCGAGCAGGCAGGCCGCGTGGCGCAACCGCGCCATTTCGGGCAGATCATCGGCAAAGAGCGGGGCCAGCCACTGGTGCAGATCCTCCCCCTGTCGCGGAAAACGCCCTTCCCTGTCGCCTTCGGCGCGCGCCGCCTCGATCAGGGGATCAAGGGCTTGCACGGCGGGTGGAAGCTGCTGGTAAAGCAGGCCTTCCCGCAATCCCCAGGCGGAGATGACGACCTCGCTCGACCCCAGCTTCTTGACTGTCGCCGACAGCAACGCCGCCGCACCGGGCAGGGTCTGGATGCGCGAGGTGGAAAGATTGGGTACCTGCTTCAGTCGTTTGGGGGTCATCTGCGCCAGTGAACGCACCAGATGCGGCAGCGCGAGCCGGGGAAGCCTGTATTGGTGTATCATCGGCAGGGGATGATCGGTCAGGTCCATATGAACCTGGGCGAGCGCACGCCATGATCCGCCGACCGCATAGAAGGGCAGCCCCCTCGCCTGCGCGAGCCAGCCCTGGCCCTTCAGCGCCTTTGCAAGCACCCGTTCGAGCGCGTGCGGCCCCTTGTCGCGGATATCCTTGATGCCCAGCGAGCCGAAGGGCAGCGAAACGCGCTGATCGACGCGACCATTCGTGATCCGGACCAGTTCGAGACTGCCGCCACCCAGATCGCCGACAATGCCATCTGCTTCCGGAATGCCTGAAATCACGCCCGAGGCCGAGGCGGCGGCCTCCGCGTCACCGCTCAGTATTTCGATATCGAGGCCGGTGTTTCGATGTACCCGCTCGACGAAAGCCCTGCCGTTCGCCGCCTGCCGGACCGCGGCCGTCGCAACCGCACGCAGGCGGCCTACGCCGATGTTCCGCGCCAATTCCGCGAAGCGGGCAAGCGCCGTTTCACCGGCCGCCATCGCAGCGGCATCCAGGTTGTTGCCGTTGCCAAGGCCGCGCCCCAGCCCGGCCATCATCTTTTCGTTGAACATGACCGCGGGCACGCGCCCGCCATCCTGCCAGACGACCAGACGAATGGAGTTGGAACCGATATCGATGATTCCCTGTGCTGCCGGTGCAGCATCGGATCTGGCCTGGGCCTCATGGGGCGCAAGCAACCGGGAAAATCGCGACGACATGGTTCTGGCGAATTAGCCGCCCAGACGCCGCGCCGCCAGCACTAAAGTATTTACCCGAAAAGCGGGAGCCGTTCTAATGCCGCTTGATGGTCAGCTGCGGCACCGCATCGTGCGACCTGAGCGCCGCCCCGCGTCCTGAAAGGCTGGGGTTCGTCATGAAATATTCATGTAGATTAAATGGTTTACCTTCCGCTTTTATGCGCACGGTTGAACCATCAGACTGGAGAATCCAGCTCTGTTCGGTATCCAGCAGATTGGCGACCATGACCTGATCGAGCACCTGCGCGTGGACCGTCGCGTTTTCGACAGGCAGCAGATATTCGACGCGACGGTCGAAGTTGCGCGGCATCCAGTCGGCGGAGGAAATATATACTTTCGCCAGCGGCGACGGCAGCGGCTCGCCATTGCCGAACACAATGATGCGGCTATGTTCGAGGAAGCGCCCGACGATCGACCGGACGCGAATTCGCGAGGACATTCCCGGTACGCCGGGCTTGAGGCAGCATATCCCGCGCACGATCAGGTCGATCTCGACGCCGGCCTCGCTTGCCTCGTAGAGCTTTTCGATGATCGCCACGTCCACGAGCGAGTTCATCTTGGCCCAGATGGCCGCGGGCCGCCCGTCGCGGGCGAGCGCGATTTCCTGATCGATCTTTTCGCACAGCGTCTCGCGAAGGCTGAGCGGTGACATCACCAGCAATTCGAGGTGGGTCGGCGTCACATAGCCGGTGATGTAGTTGAACAGCTGCGCCGCGTCTCGGCCAAGCACGGGGTTCGCCGTGAAGAAGCTGAGATCGGTGTAGATGCGCGCGGTTATCGGATGATAGTTGCCGGTGCCGAAATGGCAGTAGGTGCGAAAGCCATCTGCTTCTCGCCGCACGACCATCGACACCTTGGCGTGCGTCTTCCATTCGATGAAGCCATAGACCACCTGCACGCCGGCCCGTTCCAGCGCGGCTGCCCAGACAAGGTTCTGCTCCTCGTCGAAGCGGGCCTTGATCTCGACCACCGCCGTCACGGATTTGCCCGCTTCGGCCGCATCGATGAGCGCGCGGATCACCGCCGATTGCTTGCCCGCGCGATAGAGCGTCTGCTTGATCGCGACCACGTCCGGATCGGCCGCCGCTTGCCGCAGGAACGCCAGCACCACGTCAAAGCTTTCATAGGGGTGGTGGACGACGATGTCCTTGGCCTTGATCGCGGCGAAACAATCGCCGTCATGCTCGCGGATTCGCTCGGGAAAGCGCGGCGTACAGGGCGAGAATTTCAGGTCCGGCCGCTCGAATTCCACCAACTGCGAGAGATCGCCGATGCCGATGATGCCGTCCACTTCGGTGATGATCGCATCGCCTTCGGTCAGCGAGTCCATCAAAAGCGCGGTCAGATCGCCCGGCATGCCGCGTTCCAGCTTCAACCGGATCACGCGGCCACGGCGACGGCGCTGCAAGGCCGAACGGAAATAGCGGACGAGGTCCTCGGCTTCTTCCTCGACCTCGATGTCGCTGTCGCGGATGATACGGAAGGCGCCGTCGCCAATAAGCTGATAGCCGGGGAATATCTGCCGGAAAAAGCGACGAACGACCGATTCGATCGCAATAAACCGTGCATCCTTGCCCGGTAGCTGGACGAAGCGCGGCAACGAGGCGGGCAGCATCAGCAGTTCGCGGATATGCTCGGCGTGCCCCTTGCGCTTGAGGTCGAAGACCAGCCCGAAACCCTTGTTCGGCACAAAGGGAAATGGGTGCGCAGGATCAAGCGCCTGGGGCGTCAGCACCGGAAAAATCTGCTCGTTGAAATGCGCCTCCAACCACTCCGTCTGCTCTTCCGTCAGGCCCGCGGCGTCGAGGACAAGGAAATCGGCTTCGGCGAGCTGATGTTTCAGATCGGCCCATATCTCCTGCTGCCTCTTCATCAACTGGTCGGCGGTTTCGGCTATGGCGGCCAATTGCTGGGCGGGCGTCAACCCGTCGTCGCTGCGTTCATCCACGCCCTGAAGCTGTTGGCCCTTGAGCCCCGCCACCCGGACCATGAAGAACTCATCGAGGTTGTTGCCCGATATCGACAGGAACCGCAGCCGTTCCAGCAAAGGGTGGTGCGGATTGCAGGCTTCTTCCAGCACCCGGAAATTGAACGCCAGCCACGATAGCTCGCGGTTGAAATAGCGTTCCATCGGCTGGGTCACGGCAGGCGGGTTATCGACGACGAGTTCCATGACGGACGATCTTACGCGCGAGATTATGAAATCGTCGATGACACCCATACGGAATAGTACGTCGCGGGCCAGCGGCACGGTCAGTTTGCGATGCGCCGAAAGCGAGGCCGCATCCAGCGCGGTCACCACCTCGGCGATCCCGGCAAAGCTGCGCTCAATTCGCGCCAGGATGTAATGGACCACCTCGGGCGCGGGCTGGAGCCCCCTGTCGTGAAATTGTTTTGACATTACCGCGCTCAGCAACGCGTCGTCCGGCGCGCCGATCGTGACGGAGGGCGTAGCCTTCAACCGCGAAGCCAGGTCTGGCAATGCGATGGCCCATTGTGGCGGCAGCGCCTGCGCGACGATCAGCAACGGCCGCCGCTGTTCCTGGGCGCGGTTCCAAGCGTGAAAAATGACGGTTTCGTCCTGTCGTTCGGCGTCATCGATCACATCGCCCGACGACCAGCACTGAAAAATCCGCGCCAGATGAACTCTTGCCCGATTTGGGCGGTCCGGCCAGCACCGAGGCGCGCACCGGCCACAGAGCCCAGTGTTCCAGATGGCGGACGGCGGCGAGATTGGCGTCGGACACGACGAAATCGGCCTCACCGCTGGCCGATCCCCAATTGAGCGGAAGGGCGATCTGCCGCGTCACCATCAAGTCCTAGGGCGCTGTGGGAAGAAGGTTTTCAGGCCCGGTCTCCGTCGTGGCGCCTTCCGCAGGCGGGGTTGGCGGCGGCGGCGCGGGGCGGGGAATTGGGGCGTCGCCCTCCCGCTTGCGCCTCAGCCGATAACCATCACCTTCATCGTCGAGCCGCCAGCCGCGCTGATCGAGCGCCCACCGCAACGTCGCGAAGTCACCGCCATAGCTGATCTGCATCCGCGACACGCCGCCGATCGACAGGCTGGTGATCGTCGTCCCGCTGACGCCCGCCACCTGCCGCAGTGATGCGTCAATCGCCGAAACCGCAGCCGCATCCGGCGTTTCGACGGAGACCTCCGTGCTGTTGATGCCTTCGACGGGCACTTCGGGGCCAAGTGCCGCGGCAAGGTCGACATTGGCGATATCTTCGAAGCGAAGCGAGGGGTCGGGCTTCAGCCGCCCGTCGCGAAGTGCGGCGGCGTAGCTGGCGTCGATCCGCCTAACCGCCTCGTCGAGCATTGCGTCAAGGCCCGCCGCCGCGCCGGTGCGAAGGCCAAAGCGCGCAATCACCAGGCCGTCAGGGCCGTGCCGTGCCGTAAAGCGGCCGACAATCGGGCCGCCCGGATACTCCCGGTCCAGCCTTGCCTCTGCGACCAGCACATCGGACGCTCCATATTGGTCCAGGACGTTCAGCCACCATTGTCTGTCAGGCCGGCTTGTCTGCGCGTAAGACAAAAGCAAGGCATCAGGCCCCGCACCAGTCGGGCGGACATAGTCGATCGGGCTCGCCCCTGCCCGGAAACGAGCCCAGGCCTTCATCCACGGCGTGCGTAATTCGACAGTTTGCGCCGCGCCGCCTTCGATCAGCACGGGTATGGTGAGCATCGGCGGGGAGCGCAGCACTTGCCCCTTCACGCCAAGCAACTGCCCTGCCCTGCCGCGATCGAACAACACGCCAAGCCTGCCGATATAGCGTGTCGGCCCTATCCGTTCCTGCTCAACGACAATGCCGGAAACAAGACCGTCCAGCGCGCTGTCGGAAAGGCCGGGAGCGGACGAAACCGGTTTTCCGGTCATCCGGGCGAACAATGTCTTCCACGCCTTCCGCTGCGCCTCGCGATACCCTTCCGTGCGCGCCGCCTGCCCTGACCGGGCAACCACGTCTACGTCGACGTCCGACACCTCGAACGCGCCCGCGCCTTCATCGGCGACCGGTAGCGGGCCGGTGTCGTTCTGTTGGGCGATGACGATACCCGCGACCCCGGTGGCAAGAATCGCGGCGACCAGAACACCAGCACGTATCGAGCGGATTTTTGTCACGAACATCAGTGTGTCTTTAGAGCATGATCGGAAAAAGTGGGAACCGGTTTTCGAAAGATGCAGGCAAGGAAATCATGCGCCCCATGGAAATCGTCGGCCGATACGGCTATCGCGCGGGGATGACCGACAGCAAGCACAATTCATCCGAACCCTACACCTACGCCAAGGCCGGCGTTTCGATCGCCGCCGGAAACGCGCTGGTGAAGGCCATCGCTCCCCTCGCCAAGGCCACCGCACGCGCGGGCGCAGACGCTGATCTTGGCGGTTTCGGCGCATTTTTCGATCCGCGCGCGGCTGGTTACAAGGATCCGCTGCTGGTCGCGGCGACGGACGGCGTGGGAACCAAGCTGAAGCTCGCCATCGATCACGGCCGTCACGACGGAGTCGGCATCGATCTGGTTGCGATGTGCGTCAACGACCTGATCGTGCAGGGCGCCGAACCGCTGTTCTTCCTTGATTATTTCGCGACCGGACGGCTCGATACCGGGGTGGCCGAGCGCGTGGTCGCGGGAATTGCGGAAGGCTGCCGGATTTCGGGCTCCGCACTGATCGGCGGCGAAACGGCCGAAATGCCCGGCATGTATGCCGATGGCGAATACGACCTTGCCGGATTTTCAGTGGGGGCGGTGGAACGCGAGGACGCGCTGACCGGCAACCGCGTGCAGGCGGGCGACGTGATCCTCGGCCTCGCGTCCTCCGGCGTCCATTCGAACGGTTATTCGCTCGTCCGCCGCCTCGCCGCGGACAAGAAGTGGAAGCTCGATCGGCCGGCGCTGTTCGACCAGAACGTCCTTTTGATCGACGCCCTGCTCGCGCCGACGCGCATCTACGTGAAATCGCTGCTTCCGCTTGTCCGGGCCAAGCGGATCAATGCCCTTGCCCATATCACCGGCGGCGGCCTGCTCGAAAACATTCCGCGCGTCCTTCCGCAAGGCCTCCATGCGCATGTCGATGCCGATGGCTGGCCGCAGCCCCGGCTGATGGCGTTTCTCCAGGCCCAGGGCAATATCGAGCCCGAGGAAATGGCACGCACATTCAACTGCGGCATCGGCATGGTCGCCGTGTTGAGCGAAGGCGAAGCGGCGGGCGTCACCCAGGCGCTTGAAGCGGCAGGCGAAACCGTGTTCCGGATCGGCCGCGTCGAAGCCGGTCAAAAGGGCTGCACCGTGGCGGGTTCGGCCGAAAGCTGGAGCGCGCGCGCGCCCTGGAGCGCCACCCATAATGGCTGAACGCAAGCGTGCCGGGATATTGATTTCCGGACGCGGCTCAAACATGAGCGCGCTGATCGAGGCGGCGCGCAAACCCGGCTGCCCCTATGAGGTGGCGCTGGTCTTCTCCAATAAGCCCGACGCGCCCGGCCTCAAGATCGCAGCAGATGCGGGGATTGCGACCGCCGTGCTCGACCATCGCGGCGAGCGCGACCGGGACGCGTTCGACGCCAAGGTTGATGCCATCCTGCGCGGGCACGGCTGCGAAATCGTCGCGCTTGCTGGCTATATGCGCTTGTTATCCGACGATTTTGTCAAGGCGTGGGACGGACGGATGATAAACATTCACCCCTCGCTCCTGCCGGGGTTTCGGGGGCTGAACACCCATGCGCGGGTGTTGGAAGCCGGGTGCAAAGTCCACGGCTGCACCGTCCATTTCGTGACCCCGGAGCTGGACAGCGGCCCGATTATCACCCAGGCGGCAGTACCCGTGATGGATGACGACACGCCTGAAACGCTAGCCGCGCGCGTTTTGGCCGAAGAACACCGCATCTATCCACAGGCGCTGGCGGCGCTGGCATCCGGCCGCCTCAGGGTCGAAGGCCGGCGGGTGCTGGGGTTTTAGTTTCTACCGTCACGTCAGCCCTCGCTGGCATGACAATAAAAACAGCAGAAACGATCAGCCGACGATTTCTTCCGGCTTGAAGAAAAAGTCGATTTCGATCTTCGCATTCTCAAGGCTGTCGGAGCCATGGACCGAATTGGCCTCGATCAATTCGGCGAATTCCTTGCGGATGGTGCCCTCATCGGCCTGTGCCGGATTGGTCGCGCCCATGACTTCGCGGTTTTTCGCGACCGCATTTTCGCCTTCCAGCACCTGCACGACGACCGGGCCGGACGTCATGAAGGCGACGAGATCATTGAAAAACGGCCGTTCGCGGTGAACGCCATAAAAGCCCTCGGCCTGGTCCTTCGTCATGCGGATGCGCCGCGATGCGACGACGCGCAGGCCGGCTTCCTCCAGCATTGGCGTGACCTCGCCGGTCAGGTTGCGGCGGGTGGCGTCGGGTTTGATGATCGAAAAAGTGCGTTCGGTCGCCATGGCGGCACGCGCTCCATTCTTTGGTTCTAGTGGAAAGTGGCGCGTCTCTAACCCCGCCCGGCATCAAAGGCAATCGTCAGCGGTCGCAAAAACCTGTGTTATCCGCGACGAGTCACGGTCCTTCGACCCAGCGTCCGTCCCCGTCCTGTTTCCAATAGCGCTTGGCGAGGCTCAAGACGCCGCCATTCGGCCCGGGCGCCAGCAATGTTCGCTTCATCGAACAGGAAGAAACCCGTTCGAACGCGTCCGCGCCGTCCGGCCATCGGCCGTCGGCCACCAACAGGAATTGCGCGCCGTTTTCAGCAGCCGCGCGTTCCGACAGCAGCACCGGCTGATCCGCCTCGTCCCCCGTTCCAAATCTGGCGTGAGGCAGGAAGGACGAGGGATCATAACGCCATAGCTGATCGTCGAGACGCGCCAGCAGTGCGGCGTCTTCGGCCACGACCAGGGCGCGCCCGCCACCCGCCAGAATCTTTTCCAGCAGCTTCGGCAGCACCGTTTCGACCGGCGTCCGGGTCAGGTGGTAGAAATCCACCTGTGGCAATGGCTTAGCCTATCTCGTGATTGGCGGAAATGAACTGGTCGAGCAGCCTGACGCCATAGCCGGTGGCGCCCTTGTCCCACAGTCGCGCCGGGCTTGTGCCGCCCAGACCATGCCCGCAATGTCGAGATGCGCCCATTTCACGCCGTCATCAATGAAACGCTTGAGGAACTGCGCGGCGGTGATCGAGCCGCCATAGCGCGGGCCGGCGTTCTTGATGTCGGCGATCGGGCTGTCGATCAGCTTGTCATAGGCGTCGCCCAGCGGAAGCCGCCAAAGCTGGTCGCCGCGCGGCCTTGCCGGCGGCCAGTCAGCTGCTCGGCAAGATCATCGTCATTGGAGAAGAGTCCGGCATATTCATGACCGAGCGAAATGATCATCGCGCCGGTCAGCGTCGCCAGGTCGACGATCGACCTCGGGCTATGATTCGTCGCTGCACCCAGGTCAGCACATCGCACAGCACCAGCCGCCCTTCGGCATCGGTATTGATCACCTCGATCGTCTGGCCGGACATGCTGGTGACGACGTCGCCGGGGCGCTGCGCAGTGCCGTCAGGCATGTTTTCGACCAGGCCGCAGATGCCGATGACATGCGCCTTCGCCTTGCGCGTCGGCGAGCGCCTTCATCGCGCCGGCGACGGCGCCCGCGCCGCCCATGTCCCACTTCATGTCCTCCATGCCGGCGGCCGGCTTGATGGAGATGCCGCCGGTGTCGAAGGTCACGCCCTTGCCGACAAAGGCGACGGGCTTTTCGACCGCGCCGCCCGTGCCGTCCCAACGCATGCGCGAGCAGCCGTGGCGCCGCGGACCGAACCCTGCGCCACGCCGAGCAGCGCGCCCATGCCGAGTTCGTCATCTCGTCCTCGTCGAAGCACCGTCAATTCGACGCCCAGCTCTCGTCAGCGTGCGCGCAGCGTTCGACGAAGCTCTCCGGGTAGATGATGTTGGCGGGTTCGGTCACCAGTTCGCGCGTCAGGAAAACGCCTTCGGCCACCGCCGAAAGCCGGTTGAATATCTGTTTGGTCTGCGCCGGAGCACCGACGACTGTCAGCCGGTTCAACGTCGGCTTCTGCTTTTCCGGCAGCTTGGTGCGGTAATTGTCGTAGCGCCAGTTCCGCAGCAGCGCGCCAAGCGCGATGCAGGCGCCCGGATTGATATCGGCGGCGGCTTCGGCGCCCGTCACGTCCACGACGATGTGCGTTTCGCCCGAGGTTTGCAGCCGAGAAGCGAGCACGCCGCCGATCCGCTCATAAAGCGCGCGATCCGCCTTGCCCGCCGCACCCGTGCCCACCGCCAGCAGACGCGACGCGGACATTCCGCCCGGCGCGATCACCTCCACGACCTGGGCGGCATCACCGTCGAAGCGCGCGGCGGCGACGACACGGCGCAACTGCCCGCCCGTTGCCTGGTCGGCGGCATCGGCGGGAGCGGAAAAAGCACGGTCCTTGCCTACCAGAACGACAAGCGCGTGCACCTCTTCCGGACGGCTGGACGCAAACTCGATCTTCATCAAACACCCCGTTACGCCGAAATCCACTCCTCTCCATAGACTGATAGACAGACACGTCAAAGAGGCACGCGATCCGCGTTCGGGCATTGCAGCGGTCGCAAAGCCAGTGCATTAGCCGGAACATAGACACTGCCAATCTGGAGCCCGGCGATTGCGGCTGACCCGTTTCATGTTTTTCAGCCTGTTCGCTTCGTCGGCCCTCGTTCCGGCCGTGGCGCTTGCACAAACCGCGACGGATGCTCCGGCGCAGCCAGCCCCTCTGGTTGCCGCTGCGCCGGAAGCCGCCACAAGCGCCGACCAGCAAGTCGTGGAATTCAGCGCCGACCGGCTCGACTATGATTCCGACAATGACCGGGTGACGGCATCGGGCAACGTCCGGATGAACCGCGAAGGCAATCGGTTGCGCGCGGACCAGATCGAGTGGGACAGGAAAAGCGGCCGGATCATCGCCTCGGGCAATGTCGCTGCGACCAGCGCGGAAGGTGACACGGCCTATGGCGATCACATTGAGCTGACGGACACACTTCGCGACGGGGTCGTGAGCAATATCCTGCTGGTCCTTGAGCGCGGAGGCCGTATCGCGGCACGATCGGGCAGCCGCACTGACGGCAGAACGGTGCTTGACCATGCCGTCTACTCGCCCTGCGATGTCGCGAACGGCAATGGTTGCCCCAAAACGCCGCTCTGGCAGGTGAAAGCGGTCGAGGTCGTCTACGATCCGGCCCGTCACCGCATATTCTACCGTGACGCACGGATGGAAATACTGGGCCTGCCGCTGCTTTGGGTTCCACGGCTGTCGCATCCGGACGGCAGCGCGAACAGCGGGTCCGGTCTGCTGGTGCCCGACGTGCGCCTCAGCCGCCTCAATGGTTTCGAAGTCGCGTTTCCGTCTTATCTGGTGCTGGCCCCCAACCGCGACCTCACGCTCACGCCGCATATTTACACCAAGGTCCTGCCGGGGCTGGAGGCCCAGTACCGCCAGATGACGGATCTCGGTCCGTATGAGGTCGGAGGCTTTGCCACCTACGGGTCGCGGGTGCCCCCCTCCACCGGCTCGGTGCCAAATTCCAGCCGACGCGACGCGCGCGGCTACGTCTATGCCAATGGTCAGTTCCAGCTTGACCCGGAATGGCGCATCACCATGTCCGGCCGGCTGACCACCGACGATACGTTCCTGCGCCGCTACGACATTTCGCGCGATGACCGGCTGCGTAGTTTCGCCGAGGTGGAACGCATCGGATCGGAAAGCTATTTTTCGATCGCCGGATGGGCCGTCCAGACGCTCCGCGCCAACGATAAGCAAGGCCAGCAGCCCATTGCGCTGCCGGCGATCGATTATCGTTGGAGGCCCGCCGACACCATCCTGGGTGGGCGGTTGCAGGTGGAAGCCAACAGTCTCGCCATCGTCCGCACCGACGGCCAGAACACGCGCAGGGCGCTGGCCAGCATTCAATGGGACTTGCGGCGCTACACGCCAATGGGCCAGGTCGTGACGCTGACCGGTTTCGCGCGGGGCGACGTCTATCAAACGGACCAGACCGCGCGGACCGCCAATCCGCTCTATTCGGGAACCGAGGGCTGGCACACGCGCGGTATCGCGGCAGGCGCGATCGACGTCAGCTGGCCACTCGCCGGACCCGCGTTCGGCGGCATGCAGACGTTGACGCCGCGCATTCAATTCGTCGCTTCGCCGAGCACGTCGAACCTGTCGATTCCGAACGAGGATTCGCGGGCATTCGATCTTGAGGATTCCAACCTCTTCGCGCTCAACCGCTTCCCCGGCTACGACCGGTGGGAAGATGGATCGCGGGTGACATGGGGCGCGGAATGGTCGCTGAACATTCCCAATTTTTCGGTGCAGAGCGTCGTTGGACAGAGCTACCGGCTGACCGACAAGCCGTCGATCTTCCCACAGGGTACGGGTCTCACCTCAAGGTTTTCCGACATAGTCGGGCGCACGACGTTCAGGTGGCGGGATTATGTCTCGCTGACCCACCGCTACCGGCTCGACAAGAGCAGCATGGCCATCCGTCGCAACGAAATCGACGCGACGGTCGGCACGCGCGAGACCTATGTCCTCGTCGGCTACCTCAACCTCAATCGCGACATCGATCTGGAGGATCTTGGCGATCGCGAGGAAATCCGGCTGGGCGCCCGCTGGAAATTCGCGCGCTACTGGTCGATTTTCGGCTCGACCATCGTCGATCTCACCTCCCGTCGCGAAGACCCGCTGACGCTGGCGGACGGCTTCGAGCCAATTCGTCACCGTGTCGGCATCGCCTATGAGGACGAGTGTCTGGAATTCGGAGTCACATGGCGTCGCGATTATGTGACAACGGGCGATGCGCGGCGCGCCAACACCTATATGTTGCGGATCGCGCTCAAGAATCTTGGCTATTGATGGGAGGCTGCACTCTCGCTCAGCCCGGGTTCAGATGCCCTGTCCTATGCGCGCTTATCAAATCAGATGATGGCGGGTCTTGCTCCATGGCCTTGATGGTGTAAGTCCGCTGTTCAAATTTACTTGGAGAAAGTAGCCGATGCGGGTGGCTCCCTGGCTTTTGACGACGCTGATCATTGCTGCCGCGCCGCTGCCTATTGCAGCTCAATCCGCACCTGATGGCGATCTCGATATTCCGCAGGAATTGACGATAATGGGCCATAGCGACCCGTCGGTGCGCAAGGCCATGGCAATCGTCAACGGCGAAATCATCACCGAAACCGACATAGAAGACCGGCTCAATCTGGTGTTGACCGCCAATGGCGGGCGAATCGATCCCGACGAAAAGGAACGGCTGCGCATTCAGGTGCTTCGCAACCTGATCGACGAAAAGCTGGAGATCCAGGAAGCGCGCAGCAACAAGATCGATATAACCGATACCGAAATCGACCAGACGTTCGATCGCGTTGCACAGAATTTCAAGCGGGCGCCGGGTGAGTTCACGGACTTCCTCAAGTCCAGCGGCTCGTCCGAAACCTCGCTGAAGCAACAGATTCGCGGCGAACTCTCGTGGAACCGCCTGCTCCGCCGCCGTGTCGAACCGTTCGTCAACGTCGGCGACGACGAGGTCAAGGCAATCATCGACAGGCTGACGGCAGCGCAGGGAAGCGAAGAATATCGCGTGGGCGAAATCTTCCTGTCCGCAACGCCGGAAAATCATGCCGAAGTTCTGGCCAACGCCCAGCGAATCGCGGAGCAAATCCGCAAGGGCGCTTCGTTCATCGCCTATGCCCGCCAGTTTTCCGAAGCATCGAGCGCGGCTGTCGGTGGCGATCTTGGCTGGCTGCGCGCCGAACAACTGCCGGGCGCGCTGGCAGGCCCCGTCACGTCGATGCAAAATGGCCAGTTGGTCGGCCCCGTCGATGTTCCCGGCGGCATTTCTATCGTCGCGCTGATCGACAAGCGAAAAATTGGCAGCGACCCCAAGCAGGCCATGCTGAATCTGAAGCAGCTCGCCATGACCTTTCCAGCGGGCACGACCGAAGCCCTGGCGGCACCGAAAGTCGAAGCCTTCAATGCTGCCACGCGCCACATCGGCGGCTGCGGCAATGTCGAAGCGGTGGGCCAGAAACTGGGGGTCGGCGTCATCGCCAACGACTCGCTGAAGCTGGGCGATCTCCCCGAGCAGTTGCAGGAAATCGTCGGCCGCCTGCAGGTCGGTGAAGCCACCCCGCCCTTCGGCTCGCTTGCCGATGGCGTTCGCGTGCTGGTGTTGTGCGGCCGTGACGAGGGCGCCGCCAGCGCGCCGTCTTTCGACCAGGTCTATGCGCAGTTGAACGAACAGCGGGTAAACATGCGCGCACGGCGTTATCTCCGCGATTTGCGACGCGACGCCATCATCGACTACCGGTAACGGCGTGAGCGGCGACGCCCTTCTTCCGCTCGCTGTCGCGCTTGGCGATCCTGCCGGCATCGGCCCCGAAGTCGTCGCCAAATGCTGGGAATCGCGGGATCGTCGCCGGTTGCAGCCGTTTTTCGCCGTGGGCGATGAACGATCACTCGGAGTTGTGTGGCGCGGCCCGATTGTCCGCATCGGCACACCCCAGGATGCGCTCGACGTGTTCTCGCGTGCCTTGCCGCTCATCCAGGTCGACGATCCCGGCGACATCATCCCCGGCGAGCCCAATGCGGCGGGCGCGAGATGCGCGCTCGATTCGCTCGAGCTTGCCGCCGGCCTGACCAGGTCCTGCGCCGCAGGGGCATTGGTGACGGCGCCGGTGTCCAAGGCCCAGCTTTATTCGATCGGCTTCTCGCACCAGGGACAGACCGAATTCGTAGCGGAACGCTGCGGCATCGCGCCCGAAAATGTGGCGATGATAATGGTCGGCCCCAGTCTCAAAACGGTCCCCGTCACGATACACGCGCCAATCGCCCAGGTGCCACAATTGCTGACGATCGATCTGATCGTATGTCGCGTCCGCATCGTCCATCGCGGATTGCAACGCGACTTCGGCATATCGGCGCCCCGGCTCGCGGTCGCCGGACTCAACCCTCATGCCGGCGAAAACGGCAAGATCGGCACCGAAGAGGCCGAAGTGATTCAGCCCGCGATAGAGATATTGCGCGCCGAAGGCATTGACGCAAACGGCCCTTATTCGGCCGACACATTGTTCGATCCTTATGCGCGCAGGGGCTATGACGCCGCCATCTGCATGTATCACGACCAGGCGCTAATCCCGCTCAAGACGATCCACTTCGAGGATGGGGTCAACATGACGCTGGGGCTGCCGATCATCCGCACGGCACCCGATCATGGCACTGCCTTTTCGCTTGCTGGACGAAACGCCGCGCGCGGCGATGCGATGATCGCCGCCATCACGCTTGCCGGGGAGTGCGCCCTGCGCCGCATGCAGGCATGAGCCTTCACGACCTGCCGCCGCTTCGCGATGTGATTGCCCGCCATGGCCTTTCCGCCAGGAAAAGCCTCGGCCAGAATTTCCTGATGGACGGCAATCTGCTGGACCGCATCGCCAAGGTTCCTGGCCCATGTGCGGGTCAGACCGTCTACGAGGTGGGGCCCGGCCCCGGCGGATTGACCCGAGCGCTGCTGAAGGCAGGTGCGAACGTGGTTGCCGTCGAACGCGATCATCGCGCCATGCCGGCGCTCGCGGAACTTGCCGCGGCGGCGGGCGAGGACCGATTACGGATCATCGACGCCGATGCGCTGGATGTCGCCGAGGAAGACGTCGCGGGCAGAGGCGCGCATATCGTTGCCAACCTGCCCTACAACATCGGAACCGTATTGCTCGCCCGTTGGCTGTCGGTGGAGACCTGGCCGCCATGGTGGCAGTCGCTCACCCTGATGTTGCAGAAGGAAGTCGCCGAGCGGGTCGTCGCCCGGCCCGGCTCATCCGCCTATGGACGACTGGCAGTGCTCGCCCAATGGCGAACCGAGGCGAAGATCGCGTTCGAGGTCAATCGCAACGCCTTTGTTCCGCCGCCCAAGGTGACGTCGGCCGTCATCCATGTCACGCCCGGCCCGGCGCCGGCCGATGTTTCGGTAAAGGTGCTGGAGCGGCTGACGGCCGCCGCCTTCGGTCAGCGCCGCAAGATGTTGCGCGCCAGCCTGCGCGGCCTTCCGGGTGCGATCGAGGCGACCGAATCATGCGGCATCGATACCGCGCGGCGGGCTGAAACACTGAGCGTGGCCGAATTCGTGGCCCTCGCCCGAGTCATGAGCGCGGGCCGGTCGTAGAGCCTAATTTTTCTCGGGCTTGTCCTTGGGCGCGGGCGGCACCACCGTCGCGCTCTGGGCGGTCACGACCTGCGGCGGCGGGCCCTTCGCTATGACGGCAGAGAGCTGCTTCGCTTGCGAGCATTCTTTATTGCAGAGCGTGCGGATACGCTGAAGATTGGCTTCCGCGCGCTTGACCGCGCCTCTCTGGACCATCGCCTCGCCCTGCGCCTCAAGCGCCGCAAGATCATTGGGTTCAAGGCCCAGCGCCTGACCGTAGAATCCGATCGCCTTGCCAGGCAACCCCTCGGCCTGAGCCACCTTGCCGAGCGTGACAAATGCCTGCCGGTTACGCGGATCGACCGCAAGTGCCGACTCGAGGCTGTCGATGGCCTTTTGATAGTCCTTTGCCGCGAGCGCGGCTTCGCCCGCCCTTGTCAGCGCAAGCGATTGCGGACTTATCTGGTTGTCCGGCTTCTGGGCCAGGACCCCGCTCGACACACACGCGAGAGCAAGCGCGAGCGTCAGTGCAACGGGAGAATAACGCATGAACATCTCCAGGAACGTGTCTTGGTGAAAGGCTAGCATGTCCGTGCCAGTCTAGCGACGAAAAAGCCGTCGGTACCGCTTACGGAAGGGCTTAGTCTGCGGCCATGTCCGGCCGCGATGCCCGCATGGAAGGGCAACGGCCCGGCTTGCCACGCTCCCTGCCGCGCATCGAGAAACCGCTCTGTCTGGGCCTCGCCTTCCTCGCGCAGTAACGAGCAGACGGCATAGACCAGATGGCCGCCCGGACGGACAAGTTCCGCCGCCATGTCGAGCAGCCGGGCCTGGAGCGCGGCCAGGCGGGTCAGCCGCTCGGGCGTGAGCCGCCAGCGCGCTTCGGGATTGCGCCGCCATGTCCCGGTCCCCGAGCAGGGCGCGTCGACAAGCACCACATCGGCCGCCGCCATGACGTCATCGAGCGTTTCGACCTCGCGTCCCGGATTGAGCAGGCGGGTCTCAATGATCGTGGTCCCTGCCCGTTCGGCGCGAGGCCGAAGGCGGGACAGGCGGTTGCGGTCGGTGTCGCAGGCGATGATGCGTCCGCGGTCGCTCATCGCAGAGGCAAGTGCCAACGCCTTGCCGCCGGCCCCTGCGCACAGGTCGATAATGACCATCCCGGGTTTGATGCCGCACGCCTCGGCGATCAGTTGGCTGCCCTCGTCCTGAACTTCTATCGCCCCCTCGAGTAAAAGCGGGTGACGTTCGATGGCGATCGGTTCGGCGAGCCGGACGCCGTCAGGCGCATGGGGACACGCCGTTGCGCCGGGAAACGCCGCCACGACGCTCTCTCGTCCGGCTTTCAGGCGATTGACGCGCAAATCCATCGATGCGCGGCCCAGCGGCATTTCACGGTCGGCGGGGTCGAGGTGGCCTAGCCGCTTCAGCAGCCACGCAGGCGCGAGACCGGCAGCGGCGGACGATTCAGTGGATAGGATGGCCGCCGGGCCATGCGCCGATCCATCGAACAGGGCGCACAGATCGGGTTGATCGCCCGCCAGGCCAAGCATAGCGGCCCGGCCGGATTCGGGCCGCTCTCCCGCGCGGCGGATGGCCGCATAGGCAAGCTCGCGCACCGCGCGCCGATCCTTCGATCCGGCATAGCGGCGATCATGAAAGTACCGCGCGATGAGAGTATCGGCGGCGGCGCCATTATCTCGCGCCGCAGCGATGACCTGATCCAATATCTCGATCGCGGCCTGAACGCGTGCGGCGGGTGTCATTGCCCTTGTCTATCGCGTTGGATAATTCGGCGCCTCGCGTGTGATCGTCACGTCATGGACATGACTTTCACGCAGGCCGGCATTGGTGATGCGGATGAAGCGGGCGCGCTTCTGCAGTTCGTCGATGGTCTTTGCGCCGGTATAGCCCATCGCGGCCTTGATGCCCCCCACCAGCTGGTGGATCACGTCCTTGGCAGGCCCCTTGTATGGCACCTGCCCCTCGATGCCTTCGGGAACCAGCTTCAGCTGATCCTTGATGTCCTGCTGGAAATAGCGGTCGGCGGAGCCGCGCGCCATCGCGCCGACCGATCCCATGCCGCGATAGGATTTATAGGCCCTGCCCTGATAAAGGAAGGTCTCTCCAGGCGCTTCCTCGGTCCCGGCCAGCAATGATCCGACCATCACGCTCGCGGCACCCGCCGCCAGCGCCTTGGCGATATCGCCCGAAGTCCTGAGGCCGCCGTCGGCCGTCACCGGCACGCCAAGCTTCGCCGCCGCCTCGGCCGCGTCCATCACCGCCGTCAACTGCGGCACGCCAACACCGGCGACCACGCGCGTCGTGCAGATCGAACCCGGTCCGATCCCAACCTTCACGCCGTCCGCGCCCGCGTCGATCAAGGCCTTGGCCGCATCCGCCGTCGCCACATTGCCCGCAAGGATCTGGACCGCGTTCGACTGCTTCTTGATCCGTGCCACGGTCTCGCTGACCATTTTCGAATGGCCATGCGCCGTATCGATCACGACCAGATCGCATTCGGCGTCGATCAGCGCCATCGATCGCTCATATCCGGCGTCCCCGACGGTGCTTGCGGCGGCGACGCGCAGACGCCCTGAGGCATCCTTGGTCGCGGACGGGTAGGTGACCGCCTTTTCGATGTCCTTCACCGTCACCAGCCCAACGCAACGGTAATCCTCGTCGACGACCAGCAGCTTTTCGATCCGGCGCTGATGCAGGAGCCGCCGCGCCTCGTCCTGGGTGACGCCCGGCTTCGCCGTCGCCAGATTGGTGCTGGTCATCAATTCGGAGACCGGCTGGCTCATGTTTTCGGCAAAGCGCACGTCCCTGTTGGTCAGGATGCCGACGAGCTTGCCGGGCACGCCAGAGGCGCTGCGCTCAACCACCGGGATGCCGGAAATCTTGTTGCGCGCCATTAAATCCAGCGCTTCGGCAAGCGTCTGATTCGGCGTCATGGTGATGGGGTTGACGACCATGCCCGATTCGAACCGCTTCACGGCACGGACGGCGGCCGCCTGCTCCTCGATCGAAAGGTTGCGGTGAAGCACGCCGATGCCGCCAAGCTGCGCCATGACGATCGCCATATCCGCTTCGGTGACCGTATCCATCGCGGAGGACAGGATCGGGATATTGAGGCCGATATCGCGCGTCACCCGGCTGCGCGTGTCGGCCTGGCTCGGCAGCACTTCGGATGCGGCGGGCACCAGCAGAACATCGTCGAAAGTCAGTCCCAGCCGGATATCCATACGCATCTCCCGTGATCGAGGCGGCTCTATAAGGCGCGGATGACGATATGGCTAGGGTCCCGCCGGGCTTCGCGGCCTTTGATAAGGAGAATTCGGCTGCCATGTCGGCCTTCCCGCAGCGTTGGCAAGTGTCCGCACCAGATTCGCCGTCAACTCCAGGTCCTCGGCCGCGCCGTCGAAGGCAGGGACGATCGACAATTCGTCTCCAGGCCGGTGGTAATAGCGGGCGAAATAACGATCGAGCGGATCATCACTCGCGGATTCGCGCGAAAATACCCCCGTCGCCATCACCATCGGCACGCCGCGTCTTGCGAACGCATATTGATCGGAGCGCGCATAATATTGCTGGACCGTCGGGTCGTCGGCCACAACCCTGCCCTGACTTTGGGCGGCATCGCGAATGAGCGGATCGAGCGAGGTGAGCCCCAACCCGATCACCGCCACCTTCATGCCACGTTTTCTGAGCGCAATCGTGTCCAGATTGATGCCACCGATCGTATCGGCGAGTGGAACAACCGGATGCGCAGCATAATGTTCCGCGCCGAGCAGACCCTCTTCTTCCGCTGTCGTCGCGACAAACAGGATGCTGCGCCGGGCGCGCCCGCCTTGCACCAGCTTGCGGGCAAGCTCGATCAGTCCGGCCACCCCGCTCGCGTTGTCGATGGCGCCATTGCAGATCCGGTCCAGCGAACGTCGCGGCGCGCAGATGCCATAACCGTCCCAATGGGCGGTCACGATCACCGTCTCATTCGGCAGTTCCGTACCCCCGAGCCGGCCGATGACGTTCGACGAGGTGAAGGGGATGAGCCGTGACCTGGTGCGCGCGGTCAGGCGCAGATCAAGCGGAATTGGCCGAAAACCGATCGCCGCTGCCTCGGTTTTCAGTTGCTGGAGCGACAGTTTGCGGTCCGCGAGCAGCGAGGCCGCCATTTCACGCTGGATCTGGCCGGTAATCGAAAGCTCGCTCACCGTTTCGGCCCGTTGCATCAACCCCTTGCGATAGCCGAACTGGATTTGCCGAAACGCGTCACTGTCGCCATCATTGATCGAAATTTCGGCGACCGCACCCCTTTCCCGGTAAAGCGCCCGCCGCTCGACAAAGCCGGGCGCTATTGTTCCGGCCTTTTCATATTCGGGCGGATACCCCGCCAGACGCAACACGACCGCGCCGGTCAAGTCGACGCCAGCCAGATCGTCCCGGCCAGTGCGGGGGTCCACGACGCCATAGCCCGTGAAGACGATGGGTGCATCGGTGACGGCGCCGTCGCGGCGTGCGCCGACCAGCGCCAGCGCATCGCGCGGTATCTCGATCACGCCCGCCGCCGTTCGCACCGAAAGCCGCCATGATTTCGCAGTCTGCCGGACAAGCGGGACAGCTTGCACCCATTTGCCGCCCGGCAATGCAGGTGAAAGCCCGGCCTTGGCAAATGCGTCGGCGATATACGAAGTCGTCTTCGCTTCGGCCGGCCCACCCGCCTCCCGGCCCAGAAATTCATCAGAGGCCAGTATCGTCACATGGTCGCGCAGCCGCGCCGGATCGATGCCATCTAAAGACGCAGCGGCGCCACTGAGTGGCACAAGCGCAAAAATGAGCATGGTGGTCCGAACGAACATGGACCATTGCTGGCACGGAACGCCGCCAGCGCCAATAGCGGGGCCCGGTGGTGCAAAACGAACGAGGCCCCGCTTCCGTGCATTGGAAGCAGGGCCCCTCAAAGTCTTTGAGCCTCTGGCGCGATCAGGCTCGCCCGTTAACCCAGGCCTGCCAGAATTTGGCGATCGTGGCCCGAGGCTCTCCGGTCACCTTCGCAAAGGATGCGGCGGCTTCGGCCTTCATGCCGGCGCGCGCCTGGGCGATACCGAGACGCGTGTTGACGATGTTCGTGTCCACGCCGCCCTTGGTCAACGCAAGCTGATAGAGTTCAACCGCCTTTGCGTAATCGTTGTAGCCTAGATAAGCGTCGCCGGTCCCGAGAGCGAGCTTGCCGTTGGCGGCCGCCTTGGCCTGGGTAGTCAGCTTGGGCAGCGATGCCTTGTCCGCCGCCACCTTGCTCCCCGACAGCTTCGAAAGCTCGACGAAGGACGGTTTACCGGGATTCAGCGCCTTTGCGGCCACGCCCTCGTCGATCACCGCCTTCGCTTCGCCGGGCAGGCCCTTTAGATACGCCGCGTTGGCGTATTCATAATAATCCGCTTCGCCCTTCAGCGCGCCCGCCGCGCGCATCAGGCGCATCAGGTCAAGATTGGCCTGGTCGTCCAGTCTGGAGCTGTCGCGGAAAATGATCAGCGAATCACGCCAGTTGTCCTGAGTTGGATAGGCCGAAACCAGCGCAAATGACGCAGGCACCGCCAGATCGACGCGCTTGGCATCATAGGCGATGGCCAGCATCCGCTTGTACCAGCTTTCCGGCACGGCCTGGCCGGTCGCTTTCTTGGCGTCGATCGCCTTTTGCAGGGTCGCCACCGCTTCGGGGGTCTGCTTGTTGGTCTGATACAGCTCGGCAAGCGAAACAATGATGTCCGGGTCATTCGGATAGGCCGCGTCCAGCGCCTTGAACTGGGTGAGCGCGCCGGCATAATCCTTCCGCTGGACCGCGAACGCGCCCATATTCTGCATCAGCTTCTTCTTGAGGTCATCCGGCGCCTTGCCGGAATCCAGCATCATCTTCGTCGCTTGCTCGATCAGCGCCGTGTCGTTCTTGGCAGCGCCGACATTATAGGTGATCTGCCCCGTCACGAATTTGTCGTCGTCGGTCTTCACGGCGGCGGCAGCCTCGGCAGCCTTGGCGGCAGCACCAGGAATATCTTTGGCGTCCAGGAGCTTTTGCGACTGCGACAGGGCAGTTTGAACTTCCTTGGTGAGCTTGTAGCTCGGCCCCTTTTCTTCCTTTTTCGCAAAGGCTGGTGTCGCGATCAGTGAAACACCGCACGTGGCACCTAATGCCAGCGCCATGCCCAGCGCGAACGATGAAATCTTTTTCATTCAATCCTTCTCCCGAACTTCCGGCCACGAAATAGGACTCGCGACATATTGGACCATCGCCTTGCTATCGGCCGCGCCGATGAACCACAAGAAGAACCATCACCGGTAACGTCCGTGCCATCTATCGGCTCAACCCGCATTGAACCCCCGAGGCCGACCTATTAGGGGGTTGATGATGCTCGCCGTGATCTCCCCTGCCAAGACGCTTGACGTTACCACGCCTTTTCCGCCCATGGAGCTTACGGAGCCGGCATTTCTTGAACGGGCGTCGCCGCTCGCTCAGGCGGCGGCAAAGCTTTCGCCCGCAAGACTTGGCAAGCTCATGCATATTTCCGACAAGCTTGCCCGCCTGACGGCGGCGCGGTTCGGCGCATTCGAAACACCGTTCACTGCGGAAAATGCGCGGCCGGCCATCTATACCTTTGCGGGCGACGTCTACACGGGCTTCGAGGCCAGCACGCTCGACGAGGAAGCAATCGATTTCGCGCAGGACCATTTGCGCATTGTGTCAGGGCTTTACGGTTTGCTCCGGCCGCTCGATCTGATGCAGGCCTATCGGCTGGAGATGGGAACGTCCTGGGCGCCCGGCCGCAAGAAGAACCTCTATGGCTGGTGGGGAAAATCGCTGGCCGAGGCGCTGATCGCCGATCTCGCCGGCGATGCCGACCCGGTGATCGTCAACCTCGCGAGCCAGGAATACTGGAAGGCGGTTGATCGGAAAGCATTGAACGGCGTGCGCGTGATTGAAATCACGTTCAAGGAACAACGCGGCGACAAACTCATCTTCAACAGCTTTGGCGCGAAAAAGGCGCGCGGGATGATGGCGCGCTTCATGTGCGAACATCGACTGCGGACGCCCGCACAGCTCAAGGATTTCGACAGCGACGGCTATGGATTTTCGGTCGAAGGCTCGACCGACGATCTCTGGCTGTTCATAAAGGAATAACGCTCAGGGACTCTGAAACGAGTTCAGTATGACGGGACGTGCGGAAAACCGATTGAAGCTCTTCACCATCGGCTATGAAAGCGCGACGGTCGACGAGGTGATTGCCGCGCTTGCCGATGCCGGGGTAAGGCGCGTCGTCGACATCAGGGCCGCGCCGCTGTCCCGCCGGGCGGGCTTTTCAAAAAACGTGCTCGCGGCCCATCTGGCGGAGGCGGGGGTCGGCTACACGCTTCTGAAGCCGCTTGGCACGCCGCCCGAAGGCCGCGAGGCCGCGCGCAAGGGCAACATCAAGCGCCTGCGCGAAATCTATCTCCACCAGCTCGAAACACCCGAAGCGATCGCCGCGGCCGCAGAGTTGCTGAGCCTTGCGGCGGATGAGCCCTGCTGCCTGCTCTGCTTCGAACGCAACCCCGCCGAATGCCACCGGTCGATCCTTGTCGAGGAACTCGGCAGTAAGGTGGAGGTCCTGGATTTATTCGCCTGACGCCCCGTCGCGGGATCACTCCGCCTCGTTCGAACCTTCAGCCGCCTCCGCCCCGGTTGCCCCGATGTCCGCGCCCCCATTCCCTTCGCCCTCATCCTCCTCATCGCCTTCGGTAATGCGGGCAGCGGAGACGACATGCTCTTCCTTGTCCACACGGAACAGCGTGACCCCCTGGGTCGCGCGACCGGCAATGCGGATGTCGGCCACTTCCATACGGATCAGCTTCGCCTGATCGGTGACCAGCATCAGATGTTCGGCCTCGGTCGCCGGGAAGCTGGCGACGACATGGCCATTGCGGTCGGACGTGTCGATGTTGGTGATGCCCTGGCCGCCGCGGCCGGTGCGGCGGTATTCATAGGCGCGATGAACGCTTGCCATAGCCATTGGCGGTGACCGTCAGGATGAACTGCTCGGCAGCGGCGAACTCAGCCATGCGCTCGGCCGTCAGCGTCGCTTCGCCGGGTTCGGCCTTCCAGGCAGCGGCGCGCAGATAGGCGTCGCGTTCGTCGGTCGTCGCGGCAAATCCCTGCAGGATGGACAGCGAGATCACCTCGTCGCCCTTGGCCAGCGTCATGCCGCGCACGCCGGTCGAGGTGCGGCTCTGGAATTCGCGCACATCCGATCGCGGCAAAGCGGATCGCCTTGCCGTAGCGCGCGGCGAGCAGCACGTCGTCCGCCTCGTCGCAGCAGCGCCACGCCGATCAGCCGGTCCTCGTCGTCCATCCTCGAACCGCATCGCGAACTTGCCTGCGGTCGGAATGTTGGTGAATGCATCCATCGAATTGCGGCGGGCGCCGCCGCTGCGCGGTCGCGAACATGACGTGCAGATTGCCCCATTCCGCCTCGTCCTCGGGCAGCGGCAGAACGGTCGAGATCGTCTCTCCTTCCGCCAGCGGCAGCAGGTTGACCATCGGCCGGCCGCGTGCCTGGGGCGCGCCTTCCGGCAGACGCCACACCTTCATGCGATAGACCTTGCCCGCGGTCGAGAAGAACAGCACCGGCGTATGCGTGGAGGTGACGAACAGCTCGGTGACCGCGTCCTCGTCCTTGGTCGCCATGCCCGACCGGCCCTTGCCGCCGCGCCTCTGCGCGCGGAAGGTGTCAAGCGGGGTGCGCTTGATATAGCCGCCCATGGTGACGGTGACGACCATGTCCTCGCGCTCGATCAGGTCCTCGTCGTCGATATCGTCGAGCGGCGGCGCGAATCTCGGTCCGGCGCGGCGTCGTCGCAATTGCGTCGCGACCGCATCGAATTCATCGCGCATCACCTCGTAAAGCCGCGCGCGATTGCGCGAGGATTTCGAGCAGCTCCTCGATCGACGAAGCCAGCTCCTTCAACTCGTCGGCGATTTCGTCGCGGCCGAGCGCTGTCAGGCGGTGCAGCCGCAGATCCAGGATCGCGCGAACCTGGATCTCGGACAGCCGATAGGTGTCGCCGTGCAATTCAGGCTCCACCGCTTCGACCAGCGCGATATAGGGCGCGATCTCGGCCACCGGCCATTCGCGGGCGAGCAGGTTGGCGCGCGCTTCGGCAGGCGTGGTCGACGCGCGGATGATCCGCACCACCTCGTCGAGATTGGTGACGGCGATGACGAGGCCGAGCAAGATGTGCGCCCGCTCGCGCGCCTTGTTCAGCTCGAACTTCGAACGCCGGGTGATCACTTCCTCGCGGAAGCGGACGAACGCCTCGATGATGTCCTTCAGCGACAGCACCTCGGGACGCCCGCCGCGGAGCGCGAGCATATTGGCCGGGAAATTGCTCTGCGCCGGGGTGTGGCGCCAGACCTGGTTCAGCACGACATCGGCGGTTGCGTCGCGCTTCAGGTCGATGACGACGCGCACGCCCTCGCGGTTCGATTCGTCGCGGATGTCCGAGACGCCCTCGATCCGCTTGTCCTTCGCCGCCTCGGCGATCTTTTCGACCAGCCCGGACTTGCCGACCTGATAGGGAATTTCGGTCAGCACGATCGAACGGCGATCGCCTCGCCCTTCCTCGACCATGGCGCTTGCCCGCATGATGATCGAGCCGCGCCCGGTATGATAGGCCTGGCGCACCGCCGCCTGGCCCAGGATCATCGCGCCGGTCGGGAAATCCGGCCCTGGAATGATCTCCATCAGTTCGTCGATGGTGATGGCCGGGTTGTCCATATAGGCTTTGCAGGCCGCGGATCACCTCGCCCAGATTGTGCGGCGGTATGTTGGTCGCCATACCGACCGCGATGCCGCCCGCGCCATTGACCAGCAGGTTCGGGAAGCGCGCGGGCAGCACGTTCGGCTCGCTTTCGGAACCGTCGTAGTTGGGCTGGAAATCGACCGTATCCTTGTCGAGGTCGTCCAGCAGCTCATCGCGAAATCTTCGCGAGCCGCGCCTCGGTATACCGCATGGCCGCCGGATCGTCGGGGTCCATCGATCCGAAATTGCCCTGCCCGTCGATCAGCGGCACGCGCATCGACCAATCCTGCGCCAGCCGGGCGAGCGCGTCGTAGATCGCGGAGTCGCCATGCGGGTGATATTTACCCATCACGTCGCCGACGATGCGGCTGCATTTGCGATAGGCCTGCCCGCCACATAGCCCGCTTCCTGGCAGGCGAACAGAATGCGCCGGTGCACGGGTTTCAGACCGTCGCGAACGTCGGGCAAGCGCGCGCGCCACGATCACGCTCATCGCGTAATCGAGGTACGACGTCTTCATCTCATCGACGATGGAGATCGGCCGGATATCGGACGGTTCGGCGAGGCTGGTCTCGTCGTTGGACAAGGCGACACTTTCGGATTGGTTACGGTGCCACCGCTCTAGCGCCTAAACCCGGCAAACGCCACCCCTCGCGCGCACGTACACGCGTACGCGTGTACTGAATTTCGGCGGGTCACGGACAGCCAAGCGCCTGGCGCACCGCAGGGATTATGGCCCTTGCGAAAACTTGAGGATCGGGGTGCACGCCATCGGGCAGCGCTGGCTCGCGCACCGGCTCCGGCAGGGCGCGCCACGCCTTTTCGCCATCGGCCAGGGGTATGTGCCGGTAACGTGCGATTTGCCGGTACTGCTCGTAATAGCGGCCAAGCATGGGGCGCAGCAGCCGCTTCCAGCCTGTCACGGGATGTGTGGTCAGCAACACGACACGGCCATCGGGATTGGCTTCGCGCAACCGGCGGATCAGCGCGACCGTGTTGTGCCGCGATGTGCGCGGGCTCATCCAGCGCCGCAGGTCGGCGTCGTTGATCGCGAATTCCATGATGACGATGTCCGGTTTCAGCGCATTGACGCGCCCCACATTCGCCAGGCCCCAGTCTGACGTCTGGCCCGCGCCGCCTATTTTCCACATCTTGACTGGCCGCTTCAGGCATTGCGACAGCGCGTGGCCCAGCGGCTCCTGCCAACCACCCTTGGCGGTAAGACTGGTGCCGAACGTCACGACCGTGAACGGGCGGGCCTCAGCCATGGCCGGGAAGCCCATCATCAGGAAAAGCCAGCCCAGCCCTTTCATCGGGCCGTGCCCATCACCTTGCCATAGAGCTTGCGGGTCATGTCGTCGGCCCCGGCCAGACGGCCATATTTGCCGACGTCGATATCGCTGCGAATGACCCGAGCCGGGTTGCCCGCGACGATGGAACGCGGCGGCACATCCTCCATCACCACCGCGCCCGCCGCGACGATCGACTGGTTGCCGATCGTCACGCCCGGCATGATGATGCTGCCGCCGCCGACGAAACAGTGTCTTCCGATTCGAACGGGCCGGTCCTGTCCAGTCAACGGATCGTAGGTCAGAATAAGGGTTTCGAAGGCGATCAGCGTTTCCGGCGCGATTTCGATCAGGCCCGCACGACGCTGCCGGAGGCGGGCGGCAAGCGAGAGGCTGACGCTGGAGTCGACCCTGACGCCACGCACGTATCGGTTCCAGGCGCGAACCACGGCGATCAGCTTGCGCCGGAGCCATTGCAGCTGGTTGAGCGACTTCAGGGCCACGATTTCTCCACGGATTGCTGCAAGGGGCAGGCTAAACTAAGGAATAAACCAACTTGCAAGCTTCAGGAACACACCGGCGCATGAAGCCCCTTCCTCACCGCCCGCTGACAACACGTCTGGCGGCAGCCTTCTATCATCAGGTCTACACCCGGCTGTGGGGAATGGATATCCATCCCGGCAGCTTCATCGAGCCGAGTGCCCGGATGGACCGCACCTATCCGGGAGGCGTCCATGTCGGCGATGGAACCTATATCGGCGAGGCGGCGGTGATCCTGACCCACGACATGACGCGCGGCATTTATTACGACACGCGCATCGGGCGGAATTGCTATATCGCACCCCGCGCGATCGTTTTGCCGGGCGTCACCATCGGCGACAATGCGGTCGTCATGCCCGGTGCGCTTGTTCGCGAGGATGTTCCAGCCGATTGCGTCGCCATTGGCAATCCGGCGAAGAACAGCCCGCGCGAGACGTTTTCCTCCCAACCCAGTCCCTCCAAGGCGAATTCATGACCGAAGCAGTTCACATCATTGGCGGGGGCCTGGCAGGCTCGGAGGCCGCGTGGCAGATAGCCGAGGCGGGCCTGCCGGTGGTTCTGCATGAAATGCGCGGCGTAGAGCCGACACCGGCCCATCACACCGACAGTCTGGCCGAACTCGTCTGCTCCAATAGCTTCCGGTCCGATGAGGCGGAGAAAAGCGCCATCGGCCTGCTGCACGAAGAGATGCGCCTGCTGGGCTCGTTGATCCTGAAGACCGCGGACGCCCACCGCGTTCCAGCAGGCACCGCGCTCGCCGTCGACCGTGACGGCTTTTCAGATGGTGTCACCGCCGCCATAGCGGCCCATCCGCTGATCGAGGTTCGCCGCGAGCTGGTCGACGGCCTGCCGCCGGAAGGCTGGGGCCGCACGATCATCGCAACGGGTCCACTTACCGCCGCGCCGCTGGCGGAAGCGATCCGCAAGGAAACCGGCGAGGACAGCCTCGCCTTCTTCGATGCGATCGCGCCTATCGTCCATCGCGATTCCATCGACATGGAAACGGCCTGGTTCCAATCGCGCTGGAACAAGGGCGACGGGCACGATTACATCAACTGCCCCATGACGAAGGAGCAATACCAGGCTTTCGTCGATGCGCTGCTTGCGGGCGAGAAGACCGAATTCAAGGAATGGGAGCAGAACACGCCCTATTTCGAAGGCTGCATGCCGGTCGAGGTGATGGCCTCGCGCGGGCCCGAAACGCTGCGCTACGGGCCGATGAAACCGGTCGGGCTCGATGACCCGAAGACCGGCCGCTGGCCCTATGCCGTCGTCCAGCTCAGGCAGGACAACGCGCTGGGCACGCTGTGGAACATCGTCGGCTTCCAGACCAAGCTGAAGCACGCGGAACAGGTCCGTATCTTCCGGACCATTCCGGGGCTGGAAAAGGCCGAGTTCGCGCGGCTGGGCGGGCTGCACCGCAACACCTTCCTCAATTCGCCCCGCCTGCTCGACGGACAATTGCGGCTGAAGTCCATGCCCCGCATCTCGTTCGCCGGACAGATCACGGGCTGCGAAGGCTATGTCGAAAGCGCGGCGGTAGGCCTGTTGGCCGGGCGGTTCGCCGCCGCCGAGGCGCTGGGACGGACGATCGCCCTGCCGCCTGTCACGACGGCGCTGGGCGCGCTCCTCCACCACATCACCGGCGGCGCCGACGACCAGACGTTCCAGCCGATGAATGTCAATTTCGGCCTGCTCCCGCCGCTGGAGGGAAAGATCCGCAAGAACGAGCGCAAGCAGGCGATGACCGCGCGGGCGCGGGCTGCCTTGCAGGAGTGGATCGCGGACTTGCCGATGTTGCAGCGGGCGGCCTGAGCGTTTCCGCCTAACCCGTCGGCATCATTTCGGCCATCCGGCGCTTCATTTCCTCTGGGCTGACCTCCTCGATGTGGGTCATGAAGGCCCAGACATGGCCAAAGGGGTCGCGCAGCGTCACCGCCCTGTCGCCATAGAATTTGTTTTCCAGCGGCTGGATAATCTCCGCTCCCGCCCTCTCGGCGCGCTCGGCGAATGCATCGACATCGGGAACATAGATGCACAGCGACAACGGCGTCCCGCCAAAATGCTTTGGACCACGATGGCCCATATCGGGCCATTCGCCCGAAAACATGACCACCGCCTTTCCGATGCGCACCTCGGCGTGCATGACCCTTCCGTCCTCGCCTTTCAGGCACATCCCTTCGGTCGCGCCAAAGGCCGATTTGTAGAATTCGAGCGCCTTGGCCGCGTCATCGACGATCAGATAAGGGCATACGCCGGGGTATTGGGCAGGTACGGGATCGACTTGACCGGGCATGGGATTTCTCCTGTCGAACGCGTGAAGATGTGTTTGTGCAGGTCCGATCAACGTTCCAGATGGATTTTGGAGCCACGGTTCGGCGCTGTCCGGGCTAGTTTTTATCGTCATCCTCAGCCGTCGGGGCCGGCGCGCAACTGGGTTTCGGCTGTACCTTGCGCTTTACCGCCGTCGTCGCGAATTCTGATCTCGACAATGTTTTCGAAGCGTCCGCGTCGGCCTTCGCGAACTTGCCGGTTATCTTTGCCGCCCATTCATCGAAGCTCAGACGGCCATCGCCATTCGTATCCAGCTTCGCATAGGCTTTGCGGCGGCTCGCCAGATATTCTTCCTGCGAAACCCGGCCGTCCCGATCCTTGTCGTACCGGTTGAAACGGCGCTCTTCGCGGGTTTTTTCGGAAGCTTCCGGGGCGGCGGGCTGCGGAGCCATGATGCTGTCGCCACTGGCTGAGACTGCCGGCCGGTCGGCAAGCGCGGTGTCATCCGCCCTTGCGCTTTCGTCCCGCCAGAACAGAACCGCCAAAACCCCCAGGCCAAGCGCAAGCCCCCCCGCGATCCAGCGCCAGATCATCACCGCCTCCCCCATGATTACCCCTGCTCAAGGCCCTAGAGCATTTCGTGCAAAAGCAGGAACCGGTTTTCGCGGCGATACATCACCTGGCCTCAACGGCCGGTCAGCAATGCCGCCAACATCCGCATCTGGCGGCCCGGCGACCCGATCCGGCGATGCCGCAACCGGGTCATTGCATCGTGCCGGGCGAGTGCAGCCAGGGCGACAAGCGGACGGGCGCGTCGCGGCACTGATCCCGGCCCGGAAGCAAGCGCTTCCACCGCCGCCGCGGCCGCCTCCAAACGGGCGCCGGTCTGCGAGAGACGGCTGGCGAGATCGACCAGCGCCCATCCGCGCCCCAATCTTTCAATGGTGCCGGTACAGCCCTCCACCCCCAGCACATCAGCGGCGAGACGGAACAGCCGTTCGCCGCGCTCGCGCGCGTGCGTCTCCAGCGCGGCAGTATCGAGTTGCTCGACTTCGATCAGCGCCAGCCAACCATCGGTCATTGCGGCCAGCTGGGCGGCCACCTCCGAATTCTTCCCGACCAGCTCCGCTGCCAATGCCTGAAGCACCGGCTCGCCCGGCACTGGGGACAGGTGGAGCCGCTCAAGCGCCTCGCGCCACCAGGCAAGCCGCATCCCGCCGATCATCGGCTCCGCCGTCGACGCGACCAGCCGCCCTAGCGAAATGTCGAGCGCGAACAGTGCCGCCAGGGCGGGACGCGCTCTTTTCGCGGCGTAGGTTACCGCCAGCCATCGCTCAGGATCGCTGCCGGCGACCACCTCGGCAATCACCCTTTCATCATAGGGAAGCGCCCGCACCCTGTTTTCTGCCTGAATCATAACGCGCCGTTAACCATGTTGCGGAACCGGCCATTAGCCAGAACTGGGCCATAGAAGGTCAATTCATCGGAGAAGGGACCATTGGGACCGATGCGACCCGAAACGGATTACGGCAAGAATAGCCCCGCCATGCCATTGCGCAAGCGTGGATTTCTTCAGCGTCTCGCTCGCGATGCGCGCGGCAACGCGCTCGCTATCACCGCCGCCTGCATGATCCCGATCGCAGCCGCTATTGGCGGCGGCGTCGATATGTCGCGCGCCTATCTGGCCAAGGCGCGCCTCAACCAGGCCTGCGACGCGGCATCGCTTGCCGGGCGCCGGGCGATGACCAATGAGGACGTCGCCACCGCCGAGCCTGAAGCACTGAAGTTCTTCAACTTCAACTTCCCGCAAGGCACGATGCAGACCGCCGCGTTCGTACCAAAGGTAACGCACCCCGACACCGGCGTGATCCGCGTGGAGGCCGCCACCACCGTTCCCACCTCGGTGATGAAGATCTTCGGCTTCAAGGAAATTCCCATTTCCGTCGAATGCGACGCAACGCAGAATTTCAACAACATCGATATCGTCCTGGTGCTCGACGTTACGGGATCGATGGGCGACCCCATTGACGGCGTGGATAAGATAAACTCGTTGAAGACGGCTGTTATGGCTCTTTACGACGAGCTGTCGACCGCACAGACGCAGCTCAATTCACAGGGATTGCGCATCCGCTACGGCATCGTTCCCTATTCGGCTTCAGTTAATGTCGGTTATCTGGTTCGCGCCAAGAACGCGAGCTACATCGCCACCAGTCATCCCTACCAGTCTCGCGTAGCCAATTGGGGGACAGAAACCTATATCGACCACTATGATACGACATCATCACCGTCATCAGCCACTGTAGGTCCCGTTACAACAACGAAAACTAACAAGAGGAACGCGTGCATTGCCCTCAATGGTACAGCTGTAACGGGGCCAACCAGTACAGTAAGCGGGAATACTACAACAACAACCACAGTTACAAAAACGGTTGTTGCCACACATTCCACAAGCAGTGGCAACAGCAACGGTACATGTACGATTAAGACCACGACAAAGACGGATACTGTCGTGTCAACCACTACGCCTGTCTATGCCACACGTCCTCTTTTCCTGAACTGGACCTATGGTCCCACCACTAGCTATGACACAACCCTAGCCCAGTATGTGACCGGCGCAAGCGTGACGACCCAGACTGGATCGAACGGCGCAAATGTCAGTTCATCGTGGAACGGTTGTATCGAGGAACGCGAAACCGTTCCGACGATCACCGCGACCAGCGCCACGGGCACATCTGATATTCCGTCAGGCGCTTGGGATCTCAATATCGATATGATCCCGACGGGCGATCAGAAGACCAAATGGGCGCCTCAGTGGAACAAAATCATATATCCGCCAAAGCTGCCAAATCCGAGCACGAATAATAGCTCAAGCAATCCTACGAGCTATTGTCCAGTAGAGGCAAAGCGACTCGCGGTCATGACTCGTAATCAGCTAGACACCTATGTTAATACGCTTTCTCCCGTGGGCAATACCTATCACGACATCGGCATGATCTGGGGCGCACGATTCATATCATCCAACGGGATATTCGGCGACGACAACCCCACTTCATATCTTAAACCTGGAGCCTCAGGCACAGCACAACCTGTCAGCAAATACATCGTTTTCATGACCGATGGCACATTGGAGCCAGACTCTTCGATCTATGCCACCTATGGCGTCGAGACGCTGGATCAGCGTATCAAGGGCGGCACCTACAACACGGCTGTCACCGGCGGCAATGGTAGCGATCTTGAGAAACGGCATAGCAAACGCTTTCTCATGGCGTGTAACGCCGCAAAGAGCGGTGGCGCAACAATCTATACCGTCGCCTTTGGGCTGAGTTCTCCCGCTGCTCTTACCTCCTGTGCGAGTAGCGCCGATCAAGCTCTCTACAGTGCCAATGGCACCGATCTAAAGGACAAGTTCAAGATGATCGGCAAGCAGATCGGCGCGCTGAGGCTGGCGAAATGAGCGTCCGCGCCCTTCTCCGCCGCCTGCGCCGGGAAGAGCGCGGCGCAACGATCGTCGAATTCGCGCTGATCCTCCTGCCAATGACGGTACTGCTGATGGGCTCGCTTGAACTCGGCTATAGGGTCTATGCCCAATCGATTGTCGTTGGCTCGCTTCGTGAGGCCGCGCGAATGGCTTCGACCGGTGGCTATACCGGCACCCAGATCGACACCTATGTCACCGACAGGCTGCACGCCTTTCGAAACAACGCCAATGTCGTGATCGACAAGCGCAGCTATTCCGATTTCAGCGGCGTAGGAGAGGCCGAGCCAATCACGTCAGGCACTGTCGCCAGCGGCACCTATTGCTACAAGGATATCAATAACAGCGGTTCGTGGGATGAGCAGGGCATTGCCGGTCTGGGCGGCGCCGAAGACGTGATCTATTACGAGGTCCAATTCAGCTATCCGACTCTGTTTCCTTTTGTGATCAAAGAATTGGGCTTTCCCGCGACCACAGTTGTGAAATCCAACACCATCGTCGCCAACGAACCCTTTGCCGCTGTGACACCACCCAACCCGACCATCCGTTGCACTTGAGGAATGGATTGATGCCTGCCATCGCACCAAAGCCCTGCTCTTTCCGCAGCCGACTGGCCATCGATGCGAGTGGCGTTGCGTTGATCGAATTCGCCTATTCGTTGCCGATCATCCTCACGCTTGGGCTGACCGGGCTGGAGACCGCGAACTACGCGATCGCTCATCAGCGCGCGGCCCAGATCGCGGTGATGACCGCCGACAACGCCAGTCGTCTGCGCACCCAGATGACCGAATCCTATGTGAACCAACTGTTCACCGGCGTCGAAAAGGCGGGCGGCAACATGGATTTCAAGCAGCACGGCAAGGTCATTCTAAGTTCGGTGCAAAACAACGCCGCCGGTACGGGCCAGTGGATACGCTGGCAGCGCTGCTTCGGTATGAAGGCGGGGCTGTCGAAATACGGCGCCGAGGGCAAAGGTCAGAACGACACATCGCTCGCGGGGTTGAGTGGCCTGACCGCACAAGCCGGTTCCGCAATCATGTTCGTCGAGCTGAGCTATGATTATCAGCCGCTGATCCCTCACAGCTTCCTTGAAGGAAAGACGATCGATTACCAATCCGCCGTCGTGGTCCGTCAGCGGACCGACTTCGGCATCTCCGGCACCACGACCGCCGCCTGCACGAGTTGAGGGACGAGTTTAAACCGTCAACCCAGCTTGCGCTGGAATGACGAGAAAGTCCTCTCGGCGGTGGAGCGCTACCGCGTCAGCTTCTTGTATGTCATCCGATGCGGACGGTCGGCCTCGTCGCCCAACCGCCGGCGCTTGTCTTCCTCATAGCTTTCGAAATTGCCTTCGAACCATTCGACATGGCTGTCGCCTTCGAACGCGAGGATGTGCGTCGCCAACCGGTCCAGGAAGAAGCGGTCGTGGCTGATTACCACCGCGCAGCCCGCGAAATTTTCCAGCGCCTCTTCAAGTGCGCGCAGCGTCTCGACGTCAAGGTCGTTGGTCGGTTCATCGAGGAGCAGCACATTGCCGCCCTCCGCCAGCATCTTGGCCATGTGAACGCGATTGCGCTCGCCGCCTGAAAGCTGACCGACCTTTTTCTGCTGGTCACCGCCCTTGAAGTTGAATGCGCCGACATAGGCGCGCGTCGCCACTTCGTTCTTTCCGAAATAGAAGCGGTCATTGCCGCCGGAAACCTCTTCCCACACGTTCTTGTTGGGGTCGAGTGCGTCGCGGCTCTGGTCGACATAACCGAGCTTCACCGTCTCGCCGACACGGATGTCGCCGCTGTCGGGCTTTTCCTGGCCGGTGATGAGCTTGAACAGCGTCGTCTTGCCCGCGCCGTTCGGACCGATCACGCCAACAATGCCGCCCGGCGGCAGGCTGAACGTCAGGTCCTCGAACAGAAGTTTGTCGCCATAACTCTTGGTGAGGTTCTTTGCCTCGATCACCGTTCCGCCCAGGCGCTCGGGCATCTGGATCAGAATCTGGGCGCTGCCGGGACGGCGGTCATTCTGTTTTTCAACAAGTTCGTCGAATGCCTTGATGCGCGCCTTGGACTTGGACTGGCGTGCCTTGGGGCTTTGCCGGATCCACTCCAGCTCATCCTTGATCGCCTTCTGACGGCCCTCTTCTTCCCGGTCCTCCTGCGCCATGCGCTTGGCCTTGCCTTCGAGCCAGGCAGAATAATTGCCCTCGAACGGCAGGCCCCGGCCGCGGTCGAGTTCGAGTACCCAGCCCACGACATTGTCGAGGAAATAACGGTCGTGGGTAACGAGGATGACGTTGCCCGCATAATCGATCAGGTGCTTTTCCAGCCACTGCACGCTTTCCGCGTCGAGGTGGTTGGTGGGCTCGTCGAGCAACAGCACTTCGGGCTTTTCGAGCAGCAGGCGGCACAGCGCCACGCGGCGGCGTTCGCCGCCCGAAAGGCTGTTGACCGGGGAATCGCCGGGCGGACAGCGCAGCGCGTCCATCGCCTGCTCCAGCTGGCTGTCGAGCGACCAGCCATCGACCGCGTCAATTTTTTCCTGAAGCTCGCCCATCTCGATCATCAGCGCATCGAAATCGGTTTCGTCGGTCGGTTCACCCATCTCGGCCGATATCGCGTTGAACCGCTCGATCATGTTGGCGACCGGACGGACGCCATCCATGACGTTCTCCTTCACGGTCTTGTCCGGATCGAGCTGCGGCTCCTGCGACAGATAGCCCACGCGCACGCCCTCGGCCGCCCAGGCTTCGCCCGAAAATTCGGTATCCATCCCGGCCATGATCTTCATCAGCGTCGATTTGCCCGCGCCGTTGACGCCGATAATGGCGATCTTCGTGCTCGGAAGGAATTGCAGGTGGATGTTGTTCAGCACCGGTTTCGGCGCGCCGGGGAAGGTCTTGGTCAGGCCCTTCATAACATAGGAATATTGATAGCTGGCCATGCGCGCTCCGTCGGAACTTTCATATGTGGAATTGCGGGCGGCTTTAGCGAACCGCGCCGCGGTTGGCAAACCAGATGGGAATGGCCCGGCTCGCTGGCAAGACCGCGATATTCACGATACCGCTTCCGCCCCCATGGGGAGGCGCCATCGGTAAGCCGGGGGCCTTACCGCAGATCCGCCAGAAGGTCCGCGATCTCCACGAAGGCGAAGGTGACGGAACTGTCCGCCACGCCATAGGGCAGGAACAACTGGCTGCCATTTCGCAGTGCTCCGCAGGTGTAGACCACGTTCGGCACATAGCCTTCGCGATCCTCGTCGGCGGCCGACAACAGGGGCTGAACGCTGCGACCGATAACCTTCGATGGATCTTCCTTATCGAGCAGCACGGCGCCGATCGAATATTTGCGCATCGCGCCCACCCCGTGGGTGAGGAGCAGCCAGCCTTCGTCAAGCTCGATCGGCGCGCCGCAATTACCGATCTGTACCATCTCCCAGGGGTATTTGGGCTTCAGGAGCAGCTCGCCCTCGTCCCAATGCTCCAGCTTGTCGGACCGGATCAGGAAGAGATTCTCGCCGTCTTGCCGCCCGATCATCGCATAGCGGCCGCCGACACTGCGCGGAAACAGCGCCATCCCCTTGTTGCGGGCGGCCGAACCGGACATTGGCGCCAGATGAAAGCGACGGAAATCCCGCGTCCGCAGGATCTCGGACTGGATGTCGCGCCCGCTATAGGCGGTATAGGTGCCGATCCATTCCAGCGATCCGTCATCGTGACGAAACTGCACCAGCCGGAGATCTTCAAGGCCGTTGCGCTGCTGCGCCGTCATCGGAAAGATGACCGTCCCTGACAAGGTGGTGTCCGGATGACGAAAGACCTCGACGCCGGCTCCTTCCCTGGTTTGGTGATTGATGGAGTTCGCGGCCGTGGCGAAAGGCGGCTCCGGTGACAGTTCGAAGCCGCCGTCGCCCGTCAGAATGCCCTCGCGGAAAGCGATCGAGGAAATATGCCCCTCTCCCACCGCCCGCAACGATATGATCACACGCTGCGCATCTTCCGTCAGGCCGGACTGGTCCGGGTGGGGAACGACGCTGGGGTTCATCAGCGCGGCGGCCGCATAACTGTATTCGTGGCAGAAGTAGGCGCCGATCAGCTCTTTCTTTTCGTCGCGGATATGCCTGGGGTCGAGCCCAAGGTGGCGTTCCACCTCATCATAGCGTTGCCGAAAGACGTTACGGGTCTGCCAATGTCGCGTTTCAAAATCCCGGAATACCAGCGCCAGTTCAGCCCGCGCCGTGCGCATGTCCATGGCCAGAACGGCCTTCACGATTCGTTCGGTGCGGCTGGGCCCGGCCCCAACAGGCTCGATGCCGACATGGAACGGTCGCACGACTACACGAGAAGGATCCGCCTGCAACCGCAGCGGATGATGCCGAACCTCTAGCACTATCGAAACCGCCCGTCGCTTATCCCAAGGTTACTCCGCCGCCAGCCTCCCCGCTGGCGCCGTCCGTGAAACTGCCTTGAGACGCATCATCGCGCAACAGGCAAGCTGGAAAGAAAGCACGGATTCCGCGCCCTGGTTCAAGTTGACGCGATCCGGCATCAGCCCGTCGTAACAACCGCCGTCCTCGTGCGTCGCCACGGGCAACTCCAGGTCATTGGCCCCCAGGAACCAGCCATAGGCACGCTCTGCCTCACTGATCCAGCGGGATTCGCCCGTCGCCTCATAGGCCGCGGCGCAAGCGTCGATTGTGGCGGTGGCCTCAAGCGGTTGCTGATCGAACGGCAGCGGCCGTTGCATCGAACGCCCGAAACTGTCCGTCCCCACGGCGCGGAAGTGCCCGGCAGGCGCCGATTGCATATCCTTCAGCCACTCAAGCGTGGCGAGGCCATCGGCGATCATCCCGTCATCCGACAGGGCTATGCCGGCGCGCAGCAAGGCTTCGGGAAGGCGCGCATTGTCATAGGACAGCGAATCTTCCAGCCAATACCAGCCTTCCCGCCGGTTCTGGCGCAGCAACCCGCGCATGAAAGCGCCGTAATCCTTCATAATGTGCAGCGACATGCCATGCTCGGGGTGGGCGGTCTGCATGGCGGCAGCGCCGAGCATCGCGAAACTTCGCGACCGGACCGCCCCCAGCTCCAGCGCCATTCCGGCCGCCTGGTCGAACAGGCTGGAGGCCCAGATGCGAAGATCATAGTGGCGCGCCTGGGCGGCGGTAACGCCAATCGCCCACAGCGAACGGCCACAGCTATCCTCCGAACCCGCGGCCTCTTTCCACTGCCGGTCAAAACTCATGAAATTGCGAAAGCGGGTAAGGTCGCTGTTCCAGGCGTGCTGGACGAAACTTGCGTAGGTGATCGCAAGCTCATCGGCTTCCGCCGCGAGTGGGCCGTCCAGCTGGTGCATCAGCAAAAGAGCCCGCGCATTGTCGTCAACGCAATAGCCATGATCCCTGTTGGGCACCACATACAGGCTGTGCTGGAGAATGCCGCAGCCATCGGTCAGCCGTCGAACAGCGGCGAGCGTCGGCGGCAGCGCGGCTTTTCGGTCGGGCACCGGCGTGGCTCGCAATCGCAACGGCTTCTCCAGGGTTGCGTTCTCAAGCTCGCGGGCAGCCATTTCCGCGACCCGCGGCCAGATCATCGTCCGGCCACGCGTGTAGGCGCGGCGGGCAATCGCCTCCCGCACTTCCGGATGATCGAACAGATCGATGATTTCGGCCGCGAACTGGCCGGAATCGCCGAACGGCACCAATCGTCCATGGTCGCCCGACAGCAGATCCTCGGCATGCCAATAGGGCGTGGACACGACCGGCTTGCCGACGCCGATCGCATAGGACAGCGTTCCCGAAGTGATCTGCGCCGCATTCAGGTAAGGCGTCACATAGATGTCGGCTGCCGCGAGGTAATCCAGCAGCAGGTTCGTTTCGACGAATGCGTTGATGAAACACACGTTTCCAGACACGCCCAGCTCGTCCACGCGAGCAGCAAGCCGTTCCCGGTATGCCTCGCCCTCCTGCGCCAGCAGATGCGGATGGGTCGCGCCTAATATGACGTAAAGCACGTCGGGATAGCGGGCGGCGATCCGGGGCAGCGCCTCGATCATCGTCTCGATCCCCTTGTTCGGCGACAAGAGCCCGAAGGTGAGCAGCACCTTGCGCCCATCGAAGCCGAACGCTGCCTTGAACCCGTCGGGATCGGCCAGCGGACGGTCGGGTATCCCGTGCGGGATGACCGAAATCCGGGCTGTGTTGATGCCGTGCACGTCCTCCAGCAGGCGCCTGCCATAGTCCGACATCACGATTATGCGCGATGCGCGGCGCAGGATGGTGTCGAGAACGCGTCGCTGATCCCCGTTCGGATGCGACAATATGGTATGAAGCGTAACGACCAGCGGTGCAGAAACCCGGTCGAGCAGCCGCGTGATCAAATCGCCCGCGGGGCCGCCGAAAATTCCGTATTCGTGCTGAAGCCAGATCGCATCGGCGCCGCTGTCGTTGATTTGCTGCGCTGCCGCCAGGTAATCGGCCACATTGCCCTGGGCGATGACGGCCGCTACCTCGGGCGGATAGGCCCGCTCGCAGACAGCGTCCTCCATCGCATAGACATCGACGGCAAGTTCTGGAAAACGTTGGACAAGCGCATTGCGGGTATCGGTCGTGAACGTCGCGATTCCGCATTTTCTCGGCAGATAATTGCCGATCAGCGCGATTTTCGACAGTTTAGGAGTATCGTTTCCCGATTCGCCCATACATCTCCTCACATATGGCTGACGTACGCTGCAATGACGGCGGACTCGGAGCTATAACACGACCCGTTCTGAAAGGTTGCGTCATATTGTGCGCCGCAGCAAGAAAAATCGGTAAGTTGAAGCGAAGAACAGACTATTGCGAAAGACCTGTTGACTGATGGACAATTCCGACTAGGTTCTGCCGGTGAAGGTGGCAACCGCCATCTTGCCAACAAGGTTGGGAGGTTTGGGTGAAGAAGCTTACTTTCGTTCTTGCTGCGGCTGGCCTGATGACGCTCGCGGCTTGCGGCGGCTCTAAGGAAGCCGCTACCGACAACGCCGCTGAAGTCATGGACAACGCGGCTGAATCCGTTGACATGGCTGCCGACAACATGGCTGCTGCCGCTGACAATGTTGCTGAAGCTGCTGACAACGCCGCTGACGCCGCCAAGGGTGCTGCCGACAACGCGATGTAACTCGGTTTTGCTGCCGGCTTCGGTTGGCACACAACCCATAACGGATAGGGCGCTCCTCGCGGGGCGCTCTATTTTTTTGCCCGGCGTTGATGGTGCTGGTAATCCGGCTCGATTGCCGTCATATTCCGCCCGTTCCAGGGGAGCCGCGCTTGCATCAGTGCACAAGCGGCTGAGATAGGGCTAAGGCGCTCTGACCCATAGAACCTGATCCGGTTCGCACCGGCGGAGGGACGGGACAAGCTTGCAATAAAAAGCTTTTCTTGTCAGCTGCCGGCCGAACCATTTGCTTGGAGATGGACCATGGCCGACGTCAACGCGCGCACCGAACTTACCGTGACCACAGGTCCGATCCGGGGCAGCCGCAAGATACATGTCGAAGGCCGCGGCGGCATCCGCGTGGCGATGCGCGAGATCGCGCTGGAGCCGTCGTCCGGCGAACCGCCGCTGCGGGTCTATGACACCTCGGGCCCCTATACCGATCCCAAGGCGCGCATCAACATTCTGACGGGTCTGCCCCAGCTCCGCCGCGACTGGATCGTGGCGCGCGGCGACGTCGAGGAATATGACGCCCGCGCCGTCCGGCCGGAGGACAACGGCCAGCTCGGACCAGACCGCTCGGGCGGCGTCCAGCCCTTCCCCAATGTCGTCCGGCGTCCCTTGCGCGCAAAGCCCGGCGCAAACGTCAGCCAGATGCATTATGCCCGCAAGGGGATAATCACGGCCGAGATGGAATATGTCGCCATCCGCGAGAACATGGGCCGTGCGGCGCTGAGAGAGCAACTGATCCGCGACGGCCAGGATTTCGGCGCCTCCATCCCCGATCATGTCACCGCCGAGTTCGTGCGCGACGAGGTCGCCCGCGGCCGCGCGATCATCCCCAACAACATCAATCACCCTGAGTCCGAGCCGATGGCGATCGGCCGCAACTTCCTGGTGAAGATCAACGCCAATATCGGCAACAGCGCCGTCGCGTCCGATGTCGCGCAGGAAGTCGAAAAGATGGTCTGGTCGATCCGCTGGGGCGCGGATACCGTCATGGACCTGTCGACCGGCCGCAACATCCACGACACGCGCGAATGGATCCTGCGCAACTCGCCCGTCCCCATCGGCACCGTGCCCATCTATCAGGCGCTTGAGAAGGTCGGCGGCATCGCCGAGGACCTGACGTGGGAGATATTCCGCGACACGCTGATCGAACAGGCCGAACAGGGCGTCGACTATTTCACCATCCATGCGGGCGTGCGCCTGCCCTATATCCCGATGACGGCAAAGCGCGTCACCGGCATCGTCTCGCGCGGCGGGTCGATCATGGCCAAATGGTGCCTCGCCCACCACAAGGAGAGCTTTCTCTACGAAAACTTCGAGGAAATCTGCGAGATCATGAAGGCCTATGACATCGCCTTCTCGCTCGGCGACGGCCTGCGCCCCGGCTCCATCGCGGATGCCAACGACGAAGCTCAGTTTTCTGAGCTCGCCACACTTGGCGAACTGACGCAGATCGCCTGGAAGCATGACGTGCAGGTGATGATCGAAGGCCCCGGCCATGTGCCGATGCACAAGATCAAGGAGAACATGGACAAGCAGCTGGAGGCGTGCGGCGAGGCCCCCTTCTACACGCTTGGGCCGCTGACCACCGACATCGCGCCGGGTTACGACCATATCACCAGCGCCATTGGTGCGGCGATGATCGGCTGGTTCGGCACCGCGATGCTCTGCTACGTCACGCCGAAAGAGCACCTCGGCCTGCCCGACCGCGACGACGTGAAGGTCGGCGTCGTCACCTACAAGCTCGCCGCACACGCAGCCGATCTCGCCAAGGGCCACCCGGCGGCCAAGCTGCGCGACGACGCGCTGTCACGCGCCCGCTTCGAATTCCGCTGGCGTGACCAGTTCCACCTCTCACTCGACCCCGATACGGCCGAGCAGTACCACGACCAGACCCTCCCGGCAGAAGGCGCGAAGACCGCCCATTTCTGCTCCATGTGCGGCCCGAAATTCTGCTCGATGAAGATCACCCAGGAAGTGCGCGACTTCGCCGCCAAGCAGAACCAGGAAGCCGACGCCTTTCTGGCAGCCAAGCCCAGCGAAGCGGACGCCGAGGCCGGCATGGCGGAGATGAGCGAAAAATTCCGCGAAAAGGGCGGCGAGATTTACTTGCCTGCGGCGGAGTGATGACACGGATGCCCTCCCCATCAGTGGAGGGGCTGGTTTGGGGTAATGACGGCGCTGACCCTGAGCTGGTAGCAGCATCTCAATCTGCTGGACGCCTCTCAAATTTGTTCACCGCCGTCCTGAATGCGCCGAGCAATTCGGACACGCAAAGACGCAGATTGTAAAGGTGCTTATCGAGAGTGTCCGCCAGCCTTGGCGCATCTGCAAAGTTCCCTAAGCAGAGATCCTCGCCGCCGCCAATGATCCTGTGTCCGAAATTGCCGACATTGATTGTTCCAGCTTGGACGGCTTCTTTATGAGCCAAGCGGTCCCTAATTGACTTTCCTCTTTCTTTATTCATTACGAAGCTAAAGTTAGGAACGTGTTTTTCGCAAACTGCACTCAAGGCATGCGCGACGGGCTGCGGATGATATTTTGTCGGCAAATGTTCCGCAAACCGCCGGAACGATGATTGCTCGTGCTTAAAATAAGTCGAAAATCCATAGGCAAGACGGTCGAGCGCGCGACGATACGCCATAATGAACGCTTGATACTCAAAATGGCAGCATTGAAGACTGCCTAAAGTCGCAACAGTTCCCTTGCTGAAGATTTCGCTGCAATCATCTTGTTCCAAGATGGTGTGCACTGCCGTTTCGATCTCTCGCAGTCGGGACAGGTGACAGTCCTGAATCCCGTTCATGAATCGCACATAGGGTGTTAGCTCTCGTTCTGGTTCGCTACGCCATTTGTCTATGAATTCCGGACGAGTGTTTATCCACTGAACGAACTCGACAAATGCCAAGTCTTCGTTGCGGGGAACCTCATACCCGGCAACTGCACGGATGGCCTGATCCGCATTTGCGTACTCGTCGCCGAAAAAGATCCGCAGCGCCGTATCCATGACCTGATCTCGCGGAGCGCTCACCTATAAACCTCCCGTCGATGCGCCACGCGCACGATCAGGATCGTGATCCGCTCGTCCTCGATCTTCGCCACCACGCGATAATCGCCGATCCGCCAGCGCCAGTATCCAGCGTGATCGCCGACCAGCGCCGCGCCCAATGCGCGCGGGTCGTCGAGCGAGGCGATCCGTTCTTCCAGCGTCTTGATGATCCGCGCTGCGGGTTCGCGGCCGAGCTTCTTCAGTTCCTTCAGCGCGGCGGGCGCAAACTCAATTGCCCAGGCCAAGTTCGACCTTCACCTGCGCCAGCGGGATCGCATCGCCTTCGCGGAAATTCTTCATCCGTTCTTCGGCGAGATAGAAATCCTCCAGATCGTCGAGATGCGCCTCAATAGCCTCGCGCGCATAGAAAGTCTTAGTGCGCCCGGTCTTCGCCGCCAGCGCCTCAAGTCGCTTTTCCGTCGTCACATCCAGTCTTACCGCAAGCATAGCCGCCTCCCTATGCTATACATGTATATCACAGCGGACATTATTTCAACTCGGCAAGTCACCCCCGCGAAGGCTGGGGTCCATACTGAATATCTTCAGTAGCGCTGAAAATTCAGCATGAATGCCAGCCTGCGCCAGCAATGACGGCGCCCTGTCCTACCCTTGGCAAGTCCATTACCCTCCGGCGCATGCGCCAGCGCCACCAGGCCCCTCGCCGAACCCTTGCCCAGCGTTCATGCATAAAACGCGCGCGTAAGGTGTAACTTTCGTAACCTTAGTGCCAGAATGGGACAGCCTTTTCGGCAACTGCCGCGCCGTTATACTCGTCCTGCCAACCGCCAGGAGTCCCCTCTATGCCCCACCCCATCCACATTGGCATCGGCGGCTGGACCTATGAGCCGTGGCGCGGGACCTTCTATCCCGACAAGCTGCCGCACGCGAAAGAGCTGGCGCACGCCGCCGCGCGGCTGACGGCGATCGAGATCAACTCCACCTATTACAGCTCGCAAAAGCCGGAGACCTTCGCGAAATGGGCCGATGCGACGCCCGATGGTTTCATCTTCACGGTGAAGGCATCGCGCTTTGCTACCAACCGGCGGGTGCTGGCGGAAGCCGGGCCGTCGGTCGAGAAGTTCGTGAACCAAGGCATCACCCGGCTGGGCGACCGGCTGGGTCCGATCCTCTGGCAGTTCATGCCGACCAAGAAGTTCGACGCGGCGGATTTCGGCGCGTTCCTGAAGCTGCTGCCCGCCAAGCAGGACGGCCTGCCATTGCGCCATGCGGTGGAGGTGCGGCACGAAAGCTTCGCCTGCGCGGAATTCGCAGCGCTTGCCCGCGATCACAATGTCGCCATCGTGCATGCCGATCACGCCACCTATCCCGAAATTGCCGAGACGACCGCCGATTTCGCCTATGTCCGCCTCCAGCAGGCGCGGGAGGATGAACCCGCGGGCTATTCGCCGGTCGAGCTTGACGGCTGGGCCGATGCCGTGCGCGGCTGGGCGAAGACGCGCGAGGTGTTCCTGTTCTTCATCAGTGGCGCGAAGGTCCGCAACCCCGCCGCCGCCGAGGCGCTGATCGAACGACTGAGCGGTTGACATTGTGTGCCAGACCGCCAATTCCGGCCCGATGACCGACATGTTGCACCTTCACGTCAATGGCGAGCCGAAGCGCATTGCCGCGGGCTCGACGCTTGCCGAACTTGTCCGCCAGCTTGCGCTTGATCCGGCCAAGGTCGCGGTCGAGCGGAATTTGGCGGTCGTGCCGCGTTCAACCTACGGAGAAGTGACCTTGGCCGATGGCGACCAGTTGGAGATCGTGCATTTCGTCGGCGGCGGGTCGGACGGGGACAACGGCTGGACGGTCGCGGGCAAGACCTTCCATTCGCGTCTCATCGTCGGCACCGGCAAATACAAGAGCTTTGAACAGAACGCCGCCTCCCTTGAGGCGAGCGGGGCCGAGATCATCACTGTCGCCGTCCGGCGCGTGAACATCGCCGACCCGAAGCAGCCGATGCTGACCGACTTCATCAGCCCGAAGAAGTACACCTACCTGCCCAATACGGCGGGCTGCTTTACCGGCGATGAGGCGGTCCGCACACTCCGCCTTGCGCGCGAAGCCGGTGGCTGGACGCTGGTGAAGCTAGAGGTGCTGGGCGAGGCGAAGACGCTCTACCCCGATATGGTCGAGACCTTACGCGCGACCGAATTGCTGGCGAACGAAGGTTTCCAGCCGATGGTCTATTGCTCGGACGATCCGATCATGGCGAAACGGCTGGAGGACGCGGGCGCGGTCGCGATCATGCCGCTTGGCGCGCCGATCGGCTCGGGGCTCGGCATCCAGAACCCGGTGATGATTCGCCTGATCGTGGAAGGCGCGAAGGTGCCCGTGCTGGTGGACGCGGGCGTGGGCACCGCGTCCGACGCGGCGGCGGCCATGGAGCTTGGCTGCGACGGGGTGCTGATGAACACCGCCATCGCCGAGGCGAAGGATCCGGTGATGATGGCGCGCGCCATGAAGCTGGCGGTCGAAAGCGGCCGCCTCGCCTATCTGGCGGGGCGTATGCCTAAGCGCCGCTACGCCGATCCGTCAAGCCCCCTCGCCGGGCTGATCTGAGGCGGATCATGAGCGACGGGATCAGACTGCACGATAGCTGGAAGACGCCGCTCAAGCCCGAGTTCTCAAGCGATTACATGCAGGCGCTGAAACAGTTCCTGCTGGACGAGAAGGCAGGCGGCAAACGCATCTTTCCCAAGGGTGCAGAGTATTTCCGCGCGCTCGACCTGACGCCGCTCGAACAGGTGCGCGTGGTCATCCTGGGCCAGGACCCTTATCACGGCGAGGGGCAGGCGCATGGCCTGTGCTTCAGCGTCCGGTCGGGCGTGAAGGCGCCGCCGTCGCTGGTCAACATCTACAAGGAGATTGAAAGCGATCTCGGCTTCAAGCCCGCCCGCCACGGTTTTCTGGAGCATTGGGCGCAACAGGGCGTCCTGCTTTTGAACAGCGTGCTGTCCGTCCAGATGGGCCTGGCGGCGTCGCATCGGGGCAAGGGCTGGGAACGCTTCACCGACGCCATCATCCGGCTGGTCAACGACAAGGCCGAGCCGGTCGTTTTCATGCTGTGGGGTGCTTACGCCCAACGTAAGGCCGCTTTTGTCGATACGGCGCGGCATCTGGTGCTGAAGGCGCCGCATCCATCGCCGCTTTCCGCGCACAATGGCTTTTTCGGCTGCCGCCATTTCTCGAAGGCCAACGGATTTCTGGAAAGCCGGGGCCTGCAACCGGTGGATTGGGCCCTGCCCGACGTTTCCGTTTAGGGTGGTAGCGGAGGAGGGACTTGAACCCCCGACACGCGGATTATGATTCCGCTGCTCTAACCAGCTGAGCTACTCCGCCCCGAAAGGCCTGATGCGGAGCGCCTATAAGCCGGTCTTGCGGCAAGGGTCAACTGGCGCTCGCAAAAGCTTTCAGCTAGGCGGATTGGGCTGTCGGGAGCCAGGGAGCCAGTAGGATGACGTCGAGCGTTGATGTATTGGTCGTGGGCGCGGGGCACGGCGGCGCGCAGGCCGCGATCGCGCTTCGCCAGCAGAAGTTTGAAGGGTCTATCGCCATCGCCGGCGATGAACCCGAAATTCCCTATGAGCGCCCTCCCCTGTCCAAGGATTATCTGTCCGAAGAAAAGACTTTCGAACGCATCCTGATTCGTCCGCGCCACTTTTACGACGAGCGGAACATCCGCCTGCTCCTCAATACGAAGGTCGTGTCGATCGCCTCCGAGGCCCATATCGCCACCCTCGCCGATGGGGGAACGATTAGGTACGGCAAGCTGGTCTGGGCGGCCGGCGGCAGCCCGCGCCGCCTCGCTTGCGCCGGGGCCGATCTCAGGCGCGTCCACACCGTCCGCACCCGCGCCGACGTTGATCAGTTGATGTCGGAACTGCCGTCGATCGAACAGGTCGTGGTTGTCGGCGGCGGCTATATCGGCCTGGAAGCAGCGGCCGTCCTCGCCAAGCTCGGCAAGAAGGTCACGGTGCTGGAGGCGCTGGACCGGGTGCTGGCGCGAGTTGCAGGCGAACCGCTGTCTCGCTTCTACGAGGCCGAACACCGCGCACATGGCGTTGAGGTCCGGCTCGGCGCAAGGATTGACTGCATCGTCGGCGAAAATGGCGAAGCGACCGGCGTCCGCATGGAAGACGGCGAGATTCTTCCCGCGCAGTGCGTCATCGTTGGCATCGGCATCGTTCCGGCGATCGATGTCCTGAAGGATGCGGGCGCCGTCTGCTCCAACGGCGTCGAGGTCGATGAATACTGCCGCACCTCGCTTCCCGACGTTTTCGCCATCGGCGATCTTGCAAATCATGCGAACAAATATGCGGCCGGTCAGCGCATCCGTCTTGAATCGGTGCAGAACGCCAACGATCAGGCGACCACGGTCGCGAAGTTCATCACCGGCAATCCCGATCCCTATCATGCGGTGCCGTGGTTCTGGTCCAACCAATATGATCTGCGACTCCAGACCGTCGGCCTGTCGATCGGATTCGACGAGACGGTCGTTCGCGGCAATCCCGCCAATCGCGCCTTTTCGGTCATCTATCTTCGCGACGGACAGGTCATTGCCCTGGACTGCGTCAATGCGGTCAAAGACTATGTCCAGGGCAAGGCGCTTGTCATGGGAGGGTTGAAGCCGGAAAAGGCCCGGCTGGCCGACGCACGCATTCCCCTGAAGGAACTGGCGGTCTAATTCTGCGGTCGCGGAAAACTGTGCTATGTTTCGCCGCCCCGGAGCGCAGGAAGGAGGAGGCAAGGAATGGAGCTTTCCGTCTCGCTCGAGGATGTGTGCCGGATCGTCATTCGACTTCGCGAATATGAAGCGCAGGTTCCTGCGGTTGATCCGGACGATGGCTCCAACCCCACGGACGACAAGGACGTTTCGGTCCTTGAAGATGAAGCGAACATATCGGTCGAGGAAGAGCTGACTGCCGCCATCGAGGATCTGGGCGAGGAACAGGCTGTCGAGCTGGTCGCCCTCGCCCTGGTCGGGCGCGGGAGCTTCGACGCGCCTGAATGGGACGAGGCTCTTGAAGCCGCCGCCGAAGAGATCAAGTCCGCGTCTTCCGCCGCCGCCATTATCCTGGAACTGCCGATGGGCGCATCCTATGTTGAGGCGGGCCTGGCGGCATTCGATCTCAGTTGCGATGATTTCGGCCAGGTAGTCTGAAGCCTTCATCCGCGGAACAGACAGCGGGCGATCTCATCTCCGTTAAAATCGCCAGGGGAAACGTGGTGGTGACGATGAGCCATCCCATCGCAACATTATAGTTGCTCCCCAGAGCGTTGCCCAATGGCGCTTGCGGCTGTCGTCGCCTAGATGAGCGCGATGGAAACGTTCGATACCATCGTCCTGGGCGCGGGCGCCGCCGGGCTGATGTGCGCGCTCACCGCCGGGCAGCGCGGGCGCCGCGTGCTGCTGCTCGACCATGCCGACCGGGCAGGCGCGAAAATCCTGATTTCGGGCGGCGGGCGGTGCAACTTCACCAATCTTCATTGCGCGCCCGAGCGTTTTCTTTCGGCCAATCCGCATTTCGCCAAATCCGCGCTCAGCCGCTACACGCAGCATGATTTTATCGCCATGGTCGAAGCGCACGGCATCGCCTGGCACGAGAAGACGCTTGGCCAGTTGTTCTGCGACAATTCGGCCCGCGACATCGTGGGGATGCTGCTCGATGAATGCGGCAAGGGCGGCGTTGACCTCAGGCTTGGCCGCCATATCGCGGAGATCGACCACACCGGCCGGTTCGAAGTCCGCACCAGCGGCGGCATCTTTGCGGCACCGGCCCTGGTCGTGGCGACGGGCGGGCCATCGATCCCCAAAATGGGCGCGACCGGGTTCGCTTATGAGATCGCCCGCAAATTCGGGCTCAAGGTCGTCGAACCGCGCCCCGCACTGGTGCCGCTGACCTTTGGCCAGGACATGCGGCCGTTCCTGGAATTGGCGGGCATCGCGACGGAAGTCATCGCGTCGGCGAGCAAACAGGCCTTCCGCGAGGCCGCGCTGTTGACCCATCGGGGCCTTTCGGGTCCCGCGATCCTCCAGGTCTCGACCTATTGGCGCAAGGGCGGCTCGATCGATCTCGAATTCGCGCCGGACATCGATATCGCGGCGAAACTGAAGGCAGCCAAACATATGCGGCCCAAGGCAGAGGCGCGGACGGTGCTGGCCGAGTTTCTTCCCAACCGGCTGGCGACCGCGATGGCGGATACGCTGGATCTAAGCGGACCGCTTGCCAACACGACCGATCGGTCGCTTGAAAATGCCGCTGGCCGCCTCAAGCGCTGGACCTTTGTGCCGACCGGCTCGGAAGGGTTCGCCAAGGCCGAAGTGACCGCGGGCGGCGTCAGCACCGCGGGGCTTTCCTCAAAGACGATGGAGGCGATCAAGGTGCCCGGCCTCCATTTCATCGGCGAAGCGGTGGATGTCACCGGCTGGCTTGGCGGCTATAATTTCCAATGGGCCTGGGCGAGCGGCTGGTGCGCGGGACAGGCGATATAGCGTTTCCAGGGGTCAATTTGACCAGCCACCTTGTGATTTTCTTTCCAAGGCGTTAGGCGGCTCTCTTAGCACCCCCCGCAATCCTGCCGTTTGCCGCCCGTCGGAAAGCCGTTTTATTATGCCATTTTCCTCCCTTCCCTCCGCGATCGCCCAGGCGCTGGCTGAACGCGGCTATGCGGAAGCGACACCCGTTCAATCCGAAGTCCTCAAATCCGAAGCGAACGACCGGGACTTGCTGGTGTCCGCGCAGACCGGTTCCGGCAAGACCGTTGCCTATGGCCTCGCGCTTGCCAGAACATTGCTTGGCGACGCCGAGCGCATGGGAGCGGCGCGCGAACCGCTCGCGCTGATCATCGCGCCTACGCGTGAATTGGCACTTCAGGTGCAGCGCGAACTCGAATGGCTCTATGCCAAATCGGGCGCGCGCGTTGCATCCTGCGTCGGTGGCATGGATATGCGGCGCGAACAGCGCGCGCTGGCGCAGGGCACGCACATCGTGGTCGGTACGCCGGGCCGACTGCGCGACCATCTGGAGCGCGGCAGCCTGCTGACGTCCAATCTGCGCGCCGTCGTGCTGGACGAAGCCGACGAGATGCTCGACCTCGGGTTCCGCGACGATCTTGAGGAAATTCTGGACGCCGCCCCGGCGGAGCGACGGACGCTGCTGTTTTCGGCCACGCTGCCAAAGCCGATCGTTACCCTTGCCAAGCGCTTTCAGCGCGACGCCTTCCGCATCGCGACGATCGGCAGCGACAAGGCGCATGGCGACATCGAATATCGCGCCGTCCGTATCGCGCCGGGCGACATCGAACACGCCATCGTCAATGTGCTTCGCTATTTCGAAGCCAATGGCGCGATGATCTTCTGTTCTACGCGCGAGGCCGTCCGGCGGCTTCACGCCAATCTGATCGAACGCGGCTTCGCTGCCGTCGCGCTGTCGGGCGAGTTGAGCCAGAGCGAACGCAGCCATGCGCTGCAGGCATTGCGCGATCGCCGGGCGCGAGTGTGCGTTGCGACCGACGTCGCCGCGCGCGGGATCGACTTGCCCGACCTCGGACTCGTCATCCATGCCGAACTGCCGCACGACGCCGAAACGCTCCAGCACCGGTCGGGCCGGACCGGGCGCGCGGGGAAGAAGGGCATCTGCATTCTACTGGTTCCCTACCCCAAGCGCCGCCGCGCCGAAGGGATGCTGCGGGCCGCGAATGTCAACGCCCAATGGATCGCGCCGCCGACCATCGACGAAATCCGCGTCCGCGATCAGGACCGACTGCTGGAATCCGTGCTGCCGCCACAAGATGCGGCCGAGGACGACCTCGCCATCGCCCGGAAGCTGCTTGAACAGCGCAGCGCCGAGGACATCGCCGCTGCCCTTGTCCGCATGCACCGCCAGCGCCTGCCGGAGCCCGAAGAGCTGTTCGACAGCGGTCCCGACCAGCGCGGACAGGATACGCGCGGCGCCCCGCGCGACGACGGGCCTCGCCAGGGATTTGAGGATACCATCTGGTTCCGCATGAACATCGGCCGCAACAACAATGCCGATCCGCGCTGGCTCCTCCCGCTGCTTTGCCGTCGGGGGCATATCACCAAGCGCGAAGTCGGCGCGATCCGCATCTTCGATCGGGAGACCCGGTTTGAAATTCCACGCGTCATCGCGGGCAAGTTCGCCGCCGCCTTGAAGAAGAGCGGCGAAACCGATGACGGCGTGCTTATCGAACCGCTGCCCGACGGCGCCGGGATGCCGCAACGCGCCGCCCATCGGCCGCGCCCGACCCATGGCCGCCCACCAGCGGGCCGCAAACCCGGTGGGCGCCCCGCTCGCCAACGTCAGCCGTAGAAGCCGCCTTGTCCCCGGAAATTCTGGTCGATGCCGATGCCTGCCCGGTAAAGGACGAGGTCTACCGGGTGGCGGGGCGCTACCAACTGCCCGTCTTCATCGTGTCCAACAGCTTCATGATGGTGCCGCAATCGCCGCTGATCGAGCGCGTCATCGTTGGCAGCGGGTTCGACGCGGCCGATGACTGGATCGCCGAGCGCGCCTCACCCGGCGGCATCGTCATCACCGCCGACATATTGCTGGCGGATCGCAGCCTGAAGGCCGGGGCGACGGTCATTGCGCACAATGGACGGCCATTCGACCTGACGTCGATCGGTCAAGCGGTAGCACAGCGCGCGTTGATGGCCGATCTGCGCGCAATGGGAGAGATTAGTGGCGGCCCGCCACCCTTCTCCAAGGCCGACCGGTCACGTTTCCTGTCTGCACTTGATCACGCGGTGAACCAACTCAAACGCCGCGCGCCCCACTAGACCGTTATTGCAACGGCTCCGAGGGAGGAACCACCGGCGCCGGCTGTACGACTTCGGGCGTCAGTTCCGATTCCGGGGCATTAACCGGAGTCGGCGCTGCGGGCATGGCGGCCTGCTGTTCCTTCAATGCCGTTGCCGCCGCCTGCATGGCGACCGCCGCGGCCTCTAGCGCCGCAGCCGCCGATTGCGGCGTGGCTGGCGGCTGAACAGCCGGTGCAACCGCTGGCACCGCCGGCGCTACAGCAGCCGTGACCACTTGGTTCGCCGGCACAACATCCTCGGCCCTGCAGGTTTCGCCTACGCCCTCCGGTTGATCCGCAAAGTTGCGGGCCAGCGTTGCGAGTTCGCTTTCGCTCGCATCCTGCGCAAGCGTCATCAGCGTATTCGAAACTTCGCAGAAACTCCCCGACTGGGCCCGGGCGGAATGGCTATTGGCCAGCCCGGTGACGAATTTGTCATACGCCTCCTGCCCGCCGCTTATGCCGCCGTCGCGCATGAAGTGCGCTTTCAAGATATTGTTATTGTTGATAATCGTATTTCTATTCTTGGCGACAAAGTTGTTGTAACCCGCCTCTACTGCACTACCCGCGTTTCCACACTTCAGCGCGCCCATGAGCATTAAGGTCTGCAAGTCCCGAACTCGTGCAGCCTCCACCTCATAGGGTTGCCAGCACGCAGTTTCACTATGTGCCGGAAATACCATGGCTAATGTGATTAGAATGGAAGCGGCCCCTGCCGCTATTTGCGACTGTAACATGTGAACCTCGCCAAAACGAGCAAAGCCCCCACCGTCACCTATACTACCATCTCTACGAAAAAATGCGACGGGCATTCCAGAGAAGAATGCAGTTTTGGCAAGACTTTATTCATTTTTCATCAAATACCCGTTTATTGGAGGGGTATTGGACCGGAATTCATTTTTATCGTTAAAGTTAAACGCGACAAGCATTTCATCTTGTTCAAGAAAACGCTTGAAGCCCTGTCTGCGCCCGTCCCAGGATCAACGTGTGAATGTCGTAAGTGCCCTCATAGGTGTTGACCGCCTCGAGGTTGCACATGTGCCGCATGACATGAAACTCGTCGGACACGCCGTTGCCGCCATGAATGTCCCTGGCCTCGCGGGCGATGGCCAGCGCCTTGCCGCAACTGTTCCGCTTCACCATCGAAATGTTGGCAATGGGGCATCGGGCCTCGTCAAGCAGACGTCCGACGCGCAGGCAGGCCTGCAATCCAAGTGCGATCTCCACCTGCATGTCGACGAGCTTACGCTGAACCAGCTGGTTGGCGGCCAACGGGCGGCCGAACTGGGTTCGGTCAAGACTGTATTGCCGTGCCGCATGCCAGCAATATTCGGCGGCGCCGAGCGCCCCCCACGCAATACCGTAGCGCGCCTTGTTCAGGCATCCGAATGGTCCGTTAAGGCCCGACGCGCCGGGCAGCAGCGCATCCTCGCCCACGAGCACGTCATCAAGAACGATCTCGCCCGTCACCGATGCGCGGAGCGCCAGTTTGCCTTCGATCTTCGGGGCTGAAAAACCCTGAGCGTCCGTATCGACCAGAAAGCCCCGGATCACCCCGTCAAGCTTTGCCCAGACCACCGCGACATCGGCGATGGGGCTGTTGGTAATCCACATCTTCGCCCCGTTCAGCCGGTAACCGCCCTCCGTCCGGTCCGCGCGCGTTTCCATGCCGTTTGGATCCGAACCATGATTGGGCTCGGTCAAGCCGAAGCAGCCGACCAGTTCGCCCTTCGCCAGACCGGGAAGATATTTGCGACGCTGTTCGTCGGTGCCGTAGATGAATATCGGATACATCACGAGCGAGGACTGCACACTCATGGCTGAGCGGTAGCCGGAGTCGACCCGCTCGACCTCGCGCGCGATCAGGCCATAGGCGACATTGCTTACACCCGACCCGCCATATTCCGGCGGCAGGGTCGCGCCGAGCATGCCGAGCGCGCCCATTTCCGTCATGATCTCGCGGTCGAACCGCTCCTGCCGGTTGGCGGTCAGAACCCGGGGCATCAATGCCGACTGGCAATAGTCGTGCGCGCTGTTCCGCACCATCCGCTCGTCGTCCGTGAGCTGCTCCTCCAGCAGAAACGGGTCCTCCCAGTCGAACGCCACCAATTCAGCCATCGCCTGTCTCCCGAATGCACACGCGCCATGACGCCCGCCATGCGATGGGGTTTATCTCACGAACCGTGGGGCAAAGCTAATGGCGGCACGCATGCACAGGCAGTTCAGGTGAACTGCCCGCATGCTGGAACTCGGCACCAGGGTCGACGCCGGTGTCCGGGTCCGTGTTTAATGAAGGCTCGTGGAGGCGTGACGGACGATGCGAAGATCATCGTCGCAGATCAGCATGTCATCATCTGTCTTGTGTTTCTTGGCAACATAGAGCGCATCGAAATCCGAGGCGCATTCATATTCCGCGACCACCTCAACGTGACCGGTCGTCGAATCGCGCTGGAAAAGGCGATATTTTGCCATGATCGGCTCCTCGTCCGATGGATCAGTTTTACCTGACTCTAAGCTCCGGCGGCGATCATGCTGCACCAGATTTTCAGCAATGTGTCATAGCTGGGTAATCATGGCGAATCTGGCGGAAAAGCGACAGTTTCGGAATAGCCAACTCGGCGGCCCTCGGGGCATCAGCCGTTCGCAACGTACCGCGCATATCGATAGTCGCTGTTTTCAGCCACTTGCCTCGACCGCAGCTTCGGCAGCTTCGAAACCAATCTTGGAGTGTTGGCCATCGCAGAAAGGCTTGGTCGTCGAAGCGCCGCAACGGCACAGGAAGATCCGGTGCTTTCCAGCGACATCATAGAGGTTGCCGTCGCCGTCGCGCAGATCGAGCTGGCTGAGGTCTCCCGTAAGAAGATACGGCCCGTTCTTGGTTGCAACCACTTCGATCGCCATCGCGTCCTCCTGATCAGCGGGTCCTACTGAAGCGCATTCCCTACCCTGGGGCGGTATCTTCCGTGACTCATTAGATTCCGAAACGTTCCCCGAGCACGGGACACCGCCCATTGGTCTAGCACAACCGCGTGCTCTTCCGGTAAGCGATAGTCATGAGGAAGGAACGGCGTTCCATAGTGCTCCTAGCGCAGCGGCATCTCGAACCGGTGCTTGCAAGCTTGACAGCGACCTACGACATTGTGCCGTTATGGCGCGATCCCCCGCCCGAGCGGCTCCACGAGGCTCGCGTCGTGGTGATGGCGGGCGAATTTCCGTTCGACAAATCGCTGCTCGACAGAGCACCGGGACTGAGGCTGATCGCCTGCTTTACCTCCGGCTATGACGGCATCGATCTTCCCTGGGCTCGGACGCACGGGCTGGCGGTGACGCATGCGCCCGACGTCAATCACGAGGATGTCGCCGACCATGCGATCGGCCTCATCCTCGGCGCGCGGCGCAAGATTTCGGGAAGGGGATCGCATGTTGCGCGCGGGGGAATGGCGACCCGAGTTCCGGATGCTTACCCGCTCCCTGGAAGGACAGCGGCTCGGCATCGTCGGATTGGGGCGGATCGGCGAGGCTGTGGCCCGGCGCGGCCAGGCAATGCGCATGCTTCCGCGCTGGTGGGGGCCGCGCGCAAAGCCCGAAGCGCCCTGGCCACGGCTTGACAGCTTGCGGTCACTCGCGGCGGACAGCGATATCCTTGTCGTCACCGCGCGCGCGGACGCGGAAAATCGCGGGCTTATCTCGTCGGAAGTGATTGCCACACTCGGGGCAGACGGCCTGCTCGTCAACGTGGCGCGCGGCCAGTTGGTCGACGAGGACGCGCTGATCGCGGCACTGCGAGGCGGCGTGCTGGGCGCGGCCGCGCTGGATGTGTTCGAAGAGGAGCCGACACCCGCCGATCGATGGCGGGACGTGCCGAACACGCTGCTGACGCCGCACACGGCGGGCGCCACGGACGCGTCGGTCCGCAAGATGCTTGAGTTGCTGCACGCCAATCTCGCCGCCTATTTCGCAGGCGAACCGCTGGTGACGCAGGTTCCCTGACGAATCTCTACAGTGCGAATACGAAGAAGATGATTGTCGCCGCGAACATCACGAGCGTCGCGCCCCAACCCAGCAGGGTAGAACCCAAAGGCAGGGTCAGCCGCCCCATCGCACGCCGATTGCGAGCGATCAGCATCATCATCACCATCAGCGGTGCGGCCAGCACACCGTTCACCACCGCCGCCCAATATAACGCCCGGACCGCATCGATGCCGATGGTGTTCAACGATGCGCCGGCAAGCGTCGTCACCGCGATCGTCGCATAGAATAGCCGGGCGTCGAGCGGTTTGGCATCGAGACTGCCCGCGATACCTGCCATTTCGCTCACCGCATAGGCGGCCGAACCGGCGAGGACCGGCACGGCAAGCAAGCCCGTGCCGATGATCCCGAGCGCGAACATGGCAAAGGCGAACTGACCGGCGACCGGGCGTAAGGCTTCGGCCGCCTGTGCGGAAGTCTCGACATCAAAAATGCCCCTGGCGTGCAACGTCGCTGCCGTCGCGAATACGATGGCAAGCGACACGATGGTGCTGAACGCCATGCCGGTCAGCGTATCCATGCGGATGCGCGCCAGCTCGGGACCTGCTTCGCGGGGCGTGATGCATAGCGGTTTGGCATGGTGACGATGCTGCTCCTCGATCTCCTGCCCCGCCTGCCAAAAAAACAGATAGGGGCTGATCGTCGTGCCAAGTATTGCCACCAGGGCGGTGGCATAGGCCGCATTCCATTTCACCTCGGGCACCACCAGCGACCTCAGGGCGTGCGCCCATGGCACCTGGGCGACCGCGACGACGGCGACATAGGTGAACAATGACAAAGTCGTCCATTTTAGGACGGATGCGTAGCGCGGGTAGCTGAGCGTAACTTCCAGCACGACGCAGACGATACCGAACAGCAAAGTGTAGAGTCCCGCATTCCCACCCGCGAGTAAGGCGACCGCCGCACCCATCGCGCTCAGGTCCGCACCCAGGTTGACGATGTTGGCGACAAGAAGGAGCGCCACCATCCCCCACAGCACGGGCCGCGCATAATGGCGCCGTAGATTGCGGGCGATGCCCGCGCCGGTAACGCGGCCGATCTCGGCAGCCACCTGCTGGATAGCCACCATCAGCGGAAAACTGAGGACAAAGGTCCAGGTAAGCCCGTAGCCGAACCGGGCGCCGATCTGGCTGTGCGTGCCGATGCCGCTGGGGTCGTCGTCGGCGGCGCCCGTGACCAGTCCGGGACCCAGGCTCTTGAGAAACCCCCTCAGCCCAGGCGAACAATCAGAAGCGCCAGCGATTACCCCGGTATCAGGCGTCAACGTACGATCGTCCATCGGGCGATCCTCGCACGCGTCATCGCATTGCGCAAGGCGCGCCGCCCACCCTGTGATGCGGCGTTCATCGGGTCGTGCACCCGCCCAAGGGAAGCGGTTGGACGTCCCTGCCCGCACTATTTCGGACGAGCCGCCTCAGAAACGCGACAGTGAAGAATAGAATCGAACGATGCATGCATTAGAATGTTAGCCAATCATTGCACATGGAACGGAATAAAATACGAGGATATCTCTGGATGGCTGAACAGTTTGGCGCAAATCCTAACGAAGAACGTTACGTTCTAGCCGAAATGTTTACGCAACAAATTTATGCATTGCCTTGTTTTTATTATATTAAAGGCAAATTTGACGAGCAACGTTTCTTGAGCGCGCTAGAACAGACGTGCGGCCTGCACGACTTTATGTTCACCGGCTTCGTCCGCGAATCCGATGGTAGCGTCTCGCGATATGTCGACCGGAAGAGCGCCGTTGTCCTCGAACGAATGGAGCTTCCCGGCGCCGATGTAGCTGAGGTTCGCAGGCATTTGCGGAAGGTGTTTCTCCGCAAGCCGGATTTCAGCCCGAAGTCCCTGCGCCAATTCTTCCTGGTCAGAACCGGCGCGGACGAATGGGTCTTTGCCTTCAGTCTTCACCACAGCATCGCCGACGGCCAATCGCTCAACATATTCGTAGAGGATCTGTTCAACAGCTATCGGGAGCGGCCTGCGAACGCTGAACGCCAACCGTTTCAATCCTTCTGGGACGGCAACTGGAATGAGTTCCGCCGCCTATCGCGATGCGCTGGAGTATTGGACGGATTACCTCGACGCCGTCGGTTCGTCCCCCTCCCTGCTCGCAGACAGGGCGATCGAGGACGACGGCGCGTTGGAGGCCAGCTTCGAAGGCGTCCTCCCAGCCGAGGCGGTGGTCGCAGCCCAAAGGGCCGCCGCGGAAATCGGCGTATCGCTGTTCGTCTATTTCTATAGCGTCTGCATCGTCCTGATCGCGCGCATGACCGGATCGCAGCGACCCTGCACCACTTTTCAAAGCCATGGGCGGCGCCTGTTCGACAATGCAGCGAACGTGATCGGGTCTTTCTCGAACGCGCTCACGGTTGCGCCGGCCCTCCATGAAACCATGAGCTTCGCCGAATTTGCCCGGGTTGTCGCCCGCGATGTCAGGGCGGCGATCGCGCATGAAACATGCCCGTACCATCATGTTATTCAGGCGACCAATGTCCATCCGAGGTTCGGGATCAACTGGTATCCGGCATTGCCCGACCTTTCGGCGGAAGGTCTCGATGTCTCGGGGCCCGACATGTCGGACTGGCAGAGCGATTACGATCTGAACATCCACTTTCTGCGAAGCGGCGAGAGCCTCGATCTACTGATTTATTACCGGCCGACGGAGATCGGGCGCGACCGTATCGAAGCGATCAGCCGCGGCATTATCGCGGCGGCGCAGGCATTTGCGTCATCCCTCGACGATCCGATAGCCTCGGTCAAATCGGCCAGCTTCGCGCCAGCCGGGTTGTTGCCCGCATGGGAGGCCGCGCTGCCGGCGAGCAAGGGCGAACCGATCCATGCGGCGTTTTTGCGCAATACCGCTGAACGGCCGGATGCCCCCGCGATCGTCTTTCAGGATACTACCTACAGCTACGCGGATGTGGAGGCGCGATCACGGACACTTGCCCTGCAATTGGCGCGAAGCGGTTTCGGCAAGGGGGCAAGGTTCGCCGTCCTCGCCGACCGCGAGCCCTCGCTGATATGGACGATGCTTGCGGTTTCGCGGATCGGCGGCGTGTTCATCGTGCTCGACAGTGCCTATCCCGAACAAAGGCTGGCAGCACTTGCCGACATATGCGCCCCCGACGCGATACTTTGCCATTCATCCGGCTCTGCCAGAGGCGTTGCCGAACGCCTCGCGGCTGGCCGGAATATCCCGTTCCGAAAAACCGACGTCGATCCGCAAGGCACGGCCAGTGAGGACGGCCTTCCTGCGGCCCCGGCCGACCCGGAGGCCCCGGCATATTTTCTCTTCACGTCAGGCAGCACGGGCGCACCCAAATGCGTCGCGTGCACGCATGTTCCGCTGACGCACTTTGTGAACTGGCAGGCCCAAAGCTTCGGCCTGACCCCGGAAGACCGCTTCACGATGCTGTCCGGCCTGTCGCACGACCCCCTGATGCGCGATATTTTCACGCCATTGGCGATTGGCGCGACCATCCTCATTCCCGAGCAGTCCACCATCTTCGAGCCCGGCCAGCTCGGTGCATGGTTCAGGCGTGTCCAGCCAACGGTGGCACATATGACGCCCCCTATGGCTCAGATACTGACGGCAGGCGCGAAACGCCATGGCGTGCTCGACGGCCTCCGCCATGTCTTTCTGGGAGGCGATACGCTGCGACCCGCGCTGGCCACCGAAATCCGTAATATTGCGCCGACCGTTCAAATCACCAATTTCTACGGCTCGACCGAAACCCCGCAAGCGGCGGGATTTTTCCGCTGGGACGGCAATGCGGACTGGACGGCCTTGCCCATCGGCAAAGGGTCGGGCGGTTACCAGCTTGCCATCGTCAATGCCGAGAGGCAGTTGATGGGCATCGGCGAGGTCGGCGAAATCGCCGTCCGGTCGAACCTGCTCAGCCTGGGCTATGTCGAAAAGGGCCAGATCGACCGCTATCCCGGCGACCGGGGAACCGACGCGTCGGGAAACCGCAACATCTACTTCACCGGGGACCGCGGCTATTTCCTTCCCGATGGCAACATCGCGATCGCCGGCCGCGGGGACGATCAGATCAAGGTTCGAGGGTATCGCGTCGATCTGTCGGAGGTCACCGACGCGCTTTCTCGCCTGCCCGGCGTCCGCTCGGCCATCGCACTGGCAACCGGCGACGGCTCCGAACGCAGGATCGCGGCTTTCGTTACCGGCAATTTCGAGGCCGATGCGCCACAGAACCTCGTACCTGCCCTCGGCCGGCATCTGCCGGGCTACATGCTTCCCGAGCGGATCGAATCCCTGGACGACATGCCGCTGCTGCCCAATGGCAAGATCGATCGCAAGCGACTGGAAGCGCTGATCGCGGAACGACCATCAAGCGCGGAGACGGCCCCCGTTCCGGCAAATGCCACCGAAGCCGACATCGTCGGTGCATGGTCCCTGCTGTTGAATCGGGCAAATATGTCGCCGGATATGTCCTTTGCGCAGCTTGGCGGCGACAGCCTGTCCTATGTGCAGGTTTATTTGGCGACCGAAGACGTGATCGGCACCATGCCCGACGGCTGGCAGTTCATGAGCATCAGACAGCTCGCGACCCATAAAAATTCAGGCAGTGCCCGCTGGGCTTCGGTTGACACCAGCATGGTCATACGGGCCGTTTCCATCGTCCTCGTCGTCGCCGCCCATTATCGGCTGGTGGATTACACCGGCGGCGCAACCAGCGCGCTGTTCCTCATATCGGGTTTTCTCTTCGGCGGCTTCCAGATGTCCGAGGTGTTTTCTTCGGGTCGTGGCGGGCCGATCCTGCGTCTTTTTGGCCGGGTGCTCGTTCCGACGGTCCTGATCTCGTCGCTTTTCTATTTCGGGAAGATGGCGCTCGGCAAATCCCCCCATATCTCGACCTTGTTGCTGTACAGCAATTTCGTATCGCCCTTCGTCGTGGGGAACGACTTTTACCTCTGGTTTGTCGACTGCATGTTGCAGATACTTCTGGTTACATGGCTATGCTTTGAAATCGCCCGGATTCTTTTTTCAGAACATCTGAACCGGCGCAATTTTGCCTATGGCCTGTTCTTTCTCGCCTGCGCTCTGAAGCTGATCGTACCAGGGCTGCTTTTTCCGGGATTTTACAAATCGATCCCCGGCGATCACGATGTCGTCAATTACATTGTGACGACGCACTGGGCGACCTTCATGCTCGGCGCGGCTATAGCGACAGCGCAGGATGCCCGTCATAAGACGCTGCTCCTTCCGCTCATTCTTGGCTATGCGGGCCTGACCGCTTTCTTCTTTTACTCGATCGCCTGGGTCTTCGTCATCGCAGGCGCGCTGGCCCTGCTTTTCGTAAGCCGCATTCCCGTCTGGAAACCGCTGAGCCGGGTCGTGTTCGCGCTGTCGGGCGCGTCACTATTCATCTATCTGACCCATATCAAATACTTCGCGCTCTACCAGGTCGTCGGGCTGCGGCAATGGCCACTGGCCGAGGTCGCCTTTGCGCTCGCCGGCGGGGTCGTGACGTGGATCGTTTGGCAGCGGCTATGGGTTTACGCCACGTCCCGCCTGGGCAGGCGTCGTCCTCAACGGCTCGAGCAAGGCCTGGTAATGGAGTGACCGGCTTGGCGGACGCATGCCGAATGCCAACGCTACAGCTTCTTCACAAACTCCGCGCGCAGCACGAGACCCTTGATCCCCTCATGCCGGCAATCGATTTCCTGTTCATCGCCGGTGAGCCGGATCGATTTGATGACCGTGCCGCGCTTGAGCGTCTGGTTCGCGCCCTTTACCTTCAGGTCCTTGGTCAGCGTCACGCTGTCGCCGTCGGCCAGCAGATTGCCCACCGCGTCGCGCACTTCGATGCCGGTCGTGGCCGCAGCCTTGGCGGCCGCTTCGCTCGCGCTGATCCACTCGCCCGTCGCTTCGTCATAAACGAAGTCTTCGCTGCTTTCCGCGCCCATATTACCCCCGTTCAAATGCATCCATGTCACGCCTTAGGGGTTCGGGCAGGCAATGACCAGCCAAAGGCTTAAAACGAAAAAATCAGACTTTTGGCGGCCAGCCCCCCAGCCTGCGAAAGTGAGCCGGGAATTATGGGAAAGCCTCGATCGACGATTCCCATAAGTGATCGGGGATACAGGATTCAAGTTTTCGAGAATTTTATCCCAATTTCTTGCAAAATCTGAATTCCCGGAAATATATATTACCATCACTCTTACCAACGATGCTTTTTCATTGGCTTGGCCCTCATCTCGACTTGGCGGCTTCAAGAGATTTCCGTCTCCATCGCGAAGCTCGAACGCGGCCAAGTCACCGGTTACGAGATAGGGACCGTTTTTGGTTGTAACAACGTCAACCACCATGGCTCTGCCAGTTCAATTCAAACACGCGAACCTCCCTCAAGACAGGCCGGACCCCCTCGACGGGCCAGCGAAACTGGTCGATCGCGCGACGGGAGCAGCCTTTGCGCAGTTGACCGGCGGGCTATCGCCGGCCTCGATCGCCGCGGCCTTCGTCGATTGGAGGGTGCATCTCGCCGCCGCGCCCGGGCGGCAAATGCACCTCGCAGCGAAGGCTGTTCGCAAGAGCGTTGGCTTCGGTGATTATTCGGTTCGCGCTGTCACCAAACCGGATAATGCGAAGTCCTGCATCAAACCGTTGGCGCATGACCATCGTATCGACGATCCCGCCTGGCGGCGCTGGCCTTTCGATTTCATCCAGCAGAACTTTCTGCTGGGCCAGCAATGGTGGGACGCGGCCGCGAGCGGCGTGGGCGGCGTCACCGCCAAGCATGAGGCGGTCGTCCGGTTCGCCATGCGGCAAATGCTCGATACTGTTGCGCCAACAAATTTCATTGCGACCAATCCGGTGGTCCAGCAGCACATTCCCGAGACTGGCGGGAAATGTCTTCTCGACGGGGCGAGCCGATGCAGGGCTCATGGTGGCCGGAATGGGGCAAGTGGCTTGCCGATCGTTCGGCTGCGTTGGCCGCGTTTCCACCCATGGGTGGCAAGGATGAGCGTTACTCAATCCTGGCGGATGCGCCTGGAAGCTACGTCCTCCAAGCCTGAGCGGAAAAAGCGACGTTCAGGCGGCCTCGGTTAGGATCTTGCTCGCGATCCGGGTCGTCGGATCGCCGGGGCAAGATCTGACGATAAACCCCATCTCGCGCTCGATCTGAAGTGCGCTGGCATTCGCCGCGCTCTCGACCGTCTCGATCCGTGTGATACCGCGCGCCTTGGCGTAGCGCAGGACATGCTCGAACAGGGTCCAACTTACGCCGCGGCCCTTTACATCCGATCGCGTCGAGAGCGCGATCTCGGCCCGTTCTCCATCCGGATCGGCGGCAATCTCGGCGGTCGCAATCACAGATCCGCCTTCGTCCAGCGCGAGAAACAGCATCTTCCGTTGATAGTCGATCTGCAGCATCGCCATCAGCCGGGCATGATCGACCCTGCGTATCCCACTCAGGAAACGGAAATCGAGATCCTCGGGCGAGACATGCGCGAAATGCTCCGCGAGGCGCTTTTCATCATCGGGACGAACGGGGCGAACGTGAAAACGCAGGCCGTCACGTGTCACGAGATCCGCAGCCCATTCCACCGGAACGGGCTGGATCACGAGGCGGGAGGCGGGCGTTGGATCGGCCGTGATCCGGATGCGCGCATCGAGCGCGATGACGCCGTCGCGATCGACCAGCAGGGGATTGATATCAAGTTCGGCGATATCTGGAAGGTCGACGGCGATCTGGGACAATGCCTCCAGCGTTTGCGCCACCGCGTCAGTATCGGCGGGCGGCTCGTCCCGATAGCCGGCGAGAAGGCGTGCAATGCGCGTCTTGCCGATCATCGCCTTGGCCATTCCCGCCCCCAGCGGCACCAGCTCGAGCGCTTTGTCACCGAGCACTTCGACCGCTTTCCCGCCGGCACCGACCATGATCAGCGGCCCGAAGGTCGGATCGTCGGCAATTCCGGCGAGCAGTTCATAGGCCCCTGGCCTGATGCACATCAATTCGACCGCGAAACCCTTGATATCCGCGCTGGGATGCTCGCGTGCGATGCGATCCCGCATTTCGCCCGCAGCGGCCTTGACCGACGCCACGTCGGACAGGTGGAGGGCGACGCCGCCGGCATCGGATTTGTGACTGATCTGGGGTGAGACAATCTTGACTGCATAAGGACCATCGATCGCGCCGCAGATGGCGTCGATGTCGTCGGTCGTGGCCGCGAAGCGCGTCGGCACGGTTTTTATTCCGTAGGTAGACAGCACCGACTTCGCTTCGACTTCGTCGAGCACGGTGCGGCCTTCACGGCGCGCCCCGGCGAGGATCGCCGACACGGCCTGCCTGCCGCTACCTGGTTTGGATTCGCTCGGATTGGTGAGTGCGTCGCGCGATCGCTTCGCGATGAGCAGATGCGCGAATGCGCGCACCGCCTCATGCGGTGTCGAAAAGAGCGGGATGTCGGCCGTGCAAATGATATCGCGCACGGTCGCCGCGTTGGCGTCGCCGAGCCAGCAGGCGAGAACCGGCTTGGCTGCTCCCTCGACCACCGACTGAACCGCCCTGGCCGCTTCGTCCGGTGCGGCTAGCGCCGTCGGGCAATTCATGACGAGCAGCGCATCGACTTCCGGGGCATCCAGCATCGCTTTGCAGGCGGCGCGATAACGGTCGGCATGGGCGTCACCGATGATGTCGACCGGATTGGCGCGTGACCAGCTCGGCGGCAGGATTTTGTCGAGCGTGGCGATGGTCGCCGGGATCAATGTGGCGAGCGCCCCACCGGTCCCGTCGATCGCATCAGCGGCCAGCACGCCTGCACCACCGCCATTGGTTACTATTCCCAGACGATCGCCATCGGGCAGTTTTGTCGCGCGCAACACCTCGGCGGCGTCGAACAGTTCCTCAAGCGTATCGACCATCACGATACCGGCGCGATGAAACGCCGCCTGATAGACGTCATAAGCGCCCGCCAGCGCGCCGGTGTGCGACAGCGCCGCCTTGCCGGACGCAGCGTTGCGGCCAGCCTTGATCGCCACGATCGGCTTGGCGCGCGACGCGGCGCGGGCGGCCGACATGAACTTGGCGGCGTTGGTGACGCCCTCGACATACATCAGGATCGCATCGGTATGCGGATCGGCGGCGAACAGATCAATGAGGTCACCCAGATCGACATCGGCCATGTCGCCAGCCGAGACGATACCCGAAAAGCCGATCCCGCGCGTCGAGGCCCAGTCGAGCATCGCCGTCACGAGCGCGCCGCTCTGCGAAATCATCGCCAGCCGACCGGTCTTCGGCATGGCGTTGGCGAAGGACGCGTTGAGGCGGGCATGCGGCATCAGTGCGCCGATACAGTTCGGACCGACGATCCGGAGCATGTGCGGCCGGGCCGCATCGAGCATCGCCTGCCGCAGCCCGTCGGCCGCCGTGACCCCGCCCGTGATCACGACGACGGCCTTCGTGCCCTTTCTGCCCAACTGATCGACAATGGCAGGAACGGTGGTGGCCGGCGTCGCAATTACGGCCAGTTCTGGCGCTTCGGGCAGGGCATCAACCGAGGCACTCCAGATTGCGCCGGTCTGTTGCAGCGGGTGCGGATTGACCGCGTAGATCGGGCCGTCAAAACCCGCTGCCAGGAGATTTTCCAGGACGACATGGCCGACCGAACCCGGATGATTCGACGCACCGACCAGAGCGACGCTTGCGGGCGACAGAAGTGCGTCGAGATTGCGGATCGTCATGGTGAATCTCCCATGTCTTTGCTCAGGCCATCAGGTGCAGTCCACCGTCTATCGGGATTATCGTCCCGGTGACCAGCACCGCCGAGATCAGGCCGCCGCCCCACAGGCCGTGCGCGATCACCTTGTGGAACATGTCGTTGCGCGCAAATTCCGGATCGACATGCGCGGGATTGACGTCCCCCGAAACCTCCGCGAACAGCTCGATGTCACGAAGCGACAAGGTTCGCGAAACGCTCGCGCTCGCCCCGATCCAGATTTCGGAAAAGATGCTATTCTCGATCGTGGTTTCAGAGTCGCTCACGCCGCAGGTCCAATCAAACAGGATACGGCCGTTGTAGCTATGTCGTGTTGCAATACAGCATCCGTAAGGTCCCGTATATTTGCCAGCGCAGGCAAAGCTTAGGTTTTTCACATGTTGTCAGCAATGAGGCGCTCATCACCCGGCTCCGGACAGACTTCCGCAAATACTCGCATGGGCCGGGTCTCGTCGGTTCGCGGCCCGGTGATCGACGTCGAGTTCTCCGCCGGATACATGCCCGCGCTCGATGAGGCGCTGCACGTCCGCTGGGATCGGCCCGAGCCGCTTGTCGTCGAGGTGCAGAGCCATGTCGACGCACGCACGATCAGGGCGGTGGCCATGCAATCGACCGCCGGTCTTGCTCGGAACGTTCCGGTGGAAGCCAGCGGTGCCCCCATCACAATCGCCGTCGGGAATGCCGTGCTCGGCCGTTTGATCGACGCGACGGGCGAAATCGGGGACGCCGGCGCGCCCTTTGCGATGGATATGGCGCGCCGTCCAATTCACCGCGCGCCGCCGCCGCTCGATCAGCAAACCGCCGCCACCGAAATGTTCGAGACCGGGATCAAGGTCGTCGATCTGCTGAGCCCGCTTGCGCGCGGCGGCAAGGCCGGGATGTTCGGCGGCGCCGGCGTCGGCAAAACCGTGCTGGTGATGGAACTTATCCAAGCAATGGTGGCGCACTATCAGGGTGTCTCGGTCTTCGCAGGAGTCGGTGAACGCTCGCGGGAGGGACACGAGCTTCTCAACGACATGAAGGCCTCGGGGGTGCTGGGCGGCACGGCGCTGATCTTCGGGCAGATGAACGAGCCACCCGGCGCGCGGTGGCGGGTCGCGCTGACGGCGCTAACCGTGGCTGAATATTTCCGTGATGAGCAGAAGCGCAACGTGCTCCTGCTGATGGACAATGTCTTTCGTTTCGTTCAGGCCGGCAGCGAAGTGTCGGGCTTACTGGGGCGCCTGCCTTCACGTGTCGGATACCAGCCGACGCTCGCGAGCGAGGTTGCGGCGCTTCAGGAACGTATCGTATCGGTCAAAGGCACCACGATCACCGCGATCGAGGCGGTCTATGTGCCAGCGGATGACTTTACCGATCCGGCGGTGACGGCGATCTCGGATCACCTCGACAGCACGATCGTCCTGTCGCGCACGATGGCCGCCGAAGGGATGTATCCGGCGATCGATCCGTTGACATCGTCCTCGATCCTGCTTGATCCGGTGGTCGTCGGGCAGGAGCATTTCGACATCGCCGAACGTGTTCGCGAGACGATCGCGCTCTATCGCGAACTTCAGGACATCATCGCCCTCCTGGGCGTCCAGGAGCTTGGACGAGATGACCGGCTGGCGGTCGCACGCGCCCGACGGCTCCAGCGGTTCCTGACCCAGCCTTTCACCGTGACCGAAGCCTTCACCGGGATCGCCGGCCGATCGGTTGCGCTGGCCGATACGCTTGCGGGTTGCCGGGCCATCCTTGACGGGGAGACCGATCAATGGCCCGAAAGCGCGCTCTACATGATCGGCGGCCTTGAAGAGGCGCGCGCCAGGCAGACGACGGAGCCCGCGCGATGAGGCTGCTGATAACCGAACCCATGCGTATCGTTGCCGATCTTCCAGACATCCGATCATTGCGCGGCGAGGATGCGAGCGGCAGCTTCGGTGTTCTTCCGGGTCATATCGATCTCCTGACCACGCTGGTTGATACCGTCCTGTCATGGAAGGACAAGGCCGGCCAGGAGCAGTACTGCGCCGTCCGGCAGGGCATATTGACCGTTACCGCAGGCGAGAACATCGCGATTGCCACACGTGAGGCGCATCTCGGCGATAACCTCGCCACGATGGAGAAAATCGTTGTCGAGGGCCTCGCGGCGCGCGAGGAGGCCGAACGGCAATCGCGCACCGCCGCCGCCAAAGTCCGGATGCGGGCGATCCGCCAAATCGTTCGAGCGCTGCGTGACGACCGACGACCAAGCGAGTTTCAACAGTGAGCGAAGAACCGCCCGATGCGGCGGAGCGGCTGACGGACGCCGTCCGCACCCGCGTTGAACGGCGGCAGCGCTGGCTGCTCGACGGCGAGCATTCGATTGCCCGAAATCTGGGCCAGATCGGGGCGCTTGGCTGGATGATCGTGGCACCGACGCTGATCGGGCTCGGCATCGGACGGTGGCTCGATCACAAGTTCGGAACCCAAATCTTCTGGACCGCGCCGATGCTACTTGTCGGTCTCGCGCTGGGCTGTTGGTCAGGCTGGCGATGGGTGAGCCGCCAATGATCGCCTCCCCCTTCGCGCAGCATGTACTGTTCCGGGTCGGCCCGGTGCCCATCGTAACGGCGGTAGCGACCACCTGGGGCGTCATGGTTGTGCTGGTCGCCGGCTCCTGGCTTGTCACGCGCCGCCTTATGGATCGGCCGTCGCGCCCACAGGCGGCGCTGGAATTGGTCGTCGATACGATCCGCACGCAGCTCCGCGAAGCGATCGAACGCGATCCCGCGCCCTATCTGCCGCTGATCGGCACGCTGTTCCTGTTCCTGCTGGCGGCCAACTGGACGTCGCTCGTCCCCGGTCTCGAAGCGCCTACCGCCACGCTGGAGACCGACGCCGCGCTGGCGCTGATCGTCTTCGGGGCGACGCTGTGGTTCGGCATCCGCGGGCTTGGTCTTGGCGGCTATCTCAAAAGCTTTGCGCAGCCGAGTCTGTTCATGGCGCCGCTCAACATGGCCGAGCTTTTCACACGGAGTTTTCGCTCACCGTCCGGCTGTTCGGCAACATGATGAGCGGCGTCTTTATCATCGGCATTGTCCTCAGCCTCGCCGGCCTGCTCGTGCCGATCCCATTGATGGCGCTCGAACTGCTGACCGGCGGCGTCCAGGCCTATATCTTCGCCATGCTCGCCACGGTCTTCATCGCCGGCGCGCTGGGTGAGGCGTCCGCATCATCGAAGGAGACCAAGCCATGAACTCGATTCACCTCGCGAGCATCATCGGCGCCGCGATCGCGATCGCGACCGGCGCGATCGCACCGGCATTGGCGCAGGGGCGCGCAGTGGCCGCGGCGCTCGACGCCATCGCCCGGCAACCGGAGGCTTCGGGGACAATCACGCGAACACTGTTCGTCGGCATGGCGCTGATCGAGACGTTCGCGATCTACTGCCTGGTGATCGCGCTGCTGCTGCTGTTCGCCAATCCTTACGCCTGAGGGATTGGGGATGCACCTGAACGCATGGACGCTACTGCTCCAGGCGATTAATTTCCTGCTGCTCGTATGGCTGCTGCGCCGGTTTCTTTATCGTCCGATCGTTGATGCGATCGGCGATCGGCAGGCCGCGTCGAACAAGCTGCTCGACGACGCCGCGGCCGCGCTACAGCGGGCCAGGGAACAGGAACGCATGCTCGCCGATCAGAAAAAGGCGCTCACGGAGGATGTCGAGCGCGTGCGGGCCGACTCTAAAAAGGAAGCGGGAGAAGCGCGCAAAGCCCTGATCGCGGCTGCCGATGCTGAGGCGGAGAAGATCAAGGGCGAGGCGCGGATCGCAGGCGTCGCCGACCTCGATCAGCGACGTCGTGAGCTGGAGGCCGACGCCGCCCGCCTGGCGACCGACATCGCCGCGCGGCTGCTGCGGCGTCTGCCCGGCACGCAGATCGAAAACGCCATGTTCGATGCGCTGATCGATCGTATGCGCGCGCTTTCCCCGAAGGATCTGACCGCGCTTGATCAAATCGGGGTCTGCACGCTTGTCACGCAGGCACCGATCGATGGCGATCAGCGGGATAGGTGGGCCACGTCGCTGAAAACGATGGTTCCTCATTGCCGTATCGAGTTTGCGGAAGATGAGTCCCTGCTTGCCGGATGCGAGCTTCGCAGCCCCCACATGACGATCGCCAATAGCTGGCGCACAGACCTGGAGACTATGAGGCGCCACATCGAAAGCGAGGCCGATGGACACACTGCCGTCTGATCCCTGGCTTGCGCGCGCCCGGGCGCAAGTCCGGGATACGTCGCTCTCGCCCGAATTGCGACATCTCGGGCGCGTGGAATTGGTCGGCGACGGGGTTGCGATGGTCTCTGGTCTGCCCGATGCGCGGCTTGATGAGCTCCTTCGGTTCGGCGACGAGCAATATGGCTTTGTCCAGATGCTTGATGACGATCGCATCGGCTGCGTCTTGCTCGATAGCGACATTTCCATCGGGGCCGGTAGCGAAGCGACCTCCACCGGTGAGGTTGTCCGTACGCTCGTGGGACCAACACTGCTGGGACGCGTGGTCGATCCGCTTGGCCGGCCCCTCGACGGAGGTCCGCCGATCGATGGAGCAGATCATCAGCCGATCGAGCGGCCGTCGCCGGCGATCATCGACCGCGAACTGGTCACCGAGCCTGTCCTGACCGGCATTTTCGTGATCGACGCCCTGTTCGCGCTGGGGCGCGGCCAGCGCGAGCTCATCATCGGCGATCGCGCCACCGGCCGAAGTTCGCTCGCGGTCGACGCCATCATCAGCCAGCGTTCAAGCGACATCGTCTGCGTGTATGTCGCGATCGGCCAGAAATCGTCCGATGTTGCGCGGGTGATCGAACAGGTTCACGCGCACGGCGCGCCGGAACGCTGTATTTTCGTCATCGCGAGCCCGGCCAGCGCGCCAGGCCTGCAATGGATCGCGCCCTTCGCTGGCATGGCGATGGCCGAATATTTCCGCGATTCGGGCGGTCACGCGCTGATCGTGCTGGACGATCTCACCAAGCACGCCGCGACGCACCGTGAGATTGCGCTGCTGACCGGCCAGTCGCCGGGGCGCGAGGCCTATCCTGGCGATGTCTTCTATCTCCATGCGCGGCTGTTGGAGCGCGCCGCCAAGCTTTCACCGGCGAAGGGCGGCGGCTCCCTGACCGCGCTGCCGGTCGCCGAGACCGATGCCGGAAATTTGAGCGCCTATATTCCGACCAACCTCATTTCGATCACCGATGGCCAGATCGTGCTCGATGCCAAGCTGTTTGCGGCCGGGCAGAAGCCCGCCGTGGATGTCGGCGCCAGTGTCAGCCGGGTTGGCGGCAAGACGCAGGCCAGGGCTTTGCGCGCGGTTACGGGATCGCTGCGGCTTCAATATGCGCAATTCCTCGAGCTGGAGATATTCACGCGCTTCGGCGAACAACCGGAACCGCGCGTTCAGGCCCAGATCGAGCGCGGACGGCGGCTGCGCGCCGTGTTGACCCAACCGCAGTTCCAGCCGCTGCGCCTGTGCGATCAGGTGGCGCTCGGCCTGCTTGTCAGTGAAGGGCTGCTCGATGATGTAGCGGTCGCCGACATTTCAGCGCTGCGCGCGGGGTTGCCAGCATGGCTTGATAGCCATTGCGATGCGCTGTGCCACGCTATCGATGAGAAAGGCGAACTCGACGAGGCCGATCGTGCTGATCTCGTCGCAGCGCTTAAACAATTGGTTGCGCAATGAGCGATCGGCTCTCGGACGTGCGCCGCCGTATCGCGTCCACCGAGCAGCTCGGATCAGTAATCAACGCCATGCGCGGGATGGCGGCGGTGCATGCGGCCCAGGCGCGTTCGCTCATTCCCGGCGTTCACGCCTATCGCGACATTGCACTCCGGGCGATTGTGGCGGCGATCTCGCTGGAAGGCGGAGCGCAATCCGTCGATCATGCGCACCCGGAGCGCTGCCTGATCGTTCTCGGTCCCGAACAGGGTTTCTGCGGTGCGCTCGCCGACCGCGTATTGGAGGCGGCAGCGCCACATTTCGAACAGGCGCGCGTGCTTATCGTCGGCAGCCGCCTCGCATCGTTGGCCCAGGACCAGGATTATCGTTTTGCGAGAAGCTTTGCCTTGCCCACACGGGCCGACGGCCTGACCAGGGTGGCCATTGAAATCAGCGACGCGGTCGAGGCCTGGATTGCCGGGGTTCGCCGTCCCGAGGTTCGAATGGTGCTGCCGCGCTGGACGGCTGGAGGGGACAGGACGATCGAGTTTAAGAAGCTCCTGCCGCTCGATCCATCGGCAATGCCGAAAACGCCCGATAGTCCGCCGCTGATCCAGATTCCGGCTGCCCAACTGTTGCAAGATCTGGCGGCGGAGTACCTGTTCGCGCATTTGTGTGAAGGTCTCGCCGAAACCTTAGCCGCCGAAAATCAGTCGCGCATGACGACCATGGCCGCAGCCTCCTCGGGTATTGGCAAGCGTTTGGACAAGCTCCGCGGCGAGGAGCGGTTGACCCGTCAGGAAGAGATCACCGCCGAGGTTGTCGAACTCGCGGCGGGTGCCCAGGCCCGCTCCCGGGTGTAGTCTTGAATCGGAAAAGGCTGTAAAATCTGGGACAACCTAGGAGAATCCCTAATACCCTTGTGATTGACGCTGCGGCATTTCGAGGCCGCCAGAAGATCATCGTAATGAAGAGCTTGGGGGCTTCGAACACCGTGATCTCCGTTTCAAAAAAATTTCGTATCGCAAGCGCAGATCGGCCAATGCCAAGACCGAGCATTGCTTTCGTTGAACTGTGTGATCGCGAAGGTCTGCTCATCATCGCGAGAGTTCTCGCCGAAGCATGGGCAGCACTGACACGAAGGATTGAATTCGCATGGAATCAGTGCTGATGAAGGCTGGCGGTTGGCTCGCCGTCGCGTTGCTCGCGTTCGCCGCAATGGCTGAGGCTGCAGATTGGGGGTTCTCGGTCCAGATGGGAATCGTCGCGACCGCGGCGTTGATCGCGATGTGGTTCACGATCAGTCGTCCGGATTATGCAGCGCTCGCGCGGGGTGCGCTCAAGATTCCCGACAGCGGCCACTACGACGACGATCCGGTCCGCTGGGGCGTGATTGCGACCGTCTTCTGGGGCTTAGCCGGCTTTCTCGCGGGGCTGTATATTGCGCTTGAGCTGACCTTTCCGGCGTTCAACCTCGGCATCGAATATACCAGCTTCGGGCGGCTCCGCCCGCTGCACACGTCCGCCGTGATCTTCGCGTTCGGCGGCAATGCGCTGATCGCGACCAGCTTCTATGTGGTGCAGCGCACTTGCCGCGCGCGGCTTGCCTTTCCCGCGCTCGCCCGCTTCGTATTCTGGGGCTACCAGCTGTTCATCGTGCTGGCGGCGACCGGATATATGATGGGGATCACCGAAGCCCGCGAATATGCCGAGCCCGAATGGTATGTCGATCTGTGGCTCACCGTGGTCTGGCTCGCCTATCTGGCGGTGTTCGTCGGCACGATCGTGAAGCGCAGCGAACCGCATATCTACGTCGCCAACTGGTTCTATCTATCCTTCATCATCACCATCGCGATGCTGCACGTCGTCAACAATATCTCAGTTCCGGTCAGCTTCGTCGGCTCCAAGAGCTACAGCGCCTTCTCCGGCGTGCAGGATGCGCTGACGCAGTGGTGGTACGGCCATAACGCGGTCGGCTTTTTCCTCACCGCCGGCTTCCTGGCGATGATGTATTATTTCGTGCCCAAGCAGGCCGAGCGGCCGATCTACAGCTATCGGCTGTCGATCATCCACTTCTGGTCGCTGATCTTCCTCTATATCTGGGCCGGTCCGCACCATCTGCTTTATACCGCGCTGCCAGATTGGGCGCAGACGCTGGGCATGGTCTTCTCGATCATGCTGTGGATGCCCAGCTGGGGCGGCATGATCAACGGCCTGATGACGCTCAACGGCGCCTGGGAGAAGATCCGCACCGATCCGATCATCCGCATGATGGTGATGGCGCTCGCCTTTTACGGGATGAGCACCTTCGAAGGCCCGATGATGTCGATCAAGGCGGTCAACAGCCTGTCGCATTATACCAACTGGACGATCGGCCATGTCCATTCGGGCGCGCTCGGCTGGAACGGGATGATCACCTTTGCCAGCCTCTATTACATGACCCCGCGCCTGTGGGGCCGCAAACGGCTTTATTCGTTGCGCATGGTCAACTGGCATTTCTGGACCGCGACGCTCGGCATCGTGCTCTACGTGGCGTCGATGTGGACCGCGGGCATCATGCAGGGGCTGATGTGGCGCGAATATGGGCCGGACGGCTATCTCGTCTATTCGTTCGCCGAGGTCGTCGCCGCGATGCACCCGATGTATTTGATCCGCGCCACCGGCGGCCTGCTCTATCTTGTCGGCGCCTGCATCATGACCTTCAACATCTGGATGACGATCGCCGGCAAGCTCCGCGAGGAAAAGCCGATGACCGAGACGCCCTACGACCCAGCGAGGGACCGCCCGATCATGGCTCCGCAACCCGTGCCCGTGGCTGCGGAATAAGGACGATTTTGAGATGGCTAGCAAGGTCTTCGATCACAAGAAAATCGAACGCAATGTCACGATTCTGGCGGTTCTGGCGCTGATCGTGGTCGCGATCGGCGGCATCGTCGAGATCGCGCCGCTGTTCTGGATCGACACTACGGTGACGAAGGTGGAAGGCGTCCGGCCCTATACGCCGCTCGAACTGGCCGGGCGCAACATCTATATCCGTGAGGGCTGCTATAATTGCCACAGCCAAATGATCCGCCCATTCCGCGACGAGGTGGAGCGCTATGGCCATTACAGCCTGGCCGCCGAAAGCATGTACGATCACCCGTTCCAGTGGGGATCGGAACGCACTGGGCCTGATCTCGCCCGCGTCGGCATGCGCTATTCCGACGAATGGCACGTGCAGCATCTCAAGGACCCGCGCGCGGTGGTGCCGGAATCGATCATGCCAAGCTATGCCTTCCTGGTCGATCGCGATCTCGACTTCAGCAACGCAGCGGCGCATCTCAAGGCGCTGTCGGATGTGGGCGTACCCTATGACAAGGCGATGATCGACAATGCCTTGGCCGATCTGAAGGCGCAGGCCGATCCCGATGCCGACACGACCGATCTGCTGAAGCGTTATCCCAAGGCGCAGACGCGCGATTTCGATGGCGATCCCAAACGGTTGACCGAAATGGATGCGCTGGTCGCCTACCTCCAGATGCTGGGCACGCTCGTCGACTTCGATGCCGCCGCGCCGCAGGAACAGTCAAAATGATCTACGAGGATCTCCGTCAGCTTGCCGACAGTTGGGGCCTGGTGTTGATGGCCGTCAGCTTCGTCAGCTTCGTCGGCTGGACCTTCCGCAGTGGCGCCCGTGAGCGCCACCGCGACGCCGCCAACATGATCTTCGATCAGGACCAGACCAATGGCTAAAAAAAAGCGCATCGATCATCCGACCGGCACCGAAACCGTAGGCCACGAATGGGATGGAATCGAGGAACTGGATACGCCGCTACCGCGCTGGTGGCTGTGGAGCTTCTACGCCTGTATTGCCTTTGCGATGGGTTACACCGTGCTGTATCCGGCTTGGCCGGGCCTGCACGCCGCCACTAAGGGCGTGCTGGGCTGGACCAGCCATGGCCAGCTTGCTGCGGAAATGGCCGCCAACGACAAGCGTCTGGCCCCCATCCGCCAGGCAATCGCCGCGACCGACATCACCCAGCTTCCCGGCAAGCCGCAGATCTGGCAAGCGGCGATCGAGGGCGGTCGCGCGCAGTTCAAGGTGCATTGCGTCCAGTGCCACGGCTCGGGCGCGGCAGGCGACAAGGGCTATCCCAATCTCAACGATGATGACTGGCTGTGGGGCGGTGATCTCAAGACGATCGAATATACCATCACCCATGGGATCCGGAATCCGGATCACGATCAGACCCGCCAGTCGCAGATGCCCGCTTTCGGCCGCGACGGCATCCTGACTACCGATCAGATCGGTGATCTCGCGTCTTACGTCCGCACAATCTCGCATCAGGAGCCAGCCGGCCGCGCATCGGCACGCGGCGCGGCACTCTTCGCAGCCAATTGCGCGGTCTGCCATGGCCCTGAAGGCAAGGGCAATCGCACGTTCGGCGCACCGAATCTGACCGACGCGATCTGGCTCTACGGGGGCGACCGCGACACGCTGATCGCAACCATCACCAACGCGCGCGGCGGCGTAATGCCGCGTTGGGGCGCGAAGCTTGGACCGACCAACGTCAAGACGCTGGCGAGCTATGTCTACTCGCTGGGCGGTGGCGAGGCGGCTCCGGCACCCGCCCAAACAGTGAGCGCGGCAGCTGGCGCGTCATCCCATGTCCAGCCCTGACAATCTTGTCGGCGTTTCGCTCTACGAGAAGCGGAAGGCTGTCTATCCCAAGGCGGTGGATGGCTTATTCCGCCGTCTGAAATGGGCGATCATGGCGGTCGCACTGGTGATCTATTACGTCACGCCGTGGTTACGTTGGGATCGCGGGCCATATGCGCCCCATCAGGCAGTGCTGATCGATCTCGCCCATCGCCGCTTCTACATGTTCGCGATCGAGATCTGGCCGCACGAATTCTACTATGTAGCGGGCCTGCTTATCATGGCGGGCATTGGCTTGTTTCTGGTCACCTCGGCGGTGGGTCGCGCGTGGTGCGGCTATGCCTGCCCGCAGACAGTGTGGACCGATCTCTATCAGCACGTCGATCGGTTGATCGATGGCGACCGCAATGCCCAATTCAAGCTCGCCAAGGCGCCATGGAGCCCGACCAAGATCGCGCGGCGCGCGTTCAAATACGCCGTCTATCTGCTGATCGCCTTCGTCACGGGCGGAGCCTGGATCTTCTATTTCGCCGATGCGCCGACCTTGCAGCATCAGTTCTGGACCGGCCAGGCTCCGTATATCGCCTACGCCACCGTCGGCGTTCTGACCGCCACCACCTTCGTCTTCGGCGGTTTCATGCGCGAGCAGGTGTGCATCTATATGTGTCCGTGGCCGCGCATTCAGACGGCGATGCTCGACGAAAATTCGCTGACCGTGCTCTACAAGGACTGGCGCGGCGAACCGCGCACACACGGTCTCAAGAAGTCACTCGATACAGACCTCAAGACTGGCGACTGCATCGATTGCCTGCAATGCGTGCAGGTCTGTCCCACCGGCATCGACATCCGAGAAGGGCCGCAGATCGGCTGCATCACCTGCGCGCTCTGTGTTGACGCCTGCGACAAGGTGATGATGCAGATCGGCCGACCGCGCGGCTTGATCGACTACGCCACAGCCGACGATTCCGAGCATGAGAGAGCGGGCGGCGGGCCGCGCCCGATCCTGAAGACGCTGTTCCGTCCGCGAACGATCGCCTATTTCACGATCTGGTTGGGAATCGGCCTGGCGATGCTGTTCATGCTCGGCGCGCGCACGCGCATCGATATCAGCGCTTTACAGGATCGCAATCCCCTGTTCGTCCGTCTCTCGGACGGCGCCATCCGCAACACATTCACCATCAAGATCCGGAACATGGAAGATCGACCGCGTAACGCGGAAGTCGGCATATCCAACCTGCCAGGCGCGACCATTTGGTCGGCTGGAGGAGACCGCGCGACCGGGAAGCGCGCGGTCCCGGTGCATCTGGATCCTGACAGTGTCGCCAAGCTGCGTTTGTTTGTCGCCGCACCCGCGACCGGCGCGCAGCGTCAGCCGATCCAGCTTGCCGTCAAGGCGCTCGATCGCGAAGGTGGATCGGCCGTCGACGACGCCCATTTTGAGCGTCCTGACACGGGAGTGACCCAATGACCCGCCGCACCTTCACCGGATGGCATATGGCTGCGCTCCTCGTCGCTTTCTTCGGCGTCGTCGTCGCGGTCAATTTCTACATGGCGCACATCGCGATCAGCACTTTCGGCGGCACAGTGGTCGACAACAGCTATGTCGCGAGCCAAGAATTCAATGGCTGGCTTGAAAAGGCCCGGCGGCAAAAGGCGCTGGGTTGGCGGACGCGGCTTACCGTCGATCCGGCTCGCCGCGTCGAGTTAAATCTCGCCAAGCATGGCGTGGCGCTCGGAGGCGCGGTCGTCAGCGGCGTTGCACGCCATCCATTGGGGCGTGCGCCCGATGTTCCGCTCAGCTTCCGGATCGGTGGTCCGGGACAGTTCCGTTCCATACAAAGCCTGCCGGCCGGGCGATGGCTCGTTCATGTCGCGATCATCCAAGACGGCCATGAAATGCGGCTGATCGAGAGCCTGCAATGAATGCCCTTCAGCCGCTGGCGGACGGCGAGACGCTCATTGAGACTTCGTTCGCGGTTCCAACGCTGCGTTGCGCGGGCTGCATTTCGAAGCTCGAGGACGGCCTGCCACTTAGTCCCGGCATTGCGGCGGCGCGCGTGAACTTTACGGCCAAACGCGTCGCGATTGTTCACGACATCGCGCTCGACCCACCGCATTTGCAAGAAGCGATCGAGAAGCTGGGCTTCGAAGCGCAGCCGGTCGGTATCGCGGTCGCGGGAGATGACAGCGAAAGCCGGGCGCTGTTGCGCGCGTTAGCGGTCGCCGGCTTCGCCGCGATGAACGTGATGCTGCTATCGGTCTCGATCTGGTCAGGCGCGGAAGGAACGACCCGCGATCTCTTCCACTGGGTGTCGGCACTGATCGCGTTGCCAGCGATTGCCTATTCCGGACGCGTCTTCTTTAAATCGGCCTGGAGTGCGTTGCGGTACGGTCGGACCAATATGGACGTGCCGATTTCGATCGGCGTGCTGCTGACGACCGACATGAGCCTTTACGAGACCGCCACCGGCGGCGCCCAAGCCTATTTCGATGGCGCGGTCATGCTGCTCTTCTTCCTGCTCGCTGGCCGCTGGCTCGACAGCGTGATGCGTGATCGCGCGCGCGACGGCGTCGCCGCGCTTCTGAAGCAGGCCGCTACCGGCGCGCTCGTCCTCAGGAAAGACGGCGGCACCGAATGGCGCGCCGCTCAGGATATCGCGCCAAATATGCGCATGATTGTTGCTGCGGGTGAACGCCTGGCGGCCGACGGCATTATCGAGCAAGGCAACACCACCTTTGACCTCTCGCTGCTGACCGGCGAGAGCGCACCGCAGACGATTGGTCCAAGCGATACGGTGAATGCGGGCACGCTCAATATCGGCGCACCGATCACCGTCCGCGTAACCAAGACCGGCCCTGACACGGCGTTGGCCGATATCGCGCGGATGATGGAGAACGCGGCCCAGTCACGCGCCCGTTATGTCCGCATCGCCGATCGCGCAAGTCGCCTCTATGCGCCCGCCGTTCATACGGCGGCCGCATTAAGCTTCATTGGCTGGATGTTGCTGGGCGCGGATTGGCACGCATCACTGCTGATCGCCGCGGCCGTCCTGATCATCACCTGCCCCTGCGCGCTTGGCCTTGCCGTACCTGCGGCGCAAATCGTCGCCGTGGGTTCGCTGATGCGCGCGGGGGTGCTTGTGAAGGACGGGAGCGCGCTTGAACGCCTGGCAGAAGTCGATCGCGCCCTTTTCGACAAGACCGGCACGCTGACACTTGGTCGTCCCGTTCCCAGCGCTCTCGGCAGGCTGAGCGAAGAAGAGAAATCGGTTCTGCTCGGCCTGACCCGGGTCAGCCGCCACCCGTTGAGCCAATCGCTTCGCCGCAGCCTGGAACATGAGGGCGTGGTTGCCGACGTAGTCGAAGATATCATCGAAGTTCCCGGCTTCGGTCTCACCGGCAGGTCTCGTCACGGCATCGCGACGATCGGGCCAGCCGACACGGCTCGCGAAACCAATCTTGCCTGTCGCTTCGACATCGAGAGCCTGCCCGCCGTCACCATTTGTTTCCGCGATGAGCTGCGTCCTGAAACAAAGCGGACGATTTCTCGAACTCCAGGAGTTGGGCATAAAATCCTCGATCCTGTCGGGCGACCGTACCGCCGCCGTTTTGAAAATGGGCGACCTACTCGGGATCCCCGCACAAGCTAACCTCTCGCCCGGGCAAAAGCTCTCCGCGATTCAACAACTCGCTGGGGAGGGCGCCAAGGTACTGATGGTTGGCGATGGTCTCAACGATGGCCCCGCGCTCGCCGCCGGCCATGTGTCGATGGCGCCTGCTTGCGCAAGCGACGCCGGCCAGAACGCGGCCGATGCGATCTGGATGGGCGACAGCCTCGCGCCCGTCGCCACAGCGATTTGCGCCGCGCGCCGGACGATGCAAATCGTCCGCCAGAACTTCGCGCTTGCGATCGGCTACAACGTGGTGGCCGTCCCGCTCGCCATTACGGGGCATGTCACGCCACTGATCGCGGCGCTGGCGATGTCCGGTTCTTCGATCATCGTCGTCGCCAACGCGCTGAGACTGAGGCATGCCGCGCGATGAACGGAGTTCTTCTCCTTATCGTGATCGCCCTGCTGCTCGGCCTGTCGGGACTGGCAACGTTCTTCTGGGCTATGCGCTCAGGCCAGTTCGACGACCTCGATGGCGCCGCGCTCCGCATCCTCATCGACGAGGAACAGAAAGAGAAGGCTGACCCCCATAAGTAGCACCGATCACCAATGTTCTGACGGCATTTCGCGACGCACAGTCGAGGTACACCGCGCGAATTTGATGGCCAAGCTGAATGTCAACAGCCTGTCCGATGCGCTCCGTATTGCGTTCGCGGCTGGCTTGGGCGCCTAGTCCTGATCTAAAATAGTGGGACCGTAACGACCTTCGGCACGCTGAATGACAGAATTTGGCAGCATCAGGGATTGCGTGGACATGGACATCGCCGTCGGCTCATCGTCAGACGGACGACCCTCGACGCCGGCTGTTTTATAGCGGACTATTGCATGGACGAGCTTGACGGGCTCGCGGTCTTGAAGGGCTTCCGCGAGCGCAGGTGGGGTGGACCGGCCATTTTGATCACGGCCTTTACGAGCGAGGATTTGCCGGATCGTGCCACAAAAATTGGGTTCAATGCAGTGCTGGAGAAGCCTTTGCGGCAACATCCGCTTGTCGATGCCGTGATCCGCTTGGTGCGCGATAGTGGCAACACGAGGCTCTGAAAAAGCGGACACGGGCTGGGCGTTCGATAGATGCCCCTACCGATCCAGAGCGCCAGGGTCGCGCTAACAGATGATCGATCGAACCAGGAGTATAGAGAGATGATCGAATCCCTCCAGAATTTCCCCGCTAATGTCGCGGCCTTCGCCTGTACCGGTCATGTCAGCCGCGCTGATTATGAGACAGTACTCATCCCGAGAGTTGAACAGGCTCTGGCGGAGCATGAGAAGGTCCGCCTCTATTATGAAATAGGTCCGACTTTCAACGGCATCGATCCGGCAGCGATATGGTCCGATTTCAAGGTCGGTATGGAACATCTCACCCGCTGGGAGCGGATCGCTATCGTCACCGACGTTGCATGGATCAAGACCAGCATCATGTTTTTCAGCTTCATGATGCCCGGCGCGACAAAAACCTTTTCGCTGGCCGAGGCGGAGCAGGCGCGCGCGTGGATCGCCGCCTTATAGAGGCGGTGCCTGCCCGTTCATGAGCGGCCGAATATTATGCGGCAACAGTAGCGCCGCCGGTCTCAAGCGAAGAACGCGTGCTCCCCTCATCCTCGATGGGATCGGGGACGACGAGTTGGTCGTGCTCTTCGTGAAAATGCTGGCGGTGGTGATGGAGAAGCAGAGGCGACCAAGCTTGGATCGCCATATTCCACCATGCCGGCAGCAGGCCAGTTGGTAGATTAGCACATGCTAGCGTTCATACGACCAATTCTGCCAACACGTGAGGATCGTATACCAACAAACCCCATGATCTACCAACAGCTCTCAAAGTCCGCATATCGCCCATAAGGCCCGGGAATATGCGCCTTTCTGAGGACATCTGAAGTCTTCTGGGGTGAAAAGATGGTCGGGGAGACAGGATTCGAACCTGCGACCCTCTGGTCCCAAACCAGATGCGCTACCAGGCTGCGCCACTCCCCGAGTCCGGACGGACACTTGCCCTGCGCCGGGCTTCCGGTCAACATCTGGTTTGCGCGCAACGAACCGCGCTCAAAATGAAAGAGCCGGAGGAGCGTTTCGTCCCGTGTTGAATCTGATCTCGATCATTGTTGGCCTCGTCGCGCTCCTGGGTGCGCTCATCGGTTTCATCCCGCTATTGGGCTGGGTGAACTGGTTTATCATTCCACTGGTGGTTGTTGGCCTTGTCATCGGCCTGCTCTCGCGCGAAACGACAGGTCGAAACGTCAATCTGGTGGTGGGGCTGCTGGCTGTGATCCGGCTGTCCATCGGTGGGGGAATATTCTGACACATGGACCGCGGCACGAAGCTCATCCTTTGCGGAATCGGCGCTCTGGCCGCAGCAGGCGCGGGGTTTTTCTACTTGCGCGAAAGGCGGGGCGACCAGGTGCCGTACCAAAGCCTGAAGAAGGCAGGCTCGTTCGAGCTGCGCGCCTATCCCGCGCTACTGGTGGCTGAAACCGTGCAGATTGGCGAGCGCGAGCGCGCGGCCAATCGCGGCTTCCTGCGACTGGCGAGCTATATCTTCGCCGAGGAACGCGAGGGCGAGCCTATCGCGATGATCGCGCCGGTCCTGATCGAGCCGACTTCCGACGGGCTGGAAGGCTGGAAGACCCGCTTCGTCATGCCGCCCGAATGGACGCCGGACACCCTGCCCGCCCCCGGCCCGGAGGTCGATATCAACGACATTCCCGCTCGGAACGTCGCGGCCATCCGCTTTGCCGGAAGGGCGGACGACGCCCTGCTGGCCGAAAAGGAAACCGAACTGCGTCGCTGGATCGCCGACAACGATCTGGAAGTGATGGGTGACGCCGAATATGCCTATTACAATTCACCCGTCATCCCCGGCCCGCTACGGCGAACCGAGGTGCTGATCGAGGTCGCCTGACCGTTCAGCCGAACAGCGCCGGCCACAGCACCATGACAAGACCGACCGTCGCGACGAGGAAAGCGATGGTGCGGACGACAGACACGCCCCAGGCGTAGAGCGGCAGATAGACGATCCGCGCGAAGAGATAGAGCTGCGCGCCAAGGGCGGTCGAACCGTTCGTCCGTCCCGCCACGACCGCGATCAGCACGGCGGCGGCGAAAAGCGGGAATGTCTCGAAGTAATTGGCCTGGGCGCGCATCATCCGGCCGGTGATCGCCATCGGCGGCGGCAGTTCCTCATCCCGCGCGCCGATGTTCCATGCCCGGCCATATTGCCGGGTCTTTGCCTGCCCGGCGGCAAAGATGTGGACCAGCCCAAGCACAACGGCCCAGGCGAGGCAGATTAGTTCGGTCTGCATCTGGCTCCCCATCGCATGTCACAGTCCACAATTCGCCTATATCCACGCATTCCATAGCAGTTTCGGGCCGACAAGGGTCATCAATATGCAGATGAGGTGGTTACATTGCGTCGAGTGTGAGATGCAGCGCCGCGTGCACAAGAGCCCTTCATTCGCCGTTATTGAGCGAAAGCTGGACCATACGGCATTGGAACACCACCGACATTAGTTAAGCGGCACCTCGGCACGGACCCCAGCCGTTGCTGGGGCGACAGCTAAGGTAGCGCATCTGATTTGGGACCAGGGTTACATTTTCTCTGTCATGCCAGCGAAGGTTGGCATCCAAGTTGAGGTGACGACATAACCGCCGCATGAAGCAGGGCTGGGTCTACATCATGACGAACGCGCCGCATGGCACGCTTTATGTCGGCGTGACCGCTAACCTCGCCGCGCGCATCTGGCAGCACCGCAATGGCGAGGGCGCGGAATTCTGCAAACGCTATGGCCTGACGCAGCTGGTCTATGTGGAGACACACGACAGCATCGAAGCCGCGATCCGTCGCGAGAAGGCGGTGAAGGCATGGCAACGCGCATGGAAAATCCGGCTGATCGAGGAGATGAACCCGGACTGGCGGGATTTGTTCGACGAGATCAACGGGGTGGTTTGATCCACTCCTCCTTCCTCGTCATGCCAGCCTTATTCGTCATCCCAGCATAGGCTGGGATCCATACTGAGTTGGAAACTCACTGACGTTGGAGAAGCGGAACCTCAGCATGGACCCCAGCCTGCGCTAGGGTGACAGAGCTTAGTCTACATTCAAGCTCAACCCAAAGATCTGCAAACTCCCGCCGTCAGCCCGAGCTACCAATTGACCCCCTGCACCATAGAGGCTGGTGGTAACGCGCACATGGCCGCGGCCATCATCAATATATCCAAAAATTACCGCTCCATCGGGACTGACCAAATCAAAACCATTGCAGTCCATTGAAACCTGTTTTGTCCAACCATCAGGGGCATCCGCTTTGGGGAAGTTATCGATTAAAATCGTCTTTCCTTCCCCTCCAGGAAGAAAGAGTCGTCCATTAAATACTGGCTCGTCCCGATTTGGTCCAACGAACTGGCCTTTGAGCCAAGCATCGTCACCATCCTCAGTTCCAATTTCGAATCCCGGAACAAGGTTTGTTCCAAAATCAAAGAGGCGGCCGGTAGAGCCGACAAAAATATTCCCTCTCATTGTTAAAGTCATTAGTCCCCCTACTCCGCAGCCACGCCGGCCTTGTCGAACAGCCCGCCCTCGCCCGCGCTGTCCTCGTTCGCGGCCTTGCCGGTTTTGGCGGTCTGGCGGCGGTCGAAATTGTCCCACACTTCGTTCCAGTTGCCGCGCGTTGCGGCCTTGGAATATTCGGTCGCGCGGGTTTCGAAGAAATTGGCATGCTCGACGCCGTTCAGCAGCGGCGCCAGCCAGGGCAGCGGGTGATCGTCGATCATGAACATCGGCCTGAGGCCGAGCTGGCCCAGCCGCCAGTCGGCGATGTAGCGGATGTAGCGCTTGATCTCCTTGGGCGTCATGCCGGGGACGGCGCCCTGCTCGAAGGCGAGATCGATGAAGGCATCCTCAAGGTCTACCGTGTGATGGCAGACGTCGCGGATATCCTTCTTCACCGCAGCGGTCAGGCAGTCACGCTCCTTCACAAAGGCGTGGAACAGGCGGATGATGCCCTCGCAGTGCAGGCTCTCGTCGCGCACGGACCATGAGACGATCTGGCCCATGCCCTTCATCTTGTTGAAGCGCGGGAAATTCATCAGCATGGCGAAGCTGGCGAAGAGCTGAAGCCCCTCGGTGAAGCCGCCGAACATGGCAAGCGTCTTGGCGATATCCTCGTCCGTGTCGACGCCGAAGGTGCTGAGATAGTCGTGCTTGTCCTTCATCTCCTTGTACTGAAGGAACATGCCATATTCGCTTTCGGGCATGCCGATCGTATCGAGGAGATGGCTGTAGGCGGCGATGTGCACCGTTTCCATGTTGGAAAACGCGGTCAGCATCATCTTGATCTCGGTCGGCTTGAACACCCGGCCGTATTTGTCGTGGTAGCAATCCTGCACCTCGACGTCGGCCTGGGTGAAGAAGCGGAATATCTGGGTCAGCAGATTGCGCTCGTGATCGGTCAGCTTTTGCGCCCAGTCACGGCAATCCTCGCCCAGCGGCACCTCCTCCGGCATCCAGTGGATCTGCTGCTGGCGCTTCCAGAATTCGAACGCCCATGGGTATTCGAACGGCTTGTATTGGCGGGAGGCCTGAAGAAGGGACATGGTGGAGGCTCCTACGCTGCGGCTACGCCGACGCGGCGGTGTTCATGGATCTCCGCCTGCGCGGGGATGGCAAAAATGTTCGGGCGAGGAAACAGGCCCTCACCCCGACCATCGCCCGCAAGCGGGAGAGGGAACAGGATTACTGACACGCCAGACATTCGTCGTAGTCCTTGGTCTCGACCTCGATCTGGCGGAGGTCGATGGTATTGTCGGCTTCCACCCCGCCTGCAAAGCCGGCGCGCTGCACCGATTTCGAGCGGAGGTAATAGAGCGACTTGATGCCCAGCTCCCACGCGCGGAAGTGGAGCATCAGGAGGTCCCATTTGTCGACGTCCGCCGGGATGAACAGGTTCAGCGACTGTGCCTGATCGATAAAGGGCGTGCGGTCGGCGGCCAGCTCGAGCAGCCAGCGCTGGTCGATCTCGAAGCTGGTCTTGAACACGTCCTTTTCTTCCTGGGTGAGGAAATCGAGGTGCTGGACCGAACCGCCGCGTTCAAGGATCGAATTCCACGTCTGATCGCTGTTCTTCGCCTTCTGAACGAGCAGCTTTTCAAGATACGGGTTCTTGACCGCGAAGCTGCCCGACAGCGTCTTGTGCGTGTAGATGTTCGCCGGGATCGGCTCGATGCACGCACTGGTGCCGCCACAGATGATCGAGATCGACGCGGTCGGCGCGATCGCCATCTTGCAGCGAGAACCGCTCCATCACGCCCATGTCTGCGGCGTCGGGGCACGGCTCGCGCTCCTGCGCGAGCATCATCGAGGCTTCGTTCACCCCGGCGTTGATGTGCTTGAAGATTTTCAGGTTCCAGCTCTTCGCCATCGCGCTTTCGAACGGAATGCCGCGCGCCTGGAGGAAGCTGTGGAAGCCCATGACGCCAAGGCCGACCGAACGTTCCCGACTGGCGCTGTATTTGGCGCGGGCCATCTCGTCCGGCGCGCGGTCGATATAGTCCTGCAGGACATTGTCGAGGAAGCGCATCACATCCTCGATGAATTGCTTGTCGCCGTTCCACTCGTCCCATGTCTCGATGTTCAGCGAGGACAGGCAGCACACCGCGGTGCGGTCGTTGCCCAGATGGTCGCGACCGGTCGGCAGCGTGATTTCCGAACAGAGATTGGAGGTGGAGACTTTCAGCCCGAGTTCGCGGTGGTGTCGGGGCATGGTCGCGTTCACCTTGTCGATGAACACGATATAAGGCTCGCCGGTCGCAAGCCGTGTCTCGACCAGCTTCTGGAACAGCGCGCGGGCATCCACCTCGCTGCGCTTCGAGCCGTCCTTGGGAGAAACCAGGTCCCAGCTCCGCCCGTCGCGCACCGCCTCCATGAAGGCATCGGTCACGAGCACGCCGTGATGAAGATTGAGCGCCTTGCGGTTGAAGTCGCCGCTGGGCTTGCGGATCTCGAGGAACTCCTCGATCTCGGGGTGCGAGACATCGAGATAGCAGGCGGCCGAACCGCGACGGAGCGAGCCCTGGCTGATCGCAAGCGTCAGGCTGTCCATCACGCGGACGAACGGAATGATGCCGCTGGTCTTGCCATTGAGGCCGACCGGCTCGCCAATGCCGCGCACCGATGCCCCAATAGGTGCCGATGCCGCCGCCGCGCGAGGCCAGCCAGACATTCTCGTTCCAGGTGTTGACGATGCCTTCCAGGCTGTCATCGACCGAATTGAGATAGCACGAGATGGGAAGGCCGCGCCCGGTGCCGCCGTTCGACAGCACCGGCGTTGCGGGCATGAACCAGAGCTTCGAGATATAGTCATAGACCCGCTGCGCATGCCCGGCATCATCGGCATAGGCGGCGGCGACGCGCGCGAAAATGTCCTGATAGCTCTCGCCCAGGCAGCAGGTAGCGGTCGGTCAGCGTGTCCTTGCCGAAATCGGTGAGGAGCGCATCGCGATCGCGGTCCACCTCGACAGGAAAGCGCGGCACATGGACGCGCTTCAATTCCGCCTCCGGCTGTTCAATGATGGTTGGGCCATCCGCCACGGTCATCTCGCTTCCGCCTGAAAAGTCCATGGTTCAACTCCGGTTCCGCGGTCCTGACGAAACACGTCAGGTTCTTGTTTCGTTCAACTCGCGCCGGGTCAGCCTAGACTAGCACAAAGCGGCGTCCAGCGCGCATTTGGCCAACAAGTGGGTTATCCCCATGTTCCACAGCCTGTGCATGCGCCGGAGACAAGTCTCCTCATCTCGCAAATGGCTATGCGAGCGGCAAAACACAAGTTGTTGGGTCTACCCCCTGTCCGACCGCTAGGGATAGTGCCACAGATGTTTTGGATTACAAGACGGTAATTGAACTTGACAGGGAATCACCGCGTGGACTGTGCGGCTCGCACCCGTTAAAGCGCCCGGCTGACAAGACGACGTAGGTTTGGAGACACTCGTGACGATTATCCGTGAGGCCGATGTGATCGCATCCGTTGCCGATGCGCTGCAGTACATCAGCTACTACCACCCGATGGATTATATCCGCGCGCTGGGCGACGCCTATGAGGCCGAACAGGGCCCGGCGGCAAAGGACGCGATCGCGCAAATCCTGACCAACAGCCGGATGTGCGCCGAAGGGCACCGGCCCATCTGCCAGGACACCGGCATCGTCACCGTCTTCGTCGAAGTGGGCATGGAGGTCCGCTGGGACGGAGCGACGATGAGCCTTGAGGACATGATCAACCAGGGCGTCCGCCAGGCCTATCTGCACCCGGAAAATCGCCTGCGTGCCTCTATCGTCGCGGACCCCGCTTTTGGGCGCAAGAACACCAAGGACAACACGCCGGCCGTGATCCACACAAAGCTGGTGCCGGGGAACAAGCTGGACATCACCGTCGCGGCCAAGGGCGGCGGATCAGAGAACAAGACCAAGTTCGCGATGCTGAACCCCAGCGATTCGATCGTCGACTGGGTGCTTGAAATGGTCCCGAAGATGGGAGCCGGCTGGTGTCCGCCCGGAATGCTCGGCATCGGAATTGGCGGCACGGCGGAAAAAGCCATGCTGCTCGCCAAGGAATCGCTGATGGAGCCGATCGACATGGCCCAACTGGTCAAGCGCGGGCCGGAAACGGATATCGAGAAGCTGCGCGTCGAACTCTATGAGAAGGTCAATGCGCTCGGCATCGGCGCTCAGGGGCTTGGTGGCCTTGCGACGGTGCTCGACGTCAAGATTTATGACACGCCGACCCATGCGGCGTCGAAGCCGGTCGCGATGATCCCGAATTGCGCGGCTACCCGCCATGCGCATTTCGTGCTCGACGGATCGGGCCCCGCGTATCTCGAGACGCCCAACCTCGCCGACTGGCCAGACGTGAACTGGACGCCGGACAGGGCCGCAAAGCGCGTCAACCTGGACACGCTGACCAAAGAGGAGGTCGCAAGCTGGCAGCCGGGCGACCGTCTCCTCCTCAACGGCAGAATGCTGACTGGCCGCGATGCCGCCCACAAGCGCATCCAGGATATGCTTGGCCGAGGTGAGAAACTGCCCGTAAGCTTCAAAAATCGCGTCATTTATTATGTCGGGCCGGTCGATCCGGTGGCGGGCGAAGTGGTCGGCCCCGCAGGCCCCACCACGGCCACCCGCATGGACAAGTTCACCGAAATGATGCTGGAGGAAACCGGCCTGATCGCCATGGTCGGCAAGGCCGAGCGCGGGCCGGTCGCAATCGAATCGATCAAAAAACACAAGGCCGCCTATCTGATGGCGGTTGGTGGTGCGGCCTATCTCGTCGCGCGTGCGATCAAGGGCGCGAAGGTGCTCGGGTTCGAGGACCTGGGCATGGAAGCGATCTATGAATTCGACGTGCAGGACATGCCGGTGACTGTCGCCGTCGATTCGACCGGCGAAAGCGTCCACCAGACCGCGCCCCTGGTGTGGCGGGAAAAGATCAGGAAGATGAAAGAAGCCGAGGCGGTTTGAGCCGCCTCGTCATCCCTCATCTGGGGGAATGACGGCTTTCTACCCTTTTACCATCACCTTTATCGCAAGGCTAACAAGGCCGAGCGCGGCAATGCTGGCCGCCCAGATGCCGACGAACCACGCAAGTTTTTGCCATGGCCGGCGTGCGACCGGATCGTCCGCCATCAATGATAGCCTTCGTGCCCCACCTTGCCGCGGAACACCCAATAAGCCCAGCCCGTGTAGGCAAGGATGGTCGGCACCAGCAGCACCGCGCCCACCAGCATGAAGACCTGGCTGCGTTCAGGCGCGGCGGCCGCCCAGATCGAAACGCGTCCCGGGATGACATCCGGCCAGATCGAAATGGCAAGCCCAAGCGATGCCAGGCCGAACAGCGCGAGCGACAGTACAAAAGGGGCGCGCTCGTGCCTTTTGGCGAGGCTGCGGAAGAGGAGAGCCCCGATGACTACGACGAGCAACGGCACCTGCGCGGTCGCAAGCACCCCCGGCCAGGCGAACCAGCGCCGGTAATAGGCTGCCTCGAGAAAGGGCGTCGCCGCGCTGACCAGCGCGATCGCGACGATCAGCGCCGCCGCAAGCCATTTCGCATGGCGAAAGGCGGCATCCTGCAATGCGCTCTCGGTCTTCCATATCAGCCAGCACGCCCCCAGCAGCGCATAACCGATGGCGAGGCTGATGCCGGTCAGCAGCGTGAAGGGCGTAAGCCATTCCCACCAACCACCCCCATAACCACGACCTGCAACGGTGATGCCCTGAAGCAGCGCTCCAAGCGTGATACCTTGCGTCAGGGCAGCGACCAGGCTGCCAAGGAAGAAGGCCATATCCCAGACCGGCCGGTGTTGGGGATCGCGCCAGCGAAACTCAAAGGCGACACCGCGCAACACAAGCCCCAACAACATGGCAATGAGCGGTGCATAGAGCGCAGGCAGGATGATCGCATAGGCGAGTGGAAAGGCGGCCATCAGCCCGCCGCCGCCTAGCACCAGCCAGGTTTCGTTGCCGTCCCATACCGGCGCGACCGAATTCATGGCGGCGTCGCGTTCCGGCCCGACCTTCAATCGAGGAAAGAGGATGCCGATACCCAGATCGAACCCGTCCATCACCACATAGGCAAGGACCGCAAAGGCGATGATGAAGGCCCAGATGACGGCAAGGTCGACGTTCACGTCCATTACGGCGTCTCCTCGACGGGGTGCGGCAGGCCCTGTGCGGGTGTGATCCCGGCGGTGCGGATCGGCCCCGGTTCCGACGGCTCCTCACCCGGCTTCGGCGCGTGGGCCATCAGCTTCAATATGTAGAGCGCACCTGCCGCAAAGACTGAAAAGTAAATGACGATGAACGCGATCAGCGACGCGCCCACCGCAGGGCTCGCCAGCGGCGACACCGATTTGGAGGTCCTGAGCAGGCCGTAAATCGTGTATGGCTGCCGCCCTACCTCGGTCGTCACCCAGCCGGCGATCACCGCGACAAATCCAGCCGGCCCCATCAGCAACGCGAATCGATGCAGCGCCCTGCTATCGTAGAGGCGGCCGCGCAGCCGCATGAACAGGCTGAAAAGCCCAAGCCCGGCCATCAGGAACCCCAGCCCCACCATTAGCCGGAACGACCAGAATATGATTGGCACCGGCGGCCGGTCTTCAACAGGAACGGTGTCCAGCCCCTGCAGCGGCGCGTTGAGGTCATGCTTCAAGATGAGTGACGACAGTTTGGGGATCTGAATGGCGGCATGGACCGTTTCATCCGTGTCGCTGGGCAAGCCAAACAGGATCAGCGGCGCGCCTTCGTCATGGGAGTGATAATGCCCCTCCATCGCCATCACCTTGGCGGGCTGATAGTCAAGCGTGTTGAGGCCATGGAGATCGCCCGCCACGATCTGGACGGGCGCGACGACCGCCGCCATCCACATCGCCATGGAAAACATCTTGCGCGCACCCGGATTGGCGCGATCCCGCAGCAGGTGCCAGGCCCCGACCGCACCCACCGCGAGCGCCGTCGTCAGATAGGCGGCGATCACCGTATGGGCGAGGCGATAGGGAAAGCTTGGGGTAAAGATGATTTCCGACCAGAGCGGCCCCGGCACGAATTGGCCCGCGGTGTTGATCTCATAACCCTGCGGCGTCTGCATCCAGCTGTTCGCCGCCAATATCCAGAATGCTGAGATGAAAGTGCCGACCGCGACCGCGACCGTCGCCACGAAATGCAGGCGCGGGCCGACCTTGTTGATGCCGAACAGCATGACGCCCAGGAAACCAGCCTCAAGGAAGAAGGCGGTCAGCACTTCATAGGCCATAAGCGGGCCTATGACCGCCCCCGCCTTGTCGGAGAAGACCGACCAGTTTGTGCCGAACTGGTAACTCATGACGATGCCCGAGACGACGCCCATGGCAAAGACGACAGCGAAAATCTTCAGCCAGTAACGATAGAGATTGGCGTAGACGCCACTTCTAGTTTTCAGCCAAAGTGCCTCGAGCACCGCCAGAAAGCTTGCCAGCCCAATGGTAAATGCGGGAAAGATGAAGTGAAAACTGACGGTGAATGCGAACTGCAACCGCGCCAGGACCAGCGCCAGTTGGGCATCAGGCATCAAGGCCTCCCATGACCGGTTGATATTCGATTATCCGATTGGGCATGCCAAAACAATGGCTTGTGAAATGGCGCTTGCCCGCGACGGTCAAACCGATAAGGCGAAGGGTGATGATCGGAAGACCACCGCCAAAGCGCCTTCTCCTGAAAGTCCTTGCGCGGACCGGCATGGTACTACTGCTCGCCCTGCTGTGGGCGCCGCCCGCCCTGCCCGGCTTCCTCGACAGCATCTATTATCACGGCCCCGTATCCGGCCATTTCGACGGCGCGCGCTTTTACAATCCCGACGGCGAATATGGCACGGGCGGCAGCAAGCGGCCTAGTCTGGGTCGGTTTGCGCGCTTCATGACGGGCCGGGAGCAGACGGCCTGGCCGGAAAATGTGCCGGTGACCCCGACGAGGCCGCTTACCCGTATCGACGGCCCGCAGATGGTCGCGACATGGGTGGGTCATTCAACCGTGCTGATCCAGACCGCGGGCCTCAACATATTGACCGACCCGATCTGGTCGGAACGCGCCTCGCCGTTCGACTTCATGGGGCCGAAGCGCGTGCGCCAGCCGGGTGTCAGACTCGATGACCTGCCGAGGATCGACCTCATTCTGCTCAGCCACAATCATTACGACCATATGGACCTGCCGACGCTGAAACGGCTGTGGGACAGGGACAAGCCTCTGATCGTCACCAGCCTTGGCAACGACACGCTGTTGAGGCGCGCGGGCATTCCATCTGTCGCGCGCGACTGGGGCGGCCGGGTGCAGGTGAAACCGGACGTCAATGTGATCGTCGAGCGCGTGCACCACTGGGATTCACGCTGGATGAGCGACCGCAACCGCGCGCTCTGGTGCGGATTTACCGTGACGCTGCCGGGCGGCAATCTGTTCTTCACCGGCGACACCGGCTGGGGTGACGGCAGTTGGATCAGGGAGGCTGCCGCGCACGGCAGGCCAAGGCTGGCCTTGATTGCGATCGGCGCCTTCCGGCCCCGCGAAATCATGAGCGGCAACCACATCAGCCCCGAAGAAGCCGTTGATGTGTTCAAGGGCCTGGGGGCGCAAAATGCAGTAGCAGTGCATTGGGGCACGTTCCAGCTTTCGAACGAAGGGGTCGACGAACCGCGCGGCGTGCTGAACGCGACATTGCAACATGACGGGATCGCCGCCGGCCGGTTCCAAGCGCCTGAGCCGGGGCAGAGCATCAACATACCCGCGCTTCGTTAGGCTAATTCGGGCAATCAAGGCTTTGGTAACCCAGAGCGGCTAGAGTGCCGCCATGTTTCCAGGCATCCGCACCGTGTTCAGAAGTCGCTGGAACGCCCTGTTCTGGGCGGCGGGCATATTATGGTTCGCCTATGATATCGGCGGAAGCGCACCCGACCCCAGCCCTCCCCAGAATGCAAGCGCGGCCGACAAGCAGGCAGCGGTGGATGCCAAGCAGGCGGCAGACGCGCTGGCGGGGAAGTTTTAAGCCGTTCGCGCCATGCCAGGGCAGCAAGATTTCAGACCAGACGGCTCTGCTTCACCGCGGCTTCGATAAAGCTGGCGAACAGCGGGTGCGGGTCGAAGGGCTTGGACTTGAGTTCGGGGTGGAACTGGACGCCGACGAACCATGGGTGATCCGGCCGCTCGACAATCTCCGGCAGTGACCCGTCAGGCGACATGCCGGCGAAGACGAGACCGTCCTTTTCCAGCGGCTCGCGATAGTGGATGTTCACCTCGTAGCGGTGGCGGTGACGCTCGCTGATTTCCGTGGCGCCATAGATCGCAGCCGAATGGCTGTTGCCCGAAAGCACGGCTGGAAAGGCGCCAAGCCGCATGGTGCCGCCCAGATCGCCGCCCGCTTCGCGCAATTCGCGGCCGCGCGGTGATTCCCACTCGGTGATCAGGCCGACGACCGGTTCCGGCGTGGGTCCGAATTCGGTGGTCGAAGCCTTATCGATGCCCGTGCTGCGCGCCCCTTCGATGCAAGCCATCTGCATGCCGAGGCAGATGCCGAAGAACGGCACCTTGCGCTCGCGCGCGAAGCGGACGCTGGCGATCTTGCCTTCCGAGCCGCGTTCCCCAAAGCCGCCAGGAACGAGGATACCGTGCATCGGCTCCAGGCTCTGGGCGATGTCCTCGCCTCTTTCGAACATCTCCGCGTCCAGCCATTTGACGTTGACGGTAACGCGATTGGCGATTCCGCCGTGGGCGAGCGCTTCCTGAAGCGATTTGTACGCGTCCTTGAGGCCGGTGTATTTGCCGACGACGCCGATCGTGACCTCGCCCTCGGGGTGATCCAGCCGCTCCATGATCTCGTCCCAGCGGGCGAGCGTGGGCGCAGGCGCGTCCTTGATGCCGAAAGCGGCGAGCACCTGATCGTCAAGCCCCTCCGCATGGTATTGGAGCGGCACCCCGTAGATGCTCGACGCATCCAGCGCGGGAATGACCGCCTCCTTCGAGACATTGCAGAACAGCGCGATCTTTGCCCGCTCGCTGTCGGGAAGCGGCTGCTCGCAACGGCAGACGAGGACATCGGGCTGGATGCCGAGCGAGGTCAGCTCCCGCACCGAATGCTGGGTCGGCTTGGTCTTCAGCTCTCCGGCCGCGGCGATGAACGGCACCAGCGTGACGTGGACGAACACGGCGTTCTCGCGCCCCACATCGTTCCTGAGCTGGCGAATCGCCTCGATGAACGGCAGGCTTTCGATATCGCCGACCGTGCCGCCGATTTCGCACAGCACGAAATCGAGATCATCGACATCGGCCCGAGCGAAATTCTTGATCGCGTCCGTCACATGGGGGATCACCTGCACGGTCGCGCCGAGATAGTCGCCGCGCCGTTCGCGGGTGATGATCTGCTGATAGATGCGGCCTGAAGTGACGTTGTCCGACTGGCGCGACGGCACGCCGGTGAAGCGCTCGTAGTGGCCGAGGTCCAGATCGGTTTCAGCCCCGTCATCCGTCACATAGACTTCGCCATGCTGATAGGGGGACATGGTCCCCGGATCGACGTTCAGATAAGGGTCAAACTTGCGGATGCGTACCTTATAGCCTCTCGCCTGCAGCAGAGCCGCAAGGCTCGCCGCCATAAGACCTTTGCCAAGCGATGAGACCACGCCGCCGGTGATGAATATGAACCGCGCCATGGGAGAATGGGTCTAGCCTATAGGGATATGAGTTGGAAACCCCGACTCGTGCCGGATTGCAATTAATTGGGGATAAAGAAGGTAAACCGCTATTGGGCCAGCGGAACCGGGGCCTGATCTTTTGCCGCATTGTCCGCCGGAACAGCCTGATTTTTCGCATTTCCCGGCTGTTCCGCAGCGTTTCCGCCTCCAGGCGCCGGAACCGGCGGGAGCTGGGCGGGTACTGGTGCAGCGGGCGCGGCAAGTGAGGTGTCGATCGCCTGCGGCGCGCGATCAACGCTGGCGAGAACGGCAAGGCCGATGCTGTTGAGGATGAATAGGCTGCCAAGGATCGCCGTGGTCCGGGTCAGGAAATCGCCGGCGCCACGCGCGCTCATCAGGCCGCTCGAGCTGCCCCCGCCGCTAAGCCCGCCCCCTTCCGACCGCTGCATGAGGATAATGCCCACCAGCGCTGCCGCGATGATGATCTGGACGACGAGAAGGAGCGTATGAAGCATCGGTGTCGATTTTCCGTTGAGTTGAGCGCTCTCTAGGCCGGTCGGGCGCTCAAGGCAACCGCCGCCTCGATAATCGGCACGAACTGCGACGCGGTGAGGCTCGCGCCCCCGACCAGCGCGCCGTCGACATCGTCCACCGCCAGCAGCTCGGCGGCATTGTCCGCCTTCACCGACCCGCCATATAGAATGCGGACATTTTCCCCTTCTGCGCCGAGAAGAGTTGCCAGCCGGGCGCGAATGAAGGCGTGCACTTCGGCGACATCGCCGACCGACGGCGTACGCCCGGTGCCGATGGCCCAGACCGGTTCATAGGCGACGACCAGCGTCGCGCCCGTGCCCGCCGGCGGAATCGAACCGTCGAGCTGGCCGCCAACCACCGCCAGCGTCTGTCCGGCATCACGCTCCGCCTCGGTTTCGCCGACGCAGACAATAGCGGTGAGACCATGCCGAATCGCCGCTTCGGCCTTGGCGCGTACCTCTTCACTGGTTTCGTGCTGATCGGCGCGGCGTTCGCTGTGCCCGACAATGACCAGCCTCGCGCCCGCTTCCTTCAACATCGGCGCGGAGACACAGCCGGTATGCGCGCCCTTGTCCGCCGCATGACAATCCTGCGCGCCGATCGGCAGCGCCCCCGCCTTTGCGACCGCGCGCTCGATCAATGTGAAGGGCGGACAGATGGCGACACCGACCGAGGTGGTCGCGGCAGCGGCGGCAGCGGCAATGCCGTCCAGTTCGGCAAGCGCGGCGCTATCCCCGTTCATCTTCCAGTTTCCAGCCACCAGCATCCGCCGCATTTCAATCTCCACCCTGTTCGCCTCGAACGTATTGCGCGCCCGTAGCAAAGCTTGACCGATATAAAAAGCATGGGTGCGACGGGCTGGAAGCTTGCGGGGCACCAAGGCCGCTTCTATGGTCCGCGCCCAGGCGTCTCGATGCGCCGCGTAATACAGGTATAGGTCCGCAGATGATCGGGTTTTTTCGTCGCATCATGTCTTCCTGGGTGGTTCTTGGCCTGCTGGGCCTGGTGCTGATCGCCTTCATCGTCACCGGCGTCGGCGACCCATTCGGCGGGATGAACGGCGGCGGCGGCACGCTGGCGACCGTGGGTCGCACCGCCATCATGGACACCCAGGTGCGACAGCAGCTAGACCGGGCGGTGCGCGCAGCACGCCAGCAGGACCCGCAGGTCGATACCGCCAACTATGTGCGGGCAGGCGGGTTCGACCAGATTTTAAGCCAGTCGATCATCGGCGAAGCGATCAAGCAATGGGCGGAAAAGAACGGCTTCGCCGCCAGCCGCCGCCAGGTGGATGGCGAAATCGCCTCCATTCCCGCGTTCCAGATCGGCGGCCGCTTCGATCAGGCGACCTATGAATCCGCACTCAGCCAGCAAAAGCTTTCAGTCCGCGAATTACGCGAGGGGTTGAAGGGGGACCTTGTCCGCAAGCAGGTGCTGCTGCCGGTGTCGACGGGCGCGGTCGTCAGCGACGGCCTTGTCAAACCCTATGCCGAATTGCTGCTTGAAGAACGCAAGGGCACCATCGGCATCGTCCCCTCGCAATTGCTTGCCGACAAGCAGCCGCCATCGGATGCTGATGTGCAGGCGTTCTACAAAAAGAACGCCGCGCGCTACATGGTGCCCGAACGCCGCGCTGTCCGTTATGCGCTGATCGGCCCGGAGCAGGTGGCCATCGTCGCCCCCACCGAGGCGGACATCCAGAAATTCTACAGCGCCAATCAGACGACCTATGGCGCTTCGGAAAAGCGCACGCTTTCTCAGATCGTGTTGCCTGACCAGGCCGCCGCCAGGACCCTGGCCGACCGGGTTCGCAAGGGCGAATCCTTTGCAAAGCTTGCCGCCGAAAAGGGCTTCGCGGCTGCCGACATCGCGATCGGCGAGCAGAACCAGGCGCAATTCGCGTCGGCGACGACGCCGCAGGTTGCAGCCGCCGCCTTTGCCGCTCCGGCCGGCAGCGTCACCGATCCTGTTCAGTCCGACTATGGCTGGCATGTGGTGCATGTCGAATCGGTCGCCAAAGCGGCGGGCCGCCCGCTCGCGGCCGTGCGGCAGGAGATCGTTGAGAAGCTGACCGCGCAGAAGCGCGACGAGGCGCTTGCCGATCTGGTCGCCAAAATCGAGGACGGCTTTTCCGGCGGCCAGAGCATGGCCGATGTCCTTAAGGCGCATCGGTTGACGGAGGCGACCACGCCGCCCCTGACCGCCACCGGGATCGACCCTGCGAATCCGGCCTACAAGGCTCCGCCCGAAATGGGCATTATCCTGAAGGCCGGCTTCGCGCTGTCGCCGGACGATGATCCGGTGGTCGAGGAAGTCGGCAAGGATCACTATGCGATTGTCGCGCTTGGCGATGTGACTGAGGCCGCGCCACGCCCGCTCGCGGAGATAACCGACGGTGTGAGGGCCGACCTGGCCCGCAGTCGCGCATCCGAGAAAGCACGCGCGCTAGCCGCCGCCATCGTCGCCAAGGTCAAGGCGGGCATTCCGCTCGCCGAGGCGCTGGCGCAAGCGAAAATGCCGCCACCGCAGACGGCCACCAATCGCCGCATCGACGTTGCTTCGCGTGGCGACCAGATTCCGGCGCCGCTCGCGATGATGTTCTCCATGCCCGCGAACGGTGTTCGCATGCTTCCGGCCCCGAACGACCAGGGCTGGTTCATCGTCAGGGTTGATGAGGTGAAGAAGGGTGATATCAGCGCCGCCCCGGCACTGGTGGAATTGACCCGCGCGCAGTTCAACCAGTTCGCAGGCGATGAATATGTCGCGCAGTTCGCCCGCGCGGTTGCGGCCGACGTGGGGATGAAGCGCAATGGCAAGGCCATCGTGCGGCTGAAGCAAGACCTTATGGGCGGAGCGGCAGGCGAGCAGTGACGGCAAGGCCCCACGACAATCGATCGTCGGACGCGGATACGGAGACGACGCCGCGGCTGATCTGGACCCGAATGGTCGCCGATACCGAAACGCCGGTGTCCGCCATACTGAAACTGACCGAGCCAGGCCGTGGGGATTTCCTGCTGGAATCGGTCGAGGGCGGAGCGGCGCGGGGACGTTATTCACTGATCGGTCTGGATCCGGACCTCGTCTTCCGGGCACGGGGCCATTCCGCCGAGATCAATCGCCAGTGGCAGTCGGACCGAGAAACCTTCGAACCCTGCGCGGGCGACGCGCTTGCCGAGTTGCGCGCGCTCGTCGCCTCGTGCCGATTGCAGGTGCCGCCGCAACTGCCGCCCGCGTTGGCGCTGCTTGTCGGCAACATGGGCTATGAAACGATCGGGCTCATCGAGAAGCTGCCGGTGCCCGATGCCGACCCGCTTGGCCTGCCCGATATGCTTTTCGTGCGTCCGGCGCTGCTGCTTGTATTCGATCGGCTGAAGGACGAGCTGTTCCTTGTGGCGCCGGTCTGGACCGCCGACCCGGACGCGGAAGACCGGGCGCGAGAGCGGATCGACGCTGCCGCCGCCCGGCTTGCGATGCCCCTGCCGCGTATCGCCCGGCAATCGCTGCCGGAGAATGTGCCCGCAGCCCAGCCTGTGCTTGCCCCGGGCGCCTATGGCGGGATGGTCAGGCGCGCAAAGGATTATATCGCCGCGGGGGACATCTTTCAGGTGGTGCTGGCCCAGCGCTTCACCGCCCCCTTCCCGCTGCCGCCCTTCGATCTCTATCGCGCGCTTCGGCGGATCAATCCGTCGCCCTTTCTCTACTATCTCGACATGCCGGGGTTCGCGCTTATCGGCTCCTCGCCTGAAATACTGGTGCGGGTGCGTGACAGGGAAGTCACCGTCCGCCCCATCGCGGGCACAAGGCCGCGCGGCAAGACCGCCCTTGAGGACGCCGAGAACCGGGAAAGCCTGCTTGCCGACCCCAAGGAACGCGCCGAGCATCTGATGCTGCTGGACCTTGGCCGCAACGATGTGGGCCGCGTCGCCGCGAGGAGCAGCGTCAAGGTGACGGAAAGCTATACGGTCGAAATGTACAGCCATGTCATGCATATCGTTTCCAACGTGCGGGGCGAGCTGGACCCGTCAAAGGATGCAATCGATGCCCTGATGGCGGGATTTCCGGCGGGCACCGTGTCGGGCGCGCCAAAAGTCCGCGCATGCGAGATCATCGCTGAACTGGAACCCGAAAAGCGTGGTCCCTATGCGGGCGGTGTGGGCTATTTCTCTCCCGATGGATCGATGGATAGCTGCATCGTGCTGAGGACCGCCGTGGTGAAGGACGGCATTATGCATGTGCAGGCGGGGGCGGGCATCGTCGCCGATTCCGATCCCGACTCTGAACAGCGGGAATGCGAAGCGAAGTCGGGCGCGCTCCTCGCCGCCGCGCGGGAAGCCATCGCGCGGGCGACCGAAGCGGGCTATGGTCAATAAACGGCGGCAGTAGCGCTTGCATCCAATAGGGATTAGATCGCACCCATGATCCTGGTTATCGACAATTACGACAGCTTCACCTGGAACCTGGTGCATTACCTCCAGGAGCTGGGCGCTGCCGTGCAGGTTGTGCGAAACGACCAGATCACCGTCCAGCAGGCGATGGCGAGCGGCGCGCAGGCGTATCTTATCTCGCCAGGTCCATGCACGCCCAACGAAGCCGGCATATCGCTGGACCTCGTGAAGGCCTGTGCCGACGAAAAGCGGCCGCTGTTCGGCGTATGCCTTGGCCATCAGGCGATCGGCCAGGCGTTCGGCGGCCGCGTCGTCCGCGCGCCGCAACTGATGCATGGCAAGACCAGCCCCGTCAGCCACGACGACACGGGCGTTTTCGCCGGACTGCCCTCGCCGTTCACCGCGACCCGCTATCATTCGCTGATCGTTGCCGCCGAAGACGTACCCGAAACGCTGATCGTGAACGCGACCAGTCCGGACGGGGTGATCATGGGGATGCGCCACCGCAGCCTGCCGATCCATGGCGTGCAGTTTCACCCCGAAAGCATAGCGACCGAGCACGGCCATGCATTGCTCGCCAATTTCCTGAAGGAAGCCGGAATCGCGGCGGCTCTGCCCAACGCCGCATGACCTTGGCCACCGCGACCCTGCCCGACGTATCCCGGCCATTGTCCGCCGCCGCGGCAGGGGAAGCCTTTGCGGCCATCCTTGACGGCGGCGCGCCCGATGCGGCGATACAGGAATTTCTGGTCGCGCTCGCCCGGCGCGGTGAGACGGCCGACGAAATCGCCGCCGCCGCGCAGGAAATGCGTAGGCGCATGATCAGGATCGCCGCGCCCGCCAACACAATCGATGTCTGCGGCACAGGGGGCGACGGCAGCCACAGCCTCAATGTCTCAACCGCCGTCGCGATCGTGGTCGCGGCCTGCGGCGTACCCGTCGCCAAGCATGGCAATCGCGCGGCGTCTTCCCGCGCAGGCGCCGCGGATACGCTGGAGGCGCTTGGTCTCGATCTCGACGTCGCCGAGGAAACCGCCGAGCGTGGCCTTGCCGAAATCGGCATCGCCTTTCTGTTCGCAGCGCGGCACCACCCCGCGCTTGGAAGGCTGGGACCGCTCAGGAGCGCGATCGGCCAGCGGACGATCTTCAATTTGCTTGGCCCGCTATCGAACCCCGCAGGCGTCACCCGGCAACTGGTCGGCGTGCCCTCGCCCGCCTATGTCGATACCCATGTATCTGCCCTGAAAGCGCTTGGCGCGGTGCGGGCAATGGCCGTTCATGGTGAGGAAGGGCTGGATGAAATCAGTATCAGCGGCCCCTCCAGAATTGCCCTGCTATCGGAAGGCAGCATCACCGCAGGCCGGATCACGCCGGAGGAGGCGAGGCTTCCCCGCCACGATCGGGATGCAATCAGGGGTGGCGATGCGATATACAATGCCAAGGCGCTAAGACGCCTGCTGGGCGGCGAGATTTCGGCCTATCGGGATGCCGTGCTCATCAACGCGGCCGGGGCGCTGCTGGTAGCCGAAGCGGCGGACAACTGGCAGGCAGGCGTCGCTCGCGCGGCCGAGGCCATCGACAACGGACGGGGGCAGGCGCTGCTCGACACCTGGATTGCGTACCGATGACCGACACGCTCGCGAGAATCATTGCCGACAAGCGCAATCACATCGTCCTGCGCAAGGCCGAGGTTTCACTGGCCGATCTGGAATCTCAAGCAAAGGCGGCGCCGCCGGTGCGCGGCTTCAAGGCAGCGCTGGACCGCGCGCACGCGCAAGGGCGCTATGGCCTGATCGCCGAAGTGAAGAAAGGTAGCCCGTCCAAGGGACTGATCCGCGCCGATTTCGATCCACCCGCTCATGCCCGCGCCTATCAGGCGGGTGGCGCGACCTGCCTGTCGGTGCTGACCGACGCACCCTATTTCATGGGAGCCGACGCCTATCTGGTCGCGGCCCGCGCGGCGGTCGACCTGCCGGTCCTGCGCAAGGACTTCATCGTGGATCCCTGGCAGGTGATCGAGGCGCGGGCGCTGGGCGCGGACTGCATCCTGCTGATCGTCGCCTGCCTTGACCTGCCCCAGATGCTGGAATTGGAAGCCGCCGCTTTCGAACAAGGCATGGACGTGCTGGTCGAGGTGCACAACCCGGCGGAGATGGAAGAAGCGCTTAAATTGCAAAGCCGTCTTCTCGGCATAAATAACCGTAATCTCAAGACGTTGGAAGTCGATCTTTCTGTCGCGCGGGAATATGCCGCGATGGTGCCGGATGCCCATCGCCTGGTCGGAGAAAGCGGTCTTCGCACCAAGGCGGATCTTGACGCACTGGCGGAAGTGGGCGTCACCAGCTTCCTCGTCGGGGAATCGCTGATGCGCGAGAATGACGTGGAAGCAGCCACGCGCCGCCTGCTGACCGGGCGATGAGCAAGCTCTCCCATCTGGACGACAAAGGCGCGGCCCGCATGGTCGATGTTTCGGCCAAGCAGACGACCGCGCGCGAGGCCGTCGCAAAAGGACGCATCACCATGTCGGCAGAAGCCGCTGACGCGATCCGCAACCAGTCGGCGAAGAAGGGCGACGTGCTGGCGGTCGCGCGGGTCGCTGGTATCATGGCCGCCAAGAAAACCGCCGATCTCATCCCGCTTTGCCACCCGCTGCCGTTGTCGGGGGTCACCGTCGATCTGCATGTCGGCGACACCGCCGTCACCGTAACCGCGACCGCGCGCACGACGCACGTCACTGGCGTGGAAATGGAAGCAATGACAGCAGCTTGCACAGCATTGCTTACGGTCTATGACATGGTCAAATCGATCGACCAGGGGATGACGATCGAGGGCGTTCGCCTGATCGCCAAATCGGGTGGCCGCTCCGGCGACTGGAGACGATGACCTGTGGCGCTGCTGCTGCTGGATGAGGCTCAGGCGCGCCTGCTGGCGCTGGCGGCACCGCTGGAAACTGAAATCCTCCCCCTATCGGAAGCCGCGGGACGTTGGGCCGCTGACGACATATTCGCCCTGCGCGCCCAGCCGGCGGTCGATCTGTCGGCGATGGATGGCTATGCGATCCGGCATGCCGACTTGCCCGGGGCATTCACCGTCATTGGCGAAAGCGCCGCCGGGCATGGCTTTTCGAGCGAAGTTCATAAGTGCGAGGCTGTTCGGATTTTCACCGGCGCGGCGGTGCCGTCCGGCGCCGATACCGTTGTCATGCAGGAAGACTGCGCGCGCGAGGGCGATGACCTGCGCATCACCGGCGCTTCTCCCGCCCGAGGGCGCCATATAAGACTGCGCGGCAACGACTTTGCCGACAAGGCGGCGCTGGTGGCGGCGGGCGAGCAGCTCTCCCCTGCCCGCATCGCGCTCGCGATCATGGGCGGACACGGCACAGTCACGGTACGGCGGCGGCCACGCGTCGCGCTGATATCGACCGGGGACGAGCTGGTCGCGCCGGGAAGCCCGGCCGGGGCGAACCAGATTCCCGCCTCCAACGGCCCGATGTTGTGTGCCATGCTTCAAGCGGCGGGTGCGGAGGTCGACGATTTCGGCATAATACCGGATGATCTTGCGTCCCTGGAAGGCGCGATCGGCAATGCACGACGGCATGACGTCATCCTGACCATCGGCGGCGCCTCGGTGGGCGATCTCGACCTGGTGAAACCGGCTCTCGACGCGGCAGGCGCGCGTCTCGACTTCCTGAAGGTCGCGATCAAGCCGGGCAAGCCGCTGATGGCCGGAACGCTGGATAACGCCATTGTCATCGGACTACCCGGCAACCCTGTGTCGGCCTTCGTCACTGCCTTTCTTTTCGCCGTGCCGCTTGTTCGCCATCTGATGGGTGCGGTCGATCCGCTGCCTTCATCGATAACGCTTCCGCTTGGGAGCGACCTCCCCGCCGCAAGCGCCCGCACGGAATTCATCCGCGCCGCATTGCGCGACGGCAGGGCGTGGCCGCTCGACAATCAGGACAGTGCGGCGCTCGCTTCGCTTGCGCGGGCCGATGTGTTGATCCGCCGCGAGGCGAACGCGCCGGCCTTCACGGCCGGAACGCTGGTGGCGGCGCTGCCGATCGGTTGACAATGCCCGCCCGGTTGCCTAAACGTTCCCTGTACGTTCCCACCAGCAGGGGCCTGGGCGATGTTGACGCGCAAACAACATGACTTGTTGAGCTTCATCAATGACCGGTTGAGCACATCCGGCGTGTCCCCTTCATTCGAGGAAATGAAGGAAGCACTGGCGCTGAAATCGAAATCCGGCGTGCATCGGCTGATAAGCGCGCTGGAGGAACGCGGCTTCATCCGCCGCCTGCCAAATCGCGCCCGCGCGCTCGAAGTGATGAAGATGCCCGAGCCTGCACCGGTCAAGGCGGAACCCCGGGCAGACAATGTCGTCCGCCCGAACTTCGGCAAACCCGCCGGCCCATCCAATGATGTGCTTGAAATTCCGCTGCATGGCCGGATCGCCGCGGGCTTGCCGATCGAGGCGCTTGAAGGGCAGAACAGCCTCCACGTTCCGGCAGCGCTTCTGGGCAGCGGCGAACATTACGCGCTGGAGGTGTCCGGGGATTCGATGGTCGAAGCGGGGATATTGGACGGCGACTATGCGCTCGTCCGCAAAACCGAGGTGGCGCGCGATGGGGAAATCGTGGTGGCACTGATCGACGACGAGGAAGCGACGCTCAAATATTTCCGCCGCGAAGGCTCGATGATCCGGCTCGATCCCGCCAACCGCAATTACGAGCCCCAACGCTACCCGCCCGCCCGTGTGCGCATTCAGGGCAAGCTTGCGGGACTGCTGCGGCGATATTGAGATCAGACGGCTTGTCCCACTGCGTCCGGCCAGATGTATCGACGTGGTGATGACCGCATTGGCTGATGATCGAGAGCCATTGTGACGATTGGGCGGCTGTCACGAGCGGCCCGCCCGAAGTCATTTTCACCTTTGAATCCTTCACCTTGAGTTCGGGACCATCGACCAGGGATGATGGCCGCTTGCCTGCGCAACGCTTGCGACCCGTCCCGTTTCCGCGTCAATAGCAAGCCCGCCGGTCCGCTGAAGCAGGGTGCGATCGATCTTAAGCCAGCGCGGGGCGCACCAATAGGGCAAACGGCGGTCGCTGACGACGATATCGGCGGCTGCGCAGGCGGGTTCGAAACGCCTGCGATCGATCAAGACCGGGCTTCGCGTGGCAAGCAGCCGCAGCCGCCGCCCCTCGCTCCAGATATCGGCGACGCACGCATCCTTGCCGCAGCGGGAAAAGCCGCTGTCATCCAGCGGCAACGCGCCGGTGGATGCGGAGGTGCTGCTCATAAGGTCGCGGATATAGCCGCCGGTGCGGGGGCGAAGCAGATAGACCCGGCCATCAGTGGCCCGAATTCCGACGTGACGCCCATCGCCCGTGACGAATATATCCGGCGCCGGCGTCGCCATTGCCCAGAGAACGCCCGCTATCGCAAGACCAAGGCCCGCCAATCGCACCTGGCCGCGCCAGAGCGCCAGCCACAGACTGCCAATTATCATCAGGCCAAAAGCGCCGCGCGGCATGGGGGGAGCCAAAGCGACCCCGCCGGGAACCGCCGCGACAAGCTCCGCAAGCCTGATAAGGCCCGTTAACCCCCATTTCAGCAGCAGCCAGAATGGCGCTGCGATTCCCAGCGGATCGAGCAGAATCGCCAGTGCTTCCAGCGGCATGATTACAAATGTTGTCAATGGAATAGCAACGATATTTGCAAACGCACCATAAATGCCCATACGGTTGAAATAATAGAGACCGATCGGCGCGAGAGCGGCTTCCACGACAAGTCCGGTCAGCAGTAATCCCGCCATCGATCTGAGCAGCACCGCCCACCAGGGCTCCTCGCGCTTCATCAGGTGCTCCCGCAGCCAGGGCAGTTCGTGCAGGGCGACGATGGCCGTGACCGCCGCGAAGGAGAGCTGGAAACTGGCGCTGACCAATGCTTCGGGGCGAAACAGCAGGATCAGGAACCCGCCGGCCGCAACGATCCTGAGCGTGATCGCCTCCCGCCCCAGGGCCAGGCCAAGCAGGACCAGAAGGGCTGCGATGCAGGAGCGGACGGTCGGCACTTCCCCGCCGGCAAGCAGGCTGTAGGCGATGCCCGCAAGCGCCCCGGCCCCTGCGCCGATCAGTGACAAGGGCCAACAGGTCGCGGCGTGAACCGAAAGCGCAAGCAAACGCCTTGTCGAAAACATGACGAAGCCGACCACCGCCGCGACATGCAGGCCGGAGATCGACAATAGGTGGGTGAGCCCTGAATCACGCAGCGCCTGCGCGACATCTTCGGGCACGCCTCCTTGATCGCCGGTGACGAAGGATGCGGCAATACCGCCCTCGGCCCCGCCCAGGCGGCTTTGCACATGGACTGTAAGACGGCTACGCAGCCCGTCGAACCACGGCCAGAATCCATCGACCGACGGCGTTTCGACAATGTGGGGCGGGCCGAGCGCGCGGCCGGTCGCGCCGATGCCCTTGAACCAGGCCATCCGCGCGAAATCATAGCCGCCGGGAATGGCGGGCGGGGCCGGAGGCGTCAGCCGCGCGGACAACGAAACACGCGCACCCGCATCGATATCGGCCGCCTTGTCCTCGGGCATCGATATGCGCATACGGAGCCCGGCATTGGCCTCCTCATCCACCAGGGTCACGCGGACAAGGCCCCGCCCCAACAGGCGTTCGACCCGCTCCACTCTTCCGGTGACGGTCGTCGTCGCCGCGCGCTTCAGCCGGGGCGCTGAGATCCATTCGGCCCTGCCCGAGATCAACGCGAGGCCCGCCACAGCCAGCAGGCCGAACCAGCCCAGCAGATGGCCAGGCCGGCCGCCCAGCGCCATCCCGCCGACGGCAGCCATCGCGAACAGGCACCCCGCCGCCACCCGGCTTTCCGCCGAGGGCAGTATGAACCAACAGGCGATGCCGAGGCCAAAGGCGACCGGAATCCACAGCGCGAACTGTTGCACCTGGGCGTGAAGCGCAGCCTCGATCCATTCGCCGGAACGGGCCGTGAATATCTTCACCCTATCCCCGAAACGACGAATTTGAACCCGCTCTGGCGCTATGCTAGACACCCGCCGCCTTACCCCCCTGCCGTTGCCTGATCAGCCGGCTATCCTTGGAGACAGCCCGCGTGCCCGCCAGCGCCGATACATCTAGAGTCGTTACCCGGTTTGCACCATCGCCAACCGGTTTTCTCCATATCGGCGGCGCCCGCACCGCACTGTTCAACTATCTTTTCGCTCGCCACCACAAGGGCGAATTCAAGCTGCGGATCGAAGATACCGATCGCGCCCGATCGACCGATGCCGCGATCGCGGCAATTCTGGACGGCATGCGCTGGCTGAAGCTCGATTGGGACGGCGAGGAGATATATCAATTCGCTCGCTCGGCCAGGCACGCCGAGGTCGCGCATGATCTGTTGGCGAATGGGCATGCCTATAAATGCTTCGCCACGCCGGCGGAGCTCGAGGAAATGCGAGCCGCGCAGCGCGCCGCGAAGCAACCGCAGCGCTACGACGGCCGGTGGCGCGACCGTAATCCGGCAGACGCGCCTGAAGGCGCGCCGTTCGTCGTCCGCCTGAAGGCACCGCGCACCGGCGAAACGGTTATTGAAGATCGCGTCCAGGGCCGCGTCACGGTTCAGAACGCGGAACTCGACGATATGGTGCTACTGCGGTCTGATGGCACGCCGACCTATATGCTGGCGGTGGTGGTCGATGACCATGACATGGGCGTCACCCATGTGATTCGCGGCGACGACCATTTGAACAACGCCTTCCGCCAATTGGCTCTGATCCGGGCGATGGGCTGGCCGGAGCCGGTCTATGCGCATGTACCGCTGATCCATGGCGCTGACGGCGCAAAGTTGTCCAAGCGGCACGGGGCGCTCGGCGTCGACGCCTATCGTGACGAACTGGGCATTTTGCCCGAAGCGCTGGAAAACTATCTTCTCCGTCTCGGCTGGGGCCATGGAGACGACGAAATCATCAGCCGTGAACAGGCGGTCGAATGGTTCACGCTGGAGGCGGTCGGTCGTTCTCCCGCTCGCTTCGACGAGAAGAAGCTGGAAAATGTGAACGGCAACTACATCAGGGAGTCCACCGACGAACGGCTGGCCGGGCTCGTCGGACCGCTTGTCGAAAAGAGAATGGAGCGCCGCCTTACCGAGTTCGGACCAAAATCTGTTGCTTCGCAGCATGGCTGAATTGAAACCAAGGTCCAAGAATCTTAATGAGTTAGCGGACAGCACCCTCTATCTGTTTCGCGTTCGCCCCTTACTGCTCGACGAGGGGGCCAAGAAATTGCTAGACGACGAGGGCCGCAAGCTTCTCGCGCAGGCGCGCGCCGCTCTCGCCAGCACAACGAGCTGGACTTCGGACGCTCTGGACACGACTGTTCGCGGGGTCGCAGAAGCGGCAGGTGTCGGACTGGGCAAGGTTGCCCAGCCGCTGCGTGCCGTGTTGACAGGGCAAGCCAAATCGCCCGGTATTTTCGACGTGCTCCTTCAGCTGGGTCGCGACGAAAGCATTGGACGTATCGACGATCAACTTTAGTGCCGGGATGTTCCGGGCAGCGTATTTCGAGGAGGGCAATTGGATGGGGGATAAGGTGGCGACGCTCAAAATCGGCGACAGCGAGAAGAACTACCCCGTTCTTTCAGGATCGGTGGGACCGGATGTCATCGATATCCGCAAGCTATATGCCGAAACGGGTGCCTTCACCTATGATCCCGGCTTCACCTCCACGGCGAGCTGCGAGTCCAAGATCACCTATATCGATGGTGACGAAGGCGTCCTCCTCCATCGGGGCTATCCAATCGGCCAGCTCGCCGAGAAGTCGAGCTTCATGGAGGTCGCCTATCTCTTGTTGCGCGGCGAACTGCCGAAAAAGGCGGAGCTGGAACAATTCGTCCACACCATCACCCGCCACACCATGGTGCATGAGCAGCTTGCGATGTTCTATCGCGGTTTCCGCCGCGATGCCCATCCGATGGCGCTGATGTGCGGCATCGTCGGCGCGCTTTCGGCTTTCTATCATGATTCGACCGATATCGACGATCCGAAGCAGCGGATGATCGCCAGCCACAGGCTGATCGCCAAAATGCCGACGATCGCGGCCATGGCCTATAAATACTCGGTCGGTCAGCCGTTCCTCTATCCGGACAACCGGTTGAGCTACACCGGCAATTTCCTGCGGATGACATTCGGCGTTCCGGCCGAGGAATATGTCGTCGATCCCATTGTCGAAAAGGCGATGGACCGCATTTTCATCCTTCACGCCGACCATGAGCAGAACGCGTCGACGTCCACGGTCCGCCTGGCCAGCTCGTCGGGCGCGAACCCGTTCGCCTGCATCGCCGCGGGCATCGCGTGTCTGTGGGGCCCGGCGCATGGCGGCGCCAACGAGGCCGCGCTCAACATGCTGCGGGAAATCGGCACGCCTGACCGGATTCCGGAATATATCGCGCGCGCCAAGAACAAGGACGACCCGTTCCGGCTCATGGGCTTTGGCCACCGCGTCTACAAGAACTACGACCCCCGCGCGACAGTGATGCAGAAGACCGCCGCGGAAGTTCTGGACAAGCTGGGCGTGACCGATCCGGTGTTCGATGTCGCCCGCGAGCTTGAACAGATCGCGTTGAACGACTCCTACTTCGTCGAGAAGAAGCTGTACCCCAACGTCGACTTCTATTCGGGCATCATCCTGTCAGCGATCGGTTTTCCGACCACCATGTTCACCGTGCTGTTCGCGCTTGCCCGCACTGTCGGCTGGGTGGCGCAATGGAACGAGATGATCGAGGACCCGGCGCAGAAGATCGGCCGTCCGCGTCAGCTTTACACCGGCCACACCGAGCGGGACTATATCCCGGTAGAAAAAAGGTAACTTTCGCCTTTCCAGGCTCGATATCAGGCGCGCGCGAGCACCAGCGTAAAGCGCGCGCCGCCTTCGGGCGATATCGACAGAGCGATGTCGCCGCCCATGGCCCGGGCCAGCGATCGGGAAATATAGAGCCCGAGGCCGGTTCCTTCAGCGGTATGCGGCTGTAGCCGCTCGAACTTCGAGAAGACCCGTTCCCGATCATCCGGCGATATTCCGCCGCCCTGATCGTCGACACGCAGGCGGGCCTCGCCCTCGGCGACGTCCAGAATCAACTGGATCGGCCCCGCGCCGCCCGCGAACTTGACGGCGTTCTGCATGAGGTTGATCAGGATCTGCAGCGTCCGGCCCCAATCCGCGTAAACGATCACCGAGGCAGGCGGCGCGCGCCAAAGGATTTGCGACCCGCTGGCAGCGGCCCGTTGCGACACGATGGCCCGCGCCTCCTCGGCCAGCGTCGTCAGGTCAACCTTTTCGATCGACAGCGCGACGGTGCCGGAATCGATTGCCGCGACATCGAACACATCGTCGATCAACGTGCGCAGATGACGCGCGGCAGTCGCGATATCCCCGGCATAGCCTGCGTAAACGCTTTTGAGATGCCCGAAGCTTTGCGTGCGCATGGCCTCGGCACTTTGGGTTATCTGTTCGAGCGGCGCCCGCAACACGTCGGTGATGGCCGTTTCTTCTTCTGCTCCGACCGGAATGGGCGATGCCCCGCCCGCGCCAACCGGATTGGCGGTCGTTTGCGGCCGGCGAGTTTCGGTAGCCGTTCCCCGAAGGCTGACGAGGCGGTCGTTATCATAGACCGGCATTCCACTGAGCCGGAAATATCGTGGAAGCGCCTTTGTCCGGGTCTGGACGACCCTGTCCCTGAACCAGACGGAAGGATCGGAGCCGATGCGGAAGTCATCAACCCCCTCATCATCGCCATCGAAGGGCCGAAGCACCGCAGCCATGGATTGGCCGACCAGAAGCACCGCCGGCTGTTCAAACACGGTGGAGGCCGATTCGGACAGGGCGGTGAAGCACAGATCGGCATCGACCTCCCAGATCCAGCCCGACGAGGCGCGCATGAAATCGCGCTCACGCACCGCTTGTTCCAGTGATTGCGGCAATGGAGCGCTGTCGGCGTTCCAGTCAAACAATTGCAGGTCGATCGCCTCATTCACCGGCACCGCCCGCGCCCAATAGGTGATGTTGCGGGGACCATCGGCAAGAAGGACCGACGCGCTCAACGGCATGTTCAAGCTTGCCGCGCGTCGGATGAGCGAAGGCAGGACGGGGACCGCCAGCGGATCGGCATTGCCACCGCCACAGCGACAGTGCAGCGCGAACAGCTCCGGCGACGCCTCGATGATGTGTCCGTCGGCCCGAAACCGTCCCGAATACACCGCAGGAACATCCAGCATCATGCGTTTGGCCCCGCCGGCCCGACTTCATCGATGGCGTCGCGATAATGCCGGTCCAGCCGCCAGAGACGAAGAACCGACCGCGCGCGGTCGATTGGCATCATGTCAAACGCCTCCATCACGCGGACCAGAGCATCGGGCGGCTGCGGCGCATTGCCATCACGAAGCCGTTGCAACAGCATCAAAATCGACGCCGCCATTTCGCGCGGCATGTCGATTGCCCGCAACAACACGACGACGCTGTCGGTTCCCGGATCGGACAGAATTGCCCAGCTTGTCGCGAAATCGATTTTCGCCCGGATCGCGAGCCCCGCGACGAACAGGCTGATGCGGGACTGGCGGAGCGACGCGCGGATGAAATCGTTGGTCAGATCGCCCAGTTCATGAAGCCGCTCGGCGAGACGAATGGCCCGGGCTTCAAGCCTGTCGTCGATCTCATGTGCGGCGATGCCGCGCCGCGCGGCGGATTGTATGAGCGAGTCGATCCTGGTCGGATCAATCTCGAAACGCTTGAGGATATAATCGCGAAGGGCGGCCGATACCCACCAGTACATGCGATAGGCGAGTTCGGGTGGCAGATCGGCGCGCGCGAGCAGCGGTTCCTGGAAGCGGTCGAAGCGCTTGCTTTCGGCAACAAGCATTTCCATGGCCCGGCGCGACAGCATGGCGTCGGAATTGCGGATCAGGGCCTCGATCACGTCCGGACCGGCCTTTTCAACCAGCGCCTCGGCGACGGCGGCGGATACATCGTTCCGCAGCGCGATCGCCATCCGGTGTTCCTCCGCACGGCGCCGGACGACATCGATCAGGTCCTGATCCTGGAGGACCCGGCTGCGTTCCAATACGGCTTGGGCAACCTCGATCTCGTCGTTGGCAAGCACCGCCTGCAGTTCGGGCAGCGGGTCGGGCCCTCGCAAAAGCGCTTCGACCAGATATTGCCGGACCTCGATCTCAAGCGATCCGACCAGCTTCCTCAGCACATCGGTCATTATCGCGCGCTGGTGATCGGAAAGGCGATGCCGGTCCGGCAGAAACAGATCGACGATGGCGTCGGTCAGCTCGCTTCTGGCCGCACGTGAGCGATCGGCCGCCAAATCCAGCAGCCGGTCGATCTTCACGCTATCGCCCAGTTTCCTTGCCATCCACCAGTCAGAAAAATTCAGCCTGGCAGATGTTTACCCGGAATGATGTTAAAGTGGCCCTAACCCTGATGGGTATCGCGGCTGCGCATGCGAGGTTTTTTAGAAGCGCGTGCGCCAACTTGCCTCGAAATCGACCGCATTGGGCGAGCGGCCAGGTGTGTCGGGCAGATTGTCCATATAGCGTCCCTCCAGCCGCATATCGCCATAGGGTGTTGGCAATTGCACCCCCAACGTGCCGATGTTGATATCTTCGGGCGTGGATGACAGGCGATGGTCGGGCCGGCCGGTTACGTTCAGATTAGCCCTGCGGAACGAGCCATAATAGCGCCGGTTCTTTGCGTCGGTGATCGCAGCGTCAAAACTGAGCAGTTTTAAATCGCCATCGATCGAATTGCCGATCGGCCGGTCGCGGTAGGTGAAACCGTCGAAATAGATGAAATTGCGATAGACGACGCCCGCATAGCGCTTTCCGGTGGTAAGCTCCCATGCATAGGTGTCGGTCCACTCCCCGCCCAATTCCCAGCTCGCGCCATCGCCGCCCAGAGGTCCGGAAAATTTGGCGCCGGCCATCCGCGCGTATTTGTCGATGACGATATTATCTTCGTCCTCGGCCTCCATCTCGCCATAGAAACGCGCGGTGACGGGCCCGATGCGGGTCGTGTAGCTGATGTCATAGCCGGCGATCTGGTTGCCGGGCTCATTCGGCGTGCCGGTGTTGTCGGCATTGCCGAAACCGGTAAACGCCTTGCCAATCGTCTTCAGGCTGCACGGCCAATTCTTGCCGCAAAGCTGCAGCGCACGATTAAGGCCGATTTCAAGCCCCGGAACCGGCTCGAAATTGAACCGTAACGCGATGACCTTGGCATGATCGAAATCGCGCCTTTTGCCGAGATCGCCGACAAAGGCGTCAAAACGCCATGGCCCGAGCCACCGCAGCACAGGAAAATCGATGGGATGGGCCTGCAAGCGCTTGAAGCCGATCTTCGGTATCGGCCGCGCCGACGTGGAAAAAAGCAACGACCCGCTGTTCCCCGGACCCCACCATTGATCGACATAACCGCCGTAAAAGGCCCAGTTCCCCAACTTGTACGCAGCGTAGGTCTGGTCTGCATGCCAGTCATTGCCACGCTGATGACGGCGGTATCCGCCACCCACGCTGACGAACAAATTGCCGATCTGCTGGGTTACGCGCACCGATGCATCCAAATTCTCGCGCGCGCCCGCGCCGAAATCGCGGATCAGCGCGGGGCGACCCGTATAGCTGACCCGCACCTCTCCCGAACTGGCCTGATCGGCAAGCGCACTCACGCTCGTCAGCCGTTTGGCCGCCGCGCGAAGATCCGGCGCCAACTGCGTGTCCTCGGCAGCGGTCGCCAGATCGACCATTACAGCCCAGGGCAAAGGCCATGTGTTGGTGGGGCCGTTGATGATGCGTGCGGCCTTCAGGCGTTCCACATCCTCGCGCACCTGCACATCCCCCGGCTCCATCCACGGCGCGGCCAGGGCGGGCAGGGAAACAGATATCGTGGCAAGCGCCAGCAAACAGGCCCAACGCATTACAATCCCCTTATCAGCTTCATCACGAAGCGCGGCTCAACCCCTGGCTGGAAAGCCAGTTTTCAGCCTGCGCCAGCGCTCGTGGATCATCGACATCGATCCAGTCAATATCGCCGCATTCGACCGTTTCCGCCCGGCAATCCGCCGCAAGTATGCGCACCGCATCCGTTATCGATGGTGAATCAATGGCTTGGAGTGCATCGAAGAACGGCTGGCTAACAGCAAATACGCCAGTGTCATAGGCGTCATGCGGTTCCAGACCCTTTCCGATGGCCGTGATCTTTGTGCCATCCATCGCAACGCAGGTCACGTCCTTGGGATCGATCCAGGGATGACCGAGGCGCCGGTCTATGCCGAGACGAAGCCCCGCGCCCGCACCGGCATCCGCCATTCGCGCATAGAGGGCCGCATCGACGAGGTGGTCGCACATCGCCAGCAATGCTGGCCGGCCATGAAGCCGCGTCCCCGCCGCGCGCGCCGAAACGCCGTTGGGCTGACGCCAGTCGGGACTACGCACGGCTTCGACCTCGATCGGCCAGTTCCCGGCCGACAGATAACGCTCAACCTCATCAGCCAGATAGCCCGTCACGACAACAACCCGCCGCAGGCCAGCCCTTGCCAGCCCATCAAGCGCGTGATCGATCAGCCGCATGCCGCCGACCATGCACAAGGGCTTCGAAATACTCGCCGAGCGCAACCGGCTACCCTCGCCGGCAGCCAGAAGGATGGCGGTGTCGATCACGCCGCAGCGGTGCCTATGAATGCCTCGACCGCGGTGAAGGCTTGATCGTCAGGCATCTGCTGGGGCGGATGCTTACAAAAATAGGCCGCCGGCGCGAGAACCGGGCCGCCAAGCCCACGGTCGCGGGCAAGTTTGGCACAGCGGATCATGTCGATCGCAACGCCCGCCGAATTGGGGCTGTCTTCCACCGAAAGGCGCAATTCCAGGTTTAGCGGCACGCCACCGAACATACGCCCCTCCATGCGCAGGAAGCAGACCTTGTTGTCGTTCTGCCACGCGACATAGTCGGACGGACCGACATGGATATTCTCATCCAGCAGCCGATGTTCGGCAACAGACTGGACCGCCTCGGTCTTGGATTTCTTCTTCGATGCCAGCCGCTTGCGATTGGTCATGTTCAGGAAATCGGTATTGCCGCCGGTATTGAGCTGGTAGGTGCGATCCAGCCTGACGCCGCGCTTGTGAAACAAATCCGTCAGCACGCGGTGGACGATGGTCGCGCCGAGCTGAGCCTTGATGTCATCGCCGATGATCGGAACGCGGGCTTCAGTGAAACGGCGCGCCCAGACCGGATCGCTCGCGATGAACACAGGGATGTTGTTGACGAACGCGACGCCGGCCTCCAGCGCGCATTCCGCATAGAATTCGGTCGCTTCCTGGCTGCCCACCGGCAGGTAGTTCATCAGGACTTCGGCGCCACTTTCCTTAAGGACGCGAATCACTTCCGCCTTGTCCGGCTCCGGCAGATCCGCAGCATCGAATCGGCGATCGATCGGATATTCTTCCATATGGTCGGCCACGCCGTCGAGCGTACGGCCCATGCGCACGATCGTACCCGTCGGCGCAACGTGATCGCAGAATACGGCAGTGCAATTCGGCAGGGTGAAAATCGCTTCGGACACATCCTTGCCCACCTTGCGGCGGTCGACGTCCCAGGCAGCGACGATCTCTATGTCCCTGGGGCGATAGCCGCCGAGGTCCCAATGTATCAGGCCGATGGCCTCGTTGGCGCCGCCATTCGAATAATGCGCCACCCCCTGAACCAGTGAACTTGCGCAATTGCCGATACCGACGATCGCTACCTTTATACCCATTGAACCACTTTCAAGCATGAGCACGGCGGGCCGTGGCTGAGTTTACTTCAGGAGCGATCCTGCCGAGGCAGAAACGCGTATCGCGACTTCCTAAAATTCTCCGCAACCGGTGGTAGATGCTCCATCGCATAAACGCGCATAGTCGAAAAAAAGAACGCTTGGGCAACAAAAAACGTCACGGTGCTGTAAACCGCCACTGCGATAAAGCCCGTTTGCCATTGGTCAAGCAGCGCGAAGGGCACGAGCAGCCAGAAGAAGGTGTTGCGACGACCCGCCACCAGGCGCACCCGGCGTTGCCATTTGCCTGCATCGTCCAATTGACGGCCTGTGTACCGGTTGAAGAATTCGCCCTGAACCGCCTCCGCCAGCGCAAAGCAGATCGTCATAGCGGCCAGCACCCATGGTCCATAATGGCCGTGCACCTTCGACAGATAGCCGCCCAGCGCGATGAACGCACCATATTCGACGATCTTGTCAACGACATGCTCCAGATCCCCCCAGCGGGAAAACTGAAGCCGGGTCCGCGCCAGCTTGCCATCCACGCCGTCGAGCGGCCCGAGAAACAGCATCAAAAGCAGCGCCGCCCAGAGCCAGCCGGTCGCAAAGCCGATGACAGACGCAGCGCCGACTACCGCTGTAAATACCGTCACCATATTGGGGGTTATGGGGGTCGGCAGCAGCATCCGGACCATCGCGTTTTCGACCGGCGGGTGAAGATACCGGGCCGGCCAGTCAAGGCACCCCTTTTGCGCCTGCGTCAACAGCGCAGCACCGCACCGATCGGCCTCCGCCCTGCTGCGCGGCACGTCGAGAATGAGCGGAACGTCTCTGCGACGGTCGGGAACATAGAGCGGCACCGCATCCCACGGCGCGCGCGCGGCGTTGGATTGGACGGCGGTGCGCAGCAGTGTCGACTGAAGATCCCAATCGCCGAACCGGCGAGACACTTCACGCACCACAGCACCCGGCAGCAGGGCGAGCCCGGCCCAGCGAGCGTTGGCATCGATGCGTTCGTAGCGTTCGTCGCCGTCGTCGTTCCGGACCATCAGCGAAGGCGCAGGCGCCTCGGCCATCCGTCGGACGATCCGCTCGTCGCAAACGAGCCCCTCGCCGAACATGAGGACATCGCCGTCGCCCTGAATGAGATCTCCGACTTCCGCGACATTGCGCGCGGTTTCGACCCGGATTCCGTCCCGGCGCAACCGGGCGAGGGCTGCGGCAAGTTCCGCAGTCGCCCTGTCCGCGCAGATTACGACGCAGCCGGCACCGACGCGCATTGCGAGACGCGCCTGTCGTTCAACCACGGTCCAACCGGCCAGCGGCAGCAATCCGGCCGGCAATCGCGTGCCGTCCAGCTCATGATGGGCAAATAGAAGCGCCGTCAGCGGCAACGCCGCCTCCTTCCCGAGGATCGAACAAAAGTGGTGAGCGCTTCCTAGTCGGGTCCGACAAGACTTGCCAAGCATTGACTCGACCTGCCATGCCACCGCTATCGACAAAAAGGTCTCGATGAACACGAAAATTTCGGATGGGTCGCGCGATCCGGCCATAGAGGACGTGACGAACAGGTGGCTCGTCCACCCGCTTTCGCGCGCGGCATTGGCGTGGGCGATAGGCCAGGGGATTTCAGCCAATATGGTGTCGATTGCCGGTCTGGCATTCGGCGCCCTCTCCGCAGCGGCCTATCTCCATTGGCAAAGCGCCTCACTGACGGCGCTTGGCCTCCTGTTCAGCATCGCCTGGCTGGTCGCGGACGGGCTGGATGGCATGATCGCACGGGCAACCGGCACGACGAGCGCGGCCGGGCGCGTGCTTGACGGCCTGTGTGATCACGGCGTCTTCGTCCTGCTTTATCTGTCGCTGGGTTATTCCATCGGCTTCGACCGGGCATTCCTGCCGATGATCGCGGGCGGCGTTCTCCACGCCGCTCAGTCGAAGTCTCTACGAAGCCGAACGCGCCCGGTATCATCGGCGAATTTGCGGCGATGGAGGCTCGGGCACACCCCCGGTCCGCGCACGCAATCCCGGCGTCCGGCTGTACGATGCCGCATTTCATGCGCTGGACCGCATGGCCGAACCATTCGACGCACAATTGCGCGCAAGCGACCGACCGATAATCCTCGCTGCCCGATATCGAGACAGAGCCCGCTGGCCGATGAAATGGATGGCCCTGCTAAGCGCGAATATGCGCGTCGCGGCGATCTTCATCGCCTGCGCTCTCGGCGACCCCCGGTGGTTCTGGTGGTTCGAAATCGGTCCACTGACGCTGTGCGCGATTATCACCATCCTTTGGCACCGCCGTGTCGAAGCCAGTTTTGCTGCCTGAAATACAGTAATGCGCGGAAGCGCTCCAATAACCCGGCAAACGGACTGGCAAGTTGCTGCAATCATGATAAACATCGCACCATGAGCGGGGCCAGCCAAACTGCACTTCATTCAGATGCGTCTAACGGCGCATCTGCCGGCGTCCATTTTGTTCCTGAAGACAGGGCACCCGAACCAATCACCGATTTCCTTCACGGCCCCGTTGCCGCGAATGACGCAACTTCGCGGGCGGGTCTCATATTGAAGCTTGCCGGATTGCTCGGCTTTTTCTGGCTCGCGCTTTCGGTCGCCACCGTTTACCTGCTGACGGCCAGTCGCGCCGATATGCAACTCGACCTTGTGGAGTGGGCGGCGATCGTCGCTGCAGTCACCGCTCCGCTGGCGTTGATCGGCATTGGCGCGGTGGTTGCCCTGCGCCTGGATGCCGCGCGCGGCGCAACCCTGATCGGCCACGCCCAATCCCTGTTCGAGTACGCCAGCGCCGACATGCGGTCCGAGATAAGCGCGCTGCGCGGTGCGTTGGTGGCGATGCATAACGATATCGCGGCCAACCGGCATGAGGTCGATCAGCAGGCGCAGAAGCTCCTCGCAGCCGGCGATGGCTTTTCCCAACAGCTCAGCCAGACGACCGGGCAATTGGCCCAGGAAGCCGTGAGGCTTGCCAAGGCAGCCGAAGCGCTCGACGAAGCGGCCGCCAACGCAAAGGCTGATTTCGGCGTCGTCATGGCGGACCTCCCAATCATGGAGACGCTCGCCCAATCGGTGTCGGCGGGCTTTCGCACACTTGGCGATGAAGCGGCCGGACAGGCGGAGCAACTCGCGACGAGCCTGGCAAGGCTGGAACAACAGTCCGGCGAGGTGAAAGATTCCGCGACCGTCGCCACAGAACATCTGGCAGCGCAGGTCGCCGGGCTGGAACAGGCAACCGAACGCGCGCGCAATCAGCTTGAAGAAGTCGCCGGGCGGCTGAACGAAACGGTTGAAGGCGCACTGGCGCGCACCGCTGGCGCGCTCGAGGCAACGCGCACAAGCATCAGCGTCCAGGGCGAGGCGTTGCTCGAAACCGTGGAAACAGCGCGGTCGACCCTGGTCGGTACGGGGTCCGACGCGGTTCGCAACCTGTCGGCAAGCGCCCGGCAACTGACGGCGCAATTCTCCGGTCTCGAAAAGATGATCGACGATCAGGACAGCCGCGCCAGGAAGCTGATCGCCGAACTGGGAAGCGGGCTCGCCGACGTTGAGGGTCAGCTCGGCGCGCTTGGCGGCACCAGCGAGGCGCACGCCAGCCAGATGTTCCAGTCCATCGCCAAATTGCGGGCCGAACTCGACGCGATGGCCGCGCCGCTCAATGACAATGGCGAGAACGCGAACCGCCTGATCGAACGGGCCGGCCAGCTTCACATCATGCTTGAGGATCTGAAACGGCTGGCCACCGACGGACTGCCCGAAAATCTGGTGGATGCCTGCGAAATTATTTCCCAGACGCGCGCGTTGCTTGCCGAAACGCAGGGCGACGTCACCAGCCTCGACGATAAACTCGGCCAGCTGCGAGCGGCGGCCGATGGCGTCAAGGCAACGTCCGAAGCCAGTCTGGGCATGATCGACAGCGGCCTGAACGTCGCCGTCGACCGGGTCGCGACGCTCACCGCGCAACTGGAAGAAAGCCAGGGCCGGTTGAAGGCTATTGAAAGCGAAGCGGACGATGTCGGTTTCAAGGCATCCTCGACGCTCCTCGATGCCATATCGCGCGCGCGCGACGCCGCTGGGCAAGCGGCCGAGCATATTCGGACCGTTCTTTCGAACGTGGCCGAGGAGGCCCAGGCCGCGCTGGCACGATCGAACGAAGAAACGCTCAAGTCCTCCGTCGATGAAGCGATCGGCGGCCGGATTGCAACGCTGAAGGCGGCGAGCGACGAGGCGCTTGCGGCGGCACAGGCCGCATCCGAACGCCTTGCGCGGCAGATGCTGACCATCGCCGACACGACCGCCAGCATCGAAACGCGCATCGCCGAGGTGAACACGCAGACCGAGGAGCAGAATCAGGAAGATTTCTCGCGGCAATCCGCGTTGCTGATCGAATCGCTCAATTCCACCGCGATCGACATCGCGAAGATCATGTCGAACGAGGTGACGGACATTTCATGGGCCGCTTATCTGAAGGGCGATCGCAGCGTTTTTGCTCGCCGTGCCGTGCGATTGCTCGATTCCGGGGAAGCCAAGACCATCCTGCGCCATTACGAGCAGGAACCGCAGTTCCGGGATCAAGTGAACCGCTACGTCCATGACTTCGAGGCGGTTATCCGGCGTGTGCTGTCCGAACGCGATGGCGGCCCCATGGCGGTCGCCATGCTGTCCTCCGATGTCGGCAAGCTCTATGTCGCCGTGGCCCAGGCCATCGACCGGCTGCGGACCAGTTGAATTACTGCGTGAAGCTGGGCGGCTTCAGGATCGGGAAGGTATCGAGCGTCACCCACCCATAGAAATAATTAGCATAAAAGAGGCCGAATAACGCCGCCGACAACAAGGTTGTCCACAGGCACTTGCGTTTCAAGTCATGGTTGTGGGGAGCGCTGTCGGCATGGCCGGGCTTGCGATCCTCGCCCACTTCCTCGCTGGTCCTGACGCCGATCGGCAGGATGACGAACAGCGTAAGCGTCCAGAACAAGACATAGATCGCAAGAACCGAGTACCACTTCATCGCGATCAATCCAGCCTGACCACCGCAACTTCAACGATCGGCTTCTTGCCCGTCCAGGCCGTCGCCGTGCGCCGCGCCGCCAGTCTCAACGCTTCACGCAGACGCGTCTCGCCGGCGCCAGCCTCCGAACGCGCCGCTTCCTTCAATTTCTCTCGCACCTCGTCGAGAAACGCCTCGCGGTCTTCCTCGACGGGAACGCCCTGCATCAGCACCACCGGCTCTGCACCAATCCCTGTGCCATCAAGGATCATCGTCACGGCCATATAGCCGTGGACCGATATCCGCCGCCGCGAAACCATGGTCGCGCCATCGGACGGCAATATCACATCGCCATCCAGCACCAGCCGGCCCGCCGGTTCATAGTTGATGATCTGGGGATCTCCGGGGGCAAGGCGAATGACCGAGCCGTTCTTCGGCACGACAGTCTGTGGCACGCCCTGCTCGAGCGCAAATCGCGCATGTTCGACCATATGACGCATTTCGCCGTGCACCGGCACGACCATTTGCGGCTTCAGCCATCCGTACATGGCGGCAAGGTCCGGACGGCCCGGATGCCCGGATACGTGGATCAGGGCCTGGCGGTCGGTAATCATGGTGATACCAGCCTCCGCCAACTGGTTCTGGATGCGGCCGATGGCGATTTCATTGCCCGGAATCTGTTTCGACGAAAAGACGATGGTATCGCCCGCCGTCAACTTGATCGGATGGTTTCTGGCGGCGATCCGCGCGAGCGCGGCCATCGGCTCGCCCTGCCCGCCTGTTGCGATCACCATCAACTGGTCACGCGGGAGGTCCATCGCCGCATCAAATGAAATTGTTTCAGGAAAATCAGTGAGATATCCAACACTCTTGGCAGTCTTTGTGATGCGTTCCAGCGAACGTCCCGCAATCGCCAGTTGCCGCCCCGTGTCGCGCGCAACCTGCCCCAACGTCGACAGCCGCGCCGCGTTGGATGCAAAGGTCGTCACAACGACGCGGCCCTTTGCATCCGCGATGATCTGGTCCAGATCGGCCCTTACTTCGCTTTCCGATCCCGACGTCTCCGAATTGAAGACGTTGGTGGAATCGCCGACCACCGCAAGCACGCCCGCAGCGCCAATCGCCGTCAACTCCTCGGCCGTCGATGGGGAGCCAAGCACGGGCTCTTCGTCCAGCTTCCAGTCGCCGGTATGGAAGATGCGGCCGAACGGCGTATCGATGAGCAACGCATTGCCTTCGGGAATCGAATGGGCAAGCGGTATGTAGCGGCACGAAAACGGCCCGAGATCGACCTTGCCGCCCAGCTCGATGATGTTGAGTTCGACCCTGTCCGCTATGCCTTCTTCCTGCAGCTTCGCCCGAATGAGCGCGGCGGTGAAGGGGGTTGCATAGAGCGGTACGCCCAGTTCCTCCACCAGATAGGGGATCGCGCCGATATGATCTTCGTGTCCGTGCGTCAGCACGATACCGAGCAGATCATCGCGGCGTTCCTCGATGAACGCGAGATCGGGCAGCACGAGATCGATGCCCGGCACCGTCGGGTCGCCGAAGGTAAGGCCGAGATCGACCATCAGCCATTTGCCACGGCAACCATAGAGGTTGACGTTCATTCCGATCTCACCCGACCCGCCAAGCGGCAGGAAGATCAGTTCGTCGCCAGGAGTTATTATTTTACAAACTCTTATTTGCGGATGTTGCGCTGGTGAATCAGCGCCAATCCCTTGATTGTCAGGTCACCATCCACATGATCGAAAATGGCCGTGTGCTGTTCGAAAAGGAGCGCAAGCCCGCCGGTTGCGACGACCTTGGCGGGCCGGCCGATCTCGTCGCGGATGCGCTCGATCAATCCCTCGATCAGCCCGATATAACCCCAATAGACGCCGCTGTGCATTGCGTCCACCGTTGTCCGGCCGATGACCGACTGGCCGGGAGCGGGCGCTTCGATCACGATCTTCGGCAACCGTGCCGCCGCGGCCGCCAGCGCGTCGAGCGAGAGATTGATGCCCGGGGCTATGACGCCTCCCTTGTAGGTGCCGACAAAATCGACGACGTCGAAGGTGGTGGCCGTACCGAAATCCACGATCACCAAATCGCCGCCATAAAGGCTATGGGCGGCGAGCGCATTGACGATACGGTCTGCCCCTACTTCCTCTGGTGCGGCAACATCGATCCGCATGCCGGGATCGACGCCCGGCGTCCCGACGACGAGCGGCGCATGACCGAAATATTTGGTGGCCAGAACCTCCATATTATGGAGCGCGCGGGGCACCACCGTGGCGATGATGACGGCGTCGATCGCCTTTCGGTCCAGCCCCGCGATCTGGAGCAGCTGGAACAGCCAAACCGCATATTCATCACCGGTGCGGCGCGGATCGGTCGCAATCCGCCAGCGGTGGCGTATTTCGTCGCCTTCGACAAGCGCGAAGACGACATTGGTGTTACCGGCATCGATCGCAAGCAGCATCAGCCCGGTCCTTTACGAGGATCACAACGCAAATATATCACCCGCGTGAACGACGCGAGTGGAACCGTCGGCGAGCCTGAGCAGGAGCGCGCCGTCGGCATCGATGCCGTCATAGCACCCCCTGTATTCGCCGCCATCCGCGAGGCGGGCAACAAGGGCTGCACCCCGTTTGTGGGCAAGCACGGTCCAGGCCTCACGCACCGGCATAAATCCGTTTGAGCGCCATTGTGCCAACCGGATCGACCACCGTTCCGCAAGCACCTGAAGCATCACATCGGGCGAAGGGGATTGCACACCCGCGGCATCAAGCGAAATCGCGGGCCGTTCGGCATCGGGCGGGAAATGGACGAGGTTGACGCCGAAGCCGACCACGACGGCATCGCCTTCCCGCTCAAGCAGGATTCCGCAAAGCTTCCGGTCATCGAGCAGCACGTCGTTTGGCCATTTCAGCATCAGCCTTTTCGGGGCGACCCAAACGCCGATCGTATCATAAAGGGCAAGCGCTGCGACGAAGCCGAGTTGCTGGGCGGGCGGATCGGTCGCCCCTATCCTGACGAGCGTGCTGGCATAGAGGTTGCCCGGCTCGGACACCCACAGGCGCCCCCTGCGCCCGCGCCCGCCGCTCTGGCGGTCCGCGCGAACCCATGATCCTTCTTTCGCACCTTTCCGCGCCTCGCCGGCAAGCCAGTCGTTGGTCGAGCCAAGCTCGGCGAAAACGTGGAAGTCAGGATCGGGGATCAGAACAGCGCCCTCGCCGCATTGGCGGTCGCCGCAGACAGCAGCGGAATGGCAAAATAGCCGAGCGGCGAGACGAACAGCGCAGCCGCCGTCACCATGCCCATGTTGATCCGGCTGTCGGCGGGCCCAAAAGCAGGCGCCGGCTCATCGAAGTACATCGTCTTGACGACCTTCAGATAATAGAAGGCGCCAATAACCGATGCCGTGATGCCGATCACGGCCAGCGGCAGCAAGCCCGCAGCGACCGCGGCGTTGAACACGAGGAATTTCGGCCAGAAGCCGAACAGGGGCGGAATGCCGGCAAGCGAGAACATGAAGACGGCAAGCGCCGCCGCCAGCCCCGGCCGGGTGCGGGACAGGCCCGAAAGCGACGCGATGGTTTCTATCGGACGACCATCAAGATCGCGCATCTGCAGAACGCAGATGAAGGAACCCATGGTCATCGCAACATAGACGACCAGGTAGAATAACACTGCGGCGACGCCTTCGGGCGATGCCGCGGCAAGACCGATCAGCGCGAAACCGATATTGTTGATCGACGAATAGGCAAGCAGCCGCTTGATGTTGCTCTGCCCGATCGCACCGACCGCGCCGAGGATGATCGACGCGAGCGAGGAAAAGATCACGATCTGCCGCCAATCGCCGACCGCACCACCGAATGCGTCGATCGAAACGCGGATGAAAAGGCCCATCGCGGCGACCTTTGGCGCAGTGGCGAAGAAGGTCGTAACCGGCGTCGGCGCGCCCTCGTAAACATCGGGCGTCCACATATGGAACGGGACCGCCGAAATCTTGAACGCGAGGCCCGCGAGCACAAAGCTGAGGCCGAACAACACCCCGATTGGGCGCCCGCCGGAAATGGCGTCGGCGATGCCGCTGAACGAAGTGGCGCCGGTAAAGCCGTAGACCAGCGACACCCCATAGAGCAGGATGCCCGATGCAAGCGCCCCGAGTACGAAATATTTGAGACCGGCCTCGGACGACCGCGTCTCGCCGCGATGAAACGCTGCCAGCACATAGGCGGCAAGCGACTGCAGCTCCAGCCCCACGTAGAGCGAAAGCATGTTGGGCGCCGATACCATCATGCCCATGCCGGTGACGGCCAGCAGAAGCAGGATGGGATATTCGAAGCGCGTCGAATGGCTGCGCTGCATATAGGGCAGCGACACAATCGTCACCGCCGCGGCCGCCGCATAGATCAAGACCTTCAGGAAGGTCGAAAAGCCATCGGCGATATACAGACCGTCATAGCCGAGCCCGCCCGACCCGGCCGGGCCCAGCAATGCCAGACCGGCGGCGGCGTAGAGCGCGACGCAGAGCCAGCTCAGCAGCTTCAGCGACCGGTCGCCCTGGAAGGCGCCGATGAGCAAAAGCACCAGCGCGCCGAGCGAAAGAATGATCTCGGGCAACGACAGGGCAAGCGATTGTTGAAGCGATTGCATCAATGGTTGCTCTCGGCTTGAAGGGCAATGGCTGGAACCGTTCGGCCACGCGCGATCTGCGCGTCGCCCGCGGGCGCGGCGGGTTCAACCCGCTGGACCAGGCCTGCGATCGACGCTCGCATCGGTTTCAGGAAAGTTTCGGGGTAGACGCCCATCCACAGCACGACCGCGCCGATGGGCGCAAGCAGCCAGAGTTCGCGCGCCGACAGGTCCGGCATGGCCGCGACATCGGGTTTGTCGAGCTTGCCATAGGCGATGCGGCGATAAAGGAAGAGCATATAGGCCGCACCGAGGATGATGCCGGTGGTCGCGACGAACGCGACCCAACTCTGCGCCTTGTAAGCGCCTACCAGGACAAGGAACTCGCCGACGAAGCCGCTTGTACCCGGCAGGCCGACGGACGCCATGGTGAACAGCATGAACAGCAGCGCATAGCGCGGCATGTTGTCGGCAAGACCGCCGTATCGCGCGATTTCGCGGGTATGGAGCCGGTCATAGATCACGCCGACGCAAAGGAAGAGCGCGCCCGACACAAGGCCGTGGGAAAGCATCACGATCATCGCGCCTTCGATGCCCTGCACGTTGAAGGCGAACAGGCCGATGGTGACGAACGCCATGTGCGCGACCGACGAATAGGCGATGAGCTTCTTCATATCGGTCTGCACCAGCGCGACGAGCGAGGTGTAGACCACGGCCACCATCGACAGGCCGAACACCACCCACATTAGATGGGCGGACGCCTGGGGGAACATCGGCAGCGAAAAGCGGATGAAGCCATAGCCGCCAAGTTTCAGGAGAACGCCCGCCAGAATGACGGACCCCGCGGTCGGCGCTTCGACGTGCGCGTCAGGCAGCCAGGTATGGACCGGCCACATCGGCATCTTGACCGCAAAAGAGGCCAGGAATGCAAACCACAGCCAGATCTGCGCCTGTAGGGGGAAGTCGTGGACCATCAGCGAGGGAATGTCCGTGGTGCCCGCCTCGTTCACCATCCACAGCATCGCGATCAGCATCAGCACCGAACCGAGCAGCGTGTAGAGAAAGAATTTGTAGCTGGCGTAGATCCGCCGCGCGCCGCCCCAGATGCCGATGATGAGATACATCGGGATGAGGCCAGCCTCGAAGAAGATATAGAACAGGAACAGATCCTGCGCCATGAACACGCCGAGCATCAGCGTCTCCATGAGCAGGAACGCCGCCATATATTCGGGCACGCGCCGCTCGATCGAGCGCCACGATGCCAGAACGCAGATCGGCATCAGGAAGGTGCTGAGCTGGATCAGCATCAGCGCGATGCCGTCGATCCCCAGCTTCCACGAGAACCAGGGCGCGAACAGCGGCAGGTTTTCCTGGAACTGGAAGGCCGCGGTGGAACTGTCGAAATTCGCCCAGAGCACGATGCCCAAGGCAAAATCGATCAGCGTCGCGAGCAGCGCGATGAGGCGGGCGTTTTTGGCCCGCGCCTGATCGCCACCGGGCGCGAACAAAATCCACAGCGCCGCCACCAGCGGCACGGCGAGGATGACGGAAAGAATTGGAAAGCCGAGCGCGTTCATATCGTTATCGCACCATCGCCCAGGTCGTGGCAGCGGCGATGCCAAGCAGCATCACCAGCGCATAAGTGTAGACATAACCGGATTGCAGACGCCTTGCGGCGGCGCTTCCCCCGGCGACGACGGCAGCCATGCCATCGGGGCCGAACCGGTCGATGGTGCCCATGTCTCCCTGTTTCCAGAGGACCCGCCCGATCGCGAAAGCGGGACGGACGAACAGGAAGTCATACAGCTCGTCGAAATACCATTTGTGCGTCAGGAAACGATGCAATGCCCGGAAATGCGCCACAAATGCGGCCGGAACCCCCGGGTTGCGGATATAGCTGTTCCAGGCAATCGCAAGCCCGATCAACATGGCGATGCCCGGCGAAAGCTTTGCCCACAGCGGGATGCCGTGCATCGCGTGCATCAGATGGTGATCGAACGCGACCGACCCATTCCAGAAATTATGCTCCACGTCGAGGAAGCCGGCGTGGAACAGGAAGCCGGAGAACACCGCGCCGAGCGCCAGCACGACAAGTGGCACCAGCATCGTCCAGGGGCTTTCGTGCGGATGGTAGCCCGCCGTTCCGGCGATCGCATGGCCGCTGGAGACATGGTTGTCGGCGCTGTCGGTCGTGCCTTCGGCGTCGGCGTCCTCATGCTCGTGATGGACCGCATGCTGGATATGATCCGACCCAGCCCAGCGCGCTTCACCAAAAAAGGTGAGGAACACCAGACGCCAGGAATAGAAGCTGGTCAACAGCGCCGCGAACACGCCGACCGCAAAAGCGACGTAACCCGCCTGCGTGCCCGAAGCGAACGCCGCCTCGATGATCGCGTCCTTCGAATAGAAACCGGCGAAACCGAACACCCCCATCACGCCAACGCCGGTGATGGCGAGCGTGCCCGCCGTCATCGCCCAGAAGGTGAGCGGAATGCGCTTACGGAGTGCACCATAATAACGCATGTCCTGCTCATGGTGCATGGCGTGGATAACCGAGCCAGCGCCCAGGAAGAGCAGCGCCTTGAAGAAGGCGTGGGTGAACAGGTGGAACATCGCCGCGCCATAGGCGCCGACGCCCGCCGCGAAGAACATGTAGCCGAGCTGCGAACAGGTCGAATAGGCGATCACACGCTTGATGTCGTTCTGCACCGTGCCGACTGTTGCCGCGAACAGCGCGGTCGCTGCGCCCACATAAGTGACAACGGTGGTTGCAGTCTCACTCGTCTCGAACATCGGCGAAAGGCGGCAGACCATGAACACGCCCGCCGTCACCATGGTCGCGGCATGAATCAGCGCGGACACCGGCGTTGGGCCTTCCATCGCGTCCGGCAGCCAGGTGTGGAGACCAAGCTGGGCCGACTTGCCCATCGCGCCGACGAACAACAGGAGGCAAAGCAGCGTCATGGTGTCGACCCGCAGGCCGATGAAACCGATGGTCGAGCCCGCCATGCCCGGCGCGGCGGCGAGGATCGCCGGGATCGAGATCGTGCCGAACACCAGGAAGGTGCCGAAGATGCCGAGCGAAAAGCCGAAGTCGCCGACGCGGTTGACGACGAACGCCTTGATCGCCGCCGCATTGGCCGACGGCTTGTGATACCAGAAACCGATGAGAAGATAGGAGGCAAGACCCACCCCTTCCCAGCCAAAGAACATCTGGACGAGATTGTCGGCCGTCACCAGCATCAGCATGGCGAAGGTGAATAGCGACAGATAGGCAAAGAAGCGGGGCTGGTCGGGGTCTTCGGCCATATAGCCCCAGCTATAAAGGTGGACGAGCGCCGAGACCGTCGTCACCACCACCAGCATGACCGCCGTCAGCATGTCGACGCGCAACGCCCATGCGACCTGCAAATCGCCCGAATGAATGAAATCCAGCACATGCGCGACAAAGGGCTGCATCTGTCCCGCCATCATCGGCAGGAAGATGCTCCATGCGAGCGCGCAGGAAATGAATAGCGCGGCCGTTGTGACAAGCTTGGCCGGCAGGTTGCCGATTGCGCGATTGCCCAATCCCGCGATGATGGCCGCCGCGAGCGGCAGGAAGACGAGCGTCTGGATCATTGGGGCGATCAGCCCTTCATCATGTTGATATCGTCAACCGCGATGGTGCCGCGGTTACGGAAGTAGACGACAAGGATGGCAAGGCCGATGGCGGCCTCGCCGGCAGCCACCGTCAGCACAAACATCGCGAAGACCTGCCCCACGAGATCGCCGAGGAAGCTCGAAAAGGCGACGAGGTTGATGTTCACCGACAGGAGGATCAGCTCGATCGCCATCAGGATAATGATGACGTTCTTGCGGTTGATGAATATCCCCAGCACGCCGAGCACGAAAAGGATCGCGCCCACCACGAGATAATGACCCAATCCGATCATTGATGGCCCGGTCACAGCGACACCCCCTGCCCGACTTCGGGCTTTGCAAGCCTGATCGCGTCCTCGGGACGGCGCGCAATCTGCTTTCCGACATCCTGGCGCCGCACGCCGCCGCGCTGGCGATGGGTGAGCACGATCGCGCCGATCATCGCCACCAGCAGCACCAGCCCGGCCGCTTCGAAAATATAGGCATAGCGGGTGTAGAGCACCGCACCCAGCGCCTCGATATTGGTCATCCCCGCAGTTGCGGCCGCGGGCACCGCGCGCGTCGTCGGTTCGATCAATCCCGCATTCCAGGCGCCGACGGCAAAGACAAGCTCCGTCAGCAGGACTATGGCAAGCAGCAGGCCGAAGGGCAGGTAACGCGCAAAACCGGCCCGCAGCTCCGAGAAATCGATGTCGAGCATCATCACGACGAACATGAACAGAACCGCGACCGCGCCGACATAGACGATGACGAGCAGAATCGCGAGGAATTCGGCCCCCAGCAGCAGGAACAGCCCCGCCGCGTTAAAGAACGCAAGGATCAGCCACAGCACCGAATGCACAGGGTTGCGGGCAAGAATCGTCAACGCGCCGGACGCGATAACCAGACTTGCGAACAAATAAAAGGCGATGGCCTGGATCACTAGGACAAGTCCCCGTTGGCGTCAGATTGGGCGATTAGCGATAGGGCGCGTCGGCGGCAAGGTTCTGTGCGATCGCACGTTCCCAGCGCTCCCCGTTCGCGAGCAGCTTGTCCTTGTCATAGATCAGCTCCTCGCGCGTTTCAGTGGCGAACTCGAAATTCGGGCCTTCGACGATCGCATCCACCGGGCACGCTTCCTGGCAAAAGCCGCAGTAGATGCACTTGGTCATGTCGATGTCGTAGCGCGTCGTGCGGCGGCTGCCGTCTTCGCGCGGTTCGGCCTCGATGGTGATAGCCTGAGCCGGGCATACTGCCTCGCACAGCTTGCACGCGATGCAGCGTTCCTCGCCGTTGGGATAGCGGCGCAGCGCATGTTCACCGCGAAACCGGGGCGAAAGCGGGTTCTTCTCGTACGGATAGTTGATCGTCGCCTTGGGCCTGAAGAAATACTTCAGGGTCAACCAGTGCGCCTGGACGAACTCGACGAGGAAGAAGGATTTGATCGTGGACGCTACGCTCATGATCCGAGCACCTGATAGCGGGTGAGCATCAGCCACCCCGAGACAATAACCACCCAGGCAAGCGACAGCGGCAGGAACACCTTCCAGCCAAGGCGCATCAGCTGGTCATAGCGATACCTCGGCACCGTCGCCTTCACCCAGGCGAAGACGAAGAAGAAGAAGAAGACCTTAGCGAACAGCCAGATGAAGCCCGGCACGAGATAGAGCGGCGCCCAGTTCACCGGTGGCAACCAGCCGCCGAAGAACAGCAGCGAAGTCATCGCCGACATCAATATCATGTTGGCGTATTCGCCAAGGAAGAACAGCGCCATCGCCATCGACGAATATTCGGTCTGATAGCCGGCGACGAGTTCCGATTCCGCCTCGGCCAGGTCGAAAGGCGGGCGGTTGGTCTCGGCCAGCGCCGAGATATAGAAGACCACGGCCATCGGGAAAAGCAGCGGGTTGAATACGTTGCCGTTCAATATGCCGAAGATGTTGCCCACCTGGCTATGCACGATCGCCGAGATGTTGAAGCTCGATGCGTACATCACCACGCACACGATCACGAAGCCGATCGAGACTTCATAGCTGACCATCTGCGCCGCAGACGCTCAGCGAGGCGAGGAACGGATATTTGGAGTTCGACGCCCAGCCCGCCATGATGATGCCGTAGACGCCGAGCGACGACACGGCGAGCAGATAGAGCAGGCCGACATTGATGTCTGCCAGCACCACTCCGTCACCGAAGGGGATCACCGCCCAGGCGACCAGCGCCAGCGTAAAGGCTGATGATCGGCGCGATGAGGAAGAGGCCGCGGTTCGCGCGCCGAAGGGATGATGGTTTCCTTCAGGAACACCTTCAGCGCCGTCGGCAAAGCTCTGGAGCAAACCCAAGGGGCCGACCACGTTCGGGCCGCGCCGCATCGCGATCGCCGCCCAGACCTTGCGATCGACATAGACACCATCGCGACCGCCAGAAGCAACGGCAGGGCGATAAGCAGGATCAGGATGACATTGGCGACCAGCCAACCAAAGCCCCAACCAAGCAGATTCTGGAACCAGAGCGTCATTCCGCGGCCTCCAGCATCGGCTGCTTGTGGATAATTTCGGCCGAGCAGCGCTCCATGGTGTAGCTCGCGCGGCAGATGGCGTTGGTCAGGTAGAAGTCGCGGACCGGGTAAGTGATCTCACCCGAAATCGTCGATCCCGGAAGCACAGGCGGCGACCATGCGGCAGGCGCCAGCCCCTCTTCGGCCAGCGCCGGATGATCAGCGGCGATTGCCGCCAAAAGCTGGCCGTAGCTGTCGAAGGGCAGTTCTGACGCCAAGCACTTCTGACAGCGCGCGCAGGATCGTCCAGTCCTCGCGGGCGTCGCCGGGTGCGAACACGGCGCGTTCGCTCCGCTGGACCCGGCCTTCGAGGTTGACCCAGGTGCCCGGCTTTTCGGTATAGGCCGCGCCCGGCAGGATGACGTCCGCCTGATGCGCGGCATGATCGCCATGATGCCCAATGTAGACTTTGAAGGTCTGGTCAAAGGCGGACAGATCGGCTTCGTCCGCGCCAAGCACGAACAACGCCTTGAGATTCGCTGCCCGTGCCGCGATCGCGGACAGGCCGCCGGGCGTCGCAAAACCCAAGGTCAGCGCCCCCATTCGGCTGGCCGCCGTGTGCACGATATTGAAGCCGTTCCAGCCTTCGCGGACGAGGTTGAAGTCGGCGGCAAGCTTCAGCGCCGCGGCGAAACCGCCCTCCACGCCCAGCACCGTTTCACCGACAAGCACGGCTGGACGCTCGGCATTCTTCAGTGCGTCGGCAGCCTCCGCCGGCAAGCTGGACAGGAGGGCGAGATCGTTGCCCAGCCATGTCGCGCCATAGGTGAGGTCCACCTTCGGTCCGATGGCGAAAACCTCCGCCGATTTCTTTAACGCTTTGCGAATGCGCGTGTTGATGAGCGACGCTTCCCAGCGAACATTAGTGCCGACAAGCAGGATCACGTCCGCCTGCTCAAGCCCTGCGATGGTGGTGTTGAACCTGAGCGCCGACAGGCTCGTCGCGTCATAATCAAGGCCGTTCTGCCGCCCTTCGGCCAGCGAGGACCCCAGCGACGCAAGCAGCTTCTTCGCCGCGTAAAGGCTCTCGACCTCGACAAGATCGCCGGCGACCGCCGCGACCTCGTCCTTGCCCGCACCCTTCACCGCCTTGGCGATGACCGCGAATGCCTGGTTCCAGCTCGCGGCCTCAAGTTTGCCCTTAACCCGCACATAGGGCTGGTCGAGCCTGCTGCGGACAAGGCCATCAACGGCGTGGCGCGTCTTGTCGTGCGCCCATTCCTCGTTCACGTCCTCGTTGATGCGCGGCAACACGCGAAGCACCTGACGTCCCCGGCTGTCGAAGCGAATATTGGTGCCGACCGCATCCATCACGTCGATACCCGGCGTCTTCGTCAGCTCCCAGGGCCGCGCCTCGAACGCATAGGGTTTGGATGTCAGCGCACCAACCGGGCAGAGATCGACCACATTGCCCGACAACTCGGACTGGATCGCATGCTCCAGATAGGTGGTGATCTGCATGTTCTCGCCGCGCCCGACGGCGCCGATGTCCTCGACGCCCGCGACTTCCTCGGCAAAGCGGACGCAGCGGGTGCACTGGATGCAGCGGGTCATCACCGTCTTGACGATGGGCCCCATGTACTTTTCGGTCACCGCCCGCTTGTTTTCCTGAAAGCGGGTGTGGCCGCGTCCATAGGCGATGGACTGGTCCTGAAGGTCGCACTCGCCGCCCTGGTCGCAGATCGGGCAATCGAGCGGATGGTTGATGAGGAGGAACTCCATCACCCCTTCGCGCGCCTTCTTCACTTTTTCCGACGTGGTGGGGATCACCTGATTGTCGGCGGCAGGCAGCGCGCAAGATCGCCTGAGGCTTGGGCGGCCCCGGCGCGACTTCGACCAGGCACATCCGGCAATTGCCCGCGATCTGAGCCGTTCGTGATAGCAGAAGCGCGGGATTTCCTTGCCCGCCGCCTCGCATGCCTGAAGCACGGTGGCGCCGGCGGGGACTTCGACCTCGATCCCGTCTACGGTCAGTTTGGGCATGCGATTACTCCGCCGCCTGAAGCATGGGCGCGCCCTGCTTCTCATTGATGCGCCGCTCGATCTCAGGGCGGAAATGGCGGATCAGGCCCTGGATCGGCCAAGCCGCCGCGTCACCCAATGCGCAGATGGTGTGGCCTTCGACCTGACGGGTCACTTCCTCAAGCAGATCGATTTCATGGATCTGGGCGTCGCCGGTGCGGAGCCGCTCCATCACCCGCCACATCCAGCCAGTGCCTTCGCGGCAGGGCGTGCATTGGCCGCAGCTTTCGTGCTTGTAGAAATAGCTGATGCGGCTGATCGCGCGGACGATGTCAGTCGATTTGTCCATGACGATGACGGCGGCGGTACCAAGGCCGGAACCGACCGCCTTCAGCCCGTCGAAATCCATGGGCGCGTCCATGATCTGCGTCGCCGGGACGAGCGGGACGGACGAGCCGCCGGGAATAACGGCAAGCAGATTGTCCCAGCCGCCGCGAATGCCGCCTGCGTGCTTTTCGATCAGTTCGCGAAACGGAATGCCCATCGCTTCTTCGACGACGCACGGGGCGTTCACATGGCCCGAAATCTGGAACAGCTTGGTGCCTGTGTTGTTCTCGCGCCCGATACTGGCGAACCAGCCCGCCCCCCGCCGGAGGATCGTCGGCGCGACCGCGATCGATTCGACGTTGTTGACGGTCGTCGGGCAACCATAAAGGCCAACGCCTGCTGGAAACGGCGGCTTGAGACGCGGCTGGCCCTTTTTGCCCTCAAGGCTTTCGATCTGGGCGGTTTCCTCGCCGCAAATATAGGCGCCCGCGCCGCGATGGACGAAAACGTCGAAGTCATAGCCAGATCCGCAGGCGTTCTTGCCGATGAAGCCCTTGTCATAGGCCTGCTGGACGGCGGCGAAGAGCGTTTCGGCTTCGCGAATGAACTCGCCGCGAATGTAGATATAAGCGGCGCGCGCCCGCATCGCAAAACCGGCGACCAGCGCGCCCTCGATCAGCTTGTGCGGATCGTGGCGGATAATCTCGCGGTCCTTGCAGGAACCAGGCTCGGATTCGTCGGCGTTGATCAGGAGGAAACTTGGACGGCCGGGCTGCGGCTGCTTGGGCATGAAGCTCCACTTGAGGCCGGTCGAGAAACCCGCCCCGCCCCGCCCGCGCAGGCCTGACGCCTTGATCCGCTCGATGATCTCGTCCTGGCCGATCTCCAGCAGCGCCCTGGTGTTGTCCCAGTCGCCGCGCTTCAACGCGCCTTCGATGCCCCAATCCTGATAGCCGTACAGGTTGGTGAAGATGCGGTCCTTGTCCTCAAGCATCGGTGTTCACCATGAAGCCTTTAAGCGTTGTCGGCCCGGTGATGGGGGCCGAGAATTGCCGGTCGACCTGCGGCCCGGCTTTCGGGACGTCGCCCAGCGCCAGCGCCTCCAGAATCTTCGCCGTCGTCTCGTAGGTCAGGTCCTCGTAATTGTCGTCGTTCACCTGGATCATCGGCGCATTGGCGCAATTGCCCATGCATTCCACCTCGGTCAGCGTGAACAGGCCATCGGGCGTGGTCGCGCCCTTCTTCAGGCCTTTGTCCTTGCACGCCCGGAACACATCGTCAGAGCCACGCAGCATGCACGGCGTGGTCCCGCACACCTGCACATGATAGCGGCCGACCGGCGCCAGATTGTACATGGTGTAGAAGGTCGCGACCTCGTACGCCCGGATATAGGGCATGCCGAGTTCCTTCGCGACGAACTCGATCACCGGGATCGGAAGCCAGCCCTGCGTGTTCGTTTCCGCCCCCACCTGGCGCTGGGCGAGGTCGAGAAGCGGCATGACCGCCGACTGCTGACGCCCCGGCGGATAGCGGCCGATAACCACCTTCACCTTTTCGGCGTTTTCCGGCGTCCACTGGAAATTGCCCCAACGCGCGCGGACCTCCGCCTCATCGGGAATTTGGGCTGCCTCGCTCACCGGTCCACCTCGCCGAACACTACGTCGATCGCGCCCAAAATCGCGGTCGCATCGGCCAGCATGTGGCCCTTGGTCATCATGTCCATCGCCTGCAAATGCGAGAATCCGGTCGGCCTGATCTTGCAGCGATAGGGCTTGTTGGTGCCGTCGGACACCAGATAGACCCCAAATTCGCCCTTGGGGCTCTCGGTCGCGACATAAACCTCGCCCGCGGGCACATGGAAGCCCTCGGTGTAGAGCTTGAAGTGATGGATGAGCGCCTCCATCGACTGCTTCATCTCGCCGCGCTTGGGCGGCACGACCTTGCGGTCGAGGCTGGCGATTGGGCCGTCCGGCATATCGCGCAGGCACTGCTGGATGATACGGATCGACTGGCGGCATTCCTCGACGCGGACCATGAAGCGGTCGTAGCAATCGCCACTGGTGCCGACCGGCACGTCGAACTCGACGCGGTCATAGACGTCATAGGGCTGCGACTTGCGGATATCCCAAGGGATGCCCGAGCCACGGATCATCGGGCCTGAAAAGCCCCATTTGATCGCGTCTTCCTTCGTTACCGTCGCGATATCGACGTTGCGCTGCTTGAAGATGCGGTTGTCGATGACGAGCGACATCGCATCATCGAAGATCTTGTGGAAATTGTCCGCCCAGTCGCCGATGTCGTTCAACAGCGCGATGGGAAGGTCCTGATGAACGCCGCCGGGCCGGAAATAGGCGGCGTGGAACCGCGCGCCCGATGCCCGCTCGTAAAAGGCGAGCGCCTTTTCGCGTTCCTCGAAGATCCAGATGTTTGGTGTCAGCGCGCCGACGTCCATGACGTGCGAGCCGATGTTGAGGCAGTGATTGAGGATGCGGGTGATCTCCGCGAACAGCACCCGGATATACTGGGCGCGCAGCGGCACCTCGAGCCCGAGCAGCTTTTCGATCGCGAGCACATAGCTGTGCTCCATGCACATCGGACTGACATAGTCGAGCCGGTCGAAATAGGGCAGCGCCTGCAGATAGGTCTTGTATTCGATCAGCTTTTCGGTGCCGCGGTGGAGCAGCCCGATATGGGGATCGACGCGCTCGACGATTTCGCCGTCCATCTCGAGCACCATGCGCAGCACACCGTGCGCGGCCGGATGCTGGGGGCCGAAATTGACCATGTAGTTGGCGATATCGACATCGCCCATGGTCGGCTTTTCGAGGGTTTCGAGATTGTCAGCCATTATTTCTTGCCATCCGCGTTGACGGGTGACGGCGCGCCAGGTGCTTCGGGAGCGGCCTTCTCATCGCCCGGGAGGATGTATTTCGCGCCTTCCCATGGGCTCAGGAAGTCGAAGCTGCGGAAATCCTGCGCCAGCTTCACCGGCTCATAAACCACGCGCTTGTGTTCTTCGGAATAGCGCAACTCAACATAGCCGGTGAGCGGAAAGTCCTTGCGCTGCGGATGGCCCTGAAAACCATAATCGGTGAGGATGCGGCGCAGATCCGGATGATTTTCGAAGAGCACGCCATACATGTCGTAGACTTCGCGCTCCAGCCAGTTGGCGACAGGCCAGATGCCCGTCACCGACGGCACGGGCGTCTCCTCGTCAGCCGTCACCTTCACGCGGACGCGCCGGTTCTGTGTCAGCGACAGCAGGTGATAGACCACCTCGAACCGCTCGGGTCGATCAGGGTAGTCGACGCCGGCGATCTCCATCAACTGCTGATATTCAAGGCCGGGTGTGTCGCGCAGCGCGATCATCGCGGCAACGAGGCCGTCGCGCGTCACGGTCACCGAAATCTCGCCGACGGAATCCCTGGCATCGACAAAAGCAACGCCGATCGCTGCCTTCACGGCTTCGATCACGCCCTCGTTCGACGCCATACGCGGAGCAGGACTGTTCATCGCACGCCCCTCACCGCTCAAAGGTTCCAACACGGCGGATTTTCCGCTGCAACGTCATGATCCCGTAAAGCAGGGCTTCGGCAGTCGGGGGGCAGCCGGGAACATAGACGTCAACCGGCACGATCCGGTCACAGCCGCGCACCACCGAATAGCTATAGTGGTAATAGCCGCCGCCATTGGCGCAGCTGCCCATCGAAATGACATAGCGCGGTTCGGACATCTGGTCGTAGACTCGTCGCAAGGCCGGAGCCATCTTGTTGCACAGCGTCCCTGCCACGATCATGCAGTCGGACTGACGCGGCGATGCGCGGGGCGCGACGCCGAACCGTTCAAGATCATAACGCGGCATGTTGACCTGGATCATCTCGACCGCGCAGCACGCAAGGCCGAACGTCATCCACCAGAGCGATCCCGTTCGCGCCCAGTTGAAGAGATCCTCGGTCGACGTGACGAGAAAGCCCTTATCGGTCACTTCCGACTGAAGCGCCCTGAAATAATCGGCGTCGGGCGCCGTCCCCGGAGGCGGCGCGACGGTTGGATTCTGTGGCTCATGGAGCTGGGGCAAGGTCACTCCCATTCCAGCGCTCCTCTTTTCCAGGCGTAGATAAAGCCCACGGTCAGATCGATCAGGAACAACATCATGACCGCCCATCCGGCAAAACCGATCACGCCAAGCGACACCGCCCAGGGGAACAGGAATGCCGCCTCAAGATCGAAAATGATGAAAAGGATCGAAACCAGATAGAAACGGACGTCGAATTGCCGCCGCGCGTCCTCGAACGCGGGAAATCCACATTCATATTCGGTGAGCTTGTCCGGGTACGGATTCTGCGCGCCGGTCAGCGTAGCGACCAGAATCGGCAATCCGACGAACACGCCGGAAACCAGAACGGCGATCCCGAGAAAAAGCAGGATCGGCAAATACTGCGACAGATCGAGGGACAAGGGCCATCTCGCAAGTGCGTCATGAAACTGAGGCGGCTTTTAGGAGCCAATGTTCGCGTTGCCAAGCCGTACTTGGCCGATCAACCGCATTCTTTTCAGGATATGTTCAGCCGCGCAGCGCGCTCCCGATCAGCCGGTGCAAACGCGAATGAATTGCATCGCTGGCCGCGATGATTTCACCACGGTCGATGACACGTTCGCCGCCGCGAAAATCGCTGACAAAACCGCCTGCTTCGCGAACCAGAAGGATCCCGGCGGCCACATCCCATATCTGGAGCCCGCTCTCCCAGAAGCCGTCATAACGGCCCGCCGCGACCCATGCGAGGTCGAGCGCCGCCGAACCGAAGCGGCGGATGCCCGCGACCTCGGGCGCAACGGCCTGAAATATCCGCTGGAACTGGGCGTGATCGCCGTGTCCCATGAAGGGAATGCCGGTCGCCAGCAACGAGTCGGACAGGTCCCGGCGCGCGGAAACGCGCAGGCGCCGGTCCTGAAGCCAGGCCCCTTTCCCTTTTTCCGCCCAGAAGCTTTCATCGGTCAGCGGCTGATAGACCAGACCGGCCACGATCTCGCCATTGTCCTCGACGGCGATGGAGATGGCGAAATGCGGAACGCCGTGCAGAAAGTTGGTGGTGCCGTCCAGCGGATCGACGATCCAGCGGAAGCGTGGATTTTCGCCCTTCTTCTCGCCGATCTCCTCCATCACATAGCCCCAGTCGGGCCGCGCCTGGGTCAGCACTTCGCGGATCGTCTGCTCCGCCTGGTTGTCGGCCGCCGAAACGAAATCGGCAGGCCCCTTGCGCGACACCTGCAGGGCCTCGACTTCATTGAAGTCGCGACGCAGCCGGGGTGCAGCCTTGCGCGCGGCCTTTTCCATGATGGTGATGAGCGAGGAATGTGCTGGCATTTCTTATCCAATCTCCCTTCCCTTACACGGGAAGGCGGGGGCAGGTGCGGCCACGGCGTCCGGAACCCGCCTTTTGATTCTCTCCCTGAGAAAGGGAGGGAAATCTGACGGTCAATCCGCGCGACGGACATATTCCTGCGCATAGACGTCGACGACGATGCGCGTGCCCGCCGTGATGTGCGGCGGCACCATCACGCGGACACCATTGTCGAGGATCGCCGGCTTGTAGGACGACGAGGCCGTCTGCCCCTTCACCACCGCATCGGCTTCGACGATCGTCGCTTCGATCTGGTCGGGAAGCTGGACGGAGATCGGCTTGTCCTCATAGGTTTCCATGACGACATCCATGCCGTCTTGCAGGAACTGGGCGGCATCGCCCAACAGGTCGCGCGGCAACGACACCTGGTCGTAGGTGTCCTTGTCCATGAAGGTCAGCTGGTCGCCCTCGGCGTAGAGATACTGGAAATCCTTGGTGTCGAGGCGGACGCGCTCCACCGTTTCCGAGCGACCGGAAGCGGATGTTGGTCTTGCGTCCATCGATCAGGTTTTTCAGCTCCACCTGCATATAGGCGCCGCCCTTGCCGGGCTGGGTGTGCTGGATCTTGACCGCGCGCCACAGGCCTTTTTCATATTCGATTATGTTGCCGGGACGAATGTCCACGCCGCTGATCTTCATGGGATATCCGTATCTTTGAAAAGCGAAAGAGCCGGGCGCGCTTTAGCCCGATGATGCGTCCAGCTCAAGGCCCGTGGTGAGGCCGTGGCTGATAGACAAGCTCGGTCGCGATTTGGCGGATGATGTGCGCGGCCCGATCACCCCCCAGTTCCAGCCGCATGATCCAGGAGCAAAACGCGACCAGATAGAGAAACCCGATGATGATCAGCTCGAACCGGACTATGCCCAAAACCAGCATAAAGCCGAAAAAGCCTATGCAGCCGAACAATACCCCCTTGCCGAACGGCGTCAGCTTGCGACGGCAATCGCCGAAGAACCCGCCCGGTTTTCCACCGAAAAAGCGCTGGGCGATGGGGTGCCCGTGCACCAGCTCGTCAAGCTCCTTGATGGAGCGGGGAAACACCGCCAGCCAACCGACGACCACCGGCATCACGAACTGGGCCACGCCCAGGCGTATGCTGCCCGGCAGCGACAAGTCGGCTTCGATAAAGCTGAATATGATAGCGAGCGATGCGCAGATCGCGCAGATGACCACCCAGGTCCAACCGATCCATCGCCTCAATCAAGCACGTCCTCGAAAGCCCGGACACCCGCCGCCGGTCCCTGTGGATGATTCCATACCGCGCCCGAAACGGCAAGAAAGTCCGCCCCCGCGCGCACTAGCGGTTGTGCGTTGCCGGCCGTTATTCCACCGATCGCGACGCAAGGAATTTCGAACAGGGTCGACCACCAGCCAAGGATAGCCGGATCGGGTTGATGAAATGTTTCCTTGGTGGTGGTAGGATAGAACGCGCCGAACGCGACATAATCCGCTCCGGCCTCGCCCGCCTCCATCGCGAGATGGCGGCTGTCGTGACAGGTCACGCCGATCTGCGCGGCAGGCCCGAGAAGCCGGCGGGCTTCCCTCGGATCGCCATCGCCCTGCCCCAGATGTACGCCGTCCGCGCCCAGTTCATGGGCGAGGTCCATCCGGTCGTTGAGGATGAACGCCACGTCATGTTCGGCGCAGATCGGCATCAGCGACCGCGCCGCCGCCATGACGGCATCGTCCGGCAAGCCCTTCAATCGCAACTGAAAAGCGGCGACCCGGCCGATGTCCAGAGCCGCCTTCAGAAGCGCCGGAAAATCAGGGCCGATCTCAGGCGGTGAGATGAGATAGAGCTGGCACGGCGGACGCTGCTCGCGTTCGAACCGGTCCGCGAAATGGGGGTCGAGATCGTCTTTGGTCATGCTTTTCGAACCGTCACCCCAGCGAAAGCTGGTTCCATACTGAAATGTTTCTTATCCGCTGCAAGCAGCATGGATGCCAGCTGGAGCCTGCCCCCGGACGGGCGAGACCCGTACCGGGAGCCGGGGCATGACGGCTGAAGAATTGCTTATTCCTCGCCCTTATAGATGCGCACCAGCTTATCGAGCATGGCGAGCGCGTCCTCGCGCGAGCGTTGGAAGGTATTGCGGCCGATGATCGAGCCATTGCCGCCGCCGTCGCGGATGTCACGCGCGTCCTGATAGACGGCATCCGCGCCCTTGGCCGCTCCGCCCGAGAAGACGACGATGCGCCGCCCATTGAAGCAGGACTGGACGACATGCTTCACCCGGTCCGACTGCTTCGACCAGTCGGTGCCCTCATAGGCCTTTTGCGCGTCCTTCTGTTCGATATGGGCGCTCGGCAGCTTCACCTTGATGATGTGCGCGCCGATCAGCGCGGCGATGTGCGCCGCATAGGCGCCGACATCCAGCGCCAGTTCGCCTTCCTTCGACAGATTGCCGCCGCGCGGATAGGACCAGACGACCGTCGCGATGCCCACCGACTTGGCTTCGGCCGAAAGCTCGCGGATTTCCTCGATCTGCTCGAAAATCTGGTCGGAGCCCGGATAGATGGTGAAGCCGATGGCCGCGCAGCCGAGCCGCAGCGCATCGTCGACGCTTGCCGTCACCGCCTGGTCGATCGAGGTCGCCCAGCTGTTGGACGAGTTCATCTTGAGGATGGTTGGTATCTGGCCGGCAAAGGTGTCGGCCCCGGCCTCCAGCGCGCCGAGCGGGGCCGCATAGGCCGAAAGACCCGCATCGATCGCGAGCTGATAGTGATAGTGCGGGTCATAGGCCGGCGGATTGACCGAAAAACTGCGCGCAGGGCCATGTTCGAAGCCCTGATCGACCGGCAGGATGATGAGCTTGCCGGTGCCGCCGAGCCGCCCGTGGGTGATGATCCGGGCGATATTCGCCTTGGTGCCGGGATTGTCGCTCTCGTACCAGGAGAGGATGTTCTTGACGGTCGGGGTGAAGGTCATGATGGGCTCCTGATGCTGTCTTTCGCGGTGCAATATCGGTCAAAATCCCGGACGGCAACAGCGGGCGACGAGCAGCGCCATATCCCGCCCGGAGAAAACGTCAGGCTGATGCAAGCTCCAGCGCCTTGACGCCCGGCAGTTCCTTGCCTTCCATCCATTCGAGGAACGCGCCGCCCGCCGTTGAAACGAAAGTGAAATCATCGGCAACGCCCGCCTGGTTGAGCGCGGCGACCGTATCGCCGCCGCCCGCGACGGACACCAGCGATCCGCTCTGGGTAAGGGCCGCCGCTGTCTTCGCAAGCGCGACGGTGGCGGTGTCGAATGGCGGCGTTTCGAACGCGCCGAGCGGGCCGTTCCAGACGAGCGTGCGGCATGTCTTCAAGGCATCTGCCAGCGCCTCGACCGCGGCGGGGCCGACGTCGAGAATCATTTCGTCGGCGGCGACCTCATGGACATTGACGGTGCGCGTCGGCGGATTGGCCCTGAATTCCTTCGCCACGACCACGTCATAGGGCAGGTGAACAGTGCATTCCGCCTTGTCGGCGCGATCAAGAATTTCGAGCGCGGTGTCCTTCAGGTCGTGTTCGCACAGCGACTTGCCGACATCGATCCCGCGCGCGGCAAGAAAGGTATTGGCCATACCGCCGCCGATGATCAGGTGATCGACCTTTTCGACGAGGTGCTTCAGCACGTCGAGCTTGGTTGAAACCTTGGCACCGCCGACAACTGCCGCCACCGGGGGTTCCGGATTTCCCAGCGCCTTTTCAAGGGCTTCAAGCTCGGCCTGCATCGACCGGCCCGCATAAGCGGGAAGCCGGTGGGCGAGGCCCTCGGTCGAAACATGGGCGCGGTGCGCCGCCGAAAAGGCGTCGTTGACGTAGAAATCACCAAGCCGGGCCATGGAATCGGCCAGCGTCGGATCATTTTTTTCCTCGCCCTTTTCGAAACGGGTGTTCTCAAGGATAGCGATATCGCCGGACACCAGCAGGCCAACCGCCCTTTCGGCGTCTGGCCCATGGCTGTCGCTGACGAACATTACCGGACGCCCAAGCACCTCGCTCAACGTTCGCGTGATGAGCGACAACGACATATCGGGGCGGCGCTCGCCCTTGGGCCGCCCGAAATGAGCGAGAAGCAGGACGATCGCGCCCTTGTCGGCAAGCTCGGTGATGGTTGGAACGGCCGCCTCGAAACGGGTGGCGTCGGTTACACGGCCATCGGCCATGGGAACGTTGAAATCGACGCGGACGAGCGCACGCTTGCCCTTCACGTCGCCAAGATCATCCAGTGTCCTGAACCGCGCCACCTGCTTCTCCTTTGCTTAACCGTCATCCCCGCGCAGGCGGGAACCCATAACCGCAGGTCAGCGGGAATCCGGAAACCCGGTAACCCGGTGTCATGGGTCCCCGCCCCCGCGGGGAAGACCAATAACTAAAGCAACCGCCCGATCGCACCCGCCGTATCGACCATGCGGTTCGAGAAGCCCCATTCATTGTCGTACCAGGACACGACGCGAACCAGCTTGCCCTCGATCACGGCGGTTTCGAGGCTGTCGACCGTCGATGACGCCGGACAGTGGTTGTAGTCGATCGAAACCAGCGGCTCCTCGCTGTAATCGAGAATACCGGCGAGCGGACCTTCGTTGGCGGCCTTCTTCAGCGCCGCGTTGACTTCCTCGACCGTGGTGTCGCGCTTCGGCGTGAAGGTGAGGTCGACGAGGCTGACGTTGGGCGTCGGCACGCGGATGGCCGAACCGTCGAGCTTGCCCTTCAGCTCCGGCAGAACCTCTGCCACCGCACGAGCAGCGCCGGTGGTCGTCGGGATCATCGACATCGCGGCGGCACGCGCGCGGCGCATGTCCGGATGGATCTGGTCGAGGATCTTCTGATCGTTGGTATAGGCGTGGATCGTCGTCATCAGGCCGCGCTCGATGCCGATGACGTCGTTCATCACCTTGGCGATGGGCGCAAGGCAGTTGGTCGTGCACGACGCGTTCGATACGATGGTATGTTCAGCCGTCAGCTTTTCATGATTGACGCCATAAACGACGGTCAGGTCGACGCCCTTCGCTGGAGCAGAGATGAGCACGCGCTTGGCGCCTGCGGTCAGATGCTTGCCGGCGTTCTCGCGGTCGGCGAAAAAGCCGGTGCACTCGAGCGCGATGTCGATGCCATTGGCAGCGTGCGGCAGATTGGCGGGATCGCGCTCCGCCGTCACCTTGATGCGCCTGCCGTCGATAATGAGGTCGTTGCCGTCGGCCTGGACTGAGCCCTTGTATGCGCCATGAACGGAATCACGCTTGAACAGCAGCGCGTTGGACTTGGCATCGGCGAGGTCGTTGATCGCGACCAGTTCAAGGCCACAGTCGGGGCGCTCCAGAATCGCGCGGGCGACGAGACGGCCAATACGCCCGAACCCGTTGATCGCAACTTTCACTGCCATTCTCGTTCTCCTTCGATTTCAAAGAGCTGCCCGGATTTTCGGCGCGATCGCGCCGGCAGTCAGGCCAAAATATTCATAAAGCTTTTCGGCAGGCGCAGACGCCCCGTAACGGTCGATGCCGAACCGCAAGCCTTCAAGTCCGGTATAACGTTCCCAGCCGAAGGTCGACCCCGCCTCGATCGAAACCTTCAGTACATTGTCCGGCAGGACGTCGCGCCTGTAAGCCGCGTCCTGCCCATCGAACAATTCCCAGCAAGGCATCGAGACAACATCCGCGCCGATGCCTTCAGCTTCGAGTTTGTCGGCCACTTCAACGGCCAGCGACACTTCCGATCCGGTCGCGAGGAGCACGACGCCGCGCCGCGCCGTCGCCGCCCGAAGCCGATAAGCACCCCTGGCGGAACGGTTTTCCGCAGCCTCGGTGCGAAGCTGGGGCAAATTCTGCCGGGAAAGCGCAAGAAGCGACGGGGTCGCGGACGATTTCAGCGCGACGTCCCAGCATTCCGCCGTCTCGACCGCATCGGCCGGGCGCATCACCAGAAGATTGGGCATGGCGCGCAGCGATGCAAGGTGTTCGATCGGCTGATGGGTCGGACCATCCTCGCCAAGTCCGATGGAATCATGCGTCATCACATAGATAACGCGCGCATTCTGAAGCGCCGACAGCCGGATCGCCGGCCGGCAATAGTCGGAGAACACCAGAAAGGTGCCGCCATAGGGAATAACGCCGCCATGCAGCGCCATTCCGTTCATGGCGGCCGACATGCCGAACTCGCGGATGCCATAATAGATGTAACGACCGGAATAATCCTCGGCCGTCAGCGGGTTCTGCGCCTTGGTCTTGGTGTTGTTCGAACCGGTGAGGTCGGCCGAGCCGCCGATGGTTTCGGGCACGGCGTTATTGATCGCCTCAAGCGCGATTTCCGACGCCTTGCGAGTCGCAATCTTCTGCGGATTGGCGAGCAGGCCCTCGATGTGAGCCTTTATGCCGTTGTCGACGGGCAATTCGCCCTTCATCCGACGCTCGAACTCGCCGCGTTGGGCGCTCGCGGCCAGACGGCGACCCCAGGCAGCGACTAGATCGGCGGAACGTTGTCCAACCGCCTCCCAGGCGGTGCGAATATCGGCCGGAATCTCGAAAGGCGGATAATCCCAGCCCAGATTGGCGCGGGCGGCGGCGACTTCGTCTCCACCGAGCGGCGAACCATGGGTTGCCGAGGTGCCCTGCTTGTTGGGCGCGCCATAGCCGATGATCGTGCGACATGCGATCAGCGACGGACGCGGATCGGCAAGCGCTTCATCCATGGCGCGGGCGACATCGGCGGGATCGTGACCGTCGCAGGCGACAGTGTGCCAGCCGGTCGCCCGGTAACGCGCCAGAATATCCTCGCTGGTCGAAAGGTTTGTCGCGCCGTCAATGGTGATGCGATTGTCGTCCCACAACACATTGAGGCGGCCAAGCTTCAGATGCCCGGCGAGACCGATGGCTTCATGATTGACGCCCTCCATCAGGCAGCCGTCGCCCGCGATCACCCAGGTGTTGTGATCGACGAGATCGGTGCCGAAGGTCGCATTCAGATGCCGCTCGGCAATCGCCATGCCGACGGCGGTGGCGAGTCCCTGCCCCAGTGGCCCGGTGGTCGTCTCGATCCCCGCCAACTCGAAATTCTCAGGGTGCCCGGCACATGGGCTGTTGAGCTGACGAAAATCGCGAATGTCCCCGATCGTCGGGCGCGCATAGCCGGTCAGGTTCAACAATGCGTAGATCAGCATCGATCCATGCCCCGCCGACAGCACGAAGCGGTCGCGGTCGGCCCAGTCGGGATGCTTCGGGTCGAATTTAAGATAACGGCTGTAAAGTACGGTTGCCACGTCGGCCATGCCCATCGGCATGCCCGGGTGACCGGAATTTGCGGCTTGAACTGCGTCCATGGCAAGTGCGCGGATCGCGTTCGCCATGGCTTGATGTGCGACGGTCATCAGCGCTCTCGGACCAAGGAACGGGATTGCGCCGACTCGGAAAGTCAGCGCGGGCGCACATTGTCCAGACGCACCCCAAGCGTCAACCGTCGCAACGCCAGTCTGATTTCGTTGACGCCCAATCGCTGGCTACACTATCGTCCGCGATTGTACTTCTGAGGGGATAGGAACAGGATGAGCCAAACCTCTCGAGAGCGGGCCCTTCAGCGGATCGAAAACGCCCTTGGCCGACTTGCGCAGGCAATTCAGCGGTTGCCGGACGGAGCCTTCACGGCCGATATCTCCGATGCGGTCACCCGTGAAAGCCATGAAGCCCTGACAATGGCGCATAATCTTTTGCGAACGCGGACCGAAGCCGCCGTCGCGGGAATCGATCGCCTGTTGAACGATGGAAGGAAACGCTGATGGCGCAAATAGCCCTCCAGGTGGGCAACAGAAACTACGTGCTGGCCTGCCGCGACGGCGAGGAGGACCATTTGCTGCGCCTCGCCGCGGTGATCGACCGCAAGTGCGGCGAGGCAACCCAGACGCTGGGGGTCATGCCCGAACCGCGCTTGCTGCTGACCGCCGCCCTGCTGGTCGCCGACGAGTTGAGCGAAAGGTCGACGTCCGCCCCGCCGGCTTCGTCCGAACATGACCAGCAACTCGAATTGATCGCCATGCGCATCGAAACATTGTGCACGGCACTTGAGGAACGAACCGCAAGGCCTTAGATGGATAGCGGCGGGTACTGCCCGGTACGAGCTTTAGCGAACATCCCTGAGGCGATAAAGACATCCTAGGGAGCTGTCCCTGACCAGACTCCGGTCTGACTTACACGGCGCCCACCTGACGTTCTGGCGTCAGAGGATATTCCGGCAAACGGCCATGGTGGTCCCGTCACCCATGACTTCCGACACGACAAAACAGACGCTGCGTCAGCATCTTCGCCTGGTGCGCGATGCCTATGTGCGAAGCCTCGCCCCACCGGAACGGTCCCGGCAGGAAGCCGCCGCAGTGGACAGCTTGCTTGGGGTGCTCGGCGATGGCGCATGGGCAAGCTACCTCGCGATGGGAAGCGAAATCGATCCAGCCGGACTGGCCCATCACCGGCCGCAGGGTACGCCCCTCGCATATCCGTGGTTCGCCGACCGCCAATCGCCCATGCTGTTCCGGCCGGGCATCGGGGCGTTCGAACGGGGCCCATTTGGAATACGCCAGCCCGGTGCCGGCCAACCCGAACTGCTTCCTGACTGGATAGTCGTGCCGCTGGTAGGCGTTGACCCGGGTGGCAATCGCATCGGCCAGGGTGCGGGGCATTACGACCGCGCGCTGACGGCAATACGATCGTCGAAAAAAGTTACGGCCATCGGTCTTGCATGGGACGTGCAGTTGATCGACAGAGTTTCGGTCGACCCGTGGGATCAGCCGCTCGACCTGATCGTCACTCCCAGCCGAACCATCGAAGTGCAAGCATGAACCCCACACTGCGCAAACCCATGGGCGTCCTCGCCCTTGTCGCCGGAATTGCAGCCTATGCCGTGCTGATCGCGACGGCGGCGCCCTGGATCGGCCAGCTCCACGCACTGGTACAGGCGCCGATTTATCTCGTCCTCGGAATCATCTGGATCTTGCCGCTGAAGCCGTTGCTGAGGTGGATGGAAACCGGGAAATGGAAAACGCCACGATGACCAACATGCTGATGCCACCCGAAAAATGCGAAACCATGGCCGAAGTCCGCACGGCCATCGATGCGCTCGACCATGACATCGTCACGCTCTTGTCCGAGCGCATGCGGTACATCGACGCCGCGGCACGGATAAAGCCCGATCGCGAAATGGTGCGGGACGAGGTTCGCAAGGCGGAAGTGCTGGCGAACGTCGACCGGGCAGCGCGCGAGATGGGGCTCCCGCCGGAGCTCGCCGCATCGCTTTACGAATTGCTGATCGAATATTCGATCGCGCACGAACTGGTGCATTTCGACGCGAACGCCAAATCCGCCTGATTAGCTGAAAATCATGGGGAAATGGCGCGAGTGACGGGACTTGAACCCGCGACCTCCGGCGTGACAGGCCGGCGCTCTAACCAACTGAGCTACACCCGCGCTTTGGCTTGGAGGCGCCGTCCCTAAGCACTCGATTCCGGACTGTCAAGCGACCGATCGGGAATATCGTGAATATCGTGGTGGCCAGTCCCGAGAAGCCGTTCTTCGAACAGAAATCCGGCGATGTCAGGCTTGCCCGCGCTTTCCAGAAGCACCCGCGCCATGATCAGCAAAGGAACTGAAAGCAGCGCGCCCACCGTACCCCACACCCACCCCCAGAAACTGAGCGATAGAAGAATCATCAGGGGATTGATCGTCAGCCGCCGCCCCACGAGCATCGGCGTGATGACGTTGGCTTCCATTGCATGAATCGCAAGAAACGTCGCGGCCGGCCACAACGCGCCGTAGATATCGTCAAACACCAGCAACCCGCCGAATGCGAGCATCCCCGTCATCACCGTAGGTCCGACATAGGGGACATAGTTGAACAGCGCGGCAAGGCCGCCCCACATCACCGGAGTGGGCATCCCGAGCAACGCCATGGCCAGCGTGACCACGGCCCCCAGCGACAGATTGATGATCGTAATCGTCCCTATATAGGCGGCGGTCGCATTCACCATTTCGCGAATCGTCCGGGCCATGCGGACCGATCCCGTCAGCGTCGACCGGCTGACGATGGTATGGGTGCGCATGCGCGTCCAGGTGGATAGAAAGAAGTAGATCAGCAACAGCCCGAACAGCATTTGGATGACCGCGCCCGGCGCCGATAGCGCGATCAGATCGACCAGCGAGTTGGGTGTCGTCACCGTCACCTGCGTGGGCGCATGCGTCAATGCGCGCTGGGTCAGAATTCCCATGATCTGATCGGCGAAGCGCTGAACGCTGGCATAGGCATCCAGCACGGGGGCCAGGGTTTCGCGCAGTTTTCCGACCCGTTGCGGCAGCAAGGTCAGCCAGTTCATCGCCGGAAACAATATCGCGGCAATGGCGGCGTTGATGACCAGCACGACGCCGGTCACGCACAGAAGTGCTGCAAGCGATGAGGGCACCCGCCGCCGCTCCAGCCATTCAAGCGCGGGGACCAGCGTGACGGCAAGCGTGAAGGCAACGGTCACGGGCAGGAAAAAAGCCGCGCCCGCCTTCAGCGCGAACGGAATCATGAAGAACAGTCCGACCGCGATGAGCAGATTGAGCGACGACAGCAGCCGATCGCGCCGCCATGATTCGGTTTCCGCCTCCTGGTGATCGTGTGCCACCGGCGGATGCGAACTCTCCGGCTTCAACGGCGATCCTTCCGCCACAAGGTTCCCCCCAAATTTCAAGCGAGTGGACGACGTTCGTTCCTCCGCTCTAACCATTTACGACTATTTAACGCCTGGGGCCGGAAATAGCTTCGAGGAATTTGTTCGTCAGGCAAAGGCGGGTGAGCAATTCCCCATGGGGACCTGGAAGGGGTAGGTCATGAGGTTTATCGCTTGTGCCGCAATGGCCGCCGCACTTCTGACGACACCGGCAAGCGCCCGCTGCTTTGATGTCGTGGGCCGCGTCATGGTCGAACGTTCCAGCACGGATTTGCTTGGCCGCGAACGCACGACGTTGCAACAGACCAGCGCTGCCTCGCCCGGCGATCACCTCGTCTTCCAGCTCGACTATCGGAACGTGCGATCCACGGTCGCCAATACGATTGTCATCACCAATCCCATTCCCGCGTCGCTTGTCTATGCAGGCACCGATTCGCCCGGCGAAACGGTTTCGGTTGATGGCGGCCGCAGCTTCGGCACCCTTTCCGAACTGAAGGTTGCCGAGGCCGACGGCGTCGAGCGCGCCGCTTTGCCCGAGGACGTGACCCATGTTCGCTGGGTGATCCACCGCGAAATGCCGACCGGCACCGGCGGCCAGCTCAGCTTCAGGGCGGTGATGCGTGATGTCGATTACGTCCCGTCGCACGAAGTCCAGATGGCAATGCGCTGACCACCGGCGCCTTTGATCGGCAGCTTTTCGTGCCGCCGAACGCGCCATCGCCGACACAATGTCACTGGATCGGCTGTACCTTCGTCCTTGGCTCGCCGCGCTGGGACATCGCAAGATATGCGCCGATCAACATGATCAGCATTCCGATGACATCCTGTGCTTTCACCGTCTCTGAGAACACCGCAACACCCAGCAATACTGCGACGATGGGCGAGACGAACGCATAGGAGCCCGACCGCGAGGCGCCAATATCGCGCAGCAGGTGCATGTAGATCGTATAGCCGATCAGCGAGCCGAAGATGACAAGGAACAGCCAGCCGCCCCAAGCGGCCAGCCCCCAATCTCCGGACAAGGCGCGGACGGCACCGTCCTCGAACCCGAGTGCATAGATAAAGAGGATGACGCCTCCGACGAGCGCCGTGATACCCGCAACGAAAAACGGCGGGTAGGAGCGCAGCAGCGGCCGCGCAAGCACCGACCCCAGCCCATAAGTAAAAGCTGCCGACGCGACGGCACCCGCACCCCAAAGACGCATGGTGCCGCTGATCGGCGCGGTTGCGGAAACATCGCTCAGGGCCTCGGGGCCGAACAGGATCATGAGGCCGATCACCCCAAGGCCGATCGCAAAAAGGCGTCTGCCATCCCATGTCTCTTCGCGCAGGAGCAGCGCAAAGCAAAGCAGCGCGATCGGCGTCAGCGACATCTCCAAAATTGCCGCCGTCCCTGAGTTTACGAACTGCATGCCCCAAAACAGCGGGCCATAACACAGCGAGATCATCAGTAGACTGACCCCAAAAAATCGTGGCGCGTCTCGGCGGTCGAATTGAATGCTTTCATGTCGCGCCTTGGCCGACAACAGGAGCAGCATGCCGGCGGTCATGAAACGCGTGCTTGCGAAAAGCACCGGAGGCACCGCATCGACGCCGGCTTTTATCCCGATCCAGGTTGTGCCCCAGATTGCACAAAGTGCGAGGAAGCTTAACGTATCGCGGCGTAGCAGAGCTTGCATGCACTGACCTTTGTAACGGGTATAAATGATTTCTGTCAGCCGGGCGTCGCCCGCGCCAGAGTCTAGAGAACGGCCGGGCCGGGTTTGAGCCCGTCCGGTCGAGAGAGCGCCGCTCGTTGACGCGGTCGGCAGCACCGGAGGTGCGGTGGTCGGGCGGAACAGCGCCTTGGTGGGATCGACATCGTCGTGGCAAACGCAGCCGTCGCGATAATCAAACCGAGGGTCGACTTCAGCGATGATGATTTCGATTACGTCTTTGGCGCAAACACCAGGGGAACATTCATCGCGTTGCGCGAGGCGGCGTCTTCCAGGGCGAGCGCTCCGGTCGACGTGCGCGGACGGCGGGTGAGATGGTTTGATTTGAACTGGTGCCCCTGGCCCGAGTTGAACGGGCACTTCTTGCGAAACTCGATTTTGAGTTCGAGCGCGTCTACCAATTCCGCCACAGGGGCAACGCGAACTCCGCCTAGCGGACAGCAGGGCGCTTGCCAAGCGCCAGCAGCTTCGCCAAGTGCTCTGAAATGAACAAACCTCCCCGTGCCATCATCCGCGCACTGCATTCCGAGCCGCAGCGCATCGCCAAGCTGCTCGCCCGCGCAGGGATAGCTTCGCGCCGCGAGATCGAACGCATGATCGAGGAGCGTCGGATCGCGATCGACGGCAAGACTGTCGAGACGCCCGCCACCCTGCTGAAATCGCTGAAGGGCGTGACAGTGGACGGCAACCCGGTAAAACCGCCCGCCCCTGCCCGCATTTTCTGCTTCAACAAGCCGTCGGGCGTGCTGACTGCCGCGACCGATCCCAAGGGCAGGAAAACGATCTATGACCGGCTGCCGCAGGACTTGCCGCGCGTCATGCCGGTCGGCCAACTCGACATGAACACCGAGGGACTGTTGCTGCTCACGACCGATGGCGAGCTGAAACGCGCGCTGGAGCTGCCGTCTTCGGGCGTCGAGCGGGTCTACCGGGCGCGCGCCTTTGGCACCGTCAGCCAGCCCCAGCTCGAGGAGTTGATCCACGGCATTGAGATCGAGGGTGTCCGCTATGGCTCGATCGACGCGAACATGGAGCGGCGGACAGGACGCAACTGCTGGATCGAGATGAAATTGGCTGAAGGCAAGAACCGCGAGGTGCGACGTGTCCTTGAACATCTCGGCCTTAAAGTTTCCCGTTTGATTCGCGTGTCTTATGGACCGTTCCTGCTGGGTGACCTTGAGCCGGGCAAGCTATATGAAGTCCCGCGCGAAGATGTGATCCGCTTGCGGGCGACGTTGAAGGCATGAGGATCATTGCAGGCAGATGGCGCGGGCGGCCGCTTGTCGCGCCCGTTGGCGAGGCGACGCGGCCCACATCCGACCGTGCCCGCGAGGCGCTGTTCTCGATGCTGACCAGCCGCATTGGCGATTTCGAAGACCTGCAGGTGGCCGATGTTTTTGCCGGCACCGGCGCGCTGGGGCTTGAGGCGCTGTCCCGTGGCGCCGCCCACTGCATTTTCGTCGAAAGCGATCCGAAGGCGCTGAAAAGCCTGAAAACCAATATCGAGAAGCTGGGTGCTGCCGATGTCACGCAATTGCTCGCGCAGCCCGTCGATGCGATGATGACGGCTCGAAAGCCCTGTCACCTGCTGCTGCTTGATCCGCCCTATCGCAGCGGCCTTGGCCAGAAGGCGCTGACGCGGCTCGCGGCAAAGGGCTGGATCGCGGATGGCGGCTGGGTCGCGCTGGAAACGGCGAAGGACGAAACCGTCGACGTGACCGGATTTGAGGTCGACACCGTGCGCGATCACGGCAAGGCGCGGCTGCATATCTTGAAATATTGCGGCTGACCTGCTGATCGTCCGGCGGTCATAAAGGCATTTTTTCCGTCGCGCTCGTCTGCGCGACGCTCTCCTCGTGGATGGCACGATTGGCATCGCAACGGCTTGCGGGCAACGCATCCCTTCCCTAACTGTCCGTGAGTGAATCAATCCACCTCCCATGCCGCCGGCGACCCGCCATATCTCAAGGGTCTGAACGAGCCGCAGCGCCAGGCAGTGCTGACCACCGAAGGGCCGGTGCTAATGCTTGCAGGCGCCGGCACCGGGAAAACCGCTGCCCTGACCGCGCGGCTTGCGCACCTGATCGCGTCGAAGCGCGCGTGGCCATCGGAAATCCTGGCCGTCACCTTCACCAACAAGGCCGCGCGGGAAATGCGCCACCGGGTGGGACGTATGATCGGCGACGCGGTGGAAGGCATGCCCTGGCTGGGCACCTTTCATTCGGTGGCGGCGAAGATGCTCCGCCGGCACGCCGAGCTCGTCGGCCTTAAACCCAATTTCACCATCCTTGACACCGACGACCAGCTTCGTCTGCTCAAGCAACTCATCAGCGCCGCCAATATCGACGAAAAGCGCTTTCCCGCGCGGCTTTTGGCGGGGCTGATCGACAAGTGGAAGAACCGCGGCTGGACGCCGGCCGACCTGTCGGCGGACGATAGCTACGCCTATGCCGATGGGCGCGGACAGGAACTCTACCGCGCCTATCAGGAACGGCTGCAAGCGTTGAATGCGGCTGATTTCGGCGATCTGCTGCTGCACATGCTCGTCATCTTCCGCAAGCATCACGAGGTGCTGGAAGAGTATCAGAACCGCTTCAAATATCTGATGGTGGACGAATATCAGGACACCAACACCAGCCAGTATCTGTGGCTGCGGCTGCTTGCGCAGGCGCGCAAGAACATCTGCGTCGTCGGCGACGATGACCAGTCGATCTATTCATGGCGCGGCGCCGAAGTCGCCAATATCCTGCGGTTCGAGCAGGATTTTCCCGGTGCCGTCGTGATCCGGCTGGAGCAGAACTATCGCTCCACCCCGCACATCCTTGGCGCCGCCAGCGGCATGATCGCGCACAACGGGGGCAGGCTCGGCAAGACGTTGTGGACCGAATTCGATGCGGGCGAAAAGGTCCGGGTGGTCGGCGTATGGGATGGCCCCGAGGAAGCCCGTTTCGTCGGCGAACAGATCGAACGCCACATCATGCGCGGCGGCCAGGCGGAGGATTGCGCGATCCTCGTCCGCGCCCAGTTTCAGACCCGCGAGTTCGAGGACCGCTTCATATCGATCGGCCTGCCCTATCGCATCGTCGGCGGCTTCCGCTTCTATGAGCGCGCCGAAATCCGTGACGCGCTTGCCTATCTGCGGGTCGTGATCCAGCCCGACGACGATCTGGCGTTCGAGCGGATCGTCAACATGCCGAAGCGCGGCCTTGGCGACAAGGCGGTGCAGAATGTCCATGCGCTCGCCCGCGCCACGGAGCACCGGGCTGCTGACGGCCGCCGCGCGCATCGTCGATACCGACGAACTGACGCCACAGGCGCGGCGCTCGCTCACGAATCTGGTCGGCGATTTCGCCCGCTGGCGGTCGCTCGCGGATGAACTCTCCCATGCCGATCTGGCGCGGCTGATCCTTGAGGAGTCCGGCTATGTCGCGATGCTTCAGGCGGATCGATCGGCGGACGCGGCCGGGCGGCTCGAAAATCTGACCGAGCTGACACGCGCGATGGAGGAATTCGAGAACCTCGCCTCGTTCCTCGATCATGTCGCGCTCGTCATGGACAATGACGCCGATGAAGAGACGTCCAAGGTCACGCTCATGACCATCCACGCCGCCAAGGGGCTGGAGTTCGACACGGTCTTTCTCGCCGGATGGGAAGAAGGCGTCTTTCCGTCGCAGCGTTCGCTCGACGAAGGCGGTGCAGCGAGCCTGGAGGAGGAGCGTCGCCTCGCTTATGTCGCGATCACGCGCGCCCGGCGGCAGGCGTGGATCATGCACGCGGCCAACCGGCGCATCTATGGCCAATGGACGTCGTCCATCCCTTCACGCTTCATTGCCGAATTGCCCGGCGATCATGTCGAGCAGGAGGCAACGACGTCGGGCGGCGCTCCGCTGTGGCGGTCGCAATTCTCGGTGCGGGCGGCCATTCGCTCTCGGTCAGCCCGGCCGCGGCCCCGGATGGCAGCGCGCGGTATCGGCGGGAGGCTTTTCGCGCGGCAACAGCCGGACAATCGATGCGCGGGCGACCACCGTCAGCCAGGGCGCCAAGGGCCGTAGCGACGTCGCCCTCGGCAATCGGGTATTTCATGCCAAATTCGGTTATGGGAATATCGTGCTGATCGAAGGCAATAAACTGGAGATCGATTTTGATCACTCGGGCCGCAAGCGCGTGCTCGACAGCTTCATCGAACTCGTTTGACAATGGCGGCAGCAGACGCAACCGGACCTCGGGTCCAGGTCACCGACGGCCTGCCCAAACCGCGCCGCTATTTCGCAATCCTTGCCCTGTCTGCCGGCACCGCGCTTGCCGTAATCGATGGCGGCATCGCCAATGTCGCGCTGCCGACGATCGCCCGCGATCTCAGGATCAGCGCCAATGACGCGGTGCTGATCGTGACGGTCTACCAGCTCGTGCTGGTCATGACCTTGCTGCCGTTTTCCGCGTTGGGGGACAGGATCGGCCATCGCAAGCTCTACCAGGGCGGGCAGATGGTTTTCATCCTCGCTACACTGCTCTGCTTTTTTGCCCACAGCCTGCACGTTTTGGTCGCCGCGCGTGCGATGCAGGCGGTTGGCGCCGGTGCGGCGCTCAGCGTCTCGGCGGCACTGGTTCGCGCTACCTATCCTGCGCGCCAGCTCGGCCGCGGCATGGGCATTAGCACCATCATCATAACGAGCGCAGCCGCCGTGGCGCCGACGCTGGGCGGCGCGATCCTAGCCGTCGCGCCATGGCAATGGGTCTTTGCAATCGCGATACCCTTTGCGGTGATCTCGCTTCTGGTGGGGCGCAAGGCATTGCCGAAACCGCGACAATACACCTCCGAATATCATCTGAAGGGCGCTTTGTTGAGCGCGGCGACTTTCGGGCTAACCATTGTCGGCCTCGAAGGTCTGGCGCACGGGCAAAGCATCTGGCTGTCACTGGTCGAAATCTGCGCAGGTGCAATAGCGGGCTATCTGTTCGTGAAGGACCAGGCTGCGGTGGAACGCCCGATCATGCCGTTTGAATTGCTGAAACAACGGCTTTTCGCCCTTTCGGTGCTGGGCGCATTCCTGGCGTTTATCGCGCAGATGTGCCTGATGGTTTCGCTACCGTTCCGTCTTCAGCACGGTTTCGGCTTTTCGCCGGTGGAGGTCGGCGCGGTATTGGCACCATGGCCCCTCACCCTGATGATCGTCGCCCCTGCCGCTGGCGTGCTGTCCGATCGCGTTCCCGCCGGGCTGCTTGGTGGAATCGGCATGGCGATCGGAGCCCTGGCGCTGCTGACGATGGCTTTCCTCCCCCCACATCCCAGTCATTTCGACATCGGCTGGCGGATGGCGTTGTGCGGCCTTGGCTTCGGGCTATTCCTGTCGCCCAATGCACGGCTGATCATCGGATCCGCGCCGCGCGACAGGGCTGCCTCCGCCGGCGGAATGGTGGCGACCGTCCGGCTATGCGGACAAACCCTGGGCGCGTCGCTGGTTGCCGGTCTGCTGGCCGCGGGCTTGGGCGATGGGGCGATCCCAGCGCTCATCGGCATGGGCCTTGCCGTGTTCGCCGGATTGTTCAGCGTCGCGCGTCTCTGGCACAAGCCCGTCAAACCCAACGCGGCCTCCGATTTCGGCGACTATTGAGCCGCCGCCACGCCGACTGCCGAATATCCAATCATGCGGGGCAGTTGAAGAGCGTCGAGAGCTCTGCCAAAGGACGGGCCATGGCAAAACCGCCCGCCCCGTTCCACTTTCGTGATTACCGCTTCTACTGGGCCGCCCGCTTGATGACGACGCTGGCCCAGATGTCGATGGTCATCGTCATTGGCTGGCAAGTCTATGATATTGCCCGGCAAACGATGAACCAGCGCGAAGCGGCATTGCAGCTCGGCTATGTCGGAATCGCCCAATTCGTGCCGCTGCTGACGCTCACGCTGGTCGTCGGTTGGGCGGCCGATCGCATCGACCGGCGATGGATCGCCCGGTCCGCCGTCCTGCTCGAAGCGGTATGCGCGCTGATGCTGGCCGTTCTGACGTGGCAGCATGCGATAACGCTTCCCGCGCTGTTCACCATCGCCGCCCTGCTCGGCGTTGCGCGCGCCTTTGCCGGCCCCGCGCTTCAGGCACTTGCGCCCAATCTGGTGCCGCATGCGGTATTGCCGGGCGCGATCGCCATGAGTTCAATCGCATGGCAAGCGGGCGCCATCGCCGGTCCGGCATTGGGTGGCTATCTCTATGCACTGGCGCCCCATGCGCCCTATATTCTGAGCGCCATATTGTTTTTGCTTGCCTGCGTCTCGCTGCTGGCGATCAAGCCGGTCAAGCGGCCGGAAATCACGGGACCAGCCAATCCGTTCGCGCAGATGATCGATGGCCTGCGTTATGTCCGCAAAAACCGGCTTGTGCTTGGCGCGATCTCGCTCGACCTGTTCGCCGTGCTGCTGGGCGGCGCAACGGCGATGCTTCCGGTATTCGCGCGCGACATCCTGGACGCCGGTCCGTCCGGACTTGGCCATTTGCGCGCCGCGCCCGCCGTTGGTGCGGGGCTGACGGCGCTCTGGTTCGCCAATCGGCCATTGAAGAATAGTGTCGGCACGAAGATGCTGATCAGCGTTGCGGTATTCGGCGGCGCCACGGTCGTCTTTGGCCTGTCGCGCTGGATGCCGCTTTCGCTCGCCTGCCTGGCTCTGCTTGGCGTGGCAGACATGCTGTCGGTCTATGTCCGCCAATCGCTGATCCAGCTTTACACGCCCGATGCGATGCGCGGACGGGTGGGATCGGTGTCGACCCTGTTCATTTCCGCATCGAACGAGCTTGGCGAAGCGGAATCAGGACTGCTGGCATCGTTTATCGGACCCGTCGCGGCCGTCGTCGCGGGGGGCGTGGGCGCGATATTAGTGACCGTCGTCTGGGCGAAATGGTTTCCCGAGTTGCGCGCGGCGCGCAACTTTTCGGCCCCGCGCTCCCTGGAATGACATATTAGCCGAAGGCTTCGGCGGGCATCGCCATCAGCACGTCCGCCCCGCCCTCGATCTTGCGGCGCAATGCGCCGGCATCCGGCATGATCCGCTCGCCGAAAAACCGGGCGGTGATCAGCTTCGCCTCATAAAAGGCCTTGTCACCATTCCCCGCGTCCAGCGCCGCCTGCGCCGCCGTGGCGGATTTGAGCCACATCAGCCCCATCGCCACGATCCCCATCAGGCTCATATAGCTATAGGCTGCGGCTCCCGCGTTGTTGGGATTGGCAAGGCCGTTCTGCATCAGCCAGAGCGAGGACCGCTGCAACTCGGCATTCGCCTTTTCGAGTTGCGCCGCATAATCGGCAAGCGTCGGCATCTTTCCGGCTTCCGCGATTGCCGACGCCACCAGTTCGAAGAACGTGCGAACCGCGCGGCCACCGTCCTTCGGCAGCTTCCGGCCGATCAGGTCCATCGCCTGCACGCCATTCGCGCCCTCGTAGATCATCGCGATCCGGGCATCGCGGACGAACTGCTCCATGCCCGTCTCGACGATGTAGCCATGACCGCCGAATATCTGCTGCGCGTTGGTCGCGGTTTCATAGCCCTTGTCAGTCACATAACCCTTGATGACGGGCGTCAGCAACGAGATGAGGTCATCCGCCTTCTGCCGCTCCTCCTCGGTTTGCGCCCGTTCCGACAGATCAACCATCAAGGCGCCCCACAGGCACAGCGCGCGCGCTCCCTCGGTGAAGGCCTTGGCCTCCATCAGCATGCGGCGCACGTCGGGGTGAACGATGATCGGGTCGGCTTTTTCATCAGGATCGGCGGCACCCGTCAGTGCGCGCCCCTGCCGCCGTTCCCGCGCATAGATCGCGGCGTTTTGATAGGCGACCTCGCCCTGTGACAGGCCCTGCAGGCCGACACCCAGCCGCGCGGCGTTCATCATGATGAACATCGCGGCAAGGCCCTTGTTCTCTTCGCCGACCAGATAACCGGTCGCCTCGTCATAGTTCATGACGCAGGTGGCATTGCCGTGAATGCCCATCTTCTCCTCGATCGACCCGCAACTGACGCCGTTGCGCGCGCCCAACGAACCGTCGGGATTCACCAGCATTTTCGGCACGATGAACAGCGAGATGCCCTTCACATTGTCAGGCGCGTCCGGCGTCTTCGCGAGCACGAGGTGGATGATGTTTTCGGTCAGGTCATGCTCGCCGGCGGAGATGAAAATCTTGGTTCCGCTGACCCTGTAGCCGCCATCGGCCTGCGGCACCGCGCGGGTGCGGATGAGCCCAAGGTCGGTGCCGCACTGCGGCTCGGTCAGGTTCATCGTGCCGCTCCACTGGCCGGAAACCATTTTCGGCACATAAGTCGCCTGTTGATCGGCCGTTCCCTTGGCCATGATCGCCGCAATCGCGCCGGTCGTCAGCCCCGGGTACATGGAATATGCATGGTTGGCGGACGTCAGATATTCCTCGAAAGCCATGCTCACGACGAGCGGCAATCCCTGCCCGCCATGGGCCGCGGGTCCCGAAAGCGTGGTCCACCCGCCCTCGACCAGCCGGTCATAGGCGGGTTTGAAGCCGCCGGGCGTCGTAACGCGGCCGTCACTATGCCGGACGCACCCCTCATGGTCGCCGCTCTGGTTGGTCGGCTGAATCACCTCGGCGCAAAATCTGCCGCCTTCGGTAAGGATCGCCTCCACCATGCTTGGCTCCGCACCATCGAATCCCGGAAGATTGGCGTAACGTTCAATCCCCAGCACATCGTTGATGACAAACAGGCTGTCCTTCACCGGTGCGGCATAGGTGGGCATTGTGAAAACTCCTCGTCAGGCCGTACGGCTGGTGTCGTTTCCATCGTGTCGAGCATGCCCATGAAGGTTTCCAGCTCTTTGATGGTTGCATTGATATCACGACCGACCCGCTTGCCACGCAGGATTTCAGGCTAACCCTCGACGCGTTCGAGCGCGCCATCCTTAAGACGCCGGTAAAAGCAGCTCCGCGCGCCGGTATGGCAAGCGGGACCGGCCGGTTCAACCTTCATCCAGATCGCGTCCTGATCGCAATCGACCAGCAGCTCGACCACGCGCTGGACGTTGCCCGACGTGCCGCCCTTGTGCCAGACCTCGCCCCGCGATCGCGACCAGTAATGCGCTTCTCCCGTGGCGATCGTGCGGTTGAGCGCTTCGGCATTGGTGTACGCAACCATCAGCAACGCGCCGGTGCGCGCATCGGTGGCGACCGCCTGCGCCAGACCGCGTTCATCCCAGCGAACGGAAAGCTTTTTCGTGGTTTCCAGCTCAGCCTTGTCCATCCCGTGCAGATCCTTGACAAAAAGGGGCGACAACCGCCGATACACTTCCTATATGCGCGCCATACATGAGTTGCGACCGCGAGATTGCATATAGATGGGCGCGATGCTGACCACACATCCTTTTGATGACGACAAGCTGCGCGAGGAATGCGGCGTATTCGGTGTTTGGGGCGCGGAAACCGCCGCAGCCGTCGTTGCACTTGGCCTCCACGCCCTGCAGCATCGCGGCCAGGAAGCCGCTGGCATAACGAGCTGGGATGGGCGCAGTTTCCATTCTCATCGCGCAATGGGTCATGTCGCCGGCAACTTCGACCGGGACGAGGTGATCGCCGGACTGCCCGGACTGGTCGCCTGCGGTCATGTGCGCTACTCGACCACTGGCGAAACGGCCCTGCGCAACGTCCAGCCGCTTTATGCCGAACTTTCGTCGGGCGGGTTCGCCGTCGCGCACAACGGCAATATATCCAATGCGATCAAGCTGCGGCGCGAACTGGTGCGGCGCGGGTCGATCTTCCAGTCGACCTCCGATACCGAAACGATCATCCATCTCGTCGCCACCTCTACCTTCCGCACGCTCCTCGACAGGTTCATCGATGCGCTGAAACAGCTTGAGGGCGCCTACAGCCTTATCTGCATGACCCCCGAAGGCATGATCGCCTGCCGCGATCCGCTGGGGATTCGTCCGCTGGTGATGGGGCGGTTGAACGACAGCTACATCTTCGCGTCCGAAACAGTGGCCCTGGATGTGGTCGGCGCGACGTTCCTGCGCACCATTGAACCTGGCGAGTTGGTGATCGTGTCCGAACGCGGCGTCCGGTCGATGCGGCCCTTCGCGCCGGTCCGGCCCCGCCCCTGCATCTTCGAACATGTTTATTTCTCCCGGCCCGATTCGATCGTCGATGGCGCCTCGGTCTATTCGGTACGAAAGCGGATCGGCGAACAGCTCGCGCTGGAAAGCCCGGTCGATGCCGACATTGTCGTTCCCGTGCCGGATTTGGGGACGCCCGCCGCCATCGGCTATGCGCAAGCCAGTGGCATTCCCTTCGAACTCGGCATCATCCGTTCGCACTATGTCGGGCGCACCTTCATCCAACCCGGCGATCAGGTCCGTCACCTGGGCGTCAAGCTGAAGCACAACGCCAACAAGCCGCTTATCGACGGCAAGCGCCTGGTGCTGATCGACGATTCGATCGTGCGCGGCACCACCAGCCTGAAGATCGTGCAGATGTTGCGAGAGGCAGGTGCATCCGAAGTGCATATGCGGATCGCCAGTCCGCCAACGCGCCATAGCTGCTTTTACGGCGTCGACACGCCAGAACGCGCCAAATTGCTCGCCGCGCAAATGAACGTCGAACAAATGGCCGATTACATCAAGGTGGACAGCCTCGCTTTCCTGTCCATCGACGGCCTCTATAAGGCACTGGGAGAGGACATGCGCGACGAAACCCGCCCGCAATATTGCGATGCGTGCTTCACCGGCGCCTATCCGACGCATCTTACCGATCAGGAAGATCTCTCGCCCACCGATCAACTGTCGCTTCTCGCCGAACGAGTTATCTGATGAACAAGCCTTTGGCGGGCCGGCTGGCCCTGGTAACCGGCGCGAGCCGGGGGATCGGCGCAGCGACTGCTGAAGCCCTGGCGGCGGCGGGTGCCCATGTCGTGCTGACCGCGCGCACGACGGGCGGGCTCGAGGAAACCGAAGAGCATATTCATGCGGCCGGCGGGCTGGCCACTATCGCGCCCCTCGATCTGACCGAGCAAGAGAGCATCACCCGCCTCGCCGATGCGATCGCCGGGCGCTGGAAGAAACTGGACCTGCTGGTGATGAACGCGGCGATGCTCGGCACATTGTCGCCCGTCCCCCACATCGATGCCAAGGAATTCGACCGCCTGATTACGCTCAACGTCAGCGCCAACCAGCGGCTGCTCGCGGCGTTCGACCCAATGCTGCGTCAGGGCGAAGCGCCGCGTGTCATCGCGTTGACAGCCAGCGTCGCGGCATCACCACGGCCATATTGGGGCGCTTATGCCGCGTCCAAAGCCGCCCTGGAAACGCTGCTCCTCACCTATGGCGAGGAAGTGAAGAATCTGAGCGATATTCGTGTTGCGCTTGTCGATCCGGGGGCAACGGCCACCACAATGCGCGCCCGCGCATTTCCCGGTGAAGATCCCGCAACGATCAAAAGCCCCGGCGCCGTCGGCAAGGCAATCGCCGAGATCGCCGGACAGGATTTCGAGACCGGCTACCGGGTGCGCATCGACGGGTGACAGCCCGGTGGTCAGGCAAGCGCGGGCTGGCCTTCCGTTGTGCATGAGCAATTCTCAGGTTATGTCGCCTGAACCCCAGCCTGCGCGGGTGATGGAGGGTGGTCAAGCCGCTTCGGACTTGTTCGCCTTGCGCAGTTTTTCCAGCTTCTTCAGCAGCATATCGCGCTTCAGTTTCGACAGATGGTCGATGAAAAGCACCCCGTTCAGATGGTCCATCTCATGCTGCAGGCAGGTGGCGAGAAGCCCGTCGATCGGCTCGTCATGAGCGACGCCGTCATAATCGAGCCACTTTGCCCGGATGCGGGCCGGACGTTCCACATCGGCAAACATCTCAGGCACCGAGAGGCAGCCTTCGCTATAAACGTTAAGCTCTTCGGATTCATCGCTGACTTCCGGATTGACGAAATAGAGCGGCCTTTTGATGCGCTCACCCGTCTCTTCGTCCTCATCCTGAAGATCGATGACCAACACCCGTTTCGCCACGCCGATCTGGATGGCCGCAAGCCCGATGCCTGACGCATCGTACATCGTCTCCAGCATGTCATCCATCAGGCGGCGCAGATCGTCATCCACAACATCGACGGGCGACGAAATGGTGCGCAACCGGGGGTCGGGCGTCTCGATGATCTGGATGATGGCCATATGCATCAGCTAGGTTCACCAATGCCCTTGGTCAAGATATCGCGAGCGGATTATCCCACGGGACGCCGCGCGCGAAGCGCCTGGGCCAGCGTTCCCTCGTCCAGATAGTCGAGTTCGCCACCCACTGGCAGGCCATGCGCCAATTGGGTGAGGCGCACCGGAAACTGCTCCAGCCGCTCCGCGACATAATGAGCGGTCGTCTGGCCTTCCAACGTCGCATTCATCGCCAGCACAACCTCGTCGATGCCGCCTGCAGCGACACGCCCGATCAGGGTGTCGATCGAAAGATCTTCGGGCCTGACGCCATCAAGCGCCGAAAGCCGCCCCCCAAGAACATGAAAACGACCGGGGAAAAGCCGTGACCGGTCGAGCGCCCACAGATCGGCCACCTCCTCGACCACGCACAATAATCGCGAATCGCGCCGGGAATCCACACAGATGCCGCACGGATCACGGGTATCAATATTGCCGCACGTCGCGCAGGTGACGAGGCGGGCCTCTACGGCCTGCAACGCCCGGACCAGCGGGGCCAGCGTGGTTTCGCGCCGTTTCAGCATGTGCAGGACAGCGCGCCGGGCCGACCGGGGCCCAAGACCGGGAAGCCGCGCCAGCGCCTGAACCAAGGCTTCAATTTCCGTGGATACCATAAGCTTCTGGATATGGGCTTGCGCGTACCTTTGCCAAGCGTTTACGCGAAGACATGCGCATTGCCTTCATGGGAACCCCGGCTTTTGCCGTGCCGACGCTCAATTCACTTGTTGGAGCAGGGCATGACATCGTCGCGGTCTACAGCCAACCGCCAAGGCCCGCCGGGCGCGGCAAGGCGCCCCAACTCTCGCCTGTCCATGCGCGAGCCGAAGCCCTGGGCATAGCCGTCCATACCCCCGAATCGCTTCGCAGCGTCGAAACGCAGGACGGATTCAGGGCGCTCGACATCGATGTGGCCGTGGTCGCGGCCTATGGCCTGATCCTGCCCCAGCCCATTCTGGACGCGCCAAAATACGGCTGCCTCAATGTCCACGCCTCGCTCCTGCCGCGCTGGCGGGGAGCAGCGCCCATCCAGAGAGCGATCCTTGCCGGCGATGCTCAAACCGGCGTGACGATCATGAAGATCGAAAAGGGCCTGGACACCGGGGCAATGCTGGATGTCGCGACAATCCCGATCGACCGCAAGACGGCGGGCCAGCTCACCGGTGAACTGGCGGATTTGGGCGCGCGGCAGATGGTGGATGTTCTGGGACGACTGCCCATTATCGAGCCCCGGCCGCAGCCTGAAGAGGGAATCATCTACGCCGCCAAGATCGACAAGGCGGAGGCCCATCTCGATTTCCGCCAGAGCGCCATCGAGGTCGAGCGCGCCATTCGCGCATTCAATCCCGCACCGGGCGCCTGGTGCGAAATCATGGATGAACGGGTGAAGATCCTGGCGGCCGAGATTGCCGATGAAGGCGGCAAGGCCGGTGCGATCATCGACGAGGACTTGACTATCGCCTGCGGCACAGGTGCGATCCGCCCGACGCTTGTCCAGCGGCAAGGCAAGGCGGCGATGGAACCGACCGCCCTGTTGCGCGGCTGGGCCATCCCTCTGGGGACGGTTGTCGGATGACGCGCTATCGCTTCACGGTGGAATATGATGGCCGCCCGTTCATGGGCTGGCAACGGCAGGCGCATGGCCCTTCGGTTCAACAAGCGATCGAGGAGGCACTTGGGCGCATTACGGGCGAAAATGCGGTGGCGCATGCGTCCGGGCGGACGGATGCGGGCGTTCACGCGCGCGGACAGGTCATGCATGTCGATCTCGACTATGCCATCACTCCTTTCCGGCTGGCGGAGGCTTTGAACGCGCAATTGCGGCCCGATCCCATCGCGATTCGTGATTGCACGAAGGTGCCCGGCGACTGGCATGCGCGCTTTTCCTGTGTCGGGCGGGCCTATGACTATCGCATCGTCAATCGCCGCGCGCCGCTGACCATTGATGCGGGGTTGGCGTGGCGGGTGCCTGTGGCCCTTGATGCAGACGCCATGCACGAGGCCGCCCAGCGGCTGGTCGGGCATCATGACTTCACCACGTTCCGGTCGGTACAATGTCAGTCGGATAGTCCGGTCAAGACGCTCGACCGGCTGGATGTAAAGCGCGTGGGGGAGGAAATCATCGTGCGGGCGGAAGCCCGGTCCTTCCTCCATCATCAGGTGCGCTCGATGGTGGGCTGCCTGTCGTTGGTCGGCCGCGGAAAATGGAGCGTGGACGACCTTGAAGCCGCGCTCGACGCCCGCGACCGCAGCGCCCTAGGCCTTAATGCTCCGCCGGACGGCCTCTATTTCATACACGCGCGCTACGAAGATTGAGCGGGTCCGGGCGGCGCCGGATCGGGCGGTTCAGGAAGAAAACATGCCGCCAAAACCATGCGCGCATAAAAAAGGCGGACCATCAGGCCCGCCCTTTTCTCGATGACATTGCCCGGATCAATCGCCGGAATAACGTTCGTTGCCGACAAAACCCATCTTGGTCACCTGGCTCTGCTTCGCCACAGCCAGCACCTGGTCGACAACGCCGTAATGGGCATTGGGATCGGGTTCGAGGTGCAACTCGGGTTCCGGATCCATCTGTGTCGTCTGACGCAGATAGCTTTTCAGCGTTGCCGGCGTGATGGGCGAGCCGTTCCAGTAGATGGTGTTCGCGGGATCGATCCTGACCACATTCTTGATCGGATCAATGGGCGGAGGTTGATTCGGCACACTTTGCGGCAGGTCAAGCTTCACCGCATGCGTCTGCACCGGGATGGTAATGATGAACATGATCAGAAGGACCAGCATCACGTCGATAAGCGGCGTGGTGTTGATGTCCATCATCGGTTCATCGTCACCGCCCCCTCCAACTGACATAGCCATAGATTTTACTCCTTAGCCGGGACGGCGTTTACAGACGGGGTGTGGCATAGCCCGGAGGCGGTTCGGAAATGAACCCTACCTTCACGAAGCCCGCGCGTTGCATGGTGTAGATCACCCCGCCGACGCAGCGATAGCTCGCGTTCTGGTCACCACGAATGTGGACTTCGGGCAGTTCCGTGACGCCACCGGCACTTTCCTGTCTGGCGATTTCCTTCCTCAACGCAGCCACGCCGCGATCGAGAAGGGTCGCCTTGTCGGCAACCCGTTGCACGCCCCAATAGGTTTCGCACTGGCCATTCACCTCACGCACGGAAAGCAGGACGTTTTCCGGCTTGGTGGTGGTCGGCTCGTTGATGACCTTGGGCAATTGCAGCGGAACCGTCTGAATCACGACGGGAACGGTAATAAGAAAGATGATGAGCAGAACCAACATGACGTCGACGAGCGGCGTCGTATTGATTTCCGACATTGGTCTGTCTTCTTCGCCATCCCCCGTGCCGACACTCATGGCCATGGTTTCAGGTCCTATCTCTCAACTTCGTATCGATGCCGGACATCCGGCTTTATCGGAACTCCCAGGCGTGGGCGAAACAAGCCGCCACGCCTGGCAGAGGCGTCCGATCAGACGCGGGGCGACGCCGTGGCGGTCGCCGCCGGCGCCTTGGCCGCGCTGGTCGCAGCGATGGGCTTCATGGCCGTCGGACGAACGGCGCCGCCCGACATCATGTAACCATAAAGGTCGGACGAAAAAGCGTTGAGCTGTTCCATCGCAGCCTTGTTGCGGCGCATCACCCAGTTGTAGCCAAGCACGGCGGGAACGGCGACGGCCAGACCGAGAGCGGTCATGATCAGCGCTTCACCAACCGGACCCGCAACCGCGTCGATCGAAGCCTGACCGGCGGAACCGATCTTGATCAGAGCGCGGTAGATGCCGATGACGGTACCGAACAGACCGATAAACGGCGCGGTCGAACCCACGGTTGCCAGGAAAGCGAGACCGGTCTGAAGCTTGTTTCCGATAAGGGCCTGGCTGCGCGACAGGGAGCTGTGCATCCATTCGTGTTGATCGATCGGATCGGTCAGCTTGCTGTGCTGGTCGGCAGCGACGAGGCCATCGTCGACGATCTGGCGATACGCGCTGTTCTTTTCGAGCTTCGCGGCGCCATCCTTCAGGCTGGCCTGATTCCAGAACACCCGACGAACCGTCCTTGCCTGCTTGAATATCTTCTGCTGTTCGAACACCTTGGTGAACATGATGTACCAGGACACCACCGACATGAAGACCAGAATAAGGAAAACGGACCATGCAATGGTCCCGCCCTGCTGAAGTGCGGCCATCAGGCCATAGGGGTTCGAATTTGCCGCGTGTTCCATCTCAATTACCTCTCAAATCCCAATATCATAAATTCGGCTGTCAGCGCCTGTAAAAGGCGGACAGCCGATAAGTTTCATCAGTCCCGGGGCAACTGCCACCGCACCTTGTCGTTATATGAGGAAGCCATCGGATTGCCCGCTGCATCCTTCGCCGGAGTGAACCGGCCGCGACGCTGGTAGAGCTTGCAGGTCGCCTCATCCAAAGCCGCCGAGCCGCTCGAAGACGTTACCGTGCAACTTGCCACCCGTCCTTCCGCATCGACTTCGACCCTGACGCCCGTGATGCCCTCTTCGCCGGCGCGTTGTGCCGAACCCGGATAGTCGTCGGTTGAGAACCAGGACTGACGACGTCCCTTGGGACTCGCGCCCGAGGCCTGGCTCCGCTGCTGCACGACCGCAGGCGGAGGCGGAGCGGTAATCACAGGCGGCGTTGGAATGGAAACCATCACCGGAGGCGGTGGCGCCATCGGGGTCACAACGACCACCGGCGGCGGCGCGATTGGCGGCGGTGACACTTCAGGCTCCGGCGGCGGCGGCGGGGGCTCCTCCTCCGGCGGCTTGGCCTCCTGGACGTCGAACGTTTCGAGCACGGTCGGCATCTTCTTGATCACATTGTAAGCCAAGCCAGTAACAAAGGCGTAGCCCAATGCGGCGTGAAGAAGTGCAACAACACCGATCGCGACGATTCGACGGGTGCTCATCTGCTGATCAGCGTAAGCCATTAACCCGCGACTTTCCTCCAAAACGAATTTTTCAGACCCGGCAGAGAGCGTCCCCCTCCCGGATAGGTGGCTTCTGGTTGCCCAGCCGCCTTCCCTATTGAACGGCTTAAGATTACCAAAGGTCGGTTCATTACCTTCGAGAAACCCGCCGGGCAACCGCTTTATCGCGACAGCGCGCTGTCTTTGACAAAGCGCAAAGGGCACGAGAAGCTTGGAACCCGTAAGACAGTGCTAACGGAAATTAACGGCCAAGGGAAGTTCCAGCATGAAGCAGTTGACATTTGTGTTTTTATTCATGCTGATTGGAATGGCGGAGGTGCATCCGCTCTTCGCTATCCCTGCCCAGGCCAAAGCAAATGAACAGCGGATTTATGTGCTTACCAGATACGCCGATCTCGCCGATCTGGCTCTCGGCGCGCCCATCGTTGCCGACGCAATGATACGCAAAGCGAGCCGACTGAGCGAAAAAAAATCTCCGGGAATCCCCACGGGCCATGCAAGATTTGTTGTCACCGCCACGGTTAAGCGGCTGATTACGAGCAACCGCTCGCTGCCGGCAAATCTCAGCTATCTCGTCGACGTACGGCTCGATTCACGTGGCAAGCCGCCGAAATTAAAGGGTTCTCACGTTTTCCTGTTCCTCAAGCCTTCGGCGGGCAGGTCGGATCAATTCGTATTGAGCGCCCGCAACGGCCAGATTGGCTGGTCAGACGAAGCCGACAAGATGATTCGCGCGATATTGACCGAGGCGGCTGAACCAAAAAACCAGTTCCAGATCACGGGCATCGGCAACGCTTTTTATGCCCCCGGCACGGTTCCCGGTGAATCCGAAACCCAGATATTCCTGACCACCGCCGATCAGCGGCCCGTATCCCTGTCGATCCTGCGACGGCCGGGGGAAAATTCGCGCTGGTCCGTTTCATTGGGCGAAATCGTCGACGAATTGACGAAGCCCGCGGATCGAAACACCCTGCTTTGGTACCGGCTCGCGTGTTTTCTGCCCGCGCAAATGCCCGAATCATCCCTCAGCGGATCCAGTGCAGCCGACCACGACGCCATCATCGCGGACTATGCATTTGTTCTAAAGCAACTGGGTCCTTGCGGGCGCCAATCGTCCCGGACCTGAAGTCAGGTCAAAGCGAGGGGACAAATCAAAAAGAGGCCAGCTCAACGCCCACGGCCCGACAGTCGGGATAGACATCGGGCTTGCGCGTCGAAACGCGAAGCGCCGTAACGCCCTTGCGCGCCGCAACCATGTCGTAAATCTCGCGCGCCAGCGTTTCCTGCAGGTTGAACCGCCTACCCTCGACAAGCGCGACGACGCCGGACCGCAGAAAGTCATAGTTCCACGCACGATCCGCTTGGTCGCTGTCGGCAAAGCTGGTTTCGTCCAGCCACACCTCGATGGTCACGTGCAGCCGCTGCAGATTGCCGATTTCAAACTCGTGAAAGCCGATATCCAGCGGCAACTCGAAATCTTCGAGCACGATTCTTCGGGTTTTGGCCTTCAGTCCAGAGGGCACCATGCCATGCAGATAGGGCGTGAATTCAGTCATTTCGTCCTCTTTGCCATGTCACCCAGAAACTGGACATCTCGCGTCAAGCCCAGGAAACGCTGCCCACCGTCAAGAACGATCGTCTGTCCGGTAAATCCTGGCGCGGCAATGACGTAGCGAAGCGCCGCGACCAGGTCATCGATGGTCATACCCCGCCCAAGCGCTGTCATCGCATGGACAGCTTCGAAATTTTCTCGCGATTGCGGACCCGACACCAGCGTCGCCGCCGGTGCAATGCCACACACCCTTATCCGTTTTGCCGCCAGATCGCGTGCGCTGAGCTCGGTCAATCCGGCCAGCAGCATCTTGCTGAGCGTATAGGTAAAGAAGTCCGGGTTCGGAGAGGCGAGCTTTGCATCAAGTAGGTTAACGATGAGGCCGCCCCTGCCCTCCGGCACCACCTCTGCAAATCTTTGCGTGAGCAGCGCGGGCGCGCGGGCATTGGCATCGATATGCGCCGCCCAGGCTCCGGTATCGAAATCCGCCAGCGAATCGAGCACAAAGCGGCTGGCGTTGTTCACCAGGAGGCCGACCGGCGGCAGGCCATCAAGCGCCGCGAATATGCGGTCGGCACAATCCGCATCGGCAAGGTCTGCCTGGACGATGCTGGCGTTGCCAAGTTCGGCCGCCAACGCTTCCGCCTCATTACGCGAACGGCTGAAGTGGATCAGGACATGCCAGCCATCGGCCGCCAGCGCACGAGCGAAGGCAGCGCCGATGCGTTTCGCGCCGCCGGTGACGATTGCCGTTCTTGGACTGCCGAATTCCGGGGTCATGATTTTGCGCGATAGACCCGGTTGAGCGAACAGGCAACCACGCCTACCTGTATCGATGATGCCGAAGCAACCCATAGACCGTTTTTCGGAAGAGCAGACCGCCCATATCGTTCGCGGCACCGATTTGCCCGATATCGAGGCCGGGATCGCCGCAGTACGCGCGATACAGAAAAGCCTGCCCATGCGCCCCGGTGTCTATCGGATGCAAAATGCGCGCGGCGACGTGCTTTACGTCGGCAAGGCGCGCGCCCTGAAGAACCGCGTCAACAGCTACACCCAGATGGGACGCCTGCCCAAAAGACTGCAGCGCATGGTCGCGCAAACGCGATCGCTCACCATCATCACCACCAATACGGAAGCGGAGGCCCTGCTGCTCGAAGCGCAACTGATCAAGCGCTTTCGACCTGCCTACAACGTGCTTCTGCGTGACGACAAAAGCTTTCCCTTCATCCTGCTGCGCGCAGGTCATGACTTTCCGCGCATAATGAAGCATCGCGGCGCGCGGCGGCACAAGGGCAGCTATTTTGGCCCCTTCGCAAACGCCGGCGCCGTCAACCAGACGCTTAATGCGCTACAAAAGATATTCCTCTTAAGGTCATGTACAGACAGCTTTTTTTCTAATCGATCGCGCCCCTGCCTGCTTTACCAGATCAAACGCTGCTCGGCTCCCTGCGTGGGGCGGATATCGGAAGAAGCATACGTCGAATTGGTCAGCGACGCCGCAGCCTTTCTTTCGGGCAAATCGTCCGCCGTGCAAAGGAAGTTGGGCGAGGCCATGCAGGCAGCATCCGACAGTTTCGATTTCGAACTGGCGGCGGTTTATCGCGACCGGCTGAAAGCCCTCAACTTTGTCCAGAGCGGGCAGGCGACGCATGCCGAAGGCACCAATGACGCCGATATATTCGCGCTAGCCTGCAAGGCCGGCGTGGTATCGATACAAGCCTTTTTCATACGCGGCGGACAAAATTGGGGACACCGCAGCTTCTTCCCTGCGCATACCAACGACGTGCCGGAAGCTGAAGTTCTGACAAGCTTTCTTGTCCAGTTCTATGAGGAAATGCCGCCCCCGCGTCTGGTGCTGGTCGACCGCGAGCTATCCGAACCCGAACTGCTTGCCGAAGCGCTGTCTGAGCGGGCGGGCCGTAAGGTCGTTATCAGGCAGCCGCAACGCGGTTCGCAGAAACGCCTTGTCGCGCAGGCGAGCCGCAATGCCGAAGAAGCGCTCGACCGGCATCTGGCCGAAACCACGACGCAGGGCAAAATCCTGCGCGAACTGGCCGAGCTTTTCGAAATGGAAGGCCCGCCGAAGCGGATCGAGGTTTACGACAACAGCCACATCCAGGGAACGAACGCGCTTGGCGCGATGGTCGTTGCCGGACCGGAAGGCTTCATCAAGCCCGCCTATCGCAAATTCAACATCAAACGGCCGGAAACAACACCCGGCGACGATTTCGCGATGATGCGCGAAGTCCTGGGAAGGCGTTTCGCGAGGCTGGAAACCGAGGACCCCGATCGACAATCAGGAGATTGGCCCGACCTTGTCCTGATCGATGGCGGTCGCGGACAATTGAACGCGGTATGCGAGACGCTGGAGGAAATGGGCGTGCACGACGTCGCGGTGATCGGCGTCGCCAAGGGGCCAGACCGCAACGCCGGGCGCGAAGTCTTCCACCTGCCCGATGGCCGCGAATTCACGCTGCCGCTCAATTCGCCCGTGCTGTTTTACCTGCAGCGGCTGCGTGACGAGGCGCATCGCTTCGCCATCGGCGCGCATCGTCAGAAGCGGGCGAAATCGCTGGCGGCAAATCCGTTGGACGACATTCCGGGCATCGGCCCCGCCCGCAAACGCGCCCTTTTGATGTATTTCGGAACGGCCCGCGCGGTGCGCGAAGCGATGCTGGAAGAACTGGTGAAGGCGCCAGGCATCTCCCAGGCGATGGCGCGTTCGATCCACGGCCATTTCCATGCGGCGGGATGAGCCGTGCAGTTGATCACCCAGGCGATCGTCTGTTCCGTGCTTGGCCATGGCGAGCATGGTGCGGTGGCCCGGCTGCTGACCCGCGAGGCGGGGCTGATGCCCGGCTATGTCCGCGGCGGACGGTCACGCAAGCTGAAGCCGGTGCTGCTGCCCGGCAATCTCGTGCAGGCCGAATTCCGCGCGCGCGTGCCGGAGCAACTGGCGCAATTATCGGTCGAACTGGTCCACAGCCGCGCGCCTCTGCTCACCGAGCGGCTGCCCGCCGCCGCCATTGACTGGTTGACGACCCTCACCGCCACGGCGCTTCCCGAGAACCAGTCCTACCCCGCATTGTTCGACGCGCTGGATGCGGTGCTGACCGCAGTGGAATCGGCCAACAGCGCGCGAGGCTGGGCGCCCGTGCTGGTCCGCTATGAATTGCTGCTGCTGACCAATCTCGGTTTCGGGCTCGACCTCAGCCATTGCGCCGCCGGGGGGAACGCCAACGATCTCGCCTATGTCAGCCCCAAAAGCTCGATTGCCGTCAGCCGTGATGCAGGCGCGCCTTATGCCGAGCGTCTGCTGCCGCTTCCGGCATTCCTGACGGGAGGCGATCCGATGCCCGACTGGCCGGCCATAACGGACGGCCTGAAGCTTACCCGTTATTTCCTGGCGAGGGACATCCTCACGGAGCGCCGAAGCGACGTGCTGGAAGCCCGCGATCGGCTGACCGACCGCATTTCGCGGATCGGTTGACCATCAACCTGCCTTCCAAGCCGCGGCTTCGACTGCTAACCGGAACGGGATGACAGACCAGAAACGCCGTCCCCGCATCTGCCTTGCCGCTTCGGGGGGCGGGCATGTCCGCCAGATACTGGACCTCAAACCTTTCTGGCAGGAGCACGACCACTATCTGGTGACCGAGCCGACCGCGCTTGGCCAAAGCCTGGCTGCCGAATACCCCACCCGCTTCGTCGATCATTTCGCGTTTGGACAGGCGCGCGTCGCTTCCCGGATGACGCTGGTTCTGGCCGGGCTGCGGAATCTGCGGGCTTCGCTGCGGCACATCATCCGGGAAAAGCCGGACGTCGTCATATCGACCGGCGCAGGTTCGGCCTATTTTACCGCGCTGTTCGGCCGGATGACGGGCGCAAAGTTCGTGCTGATAGAATCCTTCGCCCGGGTACGCGCGCCGTCGCTTTTCGGCCGAATCTCCCACTGGTTTGCGAACAAGGTGATTGTCCAGTCGGAAGGGCTGACAGCGCGCTGGCCACACGCCGAAGTCTGCGATCCGCTGAAGATCCTCGGAAATGGCAGGCCCGAGAAGGAACCGCTCGCTTTCGTGACGGTCGGGACGGTCATGCCGTTCGACCGGCTGGTGAAGGCGGTCGAACAATTGCAGGCCGACGGGCAGCTGCCCGAGCGGGTGATAGCCCAGGTCGGCGACGGCGGTTGCCGTCCCCCTGGCTGGGAAACGCACGAACGCATGCCCTTTGCCGATGTGCAGGCGATTCTGGACAAGGCCGACATCGTTTTCTGCCACGGCGGAACCGGATCGCTGGTAACCGCTTGCCGCGCCGGTTGCCGGGTGGTCGCCATGCCGCGCAGCGCGGCCCGGGGCGAGCATTACGACGATCATCAGGAAGAGATCGTCACCGCCTTTGCCGACCGGGGGCTGATCCAGGTCGCCCATGAAGTGCAAGACATGACCTCCGCGCTCGCCCGCGCCCGCGCGACCGAACCGGTGCGCGCGACGACCGAGCCCGACCTTCTCATCTCCCGCCTTCGCCAATTGATGGCCGAATGGTTTCCAGACAGTGTGAGCAAATGACCAACGATCTTGCCGACCCGTTCAACCGGATTGTCGAAAGCCCCTTCGATGAAGCGCTGTCGCAACGCTATCTCGTTTATGCGCTGTCGACGATAACGGCCCGCTCGCTGCCCGACGTCCGCGACGGATTGAAGCCGGTCCATCGCCGCCTGCTCTGGGCGATGCGGCTGTTGAAGCTCGATCCCGCGAGCGGCTACAAGAAATGCGCCCGCGTCGTCGGCGATGTCATCGGCAAATATCACCCGCACGGCGATCAGTCGGTCTATGACGCCATGGTGCGCCTCGCCCAGAGTTTTTCGCTGCGTTATCCGCTGGTCGACGGGCAAGGCAATTTCGGCAACATCGACGGCGATAACGCCGCGGCCATGCGATACACGGAGGCGCGGCTGACGGCCGCCGCCGGTGCGCTGATGGACGGGCTGGACGAAGGCACCGTCCCCTTCCGCCCCACCTATAACGGAGAGGAGGAAGAGCCCGAGGTCTTCCCCGGCCTGTTCCCGAATCTGCTGGCCAATGGGGCGGCGGGCATCGCGGTTGGCATGGCGACGTCTATCCCGCCCCACAATGTCGCGGAATTGATCGACGCGGCGACGATCCTGATCGGACAGCCCGATACGACGACCGACCGGCTGATGGGCCCGGATGGTCCGGTATCGGGACCCGATTTTCCGACCGGGGGCGTGATCGTCGAAAGCGCCCGCGCCATTCGCGACGCCTATGCATCGGGGCGCGGATCGATGCGGGTTCGCGCGCGCTGGCATGTCGAGGAGCAGGGACGCGGCACCTATGTCGTCGTCGTCACCGAAATTCCCTACCAGGTTCAGAAGTCCAAGTTGGTCGAACAGATCGCCGGTCTGATCAACGACAGGAAATTGCCGATCCTCGCCGATGTGCGGGACGAAAGCGACGCCGAGCTGAGGCTGGTGCTGGAGCCGCGCAGCCGCAGCGTCGAAGCCGATGTGCTGATGGAAAGCCTGTTCAAGCTGACCGAGCTGGAAAGCCGCTTCGCGCTCAACCTCAACGTGCTCGACAAGAACCGGACGCCCGGGGTGATGAGCCTGGCCGAAGCCCTCAACGCCTATCTTGCACATCAGATCGAGGTGCTTGTCCGCCGATCGGAACACCGGCTGGCAAAGATCGAGGATCGGCTGGAACTGCTGGCCGGCTATCTGATCGCCTATCTCAACCTCGACGAGGTGATCCGCATCATCCGCGAGGAAGACGAACCCAAGGCCGAGTTGATGCGCGCCTTCGAACTTAGCGACCGACAGGCGGAGGCGATCCTCAACATGCGGCTGCGCTCGCTGCGCAAGCTCGAGGAGATGGAAATCCGCCGCGACGAGAAAGACCTCAAGGGCGAGCGCAAGGAACTGAAGGAGCTGATCGGATCGCCGGAACTGCAACGCGCCCGGCTGAAGGGCGATCTTGCGAAAATGCGCGCGCTCTACGGACCGGACACGGAACTCGGCAAACGCCGCACCAGCCTTAAAGAAGCAGGGCCAACCCGCGAAATCCCGCTGGAAGCGATGATCGAACGCGAACCGATCACCGTCATCCTTTCTTCCAAGGGCTGGGTGCGGGCCATGAAAGGCCATGGCGACCTGGCTTCGGCCGATGCGCTGAAGTTCAAGGAAGGCGATGGCCCGGCTTTCGCCTTTCACGCGCAAACGACCGATAAATTGCTGCTCGCGACCTGCAACGGCCGCTTCTACACCATCGCCGCCGACAAGCTGCCGGGAGGACGTGGCTTTGGCGAACCCGTGCGCTTGATGATCGACATCGAGGGTGACGCGCAGATCGTAGGGTTCTTCGCCCATCGCGCAGGCGAACAGCTGATCCTGGCGGCATCGGACGGACGCGGTTTTGTAGCGAAAGCAGAGGAGTTACTCGCAGAAACGCGCAAGGGGCGGCAGGTGGTGACGCCCAAGGCCGCGGCGAAGCTGAAGGTCGTGCGCGCCCTGCCCGGCGAAGCGGACTATCTGGCCGTCGCCGGCGACAATCGGAAGCTTGTCGTATTTCCCCTGTCCGAGGTTCCCGTCATGGCGCGCGGTCAGGGTGTCATGTTGCAGCGATATCGCGAGGGCGGTCTCAGCGACGCCAAGGGATTCAAGCTGTCCGAAGGGTTGTCATGGACCATGGGGGGCGGCACGGGTCGCACGAGAACCGAGATCGACCTGCTTTCCTGGCGTGCCGCGCGCGGGGCGGCCGGCCGCATGCCACCCAATGGATTTCCGCGGGACAACAGGTTCGGCTGACCTGGAAAATCGTTATGACTGATCAGGCGTTTACCAAAAGTTCACGCCCGCTTCCCTAGTGTAAAAACAAGGCTGTAATTTACAGCTCAAACAAGCACAGGGGTCGCGCGCGATGGATCATGGGAAGGCTGGGCAAGTGCCTATCCGGTCCGTACGCGCATTAACGCCGCCAAGGGCGACCCCTACGCCGCTTTCGACCAGTTCCCTGCCATTGGTTGCCGATCCGCAGATGCTTCTCGACGCCTTGCCATTGGCGGTCGTGCTCGCGCAGCCTGCCCCCGGCGGCCGCTGGGTCATCGCGGCATCAAACGCGCTATTCAATAGCTGGTCAAATCTCGGCGAAACAGGTGCTCTTGGTCTTCCCATCGAGATGATCGATTTCCTTGAGCAGGGCGATTTTCTTTCCCGGTTCGATGATTTCGTTGCCAATGAAGCGAACACGACCGCTGATCGCCGCTGGTCGATCCATCAATCGCCCCGCGCGCGCCATTTCGCCGTCCGTTTCACCCGCATTGCAGACCGGGGGCGGATACAGATCATCCTGCGCGATTGCACGACCGAGGTCGAAACGGAGCACGGCCTTCGCAACGAGATGATGCGCGACGCGCTGACCGGCCTTCCCAATCGCATTGCCCTTTCAGAAACCCTTGAAGGCTATCGCGATGATAGCCCGGGCCTGTTGCAGACTGCCGTACTTGTGGCCGACCTTGATCGTTTCTCGAGGATCAACGACAGCCTTGGCCATCTGGCCGGCGACGAATTGCTTGCGACCATCGCCAGACGCCTTTTGTCGACGATGCGCGAGGATGACATCCTTGCCCGCATCGGCGGCGATGTCTTTGCCGTCATAATCCGGTTGCAGGAGGGGCCCGGCGATGCCCTGCATGTGGCAAAGCGCATCCAGGACGCGCTCAGCCTTCCCTTCCGGGTGAACAACCGTGAGTTGATGGTCCGCGCCACAATCGGCATTGCGACCGCGATCGGCGATCATACCGGCAGCGACGAGCTGATCGGCAATGCCGAGTTCGCCGTGACGCGCGCCAAGCGTCAGTCAAGACGCGTGGAAATCTACCATACTGCCGACGCCACCGCCGCCCGACGCCGGTTCACGCTCGAAACTGAACTTCGCCAGGCGATCGACCGCAACGAACTGACGCTGACCTATCAGCCGATGATCGAGATGAAGACCGGCAAGATCAATGCCGTCGAGGCTCTTGCCCGCTGGAATCATCCGGAACGAGGGCCCATCTCGCCGGTCGAATTCATTCCGCTTGCGGAGGAAACCGGCCTGATCCTTTCGTTGGGACGGTGGGCTTTGAATACCGCCTGCGCACAGCTCGCGGACTGGCGCAGATCCATCGATCAGGCCAAGCACCTGCAGGTCAGCGTCAATGTTTCCGGCATCCAGCTTGCCCGGGACGATGTGGTCGAAGCAGCGCGCGAAGCACTTTCAGGATCGGGGCTGCCCGGCGAGTGTTTGAAGATCGAGCTGACCGAAAGCGCGATCATCGACAATCCCGAACGGACGACGCGTATCCTTAAATCGCTGAAGGCGCTCAATGCGCAGATCGCGATGGACGACTTCGGTACCGGCTATTCCTCGCTCGCCTATCTGCAGAGGCTGCCCATCGATGTCCTCAAGGTGGACCGTTCCTTCGTCAACGGCATGCTTGAGGAAGAAGACAGCTTCGAAATCGTCAATGCAATCATTTCACTGGCCCGGTCGCTGATGATGGACACGGTTGCCGAAGGCATAGAACGGCCCGAACAGGCATCACGGCTTCGTTCCATGGGTTGCACTTACGGCCAGGGATTCTTTTACGCCCGGCCGCTCAGCCCCGCGGAATTCCCGGCCTATCTCTCGGCAATCTAGCTGACCGACCCAAGACAGCGTTCCACGATCTTTTCGACGACGCCAGCCTCGGACGGGAAGCCTGCCTCTATCCATTCCTCCTCGATCGCCCTCAACAGCGCGCTGACCTGGGGGCCGCGTGTTACGCCGCGTCCAACCAGCATCCCGCCCGAAACCGGCAGGCGCGGCCGCAGCCAGCCGCGAAGCGCCCTTACCTGTTCCGGTGACGCGCCCGACAGCAGCAGCCGGTCGACCGCCTCGTCCAACCCCAGCCGATAGGCGATAACCGCCGGATCAGCGGTGGCGTCTTGCGCCTGCCATCCAGCTGCCGAGACAAGCCGCTTGCGTCCGGCATTGGACAGCTTCAGCCGCCGCGCAATTAAATCGGCGACGCCGGGATCGGCGGGAAGTAACGCGGCAAGCCGCCTAATGTCGTCGCCCGCCACCCCCGCCGATATTTCAGCCGCGATAAGTTTCTTTAATGCGGCAAGCCCGTCCCGCGTGATTTCAGGCAACACCGGTTTCAGAATGGCATGATCCAGCATCAGGCCAACCGCTACCGCGGGATCGGCGGCAGCGAGCAGTTTCAGCATTTCATCGCAAATCCGCTCTCGCGACAGGGCCATCAGATCATTGGCGCGCGCCGCGCAGGCCGCAAGCCCTTCGGCATCGGGCTGCCCCTTGCCGAAGCGGGCATGGAAGCGGAAGAACCGCAGAATGCGCAGGTGATCCTCTGCTATGCGTTGGAGCGGCGCACCGATGAAGCGGACCTGGTGACGTTCAAGATCCCCCAGGCCTCCGAAATAATCGAATATCTCGCCGTCGATCGGGTCGGCCGACAGGGCATTAAAGGTGAAATCACGACGAGCCGCATCCTCCCGCCAGTCATCGGTGAAGGCGACGGTCGCGCGCCGGCCGTCGGTGGAAACATCGCGCCGCAGTGTCGTCACCTCCATCACCATGCCGGGCGTGACGGCCGTCGACCGTACCGTGATCGATCCCGGTCGGGACAACCTTCACGCCCGCCTTTTCAAGCCGCTGGATGACCTCTTCCGGCAGAAAACGGGTGGCAAGGTCGACGTCGGAAACGGGCAAGCCGATCAGCGCATCACGAACGGCGCCGCCGACCACCCGCGCCATTCCTTCCGCCGCGTCCAGCGCGGCGAGAATTGTCTTCGCGCCCGCCGACTTCTGCCATGGCTGGATCGGCAGTTTCATCGATAATAGGCCAGCCGGCGGCCAAGATTGACGATCATACCCGCAGTCGCCCCCCAGACGCGTTCACCATCCCAGTCGATTTCATAATAGTGGCGATCATGCCCCTGCCATTCGACCGCCTGTTCGATGTGATTGGCGGGTTCCAGCATGATGTCCAGCGGCGCTTCGAAAACGCTGGCCACCTCGGCCGCATGGGGCACGAGCACAAGATCCGGCGGTATCACGGCAACCACCGGCGTCACATGGAAGCCTGTGATCGTCAGATAAGGCTCGAACATGCCGATCACGTCGACCTTGTCAGGCGGCAGACCGACTTCTTCCCATGCTTCGCGCAGTGCGGCGCTCACCACGCCATCGTCTTCGGCATCGATGCGGCCGCCGGGGAACGCCACCTGTCCCGGATGACGCCTCAGCGTATCCGTCCGCTTGGTGAGCAGCAGGGTTGGGCGCGGGCGATCGACGATCGCCATCAGCACGGCTGCGGCAACGATATGCCCCTCGTCGCTGGCGTCATCGACCACATCGCCAGACAAAAGCTCGGCAGGCGCCGGATGGGCGATGGCGAGCACGTGCCGGATCTCGTCGATCAGGCTCAAGCCGGATCTCCCAGATTGAAGAAGAACTCCATCACTCCAAAGCCCCGGCAATTCATTGCCCTCGGCAAGCGCCCATTCCGCAAGTTCATGATAGGGCGATCGTCCGACCAGAGCTTCCAGCCCCGCGCGCACGTGGAGATAGGGTCGTGGGCCGGTGGTACCGCAGGCGACCCGTATCGGATGATCCGGCCCGGCGATGACGGCTTCGCCCGTATTGAGCCTGAAGCCGAGGCGTCTGCCCTTGCCCCGGCCCTCGCTTTCCACCCCAACCGCGACGAAGGGCGCGTCGTCCACCTCGATATCGAGCATTTCCACAGGCGTGACGAGCACATGACGCCCATCCGCCTCCCGGCGCAGGATGCCGGAAAACAGACGCACCATTTCCGGGCGACGTATCGGCAAGCCCTGATGATACCAGGTGCCGTCAGCCCCGATGCGCATTTCACTGTCACCGCAATGCGGCGGATTCCAGTTGTGAACCGGCGGCAGCCGGGCTTCGCCGATCTGGGCGGCAAGAGCGGCAAGTGGGCGAGATTGCACGATATGAGTCACGAACATTAGTTAGGCTGTCATGCGCCGGAGTGCAAAGGCCCGGTATCCGCCTTTCGCGCCCAGTGCCGCGCCAGCCAGGCGCACGCAAGCAGCTGAATCTGGTGGAATATCATCAACGGCAACACGGCCAGGCCGACCGTGCCACCCGCGAACAGGAGTTTGGCCATCGGTACGCCGGTCGCCAGGCTCTTCTTCGAGCCGCAAAAAACGATGGCGATACGGTCCGCGCGGGAAAAACCCGACAGCGAGGCCACGCAATAACTGGCGACCAGGACAAAGACCAGCAACAGGGCCGACACCGCCGCCAGTCCGGCTATTTCCAGCAGAGGCAGTGCCCGCCAGAGCCCCGCGTTCGTAGCCGCTGAAAAGGCGACATAGACCGCGAGCACGATGGTCGCCCGGTCGGTCACGGCTGTCGCGCGGCGGTTGCGGTCCGCCCAGCCTGACAGCCAGCGCCTGGCGATCTGGCCAAGCACAAAGGGCAGCAGCAAAAGCAGCGCAACCCGCCCGATGCCCGAAAGCGACAGCGAAGCGCCGGTGACGTGCGACATCAACGTCACGATCAGCGGCGTCGCTACTATGCCGATCAGATTGGAGGCTGCGGCCGATACCACCGCGCCCGCGACATTCCCGCCCGCAATCGAGGTGAACGCGATGGAGGACTGAACAGTTGAAGGCAGCGCGGCCAGAAACAGCAGGCCCGCCCACAAAGGTTCGGCGAGTAAGCCGGGCGCAATCGCCTGAAGCGCCACGACCGCTGCCGGAAACATCAGGAATGTGATGGCCAGGATCGTCAGGTGCAACCGCCAATGGCCCAGCCCCTCAAGTACGGCCGCGCGCGGGAGACGCAGGCCGTGCAGGAAAAACAGCATCGCGATCATGGCGGTCGACAGATAATCGACCACGGTGAACGCAAGGCCGCGGGCAGGCATTGCGGCCGCAACGGCAACGGCGCTCAGCAGCAGAACGATGAACGGATCAAAAGCCGGTACGGAAAAGCGCAAGCTTCGGTGCCTCATCGGTAAAGCGCAGGATGCGCTCCGCCCTTTACAGACGTTCCGGCCCTGGCTTCAAGGGTACCGCGCGGACCGGTCGTTCGGCAGTAAAGTGCCTGGCCCGCTATTTTTTCTGGACGAGAAGGTCCAGCACTTCCTTTTCGATCGAAGTGGCCAGCATGATGCCGCATCGCGCGCCGCGCGACCAGCGGACGCGTCCTTCCATCGGCGCATGCCCGTCGATCAGCACGGTCAGCAATTTGCCTGGATTCACGGGAAGCCCCGTTTCCAGCGACATGCCGCTGTGCGAAATATTCTGGATTATGGCGGAACGGGCGATGCCGGGCGCCTCGATGCGCACGGGAATGCGTACGACAAATCGCGGCGGGCGCGGGCGGCGTCCCTTGCCCTGGTCGGCAACGCGGAACGCCCCAACGGGCAGCGCCGTGAACAGAAGAACGCCAAAACGCGCGTCCTTCACCCACCAAATCTGCCCGTGAACGGCAGGAAGCGCATCGATCGTCACCACAACGCGATCGCCTTCGCGCGGCGGATTGGGAGCGGATGCCATCAACCCCCTGGTCGACAGATTGTGTATTGTGGCGACTATCTCGCCCTGAGGCGACGTGATGGTCGCCGACAAGCCAGCGGCTTCGGCGCGGTAATCCGCCCGATATTCGGATCCAACGGCATCCTTATTGATCGAAGACAAATCCCGCGCCCGATTTCCAAACATCGCAGCTACCCCATCGTGGCTGAAGTCGTGTGCACACTCACCGATTGAGCTTGCCAGATCATTAATGCCGAAAAAAGTATTTTTCTAAATCAGTCCGTTATGAACTTGATCAACAATAAGGCCTTTTGCTGATTATCAATAGGGCTTTCTGCCCATGATATTGCCGGGAGCACTATAGCGGCAGACTAGAAAGTCCCACCCGCCGCCCGACGCCACAGCACAACCAACCTTGCGTGTCTCGCGCCATATCATTTGCGTAAAATGACCCGCATCCTCCCAATTGCCCGTGGTGCTGATGTGCGGAAAGTAACCCGCCTTGAACAACTGACCTTCTTTCGCCCAGTCGCCGACCATGACGTCGTAGGAGAATGCGCCAGCGGTGCCCATCCAGATGTTCTCGCCCTCGTCGACGTTCACGTCCGAACCGGAATGGATCATGTAACCAAGATGAGTCAGATGCTCGGCCCAGGCGGCGGCACGATCTGCCAGGATATCGCTCCATTCAACCGGCGGCACATGCACGGCCGTGCGCACCTGATTGTGGACATGCAAGACGGCCGATATCAGTTGGGCCTGGTCAATGGTATTGGCGCGAGCCTGATTCAGCCCCGTCAGCGGGCTGATGAGCGCGCTGAGCAAAAGCGCGATGCGCCCAGCCCACACCGGCCATTGATGGTTCCCCGATGATTTTTTTCCGTTGCGACCATAATTCGCGGTCGACATGTTCCTGCCCTGCGCGATCATTACAACCGATCAGAATCTAAACACCAATGGTTGTCAAAAGGTTAAATCTCGCCGTTAAGAACAAATGGTCCATATATCCCGGCCAGACAAAATCCGCTTGAGACGGTAAACGGGATGCCGATAGCGCCCAGCGAAAGCGAGGTACTACCGACGTTCATGAATGATTGCACCCCCGAACGAGATAGACTTGCGGCGAAACATTCGCTCGGGGGGAAGGCGGAGAGATAGTGGCCGGTACTTTCGTGGTGTCGCTGGATTTCGAGCTCATGTGGGGGTCGCGCGACCACGCCACCAAGGCTGACTATGGCCGCCATGTTCTTGGCGAGCGGCAGGCTGTCCCGGCGATGCTCGACCTTTTCCATCGATGGGGCATCCACGCCACCTGGGCCACCGTCGGGTTCCTGCTATGCGACGGCCGCGACGAATTATTGGCCCGTGCGCCCGATGAACGCCCAACCTATACCGACGCTCGCCTGTCCAATTATGCATATGTGGCAGAAACCGGGGGCAGCGAGCGGGAAGACCCCTATTATTTCGCGCCGTCGATGGTTCGCGATATTCTGAATTGTCCTCACCAGGAACTCTCAACCCATACATTCTCTCACTATTACTGCCTGGAAGGCGGGCAGACCGACGCCCAGTTCACCGCGGATCTTCGGACCGCGATCGCCCAGCTGCGCGACTGGAATGTCGACTGCCGCTCGATCGTCTTTCCGCGCAATCAATACGCGTCCCGGCATCTGGGCATCTGCGAAAGCGAGGGGCTGAGCGCATTTCGCGGTACGGAATCGAAATGGATGTACCGCCCCGGAAATGGCGCGGCCCAGTCCCTGGTTCGCCGTGCTGCGCGTCTGGCGGATACCTACCTCTCCCTTTCCGGCAGCAACGCCGCCCCGCCGGGCTCGCAAGGCACCCTGCTCGACGTTCCTTCCAGCCGGTTCCTGCGCCCCATCAGCCACAGGCTGCGCTTCATGGACGACTTGCGGTTAAGTCGTATCACATCGGCCATGAAGGCCGCGGCCGTTTCAGGCGGTGTTTTTCATCTGTGGTGGCATCCGCATAACTTCGGCGTCGATACCGCCGACAATATCGAGTTCCTGACCCATGTCATCATGGCCCATCGCCGCCTCGCCGACGAATATGGCATGACCAGTTCGACCATCGCAGAAGTTGCGGACACGATCCGGAAAGCAACCAGGCAGACCCGCGATGCGCAAATGCCATCGGGCGCCGCGGCATCCGTAGCGCATTGAATGCTGATCGCGGCTACTCCCCCTTCCGGAAGCAGCTTTCAAGAGCGCTCTCCACGTAACCGCAACACGAAAGTATCTGAATAGATGCGCTTTCGAAAAGTGCCTTTCGATGAAGTCGACTGGGCGTCGCTGGATCGCTATGCGGACCGCACCTATTCACAGCGCCTGCCCTGGCTCAATTATCTCAAGGAGATCGGCGCGGGTGTCCCCCTGGTCGCGCTTCTCGAGGATGGCGGACGCGAAATCGGCTGTTTTACCGGCATCATGGGCAAGAAATTCGGCATGCCCACGATCGGCGGACCATTGCCGGGCTGGAACACGGCCTATATGGGCCTCAACCTTGCACCTGACGTTCCTCGCGCGGAGGCGTTGACGGCGCTTGGAAATTTCGCCTTCCGCGACCAGCATTGTCTCTATCTGGAACTGTCGGATCCCGCCTCCGATGTCGAAAGCGCTGGAGCGGCAGGGTTCTCGGTCGCCGGTTCCGAGAATTATGTCTCTGATCTCACTCGGTCGGAGGATGAGCTTTTCGGCCTGATGTCGAGCGCCACGCGACGATGCATACGCAAGGCGGAACGCGAGGGCGTCGTCATCGAAGAGGCAGCCCCCGAAGGATTTGCCGCCGACTTTTACGCCCACCTGCGCGAGGTCTTCACGCGCAAGGGAATGGTCCCCACCTATTCGCAACGCCGTGTGGAGGCATTGGTCGACTGTGTTCATTCCTCGGGCATGCTGCTGCTGTTGCGAGCCCGCGCGCCGAGCGGCCAAAGCATCGCCACCGGTATTTTCGCCGGCTACGGCCGCCATTCGATTTTCTGGGGCAACGGCAGCCTGACGGACATGCTCCATCTGCGCCCCAATCAACTGCTGCACTGGTATGCGATGCGCTACTGGAAGGCGCGGGGCGTATCCCGTTACGACTGGGGCGGCCCGGCCCCCTACAAGAAGAATTACGGGCCGGATACCATTTTGTGCGTCAAACAGTTCAGGAGCGCGGTCCCAGTCCTGGATCGGGTTCGGAAACCGGCGCTTCGATACTTCAAGCGCATCAGGAAATGGCGATCCCGGCAGGTGGCCGAACAGGAAGCATAGACCGGCAAGGCCATAAGGAACCTTGTCAGAACGAAGGAAGCGTGTGCTTAAAATCGGCAGAAAACGGAATGGTGAGCCCAGCTGGATTCGAACCAGCGACCTACTGATTAAAAGTCAGTTGCTCTACCGACTGAGCTATGGGCCCACTGCCTGACGGCGCGTGATGGGGGCTTCTAGGCAGGGCTTTCGCCGGGGTCAATGTTTCGATTGCCGTAAACGCGCGGCAAGATGTCGAACGCGAAGGCCGTGGACGGCATGCCTCCAGTCCGGCGCGATTTCGGCCGCCGGGTCGAGCACGAACCGCCGCTCCGCCATCGCCCGGTGAGGAACCGCAAGCCGGCGCGCAGATCGCCAGCGCCGGCGATCCGGCCAGGTGCCCTGCGACCACAGGACGATGTCGAGATCGAGAACCCGCGCGCCCCAGCGGCGGCTCGCACGGCGGCCGAAGGCACGCTCGATCTTCTTGATCGCATCCAGCAGTTCGGGCGGTTCAAGGCTGCTTTCGATCCATGCTGCGGCATTGGCGAAATCGCGCCCGGCGGGTCCTAGCGCGGGCGTGCGGCGGATGGCCGAGACGCGAATGATTTTCAGCCCCGCATCTTCCAGCGCCCGCACGGCCGCGCGCACGACTCCGGCGGGTCCGCCATGACGAACATGGCGGCGATTGGAACCCAGCGCGATCAGATAGCTTGTGCGGTGCATCGGGATACGCCTAGACGATAGCGATGAACGCCACCACAATTGTCGATGACTCCGCCCTCGCGAACCTTCCAGCCCGGCACAGCCCGCGCCCCAGCCCTTTGCCTGCAAGCGAGCCCGTGCGGGATTGCCCGCTGTGTCCCCGGCTGGTCGAGGTCCGTCAGGAAAACCGCGCCAAATTCCCGCAATGGTGGAATGCGCCCGTACCGAGCTTCGGCGATCCGGGGGCATGGCTGGCGATCACGGGACTTGCCCCCGGACTGCAAGGCGCCAACCGTACCGGCCGCCCCTTTACGGGCGATCATGCGGGGCACCTGCTGTATGCGACCCTGCTGAAATTCGGGCTTGCGACGGGCGTCTATGAACAGCGTCCCAACGACAGCCTGCAATTGGACGGCGCGGTCATCGTCAACGCGGTCAGATGCGTACCGCCGCAGAACAAGCCCAGTCCCCAGGAAATCCAAAATTGCCGGCCGTTTCTTGAAAACGCGCTGAAATCCCTACCCAAACTGAGGGTCATTGTCGCGCTGGGACAGATCGCGCACCAGTCGACGATCAAGGCGCTTGGCGGCAAGCTGCCCAAATATCCGTTCGGCCACAATGCGCAACACCGGCTGCCGTCAGGCGTGGTGCTGATCGATAGCTATCACTGCTCGCGTTACAACCAGAACACGGGACGACTGACCGCAGAGATGTTCGAAGCGGTGTTCGAGGAAGCTGTGAAGTTCAGGCCATAAGCCACCTGGCTGCGGGCCTAACAGGTCAGATATCGGCCGTCAGCCGCCCGTAGAGTTCAGGCCTGCGATCACGGAAGAAGCCGAAGGCCGCGCGATGTCTGCGGACGCGAGCGAGATCGACCGTGGCCACCAGCACGCCGGTCTGCTCTCGCCCGAAGCTTTCCACATAGTCCCCCCGTTCGTCCGCGATGAAGCTGTGACCGTAGAAGGTCTGGTCGCCCTCGGTCCCGATGCGATTGGCGGCGATGACCGGAACGACATTCGACACGCTGTGCCCCACCATCGCGCGCTGCCACATGCGGCTGGTGTCCAGCTCGACATCATGCGGTTCGCTGCCGATGGCAGTCGGGAAGAACAATATGTCCGCGCCCATCAAAACCATGGCGCGCGCCGTTTCGGGATACCATTGGTCCCAGCAGATACCGACGCCGATGGTGCCGTAGCGCGTGTTCCACACCTTGAAGCCGGTGTTGCCGGGGCGGAAATAGAATTTTTCTTCATAGCCCGGCCCGTCGGGGATATGGCTCTTGCGATAGACGCCCATCACCTCGCCCTCGTCGTCGATCATGGCAAGGCTGTTGTAATAATGGGGGCCGTCCTGCTCGAAGAAGCTGGTCGGGATATAGACCTTCAGCTCCTTCGCCAGCTTGCGCATGGCAAGGACGGCAGGGTGCTCCGCCAGCGGCCGGGCGCGGCTGAATTCGCCTTCGTCCTCGACCTTGCAGAAATAATGGCCTTCGAACAGCTCGGGCGGAAGAATGATCTTCGCGCCCTTGCCCGCGGCCTCGCGGACAAGCACGGACACCGCTTCGATGTTGGCATCGATATCATCGGAAAGCGCAAGCTGGAGCGCTGCTATCGTTACTTCATTGGTCATCCCGACACCTCATTCGCCATTCCGCGCGGGGTGGAACGGCGCAAATCAATCAAAGCCTCGGCATCTGCTGGGTGATGCAGTGAAAACTTCCTCCGCCTGTGAGGACGTGATCGGCACGCAAGCCCACTGCTTTGCGTCCCGGAAACAGCCTGCCGACCGCTTCCACCGCCTTTTCGTCATTGGCGGCTCCATAGAGCGGCACCACCACGGTCGTGTTGGCGATGTAGAAGTTCATATAGGAAGCGGGCACGATTTCACCATTGCGGACGATCTTGCCCGGTGAGGGCAGCGCCGCGATTTTCAAACCGAATGCCTCGGCGCGGGTCCATGCATCGGCATAGATGGCGGCGTTGGGATCGTCGCCGTCCGTCGCCTGCGGCAGCGCCAGCACCCCTTCGGCGACAAAGCGCGCAAGGTTGTCCACATGGCCGTCAGTATGATCGTTGATCAGGCCGTCGCCGAGCCACAGTAACCGGTCGATACCCAGATCGTCCGACAGCCGGGCCGCAATCTCGTCGCGCGACAGGCCGGGGTTGCGATTGGGGCTGAGCAGGCACTGCTCGGTCGTGACGGCAAGTCCGGTGCCATCGACGTCGAATGCGCCAGCCTCCAGAACCCAGTCGCAGACCCTGAGCGGCGTGCCGGTCAGGCGGGCAATTGACGCGCCGACGGTGTCGTCATGTTCCAGCTCATATTTCCCACCCCAACCGTTGAAGCCGAAATCCACGGCGGTCAGCCGCCCTTCGCCTTTGACAAATACAGGGCCGGTGTCGCGCAGCCAGATATCGCCGAAGGGCACAAGATGCACGCGGGCTTGCGTGCCCTTGAGCGCCATCTCGGCATCGCGCGCCGCCTCCTCATGGGCGGCCAGCACCTCGACCACCTCGCCCCTGCCCTCGTCATCGATCGCCTGGACAAACGCGCCGACCTCCTCGCGGGCGGGGGCAAGGTCGCTTTCCCACAGCTCCGCGCTCGACGGCCAGGCCGTCCACACGCTTTGATGCAACGCCCATTCAGCGGGCTGCCTGTTCTTCATTCTTCCCTTGCCTCTATTGGCCGGCGCGGGATTTATCGCGCGCGATCCGGAATTCGGCGGTCTGATACCAGTTCGGCCACTGATTGCCATCCGCCAGTTCACGCCCGATCGCATAATATAATTGCAAATCCTCGACGGCGCCCGACCAGTCCCAATTGGGATCATATTCATCTTTCGGGCTGTGGTAGCGGTTGTTGTTATAGTCGTCCGCCTTGGCCTTGCCTGCCGCAACGCCGCCCTGGCGAAGATCCTCGCCTGCCTCCGCATAGAGCATCGGCACGCCCAGCTTGACGAAACTGAAGTGGTCGGACCGATAGAAATAACCGCGTTCGGGCGTGGGTTCGGGCTCCACGGCCCGACCCTGCCTTGCCGCCCAGCGGTCGAGAATTGGTTCAAGTTCCGACTTTCCCGCGCCGATAACGACTATATTCCTGGTCCGTCCGTTGACGTTCAGGACATCCATGTTGATGCCGGCGACTGTCTTTCCGAGAGGATGGAGGGGGTGTCCGGCATAGTATCGCGAGCCGAGCAGATCCGCTTCCTCGCCGGTCACTGCCATGAACACCACCGAACGGGCAGCAGGCCCCGCCGCCACATTGGCCTTGGCAAGCGCGACAAGCCCGGCGACCCCGCTCGCATTGTCAAGCGCACCGTTGCAGATATCGTCCCCGGTCTTATCAGGCGGGCAATGGCCAAGATGGTCCCAATGGGCCGTGTAGATCACCAGTTCGTCCGGCCGTTCGCGGCCCGGCAATATGCCGATCACATTCTTGGAGGCCTGCCTGCGAATGGTGGCTTTGATGGTGATCGACGCCTTCAGGTTCAGCGGCACGCCCTTGAAACCCTTTTGCTTCGCGGCCGCCGTCAGCTTGTCGAGATCCTGCCCCGCCGATGCCAGCAGGCGGCGGGAAGCGTCATTTGTCAGCCAGCCCTCTACCGCGACCTTGCTCCGGCCATCGTCATCGCTTTGCAGGTCGAGCAACGGCCCGGTGTTCGATGAATCCACCACATTCCAGCCATAGCTCGCGGGTGCGGTGTCGTGGACGACGAATACCGCCGCCGCGCCCTGGCGGGCCGCCTCCTCATATTTATAGGTCCAGCGGCCGTAATAGGTCATCGCCCGCCCGTCGAAATCGCCCTTCCCCAGCGGCTGCTGCCAATCGGGGTCGTTGACCAGGACGATCACCGTCTTTCCCTTGACGTCGAGCCCGGCATAGTCGTTCCAGCCGCGTTCGGGCGCGTTGATGCCATAGCCGACGAAGACGATATCGGAATCCCGTACCTCTACCTTTGGAGCCACGCGGTGCGTGCGGGCCACCATATCGCCATGATAGGCAAAGCGTAGTGGCGTCTTGCCCCCGCTGACCGTCAGCGTGATCGCGGGGTCGGGCGTGATCTCGACCAGCGGCACATCCTGATACCAGCTGCCGTCGTTGCCGGGTTTCAGCCCTGCGGCCGCGAACTGTTGTGCAATATAGCTGGTCGCCTTTGCCTCGGCGGGCGTCATCGGCGCCCGGCCTTCCATCGCGTCGGACGACAGCGTCTTCGTCACGGACTTCAGTGTATCCACCGAAATCGCAGGAAAGGCGGCAGCAGGTTCGGGCGCGGCCGCACTCTGCGCGGGAAGCGTGGCGGTAGCACAGGCGGAAAGGCCAAATGCGGCGAGAAGCGTGAGCGAGCGCATCGGATCACTCCTGAAAGGGCAAGCTGTTCCCTTGATTGGCAAAGTCAGCCATCGGACGCAACACCTTGTGATGCCTCAGGGTTCCCCTTGAAGCCCTGCGCAATCACATACCATTCAGAAGAATCCTTGCGGCTCGCGGGCGGTTTGGCGTGTTTGACGCTACGGAAATTGCGCTTGAGCGCTGCAACGAGTTCGTTGTCCGCGCCGCCCGCCAGCACCTTGGCGACAAAGGTGCCGCCCTCGGCCAAGATCTGCGTCGCGAATTCCAGCCCCGCTTCCACCAGCGCCATGGTGCGCAGATGATCGGTCTGCTGATGACCGACCGTGTTTGCCGCCATGTCTGACAGCACGATATCGGCCTTCGCGCCCAGCCTCTCGATCAGGGCCTGCGGCGCATCGTCAGCCAGAAAATCCATTTTCAGGATCGTCGTGTTGGGCATCGCATCCATGTCAAGAAGATCGATCGCGACGATTTTCGCATGGGGGCGTTTTTTCACTACGACCTGGCACCAGCCCCCCGGGGCCGCGCCCAGGTCGACCACATGCTTCGCCGCCTTCAGAAACCCGAAACGCTCGTCGAGTTCGATCAGCTTGTAAGCCGCCCGCGATCGATAGCCCTCGGCCTTCGCCTTCTTGACATAGGGATCGTTAAGCTGGCGCTCCAGCCATCGTACGGACGCCGCCGTCCGCCCCTTCGCGGTCTTGACCCGCTGCTTCCCCCGGTCGCCGATAGCCATCAGAATTGGTGCCCGTCGCGCGCCATCATCGAACGCAAAATGCCTTCCCTTATGCCCCGGTCCGCCACCTTGAGTTGTTCCGCGGGCCAAGCATCCAGAATGGCTTCCAGGATCGCGCAACCGGCAACCACCAGATCGGCGCGTTCCTGGCCGATGCAGGCATGGGCGGCACGTTCCCTGATCGACTGGGAGGACAATTTCGTGCTGATGCAGCGCATCGCGTCCGCCGGAACGACGCAACCATCGACCTTGCGCCGATCATAAGCCGGCAGTTCCAGATGCAGGCTGGCAAGCGTCGTCACCGTGCCGCTGGTTCCCAGCAACTGGATGCGCGACCAGTCGACGTTCGCCGACTGCGCAAAGTCCGATACGATGTCGCGCACCCTCCCGTGCATCCGCGAGTAGGCGGCGCGCCGTGCGTCTGCCGATTTATGTTCGCTGGGCTCGGTTTCGGCCAATGAAACCACGCCCCATGGCACACTGACCCAGCCCATGATCTCCAATTCGCCCGTGCGCGAGCGGTCCAGCAGCACCAATTCCGTCGAACCGCCGCCGATATCGAAGATCAACGCCGGACTTTCATCCGCATCGAGCAACGACTGGCATCCCAGAACCGCAAGCCGCGCTTCTTCGGCGGGAGAAATCACGTCAAGCGCGATGCCCGTCTCGGCAAATACCCGGGCTACGAATTCAGGCCCGTTATCGGCGCGGCGACAAGCCTCGGTCGCCACCGACCGCGCCATGGTGACATTCCTTCGGTTGAGCTTTTCCGCGCATTGGTACAACGCCTCTATCGCCCGGTTCTGCGCCTCGGCGGAGATCACGCCCGTCACGCCCATGCTTTCGCCAAGCCGGACAATCCTGGAAAAAGCATCGACGATGACGAAGCCGTCCCGCGCGGGCCGTGCGACCAGCAGGCGGCAATTGTTGGTTCCCAGATCGATGGCGGCATACGTCCGCCGGCCGCGCACGACGCGATCCGTATCAATCTTGCGCCCCGCAATGAACGCGGTGTCGTCGAAAGTCAGTCCTCCCTGCCGTACGACAGGGGCATTGACGGCGCCTGTAGACATGCCGCCCCTTCAAATTCGTTCACTCGTCCGGATTGAACGAGCACTTGAGGCGATGTTTAACACCGGCCCCAAGCGGGAAGCAACCGAAACGGGAATAGAACAGAAGGGATGGCACAGATGGCGTTGACACTGTTGCAGCACCTGCCTATCTAGCCGCCCGGCCGATGCCCCGTCGTCTAATGGTAAGACTACGGACTCTGACTCCGTCAATCGTGGTTCGAATCCACGCGGGGCATCCAAAGCTTTTCTCAATTTTAGCGTAAACGCCCTCGGCACAGAGACTTGTGCCTAGTTGTTGCGCTTGTCTTCGTCGCCAAAGCCGCTATTTATCACGGAATCGTAACAATTAAAGGCGGATCTGGCGGGGTAGCAGCTAGTGTCGAGTTGGAAAACGGCCTCGCCGAAACCATGCGACGTCAATCCCGGTCATATGAAAATGGCACAATGTCGGGGGCTAGTAAGCCCTGCGCTGCCCAAGGTGACACACCCATGCTGGGCTTGATTGCATCGTCCATCGAAAAATTCAGAATTCAGCTCTGGCGGCGACAGCAGTTTACCAGTCAACCGTTGCGCACTCGGTTCCGCGATCGCTACCGCGTCGATGTGGGCCTTTATTCCTATGGTTGCTTCGACCAATGGCGCATGCCGGGCCCCATCCGGATCGGTCGTTATTGCTCCATAGCCAATAGCGTGCGCTCCTCCCCGATCAATCATCCGATGGAGGCACTCACCACTCATCCGGCACTCTACGAGAAGAAGTTCGGCGTGGTGGATGGGGACATTTTCTATGACGACCCGCTGGTGATCGAAGACGATGTCTGGATTGGCCACGGCGCGCTGCTTCTGCCGGGGTGCAAGTTTATCGGGCGCGGTGCAATTATCGGTGCGGGGGCGGTGGTGACGCGAAATGTCAACCGCTATGCCATTGTGGCTGGCAATCCGGCGAGGAAACTGCGCGACCGCTTCGCCCCCGATCTTATCGAGGCCATCGAAGCGAGCAAATGGTGGGAGCTGAGCCTTGCCGAGCTTCGCCAGCTCGTGAAGACGCGGCCCAATGTGGTTTTTCAACCCGATGTCGCGGCGTTCGAGGCACTGGCCGTAACCCGCCCGATTTTCGAGAACTTTGGTCATGAACAACACTCACCGCAAGGCGAAACCGTCATTGCGTAAGCGATAGTAGTCGTTTCTGCTGGTCGGCTGGGGGTGCCGGAACAGGCACGGCACCAGGCTCACATTATGAAACAGGAAAAAGCCGTAAAGAGCCTGGCCACCACGATCGACCGCAATTCGCTATCGTCGCGTCTGCGCGCCAAGCGCGATGCCCGCCTGCGGGAGCTGATTTCAGTAGTGCATCACCACAGAGGCACAGTGCGGATCATCGATTTAGGTGGAAGGTCTGACTATTGGAAGCGCGTCGGCGTCGACTTTCTGCGCGCCTGCAAAGCGCATGTCACCATCACTAATCTCAGTGAAAGGGAATTGTCACGAGACACTTACAACGAGGATATATTCAGCTTTGCAATTGGTAATGCCTGCGATCTACTGCTGATTAACACCACCACGGAAAGAGGCCGGCCGCGCTGAGGCGACCGGCCTTCACATAGTTCGCGGTCTTGTCCCGGAAGGAAAGGCCGCAGCTACGGAACCCGAGTTACCAGGCCTCAGAGCCGCTATCGTCTTCGCTTTCCCATGTGGTCTGGGTCTGCTGGGCGGTGCGATTGAGCTTCACGCTGTCTCCCTCGATGCTCTGAATCCAGGAACACGGGACATAGTGATGGCGACCACCCGCTTCCTGATCGCCCTTCGTCAATTTGACGCGGTCGCCCATGACGCTGTCGACCTGACCGACGTGCTGGCCATCCGATCCGACCACATCCATGTGTTCACGAACTTGGGCGAGGTGCTGACGCTGGGACGTCCGTTGCTGCCGCCAGCTCCCGAATTCGCTGTCGAACCTTCCCTGACGCTCGCGACGATAGTCATCATAGTCCCTGTCGAACACCTCCATCTGGCGCTGCCGCCAGTCACGATAGTCGCCATGAAGATCGTCGCTGCCGGATGAGCGCCCCGACCGCGAATAGCCGCTTTCGCTGGATCGGTCGCCGCGAGAGGAAAAGCGCCCCGCGCCTCGCGCGCCATAATCTTCGCGCATACTGGAATAGCTGCTGCCGCCCAATCCCTGTCGGGGCGCCGAATGCGATCCATAATTTTCGCCGCGTTGCCCGTAGGGACCATAGCCGTAACTGGAACCGCCTTGCGCGCCATAGCCACGCGGCCGCTGGTCGTCGTCACGGCCGGAGCGAGGGCTTGAACCGTAATAATCGCGCTCGTCCTGCCGCGCGTCCCAGCGGCGGCGGCGCTCGGCTTCCTCATCGCCGAACCACGATCTCACTTCGTCGCCGGCCCGGTCAAAGAAACCGCGATCATCATCGTCGTAATCTTCGGGTGGACGATTGTATCGTCCATAGCCGCGTCCGGAATGGCGGTCGCGACCGTAACGATCATAAGCCATGGCAAATCCTCCAAGTGAACATGGGGGTTGCGCGATGCCCCCCGTTCGACGAGGCGCTCGTCGTCATCTGCAACACGTCTAAGAAACGTAGCCCATGTATCGAGGTTCCCGCGGGGTACTCAAAGCAAGCTGCGCGCGAGCGATTTTTTCGCGACGCCTTCGGGGCAAGTTGAAATCGCCCGTTGCATCGGGATCGGGCGCTGCTTATACGGTCGCCACCCAAAGATGGGGCCGTAGCTCAGATGGGAGAGCGCTGCAATCGCACTGCAGAGGTCAGGGGTTCGATTCCCCTCGGCTCCACCAGGTTTCCCTAGATCGCTGCACTAACTCGCCCGAATGCGGCGGGAACATACCTCGTTTTGCAGCCCCGATGCGGTACTTCCGGCGGCGGCGGCACTCAAATGCCGGTTGTTAGTTCGCATATTTACCGTTACGTTGCATTCGTAATAATCGCGGGGGAGCGACGATGTCTGATCGCGCCGAGGTGATCGTCTGCGGGGCCGGCCATAACGCTCTCGTTGCGGCCGCTTATATCGCAAAGGCGGGGCTGGACGTGCTGGTCCTGGAAAAGAACGATGTCTGCGGCGGCGGTGTCGTGTCAAAGGAAATTCCCGGCGCGCCGGGCTTCATCAGCAATCCGCATGCGCAGGGCATATTGCTGATGGCGGCCAATCCGGTCATCACCCGCGACGAGTTGCAACTGCGCAGTCGCTTCGGGCTCCAGATCACCGAATTCGATACCATGTACGCGACCCAGTTCGATGACGGGCAGCATCTGACGCAATATACCGATGTGGATCGCGTGTGCGCGTCGATCGCCCAATTTTCTGAACGGGATGCGGATGCCTATCGCCGTTTTGCGCGCATGTCGGCAAAGCTGCTTCCCTTGCTGTCGCAGGGGCTGTTCGTGCCCCCTACCCCGCTGGGATCGTTGTTCATGATGCTGGACCAGAGCCGCGAAGGGCGCGTTGTCCTCAGCGAATTGATGAACAGCGCCTACAACATCATCGACAATTTGTTCGAGAATGAACGCGTCAAGCTGCACTTCATGCACTATGTCGCCGAATTGATGGTCGCGCCTGAACAGAATGGCACAGGCATCGTGCCCTATCTGCTGGCCGGATTGATCCACAGCATCAAACCATTTCGGGTCAAGGGCGGCAGCGGCGAACTTTCCAACAGCCTCGTGCGATGCATCGAACATCACGGGGGACAGATACGGACTGGCGCGCTCGTCGAACACATCCGAAGTTCGGGCGGCCGGGTGACGGGCGTCACGCTTGCCGGCGGGGAACAGATCGATGCCAGCAAGGCCGTGCTGGGCTGCGTCCATCCGCATGACATCGGCTCAATGATCGAGGGCGTCGACCCGTTCATCGGCAAGCAGGCCAGCCGCGCCGCGCTCAGCAACTTCGGCGCGTTCAATACCCATGTCGCGCTCAAGGAGGCGCCGCGCTACCTTGGCGGCGACGAAGTCAATAACGCAATGATGGTGGAATGCGTCCCTGCGGACATGGAGGCATTCCGCCGCTCGTTCGATGAACTCCGCTATGGCCGCCTGCCGGACTATCGCAACTACAATGTCGCCACCTTGAGCGACGGCGATCCGTTCGTTGTGCCGCAACCGGGCAATGCCTCGCTTTATCTCTACAAATTCGCGCCGCTTCAGCTGATGGACGGGGGCAATGAAGGCTGGGAGAAGATCAAGAAGGAAACGTCCGACAGGTTCGTCCGCAACTATGGGCAATATGTCACGAACTGGACCGACGACAATATCATCGCCTATTATTCCGAAACGCCGCAGGACATGTATCGCCACAATCCGGTGTTCAAATATGGCGATATCTTCGGCGTCGGCACCTTCCTGAACCAGTTTTTCAGCTATCGCCCCACGCCCGAGCTTGGCCAATATGCGGTGCCAGGCGTGGATGGCCTGTATCTTGTCGGCCCCACCATGCACCCCGGTGGTGGCGTCACAGGCGGCGGCCGCGCGCCTGCCATCAAGCTTCTTGGCGATCTGGGCGTTTCGCTTTCGCCTCTTTTCCACATGTGACGGGAGGAACCGATGAAGCTGTTCACACCGGAGGGCGATGAGCTGATGGATGTCGGCGCGCTGCGTCGCCAGGGCAATGACCTGATTATTGAGGGCACGATCATGGGCGCGATGCCCACCCAGGCGGTGCTGCGCCCGGAAGAAGCGCGCAAGATGTTCGGATTGCTGAGGATGGGCATGTTGCCTTTCCTCGCATCGTTCATGTTTCGTCGCGCCTCTCCGCGCGCTGCCCCACCAGTCAATCCGCTTGCGGGGTTGCTGGACGATTATTGAGCCGCCGGTCGAGAGGCTGGACTTAAAAAGGCTGGTACGATGAGCTATTCGCCTTATCTATTGTCGGTGGCGCGCGCTCTTAAGCAGCAGGTGCATCCGGGCGTGGAGGATGCGCGGGCGCGCGACGTGCTTGAGGCCTGCATCCGCGCGATAGCGGGTATGGCCGTCTCGCTCGACGATGCGCTGCCGGACGAGTTGAACGCGCTTCAACTTCCCGCCGATATTGGCGCGGAGAATATGCCCTTTCAGCTTTCCGAGCCCCCCGAAAATGTGGCGCTGACCCCCCGGACCGGACAGGCGATTGCCGCGGGAGCCGACTGGTTAAGCGGCGGAGGGTGGCTTCTCCCGGAAAGGCTTGACGACGCACGCCGCATGGTTGGCTGGGAACGGCATCTTATCGCCGATCGGGTCGAACGGATGCTGGAGATCGAAAGCCAGTCGGCCGACGATAGCGGCCTGAAGCAGCTATTGCTCGATCCAACTGCACTGGAGCATTATTTTGCCGCACGCTGCGGACCCCGGGCAAAAGCGCGGGTCACTGATTTCCGGCAGGCAATTGGCGGTCGTTCCCGGCAGACGGCGGTCTTCACGCTTGAAGGTGAAACCGGCCTGCCCCGCAAGCTCGTCGTGCAGCGCGATCATCCGGCGCGCATCTCGCCCCACGGCATAGCCCAGGAATATCCGCTCCTTGAACTGCTGTCGAAGACCGCGTTGAAGGTCGCCCGGCCCCTGATTCTCGAAACCCGCAGCGACATATTGGGCGCCCCGTTCATGGTGCTGGAACAGTGTCCCGGAAGCCTTGCCGGTCCCGATTATTTCATTCCCCCGCAAAGGCCTGCGCTGGCGATCGCACTGGCAAAGCAGCTTGCTATCCTGCACGGCGTGGACGCAACGCCAATCGAAGAGCGGCTGACCCGCACCACCGAGCCGGGCCAGCCAGACGCATGGCTGCGCGACCTGGATCGGCTTGAAGCGACCTGGAACCAGTTCAAACACGGTCCATCGATGACGGTGTCGGCGGCGCTCGCGTGGATGCGCGCGCATGTGCACCTCATCGGCGATGAAACGGCGATCATTCACAACGACGCCGTCTTCCACAATATTCTTATCGAAGGAGACGATATTGTCGCTCTGCTCGATTGGGAGCTGGCGCATCTGGGGCACCCGGCCGAAGATCTTGGCTATTGCCGGCCCTTTATTCAGGAAATGGGCGATTGGCAGCGCTTTACGGAAGCCTATGCGGATGCGGGCGGCAAGCGCTTTTCGCCGCAGGTGCTCGACTATTTCAGCCTGCGGGCCAGCATCTATCTGATGACCCTGATTCAATATGGTCGCGGCATGTTCAAGAGCGGCGCAACCTCCGACATCAACCTTGCCGAAGTTGCCACATCCTTCATGCCGAAGCTTCTTCGTCGTACGGCCAATATTCTGGATGCCGTGCTGGAAGCCGGGACAAACGGGTCTGACGGCCGATGACCGCACCGAGAGCCGTTAGCCAGAAAACGACGCTAGAGCGGAACAAGGCGCTGGTGAGGCGACCTCATCATCGATCAGGTCGAAGAGAACCTCCGGATGCCCTTCCCGCATGGCGCGATACGCGTCGATTAGCGCCTCCCTGCTCGCCCGGGCAGTTGCATCGAAGCCATTCTTCTCGGGAATGCTCACGACCAGTCCGAATTCGGTTCCACCTTCGTTCATGCCGAATGGCCTTTCAGATATGTACCTGACTGGATCGCACATCCTTGACCGCAGCGATGATGATATGCAAGTATACTATTGTTCATAAAAAGCCTCCAGCGGGCGCCGCTTTCCCCAGGCGTTCATCAGAAGATACGAGGCGGCTTGGACTGGAAGCGGCTCGGCATCCGAGGATTGAGAAAATCATGACGATCGTCTCCGGCCCCACGCTCCCGCCGCTGGAACAGATGACGTGGATCGGAGACTATGCGCGCATCGGCGCGGGTCGGCATCCGGACCGGACCGCCTTCATCGTGCCGGAACTGGGCATCTCTTTTTCCTATGGCGAACTCGACAGACGGGTGGGGCGGGCGGTCGCCTGGTTGCGCCTGCAGGGACTGAAGCCGGATGATCGCATCGCCTATTACGGTCGCAACAGTGACCAGTTCTATGTCGTCCTCATTGCTGCGATACGCTCGGGCATGGCGCTGGTGCCGCTGAACTGGCGCTGCGTCACGCCGGAAATCGCGTTTTTTCTCAAGGACTCGGAGAGCTGCCTGCTCATCTGCGACGAGGAATTTCTAGGCACCGCACAGGCTGCCTGCCACGATCTTGATCGAAAACCGCGCATCGTCATCACCGAAGCATCGGCGGGCGGGGAAAGCCTGCGCGATATCCTGTCGGCCGATGGCGAGGTGATTGAAGAGGCGGTACCCTGGACGGATGACGCCGTCTGCCTTCACATGTATACCAGCGGAACAACAGGTCTGCCCAAGGGGGTGCTGAGTACGCACCGGGGCCTCTCGATTTCGCGCTATCAGGAATATTGCTTCGACGATTTTCCCGACTGGCAGGGAGGGTCGATCGTGTCGGCGATGCCGAACTTCCACATCGGCGGGATGTCCTGGATTCTGATAGGCCTGCTCCGGCACAGCACCTGCGTCATGACCGGAGATGCGTCGGGACCGAACATAACCCGGCTTTTGATGGAGCATCGCGCCGAGCGCACCTTTGCCGTGCCCACCGTCATCCGCGCCATCGTCGACGAGGTCCGGTCATCGGGCGTAGCCATGCCCTGGCTCAATTCCATATTTTATGGGGCCGCGCCGATGAGCCCATCGCTGCTGGCGGATGCCATCGAAATTCTCGGCTGCTCCTTCGGCCAGTTCTTCGGCATGACCGAAATCACCGGCACCGCCACCTTCCTCCGGCCCCGGGACCACGACCTTGCCCGGCCGCGCCTGCTGGGTTCGGTAGGCCGCCCCTATCCCGGCGTCGATGTGGAAATCCGCGATCGGGAGGGAAAGCCCGTCGCGCTCGGTGTCGCCGGTGAGATCTGGATTCGCACGCCAACCGTGATGCGCGAATATTGGCGTCGAAAAGAGGCGACGGCCGACGTATTGAAGCAGGGCTGGTATCGCAGTGGCGACGGCGGATATCACGATGAGGACGGCTATCTATTCCTCACCGATCGCATCAAGGACGTCATCGTATCAGGTGGCGAGAATGTCTACCCAGGCGAGGTCGAGGAAGCTCTGAGGCGGTTTGCCGGTGTCTATGAAGTGGCTATCGTGGCGATCCCACACGAACGCTGGGGCGAAGCGGTGGCGGCGCTCGTCGAATGCCGGCCGGGCGCCAGCATCGATACGACGGCCCTCATCGAATTCGCACGGACACAGGTCGCACCCTATAAATGCCCGAAACGCATCGAGGTCGTCACGGCCCTGCCACGAACCGCCTCGGGCAAGATCCAGCGCGCCACCGCCCGCAAGCTGATGCTCGAAATCATCTCGGCGGACCGGGAATAAACTCCGCTTCCCGCTAGCTGAGGCTGGCCAGCGCCGAAATGTCATAGGGGCGCAGTTCATCGAATGCGTTGCGACGAACCTTGTCGACCCAGGCGGGGTCGGCGAGCAGTGCGCGCCCCACGGCGACGAGGTCGACTTCGCCGCGCTGGAGCATGCCGACCGCCGCGTCGAGCCGACTGGGCGCGGCCTCCTGGCCCGAGAACATCGTCTCGAGCATTTCCAGTTCGAGCCCGACCGATCCGACAGTGATTGCCGGCTTGCCGGTCAGGCGACGTGCCCAGCCCGCGAGGTTCAGGTTGGATTCGGGAAACTCAGGCTGCCAGAAGCGCCGCTGCGACGCATGGAAAATGTCCACTCCCGCGTCTGCCAACGGCTCCAGCAACTGCGCAAGCTCAGCCGGGCTTTCGGCCAGCCGGGCATTGAAATCCTGCAATTTCCACTGCGAAAAGCGAAGCACGATCGGAAAATCGGGCCCTGTTGCCCGTCGGCAGGCCCGTATCATTTCGACACCAAACCGCGCGCGCTGGCCAAGGGTGGCCCCGCCCCAATGGTCATCGCGGCGATTGGTTTCGTGCCAGAAAAACTGGTCGATCATATAACCGTGCGCGCCGTGGATCTCGACGCCATCGAAACCAAGCGCGCGCGCATTGCCGGCGCCCTCGGCATAGGCATTGATCACGGCCCATATCTCGTCCTCCGTCATGCCCTCGCCGACTTTTTCGCCCGCGACGACATAACCTGACGGACTGACCATCCGGCTGAAATCCTGCACGGGCGCTTCGTAAAGGTTTTCGATCTCGGCTTTGCGCGTCAGGCCGACATGCCAGAGCTGAGGCATGATCTTGCCGCCTGCGGCATGAACCTCCTCGACCACATGCCGCCAGCCGGCCAGGGCATCGCTCCCGTAAAAGCGCGGCGCAGCATCATCGTTCGATGCGCCGTGATGGGGAATCCACGTGCCTTCGGTGACGATCAGGCCCACGCCGCCTTCGGCCCTGCGACGATAATAAGCAGCGACATCAGGCCCCGGCACGCCGCCCGGCGAAAAGCATCGCGTCATCGGAGCCATGACGACCCGGTTGGGCAATTCAAGCGCGCCGTGACGAAACGGACGAAACAGCGGCGACATATCGGTGCCTGCCAGTGATGATGTCGTCATGTCGTTCTCCTGGACTCTGGAAACGCCCTGTCGGCGGCGTCGATCCGATGCGTCACGCAATCAGCGCATGGAGGCGGCGCCAGCGCGCTCAATCCTCGCCGATGTAGATCAGCTTTTTCCCCGTATTGGCGCCGGAAAACAGTATTTCGAGCGATGCCGCGACACGGTCCAGTCCGTTTTCGATATCTTCGTCGTACGCAAGGCCGCCGCTCAGCATCAATTCGGTCAGCGCATCGATTGCCGTGCCGAAGCGCGCGACATGATCGAAGATGTAAAAGCCCGACCAGGTCAGCACGCGCGTCAGTATTTCACGCTCGTTGCGCAGCCCGGTCGGAGATGAATTCCAGCTTGGCGTCGCTGCCGTCCCGCACTGGATGATGCGGCCATATCTGGCCATGGCGCGGATGGCGGTGTCGAGGATGGGACCACCGGTATTATCGAAGTAGATGTCGAAATCCTTCGGGCCGTGCGTCCGCCAGCGTATGGGCAAGATCCACCGTCTTGTAATTGAAGGCCAGATCATAGCCGTAACGGGTGATGCAGCGCTCCACCTTGTCGTCGCTGCCGGTAAGCCCGACGGCAAAGGCCCCGGCCCGCCGCGCGATCTGCCCGACGACGCTGCCGACCGCGCCCGCTGCCGTCGACACGAGGATTGCATCCCCGGCCGTGGGCGGGGCGAGATCGTGAAGCGAGAGCCAGGCCGTTACGCCCGGCATCCCAAGCACTCCGGCATAAGCCGAGGCCGGGGCGCGCGGCGCGGGAATATGTGACAGCAGATCAGCACGGGTGGCGACTACATAGTCCTGCCAGCCGAAGAAGCCGTAAACCAGTTCACCCGCCTTCGCCCCCGGATCGCGGCTTTCGGCCACGACGCCGACCGCAAGCGCGCGCATCGGCGCTCCGATCGGCGTCAAGGACGGGTTGGCCGCCCAACCGCGCTGCACGGGATCGGCGGAAAGGTAGAGGTTGCGGACCAGGAACTGCCCGTCGTCGGGCGCACCGACAGCATCTTCGCGCAAGACAAAGTCCGTCATGAGCGGGCTGCCGCTTGGCCGGGAAGCCAGGATCACCTGACGATTAACGGATGGCATATTGTAGGATGGCATGACGGTGGACACGACCAGTGCTCTTCCTTTCCTGCCGCGACCAACGCCGCGCTATAGTTGGCCAGCCGCGATCAGCGGGGCCAATAGACCTGATCCATCGTCTCTCCCGCATCGAAACGCGCCTGTATCTGTTCCATGCGTCTCACGCTGTCGGGATCGGCAAACAGCGTCTGGCTGATCGTCTGATCATTATCGATGCCCTGGGATTGGTTGAGATCCTCATCTTCCCACAGCATGCGCTTCATGCTGCCGACCGCCTGGGGTGGCAGCGAAGCTATATGCCGGGCAAGCGCCAAGGCTTCCGCCAGCGCCTCACCCTTTGCGACCAGCCGATTGAGACCGCCCAGTTCATATATCCGCTTTGCCGTCAGCGGCAGACCCGTCAGCACGACCTCCGCCGCGACCGTACGGCCGATCAGCCGCATAAGCCGCGAGGTTCCGCCAATGCCGGTTCCCACGCCGATGATCACCTCTGGCTGGCTGAAGCGCACCTGCTCTTCCGCTACACGCAGATCGCATGCCCATCCAAGCTCGCAGCCACCGCCCGATGTATCGCCGCTGATCGCCGCGATCGTAACCGCTGTGCCGCTGTTCAGCGCCCGAAGCGACCGGAACCAGCCCGCCGGGTCCCCTGTGGCGGCATTGCCCTGGACAAGCTGGCGGATATCCTCCAGATAGGCGTGTTCAAGCCAATGCCCTTCGACGGCAGAGGCCAGCACGATCACGCGTGCACCCTCCCCCATTGCCTCGTCGAGAGTATCGGCAAGATGCGAGACGGTGGCGCAGGTCGTGTTGTGATTCGATGCCCCGCCGGATCCCACCGTGACCAGCGCGACGCCTTCGGCGGGCCATTCAAGGATTACGTTGGACATGCTTCCTCCCGGATAATGTTCGCTAGCATAGCATGTTCCTTTACGCTTGCAGCCCGCGCAAACGGCCATATGGCGCCCAACAGCAGCATGCCCGCGATCATCGACCAACCGCATCTTTTTCGACAGCCAAGCTGTACAGCACGAACGAGAAGGGTCAATATCATCTGCTAGCGAACTAGAGGAGCGCAGAAATGGAGAAGGTATTCGGAAAACCCGTGCGCCAGATCGCCTATTTCGTGCCCGACGTCATTGCCGCCGCGCGCTCGCACGCCCGCCTGTTCGGTTCGGGTCCTTATTATGTTGCAGAGCATATTCCGTTGACGACGTGCACCTACCGCGGCCAGCCGGCCGAACTCGACCACAGTTCGGCCTATGGTCAGTGGGGCGAAGTCATGATCGAATTCGTCCAGCAGAACAATCCGGGCCCCTCGGTCTTCCGCGATCTTTATCGGGACGGCCAGATGGGCATGCATCATGTCGCGCTCATCGTTGATGACATGCACGGCGTCATGCGGGAATTCGAAGATGCCGGACATGCCGTCGCTCTATATGCCGAGGTTGGACCAGGCGTGGCCTTTGCCATGATCGACTGCCTCTCCACCCTCGGCCATTTCATCGAATTGTACGAGCCGACGCCTCCGTTGCTTGGCGTCTATGACATGGTCCGATCCGCGGCGCAGGATTTCGATGGCCGCGATCTCATCCGGCACTTCACCATCGGGCCCTGACCGCCACGGCTAGGCCCGGAGATGGGCCGTAGCCTTGGTGGCGATCTCGCCCAGTTCGCGCAGGCTCGAGTTGATCCTGAGCGTCAGCCCCGCCGTCGATCTGCAGATTCTCTACCGGTCATGAAGCACTCGTCGCAGGCAAGCCACGCCCGCGCCCCTTTCCACGAATTTCCTCGACCCTTTCCCACGTCGTTATGGACTGCTACCATATGGTTTATATATGAACTAGTGGCGTTAACGCCCCCGATCAGGAGGATACCAGGACCATGGGAGCGACTGTCGCGGCAGGGTCCAGATTGCCCGGTTCGGCGCGAAACTGATGGCTGCGGACATCACGCCCTTCCTGCTGTCTGTTCCCCAGGAAGATCTTGACGACCTCCAGCGCCGGCTCGCCCGCGCGCGCTGGCCAGAACCGGAGACCGTCCCCGGCTGGACGCAGGGCGTGCCGATCGCGCGGCTGCGTGCGCTGGTCGACTATTGGCGGAGGGGCTATGACTGGCGCCGCTGCGAGGCGATGCTGAACGGCTTTGGCCAGCATCGCACCGAAATCGAGGGGCTCGGCATCCACTTCCTTCACATCCGATCACCCGAGCGCAATGCCCTGCCGCTGCTCCTGACCCACGGATGGCCGGGTTCGGTGCTCGAATTCCACAAGGTGGTCGGCCCTCTCGCCAACCCTGTGGCGCATGGCGGCGTTGCGTCGGATGCATTCCATATCGTCGCGCCGTCGCTTCCCGGCTATGGCTTTTCGGGCAAGCCGGACGAAGCCGGCTGGGGGGTCGAGCGGATTGCGCGCGCCTGGGCGGCGCTGATGACTCGGCTGGGCTATGACCGCTATGTCGCACAGGGCGGCGACTGGGGTTCGGCCGTCACCATCGCGCTTGGCGTACAGGCACCGCCGGAGCTGGCGGGAATCCACCTCAACATGCTCACCGTCATGCCGGACGATCCTGGCGATGCGCTCGACGAGGAGGAGCGCGCGGCCGTCGAAGCATGGCGGCATTTCGCCAATGTCGAGTCGGGTTACGCCCGCCTTCAGGCGACTCGCCCGCAGACCATAGGCTATGCCCTGGCCGACTCGCCCGTCGGACAAGCCGCGTGGGTCTATGAGAAGCTGCAGCGCTGGAGCGACTGCGGCGATGACCCCGAGACGATCTTCACCCGCGATGAAATCCTCGACAACATCATGGTGTACTGGCTGACCAATTCCGGCGCTTCATCGGCGCGGCTCTATTGGGAAAGCATGGGCAGCTTCCGGCCGATGAACCTTGCGCTGCCGGTCGGCTATAGCGCGTTTCCGAAAGAAATCATCAAGCCGCCTCGCAAATGGGCCGAACGGGTGTTCAGCAATATCATCCATTGGAACCGGCTCGATCGCGGCGGCCATTTCGCGGCATGGGAACAGCCCGATCTGTTCGTCGCCGAATTGCGCGACTGCTTCCGGCAATTACGATGACCGCACCGCCTTGCTCGCCCATCCGGGTAATAGTATGTATACGTATCACCCCACCAATGCGAACCAGTCCCCCATGCCATGGTGACGGGACAGACACGCGGGAGGACATCAATGCGCTACAGAAATCTTGGCGGCACGGGCCTTCTGGTATCGGAGCTATGCCTGGGCACAATGACCTTCGGCAGCGGCGGCGACGCCTTGCCCAAATTCGGCGCGCTGGGCCAGCAGGACGCCAACCGCCTCGTGGCGATGGCGGTCGATGCCGGAATCAACTTCATCGACACCGCTGATGTTTATGCGGCCGGTCAATCCGAGGTCATCACCGGCCAGGCGCTGCGCGATCTCGGCCTTCGCCGCGAGGAGATTGTCGTCGCGACCAAGGTTTTCGGCCCGATGGGCGACGGCCCCAACAGCCGGGGCAATTCCCGCGCGCACATACTCGATGCCGCCAAGGCCAGCCTGAAGCGGCTTCAGCTCGATCATATCGACCTTTATCAGCTCCATGGCTTCGATAACGAGACGCCGATCGAGGAAAGCCTTCGCGCGCTCGACACGCTCGTGCAGCAAGGCCATGTCCGCTATGTCGGCGTGTCGAACTGGGCGGCCTGGCAGATCGCCAGGGCGCTCGGCATATCTGAACGCCATGGTCTCGCGCGCTTCGCATCGGATCAGGCCTATTACACGATCGCCGGCCGCGACCTTGAGCGCGAACTGGCGCCGATGATGCTGTCGGAAGGCCTCGGATTGATGGTATGGAGCCCGCTGGCCGGCGGTTTGCTCTCGGGCAAATATCGCGGCGGGTCCGAAGGACGCCTTAGTGAGTTCCCGTTCCCGCCGGTCGACATGCCCCGCGCCTGCTCCATCATCAGCGCGATGGAACCGATCGCCAAGGCGCGCGACGTTTCACTCGCGCAAATTGCAATCGCCTGGCTGCTCCACCAGCCGGTCGTGACCAGCGTGCTGGTGGGCGCCACACGCGAAACACAGCTGGCGGACAACATCGCCGCAACCGAGGTGAGCCTCGACGCCGAGGAGCTGGCCGCGCTTGACGAGGTCAGCCGCCTGCCCCGCGAATACCCCGGGTGGATGCTTGAATTCATGGGCAACGTCCGGGCCGGTGCTACGCCTCGGCAGGCGACAACCCTGACCGGAGCGCCCGCGCCGCAGAACTGAGCGCGCGGCGCGACACCGTCACGACTTGATGTCGCGATCGTACAATTCGTGCCAGTGCTGGATAAGGCCTTCCTGATAGGTGCCGAGCCGTGTGTGAGAATGCGCGGGATCGGCTGCCTTCAGGCCGCGCTGGACAAGCGGCAGATTGCTCATGTCCTGATCGAAGATCATCCCCAGGAAACTGAACCCGGCCGCCTTCGCGAAGATGCTTTCATGCTCGCCCACTTCGATGACCGGCGCAGCGGCGGGGCGAGGTTCGCCCTCGGCACAGGGCATCAGCAGCCGCACGTCGAAATAGCAATAGTTCGGATCGGTTTCGTGCGGCAGGAACTGGTAGACAAAGGGCACCGCCTCGGACAACCAGATCGTGAAGTGCGGGTACATGAAGTACAGCGTGCTATCGAGCATCACCGCGTCAGGCTGGATGTTGGGCCGCCCATAAGCTTGTTCATAGGCTTTGCGGCTCCAGTCCGCGATCTGCGCGCGAATATCACCGTTGGGATCGAGCACGGGCAGCGCCGCATCGGGATAATGCCATGCCTTGGCCACTTCGGCGAAGGCCATTGCGGCCGCAAGCGGGGTTGCATCGGAAGCGGCGTGCATGCTCGGCACGGCCGAAGGCACCGCTTCGCGACCGATCGCGCCCATCGGGGTTGTGAAGATGTCATATTGGGACTGACTGTCCCCGTTGAACGGCACGCCCTCCGGATGCGTCGCATAAAGATGGTAGGATTCCATGAAGGCTTCCTGCGTCGCCTTCCAGTTCGCATGCACCAGCTTGCGATAACGCGCCTTCACGTAACGCGTCTCGGGCGCAAAGTCGGTGAAGTGCTCGGGCATGATGCCGAGAGCATCTTCCAACGGGGGCGCGTCGGGATCCGGATTGATGAAAATGAAGCCGCCCCAGCGGGCCAGCTTCACCTCGGCCAGAGACCCGTTGAGCCGGGTGATCTCGGTGAAGTCCCAGTGGCTCGGGATCTTCTTCAGGCGGCCATCGACACCCCATTCCCAGGCATGAAAAGGACAGCGAATCGTCTCGGCCAATTCAGGCTTGGCGCACAACATGGTGCCGCGGTGCGGGCATGAATTGTAGAACGCCTTGAACTCGTCCACCGCCGAACGGACGATGAAATAGGACAGCGGCCCTATGTGCAGGGGCACGCGATCGCCAACCTCGGGGATTTCCTCCTCCCGGCAGGCGAACAGCCACTGCTTCTTCCAGACCTTCTCGATTTCCTGCTTGAAATAGTCGGTGTCGTAATAGCGCGTAAAGCCGACGTGCCTGTTGTTGGGATCATAGTCGCCGCGCGTCTTCATCGCGGTGTTCTGGCCAACTGAATCGCGTGCCCAAAGGTCTCCGATGACGGGCCGCTCCTCGTTGCCATAGCCGCGCTGGACGCCGTGCTTCGGACTCGTTGCCATCTGGATATCTCCTCAAGGCGGCCCGCTTTGGCGGATAGCCGCCCGCGCATCGGCATAAGTGGTATGCTAATATACTTTATAGCGGCGATCGCCGAGATCAACAAGGCCCCAGCGCCTTAATGATGAAGGCGGCTAGCCGTCGCGAAGGGTGATGCGCCCGCCGGTCGACACCCGGATTTGAAAGAACGTCAGCGCCGGTCGCGTGTCACCATTCCGGCGCAGGCGCCGCGATCAGGGTTCGAAGCCGACAATTTCCGCCGATGATTGTGCAAGCCTCAACTCCTTGTAGGGCTTGTACTCGTCGGAATTCATGAACTTGTCGATCGCATCCAGCGACGGGAAGGTGAACAGCGCAACCTGATTTGGAATCGGCCCCTCGCCTTCGAATTTCTGCAACCTGCTCGACACCGCCAGATAATCGCCGCCATATTTGCGGATGATCGCGGGAACATTTGCGACATAATCCGCGACCCATTCAGCCTCGCGGAGATATACATTGACGACCATATATGCGGGCATTTCAAGGGTCCTTCCGTCCTGATGTTAATGACCGGCTAGAGCTGGTAGCCGCCGTCCACCGCGAGCGACTGGCCGGTGATGAAGGATGCTTCCGCAGAGCAAAGGAAAGCGACCGCCGATGCGACTTCCTCTGCAAGGCCGAAGCGCTTTAGAGGCGTCTGCTGCTTGATCCCTTCGATCAGCTCCGGGGTCCAGATCTTCTCCATATGCTCTGCCGCCAGACCGGCCTCGATAAAGCCCAGTTCGACGGTATTGGCGCGGATGCCGTTGCGCCCTTCTTCCTTGGCGATGCACTTGATCAGCATGTCGATCGCCGCCTTTGGCGCGGCGGACAACACATCGGCCTTTGGCGGACGCTTGAGCGCGCAGGTGCTGAGCGAAAGCAGATTTCCAAAGTGCTGGCGCTGCATATGCCGCAAGGCCGCGTGCATCAGGTTGAACGCCCCGTTGACGTCGGTCGCGAATGTCCCGGCCCAGCTTTCGGGGGAAACCCTCGAAACGAAGTTCATCTCGAACGACGGCCCCGCCGCATAGATGACGCTGTGCAGCGCGCCGAACTGGGCGACCGCCAACTCCAGCGCCGCCGCGGCAGCCGAAGAATCTGTCAGGTCCGTCTGGAAAGCCGCGACCTCGACGCCGAGACTCTCCAGTTCGGCCTTCAATTGCGCGGCTTTCGCGCTGTTGCGGTGGTAGGTGAATGCAACCGGAAACCCGAGCGTCGCGAATTTGACGCAGATCGCCGACCCTACGCCCCCCGATCCCCCTGCAACGAAACGAACGCCTTGCATCTGCTCTTTCATGGCGGGCCTCAGAATGGATCCCAGGTGAACACATTCGACGAACGGTCTAGCGGATAGAAATTGGGCCGGAACGCCGGGAGCGCGTGGCTGACCACCATCTCCGGCGTCCAGCCTTCAGCCGCCTGCGCCGTCCGGACCGGCCGGTGCTGGCTGAACAGGATCAGTTCGTTCATCCGCGCACCGAATATCTGGCCGGTGACATCCTTCGCGCCGTCGCTGACCAGCGCCACCGCGAGCGGCGCGACCTTTTCCGGTTTCATCAACTTCGCCACCTCAAGCCGCTTGCGGTTGACCTCGTCATTGGCCGGAATGGTCCCAACCATGCGGGTAAAGGCGAACGGCGCGATGCAATTGGAGCGCACATTGAACCGTTCCATGTCGATCGCGATGCTCTTCGACAGGCCCGCGACACCAAGTTTCGCGGCTGAATAATTTGCCTGGCCCATGTTGCCGATCAGGCCGCTTGTGGAGGTCATGTGCACGAAAGCGCCGCTGCCCTGCTCCTTGAAGTGCGACGCGGCCGCGCGCGACATGAAGAAATAGCCATCGAGATTGACCGAACGGACAATTTCCCAATCCTTCTCGGTCATCTTGTGGAAGATTACATCGCGAAGCACGCCGGCATTGTTGATCACCGCATCGATCCGGCCATAAGCGTCGATCGCGTCCCGGATAATCTCATGGGCGCTGTCCCAGGTGGCGATCGAGCGGAAGCTGGGCGTCGCTTCGCCGCCTTCGGCCCTGATCTCGCTGGCGACGCGTTGGGCCGGGCCGGCGTCCGCCCCCTCGCCTTCGGGTCCGCCGCCGAGGTCGTTCACCACCACCTTGGCGCCGCACCGCGCGGCCAGCCTGGCGATGCCTTCGCCGACGCCTCCCCCAGCGCCCGTGACGATCACGACCTTGCCATCCAGGATCTTCGCGTTGTCCATATCAACCTCGTCGTTGCGATCCGGAAATTCGTGCTCGCCGCCGCAATAATGTTAGCTAGCGTACTATATGATTGGGATCAGTCAAGCTCAATCTGCCTTCACTCCATGCAGGCCGACCGGCCTCATATCCCCGTAAAGTTCGGCGGGCGCTTTTCGAGGAATGAGGAAACACCCTCGCGAAAATCATTCGTGTACTTGCACAGGCCCTCATAGGCGATGCCTGCCTCATAGCAGGTCGCGGCGAGCTGGCGCAGCGGGATGTTCGCCGTAAGCTTGCTGTAGCGTATGGCGGTCTGTGCCCCGCGCGCCAGGCGAGCGGCGTATTTCGCGACATAGGCATCCAGTTCTCCGGCCGGCACGACAAAGGTTATGAGCCCGAGACGCTCGGCCTCGGTCGCGTCCAGCGCGTCGCCGGTCAGGAGATAGTGGCGCGCCTTGGCATAGCCGATGAGCTGCGGCCAGATGAACGAACCGCCATCGCCCGTGGAAAGCCCGACGCGCGTATGGGGATCGGCGAAGCGCGCGCCTTCGGCAGCGATCACCACATCGCATAGCAACGCGATGGACGCGCCGAAACCCATCGCGTCGCCGTTGACCTTGGCGATGATCGGCTTGGCGCAATCGAGGATGCCGCTGACAATCCGGCGCATGATGAAGCTTTCGACGACGAAAGGCATCAGCCCGCCCTCAAGCTCGCGCGCCAGCCATTTCAGATCGCCACCAGCGCAGAACACCTTGCCAGCCCCCGTCAGGATGATGATGTCGCTGTCGGGATCCGCGGCCGCATCGTGAAAAACGCGGCTGAATTCCTCGTGAAGCCGCTCCGTCACCACGTTCATCCGGTCAGCCAGGTCGATCGTGATCGTCAGTATCCGGCCGACGCGATCGAAACGGAGTGCTTCATATTTGGACTGGTCCATCGCGCGCCTCTTTCCTTGACAACGAACGCTCCGCATAAAGAAGTTCGCTATTATACGATGCCGTTGGATGCAACGGCAATCACCGCAAAAGTCAGGAAAGTTGGGCCAAGGATCGACCGTGGCCGCCCCCGTCACGCGCAAAAACGTATGGAAGCATATGATATGGGCGTATTAGATGTGCTAACGGGCTGTCGAGTTGCGAAACCGATCTCGGGGAGAATATGAGTGCCGCTGAACCTTGACCGACTCCAGAACATGGGATTGCCCCCAATCCGCGCGGCCTATAGCAAACGCGACACGATCCTCTATGCGCTCGGGGTTGGTTTCGGGCTGGACCCGATGAACACCGCCGAGCTGCCGTTCGTCTATGAGGGCGAGGGCTTCCGCGCGATGCCGACGATGTGCAACACGCTGTGCCATCCCGGCTTCTGGGCGAAAGACCCGCAGTTCGGGATCGATTGGGTCAAGATCCTTCATGCCGAACAGGATTTCACCATCTATCGCCCGCTTGCGCCCGAAGCGTCCCTTCGCGGCGAATACCAGGTCGTCGGCGTCGAGGATAAGGGGACCGAGAGGGGCGCGCTGCTCCACCAGGAAAAACGCCTCTATGACGATGTCACCGACGAGTTGGTCGCCACCGTCCGCTCGACGCTGTTCATGCGCGCCAACGGCGGCCAGGGCGCCTTCGGCATTGCCGTAGAGCCCGCCAAGGCCATCCCGGAGCGCGCGCCCGATAGAACCGTCGAAATCGCCAGCCGTCCCGGCCAGGCGCTGATCTATCGCCTCAGCGGCGACTGGAACCCGCTCCACGCCGACCCGGAGATCGCGCGCCAGGCAGGATTCCCGATGCCGATCCTACATGGCCTTTGCACCAACGGCCTTGCTTGCCGCGCCATCCTCCAGACCTATTGCGACCTCGATACCGCACGGTTTGGCGGCATGTTCGTCCGCTTTTCAAAGCCGGTTTTCCCAGGCGAGACGATCCGCTTCGAGTTTTTCGAGGATGCCGACGCGATCCGCTTTCGTGCCGTCGCGGTCGAACGCGATATCGTCGTCCTCGACCGATGCAAGACGACGATCCGCTAGGTCATGGAAAACGGGCCGGAAAACGAAATGATGCGGACATATCCCCTGGAGGGCGGGCAGAATTTCCGTGACCTCGGCGGGTATCCTGCCGCCGGCGGCAAGCGCGTCGCGTGGGGCAAAGTCTTCCGTTCGGGGACGCTGGCGCATCTGACAAACGCCGACCAAAGCCTGCTGGCGTCGCTCGACATCCGTTTCATCTGCGACTTGCGGACCAACCGGGAGCGCGACAATTTCCCCAGCCGCTGGATGGAGGAACACGCCGCCGAGTTCTGGGCGCGCGACGACGACAAGAGCGGCGCCAATTTGGCCGCGGTCTTGAGCGGTTCGGACGCCGACGCGGCTTTGATGCATGCGATGATGGTCGATTTGTATATGCGGCTGCCCTTTGAACAGGCGGCCGCCTATGCCGAGTTGTTGAAGCGCATCGCGAGCGGTCATCTGCCGGTCCTGTTCCACTGTTCGGCGGGCAAGGACCGAACCGGGGTGCTGAGCGCCATTCTGCTCGACATTCTGGGTGTGGGCCGCGCCGCGATCATGGAGGACTACGTCATCTCCGACGATCACTATGACCGGCTTTACGAGATGCTGGTGCGCGACCGCCGGCTCCACGGTATCGAATTGATCGACCCGGACAGGCTCTCGCCGTTGCTGCGCGCCGATCCCGACTATCTGACGGCGATGTTCGACGCGATCGAAAGCGTGCATGGCTCCACCGAGTGCTATGCGCAAGACGTACTGGACCTCTCCACCGAGGCAATAGGTCGCATCCGGGCCGAACTGCTCGCCTAGGCACCGATTTCAGACGATTGTCAGGCCGCCGTCGACGAACACTTCGCTGCCGGTCATATAGCTGGCGTCATCGGATGCCAGAAAGGCGACGACCGTGCCGATTTCCGACGGGTTGCCCATGCGTTTCATCGGAATCTTTTCGATGACCGCCTTCACCTGCGGAATCTCCGCCGCCTGTTCCGCCGACCCCCCTGCAAGCAGCATCGGCGTGGCGTGGGGACCCGGGTGAACGGTATTGACGCGGATGCCATAGCCTTGCTCGGCGCAGTGCACGGCGGCTGTTTTGCTGAGGTTCGCGAGCGCCGCCTTCGCCGAGCTGTAGCAGGAGGTCAGCGCAAGCACCATCTGGGTGCTGTTCGACGCGATGTTGACGATCGATCCGTTCCCCGTCCGCTTCATCGAGGGGAGCACCGCCTTCATGCCCAGGAACGGCCCCAGCAGATTGATGTCGAGCATGCGTTGATAGTCCGCAAGCGTTGCGTCCTCGATCGTCAGCGCCTGGGTGATGCCCGCATTGTTGACGAGGATATTGATGTCGCCGAAGCGATCGATCGTCGCATCGACTGCCTGCTGCCACTGTGTTGCATCACGAACATCGTGACGCATATAAGCTGCCTTGAACCCTTCATGCTCAAGCGCAAGGGCTGTCGCCGCGCCTTCTTCCAACACATCCGTCAGCATCACCGCCGCCCCCGCTTCGCAGAGGGCGCGGGCCGTCGCCGCGCCAAGCCCACGGGCCGCGCCAGTGACAAGGGCTATTCTCCCCTCCAGTCGTTTCATCATCCAGTTCCTGTCGCTTTCCTTGGGCGTGATCGGGTGAGCGCTCCGTCTTACAGGGTTGGAATAACATATGCTAGCGTATAGAATGCTTGCGGCCATGACCATCGGGAATATGGTTGATGGAACTGCGCCGTGACGCACTCGTCGATCTTGGATCGAAAAGAAGAAGAACCTAAGTCACAGACGGGCGGCGTAATCTTTCCATACTTTCTCCAGCTCTATGCGGAATGCCGGCGTCGCTATAGCGATCAGGGCCGAAGCTCGGTCCGCATAGCTTTTGCCCCTGAGATCGGCCACGCCATGTTCGGTAACGATGAGGTCGACGTCCATGCGGCCAAGCGACACCGGGCCACGGCCACCGCCAGGCGCGACAATCCGGCTCAATGAGCCCCCCTTGCCGTCGGCGGGCAGCGCGATGATGCGCAAGCCCCCTGCCATGCGGGCGCCGCGCGCGAAGTCCGAGGCACCGCCCGGGCCGGACATGAGGCCGCCTGGCGGTAGTTCGGCATAGACCTGCCCCAGCAGATCGACCTCCAGCGCGGAGTTGATCGTCACCAGGCGCTCGATCCGGGCCAGCGTCGCGGCATCATGGGTGACGCTAACGGGGCGGAATTCGAACGGCGCGGATGCCACGGCGTCATAGAGCTTGCGGCTGCCGATCGCCACGCCGACCACCGCCAGACCATCGCTGGCCAGTGCTCCCGCTTCAAGCAGATCCAGCACACCGTCACCGACGAGGCCCGAATGAAGTCTCAGATCACGACGGTCGGTCAGGCTACGCAAAACCGCGCCCGGAATCTTGCCCAGGCCGAGTTGGAGCGTGCTGCCATCGGCCACATGGGGACGGATTTGCCCGGCTATGGCGCGGGCGGCATCGTCGGCGACATCCCTTTCTCCTTCGAGCAAGGGCTGCCCGGCCTCGCAATAGGCTGTCAAGGCGCTGAACGGGATTCCGGGATCGCCACGCGTTGGGGGCATGGCCGGGTTGATGTGGGCGATCCGCACCGGAATGTCGCGCCACAGTTCGGCCAGGAAATCGAGCTGCAATCCGAAGCTGCAATTGCCGTCGGCATCGGGCGGGGCGCACATGAACAGCGCGGCTTGAGGACGACGCCGCCTGAGCTCGGTCAGCACATCCTGGTAGCAGAGCGGCAGGAATTCCACCGCCGGACCAAGCGCCCGCAGTTCGGGGGTCATGAAGAAGGTCAGCACCCTGCAATCGGGATTGGCCATGTAGGTCCGCCGGTTCAGGCCGGGCACAAAGATTCCGGTGAAGGTCATCGCGCCCAGCCGTGCCCCCGCGCGATTGACCGCATCGGCCAGCAGCCCCGATTCGGCCGAGCAGGACGAAAGCAGGGTCAATCCGCCGGGGGGCAGAACCGAGGCGAGGTCGTCAGGATCGAAGCGAAGCGGCGTCATGACTGATCATATCCCCCGGCAAGGCGCGTCCACAAATGGCGTTGACGCCGGATTGCGATATATGCAAGTCTATTTCGTACACATGCGAACCTAATTCGCTTAAAAATGATCTGGAGAGCGTTGATGAGCGACCATGGCCTTACCAGCCCCGTCCTGGCCAATGCCTGGGACGGATTTCACGCGGCGCAGCAGGAAGTCCTGAGCTGGATGACCGAGACCGAGCGGTTCCAGAAGATGCCCCAGCATCGCGCAAAGGCCTATCACACGATGATGGAAGCGCTGGCGATGTGTTACAACTTTGCCGTGGCGCCGCGCATGCTGCACCCCCGGCTTCAGGTGAACACCGGCTGGCAGACCGATTTCTACACGCTCGGCCAAAATGGGCCGGACCTTTACTACGCGCTGACCTTCCTCGACGGGCAGCAGACGTACAGGTTGACGGGCAAATACAATGACTGCGTGCTGATACTCGGACAGGTGATCAAGCATTTGTCGGGCCACCCGGATTCGGTCGTCGTCGGCAACCATGATCTTTCGACCTTCGACATCAAGCCCGATGGTTCGTTCGAGTTCATCATCAGCGCCGAAAAGCATGACGGCAACTGGATTCCGCTCGACCCCGAAAGCCGCTACCAATTCATCCTGTTCCGCCGCTTCATGGGCGATTGGAACGACAAGAAGCCTGAGATGGCGCTGGAACGGATCAGCGACGTTCCAGACGACCATTACGCCGCCGACGAATTCGACGAGACCGCCATGGCCGCGCGCATCGATATGGCGACCGCCTTCCTTCGCTACCTGATCCGCGATTTCAACATCAACCTGTACGAATGGTACATCGGCAACGCCAAGGGCTTCAACAACATGACGTTCCTTCCGGGAACGATCACCAGCCAGGTGGGCAGCCCTTCTTCCAATTATGCGATGACCATGTTCGATCTTGCCGACGACGAGGCGCTCATCATCGAACTCGATCAGCTTCCCGATGGTGTGTACTGGTCGCTGCAGTTGGGCGACGTCTGGTCGCGCTCCCTCAATTACATGTACCGGCAGACGTCCGTGAGCATGCGCCACGCCGCCGTCGACAGCGACGGGGGATTCCGCGCGGTCGTTTCCCACAAGGATCCCGGCGTCAAGAACTGGCTCGACACCACGGGTCGGGTTCAGGGCGCCGTCGTCTTCCGCAACTATCGCGCGACCCGGCAGCCGGTGCCCGCCACCCGCAAGGTCAAGTTGTCGGAAGTCCTCGACGCGTTGCCCAAGGACACCACGATGGTCACGCCCGAAGAGCGGAAAGTCGCACTGACACGCCGCCATCAGGGCGTTTTGAAATTGCACGGCGAATGACGAAAGCGACAGGAACGTCGATGGAAAGGTCCGGCCATGGCTGAAACGCAAAAGAGCCGCAGGGCGGAATGGATGCCCCCTGCCCGCCCGGACTGGGTGGAAAGGGTCAATGAGGAAGGCACCTGCCTCGACCTTGAAGGTGTCGTACCGCTCGACGAGGATTCGCTGATATCCACCGCTACCGCCAATACGGGCCTCAGCGACTTTGGGGCGGACGATTGGCGCGAGCCGTTCCGCATCCTGCTCAAATCCCTCAACGCGGAAGCGGCACTCACACTGATGGGCAGGATCATGACCCGGTCCGACCTCCTGATGTTCCTGGAGGGCCGCCTGCGTGTGGAGGACATGTACAAGCGCCACCCGGAGATCGAAGACGAAAAGATCGAAAAGCCGGTCTGGATACTGGGCCAGGGCCGTACCGGAACGTCCATCCTCCAGAAGCTGCTCGCCCTCGACCCCGCCAACCGGACGCTCAATACCTATGACGCGTTGTTCCCGGTCGCGGACGAGGTTCCGGCCGGGCAACCCGACCCGCGCATCGCCAAGGCGGACCAGCGCATGCGGATGTGGAACCGGGTTACGCCGGAAGTCGCGACCATCCACGATTTCGGCGGCGATGAACCTATCGAAACGATCATGGCCGAAGCACTGAGCTTCCAGACCCCGGCGTGGCTGAACCTTTGCGGGCTGACCCCAGGCTATAATGCCCATATCGCAAAGACTGGCGCTGTGCCTTCGCTGCGCTACGGGCTGCGGGTCCTGAAGCTCATCCAGTGGCAGAACCCGGGCGGACGCTGGATCCTGAAATCACCCGACGCGCTGAAATACATAACGGATGTGTTGAAGGTCTTTCCCGATGTGCGTTTCGTCTGGGCCCACCGCGACCCCGTCCTTGCGCTGGCGTCGGCGGTCAACATGATCGGTACGCTCATCTGGGTACGCAGCGATCGCAAAGTCGAGAGCGGCATCTTCGATTTCCTCACCGACCCCGCCATTTCCGGGGCGGAGTTGAGCCGTCCGATCGAATGGATCGAGAACGGGGTGATTCCGCCGAACCAGCTCCACAACGTGCATTACAAGGCGCTGATGAACGACCCGCTTGGCGCGATCGGAGCCCTTTATCAGGCGCTGGGTATAGAGTTCAGCGCGAAGACGCAGGCCGCGATCCAGAATTATGTGGAAGCGCACCCACGCTCCAGCCGTCCTCCCCACCGATATTCGACCGGAGAGGAAAGCCGCATCGCAAGCGAGCGCGAGCACTATGCGCGCTATCAAAGCTATTTCAGCGTGCCGAGCGAAGTCTAGCGGTCGGCGGCTGCGCGTCCGGAAGGCGGGCGGCGCTCAGAATCCGGGCGGAGCTCAGAAGCCGACGTTGTCGCCGCCCTTGGTCTGCATCATCTCGCGCGCCTCGTCGGGCGTGGCGATCGTAAGGCCCAGTTCGTCCAGGATGCGGCAGATCTTGGCGACCTGCTCGGCGTTGGATTTCGCGAGCACGCCCCGCGACAGATACATGCTGTCCTCCAGCCCGACACGGACCGATCCGCCCAGCAGCGCCGAAAGCGTCACGAGCGGAATTTGGTGCCGCCCCGCGGCCAGCGCGGAGAACAGGTAATCCTCGCCGAACAGGCGATCCGCCGTGGTCTTCATGTGCATCAGGTTTTCAGGATCGGGGCCGATCCCGCCAAGAATACCGAACACACCCTGGATGAAGAACGGCGGTTCCACGATCTTGCGGTCCGCGAAATGGGCGAGGTTGTAGAGATGCGCCATGTCGTAGCATTCGAACTCAAACCGCGTGCCCAGCTCGCCCAGTTCACGCATGCCGCGTTCGATCTGGGCGAAGGTGTTTGACAGGATGAAGTCCCTGGTCATGTCCAGATAGGGCTTTTCCCAATCGAACTGCCAATCCTCGATCTTGCCGCCCGCGCCGGAGATGTTGAAGTTGATCGAGCCCATGTTCATCGACGCGACCTCGGGCTTTGCCCATTTCGCCGCGGCGAGGCGTTCGTCCAGGCTCATGCCAAGCCCGCCGCCGGTGGTGATGTTGATGATGGCGTTGGTCGACTGTTTGATCCGGGGAAGGAACTGCTGGAACAGGTGGGGCGATTGATCGGGCCTGCCGGTTTCCGGATCGCGCGCATGAAGATGCAGCATCGACGCGCCTGCCTCGGCCGCCGCGATCGCCTCGGCCGCGATCTGGTCAGGCGTGATGGGAAGATATGACGTCATCGTTGGCGTATGGATCGATCCAGTGACCGCGCACGTCACGATAACCTTGTTGTTCTTCTTCATGGCCGTCCCTTGCTGCGTTTCATCAGGAGATCAGGACACCGATGTCGCCTGCCTTCGGATGGACCTGCGAGGGTCCGGCAGGATAACGATCGAAGACCGACCTGTCATTTTCCATGCCGCGCAGCAGCTGGAATTCCATGGGCCGATCGCACAGGCTGAGCAGCGTGCGCACCGTCTCCTGGAAAATATCGGACTGCCGCAAGCCCGCCAGCATGTCCTCATCCTTGTAGGATTCGATCGTGTAGAACCAGCGGTCGGACCGATCCCAGCCGTAAAAGACGAGGTTGCATTGCTCGTTCATGAAATTTAGGGACTTGCGCCACAACTCATCGAAAATGCCAAGGAACGCCTCGCGCTTGTCCTGCCGGGGATGAAAGCGGGCGATGAAGCAGCTGTTTGCGACCGTCACGACACCGGGCATGGCAATCTTCTCCTGTTCAAATCATCATTCCGCCGGTGCGGGCTGCGCGGCGAACATCTGGCCGAAGACGGCGTCGAGTTCGCGGTCCGACATCGAATCGGCCATGGCGATCATCTGCTTCGCGTCGTCGCCCGCGATATAGCGCGCTTCCGGATTGGCGGCGTCGAGAGCCTCCAGCAGCACCGCGGCCACCAGTTCAGGCGGCGAGGAGGTGGTCGCGTGGCTGTCGCCCGCCAGCTTCTGGAACGTGCGATAGAGATAGCCGTAGCGCCTGTCTTCCTCGGCATCGAGCGTGGCGATTTGCTGCGCGACCAACGCCAGCTGGTGTTCTACCATCCCGGTGCGGATGCCGCCCGGCTCGACCAGGCTGATGGAAACACCCTGGGGCGCGGCTTCGCGGCGCATTACGTCGGCCACTCCTTCCAGCGCATATTTCGAGGAAACATAAGCGCTTATGAAGGGCATTGCGGCGCGACCGGCCATGGAGCTGACGTATACGATGCGCCCCTTGCTTTTCCTGAGCGCGGGCATTGCCGCCTGGAAGATGGCGACATGGGCGACGCAATTGATTTCGAGCGTTTTGCGGAATGTGGCCAGCGGTGTGCTTTCGACCGGCCCAAAGGGCGCAATCGCCGCGCATACCGCCACGGCATCGAGCCCAGGCATGGAATCGATAACTTTTCGCAGGCTGACAAGGGCGCCGTCGGCGTTGCCGAGATCTACTTCATGAATAGCGACCTTCGCGCCATGACGCGCGGATATCTGACCGGCCTCGGCGTTGTTGAGGACGGTGACGGCCACGCTGTCGCCCCGGCCGACCAGCATTTCGACCACCGCCGAGCCAACTCCGCCCGCGCCGCCGACAACGAGAATATTCGCCATGTCCATCCTCTTCCTAAGATGACAGTTGTATTGTAGCGTACTGTTTGTATGCGTCCATGGCAATCGGCGTCGGCGACGTAAATCCAGGCAGAGGATCGGCAATGGCGAAGAAAATCGGAGTTGGGATCATCGGCGTCCAGCCTGACCGGAGCTGGGCCGCAATTGCGCACATTCCCGCGCTGAAGGCGCTTGCCGATGATTATGAGATCGTCGCGCTCAGCACCACCCGGCAGGAAAGCGCGGATGCCTCGGCCGAACGATATGGCGTTCGCAATGCGTTCGATTCCGCTGAAAAGCTTTGTTCATGCGAGGGGGTGGATCTTGTCGCGGTGACGGTGAAGGTGCCGCACCATCTCGAACTGGTGAGCGCGGCGCTGAATGCGGGCAAGCATGTCTATTGCGAATGGCCGCTCGGCAATGGCATCGACGAAGCCCGCCGGATGGCCGACATCGCGGCCGCCAGCAACGTGACCGCCGTTTGCGGCCTGCAGGCCCGCTTTGCTCCGGTGCTTGGCTATGTCCGCGACCTCATCGGCCAGGGCTATGTCGGCGATATATTGTCGGTATCGGTGATCGGCAGCGGGCTGAACTGGGGTGGGATGATGGAGTCGCCCAATGCCTATACCGCCGATATCAGGAATGGCGCGACGATGCTCAGCATCGGGGTGGGCCACACCATGGACGGGCTGTGTCAGGCGCTGGGTGAGGTTACGGAGGTCCGGGCGCTACTCGCCAATGGCCGCAAGACGACGCTGATCGCGGACCGTGGAGAAAGCATTCCGTTGACGGCGCACGACGAAGTGCTGTTCAGCGGCCGGTTCGAGAGCGGCGCGCCCATCTCGCTCCATTATCGCGGCGGCATGCCGCGCGGCACCGGGCTGCTGGTCGAGATCAACGGCACTGGGGGCGACCTCCAGATTTCCGGCTTTGGCGGGCATATGCAGCTTGTCGACCTGGTGCTCAAGGGCGCGACCGGCGATGCGCCCGCACTGGCGCCGCTTGAAGTTCCGTCAGGCTATTTCAAGGTCAAGGTGGAAGGATCGACGATCGGCAATATCGCCCGCTTCTATCGCCAGCTTGCGGCCGATATTCGCGACGGCGGCAGCGGTTGCCCGACCTTTGCCGACGCGGTGCGCCGCCATCAGATGATCGCGGCTATCGAGGCTTCGGCACAATCGGGCCGTGCCGAACGTCCGGCGGACTTTTAAGCCCGTATCCAGGGCAAAAAGACGAGCCGATCTCGCCAAGGCACGCTCCGGCCCATCGCGCTCGATCACTGCGCAAGACCGGCCTGGGCGAGCACGCCCCGCGCCTGCTTCAAATGGGGGATGTCGAGCATCTTCCCGTCAAGGCCGACCGTGCCGGCGCCGCTCGCGGCGGCAAACGCGGCGACGATGCGGCGGGCGTGCGCGATCTCCGCCTCGGACGGTGTGAAGCTCTCGTTGATGCCTGCGACCTGCGCGGGATGGATGGCGATGCGCCCCGAAAAGCCTTCGGCGCGCGCCGCCCGGCTGGATGCGCGCAGCCCCTCTTCATCCTTGAAGTCCACGTACAGCGTGTCTATCGCCTGGACACCCGACGCATGCGCCGCGAGGAGCGTCAGAGAACGCACCATGCGATAGGTCAGCGCCCATCCCCCGCTTTCATCCAGATTGGTGCTTGCGCCGATTGCGGCAGATAAATCTTCCGCGCCCCAGGTGATGCCCGCCAACCGGGTCAACCCGGCAGCGGCATAGCCGCCAAGATGGAAGGGCGCTGCCGCCGTCTCGGTCGCCACCGGCAGGACCCGGATGGAGCCGGATTCGACCCCGACCCGCACCTCAAGCGCGTCAAGATAATGGGACAGCGCACGAACATCCTTCGGCCCATTGGCCTTGGGCAGCATGATCCCGTCAGGCGCGCCATCCACCACCGCAGCCAGATCACCCAGCGCCATGTCGGTGTCGAGCGGATTGATCCGCACCCACAGTTGTGAGGCGCGGCCACCGCGCGGACGTGCCGCAAGAAAATCGCGCACCATCGCGCGCGCCATCGGTTTGTTCGAAGGCGCGACCGAATCCTCAAGGTCGAGGATCAGCGCATCAGCGCCGCAGCCGTCGGCCTTGCCGAGCTTCTTCTCGCTGTCGCCGGGAATGAACAGGAAAGATCGCAGCATCGTCAGCCCTTCGGTTTTTTCCGCTGAAGTCCGGTGCGCTTGCAACTCGCGACGAGTTCGTCGTGCTGGTTGAAGGCGCGGTGAAGAAAGGTGACGATGCCCTGGTCGGGCCGCGATTTCGACTCGCGCAGATCGATCACCTCAGTCTCGACATGGACCGTATCGCCGTGGAACAGCGGCTTGGGGAAGCGCACCTCGTCCCAGCCGAGATTCGCGACCGCCGTGCCGAGCGTGGTGTCCCCCACCGATATGCCGACCATCAGCCCCAGGGTGAAGGCGGAATTGACCAGCCGCTGGCCATATTCGGTTCCCCGCATATATTCTTCGTCGAGATGGAGCTGCGCGGGATTGTGCGTCATCGCCGAGAACAAGACGTTATCCGTCTCGGTCACTGTGCGGCGGATCGCGTGCCTGAACACCTGACCCACCTCCAGTTCGTCAAACCAAAGTCCAGCCATCAAAGCAGCCCCATAATCGAAATCGCAGCGATGCCCTGATAAGGAACCCCGCCGAGGTTGTGCGTCAAGCCCACCGACGGCGAAGGAAGCTGGCGCTCCCCCGCATTGCCGCGAAGCTGATTGTATACCTCATAGGCCATGCGAAGGCCCGACGCGGCGATGGGATGGCCAAAACATTTCAGCCCCCCGTCGACCTGGCAGGGAACGCCCCCGCCCGTGCGGTCGTAAAAGCCGTCGAGAATATCCGTCACCGCCCTGCCATCGGCCGACACGAAAAGATCCTCCATCGTCACCAGTTCGGTGATCGAGAAGCAGTCGTGCACCTCCATCAGGCTGATCTGTTCGCGCGGATCGGTGATCCCGGCTTCGGCATAAGCCCGTTTCGCCGCATTGCGGGTGTTGCGAACATAGCTGCCGTCCCACTGGTTGGTCGCGGATTCGACGCCGGAGCTGATCGACAGCTGCAGCGCCTTGATCGCGACGATGTCCTTCTTGCCGAGCGCGCGGGCGATTTCCGGCGTCGTCACGATAGCGGCGGCCGCGCCATCCGAAACGCCGCAGCAGTCGTACAGGCCAAGCGGCTCGGCGATCATCGGGGCGCTCAGGATTGTCTCCATCGAGACTTCCTTGCGCAGATGCGCCTTGGGGCTATGCACGCCGTTCTGATGGCTCTTCCACGAGACATGGCCGATCGCGCGCTTCAGATCCTCTTTCGAAACGCCATGCTTGGTGCGATAGCCCGCCGCAAGCTGGGCAAAGCCCGCCGGAGCGGAACCCATCGGCATCCACATGTCGTTGAAGGTGCCCTTGAAGGGCGGCGGCAGGCCGCCATAGCCCGTGTCCTTGAGCTTTTCCGCGCCGATCGCCAGCGCGAAGTCGACCGCGCCCGAAGCCACCGCATAAGCAGCGCCACGCAGGGCCTCGGTGCCCGTCGCGCACATGTTCTCCATGCGGCTGAATGGAATACCGTCGAGCCGCAAGGCCGTCGAGGCCGGAATGGCGGAGTTGCCGACATTCATCGCATCCATACAGGAACCGAACCATGCTGCCTCGATCTGACCGCGTTCGATCCCGGCATCTATGAGCGCCTCGTCAAAGGCTTCCGCCAGCAGTTCGGCGGTTCCGGCATCCCAGCGTTCGCCAAAGCGCGAGCAGCCCATGCCCAGGATCGCAACCTTATCCTTGATTCCCGTAGCCATGCATCAGCTCCATCACGCCGTGACCGGCGTCGCCTTCCAGAAATAGCGGTTGTAGCCGCGCGCGCGGTCGCGTTCCTTGATTTTGAAGACCATCCGCAGGGGCGTCCCGATCTCGATGCCCTGCCCGCCGATATCGACGACTTCCATCAGAACGCGAGCGCCATTGTCGAACTGGACGAAGCCGACATAGAGCGGCGGCGCGGGATGGTAGGAAAGCCAGTCGGCGGTGTAGGTCAGCACCTTGCCGGGTTCGTCCGCCAGGCTCTGCGGATCGAACTGTTCAGCGGGCGCGTGGCATTCGGGATTGACGCAATATTCAAGCTGCGGGAACTGCACGGTGCCGCACGCACGGCATTTGCCTGCCTTGAACGCCGCGATCTGATCCGACGAACGATATTGCTCGCTGAGCGCGGTCTTGGCGTTCTTTTCCGACCGCATGCCCCATTCGAGGTCGATCGACTCCGAGAAAGACAGCATCCGGAGGTAGCTGTCAGTCACCACCGCGTCGGCGATCGATCCGCTGACGCCCCGCCGTCCGGGGGAAGCGGCACTCGCTTCGGTGGCTTCAAAAACCAGTGCGTCGGCGCCCTGGCCGAAGCCGACCAGCAGGACGCGTTCGCCGGGTTTCGCCCTTTCGAGCGCGCTCGCCAGCATCAGTGGCGCATGGGCGGCACCGGCATAGCCGCAATTCGCGGACAGGTCGTCGATGGTCTCGCCTTCGAAGTGGACCTTCTTCGCCGCCGCCTGCGCACCGCCCTTCAACAGCGACGGCATGGCGAAATACTGGATATCCCCGATAGAAAGCCCGGCGTCCTCAAGCGCCCTCGCGATCGCCTTGGGGGCGAACTTCAGATAGGCCTCGTCGCGGATCCAGCGCTCTTCCCAGAAATAGTCGTAACGTTCACCCGCCGCGCGGAAATGGTCGACGAAATTGACCGTGACACTGCCCGCGCCAATCAGCTTTGCGATAACATTTTCAGCGCCTAGCAGAAAGGCGGCAGCGCCCGCGCCATAGAGCATTTCCTGGGTGCTGGCGGGTTTGCCGAGCGGCGCGTCCGAAGCGACAAACATGGACGGCGTGCCTGCCCGCAGTGCCTGAAGCAATCCCGATGTCCCCGCGCGCTGCGAATTGCCGACGTCAACCGCGGCGATCTCGTGATCCAGATCAAGCGCCTCGGCAACAATCGACGAACTCTGCAGGTCGGCATAGGGCGGGCGCGTGCTCGCAAAGACAAGGGCTTCGATCTGGTCCTTGCTCGCACCGCGCAAGGCGTCGCGCCCGGCTTCGACGGCCATGGTGATCGTGTCTTCGTCCCAGCTCGGGAAAGAGCGCGCGCCCTTTGCAGCGCCGCGCAGCGATGGCGCCATCCATTTGTGGGCAGCCGCAATCGCCGCCCGGTCCAGCCGCAGGCGCGGAACATAGGCGCCAAAACCGGTTATTCCGAATGCTGTCATTGCCCAGCCATCCCTAATAGGATCTCGGAAGGCCCAGGACCTTCTCGCCGATGAAGTTGCTGATCATTTGTTCCGTGATCGGCGCGATGCGCAGCAGGATGGATTCACGAAACAGCCGTTCCACCTGATATTCCTTTGAATAGCCCATGCCGCCATGGGTCATCACCGCGCGCGTGCAGGCATCAAAGGCCGCGCGCGCTCCAAGAAACTTCCCTGCATTGGCCTCTGCGCCACAGGGCTTGTCCGCGTCATAAAGCCAGGCCGCGCGCATGATCATCCAGAAGGCGGATTCCAGGGACATCCAGCTTTCCGCTAGCGGATGCTGAATGCCCTGGTTCGCGCCGATGATGCGGCCGAACACCTTGCGTTCCCGCGCATAGCTGGCCGCGCGGGCAAGCGCGCCCTGCCCCAGCCCAACCGCCTCGATGCCGACAAGGATGCGTTCGGGATTGAGGCTGTGCAGGATGTAATGGAAGCCCTTGCCTTCTTCTCCGATACGATCGCCCTCGGGTATGAAATAGTCGTCAATGAAGGTTGCGTTGGAATCGACCGCGTTGCGGCCCATTTTTGGGATGCGCCGGACCTCGATCCTGTCGTGGTCCAGATCGGTGTAGAACAGCGTCATGCCATCGGTCGGCCGCTTGCACTGATCCTTGGGCGTGGTGCGGGTCAACAGGATGATCTTGTTCGCCACCTGGCCGGAGGATGTCCAGATCTTGCGGCCAGTGACGCGGTAGCCACCGTCCACCCTGGTGGCAAACGTCGTGATGCTGGTCGTGTCGAGCCCCGCGTCGGGTTCGGTGACGCCGAAACACGCCTTGTCGGTGCCCGCGATGAGCGGTTTCAGCATCCGCTCTTTCTGCTCATCGGTGCCGAATACCACCACGGCATGCGGGCCGAAGAGATTGAGGTGCAGCGTGCTCGCCGCCGAATAGCCGCCCGCGCTCGACGAGACGGTATGCATCATCACCGCCGCCTCGGTAACGCCGAGATCAGCGCCTCCCAACCACTCCGGATGGGTTATTCCCAGCCAGCCGCCATCCGCGATCGCACGATGGAATTCATGCGGGAACTCCTTCTTCTCATCCTTTTCCGACCAATAATCGTCGCCGAAGCGATCGCAGATCTTACGGACGCTGTCCCGGATCGTTTCATGTTCGGGGGAAAGATTGATTTCCATTTCAACCCCATGTGATATTGGTGCGATAGCGTACTTTCTTTTATGCAGGAGTTCGAACTGCTTTTGCAACGGGCGCGCGCGACAATTTTACGCCCATTCCGCGGCACGACACGCTGTTGCCAGCAGCAGGGCCATGAGCCTATAAAGTATGTTTGCATACCAAATACGGAGAGGATCGATGGCCTGGGATTATGACGTCATCATTGTGGGCGGCGGGGGCGCCGGGCTCTCGGCGGCGATCGAGGCCGCTCAGGCGGGCGCATCCTGCATGGTCCTTGAAGCGGATACCAAGCTTGGCGGCGCAACCTCGCTTTCGGGCGGCGTGTTTTATGCGGCCGGCACCAGCGTCCAGAAGGAGCGCGGGATAGAGGACAGCGCCGACGCGATGTTCGACTATGTAATGGCGCTCAACCACTGGGCGCTTAAACCCGACATCATCCGTTATGTCTGCGACGAGAGCGGCCCCACGCTGGAATGGCTGAAATCGCTCGGCTGCAATTTCCCCGCCCCGTTCCTGGTCGAATCCGGCGTCGCGGGCGTCCCACGCGGCCATCCTTGCGAGGGGGCCGGTCTGGCCGTTGGCGAGGCGCTGATCAACCGCGCCGGCGCACTCAGCGTCGAAACGGCTGTCAACACGCGCGTAGAGCGCCTGCTGGTCGAGGACGGCCGCGTTGTTGGCGTGCATGCCGGGGGAGTCGACCTTCGCGCGCCTGTGACGCTGATCGCAACCGGCGGCTTCGGCAACAATCCGGAAATGCGCGAGAAATACTTCCCGAGCGCCGCCAAACATGGCGACTGGGTCTGGGCGGTCCACGACGATGCCCCCTTTATTCTGGGCGACGGCATCAATATGGGCGCGGCGATCGGTGCTGCGATCACCGGCCATGACACCGGCCTGCAACTCCCGACATCGGGTTTTGACAAGCGCTCCATCGAGGCATTCCTGCCGCCCTGGACCATGGTCGTGAATGAGCGCGGCAAACGTTTCATGCCCGAGATCGCTGCCTATACCGTGTGCGGCTATCTGGTGGACGAGCAGCCCAACGCGCACGCCTTCGCAATCTTCGACGAACCGACTCTCGCCGAGGCAAGCAACGACAGCTCCTATCTCGACCCCTATAATACCGGCATGACGACGCCGATCTGGGAGGAGGCAACTCTGCGCAGGCAGGCGGCTTCAGGCAGGGTGAAAAGCGCCGAAACCCTCGACGATCTCGCCGCGAAATGCGGCATCCGCGCCGACGCGCTCGCCGAAACGGTGCGTCGCTACAATGCCGACGTCGCCAGCGGCTCGGACCGGCAATATCTTAAGGAAGCCAAAAAGCTCTTTCCCGTGACCACCCCGCCCTTTTACGCGGTGGAGGTCCGCGCCGCGATCATCGGCGTCACCGGCGCCGGACTTGACGTCGACCTCGACTGCAACGTGCTCGATGAAGCAGGCCGGGTCATTCCGGGCCTGCTTGCTGCCGGCGAAACGACCGGCGTGCTGCAGGGCAAGCGCTATGCCGGCGGCGGATTCAGTCTCGCTCCGGCGATCATCCTGGGCCGCAGGGCGGGCCGCGAGGCCGCCACACGCGCCAAGGCGGCCAGGGCTGGAGCAACCGATATTGCCTGAAGGGCGCCATCCGCGTCGGGGCGGAAGCCTCAAACATCAAAGGTGATGAAAAGCTATGTTCGTTCCGGCTGAACAATTGATTGCATCCCTCAACCTCGAGTTTCGCAAACTCGCGCCGCGCCTGGGCGACTTCGCCACCGACGGGTCCGGCACCCAGGCGGTGGCGCATGGCCTGCACTTGCTGGAGGCGCGCCAGGCCCATGGGAAGGAATGGCTGCGAGCGGCGCTTGACGGTTATATTGCCGCGCTTGAAGCAAGCGAGGCCATGCTGGACGGTATTTCGAATGGCGCGATAGGGAAACTGTTGCAGACAGTTCGCGACAGCCGCCAGCAACTCGCCGGGCGGCCCATCGATGTCCAGTGGACCGAGATCGCAGGGCTTGGCGAAAAGCTGATCGTCGCGCTCAACGATTGCGAGCTTACCGCCGACCAGCGGCGCCAGCTATGTTCGCTGATCGTCGACTGGGAAGAAAAGGCGCTGCTCAGCGAACTCGACACCGGCGATGCCCATTCGGACAAGCCCGATCATGAAATCACCAAGACCAGGCTCGAAGCCTATCTGGGCGACCGTTTCAACGATCCGACACTCAAAGTCGGCACATTTCAGCCACTCGCCGGAGGTTTCGGCAAGGAAACCATCATATTTTCGGTCGAACAAGGACCGATAAGCGGCGAGTTCGTCATGCGGCGCGATCTTGGCCGGGGGGTTTCGCTCAGCAACGACTGCCATGTGATCGACCGCGAATACCCAATCATCCGTTCTCTGAGAGGACACGGCTTTCCGGCCCCGGAGGCACTGTGGCTGGATACGGAACATACGATGTTGCCGGGCGGGGACTTCATCGTAATGCGGCGTGCGCCGGGTACTTTGGGCGGCAGCTTTTTCGGCGCGCAAACGGAGATTCCCGCTTCATTGGCGGCTACACTGGCGCAGATCGCGGCGCGGCTGCATGCGTTGCCGCCGCTGACCGAACTGGGTGACGCAGCCAGCTTCATTCGCACCGACCTGTGGGATCTGTCACGCGGCGAGGCGGCCAGGCGCTATATCCGCGGCTGGTACGATTACTGGCTGGCGGAGGCGCACAGTCCATCGCCCAGTCTTGCCGCCATTTATGGCTGGCTGTTCGACAATGCGCCCGCGCGAAGCGGCAGGGCCAGCCTGCTCCACGGCGACATCGGCTTTCACAATTTCCTGTTCGACAAGGGGGCGCTGAGCGCCGTGCTCGACTGGGAATTCGCGCATATCGGCGATCCGGCCGAGGAGATCGGTTATATAAAGCTCACAGTCGGCGGCGCGTTCGACTGGGACAGCTTCATGCAAAGCTATGTCGAGGCGGGCGGCGACGAGATCGATCGCCAAACACTGCATTATTTCCAGGTCTGGGGTTATGCGCGCAATGCCAGCGCCGCCAACATCGCCGTCACCCGATTCAACCATGGCGTCGTCAATGACCTGAAGCTGAGCGTGCTGCCGCATTATCACTATACGCGCTTCATACGAGGTGCTGAGGCGCTGATCGCGGCCGGTCCGGCCTGACACCCGGAAACAACGAACCCAGCCCGCGATATATCGAGGCCGTGCGCGACATGGTTGAACGGTGATTGCGCGGCGGAAAAATGAGGCAGGCGACCAACAGATCGCCCGCCCCGTTCAGGCTCAGAACTTTACGCCCGCGGTGAAGTAGAACCACCGGGGTGCACCGACAACACGCCAGCCGCCGAGATTCTGGGGCGATTTGACGGTGAAATACTTCTTATCCGTCAGATTTTCGCCCGAAACGCTCAGCGAATATCGATCATTCTCGGACACCCAGCTTGCCTTGGCGCTCAGCATCACCCGCTTCTTGTCGGTGAACAGATTGCCTGAGTCGAAATAAGCGGTGCTGCGATAGTTGACGACGCCGCCCACCGTGAAGGTGCCGATGCCGGAAACATCCTGGGTGAACTGTGCCCGACCATAGGCCGAGAAGCGCGGCGCATTGACCAGCCGGTTGCCCGAAAGATCGAGGCCGCCGACCAGCCCAAGGCCAAGACCGCCTTGGCTGGCGCACTGGGCGAGCGCACCCGCCTTGCCCGCTGCAGCGGCCGGCGTAGGCGTAGGCAGGCCGGGGATCACCTGACACGACATGTAAGCGTCGCCGGTGAAGTCCTTGTACTTCGAGTCCAGGAAAGCGCCGCCGACACCCAGTTCGACCTGATCGATGGGAACCCAGGTCAGATCGCTTTCGACGCCCTTCATCTTGGCTCCGGCCGCGTTCTTGATGCGGGTTCCGCCAGTCGTCTGGTCGGTGATCGAGATCTGAAGATCCTTGTAGTCGTAGTAGAAAGCCGCGCCGTTCCAGCGGACATTGCCGGTTTCGATCTTCCAGCCCACTTCATAGTCGTCGAGCGTTTCAGGAGCCACGACATCGACGAACGCGAAGGCCGGCAGGTTCAGGCCACCACTTTTGAAACCACGGCTGATCGTCGCATAGAGCAGCACCTTGTCGATGGGCTTGTAACTTGCGGTAGCTTTCCAGGTCAGCTTATTGAAATCCGCCGACTTCGACGAGCTGGAGCAGCTGGTCGGGGGACTGGTGGGCGTGCACTCCGGCAGCCCGGTGGGCGAGCTGTACGGGAGCGGTTGACCGGTGGCCAGGTCCACGGGCACAAACAGGCTGCTGTTGCCGCGCAGCTTTTTGTTCTCCTGCGTGTAGCGGATGCCACCACTCAGCGAGAACTGGTCCGACAGGTCGTAATCAACCTGCGCATAAGGCGCGATCGAGGAGACCCGCACCCCTTCTCCGGTCGATTGAAGCGCCAGCGGGGCGGCCGGTGCCGTCGAAACGATGACGGTGAACGGATAACCCGAACGCTCGCGCAGATAGTAGACACCGGCCACATAGCGCAGCGGCCCGCTGCCGTTCGACGCGATCTGGACTTCCTCCGTATATTGCCGCGTATAAGGCCTGCCGCAGACCGGCTGAAGCGGTGCGCCGGTGCCGTCGATGTCCGCGCAGTTGACTTCGTGCTCGTTGCGATAGGCGGATATGCTGGAAAGCGTGGCGGCGCCCAGGTCATAATCGATCCGTGCCGAGACGCCATAGGCCTTGGGATGAATATAGCCCCAGCCATCATTGCATATGGTGTAGAAGCCCTGGCTGCCGCAGCCGCCACTCGCAATGCCGATCTGCTCGGGCGCGCCGGGGAAGAGATTGCCTTCGGCAACACTCTCGGCGTCATCCTTGCGTGAATAGTCCCCGCTGATCTTCACGCGCAGGGGGCCTGTTTCCCACAAAAGCTTCGCCTGGTAGAGTTCTTCATTGCGGTCCTGCATCCGCCTCGCGCCGGAAGCGCCGCCACCGGGGAAGAGATTGCGGACATAACCCTTGTTCTCGTCATGCCGCGCGGCGAAACGGAAGGCGAGCCCGTCGCTCAGCGGTATATTGATCATGCCATCGAAGGTACGTGTCTGATAACTGCCCACGGTCGCACTCGCCCGACCCTGGAATTCCGGCTGCGGGTCGGCGGTGATGATGCGAATTGCGCCGCCGGTTGCATTGCGTCCGTAAAGCGTTCCCTGCGGTCCCTTCAGCACCTCGATGCGCTCGATATCGCCAAACGCGAACAACGCCGCCGAAGCGCGCGGCACATAGACATCGTCGAGGTAGACCGAAACCGACAATTCCAGGCCAGGATTGCCGAACTGCGTGCCGACGCCACGGATATAAGCCGAAGCGAAGCCTGAGTTCACGGTGAAGTTGAGGTTCGGAGTAAGCTTCGGAAGATCGATCTGCCCCTGCACATTGGCGCTGGCGAGCTGGCCGCCTGACAGCGCGGTGACCGCGATCGGCACGTCCTGCAGATTTTCAGCGCGCTTCTGCGCGGTAACGACGATTTCCTCAAGTCCGCCCTGAGTGGGCTGCTGTGCTGCGGCCTCTTCAGGCGCTGCGGAGGGCGGTGATGCCTCTTGAGGTATCGCGGGCGGCGGCGCGGACTCTTGCGCATACGCCGGAAACGCGATCACCGACGCGGCCACACCAGCAAGAATTTGAGCGCGGGTAGAGAATTTGCTCATCAGAGGGCCTCCCTCAAATCTCCAGTCTCAAACGCCAGATTGTTCGCTTACTTATCTTTTCAATAAAAAATCAAGTCAAGGCAAATTGAGTGTAAGCGAATGGTCAACCATCATATGTGCCATTAGAACAACACATTCCCCAAGATTTTTCTGTCGGATCGCGAGAAAACGCGCTCGCCGCCGATGGACACGTCCGCGAGGAAACCGAGCCACTTGTGACGAACGCGGCTTGATTATATTATTCGTTAGATTACGATATCTTTGCGGCAGAAAAAAGTGTGCCCCCCCCCCAATTTCACCGGCCGCGTTTCGCGCGATATGCCCGATTTCTTCCCCTGGTGGACTGAGCGGGAATTCGAGTGAGGCTCAGCCAGACCCGCCGAACCGCGCCGGTCGTTTCTCGATGAATGCCTTGACCCCTTCGGCAAAGTCGGGATCGCCGACGCAATCGACGATCGCCCGGGTTTCAGCGCGCATCTGATCAGCAAGGCTGGCATCGGACGCCGCATTGGCAAGACGCTTCGCGTGACGGACAGCCTTTTGCGGGGCGCTCGCCAGCCTGCGCGCCAGTTTGAGGCTTTCTGCCTCCAGTGCGTCAGCGGCCACGATCCGATTGAGCAAGCCAAGCTCGCGCGCTTCGGGCGCATCAACCTTGGCTGCGGTGAGCAGCAGCATACGCGCCGTCCGCGCACCCACAAGACGCGGCAACAAATAGCTGACACCGCCGTCGGGGCTGAGGCCGACACGCTGATGCGCAAAGACAAAGGTCGCGCTGTCGTCACCAATGACGACGTCCGCGGCGAGCGGATAGAGCAGCCCTGCCCCGGCCGCAGCACCACGCACCGACGCCACGACAGGACGATCGAACGCGACCACCGCTTCCACCAATGCTGCCAGCCGTTCAAGCCTCTCGCGGAAATCGGCCTGGCGCGCCTCGGTCCCCTGCTCAAGCGAGCGCGCAAAACTCGCCACGTCGCCGCCTGCGGAAAAGACCTTGCCCGTCCCGCGAACAAGAATGCAGCGAACCGACAGATCTGCCTGCGCCGTCTGGAAGAGGACGGTCAACTGGGGAACGGCCGTCGAAGGAATCGCATTGCCGAATTCAGGGCGATTGAAAGTGAGAGTCAGGAGGCCATCTTCGAAATCCACGAGATAGCTCCGGTCTTCCGGTGTCTCGAACATGATCGGCATTCTCCTTCCCCAGCCCGCCAAAGTGGACAAGCGCGTTCGGGATGGCAACCGGAAATCGTCCGCTAGCGCATTTTATTGAAGCGGACTAGGATCGCCTCCGCGTTCGATGTCGCGCAAACATGAACGTTCACGAAAGGCGGACCGGCAAATACCCGCCAAGCAAGGAGAGGAACTCGGAATGTTCGGTTTTTCTCAACATCCGATAACACAGGGAACCGATTGGTTCGTCACCAAACCAGCGCTGGAAAAGTCGCTGGAATGGCAAAACGGCATGTTGGCCGTGATGCTGGCGCTGGCGACCCTGACCGTTGTCTACGCCATCGTCCTTGCACGCAAAGAGGGCCGGCTGTTCCCTGTTTATGTGGTGGTTGGTGCGGCAGTGGCGTGCTTCTACGAACCGGTGGGGGATCTGTTTGCCCATGTGACCTATCATGAGGTCAGCCAGGTGCATTACACGACGGCCTTCGGTTTCTCGATCCCGCTTTGGGTTTTGCCGAGCTACGTCGTCTTCTTCGGTTTTCCGGTTATATTGCTCAATTCGCTGCTCGAAAGGCGTTTCACGCTAGCCTGGTGGATGACGATCTTCTTCGTATCCGTGCCTTGCGCCTGGCTTTTCGAAGTACCGATCCTGCATTTCGGCTACACCGAATATTATGGCGCGAACCAGCCATGGAAAATCCTTAACTACCCCGTGTGGATGGGCTTCGTGAACACCTGTACGATGTTCACGGTGGCGACAGCGGTTCATTTTCTCAATCGCAGCGTCATCGGCCAGCGTTTTCCGGTGCTGTTTATCGCGTTGCTGCCGATGCTCGTGCTTGGTGCGAACGGCGGCACCGCATTGCCATTGGGAAGCGCCATCAACTCGTCGACGAACCCGGCGTTCGTGAACGCGATGGCCTGGATGTCCATCGGGCTTGCGGTGCTCTATGTCTGGACCTGCGGTGTGATCCTTCAGGCACATGGAGCACATGCCGTAAATCCGGCTTTGCTACGCAGCGGCGATGGCGCGAGCGACCTGAACAAACGCCGCCGGGCATTCGACTGATCCGCAGACGGGGTAACTCATACGGCCCTGTCTCGGTCCCGGACGATGCCGAACTGCTCGATATAATCTTCGAAGATGGCGGGCAGGTCGGTTTCCGACAGGCCGAATTCGGCCAGCGAATAGCGGTGCTGCCCGACCTGGGCGCGGAGCGCGCGCTGCGCATCGAGAGCAACACGCCTTTGTGCTTCGACATCGAGCGTGAGCGTTTCGCCCATGAAGGCGTATAGCGCGCGAACTTCGCCGAGCGGATCGGCAATGAAGCGGGCATAGTGAAAGTCATGAACGGGGTCGCCGGGATACCAGCGCTGCATGGCGGCCCTCCTTCGCGGCGACATTTCGTTCGATCACATATGACATGCAGGCATGCGATGCCTGCATGCATGCCGTACGAATGCAAGCCGCCTCTTCCCATTCTAGTGCAATATGACGATGGGACAATCATGCCCCAGGCCATTGGCCCATGCCAGATAAAAACATGCCTGCCAGAATGTATTTTACTGTGGTCGTCCGCCCAATTTCTGATATTGAAATCGCATGAAAGCACACGCAAAACGGCCCGCTGCCGCCCGCCAGCCGCGGATGACACAGCAGGAACGAAGTGCGCGCGCCCGTGTAAGTCTCATCGAGGCAGCGATCCAGTCGATCTGCGCAAAAGGATTTGCGCTGACGACCATGGCCGATATCGCGTCGCTGGCGGGGCTGACGCGAGGCGCGATCCAGCACCACTTCGAGGGCCGTGACGAGTTGGTGCTGGCGATCCTTCACGAAGTCGAAAGCCGGATCGTCGAGTCCTTTTCGGACGTTCTGATCGATGGGGATCTGGAACTGGAACAGCGCGTCAGCCGCCTGATCGACCACCTTGGCGAAGTCGGCATGTCGGAGGCCTATCTGGCGGTCGTGGACATCTGGATCTCCACGCGCTCCGAGCCGGGCCTGCGGGATGCCGTGCGGGATTCCGTGCTGCGTGCTTCGGCATCCTATCGGGAACTGTGGCAGCGCGCCTTTGGATCGGACGTGTCGGCCGATGCGATTTCGCAATGCCGGCGCGTGGTGGTCGCCGTCCTGCGCGGATCTGTGATCTCACGCATCTTCGTCGAGGAACCGCGCTCCTACGCCATGACGCTTGCCACCACCAAGGCGATGGTGTTCCGCCACATGGTCTCGAGCGCAGCCGAACCCCAACCTGTTTCGATGTCCGCCTGAGCGGGGAGCGCGCCCGACAAGGCTCAATATCCAAGGCTTGCCAGCGTCGCGTGATCGCCGATCGCCGAGGCCATCCGGGTCACGTTCGATACCATGATGTCGTTTGAGTGCATTGCCGTCTGCGATGCGCCGATACCCGCCACAAAAAGCCAGTTGTAGAAGCCGTGCAGCATCTGCTGGCGATAGAGCTGCCAGGCGTCGTCGAAGCTCGGCACGCGATGACCGTTCGGGAGATCAAGCAGGCTGAGATACAATGCGAGCAGGTCACGCTCCCACGCCCGACGCTCCTGTGGATCGAGCGACGAGGAGATCGCATAGGCGAAATCAACCGCCCACCCGCCCTTGACGGTGCATTGCCAGTCGCAAAGGCCCATGTCTCCGGCGCCGGTGACGTACCAGTTTCCCAAATGGATGTCCGCATGCAGCAGCGTGCGGGGTTCCCCGACGCGCAGTGCGCAGGCATGCAGCATCGCCGGCCAAAGATTTTCGCGCTGTTTCGCCACTTCGGGCGGCAGCAACGGAATCACCCGTTCGAGCCCAAGCGCGCAGCGTTCCCGGAAACCGATCAGATCATTGATCTGATGCTGAAAGGTGAGCGGGTCCTTCAGCCAGGTGAATTCGCGGTCCAGGGCGGGGCTGCCCCAGAAGCGCGAATGAAGCGCGGCCATGGTTCGCACCATGCTCTCGACCTCGGCCCGCGACGGGCGGTATGTGCTGTTGAGGAAGCGGGCCTGCTTGGTGACGCCGGCATCCTCGAACAGGAAGATGGAGCGAAAAGAACCCGGGTCGTAGGCGGCGTAGTAGCAGGCGGGAATCTCGATCGAGAGCTGACCCGCGATGTGATTGTAGAAATTCACTTCATTCGTGATCGCGCCGGACAGGCCGCAGATATAACGGGAGGCGAATTCGGGCGTGGCCTTGGCAAAGATCCGGTGCGGCAGGCCCGCGGCTTCGCCCGCCGCATTGTAGCGAACCTCTATGTTGCGTCTGGCGGTCGTGCCCAGATTGGCCGCACCCAGAAACTTGAAGTCCTCGACTTCGGCGCCCGGCACATCGGCGCACAGGGCATCGGTCAGCCATTCGCGGGTGAGATACTCCGCCGATCGTGGAACCGCGCTGGACCGGGTGGGATGCGGATCGGTAATCCGCTCCCAGGCCATATGCGCGCCGATACGCGCCATCGACGCGCCCTTGCGTATCGAACTCATCGCAGTCATCGCCCTGCCCTTCCGCTTGTCCGGCGTCCGATCACGTCCGTTCGTGCCGCGCGCACTGTCGTTCAATCAAACTCCGCGCGATCCAGTGTGTTCTGCAAGATGCGCACCGATGCGGCGTCGATCATTTCGCCATCAACCTGGATCGCGCCCAGGCCCCGCGCTTCAGCTTCTTTATAGGCGACGTCTTCGGCCGACGGCGAATAGACCTCCAGCGCAATCGGGATCTGTGCGGGATGGACGAGCAACAGGTCGACGCACCATTCATGAGCGTCGGCCAGGGACGCAGCGCACGCGCCAATATCGACGAATACATGCGCTTGCATCCCCACTCGGCCCGGCCAGCCCATGGTTATGCCACCGTGGGCGATGACGACAGCCCCCAACGGCGGGCATATGCGCGCTATCCGACGTGGTTCAACGTGCCGAGCGAACGCTAGCCCCGATCCGAACAGGCCCGACTTGCGGTTGTGGCTAGCGCCGCGCGCCCTGGCCGACGAAGGCGGATTCGATGATCCTGCCCTCCCGTTCGATCTGCCAGGATAGATATTGCCGCAGCTTCTCGTGAAGTTCGTCGCCCGCCGTGCTTTCCCCCGGCTTCAGTAATTGCAGCGTACTCAGCAAGTCGCACGCATGTTGCCGCAGCACGCCCACGTCCTGCGCCATCCGCGTCAGGCTTGGATAGACGGCCGGATCCCGTTCAGTCGCAAGCGTCTTGCGGATTGCTGCCTCCAGTTTATCGCAGGCCGGGCGTTCCTCCAGAAAGCCGAGAGCATCCGGCAGCAACGCATGCAGATAATGCACCTCGTCAAGCAGCGCCTGGCCTTCGTCCTCGATGCGCTGTTCGACATAGCGAAGCAGGTGTCCGATCGTCGTCGCGGCGCTACGTTCGGCAACCCCGGCGAGCGTGGGCGCTATCAGCTCCTCCACCGTCACGCGGATGGTGCGGACCACGTCGGTCACGGTGGGAACGATCATATTGTTCATGACACCGTCTCGTTCATTTCGGCAAACCATGCGAAGTCGATGGGAGGCGCCAGGCCCATCGCAGCCGCGAGGCCGCGTTTGCCAAGATAGACGACTTCGGTGCCGGTCCATGCCTGGCGGATCGTGGCACCCTTGCTTTGATGGGTGACCACCGCGGCCTTGTGCCCGAACAGGATCGTGCTCAAGGCCCGGACCTCATGATAATAACGGACGGAGTCCACCGTCACGTCGATGCCGCTCACCTCGCGGTAAAAAGCGACTGCCTGTTCCAGGCCCCAAAGCTTCTCGCCGTCGCGCTCGATTTCGGGGATGAAATTCTGCAGCCAGGCAAAATCGGCCGCGGGGTCGCCGATCGACGCCTCCTCCCAATCGCTCAGCGCGACGATGACGCCATCGCGGAAGACCTCTTCACCGAGGCCGTTGGTGCCCTTGCAAAGGCTGATCCGCCCCGCAACCGGAGCGCGCGCCTTCAGCCAGCCGACCGCTTCAACAATCAGCGGAATGGGCTCCTGCTGGAATTCGTTCAGTTGCGCCATCATCATGTCGATGAAATGGGCGGCACACTCCGCCTCATTTTTCGGCGCGGACAAATGCTCGTCGAAGCCAAGGGCGCGCCAGTCGATCTGGTGCACCATCGCAAGCTTTCGCAGATGCTCCTTGGAAATTGCGATCCGTAGCGCATCATATTGCGGATCCGGATCGGAGAAATGGGGAATTTCCCAGCTGCCCTCAATCTGCTCGCGCACGTAGAAGGGCCTGGTCGCCCATTTGGGATCATCCTCCCAAAACAATGTCTTGGCCACCGGCACGTCACTGCGGCCAAGCCGATCGTATATGAAATATTCCCGTTCGAGCGAGGTGGGGATCGTGCTTCCGCCCGGCGGATCGCTGCGGAACACGACTGAACGGAGCGGTGCGCCCGGTTGCGGACGCAAATCGACGAACCAGGTCGCGCGCGATGAACCACGCGTCTGCCGCGTCTCCTTCTCAAAGGTCGCCTCGGCCCCGAAGCGATGGCGGATATAGTCTTCCAGCGGCCGTTTCAGCAGGTCCAAGGCCTTACTCCAGCCCGAGCGGCCGATATGGGCCGTTGATGAAGAACTCGATCTGGCCCGCTCCGCCGTGGCGCGAGCCGTCGGGCGCGATCGTGGTGATCTCGCCGAGATATTCGATGCCGTGGGTCGGCTTGGAATAATCGAGCCCCAGGCCGAAGTCATCGCCTGCGCCGGCGCCGCTCACGCTATAGGGCGCGTAGGTCACCGGCTGGACGGAGAAGTCGAATTCGTCCCACTCAAGCGCGAGTTCCTCGGAACCATGATAGGTGTGGAAGGTGCCGCCATCCTTCCAGCTTCCAGGCGTATAGCCCATTGTCATCGGCACCCAGGGCGGCGAGGCGACACGGAGTTCCTGCCGCCATTCACGTCCCTGGCTGTCGGTCAGGAAGACGCGCGCCGCCTTCAGGATGCGTGTGCCCGGCTGAAGCTCGATCTCATGGCGCCCAGCGGCAAGCTCCACCGTTTCCTCGCCCCACCCGCGGAACAGGCGACCGCCGAAGGGCGTGCCGAATACATCGTTCATCTTGGTCTGCACGCCGTCGGCGGTTTCATGGAGATGGTAGAAGCCGCTATAGTCGCCGGTACGGAACACCGTCCAGAAACGCAGCGCGCGCCGCGGACCAGCGGCGGCGGGCGGCGGCAGGATGTGCGCAGGCGGCGAAAGGGGCGCCCGCCCCGCATAAAGGCCCCAGCTATGATCGCGCGACGCCGACCAGCTCTCTGGCTCGACGTTAAAGACCTTGTCGCGCAAGCGCAGCGTGCCGGTGGCGCGCCCCGGTTGCGAATAGCGCGTCTGATCGGTGGTATTGCGGCCGCGATTGGTGGAAACATGATGTTCTTCAAGGAACGCGGGCGACGCGCCTTCCCAGAGCAAATCGAAGGACATGCCGCTGTCATTTTCGTCCAGCTTCACCCGCAACTTGCGCAGCGGTTCAACGAACTCGATCGTATATGGGCCAACCCGCATCGCGAAATCACGCCGCCAGCAGCGGTTGAAACGCACGGTGGTCTGATGTCCGGCGATGTTGAGCAGCGCATAGCCGCCGATCATGTCGGTGTTGGGGTTGACCCGAAGCCCCGTCGCGAGGAACACCTGATCGGCAGGGCTGAAAAAGCCGATATAATGCCCGTCGTCCCAACTGTAATCGGTCGAGGGGATATGGCTGAACGGCTGTGGCGCCTGGTGAACGGGAAACTCGTCATAAGGCGTTAGCATCGCTTCTTCCCCATCTGATTTTGGTCCGGACAGTCCTTTTGTCGCCTTCGCGCTATTGACCGGGCGCTATTTGAGGCCCTTGAAGTAGAGATCGGTTTCCAGATGAAAGACCTGCACGCGGATCTCGCGCTCCGCATAGCGCATGCCGCCGGGGAAGCCCTTTGAGTGCAAACCGCGCTGGGTGGCGACCATGTTCGATATGTCCTGTTCCAGCACCTCTCCCATGTTGGGCCTTTCCATCGTCGTCCACTCACGCGCAGGTCGGGTATCGCCTGACAGATCCGCATCGTCCGGCACGCCCATGTAGAAGGGCGCCTTCACCCCCGGCTTGAGCTTCGGCATGATGACGTGAACATGATAGTGGAACTTCTCGGGATCGCTGGGATGCGGCAGGAACCGCATGATCAACACCCCTTCCGGGTGGGTGTTGAAGGTCATGTTCGGGTAGATGAAATAGTTCCAGTCATCGATGATCTGGGAATTGGTGAAGCCTGAATAGTCGAGGCCGAAGCGGTTGTCCGGCGCACGTTTGGCGTCAGAGATCGCTTGCCGCACGTCCTTGACCGCACCGGTATAGCTTGCCGGATCGATGCCTGCTTCCATCAGCTGGAAGCGGATGCCGTCGTTCATCTTGTCCTGCCGTTCGGTACGCGGGCTCGGAATCGCGAGCGGCGTGGCCAGTCGCGCGTGGCCGTTCCGGTATATGTCATACTGCTCGTAGACATCGTCCAGCATCGGCAACGCCTGGGGATGCGTCACGTGCAGATGGTACAACTCTATGAATGCCTCCAGACCCGTCTTCCAGTTGCAATCGATTTCGAGCACCGTCTCCTTGACGACGTGCATGTCTTCCATCTTGTAGGCCGACATGAGCCCCGGAACCTGATCGAGGAATTCCATCAGCGGCGGAGCCGACGGGTCCATGTTGACGAAGACGAAACCCGCCCAAACCTCGCAGCGCGCCTGCTTGAGGTTGAGGTCGCCGCAAAGCGCGCGCTCGGTGAACAGTTCACGGTCGGTAACGCGCTTGTTCTTGCCGGCAAGATCATAGGCCCAGCTATGAAATGGGCAGACGAACTGGACGCGATTGCCGACCTGCTCCTCCACCAGCTGGCGGCCGCGATGTTGGCAGACATTATAAAGGGCGCGAATCTGGTTGTCGTTGCCGCGCATGATGATCAGGAACTCGCGACCCAGATCATAACGAAAGAAGTTGCCGGGGATTGGGATGTCCGACGCCCGGCCGGCGCAGGTCCACGTGCGGGTCCACATAAGGTCCCACTCGCGCTGCATGTGCTCGGGCGAATGGTAACGCTCGGGATCGACCCGGGCATAGTCGCCCAGGTTGGGATAGAGCGCCGTTGGTGGAGGCGCCTTGCGATCAGCCGAATCCGGCCCACCTCCGAACGGAAAAGCAAAGGTGTGAGGATCGAACTCGGGATCGATCGCAAACTTCTCGGCCATCGTAACCTCTCCGCGAAAAGATGGGGTGTTCCCCTTTCGATAAGATGCTAGCATACCAACTGCTGGCAGCGCGTCAACGCAGCATACATACTGTCATGCATGTTTTGCGCCGCGCTGGGCCGGGACGATACGGATGTCCCGCGCCGGCTAGTAAGACGCCAGCATATCATGCGTTACACCTATAAGGAGCGGATAATTGTCCAATCCATCGAAGGAGAGCCTGGAGAAGGAGCTGAGCAGCTCCCTTTTCCGTCCGGATACGCTGAGCTGCCCCCACGCGATATGGGCGAGAATGCGCGCCGAGTGCCCGGTTCCCAAGGTAAGCCTCCCCCACATGGGCCGGGATGCCTATCTGGTGACGCGCAAGGATGATCTTGAATATGTGTCCCGCCATCCGGAACTGTTCACAAGCGAGGTCGATGAAACCGTGTGGCGCTGGGGCAATGACCTCGGGCCGGAATTCGCGCCGATCTTTGCCGATGGCGGCTATCGCACGGTGCATACGATCGTCACCTCAGACCCCCCTGCCGCCCATAGATACCGCAAGATCGTGCTGGAGGCGCTGTCGCCAAAGCGGGTGAACGACCGCAAGCCTCAATTGCAGAAGATCATCGACAAGCTGATCGCAAAGATGCCGCCGGATGGCGAGGCGTTCGACTTTCGAACAGCCTTCTCGGTGCCATTGCCGCTGCTTGCGATATTACAGGTGTTTGGACTGCCGGAGGAAGATGCGGACTTCGTTTACTGGTTCACATGCGAATCACTCAGCCTGTTCGATCCCAACACCCCCGTCGAAACCGCGCTGGAAAATGCGCGATCGCTCGTCCAGGCCCAGAAATATCTGGCGCCGAGGATCGAGGATTATCGCAGGCAGCCGGCCGACAACTTCCTGAGCTTCATTGCCAATGCCACGGATGAACAGGGCAAGTCGCTCAGCATGGAAGAATGCCTCTCGATAGCCTTTGTGACCCTGATCGGCGGCAACGAGACAAGCCGCAACGCACTGACCACCGCCGCGTTCATGCTCGCGACCGACCGCACGCTCTGGGAGACCCTGCGCGACGATCCGTCCAAGATTGAGAACTTCGCCGAAGAGGCGGTGCGCGTCGGTTCGCCCGCGACTGTCACGGCCCGTCAGGTTGCGCAGGATAATGTTGAGCTGGCGGGGGTCCATCTGCCGAAGGGTGCTTCGATCTATATGCTATGGGGTTCGGGAAGCCATGACGAACGCTTCTTCGAGGCTCCCGAGCAGGTCCGGCTCGATCGCAAGGGCGGACGCAACCACACCTCCTTCGGCCATGGCGTCCATCACTGCGCGGGAATCCATCTCGCCCGATCCGAATTGATCCAGTCGATCGCGACCTGGCTGGAACAATTCGAGGCCATCGAACTCGCGGTTCCCGCCGGGGAGATCGTGTACGAGCCCGCCTGGGCCATTCGCGCGATAGGACATCTGCCCATGCGCGTCACCCGTCGTAAATGACCTGCCGCGGCGTTGCATAGGCCGCATGTGCATAGTACGCTTTTATAGTATCGGCCGCCGCGAGGACACGGACGACGACGGCAATGCGGAGAGGATGCATCAATGCCCGCCACGTTCGATGAAAAACTGCAACTGATGATCGATCGTCAGGAGATTGAGCAGGTGCTCAAACTCTACTGCCGCGCCATAGACCGCCTCGACGTCGCGCTGCTGAAATCGATCTACTGGCCGGAGGCGACCGACGATCACGGTTCCTTTTCCGGAAACGCGCATGAATTCGCCGACTATGTCACCGCGAGCATGAAGGAGATCGTCGTCGATGGCATGCACGCGGTGATGCAGTCGGTAATCGATGTCGACGGCAATTTCGCAACCGCTAAATCCTATTATTTCGCCTATCAGCAGACCGTCGGCGGAAAAGATGCGGTTACCGCCTTTTATGGCGAACGCTACGCGGCCGAGCAGGAGCAGGCGGGCAAGATCGGCAAGGGCCAGGATTTCTTTTGCGGCGGCCGATACGTCGATCTTTTCGAAAAGCGGAACGGCGAATGGAAGATCCTCCGTCGGCAGATCACCAATGAATGGAACACGGTCTCCCCCTCCCCGCGGATCACGGATCAGGGTCTTATCGCCCAATTCAACCTTCCCGGCCGCCGCGACCGGCAGGACCCCGTCTATCTGAACCGAATGCCGAACCAGCCCGCAAATACGCAAGCCCGCTGAAATGCATTCAACAAGGAGGCTGCGAATGACGGGCCGTGACGCAGAACAGCCGGATCTATCGAGGATCGCCGATGAAGCGGCAATTGCGCGCATCGCCAGCGAAATAGACCGCGCGGTGGACGACAAGGACTGGCCGCTCATGCGTCGTCATTTCGCGGAAGAGGTCGCGGTCGATGTGGGCGCCGTTACTGGCGGGACTGTCATCGAAATGTCCGGCGATGCGTTCGTGGCCGAGGTTGCGATGCTGAACGGCCCCGGAAAAACCTCCTTCCACAGCCACACCAATACGCTGATCGCGATCGACGGCGATACGGCCACCTTTACCTGCCACAGCTATGGCTGGGCACAGCATCCGTCCTTTGCACCACCTCTTTATGAGGTTTGGGGCACGCTGGACTACCAGCTCAGGCGAGCCACGGGCGGCTGGCTCGTCACCGGCGTTCGGATGGTGAAAACGCGCGAAGCCGGCAATTCCGCCGTCAGCGAATATCGCCCCGCATCCGAAGAGGAAGAGACCGTCGCCATCGAAACGCCGGTCGAGGAAGGTGACGCCAACGCCCAGCCGGTTTGACCGGACCGGGACAGCGCCGCGCACGTTCGGGCGGCAAGCAGGATGGAGGTGACGATATGGCCGAAGATCAAGGATTGTGGACCGGCGATAGAGGCCTGGCGGATGCCGCCCAGTTCGGATCCTATGGCGACGCTGACGAAAAACTGCATCCCGAGGCCAGTATCCCCGGCGACTCGCTGACCGAGACCTGGGCCTATATGTGGTACATCCCGGAAGAACGGATCAGTTCGATGATCCACCTTTGGGTCCATCCCAATCTCAATGTCGTTACGCCGGGCATCGCCGTATGGCGAGGACACAAGAACTCGATGCTTTCCTGCGAACTGGTGGATGTGCCGACCTTCACATCGGCGTCGAACCTGGGCGACGGAATGGACATGACCTTTGCCAACGGCATGCGCGTTACGATCGAGGAACCGTTCAAGCGCATGCGCATCCGGTACGAGGACGCCGCGCGCGGCAATGCGCTTGACCTGACGATGACGGATTTCTCGCCGCCGGTGATGCGGGCAAGCCGCCAGCACTTCGACCAGGCAATACGCACGCGGGGCACGCTCGCGCTGCGCGGAAAGTCGTACGCGATCGACGGCTATGGCATGCGCGACCGGTCCTGGGGGCAGCTACGGACAGAGGCGAATGTCGCCGCCCCGCCATTCACGTGGATGACCTGCACCTTTCCCAAGTCCGGTTTCTCCTGGCATGTCGCCGCGCATGATGACCCCGCGCTTAAACCCGACTGGCTCGGCATGTTCGACATTCCACGCGAAGCCCTGATTCACGATACATGGCTTTATCGCGACGGCCGGCTTTCCCGTCTGAACCAGGTGTCATCGATCACGGCGCGCGACCCGCAAACCCTCAGGCCGCTTTCGCACTGCGTCCGCTTCGCCGACAGCGAAGGCAGGGAATATGACATTCGCGGAAAAGTGCAGGCATCGGTGCCATGGAATGCGTGGCAGAACATGACGTGTCATATCTGCATGACCGAATGGTCATGGAATGGGGAAACCGGCCATGGCGACACGCAGGAAGTCCAGTGGAACGACTATGTCCACGCCTTGCGCCATGACCAGGAGCCATCGCCAAGCCCAAGGTGAAGCGTGACGGCCCCGCTCAGCGGAACGTCAGTGATGGACCGGCGAGCCACCAGGCGATCCTGCGACTTGATCGGCAACGGCCGTCGAGCGCGGACGATTGAGCGTCAGCAGCAGGAAAGCGAGGATCACCGGCGCGAATCCGCCCACATAGCCCACCACCGGGATCAATGCCCCGCCCGATCGCGCGACCCCAATGACGACATAAGCGGCGGTCAAAGCCGCTCCGGCAAAGCACAGAACGCGAACGGCGACGGGAATCCGCGATGCACGATCGTTCGCGAAACCGGGCGCCCGCCGCCCGAGGAAGAAGCGGGACCAGTCGCCCTGCGCGTAATGCGCGGCAGTCCAGATATAGGCCGCGACCACGATATTACCCCACCACGCCGTCAGCCAGACCCAGGCCAGGGTATCGATGACCCGCCCGCCCCGTTCGCGAAAGATGATCCAGGCGATCATCAGGATCAGCCCGGCCGTGAGATCGCTGTTGATGAAGACCTGCCACGGATCGCCAGTCCCGGCGAGGAAAGTATCGAGGCCGACACCGTGGTCCATGCCGCTATTTAGCGCGACGTTGGCCGTATTCAGGGCCATCACCACGACCAGGAATAGCGCCACCATCTTGACCAATTTCATTGCCGCCCCTCCCCGTCAATTCGGTCCGGCTGTCGCTTAAATATCAGTTTATGATATGTATGCATATCTTTTTTTGCCCGTCCGCCCCGAGCTGGACCGCCGGTTCTGCGCTCATTTCGCATTCGGTGACGGATCGAATGTCACATGTAGATGGTCAAGCGCGTGTATCTGAAAGTGCGGAATGAACTGCGGTTCGGGATAATCCGGCGACAGCCGCAAATTGGGCAGCCGCTCGATCAGCCGGCGGATCGCGATACGCATCTCGCCCCTTGCGAGCTGGTTGCCGACGCAGAAGTGAATGCCTCGTCCAAAGGCGAGATGGTTGCGCACACCTTTCCGACCGATCTCGATCTTTTCCGGACATTCCCATTTTTCCGGATCGTGATTGCCCGCCAGATAGCTCAGCATCAATATGCCGCCCTTGGGGATGGCGACGTCGCCGACTTGCGTGTCCTGCGTCGCGACCCGCCACATGTGGGGAATCGGTGAATGGGCGCGCAACACCTCCTCTACATAGCTCGGAACGAGCGACGGGTCGGCCTCAAGCCTGGCCTTCAGCTCCGGCTGCTTGAGCAGCAGGTACATCGCGGTCGTAATGCCCGTCGTCGTGGTCTCGTTGCCCGCCACGAGAAGCTGATGCGCGATGGCGATCAGTTCCGGCGGCGTCAATTGCCGGCAATCGACCTCCGCATGCACCAGGCGGCTGAGCAGGGTCTCGGCAGGATTCTCTCGGTAACGCTCCGCTCTTTCATAAAGATAGTTCTGCATGTCGATCAGGAGGTCGGTGATCTCCAGCTCGCGCGCGGGGTCGAGTAGCGGATTATTCCGCTCGACCGAGACGTCGGACCATATCTTGAAGCGCTCATAATCTTCGCGGTCCACGCCAAGTTGGTCGGCGATGATGAACATCGGAACCTTGACGGCGAGTTCGGGCAGCAGATCGGCATGGCCACGCGGCGCGAATTCGTCGATCAGTTCATCGACCAGCGCCTCGATATAGGGCTCAAGCTCGCGCACGTAACTGGGACTGAACACCTTGTCGACAAGCACGCGATAAGTGGTATGCGAAGGCGGATCATTGGTTACGAGCGTATGCATCTCGGGGAAGCCACGCTCGGCGTAACGCCGCGCCACTTCGTCGGCGACAGGCGATGCGGTCCGGGCAACAACCACCGTCGTCCGGTTCGAGAATATTTCGGGATGGGCGCTCACATGGCCGATGTCGTCATATCGGGTGACTATGTACATGCCGGTAAGCGGATCTTGATAGACCGGCGCCTCGGCGAGCAGGCGATTCAGGAAAGGGAAAGGGCAACGCTGGACTTCAGGCGAGGCCAGGCTACCAAGATTTTTCTGCTCATTCACGGCGTTCGGTCCCTCTCGCTGAGAATAAGACGCTAGCATACCAATTGCCTATCCGGGGGGCAAGGCGGCTCAGCAGCAGGCCTGCCGCCGGTCATCGACCGTGATTTGAATGATATGCGGAGCAGCGCGGCGCGAACGCGGCCCGACTGACGTCCGGACAGTCAGTCCGGTACCGGGCTGGGCCGTCGCAATAGGGCGGTGGCGCGGTGGAGGAGCGCCGTCAGCTTCTCGAATTCATCGATCCCGATCCGATCGGTGAGCAATTCGATCTGTTCATATGACGCGATTTCGAGTGGCTTGCGCAGCGCCCTTCCCTCGTCGGTCAGGTGGATCATGATCACGCGTCGATCGGAATCGAGGCGACGCCGTTCGATCAAGCCACTCCGTTCCAGACGGCCGAGCGTCTGCCCGACGGTTGCCTTGCCGATGTCGAGCCGACGCGCCAGCTCGACCTGCGAGAGCGGTTCGGCCAGCCAGAGTTCACCAAGCACGAAGGCCTGGGCCGGAGCGATTCCGCTGCCCGCGATCCGGCTCATATAATCGCTCTGCAGCAGCCGGGCGAGGACTTGGGCAAGATAGGGCATGGTCTGCTTGAACGGAAAGTCCGCGGTTGCAGCGCCGTTTTGATCGCGGACGCCGTCTTCCACGTCCAAGGCGTTTATCCAAGCCATCTGCTTCTTTTGCCCCATGTTTTTTCGCCGCCCGTCCTTGCATGAACCAGGGTCCGCACAACCACCCTCAACATCAGCCGCCAATGGCCCGACGTCAATCGACCCGGCCCTCGCGGCGAACGCCATGTGACCCAGCCTTTAGTATCATAGCATACCGGAATTCATCGATTGAACGGCATTCGGCGCTGCTAATTCCGCTTTGCATGCGCCGAGTTGTCGCGCGCCATCGCGGCTTGCATGACGTACGATAACGTACTAGTTTTTGCAGGAAGCAGAATGCAGCGGGGCCATCCTCGTCCAGCCGGGACGCAGCGTGCGCCGCCATGACGGGGCCGATAATGACGGACACGGGCAATTCCACCGACGGCTTCGCGGCGCCACGGACCTTGTTTACCGGGGACCACGACATTTTCCGGGCCAATGTGCGGCGCTTCGTCGAAACGGAGATGGTGCCTCACCACGCGGAATGGGAAGAAGCTGGCATCGTCCCGCGCGAAATCTGGCTCAAAGCCGGCGAAATCGGCATGCTTTGCCCGAATGTCCCCGAAGAATATGGCGGCATTGGCGCCGACTGGCTCTATAACGTCGTGGTGATCGAGGAGCTGGCGCGCGCTGGCATCACCGGCCCTGGCTTCACCGTCCATTCCGATATGGTCGCACCCTATATCCTTGCCTGGGGAAACGAGGAAACGAAGCGCAAGTGGCTGCCCAAGATGGTTCGGGGCGAGGCGATCGGCGCGCTCGGCATGACCGAACCCGGTGCGGGCAGCGACGCCAAGGCCATTCGCACACGCGCCGTCCGCGACGGTGACGAATATGTCATCGACGGGCAGAAGGTCTATATCTCGAACGGCCAGCTCTGCAACGTCATCGTTCTGTGCTGCAAGACCGACCCGAACGCAGGCGCCAGGGGCGTGAGCCTGATCGTGGTCGATCCGGACCAGCCCGGCTTCCACCGCGGACGCAACCTCGACAAGATCGGCATGAAGGCGCAGGACACGTCCGAACTGTTCTTCGAAGGTGTCCGCGCATCCGTGATCGACCGGCTCGGCGAGGAAGGCCAGGGTTTCACCATGATGATGACCAAGCTGCAACAGGAGCGGCTGACCCAGGCCGTACGCAGCATCGTCGTCGCTGAACAGGCGATCCAGTGGACGGTGGATTACACCTCTCAGCGAAAGGCTTTCGGCCAAACCATCGCCGACTTCCAGAATACCCAGTTCGTTCTGGCCGACCTTGCCACCGAAACGCTGGCTGGCCGAATTTTCACCGATTGGTGCATCCATCGCTTCATGGAAGGCGGCCTCGCCGCCGTCGATGCCGCCAAGGTCAAGCTGTTCACCACCAATCTGCATTGCAAGGTCGTCGACCAATGCCTGCAGTTCTTCGGCGGCTATGGCTACATGACCGAATACCCGATCGCCCGCGCCTATATCGACGCGCGGATCACCCGCATTGCCGGTGGCGCGGCCGAAGTGATGAAGCAGATCATCGGACGGGACCTGTTCGACAAACGGAAATAAGAGCGGCCTGCGCTCTCGCGGCATTCTTGCAAAGGAGGCGCGTGTGACGACACTCAAGGGAAAGACCGCCCTGGTGACGGGAGCGTCGCGAGGCATTGGCCGCGCAATCGCAACCCGGCTGGCGGCAGACGGTGCGATCGTTGCGGTTCACTATGGCGCAGATGCCGATGGAGCCCGCAAAACGGCCGAAATGATCGGGTCAGCCGGTGGCAGCGCGTTCATCCTCGGTGCTGATCTCCGCACGATGGACGGTGTCGATCGCCTCTCCGAAGGGTTGAAGCGCGAACTCGCTGTGCGGAACATTCCCGCCCTCGACATCCTGGTCAATAATGCGGGCGTCGGTAGTTATGGGTCGATCGCGGATACCGACGAGGAGACTTTCGACCGGCTGTTCGATATCGACGTGAAGGCGCTGTTCTTCGTCACGCAGCACATGCTTGCGCTACTGCGCGATGGAGGCCGCATCATCAACATCTCGTCGATGGTGTCGCTCGCCGCCTATCCTACGTGCATCGCCTATGCCGCCGCCAAGGCAGCGGTCAATTCACTGACCCGTTCGGCGGCGGCAGAGCTGGGTTCGCGTGGAATCACCGTGAATGCGGTCGCTCCCGGCGCCACCGCGACCGACTTCATCGCCGACATCATGCAGGATCCGCAGGCAGTGCAGTCGCTGGCGGCGATGGCCGCGCTTGGCCGGATCGGCGAGACAAGCGACATCGCGGACGTGGTCGCCTTCATGGCGTCGCCCGCCGCGCGATGGATAACGGGTCAGGTGATCGCCGCGAGTGGCGGGATGCACCTCTGACAGCGCCGGGCCAACCCGAACGGGAAGGCCCCCGACAGAAAGACCCCGGCCCCCTCGCTTCCTACGGATCGAGCCAGGTGTCGCGATCGATACCCGCATTGGCCCGGGCGAATTTCAGAATTTGCGCAATGCGCGGCCCAAGCACGGCAGGGTCTTTGGAGGCTTCGGTTATCGGACCATGCTGCCAGCTCTCGGCGACAGCGATTCCATAGCCCCACACTTCAAAAACCCGGCCGCTGACATGGTGCGATTCCGAACTCGCCAGCCACGCGACGAACCCGGCGATCCATTCGGGGTCGCGCTTGTCGAGCTGCTCCGGCGTCCATTCCCGCAATCCCTCGGTCATGCGGGTGTTGGCGCGCGGAGCCAGCGCGTTGACAGTGACGCCGTAGCGCTGCAACTCGCGCGCGGCGACCTGCGAAAAGCTGGCGATGCCCGCCTTGGCAGCAGCATAATTGACCTGACCGACGTTTGCGTAAAGCGCGGAGTGTGACGTTGTGTTGATGACGCGGGCATCAACCTTCCGGCCGGCCTTCTGCTCCAGGCGCCAGTAATTGGCGGCATGGTGGGTCGGTGCGAAAGTGCCTTTCAGGTGGACGTTGATGACCGAATCCCATTCGTCCTCGCTCATGTTGACGAGCATGCGATCCCGGAGGATGCCCGCATTGTTGACGAGAACATCCAGGCGCCCGAAGCCGTCCACCGCCTTGGCGACCATCGTCTTCGCGCTCTCCCAATCCGACACGTCGGACGTGTCCACGACCGCCTCCCCACCGGCGGCCCGGATCGCGGCGACCACTTCCTCGGCAGGAGTTTCGTCGGTCGGAGCGCCGCTCGCGGCTGACCCAAGGTCGTTGACCACCACCTTCGCGCCATGTTCGGCCAGTTTGAGCGCGTAGGCGCGGCCCACGCCACGGCCCGATCCGGTCACTATGGCCACCCGGCCTTCCAGCAAGCTCATGTCCGAAATTCCTGACCGGTTCGATTGGGTAAGGAATAGCCGTTCGCCCGATCCGGCTTGCGACGATTCCGTCCGTATGCGTACTATACGTTCGCGGTGGTTCGCAACCTGCATATTGCCGCGAAATCAATTGTCACGTCTCCACGCCCAGCACACGCCTCCGAAAGCGGTCCAAATGATGGTCCGCATTGCCGAACAACTGCGCAATCACGAACAGCCGCTTGTAATAATGGCCGATGGGATGTTCCTCGGTGACGCCGATCCCGCCGTGAAGCTGGATCGCCTGACCGCCGACGAAAAGACCGCCCTTGGCGATCTGCACCTTGGCGGCTGATACACCCGCCTGCCTGGCGTCGCGGTCGGGGAAACCCAAGGCTGCAAGCCCCTGGTACAGAATCGATCGCGAAAGCTCCGTTTCGATGAGCATGTCGGCCATGCGATGCTGCAGCGCCTGGAAATTGTTGAGCGTCGTTCCGAACTGCTGCCGCGTCTTCAGATAGTCCCTGGTCATCCAGAGCGCTGCATCCATTGCGCCCACCGCATCAGCGCAAAGCGCGATTATGCCATGGTCCACGGCCGTCTCGATGGCATCCAGAGCACCGCCGCGCGGGCCCAGCAACGACGCCGTATCCAGGGCCACGCCTTCCATCCAGATATCGGCGACGCGATGATTGTCGAGCGTGCGATAAATCTGGAGGCGCAGGCCGGGCGCATTGCGATCGACCAGAAAAAGGCTGACCCCATCTCCGTCGCGAGCGGATATGAGGAACCGGTCGGCACTCGCCCCGCCAATCACGAGTGCCTTGTGACCGGACAGGCGGTAGCCGTCGCCCGCCGCTTCGACCCGCGCCGATACGTGACGGCTATCACCACGCCCTTCGGGTTCGAAATGCGCGAGCGCGATCCGTTCCTCGCCCGCGACCATCGCCGCCACCAGATTTTGCCTGCCCTTCCCCGCTGCCAGAACCAACGCCTGCAATGCAACGACATGGGCGGCCAAGGGTTCGACGACGAGCCCGCGCCCGAATTCCTCAAAGATCAGCGCAGTTTCGATCGGCCCGCCGCCAAAGCCTCCGGCTTCTTCGCCAAGGCCCACCCCCAGCCAGCCAAGCTCGGCAAAAGTCTTCCAGTGATCCGCGGAAAAGCCGTCAGGCGATTCGACGATCAGGCGACGCTGCTCGAAGCCATATTCGCGCTCGCGGAACCGCCGCACGCTGTCCTGCAACGCGGTCTGTTCGGCGCTGAAAGTGAAATCCACTGCGCGACCCTCAAAGTTGGAGGACGGTCTTGGCGATGATGGTGCGCTGTATTTCGTTCGCACCGCCGTAAATGGTCGTCGCGCGCCGGAACATCGCCCTTGCCGCCAACCCCACGCCATAGTCCGGGACGGGCGGCACCAGCCCGTCATCCTTGAGATTATGCAGCCCTTCCGGATCGGGCGCCATCGCCACGCCATAGTCGCCCAGCGCTTCAGCGGCCAGATCGGCAACGCGCTGCCGAAGCTCCGCACCGCGGGTCTTGATGACCGATGCCACGGCCGACCCCTGGGAATGTTCCTCGCTCGCCACGCGAAGCACCGCATATTCGAGCGCCAGCGCTTCAATCTTGAGCTGCGCGAGCCTCGCCGAAAATGCCGCATCCTCGATCAACAGCTGGCCATTCTTCCGCTCGATCCGCGCAATCTCCTCCACCTGCGCGATATCGCGCTTGGTATGGGGCACTTCCGCGCTGGTCGTCCGCTCATTCGTCAGCAGGAATTTCGCGTAGGACCAGCCGGCCCCTTCCTCGCCCACCAGATTGGCGGCAGGCACGCGAACATCGTCGAAAAAGACCTCGTTGACGCTCAGTCCCTCGTCGATCGTGTAAATCGGGCGGCGGGTCAGTCCCGGCGATTGCATATCGATCAGAAGCGCCGAAATACCCTGCTGCGGCTTCGTATCGGGATCGGTCCGGACAAGAGCGAACATCATGTCGGCATGATGGGCGTCGGTGGTCCAGATCTTCTGCCCGTTCACGACATAGGAATCGCCATCGCGCACGGCCCGCGTGCGCAGGCTGGCGAGATCTGAACCAGCGCCCGGCTCCGAAAAGCCCTGGCACCAGAAAATGTCCGCGTTGCGGATAGCCGGCAGATGGAGCGCCTTCTGCTCATCCGAACCGAAGGTGTAGAGCACGGGCGCGACAAGCTCCGTGCCGAGCCGGTCCCCAGGAGGGGCATATCCGGCGCGCATTTCCTCCTCGAAGATGAACCTTTGGGTCGGGGACCAGCCCGGTCCGCCATAAGCGACCGGCCAATGAGGGACCGCCCACCCCCGCGCGTTGAGCACGCGAGTCCAATATGTCATGTCCTCACGGCTGGCGTGAAAGTCCCGCTTGCCGCGACGCGCCATGTCCTCAGGAAGATGCTCGCGCAGGAAGGCCCTGCATTCCTCGCGAAAGATCTCGTCGGCGGGATCGGGCTCGAAATTCATGACATCGCCCCTACCGCCCTGTCCAGCGGGGCGGACGCCGTTCGGCGAAGGCGCGCTTGCCTTCCTCCGCATCCTCGCTGTCGAATACGGCTGCAACCGTCGAATAATTGCTTACGTCGAGTGCGGCCCGCAGGTCGGGCAGGTCGAAGCTGCGATAGGCGACCTGCTTGCTGCAACGGATGGCAAGCGGTGCACAGGCGACGATCTGTTCGGCCCAGCGCCGCGCCGCAGCCTGAAGTTCGGCATCATGGACCACTTCACTGACCAGGCCCAGCGACAGGCCTTCATCGGCGTCGACCGTCCGCCCGGTGAGGATGATGTCCATCGCCCGCTTGATGCCGATGGCGCGCGGCAGCCGCTGCACGCCGCCCGCCAATGCCGCCCAACCGACCTTTGGCTCGGGAAGGGCAAACCGCGCGGACTGTCCAGCGATGATGAAGTCGCATGCCAGGGCAAGCTCGAAACCGCCACCGAATGCGATCCCGTTTACGGCCGCGATGAGCGGCAGCGGATAGTCGATCCTGCCGGTAAGCCCGCCAAAGCCCGTCGGCGCGATCTCCATCACGCCGCTATCCAGATAATCCTTCAAGTCGTAGCCGGCGCAGAAAGCCTTGTCGCCACGTCCGGTGACGATCACCGCCCGGACCTGTTTGCCTTCGGGAAGCCGGTCAAAAATCTCGGACAGCTCATGATGCGCCGCCGGATGAATAGCGTTCATCCGCTCCGGGCGGTCGATGATCACCGTCGCGATTGCGCCGTCGATCTTCACCTCGGCGTGGCGAAAGCCGATCCCGTCCCATTGTGTCGCTGGCATCAACACCCTCTGGCGATTTGCGTGGCAAGAACATCGCCGACGCTATCCCAATCCAATGGGTCGATCAAGTGAGCATGCTAACTTCTTCATTACAGCGCAGGCGGAGCCAGATTGGGCACCTCGTCGTTTTAAGGTTGAGCCGATGTGCATCCATGTCATATAGTGCGCAAGCATATTTTTTCACCAAAAAGGAACAGGCCATGGCTGTGGGATCTGAGGTGCGCGCTGGCATGTACCGGATAATGGTTCGCAGCCGGGCCTTCGACGACCGGCTGACCGAGCAATACTGGGTCGACAAATCGCCGATCTTCGCATTCGGCAAAGGCCCCCTGCCGGGCGAGTTGCATACTTCGCATGGCCAGGAGCCGGTAGCCGCGGGGTTGTGTTCGGTGCTCGCCCCCGAAGACATGATGACCGTGGGCCATCGGCCGCACCACATGGCCATCGCGCGAGGTGTCGATCTCAAGCGAATGGCGGCGGAACTATTCGGAAAGAAGCCGGGCCTGTCGGGCGGACGCGGCGGTCACATGCATGTTTATGACGCGTCGATGAACTTCGCGTCGAGCGGGATCATTGCCGAAGGACTGGGCCCGGCCGCGGGCATGGCGCTGGCGCGGCGGATGCAGGGCAAACCGGGCATTGCGGTCGGCGTCATCGGCGAGGCCGCGGCGAATCAAGGCGCGTTCCACGAGGTCGCAAACCTCGTCGGCATATACAAATTGCCGGTCGTGATCCTGATCGAGGATAACAAATGGGGTGTGACGACCCATAAATCGGCGTCGACCGCCATTGAGCGCAACAGCGACCGGGCGGCTGGCTATGGTCTCGCCGGCGAATTCGTGTCGGGCAACGACGCCGATTTGATCCGCGAAGCCTGCCAACGGGCGGTCGAACGCGCCAGATCCGGTGGGGGCGGCACAATCCTGGAGATCGAGACCGTGCGGCTCCAGGGGCATTTCATGGGCGATCCGGCCACCTACATCAATGCCGAGCGCAAGGCCTATCAGGTCGATCCCATCCCGCCATATCGCGCCAAGCTGATCGCTGAAGGGGTGCTGAGCGAGGCTGACGCGCAGGCGATAGAGGCCGAGGAAAATGCATTGATCGACGAGGCGGTGCGCTTTGCGCTCGATGCGCCGTACCCCGCGCCCGAGGAGGCTCTGGAGCATGTCTTCGCCCCCACCGCCTAAGTCCGTGTTTCGCGAGAGGATTTTCCGATGACCAATGATTTGAAGGCAGGCACGGCCGAGCATCCAAGCGCGTTTGATGACCTTAGCCGCGCTCCCTCAAACCGGATCATGACGATCGCGCGCGCGCAGCGCGAGGCGCTGGAATGGGAAATGACGCACGACGAGCGCGTGTTCATGCTGGGCGAAGACGTCTATGGCATGGGCGGCGTGTTCGGCACTGCCGATGGCCTGGGCGCCAAATTCGGGCCGAAGCGCATTGTCGACACGCCCATTTCCGAAACGGGCTTCATCGGCATGGCGACTGGCGCGGCGATCGCCGGGATGCGGCCGGTGATCGAGTTGGCCTATGTCGATTTCATCGGTGTCTGCTACAACGCCATCGCCAATTTCGCTGCAAAGACGCATTACATGTCGGGCGGGCAGTTGAAGGTGCCGATGGTGTTGCTGACCGGCACTGGCGGCGGCTACAACAATGCCGCGCAGCATTCGCAATGCCTCCATGCGACGCTCGCGCATATGCCGGGCGTCAAGGTGGTTTCCCCCACCAACGCATACGACGCCAAGGGGATGATGCACTCCGCCATCCGCGACGACAATTTCGTCGTGTTCCTGGTCCACAAGGGCGCGGCCGGGGTGGGCTGGATGGGGCCGACCGTCAAGACGACGCTCGCGGAGGTTCCGGTCGAGGATTACACCGTGCCGTTCGGCAAGGTGAAGGTTTATCGCGAGGGGTCGGACGTGACGCTGGTCGGTGTCGGCCTGTCGGTCCATCATGCGCTGGCTGCGGCCGATGAACTCGCCAAGGACGGGATTTCGGCCGAGGTGGTCGACCTGAGGAGCCTGGTGCCGCTCGACCGCGATGAAATCATGGCCTCGGTCGCCAAGACGGGCCGGCTTGTGGTGGCCGATGAGGACTATCTGAGCTACGGCGTCTCAGGCGAAGTGATCGCAAGCGTCATCGAGCGCGACCCCAGCGTTCTGAAGGCCCCTGCCCGGCGGGTCTGCGTCCCCGACGTCCCCATCCCTTATTCGCGCGCGCTGGAAAATTATGTGCTGCCGCTCACCAAGCGGATCGCCGACGCCGCCCGCGAGATCTGCTAGTCCAGGACAAACTCATGGCCACCACCGACATCACCGTTCCCCTGGACCTCTGGGAGGAAGACGACAAATCCGGCTCGATCGTGCTATGGCTCTACGCCGATGGCGCACACGTCAACAAGGGTGACGTCATTGCCGAAATCCTCGTCGAAAAGGTCACGCTAGAGCTTGAAGCTCCGGCATCCGGCACGCTTCACATCAAGACCCAGCCTGAAATTTCCCTCGACAAGGGCGATGTCGTCGGAACCATTACGGAATGAGCGAGCCGACCATCCTTCGCCTTGCCGGCATTCGGGGGCTGATCGCCCAGAAAATGCACGAAAGCCTGGCGAAGACCGCGCAGCTCAGCTTCTTCTGCGATATCGATGCCACTGCGCTTGCCGCCGCGCGCACGGCGTGGAAGGCCGCGGATGTGAAAGTCGGCTATGAGGATCTGGTCATCAAGGCGCTGGCGGACATTCTGCCGCTGTTTCCGCTGTTCAACGCGATTGAAACAGCGAACGGCGTCGAACAGCATTCCGAGTTTCACATCGCGTGTGCGATCGCGCTTCCAGGCGCACTGGTGGCGCCGGCCATTTTCAACGTCGAGAGGCTTTCGGTCGAGGAGATTGCCCGCGCCCGCCAGGATCTTGTCGCGCGCGCCAAGATCAACAAACTCACCATCCGCGAAATGACGAACGGCACGATCTCGATCACCAACCTCGGCCTCACGCGCGTCCGCCACTTCACTCCGATCCTCAATCACCCGCAGCAGGCGATCATCGGATTGGGACAAATCGCGCCCCGCCCCTGGGTGGCCGACGACGGCACCACCCTATTGGTGCGCCCGGTAATGGGGCTATCGCTCACCGTGGACCATCGCGTCATCGACGGTGCGCCCGCCGGCGAATTCCTGAGCGCGCTTGCGCACAAGCTCGAGACCGGGGCCGCAACCCCGGCCTGAATTCACGCGAATCGGAGAATCGGTATTGCCGGCCTTGCGGCTATCACGCCGATCCGTTGGGTCCCGCCTTGACCAGCGAGCGGATGTTTTCCTTGACGATCGCAAGCGTCTCCTCGGTGATGCGTAGATTCTCGCTGGAAACGCCTGCAAGAATACTGCGATTCAGCTTGGTGCCCACCGTCTGCATCTGGCGAATCGTCTCAAAGCCCTTTTCGGTGATGAACACACGCCGCGCGCGCCGGTCGTTCGGGTCCAGCCGCCGCTCGACATATCCGCTCGTCTCCAGGCGATCGATGAGCCCGCCAATTGTGACCTTGCCGACGTCCATGTGACGGGCCAGATCGACCTGCATCACGCCGTCATTCCCGCCGCGTGAAAGCGCAGCCAGCACCGACCATTGCGACCGCGTGATGTCCAGCGGCTTCATCTCCTGGTCGAACAACGTGCGACGCATCCGCGACACGTCATGAACGAGAAATCCGAACCGGAAGGGCTTTGCGGACGGTTGCGCCGCCTTCTTGGCCCGCGGTTTTTTAACGGCCCCGTTCTTCCCTGCTAGTTTCGCCACCACCATTTACACCATTCCCAATCAATCAAGTTCATTCACCATCGCTCAAAAGCTTCGGCGCAGACAGGGTAGATCGCATGGTGATCATAAGGTCAAGGGCCTCTGCAACCTCGCGTCTAATCCTGACGAACGCATTGACGGCATATAGATTACATGCATATCGTCCATGACGATACTATAAAAGCGCCCGGAGCCCGGCAGGCGGGGACGAATGCGCGATCACCCCATAATGGAGAGAACCGATGCTGCTGCACGAAGACTATCCACACACCGTACCGGCCCGGGCCTGGTTGCGGTGGAAGGAAAACTACTTCTGGGTTTTCATGGACCCGGACCGCGACATCTGCTGCCTTGCCCATGCGAGTTGCGAGCCGACTTTTGACCGCGCCTTTGCGTCCTTCACCCTGCTACACCAGGGCAAGAAGCTGTCGAGCGCCAAGGAAGTCCCCCTTCCCCAGCCCTTCGAGCAGGCCCGCGAGCTGAACTTCCAGGAACTGGACATGCGCTTCATCAAGCCGCAGTCCCAGTTCCAGATCACCTTCGAAAATGCCGAGATGGCAGTGCGGCTCGATCTGCACCGCCGCATGCACCTGTTCGACTTCGCAGCCTGTGCCGACGTCAATCCGGACCTGTATTCCATCTCCGAGAATACGGCGCTCGCACGTAGCGAATTCCACCACACCGGCCAGTCCATCACGGGGACCGGCGCAGTCCGCTTCAAATCGGGCGATTGGGCGGGGAAGACGATCGAACTCGACGGAACGGGCTATCGCGACCACAGCTGGGGCATGCGCAACGATCAGTTGGCGCTGGACCATAACTGGACCTTCATCAACTTTCCCGGTCACGCTTTCCATTTCATGAAGGTCCGCAATACCATACGCCCCGAGAACTGGGTGACCGAAGGCTATGTCGCGACGCCCGAAGGCAATCAGGCCATCAAGACGCTGACCGTCGAGCATATCGGCGATGGGCCCGAAAACATGCCCGAAACCGTACGGTTCTCGGTGGTCTCGGTGGACGGCACAGCTTACACCATCAACTGCGACCTCGCGAACAGCTTCGCCCGCCTGCCGCTGATCACGCAAAAGCCCGGCAGCAAGGTTTACACGATGGTCGAGAACATGTGCCGCTGCCAGTGCGCGGAAACGGGCGAGGAAGGGTTCGCCAACGTCGAAATCGGAGAGCTGGTAGACGCCTGACGTCCATGGCGCGTGGGTGAGAAGACAGGGTCGCCGTGCCCACATCGCCGCCGAACGCTGGCGGCCCTGGCCCTATTCAACCCTTGGCATCTGGGGTGCGATCGAACGCAATCCTCAGTGAGCCGATCCCGCGATGGAGCAGTCCTGGCCAATAGGCGGTGTCGCTGCCTTCAGGAATGATCCGGATGTTGTGCAGCCGCGACAACAGAGCCGGAATGGCAATCGAAAGCTCCTTGCGCGCCAGCATCTGGCCGAGGCACCGATGGACACCGGGAGCGCCGAAGGCGACTTGCGCGCGCGCGTTGCGGCGGCGAATGTCGAATGCATCGGGGTCTTCGAACTTGGCCGGGTCGCGATTGGCGGCGTCGAAACGCAGCAGCACCTCAGCGCCCTTCGGAATCGCAACCCCACCCAGTTCGGTATCGCGCGTCGCGACACGCCACATCGAGGTCGCCGGCGTCTCGTAGCGCAGCAACTCCTCGACCGCATTCGCCACGAGCGATGGGTCCGATGCAAGGTCGCGCAACTGGTCCGGGTGGCGCAATAGCTGCACCAGACCGCTCATCAGCGTGTTTCGCGTCGTCTCGTTGCCCGCGACCGCGATTTCAAAGGTGAGCCCCGATGCCTCTTCGTCGTTGAGGGGCTCGAGTCCATCCAGGCGCACACTGACAAGATTGGAGATGAGGTCGTCGGCGGGTTCCTGACGACGCAGGCGCACCCTTTCGCTGATGAAGCGGCGGAATTCGACCACGTCATGGGCGGCGGCGATCTCTTCCTCGGGCGTGCCCATCCGGCTGACGATCCTGATCACGCTGTCGGACCAGGCGCGGACGCGTGGGTAATCCGCCCGCGCCAATCCAAGGATGTCGGCGATCACATAGGTGGGCAGCAGTACCGCGAACTCGTTGACGAAATCGGCCTCGCCCTTTTCGAGCATCGCATCGATGAGTTCGTTGACGATCCGTTCCACCGTCGGCGTCAGATTGGCCACGCGTCCCTGCGCGAAGACGGCGTTAACCAGCGCGCGATAGCGCTTGTGCTCCGGATCGTCGGTAATGAGCAGCAATCCCGGTCCGCCCGACACCTGACTCAGTATCCGGGCCACTTCCGGATTGGCCTCGTCACCAACCACAAGCAGATGGCCGATATGGTTGGAGAAATCCTCGACGCGCTTGGTCGCCTCTTCGATCAGCGCATAGCTGGTCACGAGATAGATCGGCGAACCCCTGGGATCGGTGACCTTACAGACAGGTGACTCCCGCCGCAGCCGCGCCAGAAATGCATGCGGCTCCGCCAGTATCTTCGGATCGGAAAATGCCTCAGTCACTAAGCCCCTGCCTATTCTTCTTGACTGCGATAAAGATCGCGTCGGAAGCTCGCACGGAACGGGTGTCGCGACCGCCTCGTTCGTTCGCGCTACAAGAAAGGTCGCTACCATACTAACTGCCTGCCGGTCAACGGCGCGGCCGCTGCCGGGGACGCGGGGGGGGCGCGAGAATATGCAAGACCACTTGATCATTTTGAACGCTTGCGTATGATTTATTTGCGCCCTTGATCACCGGCCTTTCCGCGCAGCCGGCCATGTCTGCCAATTGCACACGGAAAGGTCGTATCCCGATGGACAGCACCAGCACCAAGGCTGACTTCAGCGTCAACCTCGACGGCAAGGTTGCCGTGGTTCTGGGCGCTTCGGCGGAGGGCGGCACCGGCTGGGCCGTCGCGGAAGCATTGGCGGCCAATGGGGCCAAGGTCGTCGTCGCTGCACGCACCTTTTCCGAACTCGAACGGCTGGCGGCCAAGATCGGCGGCAAGGCGGTCCGTTGCGATGCGGGCAGCGAAAGCGACATCAAGGCGCTCGCCAAGGCTGCGATCGACACCTATGGGCAGGTCGACATCGCGGTCAATTCGGCGGGCCTGCCGGTGATGGGCATGATTTCCGAAATGACGCAGCAATTGCTCGACGATGCGTCGCGCGTGAATTTCTTCGGGGCTACCTTTTTCATAAAATATATGGCGGAAGCGATCGGGTCGGATGGATCCATCATATTCGTGTCGTCGATGTCCACCACACACCCGGTTTTCCCGCACATCGCCTATGCGGCGGCCAAGTCGGCGGCCGATTGCATCGTCCGCTACGCGGCGCTGGAATATGGCGCGCGGAACATTCGCGTAAACTCGGTGCTGCCCGGCGCGATCAAGTCTGACATGGCGCGGGAGGCGTTTGAGAATCCAGAGTTTGCGAAGACTTACGAGCGCGAGATTCCGCTCGGCCGCGTCGGTTTTCCGGAGGATTTCGCCAACACCATCCTCTGGCTTGCGGGTCCTTCCTATGTGACCGGCCTCAATCTCCAGGTGAATGGCGGAAATCAGTTAACCCGCTTCCCCAGACTGGACGAAATGCCGGGAGGGGTGGCCGCCTATGGCTCGGGCAAGGTGCTGGGCGATCGCTGATGGCGCATTGAGCATATGGCGGCGTCGATCGACGAGGCAGGGCCGCGCCGCCCGCCGGATAAACCTGCCTCCCCACTCAGCCATCTTGGCGCCATCTCGGCCGCTCGCTAATGCCGGGCCGGAGCAAGGGCTTGTTTTTCGAAGCCCGCTCAGCCACTGTTTCGCAATCGCCCTGTGGAGACCAGGCGCTTGATTCTCCTCGGCTCCATCAGGTCGTCCATCACAACTTCTTCGGGGTCCAAAGCTGCGCATCGTCATCATAGATGAGACCAAGGCGCGCGCGGTGGTGATCGAAGCGGGGCTGCGCGAAGCCGGAATCTCGGACATCCACATATTGAGCGAGCGCCACGGACTGGTCGCGACATTGGCAAGGCTTGCCGCCGATGTCGTCCTGATCGACCTTGCCAATCCCAGCCGCGACGTCCTCGAGGAATATTTCACGGTGTCGCGCGCGCTGGCGCGGCCGGTCGCCATGTTCGTGGACCAAAGCGCACCAGGCGACGTGGAGGCGGCCATCGATGCGGGCGTGTCCGCCTATGTGGTGGACGGTTTCCGGAAAGAGCGGATCAAGCCCGTTCTCGATCTTGCGGTCAGCCGGTTCAACGCCTTTGCCCGGCTGCAGGCGGAACTGAACGAGGCGAGGAACGCGCTTGCCGACCGCAAGGCTATCGACCGCGCCAAGGCGCTGCTGATGCGACGGCGTGGCGTCGACGAACCCGAAGCCTATGCGCTGCTCCGCAAGGCGGCGATGAACCAGGGCCGCCGCATCGGCGAAGTGGCCGCATCGCTGATCGCCGCCGAAGAACTGCTGGGAGATGGCCAGTGATCCTAACCACGACTGCATCCTTCCTTAGAATCGGTTATCTGCCATTGGTTGACGCGGCCATTCCGATCCTGGCCCACGAAATGGGCTTTGCGGCCGATGAAGGACTGAATCTGGAGCTGATCGCGGATCAAAGCTGGGCGACGGTCCGCGACCGGCTGATCTACGGCCATACCGATGCGGCCCACCTGCTGGCGCCGCTTGCGATTGCCACTTCGCTTGGGCTGGGACGCCCGGCCGTTCCCCTGATCGCGCCGTTCAGCCTCGGCTTGAACGGCAATGCGATCACCCTGCTCGCTCCGCTGGCGGCGCGCTTGCGCAAATATGGCGCCGAGGTCGACGATCCGAAGAAGACCGGCGAGGCCCTGCTGAAAATGATCAGCGAACGCCCGCTCAAACGGCTGCGCCTTGCTGTCGTGCACCGATATTCGAGCCACAACTACATGCTGCGCTATTGGCTGGCTGGTTGCGGTATCGATCCCGAACGCGACGTCGAAATCGTCGTCATCCCGCCGCCCTTCACCGCCGAGGCGCTTGCCGCAGGCGAGATTCATGGCGCGTGCGTGGGTGAGCCCTGGAACAGCCTTGCGGTGGATGCCGGTGTCGCCGAAATCATCAGCACCACCTCGGTCATCTGGCAGCGCGGTGTCGAAAAGGTGCTCGCAATGAGGGCCGACACGGCGGAAAATGATCCCGAGCGACGCGATGCGCTGCTGCGCGCGCTCGACCGCGCCGCGCGGGTTGCGGGCGACCCTTCCCGCCACGAGGAAATTGCATCGATCCTCGCGCGGCCGAACTATCTGAACAAGCCGGTCGAACTGATAGCGCGGGCGCTGAGCGGCCGGCTGACGGTTGCCGCCGGCAACGAAGCCGACCGTCCAAGGCCCGACTTCCTGCTATTTTACCGCGATGCAGCAAATTATCCCTGGGTCAGCCAGGCGCTATGGCTTTATTCGCAGATGATTCGCTGGGGCGATGCCGAATTGTCTCCCGAAGCCGAAGCGATCGTCCGCCAGGTCTTCCAGCCACAGATCTATCGACGCGCCTTGGCCGATACGGGAACCCCGCTTCCCGGCGCGATGGCGAAAGTTGAAGGCTCCATTTCGGTTCCCACCGGGGTCGGTACGGTTCGCGGGCGGCTGATGCTGGGGCCGGATCGCTTCTTCGACAACCACCGCTTCGACCCCGATGACCTGAGCGGATATCTCGCCGATCTCTGACCGCAGTTCGGCGGTCCTGCTCGCACCTGCACAAAACCTCTTGCTTTTCGCAAAACGAATCAGCATCCTGACGGCAACGAACAATGTGGTCCGTTGCACATAGCCGCAGTCGCTCAATGACGAGATGATGCGGAGCTTCCGTCGCCAAGGCGCGGAAGCAAGGCATAGTCGCCATCCGGCATCCTTGAACAAGGTGTGCCGGGGCGGCTTTTTTCATGTCTTTCAACCAGGGATTTCGGGTCATGAGGGTCTTAATGCGAGTCACGGATGGGCGAAGGGACAGCGCAATCGCGCTTGCCGCCGCCCCGCGTGGTGCGTGTGACGGCCTGTGCCCTTCAGCCACGCGTGACGATGGAGACGATCAGCGATATTGCCAGGATCAGGCAAACTATCTGCCAGAAGCGCACCGGATCGCGCTCGATCAGCGGTCGAAACTGTCGCGAACGCAAGACGCCGATCGCCGGCCCCCCTTCAAGGGCGCGGAGCATCTCGACGACGTCGCCGAAGCGATCGGCGGGCGAAGCCGCGACGGCGCGCAGGATGATGTCATCCAGCCAGGCCGGCAGTTCGCCACGCGCGGTCGACGGAGGCTTCGGCTTTCCGAAACGCGGCCGGTTGAAAGCTTCCGCCTCGCCATAGGGCAGGCTCCCGGCGAACAGCAGGGACAGCGTGATGCCGAGCGCGAACTGATCGGTCATCTCGTCTCCGGCATTTCCGTCGAACAGCTCGGGCGCCATGAAGCTCGGCGTCCCGGGAATATCGTCGCCCCGCACATCCTCGACACGCGGCAGACGCGCGACACCGAGATCGACCAGCCGCAGACCGCCGTCATCGGTGAGGATAACATTGTCGGGCTTGATGTCGCGATGGATGATGCCCAGACGGTGCAACGCCGCGACCGCGCGGGTGAGCTGCACGGCAATTCGGCGTGCCTGGTGCATCGGGACAAAAGTGTTCTGTTTCAATCGGCTCGCAAGTGTTTCGCCATGATAATAGGGCATGACGGTGTAGAGCCGGGTCTGGCGCTCCTCGGCGACATTCACGACCTCGCCGACAAACGGACTGGCGACACGCATGCCGATCAACGCCTCCCGCACGAAAGCGGCGCGCATGGCGGGCTCGGCAAGCACGGCGGGCTTGGGGAATTTGAGAACGAGATCGCGCGCGGAACGCTCATCGGTCGCACGGAAAACGCGAGCATAGCGACCGTCGGCGAGCATTTCGGTCAGCCTGAAGCCATCAATGCTGTCACCGGCAGCGGGCGGCGGTTCGATCGGCAGATGGCTCAATTCCCCGGCGATCATGTCGCGGTCGGGCGCGGGCAGATCCAGAATGTCGATCAGCACCGCGCTGGCGTTATCCTGGGATCCCGCAGCAAGCGCCGCAGCAACAATATGGGCTGCATCGGCGTCGGCCTGCCCCCGCGCTTCCAGCAGTTCGGCGATCACCTTGTCGCCCAATACGCCATGGACGCCATCGCTCACCAGCAGCAGCCGGTCGTGGATGCCCAGTTCCACGCTGGCGTGATCGAGCCGGATATGATCCTCGATGCCGACTGCGCGATAAAGAACATGGCGCAGATCGGGCTGGTCGAGCACATGGTCCCGCGTCAGGCGGACCAGCCGTCCACCGCTGAAATGATAGGCGCGGCTGTCCCCGACATGAAGCACATGGGCCCGGCGCCCGCGCAGGACGAGGGCGGTGAAGGTCGTCGCCAGCCCTTCCAGCGCCGGATCGGCCTGACCTTGGGCGCGAAGCCAGCGGTTGATGCCGTTGATCGCCCGCGCACCGGCCAGCGGCACGCCGATCGTGTCACTCTGGGCATAGTAGCCGTCGATGAAGCTGCGGACGGTCAGTTCCGCCGCGACCCGGCCGCCCTTGGCGCCGCCGACACCGTCCGCGACGACGGCGACCAGTCCATGACGCGCGCGCTCCCCGGCGGGCGGCAGGTACAGTGCGGTGTAGTCCTCATTGGCCGAACGCCTCCCCTGCTCGCTGGCCCAGCCCGCCGCAACCCTCAGTCCACCGCTTGGACGCATTCATCGCTCCCCACTCGCACACGCGCGAGGGTGAGCATCCCGCACAATTCGTCAACACCATGGGGGCTGCAATGAAGAAAAGTTTCTGGGAAGCCGGGCACAGGCCCACACTGATCGCCGCATTTCTGTATTTCGATGTAGCGTTCATGGTCTGGGTTCTCCTCGGTCCGCTGGGCGTCGCGATTTCAGCCGATCTTGGCCTGGCACCGGCGCAAAAGGGACTGATGGTGGCGACGCCCACGCTCGCGGGTGCGCTGTTGCGGCTGGTCAATGGCCTGTTGGTCGATCGTATCGGACCCAAGATGACCGGGACGTTCGGACAGATCATCGTTATTGCAGGTCTCACAACGGCCTGGCTGCTTGGCGTCCACAGCTTTGCGGGAACGCTTGCGGTGGGCGTGGTGCTTGGCTTCGCGGGGGCTTCCTTCGCCGTCGCCCTTCCGCTTGCGTCCCGCTGGTATCCGCCCGAGCATCAGGGCAAGGCGCTGGGCATCGCCGGCATGGGCAATTCGGGCACCGTGTTCGCCGCCCTGTTCGCGCCTACCCTCGCCCAGATGTTCGGCTGGACGAATGTGCTGGGAATGGCGGTAATTCCGCTGGTCGTCGTGCTCGGTGTCTATCTGGTGATAGCGAAAGACGCGCCCAACGCGCCTCCGGCCAAGCCGTTTGCGGCCTATTTCTCCCCGCTGAAGAACATCGACGCCTGGTGGTTCATGCTGTTCTATGGCGTCACTTTTGGCGGCTTCGTCGGCTTGTCTTCATCGCTCACCATCTATTTCAACGATCAATACGGCTTGCCCGCCGTCACTGCCGGCTATTTCACGGCGGCTTGCGTGTTCGTCGGCTCGCTGGTGCGCCCGCTGGGCGGCGCAGTGGCTGACAAGGTCGGCGGCATCAAGTCACTGTCGCTGATGTATGTGATCGCGGCCGTAGCGCTGGCTCTGGTCAGTTCCGGGCCGACACATGCCGCCGTCGCGCTCGGCCTGTTCGTCGTCGCGATGCTGGCGCTCGGCATGGGCAACGGCGCGGTGTTTCAGCTCGTGCCGCAGCGTTTCCGTCAGGAGATCGGCGTGATGACCGGCCTCGTCGGCATGGCCGGTGGCATTGGCGGCTTCTACCTTGCCTCAAGCCTCGGTCTCTCGAAGCAGGCGACCGGCAGCTACCAGGCCGGTTTCCTTATTTTCGCCACCCTCGCCGTTGTCGCGCTCGTCGGGCTGTCAGCAATCAAAAAGCGCTGGCGCACCACATGGGGCGCCGCTGTTCAGGGAGTGCGTATCTGATGGGCGTTCAGACGAAAATTTCCGCGGAGGCCAGCAACATGACGCCTATCGGCATGGACAGCCGCGAGCATTTGATCGTCGTCGGCAACGGCATGGCGGGATGTCGCGCGGTCGAGGAAATCCTGAAGCGCGATGCAGGTCGATACCGGATCACAATCTTCGGCGCGGAGCCGCGCGTCAATTACAACCGCATCATGCTCTCGCCGCTGCTGGCGGGCGAAAAGGCGTTCGAGGACATCGTCATCAACGACCACGCCTGGTATGAAGGGCATAATATCCGCCTCGTCGCCGGCGATCCCGTCATCGCCATTGACCGCGAACGGAAGATGGTGGTCGCCCGGTCCGGCTTGGCGGAACATTACGACCGGCTGCTGCTGGCCACAGGCTCGGACCCCTTCATCATACCAGTGCCCGGCGCGAAGCTGCCCGGCGTCGTCACCTTCCGCGACATGGACGATGTCGCGGCAATGCTCCGCGCGGCCGACCAGAGCCGCAACGCGGTGGTGATCGGCGGCGGCCTGCTGGGGCTGGAAGCAGCGCACGGCCTCAGCTTGCGCGGCATGAACGTCACGGTCATCCACCTGATGCCGACACTGATGGAACGCCAACTCGACGAAGCCGCCGGATGGCTGTTGAAGACCGCGCTTGAAGGGCGCGGCCAGCAGATTTTGACCGGTGCCGACACCGAATGCATCCTGGGCGAAACCAAAGTGGAAGGCGTCAAGCTGAAGGACGGCCGTGTCATTCCGGCCGATCTCGTGGTCATGGCGGTCGGTATTCGCCCCAACACGACGCTGGCGAAGGAAGCGGGCCTCGTGGTCGGCCGGGGCATCCAGGTCGATGATCATATGGTCACGTCGGACGAGGCTGTCACGGCGGTCGGCGAGTGTGTGGAGCATCGCGGCCTCTGCTACGGCCTTGTCGCGCCGCTATGGGAAATGTGCGCCTCGCTTGCCGACGGCCTCACCACCGGCCCGGTGCTCGGTTATCAGGGCTCGGTCACGTCGACCAAGCTGAAGGTGGCGGGGCTGGACGTGTTCTCGGCCGGCGACTTCACGGGCGGAGACGGCACGGAAGACATCGTCCTGCGCGACGCCACACGCGGCGTGTACAAACGCGTGATCGTGAAGGGCGACAGGTTGATCGGCGCCGTCCTTTATGGCGATACGGCTGACGGAAGCTGGTACTTCGACCTGCTGAAAAAGGGCGAGGACATCGCGGACATCCGCGACGCGCTGATCTTCGGCCAGGCTTTCGCGTCCGGTGGAGGGGCGCATGCGGACCCTAGGGCGGCCGTTGCGGCGCTCTCCGACGATGCGGAGATCTGCGGCTGCAACGGCGTTTCAAAGGGCGGTGTCGTCGCCTGCATTGAGGGCGGTGCAACCACGCTCGACGCGGTCCGCGCGACCTGCAAGGCTTCGGCGAGCTGCGGATCATGCACGGGGCTTGTCGAAAATCTGCTCGCCGTCACCCTGGGCGACGAATATGCCGGGGAACGGGCGGCGAAGACGGTGTGCAAGTGCACCAGCTTCACGCATGAGGATGTCCGCCGCCAGATCATCGAGAAAAATCTCAAGTCCATCCCGCAGGTGATGCAGGAACTGTCCTGGTCAACGCCCGACGGCTGCTATTCCTGCCGCCCGGCGCTCAACTATTACCTGCTGTGCGCCTGGCCCGCCGAGCATGTCGAAGACCCGCAGAGCCGCTTCGTCAACGAGCGGATGCACGCCAATATCCAGAAAGATGGCACCTATTCGGTCGTCCCGCGCATGTGGGGCGGCGTCACGACGCCCAAGGAACTGCGCGCCATCGCCGACGCGGCGGAAAAATACAACGCGCGGATGGTGAAAGTGACAGGCGGCCAGCGGCTGGACCTGTTCGGCATCAAGAAGGAAGACTTGCCCGCGATCTGGGCCGATCTCAATGCCGCCGGCATGGTGTCGGGCCACGCCTATGGCAAGGCGCTGCGCACGGTGAAGACCTGCGTGGGGTCCGAATGGTGCCGCTTCGGCACACAGGATTCGACCGGCCTTGGCATCAAGACCGAGCAGATGACCTGGGGCTCATGGATGCCGCACAAGTTCAAGATCGCGGTATCGGGCTGCCCGCGCAACTGCGCGGAAGCGACGATCAAGGACTTCGGCGTGATCTGCGTCGATTCCGGATACGAGCTGCACATCGGCGGCAATGGCGGCATCCACCTGCGGGGCACCGACCTGCTGTGTAAAGTCGAGACCGAGCAGGAAACGCTCGATTATTGCGCGGCCTTTATCCAGCTCTACCGGGAGGAAGCACGCTATCTCGATCGCACCGCGCCGTGGGTCGAGCGTGTCGGGCTGGACTATATCAAGCAGCGTATCGTCGAGGACGCGGCAGGTCGCGAAGCACTGCGCGCACGCTTCCTCTATGCCCAGAGCTTCCTCCAGAAGGACCCATGGGCCGAGCGAGCGGCAGGCGCCGAAAGGGAATTGCACCAGCATATCGCTGAAATCCGGCCCTTCGCGGTCGTTGGAGGACGTTGAACCATGATCGCTGATTGGCTTGATATCGGCCCGGTCGACCAGTTGCCCGCGCTTGGCGCGCGCACCCTGCCGGTTCAGGGAGGCGAGCAGATCGCCATTTTCCGGACCGCCAATGGCGAGGTCTATGCGCTGGTCGACAAATGCCCGCACAAGCAAGGCCCGCTTAGTCAGGGCATCGTGCACGACAGTAGCGTCACCTGCCCGCTGCATAACTGGCGCATCTCGCTCATTACGGGCGAGGCGCTGGGCGAAGACAAGGGCTGCACCCGCGTCATCCCGGTGAAGGTGGACGCCGGCCGCGTCCTGATCTGTCGCGCTTCGACACTTGCCGCAGCCGCCTGACGTGACGCCTATCCGCACCACCTGCGCCTATTGCGGCGTTGGCTGCGGGGTAAAGGCCACGCCCGGCATAGGACGGGCCGTGACGATAGAGGGCGATCCCGATCATCCCGCGAACGGGGGGCGGCTCTGTTCCAAGGGAACGCACCTTGGTGAAACGGTGGGTCTTGAAGGCCGTCTGCTTCACCCGGCGATCGGCAGGAAACAGGCCGGTTGGGAAAAGGCGCTCGATCTCGTCGCACGCAGATTTGCCGACACCATTGCCCAACATGGCCCGGACAGCGTCGCTTTCTATGTCTCGGGCCAGTTGCTGACCGAAGACTATTATGTCGCCAACAAGCTGATGAAAGGCTTCATCGGCTCGGGCAATATCGACACCAACTCGCGTCTCTGCATGTCGAGCGCGGTGGCAGGGCACAACCGTGCCTTTGGAGAGGATGTCGTCCCTGCCAGCTATGACGATCTGGACGAGGCGGATCTGGTCGTTCTTGTCGGGTCGAACACCGCCTGGTGCCACCCCATCGTCTATCAGCGGATTCTGGCGGCGCGCGAGAAGCGCGGAACGAAGATCGTGGTGATAGACCCGCGCCGGACCGAGACGTGCGAGGACGCGGACCTGCACCTCGCTATCCGCCCCGGCACCGACGTCGCGCTTATGAACGGGTTGCTCGCCCATTGCCGGCGCGAGGGGCTAGTCGACGAAGATTATCTCTCGCAAAGCGTCGCGGTGCCGGAAGGCTTTTGGGATGCGCTCGGCGACAACGACCTCTGGTCGGTCGCCCGCGTCTGCGACGTGGCCGTTCCCGACCTTCAGCAGTTCTTCGACCTTTTTGCCGCCAACCCACGGACGATCACCCTGTTCAGCCAGGGCATCAACCAGTCGATTCGCGGCACGGATCAGGTGAACGCGATCATCAACGTCCACCTGGCGACAGGACGAATCGGCAAGCCGGGAGCGGCTCCTTTTTCGATCACCGGCCAGCCCAACGCCATGGGCGGGCGCGAGGTGGGCGGGCTTGCCTCAACGCTCGCCGCGCACATGGATTTCGCGCCCGAGAACGTCGCCCGCGTCCGCCGGTTCTGGAGCGCACCGGCCATGGCCGCCAAACCCGGCCTCAAGGCGGTCGACATGTTCCGCCAAATTCGCGACGGAAAGATCAAGGCGATCTGGATCATGGCGACCAATCCCGCGGTCAGCCTGCCTGACGCGAATATGGTACGTGAGGCGCTGGCCGCCTGTCCGTTCGTGGTCGTGTCCGACTGCATTGCCGAAACCGACACCACCGCCTTTGCCCATGTCCGCCTGCCCGCCGCCGGATGGGGCGAGAAGGACGGCACCGTCACCAATTCCGAACGCCGGATCAGCCGCCAGCGGCCGCTGTTCCCCTCGCCCGGCGAAGCGAAGCCGGACTGGTGGATCGTGAAGGAAGTCGCCCGCCGCATGGGCTGGGCCGCTGCCTTCGCCTATGACCGGCCCGCCGATATCTATCGCGAGCATGCCCGGCTTTCGACCTATGAAAACAGGGGTTCGCGGGTGTTCGACATCGGCCATCACGGCGCAATCGCAAACCCGGATTATGACGCAATGGAGCCGTTCCGTTGGGGCGCGACGCCATTTGTCGACGGCCGCTTCCCTACGCCTGACGGCAAGGCCCGGATGATCGCCGTCAGACAGGCCGAAATCGCGCCTCTTGCCCAATGGCCGCTGACGCTCAACACCGGCCGCTATCGCGACCAATGGCACACCATGACAAGGACCGGCCTTTCGCCCCGCCTGTCGCGCCACCGGCAAGAGCCCCTTGTCGAGGTCCATCCCGCCGATGCCGTCGCTTTCAGGCTTGCCGACGGCGGGCTTGCGCGCGTGATCACAGCACAAGGACAAAGCATCTTCCGGGTCAGCATCAGCGACGGCCAACGCCGCGGAGAAATGTTCGTCCCGATCCATTGGACGGACCAGCAATCGACAGGCGGGCGCGCGGGTCTGCTCCCCCGCCCCGCCGTCGACCCTTTTTCAGGTCAGCCCGGTTTCAAGTCCACGCCCGCGCGGATCGAGGCGATCGTAACCGAGTGGACCGGGTTTCTCGTGTCCGCCGAAGCACCGGGGATGATCGATGCCGTCCATGCCACCCGCGTTCGCGTCGGTGGCGGTTGGCTGGTCGAGCTTGCGGGGAACGGCGACATTGCCGCATTGGCGAAACATCTGCTGCCCAAGGGCGAACGCGTGGAAGCGAGCGATGCCGCGCGCGGGCAAATGCGTATCGCCGTCCTCGCTGCAGGACGGCTGAAAGCCGCGCTCTATATCTCGCGCACCGGCAGCCTTCCCTCGCGCGAATGGCTTGTCAGTCAGCTCGAAACACCCGAGGAAACATCGCCCGTCGCGCTTCTGGCGGGCCGTCCCGCCAAGCCCGCGCTCGACCGGGGCCCAATCATCTGCGTCTGCTTCGACGTGGGCATGAAATCCATCCTCGCAGCGATCGCTACCAAATCGCTTACCAGCGTCGACGAAGTCGGCGCGCATCTCAAGGCCGGGACCAACTGCGGTTCCTGCCGGCCCGCCATCGCCAGGCTGTTGAAACCCGTCGACAAGGAAGTCAGCCATGCCGTGTGAGACACTCATGCACCCGGGCGAAGTCTGGCTGGTCGGCGCGGGGCCGGGCGACCCCGACCTGTTGACCCGCAAGGCGGAGAAGTTGATCCGCGCCGCCGATGTGATCTTTTACGATGCATTGGTCGGCCCCGGCATTCTCGACCTTGCCCCAACGAGAACGCGTCTCGTGCCTGTCGGCAAGAGATCGGGGCGGCACTCCAAGGATCAATCGAGCATCAATGACCTGCTGCTTGAAGCGGCACGGGCAGGATTGCGTGTGGTGCGGCTGAAGGGTGGCGACCCCTCGATCTTCGGCCGCTCGGCGGAAGAAATGGAGCATCTGCGCGGGAATGGCATCGCCGTACACGTCGTGCCGGGAATTACCGCCGCAGCCGCCGCAGCCGCCGGAAGCGGCATTTCCCTGACGCTCAGGGGCATGGCGCGTCGGCTTCAGTTCGTCACCGCACATGCCCGCGCGGGCGAGCCGCTCGATCTGGACTGGAAGGCGCTTGCCGATCCCGATGCGATGCTCGCCGTCTACATGGGGCGCGCCGCAGCCGCGCAAATCGCTGCGAGCCTGATGGCCGCCGGCCTTGCCCCCGGTACGCCTGTCCTGGCCGTGGAGAATGCGAGCCTGCCTTCCGAACGGCGCTTTTCAACGCGGCTCGATCTGCTGGGGCTGGCGGTGCAGACCGCGATCGGCGATGGGCCCGCCGTGTTGCTTATCGGCAAGGCGGTATCGGCGGCGACGACAAACCTGTACGCCAGAACGTCGGACGTGGCGGCTTCCGCCTAGCGTTTTTTCTGGCCGCCCCCGGTCCACACCTGCTTACGCGACATCCACGGCGCGGCATCCACAACTTCGGCCCGCTTGGTCGAACGGTTGTAAAGGCACAGCGCCATGCCTTGCTTCCCGCTCATATGCGCCTGGGGATAGGTGCCGGTTATGAGGCGCGCATCGACGCCCATCTGATCGCTGAACCTGAGGGGCGACGGCGCGAAAGCTGCGTCCCGAAATCCGCTGGCGCGGAGGCAGGCGAGCGAAGACACCCGATCCAGCTCCTGGTAGCTCTGAGGCGTTGCGGCCGATGCGGGCAGCGCCGCAAAGCCCGCCATGATAATCAAAATTCCCCAAATCATATGTTTGCCATGCCTTTTTTGAGCAATGTTTGAGGTACCGATACACGACCGCCGCTAACGGGCGCATTAACACCGGTTGTTTCCGGATAGCTGGTCGGCTTGCCCTGCAGGAAGCGCACCGCGAGATAGGCGAAGGCTTCCGCCTCCGTGGCGTCGCCATTCCATCCCAGATCGTCAACGGGCGTCACCGGCACTCCACAGCGCGCGGCAATCATGCCCATCAACGTCCGGTTATGGCGGCCGCCCCCCGCGACATGGATCGCGCGCGGTCGAACCGGACAATGCGCAATGCCCCGCGCCACGGCCGAAGCGGTGAACGCCGTCAGCGTCGCCGCGCCATCCGTCAGCGGCAAACCGCGCACCGCGTCTATCGAAAAGTCGTTGCGGTCAAGCGACTTGGGCGGCGGTTCTTCGAACCAGGGATGCGACATCATTTGCGACAGCACGTCTTCGCGCACCCGACCCTGGGCCGCCGCTGCGCCGCCTTCATCATGGGAGAGCCCGGCGTGTTCGTGCATCCAGTCATCGATCAGCGCATTACCCGGCCCCGTGTCGAACGCAAGCAGCAGGCCTGTCGATCCCACGAAGGTAAGGTTGCCCACGCCGCCGAGGTTCAGCACGACCGCAGGGCATTCGCGATCCGAAAGACGCGCGGCATGATAAACTGGAACGAGCGGCGCGCCCTGGCCGCCCTGTTCGACATCCGCTGACCTGAAATCGTCGACAACCATCAGGCCGAGCGCGTGGGCGAGTACCTGCCCGTCGCCGATCTGCCAGGTCCAACCCCTGTCCGGGCGGTGGGCGACCGTCTGGCCGTGATAGCCGACGGCGCCGATATCAGCCGCGTTCCGGCCGATTTTCCTGAGCAACGCCTCCACCGCCTCGATATGGCGACGATCGACGACCCGGCTGGCAGCGGCAATATCGGGATGGTCGTCCGGCGCGCTGAGGCCCTGCGCATGCATCAGGGCGCTACGCAGAACCCCGCGGTCTTCCTCGCTGTAGGGCAGACTCACGAAATCGAGCGGGCGCACCACTTCTTCGCCATCGGTTTCGATGAGCGCGGCATCCACTCCATCCATGGAAGTCCCGGACATCAATCCGATAGCGAGCATGCTGTTCATAACCCGCGCCCCATGCTAACCGCCCATCTCATCATGACCGAATACAAATCCGACCTTCTCCGCCTGCTCTCCTCGCGAGGTTACATCCATCAGCTTACCGACGCGAGCGGTTTGGACTCGCTCGCCGCACAGTCGGTCGTGCCGGGTTACATCGGTTTCGATCCCACGGCGCCTTCGCTCCACGTGGGAAGCCTCGTCCAGATCATGCTGCTGCGCCGGCTGCAGCAGGCGGGCCACAAGCCGATCGTGTTGATGGGTGGCGGCACGGGCAAGATCGGCGACCCGAGCTTCAAGGACGAAGCGAGGAAGCTGCTGACGGATGACGTCATCGCCAGCAATATCGCGTCCATCAAGAAGATATTCGAGCGGTTCCTGACCTTTGGCGAAGGACCGACCGACGCCGTCATGCTCGACAACGCCGAATGGCTCGACAAGCTGGAATATATCCCCTTCCTGCGCGAGATCGGCCAACATTTCACGATCAATCGGATGTTGAGCTTCGATTCCGTGAAGTTGAGGCTGGAACGCGAGCAATCGCTCACCTTCCTCGAATTCAACTACATGATCCTTCAGGGCTATGATTTCCTTGAGCTTTCCCGCCGTACCGGCTGCCGCGTGCAGATGGGCGGATCGGATCAGTGGGGCAACATCATCAACGGGATCGAGCTTGCCCGCCGCGTCGATGGAACCGAGGTCTACGGCATAACCACGCCGCTGCTCACCACCGCCGACGGCGCGAAGATGGGCAAGACGCTGTCGGGGGCGGTATGGCTCAACGACGACGCGCTTCCCGCCTATGATTATTGGCAGTTCTGGCGGAACACGCACGACGCCGATGTCGGACGGTTCCTGCGCCTGTTCACCGACCTGCCGCTCGATGAGGTGGAGCGGTTGGAGGCGCTGGAAGGCGCTGGGATCAACCAGGCAAAGATCGTGCTGGCAAACGAGGCGACGGCGATGTGCCGTGGCCGGGAGGCAGCCGAAGCGGCGGCTGAAACCGCGCGCCAGACCTTTGCGCTGGGAGGTGCTGGCGAGGATTTGCCGACGCTGAAGGTGCCGGAAGGGGAAATCGGAATTATCGCGGCAAATGTGCAGCTTGGCTTCGTTTCCTCAAACAAGCAGGCAAGACAAAAGATCGCCGAAGGTGCCATTCGGGTGGACGGGGAAAAGGTGACCGACCCCCAATTCGTGATTGCCGTGGGGAATGAGCCGGTGAAGCTGAGCTTCGGCGCGAAGAAGCACGGGCTGATTACGCGTTAACCTGCTTCAAGTGACACCGCGTTCCCGGCGTCCCGCCTTCGCGGGAATGACGCGGAGGGTGTAACTGTGGGAAGACATCACCCGCCCCGCAGCAGCCCGACCGCCGCATCGCGCTCGAACAGGTAAAGCAGCGTCCGCGCCGCCTTGCCGCGCTCGCCTTCAAGCCCGCCGTCGCGGTCGACAAGAAGCCGGGCATCGGCGGTCGCGACGGGAAGCAGCTCCTGTATCTGTTCGGGCGTTGCCAGCTTGAACTGCGCCTCGCCCGATTGCTTGGTGCCCAGTATTTCACCAGCGCCACGCAGGCGCAAATCTTCCTCGGCGATACGGAATCCGTCGTTGGTCTCGCGCATCAGCGCCAGCCGCGCCCGCGCGGTTTCGGACAGCGCATTGTTCCGCAACAGCAGGCAGACCGAGCGCCCTTGGCCGCGCCCGACCCGTCCGCGCAACTGGTGCAACTGCGCGAGGCCAAAGCGGTCCGCGCCTTCGACGATCATCAGTGTGGCATTTGGCACGTCGACGCCGACCTCGATCACCGTCGTCGCCACAAGCACGGACAACTCGCCCGATTGGAAGGCCGCCATGACCGCATCCTTTTCGGGACCCTTCATCCGCCCGTGGACAAGGCCGATGCGATCGCCAAAGCGCAGCTTCAGTGTGGCCGCTCGCGCCTCGGCCGCAGCCTGGTCGCTGACCTCGCTTTCCTCCACCAATGGGCAGACCCAATAAGCCTGACCGCCGCCGTCGATGTGCCGGCCCAGCGCGGCGACAATCTCCTCCAGCCGCTCCGCCGACATCACCCGCGTCTCCACCGGCTGGCGGCCCGGCGGCATCTCATCCAGCCGGCTGACGTCCATCTCGCCATAAAAGGTCAACGTCAGTGTGCGTGGGATCGGCGTGGCCGTCATCACCAACAGGTGCGGCGGGTGCTCGGCCTTTTGCGCCAGCATCAGGCGCTGCGAAACGCCGAAGCGGTGCTGTTCGTCCACCACGGCAAGGCCAAGGCGGTGGTATTCAACCCCCGACTGGAAGATCGCGTGCGTGCCGATCAGTATATCGATATCGCCCGATGCCAAGCCTTCTAGCACGGCCTCGCGCGCCTTGCCTTTTTCGCGCCCGGTCAGGATCGCGATGCGGACGGAAAGGCCCGCCGTGAGGGCGGTGAGGCTTTGCAGATGCTGGCGCGCGAGGATTTCGGTGGGCGCGAGCAAGGCGCCTTGCGCCCCGGCCTCAACCGCAGTCAGCAGCGCCATCAGCGCAACCAGCGTCTTGCCCGATCCGACATCGCCCTGAAGAAGACGGAGCATCGGAACGGACTGCACCATGTCGCCGGTGATCTCCGCGACCGCGCGCCGTTGCGCCCCGGTTGGACTGTACGGAAGCCTGAGCCCGCTCGTGAGCCGCCCGTCGCCCTGCATCGGAATGCCGCGCCGTTTGCGGGTGGAGGCGCGAACCAGCATCAGGGCAAGCTGGTTTGCGAAAATCTCGTCATAGCCCAGCCGCGCACGCGCCGCCGCGTCGGACGGGTCGGCATGGGCGCGCTTCAGGGCATCGCGCCAATCGGGCCAGCCGTTCCGGGAAAGAACGCTCGATTCGATCCACTCGGGCAGAGCGGGCATCCGTTCAAGCGCCTGCGCCGCCAGCCCCGCCAGCCGCTTGTTGCTTAGGCCCTCGGAGAGCGGATAGACGGCCTCGCGCTCAGGCAGGTCTCCGGCCTCTTCCGGCGGCAGGACGTGATCGGGATGCACGATCTGGAGATATTGTCCGTAAAGCTCGAGCTTGCCCGATACCACGCGCGGCTGACCCAGCGGCAAAAGCTTGCGCGCCCAACCCTGCGACTGGCCGAAATAGACGAGGCTCGCGCCGTTCCCCGCGCCATCCACCGCCTGCACGCGAAAAGGGCTTCTGGGCCCGCCCTGGCGATATTCGGTGGGCGTCAGCGTGACGGTGATGATGCGCCCGGCGTCCGCCGCGTCCAGTTCGGCCACATTCTTCCGGTCGACCCATGTGACCGGCAGATGGAACAGCACGTCGACCGCCCGCCCCAGCTCCAGCCGCTTCAGCGGCCGGGCAAGCGTGGGACCCACGCCCTTCAGCGCGGTGATTTCTGTGAAGAGCGGATTGAGAATCTCTGGGCGCATGTCTATCGGAAACCATCTTTAGCCGAAATCCGGCAGGCGTCGCTACCGCCCGCCGGCATAAACTGGATTCCGCCACATGGATCGTGAAACCCGATTGAAGCGCATGCGCTTTCGCGCCTGGCATCGCGGCACAAAAGAGGCCGACCTGCTGATCGGCGGCTTCTTCGACCGCAATGCGGCGCGTTGGGAGGATGACGAGATTTTCTGGTTCGAGACGCTGCTCAACGAGGAAGACGTCGAGATCATGGCCTGGGCGATCGGGACCATGCCCTGTCCGCCGCAATTCCAGGGCCCGCTAATGCAGGCGATGCAAAAACTCGATTACATCCCGGTGGCCCAGTGAATTGTTCATTCATCATGCCAGTGAAGGCCGGCATCTATTCTCCGCCAGCATGGACCCCGGCTTTCGCTGGGGTGACGGTTCGGTCCTGATGATCGATCTCCAGCACATCGCCAAGGCCGGCAAGCCGCTCACGCTGGCGGGCGCGCCGGTGGGCTTCCTGCCATGGCTGATGGCGGACCTTGCCCGCGCCGCGTCCTCGACCAAGGTGGGAGCCCGCGCTGTCTTCATCGCCGCTGACGAAGCCGAAATGCGATCGGTCGCGGATTCGGTCCATTATTTCGCGCCCGAACTGCGGATCATTCAGCTCCCCGCATGGGATTGCCTGCCTTACGACCGCAGTTCGCCTTCGCTACGTTCAAGCTCCGAACGGCTGGCGGCGCTGTCCGCGTTACAGGCGAAGCCGAAAGGTCCGGAGCTTCTCGTGACGACGCTTTCGGCGGCGACGCAGCTCACCCTCACCCCTTTTCGCATCCGCCAGTTGACCGCGCGCCTCGCTCCCGGCGAAAGGGTCGACCGTGACCGGCTGGCGCAGATGCTGACAGCCAATGGCTATGTCCGCACCGACACCGTTGCCGAAGCGGGTGAATTCGCGGTGCGCGGCGGATTGCTCGACCTTTTCCCGGCGGGCGAGGAACAAGCGCTTCGCCTCGACTTCTTCGGCGACGAGATCGAGAGCGTCCGCACATTCGACCCCACCGATCAGCGGACCACCGGGCGGCTTGAAGCTTTCACGCTGCTGCCCGTATCAGAGGCGCTGCTGGATGAGGAGACGATCAAGCGCTTCCGTTCGTGCTATCGCGAGCGCTTCGGCGCTACCGCCACCGGCGATCCGCTCTATGAGGCTGTTTCCAGCGGCCGCCGGCTTGCGGGCATGGAACATTGGTTGCCGCTGTTCGAGGAGCGACTGTCAACGCTGCTCGACCATCTTGGCGAACATGACCTGATTGTACGCGATTCCGGAACGCCCGCGGCCGCCGATGCGCGCTTCGAAGCCATCACCGACTATTTTCAGAACCGCAGCAAGGCGATGTCGGTTGGCCCAGGCAGTTACCGGCCGCTTCCGCCCGACATGCTCTACCTCGACAAGCAGGACTGGGCCGGACTGGTCGATGCGCGTCCGATCCACCTCGTGACGGGCTTCCACGAACCCGAAAGCGAACAGGTGATCGAATGCGGGGTCGATGCGCCACGGGACTTCACGCCCGAACGCACCGCGCAGACGAATGTCTACGAGGCGGTTTCCGCCCACATCGCCGCTCTCCGCAAGGCGAACAAGCGGGTCATTCTGGCCAGCTACAGCAAGGGTTCGCGCGAACGTCTGCAGGGCCTGCTCGCCGACCACGGGCTGAAACGCACCGCACTTGCCGATAGCTGGCAGGAGGCCCTTGGACTGTCGGCGCAGGGCAGCGCCGCGCTGGCGGTGGTGCCGCTGGATCATGGCTTCACCACGCCGGACGTCGCCGTTCTCACCGAACAGGACATGCTTGGCGACCGCCTCGTTCGCCGCCGCCGGCGCAAGCACGCGGACGCTTTCCTGGCAGAGCTTCAGGCACTGACGCCCGGCGATCTCGTCGTTCACGCCGACCACGGCATCGGACGCTACGAGGGGCTGGTTTCGATCCCGGTCGGCCAATCGCCGCATGACTGCGTTCAGCTTGCCTATGACGGCGGCGACAAGCTCTACGTTCCCGTAGAGAATATCGACGTCCTTTCGCGCTACGGGTCGGAAACCGACGGTGTCGCCCTCGACCGGCTGGGCGGCGCGCACTGGCAGGCGCGCAAGGCGCGGATGAAGGATCGCATTCGCGAGATCGCGGGCGAACTTCTGAAAACCGCGGCAGAGCGGGCCATGCGTAATGCTCCGTCGATCACGGCCGATGATGGCGCCTATAACGAATTTGTCGCGCGCTTCCCCTATGATGAGACCGACGATCAGGATCGCGCGATCGGTGATGTGATCGACGATCTGGCCGCGGGCAAGCCGATGGACCGGCTGGTCTGCGGCGATGTCGGCTTCGGCAAGACCGAAGTTGCGCTTCGTGCGGCTTTCGTCGCCGCCATGCACGGGATGCAGGTGGCAATCGTCTGTCCGACCACCCTGCTTGCCCGCCAGCACTATGCCACCTTCCGGGATCGCTTCGCCGGCTATCCGGTTGAGGTGCGGCAGTTGTCACGGCTGGTGTCTTCCGGCGATGCTGCAAAGACCCGCGCGGGGCTTGAGGACGGATCGGTCGACATCGTCATCGGCACGCATGCGCTGCTCGCGAAAGCCGTAACGTTCAAGCGGCTGGGCCTTGTCATCGTCGACGAGGAGCAGAAATTCGGAGTCACCCACAAGGAACGGCTGAAGGCGCTGAAAGCCGATGTGCATGTGCTGACGCTCACCGCGACGCCCATTCCCCGGACGCTTCAGATGGCGATGTCAGGCCTGCGCGAATTGTCCGTCATCCAGACGCCGCCCGTCGACCGGTTGGCCGTCAGGACCTATGTGATGCCATGGGATGACGTAGTGATCCGCGAAGCGCTGCTGCGCGAGCATTTCCGCGGCGGCCAGAGCTTCTTTGTCACGCCGCGCGTCGCCGATATCCCGGAAATAGAGGAGTTCTTGCGCGAGACGGTGCCGGAAGTGCGCTACGTCGTGGCCCACGGCCAGATGTCCGCGACCGAGGTTGAGGAACGGATGTCGGCGTTTTACGACAAAAAATATGAGGTGCTTGTCTCCACCACCATCGTCGAATCCGGTATCGATATTCCGTCCGCCAACACGCTGGTCATCCACCGCGCCGACATGTTCGGCCTTGCCCAGCTCTATCAGTTGCGCGGGCGTGTGGGCCGGGCGAAGACGCGCGCCTATGCCTATCTGACGACGCCTGCCGACCGGATGATCACCGAGACGGCCGAAAAGCGGCTCAAGGTTCTGTCCAGCCTCGATTCACTCGGCGCGGGATTTCAGCTCGCCAGCCACGACCTCGACATCAGGGGCGCGGGCAATCTGCTGGGCGACGAGCAGTCCGGCCATATACGCGAGATCGGGTTCGAGCTGTACCAGACGATGCTTGAAGACGCGATTACGGCCGCACGCGCCGAGGGTGCCGGCCTGAAAGCCCCGGATGACGCTTATAGTCCGCAGATCACTGTCGATGCCCCAATCCTGCTGCCCGACGACTATGTGCCCGACCTCAACCTTCGCATGGCGCTCTACCGGCGCCTGAACGACCTGGATGGCAGTGACCAGATCGAGGGTTTCGCCGCCGAGATGATCGACCGCTTTGGCCCGTTGCCCGAGCCTACCAAGAACCTGCTGACGCTGATCGAGGCAAAGCTCAACTGCCGGACCGCCCACGTCCAGAAGCTGGAAGTCGGTCCGCGCGGTGCAGTGATGACCTTCAGGAACGACAGCGTGCCCAATCCGGCCGGGCTGATCGCGTATATCCAGCGATTGAACGGCATCGCCAAGCTGCGCCCGGATCAGAAACTGGTCATCGCCCGCAATTGGCCGTCTCCCGCCGCCCGGCTCAACGGCGCGGCGCAATTGGCCAAGGGTCTGGCGAAAGTGGCGAAAGTTTAGGCGATAGCCTTCACGGCTTCCCAGTTTTTGATGAAACTGGCCAGTTCATCGGCCGCCAACGGCCGGGAACAGAGATAGCCCTGATAGGTCGTGCAGCCCGCGCGGGCGAGCATCGCCAACTGCTCTTCGGTCTCGACGCCTTCGGCAATAACGCCAAGGTCGAGCGACCGGGCCATTTCGATGACCCCTGAAACGACCACGCGGTCGCGGGGCGATCCGGTCATGTCGCCTGCCAGCCGCCGGTCCAGCTTCAGGTAATCCAGCGGAAGGGCCTTCAGATAGGCGAGCGACGAATAGCCGGTGCCGAAATCGTCAATGGCGATCCGGATCCCGCTGGCCCGGAAATCCGCGAGCATGGTGGCTGCGCGTTCCAGATTTTCAATGAGCCCGCCCTCGGTCACCTCAAGCGTGATCCGTTCCCGGTCGAATCCGCTCGCGGCGATCCGCTCCAGGAATTTTCGCGAGAAATCCTCGGCAGCCAATTCGGTCGCGCCGACATTCACCGCCAGCCGCAGGTGGTTGAGACGGGCGGGCCACTTCCGCGCGATCTCAAGCGTTTTCTGCCAGATATGGCCGCTCAGGGTTGGAAATATCTCGGCGCGCTCCGCCACCGACAACAGTGTTTCGGCGGACAGTGTCCCAAGCCTGGGATGAAGCCAGCGGGTCAATGCCTCGACGCCGACGATCGTTCCGCTGGCGATATCGACCTGCGGCTGGAACAGAATGACGATTTCGCCTGCCGCCATCGCCCGGCGCAAGTCGCTTTCCAGCGTGGCGAGTTCCTGCAGGGCATCGACCTCGGCGTCGCCGATATAGACCTGCGAGGTGTTTGGTTCCTGGTCCTTTGCGTCCGCAAGCGCAGCGCTTGCGCGCCGGAGCAGAGCGTCGGGGCTTTCAAGCGAAGCTTCACCGACCGCAAGGCCCATGCGGCAACTCAGATGCACGAGATGGCCTTCGCACAGGAATGGGCGTTCGAAACTGACACCGATCCGCTGGGCAAGAAACGAAGCTTCGGGCAGCGTCACCGGCCCTGACATGGCGATAGCGAATTCAGCGCCGCCAAGCCGGGAAACGAGCGCAACCTCGCCGTCTTCGTCGTCGACGAGGCGGTTGAGGCGGCGGCCAATCGCCTCAAGCAGCGCGTCGCCCACGTTCCGCCCATAGGCGGCGTTGATATCGTCGAATCTGCTCACGGCGACCAGGATGATGATCACCGCCGGATCGTAAGCCGAACGCCCGCCCAGACGCGCATCGACCCAGTTTCTGAACGAATGGGCGTTGGCGAGGCGCGTAAGCTGATCGAAGTGCGATGACGCACGACGTTCAATGGACGCCTCCTCCAGATCCTCGACCGTCGCGGTGATCGCCGTCACATGACCGTGCGCGTCTCTCTCGAGGCGCAGGTGGTGCGCCAGGCGGTAAAGACGCCCGCCCCTTTCCATCCGGTGAGCAAAGGCGGTCGCCCGTCCGCTCGCCAGCACCCGCCGCAGCGCCTCACGAAGCGCAACCCGCCCCTCGGCCCCCATCGCCCGCCATGCCGACCGCATGGAAAAGCTTTCCTCGTCGGCCGGCACATGCAACATCCGGGCAAGGGCGGAATTGATCGTAACCTCGCGAGATCCTATTGCGATACTCCAGCCGGGCATTTGGCCCGCGCCTTCAGCGGTAAGGTCACGCACTTTTCGGCCGTTGGCCCCGAGGCGCCGGGAATAACGTTCGGCAAAACGGATGGCGTGCCCCAATTCCGCCGCGCCAAAAGGGCTGATGAGGAAATGCGTGGCTCCGGAGTCATAAACATCGCCCAGAAGGGACGAATTGCCCTTGGACAGCAGGACAAGCATGACGGCACCCATCGCCTCGACCGTGCCCGATAAAGTGCGGGCGATGCCGAGCCCAAGTTCGATAGCGCCGCGCGCATCGACGATTGCTATCGACGCTCCCGATTGCGCAAACCGACGTTCTGCATCACGCGCCCGGCGCGCGGCGACCACAGGCCTCCCACCGCTCTCGATTGCCGCCGCAACTTCATTGCGATAGCGCGGAGAAACCAGAAATATCGGTTGCAGGCGACCCTGCATCAGCTACCATTCCTCTGAAGGTCGTCTTCCGCAAGTGCCTGGCCTAACTCGCAACGCCTCCCGGTCAGCGTAGCCTGTAAATACCTGCTCCGCAAACATGATTGTGCGCCCGAAATCAATGATGAATGCTTGCAGGTGAGCGGTTCAGACCCTAGCTGTATTATATGGCGGTGAACCCTGACAGTCTTCATATGCGCGCCGGATCTGGTCGGCCGCTGGTGGATTCGTTCGGCCGGCATATTACTTATGTGCGAATCTCGGTGACCGACCGCTGCGACTTCCGCTGTCGCTATTGCATGGCCGAGGCGATGAGCTTCATGCCCCGCTCGGAAGTGCTCAGCCTCGAGGAAATCGACCGCATCGCCAGCACCTTTGTCAGACGGGGTGTACGACGCCTCCGGCTGACGGGCGGCGAGCCCCTGGTTCGTCGCGGCATCGACGATCTTGTGACCAGTCTTGGACGCCATTTGCGAGATGGCACGCTTGACGAACTAACACTGACGACGAACGGTAGCCAGCTCGAACGCCATGCGCAAAGCCTTGCCGCCGCGGGCGTGCGCCGCATCAATGTCAGCCTTGATTCACTCGACCCCGAGCGGTTCGGATTCATCACCCGGTGGGGCAAGCTCGATCAGGTATTGCGCGGCATCGCCGCCGCCAAGGCGGCCCGCATCGCCGTGAAGATCAACATGGTCGCGTTGAAGGGCGTCAACGACGACGAATTCATCGACATGATCCGCTGGTGCGGCAGTGAAAGCATCGACCTGACGCTGATCGAAACCATGCCCATGGGCCTGGTGGACGACGACCGTGTTGATCGTTACCTGCCGCTGACCGAGGCCCGCCGGATGATCGAACAGGCATTCACTCTGCTCCCGGACGATTATCGCACGGGCGGGCCGGCGCGCTACTTCCAGGTCGAAGAAACCGGCCGGCGGCTGGGCCTCATCACGCCGCTGACGGAGAACTTCTGCGATGGGTGCAACCGGGTTCGGCTGACCGCAACCGGAAGGCTTTATCTGTGCCTCGGCCAGAACGACCGGGTCGATTTGCGCGATCTGGTCCGGCGCCACGGCAGCGATGCCATGCTTGATGCGGCGCTTGACCATGCCATGACGATCAAACCAAAGGGCCATGATTTTCATATCGACCGGCGGGGCGCGCCTGCCGCCGTCTCGCGCCACATGAACGTCACAGGCGGGTGAGCCTTCGATGAAGATCGCGCTTGTCGCGTCGGCGACCCAATCGGCGCAGGATGCCGGCAGGGCGCTCAAGACGCGCTATGAATGGGTGGAACCGCGCGAGGCCGATGTCCTGGTCGCGCTGGGCGGCGATGGCTTCATGCTTCAGACGCTCCATGCCACCATGGCCAAGCGCCGCACTTTGCCGGTGTTCGGCATGAACCTCGGCACCATCGGCTTCCTGATGAACGAATACCGTCCGGAACGGCTGATCGAGCGCATTACCGAGGCGCGGCGCATCGATATCCATCCCCTGTCGATGGAGGTGCGGACCGTCGCCGGATCGACGGTGATCAGCCCGGCGATCAATGAGGTTTCACTGCTGCGTGAAACGCGCCAAACCGCGAAGATCGAGATCGCGATCGATGGCCGCGTCCGTATGGCCGAACTCGTTTGCGACGGCGTGCTGGTCGCCACCCCGGCCGGGTCCTCCGCCTATAATCTTTCCGCGCATGGCCCGATCCTGCCGCTGGACAGCAAATTGCTCGCGCTGACGCCGATCAGCCCCTTCCGTCCCCGCCGCTGGCGCGGTGCACTGCTGCCCGACGCGGCCGCGATCGAATTCCGCATTCTCGAGCCCGCCAAGCGCCCCGTAAGCGCGGTCGCCGATCAGCACGAAGTGCGCGATGTCGCTTCGGTAAAGATTTCCACCGACGAAAGCATTCGCCTGTCCCTCCTGTTCGATCCCGAGCATGCCCTGGACGATCGGATCGCGATGGAACAATTCCTCACATGAAATCACTAGACCAGTTGCAAAGCTGATAAAGGCACTGCTATAGGCCCGCCCTGCCCGGTCGCTACAGCGATTTGGCATTGCTCCTGAAGGGGCTGCTCCCCGGTAGCTCAGTGGTAGAGCAACCGGCTGTTAACCGGTTGGTCGCTGGTTCGAATCCGGCCCGGGGAGCCATTATTCAAATCTACAACCAAGCGCGGCACCCTGGACAATCAGGAACACGATACCCAACGAAACGCGGTTCAGCCCGCCTTACGGGCTGATAAGGTCGGCGGCGCTTCGGCGATCTCCATCCAAAACGAAAGACTGACCTCCGCCATCCGCCGGCCGAGTTCCAGCGGCGCCATCCGCCTTGGCGGCCGGTTCGCGTTCACCTCTGTGATCGACTGGTAGAGCCTCAGCCTCTCCCCGAAAAGGCGGACCTGATCCCGGGCGAGCGCGACGACGTCTTCGTCGCTCATGTTTTCGCTGAAGAAGAGTTGGAGGACGGCGAGGTCGCGCATCTCGAACACCTCGCCAGGGGGCGTGCGGAGCCACGTCGTCAACGCATCCCTTCCTGCCGGGGTCATGGCGTAGACCCGCCGCCGTCGCCCGTGCGGCTCCTGCGTGTCACTGAGGAGACCGGCCTCGGCGAGGCGCTGCGGCTCCCCGTACAACTGGGAGTGCGCGAACGGCCAGAAATAGTCGGTCGAGCGGCTGGCCGCGACCTTGAGCTCATAGACCGTGGAGGGACCGCGAAGGGCGATCAGCCCCAGGATAACGTAGGAGACCGCGCTCAGTCTCGTTTCGGGGTTCGACGGGCTCGGCTTTGACATGACCATCCGGTTAGGGCTATGCAATAGTCCGAATAGGACTATACGAAAAAGACTATCATAACGAGCGAGTGTTCGCCAAGCCGCGTGAGAGGAGCCGGAGATGAATGCTACCCCTGCTGCGCGCCGAACCCTGACGCAATCCCTGTACGAGATGGATCTCGGCGATCCTCTGGTGGAGGAGCCGATCGGCACCGTTCTGCTGCGCGCCGCCGAGCGCCACCGACAGGCGATCGCGCTCGTTGACGGCGACCCCGACCCGGCGGCCCGTAGGGACTGGACGTTCGAGGCGCTGGCCGCCGACGCGCAGCGTGTGGCGCACGCCCTGCTCCGGCGATTCTCGCCCGGCGACCGGGTCGCGATCTGGTCGTCCAACTCCCCCGAATGGGTCCTGATCGAATTTGGGGCGGCGCTCGCCGGGCTCGTCCTGGTCACGGTCAACCCTGCCTATCTCGGTCGCGAGCTCGCCCATGTGTTGAGCCAGTCACAGGCGCGCGGCATCTTCGTCCAAGATCTTTACAGAGGGCGGAATCTCCTGGCAGTTCTCGACGAGGTTCGCGGCACCCTGCCAGCCCTTGAGACGGTCATCCCGATGTCGGGCTGGGACGAGTTCCTTGACGCCACGGGAGAGGGGCAGCCCCTGCCGACTGTCGCGGCCGACGATCTTGCGCAGATCCAGTATACGTCGGGCACCACGGGCGCTCCGAAGGGTGCCTGCCTTACGCACCGGGGCCTCGCCAACAACGGGCGGCTCTACGCGCGCGCCATCGGTGCCGTGCCGGGCGACGTTTGGATCAATCCGATGCCCATGTTCCACACCGCGGGCTGCGGCCTCGCGACCCTGGGGGCCCTCCAGACAGGCGGCGTCCACGTCATCCCCCCCGGATTTCGGGCGGCCGAGATTCTCGACCTGTTCGAACGTGAGCGCGGGACCGTCATGCTGTGCGTGCCAACGATGCTGGTGCGCATCCTGGAGGAGCGGCGATCGCGCGAGCGGGCGCCGGCGAGTTGGAGGCTGGTGACGCTCGGCGGAGCGCCCGTCTCCCCTGATCTCGTCCGGGAGGCGCAGGACGAACTGGGCGTCGAGGTCGGGATCGGGTTCGGCCAGACCGAGGCATCCCCCTATCTGACGCACACCGTGGCGGGCGACGACCATCCGGGGTGGATGGAGACGGTGGGGCGGCCGCTCCCGCACACCGACGTCAAGATCGTGGATCCGGCCAGCGGCGACTTGCTGCCTGTCGGAACGCCGGGAGAGATCTGCGGACGTGGATACGGGATCATGCCGGGCTACTTCCGGGACGAGGCCACCTCCAGATTGGTGCTGGACGCCGACGGGTGGCTGCATACTGGTGACATCGGCAGCATGGATGCCCAGGGCTATGTCCGTGTCCACGGGCGCCTGCGGGACATGATCATCCGGGGCGGCGAGAACATCTACCCGCGCGAGATCGAGGAGGTGCTGTCCGCGCATCCAGGGGTGGCGGCGGTCGCCGCCCTCGGGCTTCCCGATCCGGTCTGGGGGGAAACCGTGGTCGCTTTCGTCCAGGCGAAGGCTGGGGCTTCACCCTCGGCGGACGAACTGGATTCCTTCTGTGGCGAGCGCCTTGCGAGCTACAAGAGGCCCGGCCAATATCATTTCGTCGACGCGTTTCCCGAGACGGCGTCGGGGAAGGTCCAGAAGTTCGTGCTGCGCGATCGACTTCTTCGCTCGACGACCGCATGAATCCCATGCCCAGCCCGCCGGACATGCTCGACTTCTACTTCGACTTCATCTCGCCCTTCGGTTGGATCGGCGCCGAGCGGATCGGCGCGATCGCAGCGCGACACGGCCGACGAATCGACTGGCATCCATTTCTGCTCAAGGCCACGGTCATTGAGACGATGGGCCTTCCCCCATTACTTGAGACGCCGCTGAAGGGGCATTACAGCCTGCACGACGCGAAGCGCTCGGCGCGGTACCATGGCCTTTCGATATCCGCCAACGCGCGTTTCGGCTTTTCCTCCGTCAAGGCAGAGCGAGCCGTGTTGTGGACCCGCGCGCGGTCGCCTGAGGACGTCGGCGCGCTCGTTCTCGCGCTGTACCGCCGCCACTGGCGCGACGGCGCCGACATCTCGGAACCAGACGTGATCGTCGACGTGGCCGCCGACCTTGGCCTTCCGCGCGATGAGGTCGTGGCCGCCCTTGACGATCCGTGGGTCAAGGCCGCGCTGCACGACGAAGTATCGGCAGCGATCGAACTCGGCGTCTTCGGCTCGCCGACCGTCCGCGTCGACGGAGAGATGTTCTGGGGTTCGGACAAGCTCGATATGGTCGACGCCTGGCTCGGGTGCGGCGGCTGGTAACGCTTAAACGACACGATCACTGGAGACGAAGATGACGACATCGCTGCACGGCAAGACGATATTCATAAGCGGCGGGTCGCGCGGGATCGGGCTGGAGATCGCGCTCCGCGCCGCCCGAGACGGGGCCAATGTCGCGCTGGCGGCGAAGACTGCCGCGCCACATCCGACACTGCCCGGCACGATCTACACGGCGGCTGCCGCGATCGAAGCGGCCGGCGGCAAGGCATTGCCGATCCTGTGCGACATCCGCGACGAGGCCCAGGTCGAGCGGGCGGTGGCCGAGACGGTCGACCAGTTCGGCGGGCTGGACATCTGCGTGAACAACGCGAGCGCCGTGAAGTTGACGCCGATCCTGGAGACTCCGGTCAAGCGGTTCGATCTGGTTCATGGCGTGAATGCGCGTGGCACCTTTCTCGTCACGCAGATGTGCCTGCCGCATTTGCTGCGAGCCGAGAATCCCCACGTCCTTTCGATATCGCCCCCCCTGCTGATGGAGGAGCGGTGGTTCGCCCCGCACGTCGCCTACACCATGGCCAAGTACGGAATGAGCCTCGTGACGCTAGGCGTCGCAGGCGAGTTCCGGGGCCGCGTCGGCGTCAACTCGCTGTGGCCGCGCACCGCGATCGACACGGCGGCCATGGCCGAATTCAAGCCGCACCTCCATGTCGGCGCGCTGCGCTCACCGAGGATCCTTGCCGACGCGGCCCATATCATTCTGACGTCGGACGCGAAGGTCAACACGGGCAATTTCTACATCGACGACGAGCTGCTCGCCGCGCACGGAATCTCGGACCTCTCCGGCTACGCACCCGCGGGCGTCGCCGACATCGACCTCATGCCAGACCTGTTCGTCGCCAGTCTGCGCGAGACGCGCGGTCTGCCTGACCCGCACAATCCCTACGCCCGATGAGCCACCGGATCGTAACGATCCGGTCGGCCAATCCGCCTCCCCTATAGCGGCACAAAAGCATTGCGGCTGCGGTCTTTGACGACTTCGCCCGCTTTGAACACGGTACCGTTCATAGTGATATACACGCCGGGAGGCGCGATTTGGACGGTGGCAAACGCCATCCCGAGATTGAACACCGCATCGCCCTCGCGAAAGCGAGCAGGCACGAGCGCCCCCACGAAAACCACCGTTTTGCCGGCAACGGCCTTCAGATGCGCGGCCGTCTTCGTCATGGTGTCAGTGCCGTGGGTAATGATGATCCGCGTCGCTTCCGCATTCGTAACCGCTCGCGCAATGAGCTCCAGATCCTCGTCCACAAGCTCTAGGCTGTCTTTGCGCATCAATTCCGAAACATGAAAGGGAACGACAACTCCCGCCATCTCAAGCAAGTGCGTGACCTGGCTTTCTCCCACCTGGAAGGTGCTCAGGGCATCAAAATACGTCTTGTCGATCGTACCGCCGGTGGTGAGCACCAGGATGGGCGAGGCTTCATTACTCATACGACTGCTCCAGGTCCCATTTCGGCCGGCGGTATTGCTCGATTCCCAAGTCCGAAAGCCCGAGCGGTGAAACCCCGGACCTTCAGGCGGTAAAAGAAGTTGATCCGGACATCGTCAAATCGTCCCGTTCAAGACGATGCGTCCAGGTATTTTCCCAACACTTCGGCGACTTCGGGCGGAAGAGCTTGGTCGGTCGCGATCGGTTCGACGGCACGGCGCATCAGATCACGGCGCGGTTTGTCCAATCTGCTCCATTCGCTGAACAGGTGGCGCAGCAAGCGAACGGCAAACCTTGGATTCTCCCGGCATAGACGATGCGCGACATTGGCGACGAACATATAGCCCTGGCCCGAAATATCATGAAGCGCGCCAAGATTTGCCCCGAACGTGTCGAAAATTGCCTTGAGCCGGGTCGTATTGCGCAGGTCGAAATCGGGGTGGTCGGCTATGCTCGCCGCCAGTTGCGCGCCATCGGTCGCGTCACATGCCGCCTGGGCCGCAAACCATTGGTCGAGGAGCTGCGGTACGCCCCGCCAGCGGGCATAGCTCTCTTGCAATGCCCGCACACGATGCTCGCCGCCGAGATCGATCAACATGTGCAGGGCCGCGAGGGCCTCGTTGGCGAGTGGATTGTCAAGCTGGGCCCACAGCGCCTGGATGTGCTCAGGCGCCGGATCGCGCGTCAGATACCAAAGGCACAGATTGCGGAGCCGCCGCGCACCCGCCGTCTCCGGCTTCACGGCATTGCGCGTGGACCACAGGGCATCCCGCAACTGCGTGCCGATATGGGCAGCGCAAGCCTTACGGGCCGCATGCAACGCACCGATATCGCCGCCGTCCCCCTGCGACAATATCTGACGCAGCGACGGCATTTGCGCGATACGCGCCGCGATTGCCGGATCGGCGCCTGGAACGGCAGTCTCCCCGACGATGGAAGTGAAGATTTCCAGGGCGCCCGGCTGTCCTTGAACCGCGCGTACGCCCAATTCCTGTGCCGCCATCCAGCGTGTCACCGCGTCACAATCATGCTCCGCCAAAACCTGCAAGTCATGCGCGGCAAAGTGGGAGGTGAGATGGACCGGCGCCGAAAAGCCTCGCAAGATGGCAGGCACCGGCCTTTCGGGAACGTCTGTGAAGACGATTTCGGCGCGCTCGGTGCGGAGCTGAAAGAGCATTGTCGTTCCATGATCTTCGCCGTCGCAGCGAAGCGGTACCGCACGTCCCTTTAAGTCCGTCAGACCCAGGCGCAAAGGAATGTGCAGCGGACCTCCTTCGATATTTTGCTGCAAGGCCAGTGTGAATGTCGCAGATGCGGGATCATGGATCCCCGAAGCTTCAAGTCCCACTGGACCAGGAACATCATACCAGGCGCGGAACTGGCCCAGGTCAACACCGCCGACACGCTCGATGCTATCCACCAGATCGTCAATCGTTGCGGCCTGGCCATCGCAGGTACGGAAAAATTCATTGGCGGCCCGCGCGAATAGATCGTCACCGATTATCGTGCGCATCATCCGGATGACTTCCGCCCCCTTCAGATACACCGTGTTCGTATAAAGGTTACTGACCACCTCATAAGCCGCCGGCCGCACCGGATGAGCCATGGCCCCGGCATCCTCCGGAAACTGGCGCTCGATCAACCGCGCCACGTCGTCGATACGGGCTGCATCGTCTCCGATCTCGGTCGCCCAAAAATCCTGATTGCGCAGGATGGTAAAGCCTTCCTTGAGGCTCAGTTGAAACCAGTCACGCAACCCGACACGATTGCCAGTCCAGTTATGAAGATATTCATGGGCAATGATGCCGCATACAAAATGCATGGATTTATCGGTGGAGATTTCCGGAGAAGCGAGAAAAAACTCCGGAGCATATAAATTCAGCCCCTTGTTCTCCATCGCTCCGCCGGGATAGCTGCGCATCACGACGGTGTTGAGAGTATCGAGGTCATACTCCCGGTCGTAATGCTCCTCATCCCAGCGCATCGCCCTTTTCAAGGCTTCCAGGCCGACAGCACAATATTCAATATCATCGGCTTGCGCATAGACGGCCAATGCCACCTGCCGCCCTGCCCTCGTCACGTACTGGTCGCGGATGACTTCCATCGTCCCCGCCGCCAAGGCAAACATCGAGCTGGGCTTGGGGAATGGGTCGTGCCATTTGGCGAAATGCTTGCCGTCCGGCATCATTCCGGCATCCACGAGCTGACCGTTGGACAGCAGGACTGGATAGTCTGTCCGTGCGCCGATCAGCGAGCAGGTGTAGATCGCCATTATGTCCGGGCGGTCGGGAAAATAGGTGATGCGGCGGAAGCCCTCCGGTTCGCAATGCGTAACCAGCGCGTCGCCTAACGTTATGAGGCCCTCGAGCCCGCCGCCGGCCGGCATGAGCTCGGTAACGATCAAGAGCGTCCCATGGGCTGGAGGCGCCTTCAGGGTGAGGGAGTCCGGCGTCAACAGATAGGCGTCCGAAGAAAGACGGGCTCCGTCCAGCCTTACGTCCAGCAGCGTAAGGCCCGACCCATTCAGGACGAAAGCCTGCTCCAACCCATTACGGCGAAACTCCAGTTCCGCGGTAACCCTGGTAGGAAAGCCCAGCTCGAATTCGAGATTTACCCGATCAACAAGATAAGCGGGCGGCGCGTATTCCGAGCGCTGGACTGTCGCGGCGCCCCGGGGTTTCATTCTTTGCAGCCATCGAAACTATGGCTCAGCCGCGGAAAGCGCTCCAATAGCGCCCGCACTTCCGAGGCAATCCGGTCGCCGGGTTCCTTGTCGCGGGTTACCCGTCCAATCAACTGCGCAATGAGTTTCATTTCGGGCTCTTTCATGCCGAGACGTGTCAACTCATGGGTGGCGAGGCGCGCGCCGGAGCGAGCTGTCCACGCATAATTACCCGCAAGCGCACAGTCGGACACGAGAATATTTGCGGCCTGGCAGCGTCGCTCGAATTCTTGCGCCGTATCGCCGAGTTCGAGGAATATCTGGTGTGTCCGGGTGTAATCACGTTCGCGCGCCAGAACGCTGAAGCCTTCCTGCTCAAGCGCGGCGGCAAGCGCTTGGGCGTTGGCCAGCATCCCCCGCGCTTGCGCCGTGCCAAATTCCGCCATCTCGGCCAACGCTATGGCCTGGGCGGAATATTTGTTTTCATCGCGCGTCTGGACAAGGCCCGGGAAGGTCAAATTCGTGATCTTTGCCGCAAGCCCGGCGTCGTTCGTCAGCATGACGCCGCCCAGCGGACCGCCAATGGATTTTGCAGTGCTGATAGAGACCAGATGCGCGCCCTCGTCGAGAGGTCGTTGAAAATCCCCCATGGAAATGCCCAGGGCCACATGGGCCGCGTCATAGAGCAGCAGCGCTCCCACCTGGTCCGCGATCCGGCGGATGTCCGCGATGGGATAAGGGAACAGAACATTGCTTCCGCCAACAACGATCATCTTCGGCTTATGCTTGGTCGCCAAAGCCTCCAACGCATCAAGGTCGATTTCGAATGTGGTGTTGCAGGGAATGGGGACGATCTGGAGCCGCGCGAGGCCGGCTGGACCATGCGCGTGGTAGCTGTAGTTGCCACCCCCATCCTCTGCCTGCGAGAGAATACAGTCCCCAGGCTCCAGGAGAGCGAAGAAGGCCGCGGCATTGGCCATGGTCACGCTGACCGGTCGCCATTCCACATGCTTGGCGCCGAACTGGCGGCGAAGCAATTCGATGACGATACCCTCGATCTCGTCGATATGGTCGTTCTGAATGCCGTGCGGATAGAGCTTATCGCCTGGAATTCCTTCAGATAGCCGCGTCGCCATGTCGCTATCCAGTGCAGCGCGTGCGCGCCGGGACATCACTGTTTCGGCGGCATTCATATTCAGGCATTGCTCGCGCCACCCATCGTGATCTTCAATCAATGCCTCTACCCGCTGCACGAGCGCGAGCGGCGAAAGTGCATGAACCTTATCGGAAATGCTCTTCAGATAGGCCTGGGCTTTAGGTGAAAATATTTCGGACATCCCAATACTCACTAAATTTTAATCTTGAAGCTCAAACGACGGGCGAAAGGCAGTATCGCCGTCGTTACCAACGTGATCGCTGCAACGGTAGCGAAGAAAGCGGCGGGGGAAAGACGGTCCCATAACTGGCCGACCCAGCCGGAACCGGCGTTTCCTATCATTGCGGCCATCGACCACAGGCTCAATGCGCCTGCAGCAAAGCCGCGCACGCCATATTTGCTGAAGACGCCCAGACCGATGGGGGTAAAATACAGCTCTGCCAAGGTGAACGGCACTTGCGAAATAATCAGCCATATGAGGCTGGTCTTGCCATGGTGTAAGCTCGCCATCGCCAGGATAAGAAAGGACAGCGCCAAAAGCAGGGAGCCGATGATCATTTTATAGAACTCGCGCCCTGCCGCCGGCTTGCGGTCAAAGCGCAATGCCAGCAAATTGATCACCGGGATGAGCAGAATGATGAAGAGCGGATTGAGCGACTGTACCCAGGTTACCGGGATCGTGAAATGCCAGCCGCCCATGGCGATGCCACGATCGACCCCAGTGTCGGCCCATAGCGCGATGGCTCCGCCGATTTGACCATATGCACTGAAAAAGAAAACTCCTGCCAACCCGACGAGCAAGAGAAGCAAGATATTCGGCATGTCCCCGCGCGAAAGACCACAGGTCGCTTCCTGCTGGTGCTGAGGCTGCGACCGCGGAATCAGCATCCCCGCATTGAAATAGATCAAGAGGGACAATAGCATGCCGGTGCCGGCTGCAACGAAGCTCCAGTGCCATCCGTAAAATTCACCGACGGTGCCATAGACCAGCGGCGCCACAAGCGCGCCGATGTTGACCCCGACATAATAGTTGGTGAAGGCGACATCACGTTGGGGATCATCCGCCGCATAGAGCAGCCCGACTTGCGCCGCCAGCGTAGGGCGCACAAAGCCGTTGCCGATGGCGATGAATAGCAGCGCGGGATACAATAACGGTCGCAAGGGCAATGCGAACAGGCCGATCGCCATTGCCAGCGTGCCGAAAATTACGGCTCGTCTCAGCCCCAGGACCTTGTCGGCAGCAACACCGCCGAAGATCCCCAGAATGCCCGAGGCCGAGAAGAGCGCATATATTCCGATGGCGTCCCGGGGGCTCATCTGCAGTTGCTTGACGAGATAGTAGACGAGGACCGTCCGCATACCCACCAATGCGCTGGTTTCCCAGATACCGGTGAGAATCAGAAAGGTCAGCCCCTTGGGATGGCCGAAAAGTTTGGGCTGCAACTGCCATGCCTGCACGGAGGAGTCGTTCATTCATTCGCCATTCGTTCGAGCGTACGCAACAGCACATTGGCACCGATTTCCAGGTGTTCCGGAGCGGTAGCCTCGGCAGGATTGTGGCTGATTCCATTGATGCTGGGCACGAAGATCATGGCCGCGGGGCATAGTCGCGCAATCATTTGCGCGTCGTGACCAGCGCCGGACGTCATGCGACGGATGTTCGGATGGCCCATCTCCGCAGCGACGGCTGCAATATGGCTCACAACCCCCTCATCGAATTTCACAGGCTCGGTGCGTGCCAGTTGGCGCGATTGGATAGTGACATTCTCTTCCTGCGCCAAGGACACCAGAAAAGCGTCCAGTGCCGCTTCGGACTCTTCCAACAGTTCGGCCGACGTATTGCGCAGATCCACCGACACCTTGGCTTCGCGCGCGATCACGTTGATCAAGTTGGGCACCAGACGCACCGCACCGACGGTGCCGACCTGCGAGCCGCCCATTGCACGAGCAAGATCGCGAACGAACGCCGTGATGCGCCCGGCGCAATATGCTGCGTCCTGGCGCAACTGCATTGGCGTCGTGCCTGCATGATTGGACGTCCCGCGAACCGTGACTTCCCGCCAGGAGATTCCCTGGAGGTCAACGACCGCGGCCAGTATCTCGCCGTGCCGGTCCAAAACGGGGCCTTGCTCGATATGGAGCTCTACATAGCCGTGCGGAACAATCGCGCCGCACGGCAAGTCTCCCGCATAACCGATGCGCTTCAACTCGTCACCCAGGCGGACACCGTCTTCCGATTGCGCTGCCAAGGCATCGTCGAGCGAAAACCCGCCGGCATAGACTATCGAGCCCATCATATCGGGTTGAAATCGCACGCCTTCTTCATTCGTGAAAACCACGACGCAAATGGATCTTTTGGTTTCTATGCCGGCCTCATTCAACGCGCGCACGGCGCTGAGGCCCGCAAGCACGCCATACGCGCCATCATAGCGGCCGCCGGTCGCGACGGTATCGATATGCGAGCCGGTCATTATAGGGGCAGCTTTGCTATCCAAACCTGGCCGGGTTGCGATGATATTGCCGATCTGGTCGATCTGAATGTCCATGCCGGCGTCTTTCATCCAGCCCGTCACCAACGTACGTCCCTGAAGATCGGCTTCGGACAATGCGAGGCGGCAACAGGATCCGTCCGGCTTGCGATTGATCGCTGCCAATTCCTCCAGTTGCGAAACCAGCTCCGGAAATCCTACAAATAGTTCGCTGCCGCTCATGCTCCTGCCCCGATAATTTGCTGATATAATATCGGGTCGGTGGCGCCCTCGGTCCCGATCAACAACACGCGAGAATTCTCGTCGAGCCCAACGAGACGTCGATCATGCTCATTGAGGGCCAGGAGGCCCGCGAGCCCGGCAACAGCGGATTCGCCCGCGACGATTGCCGGATTGCCGTCCACACCTCGCGCAAGCAGCCGCATCGCATCGATCGCGGCGGCATCCGGCAGGGTCATGAAATAGTCCGCACCAGATTGCAAAATCTTCCAGGCCACCGGCGAGACCTCGCCGCAAGCCAAGCCGGCCATGATTGTGTCGAGATCACCGCTTGATGGCGTCGGAGTTCCCGCGATGGCTGATTGGTACAAGCAGTCGGCGCGCTCGGGCTCCACGACGATGAATTTCGGCGCGCGTTCGCCGAGATGATCCCACAGATATCCCACCACTGCTGCGGCCAGGCCGCCGACGCCTCCCTGCACAAAAACGTGGGTTGGAAGGGAGAGGCCGGACTCGTCGATCTCGGCCAGGATTTCCATGACCATGACCGCATAGCCCTGCATGATCCGCGCCGGAATTTCCTCATATCCCGGCCAGGAGGTGTCCGAGACAATAGTCCAGCCGTGTTCCTCGGCCATGCGCTTCGCAGCCGCCACGGAAGCATCATAGTTTCCTGGCGTACGGATAATGCGCGCACCAAAGGCGGCGATCGCCGCCTCGCGTTCCGCACTGACATTCTCGTGCAAGAAGATCGCCGCCTTGCAGCCGAAAATCTGCGCGCCGGCCGCCACCGCGCGCCCATGATTTCCATCGGTTGCGCAAGCAACCGTGATCCGTTCGGAATGGGACCGCAACCCGCCTTCTACAAGCTGGGCTATCGTTATGTCCCGCTGGAGCTCGGCCTCGAGACGTTGGCGAAGGACTTCAGCGACCGCGTAGGCGCCGCCCAGCGCCTTGAAGCTACCGAGGCCGAAGCGGGATCCCTCATCCTTGTAGAGCACCTCGGCCACGCCACAACCGCGCGCAACGCCCGCAAGCGAAAGCAGCGGTGTGGGACGATAGAGGGGGCAGCGCGAGATCTCCGCTTTCGCCCGCAAAGCGCTTATCTCGGAGACAATCTCGCCGAACGGATAGTTTTCCCTCCGCTCAACCAAATCGTTTCGATGAATATTATATGTACTCACAACAATCAGCCTTATGGTAACTCTTCGCACGATCGCAGCAGTGGAAAATATCTTTTGCGGATTATTCCATCAGGCAATCATTCCATTCGCATTAGTGATAAAAGCCGAAAGCACATGCCCTGGGTCAGTGCCGATGCCAGGCTATGGCCGGTGATAAGTGACGTCTTTGGATTATTGGGCGATGCAAGGCCGAGAATTTCAAATCGAAAACGGCCGAAATCACCCGACGCCTCGATGATGCCCAATGGCCCTGTCACGGCCGGGTCCGCCGCCAGAGAGACGCGCGTTTTGTCCAGACCGAGACCCGCCAATGCGATCGTCGCCCCAACATTGGCGTTCTGGGGAAAGGCCACCGCGGCTTCCCGGGCCGTTCCCTCGAAAAAGACGGTACGCGTCTGAAGGTCGGCCAGATCGACGAGCGTCTCAGCGGCGGTCCCTGTCCACGCCAAGGGCGCCTTGACCGACGTATAGGTCAGCGTTGCCAGACCCGCCGTGCGTGCTGCCAGCAAACCGTCCAATCCCGCGACAGCGCCCGAGGCCGCCCATATTTCGGCCCGCGTTCCCGCTGCCTCGATCAGAGTTTGGGCCAAATTACGATTGGCCAGCGCCCCAACGGACGATAGCAAGAGATCGTACCCGCGATTCAGAATATCGGGTCCATAGGTTGCGACAGCGCCATGGCCCGCCGCCTCGATCACGATATCGGGTTGCAACCGCAACAGCGCATCCAGATTTTCGACGACCTGGGCATTGTGGTCGACGCTGGCGCGTTTGGCCCGGGCGACAGCCGGCTCCGAGCGCGCAAGAATTCCCACCAGACCGCCTTCCGCCCTTTCTCGCGGGAGCGCAGCCGCCACAGCTTCCCCGATCGCACCGAAGCCAATCAACGCTACACGACGTTCCGGGAATCTCATCGGGACACTCTTCTCAATTGTCGTCGTCAAAGTGGCCGGGAGTGCTCGTTGGGCCAGCGATTGGTGGTACCGCGGCGTTGTGGCGCGATGCCAGATGCGCAAGCATGGCTTTGAGATCCCGAGGGCCGACATAACGACCGCCGACGAAGACGCCCGCGATTTTGCGTGTGTTGGCGACATCGATGCGTGGATCGGCGTCCAGAAGGATCAGGTCGGCCCGCTTGCCCTCCTCTACCGTACCGCGATCCGCAGCGGTGCCGAGCCATTCGGCCGATTGCCGGGTGGCGGCGACAAGCACCTGCTCGGGCGTCATCCCAGCCTTGACCAGTTCTTCCAATTCATCATGCAGGGCGAAACCGGCCGCGACGCCCGGAATACCGGTGTCTGTTCCCGGCAAGACGACAACGCCTGCGGCGACAAAGGCCTTGATGAGTTTGGCGTTGAAATCGACGACCCGCTCCTGGCGAGCGATGCGTTCAGGCGAAGCCTTGGCCGCCCCGCGCAGCCACATGGCGTAAGTGACCGCCGGTATATATTTAAGTTCCGGCCGCTTTTTCAGGATCTCGGGATCCTTCATGATTTCGAGAAGGCGCACGTCCAGAGTGAGGGTCGACGTCAGTGCCGTGCCATTTCGTTTTGAGATCTCGACGAAATGGGGGATGTCGGAATCCGCGGCGGTGCATCCACGCCCAGGCGAACAATACGCACCCGGTCCTGGCTTGCCCTGAAACGCGAATTCCTCCGCGTGAGCGACCAGATCGTAATTAGGCTGGAAGAATTTATCCGTGATGCCCTTTTCTCGGCCAGGAATATGGCCCAGCGCCTTCATGTTCTGTTTTTTTGCTTCATCGACAATCGCCGAAAAGGTTTCCAGCGACAGGCGGCTGTAGGTCTTGATGAAGTCGAAACCGTCCGCCTTCATGTCGCGGACGACCTGCCGGCCGTCTTCGGGTGTCGCGGCCACATGCGAGAAACCAAGCGGCCAGATTGGTGGCTCTCCATCGACCATCGCGGCCAATGCCATATGCGGCCCGAGGATGCGCCCGCTCTCGATGGCGACGCGCTGGCCAACCGCTTCCGACATCGACGCCATGTTCATGATCTGAAGAACGCCGTTCACGACATAGGGTGCGAAGACATCGGCATCCGTCACGGTGCCATCAGGCAAGCCCTTGTTGCCGGTCATCAAACGTAACATCCGGTCGTTTTCCGGATGGACGTGCATGTCGGCGAGGCCGGGCATCAACCACTTGCCCTTGCCGTCGATGTGGCGGGCGCCCGCCGGCCTGGCGGGCGCCCGTCCAACACTCGCGATGCGGCCGTCGTGGATTACGATAGTAGCATCCATTACAGCCGCATCGTTGCGGGTCATCGGAAGGACATTCACATGGTCGATAACAGTGTCGGACGATGGCTGTGCAGCGCATGGCGTCGCCGCCAAAACCACTGCCAGCCCCGTGATTAGTCCGAAACGCGCGTGCCTCGCTTTCATGGTGTCTTCCTAGAATTTCACGCTGAGTTGCGCTTCGAAGGTGCGAGGTGGGTTGTAGAACCCGATATTCGACGCGAATGGGGCGTTGCCGATGAAAAATACTTCCCGATAGACGTTGGTCAGATTCTTGCCAGAGACATAGATGCCCCACGCTCCGTCCTGATCCTCGATGCCGACCCGTGCGTTCACCAAGGCATAGCCCCGCGATCGCACGGTATTGCCGTTATCGAGATAACTACTGGAGCGATAGGCGGTGGTTTCACCCAGGACGACATTCAACGAGCGGCTCAGCGGTGTCGTATAGTTGACCGAGAACGAACTCGTGACATGCGGTGCGAATGTAAATTCCTTGCCGCGTAGTGCATTCAGCACCGGCGAAGGTATGACATGGCTGATCTTTGTGTCCTGAACACCGATATTTCCGTCAAGCGACAGGCCCGGAAGCGGTCGCCAGTTCATCTCCAGCTCGACGCCTTTGGTCCAGGCGGTGCCTGCATTTGTGACAAACTGCGTGAAGTTGACGATATCCTGGAAACGCAGCTGCAGGTCAGTATAGTCGTTATAGAATATTGCCCCGTTCAGGCGAAGGCGGCGATCCACGGTCTCGAACTTAACACCGGCCTCATAGCTATTGACATGCTCCGGCCCAAAAGGAACCGTGGGGTCCGTGCCGGGCGAAAGCTGGTTTCCATTCCAGCCCCCGCTTTTGTAACCCCGCGAAAATCGGAAGTAAGGCATGAGTTGGTCGCTGATGCGGTAACGAATGGATGCAGTGCCCGACAAGGCACTCCAGTTCTTGGCATCCTGGAAGCGCGGGAAGGAACAATAGTTCAACGCGACCGGACTACCAACCGGGAAACACAGGTCGGAACCCGTTACCGTCTGCGAAAAGTCGAACGTTTTTCGGTCCCAGCTGTACCGCAAACCTAGCTCGAACGTCAGCGCCGGCGTTATGTCATAGGACCCTTGTCCGAAGACCGCCGCGCTGGTCGTATCTTGTTTGTTCAAGGACAGAACATCAGTTGGCCCTGTGATGCCGTGCCCGCCGTTGGTGGGGCCATTGCCTAACCCAATGATAGTGGTTTCAAAGGTTTGCGGCGTGTTGGACTCTTTCCATTCCTTTAGGAAAAAGGCGCCGAAAACACCGCGTAGCGCCTTGTCCTGCGGGGTGGTGAGCCGCAGTTCCTGTGTGAAACTGTTGTCCTTTGGAACCGAGAAGCCGCTTCGCGTCAGCTCAAGCTTGGTGGAATCCTGGTCCTGATTTTCCCGCGCGGTGAGGTGCTGGAATGAGGTGATCGACGTCAACGTACCCCAATCGGAAGGCGTCCAGTTCATCTCCGACGATACAAGCCACGATTTCCGCTGTGTCTCGTTGGGGGAATTGGCCTCGATGACGTGGCGTCGGTCCGCCGTCGTGCAGACCGGTCCGCCACCACATTTCGGAAGATCCTGAGCCGCGTTGTCGTGGAAATAGGCGGCGGTGTTCAACATCTCGAACGTATCGGACGGCTTAAAAAGAAGCTGGACGCGTCCACCGTAGTGGTCTTCGCCATTGACGCGATGGCCGGAGACGATGTTGTAATCGAAGCCGTCCCGGTGACGGTAGATGCCGGAAACTTTGACTGCGACTGTGTCGGAGAGCGGCGTGCTCGCCACGACGCGCCCTTGGCGGAGGCCGTAACTTCCGCCGGTCGCGTCGGCCCTGACAGAGCTGTCGTCCAGTGATGGCTTGGTCGTATGCATCGCAACGACGCCGGCGATCGTATTGCGTCCGAAGAGCGTGCCCTGGGGACCCTTGATCACTTCGACACGATCCACGTCGAGAAGCGACTGATTGAACCCGATGCCATTGGGCAGGTACACATTGTCGACGTAGAAACCGATCCCCGGGTCGATCCCGGTATTGGTTTCGTTGGACGAGATACCGCGGAACGAAATTTTATTGCGCACGGATCCTGAACGGTTTTCCCAAACGACGTTTGGAAGCATGCCGTTGATTTGCGAGAGGTCGCTGATACCTTTATTCGCGAGAGCCGAAGGGGTCAGCGTGTTGACGGTGAGAGGGACGGCCTGAAGATTTTCCTGGACGCGACGCGCTGTTACTATGATGTCGTCCAGCCCCGCGGGCGCGCTCTGCTCTTGAGCCTGGGCACTGAAAGAACCAACGGCCATCAAAGCCGTGGAGGCCATATACAGGAAAGGCGAATGCCTGCGGTTGGCGCCTTTTGCGTTGCCGACTTTTGTCCTTGAACCCATTCTCATATGTCATTTCCCCCTTTTTAAAGTGCTTACTTCCTTTTGGCGGTTTCCTGCCCAGCTTCCCCGGTGCACGAAGCATGTCATGTCGCCGATGATAAGAGGAGGTGTGAGAAATTAATGGTCAAATTCTGCCCGTATTATGCCCTTTTTGCATAGATCTTGGTATCGAAATGGAATCCAACAGATAAAGCAGTAGATATTTTTTGCGTCCTGGCACCTTTGGCTATGGTCGTGTTCCGCAAGTCATTTGTATTAAATGATTTTTTGCGCCGAGAGGGCGCCACGATTGTGCGCCCCAATACCTCCGCGCCTGCTTTCCAGTTGCGGGCATGTGCATGCAAACACATCTTTTTCTGGGCAAATTCGCAGGCGCCGCGCTCGACCGACACACGATTGCAGCCACGTAGCGCCCCCGACCCAGCGATGCAATGGCACGTGAGCACATCGGATTTCAGGCCAGGTGTCGTTTCCTGGCTGGCGACGCGGATATGATGGAGATGGGATATTGCCGGCACGGTTCGCGCCCTTCGGGATCGCCGGTCTTCACGCCCTATCGAGTCCCTTGTCAGCCATCGATGTTGATGTCGGTTCGAAACTTCGAACGGTTCATGGCAAACGTCGATCGGAAGTTGCGGATGTTCGGGTCGTTCGTCAATTCACGCCGAACGAAGCGATGATAGGCACTCATGTCCGCGACCTGCACGACAAGCATGAAGTCGCTGTCGCCCGAAACCATGTAGCACTGCATCACTTCATCAACTTTTTCCATTTTCAGCTCGAACGCCCGCTGCAGTTCTTCCCCTTGGTGCTCCAGAGCCACTTCGATGAAAACAAAGAAATTTTGACCTACGCGTGAGGGATCAACCAAGGCGACATCACGGATGATCACCTTTTGCTCACGCAGGCGACGAACACGCCTGAGACAAGTCGGAGGGGACAGATAGGCGAGTTCGGCCAACTCGAGGTTGGTCAGTTTGCTGTTTTTCTGCAATATCCTCAGAAGCTTACGGTCCAGCTTGTCCAGTGCGACCGTCGCCGTGTCGAAATTTTCACCGGCGCGATCATTGGCCCGAAATCGCCGGCTGTCGCTTTTCATATGGCATTTACAATGCTCCCGGCCCGTCCGATTTCCATATTGGAATCCTGTTGGACGTTCTCTTCGCATCATAGCCTATATCAATGCACCAAATAGACCATTAATTTCAGCGGCTCCAAGCTAGGTTGGCGGAGTTGCCGATGCACATATCATCGGCCTGCATTCACTATCCTTTATGCGAGGGCCCGTGTGTTGGACCTTTCCAGTGACAATGTAACCGGCGTTCACCCAGAGATCATGGAGGCCATTGTCCGCGCCAATAGCGGCACCGCCCTCTCATATGGAGCCGATGGCTGGACCGACAGGTTACAGGGTCAATTTTCCGCGCTCTTCGAACGCGATGTGGTCGTTGCCCCGGTCATTTCCGGCACGGCTGCAAATGCGCTGGCGCTGTCCACCTGTGTGCCGCCATGGGGTGCGGTCATCTGCCATGCCGGCGCCCACATTGGCGGGGCCGAATCCAACGCACCCGAGTTTTTCAGCGCGGGGGCCAAGATGATGCCCTTGCCTGGCAACTCCGGGAAATTGGCTCTGGAGGCCGTCGAAGCCCAGATTCTGACGGATGGGCCATTGGGCCGACCGGTGCCCAAGGCCGTCAGCCTTAGCCAGGCCACCGACGCAGGGACGGTCTATTCGCCGGATGAGATTGCCGCGCTGTCCCGCCTCGCCAAAGATCACGGTCTTGCAGTCCATATGGACGGGTCGCGTCTAGCCAACGCCATTGCCCATCTAGGCTGCGCGCCAGCCGATATCACCTGGCGGGCCGGTGTCGATATCCTCAGTTTCGGATTCACGAAAAACGGCGCAATGGCCGCAGAAGCCGTGATTTTTTTCGATATCGCCCTGGCAAGGGACTTCGAACATCGTCGCAAGCGCGGCGGCCACACACTGTCGAAAATGCGCTTCGTGTCGGCACAGATCGAAGCCTGCATTCAAAGCGGATTGTGGCTGCGCAATGCCCATAATGCGAACTCCGCCGCCAGCCGCCTGGCGAACGCCTTGGCCGATATTCCGGGCGTAGAGGTAAAGGGGCCGGTCGACGCCAACATGATCTTCGTCTGGATGCCTCCGGCATTGACTTCAGCTCTACATTCTGCGGGATTTGGCTTTCCCGTATTGAACGGCTGGGCGCGGCTTGTGACGTCCTTCAATACAACGGAGGAAGCAGTTTCGCGCTTTATCGAGACAGCACAGCAATTTGGAAAAACGCAATGAACGGCGATCACGTACCGGCCCTTATCGAATTTTGCGAAGACGCTCGTCCGATTGCATCGGTGACTAAACAAGGGCTTTCTGCGTGGATTTCTGACCAGCCCGAGTCAATCGGCAAGTTTGTAGCCTCTTGTGGCTTCAAGGCGGATGCCCATGAATTCATCTACTTGCCCGATTCAAATCGCACGATATTGCTCGGTCTCGGCGATACGCCAGATCGGTGGAGCTTCGCCGGATTGCCGTTGACCCTGCCCGAAGGCGACTATCGCGTCGCGGGCGCCCCATTTTCTCCCACAGCAACCGCTTTGGCATGGGCGTTGGGCGCTTATCAGTTTTCGCGCTACAAAAGCGCCAAGCGAGCGCCTGCAAATTTGTGTTGGCCCGAGCAGGCCGATCGCCGCGCGGTTGCGCGGACCTGGACGGCTGCGTCGCTGGCACGCGATTTGATCAACACACCTGCCGGCGATCTCGGGCCTGCTGAATTGGCTGACGCCGCGGACGCATTGGCGCGGATCAATGGTGCAAGATGCTCCGTTATCGTTGGTGATGCCCTTCTCGACGAAAATTACCCGCTCGTCCATGCTGTTGGACGCGCAGCGGACTGCAACGGCCCTCGCGCCCCGCGGCTGATCGACCTTGTATGGGGCGACGAAAATGCGCCCAAGGTTACGCTTGCTGGCAAGGGCGTGTGTTTCGACACGGGGGGGCTCGATCTCAAGATTTCCGGAAGAATGACGATGATGAAGCTCGACATGGGCGGCGCGGCGCATGCGCTGGCACTGGCGGGCATGATTATGGATGCGCGACTGCCCGTGCGCCTTCGCGTGCTCATCCCGGCAGTGGAAAACGCAATCGGCCCCAATGCCGTCCGTCCGCTGGACATTGTGCCTGCGCGGAATGGCCTGACTGTTGAAATCGGAAATACCGATGCCGAAGGGCGCCTGGTTCTCGCAGATGCCCTTGCCGAGGCCGCGACGGAATGTCCCGACCTCATTATCGATTTCGCGACGCTTACAAGTGCCTCCATGGTCGCGCTCGGTCCCGATATTGCGGCCATGTTCAGCAATGACGACGCCGTGGCCGCCGACCTGTTGGAGGCGGCACGCGACGCGGAAGATCCAATTCATCGCCTTCCGCTGTGGCAGCCCTATGCACAGCACCTGAAGGGAAAAGTGGGCGACATCACCAACGTCGCAGACCTGAACCTCGGATCGACAACCTTCGCTGGCGCAATTTATGCCGCGTTGTTTCTGGAGCGCTTTGCAGGCACCAAATGCTCCTGGGTGCATTTCGATCTGGCAACCTGGAATTTCCGAAACCAGCCAGGCCGCCCCGAAGGTGGTGAAATGAAGGCAGTACTCGGCGTTTTTGCCTATCTGGAAAAGCGTTACGGCGCTCGCGGGCAACCCTGAACTCGGCATGGGTCCGGTGCCGACCTGATCATCCCCGTGCAGGCCTGCTGGACACGGTTTTTTGTGTCCCTTTTGGGGACAGTCCAATGGCCAACTTGATATCGCAATCATGCGGTTCAAAGTGTGAGTTGCCCGAATCTCTCTGCGAAAGCGGAGGCGGGGGGAGATGATGAAGGCGTTTTGTTCACCAGCCTTTTAGGAGGGAAGGATGAACACGAAACGCTCAATTCTTTTTGCACGGTTTAAGCGCAATACGATCCTCGCGCTGGCTGCATCGCAGATTGCGATCGCGACACCTGCGCTTAGTGCGTATTTCCAGCAAACCAACCTTGTGACCGACGATCAGGCAGCATTGGCAAGCCTGGGTTTCACCCCGGCCAGCTTCGTGGACACCAACCTGATCAATCCCTGGGGCATGTCTTTCGGCACCGGCGGACCCTTCTGGATTTCCAATCAGGGCACCTCGACGTCGACGCTCCATACCGGCACGGGGGCTCCGGTGTCGCTCATCGTCACCATTCCTCAGGGTGAGGGCATGCCTACGGGTCCAACTGGCCAGGTCTTTGCCGGCGGCAAGGGATTCAACCTGTCCAATGGCTCGGAAGGCATTTTCTTCTTTGCCAATCTTGACGGGTCGATTTCCGGCTGGAACCCGGCGGCGGGCACGAATGCCGTTGTTGTTTCAAAGCTTACCGCCGAACACCCCGCCCTCTATACGGGGCTTGCCCTGGGCAGCGTGGGTAGCAACAACTATCTCTACGCCGCAAATGGAGCGAGTGGCGCCATCGATGTATTTGATCAGGCGTTCAACCTGACGACGCTTTCTGGAAACTTCGTCGATCCGGGCCCTAATCCCGATGGGCTGGTCCCCTTCAACATCCACAACGTCAATGGCCACATGTACGTGACCTATGCCCAGGCCGGCCCTGACCCCGATGAAGCTCCGGTCGGATCCGGCTTCGTCAGCGAATTTGATGCCGACGGCAATTTCATCCGCCGGTTTACGACGGGTGGGCCGCTGGCATCGCCATGGGGCGTGGCATTGGCGCCAAGCAGTTATGGCGCGTTCGGCGGAGCGCTGCTTGTCGGCAACTTCAACGACGAGCACGGGACCATCAACGCATTCAGCCTGGATGACGGCAGTTTTCTGGGCATGCTGACCGACAAGAATGGAGATCCGGTCATAATCCCTTATCTGTGGGAAATCACTTTCGGCGACGGCGCGCGCGATGCATCCCCGAATGCCCTGTATTTTTCCGCGGGTGTCGGCGACGAGGAGCACGGCCTTTTCGGGAATCTTTCAGCGATCCCCGAGCCCGCGCAATGGCTGATGATGATCACGGGTTTCGGCTTGATCGGTCTTGCGAAACGCAGGCGTCGCCGTGTGCGCCACGTGATCGTTTAGGCTGGTTGAGGGGTCTGGATCGGCGCGGTTGCGGGACCGCGCCCTTCCCCCCGGCACAACCCCGATCCCTCAATCTTGCCCCGCCCTCCAATCCCCTGCCAATCCGGATAATCCATCCGAGGTAGGGCGCGCTCTCCGACGAAAGTTCTATACCTCGGGATGGTGACGGCGTTGGCCGTCACCACCCACCATGCTCTCTGGCAACGGATCGCAACCCGCGTAACCTTGGCGCCAAATCGCCAGGGATGCGCGCGGCTCGACTAGGTCAGGCGTCGCGAAGAAAGCAGGGGCAGAGCTGATGATTCGTTATTCGAAATGCGGAGCTAGAGCATGAGCACCACCGTGACCACGATTGATCAGAGTGGTGAAGGACGCTCGGGCGCGTTCAGGGAGATGGGACCACTCGAATTTATTCGCATCCTCCGCCGTCGCAAGACCCTTATCCTGCTGACTATTCTACTGATAACCGGCCTTACCGGACTGGTCCTGACCAATGTCACGCCGCTGTACCGGTCGGACGCCGTAGCGATTGTCGAGATGCCCGACATGCCGGACGACGATCCCGCCGCCGCTATCGCCAAGGCGCGCGAGAACGAAATCCAGATCACGACGTTCCTGCAGCTTCTGCAATCCCGCAATATGGCGGCGCTGGTCGTCCGGGATATGGCGCTCGACGATGATCGCGAATTCAACCCTACGGCAAATCCCGACAAGGTCGTGCCGGAAACCGGGCTGCTGGCCCGGGTGAAGCAGCTCATCGGTCTTGAGCAGCCGGTCCCGCCTCCCGCTACGAAGGCGAAAGCGCCCAAGGCGCTTCCGCCGCCGTCAGAAGCGGACCTGGAACGGGTCGTCGACCGGTTGATGAAGAACCTCACGGTCACGCAGATCAACAAATCGAACCTGATCGGCGTCACCGCCTATTCGGTAGACGCCAGGAAGGCGCAGCGGATTGCGAACAAGCTCATTGCGGTGTCCATCAACAGCCAGATCAACCGGCGTCAATCGAATATCAAGGACACGATCGGCCTGCTGAACAAGCGGGTCGAGGAATTGCGCAAGCAGGTGATTGCGGGCGACGGGCGCGTTGCCGATTATCGCAAGGCGCACGGGATCGCAGAAGGTCCCGGCACCCAGATCCAGATTGATCAACTGTCGTCGGAATTGGCGGGCGCGCGTTCATCGCGGGTCGAAAGCGAGGCGCGTTCGCGCGCGCTGAATGCAATGGCACCCACCGGGGCCGTTACGGCAAGCGCCGGCAGCGCCACCTCGCCGGTACTTGCCGACCTGCAGACCCAGGAAATCACGCTCCAGCGGCGCATTGCCGAATTGTCCCCGATGTACGGTCAGGGTCATCCTGACATGATAAACGCCAAGGCGCAGCTCGCTGCCGTCCAGCAACGGATAACCGGCGAACTCAGCCGTATCGGCTCCGGCCTCGCGGCGGAAACCTCGGCTCGGCGCGATCGCGAATATCAGTTGTCGCATGACATCGGGGCGCTTCGTGCGCAAACCTTCGAGCAGGGAATAGCCAGCGTTGGCTTGATGGACCTGCAGCGCGACGCCGATACCAGCCGGACGCTCTATGTCACGCTTCTGAGCCGATTGAAGGAGTTGCAGCGGCAGGACCAGCAGTCCAAGGCGGACGCAACATTTGAATCACGCGCCGCGCTACCGATGTCGACAACCTACCCCGCGACCAAACGGATATTGGCGGTGGCATTCGCAGCCTCGCTTATCATCGCGGCGATCCTTGCGTTTGCCGCCGAATCCATGGACGGGCGCATCCGCACGAGCGAGCAGGTCGAGCGGCTTACCGGCTCACCTGCATTGGCAATGATACCGGAAATTTCGAAAAGCTGGGAGGACCTGCCGGCCTATATCGCAGTGCTGGAACGACCGTGTTCAGCTTTCTCCGAGGCCTTGCGAACGTTGCAGCTCGAACTTTCGTCCCGGCATCCCGAAAAGGCGGCGCAAGTCGTCGTCGTCACCTCCCCCCTGCCGGGCGAAGGCAAGACGACGATTTCGATGAGCGTGGCCGCCGCCGCGGCTGCAATGGGGACGGAACTCGGTAATCGTGGACCTGGACCTCCGCCGTCCTGGCCTGCCGAACATGACGTCGCAGGTCGCCGCCGGGCCCGACCTGCTGGATTTCCTGGACAACAAAGCGTCCATCAATGAAATCCTGCGGACTGACCCTCGTGTCCCCAATCTCGCCATGATCGGCGTAAAAAGGGCAGCCAAAGACCCGGGTGCGATGCTTGCTTCCCCAAGGCTGCCGATGCTGATCGGCGAGCTTGGCAGCCGCTACAAATTCATCGTCCTCAATACGGCGCCGTTGCTCCCCGTGCGCGACGCGAAAGTCCTCGCCCAATATGCGGATGACGTGCTGATGGTCGTCCAATGGGCGAAAACGCCGCCCGACGCTCTGCGGACAGCGACGAGAATGCTTGGAGACAAGCTTACGGCCGCCCTCCTCAATCGCGTCGATTACAAGAAGCATGCAAGCCTCGCCTATGGCGATGCCATCCAGCATTACTCGAAATATTCGATCTACTATGGCGATGACAACGCGGCCGCACATGTCACGGATGAAGACGAAAGAGAATCGCGGCCCACCGCGCCATGGCGGCGGCTGCTGCCATGGTTGAAGGCGGCATAAGGCGCCATGCCCCCACCCCGCACAGATACGAGAAAAGGCGGCTCCTTGCGGTGGTCCCGCGGCCACGACAACATTCCGCGCATTATTCCCCGGCGACTGATTGCCGGACATTCAGCGGGTGATCCGGGTGGCGACGACTACCAGTTTCACGTTCTCGTCATCGATCCGCAGCCGCTGACCAGGAATTGTCTGATTGCGGCCATGAAGGATGCGTCGAACCTCGCGTCCGTCATCGCGGTCGAAAATGTGGAAGACATTCAGCGGCTTTTGGCTGAAGGCGTCACATTTGACGCTGCCGTGCTCAATCTGGACCGGGGGCCGGTGGACGAACGCAGCCTGACAGCGCTGCTGATGCCCATCTTGCTGGCCTTGCTGGATACGCCGTTAGTGCTGCTTTCCTCCAGCACGGCGCCTGCCTGCCTCACCGTTGCGTTTCAACATGGCGTCCGCGGCTATCTGGCCACCGATACCGCGCTGGCGGTCATTCTCCAGGCGATCCGCCTCGTGTGCACCGGCTGGATGATCTATCCCGCCTTCAGGCACAGTGAACCCCCGCAGGCCCAAGCGCAGTTGACGCACAAGGGCGAAGGCGGTTCCGTGAAATTGACCCCTCGGCAGGAGCAGGTTCTGCAATGCCTTGCCACGGGAATGCCGAACAAGAGCATCGCGTTCCACCTCAAGATGAGCGAGAGCACGGTCAAGGCGCATATCAAGGAAATCATGCAACGGGTCGGTGCCGCCAATCGAACGCAGGTGGTCGCCCTTATCGGCAGAAACGACGACCAGGATCAGGAGAAATGTTGAGGTTTATCTCCGCGCATCAGGGAACGGCGCCCAGGATGCCGTTTTACTGCGAATGATGGCAACCAACTGGCAACAGGTGGTGCGCGCAGCCAAAGCGTGGCGGCAGGACAAATCTTTTCACGTGCGCCTGCTGAACATCGGCCACCTTCTGTCGGGCAATTTCGTCAGCGGACTGATCAGCCTCGCCGCCATAGCGTTGACGGCACGAGCGGTAGGGCCCCACAATTACGGCGTCCTCGCCCTCGCCATTACCTATACGCGCGCCGTCGAAAGACTGGTGACATTCCAGTCGTGGCAGCCGCTCATCAAATACGGCGCGGAGGTCATTAATCCTGAACATCGCGCCGATTTCAAAATGCTGTTGAAGTTCGGGCTCGCGCTCGATGCCGCCGGAGCGGTGACCGCCTGGTTCGTGGCGACTGCGCTGACGCTCACGGCCAGTTCCCTCTTTGGCTGGGACAGCCATGTCATAACCATGGTGATCATCTATTGCACCACCCTGCTGTTCAACATCAACGGAACGCCGACCGCGGTCCTCAGAACTCTATGGGCACTACCAGGCCGCTGCCTATGGCCCGGTCGGTAATGCCGTCGCGCGGGTCGTGCTTTGCTTCATCGGCGTCGCGGTGGGCGCGGACCTCCGTTATTTCGTGCTGGTCTGGATGGGGACTCAGATCCTCGGCTCGCTCACCTTCCTTGCCTTCAGCATCAGGGCACTGCGCAGGAATGACGTACATGGAATTCTTGCCGCGCCATTGCGGGGCTTGACCACGCGGTTTCAGGGAATCTGGAGTTTCGCCTGGCAAAGCAACCTGTCGCTAACCCTTCGTTCCAGCGCCCAGCAACTGGATACGCTGCTTGTCGGCGCGCTCGCCGGTCCCGTAGCGGCCGGATTTTACCACATCGCCAAGCAGGTCGGGCGCATGGCGCAGCAGATCGGCGTCCATGTCCAGTCCGTGCTTTATCCCGATGTCGCAAGGCTATGGGCGGCGCAGGCGCTCGATGAATTCAGGCGCGCCATCATCCAGGTGGAAGTGATGCTCGCCGCTTTCGGTCTCGCGGTATTTCTCGGGCTTCTGCTGCTGGCCGAACCGCTGCTGCGACTCACGGCTGGCCCTGAATTCATCGGGGCGGCGCCACTGATGATCGTTCAGGGAGCGGCGGTATCGTTGATGCTCGCAGGTTTTCCGGCGCGCTCCGCGTTGCTGGCGATGGGGCAACAAAAGCAGGTTCTGCATATCGTGATTATTTCGACGGTCGCGTTCCATTGCACCGCGCTGACGCTGATACCGCTGATCGGCGCGATGGGCGCCAATTTCGCGCATATGGTGCTGGGGCTGGTTACGGCAGGCGGACTGATGCTCCTGCTGCGGCGTCAATTGAGGAACGCCAATGGACTATCCGCCACATCGGCATAGCAGGCACGCGCCTGCCATCGATCGCTATCCCAAAGTCGCGTTGGCAACGATCGCGATCCTCATCGTGGCAATGCTCGGTCTGTTCGGGCGCGTCCTTGCCTATCCCCTGCAACATGACGAGCAGATCCATGTCGCCGCCGCGGCGCTGATGTCGGATTACCGGCTGTATCAGGATCTGGGCTACAACCATCTGCCCAACCTGCCGCTCCTCCTCAACGCGCTCTATCGCCTGACGGGGACGGAATATTATATCCTGTCGGGACGTATTTTGACGTGTTTCTGGTGGATCGCGGCGTGCGGGGCGCTGGCAATGATCGCGTGGCGCCAGACGAAAGATCTCGCGGCCGTCTCTGTTGCCGTCGTGCTGCTGCTGGCCAATGTGCTGTATCTGGGGCAAGCGGGAATGCTGGTGACGAATAACCTCGCGCCGGTTCCGTTCGCGCTTTTCGGGCTTTATTGCTTTCTGCGCGCCCAGGAAGGGCCCTTACCGCGCCCATTGATGGCGGCTTTGGCAGGTTTTTTCCTGGCAATCGCTATCGGCTTTAAGGTCAACTACGTCTTTGTCGTCCCGCCCTTTGCGCTGGCGGCTCTGGTAGTGCCGCGGGAGTGTTCCTTCTTGCGGCGGCTGACGCGTTCGGCGCTGCCGATGCTGCTGGGCGGCGTGATTGGCGGATTGCCGACGCTCTTTTTCCTGATCAGCGATCCCCAGTCGTTTTTCGGGCACACCCTGCGATATTTCACCACAGCCCATCGCGCCTATTGGTTGACGCTGGATGCGCCCAAGACGATGACGCTGGCCGGCAAGGCGCTGATCGCCGAAAGTGTCTGGCTATCGGGAACGGCGCTGCTCGCGATCTGTACGGCGAGCTTTCTGGCCCTGTTGCATGTCCTTCCCGGTCAGTTGGCGAAGCCGGACCATCCGCTACGGCAGTGGCCGGTGGTCGTGACCGCGGGTCTGGTGGTGACGGGTGCGCTGATCTCCTTTGTGCCGACGCCGTCATTTCCCCAATATTTCGCGCCCCCGATCGCGTTCATCATTGTGCTTGCCGTCCTGCTTTACGGCCAGCTTGATGGCGACGGCCGAAAAATCGCCGCGCCCTTGCTGGCCACCGTTGCGATCCTTTCTGTTGCCGGCGGTGTGTCGCGCCTCCTTCCCGGCATTCACGCGCTTTTCATGCCGAAGAAATGGGAAGGCGTACTCGTTCACGAACAGGCCCGGCAAATGGCCGCGACAATCGGCGCAGCCTCGCGGCGCACCAGGATCGCGACGCTTTCGCCGATCTATCCGCTGGAAGCGGGGTTTGCGATCTATCCCGAATTCGCCGCCGGGCCGTTTCTCTATCGGGTCGCTGACCTCATTCCATCGGCCGACAGACGTTATTTTAGGACCACCTCGGAGAGCGGACTGCCCGCATTCCTCGACGCCGATCCGCCGACCGCCATCATTGTCGGAGACGAGGGAAAGCTGGATCTGGCGTTCTTCGATTACGCGCGATCACGCGGTTACCGTGCCACTACCCCTCGCGGGACAAGCGGGCAGCTTCGGCTTTTCATCCAACCCCATGCAGCGCCGGTTTCCCGGCCCCCAAAATGACCATTCCGGCTAATCCGACGCCAGGGCGCGGACTGTGGCAGCTCTGCATAGCTCACTTTGCTTACCCCTCCTGCGCCCCAGCCGATCTGGCCGATAGCGTATAAGATAATCTGCGAAGAGGCCGGAATTTCCGGCAGTCGTGTTCAGGAAGACCGACGATGAAGACTATACTTCTGGCAGGTGGTCTGGGCTCGCGGTTGGCTGAAGAAACAGTGCGCATACCCAAACCCATGGTCGAGGTTTCGGGCCGGCCGATCATGATGCATGTCATGGACATCTACAGCCGCTGGGGCCATCGCGATTTCATTGTCGCATGCGGCTATAAGTGCATGCTTATCAAAAGCTTTTTCCACGACCTCCACCTGATGAACAACGATTTCACGGTGGCGCTGGGCGACGGCGGCATGACGCTGCGCCCCACGGGAAACATGAACTGGCGGGTGTCGGTCGTCGACACCGGCCAGACCACGATGACGGGCGGGCGCCTTCTCCGGCTGCGCGAGTGGCTCGACAACGAGACGTTCATGGTCACCTATTCGGACGGCGTGGGCAATATCGACATCGACGCACTGCTTGATTTCCACCGTTCCCACGGCGGCCTGGCGACCGTCACGGCGGTGCAGCCGCCCGCCCGCTTCGGCAACCTGGAACTTGAAGGCGACCGGGTATCCGAGTTCACGGAAAAGGTGATCAAGCATGAAACCTGGATCAACGGAGGCTTCTTCGTCTTCGAACCTGGCGTGCTCGACTATCTGCCCGGCGACGAGGAACCACTGGAGCAGTCGCCGCTGACCAACCTCGCTCGCGACGGCCAGCTTTTCGCCTACAAGCACAAAGGCTTCTGGCATCCGATGGACACGGTCAGGGACCGCGAGCATCTGGAACGGCTGGCCGGCGAAAAGTCGCCGCCCTGGATGCAGTTCGATCGTCCGGCACGCGCCGAGCAGACCAATCCCGCTGCGGCGTTGGTGCATGCCTGATCAGCCCATCGACCCCGCGGTTCTGAAACGGGCGTTCGCCGGTCGCCGGGTTCTGGTGACCGGACACACCGGCTTCAAGGGCGGCTGGATGTGCCTGTGGCTTTCCCGCCTCGGTGCGGAGGTCACCGGCATCGCCCTCCCGCCGCCGCCTGGCCCGTCCTTTTTCGAGTCCGTCGGGCTCGACAAGCTGCTGGATCACAGGATCGGGGACATAAGGACACAAGAGTCATTCGATGAAGCCGTGGCCGGGCTTGACCCGGAACTGATCATCCATATGGCTGCGCAGACGCTCGTCCGGCCATCGTACCAGTCGCCCGTCGACACCTATCTCACCAATGTCGTGGGGACGGCCGTGGTGCTGGACGCGGCCCGGCGCATGCCATCGTTTCGCGCCGCAATCGTCGTCACCAGCGACAAATGTTATGAAAATCACGAATGGCCGTGGGCCTATCGGGAAAACGACGCACTTGGCGGCGCCGATCCCTATAGTTCATCAAAAGGCTGCACGGAACTTGTCGCCAGCAGCTACCGCCGCTCGTTCTTCGGCGATCCCAATGGGCCGCAGATAGCAACGGTTCGCGCGGGCAATGTCTTTGGCGGTGGCGACTGGGCCGTCGACCGGCTGATCCCGGACATCATCCGGGCAATCATCGCGCAATCTCCCGTCGATATCCGCAATCCGCAAAGCGTGCGGCCGTGGCAGCATGTGCTGGAACCGCTGTCCGGCTATCTGGCACTTGGCGCGAAGCTCCTTTCCGATGATGCCGCCCGCTTCGCCGAAGCCTGGAACTTCGGGCCGGACGCGCAGGCATTCGTCAATGTCGAGAAAATGGCGACTGGCCTTTGCGCGGCGTGGGGCAAAGGCGCGCCCGAACTGCGCCTGGGCCAGTCGCAGGGCGGCCCCCATGAGGCGGGCATGCTGACGCTCGACAGCAGCAAGGCGCGGACCCTTCTGGGATGGTCCCCGCGGCTTTCGGCCGAAACGGCGATCACCATGACCGCCGACTGGTACCGGGCGTTCGCCGAGGGAGGCGTCAGCCTGCGGGCGTTCAGCGAAGCCCAGATTGATTCTTATGCGGACGATGACGTCACCACGGAGGCAGCGCGGCTTTCAGCCGCTGTAGCGAGGGAATTGAAGCAATGCGCGTGAACTATGGCCAGACCGTCCATGGCGAAGAGGAAATCGCCGCCGTCGTGGACGTGCTCCGCACATCGACCCAGATGGGCCGGCGCGTCAGGGAAATGGAAGCCCGCGTCGCCGCACTGTTCAACAAGCGCTATGGCGTGATGGTGAATTCGGGTTCCTCCGCCAATTATCTGGCGGTCGAGCTGCTCAACCTGCCCGCGGGCAGCGAGGTGATCACGCCCGCGTTGACCTTCGCAACCACCGTCGCGCCGATCGTCCGGCAGAAGCTGGTCCCGGCCTTTGTCGATGCCGCCGAAGGCACCTATAACATCGACGTCGATGCGATCGAGGCGATGATCACGCCGAATACCAAGGCGGTCATGATCCCGTCCCTGATCGGCAATTTGCCGGATTGGGACCGGATCCGCGAAATCGCCGATGCGCACGGCCTGATCGTGGTCGAGGACAGCGCTGATACATTGGGCGCCACCCTGCGCGGCAAGAGCACCGGCGCGCGGTCGCACATCAGCACGACCAGCTTTTATGGCTCGCATGTGATCAACGCCGGCGGCAATGGCGGCATGATCTGCATCGCGGACGATGAACTGGCGCGCCGCGCGCTGCTGCTGCGTTCCTGGGGGCGCACCTCGTCGCTGTTCGTGGAATCCGAGAACATCGAGGCGCAATTCAACGTCGATCTGGACGGCATCAGCTATGATGCGAAATTCCTGTTCGAGGAACTGGGTTATAATGTCGAGCCGTCGGAAATGGGCGCCGCCTTCGGCCTCGTTCAGCTCGACAAGCTCGATGCGAACATCAGCGCGCGGGAACGCAACTTCAAACGGCAGTTCGATTTCTTCTCGCGTTTCGAGGAATGGTTCATCCTGCCCCGTCAAATGCCGGAATCACGGACCGGCTGGCTCGCCTTCCCGCTGACGATCCGCCCGGACGCCCCGTTCACGCGGCGCGAAATGCAGATCTATTTCGAAGAACGCGACATCCAGACGCGACCGGTTTTCACCGGCAACATCCTGCGCCAGCCGGCGATGAAGAATGTTCCCGTGCATGCCAGCCCGTCGGGTTACCCGGTAGCGGACGCGGTGATGCGCGGCGGGATCCTGCTCGCCTGCCATCATGGGCTCGACGATGCTCAGATCGATTATATGCATGAAACCTTTGAAAATTTCTCCGCGCAGCTTCCTTCGGCCGCGGCGCGCCAAGCCATAGGGGCATGAGAAAAACCGCTACAGGACCAGGGGACCACCCATGAGTATTCTCGACTACTGCCGCGCCTGCCTTGCACCCGAACCGTATCTCTTCCTTCCGATGGGGGATCATCCCCCGGCGCAGGCGTTCGTGCAGGCCGAAGATCTGGCCAAGGAGCAGCCGGCCTTTCCGCTCAACACTCAGGCTTGCCTGAAATGCGGACTGATTCAGGTCGCCGACCAAATTCCGCCCGATTATTTCCGGCACTATCTCTATGTCCCGTCGGGCGCGGCCACCATGCATACTCATTTCAGGGGCCTGGCCGAGGTGCTGACCGCCAAGGCAGAGGGCGGTCTCATCGTCGACATCGGCTGCAACGACGGGCTGATGCTGATGGCCGCCAACGCCATGGGTGCGCGGACGCTGGGCATAGATCCAGCCGCCAATATCGTCGAAATGGCGAACCAGCGCGGCGTCAGCGTCCATGTCGCCTATTTCAACCCCGAAACCGCCGCCGAAGTGCGCGCCATATATGAAGCGCCCAAGGTGATCTGCTCCACCAACACATTCAATCACATCGGCGACCTCCATGGCTTCATGGAAGGCGTGGTGACGCTTTTGGCCGACGACGGCACTTTCGTGCTCGAGCTGCCATGGGCGAAGGACCTCATCGAACAGAATGAATTCGATACCGTCTATCAGGAGCACCTGTCGGAATTCAGCGTGCTGTCGCTGGTCAAGCTGGGGGCATTCTTCGACTTGCAGGTTGTCGACATCACCCGGCTCGGTGTGCACGGCGGATCGATGCGCGTCTTCATGCGCCGCAAGGCAATGGGCGATACGCCTGCGCCCATCGTTCAGGAAATGCTGGACGAGGAAATGGCGGCCGGAATGCTGGAAAAATCGACCTATGACGATTTCACGCTACGTGTCGCGGGCGTTCGCCACGATCTCTTGGCGATGCTGCGGGATCTTAAGTCGCAGGGGTTGAAGATCGCGGGCTATGGCGCGCCGGCCAAGGGCAATACCCTGCTCAACTTTTTCGACATCGGCCCTAAAGAGCTGGATTTCCTCGTCGATCGGAATCCGCTGAAGCATGACCTGTTCTCGCCCGGCATGAAGATTCCGATCCGCTCGACCGACGCCATCGCATCGGAAAAGCCCGATATCCTGCTGGTACTTGCGTGGAATTTCTTTGACGAGATACGGGATCAGCAGGCCGATTTTCTCGCGGCGGGCGGAAAATTTCTGGTGCCTTTGCCCCAGCCGACACTTGTGAACTAGGAGACGATAGTGGGGAGCTTACGATGCGAATGCGCACCCTGATCACGGGCGGTGCGGGGTTTATCGGTTCGCATCTGGCTGCCCGCTGCGTCGACAGGGGCGATGATGTGCACATTCTCGCCCGGCGGGAAACATCCCTGCACCGTCTGGCCGGCATCGAAGGCCGGATGACGGTCCATCGCCTGGATATGCAGGATCGGGCCCAACTTCGCGAATGCCTGGAGGCGATCCGGCCCCGCCGCGTGTTCCACCTGGCGACGGAAACGCGGCCGGTGCCAAACCAGAGCCCGGAAATGATCGCGAGCAAGGCAATCGGCGAAGTACGCAACCTCCTGCTGCTCGTTCAGCTTCTGTCGGAACTGTCCGATCCGCCCGAAGTGGTGGTCCGCGGCGGTTCCATCGCCGAATATGGCCCGCTTCCGACACCTTTCAGGGAAAATCAGGTCGAAGCGCCTGAAACGCCTTACGCCATTGCTCTGGCTGCGGGGACGGATTGCCTGCGCCAACTGCAACGCGGGCTGGCTTTCCCCGTCATCACGGCCCGCCTCGCCCTGGTCTACGGCCCGATGCAGTCGGAAAGCTTCATGGTTCCCGCCCTCATCAGGCGTTGCCTTGATGGGGAGCCGTTTACTGTCGCTCGACCGAAGGACCGGCGGGACCTGCTCTACATCGACGATGCCGTCGAGGGACTCTGCCGCCTTGCGCAAACGCCGCTGGGCGAAGACACGGTCGTCAACATCTCGACAGGAATCGCGCCTGCAATGGGGAACGTCGCGCGATTGATCGTGGAAGCCACCGGTGCGGACCCAGCGCAGGTCGCGTTCAATGACACGCAGCACGACGACGAGATTTCCGATCTGTGCTGCTCGTCGGATCTTGCCCGCGAGGCGATCGGCTGGACCGCGCGCACCCCGCTGGCAAAAGGCATCGAAAAAACCGTCGCATGGATGCGCGCCCAATGCCTGACCGAGGCTTAAGGACATGACAGTGACCGAACGCACGACAGTTTCGATACTGGTGCCGGCTTTCAACGAGGAAGCCAACATCCGGCGAGCTTATGACGCGATCGTGGATGTATTCCGCAATCTGCCGGATTACGACTATGAAATCATCGTCACGGACAATCATTCGACGGACCGGACCTTCGACCTGCTGAGGGAAATAGCGGCTAAGGATCCCCGGGTCCGGGTCATCCGTTTCTCCCGTAATGTCGGCTATCAGCGATCGCTGCTGATGGCATACAAGGCCGCGACCGGCGCCTGTTCGGTGCAGATCGACTGCGACCTGCAAGACCCGCCAGCGCTCATCCCGAAGATGCTCGACCTCTGGCGGCAGGGTCACCAGGTCGTTTACGGCGTTCGTAAATCGTTACAGGAAAATAAGGTAACAAGCTGGACAAGAAGAGTTTTTTATAAAAGCATCGCTGCGATGAGCGAGGACGACCTGCCGCTGAACGCAGGTGAATTCCGGCTTGTAGATGCCTGCATCATCGCGGAACTCAGGCGCGTGGAGGACACATCGCCCTATCTGCGCGGCCTGATCAGCTCCATGGGCTTTTCGCAGATCGGGTTCGAATATGACCGGCAGGCGCGCACCGCGGGCGAAAGCAAGTTTCCGTTCAAGGCGATGCTGGCGCTTGCGGTGGATGGTGTGCTCAACCACTCGCTCGTGCCGCTGAGAATCGCGTCCGGGGTCGGCCTCCTTGTCGGCACCCTCACCTTCTTCCTCATATTCGTCTACCTTATCGGGCGGCTGATCTTTGGCCAGGAATGGCCCGCCGGTTTTGCCACCACGACCTTGCTGCTCCTTATGTCGATCTCGATGAACGCGATCTTCATGGGCGTTCTCGGCGAATATCTGGGGCGGATATTCATGCAGTCCAAGCAGCGGCCGATGCCCATTGTTCAGGAAACGCTGAACATGCAGCCCAGACCCCCGCACCGGATCGTTTTCGATACGGACCGGAAAGACCTGTCCGCTGCGGGATAGAGGTGCAGAAGGGGTAGGACGGGTTCTCAATGGGATAATCCAACCGAACCGTACCGAACGCTCTTCACTCGAAAAGGCCTGGGACGGCTCCGAGGAGCCCAACCGCGACCGGCCCATCATGCTAGGTTTCTGATATGGAACGCACATCCGCAGATCGCATCGCCGTGATTGGCCTTGGCTATGTCGGGCTGCCGCTGGCCGTAGCACTTGCCCGATCGTTCGATTGCGTCGGGATCGATATCGACCCGACCCGCATCGCCGAACTGAAGGATGGTCACGACCGCACCCGCGAAATAGACAGGGAGCGCCTCACATCCAGCCGCTTGCGGTTGAGCCAGCATATCGACGACAGCAGGGGAGCATCGGTCTACATCGTCACGGTTCCCACCCCGGTCGATGTCGCGAACCAGCCCGATCTTGGTCCCTTGATGGGCGCGACACGGGCGCTCGCGGGTGTTCTGGAAAAGGGCTCTGGCGCGATCGTCGTTTATGAAAGCACGGTTTATCCGGGTGTTACGGAAGATATCTGCAGGCCAGAGATAGAAAGATTGTCGGGCCTGAAGCGCGGCGTCGACTTCTTTCTCGGCTATTCTCCCGAACGGATAAATCCCGGCGACCGCGAACATACGATCGATCGCATCACCAAGGTGGTGGCCGGCGAAAATGACGAGGTCACCGACCGGCTCGCCGCGATCTATGGCGCGGTGACGGCTGGCGGCACGTTTCGCGCGGCCTCGATCAAGGCTGCGGAAGCCGCCAAGGTCATCGAAAATGCCCAGCGCGACATCAACATCGCTTTCATGAACGAGATCGCCCAGATTTTCGGCAAGATCGGCCTTTCCATTCACGACGTGCTCGAAGCCGCCAACACCAAATGGAATTTTCTGGGATTTTCGCCGGGACTTGTCGGCGGCCACTGCATTGGGGTCGACCCCTATTATCTAAGCTACATGGCGCAGCAGCTTGGAATGCTGCCGCATGTCGTGCTCGCGGGCCGCTCGATCAACGACGGCATGGCGACCTACATCGCCGATGAGGTCCATTCGCAGTTGGGGAAATCCGGCCGGATATTGGTGCTGGGCCTGACATTCAAGGAAGACGTGCCCGATCTGCGCAATTCCAAGGTGGTCAACGTCATCGAGCGGCTGCAATGGATCGGCCACGATGTCACCGTGCACGATCCGCTCGCCGATGCGGCCGAAGCGGCGCACGAATATGGCCTGACATTGGACCCGGACGCGCTCGATCGCCGCTATGACGCGGTGATTGCAGCCGTCCCTCATGCAAGCTATCGGGCATGGGACGGACAGCGTATAGCTGAAATGCTGGAAAACGGCGGTTTAGTGGCCGACATCAAGGGGATGTGGCGCGGGATCGAACTGCGGGGCGACGTCCGCCGCTGGCAGCTATAATCGAGCGGCGAAGGTTCTGATTTATGACTGTGCTTGTTACCGGAGCAGCCGGATTCATTGGTTTCCATGCATCACAGAAGCTGCTCGAACGCGGCGAGCAGGTGATCGGCATCGACAACCTCAACGATTATTACCCGGTATCGCTGAAGCGGGACCGCATCGCGGAAATCGAACGACGTCATCACAACGCCTTCCGCTTCATCCAGGTTGATTTCGCCGACAATGCCGCGCTCAACGAAGCGCTTGCGGGGCTGCCGATAGACCGCGTCCTCCACCTGGGCGCGCAGGCAGGGGTGCGCTATTCGATCCAGAACCCCCACGCCTATGTCCAGTCGAACCTTGTCGGGCATCTGAACATGCTCGAATATGCGCGCCACTCCGACCGGTGCGAACATATGGTCTATGCGTCGTCGTCATCGGTCTATGGCTCCAACAAACAGATGCCCTTTTCGGTCGATGACCGGGTCGACCATCCGATCTCGCTCTATGCCGCGACAAAAAAGGCGGACGAGCTGATCAGCGAAACCTATTCGCACCTCTATCGCATGCCACTCACGGGTCTGCGCTTCTTCACCGTCTATGGTCCATGGGGACGCCCTGATATGGCGATGTGGCTGTTCACGGACGCGATCCTGAAGGGCCAGCCGATCAAGGTGTTCAACAACGGCGATATGCGCCGTGATTTCACCTATATCGACGACATTGTCGCTGGCGTCATCGCGTGCCTGGACAATCCGCCGCCCGACGACGGCGCGATCAAGGCGGGCGGCTCGGTCTCTCCCCACCGCGTCTACAACATCGGCAACAATCGCCCCGAAGAACTGATGCACATGATCGACCTGCTTGAACAGGCGGTCGGCAGAAAGGCCGTGCGCGATTTCCAGCCGCTCCAGCCTGGCGATGTCAAGGAAACCTATGCCGACATCGATGCGATCAGCCGCGATCTGGGCTTCAAGCCCCAGACAGGGATAGAGGTGGGTGTTCCGCGCTTCGTCGAATGGTTCAAGACCTACCATAACCTGGATTGAAGCTCGATTAGCTGTCCCATCCGGGTTAGACAGCAGAAATGGACAAGCCCCTGTTGGCCGCGATCGAAGGCGGCGGCACCAAATTCCTGTGTGCCGTCGGGCGGCCCGGCATCTCCATTGCGTCGATGGAAATCCCGACGCGGGACCCGCACTCGACCATGGCGAACATCCGTGCGTTCTTTGAGCGGATGGCCGGAACGCACGGCAAGGTCGCGGCAGCGGGTATCGCCAGTTTCGGCCCGCTCGACCTCGACCCGTCGTCGCCCGATTACGGCAGGGTCCGCGACACGCCAAAGCCGGGCTGGGCAGGTTTTGATCTGCTAGGGGCGATGCGGGACATATTCGCGTGTCCCGTCGCGCTTGAAACCGACGTCAATGCCGCGGCACTTGCCGAAGCCAGGATCGGCGCTGCCCGGAATTGCGACCCGATCGCCTATGTCACGGTGGGGACGGGCATCGGTGTCGGCATCGTCGCCGGCGGCAAGCCGGTGCACGGGCTCGGCCATCCCGAAGGCGGCCATATATGGCCAAGAAAGCACCCCCTTCATCGGTCGTTTGCCGGAATTTGCCCCTATCATGGCGATTGCCTGGAAGGGCTGGCGAGCGGTCCTGCCCTTGCCGCTGCCTGGGGGAAAGCCGCCAATGACTTGCCGCCCGACCATCCGGCATGGCCGGTAGAGGCGGATTACCTCGGCCAATTGTGCGCGACGCTGGCGCTGCTGCTTGCGCCTCAGCGGATCGTGCTCGGCGGCGGCGTGATGGACCGGAAGGACCTGTACCAGCCCATTCGCGCACGAGCGATGCACTGGTTGAAGGGCTATGTACCGAAACTGCATGACGATCCGGCCGCTATCGACAGCCTGATCGTCGAACCCGGTTGCGACCAGCCATCCGGCCTTGCAGGCGCCTATCTTCTTGCCGAAGAGCGGGCCTAGAACCTGAACGCCGACTTCGGCACGTGGGTGATCCGGCAGGCCAGATCGGCCTCGCCCGAGGCAATGATATAATGGTCGCCGCCATCGACGATGCCGGTCGTAAATACCACATCGTCCAGATACATCCGGTCCCGGATGGGCGCGGTCAGCGCGGGATTGGCGATCATCAACGGCACGACGTCGGCCTGATGAACGATCACGCTGGGGTCGTCGCGGTCGAGCAGCGCCCAATAGGTGCGATAGATGCCGACGACCCCCCTGGGTTCGACCCCGTGATAGAGCGTCAGCCAGCCGTCATCGGTCAAAATGGGAGGGGTTCCGCCGCCGATCCGCTCTATCGCCATGAAGCCGGCGCGCGGCCTGATCCCCGGCTGTTCGAGCGGCCGCCAATGCCGCCCATCGGGCGAACGGGCGAGATTGATCGATGGACCGGGCAGGCAGATGCTATCGGGCGGATAGGCGAAGAACACATTACCCTGAGGCCGGGTCAGCGCCATGAACTGCCCCGCGACCAGCCCCTCGAAATACAGCATGTCCTTGTTCTGATGATCGAGGACAACGCCGTCGAGCCGCCAATCCAAGGCGTTGTCGGATATATATAATGCCGTGCACAGCCTCTCGGCGCTGACCGAGCATGTCGTCATGTACCAGCGGTCGCCAATGCGCGAGATGCGCGGATCTTCTACGCCATAAACCTGGTAGGACCGCGCCGGTTCGACAGCGCGATCATAGTGAACGGCCAACACGTCCAGCCCATCCGGCGACAGTTCGACCGGCAACAACCACGAAATGGAGGTCAATGCCATCGCGGCCCCGCCCTGCGACGGCAGGATGAAACTGCGCGGGTCCGCCGTCAGCGCCTTTTCGACCGGCCATGCATCCAGCACATAGCGACCATCCTGCCGCCAGCGGATGGCATGGATATGGCCGTTCGCTACCGGCTCTCGCAGCGCCTCGGCAATTCGCACCATCAGCAGCAGGTTGCCGTTGGGGAGCCGGGTCAGGCCCGGATTAAACGCGCCCAGAACAAAGGTTTCGGGCTCAAACGCTCCGCGCAGCGGTGAGCGGGACAAATCGACATCGCCAGGCCCAAAGATCAACCGGTCGATCGGGAAATCCGTCATTCGCATGTTCCTCGTTCACCGGGGACGTCGACATAAAACAGCCGAAGGGGCACAATGCTCCAATGACGGAAATCATCAACTTGAGGATGGCGCGCAAGGCCCGAGCGCGAGAGGAAGCGCTAGAGCAAGCCGATATCAATCGCGCATCTCACGGGCGCTCCAAAACCGAAAAGCTGCGGCAGAGGGCCGAACGGGAGCGCCTTGATCGTGCCGTCGATCAATCGAAGCGCGAAAACCCGACCGGCTGAACCCCACTGCGTTTGGCCGTCCGGCATGCCCGGCTTCAGGCCGCGGCAACGTCCCGATTGCGCTTGGGACGCTGCGTCCAATGCTGATCGGTCTGCCAGTTTGTCAGCAAATCGGGAACGCTCTCGGAGGGGATGGGGCGGCAATACAGGAAGCCCTGGGCATATTCGCACCCTTGAGCATGTAGCGCTGCCGCCTGTTCGGGCGTTTCGACGCCCTCGGCTACCACCTTCATCCCAAGATTTTTGCCAAGGCTGACGATGGCGGCCACGATTGCGGCATCGTCGGACAAATAAGCGACCTCGCTGACAAAGGAGCGGTCGATTTTCAGCGTATCCACCGGGAACTGCCGCAGATGCGACAGAGAGGCAAAGCCGGTCCCGAAGTCGTCGAGCGCGATATTAATGCCATAATCGTGCAGCTCGCGAATGGTGCGTTTGGCATATTCCGCACCGCGGCCCAGGAACACGCCCTCGGTAACCTCAAGCTGAAGTTCGTGCGGAGGAATGCCCGTCAACTCCAACCGGTCGATCACGCGTTTCGCCAGGATATTGCGCCGAAATTCGGCAGGCGCGGCGTTGATGGCGATGTGGCCGTATTGCAGCCCCATGCCACGCCACAACATCATGTCGCGCAGGATGCGGTCGAACATGGCTTCGCCCATCGCCTCGGCGATATCGAGTTCGTCGAATGCGGCGCTGATGGTGGCGGGCGTGAAAATCCGCCCACGCCGGTCACGCCAGCGAAGCAGCGCCTCGAAGCCGATGATCTTCCCGGTAATCATCGATACCTTGGGCTGGTAATAGGGGAAGATCGTGTTTTCCTCGACGGCGGCCCGCGCCCTGTTCAACATCGCAACCCGGTGCCGCATTTCGTCGTGCATTGACAATTCGAACACCATCAGGCGGCCTCGGCCAGCCGATTTGGCGGAATAAAGCGCCAGATCCGCGTGTTTCATCAGTTCGGATGACCTCTGGCCGTGATCCGGATAGAGCGTCGCACCGATGCTGGTCCGGCACTCCACATTGTGGCCGGCAAAGCGGAAGGGTTCCTTCAGCACCTCGAATATCCTGTCGCAGTGGCGCGTTATGTCCTGCGGCGAAGTTATGTCGGGAATCAGGACGGCGAATTCATCACCGCCGATGCGGGCAATCGTCGCCAAATCGGGCAGCGAAAGCAGCAGCTTCTGCGCAAAATGCCGCAACAACGCATCGCCTGCGTCGTGCCCCAGCAGATCGTTAACTTCCTTGAACTGGTCGACATCGAGAATGAGCAGGCCCACCCGGCTGAGCCTTTGCAGCGCCTGATCGATCGCCGTTTCCAACCGCCGGTTGAACAGCATGCGATTGGGCAGACCGGTCAGAGCATCATGTTCGGCGGTCCAGCGGATCTTCTGTTCGACCAGCACATGTTCATGAATGTCTTCGGTATATCCGTACCAACGGACGATATGGCCGCGCGCATCGCGGCGGGGAAAGCCCCTGGCGCGCATCCAGCGATAGCCGATACCGACAAGGCGAATCCGGCACCTCACATCGAATGGCGTGCCATTGCTGACCAATTCGGCGATCGATGAGCTGACCATCATCACATCATCGGGGTGACAGACGCTCATCCAGCCCTGGTCGCCCGCCGTTTCAGCCGTCAGGCCGGTGGCATTCAGCCAACGGTCGGTAAATTCCAGCACCTTCCCGTTCGGGTCTGCGATCCACGGCAGTTCAGGATTCATCTCGACCGTGAATCGAAGATGTTCTTCCTGCTGCCTGAGCGTTTCCAGTTCGCGCTGATCAGCCGTGACGTCGAACATCGGGGCGATCCAGCAACCCCCGGCGCAGTGCGATACAGATATCTTTGCGCTGCACTTTATCCAGCGCAGCTTGCCGTCGTCACCGGTGAGCCGAAATGTTGCCGGTGCGATGGCGGTCGCGCCATTCCGCGCCTGTTTGAAAGCGTCCAGCAGCCAGCGTTTGCCCGCGTGGTCGAGCCGCCGGAAGACACCCCGCCAGGAATCAGATCCGCCGAGCTGGAACAACGTACGCGCCGTGGCATCGAACCCGAGATAATCCGCGTGGGAACGGGCATGGGCAATACCCATGAGCGAAGCGGCCACCGCTTCACCCAGCATTTGTGCATCCTCGACAAAGTTTTCTTGTTCAGAGGCGGCCGGAAGATTGCGACCCGTGGAAATCTGCAGCCTCCTGTGGCGCTGGGCGCCGGCGGGATGGCCGTGCCTCTCTTCTGCATAGCCCATCGATCCCTAACAGAGCGTTAGGAGCCCGTCCGATGACCGGCCACCCGAAGAGATCGGTGACCAATTCTTAAACCCTTCTCATTAATCAGCGTTGTTGATATCGGAAGTGCGCTGGAGGGGCCCGTGCTCGCTAGAAGATTGTCAAAGCCAGCCGTCGGAAAAAGCGCCGCACTAAGCACGCCCCGCTTTCAGGAACTGGTGCAGAAAACCAGTGACCTAGCGCGCGCCACGGAACTCTTTGACCAGGCCATATCGTCAGCGGGCGCGGTCAATCACTTGTGCAGCCGGCTTGTGCTGGAATGTCATGCGGTGCCCCTGTTTGGCGAGGCAAATCATCATTGCGTCCGAATTACCACAGCCGCGCAATCCGATATGTGGGATATCGAAAGTCCGTTGATGATGCCGCCCCGTGGGAAATTCACCGAGGCCTTGCTGATGATTCCGGTGCCGCTTTTACTTGGCGATCCGCTGATCGTGTCGATCGGCTTTGACGAGCCTCAGGCGGCAGTCGATCGCTCGATCCGTGCGCGGCTGCACGGCCTCTCCGTCATATATGCACATCGTGCGCTGACCCTTTGGGAGATCGAAGAAGATATCGAAACCAGCGCACCGCTGACCCTGAAGGAAAGAATCGTCTTTGCCCTGCTGCTTTCGGGATACCCCCAGTGGGACATCGCGCAGCGGATGGAATGTTCATTGGATGGCGTGTCCGCGCACATCGAAAACGCCACAGTCAAAATGCGCGCGGCCGATACGGCAACTGCAGTGGCCATGGCCGCACGGCGCGGCTGGCTCCATTTGCCCACGGCACTTGAAAATTAACAAAAGGTATAGATAGTTAGTGTCATTTTGGTGTATTGTCCCCCCGATTGCGTAACAGGGGGGCTGGTGGTGATCCACCTTATAACGGCCGAAAACATGCTCGCTTATGGAAGTGAGCTCGTCAAACTTCATCGGGCACGAAAAGAAGTATTCGTCGATGAGCTTGGTTGGGAACTGAATATCAAGGGCGGCCTTGAATACGACGAATATGATGATGAGCGCGCTCAGTGCGTCGTCGGCTTTGGCGTCGACGGCGAAGTGGCGATGTCCGTCAGGTTGAGGCCGACCGACGATAGGGCAATGCTGACCGACCATTTTTCCCACGTCCTTCAGGACAGGAATATGGTCGTTACCGGACCCGAAATTTGGGAAGTCAGCCGGGGCTTTTGCCGCGAGTTGGGCCGGAAGCGCCATAATCTGCTGAGGAAGGCGGCGTGCATGCTCGCGCCGCTGGAGGTGGCCCTGGCCGCCGGTGTGAAATGCCTTGTCGGCTTTTCCGACGTCCGCATTATCACCTTTTTCCTCAATATCGGTTGGCAGCTTGAATTCCTGGGCGACGCCGTTCACTACGGACAGGGTGACGGCATCGCTTACAAGGTCGAGGTTTCGGAAAAAGCCGTCGAGCATATGCGAACGATGTGGGGTCTGCCGAAACCCAGCTTCGTGCAATTTTCCCTGGCCGAGCTGAACGGTGTTCCGCCGCTGGAATACGCGGCCGAGCTTGCACGGACCCGCCCGGAGCTGGCGCAGCTTTTGCCCCAGGCCGAAACCCAGACGCTGCCGAAGCGCGATCCGACACAGCATTACAACAGTTATGCGAATGTGCGTCGCATGAAGGTGATCGCGAGACTGCAACGAAATCGACGGATGGTTAACTATAGCGAAGGAATTTCGTCTTAGCATTTGCGGGCCGCAATATGACGGCAGGCAAAGCAAAGAAGAAATTCCATGGGTCGCAAAAAAACAAAAAGGGTTCGAACGCCAGCAGAGATGATGTTGCTGGCCGCAATTGCAGGGCTGGCAACCAATGGGTCGGCAATCGCCCAGACCGTCGCCTGCACCGGCAATTGCGAAACGTCACTGGACGACATCATCGTCACCGCAACGCGGCGCGATGCCAGCGCAGTCTCCGTTCCGCTCAGTCTTGTGGCGTTGGACCGGGCGCGGCTTGACAGCGATCGCGTGACAAATATCGCCGATCTGTCGCGGACGACACCCGGACTTTCGCTCCGCAACGGCTGGGGCGACTCCACCAAGATCTCAATTCGCGGAATCGCCTCCACCGTGGGCACGGCCACGACCGGCATCTACATCGACGATACGCCCATCCAGGTCCGCTCGCTCGGCGCGGCTGATATCGTTGCCAATACCTATCCCGAAATCTTCGACCTTGAACGCGTCGAAGTATTGCGCGGGCCGCAGGGCACCCTGTTCGGCGCGGGGTCGGAAGGCGGCACGGTCCGGTTCATTACGAGTTCGCCTTCGCTTGACGATACCAGCCTTTACGGCAAGGCGTCGGTCGCGACCACCAAGGGCGGTGCCGAAAGCTGGTCGGTCGGCGCATCTGCTTCCGTCCCGCTGGTCGAGGACCGGATCGGGGTCAGGTTGACCGGATTCACCAAGAAGGACGGCGGTTGGCTGGATCGCGCGCCGTTCGAACCCGGCGGTGTGACCGTCGACAAGAATATCAATCGCCGGACGGCGACGTCGCTGCGCGGCGCGGTTGCCTTCGCGCCCACCGAAACGCTGACGCTGACACCCAGCATCTTCTACCAGAAGTGGCACCGGCACGACACGGACCAGTACTGGGAACTGCTGTCAAATCCCGACGCTGATCGCTATGTCAGCGGCGCCCTTGTATCGCAGCCGGCGTCGGACCGCTTCTACCTGCCCGCGCTGAAAGGCGAGCTCGATCTCGGCGGGGCCAAGTTGATCACCAACACGAGCTGGTTCGATCGCCGCAACCAGACAACGGTGGACTACAGCTATCACATCGTCGAAGGGCTGACGGGCATCTTCAGCGGCGGCACGGCGATCCTGCACACCCTGCCGGTGCCCGGATTCACCGCACCTTCCAATTTTGTGAGCAACCAGAAGGCCTTCACCCAGGAAGCGCGACTGCAATCGACCAGTCAGGATACTCCGCTCAGCTGGACGTTCGGCGTGTTCTATCAGAATGTCCGCCAGCATACGCAGCAGGATATTGTAAGCCCGCTGATTGGCGTGCTGCTTGGCCCCGTGCCTCTGCTGCCGGGCGACCGCCCTTACGCCAGCATGGACAGCTCCAAGGATGAGCAGCTCGCCGCATTCGGCCAGCTTGACTGGAAAGCAACCGACAAGCTCACCCTGACCGCGGGCGGCCGGGTGTCGCGCACCAAGGTTACCTTTGCCAACGCGCAGGATGGCCCGATCAACTTCGGCCCCACCGGCGCGACCGGAAGCAAGAAAGAAACGCCGTTCACACCGAAAGTGGGCGTGGATTTCAAGCCGGATGACAACAGCCTGGTCTACGCCAGTGCCGCCAAGGGCTTCCGTCCCGGCGGCGGCAATCCGGGCGTCCCCACCGCTTTTTGCGCGGCTGATCTCGCTCAGCTTGGCATCAGCCAGGTGCCCTCCACCTACAAGTCAGACAGCGTATGGAGCTATGAGGTCGGCGCGAAAAAGGGGTCAAGTGACAACCGCCTGAATGTTCAGGCAAGCGCCTTTCTGATCGACTGGAAAGACATTCAGCAGAATGTCCCCATGTTCCGCTGCGGCTTTGCCTACACGGCCAATCTCGGGAAGGCGGTAAGCAAGGGCTTCGACCTGCAAATGTCCGTCCAGCCATTGGATGGCCTCACTTTGCGCGGGTCGGTCGCCTATATGGATGCGCATTACACCAGCACCTCCCTGGGCGGCACCACCAACGCACCGCTGGCCACTAAAGGCGACAAGCTGCCGGGTGCACCCTGGCAGATTCGTCTGAGCGGCAATTATGACTTCCCGGTTGGCGGCCATGATGCCTTCGTGCAGGTCAATTACGACTATGCCACCGGCTATGAGCGACTGCCGAACGCGTTCTATACCGATCCCACGATTAAGCATGCCGAAGCGACGCACTTTGTTGGCGGACGCACTGGCGTAACGATCGGCCCCGTGCAGGCAGCGCTGTTCGTCGACAATATCTTGAATTCGACGGACGCGACCTTCCGCACGCGAGATCCGGTGTTTTCCGACTATTACCGGCGCATCGGCTTTCGTCCCAGAACGGTGGGGATCGAGTTGACCTACCGCAACTAGGCCGGGGCGAGGCGCTGGGCGAGCAGTCGCATCAGCGCCTCGCAGCCTGCCTGATCCTCAGCGTCGAACCGGGCGGGCTTGGGACTATCGAGGTCGAGAACGCCAAGCACGGCCCCCCCGGCAATGATCGGCACCACCAGCTCACTTACCGATGCAGCATCACAGGCAATGTGACCGGGAAAGGAGTGCACATCGTCCACGCGCTGGGTCTCGCCCCGCGCCGCCGCCGCGCCGCATACGCCCTCGCCAATCGGAATGCGGATACAGGCGGGAAGTCCCTGGAACGGGCCGAGCACCAATTCCCCTTCGATCAGCCGGTAAAAACCCGCCCAGTTCAGATCGGGCAGCCCCTGCCAGATCAAGGCGGCTGCATTGGCCATGTTCGCGACCGGGTCCGGTTCTCCGGCTGTCAGCGCATTCAGTTCGGCCAGCAATTCGGCATAAAGTTCCATCTTGTTTCGGGCGGCGGGAGCGCGGGGCTGAAACACGACGCCTCCTAATCCATTGCTGGTCGACCGCGGCCGCGCTTGACCGTGGACCGCACGCTTTTCGCGTCCATCCGGCGGCGCTGGGACGCCTTGGTCGGTCGGGTCGGCCTTCGCGGCGCTTCACGCACCAATGATTCGGCGAAAATCGCGGCCAGCCGCTCGCGCGCATCCTGCCGGTTCGCTTCCTGGGTACGAAAACGATTGGCGACGATCAGAATTGCTCCGGCGGCAGTCATCCGGCGGCCCGCGATGCGGCGGAGCTGCTCCCTCGCGAACGGCGGCAGATCGACCATATTGGCGTCGCACCGCAATTGCACAGCCGTCGCCACCTTGTTTACATTCTGTCCGCCCGGCCCGGTCGCCGCCAGAAAGCGTTCCTCCAGCGCCTCGTCGGGAACGACCAGCCAGTGGTTGACCTCAACCGGCATTCTCAGCTCCGATATCGAAACCCGCGGCCAGAAAATTGTCCGGAACAGGCGCCGTCACATCGATGACCGACCGCCCCTCCCCGCGCGAGACGACCAGCCTGCGTGCATGGAGCAGCATCGGTCCCCGGCCCGTTCCATAGACCGGGTCGCCCATGATCGGCACGCCCAGGCCAGACGCGGCATGCACCCGTATCTGGTGCGTCCGCCCGGTGAGCGGACTGAATGCCACCAGCGCCCGCCCTTCCCGGCGCTCGAGAACCCGCCAGCGCGTCTGGGCGGGCTTGCCCTTTGGATCGGGCACCATTCGCCAGCCATCCGCCTTTGACGAGACCTTCCCCAGCGGTAGTTCGATCAGTCCCTCTTCGTCCTGTGGTTCTCCGTCGATTACCGCCCAATAGGTCTTGGCCACCTCTCCCGCTTCGAACAGCGCAGACAATCGCTTATGAGCACGCGGGTTTCGCGACAACAGCAGGCAGCCGCTGGTATCCCGGTCGAGCCGGTGCACCGGGGACGGATGACGCGCGAAACCGAACCGCAGCTCGTCCAGCAGATCCTCCAGGCTGTGCGGCGTTCGTGGTCCCCCGTGCACGGCAAGGCCGGCCGGCTTGTCCAGCACCAGCGCCTCGGCATCGACGAAAAGAACGCGATCGGATATCATGTGTTCGGCTTGCCACGGTGGCGCGGTGATTAGCAACCGGTGGTTGAAGCGACTCGCGCTTTCTGTTACGCCCCCACCAACGCCGTGAAGAGATTCGCGGTGATCCCTTTTGTTTTCTTGTCGGCGACGCTGTTGTAAGATGCGTTGCCGCCGAATTGGAAAGAGTGACGACTGCATGCAAATCATCGTGCGCGACAACAACGTCGACCAAGCGCTGCGGGCGCTCAAGAAGAAGCTGCAGCGTGAAGGCGTGTATCGTGAGATGAAGCTGCGCCGGCACTATGAAAAGCCGTCGGAAAAGCGCGCCCGCGAGCGCGCCGCTGCAATTCGCCGCGCCCGCAAGCTGGAACGCAAGCGCGCGGAACGCGACGGCACACGTTGATATTGGACGGGCGGCAATAGCCGCCCGAACTTTTTCGGCGTCTTTCGGGAAGCGTAAGCTCGCCGTTCGATCAGCGATATTCCCATATCGACAAATCCCGGAGTCCATCCGATGTCCGTTACCGCGGTTCCGCTCACTACCATTTCGCGCGGGTCAAAGATCAAGCTCTTTGCCGCCATCGCGGCCTTGGGTCTCTCCGGGGCGGCCCTTGCCTGGACGGGCACCGAAAAGCTGGTGCGCGCATCGCTGCCCGCCTCCGCGTTTCTTGAAAAGAATGCGAAGGTGCATGGCGTGATCACGACGCCGAGCGGACTTCAATACCAGGTTCTGCGCGAAGGCCAGGGGGCAAAGCCAACCGCCCACGACGTCGTGCTGGTCCAGTATGAAGGTCGCCTGTCGGACGGGACAGTATTCGATTCCAGCTATCAGCGGCGCCAGCCCGCTGCCTTCCCTCTACAGGGACTGATTCCGGGCTGGACCGAAGGCATCCAACTGATGCCGGTCGGCTCGAAGTTCCGGTTCTGGATTCCGCCGCAGCTTGGCTATGGCGCGGAAGGCGCGGGCGACGGCGTCATTCCGCCGAACTCCCTTCTTGAATTCGACGTTGAACTTCTGGAAATCGCACCGGCGCCAGGCCGGTAATTTCCGCATGAAGCCTTCGGAAAAGGGCGGTCTCTGGCCGCCCTTTTTGTTTGTGCGCGACCGAAGATCAGCCGGACCCCTGCGCCTTTGCATAGGCTTCATCGGCCAGTGCGTTCTGCTCTGAGCGGCGTTCAAGCGCCACCTTGACCATCGCGGTGATCGGATCGGCGAGCACCAGTCCCATGATTTCGAACAATGCCCCGAACAGCAACTGCGCGGCAAGAACGAGCGCCGGGGCCAGATCGACCGACCGTTTGGCCACCATCGGAACGATTATGTTCCCGTCCACCGTCTGCACGATAATATAGACGCCGATCGCCCAGATACCTGTGTCCCACCCGGCACTGAACCCGACAAGAATGGTCAGCACGCCGGAAATGAAAGCACCGATATTAGGGATAAATGTGAGCAAACCCGTGATGAGGCCGAGCAGTGCGGCCATCGGCACACCGCCGATCGAGAGGCCGATCCAGGTTCCGACCCCTTCAACAGCCATTCCAACCATGCGGCCCATCAGCAGCCGCCGCAACACATAGCCCATCCGGTCGGTGGTCACATGGAAGTCGGCGCGCGATGAGGGCGGCAGCATCCACGCCAGGCCGCGCTCATACAGGCGGGGCTCAAGAGCAACGAAGATGCCGATCACCATGACCAGGACGAGACTGGTCACCGCACCGAGAACGCTTCCCACGGCTGCGGTGAGCTTGCCGAGCGAGCCAAGCGCCTGCGAGCTGAGATCGCTGAGCTGCGCGTCGTGCGGCATCGCGCCATGCGCCTCCAGCCACGCCATGCCATGTTGCGCCTGCCGGAGGACGGTTTCCCGCAACTGCCCGGCCTGCTGGACGATTTCGACGCCCATCCAGTAACCCGTGCCGATGATGAACAATAATGTGGAAACGCAGACGATCAGCAGCCGCCACCCGCGTCCAATCGGCACAACCCTGCCCAACAAGCGGGTTCCGCCGTCAAGCAGCGCCGCAAAGACAATGCCCGCGAGGATCAACAATATCGGCTGAACAAGCTGCCATGCGATCCAGAATACCGCCGCCATCGACAGCCATGTGGCCGCCTGCTTGAGGGCATCGCGAACGATGGGATCATAGACTCGCGCCGGACCCGGCCCTGCGCCGCGCGTGCCCGCCACCTGCTTTGCCATGCGCGACTCCCAAACCTATCCGACTGACAGTTTTATTCTTACCGGGGTCTGAGCGACAGTCCTGCCCGCTGGCCTCGCAGCGATTGCACCCAGGTGAGCGGGTTGAGCCATTTCCCTGTACCGTCCAGCGAAAAAGTGATGAATTCGGCGCGGCCGCCGATGTTCTCGATCGGGATGATGCCAAGGCCGCCATCTTCGGCCGCCACACGGCTGTCGGCGGAATCGTCGCGATTGTCGCCCATCAGGAATACATGACCCGGCGGTATCACCACCGGCGAATAATCATCTTCGGGGGATTGTCCGAGGTCGAGCGTTTCATAGCTGACGCCGCTGGGAAGCTGCTCGCGATATCGCGGCACCGTACAGCTGCGGCTTCCGTCAGGAGCGATCCGCAGGAACGCGTCATAGCGCGGGCCATCACAGGGCATGTTGGGCGAAACCGGCCATATAGCGGGCGCCAGAGCGGTGCGCGTCAATCGCCTGCCATTCAGCCAGACCCTGCCGCCTTCAACCGCAACGGTATCGCCCGGCAGGCCGATCACCCGCTTGATGAAGTCGGAATTGGCGCCCGGCGGCTTCACGATGACAATGTCACCGCGTTCCGGCAAACGTCCAAAAAGCCTTCCGGGCAGGAAGGGCAGCACATGGAAGCTGGGCGACACATAGGACCAGCCATAGGGCCATTTGCTGACGACGAGCCGATCACCGATCCACAACGTCGGCAGCATCGAACCCGATGGAATGAAAAAAGGTTTCGCCACAAGGCTGTGAAAGGCCAGGACGGCTAGCACGAGCCAGAAGGCGCCCCGGATTTCGGTGACCAATCGGTTGCCGGTTTTCTTTGGTTTCATAACAACTCCGGCAGTGCTTCAATCATGACCACCGCCATTGCCCAGGGGTGATCATCGGTTAGCGTCAGATGGACGATGGCCCTGTGACCGGGCGGCGTTATTGCTTTCAGCCGCTCTGCCGCGCCGCCTGCCAGATGAAGCGTCGGCCGCCCGCTCTTTTCGTTGACGACGCCCATGTCCTTCAGGAACACGCCAGCGCGAAAGCCCGTGCCGAGCGCCTTTGAACAGGCTTCTTTGGCAGCGAAACGCTTCGCATAGGTCGCCGCGCGCGTCAGCTCGCGACGATCTGCCTTCGCCTTTTCGATATCGGTAAAAACCCGGTCGAGAAAACGAACGCCGAACCGGTCGATGGATTTTTGTATCCGTTCAATCGAACAGAGGTCGGAGCCAAAACCGATGATCATGCCCTTGCGGCATCCATGAGGTCGCGCATTTGCCGGACGCTTTGCGCCAGTCCGACGAAAATAGCCTCGCCGACCAGGAAGTGGCCGATGTTAAGCTCGACGAGTTGGGGAATCGCCGCGACGGGCTGGACATTGCCATAGCTGAGACCATGCCCCGCATGCACTTCGATGCCGTTTTTCGCGGCCAGAGCGGCAGCATCTGCCAAGCGCTTCAATTCCTGCGTCTGCGCCGACCCTTCGAGATGCGCGTATCGGCCGGTGTGAAGCTCCACGACCGGAGCGTTCAATCTGATCGCGGCGTCGATCTGTTCGACGTCAGGCTCAATGAACAGGCTGACCCGAATTCCCGCCGCGGAAAGGTCTTTGACGATCGGCGCCAGAAGTTCGAACTGACCGGCGGCATTCAGCCCGCCTTCAGTCGTGCGTTCCTCACGCCGCTCCGGCACGATGCACGCGGCGTTGGGACGATGGCGAAGCGCAATCGCAAGCATTTCCTTCGTCGCCGCCATCTCCAGATTGAGCGGCAGCGCTATCTCCCCCATCAGCCTGTCGATATCGTCGTCGGTGATGTGCCTGCGATCTTCGCGGAGATGCGCGGTAATTCCGTTGGCTCCGGCTTGCGCGGCGAGATGGGCGGCGCGCACCGGATCAGGATGCGGCCCACCGCGCGCGTTCCGGATCGTCGCGACGTGGTCGATATTGACGCCGAGGCGCAGCGGCGGCGGTTTCACGCGGCTGACCGAGAGCCGGGCTTCACTGCCGGAAGCAGGGCCATGTCCGGCGGCAATGCCTCAGGCGCATAGGTCGGCACGTCGAGTTTGAGCAGCGGGAACAGCGGCACGCCCACATCGGCATGCCCGCTTGAGCGGTCGACAAGGCATGCGGTGGCTATGACCCTGCCTCCGGCAGCCTCGATTGCCCCGATCGCCTCGCGCGAGCTGAGGCCGGTCGTGACGACATCCTCCATCATCAATACGGACTGGCCGGGCTCAAGCCTGAACCCGCGGCGAAGTTCGAAAACCCCTTCCGGCCGTTCGACGAACATGGCGTCCACGCCCAGCGCGCGGGCCATTTCATAGCCGACGATCACGCCGCCCATTGCCGGCGAAATAACCGCGCTGACGGCGCGAAGGATTTCGGCCGGTATGCGGGATGCCAGCTCCCTGCACAGCCGCTCCGCCCGGCGTGGGTCCATGAGCACGCGCGCGCATTGAAGATAGCGGGGACTGCGCAGGCCGGACGAGAGGATGAAATGCCCCTCCAGCAGTGCATTTGCGGCCCGGAATTCTGCGATCACGTCTTCATCGGTCATGGCTGCTGACCTAGCGAAACCATCAGCGGATTGCCAGCCATTCCCGAGCCGGATCTGTCATCAACCAGCGATCCGATCCACGGACGCCACAACATCGGTCGCACGCAATGCCGCCATGATCCGGGTAAGATGCTGCAGATTCTTCACTTCCAGATCGACGGTGAAGGTGTGGAACGCAGTGTCTCTGTGCCTTAGCGCAAGGTTGACGATGTTTGCGTTGTCCTTGGCAAAGATTGCGGTTGCGGTGGCCAGCGCACCGGGCTGGTTCTTGACGATAAGATTGATCTGCGCGGCCGCGCCATCCGCCTTGTCGCCCCAGGCAAGATCGATCCAGTCGGCATCGCCCGCCTTCGCCAGCACCGCGCAATGGATGGTGTGAACGTCGATTCCCTCGCCGGGCCGCCGCACCCCGACAATGCGGTCGCCGGGCACGGGGTGGCAGCATTCGCCCAGTTTCACCGCAACGCCCGGCGTCAGACCCTTGATCGAGATGGCCGATTTCTGGTGATGCCTGACCACCGATGGCTCGCTGCCGTCCGCCGTTCCGGTCGACCCCGGCATCAGCGCTTCCATCACCGCGACGTCGCTGATCGATTGCTTGCCCAGCGCCGTCAGCAGGGAATTTTCGTCGGCGAGCTTCAGCCGCTGGAGCGCGGCCGCAAGCGCGCCTTCGCTAAGCGCGGCAGGCAGGCGGGAAACGATGTTCTCATAGAGCTTGCGTCCAAGCGCGATCTGTTCTTCCCGCTCCTTCTGCCGTACGAACCGCCGCACCGCCGCACGGGCCTTTCCAGTGACGGCAAACGCCTCCCAGCTTGGGTCGGGATGCTGCGCCTTTGAACGCAGGATCTGCACCTGATCGCCGTTCTGGATCTGGGTGCGCAGGGGTACGACACGGCCGTTGATCTTCGCGCCAACGGTCTGGTCGCCAAGATCGGTATGCACGGCATAGGCAAAATCGACCGCGCTTGAGCCGCGCGGCAACTGAATCAGCTCTCCCTTCGGCGTGAAGGCGAAGACCTGGCTCTGGAACATCGCGAGGCGCGTGTGTTCCAGAAGCTCCTCGGCGCTGGAGGCATGGTCGAGGATTTCAAGCAAATCCTGTAGCCAGGGATAATTTTCGCCCTGCGAGTTAGAGCCCTGCTTATAGCCCCAATGAGCGGCCAGCCCCTGTTCGGCAAGCTCGTGCATCTCCTGCGTCCGAATCTGGATTTCAATCCGCATGCGGTCGTTGTGGATGATGGTGGTATGCAGCGAGCGATAGCCGTTGCGCTTTGGCGTCGAGATGAAATCCTTGAAGCGGCCCGGCACCATCGGCCAGCGGCGATGGATGGTCCCCAGGGCGCGATAGCAGGCCTCCACACTGTCCACGATCACGCGAAATGCGATCACATCGGCCAATTGCTCGAACGGAATATGGCGCTCCTGCATCTTGCGCCAGATCGAAAAGGGCTGCTTCTCCCGGCCGCTGACATCGGCTTCTATGCCGTCCCGGCCAAGCAGCATGCGGATGTTCGAAGAAATGCGGGCGACGATATTGCCGCCCCCTTCCCGCAGATGGACAAGCCGCTTGGTGATCGAATCCCAGGCCTCCGGCTCCAGTTCGCGAAAGGCGAGGTCCTGCAGCTCGCTCATGAACTCGTACATGCCGATCCGCTCGGCGAGCGGCGCATAGATGTCCATCGTCTCGCGCGCGATGCGGCGACGCTTCTCGGCCGAGGGGATGAAATGCAGCGTCCGCATGTTGTGCAGGCGGTCGGCCAGCTTCACCAGCAGAACCCGGATGTCACCCGACATGGCAAGCAGGAACTTGCGGAGATTTTCCGCCGCGCGTTCGTTTTCGGTTTGCGCTTCGATCTTGCTCAGCTTGGTGACGCCGTCGACCAGCCTTGCAACATTCTCCCCGAACAGGCGGAGAATTTCCTCGGGCGTCGCGACCGTATCCTCGATCGTGTCGTGGAGGATGGCCGTTGCGATCGTCTCATCGTCCAGATTGAGGTCGGTCAGAATGCCCGCCACCTCAATGGGATGAGAAAAATAGGGATCGCCCGACGCCCGCAGTTGCGAGCCATGCGCTTTCATCGAAAACACATAGGCGCGGTTCAATAACGCCTCATCGGCGTCCGGGTCGTAGGATTTAACCCGTTCTACAAGCTCATACTGTCTCAGCACAGTACCAATATGGGATCGCGTACCCGCAGGACGCAACGATCATTTGTCTGCAATCGCAAACAAATTTATTCGTAGTCGGACCCAAGATTGGTGTTGCGCGGCGGCGCGGCGGCCGTGAGACGCAAAGCTTCTGCCGACTGGGCGAGCGAACCGATTTCATCCGGCGCCTCGTCGTCGTCCACCACGACCCGCTGAAGGCCGGCAATGACGGATTCGGCCAGTTCGGGCGGAAGGACGGTTTCCTCGGCGATTTCGCGAAGCGCGACCACCGGATTTTTGTCCCGGTCACGATCAAGCGTCAGTTCGGCGCCGCCGGAAATCTGGCGAGCCCGCTGGCCGGCGAAAAGCACCAGGTCAAACCGGTTGGGGATTTTATCAATGCAATCTTCAACGGTGACGCGCGCCACGGGCGAAACTCCAAAGGACCAGTTCGGGAAAGGCGATGCGCTAACAGCACCGTTCACCTAAGTCAATTTTTTCGGCAACTCCACCCGATCCTGCCGCCGGTCGCCGGTCGCCGGTCGCCGGCGCATGCGACCGGACGGCATCAGCCGGGAACCCGCAATCTCCGCTTCCAGAAGCTGCGCTCGAACGATAAGAATTGCGTATGGCTTTCATTGCTCCCGACGAAATGACGCTGGATGAACTTCGCGCCGCGCTTGGCCGCGTTCTTCCCGGCCATGCGGCTTTTGACGGATGGAGCGACGCCGCCCTTGCCTCCTCCGCCAGCGAACTGGATGTTCCGGCGGACCGCGCCAGGCTCGCATTTCCCAATGGCGCAGCGGACATGGTCCAGGCATGGATCGCGACAGCCGACGCCGACATGACGGCGGCGCTACAGGCGCACGGTGTTTCACAGATGAAGATTTGCGACCGGATCCGCACGGCGATCTGGACAAGGCTTCACCAGGCAACGCCACATCGCGAGGCGGTGCGCCGGGCGGTCGCGATCCTCGCCATGCCGCAGAATGCCGTGCTGGCCGCGCAGACCTTGTGGCGGACGTCCGATGCGATCTGGCGGGCCGCGGGCGATGAATCGGTGGATTTCAGCCACTATACCAAGCGGATGACGGTGGGTGCCGTCTATTCGGCCACATTGCTTGTCTGGCTCAATGACAAATCGGTCGATTCCATCGATACCGCCGCCTTCCTCGACCGGCGCATCGAAAACGTCATGCAGTTCGAGCGGACCAAGAAGCGCTGGCGCGACACCGCGGAACGCAGGCCCAGCCTGCTGCGCCTTCTCGGCCGCCTCCGCTACCCCGCAATCTGACTGGCAATTTCCCGCAGCAAATGATAATCGTTCGCAAACTCCTGCAGGATATCTTCGGTTGCGCGCGGACCAGCTTCCCTATGACCAGACCGGCACCATCACCGGAATCGATTGGCACCATCTCGATTTGTCGACAGCGAGCCGCCTGCGCGATTTCGGCGTGGATGAAGGCGTGACCATCCAACTGATGCACAGCGGCCCCATGGGGCGCAATCCGCTGGCGCTCAAGATCGGACGAATGACGGTGGCGTTGCGCCGGAATCAGGCGGCGGCGATCCATGTCAAGCTGGCGGGAGCCGCCGAATGAAGCCGCTTCCGCTGGTCGCGCTGGTCGGAAACCCTAATGCCGGCAAGACTTCGCTTTTCAACGCGCTCACAGGTGCACGGCAGAAGGTCGGCAACTACCCCGGCGTCACGGTCGAGCGGAAGCTGGGCCGGTGGCTGCTGGATGACGGAAGGCACATCGATCTGATCGATTTGCCAGGCACCTACAGCCTTGATGCGCGCTCGCCCGACGAGCAGGTGACGCATGATGTCGTCATGGGACGGCAAGCGGGTGAACGCAGGCCCGACGCCATCGTCGCCGTTATCGACGCAACCAATCTCGACAATCACCTGCGCTTTGTTCTGCAACTGAAAAATCTCGGCCTGCCGCTGGTGGTGGCGCTGAACATGGTCGATCTCGCCAAGCGCGACGGGCTGGAGATCGATCCTGGCCGGCTCGCCGAAAGATTGGGCGTCGCCGTGATTTCGACCGTGGCCGTCCGGCGGCGCGGCCTGGGCGAACTTGCCGACGCCGTCGATGCGGCGCTGGCCGCCCCCCCGCCTGTTGTGACCGCGCTGGAACATGCGGCGTCCGGGACCGATGACAGCGCGCACGACGCCGCCGCGCTCCGCGCCCTGCAGCGCGAGGCGCGCGCGTTGGCAGCCGAAGCGACGCTCTCGGAATCCGGAACCCGGCGCTGGAGCCATGTAGCTGACAAGATCACGCTCCATCCTGTCATCGGACCCGTGCTGCTGGCAGCCATCATGTTCGTGATGTTCCAGGCCGTTTTCGCCTGGGCCGAACGCCCCATGGCACTGATCGAGGAACTGGTCACGACCCTTCAGAGCTTCGTGACGCAGATCGTGCCGGCGGGCTTTGTCCAGTCGCTGATCGTCGATGGCGTGCTGGGCGGGGTCGGATCGGTCGTGGTCTTCCTGCCGCAGATCCTGATCCTGTTCTTCTTCATCCTGCTGCTTGAACAATCCGGCTACATGGTGCGCGCGGCGTTCCTGATGGATAGGCTGATGGCAAGCGTCGGGCTATCGGGCCGGGCATTCATTCCCCTGCTTTCGTCTTTCGCCTGCGCGATTCCGGGTATCATGGCGACGCGCACGATCGAGGATCCGAAGGACCGGCTCACCACGATCCTGATCGCGCCGCTGATGACCTGTTCCGCGCGGCTGCCGGTCTATGCGGTCATCATCGGGGCGTTCATCCCCAACCGGTCGGTGGCGGGCGGCATTGGCCTGCAAGGGCTGACGCTGTTCGTGCTCTATCTATCCGGCATCGTCGGCGCGCTGGTGGCGGCCCTGGTCCTCCGCCGGACCGTCGCCAGGGGCACCAGCCACGGATTCATGATGGAAATACCCAAATACCAGATGCCAGGGTGGCGGGACGTGGCGCTGGGGCTATGGCAACGGGCGTGGATATTCCTCCGCCGGGCGGGCACCATCATCCTTGCATCGACGATCGTCCTCTGGGTGCTGCTTTCCTATCCCAAGCCGCCCGTGAATGCCGATCGACCCGCGCTGGACTATTCCATCGCAGGCACGATTTCGCATGGGTTGGAGCGGGTATTCAGGCCGATTGGCTTCAACCAGGAAATCTCGCTAGCCCTGATCCCGGCGATGGCCGCGCGCGAAGTTGCCGTTTCGGCGCTGGGTACGGTGTATTCGCTGCAGGGTGATGACGACCGGGTCAGCCGGTCGCTGGTCCAGCGGCTGCGCAACGCCTGGACGCTGCCGACCGCGCTCGCCTTTCTTGCATGGTTCGTGTTCGCGCCCCAATGCTTTTCGACGATTGCCGTTACAAGGCGTGAGACCAACGGCTGGAAATGGCCGTTGTTCATGCTCGCGTACCTGTTCGGACTTGCCTATCTGGCGGCGGGCGTTACCTACTGGTCCGCAGTCGCCCTCGGGCTTTGACAGATCAATCTAACGCAAGAGGAACGCATGGCAGGCAGCGTCAACAAGGTTATTCTCGTCGGCAATCTGGGCGCTGACCCTGAAGCGCGCTCGCTCAACAATGGCGGCGAGGTGGTGAACCTTCGGATCGCGACGTCGGAAACGTGGAAGGATCAGTCCGGCCAGCGGCAGGAGCGTACCGAATGGCACCGCGTGGTCATCTTCAACGAGAACCTGGGCCGCGTCGCCAAGCAATATCTGCGCAAGGGCTCCAAGGTCTATCTTGAGGGCCAGTTGCAGACCCGCAAATGGACCGACCAATCGGGCGCGGACAAGTTCAGCACCGAGATCGTGCTGCAGAAATTCCGTGGCGAAATGGTGCTCCTCGACAGCCGCGGCAGCGGTGGGGGCGGAGACTTCGGCGGTGGCGACGATTACAGCAGTAGTGGCGGCGGCGGCAGTTTTGGCGGGGGTCAGGCGCGCGGTGGCGGTGGCGCCAAGCCGAGCGGCGGCTTTGGCGGTGGCGCACCGTTCGACAGCGACCTGGACGACGACGTCCCATTCTAAGAACGGCTTAACGTCCAACTGACCGGGGGGGGGCGCCAGGACTTGCCGCAGATGTCGCCTGCGACCTTGATCTGGAACGCCCCGAGCTTCTCTGCAGCGGCGAGCAGCAGCTTGCGCCTGACGTCCGATTTTGCTCGTGCTTCCCCACCGGCGAACCCGCCCAATAAGGATTTAAACTCCAGATATTAGAGACCGGCATCGGCAAGCATCTTCCGGATTCCGTCGAAACCATGGCGTTCGATCGACACGGCGAGGTCGTCCGAGTCGAGGCCGATACCCGCCCACCCCGCCCTTGCCGCCGCGTCGATCCGCTCGCGTAGGCCAAACGGACTTGCCATGCTGGCGGCAAACGGCAGGACATCGCCCGCCAGTGTGCAATAGCTGGCGACAAGTCTGGGCGCGCTGATCATGTCCCGTGCTCCGCTGCGTCTTAACTGGCGGCCAGAGCCGTTCCCTCGATCCCCAGATATTTATCCAGGATCTGGTGAATGTGGCGGATGCGGACTTCCTGATCGTTGGCAAAGATGGCGGTCTTCTTGCGCGCGGCCACCATGCCTTCCTGCATCCACCCCATGTTGCCGGTGTCCTGATCAAATTGGTCAGCGCGGAATGAATATTTGTGCTTTTCCAGAAGGATCGCGCCCGCATCTAGGCTGACACTTTGCACAGGTGCGAACCTCACCAATTAAGCCGAATATCAACCGCTAAAAAACAGTGGCTCGAACTACTGAACCAAGGGCGTCGAAACCAGACGGTCGAACAGGAGAGGACATCGATGAAAACCATCGGCATCAGTGTGATCGCGCTTGTTGCTGGCTTGGCGACGGGCGCAACGGGGGCATGGGCGCAGGATGAGACAACCCCCGCACCCTCCGAAACGACCGCCCCGGCCAAGCCTTCGGAATCGGCAGCGACCGCGCCGGCCGACCCCAGCCAGATCGGCGATATCATCGTAACCGCCAGGCGGCGCAATGAAACGGTGCAGACGACACCCGTAGCGGTGACAGCCGTTCCGCCTTCTCAGCTTGAAGCCGCTGCCGCCGTCAAGATTTCAGACCTCCAGGGCGCCGCGCCGAACGTCCTCATCACCATGCAGTCGACCGGCGCCCAGACAGCCAATATCTCGATCCGTGGCATCGCCTTCGCCGATGTGGAAAAATCCTTCGATCCCTCTGTCGGCGTCAATATCGACGGCGTCTATATCGGCACCAGCACCGGCCAACTGCTCGACTTTTTCGATATTGCCTCGATCGAAATCCTGCGTGGTCCGCAGGGCACGCTATTCGGCCGCAATACGATTGCGGGCGTGATCAACATCCAGCGTACGCGTCCAACCGGCGAGTGGGGCGGCAAGTTCGAGACAAGCTTTGCCAATTATGGCGACATTGCAGGCCGCGGCGTCCTGAACGTGCCGGTGGTCCAGGACATGCTGGCGGCCAAGCTCTTCTATTTCCACCAGCAGAGCGACGGGTTTTACCGCCAGTTCTACACCGGACGACGGACGGGCGGCGACAATAGCGAGAACTTTGGCGCGTCGTTCCTGTTCACGCCGTCGAGCGATTTCGACGCCCTGCTGACGCTTGAGAAGCAGATCGATGACGGCCAGCCGGTGAACGCGTCGCTCAGCAATTCGAACGATGTCTTCTGCCTGTTCGCGCCAGCGGTGGAGTGCAACCGCAACAACACCAAAGACGTTTACACCGTCTTTTCCGATCCGGGTTTAATGAGTTACCGCGCCCCTGCCGCAACGTTGGAGATGAACCTCAATACCGGGCCGGTCAAACTGACGTCCATCAGTTCCTATCGCAAGAGCAAGGAACGGCAGCTCCAGGATGTCGATTTCCCTGTCGGCGGATCTCTATGTTTTCGATCGCCGGCAGAAATACCACCAGTTAAGCCAGGAAATTCGTGCAAGCGGCGATCTGTTTACAGGATTCGACTATGTCGCAGGGGCCTATTACTTCAAAAGCAAATATCACCTGATCCAGAACACGCGTGTCTTTGCTGCGCCAGCGCCGACGCAGGACACGACCGGACGGTCGGAATCCTACGCCGGTTTCATCGATTTCAACTGGGAAATCTTCGACCGGGTTCGCCTGTCGGGAGGCGGGCGCTATACCCATGACAAGAAGAGCCTGGAAAGCTCGCTCCAGGGCGTGTTCTCCATCCCCAGGACGTCAAAGAGCTGGAGCAAGTTCACGCCAAAGGTTTCAGTCGACTATAGGCCGACCGACGACCTCATGGTCTATGCGTCCTGGTCGCGCGGCTATCGGTCGGGCGGGTTCAACGGGCGCGGGCAATCGGTCTTTTCGGCCAGCACGCCCTATGATCCGGAAACGGTCGATGCCTATGAAGTCGGCTTCAAGAGCGAGTTCCTGGACCGCCGGGTCGCGCTCAACGTCGCCGCCTTCTATACGGACTACAAGAAGATACAGCAGTCCACCACGGTCCAGATTCCGGTGGCGCCGTTCAACGAAACGGTGGTCGCGAACGCCGCCGCCGCCAAGATCAAGGGAATTGAGGCCGACCTTACGGTCAAACCCATGGAGGATTTCACCATTCGGGGGTCGTTTGGCTACACCGATTCGAAGTTCAAGGGCTTCATCATCAACCAGCCGACCTTCGGCGCGATCCGCCAGTTCGACCTGTCGGATGTGGACCTCATCTATGCGCCGAAGATCACGGCTTCGATCGGCGGCGAATACAGCTTGCCGATCAGCTTCGGCCAGGTGAAGCTCAATGCGCAATATCGCTACCTGTCCCGCTATGACCAGCAGATCGCGGCTGATCCGGCGACGCCGATCCCGGTCACTGGCCTTATCGTCGCAAGCCGCAACGACCCGCGCGTCCGGTCCGACGTCCAGCATCTCGTCGACGCCAGCCTGACGGTGCTGTTTGACATGAACGACCAGGGCGCACAGGGACGCGTCTCGGTATTCGGGCGCAACTTGCTCGACGATCGCGGTACGGTGACGGCGTTCACCGTGGGGGCCTTCCCTACCCTTTGGGCTTTTGCGGCCGCGCGCGAACCACGCACCTACGGCGTTCAGGTCGGCTTTGAATTCTGAGCGTTGAGCAAGCGGCCATAACGACGACAACCGGCCCCTCTCGCTGTTGGAAGTGGCCGGTATCTCGACCCGGGGAGGAGCATCGCCGCCTGTGACCGCGCGAGCACCTGATGCAACAACGCGCATCAACCGCCAGTGGCGGGTGGGCCAACCCAATGACGACCCCGGCGGCATGAGCCTGACGGCCGGTCATTTCGCCTATGCCGAGGGGCCGATACCCGAACCCGCCGATGGCGAAGTCCTGATCCGCGCGGAATATTTCTCGCCAGATCCGATGAACCACGCATGGGTGCGGGGCATGCCCGGCAAATTCGACCCCATTCCCGTGGGCGGCGCAATGCGCGGCGGCATTGCGGGACGGATCGTCGCCTCGCGCCACCCCGGCTGGAAGGCTGGCGAGGCCGTCACCGGGTTTCTCGACTGGGCCGATTATTCGCTCTCGAACGGCAACGACCATCTGGGAGTCGCCCTTCAACGCGTGCCGCCTGGCGTACCGCTCGCCAGCGGCCTCGCTACGCTCGGCATGACCGGCCTTTGCGCCTGGCTGGGACTAACCGAAATCGGCAGGCCAAGACCCGGCGATACGGTAGCGGTTTCCGGCGCGTCGGGCGGCATCGGTTCGATCGCGGGCCAGATCGCGCGCATCGGTGGTGCGCGGGTGGTCGGCATCGCGGGCGGCGAAGCGAAGTGCGCGGCCGTGCACACCCTCGGCTTCGATGTGGTGGCGGACTATCGCAGGGACAACCTCGCCGGGCAGCTCGCCAACTTGTGCCCGCAGGGGATCGACGTCTTTTTCGACAATGTCGGCGGGCCGCTGCTGGACGCCGCGCTCCTCAACATGGCGCACGGCGGACGCGTGGTGATCTGCGGCGCGACCGCGCATTATGGTGCGAAGCCGACGCCCGTATTCAATCACATGCAGCTTGCAATGCGCGGCCTGACGATGGGCGGTTTTTTCTATTTCGACCACATTGACCGCTGCCCGGAAGGCCGCGAGAGGCTGGGCCGCTGGCTTGCCGACGGGTCGATCAAGGAGTTGCTGGACGTCGCTCAGGGCTTCGCTGCCGTACCGGAAGCCGCCCTTTCGCAATTCACCGGCGGCGTCACCGGCCGCAAGCTCGTTCGCATCATCGACGATGCGGATTGATCATCGGAACCACGCTGCTGGAACGTGGGGCAAGCGCGCACCGCGCCACCTGTCATATAGCATAGCTCGACAGCCGGCGGGGCCTTCCGCACCCTGCGTAAGTGATCGACCGCCGCGTCGGGTCCAACTTCAACGTACCATCCTGCACGCGGTAGAGAATGTCCCTTAAGGGCCAGGAGCTGTCGGATGAACGTCAGGTCGCTTGAAGGCAAGGTTGCAATCGTCACCGGCGCAGGGCGAGGCATCGGCCGCGCTATCGCGCATGCCTTTGGCCGCGAAGGCGCAAAGGTCGTGGTCGCATCACGCACGCCTGCGACGGTCGATGCCGTCGCCAGGGAAATCCGGGATGCAGACGGCGAGGCGATCGGCGTGGTCTGCGACGTCGGCAAGCGCGAGGATGTTTTTACGACCGTGCAAAAGACGGTCGATGCCTATGGCACCGTCCACATCGTCGTCAACAACGCGCAGGGATTCGGGACAGAAGCCAATCCCCAACCGTCCACCGTCTTCGTCGCCTGCGAGGACACCGACGAGGACGAATGGGCGTACACGATCCGGACCGGCCCGACAGCGTCGCTGTGGTTCATGAAGGCCGCCTTCCCCTATATGAAGGCCCAGAAATACGGGAAGATCATCAATTTCGCGTCCAGCTCGGGACAAATCGGCTTTGAAGGCAACACCTGTTACAACGCCGCCAAAGAGGCGATCCGCGCAATATCGCGCACTGCGGCGCGCGAATGGGGCCAGTACGGGATCAACGTCAACATCATCAATCCGGCGCTGGAAACGCGCGCCTTCGATGCGTGGAAAACGGCACGCCCCGATTTCGTCGAGGCGCTGAAGGAAAAGATCCCGATGCGGCGGCTGGGCGATCCGGAACGCGACGCCGGGCCGCTTGCCGTGTTCCTCGCCGGGCCGGGCTCCGACTACATCACGGGCAGCACCTTCATGCTCGAAGGCGGGATGCACACCCTGCCATGACGACGCTTGGCAAAACTCTTTCACTTCACAGGCGGGCTGGCGCGCCATTCCGGCGCACACCGCATGGCGCAACCCTTTATTGGAAAGGACAGGCAAAAATGCTTACCAGCTTCCACAAGCGGCCGATCTTTCAATATGCCTGGGTGGTCGATGATCTTGACGCGGCGTGCATGCGCTGGACCGAAGCCTTTGGCGCGGGCCCCTTCTTCACCGCGCGCCACCACAAGGCGGAAGGCTATTATTTCTATCGTGGCTCACCGAAGGAGTGCGACCTGAGCTATGCCTTCGGTTATTGCGGGCAAGTCCAGATCCAGCTCATCGACTTGCACGACGACGTGCCCTCGATCTTTCATGAGATGTTTCCGCGCGGCTACGAAGGCTTCCATCACGTCGCCATTCTCGGCCATGATTTCCCGACGGACAAACAGCATTTGCTCGACCAGGGGCTGGATCTGGCCGTCGAGATGTGGTCGGGCGCCGACGTCTGCTATTTCGATGCACGTCCGCAGTTCGGATGTTTCGTCGAAATCCACGGGACCTCGCCCGAAGTGCTGGCGATGTTTGATGGCTGGAAGAATGCCCATGACAATTGGGATGGCTCGACCAATCCGATCCGGGACGCGGTGGAACTGCCCAAACAGGGCGCCTAACCGCGCGCGAGCGGCCGCGACTTATGTCGCCGGCGGTTGGGGGCCAAACTCTTACTTCCACCAGTATCATTCTCGCCAGCGGCCGCGAAAATGAACTTCAAAATGGGAACACGGAGAGACCCAATGTCCGAGGCCATGGCGGCCGAGCGTCAGTCAACCTATCCAGCCGTCGCCGCGTGCGCCATTCCCGCCCTTCGCGGTGACCCGATTACGGGCGACCGATATTATTCCCGCGACTTCATGGAACGCGAATGGGACCGGATGTGGACCAGGGTCTGGCATATCGGCGGCCGCTTGTCGGAAGTAGAAGAAGCGGGCGATTTCATCGTCCACAATTTCCGTCATGAATCCATACTCATGGTTCGTCAGCGCGACGGGTCGATCAAGGCATTCTACAATAGCTGCCAGCACCGGGGAAACCGGCTGGTGTGGACCCAGTCCGGCGGTGTCACGCAAGGGCTGTCCTGCGCCTATCACGGTTGGCTTTGGGGGATCGATGGCGTTCTGACGGATGCCCAGGACCCCGACGATTTTCCGCAGGGCAGTCCCTGCGGAAAGCTGACGCTGAAGGAAGTACCGTGCGCCGTCTGGGGCGGCTTCATCTGGTACAATATGGACCCCGATGCGCCACGGCTGGACGAATATCTCTATCCCATCCCCGACCTGCTGGCGGGACGAAGGCTGGAGACACTGACCCGCGTGATCTGGCGGACGACCACGGTCAACACCAACTGGAAATTCTCACCCGACAATTTCAACGAATCCTATCACCTGCCGACCGTTCACCCACAACTTCAGCAGGTGGTCGACGAGGACTACAAGAACACGATCTTCGAAATGTACCCCAATGGGCACAACCGGATGATCGAGCAGGGTCAGCCATCGATGCGGGCGATGCATCCCAATGAGGTGGAGCCGGGCTGGGAGATGTTGCTGCGGGAATGGGACCTCGACCCCGAAGACTTTGCGGGACGCGCCCGCGATGGCCGGATCGCGCTCCAGCGGCAGAAGCGGCTTCTGGGGCCGGCGCGCGGTCATGGCTATGTCGAAAGCCTATTGGATGACGAGCTGACCGATTATTTCCACCACACGCTTTTTCCCAATGTCACGATCACCGGCACGCCCGACGGGGTGCATTTCTTCCGGACCGAGCCGCTCGCGACCGACCCCGAATGGTGCACGTTCGATTACTGGTATCTTGCGCCGAAGATCGATGGCCGGACCGAAACACCTACGGTCTATGGCATGCGCCTACTGGCTGAGGCCGGGCATGAAGAGCTTGTCTTTGGCGACGAAGCGGGCGGACATTATCTTGGCGATTTCGTCGATCAGGATCTGGGCGTCGCCGTCGCCCAGCAAAAGGGCTTCCACTCGCGCGGCTACAAGGACGCCTATCTGAGCGGGCAGGAAAGCCGCGTGCGACGCTTTCATGAAGTGCTCAACGACTATCTGGAAGGAAGGCGCTGACATGGCGTTTGATGGACCACTCGAAGACCGTCTGGCCATTCGCGAACTGGTCACGGCCTATGGCGATGCGGTGACGCGCCACGATGCGGCGGATTGGGGCGCGTTATGGGCCGAAGATGCCGTCTGGAGCCTTCCTGAACTGCCCGGAATGGAAAACCTCTCGGGGCGCGCGGCGATTGTCGCGGCCTGGATCGAAGCGATGAAGGGATTCCCCTTTCAGGTGAATATCCAGACACCGGCCGATACGCGCGTGTCCGGCAATCGCGCGACGGGACGGACCTATACCTGTGAACTGGTGAAGGACACCGAGGGCAAGCGCGCCCGCTGGACGGGGTTGTACGAGGACGAATATGTAAAGCGCGACGGCCGCTGGCTGTTCAGCAAACGCGTTTACCGCATTCTCGACATCGGCGCGGCATAAGGCCGTGGAACGACGCGCCGGCTATTCGGCAAGCTGATCCGCATAGCCTTGGAGAAAGGCGGGGTCGGCAAATGTCGTCTGGACGCGCACCGACTGGAACCGCCAACCCGCAGGCGTCCGCACATAAGTGTCGGTGTAGATGTTGGAAAGCCAGATCGGGCGCGGATTCTTTTCCGTCGTAAAGGCGAACAGGCCGGAAATGGTCCCTTCCCCACGGTCGCCATCGACCTGGATCAGCGGGTTCAGCATGTAATGCATCGCGCATTGCCACTGGGTGGTGAGCGCCTTCATCATCTCCTCGATCTCGGCGGGCCCGGTCGCGACCCCCATTCCGACATCGAAGGTTCCATCATCGGCGAACAGCGCGGCGAAAGCTTTGGTATCGCCCGGCTTGCCGTCGATGATGTTCGCCCGATAGGCATATGTGTGCCTCAGCGCCCGGATGTCTTCGAGGTCGCGCAGGCGTTGCAGCTCGGCCGTGATCGATGCCAGATCGTCCATTGTCGCTCTCCACTCGGAACAAGGCGCTATTTTCGTCCTTCGAGATAGTCGTTGAGCACTTCGTGGAAGAAGCGCACGCGCGTTTCCTGGCCCGCGAGATAGGCGTCCTGATAGCCCTGCGATTTCATGCCCCGCTGCTGTCCCTCGGCCAGCATCATGTCCTGATAGACGATCTGGTCCACCAGTTCGGGTACGCCCCTGCCGTCGTCGAAGGCGCGGTGTTCGAACTCGGCCTCCTTCAGCGGCTGCGGCCCGGCCATGATCGATTCCACCTCGGCCTGCCCTTCCACCGGAAAGGCCATGCACCACAGGTCGAAGGTGCATTTGTTGGGATCGTCGGGATGCGGCTCGGTGCGGAAGAAGAGGATGTTGTCGGGCAGGAAGGAAATGGTGACGTTCGGGAAGAATACCGTATGCGGGCTGTCGGTCAGCTCTTCGTCATTCATATGCTCGTAATGGAGATAGCCGCGTTCCTTCCACAGCTTGCGCTTCTGCGCCTTGAGGTCCAGCCAACCCTGCATCGCCTTGGTTTCAAAGTCCGGATAGGCTTCGGGATCGACGTCCCATTGGCGCAGGATCGCGTCGAAGGGGTGGTCCACGCCCTCGGGCAGCCGGTCGCGCAGTGACGGCCGCATCGGCTGCACCGTCCGGCCATGCCCTTTGGGAAACATTTCATGGCGCGCGCTCCAGTAATCCTGGTCGATCCATGGCGGCACCTGCGGATGGGCGGTGCGGGTGTGATAGGATTCGCTGAAATTGTCGGTCGCGAACTTCCAGTTGGTGTTGAGGTCGATCTTCATCCAGAAGACGCGGACCAGCGTGTCCAGCGGGTAGTTCTTGTAAATCTCCGGCATGGGCTCGAGAAATTCGAGCAGCGACGGGGAATCCCGGCTCATCGAATACCACACGAACCCGCCCCAGGTGTCGACGCGGACCTCCCTCAACGACCGCTTTCCGCACGGGTTGCCCTGGGGGAAGTCGTCGGGATCGGTCAGGTCCTTCAATATGCCGTCGCGGCCCCACAGCCAGCCATGATATGGGCAGTGAAAGCCATCCTCGACATAGGCGCTGTTCCACACCAGCCGCTGCCCCCGGTGGCCGCAGCTATTGAAGAATCCCCGCAGCGAACCATCGTCCTGCCGGACGACGAACACCGACTCGTTCATGAAATCATGGACGATGTAGTCGCCCGGTTCGGGCAGTTCATTGACCCGGCCAGCGACGTGCCAGATCTTCGTCCACATATGGTCCCATTCTGCCTGGGCGAATTCCCTTGAATAGTAACGGTCGCCGGTGATCGGGTCGCCCCGGAGGTTCGCCGGATCTCGCCCATCGATGGTGAGCGGATGCTTGGGAACCTTTGTCATGATTATCCTCCAGTCATTCCATGCCTTGCAGACGGGTCCATCTCATCGACCGAGGTGCAACTCTCGTTGTCCTTGATGCGGACCGGACCGGTGGTGGGCGGCGGCGACCCGACACCTTTGATGATTATGATTTATCAGGCCCTGCATGGGACCAACGATCGTCGATCCAGAATAGGCCTGTTGGCCGGCGTTCGCACCCGTCCATAAGAACAGGGGCCGCGTCTGCCGCATGCCGCCTCGACAAAGCCGCTGCCCGCCGGCAAGCTCGAAAGGTAAGCCATGGCATTGTCCGCAGAATCCCGGCAAGGAGCGGAGACTGACCGCAGGTTGCGGGCCAAGTCCGAATGAAGGAGGAAGGCTCATGACGCTCACCGCCGACCTTTCGGGAAAGACCGCCTTCATCACTGGCGGATCGGGCAGTTTCGGCGCGCATTTCGCCCGGCTGCTGGCAAGCGCGGGCGCTGAAGTGGTGGTGGCGGCCCGACGCGTGGCGGTTCTGGAAGCCCTGGTTGCCGAAATCATCGCGGCGGGAGGCAATGCAAGGGCGGTCGCGCTCGATGTCACAGATGGCGCATCGATCGCCACGGCGGTCGCGGTTGCCGGACCCATCGATATTCTGGTCAACAATGCCGGTATCGCCAATACCAGGCCCGCGCTCGATCAGACCGAAGCCGATTGGGATGCAATTGTCGGCACCAATCTGAAAGGCTGCTGGATGGTCGCGACCGAGGTGGCGCGCGGCATGGCGGCGCAAAAATCGGGTGGCACCATCATCAATATCGCTTCGATCCTCGGCCTGCGCCAAGGCGGACAGGTATCGCCCTATGCGATCTCCAAGGCCGGTGTCATCCAGATGACCAAGCAGCTCGCACTCGAACTCGCCAGGCATGGCATTCGCGTCAATGCAATCGCGCCGGGTTATGTCGCGACGGACATCAACCGCGATTTCTTCGCGACCGATGCGGGCCGGGCGGTGATCAACCGCATTCCCCAACGCCGTCTTGGCACGCTCGACGATCTCGACGGGCCGCTGCTGCTGCTTGCGTCCGACGCCTCGCGCGGCATGACCGGCTCCGTCCTTGTGGTCGATGGCGGGCACCTCGTCTCGCCGTTGTAGGGAGCGTCTCGCCTAAAGAATAGGCCAGGCCGACAAGCAGAGCGTGGTACATCTGCCCCGCGCGATATTCCGGCCGAATGGAGGCCGGCGCCCCGACGACCCTTTGGCGAAGGATGAAACATGACAGCCTTGGGCTCCCTGCATCACGTCGCTGTATCGGTGCCCGATATCGATATTGCGCGGCGCTTCTATGTCGATCTGCTGGGCGCCGAAGAGGTGAGCGGGACCGAATGGGGCGTCGGAAACACCTTTATCGATGATATCGTCGGGCTGAAGAACAGTGCGGGCAAGACCTTTATGGCACGCCTCGGCAACGCCTATATCGAGGTATTCGAATATCTTCAGCCTCGCGCTGCGCCGCAGGATCCAAGGCCGCCTGTCAACACCTTCGGCTACACCCACTTCTGTTTGCAGGTCGACGATATCCAGGGGGTCTACGAGCGTATGCTCGCGGCCGGACTGACCTTTCATACGCCGCCGCAGCACAGCGGTGAACCGGTCACGGAAAATGGCCGCAAGCGGGGTTTCCTCGCCACCTATGGCCGCGATTTCTTCGGCAATGTATTCGAACTGATCGAAATCAACGAAGAAAGCACCATCGCGGGGCTCTGACGCCATCGAGCCGGCATCCGCAAGAACACGGTCGCCGCCCCCTATCCAAGCCGTCATTATTGGTTATTGATCCGCCTCACGGACTTGAGGACGGGGCGTGATCAAAGGGCGGGAACCTGAACGCAGCGGCAGCGCGACGGAAGTTTTCGCGGCCTTTCTAAAGCTCGGACTCACCGCCTTTGGCGGACCAATCGCGCACATCGGATATTTTCGCGACGAGTTCGTCGTCCGCAGGCGGTGGCTCGATGACGAAGCCTATGGGAAACTCGTCGCGCTGTGTCAGTTCCTTCCCGGCCCGGCATCCAGCCAGACAGGGTTTGCGCTGGGCCTGCTGCGGGCAGGACCGCTGGGGGCATTGGCGGCGTGGACTGGCTTTACCCTCCCCTCTGCGTTGCTGATGCTTGGCTTCGCATATGTTTCCGCCGCGCTTGAAGGACCGCTGGCGCAAGCGGCCATACATGGCCTCAAACTGGCGGCGGTCGCGATTGTCGCGCAGGCGCTGTGGGGTATGGCCCGCACGCTGACCCCAGACTTGCGCCGTGCGATCATAGCATTGGCGGCGGGTGCGTTCGTGCTCATCGCCGGAAGCGCCTGGGCACAAATTGGGGCGATCCTGTTGGGCATGGCGGCGGGCGAGCTCTTCTGCCGAAACCCGAAGGAGGCGAACGGGGCGATAAGGCTTCCGGCAAATTCTCGGCGTAGCGGCGTGGTATGCCTCGGCTTTTTCGCACTGCTCCTGATCATCCTGCCGGTCGGTGCGGCTATATCGCCCTGGCAGCCGCTCGCCCTTTTCGATGTCTTCTATCGCGCGGGCGCGCTTGTGTTTGGCGGCGGACATGTGGTGCTGCCGCTTCTGCATGAAAGCCTCGTGCCCCGCTGGATAAGCGACCAGGACTTTCTATCCGGCTATGGAGCGGCTCAGGCGCTACCCGGCCCGCTTTTCGCGTTTGCGGCTTATCTGGGCGGGGTAAGCGCGGGCATTGGCGGCGCGGCGACGGCACTCGTCGCAATCTTCTTGCCGGGCCTGCTGCTCGTGGCAGGGGCCCTGCCTTTCTGGACGGAAATAAGCCGGAATCCTTCCGCACGCGCGGCGACGGCAGGCGCGAACGCGGCGGTGGTCGGAATCCTGGGTGCGGCGCTTTATGACCCGCTGTGGACGTCGAGCATCATGTCGCCGATCGACGCCGTCATCGCGGTGGCCGCTTTCCTGCTATTTGCGCCGAAACGCCTGCCGCCGTTGGCGCTGGTGGCATTTACCGTCATCGCGGCGGTGTCTGCGGGGCTGGCGCGATAACGGTCAGCCGTTTTCGTCCGCGAGCGACGCCGGACGCAAGCGGCGGACATCGAGAAACCGGGTCCGTTCGCGCTCTATCTGCTGCTGGCCGCCCCTTGCGCGCAGCAAGTCGCTGCGGGACACGAGCCCGATCAGCTTTCTGTCCGCCCGGTCCATCACGCAAAGACGTCCGATACCCAGATCCACCATGAGATCGGCAGCACTGCCGCACGTCGCGTCGTCGAACACCGCGGGCAGAGACCGGTCGGAAATGCGGTCCCCAAGCGTGTCTTCGAGATCGGTCCCTTCCACCCGCCAGCGGAGGATATCGGCACGTTCGACCATGCCCACGGGTTGGCCAAGGCCGTCGACTACGGGATAGGATTTGTGCTTTGCGTCTTGCGCGAAAAAGGCGATGGCCTCGTCGATCCGCATGGTGCTGCCCAGCGTTTCGGGATTGCGGGTCATGATCTGCGAAAGCTGCACCACGTCGAACGGATCGACGCTGTATTCCTGAATAATGTGGCGTCCGCGCCGCGCGATCTTTTCGGTCAGGATCGAACGGTCGATCAGCAGCACCGTGACTGCATAGGCGCTAACCGCCGCAGCGATGGTCAGCGGCAATGCGACATAATGGCCGGTCAGTTCGACCGCGAAGATCGCACCCGTCAGCGGCGCGCGCATCGACCCGCTCATCACGCTCGCCATGCCGAGCAATGTCCAAAGCCCCGCCCCTCCCGGCAGGAACTGGCCGGCGAGGCAGCCCATCGCTCCCCCCAGGATCAGCAGCGGCGCAAGCACGCCTCCCGACGTGCCTGACCCCAGCGCGATCATCCAGACAATGGCCTTTGTCACGAGCAGCAGCGCCACGGCCCGCATGGCGAGCGCCCCATTCAGCAAATCCTGGATGCTGTTGTATCCGGCGCCAAGCACGCGCGGTTCAACAAGTCCGCCGATCCCGACCGCAACCGCACCCAGCGCGGGCCACCACATCCAATGGATGGGCAAATGGTGAAACAGATCTTCGATCCGGTAGAGCGCCTTCGACAAAAAGGCGGACTGCAACCCCCCGGCCAGGCCGACACCAATCGCGGCGGGCAGCATCCACCAGTCCAGAACCGCACCGCCCTCAAAAGGGAACAGCGGACCAGAACCGATCAGCAGCGGACGCCAGGCAAAAGCGACCAGCACCGCGGCGACAAGCGGCACAAAGCTTCGCGGCTTCCATTCGAAAAGGAGAACTTCAAGCGCAAGCAGAATGGCCGCGACAGGCGTGCCGAAGATGGCTGTCATGCCTGCACCCGCACCCGCCACCAGCAGCGTCTTGCGTTCAGCGGCGCTCAAATGAAAGCATTGGGCGAACAGCGATCCCATCGCGCCGCCAGTCATGATGATAGGCCCTTCCGCGCCGAAGGGACCGCCCGTTCCGATCGAAATGGCTGACGAAAGCGGTTTCAGCACCGCGACTTTCGCCGACAGGCGGCTTTCGCCGAACAGGATGGCCTCGATCGCTTCCGGGATGCCGTGCCCCCGGATCTTCTCCGATCCAAATCGCGCCGTCAGCCCGATGATCAGACTGCCCGCAACCGGCGTCAATATGGTCGCCATGCCCATCGCCGCATCTGAAAGCACACGCGACCGGGCAGACAATTCGCCGAACCAGGCAATGTTGATGACAAGATCGATCAGCTTCAACAGGGCCCAGGCGCCGAAGGCACCTCCCGTTCCGACGACAAGGGCCATCGCCGCGAGCAAGAGCATGCGCAAGTCGGCGCTGTGGTCAGCAAGTTGGGGATGCCGATACGGGGACGGGAATACGGGCTGGGCAGAGGAAGGCAAGGGCATGTTCCTGGAACTGGGAAGCGGGGCATTTATATCGCAGTGCGATATTCATCAAGGCGTGATTTGCGCTATATGGGGCCGATGACGAAACCACAGCCGCTCGCTGATGCCGATTATCAGGCGCTTGCCGCCTTCCGGTACGAATTGAGGCGCTTTGCGCTGTTCAGCGAACAGGCGGCCGCCAAGGTGGGATTGACGCCGCAACAGCATCAGGCGCTATTGACGATACGCGCCGCCGGACAGGACGGCATTACCATTGGCGGCGTGGCCGAAAGGCTCCTGTTGAAGCCCCATAGCGCGACGGGACTTGTCGATCGGCTGGAGGCGTTGGGGCTGATCGAGCGTAGGCATTCCGAACACGACCGCAGACGGGCCTATCTTGTCCTCACGCGGCGCACGGATGAGCTGCTGGCGGCGCTGTCGGTTGCCCATCGCGACGAAATCCGCCGCGTGCGCCCCTTGCTGGCCGGATTGCTGGAAAAGCTGGACGAATGACAAGGCCTGGTTATTGCCGCCCGCCTTCGGCTACACGAGCGCCTTCCAGCACACCCCCATGCCGACAGCCGCCACGGCGGCCGCGGCCAAGAGCGGGATGGCGACCGGGAAGCCCCGTTTCGGCCCGGCGAAGGTGATCGCGATCAAGGCTTTCAGCAGCGTATTGACGAAGATCGGCAGCACGAGCAGCAGGCCCGCTTTCTGCGGGGCGACCAAGCCTTGCGGAAGATTGCGGACCGTGATGATCGCCGAATCCACATCATAGAGGCCGATAAGGCCAAACAGCGTCGCAAGACCCTTGTCGCCGAATTGCGCAGTCGCCCAGCGCGACGCCAAAACCATCACGCCCACCAGCACGGCAAAGCCGATTGCTGGCAGTATTTCGAATGGGTTGCGAATCGGCAGGGCCCGGGCCGCCAGCCCATCAGCACGCTTGGTAAGCGGAATGGCCCATAGGACGGCCACAAGCGCCGCCGGGCTGATCGAAAGCGCGAAGACGGGAAACGCCGGCGGAGCCAGTACCGCTGTCAGCACCAGTACCCGCAGGAACATCACCGCCGATGCTGCAGCGATGCCGGCGCGCAGGATAGCCGGCTCTTCCGCCGGGTCGCGCAACCGGCGGGACAGTTCGGAAATGACGGCGGTGGATGAGACGGTCGCCGCAATCGCCGCGGAAGCGATCGTACCACGGGCGGCACCCAGCTTCCCGCCCGCGACATAACCCGCGAAAGACAAACCCGTGACGAGGACCACCACCATCCACAACTGTCGCGGATTCCATGCGCCATAGGGGCCATAGGCGTGATCGGGAAGGACCGGGAGGATCACCAGCGCGATGATCACATAGCGCGCGGTCGCCTGCACGTCCGTATCGTCGAGCGTCTTCAGCCAGCCATGCAATTGTTCGCGCATCGCGAGCAGCAGCACCGTGACGCCCGCCGCGGCCACCGCGGCCGTTCCAAAGCCAAGCGCCGCCATCATGCCAAGGAAGAATGTGAGAATCGCGGCTACCGCGCTGGTTGCCGAGACATTGCCGCGTTCAAGCTTCAGCGATGCCCGGAAACCGACGACCATGACCGCAAGCACGGCAAGGCTGCCCACCGCCAAGATCAACGTGCCAAGCTTCAGGCTCAAAAGGCCGAGCACGCCCCCCAGCAATCCCAGGATCGCGAATGTCCTGATCCCAGCGACACGATGGCCGGGCTTTTCGCCCCGCATCCGCCAGCCGCGCTCGACGCCGATCAACAGCCCAACGCCAAGAGCAAGCGCAAGTGCCCGAGCGGCTGCGAGGCCCTCCATCAACGGATCAATCCGGGCGTGAGAAACCTACTCCCGGGGACTGGCACGGTGTTCCTTCAGCAGCTTGCCCGTCGCGCGGTCGATTTCCTTCAGGCAGACATCATAGGTCCACAGATCGGCAAGGTGCTGCAACACCTGATCTGCATCGGACTCGGCCAGCAAGACGCCGTTCATCACATGATGATGAAGGATGAGATGGCGATCTTCAGCAAGGTCGACATCGACAATCTGGATGTCGGGTTCCTGATGGCCAATATCATATCGCCGGGCAAGGGCCCGTCTGATCGCGCGGTAGCCACGCTCGTTGTGGATGGCATCGACCCTGAGCGTCGGCTCGTCCTCGTCATCCACCAGATGGAACAGTCGCCAGTTCCGGATCAGCCGCGGACTGAGATATTGACCGATAAAGCTTTCGTCGCGGTAATTGGCCCAGATGTACTTCAGCACATCGTCGGGATCGCCGCCGCCCGCGATATCGGGGAACCATTCCCTGTCCTCGTCGGTCGGCTCGGTACAGATTTTCGCGATGTCGGTCATCATCGCAAATCCGACCGCATAAGGATTGAGGCCGCCATAGGCCGGATCGTCGAACATCGGCTGGTGCACGACATTCGTGTGGGACTGGAGGAACTCCATAAATGCGCCGTCACTTATGCGGCCCGTGTCGTGCAGCGTGGTCATGATCCGGTAGTGGCAATAGCACGCCGCCCCCTCGTTCATCACCTTGGTCTGCATCTGCGGATAAAAATATTGGGCGATGAGCCGGATGATCCGCAATATTTCGCGCTGCCATGCCTCCAGCCGGGGCGCACTTTTCTCCAGGAAATAGAGGATGTTCTCCTGTGGAAGCTGTAGCGTCGCCTGGCGCCGGTCTTCAGCCGGATCGACAACTGCCTGCTCGCCTTGCGGAACCGTCCGCCACAAATCGTTGAATATGCTTTCCTGATAGGCGTGCCGTTCCGCCTCGCGCCGCGCCTCTTCCTTCAGATCGCGGGACTGGCTGCGCGGATAACGATGGACGCCCTGATGCATCAGCGCATGAGCGGCGTCCAGCAGCCGCTCGACCGCCTCATGGCCATAGCGCTCCTCGCACTCCGAGATGTAGCTCTTGGCGAATTCCAGATAATCCAGAATGCCTTCCGCGTCCGTCCATTGCCGGAACAGATAATTGTTCTTGAAGAAATGGTTATGTCCGAAAGCTGCGTGAGCAATGACGAGCGTCTGCATCACCGCTGAATTTTCTTCCATGATATAGCTGATGCAGGGATCGGAATTTATCACCAGCTCATAGGCAAGGCCGCGCATCCCCTTCCGGTAGAGCAGTTCATGATGAACGAATTGCTTGCCGAATGACCAATGCTTGTAAAACAACGGCATTCCGGTGGACGAATAGGCATCCAGCATCTGCTCGGCGGTGATCACCTCGATCTGGTTGGGAAAGGTATCGAGCTTGAGATCGTTGAGCGCGACCTGTTCCACCGCATCGTGGATCCGGCGGATCATGTCGAAGTCCCAGTCATTGCCTTTGAACAGCAGGCTATTGTCCGCCGAACTCATGCGCCACCTGCCGATTCCCGCGTGTTGCGGCGCTGAAACAGCTCACGAAATACCGGATAGATTTCGCGCCGGTGATGAACGCGCCGCATGACGAAGCGCCCCTCGTTCCCGTCGATTTCCTCATAGGTGCGCCACAGGTCGCTCTGGCGCGGGACTGCACCTTGCGGCATCGGATCGCCATCGCGCCCGACCTCTAAATAGGCGACATATTGCGACAGCGGCAGGATGCCGTTGCGCATCAGGTCCAGCGACTTGAGATTGTCGCTTCCCATGTTGTCGCCGTCCGACGCCTGGGCGACATAGATGTTCCAGTCGTCCGGCCGATATCGCGTCGTCACGATGGAGAGCATCTTCTCCAGCGCGCTCGACACCATCGTGCCGCCCGTTTCCTTACTGTAGAAAAAGGTTTCTTCGTCGACTTCTTCCGCGCGATCCGTGTGCCGGATGAAGACCACGTCGACGTAACGATAGTTGCGGGTCAGGAACAGGTGAAGCAGGGCATAGAATCGTTTCGCCAGATCCTTCATATGCTCGGTCATCGATCCGGAAACGTCCATCAGGCAGAACATGACCGCCTGCGTCACCATTTTCGGCGTCGGCTCGAACCGCCGGTAACGGAGGTCGATCGGATCGATGTAGGAGATGCGGCCGCGACGACGGACGACCAGCTCCCGCTCTTTACGCAAACGCTCGATCGCCTCGGCATTGTCGCCGTCCAGCGCCTCAAGCTTCTCGATCCGATCCTCCAGTTCCTGCAGCTCGCCGACCGAGGGGCGTCTCAGGGCTATGCGGCGCGACAGCGAATTGCGCATCGTCCGGGTAATGGAAAGATTGGCGGGCGAGCCGCTGGTGGTATAGCCCGCCCGGCGCACGCCCTGGCTTTCGGTTTTAGTGATGCGCTTCTTGGCCAGGTCAGGCAGTTCGAGATCATCGAGGAAAAGGTCCAGATATTCCTCGCGGGTGAGGACGAAACGAAACTCGTCCTCGCCGCTTCCGGTGCCCGCCTCCGAACCTCCCGCTCCCCCGCCGGCAGCCTTGGGCCGGGGAATGGTGTCGCCCTCCACATATTCCCGATTGCCCGGGAACACATAGTCGCGGTCCCCGCCGCCCATTGCCCGGTGGAGCGTCGGCTCGTGCACGCTGCCGCGGACGATGGAGACCTCGCCCTGCTGGTCAAGTTCCTTGATGCTGCGGTCTTTCAGGCTGTCGCGGACCGCGCGCTGGATCAACGCCTTTGCCCGTCGCAAGAAACGCTGCCGGTTGGCCAGGCTCTTGCCGCCAGGGTTCAGGCGTCGGTCTACGATATACATCAAAAACTTATTCCGTTTCCGTCACCCTGCCTGTTTGACCCTCATGTACCATTCCACCAGTCTGCGGACCTGGCGTTCGGTGTAGCCCCTCTCAACCATGCGTTCGACGAAATCGTCATGCTTCTTCTCGGTCTCGCTGTCCTTCTTCGACCCGAAACTGATAACCGGAAGCAAATCCTCGACCTGGCTGAACATCCGCCGTTCGATCACTTCGCGAATCTTCTCATAGGAAGTCCACTTGGGGTTCTTCCCATGATTGCTCGCTCGGGTACGTAACGCGAATTTGACGACTTCGTTGCGGAAATCCTTTGGATTGGCGATCCCTGCCGGCTTCTCGATTTTCGTGAGTTCCTGATTGATCAGCTCACGGTCAAGCAGTTGCCCCGTATCCGGATCCTTGAAGTCCAGATCCTCGATCCAGGCGTCGGCATAGGCGACGTAGCGGTCGAAGAGATTCTGGCCGTAATCATGGTAGGACTCCAGATAAGCCTTCTGCACCTCGTTGCCGATAAATTCGGCATAGCGCGGCGCAAGCTCCGCCTTCAGGAATTCCAGATAGCGCCCTTCGGCATCCGCGGGCAATTGCTCCTGCCGGATCATCCGCTCCAGCACATACATGAGATGAACCGGATCGGCGGCGATTTCGGTGGTGTCGTGATTGAACGTCGCCGACAGCGCCTTGAACGCGAAGCGGGTGGACGCACCTTCCATCCCCTCGTCGACACCGGCCGCGTCCTTATATTCCTGCAGGCTCTTGGCCCTCGGATCCACCTCGCGCAGGCTTTCCCCGTCATAGACGCGCATCTTGGAATAGAGGTTCGAATTCTCATGCTCGCGCAGGCGTGTCAGGACCGAGAAGCGCGCGAGCATGTCAAGCGTGCCCGGGGCGCAGGGCGACTTTGCCAATTCCGAGCTGTTGAGCAGCTTCTCATATATCTGCCGTTCTTCGGTCGAGCGCAGGCAATAAGGTACCTTGATCACATAGATGCGGTCGATAAATGCTTCATTGTTTTTATTATTCTTGAAATTCTGCCATTCCAATTCATTGGAATGCGCCATGATGATTCCGCTGAAGGGAATGGCGCCGATATTTTCGGTGCCGATATAATTGCCCTCCTGCGTCGCCGTCAGCAGCGGGTGCAGCATCTTGATCGGCGCCTTGAACATCTCGACGAATTCGAGAAGCCCCTGATTCGCGCGATTGAGCCCACCTGAATAGCTGTACGCGTCCGGATCGTTCTGCGGCAGCAACTCCAGCTTCCGGATGTCGACCTTACCGACCAGCGAGGAAATGTCCTGGTTGTTCTCGTCGCCCGGCTCGGTTTTCGCGATGGCCACCTGCCGTAACCGCGATGGCACGATCCTGACGACCTTGAACCGCGAGATATCGCCACCGAACTCATCGAGCCGCTTGCGACACCACGGGCTGACCAGTCCGGTCAGGCGGCGGCGCGGGATGCCGTAGTCGTCCTCCAGTTGCGCCGCGCTCGCCTCCGGATCGAACAGCGAGAGCGGACTTTCGAAGACCGGGCTGATTTCGTCCCCCGCCTTCAGGACATAGATGGGGTTGACCTCCATCAGCGCCTTCAACCGTTCCGCCAGCGACGATTTGCCGCCTCCCACGGGGCCCAGCAGGTAAAGAATCTGCTTGCGCTCCTCCAGCCCTTGGGAAGCATGCCGGAAGAAGCTCACGATCCGCTCGATCGTCTCTTCCATGCCGTAAAACTCGGAAAAGCTCGGATAGGATCGGATCGTCCGATTCATGAATATCCGGCCAAGCCGTTGATCCTTGGCGGTATCGATGATCTGCGGTTCGCCGATTGCGGCCAGAAGCCGCTCGGGCGCGCTCGCGTACATCATCGGATCGCCGCGGCAGCCCTTGAGGTAATCCTCAAGCGGCATCTCCGTCTCTCGACGTGATTCATAGCTTCGGGAATAGGTTGTAAACAGATCGTCGTTCGGTGACATAGTCATACCGTCCACGCTAAGTTACTCTAAAGAAATATAGGTGAATACCGCTCCGCTGCACAGGTTGATTTCAAAAAAACGTGACGGCCTGCCCTCGAATGACGGGCAGGGCGATGCGCTGGAGCAACAGGACATGGCCAGCCGCTCCGCTTCGGGGGTGAATCAGGCTAGTGCTTGTGCTCACGTTTCAAGATGTAACGGCCGTCTTCATAGGCATTGAATAGCTGGGCGATCGCCGGATGGTGGACCGGCACATTGGTGTCGTCATGTTCCAGGTTCTGCTGGCTGACATAGGCGACATAGCTGCTCTCGTCATTTTCGGCGAGCAGGTGATAGAACGGCTGCTCCTTCACCGGACGCACGGCTTCGGGGATCGCCTCCCACCATTCGTCGCTGTTGGCGAACTCAGGATCGACGTCGAATATGACGCCCCTGAAAGGAAACAGACGATGCCGCACGACCTCCCCCACCGCAAACAGCGCCTCGCGATGCAAGGCGTCGGGAATGTGCTTATCGAACTCCTTCATTTGTACTCCTGCGGCCCTTGCGGGGCCGTCACGCCACTGTAACATAATTCCCTACAGAGGTAATATCCCGCTTCCAGCTTTCAATGGCCGCCGACCCCCCTTGGCAAGCAGGAACCTGTCGGCTATGCGACCCACGCTTTCAGCCGGTCCCGCGTGCGGGAACTGGATACCGATCATGCGGAGAGGTGGCTGAGTGGTTGAAAGCACCGCACTCGAAATGCGGCATACGGGCAACTGTATCGGGGGTTCGAATCCCCCCCTCTCCGCCACTTCAATCCCTGAGTGGGCACGGTGTTTGCGCCACCGCCGAGCGTGACCGAAGCATTACGGGCATGGGGGATACGATCCGTCCCGACGACGGTGACGTCACCATGCGCGCTTGAGCAATCGCAGCACCCCTTGATGCACGGGTGTGCGGTGGGGCGAAGATGCTTCGTTAGCGGCAGGGTTCGTTGCGCAGAACCAGTCGTAGCTCTCCCGGAGCATGTCGATATTCGCGTATTTCGGTTTCCAGCCCATCCGCAGGAGGGGACTGGTGTCGAAATAGCAATCCCGGTGATATGTCAGATAGTGCCACGGAACGAGCGGCGACAGGCGCAGATGATAAAGAGCACGCAGCGCGTTGACCGCAATCGCTGGCGGCAGATGCCTTATTTGTGACGAACTGCCCGCATGCTCGATGAGACCGGCGATGTCGGACCCCAATGTGCCGAAACTGCCAGCTCCAACATTGAACGCACCCTCGACCCCGTTGTCGAGCGCAAGCATGTAGAAATCCAGCAGGTCGTCGACGTGGACGAATTGCTGCCGGTTGCTGCCGTTGCCGATAATATGGATGTTCCGGCCATCACGGATCCAGTCGAACAGGATCTGGAATATGCCAAGGCGCCCCCCGCCCAGAACGACGCGCGGACGGATGGTCACCAGCCTGATGCCGTTCTGGCGGCAGATATCAGACATGATGTCCTCGCCGGCCAGCTTGGAGCGGCCATAGGGTTCCACCGGCCGCAGCGGCGTTCGCCCATCAATCGGCATGGAAGGGGCAATGCCGAAAACGGCCGTGGTGCTTACGTGGACGACGGTCTTCACGCCCGTTTTTGCCGCTTCCTCGGCGACAATTCTGGCTCCGTCGACATTGATTTCCCGATATTGCGCACCAATGCCTGCCTGCGCGACCAATGCGGCATGGTGGTGAACCACGTCGACGCCTCGCATTGCGGCAGCGACACGATCACGGTCCACTATGCTGCCTTGGAGGAACTCGGCATTGCCCGGTCGCGTGGTGGAATTCCAGACGTCAAGAATACGAACACTGTCACCACGCGCCGTCAATCGCGCCGCCAGATGCTCGCCGACGAAGCCGGAGCCACCAGTGATCAGATGCGTCATGCGGCCTTTTCCGTCTCGAACAGAGGCTGGAACAGCGGGTCGGTGTATGATTGGAAAATCTGTCCCGGTCGAACAGCGCGGCGCGACCGGATAAGGGGCGTCACGCCCGCGCGGTGGGCGGCCTCCCAGTCGCGATCGAAGCGATCGCCGATGAGCACGGCCCGTGAAGCCTGCACCCCGGCCGATTGCAGTATCTTGATGAGACCGGCGGGATGCGGCTTCAGACGCCGGACATCGCTATCTGTCGCAGAAACCACCAACGAGCAGCGCAGGCCGAGCGCCGCCAGCTTGGCTTCGGCAGGATAATCGGAAAACACGGCTGTTTTCCTCCCCGACGCGGCGAGCGCCTCGAACAAATCCCTGATGCCCGGATAGATGCAGCGGCCGATATGTTCCAACGGGCGACGCTCCAGCCATTCGGCGATAGTCCTGCGGACCGTTTCCTCGGAACAGCCGCAAAGTCCGGCCGTCAGTTGATATTGACGTATCAGGAAATCATCGTCGAGATTGCTGCCCAGTGTTTCACGCACCCGCCGGAAATGGCTGATAATCACGGGGGCCAGAAGCTGCCGGGATCGAACCACCTCCCAGAACAGCGCCGCCATCATCCGGACCCGCAAACGCCGCTGATCGTAGAGCGTCCCATCGATGTCAAAGATCACGAGCTCAATGTCGTTCCAGTTCATGTAGGCAAATCTCGACCCATGCTTCAGTTTGCGACATGGATAAGGCGCGGATCGGATAGATAGCCGAGGGCCGGCATATCTACAAAGGTCGCGATCAGAAGCATCACGATCACCAGGCCGACACAGATCATTAACCGCCGCGAACGGAACAGCCGCTCCGGACGCTGGGCGATGGAATCGCGCAGAAGCGAAAGCCAGAGATAAAGGGCGAACAGGATAGCGATGAACGGCAGCGCAATGATGTATTCCAGCCGGTACTTGATCAAGAAAATGGCGATGAAGAATGCCGACAGGATAGCGTACAGAAAGCACGAAACCGTGAGATTTTCAGCGGTATAGGCAACGAACGAGCGCCGGTATCGACGCAGCACGTCAATTCCCTCGCCGTGCGATATGTCACGGTATTCGGAAAGCCGCTTGGCGCCCATCAGAAAAGCGCCGCCCGCCCAATAGGCCAGCAGCAGACTGCTTGGCGGCATGGTAGCCGGATCCACCATCATCCAGCCAAGCATCAACCGCAGCGGATTGTTCACGGACTCGCTGATGACGTCGAGATAGACCCGGTCCTTGGTCCTCAAAGGCTGAACATTATAGGCAATGCCTGAAATCGCGAACAGCGCCGACACACAGAAAAACGCAGTGCCGAGAAACCAGGCCAGCCCCAGGCCGGCCACCAGCAGAACAAGATACTCGGTGTAGACGAGGGGTTCGGACAAACACTTGTTGACTGCCGTACGCCCCGCCTTTTTTGGATGGAAAGCGTCGAATTCCCGGTCAAGCCATTCATTGATGACATAATTCGCTGAAGCGATCGCCACCGCACTGGCAAATCCGATAAGAAGTTCAAATCCCGTCGTGTCGGCCGCTGGACCGCGCAATACAAATGCCAGAACGATGCCGGGAATGATGAAGACATGCTTCGTCATGTGATCGAAGCGCGCCAGCGCAAGATAATCGCGCCAGCCCGCCTCGCGTCGCATAGCGGCAATCTGCGGCTCGCCTGCCGATGGCCTTCCGTCGAGGCTTGCTGCGTTCACGGAATGACTCATTCCTGCCCCCAACACCAGATATACGAGTTATATTCGACAGTTGTTCTTCGGGGTATTTAGCAGCCGATATACCTCTAATGGAGAAACGGGCGGGGGGCGAATACCGGTAGCGGCGAAACCGTTTCAATTAAAAAAATTGCGCACAATTTTCCGTTTATTTAAAGTCGATTACTTTAAGAGAGGGAGAGATGAAATCGTCCGGGTGGCCTTGCAACGGACGAACCCACACAGACGTGTCCGGAACGGGCGGCAATTATTTGCCGACGATCTGCCCGCCTGGCCAGTTGGCCGAAACGCGACAAACGGTGATATCGCCTGCTCAGATCATGGATAACAAGGGTGCCTGATGACAACGTCCCGATCCATAGTTCGCTGATTAGCCCTAATGCACATCGGCAAGTCATCATCCCTGAAAGCCCTGCATCTGATTGCTGGCGTTACCGTCGGTGTTTCACTTGGCGCATTGCTGTGGACGAAGATCGACGTGAGCAGCGTCTGGTTCGCCCTCAAAAACGTGGCGGTCGGCCCGATCGTAATCGCGCTTCTGGCGCTGGCGGCCGACTTTCTTCTGCGTGCGGTCAGATTCTGGGCCATGCTGCGAACGGCCTCTGGGCAGCCTATTCCGCTGCGGCCCTGCATCTGGCCTTTCATCGCCAGCTTCGGCATCAGCGACATCCTGCCTCTTCGCGCCGGTGACGCCTATCGCATCGTCTGGTTTCACCGCCGGCTTGGGCTGCCCCTTAGCAAGGTCGTCGGCGCAATGGCCGTCGAGCGCATATTCGATCTGCTTGCCGTACTGTTGCTGGGCATGATCGCGGTCACGCTGGTAGGCACTGCGATCCCTGCCCCGCTGGTCCAGGGTGTTCAGTTCGTCATCGGCGCGGTTAGCGCGGCCCTTCTTGTGGTCATAGCGGCGCCGGCAGTCATGCCTTCACCCGACCCGAAATCCGCGAACAGGTTGCTCAGATGGCTGGCGGCGCTGCTGGATGGATGCCGGTCGGCCGCCGCAGCCATGGGCGCGATGATGCGGCCAGGCCGCGGCAGCCTCTTTGCTGCCCTGACCCTCATCTGCTGGGCATTCGAATTTATTGTGTTCCACGCCGCCTGGATCAGCCTGGGCGGCCTGATGCTCGACATCGCCCGGCCGTTGCTCGCCTTTTCGTTCAGCACGCTCGGCACGTTGTTACCAGGCCTGCCCGGACATTTCGGTTCATTCGAGTTCTTCGGCTTCAAGGCCTTCACGCTGGTCGACGTTGATCCGGCGTTCGGCACCGCCGTGCTGCTCCTTGCCCATCTCTGCCTGTGGCTACCAACCGCGCTTTGCGGATTCATCTGGGTCGTTGCGGAAAATTTAAAGCCGCGCGACCGGAACGAGCGGCCTGCCTCCTCTTGAACTTCAGCGAAATCTGTTCTGCAGCGCGTGGACCGCATTGCGATGCGCTATCGCCATTACCGTCCCCTGCGGATTGACGGTGGTCGGCCCGCACAGCAATGAGGCATCGGCGATATAGAGCCCCTCCGCATCGCGGACCCGGCCGTATGAATCAGTCGCGCAGATCGACGGATTATCGCCCATCGGGCATGAGGCGAAGACATGAACCGATGTCAGCGTAGAGGCGGCTGCTCTCAGAACGTCCGGCAACAGCGTCAGATTCGCCGGTGAGTGCAAAACCGGATAGCCTGGCACACAAGGATGAATGGCGACCGCCCCGGCCGCGAACAGGGCTTCGCACAACAGCCTGAGGCCCTTGCCGAGCTCCCTCAGTTCCGCCACGCCCTGATTGATCGCCACAAGAGGATCACCGAGGCCGGGAAGATTACGGACATAAGCGCGGCCGCTTGCGCTCTGCGCGTAGTAGATTCCCATGCGCCGCCAGTTCGCATCGACCTCGCGAAGCGCATCGGGCCGGTTCGCCAAAGCCAGCGCGAGCGTGGGCCTCTTGCTGATCGAGCAGCCCATTCCAAGACCCGGCTCGAATTGGCGGATCTGATGCACCGGGTCCTGATCGACCGGCCGGTTCACCTCATCCTCGAACACCGCCACCACCTTCACCATTGGGTGAAAGCGAAGCGAGTTGCCGATGTTATGGCGAAATCCCGAACGGCGCAGCAGTGATGGCGTGTGGACCGCTCCACATGCCGAAACCAACACATCCGCGACGATTTCCACCGGCTGGCGCGTATGCCGCGCCTCGACCCGCCATTTACCAGCCGATCGCCTGATCCGCAGCGCGCGGGTGTCTGCGAGCAGGCGGCCGCCAGCCGCAAGGAATCGGGGAACGAAGGTTTCCGACATCGATTGTTTCGCGCCGCCACCCCGCCCGTCATAATGAAACAGCCTTGGGGCCTGATAGGACGCCCAGCCAAGACTGGTCGCGCCATCATGCAGCCGCCGGGACATCAGCGACGCATCGCCGGGTACATGCTCGACCAACGCCGTGCTCTCGCATGCGGCGAAATGGGGAGCGAGACTGTCAGGTGTGAGATCCGTCACGCCATAGTCGCGCCGCCAGTTCTCAAGCAACCAATTCGGCGTGCGGTGATAGAGGCCGCGGTTGATCTCGCTGCCGCCGCCGACACAGCGCCCCTCGACATAGGCGATCTGCGCCCGGCCCATCGCGAGATTGACCCCGGCATTGCGGTATTTCTGGAGGATTTCCTCATTGGAGAATGCCGGTGCGGAATCGAGAGCAAGGTGCGCTCCCTCTTCGATCATGAGAACCGACTTTCCGGCTTCCGCGAAAACGGTCGCTGTCACCGCGCCACCCGGCCCCGATCCGATCACCAGAACATCGGCGAGCAGCCGGTCAGCATTAGATCGCGAATCAACCATCCTCGCCACCGTACTGAAAGTCTCCGCCATAAAGCTCGGAGTAGAGGCCATAGATCGCGAAGGTTCTGTAGAAGGTGATCAGAGATCGTTGAAATCCGCGAGGCGCATGCTCCCATCTCGAGATCAGCGTCAGCCGCGCCGCCAACGGCAGAAGATGGAACGCCCCTCCCTTGCCGAGGCAGGACCACGTTCCAAGGAGGTGCGTCAGCACAAGAAGCGGCAGGCGCAGATGAACCGGCATGCCGGCAAGCGTGCGGAGAACAAAGATCGTCACGTCCCCGATCACCGCAATCCGTTCGGGCGCGTTGCCGTTCTGCCGGATGATGGTGTCGACGATCGCTCCGACGATCTTGCCGCGGCTACCTCGTAAGTCCACCCGACATAGAGGCGTCGCGGGCAACCCGGCCTTGGCCTCTGGAAGCGACGGCTCCCGCATTCAGCTTCTACTCAGCAGTCACTGGTGGTTTCGGTCGCAAACTGGACGACAATATTCCATAAATGCGTCCGTCGGCTTCCTGCCGGATGAGGTTCAGTTGCAGCCGTTTTTCGAGGAATGATTCAGTAGCAAGATAACGCCGCCAGTTCACGCCATCAAGAAAGACAATATAAGTGTTCCCCTTGGCCAGATCCGCGTCAAGCCTGGCCAATTGTGCCGCAAGCGGATTTCTCGGATCCTCACGGTTCATCCTTGGATACACGACATGCGGTATCATGTGGACGCGCCGCTTCGTCAGATAAGCAATCGCATCGGGACCATTGCTGTAGATGATCGCGCCGGGGGGCAGTTGGTCGACCGCGTGCACTGCCGGCGAGTTCACCCAGGTGAGGCTCGCGAAACCGACCCCCTCGTTGAAATTGTTGCGGACCCGGTCCGCCGTGCGGACAAAATGGCCGGCGAGGACGACCATGGCCAGGGCGACGAGCAGATGGTGCAGCCATTTCATCGCCCCTCCCACCGTGGCGGCTTCGGCAAGCAGCGTCGTCATCATCATGACGGTCGTGACATAGACCGGAAGCAGATAGCGCGTCGTGTAATGCTGGTTCGCCTCAAGCAGGAAAGCAAGAAGCAGAAAGGCCATGTAGAAGACGAAAAACAGTCCGAGCGTGAGTGCCAGCGCTCTGGCACCTCGCATCGGTTCCGCCGCCTCACGCAGGCCTCGCGGCGCCTGCGATATACTGAGGATAATTCCGCTCAGCAGAAAGACCACCAGCACAAATGCCCGTACCGCGAGCGGCACTTGTATGGGCAGCAGCATCGAGGTCATGCTGTCGAGGCTCCAGAGCAACTTTTGCGGCCCCAGTTCGCCATAGAAGGCCAGGTCACGCCCGATCGAACGGCCCTCGGCAAGCTGGCTCAAAGCCGCCCATCCCAGAAAGATCGCTGCGCTGGTAAAGCCGACGAGGCCCACCTGCATGAGGCGGCGCGTCACGGGATGGCGAGGCACCATCAGCAACACGAGGGCAATGGCCGCGCCGAGCGGCGGAGCCGTGAAGCGGACAAGCGTGGCCAGCCCCAGCCCGACGCCACACCACAGCAGCCAGACAGGCCTTTCGGTCTCCCAATATCTGAGCAGCGCCAGCAGCGTCAGCAGAATGGAGAACATAAACGGCGCCTCGGACATCGCGACTACGTGCATGCCAACGAAAACCGGGCAGAAGAGAATAATGGCCGTGCCGAAGGCGGCATAGCTGCGAGCACCAGTCACCCGGAACAGCATCCACCAGACGAGCCATGCGTTCGCGCAGATGAAGAACAGGGCGATCGCGTAGGCCGCCTGTGTGAGACTTGCGCCCGACAGGGTTCCGCCCATCAGCAGCCATGTATAAAGCGGAGCGTCAAAGGGATCGTCGACAATGCGCATATAGCGTGTGGTGTCAGGCAGAATGCCGATGCCATGCCTCGTGCTCAGCACGAACATCACCAGGGCGACGAAAACGAGTAGCGCGGCATCGACCCAGGCCGGCGGCCAAGTTCTCGCCACTCGCGGTGAAACACGAGCGCGCGAAAAATCCTCCGTCATGACGTCATGCATCAGTCCCCCCCAAATCACGATCACAGAGTCAGGATATTGAAAAAACTCGTTTTATATTCTTGTAGACGAACTGGACGGCCGCATTGGCGATCCCGCTGGAGAGAATATCGTCCAGGGCACGCACAAGCGCATCGATATGGCGTTCTTCGGTAATGAACGGCGGCATGAAGTGAAGAATGTCGCGCGCGCCGGGCTGGAAGTGGCAGACAATATTGTGCCGGTCGTATAATTCGCGCGCTAATGCCGCGATCAGCACCGTCTGATAGGTCTGGAACAGATGATTGCTTGAAACATCAACCAGCTTTGCCGCCCAGTCCTGATGGAAGTTGAAGCGGACCGCGCGGAACATGCCCCGGCCACGCACATCGAGGATGTGGTCGGGATGTTTCTCCTTGAGAGCATCGAGCCGGCAGGCGAAATAATCCCCCATTTTCGCCGCGCGGTCGATCAACCCCTCGTCCTGGAGGATGTTCAGCGTCTCGATCGCCACCGCGCAGCTCTCGCCAAGGCCGCTGAAGCTTGAACTGTGGAGGTTGCAGTCGTTCTTGTTGCCATAGGCTTTGTCGAACAGCGCCTGGGAGGTGACCATCGCCGCCACCTCGCGCTTGCCGCCGCCCAGCGTCTTGGCCAGCGTGACGATGTCGGGAACCGCGTCTTCATATTGAAAGGCGCAGAACTTGCCGCTCCGCCCCATGCCGACCTTGACCTCGTCACAGATCGCCAGAACGTCGTTCTCGCGGCAAAGCCTGATGAATTCGGTCAGATACCCGTCGGGCAAAACCTCGCAGGATGTACCGCGGATCGTCTCGATGATGGCGGCGATAATGCGATTACCACCCGTCCCGTCCGATGCCGCCGCAATCGCCTGCCGCACCGATTCAATGTCGCCATAAGTTGCGTAGATCACATTTTCCTTGGGCACGCCGAGCAGAAAGCCTGACTGGACGTCGGTCGCAGTGGTCAGTGACATCGCGCCGTGCGTCTTGCCGTGGAAGGCGCCCCGCATACACAAGAACTGGGTCTTGCCTTTGGGCGTCTGCACCCGCTCGCTCAGCTTCATCGCCGCTTCGTTGGCTTCCGCGCCCGAAACCGCAAAGAACGAGACCTCCAAGGGATCAGGGAGAAACTGGGCCAGATTATACGCCAATGCGCCCTGCAATTTGTGCGGCGCGATCTTGATGCAGTCGATGATCTTCTGCTCGTGGCACTTGCGTTCCGCCTCGATAATGCGCGGATGATTGTGCCCCAGCCCAACCACGCCGAGACCGGCCGAGAAATCGAGCAGCGTCCGCCCGTCATTCAGCCAGATTTCGATGCCCTGCGCGCCCCTTATGTCCATGTCCTTGAAGCCAAGGATGTCAAATAGCTGGAGCATGTATTTATTGAGGTGGCGGGCATAAAGTTCATTTGCTGCGCCGGAATCGAGGGCCAGACTCTCGTCCAGGGTAAGAATCTTCCGGCGCTCGGTGGCATCACATGATTGCGTTTCAGCGACCGACAGAACATCGCTCATTCAAAGATTCCCTTCAGGACGTCTTTACGCGTTCGTACCAATCCGCAGGGCCTAGGGTAAGTGACAGGCGGTATACACAATTGGAGCTAGCAGCCCCTACTGCTGATTACCTCCCTTGCGCCGCTGACCATTTTGGCCGGTCACGGCCGCGATCCCAGAAGCAGCGCGGCAAGTGCCGTCCGATTGGTGATCTGGAGCTTCACATAGATGTTGTGCAGGTGAATCCTCACTGTGCCAGCGGACACGCCGATCATCCTGGCGATCACCTTGTTCGGACGCCCCTCGCACACCAGCTCGGCGATTTGGCGCTCTCGCGGGGTGAGCGACGAAATCGAAGCGTCTTGCTGCTCACGATTCGTCCGATGCGAAACCGCAGCCTGGATCATCTCAGATGTCAGCCATTTTCGGCCAGCGGCAACTTCGCGCAAACAATCGATAAGCGCTTCAGGTGCGGTTTCCTTCAATATGATTCCCGACACACCCGCAGCCATTGCTTCCAGAACCTGATCATCACCGATCATCGCTGTCAGAAATACGACTTTCGGGGGGTGCGGCTGCCGGGCCAGACGCTTCAATACCCCGAGGCCCGAGATTTCGGGCATGGTAAGATCAAGCACGGCGATGTTGGGACGCAACTGTTCAATTAGAGAAATCACGGAAAGACCGTCACCCGCCGTGCCCGTAACCGTGAAGCCCGGTTCAGCATTGACCAGCTCGCAGAGCCCCTTCAGCAGGAGTGGGTGGTCGTCGGCAAGAACGACGTCAATCGGATCGGCCGTTCCTTCGCTCATGATGGAAGCCGAATATGCATGTTGAACCCCTCATCGGTCGAATGAACGACAAGCTCGCCGCCAAGGTCGTCCACGCGGTCGTTGATCGAACGCGGACGTATGTCGCTGTCACCGGCCACGCCGCATCCATCGTCGCGTATCGCAAGTTCGATGCCGTCCGGCTTAAGCGTGACGAGGACGTGCACCAGGCTCGCACCACCATGCCGGACGGCGTTTGCCGTCGCTTCGGATATAATCTGACACAGATCGGCGAAACCGGGTGGAACCAGGGTCGCACCCGCGGGCTCCACCGCCACCTCGACCAGACAGTGCCATTGCCGCCCAAGCGCCTCCGCCAGAGTTTGTAACGGGCCGACCAGCGGTTCCGAGACCGACCTGGGCGGTGCAGACCGGGCCTGCTCCACGAACCGCCTGATCTGCCGTTGCTGTTCCGCCAGTATTCCGCCGACCAGCACGACCGCCGAACGCATGGCCTCCGGTGAGCGTTGGCTGGCGGTCTTCAGTTGAAGACCGGCCGCCGTCAGATCCTGGAGCACGCTGTCGTGCAGATCTCGCGCCAGGCGGCCGCGTTCGCGCAAGCTCGCGGTCACCTCAAGTTCCCGCATCATGGTAATCTGCTCGAATTCGGACGCAAGACGAGTGGCAACGATCTCCGCAAGCGACAGAATGTCCTCGCTCGGCGAACCGGGATCAATGACAAACACCCTTCCGGCATAATGGGAACTGACAAATGGAACACTGCAATAGCCCGGGGAAGCGCGACCCGGGCGAACCATCGCCACCCTCAGCGAAGGCGGCAGCGTTTCCTCGGGTAGCACAAGGACTTCCGCCAGCGGGCGATCACCGAAGGCGGCATGGCCGTGACCACCTTCGATGATCCGCTGGCAACCGTCGCCTTCAACAGACACATTCGTGCACTCGGCTCCGTCCCACCAGGCAAGTTGACCGAAAGGCTCATCCTCGTCGCGCCAGACCACGAGAAGACCCGCACCGTCGAGCACATCGGATGCATGCCGGAGTGAACCCGCGATCGCAGGTTCACTCTCCCGTGACTGAGCTTCAACCGGCCACGCTGCGAGGCGGGCAAGCTGGCTTCGGCTGCGCTCGCGATAGGACGCGAAATAACCGAGCATGACGGCGGCGACGAGCGCATAGGCCGACCGCATGATGAGCACGTTTAGATCGGAAACACTGGGGTCGGCATAAGGCCATCCGACAGGAACGAGCAGAACGTCAAGCGCCACGGCGGTGATCAGCGCGCCCCTCACACCCCATCGCATCGCACCCGTTATCAGCGCGAAAGTGAAATAGGCATAGAACGGACTGGCGAGTTCTCCGGAGAGGAACGCCAAAATGCAGAGAATGAGGATATCGATCATGTGGCCCGGTATGTGTGACCGGTGGTTCAGGGCATGCCTTGACGGTTTTACGACCAGATAGGCGGCATAAACCATATAGCCGGCCAGAAGGGTGTAGGTTTCGGTGACGTTTCGCGTGGGCTGCGTGGGATCGAACCAGACCGCGAGAAGTCCGAGACTTGACGTGACGAGGCGAGATATTCGGATCAGCCGCTCCGGATGCGATGCAAAAATGGGGCCGCCAAGGTCGCGTCGCGTCAGGCTCTTCGGATCTGAATCTACGAAATGGGCAGGCATCAGGCCTTCCCCTCTGGCCGGGGACGCAGCATGCGCCTGCGACCTTTCCCTTTGGCCGCCAGACGCTTGCCCAGCGGCAGGTCGCTCCATGCCGGGATGCTGCGATGGCGCGGAAATTCGCTTGCAATCGTCAACAGGCAGGAAAGACGAGTGAGCACAGGCGTATCAATCTGCCAAAGCCGGCGCCGATACCGTATTTTCGCCAGCAGATTTCCGTAGAATGTTATCGGAATGAAACTGCCGAATAGCCGGTGCGTCGTCCAGAGCTAAGTCACGAGCGCATGCGTGGCAAAGCGCGTCTGCAGAAGCCGTTTCAAATGGGTCCAATCAATGCTCTCCGGACCCGCAGCGATCATCGCCGTCATTGTGTGAAAGCCCGTCTGACATTGCATCCCGCCCAAGTTATATATTCTGTTCTGATCGTAATCACGGTCAATCTGGATCAACAAATGAAATCGCGAGGTATATCATAGTGCATATCCATTCGTATGCCTCGTCTTCATCTACACGTTAAAGGCCGAGTACGCTATCGTTCTTCACAAAAACGCGCCAACTCTGCGGCTATCAGGCACGGCCCGCCGGCGACTGGACTTATCGCCCGGGCCCAAGCTCTTTGACAGATCATTGGGATCGACCGCCTCGACACCCTTGGGATCACGAATATCACGAAATCGAACAAGCAGCGGCAACTGAAGGGTCTTCGATACTGAACGCGGATCGATCACGCGTCCTTCGGGCGCAACAGGCGGCGGCCTTCCAGCAATTGCCAGACAATCAGCGCGGGCACGCCGATGCTGATGTCGCGCGCCCGCTTCAACAATGACAGCGCAAGCGCGACTTCTGGACCAAGGCCGAACACAGGGCCGATCAACACATATCCGGCTTCCTGAAGGCCCAGCGCTCCCGGCACGAAAAAGGCTGCGCTGCGTATGGCGAAGATCAGGCTTTCGATGGTGAGAACGGCCCACAGCGACAGGTCCGCGCCCATGAAGCGAAGGGCGATCCAGGCGCCCGCGCCGCTCACGATCCAGCCGAGCAGGTTGAAAAAGAAGGACGCGGCCACACGGCCGCGGTGCCGGTAGACGTGCCGTAACATCTGCTGAACCGTGCTTGCCGCCGCCGCCGCGCGCGGCAGGAAGCGCATCGTCACCCGTACGACAAGGTCGATACCATGGCTCTGCGCCATCATGAACGCTACCGTGGTGGCGACCGCGAGGCCGAGGCCGCCGGCCGCGACCCACAAAATCTGGTGGCCGGCCTCCCCTGCGCCGAGCCGCAAAGCCAGCACACCCACCCCCATCAGGGTGAAAAGCAACTGAGAGGCCATTTCGGTGGTGATATCCGCCACCATCGAGGCGAAGACCAGCGCCTCCCCGATGCCATGCGCGGTGGCGGTCCGCCCACCCACGATCAGCCCGCCCAGATGGGAAAAGGGCAGGACGTCAGATGCTGCTTCGCGCGTCGTGCGGCCCCAGATAAATATCCAGAGCTGGTCGGCTCTGGCGCCCGGCGCAACGGCGAACCACGACAGCCCGAGGATCACGAGCACCAGCAACGACCAGACGCACAGAAGGAAAAAGCCCAGGCCGCCGATAGCGCTTGCGGCATCCGCCACTTCGCCGACGCCCACCGAACGCAAGAGGCCGGCAGCGAGCGCCAGGCCCAGAAGCGTGGCGACAAGCACCGCGATCCTCACGAAAAATTCACCCGCCCGATGCGACGGCGCAGGGAAATGTTCATCCTTCCCGACCCTCGGTCCGACCCGCGATAAATGCGGCGAAGCTGCCAAGCATCACGCCATGTTCGCGAACCGCGCTTTCCACGGCGGGATCGACCAGCGCGGCAAGCTCGTCCCGATAACGATAGCCAGGGGCGTGGCCGTCGAAACCGTCGTCGGTCGCCGGGTGGAGGTAGATTTCGCTGAGCCCCGGGGGAAGGTTCGCGATCAGCCCTCCCAGTCTCCCGGCCGTCATCGCGCCTGACCAGCGAAGGCCGAACACCTGATCGGGTGCCCGAACGCCCGCGCGGCGAAAGCGTCCGCGCAATGCTGCGGCCCAGGGCGCGACGATCCATTCGACGATGGAGGGCGCGCCTGGCTCTATCCCTGTCAGCACCGCCCGTGGCTCCGCCGGCACGCGCGCGGCCTTCAACCCAAAGCGCTTGCCGATGCGAAGGATCATTGCCGCGATTGTCGGGTGAAGATGGAAATGTTTGTGTGCGTTGACATGATCGAGCGGCAAGCCGGTGGCGGAAAAGGCGCGAAACTGGGCTTCGATCTCCAGCGCGACCTGTCGCCGAACGCCCGGCCGGAAGAAGATGTCCGCGCCCATGCGCGCCATGCCGGTGCGGAACAGGCCGCGCCGGTCGACAAGATCAGGCACCAGTTCCGGCGGCGAAACCGGCCGTCCCTCGACAAGCACCAGGTGCAGGCCAACGCCAAGGCTGGGCAAGCGTCTCGCCCGCTCCACCGCATCGGCCGCGGCATTGCCCGTCACCATCAGGCTGGCGGCTGTCAGCACGCCCTGACTGTGCGCCTGCTCCACCGCCTCGTTCACCGCAGTTGCCGCACCGAAATCGTCTGCGGTAACGATCAGTTGCTTCAAGCCGCTGCGTCCTTGCGGCTGCGCAGGAAGCGGAAGAACTCGACGCCTTCGCGCAGCCGCCGCTTCATCATGTCGCGGTCGCGCAGCATCTCTGCGACAATTGACCAGATCTTCGACGGGCGGAAATAGAAGCGTTTGTAGAAATCCTCGACCGAATCGAAAATCTCGGCGCTGCTGAGATGCGGATAGTTGAGCTGGGCGATCTGGTTGCCGCCGTCCGTCAACAGATGATCCGTGCCGTCGAACCAGCCATTTTCCTTCGCCTGCTTGTAAAGGAAGGTGCCGGGATAGGGTGCCGCCAGCGACACCTGGATGGTGTGCGGGTCGATCTCCTTGGCGTAGGCGATGGTTTCCTCGATCGTCTCCTTCGTCTCGCCCGGCAGGCCGAGGATGAAGGTGCCGTGGATGACGATGCCCAGCTCGTGGCAGTCCTTGGTGAATTGCTGGGCGACGTCGGTCCGCAGCCCTTTCTTGATGTTGTGCAGGATCTTCTGGTTGCCGCTCTCGTAGCCCACCAGGAGCAGCCTGAGCCCATTGTCGCGCATCACCTTCAATGTCGAGCGCGGCACATTGGCCTTGGCGTTGCACGACCAGGTGACGCCCAGCTTGCCGAGCTCCCTTGCCAGCTCTTCGACGCGCGGCGCGTTGTCGGTCAGCGTGTCGTCGTCGAAGAAGATTTCCTTCACCTGCGGAAACGCCTGAACGGCCCATTTCACCTCTTCGATGACATGGCCGATGCTGCGCGTGCGGTAGTTGTGCCCGCCGACCGTCTGCGGCCAGAGGCAGAAGGTGCAGCGCGATTTGCAGCCACGCCCGGTGTAGAACGACAGATAGGGGTGGAGCAGATAGCCGCCGAAATATTTCTCTATCGTCAGGTCGCGCTTGTAAACCGGCGTGACGAAGGGCAGCGAATCCATGTCCTCGATGACCGGCCGCTCGTCATTATGGACGATCACGCCCTGGCGGTTGCGGTAACTGATCCCCTTGATCCGGTCCCAGGGCTGATCTTCGGCTATATCCTTGATGGTGAAATCGAATTCATTGCGAGCGACGAAATCGATCGCTTCGGACGCCTTCAGGCTCCCCTCGGCGTCGACCGCGACCTTCGCGCCGATCATGCCGATCCTGAGCGAAGGATTGAGCGCCTTCAATAGCTCGGCGGTCTTCACGTCCTGATGGAAGCTGGGCGTCGAGGTATGGAGCACGACGAGATCGCGCTCATAGGCTTCGTGTTTGATATCGTCGAAGCTCAGGTCATGGGCGGGCGCGTCAATCAGCTTTGATCCCTCGCACAATCGCGGCGGGCTGTGCGAGCCAGGTCGGATACCAGAAGGATTTGACCTCGCGCTTCATCTGGTAGCGCGCGCCTGCGCCACCATCATATCCGTCAAAGGAAGGCGCCTGCAGAAAAAGCGAACGAAGCATCACGAGCGCTCCCGACGGACCGATAATTGCCCCTGGCGCGACACTGTAAACCGCGCGCCGCGCCAATCAACCGATCTCGTCAAGAAAGTTGCAAAGAAGAGGACGAACGACAGCATATCGCGCACCACGAGCAGCCGCATGGCAGATATTTTCCGGCCGACAATCACGCACATCCTTGCTCCCAGCACATAGCGCGCGATGGCGACCGCTATCAGAACGCCCACGGAATAGGCGGCAAATCCCGAAAACGCCGCACCGGCAAACGCAAGCGGCAGGGGATGAAGGACCACCGCCCCGGCATAACCCAGAGGATCGATCCGGCGAATCGTCGTCAGCCAGCGCAACTCATGCGCGATCAGTTCGGACAGGCTTTTTTCTGCACATCCATGTGTGACGAGGAACGGCGGTATCGCCACTTTCAGCCCCCGCGCACGGACAGCACGGCCGATCTCATAATCATCGGCGAGCACGTCGGCGAAAGCCTCGAATCCGCCCAATTGCTCCAGCAGGGGCCGCTCGATTGCGATCGTCGACCCCATGCAGGGCTTTGCCAGCCCCAGTGCATGGGCCGTCACGCCATCGGGCAGGAAATGCCAGTTGATTCCCAATGCCGCCAGCCGCGATGGAAAGCCCGCTCGCCCGACCCCGCGATAAAAACAGGTGACGGCCCCTACCCTGGGTTGGGCAAGCGCATGCGTAACCCGCCGCAGATAATCGGCCGGCACCGCGATATCGCTGTCGCTCAGCACCAGCAGCGGATATTTCGTAGCCTTCATCATATTGATAAGGTTGGAAATCTTGCCGTTGGCGCCGTGGACGCGGGGATCGATCACAAGCGCGATATCCGCATCGGCATGATCGCGTCGTAACGCCTCGGCCACCGCGATTGCGCTGTCCGAGGCGTCGTGCACGCCGAATACGATCTGCACGGGGCCGGCATAGTCCTGCCGCATGAACGTCTCGAAATTGTCGCGCAGGCCGGGTTCGTCCCCGTGCAGAGGCTTCAGGATGGTAAGGGGAACGGCCTCGCCACCCCCATCCGCCGGAGCCTTGTACCGTCCGATCACCACGGCCGCGATCAGGCCGTAAAGCGCGCCGACGATGGACAGGAGAAGGAGAAAGCCGCCAAAAATCGATAGCATGATGCCTGCTGTGCACGCCTCGCTTGTGCTTGCTATAGCGAGCATTGACGGCAGTTGCACGGCATTGCGCGCAGCCTCTTTCCATCAACGGTCAAATGCCCTTAACTGGCGGCAGCGCATCACACCCACGCGGAGAGAGAATTGGCCGTCACGCCCGACCGGATTCTGGTGACAGGTGCGTCAGGCTTCGTCGGTTCCGCCGTTCTCAGGGCCGCGCTCGGTGAAGGCTTTGTCGCGCGAGCGTTTGTCCGCTCCTCAAGTCCGAGGACGAACCTCGACGGCCTTGATTGCGAGATCGTCGAGGGCGATCTGGCCGATGCGCGATCCATCGCCCCGGCGCTGGCGGGCGTCCGCTATCTCTTCCATGTCGCCGCCGATTACCGGTTGTGGGCGCCTGATCCCGAAGAGATCGTCCGCAACAATCTGAACGGCACGCGCGCGGTGATGGAGGCGGCGCTTGAGGCGGGCGTCGAACGCATCGTTTACACCAGCAGCGTCGCGACGCTGAAGCCAGATCCCACTGGTCCCGCCGACGAAACGAGCGCCGCCAGCGAAGCCGAAGCGATCGGCGCCTACAAGCGCAGCAAGGTCGTGGCCGAGCGGCTGGTCGAACAACTGGTTCGCGACAAGGGGTTGCCCGCCGTTATCGTCAATCCGTCTACCCCCATCGGCCCGCGCGACATCCGCCCGACGCCGACAGGACGGATCATCGTCGAGGCCGCGTCCGGCCGGATGCCCGCCTTCGTCGACACCGGCCTCAATCTCGTCCACGTCAACGATGTCGCCGAAGGCCATATGCTTGCGCTTGCCAATGGGCGGATTGGCGAACGCTATATATTGGGCGGGCAGGACGCGACCCTAAGGGAAATGCTGACAGCGATCTCGGCTCTTGCCGGACGTCCCGCACCCAGGATCAATCTGCCGCGCGCACCACTGTTCCCTTTTGCCATGATCGCTGAAACCGTGGCGCGCCTGACACACAAGGAGCCGATGCTGACGGTCGACGCACTGAAGATGGCCCGGCACCGGATGTTCTTCACCTCGGCCAAGGCAGAGCGCGAACTTGGATATCGCGCCCGCCCCTACCAGGAAGCCATCGCCGACGCACTCGGCTGGTTCCGCGCCCACGGCTATCTCGAATGACGGTCTTGGCCCTCCTAGCGCTTGGAGTCTGGCTTTACTTGCTGGCCGGGCGGGGATTCTTCTGGCTGGCGCGTGAGCGCGACGATCCTGATCCTCTCCGCCCGCCGGAAAGCTGGCCTTCAGTCATGGCCGTCGTCCCGGCCCGCGACGAGGCCGATGTCATCAGCCGCTCGATAACGAGCCTGATCGAACAGGATTACCCCGGCGAATTCCGCGTGATCCTCGTCGACGACAACAGCAGCGACGGCACCGCCGCCATCGCGCAAGAGTCAGGCGAACGCACCACACCGGGACGGCTGGAGGTCCTGCCCGGCCAGCCGCTGGCGCATGGCTGGACGGGCAAGCTTTGGGCCGTCTCGCAAGGTATCGCCCATGCGATGGCGACAACGCCACAACCCCGCTATCTTTTGCTGACCGATGCCGACATCGCCCATGCGCCGGACAATCTGCGTCAGCTCGTGATCCGCGCCGAAGCGGGCGGCCTCGTCCTCGCCTCGCTGATGGCGAAACTTCATTGCCGGACATGGGCGGAACGGCTGCTGATCCCCGCGTTCGTCTATTTCTTCCAGATGCTCTATCCCTTTGCCCGCGTGAACGACCCCAACAACAAATTGGCCGCCGCCGCCGGTGGCTGCATGCTGGTGCGATCCGACGCGCTGGCGGAAGCAGGCGGAATCGCCGCCATCCGCCACGCCATCATCGACGATTGCGCGCTCGGCCGGGTGATGAAGGCGAAAGGGCCGATCTGGCTGGGCCTTACACGTCGCGCATCCAGCATTCGTCCCTATCGGAGCATTGGCGATATCGGAACGATGATCGCCCGATCGGCCTATGCCCAGCTAGGCTATTCGCCGTTCGCTCTCGCCGCTACGATCGCGTGCATGGCGCTCATCTATCTTGGTCCGCCCATCTTCGCGCTGCTCGGCGGCGGCATGGCCCGTGTGGCCGGCGTTGTTGCATGGATGCTGATGGCGCTTTCGTTTCAGCCGATGCTGCGCTTTTATCGGCGCTCGCCGCTCTGGGGGGCCGCATTGTCTTTGATCGCCGTCGTCTATGGCTGGTTCACCCTGCTGTCGGCTGTCCAGTTCTGGCGCGGCCGTGGCGGCATGTGGAAAGGCCGGGCGCAGGCGCTCGCCCAACCATGACGACGATGACCGCACCCGATCTCGCCTCGGGTAAGGGCCATAGGGACGAGAATTTCCCGGTCGCCTCCGCCCTGCTCAAATCCCAGCATCGCGCACCGGTCATGGCCTTCTATCGTTTCGCCCGGGCGGCGGATGATGTGGCCGACGATCCGCGCACCGCCCCTGCCGAAAAGCTGCGGCTGCTCGAAGCGATGCGGGCAACACTGTCCGGTGAGGGCGACGAAGACCCTGACGCGCTTGACCTTCGCGATGCGATCGTTCAGCACAAGCTCGACCGTCGCCATCCGCTCGACCTGCTGGAGGCTTTCCGCCGCGACGTCACCAAGCGGCGCTACACGGATTGGGACGATCTCATGGACTATTGCCGCTATTCAGCCATGCCGGTCGGCCGGTTCGTGCTGGATGTCCATGGCGAGAACCGCTCGACATGGCCGTCCAATGACGCGCTGTGCGCGGCGCTGCAGGTGATCAATCACTTGCAGGATTGCGGCAAGGATTACCGGCAACTCGACCGGGTCTACATCCCCGAGGCCGATCTTGCGGCCCATGGCACGGCGGTCGATGCGCTTGGCGCTTCGGCGGCGACACGGGAATTGCGGGCGGTAATCGCCTCGCTGGCGAACCATACCGAGGCGCTGCTTGCCTCTTCCGCCCCTCTCGCCAGCCAAATTCGCGATGGACGGCTGGCGCTTGAGGTCAGCATTATCCAGCGCCTCGCTGAAAGTCTGGTCCGCCGGCTGCAAAACCGCGATCCATTGTCGCAGCGGGTGCACCACAACAAGGCGGAAGCGATCGGGCTTTCCCTCCTCGCCGTTTTGGGCAAGATCATCGGTCGAAGAAGGATCATGCACGCATGACCAGCACTGCATCCAATGCGCCTTCGGAAGCCGGTCAGCCATCGGGCAGTTCCTTCTATGCGGGAATGCGGGTGTTGCCGAAGGCGGAGCGCCAGGCAATGTACGCCGTCTATGCATTCTGCCGCGCGGTGGACGACATTGCCGATGACCAGTCACGACCCCCTCCCCAAAGGCGCGTGGCGCTTGATGGCTGGCGGGCGGACCTCGAATCCCTTTATGCGGGGCGGCATCCCGGCCAGGCGGCCATGGTGGCCGAAGCAGTGCGGCGCTTTGACCTGCGCAAGGCAGACTTCATGGCCGTGATCGACGGCATGGAAATGGATGTCGACGAGGACATTCACGCCCCCAGCCTTGCCACGCTCGACCTGTACTGCGACCGGGTGGCAAGCGCGGTCGGGCGTCTTTCCGTCAGGATTTTCGGCATGGCGGACGGTCCCGGCCTCGCGCTTGCCCACCACCTCGGCCGGGCGCTGCAACTGACGAATATCCTGCGCGATATCGACGAGGATGCCGCCATCGGCCGCCTCTATCTGGCGCGAGAGCATCTGCTGGAAAACGGCATCGACACCACCGATCCGTTCGCCGCGATCGCCGATCCGCGAATTCACGGCGCATGCCTCGCGCTCGCCCGGATGGCGCACGAACATTACCGGCAGGCCGACCATGTCCTGGCTCGGCGCCCGAAGGGGCTGCTGCTTGCGCCCCGGCTGATGCAACGGATCTATTCGGACCTTCTGACGAAGATGGAAACGGTCGGCTGGACACCGCCCCGCGAGCGCGTGCGGATTAAAAAGCGGGGCGTGATCTGGACGCTTGCGAGACTCGCCCTGTTCAGATGACCGGACCTGTCAGGATCATCGGCGCGGGTTTGTCGGGCCTGGCCGCGGGCGTGGCCTTGGCCGAACGCGGTATGACGGTCGAGATTTCAGAAGCTGCGGCGCAGGCGGGCGGGCGCTGCCGCTCCTATTTCGATCCCCAGCTTCAGATGACGATCGACAATGGCAATCATCTGGTGCTTTCGGGCAACCGGGCGGTGATGGATTTCGTCGGGATGATCGGCGCGAGCAGCGGGCTGGCTGGACTGGACGAGCCAGCAATCGCCTTTGTCGAACTGCCCGGCCGCAGACGCTGGACCATCCGCCCGAACCGGGGCGTTGTGCCCTGGTGGACGCTCAGCAATGGACGGCGCGTACCCGGCACGTCATTCGCCGACTATCTGCAACTGGCCAGGTTGCTGCGACCAAAAACCGGCCGGACGGTTGGCGCAACGATCGCGCCCAGCGGCGTTTTGTGGGACCGGCTGATCGGTCCATTTCTGCTGGCGGCGCTCAACACGCCTCCTGCTGATGGCGATGCGAACCTTGCCGCAAGGCTGGTCCGCGAGACATTCGCGCGCGGTGGCGACGCCTTCCGGCCGCGTATCGCCAACCCCAGCCTGTCGGCCGCCTTCATCGACCCGGCGCGGCGTTATATCGAGGCCAGGGGCGGGTCCATTCGCCTTGGCCGACGGCTGCGCGAAATTGAATTCAACGAGGACCGCGTGAGCCGCCTGGTCTTTTCGGAAGGCGCGGAAACGGTCGACCCGAAAACGCCCGTCATCCTTGCCGTCCCGCCATGGACGGCGCAGGAACTCGTGCCCGGCCTCGCCGCGCCCGACCGGTTTCACGCCATCGTCAACGCCCATTTCCGCATCGCATCGCCGCCGGGCGCAGAACCGATGATCGGCGTTGTCGGCGGGCTCGTCGAATGGATATTCGCCTTTCCAGACCGCATATCGGTCACGATCAGCGCCGCCGACCGGCTGCTGGACGAAGACCGCGAGGCGCTTGCCGCCCGCATCTGGGCCGATGTCGCCGCCGTCCATGGCCTCGATGCAACGCTCCCGCCCTGGCAGATCGTCAAGGAAAAGCGCGCGACCTTTGCCGCCACGCCCGATCAGGCGGTAAAACGTCCCCCTGCCCGTACCCGCTGGCGCAATCTGTTTCTTGCGGGCGACTGGACGGACACCGGCCTTCCTGCCACCATTGAGGGCGCGATCCGGTCGGGGTTCAAGGCCGCCGAACTGGCGATGGCCCGATAGGGCTTGAAGAGGAGCAAGGCGACAGCAATGCATCGCGGCCTCGATGAAACAGAGCCCTTCAGCGGCGACGCCCTGGCCACCCTCGACGCCGCCGTTCACCGCGCGACCGATGCCCTTCTGAAGCAACAGCGGCCGGACGGCCACTGGGTGTTCGAACTCGAGGCCGACGCGACGATTCCAGCCGAATATATCCTGTTGCGGCATTATCTCGGCGAGCCCGACGACTTGTCGCTGGAGGCGAAGATCGCCAGCTATTTACGCCGCATACAGGGCGCGCACGGCGGCTGGCCGCTGTTCCACGACGGCGCGTTCGATCTCAGCGCTTCGGTAAAGGCCTATTTCGCATTGAAGATGATCGGGGACAGCGTCGATGCACCCCATATGGCGAGGGCGCGCGATGCCATATTGGCGGCAGGCGGCGCGGCGACAACCAATGTCTTCACCCGCATCCAGCTTGCCCTGTACGGCGCGGGCCCGTGGAGCGCCGTTCCCGCCATGCCGGTCGAACTGATCCTCCTGCCCCGCTGGTTTCCCATCCACCTGTCGAAGATGTCCTATTGGGCGCGGACTGTGATCGTGCCGCTGCTGGTCCTCCAGGCGAAAAAGCCGGTGGCCCGCAACCCGCGCGGCGTTCGCGTCAACGAGCTTTATGTAACCGGCCCCGCGATCCGGCCAAAGTCGCGCGCGGCTGACACCAAATGGCTGTGGACCGCCGGGTTCAATGCGCTCGACCGGGTGCTGAAGGCGGTTGAGACCCTGTGGCCGATGCGACTGCGTCAACGCGCCATCAACGCCTGCGTCGATTTCGTCACCGAACGGTTGAACGGGGAGGACGGGCTAGGCGCGATCTACCCGGCCATGGCGAACAGCGTGATGATGTTCGATGCGCTCGGCTATCGGCCCGACCATCCCGATCGGGCGATCGCGCGCCGGTCGGTCGAAAATCTCCTCGTGGTCAAGGAGGACGAGGTCTATTGCCAGCCCTGTGTTTCGCCGGTCTGGGACACCGCGCTTGCGGCTCACGCGCTGCTCGAAACCGGAAGTGACGAGGCCGAACGGGCGGCGTTGAACGGCCTTGAATGGCTGAAGCCCAGGCAGGTGTTGGACGTGCAGGGCGACTGGGCGGAGGAACGGCCCGATGTCCGGCCGGGCGGATGGGCGTTTCAGTACAACAACGCGCATTATCCCGATCTTGACGATACGGCCGTCGTCATCATGGCGATGGACCGAACCCGCGGTCGTCTGACCACCGATAGCCGTTATGATGAAGCCATCGATCGCGGCCTGGAATGGATCGCCGGGATGCAGAGCCGGAACGGCGGCTGGGGCGCGTTCGATGCCGACAATTGCCATCATTATCTCAACAACATTCCCTTTGCCGATCACGGCGCGCTGCTCGATCCGCCCACCACTGACGTCTCTGCCCGTTGCGTTTCGATGCTGGCGCAATTGGGAGAGCCGCCCGACAGCGACCGCATGAAGGCGGCGCTCACCTATCTTGAACGCGAACAGGAAGCCGATGGAAGCTGGTTCGGCCGCTGGGGAGTCAACTATATATACGGGACATGGTCTGCGCTTTGCGCGCTGAACGCGGCGGGCATCGATCCACAAGCCCCGGTCGTCCGCAAGGCAGTCCACTGGCTGGTGTCGATCCAGAATACGGACGGAGGCTGGGGCGAAGGCTGCGAGAGCTATGCGCTCGACTACAAGGGCTATGCGCCCGCGCCCTCCATCGCTTCCCAGACGGCATGGGCGCTGATCGGGCTGATGGCGGCGGCCGAGGTCGATCACCCCGCCGTCGCGCGCGGCATTGCATGGTTGCAGAATGCCCAGGGCACGGACGGGCTATGGCCACAGGAGCATTACACGGGGGGCGGGTTCCCGCGCGTCTTCTACCTCCGCTACCACGGCTATCCGAAATTCTTCCCGCTCTGGGCAATGGCCCGCTACCGCAATCTCAAATGGGGAAACAGCCACCATGTCCCCTATGGCATGTGAATGATCCTCGCGGCGACGGGTTTGAAGCGCGAGGCGCGGATCGTTTCCGGTCCCGGCGTGACCGCCATCGCCGGAGGCGGCGACAGCGCGCGGCTCGAAGCGGAACTGACGGCAGGCGCGGCTGCCGCGCAAGGCATCATCAGCATCGGCCTGGGAGGTGCGCTTGCGCCCGGCCTGAAACCGGGAGATTGCGTGATCGCGGAGCGTGTTACCGACGGCACGCTCGAAACCGCAACCGATATCCGCTGGCGCGCTGCCCTTGCCGCCCGCCTCCCCTTTGCCCGCGCCGGCGTCATTTGCGGCACCGGCAATATCGTCGCGACGCCCGCGGCCAAGGCGGCGCTCTACCGGGCTACCGGCGCGTTGGCAGCGGATATGGAGTCGCATGTCGCCGCGCGGGTTGCCGCTCGCCATCGACTTCCATTTATGGCGTTGCGCATCATTTCCGATGCATCGGACCATCACCTGCCGCCCGCGGCGCTGATCGGCATGCGATTGGACGGCGGCATGAACATCGGCGGCGTGCTGCGCTCGCTCGCTGTCCAGCCATTTCAACTTCCGGCACTTCTCGGTACGGCATTCGCCGCTGAAGCCGGGTTCCGCGCGCTACTCTGCTGCCACCGCCTTGCCGGCCCTGGGGTTGGCTGTCCTGATCTCGTCGACCATGCGCTCGACATGGCTTGAGAAGACATATTCGGCCGGCCGCTCATTGCTAAGGGAAATGTCGGGCTTCATCGGTCCGTCGGTTTTCACGCCATTGAGAGCGACGAGTGCCGCCTTCAACGGGTGCCGGACGGTGTCCATCACCGCGGTCGCCTCGAACCCCGAATGGACCATGCAGTCCCGGCACTTCTCGTAATTGCCGACGCCATAATCATCCCAGGCGGTGTTCGCCATCAGTTCGGCGAAAGTCTTTTCATAGCCCTCTCCAAGCAGATAGCAGGGCTTTTGCCACCCAAAGACGGTGCGCGTCGGATTGCCCCATGGCGTGCATTTATACGCCTCGTTCCCCGCAAGAAAATTGAGGAACATGGTCGATTGGGTGAAGGGCCACGCCTTGCCGCCCCTGCCCCGGCCAAGGATACCGCGAAACAGCTCCTTCGTCTTCGTCCGGTTGAGGAATTCGTTCTGGTTGGCCGCGCGCTCATAGGCGTAGCCGGGCGATACGGTGATGCCGTCGAGGCGGATTTCCTTCATTGTATCGAAGAATTTGGCGACCCGGCCAGCATCAGCGTCGTTGAACAGGGTGCAGTTGATACTGACCCGGAAACCCTTGCTCTTCGCCAGCCGGATCACCTCTATGCAGGTGTCATAGACGCCCTGCTGGCAAACCGAACGGTCATGCATTTCCTCGTCGCCATCGAGGTGGATCGACCAGGTGAAGCCGGGATGCGGCTGATATTCGTCGATCTTCTTCTTCAAAAGCAGCGCGTTGGTGCAGAGGATGACGAATTTCTTCTTCGCCAGAAAACCCCGGACGATGCGCGGCATGTCCCGGTGCAGCAGGGGCTCTCCGCCCGCGATCGACACCACCGGGGCGCCGCATTCGTCGATCGCCTCCATGCACTGGTCATAGGACAGACGCTGGTTCAATATCTCGTCGGGATAGTCGATCTTGCCGCAGCCCTGGCACGCCAGATTGCACCGGAACAACGGTTCCAGCATCAGGACGAGCGGATAGCGCGCTTCACCCTTAAGGTGCTGGCGAGCGATATAGCCGCCAATGCGCGCGACCTGAGACAGAGGTATTCCCATCAGCTATTCCTTGAACGCATCGGCACCCTGATCAGACAGCCCTAGGTTCGACAGCCACGGATCTCAGCTCCTTCGGCAATCGGAACTCCAGCCTCTCCTCGATCCCCCGCATCTGTGTCACTTCGACCTCGTCGATCCGGCGCAGCGCCTCGATCACGCTGAGAATCAGTTCCTCGGGCGCCGACGCACCGGCGGTGAGGCCCACCACATTGACGCCTTCAAGCCAAGCAGGATCGAGTTCGCCGCCATCGGAAATGAGGTAGCTCGGCAGGCCCTCCTCCAGTCCGATCTCGCAAAGCCGGTTCGAATTCGAGCTATTCTTCGCTCCCACGACCAAGATCAGGTCCGCCTGTTTGCACAGCGCGCGAACCGCCGCCTGCCGGTTTTGCGTCGCATAGCAGATATCGGACGTCTCCGGCCCAATTATATCGTCGAAGCGCGCCTTCAACGCATCGATGATCACGCGCGTATCGTCCACGCTGAGCGTCGTCTGGGTTATGTAGGCGACCGGCGTATCGTGGGTCAGAGGCAGCGCGCCGACGTCACTGGTATTCGAAACCAGATGAACCGGCCCCGCGATCTGTCCGATCGTTCCTTCCACCTCCGGATGCCCCGCATGCCCGATCAGCACAAGCTGGCGGCCGTGCGCGACATAACGCTGACCTTGCGTATGGACCTTCGTTACCAGAGGGCAAGTCGCGTCAAGGACTGGAAGGCGGCGGTCGCCAGCCTGCTTCTCGACCGATTTCGACACACCGTGAGCGCTGAAGATCGTTATCGCACCTTCCGGCACATCGGCGAGATCTTCGACAAAAATCGCGCCATCCGCCTTCAGCTTGTCGACGACATGCCGGTTGTGGACAATTTCATGGCGCACATAAACGGGCCGCCCGTATTTCTGCAGGGCGCGGTCGACTATTTCAATGGCGCGGATCACTCCGGCGCAGAATCCGCGAGGTTGAGCCAATATAACCCGCATTACCGATCTCCGCTCTTGCCTCGGATCCCGAAAATAGCTGAGTGAAGCTAATCAAGTTCTTGCTTCCGCGAAAGCCCCAATTCCACAGGCGCAAAGTTAAATTACATCCACAAGCGGATCGAAGGCTTATAACGGCGATGCACGACATGCCGTGACCATTCAGGGGCCGGACCCCGATCGGCATTCCCGATGCGGCCGCCCGCGCCGGATGGCGATTGCCACCGGGTCGGCTTTGCGGCAACAGCAAGACATGCCCGATGCGATAGCCGCCGCCACTGTCATCATTGTTCGCGACCTGCCGCAGGGCCACGAAGTGCTGATGATCGAACGCCACGCGCAACTGGCGTTTGCCGGTGGCGCGGCGGTATTTCCCGGCGGCCGCATCGACGAGGATGACCGGCGGATCGCCGCCCTGCCCGACCTCGCTTCGCCGACCCTGGACGAGGATGAAGCCGCAGCCCGCATCGCCGCAATTCGGGAAAGCCTGGAGGAAACCGGCATTGCCGTCGGCATCGAAGGGCTTGCGGTCGCGCGCTGGCCGGACTGGCGAGCAGCCCTCCACAAAGGCGCGCCCTTGTCGGAATTGTTGCGGACGGAGCAGGTCCGCCTCGACCTCGCACGGCTGACGCCATTTGCTCGCTGGCGTCCCAACTTCCCCGAAATGCGCATCTTCGACACCCGTTTCTATCTGGCAAAGGCGCCTGATGACGGCGCGGATCCAGGAGAAGCGGACGGTGGCGAGACAACCAGGGTCTTCTGGACCACGCCCCAGGACATGCTTGCCACAGCGGGCAGCGGGGGTGCCCATATCATTTTTCCGACGCGCCGGAATCTCGAACGGCTGGCGGCTTTTCCAAGCCACGCGGCGCTTGATGCGCATGCCCGCGCCACTCCAGTCGCAACGATCACGCCCTGGGTGGAAGACCGGGCAGGCGAACCGTGGCTCAGGATAGCCGACGGCCTAGGCTATCCCATCGTAGGGGAGCCCATGGCGACGGCGCGGCGTGGGTGAAGACGGAGGCCGCTAAGTCCTCACCAGCAGCGGATCGATAATTTCCCTGCCCGGATAGGCGACCAACAGATCGCTGCCTTTGTCCAACGCGATCGTTGCCGGACTGTCGACGAACCACGTCTGGCCGGCCGACATCGTTTCCCCGTCCAGCTTGCCGCCGCTAATCAGCGGCACGATCCAGATCGGCCTGCCTGACGGGACAGCCAGTTCGCCCGCGCCATCGGTTCGCCAGCGCTCAAGGACGAACTTGGGACCGTCGCACAGGATCTTTCTGCCGCCACCCAGATCGCGCGGCACATGCGGCGCGACATAGGGGACCGGATTGGACACCGCGACGCCGTCATCCAGATGCAGCTCTCGTGGCCGGCCGTAATCCCAAAGGCGATATGTCACGTCGACGTTCTGCTGGACCTCGACCAGCGTCAGCCCTTCACCGATCGCATGTACCGTCCCCGCGGGCAGATAAAACACATCGCCCGCCTTCACCGATTTCCAGAACAGGCAATCCTCGACCGACCCGTTCAGGACTGCCGCCCGCAGCTCCTCGCGAGTCATGACGCTGCGCGTGCCGATGGCGATGCTGGCGCCGGGATCTGCGTCCAGTATCAGCCAGGCCTCGTCCTTGCCGCGCGGATAACCCCGGGCACGGGCTTCCTCGTCATCGGGATGGACCTGAATGGAAAGCTTTTCGCTGGTGAAAAGATATTTGATCAGAAGATCGGGTTGGCTGCCATCAGGCATTTCGAACCAGATTTCGCCAATGGGCTCGCCGCAGTTCATCACATCGTCGAACGCGGGCCAGAGCGTGCGCCGACCCCAAATCTTTTCGATCCGTCGTGTCGTGAGTTTGGTGGCGGCCATCGCACCTCTCCGTCAGTCGACACTTAAAACACGGACAACTGCTATCCGTTTCCTTCCCTTCCGTCGACAGGGATCATGCAGGCTCGCATTTCTCCACCCACTCGGGGTAAAACACCGGCTCGCGGATCGACCAGCCCGGCGCCACCGCGACCGCTTCCGGAATGGTTTCCAGCAATTCCTTGCGACGGTTCGGTTCAAGCAACGGCAACATCGCCGCCGCCGCGAATGCGCCCGGCAGCCAGGGTCTCACCCGCGCGCCGAGCAGCCGCTCGTAGAGGAAGCGATAGGAAGAAAAGGTGGGAATCCGCGCCTGCCCCAGATCAAAGCCCGTTATCGCGATCAGCGGCCCGTAAAACTGGGCCAGATCGCCAAGATCGGGGCCGTCCGGGATGATCGGGCGGATATCGTCCAGCATGTCGTAGACGGCGGCCTGAGCGCGGATCGCGGTGGCTTCCACCACATCGCGCGACCAGAGCTGAATGGCGTCGGTGCGATGAAGGCCCACGTCAAGGGACCGGCGTATGTAGCGCTGGGTCGCTGCGGGGAAGCTCGCGAACTCCTGCATTTCCTTCAAGGTCGTTGAACCGTCATTCCGCCTGTGAATGGTGCCCATATCGCCGCGCCTCCATCGCCAACATATATAGGACACAAAGCCTTGATGGGTGCTTAACCACCGCCGCGGCCCCGCTCCACATTCAAGATGACGCGAATTTTGTTGCGCCGAAACATGAAATTGCAGCGCAAGCCGCTGCTCCGTTATTTCCCGCCTGACCGTTGCCGATGGGCGACAAGATTATCGACGACGGCAGGGTCGGCCAGCGTCGTCGTATCGCCCAGGTTCGAGATATCGCCTTCGGCTATTTTGCGCAGGATGCGCCGCATGATCTTGCCCGACCGCGTCTTTGGCAGACCGGGCGCGAACTGGATGACGTCCGGCGTGGCGATGGGGCCGATTTCGGCGCGCACCCATTTGACCAGCTCCAACCGCAGCGCGTCGGACGTTTCCTCCCCCGCATTCAGCGTGACATAGGCATATATGCCCTGTCCCTTGATGTCGTGCGGGAAACCGACAACCGCAGCCTCGGCGACCTTGGCATGGGCCACCAGCGCCGACTCCACCTCGGCGGTCCCCATGCGATGTCCCGAGACGTTGATGACGTCGTCGACCCTGCCGGTGATCCAGTAATAACCGTCCGTGTCGCGGCGGCAGCCGTCGCCGGTGAAGTACTTGCCCTTGTAGGTGGTGAAATAGGTCTGGAAAAATCGATCGTGGTCGCCCCACACGGTCCGCATCTGTCCGGGCCATGAGCGGGTGATGACAAGATTGCCCTCTGCCGCGCCCGGAAGCACCGCACCATCGGCATCGACGACCTGCAATTCTATTCCAAACAATGGCTTGGTAGCCGAACCGGGTTTCAGGTCGGTCGCGCCCGGCAATGGCGCGATCATCGCCGCGCCCGTCTCCGTCTGCCACCAGGTATCGACGATCGGACAGCGTCCTTCGCCCGGAACGCGATGATACCAGAGCCAGGCTTCGGGATTGATGGGCTCACCCACCGTGCCGAGCAAGCGCAGCGATTTGCGGCTGGTCCGCGTGACGAAATCGTCACCCTCGCGCATCAACGACCGCAGCACCGTGGGCGCGGTATAGAGCGTCTGCACCTTATGCCGGTCAACCACCTCCCAGATGCGTGATGGCGACGGCCAGTTCGGCAGGCCCTCATACATCAACGTGGTCGCGCCATTGGCGAGCGGGCCGTAGACGATGTAGCTGTGGCCCGTCACCCAGCCCACATCCGCCGCGCACCAAAAAATCTCACCCCGCCGATAGTCGAAGATATATTCATGCGTCATCGACGCCCACACCAGATAGCCGCCGCTGGTGTGCAGCACACCCTTCGGTTTGCCGGTGGAACCCGAGGTGTAGAGGATGAACAGCGGATCTTCCGCGTTCATCGGCTCGGGCGGGCAATCGGTCGATATGCCGGCCGCCGCCTCATGATACCAGAGATCGCGCCCCGCCTGCATCGCCACGTCGCCGCTGCCGTGGCGGACGACGATCACCTTCTGGACCGATGTGCAATGCTTCAGCGCTTCGTCGACATTGGCCTTGAGCACGACCTTGCGTCCGCCGCGCATTCCCTCATCCGCGGTGACGATGATGGTCGAATCGCAATCCTGCACGCGGCCCGCGATGCTGTCAGGCGAAAATCCGCCGAATACCACCGAATGAATCGCTCCGATGCGCGCGCAGGCCAGCATCGCAAAGGCGGCTTCGGGAATCATCGGCAGATAAAGCGTGATGCGATCACCCTTCTTCGCGCCGGCGGCCTTCAGCACATTGGCGAAACGGCAGACTTCGGCATGAAGTTCGCGGTAGGTGATGTGGCGAGCTTCCGCTTCGGGATGGTCCGGCTCCCAGATGATCGCGATATCATCCGCCCCGTCGGCGAGATGCCTGTCTATGCAGTTCGCGCTGACGTTGAGAACACCATCCTCAAACCATTTGATGCCGAAATCGTCCTCGTTGAAAGAGCTTTCGGAAACCTTGGAGAACGGCTTGATCCAGTCGATCCGCCGGGACTGGTCCGTCCAGAAACCTTCGGGATCGTCGAGCGAGTGCCGATACATCTCCGCATATTTCGCGGCGTTCACCTTGGCACGGGCCGACCAGTCCGCCGGTACAGGAATGATCGTTTCAACGCTCATCGCATCGACTCCCAAAACGCGATTGTCCGGCGATTATTGGCGGATAGTCGACCTGCGGGCAATCGCCTCATGAACGAGCGGCGTCCTCAATCCAGTGAATATCCGGCAGCTTCCTCGATATGATTCTCGCCTCGCCCATCGACAGGGCGGAGGCCTGGATGTGAAGCCGTTCCAGAGACTGGAAATCATCGGGATCATAGGCGGAGTCGCGGATCAGGCTCCGCAGCATGAAAGACGTCAGCGCAATGTCGGTGATTTTCTCGCGCCTGACCAACGCAGCCACTTCGGCGATGTCAGACCGGCCGCTGACCACCAGCTTGTGGCCATGCGCAAGGGCATTGAAAGCCCACATCAGCGCGGCGGGCTCGAACAACGGGGTCATCAGCAACTGCGTGGAAGGCTCGGGCGCGCCGGCAACCGGATCTCGCGCGGCGCGGGCGGTCAACCACTCGTGACTGAAGGAGACGGTATCGGGAACGGCGTCGTCGCCGGGACAACAGGTGATCAACGCGGTCGCGGCGCCGCTTGCTGAACGATCCTCGATGGCGTTCCCGTCGAGCGTTTCCAGCGGAATGATGGCCCGGACGCCAGGACTTGACGATGCGGCCCAGCGGCCATCGTCCCCATGATCGCGGTCGGTGATCAACATCGCCGCTTCGCAATTCGACATGGCACGGGTCAGTTCCGGGCCGGCCCATCTCCAGTTGAGCGGCACCGCAATGCCGCCCGCCCAGGTGATCGCGTAGAACAACTGGACATGGGGCGCCGAATTGAACGCGAGTACGGCAACCCGTTCACCCGCCTGAAGGCCGGCATCCACCAGGCCGCCCGCAAGACGGGCAACGCCATCGAGACATTGGTCATAGCTGCACGTGCCGCCTTCGTCGGCCAGCGCCCCACGACCCGGATGAAGCATGGCCTGGCGGTGCAACGTCTGGGTCAGACGCAGGCCGCCAGTCATGGGATCTATCGCACCCGTGGCGCGCCATAGGGCGGCGGCGGCGGGGGACGCCGGTCACGCCGTGGCAGTTGCGCCTGATAGGCGACGGCGCAATGCTCGGTGCAATAGGGGAATCCGGGGTTGGCCTGCTTGCCGCAGAAATGGAAATCGGGCTCGCCGGGATGCCCGATCGGCCATTTGCAGATCTTGTCGCTCAGTTCGAGCAACGTCGTCTTGCCCTCTATCTCCTTGCTTGGCTTCGCGGGCACGGCGCGGCGCGGCGGGGCGGGCGGGCCAGAGGGCGGAACCGGCCCTGTCGGCGTCCCCGGCCGCAACAAACGCTGCGGCTGCTGAGGCTGAGCCGCCGCCGCTTCGACCACCGGCCTTTCCGCCTTTGGCGTCACCGGCTGCGGAGCCGCCGCTTTTACGGGAGCCGACACCGGTGCCGGCGCTTCGGCGGCTTCGGTCGCCTTGACGGGCGATGGCCGCGACTGGAGGCCCAGCCGATGCGCCTTGCCGATCACGGCATTGCGGCTGACCCCCTCGCCCAGCGATTCGGCGATCTGGCTGGCCGTCACGCCCTGTTCCCAGAGCGCCTTGAGTTTATCGATCCGTTCGTCGGTCCAGGACATTCAACTTCCTTCAAAAACCCTTCGCCCGCCAGATTTTCACGCAACGTGCTTGCGGCGACTCTCGGCACGCATTAGTCGCTCATGACATGAACGACCAGATGCATCGCTGGGTCACCCGCGAACCCGGCGTCCCGATAATACCGCTCGTCAACTGGACAGGCCTTCAAACCCTCTATCTGAAGGAGGTGCGCCGTTTCTTCAAGGTGCAGCTTCAGACGATTTGGGCGCCCGCGCTCACGACGCTGCTTTATCTCGTGATTTTCACGGTCGCGCTGGGCCGTTCCGGGCGCATGGTCATGGGCGTTCCATTCGCCGATTTCGTGGCGCCCGGCCTTGTCATCATGGGAATGATGCAAAGCGCCTTTGCGAATTCCAGCTTCTCGCTTCTGGTCGGCAAAATCCAGGGCACCATCGTCGATTACCTGATGCCACCGCTTTCAACTGGCGAATTGCTGACCGCGATGGCGGGCGCCGCCGTCACTCGCGCGATCCTCGTCGGGTTGGCGGTCTGGGCCGCGATGCTATTGTGGCCCGGCGTTCATGTCACGCCCCGGCATGTCTGGGCCGTCGTCTGGTTCGGGCTGATGGGGTCGATCCTTCTCACCTTCCTCGGCATTTTCACGTCGATATGGGCTGAAAAATTTGATCATGCGGCAGCCGTCACCAATTTCGTGGTCGCGCCGATGTCGCTGCTCTCGGGAACCTTCTATTCAATCGAAAACCTGCATGGCGTGTTCCAGACGATCAGCCACCTCAATCCATTTTTCTATGTGATTTCGGGCTTTCGCTACGGCTTCCTGGGGGTAAGCGATTCGCCCATCGCGATCGGCGCGGTCACGCTTCTTGCGGCCAATCTGACGCTTGGCGCGCTCTGTTATTTCGTATTGAGGACCGGCTGGAAGCTGAAGGCCTGAGCGGCGATTCAAATGGGGGTTGTCCGCCCCGGCAACGGGCGGTAAAAGCCTGCCCTAGCCAGGCGGCCGGAACGGGCCGCCTTTTTGCGTTTCTGAATCCGGCCTCATCAGGAGGAGCGCCATGACCATCTCGCCGCTTATGCCCGTCTATCCAAGGTGCGACGTGCGTCCGGTGCGAGGTGAAGGCTGCTATCTGATCGGGGAGAAAGGCGAACGCTATCTGGATTTCGCCAGCGGGATCGCCGTCAACATCCTGGGGCACAGCCACCCGCACCTGATCGGCGCGATCCAGCAGCAGGCAGCGACGCTGATGCATGTGTCGAACCTCTACGGCTCGCCGCAGCAGGAACATTTCGCACAGCGTCTGGTCGACGCGACCTTCGCCGATACGGTGTTCTTCACCAATTCGGGCGCGGAAGCGGTCGAATGCGCGATCAAGACGGCGCGCCGCCATCATTACGCGGCGGGCAATCCGCAGCGTCATTCGCTGATCTGCTTTTCGAACGCGTTTCACGGGCGGACGCTCGGCACGATCAGCGCGACCAATCAGGAAAAGATGCGCGGCGGGTTCGAGCCGCTGCTACCTGGCTTCACCGTCGTCGACTTCAACGATCTGGTGGCGGCGGAAGCGGCGATCACCAGCGAAACGGCAGGCTTTCTTGTCGAACCGATCCAGGGTGAAGGCGGCATTCGCCCCGCCACGCGCGAATTCCTGACCGGCCTTCGCAAGCTGTGCGATCAGCATGGCCTGCTGCTGATCTTCGACGAGGTCCAGTGCGGTTACGGCCGCACCGGCACTTTCTTCGCGCATGAGCAATATGGCGTCACGCCCGACATAATGGCCGTCGCCAAGGGCATCGGCGGCGGCTTTCCGCTCGGCGCCTGCCTCGCCACGGAAAAGGCGGCTTCGGGCATGACCTTCGGCACGCACGGGTCTACCTATGGCGGCAATCCGCTGGCGATGGCCGCGGGCGAGGCCATCCTAGACGTCCTGCTTGAGGAAAGCTTCCTGCCCCGCGTGCGCGAAACCGGCGAGCGGCTGAGACAGGCCCTGGAGCAGATGATCCCCAATTACGATCATCTGTTCGAGGAGGTGCGCGGGGTCGGCCTTATGCTCGGCGTCAAGCTGAAGGTCGACAGCCACCCATTCGTTGCCCATCTGCGCAAGCACGGGCTGCTGACAGTGGCGGCGGGCGACAATGTCGTGCGCATATTGCCGCCGCTGATCATCGAGGAATCGCACATCCGCGCGTTCGTCGACCGGCTGTCGACAGCCGCGCGGGATTATGACGCGGGCGACACGGCATGACACGGCACTTTCTGGATCTCGTCGACGCCGGGGGCGATGCCATCGCCACCATGCTTGAAGACGCGCTGCACCGGAAGCAGCACCGCGCGGGTTTGCCCAAGGGCACGCCCGACAGCGACGCTCCGCTTGCCGGCCATACGCTGGGCATGATCTTCGAAAAGAACTCGACCCGTACCCGCGTGTCCTTCGACATGGCGATGCGCCAGCTCGGCGGCAACACCATTGTGCTGGAGGCCGGGTCAACGCAGTTGGGACGGGGCGAAACCATCGCCGACACCGCGCGGGTACTGTCGCGCTATGTCGATGCCATCATGATCCGCACCGACGACCACCAGAAGCTGATCGAACTTGCGAAATACGCGAGCGTTCCGGTCATCAACGGCCTGACCGACCACTCGCACCCCTGCCAGATCATGGCCGATCTGCTGACCGTTCTGGAGCGGCTGGGCGCGCTTTCGGGCACCCGCTGGGCCTGGCTGGGCGACGGCAACAACGTGCTGCATTCGATCATCGAGGCAGGCAGCCTGATGCACTTCGATGTCCGCGTCGGCTGTCCGGCGGGCTATGATCCGTCGATGGATGTGCTCGAATCGGCCCTGAAGCGCGGAGCGACGGTCCAGATCGTCCGCGATCCCGCAAAGGCGGTGAGCGAGGCCGATGTCGTCGTGACCGATACCTGGATTTCCATGGGCCAGTCGCATGTCGAGGACAAGCTGCTGGCACTTCAGCCCTATCAGGTGACCCCGGAAATCATGGCCCATGCCGCCGACCACGCGGTCTTCCTGCACTGCCTGCCGGCCCACCGGGATGAGGAGGTAGTGGACGCCGTCATCGACGGTCCGCAGTCCGCCGTCTGGGACGAGGCGGAAAATCGCCTCCATGCGCAGAAATCGGTGCTCCTCTGGGCGCTGGACAAGCTGGGGTGAGCGCGTCGGCCAGTTCGGGCAGCGATCTCTACACGATCAGCGATGTGGATCGCTGCCTTGGATTCAGCATTCCCACCCGCCATGCGCGCGGGCGGCTGGTCCGGCTGGGGCCGGTGCTGGACGCCATCCTTTCCAACCATGACTATCCGCCGCCCTTGGCGGGGCTGCTGGCCGAGGCGCTGACGCTTACCGCGCTTCTTGGCTCCACGTTGAAGGATGCGGGCGGCCAGCTCACTCTGCAGGCCCAGGCGAAGGGCGGGATCGTCGATCTTCTGGTGTGCGACTATCGCGCGGGCGCCTTGCGCGGCTACATCCGGCATGATCCGGAACGCGTCACGGCGATGTCGGCAACATCCAGCCTTTCCGATGTTTTCGGCACGGGCTACCTTGCTTTGACCTTCGACCAGGCGGCGACGGGTGAACGATACCAGGGCATCGTTCCGCTGGAGGGCGAGAGCCTGGCACAGGCTGCCGAGCATTATTTCAGCCAGTCGGAGCAGATCCCCTCGCTCGTCCGCCTTTCGGTCGCGGACATGGGAGACGCGGGCCACGTCGCGGCCGGCATTCTCCTGCAACATCTCGCCGAGGGCGAAATCGGCCGTGAGCGGCTTCATGTCCGCCAGGACCACCCCGACTGGGAGCACGTCCACACGCTTGCCGAAACCGTCACCGATGATGAACTGATCGAACCGGCCCTGTCGCTCGAAGCGTTGCTGTGGCGGCTGTTCAACGAGGACGAGGTTCGCGTCATCGAGCCTCAGCCCCTCACCCGCGGCTGCCGTTGCACGATCGAGCATATCCGCGACGTCATCCTCCGATTCCCGGAGGATGAGCGCATCGATATGCGCGGGGACAATGGACTGATCACCGTTGACTGTGCATTTTGCGCCCGCAATTTCCGCATCGAAGGATAGAAGTTCAGGGTCACGCCGACCCGCCCTTCCTGCCTCAAGGCCGTTCAGACGATCAGCGCCACGACTTCATAATCGCGCAGCTCAGGCGCAATAACCTCCACCGTCCGTCCATTCTGGTGGAAGGCAACCGCCTTTTCCGCCCGCAACAGCCGCGCCGAGCGGATCCTGACATCCTCGTCGAGCGTCAGACGCACGGTCTGCGGTCCCAGGGCCGCGACACGGCGCATATTGGCGCGGAATGTGTGCGGGTTATGGTAGTTTATCAGGTGGACGGCATAGCCGGGCTCGGTCCGCCAACCGAATATCTCCACCAGTCCTTCGCCATCCACCCGCACCGGCATGGTGTCGGAAAGCGCCCAGCGCAGGCTGTTCGCCAACAGATCAGCCAGATCGCCGCCGCCGGACTTCCAATATGTCGCAGCGATGTCCATCGAGAGATAGACCAGACGCGAGCCGTCCTTTTCGCGGGCGATCGCCGTCGGGCGCTGCGCTCGTTCGACCGGCGTGATGGACAATTCGGTCGGATACGACGGATAGGCCGGAATCTGCCGCAGCAGAGGCGCTGCGTCGCTCTCGAACGGCACGGTCCAACCGGCGCCCTGAATCCAGGCCGTGTCGCGGAAGGACGCCAGGATCGGGTGCCGCCGTTCGATTCGCTGCAAGGTAGGGGCGGCCTCCAGCCCCGGCCCCGGAGGGGACGTGCGCATATAAGCGGCGCGGTCCCCGGTCCTGCGGATGCCGAACAATTCACCAAGCGCGAAGTCCGCCCGCAACTTGCCTGTCTCGTCGTAGACCCCCGTTTCGAACGTCGACACCAGCGAACCGCCTTGGTCGACATAGGCGGCAATCTGCCCTTTCTGGCGGTCGCTCATCAGGGCGAAATTGGGCAGCAGCAGCGCCTTATAGCGTCCGATCGTCTCCAGGCCGAGATCGTCTTCGCGCACAAGATCGAAGGGAATGCGCGCGTCGAGCAGGATGGCGAATACCGCCTCCAGCGTATTCTGCATCGGGCTGCCGTCCGGCGCCTTATAGAACCTGTTGGAAAATGGCGCGATGACCACTCCCAGATTGGCAAGCGAGTGGCGGTTGCGGAAATGCTCGTCATTGCGCGCCTGCCAGGCCATGAAATCGCTGCCGGTTTTCTGCCAGCGGCGGTCGTAGCGAAAGCCCTCCTCGAACCCGAGCCAGTGATACCAGATGGCGCCACCCGCGGCGCAGCTCTGGATCATCCGCGACGTCACCTCGGCCGCTTCGCCACTGGCATGACGCCAGGTGGTGTTGCGCGCGCCCGTCGCGGCCATCACCGGGCGATCCTTCATCGTCGCCCTGCCCAACCGGACAACCTGCGACACATCCCATACCGGCTCGGTAAGGTCGCGCGACTGATGGTCGGCCATGAACCAGGGAAACTGCCGGATCAGATCGTGCATGTCGGCGCTGGTGCCAAGGATGCCGGCGAAGATGCCCCCCTGCACCACGGCTTCCGGGTTCTGGTCGCGCACCGTTTTCTGGTAGAGGTTGTTGAGTTCGATGGATCGGCCAAAAACGGCATCCCGATAGGTCACCGATGCCGGATCGCCTATCTTTCGGCAGATCCCGCAATAGCAGGGGAACACTCCCGCAGGCGGCCAGCCGTTCAGGAAAAATCCGTCCAGCGCATAACCTCCAGGGGCCGTCAGCTCGGTCATGATCGCCGGGATCACTTCTGAATAATAACTGGTGAAAGGGCAGAGGGAGGCGACGTTCTGCGCGACGCCGAAGCCGGTTTCGGGCGTGCCGGGCGGCGTTTCCCGGGCCGGTTCGTAGAAGGCGACGAGCTGGCCGTCCTTGGCGCGGCGGAACCATTCCGGATGGCTGTGACTGAGCTGGATCGCGGCCATGTCGGGGCTTAGCCGCCCAATGATGCGGATGCCCTGTGCGCGTAATGCCTTAACGCACTCGCCAACCAGATCGCGTTTCCCCAGACCCGGCGCGATGGGATAGTTTTCGACCCGGGTCGGATAGAAGGCGCCGATGTTGCCGAGGCTGAGCAGCGCCACGTCTGCGTGGCAATCGGTCAGGTAGCGGACGAATACCTCGACATCGAACTGGCCAAGATCGTGCATGTTGGTGTTGATCTGGATCATCCGCCGCACACGCTGGTGCCACGGCTTTGCCGCCTCGTCAGAACCCGCAACCTGCGGCGCGGCGGCGGCCGCTGAAGTCAGGAGACCGGCCGACAGTGCTCCGGCCACGCCCAGGGCGGCAAACTCCCGTCTCGTGCTTTCCATGCAAGCTCTCCCATGATTATTATCGTTTTCATCGGCTGTCTTTGGCGCCAACAAATCGATAATCCAAAATAAGCAGCGGAGACACTTGCTTTTTCGATGTGCGCCCGTTGTCCCAACGAGCGACCGAGCCGTCAGCCGTGACGGCGATCCGCTTTAATTCAAAATCAGCCGGTCATCCTTGATCGTGACCGATCCCACCCGGCGCAGCCAGCTTTGGCCGAGCAGCGACACGCCCAGATCGCCGTCGATGACGGCCCCTTCGACATCACGGGCTTCCAGCGGTCCGATGCGAATCCGGTCGATCATGACAGGCTTCATCGCCACCTTGCCATTCGCGGTCCGTGCTTCGCCGATGAAATCACCTGCTATTGGCGCGATTCCAGCGCGCTGCGCATCGGCTCGCGACAATGCGACGGCGGTCGCTCCGGTGTCGATCAGGAAATGGATCACGGTCGGCCCGACCTGGGCATCGACATAGAAATGACCGTCGGGCGCGCGCGGAACGACCACCTGCGCCGAACCATTACCGATCAAAACCTTATCTTCCGCTGCCTTGGCCGCAGGCGGAGGTTCTTGCGCGCGGGTTGTCGCGATCTGCGTCACGGGCGCCTTACCGGGCCTGGCTGGAGTGAATATCCAGGCCAGTGCCAGCAGAAAAACCATGATGCACACCAGCAGCCGAGCCATTGCGCCACCTTGTTGCCGCGTCGGGAAATGCCCACATTGCTACAGGAAACTTTACAGATGGTGTCTTCACCAAAGGCCGGATGGCAAAATTTGCCGGCTGTGGTTATGGACTGGAATATTCAAAAGACAGGACTTTGCCCATGGCGTCTTCCGCTACCGCACCCCCCGCCGCTCCAGGCACCGAAGACTTGGCCATGCAGGCCAAGCTCGCGCTGCGCCGGATGGCGAAGTCGGTAACGGTCATCACCTGCCGGCACGAAGGCAGGCGCTATGCGATGGCTGCAACCGCTGTCGACGCGCTTTCGATGGACCCGCCCTCGATGATTATTTCGGTCAATCGCTCGGCGTCGATCCATGCGCCGCTCTCGGCCGGTACAGGTTTCTGCATCAACGTCCTGTCGCGCGCCCAAGAAGAAATCTCTCGCGCATGCGGCGGCCGGCTCAAGGGGGAGGATCGGTTTGCGCTTGGTCGGTGGGTGGATGGCAAGGACGGCATACCCGTGCTCGCCGACGCGCAGGCCAACATCGTCTGCCGCAATGAATTGTCGGTCTCATATGGCACCCATGGAATCTTTATCGGCCGGGTGATGGAGGTCCGTCACCATGGCGAGATCGATCCGCTGGTCTATGTCGATGGCCGCTATACGACAACGCTTCCTGCAAGCTGAAGGCCGCGATCCGGCCATGACCCCGAATTTCTCGCTGACATTGAGCATAGCTTCGCCGTGGCCACAGGCATGAGCGAGCCCGCCTTTCCTCCGCTCAAACTTCATGCACGGCTTTATTGCGGCGATGAAATTGCGATGGGGCCAGGCAAGGCCGACCTGTTGGATGCGATAGCCCGAACCGGGTCCATCTCGGCTGCGGGCCGGCTGATGGGGATGAGCTACCGGCGCACCTGGCTGCTGGTCGATACGATGAACCGCTGCTGGCGTGAACCGCTGGTGACGACCGCGACGGGCGGGTCCCACGGCGGTGGCGCCGCGCTGACCGCACTCGGCAGCACCATACTCATCCAGTATCGCAAGCTTCAGCAGTCGATCGAGGAGGCCGCCAGCAACGAGGCGGGGCAATTGGCGCACGCCCTTTTGCCTGAGCCCCGGCCAATCCAGAAAAAGCCAGCCTGAATTTCGCGCTTTCCTTCGCTATATCCTTATGCATACATCGATCGGGCGCCCGCCTGGAAGGATCGTTCGTGAGATTGCATGCCTGCCTGAAACTGATCGCTCCTTCAAAGCTGATCGCCCTGCTGCTCCTCTTCCTGCCCATGCCCGCGCTTGCTGCGGGACCGCTGGTGCTGGCAGCGGCCAGCCTGCAGGAAAGCCTGTCGGCAGCGGCCAATGCATGGGCGGCGAAGGGGCACGAGCATCCCGTCCTTTCCTTCGCCGCGTCCTCGGTGCTGGCACGTCAGGTTACGGCGGGGGCGCCCGCCGATGTCTTCATCTCCGCCGACGAACCCTGGATGGATGCCGTCGAGGCGAAGCAGATGTTGCGCCCCGGGACGCGCGTGCCCTTTCTCGGCAATCGCCTGGTCCTCATTGCCCCGGCTTCAGCCCCGCTGAAGATCGCCATCCGCAAGAACTTCCCCCTGGCCAGGGCGCTGGGTGACGGACGCCTTGCGATGGCCGATCCCGATGCCGTGCCCGCCGGCAAATATGGCAAGCAGGCGCTTTCCCGCCTCGGCATCTGGGCAGCCATTGAACCGAAAGTCGTCCGGGCCGAAAACGTCCGCGCCGCGCTTGCGCTGGTCGAGCGGGCCGAAGCGCGCGCCGGCATCGTCTATGCGACCGACGCCCGCGCCGCCAGGGACGTCAGTGTTGCCGGCGTCTTCCCCTCCGGCAGTCATTCGCCGATCATCTATCCGATCGCCTTGCTCACGGCCTCGACGAACAAGGAGGCGGACGCCTTCCGGCATTTCCTGGTTTCTGCCGAAGGCAAGGCGATCTTCGCCCGCTTCGGTTTCCAGCCGCGGTAAATCCGAAGCGCCATGGGCATGCTGACACCTGACGAACTCCAAACGCTGGGCCTGAGCCTTAAGGTATCGTTGACAGCGACGGCGGCGATGCTGCCCTTCGCTTTCGGGTTGGCCTATGTGCTCGCCCGCGTGCGTTTTCCGGGCAAGATCCTGCTGGATGCGCTCATCCATCTGCCGCTGGTGATCCCGCCGGTTGTCACCGGCTATCTGCTTTTGCTGCTGTTCGGACGCAACGGCCCAATCGGCGCCTGGCTGGAGCACTGGTTCGGCGTCACCGTCATGTTTCGCTGGACAGGTGCCGCCATCGCCGCCGGAATCATGGCATTGCCGCTGGTGGTACGCGCCATTCGCCTGTCGATAGAGGCGGTCGATACGCGCCTTGAAGGTGCTGCGCGCACCCTTGGCGCGTCACGCTTGCGCGCTTTTCTCACCATCACCCTGCCGCTTAGCCTGCCCGGTGTCATCGCGGGCGCGGTCCTGGGCTTTGCGAAATCGGTTGGCGAATTCGGCGCGACCATCACCTTCGTGTCGAACATACCCGGCGAAACGCGCACGCTTTCGGTCGCCATCTATTCGGCGCTTCAGGTGCCCGGCGCGGAATTCAGCGTTGCCCGCCTCGCCGTTCTGTCGGTGCTGGTGTCGCTTGCCGCCTTGATCGCATCGGAATGGCTGGCGCGCCGGATCGGCGGAGGACGCAGCCATGTCCTTTGACGTCTCCGTCGAACGGCGGCTTGGAAAGGTCGACCTCAAGCTGCGGATCGATGCCGTTCCTGGCCTGACCGCCATTTTGGGCCCGTCGGGTTCGGGAAAGACGAGCCTGCTCAATATGGTCGCCGGGCTGCTCCGCCCCGATCGCGGTCATATCGTCGTCGAAGGCCGATGCCTGTTCGACAGCGCCAAAGGAGTCAGTCTTGCGCCAGAGGCACGCCATTGCGGCTATATTTTCCAGGATGGCCGTCTGTTTCCGCATCTCAACGTGCGCGCCAACCTTGATTACGGGCGCAGGCTGACGCCCGCCGCCGATAGCTGGATGGCCTTTGGCGATGCCGTCCATTTCCTGGGCATAGGTCATCTGCTCGACCAATGGCCCGCCACCCTTTCAGGCGGCGAGGCGCAACGCGTCGCTATCGGCCGGGCGCTGCTCGCGGGTCCCCGTTTCCTGTTGATGGACGAACCGTTGTCATCACTTGATGCACCCCGGCGTGCGGAGATCATCGAGGTGATCATCCGCATCCGCGACCAGCTCCGCCTGCCGATCCTCTATGTCACGCATGACGAACGCGAGGTCGACCGGCTTGCCACCACGCGGATCACGCTTGCCGACCCGCACAACAGCTGATCTCGGGCGGCTGATCTCAGGCGGTCATTCCTTCGCGGCCAACATCCAGCATGCGGGTGATCTGATCGCCCACATCGCCCGGCCAGCCCGCCGTCACTTTCCCCAGCGTTTCGAAGTCGCTCGCGAAAAGCGCCCGCGATGCCTCTTCGAACCCCGGTGCATCACCCGCCATGGCATGCATGAGGCGATATGCCGCCTCCTGCGCATCACGAAGACGGTCTTTCGCCGAATTGGCCTTGCGAGCCTCATCCACCAGTCGGCGTAACGCGACCGACGCCCCGCCCGGCTGGCTGGCGAGCCAATCCCAATGGCGAGGCAACAAGGTCACCTCGCGCGCCACGACCCCCAGCTTCGGGCGGCCGGGCCGTCGCGCGCCCTCCTCGCCTGCCGGCGATGGCGCCAGTCTTGCGATCACGTCTTCCATGCTGCCGCGCAGGTCCAGTTCTACGATGCGTCCACTATGATCGTCGAAAACGAGCACGGGTGTTCGACCCTCGCCAGCGGCCTTTACCACGCGCGCCACTTCAACGAGCGATCCGGATGCGATTCGCTGTGAACCTGCAAAGGCGGAGCAGGAAAATGGGGAAGTGGCCGGCATCATCGTCTCCAGTGCATATGAATTGCACCGGCTTTTATCCGGGTATAATGCCGCCGTCAATTATATCCGGATAAAATTATATCAGGCTTGAGAATGCGTCTGGATGAACTGCTCCACCACGGGCGCGATCTGCTCCCGCCAGCGACGGCCGTTAAAGATGCCGTAGTGGCCGACGCGCTTTGCCAGATGATAGAGCTTCTTCTCGTCGGCAAGGTTGACGGCCAGTTTGATCGCCGCCTTCGTCTGCCCGATACCTGAGATATCGTCCCGCTCGCCTTCGATCGCCAACAGCCCGACCTTGGTGATGGCGGCAAGATCGATATGGCGGCCCCGATGGCGCATCTCACCCTTCGGCAACAGATGGCGCTGGAACACCGTATCGATGGTCTGCAGATAGAATTCGGCGGTCATGTCGCAGACCGAGCGATACTCACCGTAGAACGCCTTGGTCGCGTCGGCGCTTTCGCCGTCACCGTCGACCAGATGCCGGAACATTTCCCAGTGGCTGATCAGGTGGTTGCCCAGATTCATCGTCATGAAGCCGGCCAGCTGCATGAAGCCGGGATAAACTTTGCGGCGCGAACCCGGATAGAGATAGGGAACGGTCGCGACGACGTTCTGTTCGAACCAGGAATGGGGCCGCGTCGTTGCAAGCTCGTTGACCACCGTCGGCGCTTCGCGTGTATCGATGGGACCGCCCATCATGGTCAGCGTAGCGGGCAGCGCGGGATGATTTTCGGCCGACATCAGCGCGACGGCGGCAAGCGCGGGCACCGATGGCTGACAGACCGCGATCATGTGCGCATCGGGTCCGATATGGCCGAGAAACTCGATCAGATAATCGATGTAGTCGTCGAGGTCGAAACTACCCTCCTCGACAGGCACCAGCTTCGCGTCGCGCCAGTCGGTTATGTAGACGTCATGGCCCGGCAGCATCCGCTCGGCCGTGCCGCGCAACAATGTGGCGAAATGGCCTGACATGGGTGCGACGATCAGCACCTTTTGCCCTTGCGGCGCGCCGATGCGCTTGAAGTGCTTCAGTTGTCCAAAGGATTTGCGGAGGACGATTTCCTCTTCGACGGGATATTCCTTGCCGTCGATGGTGACGCTTTCGAAACCGAAGTCGGGTTTGCCCCTGGGAGCCGAAGCATGAGCAAAAACCTCAAGCGCGGAAGCAGCCACAGGCCCCACCGCGCTATAGGAAAGCGGATTGCTGGGATTATTCAGCCATTCTGCCGAAGCATTGGCCCATGCGCTTGCTCCAGCGAACCAAAACCGCTGCATCTCATATGCATCATACAGCATCAACGCATCTGCCCCTTTGCGCGACCCGGCGCCCGCCTCTGCTCCGACATCCTCTCTGTTCGGCTCTTATGGCCGGTTTATTTCGAACGCACGCCCTTGCCTTTTGGCTCAAGCGGCGCCCTCCTTTTCCTTTTTGACGAAAACGCGCACCGGCTCCTTGCGGCCGTCGACGACGTCCTTGTCGATCATCACCTCGTCCACGCCATCGAACGACGGGAGATCGAACATGGTATCGAGCAATATGCCTTCCAGGATTGACCTGAGGCCACGCGCGCCGGTCTTGCGTTCGATTGCGCGCTTGGCGATTGCCGACAGCGCATCCAGGGCGAAGCTGAGCTTCACGCCTTCCATGTCGAACAGCTTCTGATACTGCTTGATCAGCGCGTTCTTCGGCTCGGTCAGGATCTTGATCAGCGCGGGCTCATCCAGATCCTCAAGCGTCGCGATCACCGGCAGACGGCCGATGAATTCGGGAATGAGACCGAATTTGAGCAAATCTTCCGGCTCGCATTTCCTCAGCACTTCGCCGGTTCGCCGCTCATCGGGTGCGGCCACATGCGCGCCAAAGCCGATCGACTTGCCCTGCAGCCGGTCGGCGATGATCCGGTCCAGCCCCGCGAACGCGCCGCCGCAGATGAATAATATGTTCGTCGTATCGACCTGGAGGAATTCCTGCTGCGGATGCTTGCGCCCGCCTTGCGGCGGCACGGAGGCGGTCGTGCCCTCCATGATCTTGAGCAGCGCCTGCTGCACGCCTTCGCCAGACACGTCGCGCGTGATCGACGGGTTGTCCGCCTTGCGGCTGATCTTGTCGATCTCGTCGATATAGACGATGCCGCGTTGCGCGCGTTCGACGTTGTAATCCGACGCCTGGAGCAGCTTCAGGATGATGTTCTCCACATCCTCGCCGACATAGCCGGCCTCCGTCAGCGTCGTCGCGTCCGCCATGGTGAACGGCACGTCGAGGATGCGCGCCAGCGTCTGCGCGAGCAGGGTCTTGCCGCAGCCGGTAGGGCCGACGAGCAGGATGTTGGATTTCGCCAGCTCGACTTCCGCACCCTTGGCGCCGTGGTTCAGCCGTTTGTAGTGGTTATGAACCGCCACCGAAAGGACGCGCTTGGCGTGATTCTGGCCGATCACATAATCGTCCAGGACCTTGCAAATCTCATGCGGCGTCGGCACGCCGTCGCGCGTCTTCACCAGCGAGGTTTTCGTTTCCTCGCGGATGATATCGTTACACAACTCCACGCATTCGTCGCAGATGAACACGGTCGGACCAGCAATCAGCTTCCTGACCTCATGCTGACTCTTGCCGCAGAAGGAGCAGTAGAGGGTGTTTTTCGAATCCCCGCCGCTCAGCTTCGTCATATTTTATTCCTTTCGGCCGGACCATCCGGCGCGTGCGACCTACGGTGCCATCCTAGACCGCCGAAGTCCCATGCCGCAATCCGCCTTTCAACGAAATGTGCCGGTCCTTCACCGATCTCGTGATATGTACCGCGCGCAATCACAATAGCTCCTTAACGTCCGGTAGGAATTCAGGCGGCCTGAGCCTCACCCTCCGCCGGAGCTGGCCTTTTCTCGAATACCTCGTCGATAAGGCCGAAAACCTTGGCTTCTTCGGCGGACATGAACTTGTCGCGCTCCACGGCCTTTTCGATCTCCTCGATCGGCTGGCCGGTATGCTTCGACATCAATTCGTTCATCCGCGCGCGGATGCGCAGGATTTCCCTTGCCTGGATCTCGATATCGGTCGCCTGGCCCTGCGCGCCACCCGATGGCTGGTGGACCATGATCCGGGCATTGGACAGCGCAACGCGCATGCCCGGCTCGCCCGCCGCCAGCAGGAAGGAGCCCATGGAGGACGCCTGCCCCACGCAGACGGTGCCGACGCGGGGCCGGATGTACTGCATCGTATCGTAGATCGCCATGCCGGCCGTCACCACCCCGCCCGGCGAGTTGATGTACATGTAGATGTCCTTCTTCGGATTTTCCGATTCGAGGAACAGCAGCTGCGCCACGATCAGCGACGCCATATGATCTTCGACCTGGCCGGTGACGAAGACGATCCGTTCCCGCAGCAGACGAGAATAGATGTCGAAAGACCGCTCCCCTCGGCTGGATTGTTCGATGACGACAGGAACGAGCGCGGATTGGGGCAGGTCGATCATTAGCCGAATTTCTCCATTGAACGCCCCTTAAATCGGGGCGTGCACCTTGTGTTTCAATAGCCGCCCCCAGAAGTTTGGCAAGCGCGCCGTGACCGGCGTGTGTCCGGTTTCCATCCCGCCTTTCCGCCCGGCATGGGCTGAAATGACCTCAGCCACCGGCTGGCAAATCATGTCTGACAGCATAAAGCGCGCTCTCGGAATTACGGAACTTCAATTCGAAACCTTGCTTCAGGTTGTCCGGCAGGTCGGCCTTGAACAGCCATATGTAATCGAACCGCTGCCGTGGCAGATGAGCGACCATATTCTCGATGGTGCGCCCTTCGCCCTTGTTCCTCATCAGCAATTTCGCCGAATCGGCGGAATTGAAGTCTTGCCCGGCGTTGTAGATCGGCCGCATCAACTGCGCGCCGGCATTGTTCCATTCGGTATTCACAAACGCGTCGCGCCGCACGATCGCGAGACTGGCAATGTGGCTGAGGCCCGTGTTCTCCCAGGCTTCGAACATGCGGTTGGGCGCCAGAGCGGCGATGCGCGCGCCCCGCTCGACGTGATCCAGCGCCTGGAGATCGGCGGACAGCGCGGCGCCCCGATTTACCCAGCCGGCGGTGGTTTCGCTGATCCGCACCAGGAACAAGGCGGCGGCGAACGCTGCCACCATCGATTTCTCCCGGCGAGACAGGCGATTTGCACCTAGCGCGATCAGGCCAAAGATCGCCAGCGGCGGGAGCAGTCGCAGATCGGCGAAAAAGGAATTGAACAAGGCCGCCGGCATGACGAAAAACATCACCGTCAGGAGCGCCGCCGTCAAAGCCAGGCCGGGATTGACCCGGTTGCGGCGCAAAAGCAGCAGCAAACCGACGATCCCGATCAGCACCACGCTTCCCACGTCGAGAACCAGCCTCTGGTCGCGAAGGATAAAAGCGATCCAGTGAAACTTGAGCCACAGCACAGGTAAGGGAGAAGCACTGTCTTCCGCTGCACCGCTGACTCCATTCCGCCAGAGAAGCGTCAGCAAGATGGGCACGACGACCAGCGGCAACACACGCAACACCGCCGTTCCCGTCACGCGCAACGGCTGCCAACCTCGTGCCTTAAGGGCCTCGATCAGCTCTATCGAGCCGACGGCGACCACCAGCACAGCCCATGCCGCCATATGCACGACCCAGACCAGCGTCCCCAGCAGGATGAACAACCCCATCGTCGCCAGCCCCCGGCGATCGCGCAACTGAAACCATGCCGCTGCGACCCACAGGGAAAGCGCAATGCCCATGGAGTAGTTCACAAAACCGAACAGGAACGGAAACGCATAAGCGAAGGGCACCGCCAGCAGCGCGCCGGGCTGCACCGCGCCATGTGCGGCGATGCTCAATCGTCGAATGCCCAGGATCGTCGCGGGCGGGATAAGCGCCGAAAGGAAAAAGCCCGCCCTTTCCGCGCCGATCAGATAGGTCAGCGGATAGGCAAGGAGATCCTGGCCAAGATTACCGATCAGCGTCCACTGAAATGAATAATAACGCGGGAGAAATTCGGACTGATTGCCGAACACCATCACATGATAGCGGCCGATATGGCTGAGAAGGTCGGCCATGGGCGGCAACGGCGACAACAGAAACGGCGCCATCGAAACAAGAGCAAGCCCCAGCCACAACAACGGGTGTGCCCACCAGCCATTTCGCCCGAGGACATCCGTTCCACGGAACGGCACGTCCCGCTTCAGTCCTTCCAAGGCGTACATAATTTCCGCAATCGACTGGGTCCGCTCAGGATTGGTATTGCGGCAGTATATGAGCCGTCCGCTTAAACAAGTGTTGAACGGACGAGCTGTGGTCGCGTTCCGTTCAAATAACCGTATCCGCTCCGTCGGGCGGCGCGAGGTGGGACAAATACGCAAGCCGCTTTATTTCCCTGCGCCCGCGCGTGACCGTGTCAAGGATCAGCCCGCAAAAGCCGTTCAGGAATGCCAGCAGCACCAGCCCGGTACACAGCACCGCGGTCGGAATGCGGGGCACGAGGCCGGTCTGGAAGAAGGTGATGAACAGCGGGATCGCCAGAAACACCGCGAGCGCGATCAACGCGCCGCCTATCGCCCCAAAGAACGCGATCGGCCGTTCGATCCGGTAAAGGTTCAGCATCGTCTTCAGGATGCGCCAGCCATCGCGATAGGTGCTCAGCTTCGATGACGATCCCTGGGGCCGCGCGCCATAGGCGGTCCGGAGTTCAGCGACCGGCATGCGCAGTTCGAGCGCGTGCACGCTGATCTCGGTCTCGATCTCGAAACCCTCGCTCAAGACGGGGAAGCTCTTGACGAACCGCCGCGAAAATACCCGGTATCCGGACAGGATGTCGCTGAAGCTGCGCCCGAACATCCTTGCCAGCAGCCCGGTCAGCATGAGGTTGCCCAGCCGGTGCCCGCGCCGGTAGGCGGCATCGATCTCGCTCGCCCGCGCACCGACCACCATGTCCAGCCGGTCTTCCAACAGACGGCGGACCATCACCGGAGCGGCAGACGTGTCATAGGTCGCGTCGCCGTCGGCCATCACATAGACGTCGGCGTCGATATCGGCGAACATGCGGCGGACGACATGGCCCTTGCCCTGCATCCGCTCGGTGCGGACAATCGCGCCCGCGGCTTCGGCTATCTCGCAGGTCCGATCGCGCGAGTTGTTGTCATAGACATAGATTTCGGCCAGCGGCAGCGCCTCGCGGAACCCGCGCACCGTCTGCCCGATGGCCGCTTCTTCATTATAACAGGGAAGGATGACGGCTATCCGCGGCTTGGCGGCTTCTCTTTGAAGGATCGCGTTTTCCAGGCTGATATCGTTCATATTGGCATCCACCGGCACCCAGTTCTCGCTGGGATAGAGGCGCGCACTTTGCGGCACGCAAACTCCGCTGACAAGACGAAGGCCCGACCACCAGCGAAGCGGTCGGGCCCTATTGGTCTGTAATACCAGACGCCGTCAGGCCGCCGGCTTCTCTGCCTTCTTCTTCGCCGCAGGCTTTTTCGCAGCCGGTTTTTCTTCGGTTACGACGTCGGCATCGGCCTTTTTCGCGGCTGCTTTCTTTGCCGCCGGCTTGGCCTCGGTCTTTTCGTCAGCCTTGGCATCGGCCTTGGCCTTTGCCTTCGGGGCAGCCTTTTTCGCGGGCTTGTGATCATGGTCGTGGTGGTCGTGACCGCAGCCGGGGCCGTGAACATGGCCCTCTTCTTCCTCGATCGCGGCCTGCAATTCCTCGCGCGTCACTTTGCGGTCAGTGATTTCCGACTTCTCCAACAGGAAGTCGACGACCTTTTCCTCGAAGAGCGGGGCACGAATCTGCGCCTGCGCCATGGGGTTCTGCTGGACGTATTCGAAGAAGCGCTTCTGGTCTTCCGGGCGATACTGCTGGGCAGCCTGCGCGACGAGACGGCTCATCTCCTGCTGGCTGATCTGCACGTTGTTCGCCTGGCCGATCTCCGACAGCAACAGGCCCAGCCGCACGCGACGCACCGCAATCGCGCGGTAATCCTCGCGCTCGTCCTCAAGCTGTTCCTTGGCGGCTTCCGGATCGGCTTCGTGGCTCGCTTCATGTTCCAGTTGCTGCCAGATCTGCGCGAATTCGGCCTCCACCATCGAAGGCGGAACATCGAAATCGTGCGATGCAGCCAACTGGTCGAGCAGCTTGCGCTTCAGGTGCGTGCGGGTCAGGCCGTTCAGCTCCTGCTCCACCTGGCTCTTCATCAGCTCGCGGAGCTGGTCGATGCCTTCCAGGCCCAGCGACTTGGCGAATTCATCGTCGGCCTTCGCCTCTTTCGGCGTCTTCACGGCAGTGACGGTGACTTCGAACGTCGCGGGTTTGCTCTTCAGATACGCGACGTTGTAATCCTCGGGGAAGGTCACGTTCAGGACCTTGCTGTCATTGGCTTTCACGCCGATCAACTGGTCCTCGAAGCCGGGGATGAGGCGGCCCGAGCCGATCTCGACCGACATGCCTTCGCCGGTGCCGCCTTCGAACGGCTCGCCATCGACCTTGCCGACGAAATCCATGACGACCAGGTCGCCCGCCGCCGCCTTGTGGGTCTTTGCGGCGTCTTCAAAGCTCTTCTGCTGCGAAGCAATGCGCTCGACAGCGGTATCGACCTCGGCCTCGGTCGCTTCGACCATCAGACGCTCAAGGTTCAGCCCTCCGATTTGTGGCGCCGGAATTTCGGGCAGCACTTCCAGCTCGACGGTGACTTCGGCATCCTTGCCTGCCTCATAGCCTTCGGCGAGATCGACCGACGGCTGCATGGCCGGGCGCAGCTTGTTGTCGGCCAGAAGCTTCTGGACCCCATCCTGCACGGCGGTCTGCAGCGCTTCCTGCTCGATAGCCGGGCCGTGCATCTTGCGGACCAGATTGGCGGGCACCTTGCCGGGGCGAAAGCCGGGCATCCGCACCTGGGGGGCCACGGAGGCCAGCTGCGTTTCAACCCGCGCGGCGATGTCCTTTGCCGGAATCACCAGCTTGTAGGCCCGCTTCAAACCCTCGTTCAGCGTCTCGGCAGTCTGCATGCTCAAGGCAACCTTCCTGAAATCGAATCAAATACGTGCGCGCCCGGCCGCATCCGCGGCGGCCTGGTGCGGGCGAAGGGACTCGAACCCCCACATCTTGCGATACTGGAACCTAAATCCAGCGCGTCTACCAGTTCCGCCACGCCCGCAGGGCCCGTCATTCGGGCGCGTCTATAGCAGGGTGTGCGCTGGTAGCAAGCGGGGCTTGGAGGCTCCTACCCCGCAAGCGCCTTTTTCAGCAATTCGTTGACCACCGCCGGATTGGCCTTGCCGCCGGTTGCCTTCATCGTCTGACCGACGAAGAAACCGAACAGCTTGTCCTTGCCGCCACGGTATTCGGCGACCTTGTCGACGTTGGCGGCCATGATCTCGGCAATGACGGCCTCGATTGCCCCGGTGTCCGACGTCTGTTTCAAACCCCGTTCGTCGACAATCTTTGAAGGATCGTCGCCGGTTTCCAGCATCACCTCGAACACTTCCTTGGCGAGACGTCCAGAAAGCGTGCCATCGGCGATGAGGCCCAGCAATTCGGCGCCCTGGGCGGGAGAAATCGGGCTGTCCTCGACACTCTTGCCCAGCCGGTTCAGGCCGCCGAACAGGTCCGATATCAGCCAGTTAGACGCCTGCTTACCGACCTCTGCCTCGCTCTTGCCCTGCCGCGCGGCAGTCTCCGCCAGCAGCATCTCGAACCACCGGGCGGTTTCCTTTTCCGCCGTCAGGACGCTGGCGTTGTATGGCGGCAGTCCCAGCGCGTCGATGTAACGGGCGCGCTTGGCATCGGGCAATTCGGGCAGGCTTTCCCGGCATTCGTGCAGGAAGGCGACGTCCAGTTCCAGCGGCAGCAGATCGGGATCGGGAAAATAGCGATAGTCGTGCGCATCCTCTTTCGACCGCAACGAACGCGTCTCGCCCTTGTCCGGATCGAACAGCCGGGTTTCCTGAACCACTTTGCCGCCCGACTCCAGGACATCGACCTGGCGATTCGCCTCAAATTCGATCGCCGCCATCACGAAGCGCACCGAATTGACGTTCTTCGTCTCGGTGCGGGTACCCAGCGGATCGCCCGGCTTGCGGACAGAGACGTTGACGTCCGCCCGCATCGACCCTTCCTCCATGTTGCCGTCGCACGAACCGACATAGCGCAGGATTGCCCGCAGCTTGCGCAGATATGCCCCAGCCTCATGCGGTGAACGCATGTCCGGCCGCGACACGATCTCCATCAGCGCGACGCCGCACCGGTTAAGGTCGACATAGGACCGGGTCGGATGCTGGTCGTGCATCAGCTTGCCCGCATCCTGTTCCAGATGGATACGCTCGATGCCGATGGTCTTGGTGACGGGCAGGCCGTCCTTCGCCTCCAGATCGATGTCGATCGACCCTTCGCCCACGATCGGATGATAGAGCTGGCTGATCTGATAGCCCTGCGGCAAGTCGGCGTAGAAATAGTTCTTGCGGTCGAACCGCGACCAACTGTTGATCTCCGCGCCCAGCGCCATGCCGGTCCGCACCGCCTGGCGCACGCATTCCCCATTCAACGTCGGCAGCATGCCGGGCATCGCCGCATCGACGAGGCTCACCTGATTGTTGGGCTCGGCGCCGAATTCGGTCGATGCGCCGGAAAACAGCTTCGCATGGCTGGTCACCTGAGCGTGAACCTCCAGCCCGATGACCACCTCCCATTCTCCGGTGGCGCCCTCAATGCGGTAGTTGCTTTTCGATCTGTCTGACATGGTTTCTGGTCGCAGCTTTCGTTGGATCGCGCTTCTGCCTTTTGACGCCGCCAAGCACAAGCCTTTCGGCCAGCGAATCGAACCAGGGCCCCCGTCAATCCACCTTGATGACGCTTATCCCGCCCTTTTCGGCAACGATCTTCGCGCCGGTTGGCAACGGCCGCGTCAGCCGCTCGCGTCCGCACATGAGGACATAATCATAGCGCGAAGCCGCGACGATTTTCGCCAGTTCGTCGTCGAAATAGCCGCGATCGGGACGAACGCGCTGGTCGCGCGTCTCGATGGTGTCGCCCTGCGCGGCGTTGACCGGGCCGATCAGGCGCATGGGTTGCTGGCTGGAACTGGCGAAGAGCGCCGTCACGTCGTTATTCAGCGCCACCGTCAGCGGTCGGTACATCTGGCATCGGGGAAGCAGGCCATCGCGCCTGTCCTGTCCCGACGGCAGCACGTCCGTCACCAGCGCGCCTTTGGGAATGACCGTCATGACCTGCCTGAAATCCGCATAATGCCGGGCATATTCGGCCCAGCCATAGGTGATTGCCGCCACCCGGATCAGCCCAATTGCCGCCAGCAACGCGATCGCGACCTTCCCGCCTTCGGTCATCGGCCGGGCCGACGCGAGCGCCACTACCAACAGCAACGCAAAAATCAGCGGCAGCCGGTCCGACACATAGCCGACGCCGAACAGGCTGGGCGGCATGACCACGCACAGGATTGCGAACAGTGCCAGCGCGGGCCTGCACCAGTCGTTCAGGCGGAACCAACCTTTCCACAACGCGACGGCAATTATGCCGACCACCAGCGTAAAGGTGGCAATGTCGAGCATCGCATAGGGGCTTTCCGCGACACGGAAGATCGTCCGCAACCGGTACCAGAATTCGAAATCCAGCCGGTCGGCGAGCAATCCGCTGTCCGTATATTCAGCGATTGCGTGAAATGTGGACCCCGATTTGCCGCTCGCGGTCGACGTCGGCATTCGCAGAAACAGGATGGCGGGAACCACGGCCTGCGCTGCAAGCGCGGCGGCCATCCGCGCCAGGCTGCCGAAGTCCCGATCGGACCTGCCGAGCCAGCGTCCAAATTCGATGCCGCCCAGAAGCACGCCGTATATCGCAAAGGCAAAGCCATGGCAGAAGAAAATCACGACTGCTCCCAAAGAGCAGAGCGGGATCGCCAGCCGCAGCCGATCGCGCAGGCGAAACCATAGTCCCAGGTTCCAGAACGCCAGACCCAGCGCGAGCAAGAAATTGCCGAAGCCCCAAACCAGGACGTAGCTGTAAAGCAATCCAAGGAGCAGCACCGCGGGCAGGATATCGGCCTGTTTATTCAGGCTCCTGTGCAAGAACAGCGCGCCCGAAAACTGAACGAGCAGGATGAGGCCGATAATCAGCTTCGCGGCCAGCAAGGGAGGCGCCACGGCAAGCAGTGGCGTCGCAATGACATCCAGCCCCAGATTAGGCAGAAGTGCCCAGGTGGCGGCGTAATTGGCGGACAAGACGGGATCGCCGCCCAAATGCGACAGCACGAAGAAGCGGGCTATGTGGTTGTAGAAATCGATCAGCGGCAGCACCGGCGTCGCCGCAAGCGGCACGAGCAGGATCAGCGCGGAGGCGAGGCAGGCCGCGACGACCCGCTTCGATGCCGTCATTGCCGGTCATTCCCCTCAATCGGTGGGCGTATTGCGAACTGGCCGATTTCCTCTCGAACGATGTAAAGCGGCCGGCCTTTCACTTCGTTGAAGATGCGCGCGATATATTCGCCGATCACGCCAAGGCCGGTCAGCATCATGCCGTTCATGAACAGCATGACCGACATCAGCGAGGCATAGCCCGGCAAGTCGATACCCATGATCAGCGTTTTTATCACGATCAGCGCTATATAGGCGGCGGCAACGACGGCGCATAACACGCCGATATAAGTCCATACCTTCAGCGGCTTGGTCGAAAAGGAGATGATCCCTTCCAGCGCCAGGCCCCAAAGGCGCACGGGACGGAATTTGGTTTGGCCCGCGCTCCGTTCGGGACGGGCGTATTCGACGACCGCCTGCCGGAAACCGAGGCTTGCGAACAAACCCTTCATGAAGCGTTGGCGTTCGCGGTATTGGCGCAGAACATCGACCACGCGCCGATCCATAAGCCGGAAATCGCCGACATTGGACGGAAGCGGCACCGTGCTCATCCGCCCCATGACCTTGTAAAACATCGCGGCCGTACCGCGTTTGGCCCAGCTATCTTGCGACCGGTCGCGGCGCGCGGCAAGGATGACGTCGAACCCCTCGCGCCATTTCGCGACCATGTCGACGATCACCTCAGGCGGGTCCTGCAGATCGACGTCGATCGGCACCACCGCCCGTCCGCCGGCGTGGTCGATCCCGGCCGTCAATGCGATCTCCTTGCCGAAGTTTCGCGAGAAATCGACAAGCTTGATGCGGGCATCTGCTGCATGGGCCTCGCGGATCACCTGAAATGTGCGGTCGGTGCTGCCGTCGTTGACGAAGATGATTTCCCAATCGCTTGAAATGCCGTCCAGAATCGGTTGCACCCGGTCCATGAACAGCGGAATGGCCTCTTCTTCGTTGAAGACCGGTACGACCAGGCTGATTTCGGGGGCACTGGATTCCTGAACGTCGGTACCGCTCATTCTTCCGCCTTTCGAAATACGAACATTTTCGATCCGAGAAAGTTGAAGACGACAACCACAACCGTGCTGACGAGACTGCCTATCCGCAACCCCAGGACCGGGCTCAACAGATGGACACCCGTGCTGAACATTCCACCGCCGATGACGTTCAATACCACAAAGGCGACGAACTGGCTGTGCGCCCTTGCCTTATGATCCCCCGCAAACGTCCAGTATTTGCTGAAGATGAAGCTCTGGACCGTGGCGACCGAATAGCCCGTGATGCTCGCGATCCATTCGTTCACATGATATTGCTCGTGAAGCACGAACAGAATCACGAGGCATATGGACGTGTTGAGAACGCCCGTCATGCCGAAGCGCACGATCTGGCCGGCGAGAGCGCGGTGGCGTTCCAGGGGTCCCGTCACAGCCGCAAAATCCTTTTCGGTCGTCATCAGTTCCAACCGGGGGCCATGCATGCGGTCTTCGCCATTCCTAACATTTTCGCCATTTTGCGGCGCACCATAAACAAGTCTGACCGGATTACGCCTGCAATCTTGCTACATCGTTATGAAATCACGTTGGACTGCGCAGGTGGTCCTACCACCATTTCTCCGGTTGCGCCGTAAATCCGGCTCCGCGCTCCAGCGCATAGGACGCGTTAAGCACGCCAGCCTCATCGAGCGGCCTGCCGATGATCTGGAGGCCCAGCGGCAATCCTTTTGCGTCCAGCCCGCCCGGCACGGACATTGCGGGAAGACCCGCAAGGCTCGCCGGCACGGTGAAGACGTCGTTCAGATACATGGCGATCGGGTCGGCCGTCTTTTCGCCAAGCGCAAAGGCCGCCGAAGGAGCCGTCGGCGTCAGCAGCACGTCGCACCTGTCCCATGCCTGCTCGAAATCGCGCGCGATCAACGCCCGCACCTTCTGCGCCTTCATATAATAGGCGTCGTAAAAGCCCGCCGAAAGGACATAGGTGCCGATCATGATCCGGCGCTTAACCTCGGCGCCAAAGCCCGCCGAGCGCGTTTCGGCATACATGTCGTCAAGCCCGCCGTTGTCGGGCGCAACGCGCAGGCCATAGCGCACTCCGTCATAGCGTGCGAGGTTGGACGAAGCTTCCGCCGGCGCGACGATATAATAGGTGGGAAGCGCATAACGGGTGTGCGGCAGCGACACGTCGACGATCTCCGCCCCCGCATCCCTCAGCCAGCGAACGCCATCCGCCCACAGCTTCTCGATCTCCGCGGGCATGCTATCGACACGATATTCCTTCGGAATGCCGACCCGCACACCCTTCAGGCTGCCGGTCAGCGCCGCCTCGAAATCGGGCACCGGTTGATCGAGCGAAGTCGAATCCTTGGGATCGAACCCGGCCATTTCCTTCAGCAGGATCGCGCAGTCGCGCACGTCCCTCGCCATCGGGCCTGCCTGATCGAGCGAGGAGGCGAACGCGACGATACCCCAGCGCGAGCAGCGGCCATAGGTCGGCTTGATGCCCGAAATGCCGGTGAAGGCGGCGGGCTGCCGGATCGATCCGCCGGTATCCGTGCCTGTCGCGCCCGCGATCACGCGCGCGGCGACTGCCGCCGATGATCCGCCGCTCGAACCGCCGGGCGCCAGCGGCGCGGCATCGCCACCATTGCGCCGCCAGGGTGAAATGACGTTGCCGAATGCGCTCGTCTCGTTGGACGATCCCATCGCGAACTGGTCGAGGTTGAGCTTGCCCAACATCCCCGCACCCGCCGCGAACAATTTCGCCGTCACGGTCAATTCATAGGCGGGCTTGAAGCCTTCAAGTATCCTGGAGGCAGCGGTCGTCTGCACGCCCCTGGTCGCAAACAGGTCCTTGATGCCCAGCGGAACACCCGACAGGGGGCGCAGCTCGCCCGTCGCCCGGCCGCGGTCCGCCATATCGGCGGCGGCAAGCGCGTGGTCGGGCGTTTCGACGATAAAGGCGTTGAGCGCCCGCGCGCCCTCGACCGCAGACACGAAGTTGTCGGCCACTTCGCGCGCGGTGAAGTCGCCCTTGCGGAAGCCATCGCGCAACTCGGCAATCGTCAGGTCGGTAAGCTTTGTCATTCGATCACCTTGGGAACCGCGAAGAAACCATGTTCCGCCTGCGGAGCATTCGCCAGCACCTCGTCCCTGATGCCGCCGTCGTTCACGACATCCTCGCGCAGCCGCAGATGGTTCGGAATCACCGCGGTCATCGGCGCGACGTCATCGGTGTCGACCTGTTGCAGTTCCTCGATCCAGCCGAGAATGCCGTTGATCTCGGTCTCAAGATGCTGGGCCTCGCCCGGCTCCAGTCTCAGCCGCGCAAGCTTGGCAACACGTTCGACCATGGCGGCGTCAACGGCCATGCCCATCTCCTTCAGGCGCTTCGAATGACGATGCGCCTAACAGGGCTGGTGCCAAATCTCAATCGCCGCCTTCCGCACCGGCGCATCGCCGCCCGAATTTTCATGCGCCGCCGAACTTGCGGCGGACATCGTTAAGGGGCAAACTTGGGGCAGGAACGTTCGGGGGCGAAACCATGATCTTCGAACAGGTCGTCACGGGTGGCTGCCAGTCCTATATGGCTGGCTGCGACGTCACGCGGGCGGCGGCACTCATCGATCCGGAGCTTACGCAGATCGACCGCTACCTCGGCCTGGCCAGCCAGCAGGGCGTCCAGGTGCGATACATCGTGGACACGCACACCCACGCCGATCACTTTTCCGCCAGCCGCCAGCTTGGAAAGACGCTGAAAGCCCCGGTGGTCATGCATCGGCTGAGCCCGGCCCCTTATGTCGACATGCGGCTCGACGATGGCGACATGCTGATCGTCGGCGAGTTGCGGCTGAAAGCCTTGCACACGCCCGGCCATACGCGCGATTCCATGTGTCTCGTCATGGACGACCGCGCGTTCACCGGCGACACGCTGCTGATCGGCGGGACGGGAAGGACGGACCTTCCGACCGGCGATCCGCACGCTCTCTACGAAAGCTTGTTCGACAAGCTCCTGAAATTGCCGCCGCAGACGCTGGTTTATCCGGCCCATGAATATAAGGGCCGGTCCCACTCCACCATCGCCGCCGAGATCGCGGACAATCCGCGCCTTCAGAAGTCCGAGCGCGCCGAATTCGTGGAAATGATGCAGCATCTGGACCTCGCGGCGCCCACCCACCTGACCGAAGCGCTGCGCACCAACATGAGCGGTGGCAAGACCGTCGCCCAGCTTCTCGCCGATGCCGCCGCCAGGGTCCCTTTCATGTCGCTGGCCGAACTCAACCAGCGGATCGGCGGCAACAGCCGTGATCTTGTGATCATTGACCTCAGGGAAAAGGACGCGTTCCAGGCGGGGCACGTTCCCGGCGCGATGCATCTGCCACGGGGACAGCTTGAGCTGCGCGTCGACACCGAGCTGCCGGACCCCACCGTGCGGATTCTCACCTGCTGCGAATTCGGCAAGATCTCGATCCTCGCGGCTGCGACCCTGCGCGAACTCGGCTATGGACGCGCCGTGGCGCTCGACGGCGGCATGAAGGCGTGGCGCGAAGCAGGCTACCCGCTGGAGCCCTAGAGCTGGAGCCTTAGAGCTTCAGCGAAACATCCCGTCATTCAGCCCGCCCTGCCGCGCACGCTTTTCATGCTTGCAATAATCCCGCCCCGCCCTAGCCTCCCGGACAAAATCGGGACTATGGGATTCGATGCTCGCCAGGCGCTTTTTGTGGGTCATTACAGGTGTTGTCATGCTCACGCTTGCCGCGGCCTTCGGTTACCGGATGTTCGGGGAGCGGATGCTCCAGATGGCGATGGTTCCATCGGTGCCGTTCGCGCAGAGCAAGCAGGATTTCACGCCCGACTACCATCGTCCCGCGATGTGGGTGGCCCGGCCCGACCTGCCCGATGACCCTTCGCGATGGTCGCCGGAAGGTTTCAGCGCGGCCCCTCGCCCTGCGATCGCGGTTTTCTATGTCCCGCCGACCACTTATCTCAGGCGGGATCGGTGGAATGCCCCGCTGGACGATCGCGACTCCAACGAACGGACACGGCTGTTCGCCCAGACCCAGGCGAGTGTGTTCAACGGCGTCGGCGCCATCTGGTCGCCCCGCTACCGCCAGGCGACCTTCGGCGCTTTCCTGACCGGCAAGGCCGACGCCGAGGCGGCGCTCAATTTCGCCTATCAGGATGTCCTTGCCGCGTTCGATGCGTTCATAGCGGCGATTCCCGCATCGCGGCCGATCATCCTGGCCGGACATAGCCAGGGCTCGTTGCATCTGATGCGCCTGCTGAAGGACCGGGTGGCAGGGACGCCGCTCGAAAAACGCATCGTCGCGGTCTACCTCGGCGGTTGGCCGGTTTCGATGGAGGCCGACCTTCCCGCCCTTGGCCTGCCCGCCTGCACCGAGGCAGGGCAATCCGGCTGCATCCTTTCCTGGCAGAGCTACGCCGAACCGGCCGAACCCGACACCATTCATGAAGTCTATGAGAATTCGACAGGCCTCACCGGCCAGTCGCGTCGCGGCACGCAAATGCTGTGCGTCAACCCTCTGACCGGCGCGCCAGACAGCGCGGCGCCGCCATCGGACAATCTCGGCGCCTTGAGGCCGAGCGAGGACTTCAGCACCCTGACGATCGAAGCGGGCGAGATCGGCGCGCGTTGCGACAAGGGAATATTGCTGATCGGCGCACCGCCCATCGGATTTGGCCGCTACATCCTGCCGGGCAACAATTTCCACGTTTATGACTACGCCCTGTTCTGGGCCAATCTCCGCGCCGATGTGGAGGCCCGGTCATCGAGCTTCGCGGCGCGCCGGTGATTACGACCGATGTTACGCAATTCCGCGACGCGCTCCCCAACGGCGGACGGCTCGCGGGGCTCGACGTCGGCACAAAGACGATCGGCATCGCCTTCTGCGACGCCGGCTGGACTATCGCATCGCCTGCTGAAACCATCCGGCGCACCAAATTCACCCAGGACATGGCGGCGCTGGCCGCGTTGATCGCCGCCCAGTCGGTCAAGGGGCTCGTCGTCGGCCTGCCGCTCAACCTCGACGGCAGCGATTCGCCGCGCACCCAATCGGTCCGCGCTTTTGCCCGCAATCTCGACCCGCTTGGCCTGCCCGTGCTACTTTGGGACGAGCGCTGGTCGACCCAGGCCGTCACGCGCACGCTGATCGAATCCGACCGCAGCCGCGCCCGCCGTGCCGAGCTGGTGGACAAAATGGCCGCGGCCTATATTCTCCAGGGCGCGATCGACCGGCTTGCGACCGCTTGAGACTTGCTTCCAACCCGGCTAGAGCGTCCACTCATGATTGAGATTTCGCCTGGGCCATCCCCTCTTCCTCCCGGCGTCCATCCCTTTCCCCATCGTCACCTGCTTGGCATCTTCGGGCTTCAGCCTTGGGAGATCACCTTTCTGCTGGACGAGGCGGAAGCCTGGGTGGCGCTGAACCGGGGCACCGCAAAGCACGACGACCGGCTTTCGGGCCTTACCCAGATCAACGCCTTCTTCGAAAATTCCACGCGGACGCTGCTGTCGTTCGAGATTGCGGGCAAGCGCCTGGGTGCCGATGTCGTCAATATGGCGGTCGCAAGCTCCAGCGTGAAAAAGGGCGAGACGCTGCTCGACACCGCGCTGACGCTGAACGCGATGCATCCCGACGTCATCGTCATCCGCCACGACGCGAGCGGGGCCGTCGCGCTGATCGCCGACAAGGTGGATTGTCCGGTCCTGAACGCAGGCGACGGGCGGCATGAACATCCGACGCAGGCGCTGCTCGACGCGCTCACCATCCGCCGCCGCAAGGGACGGATCGAAGGGTTGACGGTCGCGATCTGCGGCGATGTGCTGCACAGTCGCGTCGCGCGGTCGAACATCCTTGCGCTCACCGCTCTTGGCGCCAATGTCCGCGTCGTCGCGCCGCCCACGCTGATGCCATCGGCGATCCAGCGCATGGGCGTGACTCCCTTCATCGACATGGACAAGGGCATCGAAGGTGCCGATGTGGTGATGATGCTCCGCCTTCAACGCGAACGCATGGCGGGTGCCTATGTCCCTTCCAGCCGCGAATATCTCGCCTTCTTCGGCCTTACCCGCGAACGGCTGGAACGCGCGGGCAAGGACGTGCTTGTCATGCATCCGGGGCCGATGAACCGGGGCGTCGAGATCGAAAGCCATGTCGCCGACGATATCCACCGCTCGGCCATTACCGAACAGGTCGAAATGGGAGTCGCCGTCCGCATGGCCTGCATGGATGTTTTGACGCGGGCCCGCCGCGGCGTGGAGGGCTGGGCATGACGACCCCCGTCGCCATCGTCAACGCACGGATTATCGATCCGGTGGCGGGCACCGAAACGCCGGGCGGCGTGCTCTGCGCCAATCGCAAGATCGTGGCCCTGGGGCAGGTTCAAGTGCCTTCGGGGGCGAGGCGCATCGACGCGAAAGGCACCATCATCGCCCCGGGCTTTGTCGATGTGGGTGTTTTCGCGGCCGATCCCTATGCCTGCGCGGCTGGCGGGATCACCCGCGTCGCGCTGATGCCCGATCAGTCGCCGGTGCTTGATGATCCCGCGCTCGTCGCCCGTGCCCTGGCGGCGCGCAAACCTGACCTTTGGGTTCATCCGCTAGCCGCCGCCACGCGCGGTCTGGAAGGCCGGGAGCTTGCTGAAATCGGCCTGATGAAGGCGGCGGGCGCGGTCGGCGTGGCGACGGGCCGGGGTTGGGTCGCCTCGTCTGCCATCATGAGCCGCGTCTTCGCTTATGCCAGCGCATTTGACCTGCCGGTAATTTGCCATGCCGAAGACGGCGGCCTGGCCGAAGGCGCGGTGGCAACGGCCGGAGAGACGGCAACCCGTCTCGGCCTGTCGGCGGCACCCGCCGTTGCAGAGGCGCTGGCGGTTGCGCGTGATTTGATGCTGGCCGAACAGACCGGCGCGCACGTCCATTTCCGCCAGCTTTCGACGCGGGCGGCGTTCGACCTCGTCCGCGCGGCGCGGAGTCGCGGCGTCAGGGTGAGTTGCGGCGTTTCTCCCGCCCATTTGCTGCTGTCGGAAACCGCGATCGGGGCGTTTCGCACCTATGCGCGCCTGTCGCCTCCGCTCCGCAACGAGGAAGACCGGCTGGCCACCATCGAGGCGGTGCGGGACGGTACAGTCGATCTCATCTGCTCGGGGCATGACCCGCGCGGCACCGATGACAAGCGCCTGCCCTATACCGATGCGGCCCCCGGCATGGCGGGGGCGGAGACGCTGCTTGCCCTGTCGTTGACGCTGGTGCGCGACGCGGTGATCACCCTGCCGCGTCTGGTCGCGATGCTCAGTTCAACGCCCGCCAGCCTGCTTGGCTTGCCAGCCGGACAGCTCACGGTCGGCGGCGAAGCGGACCTTGTGGTGTTCGACCCCGGCGCGCCCTGGCGCATCGATGACGAAAAGATGCAGGGTCAGGCCGGCAATACACCGTTCGACGGGCTGCCCGTGCAGGGCAAGGTGACCGCCACCATCAAGGGCGGCGAGATCATCAGCCGCTAAACCGCGACCCGCCAAGGTGAGCGAGGCCGTTTCCGGTAATGGCGTCACAGCCCGGCGAACTGATCCCGGTCGCGTGAAACCATTTGGATCGGCGCATCATTGGCCTGCCGACGGACGAAGCACGAGCCGCCCTTGCCTCTGATCGCCTGGCAAAGGGCTGACGCCAATGCGCGGTTCGCGAAGCCGGTGACTGAAAGGCGGTGGAACACCACACCCGACGCGGCAACCCTGTATGTGCTGTGCGAGGGGGCATATTGCGCCAGCCGCTTGTAATTGTCGGACAGGTGTATCCAGCCTGCCTCGACCCGCTTCTGGCTTTTGTAAGCGCCGAGCTGGACAACCCATTCGCCGCGGGGCTCGACCTTTTTGCGCAGAGGCGCGGCGTCGAACGCCACCCGCGTCAGGATTGAAGCTTTGGGGGCTGATGCCTGCGGTTTCACTCTGGTTACGGCGATTTCGGCGCGCTTGACCTGCACGACCGGCGCGGCAACCTTATCCACCGAAGCGACAACAGGCGCGGCGGCGTCTGGAACCGGCACCGCAATCGGAACCGCCGATTTAACCTTGTCGGCGGCAGTGGTTGCGACCTCCTCCGATGGAATCGCAGGCGATGGAATATTCAGCGCCACCACGGACGCGGAGGCTGGTGCTGGTGCGGCCGGCGGCACGATTGCCACCGGGCCGGGGCTGGGCGCGGCGGCAGCGATGCGCGTGACCGGGCGGGAATTGGCTGGCACCAATGCCAGGGCCTGGACCGGAGTCACCGCGACAGGAAGCACCGCTGCGGGGACCGGCGCCGCAGGAACCACTGCGACCTGAACCGCCGCCACCGGGGCGGCCGGGATTGAAACGGCCGGAGCCGGGGCGGTCGGGATCGGGGCAGCCGCGCTGTATTTCTCGGCCATCGCCGGTGCTGCGACGACGGACGTGGATGTGGACGGCGATTGAGCCATCGCGGTCATGACCGGAACATCGGATGCCGCTACGGATACCGATCTGGGCGTGGATATGGGTGCGGGAGCGGGAACCACGGGCTCGGCCGCCGCCAGGGCGACCGGCGCTTGAACCGCAGGCTTCACCAGCGCCAGCATTTCGGGCTGTCCGGGGTCGCCCACGACGGGCGCCGTACCAAGCAGGGTCGCCACCTGTGCGTCGCGTGCGTCAGGCGAAGCAAGCCGCGCCCAGTTTTCCATGCGGCGGTCGATATCGGATGGCGATACATCCTGCGCTGCCACGGCCCGCGCCTTGTCCCATTGTCCGCCGAGCGCATAAGCCAGCGCAAGGTTCTGTCGGGTCCGCGACGTGCCGCGCATACCGCGCGCAGCAGGCTCAAGCACCGTGATCGCCTTTGCGGAATCACCGACCAGGGCCAGCGCCAGGCCGTAATCATCGGCGGGCGCATTGGTGACTTCTGCCAGCACAGCTCTCGCCCCATCGCGATCGCCCTGGCCGATCTTCGCAACTGCCTGGGCCACGCGCGCCTTGTCGTTGTCGGGCATCAGCCGGATGACGTCGGCAAAGGCCTGATCCGCCGAAACGAAGCGCCCCGCCCGCAGATAGGCCTGTCCAAGCAAAGTCCGATAGCCGGCGTCATCGGGGACGGCCGCAACGACACGCTCGGCCAGCGTCACCGCCGCCTCGGGGTTGCCCGTCGCCATGGCCTGCGCCGCCTGGGCCGCTACCTTTCCGGCCAGCCGCTCGGTGACGTCCATGGTCGATCCGGCGGAGCGCGGCTTTTCAGCGAATCCTGCCGGTTTGCACCCTGCCAGCGTCGCCGTGATAATCAGCGACGATGCAGTCAGCCGGAGCAGTGTTCTGGTCTTGGCCGGGCGTGACATGGCAGCTCTCCCCCTGAAATCAGTTGCGCGAACCGCTGCGCGGCGTTCCGTGCCAGCCGGAAACGTCGATGTCGGGCAACGCGGCCAGGAGCTGGTCCAGAGCTTCGGTGACGAGCTGTTGCGCCGACTGGTGACGCATTGCACACGCCACGCGAAGCTTCAGATGCCGGTCCGTATCAAGCCGCAGCGTGAATGCCGCCTTGCCCTTTGCGCCCGGCGCGGCGCGAACCGCCGTCGCCCTACCGTCGTCCATTGCCGGAACCGGCAAGGGCTTGCGTATCATTCGGCTGCTCAGCGCCGGCATCGATGTGAAGGCCTCGGCGATGTTGCTGTGAGCCCGCCCGACCGGATGGTCTTCAACCTCGGTGGGAGCTGCGGCAAGATCGGGTTGCGGTATTTCCTCGACGGCTGGTGCGGGCTCGAAGCCCATGTCGTTCCAGCCGAGATCTTCGAGAGTGCTGTTCGTTGTGATCAACTGAGGACGCATCGCGGGCCGCGCCTGCCCCTTGCGGGCGAGCAGGGTGGATGACAGCGACGCGAAGGTTTTGGGTTCGCTCATGATTGCGTCTCCTCGCGCTGCCGTTACTGGCCCACTGCGCGACGGCCGAAGCCGGCGGCGGGCACACGCGATGCGAGCACTGGATTGGATGCGCCCGGCGCATTGAACACGGTACGGCGGAAATTCCTTTCCAGCCGGTCGGAGACATATTTCCAGAGATCCTGAATCTCCTTCGACGACTTCCCGTTCGAGTCCGCCTCCATCACGGTCCGGCCGTCGATCATGGACGCCGCGTAATCCGTGCGCTGATGGAGCGTGACCGGTGCCACCGTTCCATGCTGCGACAGGGCGATCGCCGCCTCGAAGGTGATCCGGGCGCGGGGCGTCGCGGCGTTGACGACGAATATCAGCGGTTTGCCCGCGCGCTCGCAAAGATCGACCGTCGCGCCGGCCGCGCGCAGATCGTGCGGGCTCGGCCTTGTGGGGATAACGATCAGCTCCGCGACCGAAATCACGCTCTGGATCGCCACGGTGATGGCGGGCGGCGTATCGATCACGGCCAGCTTGAACCCCTGCTGGCGCAGCGCGTCGAGATCGGCCTGAAGGCGTGCGACGGTGGTCTGGGCGAACGCGGGCATTTCGGCCTGGCGCTCGTTCCACCAGTCGGCCAGCGATCCCTGGGGATCGATGTCGATGAGGACGACGGGTCCCGCGCCCGCCAGTTGAGCCTGCACCGCCAGATGGCCTGACAATGTGGTCTTGCCCGAGCCGCCCTTTTGCGACGCCAATGCCAAAACGCGCATGGGATTTCCTTAATCAGCCGATATTCGCACCGGAGAGTGCCAGTCATTCGGCTAAGAAACCGTTAAGGCTAAGCCCCCCCTTGGCGGAACGCCGCCGACGCGGTTAATACAGCATTACTCTGGGTCGAATGCATCTTCGGGTGCGCTTGTCGACGACATGGCGGGAGGGAAAGCATGCGGCTGGTTCCGCTCTGGTTGTTTGCAACTGCCCTGGCGGCCGCCATCGTCACCCCCGCGAGCGCGAATGTCGAAGACGGTGTCAGGAAATGGCGCGCCGGCGATTATGCGGGCGCGGTTGCCGCATGGCAGAAACCCGCCGCTGCCGGTGATCGCGACGCGCAATTCAACCTGGGTCAGGCATATAAGCTGGGACGCGGCGTGCCGGAGGACCCTGCAAAGGCGATTGAATTCTACCGCAAGGCCGCAGCCCAAGGCCACGAACCCGCCGAAGCGAACCTCGGCTGGGTGCTGTTCCAGAACGGAAACCGGCAGGAAGCCTTGCCCCTGCTCCAGCGCGCGGCGACGCGTGGTGATGCGCACAGCCAGTATTTGCTGGGCATCGCCTATTTCAATGGTGACGTCGTGCCGCAGGACTGGCCGCGCGCCTACCGGCTGATGAATGCGGCTGCCTCGTCGGGTCTGCCGCAGGCGCGCGATGCGCTGGATGCGATGAATGCCCGGATACCGCTCAGCGAACGACAGAAAGCGCTGGAAGCGGCCGACACGCTGTTGTCCGCCAGTCCGCGCCCCGCGACGTCCACAAGTGCTGCGCGTTCCGCCACATCGCGGCGCCAGACACTGCAACCGGCCTTTTCGGCAACCCCGGCCACTCCCGGCAAATCGAGCGCACCATCCGCCACGTCGGCCGCACCAGCAAACTGGCGCGTCCAGCTCGGCGCCTTCTCCACCCAGAAAGCAGCCGCAGCAGCCTGGACATCGCTGACTTCCCAAGTCGACGTACTCGGTACGCTTGCTCCCATTTATGTGAACAATGGCAAGGTGGTGCGGCTCCAGGCCGGGCCGGTGCCGGACCGGGCGGCCGCGGGCAACCTCTGCGCAAAGGTCACAGCCAGCGGAGGGGCATGCCTCCCCATCCAGCCCTGACCTTATCTCATTGTGGCGACTGGTTTATTATCGTTTCTTGGGTTTAACCTTTCGTCAGCGCATCTGCCCCTAAAGTCATTGCCAATATGCTCTGATTGGCGGGGAAGTCGCGAAAAATGACCGCAAGACGGCGTTACATCACCGAATCGGGTATGGCTTCCCGCTGGCGCAGGCGGCGCATGTGTGTCCTTTTGGACGACTGCCCGCACCCTGCGACCCTGCGCGAAGTTTCGGCCAATGGCGCTTTTCTCGAAACCAACGCGCGACCCGTCATCGGTTGCGAGGTTGAGCTGCTGCATCCCGATGCGGGGCAGATCGGCGCGGTGGTCGAGGCGCACAACATCGAAGGCATTCAGATCCGGTTCGACGGATCGGCGCCAGCGGCCGCATTCGCCCTCACGGCGATCGTCGCCGACATGAGCCGCGCCGGACCGTTCGATTTCTGATGCAACTGCTGCGTCGCGCCACGGACCCGGACGATCAGCCGCTAGCCAGTCGCCTGCGCGCCTGGTGGCGGGGCGACAACATGCTTTTTGGAAGCGTGAACGGGCGTCGTCCGAAATCGCCTTGGGGGGACGTGCATGTTCCCGAAGGTAGCCCCGGCAATTGGGAAGTCTCATCCCTGAAAGCCGCGCAGATGATCTGGGGTCATTCGCTGCTCGGTCCCTGCTCGCCCGACGAGCTTGCGACACTTGCCGCCTGGCTGAGACCCGGCAGAAGCACCCGGATTGCGCTGCTTGGCGCGGGCCTCGGCGGCCTTGGCATGCACCTGTCGCGCGTTTGCCATTGCCGGGTGACCGGCTTCGAACAGGCCGAGGTGCTGCTGCGCCTCTGTCCCGACCGCAACCAGGGTCATCTTCGCTCGCTCAATTCCATCACCGTCAAGACCGAACGCAGTTTTGATCACGTCATCGTCGATGGGCTGGGCCACCGGGCAGGCGATATCGCGCCCCTTCTGAAACCCGGAGCGGCGCTGACCTCGCTTCGCGGATCGATGATCGTCAGGGCCTATTGCGTCGTCAGCCAGGAAATCCGTTCAGGCGATCGCCACCGGCGCTGGGTCGCCGCCGAGCCGGTCGCGCCGCATGTTCCGACCTATGACGAACTGATGCGGCAGATCGGGCGGCTCGGCTTTGCGGTCATCGAGGAAGCCCGAACCGCCGATGTGCACGTCGCCGCCGTGGATGCCCGCTGGGCGCCGGCCGTCGAACTGATACGCCTGCTGCACGGCAAGGCAAACCAGCAGGCGCTGATCCCCGCGCTGGTCGCCCAAGCGGAACGTTGGCGCGAACGGATGGAAATGATCCGCGAAGGCGACGTCGCGGTCGTCGAGGTTCTGGCGAAACGGCCGGCGAACGGCTGATTATTCGGTCGACGCCCACATGTGGCGCGGATAGCCCTGGGCATAGAGCAGCGCGGACAGGTCATTATATTCAATCCGCGCCTGTGCCGCAGCCGCCGTCTTCGGCTTGGCGTGATAGGCGACGCCAAGCCCCGCCGCTTCGATCATAGGCACATCGTTCGCGCCGTCGCCGACCGCCATCGTCTCTTCCCATGCCGCGCCCATCGCCGCTGCCTCTGCCAGCAGCGTCGCGCGCTTGACGGCGGAATCCACGACGGGCCGCGTCACCGTGCCCGTAAGTTTTCCGTCCACCATCTCCAATGTGTTCGAAATCGCCCGGTCGAATCCGATAGCGGCCGCGACGGGATCGGCAAAGACCGTGAAGCCGCCCGAAACCAGCACCGCACGCGCGCCGTTGGCCTTCATCGTGCGGATAAGCGCCTTGGCTCCGGGCATGATCCTGACCCGCTCCTCGCGGCACCGGTCGATCGTCGCCTTGTCCATCCCGGCGAGCAGCTTCACCCGCGCATCGAGCGCGCCGACGAAATCCAGCTCGCCCCGCATGGCGGCTTCGGTCACTGCGGCGACCTGCTCCTTGATGCCAAGGTAATCGGCGAGTTCGTCGATGCATTCGATCGTGATCATCGTCGAAATCCATATCGGCGACGATCAGCTTCTTGCGCCGGTGCGCGGCCGACTGCACCACCACATCGACGCGCGGCAGCAGGTTTTCCAGCACCACGCGCGCCGCCGCGCGGTCAATTCCGTCCAGCACAAGGTCTGCCGCCCTGCCCATTTCAAGCCATGCGGGCTCGCCCGCCCCGCCGCCCGCCGCCACAATCGCATCGCGCGCTGCCGAAATATCGCCCGCATTCAACCTTTCCGCTGCTATCAGCGTCGCGATGAGCATCGAATCCCTTCCAGATGATCGTCCGTCCGTGGCGCTCATTGCAGGACCGACGGCCAGCGGCAAGTCGGCGCTTGCATTATCGTTCGCCGAAAGGACCGGCGGCGTCATCGTCAATGCGGACGCAAGCCAGGTCTACCGCGACCTTTCCATCCTGTCCGCACGTCCATCACCCGATGAGGAGACGCGCGCCGATCACCGGCTGTTCGGCTATATCGACGGTGCCATGGCCTGTTCGGCTGCCCGGTGGGCGGCGGACGCAAAAGAGGAAATCGAATCCGCCCATGCCGCCGGCCGCCTCCCCATCCTTGCCGGCGGGACCGGCCTTTATATCCGGACGCTGCTCGATGGCATTGCGCCCATTCCGCAAATCAACTCCGCCGTCCGCCAACACGTCCGCGAAATGCCGATAGAAGACGCCTATGCGGCCCTCACGCTCGAGGATCCCGCCGCCGCGACAGTGCTCAATCCCGCCGACAAGACACGGGTCGCGCGCGCGCTGGAGGTGATTCGCTCAACCGGTAAATCGGCCCTCGACTGGCGGCGGCAACGGCACGGCGGCATCGGCGAGCGCATCAGCCTGCACCCTGTCATCCTTATCCCCGATCGTGCGCTGCTCTATCAATGCTGCGATGCCCGCTTCGATGCGATGCTGAGCGCCGGTGCGATCGACGAAATCCGCGCGCTCCTTGCCCGCGATCTCGATCCCGAACTGCCGGTAATGCGGGCGATCGGCGTGCGCGAACTTGCGGCGGTGATCGAGGGCCGCCTTTCGATGGACGACGCCGCGAGGATCGCCAAACAGGCGACCCGCAACTACGCCAAGCGCCAGCTCACCTGGTTCCGCAGACAGCCGCCTGCCGGATGGCCGAGATGCGCCGACAGTGACTCGGCAATGAAAATCTTCACCGAACTTACCTCAAATTACCCATGAAGCATGGTTTTTGTAATTTAATTACACGCGCATGGGTTGACATAGAATTTTTCAACAGCTAGCGACGCCGTTTTCCGCAGTGCGGCATGCAGGAGTTTAGGAATGACGGCCGGAGATTTGTCGAAGGAGATCGGGGGCGCCGACATTTTGGTTCGTACGCTGACCGACCTCGGCGTCGAAGTCATCTTCGGTTATCCGGGCGGCGCGGTGCTGCCGATCTATGACGCGCTGTTCAAACAGGACCGGATCAAGCACATCCTCGTCCGGCACGAGCAGGCCGCCGTTCACGCGGCCGAAGGCTATGCGCGTTCGACCGGCAAGCCCGGTGTCGTCCTCGTCACCTCAGGCCCGGGCGCGACGAACGCGATCACGGGCATCACCGACGCACTGATGGATTCGATTCCGATCGTCGTCATCACCGGCCAGGTCGCGACGCATCTGATCGGCTCCGACGCCTTTCAGGAAGCCGATACCGTCGGCCTGACGCGGCACTGCACCAAGCACAATTATCTGGTGAAGGACCCGGCAAAGGTCGGCACCGTTGTCGCGGAAGCGTTCCACATCGCGACATCGGGCCGCCCCGGTCCGGTCGTGATCGATCTGCCCAAGGACGTACAGGTCGCGACCGCGCCCTATGTCCGCCCCGGCAAGGTCGAGCACAAGACCTACAAGCCGCAGATGAAGGGCGATCTCGCCGCCATCGAACGCATGGTCGAGCTGTTGGAGAAAGCGAAGCAGCCGATCCTTTATACCGGCGGCGGCATCATCAATTCAGGCCCCGGCGCGTCGCAGCTCCTGCGCGAACTGGCGCGGATCACCGGCGCTCCGGTCACATCGACGCTGATGGGGCTCGGCGCCTTTCCGGCTTCCGATCCGCAATGGCTCGGCATGCTCGGCATGCACGGCACCTATGAAGCCAATTGGGCGATGAACCGGGCGGATCTTATCATCTGCCTTGGCGCGCGCTTCGACGACCGCGTCACCGGGCGGCTCGACGCGTTCGCGCCCAATTCGTTCAAGATCCACGTCGATATCGACCGCTCGTCGGTCAACAAGACGGTTCGTGTCGATCTGCCCGTCATCGGCGACGTCGGCCGGGTGATGGAAGACATGATCAAGCTGTGGAAGGGCGGGCAGCGCCAGGCGCAGAACCTTGAAGGCTGGTGGCGGCAGATCGACGAATGGCGGGCGAAGAAGTCGCTGGCGTTCGAGCAGAGCGGCCCCGAAATCCTGCCCCAACATGCTGTCCGCCAGCTATGGCAGGCGACCCACGCCCAAAAGCCGATCATCACCACCGAGGTCGGCCAGCATCAGATGTGGGCTGCTCAGCACTTCGATTTCGAAGGGCCGAACAAATGGCTGACGTCGGGCGGGCTCGGCACCATGGGCTATGGCCTGCCCGCCGCCATCGGCGCCCAGCTCGGCAATCCCAATGCTCTGGTCATCGACATCGCGGGCGAAGCCTCGATCCTGATGAACATTCAGGAGATGTCGACGGCAGTGCAATATCGTCTGCCGGTCAAGGTCTTCATCCTCAACAACGAATATATGGGGATGGTCCGGCAGTGGCAGGAGCTGACCTACGCCAGCCGCTATTCGGAAAGCTATTCGGATGCGCTGCCCGATTTCGTGAAACTGGCCGAAGCCTATGGCTGGACCGGAATCCGGATCGAGAGTCCGGAGGAGCTTGACGCCGGAATCAAGCGGATGATCGAGACGCCGGGTCCAGTGATGGTCGATTGCCGGGTAGCAAAGCTCGCCAACTGCTTCCCCATGATACCGTCGGGTGCGGCGCATACCGACATGATCCTCCAGGCGGCGCAGGTTTCGGGCGAACTCGATGACGAGGCCAAGGCGCTGGTTTGATATTGATCCCGCCATGGCTGCGACGGACGACAGGGAAAGATTGCATGCACATCAAGGAAGAAACGACCGAGCGCCATACGCTCTCGATCCTGGTCGATAACGAAGCTGGCATATTGGCCCGCATCGCCGGCCTGTTCACGGCGCGCGGCTACAATATCGAAAGCCTGACGGTGGCCGACGTCACCGAAAATCACGCCGTCAGCCGCATCACCATCGTCACCAAGGGTACGCCGGCCGTGATCGAGCAGATCATCCATCAGCTCGACCGGCTGATACCCGTCCATGCGGTCAATGACCTGTCGGCAAAGGGGCCGCATGTCGAGCGCGAAATGGCGTTGGTGAAGGTCGCGGGCACGGGCGACCACCGGATCGAGGCGCTGCGGCTGGCCGAGGTCTATCGCGCCCGTGTCGTCGACGCGACCATCTCCAGCTTCATCTTTGAAGTGACCGGCACGACCGAGAAGATCGACACCTTCGTGGGGCTGATGCGCGAGGTCGGACTGATCGAGGTCGCCCGTACCGGCGTCGCCGCGATCGCCCGGGGCAAGGAGCTGACCTGATGCTCCCGTCATTCCCCCCTTTGCGGGGATGACGATTTCAAATTGTTGAATGCGCGGATAGCCGCTACAGCGGCCGCAATTTTGAGAATCGTTCGTCCCGAGCCAAGTCGAGGGATGCCAGACCGAAGGAAAGAAAATGCGCGTTTATTACGATCGCGACGCCGATGTCGCGCTGATCAAGAGCAAGAAGATCGCCATCATCGGCTATGGCAGCCAGGGCCACGCCCATGCCCAGAACCTGAAGGATTCGGGCGTCGGCGAAGTCGCGGTTGCACTGCGTCCCGGCTCTCCCACCGCGAAAAAGGCCGAAACCGCCGGCTTCAAGGTGCTGACCAACGCCGAGGCGGCGAAATGGGCCGATGTGATCATGGTGCTGGCGCCAGACGAGCATCAGGCCGCGATCTACAACGACGACCTGAAGGACAATCTGAAGCCTGGCGCGGCGCTTGCCTTCGCCCATGGCCTTAACGTCCACTTCGGTCTGATCGAGCCGCGTGCGGACATCGACGTGTTCATGATCGCGCCCAAAGGCCCCGGCCACACCGTGCGTTCGGAATATCAGCGTGGCGGCGGCGTGCCCTGCCTGATCGCGATCGCCCAGGACAGCTCGGGCAATGCACATGACGTCGCGCTGTCTTATGCGTCGGCGATCGGCGGCGGGCGTTCGGGCGTGATCGAGACGACCTTCAAGGAAGAGTGCGAAACCGACCTGTTCGGCGAGCAGGCCGTGCTTTGCGGCGGCCTTTCGCACCTCATCATGGCCGGTTTCGAAACGCTGGTCGAGGCGGGCTACGCGCCCGAAATGGCTTATTTCGAATGCCTCCACGAGGTGAAGCTGATCGTTGACCTGATGTATGAAGGCGGCATCGCCAACATGCGCTATTCGATCTCGAACACCGCCGAATATGGCGACTATCACACCGGCCCGCGCGTCATCACCGACGAGACCAAGGCCGAGATGAAACGCGTCCTCGACGACATCCAGAAGGGCAAGTTCGTCCAGCGCTTCGTGCTTGACAACAAGGCGGGCAACCCGGAACTGAAGGCCGCCCGCAAGCTCCAGAACGAGCACCAGATCGAGAAGGTCGGTGCGGAACTGCGCGCCATGATGCCCTGGATCACCAAGAACAAGCTGGTCGACAAGGACAAGAACTGATCCGTCTTCGCCGAAACGGCGAAAAAGGTGCAAGGCGCGGCGATCCCATGATTTCCGTGCCTTTTTCCTGGCCCTATTTCATCTCGAACGCGGCGGTGATCTTCAGGTCAACCTCGTCGCTCACCATCGGCACGCCATAGCCGACGCCAAAATCGGCCCGCTTGATTTCCGTCTCGGCGGTGAAGCCAACCGTGGGCGCCTTGTTCATTGGGCCGATGCCCTGCCCGGTGAACTTGGCCTTCAATGTCACCGGCTTCGTCACGCCATGGACGGTCAGATTGCCTGCGATGTCGGCCGTGGTCGCGCTGGTCGGTCTCACCGACGTCGACGTGAAGCTGAGCGTCGGGAACTTCGCCGCATCGAAGAAGTCCGGGCTGTTCAGATGCTTCGTCAGCTCGTCATTGTTGGTGCGGATGCTGGCCATCGGCACTGTCACGGTGACCTTGCTGTTCGCCAGATTCTTCGGATCAAGTTGCAGGGAGCCCTGCCCTTCCCCGAAAAGGATGTAATAGGGATTGAAGCCCAGGTGCATCACCCTGGCGACAACCTGGTTATGGGCGCTATCCACCTGATACGTGCCGGCCTTGATGCCTGTGGTGCTTGGGGTGCCGGGCGCTTGTTGCGCGGTGGCCGGTTGCGCCGAAGCCCCGGCCAAGCACAGCACCATAGCCGATCCGAATATCGCAGACCTCATCAGAGCATCTCCCTCTTTTAAAAGCAGCGGCAGATTAGCCGCGCAGGGTCGCAAGTACAGCCGCAACTTCGGCTACGCGTTTTCCCTGGAAACGGGGGGCGGCCAGATCCGCTTCCGTGGGCGGCGTGGCATGAAAGTCGGCAAACCGCTGGGCGACGACAGCAAGGGCTGGACATCCTTTGGCCGCATCACTTATACGCCCATCCATGCACCGTTTCGGCACCCTTGCGCTTCTACGACTTACACGCCCTTAGGCGTGACGATTTCGCTCGGCCATTTCAGGCTTTCGAGCAGCAGCGCCTAAGGGGTACAATCCGCCAGAATTTCAATCCGCACCCCCATGATGGGTCAACGGAGTGCGCGAGATGACCGATACCGTTTTGATCTTCGACACCACCTTGCGCGATGGCGAGCAGTCGCCCGGCTGTTCGATGAACCTGGAAGAAAAGCTGAAGGTGGCCGATCAGCTTGAGGCGCTGGGCGTCGATATCATCGAGGCCGGGTTCGCCATCGCGTCCGAAGGCGATTTCGAAGCCGTCACCGAAGTCGCGAAACAATGCACCAAGGCGACCGTCGCCAGCCTCGCCCGCGCCGCCACCGCGGACATCGAACGGGCCGCCGCCGCGGTGAAGCACGCGGCAAAGCCCCGCATCCATACCTTTATCGCGACCTCCCCGCTCCACATGCGCGTCAAGCTGAACAAAACGCCGGAGCAAGTGCTGGAGGCGATCCACGCTTCCGTGTCGCTGGCCCGCAGCCTGGTGCCTGATGTCGAATGGTCGGCAGAAGACGCGACCCGTTCCGACCCGGAATTCCTGGCCCGGGCGATTGAAACCGCGATCAAGGCCGGTGCGCGAACCATCAATCTGCCCGACACCGTCGGCTATGCGACGCCCGAAACCTATGGCCGGATGTTTCGCGAGATGCGCGAACGGGTGCCTGACAGCGATCTCGCCATATTCTCCACCCACTGCCACAACGACCTGGGCCTGGCGGTGGCCAACACGCTTGCCGCGGTCATGGCGGGCGCGCGTCAGGTAGAATCGACGATCAACGGCATCGGCGAGCGCGCGGGCAATGCGGCGGTCGAGGAAATCGCGATGGCGCTGAAGGTGCGTCATGACGTCATGCCGGTGCGCACCAACATCGTCTCGACCGAGATCACGCGCGCAAGTCGAATGATTTCCGGGATCACCGGTTTTCAGGTGCAGCCGAACAAGGCGATCGTCGGCGCCAACGCCTTTGCGCATGAAAGCGGCATCCATCAGGACGGCATGATCAAGGACGCGTCGACCTACGAAATCATGACGCCCGAAAGCGTCGGCCTCACCGCGTCCAATCTGGTGATGGGCAAGCATTCGGGCCGCGCCGCCTTCCGCCAGAAGCTGGAGGAAATGGGCTATAGGCTGGGCGATAACGAGTTCCAGGACGCCTTTCACCGCTTCAAGGCATTGGCTGACGCAAAGAAGCACATCTACGACGAGGACATTGTCGCCCTTGTCGATGACGAGGTCTTGCGCGGACACGACCGGATTCAGGTGAAGGAGGTGGAGGTCTATTGCGGCTCCAACGGTCCGCAGCGCGCGATCCTGACGCTTGAGGTCGATGGCGAGGAAAAGACCGTCACTTCACGCGGTAATGGCCCCGTCGATGCGCTGTTCAATGCCATCCGCATGATCGTCCCGCACGACAGCTCGGTGCTGGAAAAGTACGAGGTTCATGCCGTCACCGGCGGCACCGACGCGCAGGCCGAAGTTTCCGTCCTGCTGTCCGAAGACGGCAAGACCACCCGGGGGCGCGGCGCGCATGTCGACACCATGGTCGCTTCGGCGCGCGCCTATGTGAACGCGCTCAACAAGCTGACAGTGAAACGCGGAAAATCGGCGCCCGACGCGCTTGCGGCCGGCTGAGCGAGCGCGCCCCATCGCGGGGCCCGGTTGATCTCAAGCCGGTGGCCCTGCCTCTCAATTGGACGACGACGGAACGAATTTTCCATTGGTCAGTCATACCAGTGGCTTGCCGACACAAGGCGGGCCGCGACCAATGGAGGTTCGGATGAAGACCAGGATCATCGCAGCGCTTCTCGCGATTTCCGTCGCCGCGCCGGTATTTGCCGACCCACCCGCCTGGGCGCCGGCCCATGGCCGCCGCGACCGGGACGAGCGCTCGTGGCACGATTATCGCAATTACGACTATAACCGGCCCGACAAGCGCTACGGCCGCTATAACGCCGACCGCTATTATCGCGATGGCCGCTACTACAAGCAGCGGCGGCTGAGCTACGGGGACCGCATCTACCGTGGCCGTAATGGCCGCTATTATTGCCGCCGCCCGGACGGCACCACCGGCCTCATCATAGGCGCGCTCGGCGGCGGCCTGCTTGGCAATGCCATCGCTCCAGGTGATTCCAAGACGGTTGGCACCATCGTCGGCGGTGGCCTTGGCGCCGTGGTCGGCCGTTCGATCGCTCGCGACGGCGTCAGGTGCCGCTGAGGAAGGAAGCCGCTACTTTCGACCGAACAACTTCTCGATGTCGCCATGTCCCAGCTTCACCCAGGTGGGGCGGCCGTGGTTGCACTGGCCCGAGTGCGGCGTCACCTCCATCTCGCGGAGCAGTGCGTTCATCTCCGCGACCGACAGCACCCTTCCCGCGCGGACCGAACCATGACAGGCCATGGTTGCGGCCACCTCGTCCAGTCGCTCCTTCAATGACAGCGCCTCGTCGAAGGCGGCGAGTTCATCCGCAAGGTCGGCGATCAGCCCTTTCACATCGCCCTGCCCCAGCATCGCGGGCATCGCGCGGACGAGCACCGCCGCCGGGCCGAAGCGCTCGATCTCCAGCCCGAAACCGGCAAGCTCCCCTGCCCGCGCCTCCAGCCGGTCGCAGGCCGATTCGTCCAGTTCGACCACCTCGGGCAGCAATAGCGCCTGCGCCGAGACGCCACCGTCGGCCATCGCCTTTCGCATCCGTTCAAGCACCAGCCGTTCATGCGCCGCGTGCTGGTCGACGATCACCAATCCGTCCTCGGCCTCGGCGACGATATAGGTGTTCCTCACCTGCCCGCGCGCGACACCCAGCGGATGGGAGGCCGCCTCTGGAATTGGCGCATGCGCAACTTCGGCCCGCCCCGAAGGCGCAGGCGCATAGCTTTGCACCCGGTCCCACACCGATGGCTGCGCGACCGGCGGCGCGGCAAAGGAAAATCCCCCGGATGAGAGGCGCGACTGGGCCGCAATGGGCTCGCTCACCCAGGCCCCCAGCGCCGCAGCCGATGGCCGCTGGACCGAGCGATGCCCCGCGCCATCCAGCGCCGACCTGAGCCCGCCGACGATCATGCCCCGCACCAGCCCCGGATCGCGGAAGCGCACTTCGGTCTTGGCCGGATGGACGTTGACGTCGACGAAGTCGGCCGGCACGTCGAGAAACAGCGCGGCGACCGGATGCCTGTCGCGCGCCAGCAGGTCGTGATACGCGGCGCGCAATGCTCCCACCAGCACGCGATCCTTCACCGGGCGGCCATTCACGAACAGGAACTGGTGGTCGGCGACACCCCGGTTATAGGTCGGCAGGCCTGCCACGCCCGCAAGAGTCACTTCGCCGCGCGCGAAATCGATGGCGATGCTGTTGTCGGCAAGCTCCGCGCCGAGCAGCGCCGCCACCCGCATGGGCCTGTCCTGCTCCGGCTGCACGGCGATCTGCCGCCGCCCTTCATGGACCAGGGTAAAGCCGATTTCCGGCCGCGCCATGGCGAGCCGCCGCACCACATCGACGCATGCGCCAAGCTCCGCCCGTTCGGAGCGCAGGAATTTACGCCGCGCGGGCACCTGCGCGAACAGTCCTTCCACCGTCAGCCGCGTGCCGGGCGCGGCTGCGGCAGGTTCGTCCGCCGTCATCCGGCCATTGTCGATCCTGATCCGCCAGCCATCGGTTCCGGTCGGCCTGCTGTCGATCGTCAGCGTCGCCACGCTGGCGATCGACGGCAGCGCTTCACCCCGGAAGCCGAGCGTCACGATCGCGTCCAGATCGTCGTCGGGCAGCTTCGACGTCGCGTGCCGTTCAACCGCCAGCCGCATTTCGCCGGGCGCCATGCCGCAGCCGTCGTCGGCGATCTCGATTCGATCGATGCCGCCGCCGTCAAGCGCGACGTGAATCGACGAAGCCCCTGCGTCGATTGCGTTTTCCACCAGCTCCTTGAGCGCGCTGGCGGGCCGTTCCACCACCTCGCCGGCGGCGATCCGGTTGATCAGATGTTCGGGCAGGCGGCGGATGGTCATGCCGATATGCTCTAGCCGAACAACCCACGTCGCGGCCAATTGAAAACTGATGGACGGCCGACGCGCAAGCCGCCATTGTGCGCTCCGGTTCGGGGTCGTACCGGAAATGGCGAATCACTGGTCTGAAGGCTTCGCGCCTGCGGACGGTTCCGGTTCAGCACGCCCGCGTCTTTTTGGGGTAAAGGCTTGATATGATTTTCAGTCGTCTGTTCAGTTTCATGTCCCACGATATGGCGATCGATCTCGGCACGGCGAATACCCTCGTCTATGTGCGCGGTCGGGGCATCGTTCTGAACGAACCATCCGTCGTAGCGATAGAAACCATCAATGGCGTCAAGCGCGTCAAGGCGGTGGGCGACGACGCGAAACTCATGATGGGCAAGACGCCAGACAGCGTCGAAGCGATTCGGCCGCTGCGCGACGGCGTGATCGCCGACATTGATGTCGCCGAACAGATGATCAAGCACTTCATCCAGAAAGTGCATGGCCCCCGCCGTTTCCCGCGCTGGCCCGAGATCGTCATCTGCGTGCCGTCGGGCTCCACCTCGGTCGAGCGCCGCGCCATCCGTGACGCCGCATCGAACGCGGGCGCGAGCCAAGTCTATCTGATCGACGAACCGATGGCCGCCGCGATTGGCGCGGGCATGCCGGTGACCGAGCCGATCGGTTCGATGGTGGTCGATATCGGCGGCGGCACCACGGAGGTCGCGGTGCTGTCCTTGCGCGGCATCGCCTACACCACCTCGGTCCGCGTCGGCGGCGACAAGATGGACGAATCGCTGACCAATTATGTCCGCCGCAATTTCAATCTGCTGATCGGCGAAGCGACGGCCGAACGGATCAAGAAAGAAGTCGGCATCGCCCGCCCGCCCGCCGATGGCGTGGGTCGCACGGTCGAGATCAAGGGCCGCGATCTTGTGAACGGCGTGCCGAAGGAAATCTCGGTCAACCAGGGCCAGATCGCCGAGGCGTTGGCCGAGCCGGTGGCGACCATCGTGTCGGGCGTGCGTCTCGCGCTTGAAAACACCGCTCCGGAACTTGCCGCCGACATCTGCGACCAGGGCATCGTGCTGACCGGCGGCGGCGCTCTGTTGCATGGCCTTGACGAGGTGCTGCGCGAGGCCACCGGCCTGCCCGTCACCGTCGCCGAGGATCCGTTGACCTGCGTTGCCCTGGGCACCGGCCGCGCCCTTGAGGATCCAGTGTTCCGCGGCGTGCTGCAGTCGGTCTGACGGGGCTTGCGTCCCTATCATGGGCGGCCAGGGGTGGCGTAGATCGGGATCATCCAGGCGGGCGCAAATGGGCGCGTTCGTCGGCCTTGTGATGTCTGTCCTCGCCATCGTGGCGGGCATCGCGCTGCTGGCCCGCTCGATCTATGGCGGGGATGACCATTTTGCCGGGCCGCGCGGCCTTGCGCTGGATATCACGGCGCCCATTGCCGAGGCGATCGGCGCGCCGTTCCGCTGGATAGCCGCCGGGGTTGATCTGGTCGACGATCATTTCCGCACCGTTTCGCACAATCGGCTACTCGAAGCCGAACTGCAGCACGCCGTGCCGGAACTCGTCCGCGCCCGCGCACTCACCATCGAGAACGCGCGTCTCAAAGATCTTCTAGCACTTGCCGAACCAAGCCCGCGCCTGGCCGCGACGGCGCGGATCGTCGGCGGTTCGCCGGCTTCGCCGCTCAGCACGGCGATCCTGGCGGCCGGGCGCGACAATGGCGTCGCCGTCGGCCAGCCTGTGCGCGAACCGGCGGGCCTTGTGGGACGGGTCATCGAAACCGGCGCGCATGCGGCCCGGGTCATGCTGCTGACCCATGTCGACAGCCGGGTGCCGGTGGTGATGGTGCGCGACGGGACGCCCGCGCTGGTGTTTGGCCGCAACGACGCGCTGCTTGAAGTGAAGACGGTCATCACCGACCGCAATCCTTTCCGGCCCGGCGATCTGCTGATCACGTCGGGCGCGGGCGGCATATATCCGCCTGATATCGCCGTCGCCATTGTGGTAAAGCCGACCGAGGAAGGCGCCCTGGCGCGGCCAGCGGTAGCGCTGGAGAAGCTGGGCTTCGTGATTGTGGAAAAACCTTTTGTGCCCCAGATGACGCCCGCCAGATCGGCCGCTGGCAAGGGCACGGCCCGGCCATGACCCCCTGGGGCCAGATGGAAGGGCATGAGCGGGTTCGCGAGCTGACACAGGGCTGGGGCATGTGCGTTCCTGCGCTCACCATCCTCGGCGCGTTGCTGCTGTGCGCCGTCATCCCGCTTGTAACGGCGCTGCCGGTGCTGCCCGATGTCGCGCTTGCGCTGCTGATTGCCTGGTGGCTGTACCGGCCAGACCTGCTTGCACCCTGGGCGGCCTTGCCGCTGGGCATTGCCGCAGACATTCTGACGGGCCAGCCGGTCGGCATCTCGGCAACGGTCTGGCCGGTTGCGCTGCTCGTGCTCGCCTTGATCGAGCCGCGCTTTCCCTTGCGGGACATGCGGATGGACTGGGTTTTGGCGGGAGCCGGCATAATTGGGGCGAAGCTTCTGGCCTGGAAGCTGATGGCAGCCGCCCATTTTCCCCTGCCGCCCATGCCTCTAATGCTCGGCATACTCGCGACGATATTGTTCTTTCCGATTATTGCGCGCCTCGCCGCGTGGATGGAGCGCCAGTGGCTGGCCACCGGCTGAAACCCGCGACGCCGACCGAGGCGAGCCAGCAGTTCAGCTTTACCCGCCGTGCCGTGGTGATGGCGGTTGCGCAGGGCGGGATCGGCGCCCTTCTTGCCACGCGCATGGGCTATCTCTCGATCTTCCAGCAGGAACACTATAAATTGCTCGCGGAAAGCAATCGTGTTTCACTGCAGCTCGTCCCCCCGCGCCGTGGATGGATCGTCGACCGGGCCGGCAAGCCCCTCGCGCTCAATCGGCCCGATTTTCAACTTCAGCTCATTCCGGAACAGACACGGGACATTCCCGGCACCATCGCCCGATTGGCCAAGCTGCTCGATCTGCCGCCCGATGAACTGGCGCGCATACAGGAAGAAGCCAAGGAAAAAGCAGGTTTCCAGCCGATTCAGATCGCCCATGACCTGGACTGGAACCAGTTTGCCGCCATCAATGTGCGCCTGACGGATTTGCCCGGCATCCAGCCGATCCGCGGCTATGCCCGCGTCTATCCCGAAGGTCCGGCCATCGCCCATCTGCTGGGCTATGTCGGCGCGGCGCGAGCGGAGCAATATCAGGAAAGCAAGGATCCGCTGCTGATCTTTCCCGGTTTCAAGATCGGCAAGGACGGGCTTGAAAAGACGCTCGACCAGCGCCTCATCGGCAAGGCAGGCGCGGCGCGGGTGGAGGTGAACGCCCGTGGCCGTCCGCTGCGCGATCTCGACACCCTGCCGGCGACCGCGGGCGAAACGGTGCGGCTGACCGTCGACGGCGGCCTGCAATTCTATGCCGCGCGCCGTCTGGGCGACAACAGCGGCTCGGCAATCGTGCTCGACTGCGCCAGCGGCGACATCCTCGCGATGACGTCGATGCCCGCCTATGATCCCAATGCGTTCAGCAGCGGCATCCGCCAGAAAGTGTGGAACGCCCTGCGCGAAGACGATCACCTGCCACTGCTCAACAAATCCCTGCAGGGCCTGTATCCGCCCGGTTCGACGTTCAAGCCCGCGACCGCGCTGGCGCTTCTCGAGGCTGGCGTCGCGCCGACCGACGCGGTCGTCTGCACCGGCAGCTACCGGGTGGGCAGCAGCCTGTTCCATTGCCATAAGCGCGGCGGCCACGGCATCGTCAGTCTGCACAAGGCGATCGCGCAAAGCTGCGACGTCTATTTCTATCATTTCGGCAGGCGGATCGGCATCGACCGGATCGCCGACATGGCGCGGCGGCTGGGCCTGGGTGAGGAATATGATCTACCGGTCGCCTCGCAGCGCTATGGAACGGTGCCCGACAGCGCCTGGAAAATGAAGAAATACGGTAAGCCCTGGCTTGAGGGCGAAACGCTCTCGGCCGCGATAGGCCAGGGTTATGTGCTTGCCAATCCGCTCCAGCTTGCGGTGATGTGCAGCCGGGTAGCATCGGGGCGCGCCCTGTCTCCGTCGCTCCTGCTGGGGGAAAAACGGGCCGAAGAAAAGCCGCTCAACATCGACCCCGAACATATCCAGCTTGTCAGGGACGGTATGAACGCCGTGGTCAACGGCGGCGGCACGGCCGGCCGGGCGCGGATGCAGATCGAAGGCATCCAGATGGCCGGCAAGAGCGGGACAGCCCAGGTGCGCCGGATCACCATGGCGGAGCGAAAAAGGGGCGTCCTGCGCAATGAAGCGCTGCCCTGGCGGCTGCGCGATCACGCATTGTTCATCGCCTATGCGCCGGTGGATGCGCCCCGTTATGCGGTCGCGGTAGTGATCGAACATGGCATCGGCGGCTCGGCCGTCGCCGCGCCGATCGCACGCGACTGCCTGACCTACCTCTACGAACCAGCGCAGGCGATGAAGACGCTCGAAGCCCTGGAAAAGGAGTGGGGCGGCGATATCCTTACGCGCATGCAGGCAAGGGAGACGGAACGCGCCGCGCAACAAGCAGCAGCGGAAGCCGCCGTAAATGCCGGCACGGCCGCTGCTACCGCGGGCAACGCCGTGGAGGCAGGCCCGGAATGAGCCATCCCGCCCTGCCGCGCGTGCTTGCCGGCCTGCCGTGGCGGGTGCTCCTCGTCATCGCCGCCATCGGCTTGTTCGGCCTCGTCGTCCTGTTTTCAGCGGCGGGCGGCAGCCTCACGCCCTGGGCGGCCAATCAGGGCGTGCGCTTCTGCGTCTTTTTCGTCGCGATGATCGCGCTGTCGCGCGTCCGGCCCGAACGATGGTCGGCGATGGCGTTTCCCACCTATGCCGTGCTCCTTGTCGCGCTGGTGGCGGTAGAGGCGCTGGGTGTTATCGGCGGCGGCAGCCAGCGATGGCTCGACCTCGGGCTGATCCGCCTGCAGCCGTCGGAGTTCATGAAACCGGCCGTCATATTGGTTCTCGCCCGTTTCTATTCGAGGCTTCCAGCCGTCCATCTGCGCAGCATGCAGGCGATCTGGCCGGCAGCGGTTCTGCTTGGCCTGCCCGCCGCGCTGGTGATCGTCCAGCCGGATCTCGGCACCGCGCTGATGATCGTATTCGGCGGAGTGACGATCATGTTCCTCGCTGGCCTTCCGCTCTGGTTGTTCCTGGGCGGAGGCGGCCTGATCGCGGCGGCTTTGCCGATCATCTTCTCGCGTCTCCACGATTACCAGCAGAAGCGCATCCTGATTTTCCTCGATCCGGAAAGCGACCCGCTCGGCGCGGGCTATCACATCAGCCAGTCGAAGATCGCGATCGGATCGGGCGGCATCTTCGGCAAGGGGTTCATGAACGGCACGCAGAGCCATCTCGACTATCTGCCCGAACGGCACACCGACTTTGCCTTTGCCACCATGGCCGAGGAATGGGGCCTGGTCGGCGGCCTGTGCCTGCTGCTCGCCTTCGGCTATATCCTGGCCTGGGGGTGGAAGGTGGCGATTTCGTCCGAAAACCGGTTCGACAGACTGCTGGCGAGCGGTCTCACCGCCAGCATCTTCTATTATGTATGCATCAACCTGATGATGGTGATGGGATTGGCGCCGGTGGTCGGCATCCCGCTTCCGCTGATTTCGTACGGTGGGTCGGCGATGATGACGGTGATGCTTAGTCTTGGCGTCCTGCTCGGCATCGACCGGGCGAACCGACGCAATTCGGCCTATGACGCGCTCGGCTGACCACTGCCGGAAATTGATGCGCGCCCGTCGATTTTCGTTTTGACCCTGCATATCAGAAGTGCTACCCGGCGCGCTCCCGATGACACTCGGGCCTGCCGGATGGCGGAATGGACGCATAGCTCAGTTGGTAGAGCAGCTGACTCTTAATCAGCGGGTCCCAGGTTCGAGCCCTGGTGCGTCCACCATTTTTTCAATGACTTAGCGGCAACGACGCGACGGTGATCCGGCGCGGGGTACCAATGGGGCATCAGAAGCGGCAAGATTATTTTGCCCGCATCCGAAGTCATGTCCACAGCTAGCTTCCCGAGCGCGGCGGCCATACGGTCGCCATCACAATCAGGCTCAGCATTCACTTCATGCGCGAGTTCAAGGTTTCGGATTTGCGCGTTTGTCGCTAACCATTTCCCTAAGCTTGGTATTTGATTGAACGGCGACAGGGGTGGCATGCATATCCCTCGGTGTTTCGCGATGAAGGCAAATCTCATATCGAGTCCCTCGCGAAGTAGGCCGCGGCTTTTTTAATATCTCGCGCTCCGCCTTGAGCTTGGCCACTTCGCGGCGCAGCCGCTGTATCTCCTGCTGTTCCGGCTTCATCTGGCCATGGCCGGGAAACGCCTCCCGGGGCGATCCGGATCTTGTCTTCGGCCGAAAAATGCCGCCGGGTCGCCCGGCGTATGTCCTTTACCACCTGCTCCGCAGGCTTCTTGCCGCTTGAGGATTTGGGGCTCATCTGCTGACGGGGGATAGTGCAGGGTCTTCATACCCGCACGTCAGCACCGACTTACACGCCGCCGAGCACGCGGCGGTCCTTCCCTAAGGGTTTCAGCCACTCGATCAGCCCGAGCATCAGCGCCGCAGCGGCGGCCACCATCAGAAGGTCATCAAAGTGGAGCGGTCCGAACGCCAGGGGCGAACGAACGGAAGGAACCACCAGGATCACCGCAAGTGTGAGGGCCACCACAGCCAGGACGACGCCTAGCGCCTTGTTGGGCCGCAGCAAGGCCTCGCGCATCGAGGCTGCAAAGGAGCGGTTGGCGAAGGTCAACGACAGGATCGAGGCGACCAACGCGAAGAAGATCAGCGCCCGCAGCTCGGCTTCGGGCATGTCCCTTCCGATCAGCCAAATCGCGACCAACATGCAGAAGACGATCGCGCCCTGGAACATGCTCCAGAGGATGGTTCGCAAGGAGAGAAGCCTGGTCTCCGGCGCACGGGGGGGACGGCGCATGACGTCGGATTCCTCGCGCTCCGCCTCGAACACGAGGGCGCAAACGGGATCGATCACCATTTCGAGCAGGGCGATATGGATGGGACCAAAAAGAACGGGAAGGCCAAGTACCAGCGGCATCAGGGCAAGGCCCGCGATCGGCACATGAACGGCAAAGATGAAGCTCATCGCCTTGCGGATATTGTCGTAAATGCGCCGGCCGAGCCGGATGGCATGAACGATCGCGCCGAAATCATCGTCGAGGAGAACGATCGCCGAGGCCTCGCGCGCGACATCGGTGCCGCGCTTGCCCATGGCGACACCGATATGCGCCGCCTTGAGCGAGGGCGCGTCGTTGACGCCATCGCCGGTCATCGCCACCACTTCGCCTGTGTCCTTATAGGCCCGGACGATGCGCAGCTTCTGCTCGGGCATGATCCGCGCGAAGATCGTAGCTGTTTTCAGCCGCTCATGCAGCGCGGCCTCGTCGAGGCGGTCGAGATCGGCGCCAGTAAGCGCCTCTGCCGTATCGATCCCCGCTTGGCGGGCAATCGACCGCGCCGTTGCCGGATAGTCGCCTGTGATCATGACGACGCGAATGCCCGCGCTTCTGCACTCGGCGATGGCCGCTGGCACCGATGCGCGGAGCGGATCCGCCAGAGCAACGAGGCCCGTAAGCGCAAAGGCGTAATGACGCTGGGACGGCCGGCGCGGATCGCCCGGCTCCCTTGCTGTCGCAACGGCAAGCACACGCATGCCGCCTTCCGCCATCCGGTCGACCGCTGCGGTGAGCTGCCGATAATCGACCTCCGGCAGCCGGCATAGCTCCGCGATCGCTTCGGGCGCGCCCTTGGCGGCGATGATGAAATCATCGCTGCCGGACCCCTGCTCCCAGACATTCGACATGGCGAGAAGATCGGGCGTCAGGCCGTAGCGATGGAGAAGCTTGCGGTCAGGCGGCGCAATGCCGCCATTGGACATGTCCTGGGCGCTCGCCGCCATATGGAAAGCCACGTCCATCGGGTCGACAGCTTCGACGGCGCTTGCAAGCCGCCCGGCGTCGATCAAGTCCACAAATTCCGAGGGCGCTTGCCGCGAACCGCAAAAGGTCCAGGACTGTCCTGTCGGCAGCCACAGTTCCGCGAGCGCCATGCGGTTCTCGGTGAGCGTTCCTGTCTTGTCGGTGCACAGTACCGTCGCCGATCCCAGCCCTTCGATCGCGGCGGCTCGGTGGGTGAGTACACCCGCGCGCGCGATCCGCCACGCCCCCATGGCTAGGAAGATCGTCAGAACGACCGGGAACTCCTCGGGTAGCATCGACATGGAGATGGCGATGCCCGCGAGCAGGGCATCAAGCCATCCGCCGCGCAGGAATCCATAGAGCAACACGACGGCGAGCGCGACGAGGCCACCACCAAGTCCGCACAGCCGGACGATCGTCGCTGTCTCGATGCGAAGCCGCGAGGGCTCGTTGTCCAGTGATGCCAGGCTTTGGCCGATCTTGCCGATCTCGGTACTGGATCCCGTGGCGATCGTTCGTGCCAGCCCCTCCCCGCACACCACGAGCGACCCGGAATATACATAGGGCTGGTCTTCGCCGCCGGGCCGATATGGAGTGACAGGCGTTTCAGCCGAAACTGCGCGCTTGGAGACCGGCAGGGATTCGCCGGTCAGCAGCAACTCGTCGATCTGGAGGTCCTGAGCGTCGAGCAGGAGGGCATCAGCGGCGACGCGATCTCCCTGCTCGAGGACAAGGAGATCGTCCCTGACGACCTCGCGTCCAGCAACCCTGACCCGTTCGCCGTCGCGGATCACGAGCGCGCGCGGCGCGGACAAGTCGCGCAGTTTTTCCAGTACATGCTCGGTACGTGTCTCCTGGACGACGGTCACGGCGATCGAGAAGGTCGCGAATGCGAGCAGGATCAGCGCCTCCGTGCGATCGCCAAGGAGAAGATAGGCGCCGCCGGCGAACAGCAGCAGGGCCAACATGGGTTCTCGTAAGACCTCGGCGATGAGCTGAAGCGCGGAACGATGGTCCGATCGCGGCAACGCGTTTGGTCCTTCGTCGGCCAGTCGCTGCCTCGCTTCGTCTTGCGACAGACCGGTCATGAAGGACATCGTGCCCGCAATCGCTCGCTCGTTCATCGCAAAAGGCCTTGGTGACGCAGCCAGGCGATGATAGCCGTCGGAGGAGCAGAACGGCTTACGCAAATTTCCCGATGACTATCCTCAGGCGGAAAGCTTGTCGGCGAAGATCAATCGCCCTGGACCGAGGTTGCGCAGAACGGTGTCGAGATCGGTCTGGGCAAAGGCGAAACAGCCCTCGCTGCGCCCCAACTTGCCGTGTGTCCTGACGAACTCGGCGCTCACATAGTCTGCCGCATGGATGACGATCCCTCGCCGCTCCGCATTGCTGTTCTCGGGATCGAGACCGATCAGCCGGCGCGAGGGCCCATGATGCCCCACATAGTCGTCAGTAGTCAGATAGGCGCCCGACGAGGATGCCGCCGAGCCAGGAATGTTCGAGAAATGTTCCAGCCAACCCTTATGATCGGGATCGGAACCTCGGCCGTGCGCCACGAGCAAGGTCTCGCGTACACCGCTCGCCAGATCCACGATGTGGAAACGCGGATAGCGCGACGCGGCGCTGAAATCGGCAATGCCGATCCTGTCGAGCGCGGTCAGGGGCGAACGGTGACGGTCCAGCGCGCTGAGCGCACGGCGCATCAATGCTTCGGGCGGACCGGCATCAAGTTCTGCGCCAAGAGCAAGCGACGGCACCGACACCGCCAGAGCAACAGCACCGCATCCCAGCAGCATGGACCGCCGCGAAATGGTATCATTGAGAAAACGTCCGGCACTCGAAGCCATGATCGGCCCACATTAGCGACTACAGGCTGCTTTGTTGACATAAGTACTAACCCTCATTGCCGGCATGGGGGTGCTCTTCGACACCAGATCCATGAAAAGGCTCCTCGCCATCACCTTGATCTGGTGTTTCGCCACCGCTTCTGCCGAACCGCCCCACTGGCGCGTCGAGCAGGCAGCAAGGCTTGCGGATTGGCTGGATCGGGCGCCGTCCGATGGCCTTGCGCCGGTTGCTGCCGAGGCGCCGGTTGTCCGGGCCGCGATCACAGCGAAGGATCCGGCGAGGATCGATCACCTCGCGACGGCGGCGGCCGTGCGATTGCTGCAGGCCCATCGGACGGGCTGCTGCCACGCTTCGGCGCGGTCGGGCTGGCATATTGCCGGAGATCAGGCGCAGCCCGCACTGGAGGTCGCTGTGGCCACGGCAGTCGCCAATGACGATATTGACGGGCTATTCGAGCAGGCGCGCCCCTCTCATCCCTATTATCGCGCGCTACGCGATGCCTATGCGCATGAACAGGATCCCGGGCGCAGGGCGACGCTCGCGGCCAATCTCGATCGCTGGCGCTGGATGCCGCGCGCACTCGGAACGCGCTATCTCCTGGTCAACGCGGCAGCCTTTGAAGCCACCTTGTGGGACAAGGGAACAGAAGTGGGCCGCTGGGAAATCATCATAGGCAAAACGCGGTCCCCGACCCCCGTCTTCGCGGCCAAGGTGACGGGCGTCATCCTCAATCCCTGGTGGGATATTCCGTCCAGCATCGTTGCCGAAAGCGTCGGGGCGTTCATGCGGCGCAGTCCCACCGATGCGGCGCGGAAGGGCTATGTCATCCAGGGCGGTCAGTACCGGCAGCGCCCCGGTCCCGGCAATGCACTCGGCCGGATGAAGCTTGTCATGCCCAATGGCTATCATGTCTATCTTCACGATACGCCGGCCCAGAGCTTGTTCGACAAGGATGTCCGCGCCTTCAGCCATGGCTGCGTCCGCGTTGGAGACGCGCTCGGTCTCGCCACCGCCCTGCTCTCGGCCCGGTCCGGCTGGAACCGCGCCAGGACCGATGCGATGGTCGAGGCCGGCCAGACCGTCACCGTTCCCCTTCCCGAGCCGGTGCCCGTCTATGTTGCCTATTTCACCGCCGAACCCGACGGGCTCGGCGGAATTCGCTACTTCCCCGACATTTACCGGCGGGACGCTGTGTCCTCCGCCCCGGGGGACGAAGCGACCTGCCCCCGCTGAGCGAAGGCGAAGGCAAGAACGTCCGAAAGCGTTCGCGCGCCGAGCTTGCGCATGAGACGGGCGCGGTGGACTTCGACGGTGCGGAAGCTGATGCCGAGCCGAGCGGCGATCCGCTTGTTGGTGAGGCCATCGGCCAATCCCTGAAGTACTTCCCTTTCCCTGTCCGACAGACTGTCCAGCAGATCCGGCATGGCAGAGACAGGCATGACGGCGCAGCCCGCGCTGGCGAGAGCGTTCAACAGGCGGGTGCTCTTTGCCGGCGTTACGAGAACATCATGGGCGCCCAGGCGCATCGCCGCGACCGTCAACGGAACGTCATGCCTCGGTGCAAGGACGATGACGCAGGATATGGCCTTGCGCTTGAGGACTTCCGGCAGAACCGAGAGCCGTGGGTCTCGCCTGCCCGTCACCTCGATGATCACCGCGCCCCTGGTCAGCCGCGCGGCGGCCGAAAGCAGCGCTTCCGGGGAATCGAAGCGCCGTAAGCGGATGCCCTTTCCCTCGATCGTATGAGAGAGCCGTTCGAACGACTGTTCCTCGCCGATGAAATAGAGGCGTTCGCCGCGCGGTCTTGCCGCCTGGTCCAAGAGAATTCCATCCTGCTCCGCCATGTCCGCAGGATAGAATGATCAAATCGCCAACCGAATACGCAAAGCTACCAACACGTCCCAGCGGTCGCGGTGTCCCAGCGCGGGCCAGAACCAGCGACCAGCCCCATGCTACGCTCGCATAGGTCGATATCTGGAGCAGGATGGCAAGAGCAAGCCATGCCGGTTCGGCCTGCGTCAGGAGACGCGCGAAATTCCTGATTTCGCCGAAATGGAAGATCGCGCCGACGAGCACCGCCGACACAAAAAGACCGAAGAACCAGGATCGCCACGCCCCGCCGCGATGCCCAGATTGCTCGGGCTTGTCGTCATTGTGCGCGGACATAGCTGCCAGGAGCGTCGTCGAGGACGGGACAGCCTTTCTCGGCATGGCCAAGCGGAGGCGGCGTTTGGGGAGGCCCGCTCCGGGCATCGAGCCACGTCGCCCAGGCCGGCCACCAGGATCCTTCATGCCGCCGAGCCTGGGCCAGCCAGTTGTCGGGATCGACATAATGGCCATCGGCCTCGCGTTCGAGAAGATGATAGGATCGGCCCTCCCGCCCCGGCTCCGAGACGATCCCGGCATTATGTCCGCCCGTCGTCAGCAGGAAGGTGAGTTGGGCATCGGTCAGCAGGTGGATCTTGTGGACCGATCGCCAGGGGGCGACATGATCCCATTCTGTCGCCACCGCGAAGATATCGTGGCGGATGTCCTCCAGCGCGACCGGGCGGCCATCGACCCGATAGCGTCCTTCCGCCAGGTCGTCGTCCAGAAATAGCGCGCGCAGATACTGGCTGTGCATGGCATAGGGCAGCCTTGTGCCGTCGCCGTTCCAGGCCATGAGATCGCTCATCGGCTCGCGTTCGCCCATGAGATAGCTGTGGACCAGACGCGACCAGATGAGGTCGTTGGAGCGCAACAGCTGAAAGGCCCCGCTCATCTGCCCACTGTCCAGATAGCCCTGCGCCCACATCATATTTTCGAGGAAATGAACCTCGGCCTCGTCGATGAACAGGCCGAGTTCCCCCGGCTCGCTGAACTCGGTCTGCGCGGCGAGCAACGTCATCGTCGCAAGGCGCGGATCATTGTCTCGCGCCATCGCGGCGGCAGCAATGGCGAGCAGCGTCCCGCCCGCGCAATAACCCGCCGCGTGGACTTTTGCGGCGCCCGTAATGGCAACGATGGCGTCGATTGCATCCATGATGCCCATGCGCCGATAGTCCTCGAGATCGATATCGCGGTCACTTTGGCCGGGGTTACGCCAGGAGAGGATGAAGACAGTGTATCCCTGACCAACAAGCCAGCGGACCAACGAGTTCCCGGGGGACAGGTCGAGAATATAGTATTTCATGATCCAGGCCGGGACGATCAGCAGGGGCTCAGGCCGAACCGAGTCTGTCGCGGGCGCATATTGAATGAGTTCGATCAGCCGATTGCGATAGACGATCTTGCCCGGCGTCGCCGCCACATCGACACCCACCTGGAAACGCTCCGCCCCCGCCGGCTGTTCGCGCGCCAGCGCCCGGCGCACGTCATCGGCAAGATTGCTCGCCCCCTCGAAAAGGCAGTGCCCGCCGCTCTCGACGATACGGTGCTGTACTACCGGATTGGTCGCGATGAAGTTGGAGGGCGCCATGACATCGAGCATCTGTCTCAGCACAAAACGGACCACTTCCTGATGGCGCGGCGTAACGCCGTTGACCGTGGCCGCCGCATCCCACCATTGCTGGCCGAGCAGAAATGCCTGGTGGATGGCGTTGAACGGCCAGGTCCGCCACGCCGGATCATCGAAGCGGCGATCCTGCGGCAAGGGACGGATACAGGGATCGGCATCGCCCGATACGGCTGTCCGCTGGAGATAGTCCGCAAAGCGCACAGCCTTGCGGCCGAGATTCGCACCCAGATGAAGCTGGCGGCCGGGCGCCACCGCAAGGTGCATCATCCAGTCGGCGAAGGCGCCGCCGAGCGAGGCAGGCGAGAGCCCGCGCGTGACGGACGCGATGACGGCGCTCGCCGCACGGTCGATGAGGTCGGCCGGGCCATCGAGCGGATCGACGGCCCCTGCCTCGGGAACGAGGGCCGACAATCGCGGGGCGCTCCTGATCGCATCCTGACGCATGGCAAGGGACATAAATGACGGCCGCGCGGACCGAACCTCGCAAAGCTACGTAGGCATCGTCCTTCGCCCGCCTACGTAGCATTGCGCATTGGGCCACTGCTCCGCCATGCGCAATATCCGCCAGGGCCGACATTTGTTCCTGCTGGAGATGACTGATGGCGGGCAGAATGAACAATTCCGGCCTGCTGCTTGACGGAGGCCAGGATACAGCCGGGCTGCGGGTCTATATGGCATCAGTCTATGTCCGCATGGCGGGCGGCGTGATGCTCTCGGCAATATCGGCATGGCTTGCGGCTCACAATCCTGTCATTGCAGGGATGCTTTTTACCTCTGAGGGCCTGACGGCGGCGGGATGGTTCGTGACGCTGGCGCCCCTGGGTTTGGTGCTCCTGATCGGCACTGCCATAGACCGTTTTGGCGCCGCCATGGCGGGCGTGCTGTTTCTTCTTTACGCCGCCCTTGTCGGATTGTCGCTCGGCGGCATCTTCATGGCTTATACCGGGTCAAGCATAGTCATGGCCTTTCTGGGTGCCGCCGTCGCCTTTGCCGTGCTTGCGGCGATTGGAAGTGCCACCCGATGCGATCTGTCGGGCGTGGGTACCTTCTTCATGATCCTGTTGATCGGATTGATCGCGGCGATGGTCATCAATCTCTTCGTTCGGTCAAGCGCGTTCGATCTTGCACTCTCGGGTCTTGGAATCCTGCTGTTCGCCGGGCTGACCGCCTATGATGTGCAACGGTTGAAGCGCATCTATTATGAGAGCGAAGCCGACGGACGCGAGAACAGCGCGGTGCTCGGTGCGCTGGCGCTCTACCTGGATCTGCTCAACCTGTTTCTCTCGCTGCTCCGCTTGACCGGGCAGCAGCGTCGGTGAGCGACGCTGCGGTTTTCTGGCAATCGCCCCCCGATGAGGCATTGAAGCGACTCGAAACCAGCCGTGACGGGCTCTCCGGCATCGAGGCGGCCACGCGGCTGCAGCGCGATGGTCCCAATGAGCTTGCCCCCGCACGAAGACGGCGCCTAGCCACTGATCTGTTTCGAAGGCTCGCCAATCCGCTGGTCGCCATCCTGCTGTTTGCCGCTGCCATCGCCGGAGCGACGGGAGATGTCACCAGCTTTGCGATCATCGCGGTCGTGATCGTGCTCTCGACCGCGCTCGATATGGTCCAGGAGCATCGCGCCGAGGCGACCGCCGAAGCTCTCAAACGCTCGATTGCCTTGCATGCGACCGTTCTGCGTGACGGCAAGGCGATCGAATTGCCGACGCGCGAACTCGTCACAGGCGACGTCGTCATGCTCGTCGCGGGGGATCTCGTTCCCGCCGACGGCATCGTGCTTGCCGTCAATGGCACGCAGGTCAACGAAGCCCTGCTGACCGGCGAGCCCTATCCTGTCGAGAAGCAAGTGACGCCCGCACACGATGCCCTGGTGCCCGCCGAGGCGCGAAACGCACTTTTCCACGGCACGGCGCTGATTGGCGGCACTGCCACCATGCTGGTTGCAGCGACGGGCTCGGGAACCCGGTTCGGTGCGATTGCCGCCTCGCTCGCGGGCAGGCAACCTCCGACGGCATTCGAGCACGGCATTCACAAGCTGGGCGTGCTGATCGCGCGCCTGACAGTCTTCCTCGTGCTTTTCGTCCTTCTTGCCCATCTCGCGCTCGGCCGGCCACCGCTCGAGTCCTTCCTGTTCGCGATGGCGCTTGCGGTGGGGCTCACACCGGAATTGCTGCCGATGATCATGACGGTTTCGCTTGCGCGCGGCGCGCAGCGCATGGCGGCGGACAAGGTCGTCGTAAAACGCCTTTCGGCGATCCACGACCTGGGCCAGATGGACATATTATGCACCGACAAGACCGGGACGCTGACCGAGGCGCGGATTGCGCTGGTCGGTCACCCAGGCATTGACGGCAGCGATGACGAGCGGGTCGCCGAGCTTGCGGCCGTCAATGCGCGCTTCGAGACTGGACTTAAAAGCCCCCTCGACGAGGCTTTGCTTCAGCATATGGCCGATCGTTCGCTGGAGGGCTGGACGAAAATCGACGAGCGACCCTTCGATTTCGAGCGACGGCGTGTTTCCGTGCTGGCCGAAAAAGACGGCGAACGGATCGAGATCGTCAAGGGAGCGCCGGAAACGGTGCTTGCGCTGTGTACACGCGCCCAGGATCGCACGGGAGCTCTCGTCCCGCTTGACGACGACCTGCGCGAGCGGCTCGTTTCGCTGCACAACATGCGGGCCGCTGAAGGGCTACGCCTCCTCGGCCTCGCCTGGAAGCCTGCGGCGGGATCAAAGCGGATCGGTGCCGATGGTGACGAGGAATTGATCTTTGCGGGCTATTGCGTGTTCGTTGATCCGCCCAAGCAGAGCGCGACATCCGCCGTCGCCCGGCTCGAGGCGAAGGGCATCCGGATCAAGGTGATCTCGGGCGATGCGGACGCCGTCGTCAGACATCTGGTAGCGGCACTTTCCTTGCCCATAGCTGGCGTGCTGACGGGCGAGGATATCCGGAAGCTGAGCGACGCCGCTCTTGCCGCTCGGGTGGAAGACGTTGATCTGTTCGCGCGGGTCACGCCCGATCAGAAAACCCGGATCGTGCGGGCACTCAAGGCTCGGGGGCACACGGTCGGTTTTCTCGGCGACGGCATCAACGACGCGCCGGCGATCCGCGCTGCCGATGTCGGCCTTTCGGTCGATGGGGCGAGCGACGTCGCGCGGGAGGCGGCGGACATGATCCTGCTGGCACCCGATCTGGGCGTGCTCGCCGATGGCGTGGCCCAGGGGCGACGGACCTATGCCAACATCATGAAATATATCCGGATGGGGACCAGTTCCAACTTCGGCAACATGCTGACCATGGCGCTAGCATCCCTCTGGCTGCCCTTCTTGCCGCTGACCGCGGTGCAGGTGCTTCTCAACAATCTGATCTACGATTTCTCCCAGATCGGAATCCCATTCGATCACGCCGACAGGGACGATCTTGCCCGTCCGCATGGATGGGATTTGCCGGGCGTCACGCGCTTCACCGCAATCATGGGGCCGCTGTCCTCAGTCTTCGACATCGCCACCTTCGCGGTGTTGCTTGGGCTTTTCCATGCCGATGTCGCGACCTTCCGGACGATCTGGTTCATCGAATCCATGGCGACGCAGATCCTCGTCGTCTTCGTGATCCGTACCACCCAGCCCGTGTGGCACGGCCGACCGCACCGCGTGATGACGCTGACGGCGCTTGGAGGTCTTGCCGTGGCCCTGGCGCTTCCATTGGTGACGGGCAGCCTCCTGGGTTTCGCCATGCCCAGCGGAGCAATGCTGGGGGCCGTCGCATTGCTCGTCGTCGCTTATCTGGCCTCAGCGGAACTTTTCAAACATGTGGCTCTCCAAGGAAAGAACGACGAAAAGATGCGGCCGCCGGTGGGTCGCAAACCGGCGGCCGCAAGCGGCGTATGCGCCCGCTTTCTCAGTAGGCGATAACGATATTGCCTTCGACCTTGGTCACGCCGGGTGCCGCGAGAGCCGCACGCGCATTGGCAACAAGTTCGAGGATGGCGGCATCAAGACCCGCTTGATTGGCCCTGACCGACAGACAGTCTTCGCACAGATCAAGGTCGAGGGCGGCATCGCTGCCCAGGAGGGCTCGGATCATGGGTTCAAGGCCCATGATCCGCATATTGAGGTCGATAATCTGCAGCTGGCTGGATGGGCTGGAAGCGAGCAATTCCGTCGTCAGTTGTCCACCGCGCAGCGCAGCGCCCTCAAGCGCATCAAGCAGGAATGTCCGCTTGCCTTCCTCCGGCCGCTTGGCCAGCAGATGCTTGGCTGCAGCGACAACACCGAAGAGGTTTCGCAGGTCATGTATGACCTCGCGGTGCGACGGCGATGAGCCAATGGATGCGCTGCTCGGCTCCATTCGGACGCTCCGTTCATGCGGCAGCCTGTTGTGCGGCGACCCGCCAGCCATCTGAATTCGTAGATCCCCGTACACCTCCGCAGCGGCGGAAATTCCACATGCCGGAGAAGCGAGATGGGCGCCATTATCGGCACCTCGGAGATGGCATCGCGAACCGGCTCGGAGGCTAGGACCGACTCGGCAAGGCGGGTTCGATCGACGTGATTCGGCCATCGAGCATCGAAATCCGGGTATCGGCGGCGGCCGCCACGTCGGGGTCGTGCGTGACGCAGACCACCGCCCTGCCCTGTTCATGGGCCAGCATGCGAAATATCTCGACCACGCGCGCGCTGTTCTGGCTGTCGAGATTGCCGGTAGGCTCGTCGCTCAGGATCAGCGCCGGATCGTTGGCAAGGGCGCGCGCGACAGCAATGCGCTGGCGCTCTCCCCCGGATAGCCGATCCGGCGTCTTGTTCACTTTCTCCGCGAGACCCATGGTTTCAAGAAGCTTATGTGCCCGCGCTTTGGCCGCGTCCTTGTTCAATCGCCCAAGCCTGCGAATCGGTAGCATGACATTTTCGAGCGCGCTGAACTCGGGCAGCAGGAAGTGGAACTGGAAGACAAACCCAAACCGCGCGAGTCTCAAGGCGGCGCGCTCGTCGCCGTCGAGTTCCGCGGTCTTCATGCCATCGAGCAGCACCATGCCCTGGGTCGGCCGATCGATTAGCCCAAGCATGTAGAGAAGCGAGGACTTGCCGCAGCCCGAGGGGCCGACGATTACAGTGAAGCTGCCAGGTTCGACCGAGAAGCTGGCTTCGGCAACCAGCGTCACCGGTGGATCACCCCGCAGGATGCGCGTCAGCGTGCGTGCTTCGAGCAGGCTCATACCGCCCCGCGCAGGATATCGACCGGGTCCACTATGGCGGCCTTGCGGGCCGGCAACCAGGCGGCGATGCTGCCGGCAAGCAGCGAAGCCGCCGCGGCGATCGCATATTGGCGCGCACCACGGTCGAGCGGTAGCCGCTCATTCTCGCCCGCGATCGGAAAATTGAGCGCCCCCAGGATCGCCATCAATCCATAGCCGAGCAGCCAGCCGAGAAGGACGCCGACCAGCGCCAGCAGCAGCCCCTGGGCGACGAAGACGAGTTGGAGATCGGCTTGCGAGAAACCAATCGAGCGGAGGATCGCGATGTCGCGGCGCTTGTCCGAAACGCTGTTCGAGACGACCGTGTAAATGCCGAAGCTCGCGACCAGCAAAATGGCCGATACGACGCTGTACATGATTACGTTGCGCGTCACGAGCAGCGACAGGAAATCGGCTGAGCGTTCCTGCCAGCTTTCGGCCTTGTAGCCGAAACGCGTCTCCAGATCGTGCGCCACGGCATCCGCCTGATAGGGATCGGAGAGGTGGACAGCGATCCGGTTGATGATGAAAGGCCGGTTCAAGAGCGACTGCGCCTCGCGCAGCAGTACATAGCCCGAGGATTCGGCAAGTTCGGCCTGTCCGCGCTTGAACAGCCCGACAATGCGAAGCGACCGGGTGGTCCCCGACGCGGATGTCGCGGCGACGACATCGCCCATGCCGATGCCGAGGCGTCCGGCAAGTTGCTCGCCGATGATGATTCCGCCCTGCACGGTTTCCAGGTCATGCAGGCGGCCGCTACGGAGCTTATCCTCGATCGTGCTGATCCGCGTTTCGATCTCCGGCTCGATCCCGACTATGCCGAGCGCCTCCTCATGGCCGCCGAGCTTCAATGCGATGCCGCCGGTCAGGCTCGGTGAGGCGATCGCACCGGGCGAGGCATTGGCGGCGGCCAATATCGCGGGCCAGTCCTTCAAGCCCCGCACCTCGGTGCGGACCTTGTATCCATGCAGCGCGATCGCAGCGCCCGGAAAGGCGCGGGCCCCGGGCTGCGGTAACGGGCTGCGCAGCTCGTCGGAAATGATGATATGCGGCGCGGCGTCGATCAGGCGGCGGATGAAATCGGTCTGGCTCCCGATCATCATGGCCGACACCGCTAGGAAGAAGCCGACACCGACAGCGACACCGCTGACCGCCACCACCGTCTGACGGCGGCGGCGGGTGAGATGCCTGAGCGCAATCTCCAGCAACAGGGCGCGCCGACCGTTCATGGGGACCGGACTCTCACCCGTTCGCCGTCGTGAAGTCCGGCAGGCGCGTCGACAATGGCCTCACCGCGCTCCAGCCCAGAGACGACCTGAACGTCGCTTGCACCGATGATCCCTGTGCGAACGGCGCGTTTCCTGACCCTTCCGTCTTCAACCACCCAAACCGTCGAGCCAGACAGCGCCGCGCGTGGGATAAGCAATGCCTTGTCGACTTTCCGGCTGATGATGTTGACCTCCAGCGTCATGCCCAAGGGCAACGGCGTGTCATCTTCAAGCGCAAGACGGACGCGGAAGGCGCGCTGGGTGGGGTCTCCCGTCGGCGTGATGGTGCGCACATGACCCCTGAGCACCCGGCCGGGCCAGGCATCGCTCGAAAGGAGCGCGGCCTGGCCTGGATGGACGCGTGGAACATCGCGCTCATCGACGGTCGCGGTCACGCGCGTACGACTGGGATCGCCAAGCAGCATCAACGTTCGGGCCGGCGTCACCAGATCGCCCGGCTCGACATCGCGCTTGATGACCACGCCGTCGATGCCGGCGCGAACCACATACTGGTCGAGGCGCGCCTGGGCGGCATGTTCTGCGGCACGGGCCGCCCAGCCGGCGGCAACCGCCTCGTCTCGCGCGGCGCGCGTAACCCATCCTTCGCCAAACAGCGCGAGGGCGCGCTGCTCGGCGAGCGTCGCGCCGCGGCTCTGCGCCGACGCCTGATCGAGTTCCCCGCGCTGGTCGGCATCATCGAGTTCTGAGCAGCGCCTGCCCCCTGTGCACGGAGTTGCCTTCGTCGGCGAGCACTGCCGTTACCGGCGCCGTGACGCGCGCCGCGGCGGACACCGGCTGCTCAGGTTCGACAAAGCCTGTCGCATAGACGAGCTCGATGGCCGGGCCGATGCGGGCATGCACGGCCGTCACCTCGCGCGGTTGCGCCCGCCACAACAGGTATCCGCCCAAGGCGCCTGCGAGGACGAGCGGCACCGCGAGCCAGGCGCCTGCTTTTTTCACAGGCAAGCGCTATTATGCCAGCCGGTTGCCATCACTTCGGAATGCTACGTAGCAACGCTTCTCGCCGCAATGCGGATGATCGTGCAATGGACAGGATGCGAGCCATGCAATGCGACGGGCCTGGCAGGCCGCTCACGGCTGTCGAGCGCCCGATCCCGAAACCCCACGCAGACGAGATTCTGATCGAGGTACGGGCCTGCGGGGTCTGCCGAACCGACCTCCATGTCGTCGATGGCGATATCCCCGCCCATTACCCCATCATACCGGGTCATGAAATTGTGGGGCATGTCCGCGCGCTTGGCGCGAACGTGACAGGGTTCAGGATCGGCGACCGGGTGGGCGTCCCCTGGCTCGGGCATAGCTGCGGCCTCTGCGCTTATTGCACGGCCGGGCGGGAAAATCTGTGCGACCAGCCTGAATTCACGGGCTGCACGCGCGACGGCGGTTTCGCGAGCCATGTCGTCGCCGAGGCGCATTATTGCTTCCCGCTGCCTGACAATTTCAGCGATATCGATGCCGCCCCGCTGCTGTGTGCCGGCCTGATCGGCTGGCGGGCTCTGCGGCTGGCCGGAGACGGCAAGGCTATCGGGCTCTACGGTTTCGGCGCCGCAGCGCACATCGCCGCGCAAATATTGTGCTGGCAACGGCGTGACGTCTATGCCTTCACCAGGCCGGGCGATGCCGGGGGACAGGCGTTTGCACGCTCACTCGGCTGCCTCTGGGCAGGCTCATCCGATGAAGCACCGCCGGCCCTTCTCGATGCTGCGATCATTTTCGCCCCGGTTGGGCCGCTCGTTCCCAAGGCGCTCAAAGCGGTTCGTAAGGGTGGCCAGGTCGTCTGCGCCGGCATTCATATGACCGATATCCCCTCCTTTCCCTATGTCGACCTCTGGGGCGAGCGCGTCATCCGGTCGGTCGCCAATCTCACCCGCGAGGACGGCACATCCTTTTTTGAGATCGCCGCCCGGGCCGGGATCAGGACGGTCACCCAAAGCTTCCCCCTTGCTGCCGCGAACGAAGCGCTCTTGCGTCTTCGCGATGGCGAAATCGAAGGCGCTGCCGTGCTTGTGCCCGGATGCGGCTAGGTAGAGTTCCCAATGGAGCGGAAGGTACGCAGTTCCTAGGTTCGATGTGGACTCGATGAGGGAGGCCATCATGCTTCGGGATATTGAGAGCGTGGACCGTTTATTCGATCCCTCGTTCCTCCGGGGTTTCTGCTGCAGATCTGGCAGATGCCCGTCATCGCCGCCACGGCATGGTGGAACGCCATGGTCGATTTTTACTGGCCGCGCCCTCCGGCCGGACATCACGAAGCCTGTCATGAGGAGCATGACCAGCTCGTGGTGCCCGACCCGATCGAAGCGGAAGGCGAACATGCCCTGTTCGCCTGAGACGCCGCCTTCATCGAGCCCTTTCCTCGAGGACAAGGAGATTGCATCATGAATGACGTCACCAATGTTCCAGTCACCAGAACCCGCTCGGTCCCGTCGCTGTTCGACAGGCCGCTCGGCGAACCCCTGTCGTGGCTCCGGACGGAAATAGACCGGCTGTTTGATGGTTTCGGCCATCCGGCCCGTAGCATCTTCAATTTCGGCAGCGGGGCGCTGGCGCCGGTTCCAGCGCTCGATCTGGTTGACGACGACAAGAGCTACCGCCTGACCGCGGAGCTGCCGGGACTGACGGAGAAGGATATTAGCGTCAGTGTCTCCGACGGTACGCTGCGCATATCGGGCGAGAAGAAGATCGAGGAGAAGCGCAAGGAAGAGGGCTATCTGCTCAACGAGCGGCGCTATGGTGCCTTCGAGCGGCAAATCCCCCTCCCGGCCGATGTCAAATCGGACGCGATCAAGGCGCAGTTCAAGGACGGCGTCCTCACCGTGACGCTCGCCAAGGACGAGAAATCGCCTGCCCGGGCGCGCAAGATCGCGATCGAAAAGGCGTGACCAGACTGTGACGACATCCGCTGCGGCCCGTTTAACCCCGGATCCGCAAGCGGATGTTGTCGCGTTCCTGGCCGGCGGAGGGCTCGGTGGAGAAACGCCGAGGCGAGTTGATACCCATGCCGCCAGCGTCTTCCTGACCTGCAACCGGGCGTGGAAACTCAAGCGCGCGGTACGCTTCGGCTATCTCGATTTTTCGACCGCGGAGCGGCGCAGGGCGACGCTTGAAGAAGAGTTGCGGCTCAACCGCCGGACAGCGCCCGATCTTTATATCGCCGTCCATGCCATAAACCGAGATGCTGCGGGGCGCCTGGGACTGGATGGCCCCGGAGAGCCGGTCGATTGGCTGCTCGAGATGCATCGCACCGAGCGGATCGCCGAGCGGCCATCCGACGCCTCCGACGCGGATGTCACGCTGGTCCGCACGCAGGCGGCCTATGAGGTAGGACCACTCGGTGCCTGGCGCCCGCTTTGCGTAAATGGCGGTCTGGAGGCCACAGTGGCGGCCGGGCGCACGGTCCTGGCGATCGCATGATGGGCAGCGAGCGGGACAGGGATGGCCGAGGGCTCGTCATCGCGGCCATATTGGGCGCCGTGCTGTTGATCCTTGCGGGCCTCTGGCTGCTCTTCACGCATTGCCCATGGTTCTGGGTCGTGGTGAACGGAATGCTGCAACCCCGGGCTGGTCGCTGACTGGCGCGGGGCACCCCAGTCAGCCAGCACCAGCCTTGCGGCTATGGCGCCGGGGAGTCGGCACATGGCTTGCCACCTCGGCGAGACGCTCAAGATAGCCGGGTACACTGTCGGGGTTGAGGCTGATGCTGTCGATATCGCGCGCGATCAGCCAGTCGGCGAAGGCGGGTCGATCCGAAGGCGCCTGGCCGCACAGGCCGACCGGCAGCTTGTGCCGATGCGCGCCGGCGATGACCTCTTCGATCAGCCGCAGCACCGCCGGATCCTGCTCGTCGAAATCGGCCGCCAATATCGCCGAGTCGCGATCGACCCCAAGGGTGAGTTGAGTGAGATCGTTCGATCCGATCGAGAAGCCGTCAAACTCGGCGGAGAAGGTGTCGATCGAGAGCGCGTTGCTCGGAATTTCCGCCATGGCATAGATCTTGAGGCCATTCTGTCCGCGCACAAGGCCGTTATCGGCCATCGCCTTCACGACTTTGCGCGCCTCGTCCACGCGGCGGCAGAAGGGAATCATGACCACGACATTGTCCAGTCCCATGTCGTCGCGCACTTGGATAAGCGCCCGGCATTCGAGCGCGAAGGCGGGCGCATAGAAGGGATGGATGTAGCGCGATGCGCCGCGGAAACCGATCATCGGATTTTCCTCCGCGGCCTCGAAAGCCTCCCCGCCCAGAAGCGCGCGATATTCGTTGGTCTTGAAGTCCGACATGCGCACGATCACCGGGCGGGGATAGAAGGCGGCGGCAATCACGCCGACTCCTTCCGCCAACCGGTTCACAAAATAATCCGCTCCGGTCTTCGCGCCCGCCGTCATCGCGGCGATGCGCGCCCTGATGCGTGAGCTCTTCACCCGCTCGGGCTCGACAAGCGCCATCGGATGGACGCCGATATGCTGGGTGATAATGAACTCGATGCGGGCAAGGCCAACGCCATCGACCGGCAATGTGGCCGTCCGGAACGCCTTGGCGGGATCGGCGATATTGACGAGCAGGTGGGGCTTTGAGGGACGGGCCGCGTCCAGAGCGACCGGTTCGACGGCGAAGGGCAAGATGCCCGCACGGATGCGGCCGGTTTCGCCCTCGGCGCACGAGACGGTCACCAGGTCGCCGTCGGCAAGCGCATCCTGCGCGCCGGCGACGCCGACGACTGCGGGAATGCCGAGCTCGCGGGCAATGATCGCCGCATGGCAGGTGCGTCCACCATGTTCGGTGACGATCGCGACAGCCCGCCGCATTACTGGTTCCCAATCGGGCGAGGTCGTCTTGGCCACGAGCACATCGCCCGGCTGAACCGCTTCCAGTTCGCCCGTGTTGCCGATGATCCGCACGGGTCCCGCGGCAATCCGTTCGCCGACTGCTTGGCCCGTCGCGATCACGGGGCCTTCGGCTTCCAGGCGGTATCGCACTGCCTCAGCCGTTTGCCGCTCGGCATGAACCGTTTCGGGCCGCGCCTGGATGATGAACAACTGTCCGCTGGATCCGTCCTTGGCCCATTCGATGTCCATCGGCGTATCCCGCCCGGCGCGCCGGGTGTAATGCGCCTCGATCGCCATAGCCTGGCCCGCGAGCGAGAGGACTTCCTCGTCCGTAATGCAGGCCCGCGACCGGACGGCGCGCGGCGGCGTCACGGTGCGCGTACCCTGCGGGGCGCGGACCATGCGCAATTGCTTGGCCCCGATACGGTGGCGCAAGACAGCTCGATGGCCCAGGCGGTAGGTCGGCTTGTGAACGAGGAATTCATCGGGATCGGCGGCACCCTGGACGATGGTCTCGCCCAGACCGAGCACGCCCGTCACCATGACGATATCGCGGCAGCCGCTTTCGGTTTCGAGCGTGAAGATGACGCCCGAGGCTGCCGCACTGGCATCGACCATGCGTTGAATGGCGACAGAGAGGGCCACCTTCTCGTGAGCGAACCCCTTGGTGATGCGGTAGGAAATGGCGCGTTCGGTGAAGAGCGAGGAGAGGCAGCGGCGTATGGCGGCATCGAGTGCCCCCTCGCCTCGGATATCGAGGAAACTCTCGTGAAGCCCGGCGAAGGAAGCGCCCGGCAGATCCTCAGCGGTCGCGCTACTGCGCACCGCGACCGGCACCGGCTTGGCGCCGCCCAGCGCACGATAGGCGGCGCCGATCGCAGCGGTAAGACCATCGGGCCACCTGGCCTCCTCCACCATTTTCCGAAGCCTCTGCGAGGTAGACGACGCCTTCCCCGCAACCGTCCAATCAGTCTCGGCAAGGATTGCCGCAAGCTTCGGCGCGAGACCGTTGGCCTCGATGATGTCGCGATAGGCGTCCGCCGTGATCGCAAAACCATCGGGCACCTGCGCTCCGCCCGGCAGCGCCTGGCGCAATTCTCCCAGCGACGCGGTCTTGCCGCCAACGTCTGCGACATCATCAAGACCGATTTCATCAAATCGCCTTATCCAGCGGCCGTGTGCATGATCGTTCGTCATCATTCATCCGATCCCCTGCAAGCGGCGGATAGTATCTGCCGGTCGGGAGGTAACAAAATTCTGCCGCGGGAGAACCCGGTTCGGGCTTTCATCGCGACTTCGCCACATGTCAGTGCCGTCGAGACCATTGGGCGGCCTTCTGCCGCTGCTGCCGCGCGGCACGAGCCGCGGCGAGCAGTTGCACCACCTCGTCATCGCTCGTCTGGTCGAAGCGTGCGTAATGCGCCCCGACCGCCAAAAAGGGATGGGGCTGTGCCAGGCACACGATCTCATCGCACTCACCGCCAAGGGCAGCGATAGTCTCCTGGGGTGCTACAGGCACGGCGAGGATCAGCCTGGCAGGGCCCGCCTTGCGCAGACCTTTGAGTGCGGCCTTGACAGTGCCGCCGGTCGCGATCCCGTCGTCCACCACGATCACGGTGCGTCCCGCGACCGCGATTGGCGCTTCGCCGCCCAGATATGTGTCACGACGCCGCTCGATTTCGGCAAGCTGTCGCCGCATCTCGGCCCGGATATAGTTGGGGCTCGGCGCCAGTTGGCGGACGACATCCTCGTTGAGGACGAGTTGGGGATCGGCGCCATCGACCACGGCGCCGATCCCGAGTTCCTCATAGCCCGGCGCCCCGAGCTTGCGCACGAAAAGCAGGTCAAGATCGGCGTCCAGCGCTTTTGCCACCTCGAAGGCCACGGGTACGCCGCCGCGCGGAAGCGCCAGAACCAGGGGATGGGTCGGCGCGAGATGCATCAACGCCCTGGCAAGCTCGATCCCCGCTTCCTGACGATCGCGGAACTGGTGCTGATAGCCGATCATTGGCGAGACCCTCCGAGGTGAAGGCTGAACCAGCGCTCGGCGTGATCGATCACCTGATCGAGGGTTCCCGGCTCCTCGAAAAGATGGCCCGCGCCGGGGACGATCACCAGCCTGGTTTCAGCACGCATATGCCGCATCGCTTCGCGGTTGAGTTCGATAACCGGATCATCCCGGCTGCCGACAATCAGCAGGGTCGGCGCCCGGACGCGCGCGAGCGCCGCAGCGGTCGCCAGATCGGGCCTGCCGCCGCGCGACACGACGGCGGCAACCCGGTCGTTGGGCGACGCCGCCGCAAGCAACGCGGCACCCGCGCCCGTGCTCGCGCCGAAATAGCCGATGGGAAGTCCCTGAAGCGCCCGAACACTCGCCGCCCAGTCGGCCGCCTCGCGGAGCCGTGAGGCGAGCAATGGAATATCGAACACATTGCGCCTGTCCGCTTCCTCGCGCGGGTCCAGCAAGTCGATCAGCAATGTTCCGAGTTGCGCCTTGCGCAGCCCGGCCGCGACGTAATTGTTGCGCGGGCTATGCCGGCCGCTGCCGCTGCCATGCGCGAAAATCACCAGCCCTTTCGCATTCTCGGGCACGTCCAGGAAACCCTGGAGGCGATGCTCGCCCACACTGACTTGCTGCGTGTTATGGAGGCGATCCATGGTCATAGTCCGAACGGCCAGGTTTCCGGGGCACCGTGCGGCCGTTCGTGGCCGAGCGGGGTGACAGCCGTGGTCTGCTCGAACCAAACCCAGGCGTCGAACTGCTCGGCGAGCACAGCCTCGAAATAATGGCTGAGGCGCTCGGTCTCGGGGCGATAGACAACGCCGATCGCCCGTTCGAGCAAAGGCTCGCGCAGCATGGCCGCGAGGTCATGGCGATCTGCACCGCGCCAATCAGTCAGGCTGCGGGCAATGCCGGTCCGCCGGAAAGCATGCTCGTAACTATCGAGGCGCGCGGGCTGAACGGTCTTGATTTGCATGTCGGCGCCCCAGTCGCTTGCCGCAGCGACCGTGCCCGTGTCCGTGCCGAAGCCGATCGACACGGCCTCATCGCCATGCGCCAGGCGGCAAAGTTCGCCGATATTGAACTCGCCCTGCCAGCCCATGGCGGTCGCCGCGGCGTTGCCGACATGGCTGTTGTGCGCCCAGATCACTGCCTTGGCCCCATCGCCGCGATGCGCGAGCAGAGCCTGCAGGGTCTCGAACATATGCCGGTCGCGCAGGTTCCAGCTCTCGGTCGAGCTGCGGTACATGGCGCGATAGTAGCGCTCGGCGGCGCGCACGATGCGGGCGTTCTGGAGCGCATCGAACCAGGCCTCGCCATCCTCCCTCAAATAGTCGAGTCGGCGTGCCAGAAGCCCGTGAAGCTGCGCCACGGCATTGTCCTCACAGCTCTGCCGGCCGCCGAGCATGACCGCGCGGCCATAATGAGTGGGCTCGTCCTGCCAGGGCGTGAGGCAACCATAGCGCCGGCGTGCATCGATGGCCGCGTCGGAATCGACCTTGTCGAGATAGGCAAGCACCGCGTGGATCGACTCGCTGAGGCTGTAGACATCGAGACCGCTGAAGGAGACGCGGCGTTCCGCGGAGAGCGGCGCATTGTGGCCCCGCAGCCAGTCGGCGAAGGCCAGCACCTCCTCATTGCGCCACATCCAGGTCGGAAATCTGGCGAAGACGTCACCGCGCCTGGGACGCGGGGCCTGATGGCGGACATAGTCGTCGATTTGGGCCGCATCGGGCCAGTCGGCTTCGGCTGCGACGATGGTGAAGCCATGCTGTTCGATCAGCCGGCGGGTGATGGCGGCACGCGCGCGATAGAATTCCGAGGTGCCGTGCGTCGCCTCACCGAGCAGCACGACCCGAGCGTCACCGAACCGGTCGAAAAAGGCACCAAATTCCTCTGTGCGTTCGGGCGCCGGCAGAGGTTCGGCATGCGTGCGCAGCGCTTCGATGAGCGCAGGCGATGCTTCGCGACCAGTTCTGCCGTGCAGTGCTATCCCAGCCATGACGCCTCTCCTGTCTTTTTGCCGCGCCGCGCTTCAGTGCGCGACAAGCAGCGGCACCGTGCTTTCACCAAGCATCCGTCGCGTCACGCCGCCGAACAGACTCTCTCGGACACGCGAATGACCATATGCCCTCATCACACAATAGGCGGGCGATCGTTCGCGGCAGAGGCGGTCTGAACGATATCCACGCAGATGAGATGCCCCGACAGCCCACGCGCAAGGTCGAGCGCGACCTGAAGACGTGCTTCCTCTCCAGCATCGTCGTGGATGAGCAATAGGACGTTCTTCATGAAGACCTCCTTGTCCCGGCCTGTCGGCACCAGAGTTGTGCCGCATGGTGGGCCGATGCAGGGCGACGATCATTACGCAACATTACGCATCGGGAGCATGGATCGTTGAACGGCATGGATCGCCGGGTATCGGACGAATTGTCAGGCATCGGCCCGATCCAGCTTATTGGGGAAGCTACGGATGCCAGTCGTGCTGACCGCGCGATAATCTTGATCCCATGAAATCTGGAATCCCGTTAATGGCCACGCAATATGCCTCGCCCTGGCAGATCGATGGATCGGACTTTCCGATTACCGACAGCTGCAATGCGAAATTGGAGTTCCTTGTTCGCTATGCCGTGCTCGCACCTTCGACCCATAATAGCCAGCCTTGGCTTTTCCGTGTCCGCGGCGAGGCGCTTGAATTTTTCGCCGATCGGTCGCGGTCCCTCCCGATATGTGATCCGCATGATCGCGAATTGACGATTTCCTGCGGGGCTGCGCTTGGCTTCGCACGTTTGGCCGCCCGCAATTTCGGGCGCGAGGCGCATATCGACCTGCTCCCGAGCCCGCGTAATCCAGATCTGCTCGCGCGGTTGCGCTTCGGCGGCGCTCACGCGCCCAGTTCGACGGAAGCACGCCGATTTCGTGCCATTCCCGACCGGCACACGGTGCGACGACCTTTTACCACCGATCCGATTGTTGACGACCGGATTGCCCATTTGCGGGACCTCATCTTCGAAGAGGGCATTGCGTTCGTGGTGACAGCGGAACGGACTTGTCATGAGCGAGTAGGGAATCTCGTCGGCCACGCCGACCGGCTGCAGATGGCCGATCCTTCTTATCGGCGCGAACTTGCACAATGGGTCAGGAGCAACCGGACCTCACGGGCGGACGGCATGTCGCTTGCGAGCTTTGGTCTCAGCGACCGGCTGTCGCGCATCTTGGCCAGGCTCATGGAGAGGCTCGACATCGGTTTCGCCAGCGCAGCGAAGCATCAAAGCCTGACCGGGCGGACACCCTGGCTTGGGTTGCTGACGTCAGAACAGGATGACGAGCAATCCTGGCTGCGCACCGGCATGGCGCTTGCCGATATCCTTCTCGAAGCCACCGCCGGCGGTATTGCCTGTTCCTTCCTCAACCAACCGATCGAAGTTCGGGAATTGCGGCCACGTCTCCCATCAATTTTCGGTACAATCGGCTTTCCCCAGATGCTTATCCGGCTCGGACGGACGGAAGGCACCGCAATTGCTGCGCGCCGCGAGCCGAGGCATGTCATCGGAGCGTGAAATCTGCTGCCCCCTAAAGTCTCGGTTCATGGAACCGCTAGGGCGATTCGCACAACGTGCTGCCGAGCAGTCCCGGTAAAATGCGCAATCATGGTCGGCTGCGAAGCCGGTCGGCCAGGAACCCGATGCCATCCGATATCCGGCCATCCGGCTCGTTTCGCTGGACGCTTTGGGCGAGGCGAAGCGCGTTGTTACGCTTGGGCGCTTGAAGGGAGCAACAAGATCGCGGTGGCGGCCATAGCTGCAGCCTGTCTTACCCTCAGGATCCGCGCCCAACTTTGTGGAAACCGGGCGTAAGCGTTGCGCTTACTTGCGCGATGCTGTCTTCGAGGTTCAAGTCGGCCATTACTGGATATTCCCGGCAAGGGCATTGAGCTGCCAGGCGGCGACGAGGCGTTGGCCCTGGGCTTCGAGCAGCGCAGCTTCAGCCGCGGTCGCCTCGCGCTCGGCGTCGAGCACGGCGAGCACAGGGATCGCACCGACCCTTGCCTCCAGCTTGCGGCCACGCAAGGCCTCGGCGGCGGCATCGCTCTGCAGGCGGGTCGCCTCGACCGTCTGGCGGGCGGTGGCGAGACCAGTCCAGGCGTCGATCACCATGCCCTCGAGCGCCTGGTCCGCCTGACGCAGCCGTGCCTCGCTCGCATCGAGTTCGACATTGGCGGCGCGGGTCTGGGTCGCAACACGACCGCCGGCGAAGATAGTCCAGCGCCCGCGAACGCCCACAACGACAGAATCAGCGCGGTAGTCGGGGAAGAATTGGTCGCGGACATGGGCCGCTTCGGCAAAGGCGCCGACCTGCGGCAGGCCTTCGGCTCTGGCCGCGCGCACACCGGCTTTGGCCACATCCACGCCCGCCTTGGCCTGCTGCAGCGAGGGATTGGCGGCGCGCGCACGGTCCAGCGCCTCGTCGAGGGTGGGCGGCGTGGACGGAAGGTCGGGCAAGGAAGCCAGTTCCCCGGCAGGCTTGCCCGTGAGGCGCTGAAAAGCGGCTTCGGCAGAGGCAAGGCGGCCTTTCGCGCGGGCCTGTCCGGCCTCAGCCTCGGCCTTGCGGGCACGGGCCTGAGCGAGATCCGAGCTGGCGATCTCGCCCGCCCCGAAGCGAAGCTGGGCTTGCCGCTCGACCTCGGTCAGCTCGCCGACAAGCTGGGCGAACCGCACATCCAACTCGCGCGCGGTCAGCACTTCGGCATAGGCGGCGATCGCCTGGACAATGGTCTGCAACCGTGTCTGGTCAGTCTGGAAGCCGGCGATCTGGGCTCCACCCCTGGCCTGATCGATGGCAGCAGCGATCCTCCCTCCGGCGTAGAGCGGCATTTCCGCGACGCCCTGCAGCGCCAAAGGGGTCGTATTCCCGGCAGTGAGGCCAAAGAAGCCGCCATTGTCAATGCGGCCCGTGCCTATCGATCCTTCCACCCGCAGCAGTGGGTTGCGTTCGGCCCTGGCGCGATCGAGACGGGCCTTGGCAGCCGTCTCGTCAGCCTTTGCCGCAGCGAGCGCGGGCGCGTTCGCCAAGGCGTCAGCGATGGCCGAATTCGAGATCCTGCGCTGCTACCGGCGAGGCGAGGCATGAAAGCGGCAGCAGGGCAAGAAGCAGGCGTCGCATAACGGTCCCGCTCAGCGAAACGCGTTTCCGGGTTTCACACCCAGCTTCCTGAAGACCATGGCAGAAGGGCAAAAGCCGGTGAAGCTGGCCTGGATCATGTTGAGGCCGGCGAAGATGGCAAGGCCGATCCAGTACGGGTGGACATAGATCGACAGCAGAGCACTGGCGAGAACCACCACGCCAGCGAAACGAAGCACAGCCCTATCGAGATTCATCGTTCCTCTCCCTTATTTGAAACGCAACTTGCGGATGCCGAGCGCATGCATGGCGAGCTTTTCATAGAAAGGCTCGCTGGTGCCGCGCCGAACTTTGTGGAGGAAGTATTTCTCGAAGCCGACCTTCGCCAAGTGGACCCACTTGCCGCTGGAAGACCAGTTGAGATTGCGCGGCGGGATCTGCGGCTGAGCGACGAAGGCCACGCCGCCGTCGCCGAAGTCGGCAAGGCACACGGCGTTCCAGGTGGCTTCTTCGTCGGGCTCCTTGCCGGCGAGTGCGAGCTTCAGGTTCTGGGCGATGGCGGCCGCCATGGATTCGATCATGAACCCCGTCTTAGGCACACCAACCGGCACCGGGGTGGGCCCAACCGGCGGGATCGCCACGCAGACGCCCAGCGAATAGACGTTCGTGAAGTTCGGGTTGCGCTGGTGCTTGTCTGCCAGGATGAATCCGCGCGGATTGACCAGACCCTCCATGCCGAACACAGCGGGAATGCCGCGAAAGGCCGGCAGAATCATGGAATAGCTAAAAGGCAAATCGTGCTTGGCTTTGACCGAGCCGTCTTCGGCCAGTTCCTCGCAGTGCATCACACCGTCTTCCACCTTGGTGATACGGTTGTTGCAAATCCACTTGATGTGGCGGTCACGCAGCTCGCTTTCGAGCAAGCCCTTGGTGTCGCCCACGCCGTCGAGACCGAGATGGCCGATATAGGGCTCGGCGGTGACGAAGGTCATCGGCACCTTGTCTCGGATTTTCCGGCGTTTGAGCTCGGTGTCAAGGATCAGGGCAAATTCATAAGCGGGACCATAGCAGGACGCTCCTTGCGCGGCGCCGACTACGATTGGCCCAGGATCGGCGCAGAAGCGCTCGAAGACGTCTGCGGCGCGATCGGCGTGGTCGGTCTTGCAGATCGACTGAGTGAAGCCTTGTGGACCGAGCCCCTCGATCTCGTCGAACGCGAGGTCGGGTCCAGTGGCGATGACGATGTAATCGTAAGAAAGCGAGGTGCCGTCGGTGAGCTCAACGCGGTTCTCAGCGGGGTGAACCTTCGTCGCTCCGACGGACGTGAAGTCGATTCCCTTTTTCTTCATGATCGGCGGCAGGTGGACCCTGATCGCCTCGGGCTCACGCCAACGGACCGCAACCCAGGGATTGGAGGGCACGAACCAGTAGTCCTCCTGGTCGTTGACCACCGTGACCTCCGCCCTGCCCTTCACGGCATCGCGAATTTTATAGGCTGCCATGGTGCCGCCGAGACCTGCGCCAAGGATGATGATCCGGGGTAATGTCATAGCTCTCACTCTCACTCCTACCCCTTCGATGCATCGGCCCGGCCCTCGCTCCCATTCGTAATGTCCCGAATACCCGGGCGGTCCGGCGTGCTGCAGTTACGGAATTCGATCCAGGCTCCGCCCGCGCAGAACCCCGACGACGTCCCGTTTTATATCGTTATTTACTTATATTCTAACTATACGATATACTCAAGAGGGAAGTTCAACGGGCTCCGGGCGAGCCGTCTCGAAAGGTATGAAAATGGTCTTCGGTTCAGGCAAGGCGAAGCACCAGGAAATCAGCGTCAAGGAGCTGGCGGCTTCGCCAGCTGGCAGGCGGCGAACCTGCCTGTGGAACGATAAACATGGCGCATGAAGAAGGGGCAAGCGATCATGCGGAAAGCGCTCTTAGGAACGGTTGCTCTGGGCCTGCTTCTCACTATGCCGCTTGCGGGCTGCAGCGGGGATAAGGAAACGGCGCAGGCCGCGAAGTCACCAGCTGGACCTCGGCTCGTCCTGTCCCCTAGCGAAACGGTGGACTGGCAGGATGTCAGCGCCGAGATCGCCACCGTCCACCAAGCGCAGGTACTGGCCCGCATCCCCGGCATCCTGACGACACTGTCCGTTCGCGAAGGCGACATGGTAAGGAAGGGGCAGGCGATCGGCCGCATCGTCGACAGCCAGCTCGGCTATCAGGCGGGAGCCTATGGCGCGCAGGCAGCGGCCGCGCAGGCGCAGGCGGCACAGGCCGGGGCCGAATTTGCGCGCGTGAAATATCTCTACGACAACGGCGTATATGCCAAGGCGCGGCTGGAGCAAGCGCAAGCGGCCGCAGCCGCCGCGCGGGCGCAAGTAAACGCGGTGCGGGCGCAGCAATCGGCGGTCGGCGCGGTGGCGGGACAGGGCGTGGTCGTTGCCCCGGCAACTGGCCGCGTGCTGCGCGCCGACATTCCCGCTGGATCGCCGGTAGCGCCGGGCGTGGCTATTGCGGTGATCACCGCGGGGCCGACCATCGTCAAGCTGGAAATGGCGGAATCGTTAGCCGACAAAGTCCATGCCGGCTCGCGGGTAAGAGCCGTCGGCATCGGCGAGGGGCGGGTGATCAAGCTCTATCCCTCGGTCGACGCCGGGCAAGTCACCGCCGATGTCGACATGCCGGGGATCGACAGCAAGCTGATCGGTCGCCGCGTCGCCGCTTCTGTCGAGACCGGCAGCCGCAAGGCCCTGCTGGTGCCGACGAGCTATGTGACCCACCGCTACGGCATGGACTATATGACGCTGGTCGGTAGGGACGGCGCTGCGACACAGGTGCCAGTGCAGACCGGGCCTTTAGCCGAGAACGGCAAAGTCGAAATTCTCTCGGGCGTCTCCGCCGGTGATACGCTGGCGGCGGCCGGAGCAGCGGCGCAATGAATCTCGGGCTCTCCGGCAGGCTGACGCGGGCGACGATCCTGTCTCCGCTGACGCCGCTGTTCCTGCTGGCCGCGATCCTCGTAGGCCTGATCGCCACGATCACCATCCCGCGCGAGGAAGAGCCGCAGATCAAGGTGCCGATGGCGGACATCATGGTCCAGGCGCCGGGGCTATCGGCGTCGGACGCGGTGGAACTCGTGGCCAAGCCGCTCGAGATGATCGTCAAGAGCGTCGATGGCGTGGAACACGTCTATACCCAGGTGCAGGACAACGGCGTGATGGTCACCGCGCGCTTCCTCGTCGGCTCCAATCCAGAAGACGCGGCGATCCGCATCAACGAGAAGATCGAGGCGAACAAGCACCTGATTCCGGTCGGAATCCCGTTCCCGCAGGTGACCGTACGCGGCATCAACGACGTGCCGATCGTGGTGCTCACGCTGACACCGAGACCGGGTGCGGCGGGGCAGTGGAACGATCAGGCACTTGCCGAACTCGCCGGCAAGCTGCGGACGGAGATCGCGAAGGTCGATGACGTCGGCCTGACGTTCATCACCGGCGGCCAGAGAATGGCGCTGCGCGTTGTGCCCGATCCGGCAAAGCTCGCCCTCTACCGTGTGCCGCTGGGCAGCGTGATGGAGGCGGTGAGCCAGGCCAACCGCGCCTTTCCCGCAGGCACTGTGCGAGAGGGCGGAGAGGCGGCGCTGGTCGTAGCCGGACGCACGCTTGCCGATACGCAGGAGCTTTCGCACCTGACGGTGCGCTCGGTGTCTGGCGCGCCAGTGCTGTTATCCGACGTTGCGAGGGTCGAGCAGGCGCCGACGCAGGATCAGGCCCGGGTCTGGCGCTGGGCGAAGGACAGCGCTGGCCGATGGTCGATGGCGCCCGCCGTCAGCCTTGCCATCGCCAAGCGCGCCGGCGCCAATGCCGTTACCGTTTCCCAGCAGGTGGTTGACCGGGTGCACCTTCTGGAAGGCGGGCTGATCCCGGCCTCCGTCAATGTGGCGGTGACCCGCAACTATGGCGAGACCGCGAACGACAAGGCCAACGAGCTGATCTTCCACCTGGCGCTGGCGACGGTCTCGATCGTCGTGCTGATCGGCTTTGCCATCGGCTGGCGCGAGGCAGGCGTGACAGCGATCGTCATCCCGACGACGATCATGCTCACCATGTTCGCTTCCAAGGTGATGGGTTTCACGATCAACCGCGTGAGCCTGTTCGCGCTGATCTTCTCGATCGGCATTCTTGTCGACGATGCCATCGTCATGATCGAGAACATCGCGCGGCACTGGAGCATGAACGATAGTCGCAGCCGCGTCGATGCGGCGGTCGAGGCTGTTGCCGAAGTAGGCAACCCAACGGTCATTGCCACACTCACCGTGGTCGCGGCGCTGCTGCCGATGCTGTTCGTTTCCGGGCTGATGGGGCCCTATATGGCGCCGATCCCGATCAACGCCTCGGCAGCGATGATCTTCAGCTTCTTCGTCGCGGTGATCATCGCGCCCTGGCTGATGATCCGCTTCGCCCGGCAGACGCTCGCCTATCATCATGAAGATCAGCGAGGCGGCAGGCTGGGAGCGCTCTACAAGCGCTATGCTGGCCGCGTGATCGCCACCAAGCGGAGCGCCCGGCAATTCCTAATCGCGGTAGGCGTGGCGACGCTGGTTGCCTGCTCGATGTTCTATTTCAAGGCCGTCACGGTGAAGCTGCTGCCCTTCGACAACAAGAGCGAGGTGCAACTCGTCGCCGACTTGCCCGAAGGCACCAGCCTGGAGGCCACCGCGCGCGTGCTGGAGCAAGCGGCGGCGGTGACACGCGCGGTCCCCGAAGTGGCCGCTATGGAGGCCTACGCCGGCACGTCCGCGCCGTTCAACTTCAACGGCCTGGTCCGCCACTATTTCCTGCGCAGCCAGCCCGAGATGGGCGACCTCATGGTCATGTTACAGCCCAAGGGCGATCGTTCGCGCTCCAGCCACGAAATCGCGGTCGACTTGCGCAGGAAGCTGACGGCCGTTCCCCTGCCCGCCGGCGGATCGCTGAAGGTGGTCGAGACGCCGCCGGGGCCGCCGGTGCTGGCGACGCTGCTGACGGAGATTTACGGCCCCAACGAGGCGACACGGGTGCGGACCGCCCGGCAGGTGGAAATGATCTTCAAGTCCGTGCCCTTCATCGTCGACGTCGACAATTCCTTCGGCCAGCCGCGCCCGACATTGAAACTCATTCCCGACCGCGCGAAGCTGGACCACTATGGCCTGTCGGAACGGCAATTGTTCGATTCTATCAGCTCGCTGATGGGCACCCAGGTGGTCGGCTACGCATCGCGCGGCAGCGACCGCGATCCGCTGCCGATCGAACTGGCGCTCGACCAGTCGCAGCGCAGCTGGTCGGCGGCGCTGGCGGCCACGCCGGTTGCCGTGGCGCAAGGGTCGGCGCGGTCGCAACTCGTGCAGCTTGGCGAGCTTGTCACTGCGAAGATGGTGCCAGGCGGGCAAGCGATCTTTCGGCGCGACGGGCGCGGAGCCGACATGGTCACCGCCGAGCTCGCCGGCCGCTACGAAGCGCCGATCTACGGCATGCTCGCGGTCGACGAGGCGATCGGCAGCTATGACTGGAAGGCGCACGGCCTCGAAAAGCCGCAGATCAGCCTGCACGGCCAGCCCGAGGATGAAAGCCATCCGACGCTGCTGTGGGACGGTGAATGGGAGATTACCTGGGTAACCTTCCGCGACATGGGCGGGGCCTTCATGGTCGCGTTGCTGGGCATCTACGTGCTCGTCGTCGGCCAGTTCCGCAGCTTCACGATTCCGCTAGTGATCCTGACGCCGATTCCGCTCACCCTGATCGGGATCGTACTGGGCCACATGCTGTTCCGCGCGCCCTTCACCGCGACCTCAATGATCGGCTTCATCGCACTCGCCGGTATCATCGTGCGGAACTCGATCTTGCTGGTGGACTTTATCCGGCGCACGCGTTCACCCGACAAGAGCCTGCGTCAAACTCTGCTGGAGGCCGGGATGATCCGCTTCAAACCCATCGTGCTGACCGCAGCAGCCGCGATGATCGGTGCCGCGGTGATCCTGACCGATCCGATCTTCCAGGGGCTGGCGATATCGCTGCTGTTCGGTCTGGCGTCATCCACCATGCTAACCGTTCTGGTCATCCCTGCGATCTACATCGTCTTGCGTGATGACGGCCGCCCCTCCAAGGAGGCCGCCTCGTGAAACCGACTGATCTGACCAAACTCAAGGCCAACGCCATCGCAATGGCGGCCCGGCTCAAACTGATGAGCCACCCCGAGCGGCTGCTCATGCTCTGCAGGATGGATGAAGGCGAGGTGTCGGTCAACGAAATGGTCACCTTGTCCGGCCTTGCTCAATCTTCAGTCTCTCAGCATCTGGCGATGCTGCGCGACGAAGGCGTGGTCCGAATCCGAAGCGAAGCGCAGACGCGGTATTACAGCCTCAGCGATCCTGTTGTCAGCGGAGTCATCCACGCCCTGTGTGAGCTATGCGACAAAGGTTTGACGTGAGATGGACCAGGCTCTGCTGATCATCTGCCCGGCATGCACGACCGCCAACCGCGTACCGCAAGTCAAGCTTGGGGCGCACGGCAAATGCGGCCGCTGTGGCTCACTGCTGTTCGACGGGCATCCGGTGACGCTGCGTGCGTTGAACTTCGATGCGCACGCGGCGAAGAGCGACATCCCCCTCCTCGCCGACTTCTGGGCCTCCTGGTGTGGACCGTGCCAGCAGATGGCGCCAGCGTTCGCCCAGGCGACGATGCAGCTCGAGCCGCACGTCCGTCTGGGCAAGCTCGATACCGAGGCCGAGCAGGGCATCGCGGCGCGCTATGGTATTCGCTCGATCCCGACGCTGATCCTCATCCGCAAGGGGCGCGAAATCGCCCGACAATCGGGCGCGATGCCCGCCAGCGCCATCGTCAATTGGGCGAAACAGGCGGCGGCGTCCTGACGAGTGCCTTTCGCCGCGGCTTCACTGCGGCGCATGAGGGGATCGCGCCGCTGGTCGAAGCCGTCCTACGGGAATGTCCCCATACCGCTCCGCCATCTGTCGCGCGATGATGCCGTAGCAAACGAATACGACGTTGGCCGCAACTTTGCGTTCAACGGCGCGGCGATTTGCCATCGGCATTGAACGGGGCTGGCAAGAAGGCGAGGCAAGGTCATGAAAATTGCTGCTGGAACGATCGTGCTGGTGGCCGATGGCGCGAAGATGCTGCTGCTGCGGAACGACGGCGACGCTGTTTACCCGCAGCTCGATGTCATCGGGCATCGCACGATCGACAATCCGCCCAACCGGGAACAGATGTCGGATGCACCCGGTCTCAGCTTTTCAAGCGTGGGGACGGGTCGGAGCGCCTATCAAGAAGGCGACCCACATCAGGAACGGGAAGATCGCTTCGCCGTCGAGGCAGCAACTGCCCTCGCCAAGGCTGTCGGAGAAAGTGACGGCGATGTCATCGTGGTGGCGCCGCCCGACACGCTGGGCGTGCTTCGCCGCCATTATGATGGCGTCACCGAGGCGAGGCTGATTACCGAGATCGACAAGGATCTGACCGATCATCCGGTTCCGGAGATCACCCGGCTGCTTATGGCGCAACCATGATGTAAGCCATGTCCGCTTCCATCCCCGATCCGCCAGCAGTCGGCATAGCGCCGATGCATGGATCGCAAGGCGGGCTGGAGAGCGACGCATGTTGGCTGCCCACCCGCGAATGATGGACCCCTTCCCCTTCCCCGAACGGGGCCTCGACAGGGATGCCGAGGAGTTCATCGTGAGCTGGGTCGCAAACTGGCGGTCGATCGAGATTTTGTTGTACGACTGGTGGCCTATCGTGCGGCATCGCAACCTCCTGCGACGCCTCTCGGAGGCTGAGGTCAGGATCGTTCCCGACCAGCCCAACTGATTGCCCTTCAAGCCGTGGCCTAAGGGAAACTCCGCATGTCTCGATACCGCCCTGAACCATTACATTCCGACAGCAGAAAGGGATGATGTTCGATGAGCCAATCCGCCATTTCAGCGCATATCCACGAGACGGGCGAAAGCGATTTTGCTGTCCGGATCGAGTTGCGGGGCCATGTGCTGCTCGGCGACGAGCCGGAAGACGCGGGCGGCGCCGGCCTCGGGCCTGCTCCCTATGAGCTGCTGCTGGCGGCGCTCGGGGAGTGCACCGCGATGACGGTGCGCTGGTATGCGCGGCGCATGAATTGGCCGCTCGATCGGGTTGAGGTTGATCTCACCTATCGCAAGATCCCGCCTGGGGAATCGTCCGGCTCGACGGACTTGTTCACCAAGGAAGTCACGCTTCATGGGAGCGCCTTGAGCGACGATCAACGCAAGCGGCTCATCGACGTTGCCTCCAAATGCCCTGTTCAGCGCACATTGGAGGGAGCGTCGCGGATCCTCACGACCCCAAAGGATGCAGCAGTGACGACGGGATAGCCTTCCGGGTCGGCGGCGTAAGAGGATGGCTGGGGCCGATGCCAGCCAAGGAGAAATAGCATGAACGGTAATCCGGAAATTCCTTCGCCGGACAGGATCGAGCCGCAATCGCCGCCCGAGACGCCGCCCAGCGCCCCACCGAACGAGACGCCCTATCGCGAGCCGCCGGAGGTGATTCCGGAAACCCCCGATGTGGATGAGCCCGGGAAGGGCCCGAACGAGTTGCCGAAATGGTGACGGATCGCCAGATCAGCACGTCATACCGGCTGCATACGTACACCGCCGGCAGATAGCCTGGCCTTACCGACGGCGAAGCCGGACGCGCCCGTTCAGCCCTCGCCCCAGCTCGGTCAGATACGCTTTCTCTCAACCCCGTCCAATAGCCGAAATTCGTCGTGGGCAGCAAGCAGGTGATGGCAGTCCTGCCCGCAGGCGCGCAGGTGGGATCGTAATGGAACAGACGATAGGAGACTTGCTCCAATCTGGTCTCCGGATCGATCTGCATGGGGCTGTCAAGCACCATCGTTAGGGAGCCCGGCTCGTCCGAAAGGTCTCGCGCAAGGCCAAGCGACACCTGCAGATACGAGGGGAAGGTCTCGTAGGTCTCGAAGATGCGATCGACGCTCTCGTCGGTGTAGCGACCATCCAGCAGTTCGTAGACCGTCAAATGCCCGTCAGCGGCTGAACCTTTTCACCGTGCTGCGGAATATGGCAACGCCAACCAAGCTCGCGCTCGATGCGGTCGCGCAGAGCTTGCGAGGCACCCGGTTCACCATGAGTGATATAGGTCATGCGCGGCGGATGCCGGAACCCGCGAAGCCACCGCATGATCTCATTGGCATCCGCATGTGCCGACAGCATCGAGAGGTTGCGCACTTCGGCATTCACGGGGACATAGCCGCCGTGGATCTTGATCTCCTTCGCGCCCGCGATCATCGCCGCTCCTCGGGTACCGGCCGCCTGGAAACCCGCGAAGAGGATCAGATTGGCGGGATCGGGCGCGAAACGCTTCAGATGATGAAGGACGCGGCCGCCCGTGGCCATGCCGCTCGCCGAAAGAATGACTTTGGGCATGGTGCTGGCCGTGAGTGCCTTGGATTCAGCGACGTCACGCACATAGTGCGCCACGCCGCAGGCGGTGTTGCAGGCCGCCTGCGATAGACGATGATCGCCCGGATGACGGCAGAGCATGCGGCTCGCATCCTCCGCCATGGGGCTGTCGAGATAGATCGGGACATTGGCCATGCGGCCGGCAGCCTTGAGCCGGGAGAGATGGAAGAGCAGGGATTGCGCGCGTCCCACGGCGAAGCTCGGGATCACGACCGTGCCGCCGCGACGCACACAGCGGTCGATGGCATCGCCCAGCGCGGCCTCGGGATCCGCGGCATCATGGCTACGATCACCATAGGTTAATTCGACCACCAGGATATCGGCATCGCCGGGGCGTGCGGGATCGAGCATCACCGGATCGTCGAACCGGCCAAGATCGCCCGAAAAAAGGATTTTCCTGCCCCGCCAATCGAGTTCGATAAATGCTGCGCCCAGGATATGCCCTGCTTGACGGAAACGCGCATGGACGCCGGGCAATATCTCCCGGTCGGTCTCGAACGGGATCGATCGGAACCGCTCGAGCGCTTCACGTGCATCCTGCGCAGTATAGAGCGGCAGCGCCGGCTTGTGCTTCGAGAACCCATGACGGTTGGCGAATTCGGCGTCCTTTTCCTGGAGGAAACCACTGTCGGGCAGTAACAACCCGCACAGATCGGCGGTGGATTCTGTGCAAATCACCTCGCCGCGCCATCCGTTGCGCACCAGCAACGGCAGATAGCCCGAATGATCGAGATGGGCATGGGTGAGGAAGATCCTGTTGGTGGCCGCCATTGCCGCGGGGACCGGCGCCCAGTTGCGCAGTCTTAACTCCTTCAGCCCCTGGAACAGGCCGCAATCGACCAACAGCCGTTCGTCGCCGTCATCGATAAGATAGCGCGACCCGGTGACCGTGCCCGCCGCACCGAGAAAGCTCATGGTCAGCTCGGCCGTTCGTGGCGAATGCTGGATCCCGGCGAACGCCGCAGTCTCGGTATTGGGCATGATATGCGTCATCGTCCCGGCCTCCAAAGACCGCCACTTGCCTGAATTTCGACGTCAGGCTGTCCTGCAAGAGAACCGGGCCTCCTGACGATGGGCCGTATCAACGCCTGCCGCGCTTCTGCAGTTCGGCGCGAAGCTGCGCCATTTCCTCACGCAAGGCGCGCATGTCCTCATGCATCTGCTGTCCATTCATCATCTGGCCGCCCTGCCCCATCATCATGCCGGAGCCCATGCCGCCTTGCATGGGAGATCCCGGGCACGGCATGGTGTGCGGCGGGCTGGGAGGAGGAGTTTGCGTCTGGGCGCCAGCTGCTCCAGCCATCAGCAGCAACCCGCACGTCATCATGATGGACGTCACGCCTCGCTTGTTGAATTGCGTCATCGTTCTTCTCCGCCATCAATTGCGATGGGCCAAGCCTAGTGCGTCGACCGCCTCCGATTAATCCGGATATATACGGATCATCCTCGGCCACAGCGCGTGAAGGCATTTTTCGTGCAAAATGCCCGCCTCGATACCCAGGCACAGTCGGGTCGACAGCTTACCTGCCGCGTCGGAAGATGCGTGCTGGCTGTTGTCTGGCATGTTCCCGAGTCCCAGTGACGCGCGCCGGCTTGAAGCCTCGGGACGCTCAAGCGAGATAATTCATTCATTCCGGCAGGCTCGTTATTTCCCGCGCGGTTTGCCCATGAAGTCGCGTTTCCCGAGCGAAACGCCCTTCCATCGCAGAATGTCGTAGGTCGTCGCAGCGTGAAAATAGAAATTGGGCTGGGAGAAAGACAGCAGGAAGTTCTCGGCCGTGAAATCGATTTGGTGATCGCCGAACGCAAAGCACATGTCGCGGCCGATAAAGGCGTCCACCTCGGCCGGATCGATCGCCTCCAATACAGCAAGCGTTTCGCCAATCCGCGCCTTGAGCGCCGCGAAGCTTTCGGGCGGCGGCGTGTTGTCGGGGAAGAAGACGCCCTTGCGAACGCCCTCGATTGCGCCGAGCGAGTGCACGGCGGTGGACTTCACCTGATAGGCGAAGGGCAGCATGTCTTCGGTAAGACAGGCCTGAATGATGTCATTCGGAGCAATCCCCTTCTCGGCACAGAAGGCCTCGGCCTTGTCGAGCAGCCCAACTACAGCGCTGAGGATCTGTAGATAGGAGGGCACGGTGGCGGCGTAGAGCGAAAAGGTCATGGCATTCCTCTCGGATTTTCGTTGGCAAGATAGAAGCCTCGCGTTCGATCGTCACCATCCGCCAGGCCGGGAGCCGACCTTCACCGTCGGCACCCAAAAGTAAAGAAACGGACATTTCTAAATGACGCGAACGCTCTGCGTTAAGAGAAAACATCCCTCGTTTCTTCGAAGGGCCGACTGTCTCCACGAAGCAGACTTTCCCTTCGGTCTGTACTCCAGCCCATTCCAAGGTGTCGGCGCCGATCACGCAGTGCTTGTCGCTAGTTCGCCTGTCATTGCATCATTGCTGATGGCTGCACGAACCCAATGCTCCAATGTTCGAGGCTGGCCAAGTATAACCGGATTCTGGCGATCGAGAGGGAGCTTGGGGGTGGTAAGGCGCGCTCATGAAAGTCAGAATATGGGCGGCGATGCCTGCCCGGGAGGGGCATATAAAGGTAATTGCGTGAGGCAGTAGAGGGGCTTTCGGCCAATGACAGATCCCGTGACAACTCCGCGTGCCCGCCGCGCCGCAATCCCGCGCGGAGTCTGGGCCTTGGGCTTCGTCAGCCTGTTCATGGACACCTCCTCGGAGATGATCCATGCGTTGTTCCCCATTTATCTGACGACGGTGCTTGGCGCGGACATGATGACCGTAGGCCTGATCGAGGGCGTGGCGGAGGCTGCGGCGGCACTGACACGGCTGTTCTCGGGCGCACTCAGCGACCGGCTTGGCAAGCGCAAGCTATTGACCGCGCTTGGCTATGGCCTGGCAGCGCTCACCAAGCCGGTGTTCCCGCTGGCGACCGCGATCGAATGGATCGTGGCAGCGCGGGTTGTCGATCGCATCGCCAAGGGCATTCGCGGCGCGCCGCGCGATGCTTTGGTCGCCGATCTGACGACGCCTGACCAGCGTCAGGCTGCTTATGGCCTGCGTCAGTCGCTTGATACCATCGGCGCATTTCTCGGACCGATCATCGCGCTCGTCCTGATGCTCGCCTGGCAGTTCGGGATCCGCGCGATTTTCTGGATCGCGGTCATTCCAGCAGCGATCGCGGCTGCGCTGGTTCTGTTCGCAGTCGCCGACGCACCATCGACAGCCGCGATCAGGACCGCCGCATGGCCCATTCAACGGCGCGATCTGGGACGGTTGCCCCGGCCCTTCTGGGCGGTGGTGACGGTCGCGGTGCTGATGACATTGGCGCGATTCAGCGAAGCCTTTCTGATTCTGCGCGCGCAGAAATCTCGGCCTTGCCATCGCCCTGGTTCCGTTGGTGCTTGTGGTGATGAACATCGCCTACGCGCTGAGCGCCTATCCGGCGGGGTTGCTGGCGGGTGAGACGCATCCCGCCCGTGTCCTTCTCATTGGGATGGGACTGTTGACGGCAGCCGATATAGTCCTCGCGATCGCCTCGGGCATGTGGCTGGCCGGTGTCGGTATCATTCTGTGGGGATTGCACATGGGCCTGACGCAAGGCGTGCTGGCGGCAATGGTCGCGCAAACTACGCCGCCTGACCTTCGCGGCACCGGATTTGGCATATTCAACCTTGCGACCGGATTGGCATTACTGCTCGCCAGCCCAATCGCTGGTGTACTTTGGTCGGCCTATGGCCCAGCCGCCGCCTTCTTTGGCGGAACGCTGCTTGCCGGTCTCACCTGCGGGGTTGCCGCGATCGTGCTGCCAAGAAAGTCCGCGGTTAACTAACGCGAGCCTTGGTCTCAGCGATTCCAGTTCTGTGCCGATCGATGTATCGGCGACGCCCTTCCTCGGCGAGCTAGCCAGAGAAATCCCGGTCATTCGACATCAACGAAGGCAGCAACCGAAAGCAGATTGATCTGGCGCCTTGATCAAGATTGTCAGCAATCAATTCGATATTCGTCGAATAATCGTTGATTCCTGTGACATTCGTGATATTTCCATAGTCATCGAATCGTGGAGACAGTCATGAACCACACGCTCACCGCTTGGCTTGGATGGCTGCCGGGCGCGACACCCCATTTACCCAACGACGCTCTCCGACGCGGAACATATTGCTGCGTGAAGGGCGTCTGAGTGATGGAATCGCCAGCAGTGATCGCCGCCTTGGCGGCCCTCGCCCAGGAGCATCGCCTTGCCGTCTTCCGGCTGCTGGTGCAGGCGGGTGAAGTCGGCATGCCTGCCGGCGCGATCGCCGAAGCGATCGGCGTGCCAAACTCCTCGCTATCGTTCCACCTGGCGCAACTCACGCGCGCCGGGCTGATCCGGCAGGAGCGGCGCAGCCGTTCCCTCGTCTATTCGGCCGACTTCGGCGCGATGAACGTGCTGCTCGGTTACCTCACCGAAAATTGCTGCGGCGGAGCCGAGATCTGCACGTCCGTCGCCGGCTGCGCCATCGAGGCGCCGGCGGCATGAGCGTCATCATATGGCACAACCCTGCCTGTGGGACATCGCGCAACACCCTCGGGCTGATCCGCAACACCGGCATCGAGCCTCTGGTCATCGAATATCTCGTCACGCCGCCGACACGAGAGAAACTGGTTACGCTTATCTCGGACGCCGGCCTCACGCCGCGACAGCTTCTACGCGAGAAAGATACACCGTTTGGCGAGCTCGGGCTCGCAGACGAGAAACTCAGCGCCGAGGCGTTGGTCGACGCGATGATAGCGCACCCGATCCTCATCAACCGGCCACTGGTGGAAACCCGGCTCGGCGTCCGCCTCTGTCGCCCCTCGGAAGTAGTTCTCGAGATCCTGCCGCAGCCTCAGCGCGGTGCGTTCGCAAAGGAAGACGGCGAGCCTGTAATCGATGACGGGGGCAACCGCGTCTCCGCTGCAAGCTGAAAGACAAAATCATGACTGCCGCCGCCGTGCCTGCCCCGCGCCCCATCATGTCTACCTTCGAACGCTACCTCTCATTATGGGTTGCGCTTTGCATCATCGCGGGCATCGCGCTTGGTGCGGCTGCGCCCGGCCTGTTCGCCGTCATTGCCTCCACCGAGGTCGCGAGGGTGAACTTGCCGATAGCCGTACTGGTCTGGCTGATGATCATCCCCATGCTGCTCAAGATCGACTTCGGTGCGCTGGGGCAGTTGCGTCAGCATATGCGCGGCATCGGGGTCACGCTCTTCGTAAACTGGGCGATCAAGCCTTTCTCAATGGCGCTGCTCGGCACGCTGTTCATCGGAGGGCTGTTCCGGTCCTGGCTCCCGGCCGACCAGATCGAGAGCTATATCGCCGGGTTGATTCTGCTCGCCGCCGCACCTTGCACCGCGATGGTGTTCGTCTGGTCCAACCTCTGCAAAGGTGAGCCGCATTATACGCTGAGCCAGGTAGCGCTGAACGATCTGATCATGGTGTTCGCTTTCGCGCCGCTCGTTGGGCTGCTGCTCGGCGTCGCCTCGATCACCGTGCCTTGGGACACACTGCTGCTGTCGGTGGTCCTCTATATCATCGTGCCGGTGATCGTCGCTCAGCTGATCCGCCGGCAGATCCTCGCCTCGGGCGGGCGGGCGGCGCTCGACCGCGTCCTCGGCGCGCTCTCTCCCGTTTCGCTCGTGGCCCTGCTGTCGACGTTGGTCCTGCTGTTTGCATTCCAAGGTGAGGCGATCCTCGCCCAGCCGCTGGTCATTGCGTTGCTCGCCGTGCCGATCCTCATTCAGGTCTACCTCAATGCCGGGATCGCTTATTGGTTGAGTCGCAAACTTGGCGTGGCGTGGTGCGTGGCCGCGCCGGCCGCGCTGATCGGCGCGTCCAACTTTTTCGAGCTGGCCGTTGCTGCAGCCATCAGTCTGTTCGGGCTGAAATCAGGGGCGGTGCTCGCGACAGTTGTCGGCGTGCTCGTCGAAGTACCGGTAATGCTATCGGTCGTCGCGATCGTGAAACGGTCGCGTGGCTGGTATGAGCACGCTCACGCCTGATACACTAACCGCCGCGCGGAAGCCGCGGCGAAGGGCTCGATGCAAGGCCACCAGTCAGAAGGTCAATCTCCCCCTCCCCCCGGCGAATTCCGTTGATTTAAGATCGCCGTCATTCAGGGGTGCGATCGTGTTGGACCGGGTTCGCGGCGCGCAAGTCGCGATCGACCAGCAGATCACACTTTACAGAGCCTTCATCCTGAACCTGTTCGAATGAGCTGTCATGTCGTTCTGAGGCGTGACCACTGGTCATTTCGGTTCCGGGATGATCGGAAGCAACCCGGATGCCTTCTGACATAACTGCCCAATTTTCAGACATAGCCTATCAACTCAGAATGCTCACTTTCGACATACCAACGCCCGTTCGGCATTTTTCATATGGCCACCGCCGAGCCATCTCGTGCTGTTAAGAGCGACGCTAGCCGTGGAAGCCATTGCCATCTCCGTTATATGAGCTTTCGTTCTGTCATATTCATGTAACAGGCCAGCCCTACGACGGCCATTGCCGGGGGACGCATACCGGCGTTCGGAGACCTTTTCATGTTCAAGAAACTTGCGGTCGCGCTCGGCGCGACCCTGCTGTTTGCAAACGCCGGTCACGCCGCCGATATCTCGGGCGCCGGCGCAACCTTTCCTGCGCCGGTCTACGCAAAATGGGCCGAAACCTATAAGGCAACCACTGGTACCGGCCTCAACTATCAGGCGATCGGCTCGGGCGGCGGCATCAAGCAGATCAAGGCCAAGACCGTCGATTTCGGCGCGTCGGACAAGCCGTTGAAGCCCGAAGAGCTCGATGCTTCGGGTCTTTATCAGTTTCCCACGGTCATGGGCGGCGTCGTACCGGTCGTGAACCTGCCGGGGATCCGCCCGGGTCAAATTCACCTGACAGGCCCGCTGTTGGCCGCCATTTATTTGGGTCAGGTGACCAAGTGGAATGCTCCCCAGATCGCTGCCATGAACAAGGGCGTGCGACTCCCCAACCTGCCGATCACGGTGGTTCACCGCTCGGACGGCTCGGGCACCTCGTTCCTGTTCACCTCCTATCTGGCAATGAAGAGCCCGGCTTGGGCACAGAAGGTCGGCGCCAGCGATTCGGTCCAGTGGCCGACCGGACTCGGCGGCAAGGGCAATGACGGCGTCGCCGCCTTCGTGAAGCAGACCATCGGGTCGATCGGCTATGTCGAATATGCCTATGCCAAGCAGAACAACGCGACGTTTGCGTTGCTCCAGAACAAGGCCGGTAAGTTCCCCGCGCCGACGGCGGCCAATTTCGGTGCCGCCGCTGCAGGAGCGCAGTGGGCCAAAGCGCCCGGCAATTATATTCTGCTGCTCGATCAGCCCGGCGCCAGTGCCTGGCCGATCACCGGCGCCACCTTCATCCTGGTCTACAAGAACCAGGAGAATGCGGCCGCCGGACAGGGCGTGCTGAAGTTCTTCGACTGGGCCTACAAGGCTGGCGATCAGGCTGCCGCGGCGCTTGATTATGTCCCGCTGCCGCTGCCCGTAAAGGCACTCATCCGCAAGCAGTGGATGGCGAACATCAAGGCAGGCGGCAACCCGGTCTACGTGTCGCGTTGAACCCACGCCAACTGGCGATCGATCATGAGGCGGGGGCGCCAGTGCGCCTCCGCCTTTGTCGGATAGAAGAAATCGGTTGGAATGACCTCGGCCACACTCACCTTGCCCCGTTCCACCGCGCGTGGCACCTCGGGCGAGATTCTGTTTCGCGCTGCCTGTTTCTCGGCGGCGACGCTCCTGATGGCTGCTCTCGCGGGCGTGGTTATCAGTCTCGCGATCGGCGGATGGCCGGCCTTCAAAACATTCGGCTTTGGTTTTTTCACGTCAAGCGAATGGAATCCGGTCACCGAGGTTTATGGCGCCGCCGGACCGATCGTTGGCACGCTGATCACCTCATTCCTGGCGCTTGCAGTGGCGCTGCCCCTCGCGCTTGGCGTCGCCATTTTTCTGGTGGAATTCTGTCCCCGCGGGCTCGCGCGGCCGGTCGCGATCGCGGTCGAGCTGCTCGCCGGCATCCCTTCGATCGTCTACGGCATGTGGGGCCTGTTCGTTTTCGCACCCTGGTTTGCCGAGCATGTCCAACTGCCGCTGATCATGAGCGCGGAGCCAGGCTCCTGGCAGGACAAACTGTTTTCCGGCGTGCCGAACGGCGCCAATATCTTCACCGCCTCGATCATTCTCGCTATCATGATCCTGCCCTACATGTCGGCGGTTTTTCGTGAACTCTTTCTCACGGTGCCCCCTCAGGTGCGCGAAGCGGCTTACGGCCTTGGCTGTACACCGTTCGAAGTAATTCGCTCGGTGATCGTCCCCTATGTGCGACGCGGTACGGTCGGCGTCGTCATGCTGGGACTCGGCCGCGCGCTTGGCGAAACGATGGCGGTTACCTTCATCATCGGTAACGCGCATGGTTTTCCGGACTCGATATTTGCGTCGGGCTCCACGATCGCCTCGACCATCGCCAACGAATTCACCGAGGCGACGGGCGAGATGCACAGCGCGGCTCTCGTCGCACTGGGCCTGGTGCTCTTCATGATCACCTTCACCGTGCTGGCGATCGCTCGCGCGTTGCTCAGCAGCCAGAAATACTGAAGAAGGCGCCGCGATGCTTGACCGCGCTCTTGTCCGCCGCATCGGCAATGGCCTCTTTGTCGCCGCATGCGGCCTCGCCACCCTGCTGGCCCTGGGCGCGCTGGTCCTGATCCTCTGGTCGCTGGTGTCGCAGGGGATCGGCGGATTCGACCTCAAGGTTTTCACCATGTCGCAGCCGGCGCCAGGATCCGAAGGCGGGCTCTCCAACGCGATCATGGGCTCGATCGTGATGTGCAGCCTGGCGATGCTGATCGCGCTGGTGGTCGGTATTCTCGCCGGCACCTGGCTTGCGGAATATGGCGGCAACACGCCCTACGGTCATGCTGTCCGCTTCCTGAATGACGTGCTGCTGTCCGCGCCTTCGATCCTCGTCGGCCTGTTCGTCTACGAGCTGCTGGTCCGTCCCTTTCATGGTTTCTCGGCCTATGCCGGCGCGGTGGCACTCGCCTTTCTCGCCACTCCTATCGTAACCCGAACGACCGAGGATATTCTTCACCTTCAACCCGACACATTGCGGGAGGCGGGTATGGCCCTGGGCGCCTCGCGTGCCTTCGTGATCCGCCGGATCATCTGGAAAGCGGCGCGCGCCGGGCTCGTTACCGGCGGTCTGCTCGGCTTTGCGCGCATCAGTGGCGAAACCGCGCCGCTGCTTTTCACGTCGCTCGGCAACCAGTTCTCTTCGACGAGCCTCAGTCAGCCGATGGCGAGCCTCCCGACGACGATCTTCCAATTCGCGCTCAGCGCCTATGATGACTGGCGCCGTCTCGCATGGGTCGGCGCGCTGCTCATCACGCTGGCGGTCCTCTTCATCAACATCATCGGGCGCTATTTCGCCCGGGAGCAACATCGGTTATGAACGATATCGCCAGCCGGATTCCGCAGGACTCGACATTCATGATGGCCCCGCCCCGCGACCAGCTGGCGATCGAGGCCCGCAAGCTCGACTTCTTCTACGGCAAGACCCAGGCTCTTTTCGGGGTCGACCTTCCCGTTGCCCGCAACAGGATTACGGCGTTGATCGGGCCATCGGGGTGCGGCAAGTCGACGCTGCTGCGCGCACTCAACCGCATCTATGACCTCTACCCCGGCCAGCATGCGGTCGGCCGTATCCTCCTGGATGGCGAAGACGTGCTGAGCGACCGCAAGAGCATCGCCCGGTTGCGTGAACGCGTCTCGATGGTGGTCGAGACTGGCCAGGGGGTCGAGCCGGTCGATGAAGAGAATGTGATGCGTTCGGGCACCGACCTCGCCCGGTTGCGCGCACGGGTCGGCATGGTGTTCCAGAAACCCACGCCCTTCCCGATGTCGATCTACGACAATGTCGCCTTCGGCGTCCGTCTCTATCATCGCAAGTCCAAGGCGGAGATGGACGTCATCGTCCAGCGCTCGTTGACGCGCTCGGCGCTCTGGGACGAAGTAAAGGATAAGCTTCACACCTCAGGTCTCGGTCTATCAGGCGGTCAGCAGCAACGGCTGTGCGTCGCACGGGGCATCGCCGTCGAGCCCGAGGTGCTGCTGCTCGATGAACCTGCATCGGCGCTGGACCCGGTTTCTACCGCCAAGCTCGAGGCCACGCTGACTGAGCTCAAGGATGACTTCACCATCGTCATCGTCACGCACAACCTCCAGCAGGCGGCCCGGCTGTCGCACCATACCGGCTTCATGTATCTCGGCAGGATGATCGAATTCGCGCCGACGGAGGAGCTTTTCTCGAACCCCCGGGTGCAGCAGACGCGAGATTATGTGACTGGCCGCTTCGGCTAGGCGATTGGTTGCGCCGTGCAGGTTCGTCCCCTGTCGCTGGATCATGGAAGCCTGGCGTTCAACGTCGCGGTTTACAACGACGCATCCCAGCCAGCGAATGTCGACATCACCGATTTCTCCGTGCAGACCGAATCGCAACCGGGGCGGGCGTGAGACGTTTCTCCTCTGGAACCGGGGCTGAAGGACCAAGCCCCGCATGGGAGAGCAAAAATGCCGAAGCACCTCGTTTTCGCCCTTCTCATATCGGTAAGCGGATTGACGGCTACGGCCTGGTCGCAACCGGCTCCCGAACCGCGCCCGGGCGGCACGATGCCCGCCCAGCCGGGCACGCCGCAGAGGGGGCCGGCCGAGACCATGCCGCACCGGGGCATGGACAAGGGCATGCGTGCGACGCCGCGGCCAGGCATGGACCAGCCCGGCGCGATACATGAGGAAATGAGAGGCGCGCACCGCATGAATATGCATGCTGGCGACGGTCCGCCCCCGCCACGGGACTGGAATCGCGGCCGCGACGAATGGAATCGCCATGTCGAACTGTGCCAGAAGCGATTTCGGACCTATAATGCGCAAAGCGACCGCTATGTTTTGCGGCGGGGAGTCACGCGCCGCTGCGAGATGTAGACGATCGGCGGGCCTCCTTTCGGCAGGATGCGCACAATGACCTCACCAGCTCCGATTGAGGCAGCCATCACGGGGATGCACGCTCAATTTCCCGAGTTCTACGTCCACAAGCGGGACCATGAGGTCACGATCACCTGCGATATGCTGCAATTCTGGTTGCGCAACGAACCGCTGGGGGATCGCCACTATGAGTTCACCCTTTCGTTTCTGAACAAGGACGTCCAGCACTGGGCAAAGCTCGCGACCGGGCAGCGTGTCGAACATTTCAACATCGAATTTCATCCCGCGTCATTGTGGCGGGAGATGACGGCGGTCCTCACCAATCAGGAATATCTGGCCGCGCACACCCCCGATGGGCTCAAGCAGCTTGTCGGCGATCTCGAGAATATGCTGGGCATGGCGAAGGCGGCGCTGGCCAACCGCGCCGCCTGACATCGCCCCTCCGCCCGTTTCCGCAGTTCCGCGGGTAGTCGCCGAGCGGCTACCAGAAGAAGGAATAGATGACGTCGACGATCAGGCCGGTGCGAAGGTCGACCAGCAGCACGTCATCATAATAGCGGACCCACCGATAGGGGCCATAGGCCGGGGGAAGCCGGTATTCCCAGGGGTCCGAAATCCAGTAGTCATCGCCATAGAACCAGGGATCGATCCGGAAGCCGGGCGCCCAGCGCCGGTAGCCGAAGGCATAGCCGCGCGGCGCGTAATAACGAGGCGCGCGAAACAGTTCGCGGTTGCGGTTGCGATAATCCTGCCAGCCATAACGGCGGTCTTGACGCCAGCCGCGATCCCATTGACGATTGCTGTCGCGCTGATGGTCCCACTGATTATTGTCAGGCCCCCGCCGGTTGTCATCCCAACGCCGGTTGCCATCCGAACGCCGGTTGCCATCCCATTGCCGGTTGCCATCCGAACGATGGTCGTTATCGGCCCGGCTATCGTTTCCGCGCCGCCCGTCCCGCCAATCGTGCCGCGCGTCCGTCCGCCTCTGGTCCTGGGCGGCGCGGTTCTCGATTATCGCACGATTTCGGGCGGCGGTAGCGCGATCGCGAGGTGCGGCCATATCATTCTTCCACCCGTCGCGGCGCTCAAGCGCGGGCGATTGAGGCGCCACCGCCCGCTGCTCGGGCGTCACCACCACGCGATTGCGCGATCGATCCTGGCCGTCGCGCGCCACGTTTAGGCCGCCGGGGCGGTTTTGGCCCCGATCAAGCCACTGCTGTCGCGCATTTTGCGGCGCGACATTGACCGTCGCCGGTCGATTGGGTGCTTCTGCGGCACGTTGACGATAGCCGCCACGATCACCTCCATGATCGTTGCCGTTCGGGGCAGCATTGCCGCGCTGCGGGCGCGCATCGCCTCTCCCCTCCACGCGGGATTGCTGCGCCTCGGCGCGATTGCCGGGTCGCGACCAGTCCTGCGCGGCAAGGGGGGATGTCGCCGCCGCTGCGATGAGGATCGTTGTGATGGTCCTGCGCATCCTGATTAAACTCCTCTGGGCGACTTCGCGACGCCCATTTGCGCTGACTATAGTATACGCGCGTGAGCGGATGCTGAATGAGACTGTCAGCCGCCAGAAAGCAATCGAAGAGATATCAGTCCTTGGCGCATCCACAATGCACGTGGAGCGTTCTCCTTTCCGAAACATCGGCCGGAGAACATATGGAACAATTCTTCACACGAGTGGCGACCGCCGTTGCGGGCGTCGCCGGTCGCCCTCAAACCTTTGCGGCAGCGTTGCTGCTGATCGTCATCTGGGGCGTAAGCGGTCCGGCGTTCGGCTATTCGGACACCTGGCAACTGGTGGTGAACACCGCCACCACGATCGTGACCTTCCTGATGGTTTTCCTCATTCAGAATTCGCAGAACCGCGACGCGGCCGCCATGCAGGCAAAGCTCGATGAACTCATCCGGGCGATTCAAAAAGCACGTGGGCAGTTCATCGGGATTGAGCATCTGACCGAAACCGAGGTGGAAAAGGTTCGCGCCGATCTGGAGGACGAATGTGACGAGGAGGGCGATCCGGCAAGGTCCGCCGAAACAAGCGACTCGTCAAGCGGACATAGCTGTTTGCCGACGGGCTGAGCCGGTGAATGCGTGTGGATCCGTGCTGTCAAAGATCAGGCCCCAATGCGGTGGCATCAGGGCCTGACCGTACCCGCTTCGCTGTTTGAAAGTGTTTCCACTCTCTCGTTCGAAGCAAGCGAGGATAATACGCGCAAACCCGGCCATGGTTCCTCGTTGAGCCCCTGCAAACCCCCCCGGCGATATCGTTTCGAAAAACGTGCCAAAGCTGCAGGATTCATTTGCGGTTCATGCCATAGCGCAAGTAATCACGCTCGACGTGCGCCGTTCGCACTGTCGCGGTCGGCTCGTGTCGGAAGGCGAATTTTCAGTGCATCAGGAAACCGTCAAGCAGCGCTGGGTTCCACGGCGAAACGTGGTCGTCGTGATTGCGGCCCTTGTCATTGTCGGCTTGCTCGCCTGGTTTCTGACACGCGGCGGCGACGAAAGAACCGGACGCGGGCGGCCGCCGGCGACGGTCGGCACGGCAAAGGCGGCGCTCGCCGACATGCCGGTGACGTTGACCGCGATCGGTACGGTGCAGCCGATCGTCACGGCGACGGTCCGCCCGCAATTGTCCGGCACCTTGTTCAGTATCCATTTCACCGAAGGCCAAATGGTCTCGAAGGGGCAGTTGCTCGCCCAGATCGACCCTCGCCCCTACCGCCTCGCGCTGTCGCAGACGCAAGCGAACCTGGCGCGCGACGAGGCCCAGCTCAACCTCGCCAGGGTGGACCTCAACCGCTACCAGACGCTGCTCGCCCAGGATTCGATCGCCCGCCAGCAGGTGGATACCCAGGCCGCGACGCTGAAACAGCTCCAGGGGACGGTGGCCGCCGACCGCGCCGCCATCGGCACGGCCCGGCTGAACCTCGCCTATACCGCGATCACCGCGCCCGTATCGGGCCGGGTGGGCCTGCGCCAGGCGGACATCGGCAATTATTTGACGCCGGGCGACGCCAACGGCATCGCCGTCATCACCGAGACGACACCCATCGACGTCGGGTTTTCCCTGCCCCAGAACCAGTTGCCGATAATCCAGCAGAAGCTTGGCCGCAATGTTCCGCTGAAGGTGACGGCGCGCGATCAGGCGGGAACGGCAGTACTTGCCGAGGGCCGCTTTCTCACCCTCGACAATCAGATCGATCCGACCAGCGGCACTGTGAAGGCCAAGGCCCGTTTCGCCAATCCGGACGGCAGCCTGTTTCCCAACCAGTTCGTTAATGTGACGCTGCTGGCCGACACGCTGCGCCAGGTGGTGACGGTGCCGGTAAGCGCGGTTCGCCACGGCGCGCAGGGTGATTTCGTATTTCTGCTGCAACCCGACCGGACCGCGAAACTGCAACTGGTGAAGACGGGGCCGTCCGACGGCACGAAGGTGGTCGCGCTCTCCGGCGTCAGGGCCGGTCAGTCCATCATAACCGAAGGCGCCGACAGTCTGGACGATGGTTCCAGCGTCACCCTCGCCGGCGACAAGCCGGACGGAAACCGACGCGGCCGGGGCAACCGGGCCGGCGGCCGCCGTCATCGCAGCGGCGGCACGGGCGAGTGAGCACAACCGACGCGGACGAAGCACCGCCGCCCGGCGGCAGCGCCAACCCGTCGCGGCCGTTCATCCTGCGGCCGGTGGCGACGACGCTATTCATGCTCGCGATCCTGCTGACAGGGTTGGTCGCCTATAAATTCCTGCCACTTTCGGCCTTGCCCGAGGTCGACTACCCCACCATCCAGGTTCGCACGCTCTATCCCGGCGCCAGCCCCGATGTGATGGCGGTGACGGTCACGGGTCCGCTCGAGCGCCAGTTCGGGCAGATGGCGGGCCTCAACCGCATGTCGTCGGTGTCATCCGCGGGCGCTTCGGTCGTCACCCTGCAGTTCAAGCTGGACCTGACGCTCGACGTCGCGGAGCAGGAGGTGCAGGCGGCGATCAACGCGGCCGGAACCCTGCTGCCGTCGGATCTGCCCGCCCCACCCATCTATGCGAAGGTAAACCCCGCCGACGCGCCGATCATCTCGCTCGGCATCACGTCGAACACGCGCTCGCTGGCCGAAGTGCAGAATCTGATCGATCAGCGTGTCGCCAACAAGATTTCGCAGATTTCCGGCGTCGGCCTCGTCAGTCTGTCGGGCGGTCAGCGTCCAGCGGTGCGTATCCAGGCGAATGTGCAGGCGCTTGCCGCGCGCGGCCTGTCGCTCGATACGTTGCGGACCGCAATCGCCGCCGCCAATGTCAACGGCGCCAAGGGCAGCTTCGACGGCCCGACCCGGTCGTGGAGCATCGACGCAAATGACCAGCTTGCGACCGCCGCCGATTACCGCAGCCTGATCATCGCCATGCGCGACAATGCGCCGGTGCGGCTGTCGGACGTGGCGACCATCGTCGACTCTTCGGAAAACACCCGCCTTGGTGCGTGGATGAACCGGACGCCCGCCATCATCCTTGACGTGCAGCGCCAGCCCGGCGCGAACGTCATAGGCACCGCGGATGCGATCAAGGCGACACTGCCTGAACTGGAGGGACAGCTTCCGGCCGATGTGCATATGACATTGCTGACCGACCGCACCGCGGGCATCCGCGCGTCGGTGGCGGATGTGCAGGCCGAACTGGTGGTCGCCGTCTTTCTGGTGACGCTCGCGATCTTCCTCTTTCTCGGAAGTCCTCAGGCCACGGTGATCGCAAGCATCGCCGTGCCGCTGTCGCTCGTCGGCAGTTTCGGCGCGATGTACCTGCTGGGTTTCAGCATCAACAATTTGACGCTGATGGCGCTCACCATCGCCTCGGGCTTCGTCGTCGACGACGCCATTGTGGTGATCGAGAATATCGCCCGCCACCTGGAGAAGGGCGAGACGCCGTTCAACGCCGCGCTGAAGGGATCGCGCGAAATCGGCTTCACCATCATTTCGCTGACCGTCAGCCTGGTGGCGGTGCTGATCCCGCTGCTGTTCATGGGCGATGTCGTCGGCAGGCTGTTCCGCGAATTCGCGATCACGCTTGCCGTGACGATCCTCATTTCGGCGGTCGTCGCGCTGACTTTGGTGCCGATGCTCGCCGCGCGGTGGCTGAAGGCCGAACACGAGATGAAAAAGCCCCGGCTTGCGGAGAAATCCCAGGCCTGGTTCGAACAGGTGGCTGCACGTTACGCCTATTGGCTTGACCGGGTGCTGGCGCGGCAACGGGCGACGATGCTCGTGTTTTTCGGGACGCTGGCGCTGACCGCCCTGCTCTTCATCGCCATTCCCAAGGGATTGTTCCCGCAGCAGGACACCGGCCAGTTGAAGGCGGTGGTCGTCGCGGGGCAGGACGTTTCCTTCCAGCGCATGGCGCAGATCCAGGCGCGGGTCGCCGACGCGATCCTCGACGATCCGGAAGTTGAAAGCCTCAGTTCCAATATCGGCGTCGATGGACAGAACCCGTCGCTCAATCAGGGACGGATGCTCATCAACCTGAAGGACGAGAGCGAGCGCGGCAGCCAGACCAGGCTGATCAGGCGACTGCAGGAACGCGCGGCCGAGGTGGCGGGCGTCACGCTCTATCTCCGGCCGGTGCAGGACCTCACGATCGACACGGAAAGCGGCGCGAACCAGTATCGCTTCTCGCTGCAGGGCGCGGACCAGGCGGAAATATCGCGCTGGGCAAAGAAGCTCGTCGCGGCGCTCAAGGACGAGGAAAAGGTCCGCCGCGTCACCTCCGATGTGCTGGAGCAAGGACAGGCCGTGACTGTTGCCGTCAACCGCGACGCCGCCGCGCGCCTGGGGATCAGCACGGCTTCGATCGACAGCGCGCTCTACAACGCATTCGGCCAGCGCATCGTATCGACGATCTTCACCCAATCCAGCCAGTATCGCGTGATCCTTGAAAGCCAGCCGGGGATGCTGACCGATCCGCAGGCATTGAACCGTATCTATGTCCCCGCAAGCGGCGGCGCGTCCGTCCCGCTCGGCACGGTTGCGACGTTCAACGTGGGCAATGCGCCGCTGCTGGTGTCGCGCGTCGCCCAGTTCCCGGCGGCCACGATCGGCTTCGATCTTGCGCCGGGCGTCTCGCTTGGCGGGGCAGTGGACGCGATCACGCGCGCAGAGGCCGGCATCGGCGTTCCCGGCGGCATCACCACCAAATTCCTGGGCGCGGCCGACGCATTCCGCGCGTCGCTCGCCAATGAGCTGTACCTGATCCTGGCGGCAATCGTGGTCGTCTATATCGTGCTGGGCGTGCTCTACGAAAGCTTCATCCATCCGGTGACGATCCTGTCCACCCTGCCGTCGGCGGGCATCGGCGCGCTTCTGGCCCTGATGGTGACGGGCAGCGATCTGGGCGTGATCGGCATTATCGGCATCGTGCTCCTCATCGGCATCGTCAAGAAAAACGCGATCATGATGATCGACTTCGCCATCGACGCGCAGCGCACCGAGGGCAAGGACGCCGACAGCGCCATCCGACAGGCGGCGATGCTGCGCTTCCGGCCGATCATGATGACGACCTTCGCCGCGTTGTTCGCCGCGCTGCCGCTGATCTTCGGCGCGGGCATGGGCTCGGAACTCCGCCGCCCGCTGGGCCTTGCGATCGCCGGTGGGCTGATCCTCAGCCAGGCGCTGACGCTGTTCACGACGCCGGTCATCTTTCTCGCATTCGAGCGCCTGTCCGACCAGCTACGGCGCAGACGCGGCGCGGGCCAGCCGGAACTCCCGCTGGAGAACATATGACAACGGGAAGGCCGCCCGCAGGCCGCGGTGGCCGATGAACCTGTCGGCCCCCTTCATCCGCCGGCCGATCGGGACGCTGCTGCTGACCGTCGGCCTTGCGCTTACCGGCATCGCGGCTTTTTTCGTGCTGCCGGTCGCGCCCCTGCCCCAAATCGATTTTCCTACCGTCAGCGTACGGGCGTCATTGACGGGCGCAAGCCCGTCGACCATGGCGTCAAGCGTCGCGGCGCCGCTTGAAAGGCGGCTGGGCACCATTGCGGGCGCCACCGAAATGACGTCGCAATCGGGCATCGGGTCGTCCCGCATCACCCTGCAGTTCGACCTGAGCCGCGACGTCGATGGCGCGGCGCGCGACGTGCAGGCCGCGATCAACGCCGCCCGCGCCGATCTGCCCGCCACGCTGCGCAGCAACCCGACCTATCGCAAGGTCAACCCCGCCGATGCGCCGATCCTGATCATCGCGCTCACCTCTAAAACGCGGTCGCCCGCCGAAATCTATGACGCCGTGTCCAACATCGTGCAGCAGCGGCTGTTGCAGGTTGAAGGCGTGGGCGATGTCGAACTGGGCGGCGCGGCGCTGCCCGCCGTCAGGATCGACCTCAATCCTCTGGCCCTTGCCCGCTATGGCATCGCGCTTGAAGACGTACGCAGCGCGCTTTCCTCCACCAGCGCCAACCGGCCGCGCGGGGTAATCGAGGGGAAGGAACTCGCCTGGCAGATCTATGGGGACAAGCCCGGCCAGCGCGCCAGCGACTATCGCGGCATAATGATCGCCTGGCGCAACGGATCGGCCGTGCGCCTATCGGATGTCGCAAGGGTCTACGACGGCCCGGAAGACGTCCGCACCGTCGGGCTGTTCAACGGCGAGCGGGCGGTAAACGTGATCCTGAGCCGCCAGCCGGGCGCGAACATCGTCGCCACCGTCGATGCGGTGAAGGCGCAGCTTCCCGGCCTGCAACAGGCGCTTCCGGCCGATATCCAGCTCCACGTCGCGTCCGATCGCACCACCACGATCCGCGCATCGCTGCATGAGGTTGAGATCACCCTGGTGATCGCGACGCTGCTGGTGGTAGCCGTGGTCAGCGTTTTCCTGCGTTCGCTGCGCGCGACGGTGGTGCCCGCGGTGGCGGTGGTCGTCTCGCTGCTCGGCACGCTCGGCTTCATGTACCTCGCCGGATTTTCGCTCAACAACCTGTCGCTCATGGCCCTCACCATCGCGACCGGGTTTGTCGTCGACGACGCCATCGTCGTGCTTGAAAACATCTCCCGCCATGTCGAGAAAGGGATGCCGCCGCGCCAGGCCGCGTTGCGTGGCGCGCGCGAAGTCGGCTTCACCGTGTTGTCGATTTCGGTCAGCCTGGTCGCGGTATTCATCCCGCTGCTCTTCATGGGCGGGATAATCGGGCGCCTGTTCCGCGAATTCGCGGTCACTATGTCGGTCGCGGTGCTGATCAGCCTCGTCATTTCGCTGACGGCGACGCCGATGATCGCCTCCGTGCTGCTGCGCGGCGCGCCAAAGCCCAATCGCTTCACCGATTTTTCCGAACGCCAGTATAATCGCGCCCACCGCCGATATGCCCGCAGCCTTGACTGGGCGCTGGCCAATCGCGGGCTGATCCTTTTCCTGCTGGCGGGCACGGTCGCGCTCAATATCTTCCTGATGGTGGTCGCGCCGAAGGGGTTTTTCCCCGAACAGGACACCGGCGCGCTGATGGGCGGGCTGCGCGCGGACCGCAGCATTTCCTTCCAGGACATGGAAAAGAAGCTGGGGCAGATCGTCGGCATCATCCGGCATGATCCCGATGTGGCGACCGTCGTCGCTTTCACCGGCGGCTCGCGGGCGGGCGGCGGCTTTCTGTTCGTGACGTTGAAGCCCAAGGGCGAGCGGGACGCCAGCCGCGCGATCATCACCCGGCTCAGGCCAAAGCTGTCCCGCGTGACGGGCGTATCGGCATTTCTCTCGCCGGTGCAGGACATGCGGGTCGGCGGCCGGTCGTCGAACAGCGCCTATCAATACACGCTGAAGGCCGCTGACGCCGAGACGTTGACGACCGCGGGCGCGAAGTTCGTCGAAATCCTGAAGCGGGATCCGATGCTCACCGACGTGGACATCGATCAGCAGGAAGGCGGGGCCGAGGTTTATGTGAAGATCGACCGCGATAAGGCCGCGCGGCTCGGCATCAGCGCGCAGGCGGTCGACGCGGCGCTCTATAACGCCTTTGGCCAGCGTCAGGTCGCGACCATCTATTCGGGCCTCAACCAATACCATGTCGTCATGGGCGTGGGGCCCGAATATGCGGGGTCGCCGGAAGCGCTGAAGCAGGTCTATGTTCCCGCCTCTGCGGCAGCAGCCGGCACAACCGCGCCACAGCCAGGCGCAACCGCCACCGGCGCAGCGGCGAATACGCAGGCCAGCGCGCAGACAAGCACACCGGCCGCCGGATCGGCCCCGGTTTCGACCACGGGCACCGGACGCGATGCATCGACGGGGAGCGCGGTCAGCGTCGCACCCCGTACGACCGTCCCGCTTTCGGCGATCGCGACGTGGGCGACGGATTCGACCGCCTCCCAGGTCAACCATGAGGACGGGCAGCCGTCCGCCACGGTGTCTTTCAATACCGCCAATGGCGTTGCGCTGGGTCAGGCCGCCGCCCGCATTGTGGCGCTTCAGCAATCGGCCGGGCTTCGCTCGTCCGTCAGCGGCAGCTTCGCGGGCACGGCAAAGGTCTTCAAGCAGTCGACCGCCACCATGCCGATGCTGATCCTCGCCGCGCTGGTGGTGATCTACATCGTGCTCGGCATTTTGTACGAAAGCGCGATCCATCCGCTGACCGTGCTTTCAACGCTGCCGTCAGCCGGAATTGGCGCTGTGCTTGCCCTGTTGCTGACCGGTTCACAGTTGGACCTGATCGCGCTGATCGGCCTCATCCTGCTGATCGGCATCGTCAAGAAGAATGCCATCATGATCATCGATTTCGCGCTTGATGCGGAACGGTCGCGCGGACTTGACCCGGTGGAGGCGATCCGCGAGGCCTCGCTTCTTCGGTTCCGCCCGATCCTGATGACCACGCTTGCCGCCGCACTTGGCGCGTTGCCGCTCGCCATCGGTTTCGGCGAGGGCGCGGAGCTGCGCCGCCCCCTTGGCATCGCCATCATCGGCGGGCTGATCGCCAGCCAGTTTCTCACTCTGCTCACCACCCCCGTCGTCTATCTGGCGCTCGACCGTTTCCGCCGCCGCAGCCCCAATGAGCGGCTGTTCGCCCGGCGCGGGGAAAGCCGCCAGGGAATGGAGCCCGCATGACCGCCACCCGCCCGCAACCTGTTCAAAAAGCCGTGTCCGCAGCCCTGCTGCCGATGCTGCTGCTATCGGCGTGCAGCCTCGCGCCCCATTACCGGCGCCCCGTGACCGCCGCCATTCCGGCCAGCTTCAGGGAAGCGCCCGGCTGGCGTGTCGCGGTCCCGTCGGACGCGGTCGCACGCGGCGAATGGTGGACGTTGTTCAACGACCCGGTGCTCGACCAGCTTCAGCGCAAGGTGCTTGTGTCGAACCAGAACCTGGCCGCCGCCAAAGCCGCCTATGATCAGGCGCGGGCGCTGGTGCGCGAACAGCGCGCGGCCTTGTTGCCGACGATCGATCTTTCCGCCAATGCAAGCAAGGTCGGCTCCTTCGGCAGCGGCAATCCCACCATCGGCAGCGGCACCGTCACCACCGGCGGCAGGGAACGCTATGCGCTGACGATCGGCGCGAGCTGGGAGCCCGATCTCTGGGGCCGGATCGGCAACAGCGTGAAGCAGGCCGGCGCCCAGGCCGCGGCGAGCAGGGCCGATCTCGCCAATGCGACGCTCTCCGCCCAGGGCGAGCTGGCGCTCAACTATGTGCAGTTGCGCGGCGTCGAAGCGCAAAAGGCGATCCTCGACGCGACCATCGGCGCATATCAAAGGGCGCTGACCATCACCGGCAACCGCTACAAGGCGGGCGTGGTCGCGCGTTCCGACGTGCTGCAGGCGGAAACCGCGCTTCGCAACGCGCGGGCGGATGCCGCCGATCTCGACCGGCAACGCGCGCTTTTCGAACACGCCATCGCGGTGCTGGTGGGGGAAAATCCGTCAAGCTTCGCCCTGCCCGCCGGGAAATGGAGCCGCTCGGTGCCCGAGGTTCCCTCCATCCTGCCCGCCGCGCTGCTTGAACGCAGGCCCGACATCGCCGCGGCGGAACGCCGTGTGGCCGCCGCCAATGCCGGCATCGGCATCGAACGCGCCGCCTTCTTTCCAACCATCGATCTCAGCGGCGACGCCGGATACAATGCGCGCAGCCTTGGGGCATTGTTCGACGCGGCGAGCAGCGTCTGGTCGCTGGGGCTGAGCGGCGTTCTGACCCTGTTCGATTTCGGCGCGCGCTCGGCCCGGGTGGCGCAGGCGCGGGCCGCTTATGAGCAGACCGCCGCCCAATATCGCCAGACGGTGCTGACCGCATTTCAGCAGACCGAAGACCAGCTCGCCGCCGTGCGCGTTCTCGCCACTGTGTCAGAAGAGCGAACCGGGGCAGCGGTCGCCGCCAACCGGGCGGAAGAAATTGCCCGCAACCAGTATCTTGCCGGCCTGATCGGCTATTCGGACGTCATAGTTGCGCAGACAGCGGCGCTTTCGGCACGACGTTCAGAGGCGCAGGCCGTGGTCGATCGCCAAAGCGCAACCGTTTCGCTGATCCAGGCGATCGGGGGGAACTGGCAAGATGGAACACCAGCTGCGGGCGGAGCTCATCGCGCGGCCGCCTCACCCGAATAAAGCGCTGAGCGGAGCACCTCGTGGTTGAACAGCGATCGTCCTTCGTCCCGGCTTAGCATCAAAACCCAGCGATGCGTGCCGGAACGCCATGCGGCAATCCGTTCCGGCACATCAGGCGCATTGCGGTCCATCGCCTGTTCGATCGACAGAAGCTCAAGGTCCGCATTCCGAAGGATCTGCCGGTCCCGCTCAAGACCGGGCCGTGCAAACCGCTCGTCGATCAGGCCCAGCGCCGATCGACCGCCGGACAGAAGCAAACGCGCCGCGCGACGGTCCCCGGCCGCATAGGCCGAACCGGCCGCCGCGACCGCGCGCATGACGTCATCGATATAGGCCGACAGGCGGACAGGCTCCCGCCCCTGCAACGCGCAGTCGCCCCGGCCGATTGCACGAACATAGCTGGCAAGGCCGCGCAGGATCAGCGGGGAAGGCTCGGGCCCGTCGAATTCCTCCACGATCAGGCCGTGGATGAATTGCTCCAGCGCGGGGTCGGCGGGGTCGCGGGAAATCTTCGCGGGCAAGGCCAGGTCCGGAATTGGGCGGGGGTCGAACACGCCATTGCCGCGATGCGAACTCATCAGCGAAGCCGTCACATCCGCCGTGCCCGGGCCATCCGACAGACCCGGAAAGAGGAACGCATCGTTGCGCCGGCCATTGCTGTGGCAACTCTCGCATCGCAAGCCCGACCGTGCCGCCTGTCCGCCAAGCAGGAGCGGTGCCCGAAACGCGGCCCTGCCGATTTCGAAGTCCTGTCGTGCATCCGCTCCGGCGGGAACGGCGGCGCATTCCATCGGGCGGGTAAGAAGTGCACGCGCCCTGTCCGCGGGCGCGAGCCAGTGCGCCGCGCGGATCGGGAAATCGGCGGGAAGCGGCGTCAAGCCGGTTGCCGCCGCGAGCAACGCCGTCGCGGCGATCAGGATTGCGAGCCGTGCCCGGTCTCGATCCAACGCCTTAGTTCCTCAGCCTCATAGCACCCGAAGGCGCATATGCGGTCCAGCGCGGCGAGCTTCTCCCGCGCGCCGTCAAGATTGCCCCGCTCCACCATCAGTTCGCCATAATATTCCGTCGCGCCGCGATGCTGTGGGGCGATGCGAAGCGCCTCCTGGTAATAGGATTCCGCGACATCGAGCCGGCGGAGCTTGCGGTTCGCGAACCCCAGATAGGTCAAAATGTCCGGATGCGGGCCGAAACTATGCTCGGCCCTGTGCAGCGAGGCGATGGCGGCTTCGTACCGATGCTGGTTGATGAGGCCGACCGCCTCCAGATAGGCTTGGTCGCCCGCTACGCCGCTGACGAAGATCAGGCCGGGCGCTAATTCGTTGCGGGCCTGCGGCTGGCCGCCAAGCGCATTGCTGATCGCCGAAATCGCATCCTGCAGGTCAGCCGCCTGCGGACAGGTGTTGTTGCACTGGGTTGCCCGCGCCTTCAGCGCATCCAGCTCGGCTTGCGCCTTGTCCTGCTTTCCGGTGGCGGCAAGAGCGACGCCAAATTGCTTGTGGGCGGGAATAAGGTTGTCGTCATATTTGATCGCCCTTTCGAAAAATCGCAGCGCGCCCTTGTTGTCGTTCAATCCTGCGCGCGCGACTTCCCGCCAGATAATTGCTGTTCGCGTCCTTTGGCGTCACTGACAAGACACGGTCGAAGTTGCGTTTCGCATCGGCAAAACGGCTTTCGCCCAGCGCGGCCACGCCCGCCCGATATTCCGCAACCGGATCGTAACCCGGTGCGCTTTGGCTCGGCGCGCCGCCCATGCCTCCTCCGCCGCCCCCCGAAGCCCGGACCGGCCCCGCCAGGGGAATCGCTGCAGCCATGGTTGCCCAAAAAATTAGCCGGAGTGTTTCAGGCCTTCGCATCGGAACCTCCGTTGCGCACCCTCGGGTCGCAGGGTTCGGAAATGGCAGTTCGAGGTCCGCCGAAGAGCGCACGCACAAGTTGGCGGCCTTCGCTGCCATGATATCGCCGAAACCAGGGCGCGTACAGCGGGGTAATGATGACAACTCATGGCAACGGGCCCGGTCGTGCGGTCCACGCCCGCCGGATCTTGTCCGGCGGGCGTCTATCTATCGTTCGACCGACAGTGCGAACCCGGGCGTGGCGTCAGTCATCGATTTTCTCCATTGTACGCCGTTTCAAGCGCCGCCACGTCCAGTTTCGACATTTTCATCATCGTCGCCATCATCCGCTGGACCTGGTCGGCGCTGCCTTCCTTCTGCATTCGGATCAGCGCGTGCGGCACGACCTGCCACGACACGCCGAACCGGTCTTTCAGCCAGCCGCAGGGGCCGTGCGAGCCCCCATCGGCCGTCAGCGTCTCCCAATAATCGTCGACCTCGGCCTGATCGGCGCAATCCACCGAAAGCGAGATCGCCTCCGAAAAGGTGAAATGAGGACCGCCGTTCAGCGCCTGAAATCGCTGATCGCCGAGGCTGAATTCCACCAGCAGCGCGGTTCCCGCCGGGAAGGGTTGCCCCTCCCCATAGTGCGAGACCAGGTCGATGGATGAATTGGGAAACACCGACGTATAGAAACGCGCCGCCTCCTCTGCCTGGCCGTTGAACCATAGGCATGGAGCGATCTTCGACATGCTCAGCCTCCTTTCGCCGTGTCGAGCAGGGTTTCGAAACCGCCGAAGATCATGCGCTGGCCGTCGAATGGCATGTCCTTGGGGTCGAACTTCATGCGCGGGTCGTCCATGACCTTGGCCATCCCCGCATCGCGCGTTTCCTTCGACGGCCAGATGATCCAGGAAAAGACGACGTTTTCGCCCTCTTCAGCCTTCACCGCCATGCGAAAATCGGTCGTCTTGCCGGCGGGGATGTCATCGCCCCAGCATTCGACCATCTGCAACGCGCCGTGGTCGCGGAATACCGGTGCGGCCTTGGCCGCCATTGCGCGGTACGCATCCTTGTTGTTGGTGGGCACGGGAACCAAAAATCCATCGACATATGTCATGGGTTTTCTCCTAAATTCACTCTACGTTTCGGCAGGCATTTTGTGCCGCCGCTTTCAGCTCATCCATCGACATAGGCGGCCGCTGGGGCGTGGAAATCGCCCAACGGTGACCGAACGGGTCCTCGACCACGCCATAGCGGGCGCCCCAGAACGCGTCGGACATGGGCATCACGCCGGTCGCCCCTGCCCTGACCGCCTGGTCGAACACGGCATCGGCATCCTTGACGAGCATATGGATCGTCACCGGGGTGCCGTTGAGGGTTTTCGGCGAAGCGGTGCCCTGCTCGCGGTTTTCCTCGGCGAGCATCACCGACGAACCGTTTACGCTGATGCAGCCATGCATCAGCTTGCCGTCCGGCCCGGGCAGCCGGACCAGCTCGATCGCGTCGAACGCCTTCTTGTAGAACTCCATGGCATCCATCGCACCGGCGCATACCAGATGGGGGGACACGAATTGCGTCCCTTCGGGCAAGGTAATGTCGGGTCGTTCAGTCATGGCCATGTCTCCTTTGGCTTGGGGGGTTGAACAATAGTTCCAGATAACGCCGCAGATGCGCGATGCTGTCGATGGCGATCGAGGGGTCGTCCTTCGCCTTGGAAAGGATGAACGCACCCTGCAGGACGACCTGGGTATGGAGCGCCAGGCCCGCGGCGGTGACGCCATTTGCGACGCCATATTTCGTGATCGCCTCGGCCAAATCGACCTCGATCTTCGCGGCATGGTTCGCGATGCAGGCAAAACATGCCGCCCGGATCATGGGATTGGTCAGGAACGTCTCTTGAACCATCGTCCCGACCAGGCAGGTAAACTTCGCCATCGTGCCGTTGATCAGCGCCTTGCGGAAATCCAGATAGCCGAACACCCGGTCGAGCGGGTCGGCATGCGCGTGATAAGGCGCCTGCGCGAACAGTCCGCCCGTCATTTCGGACCAGTAATCGGCAGCCGCGACGGCCAGCTCTTCCTTGCTTTTGAAATGATGAAAAAACGCGCCCTTGGTGACGCCCGCGCCTGCGCAAAGCTCGTCGACCGACGTGGCATGATAGCCTTTTTCCCGGATCACTTGCAGCGCCGCGTCGAGCAGACGTTGCCGGGCATTGACCTTGCCGGAGGAAGGGCGAGTCGTCGACATGGGTGATTACATACCAACCAGTCGGTTTGTTGTAAACCCGGTTATCCTCTTCATGCGGATCGGATGGTCACGCACCGCTCCGGGCGGGCCGGCCGGTTCCGTCAGGCGATGATCAAATGACGGGTCCGGTAACGACGCAGCCGCCATCCGACGCCGCCAAAACCCAGCACCAGCAGCACCCAGACATGGGGTTCGGGAATGATGCCGAACGGCTCGGACACATCCGTCAGATAATCGGAATTGAATTCGCTTCCATCGGTAACGACCGGCGCCTCGGTAAAATAAAATCCATGCGAGAAATGATCATCCGTCCGTTCGGAACCTTCCGGTCGGCTGAAAGCGGCGGGGGCTTTGCGATCGAAGAAGGCGGCGCCATCTGCGGACCAGCGGCCGTCGCCGAAGCGGGAGGGGCCTGGCTGGTTCTTGTCCAAAAGCAGGGTTTCTTCACGTTGCAAGGCGTCTATATTTGGGAGGATGTTCGTTTTCGCGGACGCATGCGACATCGAAAAGAGGAAGCAACCCGCCAGTATAATCGCACTGATATCGGCCACGACCCGGCAGTCTGACATGGGGCCCTCCACCTGAACTCACACGGAATCCCCCACGTGCAGCAACCAAAGCATGCACCATGCCATTCCGTTAACCAATTGATCCCAATCATGGGAATCCGTAACATACATGAAATGATGTAAATAATTCCGACGGTTTTTAGCGCATTTTATGTTAATTATTATGCGTATTTCATAGTTAAATTATATAATTGCATTTCCATTTCCACATTGCCCTTTGAGACGAAGAAAGACTCCTCCTGAATTTTCCTCGAGATATAATCAGGCCGCGCTCAAATCTGATTAAATATTTTGTTTCTCTTGCCTTTTTATAGGCATAGCGCTGCCCGTTATTCTTGGCACAAGAGAGGATGGCCGGATGCGTATAGGTTTCCGGGCCACGGCCGGCGTGTTGCCAAGCGCCTCGGCAACCGGAGAGGGGCGGTTGCGCCATAGCTGCCGTTGGTGCGGGTACGGCATCGGGTGAACTTGTCGTCCTGCTGCGCGCGGAAAGCCGGGTGATAGCGGTACTGCTTGCGCCCCTTCTCGGCCAGCCGTTCGGATAGCCCGGCTCAGTCCTTGAGCGCGTCGAACACCCTGCCCGCGTCTTCCTTCCGGCATATCAGCAGGTCGGGCAGATAGGGGTTCTCGCGATTATAGACCAGCGGGCTGCCGTCGATGCGCGACACATGGAAACCCGCGGCCCGCGCAACCGCGACGGGGGCGCAGCTATCCCATTCATATTGGCCGCCGGAGTGCAGGTAGATGTCGGCTTCGCCACGCACCACGGCCATCGCCTTCGCGCCCGCCGATCCCATCGGGACCAGTTCGGCGTCCAGCTTCCCGGCAACCGACACCGCCTCGGCGGCCGGGCGCGTGCGGCTGACCAGCATGCGAAGCTTTCCGTTGGCGGCCGCGACCGGCGGCGGCGGCGGCGTGGTGGACAGCGTCAGCGGAATGCCCGGCAGCGCGACCGCGCCGATCTCCGCCCGGCCGTCGATGCTGAGCGCGACATGGACCGCCCAGTCGGTGCGTTCCTCACCGAACTCGCGCGTACCGTCCAGCGGATCGACGATCCACACGCGGCTGGCATGGAGCCGCGCCGGATCGGCGACTTCTTCTTCCGACAGCACCGCGTCATCGGGGCGCTGCTCCTTCAGCGCTTCCATGATGAATGCATTGGCGACCCTGTCGCCCGCCTCGCCCAGCGCCTTGCCGCTGAACAGCCCCGACTTCTGGAGCGTGATCAGCAACTTTCCCGCCGTGTCGGCGATATGCCGGGCCAGTTCCGCATCTGTCATCCAAGCAGCCTTTCCACGATCAGTTCGGCAGCCTGCTCGGCCGTCATCCTGGTTGTATCGACGTGGATTTCGGGGTGCTCCGGTGCTTCATAGGGGCTGTCGATGCCGGTGAAGTTTTTAAGCTCACCTGACCGCGCTTTCTTGTACAGGCCCTTGACGTCGCGCTTCTCCGCTTCGGCCAGCGGCGTGTCGATGTGCACCTCGACGAAGTCGCCTTCCGGCAGCATCCGCCGCACCATGTCGCGCTCCGAGCGGAACGGGCTGATGAAGGCGGTGAGCACGACCAGCCCCGCATCGGTCATCAGTTTCGCCACCTCGCCGACGCGCCGGATGTTTTCCACCCGGTCGGCATCGGTAAAGCCCAGGTCCTTGTTGAGGCCGTGGCGAACGTTGTCGCCGTCGAGCAGGAAGCTGTGCCTGCCCAGCGCGAACAGCTTTTTCTCGACCAGATTGGCGATGGTCGATTTGCCCGCGCCCGAAAGGCCGGTGAACCAAAGCAGCTTGGCCTTCTGCCCTTTTTGTCCGGCGTGCGCCTCGCGGGTGATATCCATTGCCTGCCAGTGGATGTTGTGCGAGCGGCGCAGCGCGAAATGGATCATGCCCGCGCCCACCGTGGCGTTGGTCATCCGGTCGATGAGGATGAACCCGCCCAGGTCGTGGTTGTCCGCATAGGGCGCGAACGCCACCGCCCGGTCCAGCGCGATGTTGCACACGCCGATCGCGTTCAGGTCCAGCGTCTTGCCCGCGACATGCTCCATGGTATTGACGTTGACCTGGTATTTTTCCTCGGTCACCGTCGCCGATACCGTGGTCGCCCCGGTCTTCAGCCAATATGGCCGGCCGGGAAGCATGGCTTCGTCCGCCATCCACACGATCGTTGCCTCGAACTGGTCGGCGACTTCCAGCGGGCTGTCCGCCATGGTGATCACGTCGCCGCGCGAACAGTCGATTTCGTCGGCAAGGCAGATCGTGACCGATTGCCCGGCCGCCGCCTTGTCGAGATTGCCGTCCAGCGTCACGATGCGCGTCACGGTCGATGTCTTGCCCGACGGCAGCACCCGCACCGCATCGCCCGGGCGGATGGTGCCGCTGTTGATGAAACCGGCAAAACCGCGGAAATCGAGGTTCGGCCGGTTGACCCACTGCACCGCCATGCGGAACTGTGCGTTCGCCAGATATTCCTCGTCGAGCGGCACCGTCTCCAGATGCTCGATCAGCGGCGAGCCTTTGTACCATGGGGTATTGGGCGAGCTGGCGGTGATGTTGTCGCCCTTGAAGCCGGAAATCGGCATGGCGACAAAACCGTCGATGCCGATGCTTTCCGCAAAGGCCGCGTAATCCGAGACGATCTCGTTGAACCGGTCCTCGCTGTAATCGACCAGGTCCATCTTGTTCACCGCCAGCACGATGTTCCGGATGCCGATCAGATGCGCCAGATAGCTGTGCCGCCGCGTCTGGGTCAGCACGCCCTTGCGCGCATCGATCAAAATCACGGCAAGGTCGGCGGTCGATGCGCCCGTCACCATGTTGCGGGTGTATTGCTCGTGCCCCGGCGTATCCGCGACGATGAACTTGCGCTTGTCGGTCGCGAAGAAGCGATAGGCGACGTCGATCGTGATCCCCTGCTCGCGCTCGGCTGCAAGTCCGTCGACCAGCAGCGCGAAGTCGATCTCCTGCCCCTGCGTGCCGACCTTCTTCGAATCCGCCTCCAGCGCCGCGAGCTGATCCTCGAAGATCATCTTGGAATCATAGAGCAGCCGCCCGATCAGCGTCGATTTGCCGTCGTCGACCGACCCGCAGGTGATGAAGCGCAGCAGCGACTTGTGCTGGTGCTGCTCCAGATAGGCGTCGATGTCCTCGGCGATCAGTGCGTCGGCCTTGTAGGAGGACTCTTTGGAAAGGGCAGTGGTGGTCATGTCTGTCACCGGCTTTCTTGCCACGCATGGGCCGTCCAGGAATTCGGCAGGCCGTGACGCATGGAGTGGCTTTCGAGAACCGGAGCGCAGCGTACATTACGGTACGCGAGCACCGGCAGCGGAGAAAGCCACCCCAGGCGGCCGGCATGGCGGATTCCTGGACGGCCCATCAGAAATATCCCTCCTGCTTCTTCTTCTCCATCGACGCCGCCTGATCATGGTCGATCGCGCGGCCCTGCCGCTCGGACGTCGTCGTCAGCAGCATTTCCTGGATGACCTCGGGCAGTGTCTTCGCCTCGCTCTCGACCGCGCCTGTCAGCGGATAGCAGCCCAGCGTGCGGAACCGTATCGACCGCTCGACCGGCACTTCGCCCGGCTTCAACGGGAAGCGGTCGTCATCGACCATCAGGATCAGTCCGTCGCGCTCCACGGTCGGCCGCTTCGCCGAGAAGTAAAGCGGCACGATCGGGATGTTGTTCAGGTGGATGTACTGCCAGATGTCGAGTTCGGTCCAGTTGGAGATCGGGAACACCCGCACGCTCTCGCCCTTGGCCTTCTTCGCGTTGTAGAGCTTCCACAGCTCGGGCCGCTGGTTCTTGGGGTCCCAGCGATGGTTGGCGGAGCGGAACGAGAAGATGCGCTCCTTCGCGCGGCTTTTTTCCTCGTCGCGCCGCGCGCCGCCGAACGCCGCGTCGAACCCGTATTTGTCGAGCGCCTGCTTCAGTCCTTCGGTCTTCCACATGTCGGTATGAAGCGAGCCGTGATCGAACGGGTTGATCCCTTGTTCCATCGCTTCCGGGTTATGGTAGACGAGCAGGTCCATGCCGCTTTCCTCGGCCATCCGGTCGCGCAGCTCGTACATCGCCTTGAACTTCCACGTCGTGTCGACGTGCAATAGCGGGAACGGCGGCGGCGAGGGGTAAAACGCCTTGCGCGCCAGATGCAGCATCACCGCCGAATCCTTGCCCACCGAATAGAGCATCACCGGATTTGAGGTCTCTGCCACAACCTCCCGGAAAATATGGATGCTCTCCGCCTCAAGCCTTTCAAGATGGGTCAGGGTCACAGTTTTTTGTTCCGCCAATTCGTTAATGATCGGGGAATTGCCGAAGCGCTCCGTATATTCCAGAATGTTTTTCTTTAGGTCATGAAACCGGCCACGTCCCGCACGAATAGATTCCCTTTGGCTTGGCCTCCTTACGGGCCGATTCGGCCGAATATAGACGATAACTGGTACTCTAGCGAACTTTAATTTGGAAAGGCGCGCGGCGTGTGGCGCGTCGCCCATGGGACGATCCGCGCGCGCTCTGGTGGTCAATGCGAAGCGCTTTGCCAGGAACGGCTGCTATCCCGGTCGTGTCGGGTTGAAAGCTCGATATCGTCGCGGGCTGCGGGTTTCATCATATTCGCGAGCGGCATCGTAATTACCTTCACCCTGGACCTTGTCCTTGCCCATGATCCATCTCCGATGACTGAACCCCCTCTCGTGGATCATAACGTCCTCTGGTCGCCATCGGTTGCGCAGCCCACTTGCCTGACGCGACGCCCTGCCCCATTTTCCGTCCGGCGCTCGCGCTCTTGCCCCACGCGAACAAATCTGGAACAAATCGCCTCATGCTGACTCACATCTCTGTCCGCGGCGCGCGCGAACACAATCTGAAGGGGGTCGACCTCGATCTTCCGCGCGACCAGCTTATTGTCATCACCGGGCTTTCGGGGTCGGGCAAGTCCAGCCTCGCCTTCGACACCATTTATGCCGAGGGGCAGCGCCGCTATGTCGAGTTGCTGTCGGCCTATGCGCGCCAGTTCCTGGAGCTGATGCAAAAGCCCGACGTCGATCATATCGAAGGCCTCAGTCCCGCCATCTCGATCGAGCAGAAGACGACGTCGCGCAACCCGCGCTCCACCGTCGCCACCGTCACCGAGATCTACGACTATATGCGCCTGCTCTGGGCGCGGGTCGGCGTGCCCTATTCGCCCGCCACCGGGCTCCCCATCGCCGCGCAGACGGTCAGCCAGATGGTCGACCGGGTGATGACGCTGCCAGAAGGCACGCGGCTCTATCTCCTCGCCCCTGTCGTTCGCGGCCGCAAGGGCGAGTACAAGAAGGAAATGGCCGAGTGGCGCAAGGCGGGCTTCCAGCGCGTCCGCATCGACGGCGAGTTCCACGAGATCGATGAGGCGCCCGCCCTCGACAAGAAGTATAAGCACGACATCGAGGTGGTGGTCGACCGCCTCGTCCGCCGCGACGGCATCGAGACGCGGCTTGCCGACAGCTTCGAGACGGCGCTGAAGCTGGCCGAAGGGCTCGCCTATATCGACCTACCCGATGGCCCCGTGCCCGGCGCGGAGCAGGCCGAGGCCGCCTCGGGCGCGATGAAGGGCGCCGCCGTCCCCGCCAATCGCATCGTCTTTTCGGAAAAGTTCGCCTGCCCCGTCTCGGGCTTCACCATTGCCGAGATCGAGCCGCGCCTGTTCAGCTTCAATGCGCCGCAGGGTGCGTGCCCCGCCTGCGACGGCCTTGGCGAGAAGCTCTATTTCGATCCCGAGATGGTCGTCCCGAACGAGGCGCTGTCGATCAAGAACGGCGCCGTCGTGCCCTGGGCGAAGTCCAACCCGCCCTCGCCCTATTACATGCAGGTGCTGGGCAGCGTCGCCCGCGCGCTGGGCTTCAGCCTCACCACGCCCTGGAACGAGCTGCCCGAAAGCGCGCGCGAGGCGGTGCTCTACGGCACCAAGGGCGAGGCGATCCCGCTCAGGTTCGAGGATGGGCGCAAGTCTTACGAGGTGGTGAAGCCCTTCGAAGGCGTCATCCACAATCTTGAACGCCGGATGCTCGCCACCGACAGCGCCTGGATGCGCGAGGAGCTGAGCAAATACCAGTCCTCCGCCCCGTGCGAGGTCTGCAACGGCGCGCGGCTGAAGCCCGAGGCGCTGGCCGTCAGGATCGCGGGCGAGACGATTGCCGATGCCGTCCGCCGCCCGGTCGATCAGGCCTATGCCTGGGCCGTCTCGGTCGCCGACAAGCTCACCTCCCAGCAGCGCCAGATCGCCGAGCGCATATTGAAGGAGATCATCGAGCGGCTGGGCTTCCTCAACAACGTCGGCCTAGAATATCTGAACCTCGACCGCACATCGGGCACCCTTTCGGGCGGGGAAAGCCAGCGCATCCGCCTTGCCAGCCAGATCGGATCGGGCCTGTCGGGCGTGCTCTATGTGCTGGATGAACCCTCCATCGGCCTACACCAGCGCGACAACGACCGCCTGCTGGAAACGCTGAAGCGCCTGCGCGACCTTGGCAACACCGTCCTTGTCGTGGAGCATGACGAGGACGCCATCCGCACCGCCGACTATATCGTCGACATGGGGCCGGGCGCCGGCGTCCACGGCGGCGAGGTGGTGGCGCGCGGCAGCCTCGACGACATCCTCGGCCACACCGAAAGCATCACCGCCGATTATCTCGCCGGCCGGCGCGAAGTGCCCGTCCCCGCCAACCGCCGCAAGGGCAGCGGCAAGCACCTCACCGTCACCGGCGCGCGCGCCAACAACCTGCAAGGCGTCGACGCGAAATTCCCGCTCGGCACCTTCATCTGCGTCACCGGGGTCAGCGGCTCGGGCAAATCGACGCTTACCATCGACACGCTTTATGCCGCCGCCGCCCGCAGCCTCAATGGCGCGCGGCTGGTCGCGGGCGCGCATGACGCGATCAAGGGCCTCCATCACCTCGACAAGGTGATCGACATCGACCAGTCCCCCATCGGCCGCACGCCCCGGTCGAACCCGGCGACCTACACCGGCGCCTTCACCAATATCCGCGATTGGTTCGCCGGGCTCCCCGAGGCGCAGGCGCGCGGCTACAAGCCCGGCCGCTTCTCCTTCAACGTCAAGGGCGGGCGGTGCGAGGCCTGCACCGGCGACGGCCTCTTGAAGATCGAGATGCACTTCCTGCCCGATGTCTATGTCACCTGCGACGTCTGCCACGGCAAGCGCTACAACCGCGAGACGCTGGAGGTGACGTTCAAGGGCAAGTCGATCGCCGACGTGCTCGACATGACGGTCGAGGACGCGGTCGAATTCTTCAAGGCCGTGCCTTCCATCCGCGACAAGATGGCGATGCTGGCCGAGGTCGGCCTCGGCTATGTCAAGGTCGGCCAGCAGGCGACGACCCTGAGCGGCGGCGAGGCGCAGCGCGTCAAGCTCGCCAAGGAACTCAGCCGCCGCGCCACCGGCAACACGCTCTACATATTGGACGAGCCGACCACCGGCCTCCACTTCGAGGATGTGCGAAAGCTGCTGGAGGTGCTCCACGCCCTTGTCGAGCAGGGCAACACCGTCGTCGTGATCGAGCACAACCTCGACGTCATCAAGACCGCCGACTGGATCATCGACCTTGGCCCCGAAGGCGGCGTCAAGGGCGGCGAGATCATCGCCACCGGCACGCCCGAACAAGTCGCCGCGAACAAACGCAGCTTTACCGGCGGCTATCTGAAGCCGCTGCTTGAACGGGGAAAACGGGAAGCGGCGGAGTGATAGAAGTCGCACATGTGAATTGCCCATCTGATCGAGCTATGATAATGCGCCCGCCCGAAGAGGAGGAGAATTGAAGGTGACTGGCTATGACGAAGCCCAAGCATCTCGTCTCACAAAGCGCCAAATAGGCTCATTCGCGGAAGCCATAGCAAAACGTTTAGATTTTGAACCCGGCGACAATATCCACTCATTGGTTACCCGGCTGGGTGGCTCAGTGGACGTGGAAGACACTCTTCTCAGTGATCCAGAACGCTCTGGAAGTTTGTATGTGCACGGCAAAAACAATTTCAAAGTAATCGTTCCCGCTCACACTAGCCCACGCCGGGATCGTTTTACTATTGCTCACGAGCTTGGTCATTTTTTTGTGCACTACATGTGGCGGCGTCAAAAAGACCAATCCATTTCTGAGCAGTTTATGGCCCTACGAAAAGGCACCGAACGTGTCGAATGGGAAGCAAATTGGTTTGCTGCAGCATTTCTTATGCCTGAAAATACATTTAAGGAAAAATTTGTAGAGCTTTCCGGAGATTTCGGCAAGATATCTGAGGGATTTCAAGTATCTATAGCAGCCGCGAAAGTTCGAGCGGAGGATCTTGGGCTAATTGAACGATGATCTTATTAATTGCCCGGATTTTTTAATCCCGAGGCTGCGCCTATTCCTTAGCGCCGATATCGTTGGGTCGACGGCACTCAAGCAATCACCATTGGGCGCGTTCGCGGACGGAAAATCTGCGGATGGCGCCTCCTGGTTTACCGTCATCCAAGGATTTTATTTTGAAGCAGTCACAGCTCTTCAAAAGGAGTGGCAGCTTGCTGAAAGCGCCTGCCAGGATCAAAATACGTTGGGAACGCCTCCCACTCTCTGGAAAACCATTGGAGATGAAATTCTCTTTGTCAAAGAACTTACAGACCATAGACAACTAAATGTTGCGCTTTGCTCTTGGATTTCCGCAGTTAGCACCATAAGGACATTTGTCAAAAGAGGGAATCCTCGCCTAGACGTAAAATGTACTGCTTGGCTAGCCGGATTTCCATTTAGGAATCGAGAAGTAGTTTTAAGTAAATCTGAAGGAACGTATTTTGAAGGTGTTGACGACTATTTTGACGAGAGCGGAAAAATATTAAATAATTACTATAAGGATCCAAAGGGGTCCAAAATATCTATCGATTATATAGGACCATCGATAGATATCGGATTCCGCCTTTCAGGCTTAGCTTCATCACGTAAATTCATTCTAAGCGTTGATGCCGCCTATGTTGTTTCCTTAACCAATCCCACTCGCGCCGAAGGCGAGAAGGAATTAGAAGTGTTTTACGACGGTACCGTAACCCTTAAAGGCGTTTTCGGCGGTCTCAACTATCCCGTATTTTGGTTAGATATGAAGGGAAATGGCTCACTCGACAGCTTTGAAGACAAGCTTACCGGGGCGACGCCATGCAATCGCGATCATCTGCGTAAATACTGTGAAGCATTTTACAAAGAACACCCCTCATACATTTTTCCACCGTTCATAGTAAGTGGCACGGAACAACAAATTAAAACTGTTCCGAATTGGTACTGGCCCCAGCATGATCTATTGCGGGCAAATTTTTCTACGCTTGAAAGAAACTCTCCCGAACCAGAGGACTTTTCTCAAGAAATACCCGAGAATATAGAAGATCTAGATGAAGATTTTAAAAAGATCATCGCAGATTTGGCCGTGGTTGCGGAAACCGATGAACAGTCGACGGACTAAAAGTCTGTCCTACACCTCCCAACGTCGATTACCCTCATCGGATGACCGAGCCCGCAAATCCCGCCGCCGCTCCCGAAGAGGAGCCAGTCGAAACCTTCGTCCCCGCCTCCATCCGCGCGCGGCATGACGGCTGGACGCCGGTAAAGCAGCGGCGGTTCGTCGAGGTGCTGGCGGATACCGGCTGTGTCGGGGTTGCGGCAGACGCGGTGGGGATGAGCCGCATGTCGGCCTATCGGCTGCGCCGCCGCGCGCCCAATTCCATGTTCGCCTATGCCTGGGATGCGGCGCTCAGGCTGGCGCACGCGCAATTGCTCGACATCGCGATGGAGCGCGCCATAGAGGGCACGCCCACCACTGTCTATTATCGCGGCGAGGCGGTGGGTGAGCGCGTCCAGCCCGACAATCGCCTGCTCATGTTCCTGCTGTCGCGCGGGGCCGATTTCGACCGCGTCGGCCGCAATACGGATGAGCTGGTCCAGATCTGGCCCGCGCTGCTCGACGCCATCGAGCTTGTCGGCCCGCCGCCCTATTCCGATGCCGATCTGAAGCAGATGGCCGATCAGGGCGGCCGCATCGCGCAATCGGTCGCCACCGGCGCGGCCGTTCCGGAGGCTCACTTCCCCATCGGCCGCTCCGCCCCAAGCTGGGGTTCAATATAAGGGTTCACCCGGCCGACCCGATCCAGCCCAGGCTAATCAAATAGGGGGTGAGGCCAAGCCATTAAAATTGCTCAGGAAGATTCGGCGCTCAGGTGTAACCTTTGTAACCTTCCGCCGCTTTGTCCCCGCCCCGCTGCCTGCCCGCCACCTGGAGCCAGCGGCGGCGGTCGAACCAATCCCGGTGCCGCTCGTTTTTTGGGTAGCAACCGAGAGAGCGAGGAGAATACCCATGACCGTCCGCAGCGCTTCCGCCCATTATGAAGGCATGGGAAAGGACGGAAAGGGCCACGTCTCCACCCAGTCGGGCGCGCTGGCGGCCGCGCCCTACGGCTTCAAGACGCGGTTCGAGGACACGCCCGGCACCAACCCGGAAGAGCTGATCGCGGCCGCGCATGCAAGCTGCTTCACCATGGCGCTGTCGTTCGCGCTGGCGAAGGAGGGCTTCACCGGCGGCACGCTGGAAACCGAGGCGCGGGTGACGCTTGACCAGCACGGCGGCGAATTCAGCATCAGCCGGTCGGACCTTGAAGTCACCGCGCGGGTGCCGGGCATAAGCGCGGACAAGTTCGCCGAGATCGCCGAAGGGGCGAAGAAGAACTGCCCGGTATCGAAGCTGCTCAACGCCGACATTACGCTGAGGCACAAGCTCCAGCCGTGACCATGGGGCCTCGGCTTCCTATATAGAGGTCAGGAGGTGACGCGCGCGCCTCGCTCTGCTAGCCGACGCCTATGACCATGTTGACACGCTTTGATGATGTGGAATCCGAATGGGATATCCTCGATGATTGGGAGGACCGCTACCGCCTGCTGATCGACCTCGGCCGGTCGCTGGAGCCGATGCCCGACGCGCTGAAGACCGATGCGACGCAGGTGCGCGGTTGTTCGGCGAGCGTGTGGGTCTATCCGACCGAAACGGCGGACGGGCGGCTGCATTTCATGGCCGACAGCAACGCCGCGATCACCAAGGGGATCATCGCGCTGATCCTGCTGACGGTGCAGGACCGCACGCCCGGGGAGATTCTGGCGGAGGATATTCCGGCCCGGCTGGCGGGGTTCCAGCTTTCGAAGCAGCTCAGCTCCAACCGGACGCAGGGCATTCCCAACATGATCGCGCTGATCCGCCAGACCGCCGGGCGGCGCGCGGCATGACGGGGGAAAAGGCGGCGCGACCTTATGCAATGTCCGACGTGCTGGAAATGATCAGCGGGTTCGGCCATCAGGCCGCGCTCGGCATTCGCTACACCGGCTATGGCGACGACTGGGCGGAGGCGACGATGCCTTACAGCCAGCAGCTTGTCGGCGTGTCGGAGACGGGCGTGGTCGCATCAGGCCCGGTCGTCGCGTTGATCGACATGACGTGCGGCGCGGCGGTGCTTGCGCGGCTGGGACGTTTCAGCCTGCATGTGACGCTTGACCTGCGCGTCGATTACCTGCGCCCCGCGACGCCCGGCCGGGATCTTCACGCGCGCGTCGAATGCTATCGGCTGACGCGCCAGGTCGCGTTCGTGCGCGGGGCTGCGCATGACGGCGACCCCGCCGATCCGGTGGCGAACGTCAGCGGCACGTTCATGCTTCTCCCCAAGGAGGGCGCACGATGATCGAACATCTTCCCTATGCGCGGATGCTCGGCCTTCGCGTCAGCCGCGAGGCCGATGGCGGGCTCGTCTTCGTCGTTCCGTGGAGCGATTTGGTGCAGGGCCGGCCGGGCTTCGTCCATGGCGGTGCGATCGCGGGCCTGCTGGAACTCGCCGCGCTCGGCACGCTGCACGCGCTGCTGAAAGACGAAGCGCCGGTCACGATAAAGCCGATCACGGTGACGGTTGATTACATGCGCGGCGCGCGACCGCTCGAAACCCGTGCGTCAGCGCGCATCACGCGCGTCGGCAAACGCATCGCAAACCTCGCCGCCGAGGCCTGGCAGGACGATCCCGCCCGGCCGATCGCCGCCGCGCGAATCAACGTGCTGCTGAATAGGGACTAGGAGCCGTCCGGCGCGTCCGGCAGACCAGCACCGAGCCTGCCAATGGGACGGGACCTCGCGGATTGCGCCAAGTTCAGCCCGCCCTCCGCTCCTCGGCGCGGCGGAGGACGTCATAGGCCGCCTGCACCGCGTGAAAACGCTTCGCGGCTTCGGAATCTTCCCTGTTCGTATCGGGATGATGGACCTTGGCAAGCCGGCGGTAAGCGAGCTTGACCTCGTCGAAACCGGCGTCGATTTCGAGCTCCAGCACCTCGAGCGCCCGCATTTCGTCGCGCGAGCGGGTGCCGTCGCCGGGACCACCCCAGGCATAGTGGCTGGTTTGGCTGTATCCCGATGCGTCACCGCGCTCGGCCTGTTCGCGTGCGGCGGCCTGCTCTGCGGTCAGTCCGGCGAAATAGTCCCAGTTGCGGTTGTACTCGGCTGCGTGCGCCTCGCAGAAATACCAGCGCTCCGGACTGTTCGGTGCTTTCGGCGCGGGTCTGTCACCGGGCTCGCCGCAACCGTCCCGGTCGCACAGCCGCACCTGCGTAGCGCCGCGCTCGCCACCATAGGCGCGCCAGCGGGGAAACCCCCAGTCATTGCTGCGAGAAGTTCGAGACATGACGGGGAAGTTAGCTATTCGACCGGCGCTTCGCTAGGCGGCGAGGCCAAAAAAAGAACGCCCCGGCTACCGAGGCGTCTCCGTTCAAAACCTGGGGGCTCAACTCAGGCCGCTTTTGGGGCGGCCTGACGGACGCCTTCGTCGACATGGCTCGAGAACTGGGCGAAATTGTCGACGAACAGCTGGACCAGCTTTTCCGCCGTCGCGTCATAGGCGGCCTGGTCCGCCCATGTTTCGCGCGGGTTGAGAATCAGCGCATCGACGCCAGGCACCGCCACCGGCACCCTGAACCCGAAATTTGGATCGATGCGGAATTCGCCGCTACTGAGCGAACCGTCGAGCGCCGCGTTCAACAAGCGCGCGGGTGACCTTGATGGGCATGCGGGCGCCCGTGCCATATTGGCCGCCTGTCCAGCCGGTATTGACCAGCCAGCAATCGACGCCGCCCTTCGCGATGCGCTCTTTCAGCAGGTTTCCGTACACCGATGGATGGCGCGGCATGAACGGCGCGCCGAAGCAGGTCGAGAATGTCGCTTCGGGTTCGGTCACGCCGATTTCAGTCCCTGCCACCTTGGCGGTATAGCCCGACAGGAAATAATACATGGCCTGTTCGGACGACAGCTTGGCGATTGGCGGCAGCACGCCGAATGCGTCCGCAGTCAGCATGATGACATTCTTCGGCGCCGGACCCATGTTCCGTTCCGAGGTATTGGGAATGAAGTCGAGCGGGTAGGCGCCACGCGTGTTTTCGGCGAGCGTCGCGTCGTCAAGGTCGAGCTCGCGCGTCTGCGGATCGATCACCACATTTTCGAGCACCGTGCCGAACCGCTTGGTCGTCGCGTGGATTTCGGGCTCCGCCTCGGGCGAAAGACGGATCATCTTGGCGTAGCAGCCACCTTCGAAGTTGAAGACGGCGGTGTCCGACCATCCGTGCTCATCGTCGCCGATAAGGGTGCGGCTGGCGTCGGCCGACAATGTGGTCTTGCCCGTGCCGGACAGGCCAAAGAACACCGCGCTCTTGCCGTCCGGGCCGACATTGGCGGAACAATGCATCGGCATCACGCCTTCGGCTGGCAGTTTGTAGTTGAGGATGGAGAAGACCGACTTCTTCATTTCGCCGGCATAGCGGGTGCCGCCGATGAGAATCAGCTTTTCGGTGAGGTTGACGGCGATCACCGTCTCGCTGCGGCAGCCATGGCGTTCCGGGTCCGCCCGGAAACTTGGCATGTCGATGATCGTGAATTCGGGGACAAAATCGGGGAGTTCGGCCTCATCCGGCCGCACCAGCATCGTACGGATGAAGTGGGATGTGCCATGCTAGTTCGGTGATCACCCGCACCCGGACGCGATATTCGGGCTGCGATCCGCCGAACAGATCCTGCGCGAACAACACCTCCCTTGTCGCCAGTTGGGCAAGGAAGTCTTCCTTCAGCGCGGCGAAATGTTCCGGCGCCATGGGCTTGTTGCTCTTGCCCCACCAGATGGTGTGTTCGGTCTCTTCGTCGCGCACGGTGAATTTGTCGTTGGCCGAACGACCCGTATGCTTGCCGGTTTCCACCACAAGCGGCCCGTCCTTGGCCAGAAGCCCCTCACTCCGCTTCACCGCCAATTCGACGAGTTCCGCAGCCGTCAGGTTCCAGTGAATGGCAGCCCCGCCGGGGTAGCCCTGCCTGTCTATTCCGAAGGACGGAATGCGCTGGGACACTGTCTGTTCTCCTAATCAACTATGCGCCGAACTGCCCGTCGGCCAGAAATATGCGCCGCGCATACATGACAAATGGCAACACGGTCAAAGCCCAGCGGCTAATTATCCCAGCGTCTTATGTCCAGCTGGCGAAGGGCCGCTCCGCATGCCGAATCAATGCTTTCCGCTATAATATGCGCTCTCGGCCGCCGGCCCGTCGAGCGATTCGGACCCGGCGCATCGGCATTACCTCGCCATTCCCGGCTCTTTTTGTTCTCTCCCCTTTCGAACGAAGCGTAAAAAGACTAGGCAGTAGCAAATCAACTATCCGAGACCGTCCAGCCGATGTCCGCATCGATCGCGCTCGTTGACGACGATCGCAACATTCTGACCTCCGTTTCCATCGCGCTTCAGGCCGAAGGCTTTCAGACGCGCATCTATACCGAAGGCGAAGCCGCGCTGAAGGCGATTTTCGACAATCCGCCCGACCTTGCGGTGCTGGATATCAAGATGCCCCGCATGGACGGCATGGAACTGCTTCGCCGCCTGCGAGAGAAAATCGCGATACCGGTCATTTTCCTGACATCCAAGGACGATGAGCTGGATGAGGCGCTGGGCCTCGCCATGGGGGCCGACGACTATATATCGAAACCTTTTTCGCAGCGGCTGCTCGTCGCCCGCATTCGCGCTGTCCTGCGACGAACCGAAAACCGGCTGAAAGACAATGACGAAGATGGCGCGGAGCCAGCCGAGAAGATCGTACGCGGCCGGCTGGAGATGGACCCTGCCCGTCACCGCGTTTCCTGGGCCGGAGACGATGTCGCGCTCACGGTTACCGAATTCATGATTCTGGAGGCGCTTGCCCAGCGTCCCGGTTTCGTGAAATCTCGTGACCAACTGATGGATGCCGCCTATCAAGACGATGTGTATGTCGATGACCGGACGATCGACAGCCACGTCAAACGGCTTCGCAAGAAATTCCGTGCCGTGGATTCCAGTTTCAAGGCTATCGAAACCCTCTATGGCGTCGGCTACCGCTTTTCTGAAGAATAGGGACGATCTGTCGCTCAAATGGTCGGGCCGCTGGTCGCTGACCACGCGGATTCTTGCCGTCAATATCTTCGCCGTGGCGATGCTCGCGGGCAGTGTCTACTACCTCGATACCTTCCGCGAGCGAATGACCGACGAAAGACTGGCCCAGATCGGCGTTTCCACGCAGCTCGCCGCGGCCGCGCTGGCCGCCGCACCACCGGAGAAGCGGGTCTCGCTGGCTGCCCAGCTCGGTCATGCCAACAGCTCGCGGGTACGGGTCTATGCTCCCGACGGCGGCCTCAGGATCGATAGCTGGCGCTCGACCGGGGAGACTTACCGCCTTCGCGATCCGTCCACCGAGCCGTTGCGCAAACACGCGGCGCGGTTCCTTGACCGGGTGACCGACCTCGTTGCCTCGGCCGACAGGCCCCCGATATTTGAAGAACCTGCGGTAGACAGGCGGGACGCCTGGTTCGAAGCGCGCCAGGCTCTTGCCACGAACGGGATGGCCCACGCGCTGCGGAATGCACCGGATTCGACACCCATGGTGAGCGCCGCCATCTCGCTTCCGGAAGGAAATGGATCGGTTCTACTGATGACGGCCAGCGCCCGCGAGATCACTAAGGATTTCCGGGCCGAACGTTTTTCCTCGGCGGTCATTCTTATGATGGTGATCGTCGCGAGCATCCTGCTGTCGCTGTTTCTCGCCCGGACGATCGTGCGCCCGCTGCGCCGGCTGGCAGTCGCGGCACAGCGCGTGCGGGCGGGCCGCGCCCGTGAGGTGATCGTGCCCCGCCTTCCCTCGCGCCGTGACGAGATCGGCCTGCTCGCCCGCGCCCTGTCGGACATGAGCCAGGCATTGCGGCAGCGGATCGACGCGACCGAGGCGTTCGCCGCCGATGTCACGCACGAGATGAAGAACCCGCTCGCTTCGCTCCGATCGGCGGTGGAGTCGCTGGAGCGCGTCAATGATCCTGATCTGCGCAACCAGTTGCTCAATGTCGTTAGAGACGACGTCCACCGGCTCGACCGCCTGATCACCGATATCGCCGAGGCGTCGCGGCTGGATGCGGAACTTTCCCGAACCCGCTTTGAACCGGTGGACCTTGGCCATATGGTCGCCGGGCTGGTGGAGGCGCGGGAAGCGCGCTGCGTCGAACGGGAAATCCGGCTGGCTTTTGCCAGGCCGGAACCCGGCACCGCAGTGGTGATGGGCGAGGAAGGCCGGCTGACCCGCGTCGTCGAGAACCTGATCGACAACGCCATCAGCTTTTCGCCCAGCGGCGGGCTTGTCCAGATTTCGGCAACGCGCGACGGCGACCGTGTGCAACTGCGCGTCGATGACGAAGGCCCGGGAGTTCCGCCCGAGGCGCGAGAAGCCATTTTCCGGCGTTTCCATAGCGTGAGGCCCGAAGGCGAGGCCTTTGGCAAGCACTCTGGCCTCGGACTTGCCATCGCCAAGGCAACCATCGAGGCGCATGACGGTTGGATCATTGCCGAAGATCGCTCCGACGCATCGTCAGGGGCGCGGTTTACAGTGACCTTGCCAGCGATGGAGCCATGACCGACCAGCCAGTCCATGCAAGCTGCGTCGCCCTGGACGAGAGGGCCATACTGCTGTTCGGCCGCTCGGGATCGGGCAAATCGGACCTGGCGCTTCGGTTGATCGATCGCGGCTGGTCGCTGGTCGCCGACGATTATGTTGACCTGACGCCGCGCAATGGCTGGCTCCTTGCCAGCCCGCCCGCCAGCATCGCCGGGCGGATGGAGGTTCGGCACGTCGGCGTCGTCGACCTTCCGTACCGGTCAAACCTTCCCGTTTGCCTTGCGATTCTGCTGGATGAGGAACCCGAGAGGCTGCCTGAACCCGGCGGCTGGAAGTACGCCGGAATCACCGTGCCGTCATTGTCCATTCGCGCGCTTGAATGTTCCGCGCCCGTAAAGGTAGAGCACCTGTTGCGGGTTTACGGACTTGCGCTAAAATAATCGATGATGACCGTTCCAACCCGCATCCTTCTGATCACAGGCATGTCGGGTGCCGGCAAATCCACTGCCCTGAAGACGCTCGAAGACCTCGGATGGGAAACGGTCGACAATTTGCCGCTGACGCTGCTCGACAGGCTGCTGGCGACGCCCGACGGCCAGCCCGGCGATTCCGACGTGCGCCCGCTGGCGATCGGAATCGACAGCAGGACAAGGGCGTTCGACGCCGACGCCGTCGTCAAGCGGCTGAAGCAACTGCGCGCGGCCAGCGGAATCGACATCAGCATCCTGTTCCTGGATTGCGCGGGCGCCGAGCTTGAGCGCCGCTTTTCGGAAACGCGCCGCCGCCATCCGCTCGCGCTCGACCGGCCAGCCGCCGACGGAATCGCCAGGGAACGGGAATTGCTCAGCCCGCTGCGCCGTGCGGCCGCGCATGTCATCGATACCACCGACAGCACGACCAATGATCTGCGGCTCGGCATCCGTGAACGCTTCGCCGAGGAGAATGCCTCCGGCCAGCCGACGCTGACCGTCATGTCCTTCGGCTTTGCGCGCGGCGTTCCCCGCAACGCCGATCTTGTCTTCGACATGCGCTTTCTGGACAATCCGCATTGGCATGACCATCTCCGCCCCATGACCGGTCTCAACCCCGACGTCGCCGCGTTCATCGCCCGCGACCCGGCCTATGGGGAGGCGCTCGAAAGAATCGGTGGGCTGGTCGAATTTTTGTTGCCGCGTTATGCGACCGAAGGAAAAGCCTATGTAACGGTCGCCATCGGGTGTACTGGCGGCCGCCATCGATCGGTTCATATTGCGGAACAACTGGGGACACGCTTGAGAGAGGCAGGATTTTCCCCGACCGTTGTGCACAGGGATATGGGTGGGCGCCCGGATGACATGGTGGAAGGTCAGCATCCGCGCGACGCCGTGGGAGCAGATTATAAATGATCGGCCTGGTATTGGTGACGCACGGTCGCCTTGCGGCAGAATTTATCGCAGCAATGGAGCATGTCGTCGGCTCGCAAGAGCAGGTGGAGGCGGTGTGCATCGGCCCTGATGACGACATGGAAGCCCGCCGCGCCGATATTTCGGAAGCCGCGGCGCGCGTCGATTCGGGGCGGGGCGTCATCCTGCTGACCGACATGTTCGGCGGCACCCCGTCGAACCTCGCCATCTCCTTGATGGGAAAACCCAATGTCGAAGTGATCGCAGGCATCAACCTGCCCATGCTGATTCGCCTGGCGAGCGTGCGGCGGCAAATGGACGTGGCGCGCGCAGTCGAGGCCGCCCAGGAGGCGGGACGCAAATATATCTCGGTCGCATCGGCAATATTGGGTGAGGCAGCGTGAACGAGGCCCGTCGCGTCGAGATCGTGAACAAGCGCGGCCTTCATGCCCGGGCGAGCGCCAAGTTCGTCACCGTGGCGTCGGGCTTTGACGCCAGCATCGAAGTGGAAAAGGAAGGCAACCGCGTCTGCGGAACGTCGATCATGGGATTGATGATGCTGGGGGCGGCGGTTGGCGATACCATCGTCATATCGGCAAGCGGCTTTGGCGCGGCCGATGCGATCGACAGTCTCGTCAGGCTCGTCGAGGACAAGTTCGGCGAAGACTGACAGACAGAGTTTCATGCCCCGCGAGATCGTGAGCCATAGCAACGCGCTTATCAAGCGCATCCGATCGCTGCGCGACAAGAAGCACCGCCGCGAGGAAGGCATGTTTCTGGCCGAGGGGCTACGCATCCTGACCGAAGCGGCCGATGCCGGACATTCCCCGCGCTATCTCGTCTATGCCGCCGATGCGACCCGGCACCCGCTGGTCCAGCGGCTGATCGCGCTTACCGAAACTTCCGGTGGAGAGGCGATCGAAACCAGCCGCGACGTCCTGCACAAGCTGTCGGGGAAGGATAATCCTCAGGCCGTCCTTGGCGTCTACGACGATCTGCGCACGAATCTGGCCCACATCGACCGCGCGCGCGCAAGTATCTGGATCGTCGCGCAGTCGCTGCGCGATTCCGGCAATTTGGGCACGATCCTTCGAACCGGTGACGCCGTCGGCGCGGGCGGGATCATTCTGGTGGACGACTGTTGCGACCCCTTTTCGGTCGAAGCCGTCCGCGCCTCGATGGGCGCGTTGTTCACACAGCAGATCGCAAGCGCGCGGTGGCCCGAATTCATAAAATGGCTGCGACAGGGGCCGGGTCAGCTTATCGGCACCAGCCTCAGAACCGACGTGGATTATCAGGGTCCGCGCTATGAGCAGCCGGCGTTTATCCTGGTGGGCAATGAACAGGCGGGGCTTCCGGCCGACTATGAGGCCGAATGCGACCTGCTTGTGAAAATGCCTATGCTCGGCAAGGCCGATAGCCTGAACGCCGCCGTCGCCACTGCGGTCATGGCCTATGAAATATTGAACCAGCGCCGCCCAAAAGTGTCGAAATAATTAACAATCTCCTAACGCGCCGCACATCGATCTTCTTCGAGACTGGCCAAAATCTTGGAATAGTTAATGCTTGGCACCGCCCTTGCTTAATCCCGTCGCAAGAGGAGATCCGCATCGACGGATCAACAGGGTCAAAGGGAGAAATCGGTGCTCAAGAAAATTCTGCTTGCTGCAACCGCGGTTGCGGCCTTTCACGGGTCTGCGAATGCTGCGGTCTTCGTCGTCGATGGCATCGGCGCCGTGACCAACGTGGCCAATGCCAACGACTTCAAGTCCGACCTGGCGGGGGAAGGCCTCACGCGTCTTACCCACGACTACAGCAGCGTTTCGGTCGTCGGCATCGCGGCCAAGGTCAGCGTCTATCGCGTGGCGTCGGAGAGCGGCTACCTCAACACCTTGACGGCTTTCGGCAGCGGCCCGATCGCCGAACCCAACCCTCAGCCCCTGAGCGCCTGGACGCCCAATGATCTGGTTGCGAGCACGCCCGTATTTTCGGGATCGCTCGCCGGCGCGATCAATTTCTTCTCGAACGGCCTCGGCGCCGGGGTCACATTCAACAATCCGGAGCTGGGCATCTACCTTCCGACCGGATTCCAGGGGTCGCAGTATCTGACGCATGACCTTTGGGTGGGCTTCGATGATTCGAAGTTCATCACCCCATTCGACGACCATGACGATTTCATCATCCGTATTTCGGCGGTGCCTGAGCCGGCCACGTGGCTCACGATAATCGCGGGCTTCGGCCTCGTCGGCTATCAGCTGCGCCGAAGCAACCGGAAATTGGCGTCGGTCGCCTGAACGTCCAGCCCATAGGGAAACATGCGGGGGCATTGCGGTGCCCCCGTTTTCCGTTGGAGAGTTCCTGAAGGCTGTTCGCTAAGGGCTTGGACTCTCGAGAGAAATGACGTCCCGTATCGAAACAGTCTTGCGTCGGACCGGCTTACAGTCCAACAAATGCCAGAAGCAGAATTAACCAGCTAAATACCGGACATTCCGTGATAGTTTATAAATGGCATGCTTCTTGATTACATTTCGATATGTCTAGTTGTCGCGCTGCCGACGCAGCGCAAACGGGGAACAGGATCAGATCGACGGCTGTAAGACAACCCGCGGAACATGTGTGCCGATGGGGGTCATAGCTGCAAGTCTGGACCGGGGTTCGATCGGGAGTTGATGGATGAGCCTTGCTACGAAAATTGCCGCTGGTCTGTGCATATGCCCGGTCGTCGCTGCGCCGCCGCTGCTGATGCACAAGCCGACGCGCGACAAGATCGCGCGCGCGGCAGGCTATGTGCCAAAGGCTCAAAAGCCGATGTCCGCGCCAATCGCAGTCAACCCTGAAGTCGCCTGCGCCGAACCCGCGCCGACCGCGCCGGTCGTCGCAATGAATGATCTGGGCCGCCACACCCCGCTGGCGTTCAATCAGCTCCCGCTCGGCACGCCTGGCAGCGGCTTTGTTCCGTTTTCGCCTCCGGGCAGCGGCGGCCCCGTTATCCCGGTGGTGCCGCCACCGGACGGCGGCGGCGTGATACCGGGCGTTCCCGAACCCGCGACATGGACGGTGATGGTCGTCGGCTTCGGCATGGTCGGCGCAGCCGTTCGCCGGAGCAACCGGTCGACCAGCCTGGAGATGCCCAACGCCAAGGCAAAAGCCGGCGCCTGATCCTCAGGCGTTCTGGTCCCCGCCATTTCCCAACAGCGGCCGCGCGGCATCAGTTGCATCGCGGCCGATTGCCGGTTCCCGCGCCAGCGCTTCCACGGGTGAGATATCCTCGATCTCCTTCGCGCCGGTTTCGATATTCAGGTCGCGGAACTTGCGAGCAGTCACCAGCACCCGCCCGTCGAACGAACTGACGAACTTGTTGTAATTATTGACGGCGGTATTGAGCCCCACCCCGACCGTGCGCAAATGGCCCGATGCCACAGCCAACCGGTCGTACATCTCCTTGCCCAGGGCGCCGATGGCCTTTGCCTCTTCGGCCAGCTTCTCCTGCCGCCACACGGCCGCAACCGTGCGCGCAATCGCGATCAGATTGGTCGGGGTCGCAAGCAGCACGCGCTTCTGGAAAGCGAAGTCCCACAGCGCCGGGTCATGTTCAAGCGCGGCCGAAAGGAAATGCTCGCCCGGGACGAACATGATTACATAGTCCGGCGCGTCGGCAAATTCATTCCAATAGCTCTTGGCGCCAAGCGTGTTCACATGCGCCTTCATCGCGGCGCAATGGGCGGCGAGATGCGACAACCGCTCGGCGTCGTCGACCGCCGAAAACGCATCCTGATAGGCATTGAGCGATACCTTGGCGTCGACCACCAGCGACCGCCCGCCCGGCACCTTTATGATCGCGTCCGGACGCAGCCGCCCGTCTTCGCCATCGACGCTCACCTCTGTTTCGAAATCGGTGTGTTCGGCCAGTCCGCAGGTTTCCAGCACATTGCGGAGTTGCTGCTCGCCCCAACGGCCACGCGCCTTGGGGGCGGACCGCAGCGCATTCACCAGCTTCGCTGCTTCGCTCCGCACGCCTTCCTGGCCGATCCGCATCGCGTCGATTAGCCCGGTTAAATTGCCGTAAGCCTCCCGTCGTTCCTGCTCGACCTTCGACACGCCCTCCTCATAACGCTTCAGAGTGGCCTCGACCGGCTGGAGCAACGCTTTCAGTTGCGCCTCGCTCTTTTCGCCGGCCTGGCCGAAACGCTCGTCAGCCCGTTTCAGAAACGCCGCCTGCGCCTCGCCCAATATCCGGTTGCCGATCTCGCTGAACTGGGCCGAAAGCGCCTCCTTGGCTTCGACCAGTTGCGCGATCTGTTCCTTATAGGCCTGCTCCCGCTCATCGCGCGCCGCCCGCAGTGCCGCGACTTCCGAACGCGCCTCCTCCCGCTCGCGGGTGACGTCGCCCAGGACGCGTTCAAGCTCGGGAATCCGCTCGCCCCGCCGCTTTTCGACATCGATATCCTTCAGCGCGTCGCGGAACTGCTGAAACCGCTCGTCGCGTTCCGCCTTAAGCGCCGCAACGCCCCGGCCCCGCAGCGCCCATCCAACCGCAAGGCCCGCGCCTATGGCCAATATCATCAGGGCAAAGACAAGGGCGCTATTCAAGGCAGGTCTCCGGCGTGGAACGAAAGGGGAACTTAACCGCAGTTCCGGTCAGAACTCAAGAGGCCCATTCTGTCCGGCAAATGCGCACGCTTGATAGACCGGGTGGCGGGGCTGCCTTGAACGCCATTGTGTTGTATGAATCCGATTGAATAAATTTGGTACGAGGGCGCGGCTTGACGGACGATCATCATAGCGTGACGACTACAAAACCGGACAAGGCCGCCAGCGAAGAACTCGACAGGATCTTGAACGGCCATCGGGGGGAGCGCGGCGCGCTGCTGCCAATTCTCCATGACGTTCAGGATGCATTCGGCCACATCCCCGATACCGCGGTGCCGGTGATTGCCCAAGCATTGAACTTGAGCCGCGCCGATGTGCACGGTGTCGTCACCTTCTATCACGACTTCCGCTGCGCGCCCGCGGGCCGGCATGTCGTGAAGCTGTGCCGGGCGGAAGCCTGCCAGGCGCGGGGCGGCTCGGCGCTGGAGGCGATCGCGGCCGAGAAGCTCGGCGTGGCGATGGGGCACACCCGCGACGACGGCCAGGTGACGCTGGAGCCCGTCTATTGCCTGGGCCTTTGCGCCATCGGCCCCAATGCGCTTTTCGACGGCCGGCCGATTGCCGGGCTTGATGCGGCGAAGCTCGACGTACTTGCGCAGGAGGTCGCGGCGTGACCCGCGTCTACATCTCCGCCGACATGGCCTCGGTCGCGCTCGGTAGCAATGAGGCCGCCGACGCTTTAGCGAAAGCCGGTGCGACCGTGGTGCGTACGGGCAGCCGGGGGCTGTTCAACCTAGAACCGCTGGTCGAGTTGGAAACGCCGGAGGGCCGCATCGGCTTTGGCCCGGTCACGCCCGACGACGCGGCGGCGGTGCTGGACGGCAGCCATCCAAACCGCCTCGGCGATGTATCGGCCCTTCCGTTCTTCGCCAGCCAGCAGCGCTTCACCTTTGCGCGCTGCGGCATCACCGACCCGCTCTCGCTCGACGACTATCAGGCGCACGATGGCTGGCATGGGCTTGCCAAGGCGCGGTCGATGGACCCGCATGCGGTTGTCCAGGCAGTGAAGGACAGCGGGCTTCGCGGCCGGGGCGGCGCAGGCTTTCCCACCGGCATCAAATGGCAGACGGTGCTGGACGCTGCGGCGGATGAGAAATTCATCGTCTGCAACGCCGATGAGGGCGACAGCGGCACCTTCGCCGACCGGATGCTGATGGAGGGCGATCCCTATTGCCTGATCGAAGGCATGGCGATTGCCGGGCATGCGGTCGGCGCGGCGAGCGGCTATGTCTACATACGCTCCGAATATCCGTTCGCGATCCGAGTGATGGAGGAAGCGATAAGGCGCGCGGCCGATATCGTCGCGCCCTTCACGCTGGAGGTGCGCGTCGGCGCGGGCGCCTATGTCTGCGGGGAGGAAACCGCGCTGCTCGAACTCGATCGAGGGCAAGCGCGGGCAGGTGCGCGCCAAACCGCCACTGCCCGCCCATGTGGGCCTGTTCGGCAAGCCGACCGTCATCAACAATGTGCTGTCGCTTGCAGCCGTGCCGTTCATCCTGTCCCAAGGGGCAACAGCTTATGCCGATGTCGGATTCGGCCGATCACGCGGCACGATGCCGGTGCAGCTAGCCGGCAATGTCAGGAACGGCGGGCTTTACGAGATCGGCTTCGGCATCACCTTGGGCGAGCTGGTAAACGACATCGCTGGCGGCACCGCGTCAGGCCGCCCTGTGCGCGCGGTGCAGGTCGGCGGGCCTTTGGGCGCCTACTTCCCTCCGTCCATGTTCCACCTGCCGTTCGACTATGAGGCGTTTGCGGCCGCGGACGGGCTGATCGGCCATGCCGGGATCACCGTCTTCGACGACACCGTCGACATGGCGCACATGGCGCGGTTCGCGATGGAGTTCTGCGCGGTTGAAAGCTGCGGCAAATGCACCCCCTGCCGGATCGGTTCGACGCGCGGGACGGAAACCGTCGATCGGATCATCGCGGGTGAGAATGTCGCGGCCAATGCGGAGCTTCTGCGCGACCTTTGTGATACGATGAAATGCGGCTCGCTTTGCGCCTTGGGCGGCTTCACGCCCTTCCCCGTGCTCAGCGCGCTCGATTATTTTCCCGAGGATTTTGGACTGGCGGCGGTCGAAGCGCCCCAGCCCGCGGAGTAGTTGGAAATGGCCTGGCTTGGCGAACGCGATCTCGGAACGCCCGGACCCCGCATGGACAGCAGCCGAAAAACGGTGACGCTCACCATCGACGGCGAGAAAATCGACGTGCCCGAGGGCATTTCGGTGATGCGGGCAGCGGCGCTGGCGGGGACGACCATTCCCAAGCTTTGCGCCACCGACAGCATGGAGGCGTTCGGTTCCTGCCGTTTGTGCCTGGTCGAGATCGAGGGCCGCGCCGGCTATCCCGCTTCGTGCACCACGCCTGTGGCCGACGGCATGACCATCCGCACCCAGACGGAGAAGCTGAGGAAGCTCCGCAAGGGGGTGATGGAGCTTTATATCTCCGACCACCCGCTGGATTGCCTGACCTGCCCGGCCAATGGCGACTGCGAATTGCAGGACATGGCGGGGGCGGTCGGCCTGCGCGACGTTCGCTATGGCTATGAGGGCAGGAACCATCTTGAGGGGTGCAAGGATGAATCCAATCCCTATTTCACCTTCGATCCATCGAAGTGCATCGTCTGCTCGCGCTGCGTGCGGGCATGCGACGAAGTTCAGGGCACCTTTGCGCTCACCATCGACGGGCGGGGCTTCGACTCCAAGGTGTCGCCCAGCCAGAACCAGGATTTCCTGTCGTCCGAATGCGTTTCATGCGGCGCGTGCGTGCAGGCCTGCCCGACCGCTACGCTTATCGAGAAATCCGTGATCGAGATCGGCACCCCGGATCGCGCGGTCGTCACCACCTGCGCCTACTGCGGGGTCGGCTGTACCTTTCGCGCCGAAATGCGGGGGGACGAGCTGGTCCGCATGGTGCCATGGAAGGATGGCAAGGCCAATCGCGGTCATTCATGCGTCAAGGGCCGCTTCGCCTGGGGCTATGCCCAACACAAGGAACGCATCCTGAACCCGATGATCCGCGAGACCATCGATCAGCCCTGGCGCGAGGTGAGCTGGGAACAGGCGATCGCCCACACCGCAAGCGAATTCGGGCGTATCCAGACGAAATTTGGGCGGCTTTCGGTCGGCGGCATCACGTCCAGCCGCTGCACCAACGAGGAAACCTTCCTGGTCCAGAAGCTGGTTCGACAAGGCCTCGGCAACAACAATGTCGATACCTGCGCGCGGGTCTGCCACTCACCCACCGGCTATGGATTGAAGACGACCTTCGGCACATCGGCGGGGACGCAGGACTTCGACAGCGTCCAATATTCCGATGTCATCATGGTCATCGGCGCGAACCCCACCGACGGCCATCCGGTTTTCGCCAGCCGGATGAAGAAGCGGCTGCGCGAAGGCGCGAAGCTGATCATCGTCGACCCGCGCCGGATCGATCTGGTCCGGTCCCCCCATGTCGAGGCGGACTATCATCTGCCGCTGAAGCCCGGCACCAATGTCGCGATCCTGACCGCGATGGCGCATGTCATCGTCGCCGAGGAGCTGGCGAATGAGGGGTTCATCCGCGAACGCTGCGATTGGGACGAATATCGCGACTGGGCCGCGTTCGTTTCCGATCCCAGCCGCTCACCCGAGGCGGTCGAGGGGCTGACCGGCGTTCCCGCCGCCGATGTCCGCGCGGCCGCTCGTCTCTATGCCGCCGGCGGCAATGGCGCGATCTATTACGGACTTGGCGTCACCGAGCATTCGCAGGGTTCGTCGACCGTCATGGCGATCGCCAACCTTGCCATGGCGACCGGCAACATCGGCCGCGAGGGCGTAGGGGTGAATCCCCTGCGCGGGCAGAACAATGTGCAGGGCTCGTGCGACATGGGAAGCTTCCCGCACGAATACAGTGGTTATCGCCATGTCTCGGATGACGCGACCCGCAAGCTGTTCGAACAGGCGTGGGGCGTGGCGCTCGATCCCGAGCCGGGCCTCAGAATCCCCAACATGCTGGATGCCGCGACGGACGGCGTGTTCAAGGGGCTATTCATCCAGGGCGAGGACATCCTCCAGTCCGATCCCAATACGCACCATGTCGCCGCAGGACTGGCGGCGATGGAATGCGTCGTGGTGCAGGACCTGTTCCTGAACGAAACCGCCAATTACGCGCATGTCTTTCTGCCCGGATCGACCTTCCTTGAAAAGAACGGGACGTTCACCAATGCCGAGCGGCGCATCCAGCTTGTCCGCAAGGTGATGGGCCCGAAGAACGGCTATGAGGATTGGGAAATCGTCCAGCTCCTCGCGAACGCGATGGGCCTCGACTGGGCCTATGCCCACCCATCGGAAATCATGGACGAGATTGCCCGGCTGACCCCCAGTTTCGCGGGTGTCAGCTTCGACAAGCTCGACAAGGCAGGATCGCTGCAATGGCCCGCGAACGACGCCGCGCCCGAAGGCACGCCGACGATGCACATCGACCATTTCGTACGCGGCAAGGGCAAGTTCGTCGTGACGGACTATGTACCGACCGACGAGAAGACCGGCCCCCGCTTCCCGCTGCTGCTGACCACCGGGCGCATTCTCAGCCAGTATAATGTGGGCGCCCAGACCCGGCGCACCGGCAATACGGTCTGGCATCCCGAAGACCTGCTTGAGATCCATCCGCATGATGCCGAAAACCGGGGCATTCGCGACGGCGGCTGGGTCAGGCTCTCCAGCCGGGCAGGCGAAACGACCCTCCGCGCAAACATCACGGACCGGGTCGCGCCGGGCGTCGTCTACACCACCTTCCACCACCCGGACACGCAGGCGAACGTCATCACTACCGATTATTCCGACTGGGCCACCAACTGTCCCGAATACAAGGTGACGGCGGTGCAGGTGTCGCCCTCCAACAGTCCGAGCGGCTGGCAGCAGGAATATGAAGCGCAGTCGGCCCGCTCGCGCCGGATCGCCACCAAGCTGGAGGCCGTAGAGTAAGGCGATGATGAGCAACCTGGAAAAGCTCGTCTATATGGCGAACCAGATCGGACGGAACTTCGACAACCGTCATTCGGACGAAGCCGTCGCCGCGACCGCAGACCATATCGCCCATTTCTGGGACCCCCGGATGCGCGCACAGATATTCGATCACCTCGACAGGGGCGGCGAAGGTCTGTCCGACATAGCCCGCCGGGCCGTTACACGGCTTCGCGTCGAACCCGCCGCCAATATAGGCTGACCGCCCCGGTTCAGGCCCCGTTTGGCGCAAGGCTGTGGAACCGCCAGTGCGATGACGCTTTTTGTTGCCGCCAGTGCAAGGCGTAGCAAATGCGTAGGCGTTATCCAGAGTTTCGGATTTACCTGTTCATGGCGGCGGTGCTGGCGATCTGGGCCTGCCAGCCGAGCAGCCGGACAACCGCGACCAATGAAACCAGTGCGGCACGCACAGACTATGGTTCGGTCAACCTCGCCACCGTTGCCGCCAATGATATTGAAACCATCCCCGAAACGGAATCGGCCATTCCAGAGGCTCAGCCTACAGACGGCGATGCAACGCCGCGCTTCGTCGGCCGTTGGGCGGCGGCCGAAACTGCATGCGGCCATGAGGCATGGCAGTTCACGCCAACCGGGCTGCAAACGCCGGGCGAGGTCTCATGCAGCTTCAGCAAGATCAAGGCGGTTCCCGGCGGCTATGATATCGCCGCGCGGTGCGCCGCAGAGGGGTCCGCAGCGCCCGATGTGATCAGGCTTCGCTTCGCCAAATCCGCCCGCGCCATGCTGGTGGAAGCAAAGAAACTGGCCTCCGTCGGCCTGATCAGGTGCGGCACGCCCTAATCGGACGGAATGATAAACCCGTCGGCGCGCGCCAGCACGATCAGCTTCAGTCCCGCCGCCGCCGCCCGTTCAATCGCCAGGCTCGTCGCCATCGATACCGTCACCAGCAACGGGCAATTGGCGAGCGCCGCCTTTTCCACCAACTCATAGGAACAGCGGGCCGAAAGCAGCGCAAAGCCGCCGTCCCAGCCGAGCCCCTGCCGCTCCATCGCGCCGATCAGCTTGTCGAATGCATTGTGGCGGCCGACATCCTCGCGCGTCAGCAACACTTCGCCATCGGCCGAACAAAGCGCCGCCGCATGCACAGCGCCTGTCGCCGCATTGACCGGCTGATGTCCGCGCAATTCGTCGAGCGCGCGGAACACGGCGATATGCCCAGCCCTGGCCTGGTTCGTCACGCGCGGCAGTGGGCGCAGCGCCTGCTCCAGATTTTCGATGCCGCAGAGGCCGCAGCTCAATTCCGACACGCGGTGGCGCACGCGTTCGGCGACACGCTCCATTCGCGCCGGAACGAGTGTCAACCGCAGGATCATCCCCGCCTCTGCCTCGTGCACATCGACCTCGACGACATCAGCGGACGTCTCGATCAATCGCTCGGCGAGCGCAAAGCCATGGGCAAAGTCGGTCAGGTCGGCGGGCGTCGCCATCATCACGGCATAGCCGATGCCGTTCACCTCGATCGCCACCGGCATTTCGACGGCGACGTCGCGCACGATGGCCGCATTCTTTCCGTCGGGGAATGTGCTGGTGAAATCAAGCGGGGCGGACGGTTTCATGTCTGCACTCTACCGTCATTCTCGCCCCTAAGCGACGTTCAGGATCACGGGAAAGCCAACAGGGTCAACCCATCCGCTCCCGATGCCAGCGGATATGGTCCTCGATGAAGGTCGCCATGAAATAATAGCTGTGGTCATATCCGTCCTGCATGCGCAGCGTCAGCGGAATGTCCGCCTTTCCGCACGCGGCCTTCAGCAATTCGGGCTTCAACTGGTTTTCGAGGAAGGTGTCGGCGGTTCCCTGATCGACCAGCAATGCGTCAAGCCTGCGGCCGTCTTCGATCAGCGCGGTTAAATCATATTCGCGCCACTTCGCGCGGTCGGTCCCCATATAGCCGGTAAGCGCCTTTTCCCCCCATGGACAGTTGAGCGGCGAGCTGATCGGCGCAAAGGCCGATACCGACTTGAACCGGCCCGGATTCTTGAGCGCAATGGTGATCGCGCCATGTCCGCCCATGGAATGGCCGGTAATCGACTGACGCGCCATGTCGGCGGCAAAATTGGCGGCGATGACGTCTGGCAGTTCCTTCGCGATGTACGAATACATCCGGTAGTTTCCGGCAAAGGGCTGCTCCGTCGCATCGACATAAAAGCCTGCGCCCAGGCCGAAATCATAGGCCCCTTCGGGGTCATCTGGCACGCCCTCGCCGCGCGGAGAGGTATCCGGCGCGACGAACATGATGCCGAGTTCGGCGCACATCCGCTGCGCGCCCGCCTTTTCGGTCACATTCGCATGCGTGCAGGTGAGCCCCGAAAGATACCAGAGCACCGGCACCGGCCCGTCGGCGGCCTGCGGCGGCACATAGACGCCGAAGGTCATGTCGGTGCCGGTTTCCCGGCTGACATGTCGGTAAACGCCCTGCGTGCCGCCGAACATCCGGTTCGTGGATATCGTTTCGAGGCTCATCCCAGTCCCTTATTCGCCGTCCGCGAAGCAATAAGCGCAGATCTTGTTGCCGGCGGGATCACGCAGATAGGCAGCATAGGCGGTCGGTGTGAAGTCGCGCGGCCCCGGCTGACCTTCGTCGGTACCGCCATTGGCGAGACCGGCTTCATGGAAAGCGCGGACCTGGGCGCGGGTTTCGGCCACAAAGCCGACCGTGCCGCCGTTGGCTGGCGTGGCAGGCTCGCCATTCGCCGGCTTGGTAAACATGAATGAGGGCGTACCCTTGCCATAGGCATGGGTATTCTCACCAAATTTGCCGAGACGATCGATGCCCAGCGCGCCGAGCGCGGCGTCATAGAATTGGCGCGAGCCTTCAATATCCTTGGCGCCAAACATTACATGCGTAAAAATCGTCATCTCATTTCTCCTTCAGATTAGGTCTTAGTACAATACAACCGAACGGATGCTCTTGCCTTCATGCATCAGGTCGAACGCGTCGTTGATCTTTTCCAATGGCATGGTGTGCGTGATCAGATCATCGATATTGATCTTGCCGTCCATGTACCAGTCGACGATTTTCGGCACGTCGGTCCGCCCGCGCGCGCCGCCGAACGCCGAGCCCTTCCATACGCGTCCGGTGACGAGCTGGAACGGACGGGTCGCGATTTCCTGCCCGGCTTCGGCAACGCCGATGATGATCGACTGCCCCCAGCCGCGATGGCAGCATTCCAGCGCCTGGCGCATCACCTTCACATTGCCGGTGCAGTCGAACGAATAATCCGCGCCGCCGCCGGTCAGGTCGACGACCGCCTGCACGACCTTGTCGACGCCGATCTCGTTCGGGTTGATGAAGTGCGTCATGCCGAACTTCTCGGCCATCGCCCGCTTGCCGGGATTCACGTCGACGCCGATGATCTTGTCGGCGCCCACCATCCGCGCGCCCTGAATGACGTTGAGGCCGATGCCGCCCAGCCCGAAGACGACCACATTCGCGCCCGCTTCGACATTCGCCGTATAGATCACCGCGCCAACGCCGGTGGTGACGCCGCAGCCGATGTAGCAGACCTTGTCGAACGGCGCGTCCTCGCGGATCTTCGCCACGGCGATTTCCGGCAGGACCGTGAAGTTCGAGAAGGTTGAGCAGCCCATATAGTGGAAGATCGGCTTGCCCTGATAGCTGAACCGGCTGGTGCCGTCGGGCATCAGGCCCTGGCCCTGGGTCGAGCGGATCGAGGTGCAAAGGTTCGATTTCTGGCTGAGGCAGGTTTTGCACTGCCTGCATTCGGGCGTGTAGAGCGGAATGACATGGTCGCCGACCTTCACCGAGGTGACGCCAGCGCCCACCTCGCGGACGATGCCCGCGCCCTCATGACCCAGGATCGATGGGAAAATCCCTTCCGAGTCCTTGCCTTCCAGCGTGTAAGCGTCGGTATGGCAAATGCCTGTCGCCATGATCTCGACCAGAACCTCGCCGGGGCGCGGCCCTTCGAGATCGACCTCAACGATTTCGAGCGGAGCATTGGGTGCAAAGGCAACCGCAGCGCGGGTTTTCATGGCGTCCTCCAGCCGGGATTTTCACGATAATCGGGGCCCTGCTAGCCCCTCGCCCCTTGGCAAGTCAATCGACGCCTGACGGCGCGATGTTTGCCGTTTACGGTAACGGCAGGAAAAGGTGGTAGGCGGCCGCCAGCAGCGATCAGACGCGGTCGCAGCCCATCAGCGCCAACACTTCCTTGCGCGAACGATCGTCCTCGCGGAACACGCCCATCATCCGGCTGGTCACCATGCTGACCCCCGGCGTCCGCACCCCGCGCGCGGTCATGCAGGCGTGGGTCGCCTCGATCACCACCGCAACGCCCAGCGGCTTCAGATTATCCCAGATGCAGTCGGCTACTTCCGCCGTCAGCCGCTCCTGGACCTGCAGCCGCCGCGCATAGCCGTGCAGGACGCGGGCCAGCTTCGAAATGCCGACGACGCGATCCTTCGGCAGATAGGCAATGTGCGCCCTGCCGATGATCGGCGCCATATGATGCTCGCAGTGGGACTGGAACGGAATGTCCTTGAGGAGGACGATCTCGTCGTAACCGCCCACCTCGCGGAAGGTGCGGCTGAGATGCGCCGACGGATCTTCTTCATAGCCGCGGCAATATTCCTTCCACGCCCGGCCCACGCGCGCCGGCGTATCGAACAGCCCCTCGCGGGCCGGGTCTTCGCCCGCCCAGGCAAGCAGCGTGCGGACGGCGTCCTGCACCTCGTCAGGCACCGCCACCTTTTCAGACGATTCGACCAGGTCGCCGTCCTCTGGTTCTTCGTGATCATTCATAAGCAACCCCGGTGGCTCTTTTGCGCTTCTGCCGAAAACCCTATCGACACCTGACATAGCCTCGTGGCAATAACCGCTGCGATTGTCGAGCCGATAACGAACATATCGGTACGATGCGGGTGTAGCTCAATGGCAGAGCAGAAGCTTCCCAAGCTTACGACGAGGGTTCGATTCCCTTCACCCGCTCCAATTTTTTCAATGGCTTAGCGTTACGCCTCCGAAAAATTCCAACGCTGGTCCGTTGGAATTCCAACGGCTGTCTTGCGCAATGCCTGGCCATCCTGGATTGGCGCATGGTGCGCGCAGGATGGCCACGGCAATCGCATCGCTACTTAACCCCAAGGTCTCCGTTTAACCCCAGGGTTTTCCGTCAGCGGGCCACCTCGTGGCCGGCGGCGCACCGCGTCGCACCGCGTCCGGCCGCCCATTCGATGCCCTGTTCGAGCAGCTTCACGCTGTGCGGCTCGCTGTAGTTTTCGGGCCGGTGACCGATCGCCGAATAGAAGGAGCGGCCCTTGTCGATGCAGCGCGTCCACGCAATCGGATGGTCACCCATGCTCAGATCGCGGCCGAACCCTTTTGGACTATAGCTGCTTTCGTCAAGCCGGGCGAGGACATGCGCGCCGGTGAGGCGAGGACTGGCTTCGAACGAATACCATTCCTCGATCATCGACCAACCATCGCCGAGGCCGCGCACGATCTTGCTCTTGGGATCGTCGATAACGACGCGCGCCTCCTGGAATTGCGGATCCATGGTGTGCCCGATGAAACGTGCGCCGATCAGCGTGTCGACGTACCAATCCCAGATATAGATGGGATCGCCCGCGGTGCCGTGGAAGCCTGCGAAGCCGCCGCCGTGGGTGATATAATTCTTGAAAGCCTGGCGTTGAGGCACGGTGAGCGCGTCACCGCTGATATTATTCCAGATCACCGCATCGTACCGCGCAAGCTGCTTGGCATTGAAGACGGCCGCGTTGTCCGTGAAGGTCAGGTCCCAGCCGCGCCGCTCCGCCATTGCCTTGAGTGCAGCGGTCGCGGCATCGACGGAGGGTGCGTCGCGAAAGCCGTTGATCTTGTCGAAAACGAGCAGCGCAGGGTGACGGCGCGGCGCGGGCAGCGTTGGCGGCACCGCATCGTAACGCGCGCACCGGGCGATCGTCGCGGCCGGCGTGATCGGCACGGTGGCGAGGTCGCGATCCAGGGTGGCGAGCTGATCCGCCGGCACTTTCGCCATAGTCAGGAGTTGGCGAGACGCGAAGATCGCCGCGAAACTGGGTGGTTTCGTGCTTACGAACAAGGCTGGCAGACGACCGAGAACGCCCGGAACGTCCCGATCGACCACCGCTCGGGCCGCTGGATCAAGCATGATATCGATGATCGGCGTGTCGATCGAATAGGGCTGCCGGGCGAGTGGACAGTCCGTGACAGGCGCCCCGGCCGCAAGCGCGCCGCCGCTGCCAAGCAAGATCAATCCCAGCGCGCCAAACACGCGCCACGGCCGCAATAAGGTCATTGTCCTCTCCCCTTTACACTGCGCTCGTCACCACCAGAGCTGATGCCGGTCGGGCGCAGAAACGCCGCGATGAAACCACCGCCTTCAATCGTCACAGGCTTATGTCCGCAGGACAGGCAACGGTCAACGCGACTGTTTTCGGACGCGGCAGGGCGGTGCCGAATGACGGCATGGGTGATAGCCAAACCGGCCGAGCCTGCGCTAAAGGAGCGGGCGACCGCAACAGGAGTTCGAATCCATGCCTGACCAGAGCCCGGGGCAACATCACCGCAACGCCGGTGTCGCCGACGACATCGACTTCGAGATCAAGGGGCAGGAACTTCAGTTCGTGGAGATCGAACTTGACCCCGGCGAGAGCGCGGTCGCCGAGGCAGGCGCGTTCGTCTGGAAGGAGTCGAGCGTCGGCATGACCACGGTGTTCGGCGATGGCAGCGGCGGTTCCGAAAGTGGTTTCATGACCAAGCTCCTTGGCGCGGGCAAGCGGCTGATCACCGGCGAAAGCCTGTTCACCACGGTGTTCACCCATAATGGCCAGGGCAAGGCGCGCGTCGCCTTCGCTTCGCCGACAATCGGCGCGATCCTGCCTTTGCGCCTCGCCGACTATGGCGGACACCTGATCTGCCAGAAGGACAGCTTTCTGGCGGCCGCCAAGGGCGTGTCGATCGGCGTCCATTTCCAGCGTCGCGTGATGACGGGTCTGTTCGGCGGCGAGGGCTTCGTCATGCAGAAGCTTGAGGGGGATGGCTGGGTGTTCGTCCAGATGGGCGGCACGTTGGTCGAACGCGAGCTTGGACCGGGCGAGGAGCTTCACGTCGATACCGGCTGTCTTGCCGCCTATACGCCCGGCGTCGAGTTCGATCTGGTGAAGGCGGGCGGGATCAAAAGTGCGTTGTTCGGCGGCGAAGGATTGTTCTTCGCGCGGTTGACCGGCCCCGGCAAGGTATGGATCCAGTCGCTGCCCTTCTCCAGATTGGCGGGCCGGATGAAGGCGGCGGCAGGAAGCCGTGGCGGACAAAACCGCGGCGAAGGCTCGGTCCTTGGCGGTATCGGCGACCTCGTCAGCGGAAACAGCTAGGCGCCCAGCGGCGGCGTCGCCGCACCGGCCACCCACACCCCGATGACGGATTCACCGAAAAAGGCGGCTCTTGCTAACCGCCCTTCCCGGCTTGCCCGGCGAACCGAAAAAGCGCTCAATCGTGGGGATTGAGCCCGACGCATATGTTGACGCCGCCCGGCGTGGCGAAATGGGCGCCCCGCACTTCGAACTCATTGGGGCCAAGCTTCTTGATTTCGAACCGTAGCTGAGGTCCCTCTGCGACCTGATACAGCGTTGTCTCGCCAATGGCGCTGGCGCGTCCGGCGTCCGCGAGGAAATGGTCGAAGATGTCGCGGTACAGGCCGAACAGGCCGGTCACGAACGCCTGTGCGTCGTCGACGTGAAAGGTTTTGGACCATTCCACCTCCGGTGCGCCCGCTTGCTTCAGAGTAATGGGCGGACGCCAACTGGGCGACACGCCCGGCGCGACGGAGGGGGTAGCGTCGGATGCAGATGTGCTGGCCATTGGCTTTCTCCTTCAACGAAACTCAGTGCAGATGCTGCCGGAAAGCCAGCAGCCAGGCGGCGATCTGGTGGTGGGTCGCCGCGGTCGGATGGCCGTCGTCGGGGATATGGCTCGCCATGGGATTGGCGGCATAGCCGGGCACGACGTCAGCGGCGGGCCGAACGTCCAGGCCATGACGGCGAAGGCTGTCGGCCAGAACGGCGGCGCGAGACCCCGGCGCTGCGGTCATCTCGTCGAGATCGGGCCATAGGATCACCACGAAGGTCAGCTTCGGATAATGGGCTTTCAACCTGTCGCGGGCAGCCCTGGTGACGGTCGAAAATCGTTCGATATCGAACGCGTCCGGCACGCGGTCGCGACCCAGAATGCGCTCATAGAGCTGAATCCTGGACAATTGCCGCGTCAGTTCGCGCGCCAGCAGCACGCGGTCGTGGGCAATGGCGTCGCCCACATCGAAACCGCCTGCATAAGCCAGCCGGTCGTTGGACAGGAGGCGATAACGCGGCCCATAATCATCCCAGCCGCGCAGCCCCGCGACGCGGCCGACATTATTGGGCAGGGTCTGGTAGACCGCCAGCACCGGACGGGCGGGATCGCAGCCGGCCTTGCGCCATACCGCGCCGGTCTGTGCAAGCCACAGCATCTGATGCGCGCCGTAGCCGGTGAAGGCGAAGTTGCGCACCTTCAGCCGTCCTCCGGCCATCAGCCCCAGTTGGTAGGCGGCGGTCTGATCGTCGCGCACACCCTCCCCCCAGGCGAAGGAATCGCCGAACATCAGCACGCAGGCGTCCGCGGGATCGTGCTCGGGTGGTGCGACACGCAGGCCGTCATCGCCCACGCTGTAGCGAACATCATAGACGAGGCGGCCTCGCATCTTCTTGATCGCCTCGACGCTGGTGTCGGGACGCGGGCGATATCCCAGTCCCCGTGAGGGCATGAGGATGAAATAGTGCGGCCGGGTGAATGACCCTTCCATCGTTGCGCCGGGCGCAAGGACATAACGGTTCTGCGCCCGGCTGATCCACAGCGCGCCCTCGGCGATCCCAACGGCTGCAATAATGGCGGCAAGGCAAAGCCACAGCATTTTCGGGCCCGGATTGCGCGCGATCCGGAACAGAAGCATGGCCCCGGCCGTCCAGAGCAGACATATCCATGCCAGCGGCGCGATATCGACGCGAAGCCAGATGGCCGCCGTCTCGAGGATCGCGAAGATCCACCCGCCAACCAGCCAGCCAGAGATGCGGGCGGAACTCTTCAAGTCCGGCCTGCTTAGAAAATGGCGTAAACGAAGGGCGCCACATAGCTCAGCCCGCCCGCGAGGATCAGCAGCAGCCCGCTCAACAGGATCAGGAGCAGGAGCGGCAGCATGAATATCCGCCGCCCGCTGGCGAAATAGCCCGCCATCTGGCCGACGGTGGCCAGGCGCGTCAGAAACAGGACCGTGCCGGAGGGCTTGCGCATGAGCGGCTCACCTTTTGCTGAGGAGGAGATCGCCAAGAACCATGGCGTCGACCGGGTGGGAGAGGAAAAATCCAAGCGCGTCGATTTCCTGGCCGACGATCGGTTCGCCCGCCCCGTTCAATGACGTGTTGAGCACGATCGGCGGCAGGCCGCGCGCATCCAGCCGTTCAAGCAGGCCGTGCAGGTCAACGGCGCTTTCGCGGCTCACCGTTTGCACCCGCGCACTCCCGTCCACATGGCGGACCGCCCCCAGATCGGCGGCGCGCGCCTCCACGACCTGGGCGGTGGTGGTCATGTAAGGGGCCATGTCGTTGTCGTGCTCGGTAAACCAGGTGGCGGCCTTTTCCTGCAACACCGCAGGCGCGAATGGACGGAAAAGCTCGCGTTTCTTGACGACCTGGTTCAGCCGGTCGCGCATCGCCGCCTTTTGTGGCGCGGCAAGGATCGATCGCTGCCCCAGCGCTCGCGGTCCCCATTCGAAGCGGCCGCGCACAAAGGCGCAAATCCTGTCGTCGGCGATCAGGCCGGCGGCGGCGTCGAGGACGTCGTCCGGCTCCGTCCAGCGCACGCCGAGCTGGTTGCACAGGTCGCGTGCAACGGCGGTCGATATCGGAGCGCCAAGCGCGGCGGTCGTCATCGGCACGGGCCGCCGCCCGTCGAGTTCTATGGCGCCAAGCATCGCCGCGCCCAGCGCGCCGCCTGCGTCACCGGCGGCGGGCTGCACGAAGACGTTCTTGAATCCGCTCTCCCGCTGAAGGCGCGCATTGGCGACGCAATTGAGCGCGACGCCGCCCGCCAGGCAGAGGTTGTCCGAACCCGTCCGCCGGCGCGCTTCCTGCGCCAGCGCCATGATCGCCTCTTCGGTCACCCATTGCAGTGACGCCGCGATATCGGCGTAGCGCTGGTCGGTTGCGTCGTTTTCCAGATCCCAGGGCTTGCCGCGCGGGCGGCGGGCGCCAAGCAGCGCCTCCATCCTGGGGCTGAAGGCGATGTCGGTATCGGTATGGAAGGCGAAATATTCCATCGCCAGCGTGAATGCGCCGCTCGCGTCGATCCGCAGCAGCTTCGAGAATTCCGTCTTGAACCGGGGGCGGCCGAATGCGGCCAGGCCCATGACCTTATACTCGCCCTCGTTGACCTCGAAACCGAGATAGGCGGTGAGCGCCGCATAAAGCAGGCCGATGGAATGCGGATATTCGATGGTCGCCAGGCATTTGAGGCTGGCCCCGTCCCCCATCCAGATGGCCGTCGAGATGTCCTCGCCCATGCCGTCGATGGTCAGCACCGCCGCCTTGTCATATGGGCTGGCGAAAAAGGTGCTGGCGGCGTGGCTTTCGTGATGGCCGGCCGTCGTCACCTTGCTTCGCGGCACCCCCAGCATGGCCGCGATCCCGTCGAGTACCCAGATCTTGGCTCCGATCTGAGCCTTCATGGCTGCGGGAAATTGCTTCCAGGAACGCGGAAACGTCTTCAATGAAGACAGCATGACGCGTTCCAGCCGGGCAAACGGATTTTCATAAAAGACAACGCGATCAAGGTCTTCGGCGGAAAGTCCGGCTTGCGCCAGGCACGCCTCGGCGGCGCGGCGGGGAAGGCCCGCATCGTTTTTCCGGCGCGAGAAACGCTCCTCCTGCATCGCCGCGACAATGCGGCCGTCAACGATCAGCGCCGCCGCCGCATCATGATAATAGGCCGAAACGCCGAGAACCGCGCTCATAGGGCCAATTGTCCGCGCTTGCCTGCAACCTTGGCAGCGGCGGCCACCGTCCCTGCCCCGAAGTCCGGCTGCGCAGGCGATATGGCCGGCGCCGCCCCCGGCCGGGCTGGCTCTATCCACCCCGTCCGCCGGGGTTTGAGCGCCGCCACCAGGGCGACGAACGGCGAGCAGGCCAGATAGATCAAACTCATCACCAGAAAATACAGCTTTTCGGCCATGAAGCGGCCAAGACGCCGCCAGTTGCGCCACGCTTCCCACGCCGCCGCGGCTCGCAATTCCGCGCGGGCCCGTTCCTCGCTTCCCGCAAGCGCGACAAGCAACTCCCGCGTATAGGTTTCGTGGCGATGTTCGTCGCGAATAATGGCGTTGAACAGCGCGTGGGTTTGCCTGTCGTCACGCATACCGAACCAGTCCCGATAGGTTTCGAACTGCCGCCGTCCGCGCGCTTCGCCGCGATGGACAAAGGCCAGGAATCGCAGCTCCCCCAGACGTTCGAAGAGATCTTCGTTGTCCGCCACGGGAAACCCCAGGGATTGCGCCCCCGCATCAAGTTGCAGCTCGGCAGATCGCAAAGCGAACATCCGCGCATGTCGCGCCTCGTCGAGCATGTGCCGCAGATAGGCCGCCCGCCGGTCGGGGCTGGACGCAAGCCGGGCAGCCTGTGCCAGATCCAGCATGCTGCCATGCTCGGCGAGGGCGAAGTTGAACAGCTTGCGCGCACCATGGCCAGGTATGCGCCACACGATCGGATTGACAATCTTGGCGATCAACGCACTCATTTCCCCCTCCCCCTGGAAAAAATCGCCGGGATCGAGGCTATTGCTTGGCGGCGGTGCTCTTACCGGCTGTCGCGGCTGGCGATGGGCTGGGCGACGCCGTGCCTGCGGGGCTGGGCGAGGCAGCGGGGCTGGCAGACGCATTGGGCGACGCCATTCCGGACGGACTTGGCGAAGGACTGGCCGACGCACTCGGCGACGCCATTCCGGACGCGCTCGGCGAAGGACTGGCCGACGCACTCGGCGACGCCATTCCGGACGGGCCTGGTGATGTGGAAGACGATGCGGAACCAGAGGCAGACGAGCTTGGCGAGGAAGCCGATGGATTGGGCGCGGCAACGCTGGATCGGCCCAGCCACCACGTTCCGCCAAGAACTGCGGCAGCGCCAATAGCACCCAGAATGACTTTAGCTGGTTTCTGCATGCCCATGTTCCTATGTTGCTGATAAGACCGACTTATGCTGTTCGCGAACATGAACTTTGTTTTCAGTTTGTCAAATATCTTTTGATCATTTCTTCAACCGAAATGAATTTGTTCGGATATGGTTAATTTAGCATTTCGTTAACATTATCGTCCGGAATATCTTCTACCTTGCGGTAACTTTCTGGAGTGACATCTCATGCCGATTTCCAAACAGGACTTTGAGAAAAAGCTGGCGGCATTGCCCCCCGCCGCTGCGGACAAGCTTTACGGGATCATGTTCGATACTTCCTTCGACGGCGTGATCAGCGCGGCCGACGCTGCCGCATTGGCGGCGCAAATGGGGGTCACGTTACAGCAACTCGCGTTTGACCTGGTGCCATTCGCCCAGCTCTATGCCGTCGCGCCCATTTCCAACTTCCAGGTCGGCGCCGTCAGCATCGGCCTCACGGGCGCGCTTTACTATGGCGCCAACCTCGAGGTCGTCGGTCAGGCTTTGAGCTTCACCGTCCATGCCGAACAAGCGACCACCGCCAACGCCTGGCTGCACGGCGAGCAGGGCCTCAGCGCGCTGGCGATCTCGGCCGCGCCCTGCGGGTATTGCCGCCAGTTCCTTTACGAGCTGGTTGATGCCGCAACCCTGGACGTCGTGCTTTCCAGCGACTCGACCCAGTTGCTGACCTATTTCCTGCCGGACGCGTTCGGGCCGCATGACCTTGGCGTCCAGGGCGGGCTGATGCAGCCACAGGCGAATGGCCTGATCGTCCAGCAACCGCTGGATGCGGCGGCCACTGCGGCACTGGCGGCGGCCAACGCGTCTTACAGCCCCTACACCAGCACCTTCGCCGGTGTCGCGCTGCAAACGTCGAGCGGCGGCATCTACACCGGCCGTTATGCCGAAAACGCCGCGTACAACCCCAGCATGTCTCCTCTGGAAGCGGCGTTGTCCCGGATGGTTTTCAACAACCAGCCGTTCAGTTCGATCGTCGAGGCCGTCCTCGTAGAGGCGCAGGGACCGGCCAGCCAGGTCGGCGCCACCCAGGCCGTGCTCAGTTGCGTCACCTCCACACCCCTTACCGTCTATACCGCCGTCAAAGGCTGAGGATACAAGCGAACCGCTGGCCGCGCCGCGTCGGGAGCGATCCCGGCGCGCAGGCTTGCCCGCAGACCCGAACACACAGCGAAACGTCGCCTTCCCTGGGCCAGGTTCACGTGGCGGCATGCCCCGGCGCGCGAACCGTGCTATACCGTGCGGACCAGTCGGGGACTAAAAGATGTCGAGGGTCGACTCTTCCCAGCCATGGCCCGATTTGCCGTATGAAGCCTGGCGGGACACCGCGCTCACGCTCCAGCTCTGGACGCAGATCGTCGGCAAGGTCCGGCTATCTCTGACGCCATGGCTTAACCACGGCTGGCACGTTCCGCTCTACGTCACCGCCCGAGGGCTTGGGACGTCGCCTATACCCATGGGCGAGGAGCTGCTGGAGATGGAGTTCGACTTCATCGCCCATCGGCTCGCCTGCCGCACCAGCCGGGGTGAAGAGCGCATGCTTTCGCTCCGGCCGCGAACGGTGGCCGACTTCCACGACCGGCTTATGGGGCTGTTGGCCGAACTCGGCCTTGATATAGCGATCAACCCCCTGCCCAATGAAGTGCCCGATCCGATCCCATTTCCCGACGATGATCGCCACGCCAGCTATGATGCCGAAGCCGCCCATCGCTTCTGGCGCGCGCTCATCCAGGTCGATCGCGTCTTCAAGCTGTTCCGCAGCGGTTTTCTTGGCAAGGCGAGTCCGGTCCATTTCTTCTGGGGCAGCTTCGATCTTGCCGTGACGCGCTTTTCGGGCCGTCCCGCCCCGCTTCATCCGGGAGGTGTGCCTGGCCTTCCCGACGGGGTAACGCGCGAGGCCTATTCGCACGAGGTCAGCAGCGCGGGCTTCTGGCCGGGCAACCATGCCTTTCCGCGGGCAGCCTTCTATGCCTATGCCTATCCCGAGCCTCCAGGCTTTCGCGACCGGCCCGTCACCGAAGGCGCAAGGTTCGACCCCGCGCTCGGCGAGTTCGTCCTGTCCTATGACGTCGTTCGGGCCGCGCCGTCACCCGATGCGCTGCTGCTTGACTTTCTGGCCACGACCTATGCCGCGGCGGCCGATTGCGCAGGCTGGGACCGCGCGCGGCTTGAGTGTGCGCTCGGATCGCCGCGACACCCCCGGCCGGTTCCCTGACCGCCTAAAGCACGGCGGTCACATTTTTGCTTTATGGCTGGTGATAACGCGGCCTTAATGGTCCGACTGTTAATTATCCATTTTGGCGCCAGGCCGAAGGTGTGCGCATTTGTCGATGATCAAGATTGTCGAGTGCCCGGTTGAGCATGGGCTCGGCCCGCGAGCCGGCCGTGTCTCGTCGCTGGCCGGAACGGGTGTCTGGCAATGCGACCTCCGCACGGAAGCGTTGACCTGGACGCCCGAGGTTTTCGACATCTTCGCCGTCCCTCGCCAGTCACGGATAGACCGTAGAGACATCGTGCTCATGTATTGCGACGAGTCCCGTGAGGTTATGGAAAGGCTACGCGCCGACGCCATCGCGCGGCAGCGCGGATTTTCCCTGGATGCGCGGATTTGCCGGGCTGATGGAGAGCTTCGCTGGATGCGGCTGACTGGCGGGATCATCTCTTCCCAAGGCCGCCCAACGCGGCTCTATGGGACCAAACAGGACATCACCGAAGAACGGGAACATTGGGAGACGTTGCGCCGGATGACCGAACGGGACGCCCTGACCGGGCTTGCCAATCGCGGCACCTTCCAGACCCGATTTCTCGATTCCCCCGGGTCCGCCCGGACGATCACTCCCCTTGGCGCGCTGGTTCTTTTCGACATCGACGGCTTCAGGCGGGTCAATGACAAATGGGGCCATGCCGCCGGTGACGCCTGCCTCAAGACCGTGGCCGAACGGTTATCGACCGGATTTCCCGACGCCCTGATGATCGCCCGGGTCGGCGGAGATCGGATTGCGATACTGGTGCATGTCGATCGCCCCGTCACGGTGTTGGAACGGATCGTGGAGAGGCAGATCGCCGTTCTTGCCACGCCGGTGTTCTGGCAAGGCGGTTTGATCGAGGTCAGCGTATCTGCGGGCATCGCTGCCGTCGACGATCCAGTGGCATATGACGCTGAAGCACTGGTGGCGGCCGCCGACGCCGCGCTGCATCACGCCAGGCAGGCAGGCCGGGATACTTTCCGGACAGCGGATCAAATCGGACGCTTCACGGAAATCCGTCGTTTTGCCAGAACATGAGGCTGGCGCTGTGTCCCACGCTGACGCGCCGATGATTGTTCCCTGACAGCGCGGCGGCGCAATACGACCCCTTACGCACGCGCAGGTTTTCGGCTAACCCCCGCGCCCATGACCGCACAGCTCGACCATATCCGCAATTTCTCGATCATCGCGCATATCGACCATGGCAAGTCGACACTGGCCGACCGCCTGATCCAGCGCACCGGCGGCCTGAGCGATCGCGAGATGTCGGAGCAGGTGCTCGACAACATGGATATCGAACGCGAGCGCGGCATCACCATCAAGGCGCAGACCGTCCGCCTGGAATACAAGGCGAAGGACGGCCAGACCTATATCCTGAACCTGATGGACACGCCGGGCCATGTCGACTTCGCCTATGAGGTCAGCCGCTCGCTTGCCGCATGCGAAGGCGCGCTGCTGGTGGTGGACGCAGCGCAGGGCGTGGAAGCGCAGACGCTCGCCAACGTCTACCAGTCGATCGAGCACGACCACGAGATCGTGCCCGTCATCAACAAGATCGATCTGCCTGCCGCCGAGCCGGAAAAGGTGAAGGCGGAAATCGAGGACATCATCGGCCTGCCCGCCGACGACGCGGTGCTCGCTTCGGCCAAATCGGGCATCGGCATCGACGAGATATTAGAGGCCATCGTCACCCGCATCCCCCCACCCAAGGGCGATCCCAATGCGCCCCTGAAGGCCATGCTGGTCGACAGCTGGTACGATCCCTATCTCGGCGTCGTCATCCTGATCCGCGTCATCGACGGCGTGGTGAAAAAGGGCCAGCAGGTCAAGTTCATGCAGGCCGGCTCGACCCATCTGATCGACCGGGTCGGCGCGTTCCGTCCCAAGATCGAGGCGCTCGACGCGCTGGGCCCCGGCGAGGTCGGCTTCATCACCGCGCAGATCAAGGAAGTGGCGCAGACCGCGGTCGGCGACACCATCACCGACGCGAAGAAGCCGACGGCAACGGCGCTGCCGGGGTTCAAGCTGGTCCAGCCCGTGGTGTTCTGCGGGCTGTTCCCGGTCGATGCCAACGACTTTGAAAAGCTGCGCGATAGCATGTACCGGCTGCGGCTGAACGATGCGTCATTCAGCTTCGAGATGGAAACGTCCGCCGCGCTCGGCTTCGGTTTCCGTTGCGGCTTTCTGGGGCTGTTGCATCTGGAGATCATCCAGGAGCGGCTGACCCGCGAATACGATCTCGACCTGATCACCACCGCGCCATCGGTCGTCTACAAGGTCCACATGAACGACGGGAAGGTGACGCGAGCTTCACAACCCCGCCGACATGCCCGATCCGGTCTATATCGATCATATCGAGGAGCCGTGGATCGAGGCGACGATCTACGTGCCCGACGAATATCTCGGGTTCCATCCTGAAGCTGTGCCAGGATCGGCGGGGCATTCAGAAGAACCTCACCTATGTCGGCGGGCGCGCGCAACTCACCTACGAGCTGCCCTTGAACGAGGTGGTGTTCGACTTCTACGACCGGCTGAAATCGATCAGCCGCGGCTATGCCAGCTTCGATTATCACCAGATCGGCCACCGCGAGGGCGATCTCGTCAAGATGTCGATCCTGGTCAACGCCGAGCCTGTCGATGCCTTGTCGATGATCGTCCATCGCGATGCCGCCGAGGCGCGCGGCCGCCATATGTGCGAGCGGCTGAAGGACCTGATCCCGCGCCACCTGTTCAAGATTCCGATCCAGGCGGCGATCGGCGGCCGCGTCATCGCCCGGGAAACCATCGCCGCGCTCCGGAAGGACGTTACCGCGAAATGCTATGGCGGCGACATCAGCCGCAAAAAGAAGCTCCTCGACAAGCAGAAGGAAGGCAAGAAGCGGATGCGCGAGTATGGCAGCGTGCAGATCCCGCAGGAAGCCTTCATCGCCGCGCTGCGCATGGGCGACGACGGCTGACACCCCAGGGCGGACGAAGTCAACTTCGTCAAATTCGAGGCCACCCGGCACCCGCCATCCGCGGGGCCTGCCGGAACATGAAAAAACAGGCGGCATATCGAACAATCACCGGCTTGTGCACGCGCGATCCACGGCTATAAGGCGCTGCTCAACGGAGCGGTGGCCGAGTGGTCGAAGGCGCACGCCTGGAAAGTGTGTAACGGTCAAAAGCCGTTCGAGGGTTCGAATCCCTCCCGCTCCGCCATTACACCTTGATTTTATTTATATTTTTTCAAACCAAGGCATCGGTTCCCATAACCGCCCCCCCGATAGCGCGCTTGCTTGAAGCCGGACGCCACGGGACAATTCCGCTCGAAAGCGCTGGCCGCACCTACCTGCCGGATTGGGGTGCGATGATAGGGCTTCAAGACGGGATCGCATTCAGGCGACGGCACCAAAAGCTGGGACAGGGGCGCACACCCTACGCGACAAATCGCGGCTGGAAATGGCGGAGTGGCGCGGGTTTCCAGACGTGGCAGCTTCTCAGTCAAAAATGACTTGCGACTTGGATTTGATTGAAAGGGCCGTTTTCTGCTCGTGTGCGGCAAATCATTTTCAATTTTCGTCTCACACATGTGACTTAAAGCAACCATCGCCATAAGAAGGTCGCGTTTGGGAGGGATTCGGATGAAATTGCTACGGGTAAGCCTTTCTAGCTTCGCGCTACTGTTGTCAGCACCAGCCTTCGCAGGTTTCATGGACGGTGCCGGTGCTGTGGCGAAGCTAATGGCGCAGTATAAAGGGCGGCCCGCCCAAGAGTTGGTCGATGCACTTGGGGATGCGACGGACCAGAAGCAGGTGCTCGATAATATCGTCATTTCCGGCGGCTTCGACTTAGATGATGGCCCTAGCTGCACTTGGAAAATCGTGGCGGACAAGGATCGGATCATCAAAGACATCAGTGTGTTTGGGAATCCTTGGGGATGCGGCCCGGTCGCCAAAAACCTGAAGAAATTTATGAAAGAGCATCCGCTACCACTACCTTCGGCAAGCTAGCCGCAGTTCTGCACCAGCCGCGCAATCTCCTTCAGGTATCGAGCCGCCGCCATTGCTTCGGCAGATCGTGCGCCGTGTTTGCGGGCATTCCTATTTCCTTCCGGCGCACCCGGATTCGTGCCGCCGTGCATCCTGCATCGGCTCCGTCCCTTCACGGCTGGGGATTGGCACTCCGTTCCCAAACGGGTCCGCGCCAAGCAGCGCGGGGCCGACGCCAGCCGCTCCGGTTGCATGGGATTGATCGACGGCTTTTCCATTTTCCTGTCCCCCGGCGTGATGGTGGAATTGATCGGCAATGACGGCCTGCCCGCCCTCGTTCACATGCACATGGCGCACCGTTTGCTCGCGCGGCTGGTGCAGTTTGGTCAATGCCTCAAGCGTCGCTCGGCTTTGGGCCTGAGCCTTCATGGCGATGCAGGCATAGGTTTCCGTCGCGCCAAGATATTCGCCCATGTTGAGCGCCATGCGCCGGGGCATCTAGAAGTCACGACTGAAGCGAATGCCCACAGTCCGGGGTTGAAGGGGGGTTTGCTGATCGCTAGTTGAAAAAGCGAACGGATTGCCAAAGGCAAAACTGTTGGCGCGGGTATCGAAGACATTGTCCATGAAGAGCTGAAAGGACCAGCCTTCATTCGCGATCCCCGTCCGGATATTGACAAGGGTATAGTCCCCCATCGGTGGATCATGCTCGGCAGTCAACGCGAGGCGAGACCTTCCCGTGTAGTTCAGGCTGACATCGGTTGATGACGTCCAGCGGTCGTTCACCGCCACATCGTAACGGACGGTGACGTGGCCCGATCCCCGGGAAATGCCAGGCAGATCGTGGTCAAATTTGGCAAATGCGGGGTAAGGTTTGAGCGTGGGGTCGTTCAGCAACCCGCCCGCCCGGATCGATAGCCGTCCGGAGATGCGCAGCGCGGCCTCCGCTTCGATACCGATGTTGAAGCCGCGGCCGATATTGGCGGTATAGGTCAGTCCGCTGGGGAGCAGCTTTTCGGATTGTATATCGCTCCAGCGGAAGCCGAAAAGCGCAGAACTAAGCTTGAGGCTTCCGTCGAACAACGTCAGCCGCGTGCCAAGTTCGGCACTCCATAAGCGATCCGGCGAAAACCGTCCCGCGGGGCTGTCGGGATCCGGAACACCCGAGGTGCTGGCATTGATGCCGCCAAAGCGATAGCCCTGTGCGACCTGGGCATAAACCATCGCCGTGTCCGCCGGCTGATAGCGGATGATCGCCAATGGCGTGAGGCGATAACCACGGGCGTCCCTGTCGGATGTCGGTGTCATGCCGCCTGCATCGAAACGGGAAGCATCCGCACTCAATTTGTAACGAAGCGCGCGTACCCCCGCCGATACAGTCCAGCTATGGTTCAAAGCGAGATCGGCCTTCGCGAACAAGGCGATTTCGAGGACATTATCGCGACTGCGCTGACCATAAAGCGCCGCCCCGGACGCGACATCGGTCAGGATGCCTTGGTAGTGATCGCTGTTGTTCAATATCGAAAAGCCAGCCAACCAGTTAAACCGCCCTTCATCATCGGACGCCAGCCGCGTTTCATGCGTAAACATGCGAATTCTGTCACGTTCTTCAAAGCCCGCGAGCATCGACTGTTGACCAGCAAGAGCCAGAGCGGCCGAGGTGGCATCATAAATACTGCTGAGATCATGCTTAACAAAGGCGGAAGTCGATGACAGATGTGCCCCGAACAGCGTGCCTTCCAGGGCAAGCCTGGCTTGGCGAAAATCATTATCATGGGGTTCCGCAAGCCGATTGGCACGGCTGAGGGAACCCAGGCCCTGGGTGACGTAATGGGTGTCGCGCGACGCGATGTCTTGAACCACCAGGCCGGCTTCGATGAACCAGTCGTCGGCCAGGGTCGCTCGCACGGTTCCGCGGGCGCCGGTCACCGCCGTCCTGTTGACGTTCGGACCAAGGTTCGGATCGTCGATGTAGCCGCCGTCGATCTCACGGTACGCCGCCACACGCACCGCCAGTTGGTCAGGCGCGAGCGGTGCATTGGCCACCCCCTCAACGCGATAGCCAGCGGAGCCATGCCTTATGTTGGACACTTCTCCTGAAACCGATCCAGACCAGTCGGAAAGGTCCGGTTCCTTGGGAACGATGCGATAAATTCCACCAAGCGTACCAGCGCTGTAAAGCATGCCCTGCGGACCACGAAGCACCTCCAGCCGATCGATATCGACGAGGCGCAGATCCGGATCGGGCGCGCTGTAATTGACGCGTGCATCATTAAAGTAGATAGCGACGGTGGACTGCATCCGGCCGCCGAGCACGCCGTCCGACAAACCGCGGACGAACAGCTTGTTCCGGCCCGGCCCCAGATTGGTTACGGTCAAGCCCGCGATTTCCAGCGCCGCATCGTTGGTGGATATCATGCCCGTGCGGGCAAGTTCATTGCCGGCCAATACGCCGATCGAAAAAGAGGCTTCGTTGATCGGCACGGCCTGTTTCGTCGCCGTGACGATGATATCGGATTTGGAGAGGTTATTGGGTGGAACGGGATTGGCGTTCAAGGATTGCGGTTTTACCACGATCCTGAAAGTGCCAGCGTTGACCATTTCGAATCCTAGTCCCGTCCCTTCAAGCAGGCGGCGCAATCCCTGCTCAACCGGATAGCGTCCCTTCAGCTTGTTGCCGGGGATATCCGGCAGCGTTCTGGAAATACCGATCGTCACATTCGCCTGGATTCCGAATGCTATCAGTGCCTTGCCGACCGATTGAACATTGATGTCAAACCTGATCTCCGGCGCTTCGGCGGCCGGCCGCGCCACGGCATCCGATGGGGAGGGAATGATGCTGAACGTCGCCAGCAGGGCAAGTATCTGATATTTCGATAGCATGCCTCTACCGTGCAGAAATACGAACACCATGTCCCAATTTCTGGGCAGTGACAGGAACAAGGGCTTCGAGGTTGTCGAGCATCGCCTGCTTCTTGCCGAGGATCAATACGCCGGTGAAGCGTAGATGTTGCGCTTTCGAATCCACAATTATCGGTTCACCGAAATAACGGCTCAAGTCAGCGGCTACTTGTGACAGGGCCGCATTTTCGTAAACCAATTTTCCCATGCGCCATGCCGTTACGTGATCCACATCGACGGGTTTGACGACGGCCTGATTGCCCAATGTGTCGTACACAAGCTGCTTGCCCCGGTCGAGCCTGACGCGTTCAGCGGGATTGCCGCCCCTCGTGCCCACGTCGACGACGCCTTCGGCAACGGTAACCGTCATGCGATTGGCATCGGTAACAATATTGAAAACCGTGCCGACGTCACGCACCTGTTGTTCGCCCACGGTCACGACAAACGGCCGCGCCGCATCGTGCGCAACCTCGAACAAGGCTTCGCCATGGTCGAGAACGAGTTGGCGTTCCTCCTTGCCGATCGTCGCCCTGATCTGGGTCAATGCGTTGAGATGGAGTTTCGAACCATCGGCCAATACAATCATCCGCCGCTCTCCAGGGCCAGTTTGGTAATCCTGGAACTGAGGCCGGTCGGCGAAATAAAGTTGAACGCATATGAGTGCGACCAGCGCCGCCGCGATCGCCATCACGGGACGGATCCAGCGCATGCCCGGCGTTTCTCGTTGTGCAGCCAGATCCACAATCGCGGCGGATAGTCTGCAAGCGTCATCATCTGCGGAACGGAGCTTTTCCCGATGTTCGGCAACCTCGGCGGCCAGCAATTCGACTTCGTCATATGCCAGACGATTGGCCGGATCAGCTTCCAGCCATTCGGTAAAGCGTTCCCAACTTTCCACGGGGGCGTCGGGAAATTGCAGCCGCACGTGCCAGTTCGCCGCTTCTTCGCGACGCCGGTCAGTCACGTCCCGGTGCTGTCCTTCCCCAATCATCTCATACTTGCCCCAAACCCTTCGTTCGCCGATTGTGCGGTCCTTTGTTGATCCATTCTTTAGCAGACGCCGCTGGTCGTGTTTTACCCCAGCCCGGCCTAATCCAACTTATCCATCGCGCAAAGCAAATGCCGCATGGCAACAGCAATGCTCTTTTCCACGGCGCTCCGTGAAACACCAAGCTCCGCTGCGATATCGGCATGACCCACACCTTCCAGTTTGTGGCGGATAAAGACTCTCCTGGCCTGTAGCGGCAAATTTTCGACCGCCCGGTTGAGTTGTTCGAGCCGCTGCCGTTCCTGCAGTATCTGTTCAGCGGAAGGCGCGTCGGCGATGGCTATGCCGCCGATCTGAACTGTCACGCTTTCCACCCATGCATTATCGCGCCGTTCCCGCCGACTGCGCTGCCGAACGTGATCGAGCGCGGCATTAGCGGCGATACGATAAAGATATCCAAGGGAAGAGCTTAAATCCTCGGGCAGGTGCGCAAGGGCAAGCTTCAGATACACATCCTGAAGCACGTCCTCGGCTTCGCTTTCGCTCCCCAGGCGCGCGCGCAAAAACCGGAGCAGCGCAAGCCTGTGCTCTCCATAAGCTTCGGCCAACCGCTGATCGATTTCCAACCTTACGCCTGTCGTCACTCAATCTCCTTTGTAGATCACAGCATAACGGGTCGGTCCGAACAGGGGTACATATTAAAAGTTCATTTTCTCGCGAAAGTGGGCCTGAGGAACACCCGGATCGGTGGCGTCTCCACAGAATGAGGATCGCCTTTCTATTCAATCACGACCAGATACACCAGATTCCTCACAGCCTGCCAATCGCGCTGGCGCTGGCGGAAAGCATGAAATCGCTGGAGATCATCGTCGCGACCACCAACCCCCGCTTGACGGCGGAAGTCGTCCGTCTCGGCGGTTCGACGATCGGGCGGGACATTCAACTGATCGAGCTTGGCTTGCGCACCCCGGTGTCACGAGCGTTGGCGCGCGCGCTGGAAGGTATCGTACCCGCAACAAAACTGCTCGTTTATCGCGACAATCTTGAATTCTTTCGTGGAACTCGACGCTTTGGTGGTCGCCGAAAAAACGTCGTTGATCCTGAAGTCGCGCTATGCGCTGGATCATCTGAAGATCATCCACACGCGCCACGGCGCGGGAGATCGCGCTATCGGTTTCGACAAGGCAAGCGCGCTCTTTGACCATATTCTCGTATCGGGTCCGAAGGTTCGTGATCGCCTGGTCACGGAAACGGGCATCGCGCCATCGAAGCTTTCCATGGTGGGTTATCCGAAGTTCGATATCGTGCCAAAGCAACGCCGCCAGCCACCGTTGCCGCAGGACGGCAGGCCGACCGTATTATATAATCCTCACGTCTCGCCCCATCTGTCGTCATGGTACAAAATGGGGCGGAGTGTGCTCGACTTTTTCCTGAAGAACGACGACTATAATTTGATCTTCGCGCCACATGTAATGCTGTTCGAACGGCCGTTCGTTCTCACCATCGACAAGTTCAGGATCGACCGGCCGGGCGGCATCGATGAACGCTATCTACGCGCGGCCAACATCCATATCGACCTGGGCAGCCGCGCGTCGACCGACATGAGCTATACCAACGCCGCCGACATTTATCTGGGTGATGTTAGCAGTCAGGTTTATGAGTTTCTTCAGACGCCCCGCCCCTGCGTGTTCCTGAACGCGCACCACGTCAAATATGCGGGTGATCCCAATTATGCGCACTGGACGGCGGGGCCGGTCATCAACGATGTTTCCGCGCTGGGCGATGCACTGCAGGCTGCCGTAAACATGCAAAGCCTTTACGGGCCGATTCAGCAGGAGCTGTTTGATCACAGCTTCGACCTGAATAGCGAACCCTCTTCGCAACGCGCGGCCAGCGCGATCGTGAATCTTCTGACGGGACCGCAACAATCCGTCAAGGAAGGGCTGCGTGCCGTTGCCTGAGCAAGTATTGAAGACCACAAGCATCGTAGGCCGCATCTATCGCAATCTGGGGTTGCTGCTGGGCGGCAAGGCGGCAGCAGGGCTGATCAGCCTTGCCTATATGGTCATCGCGGCCCGCACGCTTGGTCCTGGCGACTATGGCGTGCTGATTCTCCTCCACGGCTATGCCATCGCCGTGGGCGGCATTGTCAACTTCCCGGGCTGGCATGCCGTGGTCCGCTATGGAGCGCAGGCCATGGCCGCGGGGGATACGCCGCGCATGCTCCGTACCCTTCGGTTTGCCGCGATCGTCGAAGCTTCAGGCGGCGTGCTTGCCGTTCTGGTTGCGATGGCGCTGGCACCCTTGGTGGGGCCAAGGTTGGGATGGTCGCCGACCGCACAAGCCTTCGCCATTCCCTATAGTTTGGCAGTGCTCGCATCCGTTCGCTCTACCCCGGCGGGTTTGCTGCAACTGGTTCGCCGCTTTGATCTGCTGGGTGCGCATAATGCGGTTGCGCCAACCGTACGTCTGGTCGGCACGGTTCTGGCCGCAGTCTTGGGCTGGACGTTAAAGGCGTTCCTGATCACGTGGCTGGCGGCAGCGCTCGCCGAATGGGTCTCGCTATGGATCGTCGGCATTATCATTGCCCGCAGGCATTTTGGCGTGCATCCGTTTCTTGCGCCGCTGCGGGGCGTCCATCGCGAAAATCCGGGCCTCTGGCGCTTTATGATGAGCGCCAATGCCGATGTCACATTTGGGGAGCTTGCTGGCCGGTTGGCGCCGTTGACGGTGGGATGGGCGCTGGGTCCCGCCGCCGCTGGCCTTTATGCAGTCGCTCAGCGGGCGACGGTTATCTTCGCGCAACCGGCACAGATACTGGGGCAGGCGGCCTATGCCGAGCTGGCACGGATGGTGGCAGCCGACAGCGGCGGCCGGGCCGTGCGGCATGCGCTGTTTCGATGCATCGGGATCGCCTTCGCATCAGCTTTGCCGGTGCTCCTGATCCTGATCCTCTTCTCGCAACAGACAGTGATGCTTCTGGCCGGCACGGGATTTTCAGGAGCGGTCGGTTTGCTGAAATGGCTTGCGCTGGCCCGGATGATCCTTCTGATTGCCCCACCGATCAGTGCTGCGCTCACGGCACTTGGGCAGCCGCTTTCCTCGGTTGCGGCCAATCTGGCTGGCGGCCTTGGTCTCTGGCCGCTCCTGCCCTTGCTGATATGGAAAGCAGGGCTGGACGGGGCCGGCCTTCATGCGGTCATCCAGGCGTGCGTGACAACGCTGCTGCTCGGTTATCTTGTGTGGCGCGCCAGTGCACGTACCCGCGCATGGGCTGCGTAATGCGCATCGCCTACGTCATCAATTCGCTCGAAGGCGGCGGCGCGACGATGCCGTTGCCCGACATCGCACAAGTCATGCGCGATGCCGGATGTGAAGTGCGCATCTTCGCCTTGTCCCGCCGAAATGGGCGCGCGGCGGCTATGCTGGATGCTGCCGGGATTCGCTATGAAGTATATGAGGGCGGTAAAGCCGATCATCTGCGCGCGACATGGTGGCTGTGGCGAAGGCTCCATGCCTATGCACCGACCTTGATTTGGACCTCGCTCACCCAGGCGACGATCATCGGGCAGATCATCGGAGCATTGATGCGTGTGCCGGTGGTAAGCTGGCAGCACAACGCATTTCTGAGGCCCGCCAATCTGAGGTTGCTTCGCCTCACCCGCCGCTTGACCCGACTGTGGGTCGCGGATTCCGAAGCGGTGGCTAAACTCTCGTGCGAACGACTGGGGATCGCGCGTGACAGCCTGGCGATCTGGCCCTTGTTTCACACCGGCCCCGGCGTCCGGACGGCACAGCCATGCTTGCCCGGCGCAACATTTAAGCTGGGCAGCCTTGGACGCCTGCATCCCAACAAAGGTTATGACGTGCTGATAGAGGCGCTGGGGCGGATCCACCGTGAGACGCCGAATCTGAGCAGAAACTTCACTGTCCAGATCGCCGGCGAGGGCGCAGAATGGGATCGGCTGGTTGCACTGGCTGGGGCGCTTGATCTTCCCAATATCATGTTCACCGGTTACCAGCCCGATCCCCAGGCATTTCTGGCGGGCCTGCATGGCTATCTGCAACCTTCGCGTGCCGAGGGTCTGTGCATTGCCGCGCATGAGGCGATGCTTGCCGCCCTACCTGTAATCGTATCGGCCGTGGGTGAAATGCCGCTGACCGTCCGCAACGGCGAAACCGGTTTCGTGGTGCCGCCGGAAGATGAAATGGCGCTTGCCAACGCGATCCGATCGCTGGTGCAGGCGCCTGCCCAGAGTTTCCGAATGGGGATCGCGGGCCAAGCACGCGTGTTCGACCGCTTCAGTCAGAAGCGCTTCCACGCAGCCGGAACAGCAATATTGGATATCATCCAGCGGTGGCCGCTGCCCGCAACAGCGAGGTAAAAGGGACTATATATGAAGCATAAAACGCTGTTGGCTATTGGCGGCGCGATCGCGGCGACGGGGATGGTGCCGCAACAGGCGGGCGCGCTCAGCCGTCACGACTGGGCGACGGCGAGCGATATCGGCGCCATCGGCCTTGGCACTGTCGCGCTTGGCGCGCCGGTTATGGGCGGCGATTGGCCCGGCTTCTGGCAAGCGGGCGGCAGCATGGTCGTCGGCGGCGGGATTGCCGAGGGGCTGAAGCAGATCGTGCACGAAAGACGCCCGGACGGAAGCGGCAACGACAGTTTTCCGTCAGGCCATACAGCATTGTCATTTGCCGCCGCCGCGACAATGCACCGTCGTTATGGATGGGAAGTTGGCTTGCCTGCGACGCTGATCGCAACCTTTGTCGGCGTCGCGCGGGTCAAGGCGGACAAGCACCATTGGTATGACGTGGCAGCGGGCGCCGCTATCGGAGAGATCAGTGGGTTTGTTATCACCAAGCCGTTCGATGACTCCGTCCGGATTGTCCCCTGGGGTGATAGCCATGGCGGCGGCGTGGCCATGGGCGTGCGTTTCTGAACATCTGCCTACCTCGATTTACGATGTGACGCAGGCGTGGACTGCCCCAGGGGACTGGACCGGAGAACCGGAACATTTAAGCTACCTGCTATGCTTCGTTCGCGACGGCAGCGACCCCGTCGGGCAGCTTCCCAGGCGAAGGCAGCGAGTTCGGGGACACAGGCCAGTATCCGCAAGGCCGTTCGCCCTGAATCACCCGTCAGCGTAGTTAAGCTTGGGGAAGAAGTCGCCACGGCCTTCCGGGCTCATATCGAGCAGGCCCCAGACCGGATCGACCAGATCGCCAGCCCGGTGGTGCTGACCTGGTTCCTCCTGCACGTAGACCAACTCGCTGCCCCAGAAGTGGCGGACCGCGCCGTCGCCATCCTTCCGGAATACATTGTACATCGGTTCATCCCAGTTCTTCCCGGGCTCATAGCCGCGCGCGGCGCGCATCTCCGGGCCGAACTTCGACGTGTCGCCGAAATAGTGGTGGGAATAGTCGTTGCCGGCGGTGGAGAGCAGTTGGAGATTGCGCCAACCGCGGGATCGCGCCCAGGCCTCGAGCCGCGCGATCGGCGACTTCGCAACCACATAGGTGGGAAAGCGCTGGTCGGCATGAAAGACGCTGCCGTCGAGCCCATCGAGCGTGTGAGTGCACCCCGGGCAGGGCTGGTCGCGCTCGGGCCCGTACATGAAACTGTAGAGCAGGATGCTGGGGTAGTCGCCGAACAATTCGGAAAGCTTCACCTGCTCGGGCCGCTGGTCCGCGCCGATCCGCTCGAACACGAAATCTTCGGGCACTGCGCCGCCGGGGGGCAGGGGCGCTGGGCGGCGACCGTCTCGAGCCGGCGGCGCAGCGCGATCTCGGCATCCAGCAGCGCGTTGCGCGCGGTCCGGTATTCGGCACTTTCATTGGGGAAGGACAGATGTGGCACCATTACCTCCTTGGTCGGCTGGGCACTGTGCATAATGGTGCTCACATCGAACCGTTCCATGAAGCTACCGTGCTTCATCTCCCCGCGGACATGAACGAACGGCGGGCATCGCTCGTCGGCTTGTTCCCGCACCGATTTGATCGATTGTTCGATTCCCTCGGCAGCGCTAGTGGGTTAAGCAGCGAGAGCCGGGGTCTTCAAACCCACGGCGCGCTGAGGGAGAAGTGACGCCGAGTGCCTCGGAAATATCAGCGCTGACGCACCTTTTTTCCTTGGCCATGTCCCAGGAATTGGCGAAGCCCAAGCGCGGCGGTCAGGGCCGTTGAGGAGACCGCCACGGTCGATCATGGCCGGTGGCGGTATAAGAATGATCCGCCCGCCTGACCAACTCTTGTGACGTGAGATGGAAGGAAAGACAGTTCAATGATCAATCGCCGTCAGATAATCGGAGCCGCCGCCGGCCTTGTCGGCACGTCCGCGGTGTCTGCAGCTACCGCCTCGCTGGGCGGTCGGCAGCCGAACTTCGTGGTGATCCTGTGTGACGATCTGGGTTATGGCGACGTCGGTCCCGATGGTGGCCGTACCATCCGCACGCCCCATATCGACCGCATGGCCCGCGAGGGGATTACCCTGACGGACTATTATGCGCCGGCCAATCTGTGCACGCCTTCACGGGCCGGTCTGCTGACCGGACGATATCCGATACGGACAGGCCTGAGCCGCGTGTTGCTGGCCGGCGATACCATTGGACTTCCCCAGTCGGAAGTGACGATCCCTGAAGCGCTGAAGTCGAACTATGCGAGCGCGCTGATCGGCAAATGGCATCTCGGGCATGTCGCGCCCTATTGGCCGCCGTCGAAGCAGGGGTTCGATCTGTTCTACGGCATACCTTACAGCCATGACATCCTGCCGCTTCAACTGTTCGAGGATGACGGCAAAACGCTGAATGCGCAGGAGGTGAACTATCACACGCTACAGCAGCAATTCTGTGCGCGCGCCGAACGCTTCATGGAAGAGCGGCGGGATCAACCCTTCTACCTCGAGCTTGCGTTGAGCGCGCCGCACCTGCCCAACTATCCCTATAAGGATTTCGCCGGAAAGTCTGCCGCCGGCGCATATGGCGATGTGGTGGAGGAGGCCGATTCGATCGTTGGCCGGGTGCTGGCCAAGATCAGGCAGCTCGGGCTCGATCGAAATACCCTGGTGATCCTCACGTCCGATAACGGCCCCTGGTTCGAAGGCTCGACCGGCGGCATGCGGCAGCGCAAGGGCGGAGGCGCCTATGACGGCGGATATCGCACCCCGTTCATCGCCCGCTGGCCGGGCCATATCGCTCCGAACACACGTTCCGACGCGATCGTTTCCGGCGTCGATCTGTTGCCTACGTTCTGCGCGATGGCGGGGCTTCCGCTGCCTGCCGGCGTTGACCTTGACGGGCTGGATATCACCACCGTGCTCACCCGCCGCGGCGCCAGTCCGCACGAGGAGATCGTCCTCTTCGATTATGAGACCGTCGTCGGCATCCGGACACAGAAATGGAAATATATCAGCGCCGATTATTTCCGGAGTTTCCTGATGCTGATGGACGGCCGGGGATATCCCCAGCTTTACGACACGTCCGACAAGCGCGAGGAATATAGCGTCGCGTCCCTGCATCCGGATGTCGTCCACGCAATGCAAGCGCGGTTGAAGCGCGCGGGCGACCGGTTTGCGCGATACCGCACCAGCCCCGATCCCCTGGCGATACAGGCGCAGCATCGCGGACCCCAGCACGTTCCCGAGATATGGCAGGACTGAACGCAGACGCCGGCACGGCAACCGGACCGTCGTTGTCGGACATGGTAGCGCTCGCGGGCGGTGTGTTCCGCATGGGATCGGACCGTTTCTATCCGGAAGAGGCGCCGGTGCGGCTGGTCGAGGTGGCGGCCTTCCGGCTGGATCGCCGGCCGGTCACCAACCGCGACTTCGACCGGTTCGTGAAGGATACCGGCTATGTCACGACGGCCGAACGCGTGGTCGAAGCGGACAGCTTGCCTGGCGTCGATACGGCTTCGGTGAAGCCGGGCGCGCTCGTCTTCCGGCCATGGAAGCGTGCCCCGCCGGAAATGGACTGGACGCAGTGGTGGCGCTACAAGCCCGGCGCGCAATGGCGGCGGCCCAACGGAGTGGATTCGATATTCGCGGGACGCCTCGATCACCCCGTGGTGTGCGTCTCGCACGAGGACGCGGCGGCGTTCGCCCGCTGGGCCGGGAAGCGCCTTCCGCGTGAGGCGGAATGGGAGCTGGCCGCCCGCGGCGGGCTGGACGGTGCCGACTTCGCCTGGGGAGACGCGTTCATGCCGGACAAGCGTCGCATGGCGAACACCTGGATTGGGGTCTTTCCGATCGAACAGGGCCGGTCGCGCGGGCTTCGTACCAGCGCTGTCGGCACCTATCCCGCCAACGGCTTCGGCCTTGTCGACATGATCGGCAATGTCTGGGAATGGACCGACGACTGGTACAGCTTCGGCAATGTCGCGGGCGAGGTGGCGCGCAGCTGCTGCGGAGCGCCGCCGGCCTCCGCATTCCATGATGGGGACCAGATCTCGGGAGCGCCGCACAAGGTCGTCAAGGGCGGCTCGTTTCTGTGCGCGCCCAATCATTGCGCACGCTACCGGCCCGCAGCGCGGCAACCGCAGATGATCGACACAGCAGCGGTCCATATCGGCTTTCGCTGCGCGAAGGATGCCGAGTGACGTCAATCCTCGGTAGTGTCTCACTTCAATTTCAAACCGAGACTATACGCCGGCGTTCGATGGTCCCGGTTTTCCCGCGCCACTTCCGTTCCCGCTAGACTAGCAGATTAGCGAGCAATGCCGTGGATTTCCACATAATTTGGATCCGGTTGAGGCAAAAAGGGAAGCGAACGCCAGTCGCTGAGGCGCGTTTCGTCCGCACCGGCCTCGACACCATCCCCCTGCCCGGCCGGTAACCACGAGCTACCCGCGCGCAGACCATCGTGTCGTCGTTCACGTGCCAGCGCGGGCTCATAAATGTGGAAATCAACATGTTTTTGAAATAATTCTGAACTAGACATTGACGTGGCGGATTCTGACCATTTACGCTGGAAATTGACCAATTTCAGCGCGGGCACGCGCAGGGATTTAAAGCCAAAACGACCAAGGATCTTGCTGCGGGCTGACTCTGGAAATGGCAGGCTTTGTCACCCGCCCTACGCGATGAGACGGCTGCAACATTATGGATGAGTGCCGGAAGACGCGAAGGTTAAGTGGAGCGGACGATGAAATATCTGAACAAAACGATCAAGGGCATCACGGACCGAGGTGACGCCGGTCTGTTCATCAATGGCGATTGGCGCAAAGGCGGCAACGGGCAGATGCTCGATGTAATCGCGCCCCATAGCGAGGAACTGCTGCTGCGCTATCGGGAAGCGACGATCGACGACGTCGATGATGCCGTTGCCGCGGCGCGTTCGGCATTCGATAAGGGGCCGTGGCCACGTCTTTCGCCGCAGGAACGCGGTGTCCAGTTAAAGAAGGTGGCAGCGTTGCTGAGGTCGCGCATGCCCGAAATCGCCGAGGCCTGGACCGGCCAGGTCGGCGCGGTGATCGGCATGACCACGATTTCCTCCCATAACGCTCCAAATCTATTCGATTATTACGGCGATCTGGCGCAGATCTACCCCTTTGTTGAAGCGCGAAACCGCTCCAGCGGCGGAAAGGTCCGGATCGTGCGGGAACCCGCTGGCGTCATCGCCACGATTACGCCGTGGAATGCACCGCTTATATTACTTTGCTACAAGACCGCCGCCAGTCTCGCGGCAGGTTGTACGGTCGTCGCCAAGCCCTCGCCCGAAACGCCGATCGATGCCCACATCCTCGCGGAATGCATTGCCGAGGCAGGTTTGCCCGAAGGCGTTTTCAATATGCTGCCGGCGGGCCGCGAGGTGGGCGATCACCTGATCCGTCATCCGGGCATCGACAAGGTGAGCTTTACGGGGTCGACGGCGGCAGGCAAACATATTGCCGCCGCCTGCGCCGATCGGCTGACGCGCGTGAGCCTGGAGCTGGGCGGAAAATCCGCCGCGATGATCCTTGAGGATGCATCGATAGAAGATGTGCTGCCAAGCCTCGTGCCCTTTTCGATGCCGATAACCGGCCAGGCCTGCTTCTCGCTCACCCGCATCCTCGTCCCGCGGAAGCGCCGCGACGAGATCGTCGATGCCTATGTATCGGAGGTAAGCAAGGTGAAGGTCGGTGATCCCTTCGCCGAAGATACGCGTATGGGACCGCTGGCGCTGCAGCGCCAACTCGTACGCGTTCAGGACTATATCGAGAAGGGCCGCAGCGAAGGCGCGAAACTGGCGCTGGGAGGCCAACGTCCCGCCGCGCTTAATCGCGGTTTCTTCATCGAACCTACCGTATTCGTGAATGTCGATAGCGAAATGACCATAGCCAAAGAGGAAATCTTTGGTCCGGTCGTTTCGTTCATCGATTACGAAAACGAGGAAGATCTCGTAAATATAGCGAACGCTACAAATTATGGCCTGCACGGCGCAGTCTACACGCACGATGCGGAACGCGGATACGAGATCGCGCGTCAGGTTCGAAGCGGAAGCGTCACGGTCAATGGCATGATCGTCGATATCGAAATGCCGTTCGGGGGCTTCAAGCAATCGGGTATCGGCCGCGAAGGTGGAATCGAAGGACTGGAATCCTACACCGAGACCAAATGCATTTATTTTGCTTGAGCTTCGGTCATGCCGGGGCGGCTCACTCTGATGGGCCGTTCTTCAGATTGTCGGTCATCTGCCGAAGTTGAGCGAGGAGACCACGGGTTTCCTCGGCACTGAACCCAACCATGGTGCGTTCGTCCAACTGAGAAATAATAGGCGCGATCCGTTCGAACATGTGGCGTCCGACCGCCGTCACATTCAACACAACGACCCGGCGGTCGCTGGGACTTGCCTGTCGATCCACGAGCCCGCGGGCGACGAGCAATTGAACGGTATGGGTGAGTGACGTGCGGTCGACGGCCGTAATCTCCGCAAGCCGTTGCATCGAACAACCGGGACATTCCTTCAGGGCTGCCAGCACCTTCATTCGCTGGTAGTCCAGTTCGTAGGGACGCAGTTCCTGATTCAGTACGCGATTACGCAAGCCAAGAATTTGGCCGAACCAGTAGAATACATGCCTTTCCTTCTGGAAGAGGTCAGTTTTTTTCTTGGTATCCATTTTGATTAACCTGAATATGTTATTGGAAAATGCGTGATCGGAATCATTTTCGCTTCTTCGAATACGTAAATGCAATTTACTGTCGGCCGGATGTTCGGTCAATAATCTACCAATTCACACCATTACTTTCATGGCTTATTCTTCGGGTCGAAGAAATCGCCGGCATTCCACGTGGGCGGCTGCGCCTGATCTGCTATGTTTGCGGCGACTGCGCTCATCGGTCGCGTGAACTTCGCTCCCACGGCATAATCGATCGGCTGGCTCAGATCATCGCTGGGCCGATGACAATGATTGATATTGACCAGAATGAGCCCGGCTTTAGCAGTCGCGTACTGCGCAAACGTCCATTCGGAGCAATTGGGCGCCCAAATTCCCACGCGATCGCCGGGCTCCAGCCCCAGGGCGAGAAGGCCCGCGGCCAACGCCTCGGCGCGCGCCAAAGCCAGGATGTTGGCCGTTTTTTACCCAGTCGTGTCGAAGAGACATGTGCCATGTACCCTTGCACGGCGATGTGTTTTCGGTCGCTGTCAGGGACAATAACGTTGATTTCCACATAATGAAAGCCCGCATATTTTGCCCCGGCCAGAGCCCGTCGCAGAGGGGTAGCGTCGGCTTCGATTGTGGGTAAGGTACGGCCCGTAACAATAAGGAAACAAAACGGGCCCAGGGCCCATTCGGGTGAAGCCGGAAAAGGTGGGAAATGGAATTCAGTCGTACGTGGCCTTGCGCGCTTGCCATGATCGCCTTCCTGTTTGGAACCGCGCCGGCGGGAGCGGTTACGCCGCCGCCCGCGCCCGAACTTGTCGTCGTCATCGCGGTCGACCAGTTCAGCGCCGCCCTGTTCGACCAGTATCGAGGCCGCTTCACGGGTGGGTTGAAACGCCTGGCGGAGGACGGCGTCGTTTTCCCCAATGGCTATCAGAGCCATGCAGCGACCGAAACTTGCCCCGGGCATTCAACCATATTGAGCGGGCGGCACCCGGCAGCCACCGGCATCGTCACGAATTTCTGGTTCGATCGGGCGAGCGGCACCGGCATCTATTGCGTGTCCGACCCGTCGCAACCGGTTCCTCATCGCGACAAGCAGCCACGCGGTCCGGCCAATCTGAAGGTCAGCACCTTTGGCGAATGGTTGAAGCGAGAATATCCGCAGTCGCGCGTGTTCGGCGTGGCGGGCAAGGACCGTGCCGCCATCATGATGACCGGCCACCAGCCCGACGGCGTGTTCTGGTGGGATGACGAAAACGGCTTCACCACCTCCGTCCCAGCTGGAACCACGGCGGATGCACGGCTCGCGCCGGTGTCGGGATTCAACAAGGCGCTCTTCGACCGCTGGCGGTCTAGGCCCCCGGTTTGGCGGCTGCTGGACAAGCGTTGCGCTGCGCTTGAAGGCCCGCAAAGCTATGGCGGGCTGGCCATCGATCACAAGGTGCCGCCTTCGGGATGGACGCCGTCGCGTGGCAAAAGCTTTATCGACGACGCGGCGTTCCAGCGGTGGTTTCACAGCTCGCCAGGGCTGGACAAGGTTACGATCGATCTTGCCGGATCGCTCATCGACCGCTTCCAGCTTGGACGTGGAAAGACACCTGACCTGCTCGCCATCAGCCTGAGCGCAACCGACTATGTCGGCCATCGCTTCGGCAATCAGGGCCCGGAGATGTGCGACCAGATCGCGCATCTGGACCAATTGCTCGGCGCGTTCCTTGCGAAGATCACCGCGTTGAACGTGCCTGTAATGGTCGTGCTCACCGCCGATCATGGCTCCATCGACGCAGCGGAAAGGGTAGCCGAACGCGGCATCCCGGCCGTCCGGATCGATGGCGAAAAACTGGCGTCCGACGTCAATCGGGAGGTGAAGGCCCGGCTCGGCCTCAGCCACGATCCGCTGCTATCGTTGGGGGAGCAATTCTACATCCTGGATCGTGACGGCGATGCCATGCTCCGCAACCGGATCAGGGACGCGGCCGTAGAGACACTTCGCAAACGGCCGGAGATCGAGGCTGTGTTCACTGCCGATGAACTGGCGAAGGTGCCCTCGGCCCGCGGCAAACCGGTCGACGAATTGACGCTCGCCGAACGTTTCGCGGAGAGCTTCGACGCGGAACGCAGCGGCGACATCTTCGTCGCCTTCAAGCCATTCGCATCCTTTGGCAACCCCGGGAAATACGGCGCCATCGCCGGGCACGGATCGCCATGGCAATATGATCGCAGGGTGCCGATCCTGTTCTGGTGGCCGCGCGCCGACGGATTCGAACAGTCACTGCCCGTCGAAACCGTCGATATCGCCCCGACGCTGGCCGGGCTCATCGGCGTTCGGACACCGCAAGTCGACGGCCGATGCCTCGATCTCGATCGAACCGCGAAGGACAGCTGCCGACCGGCCCCGCTTCAGAAATAAGACGGCTGCCGTCAGACGGCGATTTCCAGGGAGCAGATCAGGCCGTCGTGCGTGAAATCGAAACGCGCGGCGCCCTGCTCCCCTCGCAAGGCATACTCGATCATGCGGGTGCCAAAGCCCTTGCGGCTTGGTGGCTCGACAGGGGGTCCGCCGGATTCGCGCCAGGATAATTTGAGCCGCCTGGAAGCTGCGGTCTCGTCCGGTTCCCAGCTGATGCTTATCCTGCCGGTTTTGTTGGAGAGCGCGCCATATTTGACGGCGTTCGTTCCCAATTCGTGGAGTACCATCGCCAGCAACAAGGACTTGTTTGCGTCCAGCCTGCAGTCCGCGCCATCAAGCACAACACGCCGCTGGTCGGGACCCAGGAATGGACGCAGCGCCCGACGTACCATTTCGCCGACGCCCACCCAGTTCCAATCCCGCTGCGTCAGAAGATCGTGCGCATCCGACAAGGCGTGCAGTCGCGCGATAAACGCTTCGCGGTCCTCCGGCGGTGCATTATGGAAGGTTTGCATCGCCATTGCCTGCACCGTGGCGAGCGTGTTTTTCACCCGATGCTGGATTTCCTTCAGCAGCAGCTCCTTGGCATCCTCGGCGCGTCGGCGCTGCTCGATTTCCATTTGCGCAGCCGTGTGAAGGCGGGCGTTGTCCATCGCCATCGCGGCTTGACTGGCGATGGCGGATATCAGGGTTTCCGTCTCGACGTCGAACTGGCCCGGCTCGTCATGACCGAAGAACAAGCCGCCACGAACTTCGCCCGAGGAGGAAACGACCGGGACCGCAAGATAACTGACCACTGGCAGGTCGTCCGTGGGCAGGCCGCGGTGCAAAGCATTCCGGCCATAGCGGGAATCTTTGCGAATATCGTCCGATCGGACGAGTTGGGTGCCGGCGAAAGTGGGTTGGAACAACGGCGAGACGCGCGGCATCCCCAAGGTCGCAAACGCGTTGCGGTCCGCGCCCGAGAGCGCGCAAAGCTGGTAGAACCCACCCTTCTCGTCAACGCTGTTGAAGAAAAAAGCGCCGAATCTGGCACCGCTCAGTTCGGTCGCGATGTCCGTCACCGATTGCACGATGCGTTCCAGATCAAGGTCGCGTGCGATGATCCGCGACACCCGATTCAGGGTTTCGAGACGGCTGGCATGCTGGCGCAGCAGGGCCTGGGCCCGCTTGCGCTCCGTGATGTCGCGCGCGATCTTGGATGCCCCGGCTATTGTCCCGTCCGCGCGCTTTATCGGCGAGACCGTGAGCGAAACATCGACGGGCGTTCCGTCCTTGCGCCGGCGCACCGTTTCATAATGTTCGACACGCTCGCCGCGGCGTATCCGGCTGACGATCTCCGTTTCCTCGTCATGCCGGTCGGGCGGTATGATCGTAAGGATCGACTTGCCGATGATCTCATCCGCCGAATAGCCGAACAGCCGCTCCGCAGCCTCGTTCCAGCTCGTGATTATGCCGTACACGGTCTTGCTGACGATCGCATCATCGGAGGAAGCGACGATTGCCGCGAGGCGCTGGGTTGCCTCTTCGCCCCGTTTGCGTTCGGTGACATCGACGAGCATGTTCACGCCGCCGGTGACGCGGCCCAACTCGTCGTAGAGAAGGCCCGGATAGGGAACGAAAGAATAACGCGAACCGTCGGGTCGTTCGGCAATCGCCTCCACGCCTCTGACCGGAGACCCCGTGGTGAGCGTAAGCGCCATCGGGCATTCGTCGTGCGACATCGGCGTGCCGTCCGGCCAATACAGACGCCACGTCCCGCACCACAAATCCTCCCACAGCCTGGGTCGACGACCCCAGAAATTGGCGGCGGCCTCGTTATAGAAGGTGATGCGGCCATCAGCATCGGTTGTGTAGACGGCCACCGGGAGGTTTTCGACTATTTGCCGGAACTGTTCATCAAGAACAGCGCCTGTTCCGCCCATCAGTGGTTGGGGCGTATCCGCAGCAACCGGCATGACGTCCCCCGTGATTTCCTCAATTTTGCCCACGCCAGGCGATACCTTCATCCCATGCAATCCTGCTGGTGGTTTCCACGCGTATTTTAGGGCCCGATCAGGCTTTCATGGGAACCCTTGAAACATTGATGGGTTCCGGAGTGAACAGGTTTGCCCTGCGCATAACAGGCCGGGGAGAGCGGCGAGAGGAAGGTCGACGTTATGCGCCCATATATCAGGTCTTTAGCCACTGCGGCGCGAACTGCGCGATGACCCCTGCACGCTCGCGTCTTCCGAAATGCCGGCGGTGAGTCGTTTGGCCCTGCTGGTCGAGGACGAGTGGCTTGTCCGGATGGAAATTGCCGACGCGCTTCAAACCGCGGGCTGGGTCATTCTGGAGGCATGTTCCGGCGAGGAGGCCATGGCGCTGCTGGACGAGCAGCACTTCGATCTTCTGGTGACGGACCTTCGACTGCCAGGCCCGCTGACGGGCTGGGATGTCGCCGATGCATCTCGAGGCCGATGGCCGGATATCGGTGTCATCTATGCGTCTGCCAATCCCGCGACTGAAGCACGTCAGGTCGCCCACAGCGTCTTCCTTGGCAAGCCGTCGCGCGTGACCGAGCTGGTCGCTAGTGCCGAAAGGCTGTGGAGCGATGCGCCCAAACGGGCGTGACCGGCATAGCGAGCAGGGCCGGGCACGAGCTGGCGGTCATTCGTCCGCCAAGCCGAAACGACATAAATTTCCTCTGAAATGCGTAACCAATATTGCCTTGCGGCGTTACCGCGTTACGGCCTGATCTACAGACCTGTAACGTCTGGTATTTAATGCAAGGAGTTGTTGCATGGCTTTTGAGCTACCCCCCCTTCCCTACGCCTCGGATGCGTTGACCCCCCATATGTCCGCCGAAACCCTCGATTTCCACCACGGCAAACACCACAAGGCCTATGTCGACAAGGTCAACGGGTGGATCGAGGAAAAGGGGCTCCAGGGCAAATCACTCGTCGAAGTAATCAAGGTCGCCAAGGACAAAGGCGATAAGGGCCTGTTCAACAATGCCGCCCAGGTCTGGAACCACAGCTTTTTCTGGAACTGCCTCGCGCCGGCCGGACAGGAACCGACCGGCAAGCTGAAATCGCTAATCGACGAAACCTTCGGATCGACCGACGCCCTGCTCAAGAAGCTGAAGGACGAAGCCGTAAACCACTTCGCCAGCGGCTGGGCATGGCTGGTCCTCAAGAACGGCAAGCTTGAAGTGACGTCCTATCATGACGCCGACACGCCGGTCGTTTACGAAGGCGTGCAGCCGCTCTTGACGCTCGATGTGTGGGAACATGCCTATTACATCGATTATCGCAACGCCCGGCCCGTTTTTGCCGAGACGGTGCTGACCAACATCATCAACTGGGCGTTCGTCGCGCAAAACCTGGACGGTGAGGGCATCTCGCGCGCCGACCAGCACCAGCGCGAGGTTCAGGCGGCCTGACGGAAAGGCACTGTTCTTCCGCCGGAACTGGGAACGCATTTCACGAAATGGTGTTCTATCCGGGAAAGGATGTCATCATGCTGAAATGGGCGTTAATATTCGCAATTGTTGCGATAATTGCAGGTGTTCTCGGCTTTGGCGGAATTGCAGGTGCCGCAGCCGGCATAGCCAAGCTGCTCTTCATCCTGGCGATCGCCATTTTCCTCATCTTCCTTGTTCTTGGAATGGTCGCCGCAAAGAAGGTAACCTGAACCAGTACTTGGAACGGTTATTGGAGCTGATCGGCTAGTCCAGCCCTTCAGCTCCATTACCGGTACGAATGCGCCGGTCTGCCAATCTCCTCATGCGGCCTCCAGCGGCACGACGAGAGCGTCCGTGAAACTGTTGCACCACCAGATAACGTCCTCGCGCACCACCGCATCCATCAAGCTGTTCCAGCGCTGGGTCCGCTCCTTCAGCGGCATTGAAAGCGCCCTTTCGATGGCGTCGGCGATTTCTTCGACGCTATGCGGATTGATCAGCAGCGCGTCCTTGAGCTGGAGGGCCGCACCGGCGAAACGCGACAGGATCAACACGCCCGGGTTGGCGGGATCCTGGGCCGCGACATATTCCTTGGCGACAAGGTTCATGCCATCGCGCAGCGGCGTGACGAGGCCGATCCGCGCGGCCCGGTAAATTCCGGCAAGCTGCGCGCGGGGGTGGCCCTGGTTGACGTAACGGATCGGCACCCATTCAACGTTGCCGAAGGTGCCGTTGATACGGCCAGCCAGCGAATCGAGCGTCGCGTGAATTTCCTGATAGCTCTGGACATCATCGCGCGACGTCGGCGCGATCTGGAGCAGAAAAACCTTCCCACTGCGTTCGGGATGGGCGGTAAGGAAACGCTCGTAACCGAGAAAGCGCGCTTCCAGGCCTTTGGAATAATCGAGACGATCGACGCCGATGATCATCGCGCGATCCAGAGCGCTGGTGCGCATTCGCTCGCATGCCTCCTTCGCCACCGGCCCATTTGACGCCGCGATGAAATCCTCCGCATCGATGCCGATTGGACAGGCGATAGCCCGAAGCGTCCGGTCGCCGATCCTGATCTGTCCATCGGGGCCGATAACGGCGTCGGTCTGGCTTGCGACATAATGCATGAATGCTTCCAGCCATTCAGCGGTCTGGAAGCCGATCACATCATATTCGAACATTAAATCGACCAGCAGCCGATGGCTTGGAAGGGCACGCAGCAATCCGGTGGGGGGCCATGGAATGTGCAGGAAGAAGCCGATGCGATTCCCGCAGCCCCGCTTGCGAAGTTCGCGGCCAAGCGGGATGAGGTGATAATCATGCACCCATACCAGATCGTCCGTCTGGATAAGCGGATGCAAAGTCTCCGCAAAGCGCCGGTTGACGCGTTCATAGCCGCCCGCAAAGCTGCGTTCGAACTCCGCCAGGTCGATGCGATAATGAAACAACGGCCAAAGCGTCCGGTTGGCATAGCCATTATAGTATTCGTCGACGTCCTGCTCTTCGAGGTCGATCGTCGCGGTGGTGACGCCGTGGGTGCGCTGGAAGTTGAGATGGCCGGTGAAGCTGTCGGTGGTTTCGCCTGACCAGCCGAACCATAGCCCGCTGCGCTCTCGCAACGCTGCCGACAATGCCACCGCCAATCCCCCCTGGTTCCCCGAGCCTTCGCCATTGGGCGGCTGCACCCGGTTCGAAACGACTATGAGGCGGTTCATCGGACTGAACTCCAGGGTTTGCTCAACAACACGGCGCAATTGATCAGCCCGACCAGTGAATAGGTCTGAGGATAGTTGCCCCAGAGTTCGCTAGTGACGGGATCGATGTCCTCCGACAGCAGACCCGCCCCCGAGCGCCGTGCAAGCATCTGCTCAAACAGATCGCGGGCCTCTTCGTCGCGGCCCGTGAAGTGTAACGCTTCGATCAGCCAGAAAGTACAGAAATTGAATGCTGTCTCGGGCAATCCGAAATCGTCTTCGGTCGCATAGCGCAGCATGTAATAGCCCCGCCGAAGTCCGGTTTCGACCACCGCAAGTGTCTCGCAAAAGCGCGGGTCATCGGGGGACAGGAACCTCAGTTCGAGGAGTTGGAGGAGACTCGCATCCACGTCATCGCCGCCAAAAGTCGCGGAAAGCCGGGTGTTCTCATCGCGCGCCGCCGCTTTTTCGATCGTCGCCCGCATGACTTGCGCGCGATGTTGCCAGAACGCCCGGCGCTCTTCGAGATGCAGGACTTCGGCCGCCTTGGCGAGCCTGTCGCAAGCCGCCCAGCACATCGCCGCCGAATAGGTGTGAACATGGGATTTCGTGCGCAATTCCCACAGGCCCGCGTCCGGTTTGTCGTACACCCTCCAGGCATTCTCGCCGATGCGTTCCAGTGACCGGAAATCCTCGACGCCCGCCATGCGATAGAGGCGATGATCGAAAAAGGCCTGGGTATTGGAAAGGACGATCTGCCCATAGGCGTCATGCTGGATCTGCTCATAGGCCTGGTTGCCAACGCGCACCGGCCCCATGCCACGATAGCCGTTGAGGCCCGGTTCGCTGCGCTCGATCAGCTTCGCCTCGCCGCCCACGCCATAGACCGGCTGAATATGCCCCCCGGCCGCGCCGTCGACGACATTGCGCAGATATTCGAGATAGCCCTCAAGGACGTCGAGGGCGCCGAGGCGGTTCAACGCCTGGACCGTGTAATAGGCGTCCCTGATCCAGCAGTAGCGATAATCCCAGTTCCGGCCCGATGCGGCGTATTCCGGGATGGATGTCGTAAGCGCCGCCACGATCGCGCCGGTTTCCTCGTGCTGGCAGAGCTTGAGCGCGATGGCCGAACGGATCACGGCTTCCTGCCATTCGAACGGCGTGGCGAGCCCGCGCGTCCAGGCACGCCATTCATCGGCGGTGCGATCGAGCATGGCCTCGACAGCCGCCCGGATATTCTCGTCGAAACTCTCGTCCGGCCCCAGAAAGAAGTGCAGCGCTCGTTCCACGCGGAACCATTGCTCGTGTTCCACCCGGCCGACAGGGGCGCTGGTGGTCAGTCGCAAGGTCATGCCGGAAAGCAGGTAGCGGATATGGTTGGACCCGCGCGTCCTTTCCGCGTCGCTCTGGCCCCAATCACGCGCGGCGCGCAAGCGGACGCAGATGCGCGGACTGCCTGCAACAGGCCGGACGATGCGGACGAAAGCCACCGGCCGATATATGCGGCCCGCACGATTGTAGCGCGGGCAGAAATCGGTGACCTCGATCGCATTACCCTCGGCGTCCATATGGCGCGTCACAAGGATCGGCGTGTTGCGCAGATAGTGCTGCGTCGTCTCCACACAGCCTTCCAGATCGATTTCCCAAAACCCGCGCGCACCCTTGCCGCCGGGAGGGGCGTCGTCGAGCAACGAGCAAAAAGCAGGATCGCCATCGACGCGCGGCACACACGCCCAGACGAAGCGGCCGGCACGATCGACCAGCGCCGATACCTGGCAATTGCCGATCGGCCAGAGATCGAGCGTCGCGGTCATGCTTGCGGCTCGATTGCACTGGCGAGCCAGGCCCGCGTCGCGGCGACATCCGGAAGGCCATAGCGCGCGACCGTGAAACCCGGCGAACCGACGAACACTCCGGCTCCGCCAAGCGCCTGCGCGGCCTCGAATCCCGCCTCGTCGGTGAGGTCGTCGCCGATGAATATGGGCGGAGCGCCCGCCATTTCGCGCTGGGCGGAAAAAGCGCGCACCGCGCTTCCCTTGTCGCCGCCCGCGACCTTCAGCTCAACCATCATCTTCCCGTGCTGCACGGCAAGGCCGTGCTGTTTGGCCAGTTCGGCAGCCACCCTGCGCGCGCGCGCCTCGTCGGCAGGCGCAAGCCTGTAATGAAGGGCAACGCCGTAGCTTTTGGGTTCGACGACCGTTCCGGGGTGGGCAAAAGCGAATTCGGTCAGAGCTGCGGCGGCTGCGTCAAGCTCCGTGCCCCGCGCAGGATGCTCTATTATGCCGTCGCTCCACCGGCGCTCCGCCCCGTGACTGCCCGCCACTGCGAGGTTTGATGTCAATGGCCCCAGCATCTGATCGAGCTGGGCGATAGACCGGCCGCTGACAAGCGCGACCCTGCCGGGAAACGCGCACCCCAACCGACCCAGAAGATCGCGCAACGCATCATCGACCGTCACGCGATCGGGCCGTTCCGCGAGTTCAACGAGGGTACCGTCGAAGTCGATGAAAAGGCTGGCCCCGTTCAGCAATCCGGCGGGCGGCAGAGGCAATACTGGCACGAGGGCGTTCATGCGCAGCCCCGTCGATAGATGGCGATGGCCGCCAGAACGGCTCCGGCAAACCACGCCGCGTCACTTGTCAGATAATCCATGTACATCATAGAGCGGTTATTCGGCCCGTCTTGCCGGACGCGCGGCCTCCTAAGGGATTTTGCTCAATTGAACCATTGGGATAAGATATTGTTTCAACTTGCGTCGAGCCGTTTACCTGCAACGGCCGGTCGCGCGCCTGGAAGCCGAACCACAGTCGGCAGTTGGATCGGATCATGGAAATTGTAGCGGTTGATATCGGCGGAACCCATGCGCGCTTTGCAACGGCCACCATCACCGATGGGCGCGTAAGCAAGCTGGACGAACCGGTCACGCTCAAAACCTCCGGCCATGCCAGCCTCGAAGCCGCCTGGCGGGCCTTTGCCGCACAGGCCGGACATGTGCTGCCCCGGGCTGCCGCGATTGCCGTTGCCGGCCCGGCGGAAGGCGATGTGCTGCGCCTGACCAACAGCCCCTGGACCATCCGGCCGGCGGCGCTTGCGCAGGAACTCAACCTCGAGCGCTTCATCCTCATCAACGATTTCGTCGCCATTGGTCACGCCATCGGGGCTGTCGATGACCGCCATTTGCGCCATGTTTGCGGACCGGACCGGCCGCTGCCGGCCAGCGGCGCGGTCAGTATCGTCGGCCCGGGAACCGGCCTTGGCGTGGCCTATCTTCTTCGGCAGGAAGGGCGAAGCCTCGTCGTCGGGACGGAAGGCGGCCACATCGATTTCGCGCCGGTCGACGCGCTGGAAGACCGGATTCTCTCGCTGTTACGGGAGCGGTATCTTCGCGTTTCCGCCGAACGCATCGTCTCGGGTCCAGGTCTAACCAACATCTACGAGGCTATGGCGCGTATCGGAAACCGCTCAATCCAGATGAGGGATGATGTTGCATTGTGGAAAGCGGCGCTGGATGGCAGCGACGACCTGGCCGCCACCGCATTGGAGCGCTTCTGCCTCAGCCTCGGCTCGGTCGCGGGCGACATCGCCTTGGCACAGGGCGCCACCGCGCTCGTCATCGCGGGCGGCATCGGACTGCGTCTGGCCGATCACCTTGCGATGTCAGGATTCCAGCAGCGTTTCACTGCCAAGGGCCGCTTCGAAAAGAAGATGGCCGACATGCCCGTGAAGCTGATTACCCACCCGCAACCCGGCCTGCTTGGCGTGGCCGCCGCTTTTGCCGCCAGGGGATAAGGCAGCTCAGGGGAAACGCGTTCGCTCTAGATATGGATCGGCTTGCCCGTCACCGCCATTGCCGCTTCCTTCACCGCCTCGTTATGCGTTGGATGGGCATGACAGGTGTAGGCGATGTCCTCTGAGGTGGCGCCGAATTCCATCGCTTGCGCCGCCTGGGCGATCATCGTTCCGGCCAGCGATGAAATGATGTGGACACCAAGCACGCGATCAGTGACCGCATCCGCGATCACCTTCACAAAGCCGTCTGTATCCCGATTGGTCTTTGCGCGGCTGTTCGCCAGCATCGGGAACTTGCCGACCTTGTATTCCACGCCCGCCGCCTTCAGTTCCTCCTCGGTCTTGCCGACGCTGGCTGCCTCGGGGAAGGTGTAGACCACGGCCGGGATGACATCGTGATTCACGATGCCCGTCAGCCCCGCGATGTTTTCCGCAACCGCGATGCCTTCATCTTCGGCCTTGTGCGCGAGCATCGGCCCCGGCACGACATCGCCGATCGCCCAGATGCCGGGCACGGCGGTCGCGAAATCATGGTCGATCTCGATCTGGCCCCGGTTGTTGACCGAAAGCCCCGCCTTTTCCAACGCAAGGCCATCGGTATTGGGCCGCCGCCCGATCGACACCAGCACGACATCGGCGGTGATCGTCTCGGCCTTGCCGCCAGCGGCCGGCTCGATGGTCACAGCCGCGCCTTTGCCTTTCGCCTCGACCTTGGTCACCTTGGTCGAGGTGCGGAATTCCATGCCCTGCTTCTTCAGGAGCTTCGCCATTTCGGCGCGCACGTCATTGTCCATGCCCGGCAAAATCTGGTCCAGATATTCGACGACCGTTACCTTTGCGCCCAGCCGCCGCCAGACGGAACCAAGCTCCAACCCGATCACGCCGCCGCCGATCACCACCATATGATCCGGCACCTTCGGCAGATCGAGCGCGCCCGTGGAATCGATGACGATCTTCTTGCCGTTGTCGACGGTCACGCCCGGCAGCGGCGTCACCGACGAGCCGGTCGCGATGACGATGTTCCTCGCGCGGACGGTGCGGTCGCCGATCTTGACGGTGTCCTTGCCGGTGAATGCCGCCTGGCCCTTCAGCCATTCGACCTTGTTCTTCTTGAACAGATATTCGATGCCGCCGGTCAGCCCTTTCACCGCCTCGGACTTTTCAGCCATCATCTGGCCGAGATCGAGCCCCACCCCATCCAGCTTCAAGCCGAATTTGGCCAAGGTGCCGTGCTTTGCCTCCTCATAGATCTCGGAAGCGTGGAGGAGCGCCTTCGACGGTATGCATCCGACGTTAAGGCAGGTACCGCCCAGCGTCGTCCGGCTTTCGACGCACGCGGTCTTCAGGCCAAGCTGCGCCGCGCGGATCGCGGCAACATAGCCGCCCGGCCCCGCGCCGATTACCAGAACGTCGAAATCATACTCTGCCATGGCGCACCTTCGGGAAAGCGGAACGGAGAACTTACAGGTCGATCAGGAGCCGGGTCGGATCCTCGATCGCTTCCTTCATGCGGACAAGGAAGGTCACAGCCTCGCGGCCGTCCACCAGCCGGTGATCATAGCTCAGCGCCAGATACATCATCGGCCTGATGACGATCTGGCCGTCCCGCACGACGGGCCTGTCCTCGATCCGGTGCATGCCGAGAACGGCCGACTGCGGCGGATTGATGATCGGCGTCGAAAGCAGCGAACCGAACACGCCGCCGTTCGAAATGGTGAAGGTTCCGCCCTTCATCTCCTCGATCTTCAGCGTGCCGTCCCTGGCGCGCTTGCCGAAATCGGCGATCGTCTTTTCCACGCCCGCGAAGCTGAGCTTGTCGGCATCGCGGATGACCGGAACGACAAGGCCCTGCGGCGCCGATACCGCGACCGAGATGTCGGCGTAATCGCGATAGACGATCTCGTCACCATCGATCGAGGCATTGACGCCGGGCACGTCGCGCAACGCCAGTGTCGCCGCCTTCACGAAAAAGCCCATGAAGCCAAGCCGGATGCCATGCTTCTTTTCGAACAGGTCCTTGTAGCGGTTGCGCGCCTCCATCACCGCCGTCATGTCGACGTCGTTGAAGGTGGTGAGCATCGCGGCGGTATTTTGCGCTTCCTTCAGCCGGGCGGCGATGGTCTGGCGAAGACGCGTCATCCGCACCCGTTCCTCGGCGCGCGAACCGCCGCCGGTGGCCGGCGCGGCGAGATTGGACTGGGCCGTCACGACCTTCACCGTCTGCCCCTGGGTCTTCGCGGCATTCAGTACGTCGTCCTTGGTCAGACGGCCGTCGCGACCGGTGCCCTTGATCTGGGAAGGATCAAGGCCGTGTTCGAGGACGAGACGGCGAACCGCCGGCGACAGTGTCAGCGCCTGGGCGGGTTCGGCGGCCTGCACCGGCGCGAAGGCAGGAGCGCGCGATTCAGCCTCGATCCGCGCCGCCTTGGTCTTGTCTTCGTCGGCAACCGTCTGCTGGGATGTCATGGTCGTCCGCTCCACCGCCGCGCCCGACGCATCGATACGCGCGATCACCGCGCCCACGGCAACCGTATCGCCTTCGCCGACAAGTTGTTCGCTAAGCACGCCGGAGATGGGCGATGGAACCTCCACCGCGACCTTGTCCGTTTCCAGGCTGGCAATCGGCTCATCGGCCTTCACCATATCGCCCGGCTGCTTCAGCCATTGCCCCAAAGTCGCTTCGGTGATCGATTCGCCCAGCGTGGGCACCTGAACATCGGTCGCCATTGTTTTCCACCCATTTGCCATCCGGTTTGTGCCGGATCGTTCGAAATCCATTCACCGCCCACCGGACGGTTTTCTCAGTGGCCGAGAGCCGCCTTGACCAGCGCGGCCTGTTCGGCAGCGTGCCGCTTGGCGAGGCCGGTCGCGGTCGCCGCGCTTGACGCGCGCCCGACATATTCGGCTCGCTTCGGCTTGACGCCAGCTTCCGCGAGGCACGCTTCAATCAGCGGGTCGACAAAGAACCAGGCACCATTGTTTCTCGGTTCTTCCTGCGCCCAGACCACGGTTTTCAGATTGGTCATACGCTTCAGGCGAACGACCAGCGCTTCCGACGGGAACGGGTAGATCTGCTCTGTGCGGACGATGGTCGTGGTCTTGTCGCCAGCCGCGTCGCGCGCATCGGCCAGGTCGTAGAATACCTTGCCCGTGCACAGCACCAGCCGTTCGACCTTGTCGTCGGCCGGCGCATCGGGATCGGACAGGATCCGCCGGAAATGGCTGTCGCCGGTAAAATCTTCGGCGCCCGATACGGCCGCCTTGTGCCTCAGCAATGACTTGGGCGTCATGACCACCAGCGGCTTCCTGAACGGACGCAGCATCTGGCGGCGCAGGATGTGGTAATAGTTCGCGGGCGTGGTGCAGTTGGCGACCTGGAGATTGTCCTGTGCGCAAAGCTGCAGATAGCGCTCCAGCCGGGCCGAGCTGTGTTCGGGCCCCTGGCCTTCGTAACCATGGGGCAGCAACATGACGAGGCCGTTGGCCCGCAGCCACTTCGCCTCGCCACTGGCGATGAACTGGTCGATCATCACCTGCGCGCCATTGGCGAAATCGCCGAACTGCGCCTCCCAAAGTACAAGCGTCTTCGGCGATGCCAGCGCATAGCCGTATTCGAAGCCGAGCACGCCGAATTCGGACAGCGGGCTGTCCAGCACCTCGAATTCGCCGCCGCCTACCTGCGTCAGCGGAATGTATTTTTCCTCGGTCTTCTGGTCGACCCACACGGCGTGACGCTGGCTGAAGGTGCCGCGACCGGAATCCTGGCCGGACAGGCGCACCGAATAGCCCTCCTGGATCAGGGTGCCGAACGCCAGCGCCTCGGCGGTCGCCCAATCGATGCCCTCGCCCTTGTCCAGCGTTTCCTTCTTCGCTTCCAGGATGCGGGCGAGCGTCTTGTGGATATTGAAGCCCTTGGGCACGGTTGTCAGCACGCCCGCCACCTGCGTCAGGCGATCCTCAGGCACGCCGGTATCGGCGGCACGCCGCGCCGTTTCCGGATCGGCCGGCTTGCCCAGGCCCGACCACCGGCCTTCGAACCAGTCGGCCTTGTTGGGCAGATAGCCTTTCCCGGCCTCGAACTCTTCGTCCAGGTGCTTCACGAAATGTTCGACCATCTCGTCGATCATCGTCTGATCGACCACGCTTTCCTTCGCCAGACGCCCGCCATAAATGGACGACACGGCCGGATGCTTGCGGATGGCATTGTACATCAGCGGCTGGGTAAAGCTCGGCTCGTCGCCCTCATTGTGGCCGAACCGGCGATAGCACCACATGTCGATCACGACATCGCGCTTGAAGGTCTGGCGAAATTCGATGGCGACCTTGCAGGCAAAGGTCACCGCTTCGGGATCGTCGCCGTTCACATGCAGGATCGGCGCCTGCACCATCTTGGCCGCATCGGACGGATAGGGAGAAGAACGCGCGAACTGCGGGCTGGTCGTGAAGCCCACCTGATTGTTGATCACGAAATGGATCGTGCCGCCGGTATTATAGCCCTTCAGCCCCGAAAAGCCGAAGCATTCCATGATGATGCCCTGGCCGGCGAAGGCCGCGTCGCCGTGGAGCAGCACCGGTAGCACCTGTTCGCGCACATAGTCGTGGCGGGCGGTCTGCGTCGCCCGGACCTTGCCGAGCACCACCGGGTTGACCGCTTCCAGATGGCTGGGATTGGGCAGCAGCGACATGTGAACGCTGATCCCGTCGAACTCGCGATCGGTGGAGGTTCCGAGATGGTATTTGACATCGCCCGAACCGCCGACGTCGGCCGGATTGGACGAGCCGCCCAAAAATTCGTGGAAGATCGCGCGAAACGGCTTGCCCATCACATTGGCGAGGACGTTCAGGCGGCCGCGATGCGCCATGCCGAAGACGATTTCGCGCACACCGTACTGGCCGCCATATTTGATGACCGCCTCAAGCGCCGGAATCATCGATTCACCGCCATCGAGACCGAAGCGCTTGGTGCCGACATATTTGCGGCCAAGGAACTTCTCGTACTGCTCCGCCTCGATCACCTTGTTGAGAATCGCGCGCTTGCCCTCAACGGTGAAATGGATTTCCTTGTCCTGGCCTTCCATGCGCTCCTGCAGGAAGCGGCGCTCCTCCACGTCGTTGATGTGCATGTATTCAAGGCCGACATGCCCGCAGTAGTTGCGGTGCAGAATCTCGACGATTTCGCGGATCGTCCCGTTTTCCAGGCCGAGCGTGCCGCCGAGATAGATCGGGCGGTCGAGATCCCTGCCCGAAAAGCCGTAATATTCCGGGGTCAGGTCAGCGGGAAGTTCGCGCTGGGAAAGCCCCAACGGATCGAGATTGGCCGCGAGGTGCCCGCGCACCCGGTAGGTGCGGATCAGCGTCATCGCGCGGATCGCATCATCCGCCGCCTGCTTGATGTCAACGCCGCCGCCCGCCACCGAAGCGGAAGTGGTGGCGAGGGCAGCAGGCGCCCTGGCGGCTACTCCAGCCGCCTTGGGCTCCAGCGTCATCTGGGTCGGGTCCATCGCCGCGGTCAAATTGTCCGTCGACGACAAGGGCCAGTTCGGCCTGGCCCAGCTCGGCCCGCTCACCGTCTGCTCCAGCCCATCAAAAAACTGCCGCCAGCTAGGATCCACCGCGTTCGCATCGGCGGAATAGCGGGCGTACAATCCTTCGATGAAGGCGGGACTCACGCCCTCGATGCCATCCGGCAATTGGCCCTCGAAACCCATTTCCGATCTCCCCTCGGACCCCGCCTGCCAATTGAGGCGAGCGGCGCTCAAGACATCAACCCTTCAGGACCTCGGCGAGCGTGGTGCCCAGTTCGGCCGGGCTGGATGACATGCGGATGCCCGCGGCTTCCATCGCGGCGATCTTGTCTTCGGCCTTGCCCTGGCCACCCGACACGATCGCGCCCGCGTGGCCCATGCGACGGCCGGGAGGCGCGCTGATTCCGGCGATGAAGCCCGCCATCGGCTTCTTGCGGCCGCGCTTCGCCTCATCCTTCAGGAACTGAGCGGCTTCTTCCTCGGCCGAGCCGCCGATTTCGCCGATCATGATGATCGACTTGGTCGCTTCGTCGGCCAGGAACAGCTCGAGCACGTCGATGAAGTTGGTGCCGTTGACGGGATCGCCACCGATGCCGACCGCAGTCGTCTGGCCAAGGCCCGCCGCCGTCGTCTGATGCACCGCTTCGTAGGTGAGCGTGCCCGAACGGCTGACCACGCCGACCGAACCCTTGGAGAAGATGTTGCCGGGCATGATGCCGATCTTGCATTCGTTCGGCGTCAGCACGCCGGGGCAGTTCGGCCCGATCAGGCGCGATCTGGAGCCGGACAGCGCGCGCTTCACCTTGACCATGTCGAGCACTGGAATGCCCTCGGTAATGCACACGATCAGTGGCACTTCGGCGTCGATCGCTTCCAGGATCGCGTCGGCGGCGCCGGGCGGCGGAACGTAAACGACCGAAGCATCCGCACCGGTCATGTCACGGGCTTCCTTGACGGTGTTGAACACCGGCAGGTTCAAGTGCGTGTTGCCGCCCTTGCCCGGCGCGACGCCGCCGACCATTTTCGTGCCATAGGCGATTGCCGCTTCCGAATGGAAGGTGCCCTGCTTGCCAGTGAAGCCCTGGCAGATGACCTTGGTATCTTTGTTGACGAGGATTGACATACGCTATTCCCTTTTCGCCATGCCAGCGAGGGCTGGCACCCATGTGACCCCGATGGACCCCGGCAGCGCCGGGGTGACGGCAGGCCCTTAGTTGAGGCTCGGTTCGATGCCCTTGCAGACGGTGATCAGCTCCTTCACCGCATCGACCGACACCTGAAGATTGGCCTTGGCTTCGTCATCGAGCTTGATCTCGACGATCTGCTCGACGCCGCCAGCACCGATGATCACCGGGACGCCGACATAAAGGCCGTCGACCCCATACTTGCCCTCAACATGGGCCGCGCAGGGCAGCAGGCGCTTCTGGTCGCCGAGATAGGCCTCTGCCATCGCGATGCCGCTGGTTGCGGGCGCATAATAGGCCGAGCCGGTCTTCAGCAGGCCGACAATCTCGCCGCCGCCGGAGCGGGTGCGCTGCACGATCGCGTCGATCCGGTCCTTGGTCGAACGGCCCTGGGCGATCAGGTCGGGGATCGGGATACCGGCGACGGTCGAATATTCGACGACCGGTACCATCGTGTCGCCATGTCCGCCAAGAACGAACGAGTTCACGTCGCGCACTGAAACCTGGAACTCTTCTGCAAGGAAATGGCTGAAGCGGGCGCTGTCGAGCACGCCCGCCATGCCGACCACCTTATTGTGCGGCAGACCCGAGAATTCGCGCAGCGCCCAAACCATCGCATCCAGCGGGTTGGTGATGCAGATCACGAAAGCGTTGGGCGCGTTGGCTTTGATGCCCTCGCCGACCGCCTTCATCACCTTCAGGTTGATGCCCAGCAGATCGTCGCGGCTCATGCCCGGCTTGCGCGCGACACCGGCGGTGACGATGATCACATCCGCGCCCGCGATGTCGGCATAGTCGTTCGTACCGGTGATCTTCGCGTCAAAGCCCTCGACCGGACCGCACTGGCTGAGATCCAGCGCCTTGCCCTGCGGTACGCCTTCGACGACGTCGAACAGGACGATGTCGCCCAGTTCCTTGATCGCCGCGAGGTGCGCGAGCGTGCCACCGATATTTCCTGCACCGATAAGCGCTATCTTCTTGCGAGCCATAAGACTTCCTCGATTAACATAGTCACAAGGGCCCGCATGGTGACGCGGTCCGCCAGTTTGCGGGGCTCGCTTAGGACGATTCGAAAAGATGGGCAACAGTTGCCGGATCAATAACCACAATTAATCTTGCTGCTGCGAAGCCGTAGCAATAAGACACGATCACGCCTCATTTCCATGCCCTTTTTGCATGTATTCGGCCGATTGCATCTCCATTAACCGCGAAACGGTGCGTTCGAATTCGAATACCCCGTCGTCGCCACGATACAGCGCGCCCGGCGCGGCATCGGCGGAAACCAGCAGCTTCACGCCATATTCGTAGAGCGCGTCGATGAGCGTCTTGAACCGCGCCGCCTCGTTGCGGTTTTCAGCCCCCATCACCGGTACACCGACAATGATGACACTATGATAACGCCGCGCGATCGCCAGATAATCGGCTGCGCCCAGTGGCTGCGCGCAAAGCCGCTTGAACGAGAAGACGGCGACGCCCTTCAGGCTTTTCGGCACGAACAAGCTGCGCCCGCCCTGCACGGGGATGAGTTCCGACGGCACATGCGCCCGGTCTTCGGGTGGATAATCGGTCAGGCGGAAAAAGGCCCGCGACAGCGCTTCGGTCGCCGCCGGGCCATTGGGGGTGTAATAGGTGGGGAAGCCGCCCAACCGGTCCAGCCGATAGTCGGTGGGGCCGTTCAGCGACAGCACATCGAGGCGGTTCTCGATCAGGGCGATAAACGGCAGAAAATGCTCGCGGTTGAGGCCGTCCTTGTAGAGATCTCTCGGCGGGCGATTGGATGTCGTCACCACGATCACGCCCCGGTCGATCAGGCCGGTGAACAACCGCGACATGATGGCCGCATCGGCGGTGTTGTTGACGACCATTTCGTCGAAGCAGAGCAGCTTCGCCTTGGCGGTAATCGCATCGACCACTGGCGGAATCGGATCGCCCAACTCCTTCCGCCGCTCCACACGCAGCCGGTCGTGCACTTCCAGCATGAATTCATGGAAATGGACCCGGCGCTTGGGCTGGAAATCGACGCTGTCGTGGAACAGGTCCATCAGCATCGATTTGCCGCGCCCTACCGAACCCCAGAAATAGAGTCCTTTGGGTATGGGCGCAGCCCTGCCCAAAAGCCGCGCGATCAAACCGTTCTTCTTCGGTATTGTAGCCAGTTGGCCGGCCAAGGCATCGAGCCGCGTCGCCCCGGCAAGCTGATCGGGGTCAGGCCGAAGCTCTCCGGCCGCCACCAGCGCATGATAATGGTCGAGGACGGCGGTCACCTGCCCTGCGGCCCTTTCTTGATCGTGCCGCTGAAGCTGACCGCGGGCGTGCCGTCCTGCTCGATCAACCCCCTCGCAAAAACCATGCGCCCCGTCTCGCGCAGGACTTCGATGATTACATCCACCGGCCTGCCAGTCGCCACCGGCGCAAGGAATTGGGTGGTCGCATCGATGGTGACGCCGCTGGCCGCCCCCTCGATGCCCAATGCCAACGGACCCGCGAAAAGAGCGTGATCGACGATCGCCATCAGAAAGCCGCCGTGGACCGCGTCCTTCAAATTGCGGTGCAGCGTGTCCGGCGTCAAGCGCAGCCGCGCGCGATTTTCGCCTTCGGCGCAGACTCGCATTTCCCCATAGATATCGAGAAAGCGCCCCAACGTGCTCGCGGGCCGCACCAGACAGCCGGGATGGTCCGGATCGGGCACATAGCCGAGCGAATCAGCCATGCCGGATTCAAACCTCCCGCTCGACCACCATCTTCTTGATTTCGGCGATGGCCTTCGCGGGCGACAAGCCCTTGGGGCAGACATTCGCGCAGTTCATGATGGTGTGGCAGCGATAGAGGCGGAAGGGATCTTCCAGCTCATCCAGCCGCTCGCCGGTCATCTCGTCGCGACTGTCGGCCAGCCAGCGGTAAGCCTGGAGCAGAATCGCCGGACCCAGGAATTTATCCGAGTTCCACCAATAGCTGGGGCACGAGGTCGAACAACAGGCGCACAGGATGCACTCGTACAGACCATCCAGCTTCGCGCGGTCTTCTGGCGATTGCAGCCGTTCCTCGCCCGAAGGCGCCGGCGTCACCGTTTGCACCCAGGGCTTGATCGAGGCGTATTGCGCATAGAAATGCGTGAAATCGGGCACCAGGTCCTTGATCACGTCCATGTGCGGCAGCGGCGTGATCTGACAATCGCCCTTTACCTCGTCGATCGCCTTGGTGCAGGCGAGCGTGTTGGTGCCGTCGATATTCATCGAGCAGGAACCGCAAATCCCCTCGCGACACGAACGGCGGAAGGTGAGCGATGAATCCTGCTCGCCCTTGATCTTGATCAGCGCGTCGAGAACCATCGGCCCGCAACTGTCGAGATCGACCTCATAGGTGTCCATACGCGGGTTTTCGCCAGTGTCCGGATCATAGCGATAGACCTTGAACGCCTTGACGTTCTTCGCGCCGGGCGCGGCCTTGAAAGCCTTGCCCTTCTTGACCTTGGAATTCTTGGGGAGTGCGAATTCGGCCATTCTTAATTCCCGCTTAGTAAACGCGCGCTTTGGGCTTGATGTATTCGATGTCGTCGGTGAGCGTGTAATCGTGCACCGGACGATAATCGATGGTCACCTTGCTCTGATCGAACCAGCTGATGGTGTGCTTCATCCAGTTCTCGTCATCGCGGTTCGGATAATCCTCGTGCATATGCGCGCCACGGCTTTCCTTGCGATTGGCGGCCGAATACATGGTGGTCACGGCCTGACCGATCATGTTGTCGAGCTCGAGCGTCTCGATAAGATCGGTGTTGAAGACGAGACTGCGATCGCTGATCGAAAGATCGTCCATGCGGGCATGGACCTTGTCGATCTTCGCCTTGCCCTCTTCCAGCGACTTTTCAGTGCGGAACACCGCGCAGTCCGCCTGCATGGTCTTTTGCATGTCGAGCCGGACCTCGGCCGTCGGCGACCCGCCGTTCGCATGGCGATAGCGGTCGAGACGGGCGAGCGCCTTGTCGTCCGCCTCCTTGTCGACCGTGCCGTGCTTGGTGCCCGGCTTCACGATCTCGGCAATCCGGTGGCCGGTCGCGCGACCGAAGACGACGAGGTCGATCAGCGAGTTGGAGCCGAGGCGGTTCGCGCCATGGACGGAAACGCACGCAGCCTCGCCCACTGCGAACAGGCCCGGAACAACGCTGTCCGGATTGCCGTCCTTCAGCGTCACCACCTCGCCGTGATAATTGGTCGGGATGCCGCCCATGTTGTAGTGGACGGTCGGCACCACCGGCAGCGGCTGGCGCGTCAAGTCAACGCCCGCGAAAATCTTGCCTGTCTCGGTGATGCCAGGCAGCCGCTCGTGCAGCACCTCGGGCGCGACATGGTCGAGATGCAGGTAGATGTGGTCCTTGTTCTTGCCCACGCCCCTGCCCTCGCGAATCTCCATCGCCATGGAGCGGGAAACCACGTCGCGCGATGCGAGATCCTTAGCCGAGGGCGCATATCGCTCCATGAAGCGCTCGCCTTCGGAATTCGTGAGATAACCACCCTCACCGCGCGCGCCCTCGGTGATGAGCACGCCGGCACCATAAATACCGGTCGGGTGAAACTGGACGAACTCCATGTCCTGCAGCGGAAGCCCCGCACGCAGCACCATGCCCCCGCCGTCACCGGTGCAGGTATGCGCCGAGGTCGCGGAGAAATAGCAGCGGCCATAACCGCCGGTCGCCAGCACGACCGCATGCGAGCGGAAACGGTGGATGGTGCCGTCTTCCATGCACATGGCGATGACGCCCTTGCACTCGCCGTTTTCCATGATCAGGTCGAGCGCGAAATATTCGACATAAAAGTCCGCGTCATACTTCAGGCTCTGCTGGTAGAGCGTGTGAAGCATGGCATGGCCGGTGCGGTCGGCGGCGGCGCAGGTGCGCTGCGCGGGGGGGCCTGCGCCCATGTTCTGCATCATGCCGCCGAACGGGCGCTGGTAGATCCTGCCTTCCTTCGTCCGGCTGAACGGCACGCCCGCGTGCTCCAGTTCGTACACGGCGGCGGGCGCCTCGCGACAGAGATATTCGATCGCGTCCTGATCGCCCAGCCAGTCAGACCCCTTGACGGTGTCGTACATGTGCCAGGTCCAGTGGTCCGGCCCCATGTTGCCAAGCGAGGCCGCGATGCCGCCCTGAGCAGCGACGGTATGCGATCGGGTCGGGAAAACCTTCGTGATGCAGGCCGTCTTCAGGCCCAATTCGGCAACGCCCATGGTCGCGCGAAGGCCAGACCCGCCTGCGCCGACGACGACGGCGTCATAGACATGGTCGATAATCCGATAGGCGCTGGTCATCAGGCGGGCGCTCCCGTCAAAGCGATCTTGAGAATTGCGTATATGGCCAGGGCAGCCCCGCCGACGGCATAGAAGTTGAGCGCGATCAGTGCGGCGAGGCGCGAGCCATTCTCATGCACATAGTCCTCGATCACGACCTGCAGGCCCAGCCGAAAATGCCAGAACACATTGACCGTCAACAGGACCAGCGGCACGGCAACGAGCGGCGACTGGATCCATTTCACCACGGTCACATAGTCAAGCGCCGGCAGCCGCAGCAGGCTGATGACGAACCATGACACCAGCACCAGATTGCCGGCGGCGGTTACGCGCTGAAGCCACCAGTGATGCGCTCCCGATTTGGCGGAGCCCAGGCCGCGTACCCGCCCAATTCCGGTTCCCGTTCCCATGTTCAAGCTCCCTGAAGCAGGATCGTGGCCCAAACGGCCGCAGTCGCCGCGACCGAACCGATGATCGTCATGGTCGCCCAGAATTTGTTGGTGCGCAGTTCATAGCCCGCGCCCGTATCCAGCACCAGATGCCGGAGTCCCGAAAACAGATGCTGAAAGAACGACCAGGTAAGGCCGATGCCGATCACCTTGCCGACCCATCCCGTCGCGCAATCGTGGAAGCGTTGATAAGCGTCCGGACCCGCCGACGCCGCGGTCAGCCACCAGACGAAGCCGACGACGCCAGCAACCGCAAGGGCGCTGCCCGTCGCGCGGTGAAGGATCGAAACAAGCATGTGAACACCCCACCGCCAAACGGTGAGATGTGGCGAAAGCGGTCTGCTGCGGTTGGCTGCCATTAGTCCTTGCTCGCCCCCTGCCGTGATTATTCTTCGCGCCGTCTTTTAGGCATTCGTCGCCGCGTTGCAACACTCCGGCCGTGCTTTTTCTCTATGAAGCCGCGACCGCCTGCGGAAACGTCATATTAACTCTCTTCCTTCATTCCCATCGTTCGGGCACCAGAAGCACGATAGCCGCCGCGAGAGTTGCGGGGAGGAATAATGAACGCGTCACAAAAAATTACTGCCGAATACAGCGATTATGCCGTTCCCCTATCCGCCCAAGCTGTCGAGGAGCGCATCAAACTGTTCAATCCGCGCGGCGAGTTCGAACAACGCCTGGCAAGGGTCTGGGATCTGGCAGGAGACCTCATTCTGTCGGAGACGGAAAAGTTCTGGGAACGCATCCAGCGTCAATCCAGAGGCTCCGTGATCCAGGATTCACAATTCGTCCGGAAAATGACCGACGTCGAAAAGAGCAAATTCACGACGCCGATCGACAGGCAATGGATTGACCGCATCGCCGACCTTGCCATGCATTTCGGCGGACAGAGCAGCGGCAGCCTGATGACGCGTTCGATGGCCGATCATGCGTCAGCGTTGGTGCTCGCGATCAGGGCAAAATACAACGCGGCCGAGGAAAACGTCGCGGACGCGATCGACGCCATCTACCGCAAGACGGCGTTTGAGGTGGAAATCCTGCAGTCCCAAATCCAGGTCATCGGCAATCGCATCGCAGCCGAACGCGCGCAGCAACAAAGCAGCCGCTTCCGCCAGCATGTGTCCGAGATCATCCGCGAGGCGAACAGCCAGTCGGGCACCGTGCGCATTCAGGCGGCGGATGCGGCCGGTGCGACGCGGGCGATGCTCGATCAGGCGGCCGAAGTCGCCGCTGCCGCCGAACAGTCGGCGCTGGCGATGCGCGAGGCCGCGCACACCGCCGCCGGCCTCATCCGCGCCATCGAGGAAGCCCGCGCCGAGGTCGAAACCTCCGCCGAAATCGCCGGCAAGGCCTCGGTCCAGGCAAGCCATGCCGTCGAGGTCACCGCTTCGCTCTCGCATCACGCCAAGGCGATCGAATCGATCCTCGGCCTCATCCGCGACATCGCCGGACAGACCAACCTGCTCGCGCTCAACGCCACCATCGAGGCCGCCCGCGCCGGCGAAGCCGGGCGCGGCTTTGCCGTCGTCGCCCAGGAAGTGAAATCGCTCGCCGCCCAAACCGCCCGCGCCACCGACGACATCGCCACCCAGATCTCGTCCATCCAGGTCGCTACCCAGCAGACCCTCGACGCCAACGGCTCGATCCAGTCCACCATCTCCGACGTCGTCCGCTCCGCCGACCACATCCGCGGCGCCATGGACACGCAGGCGCAGACCGTCACAAGCATCACTTCGGCCGTCGACGAAACCGCGTTGGCTGCACATTCCATGTCGCACACGATCACCACGGTACGTAGCGAAATAGAACGCGTCGCATCTGAAATCGACGCTGTCGAAAGCGGTGTTGGCAATGTTGATGACCAGATCAACCGCCTGAACATCGCCGCCCATGCCTTTGCAGGTGACGGGCCGGACTAATATTCAACTTGGGGACCAGAACATCATGGAGACGCCGGCCAGCCCAATAGCGGCTTCGCAAGCGATGCGGAATATGAATGGGTTGGACCTCGCCAGTCGCCTGAGCGAGTTCGACCGCGAAGGCGACCTTGCATGCGGCATGCAGGAAATCTGGGATCTCCTGAAGGACCATGTCATTGAGATCAGCCGCGCCTTCTGGGCGCATTATGCGCGATCGCGATATCTCCGTGACCAGGTTCCCGCGGATGCCTTGCAGGGACTGATCGAAGGCAGCAGTTTCTATGTCGCGGCGATCCTGAGCGATCCCACCGGAACCGCCTGGGTCGAACTCGCCCGGCAAAGCGTCGTCGCCACCTACAGAGAAGGAACGCCGCTTACGGCTGTGCTTGCGGCCAATTCCGCCGCGCATCGCAAGATAAATCAAATCCTGTTCGAAAAGCTGGCCGATGATCCCGCGCGCTATGCGCACCTGACGGGCATATTGATGCGCATCGCGATGTTCGAAGCTGAAGTGATGACTTCCGCCATCGCGCAGTTCAACACCGAGCAGATTGCCCAGGCGCGTCACCTCCAGGCCCATTTCTTCCAGGATCGGGTCGCCCATATGGTCGATGCCGCTTCCGAGGAAAGCCGCATTGTGCGCATTCAGGCGGCGGATGCGGCCGGTGCGACGCGGGCGATGCTCGATCAGGCGGCCGAAGTCGCCGCTGCCGCCGAACAGTCGGCGCTGGCGATGCGCGAGGCCGCGCACACCGCCGCCGGCCTCATCCGCGCCATCGAGGAAGCCCGCGCCGAGGTCGAAACCTCCGCCGAAATCGCCGGCAAGGCCTCGGTCCAGGCAAGCCATGCCGTCGAGGTCACCGCTTCGCTCTCGCATCACGCCAAGGCGATCGAAATCGATCCTCGGCCTCATCCGCGACATCGCCGGACAGACCAACCTGCTCGCGCTCAACGCCACCATCGAGGCCGCCCGCGCCGGCGAAGCCGGGCGCGGCTTTGCCGTCGTCGCCCAGGAAGTGAAATCGCTCGCCGCCCAAACCGCCCGCGCCACCGACGACATCGCCACCCAGATCTCGTCCATCCAGGTCGCTACCCAGCAGACCCTCGACGCCAACGGCTCGATCCAGTCCACCATCTCCGACGTCGTCCGCTCCGCCGACCGCATCCGCGGCGCCATGGACACGCAGGCGCAGACCGTCACAAGCATCACTTCGGCCGTCGACGAAACCGCGTTGAGCGCCAGCGTCATGTCGTCGGCCATCGCAATGATCCGCAGCGAGACCGCCAAATTCGCGTCCGGCATCGAAGCTGTCGGGAAGAAAGTCCAGAGCGTCGACGACAGGCTGGGCGAACTGCAGCAGTCCACCGATGAGTTTGCCTCCAGCATCTCGGCGACGCCGACCGACGATTATACAGACCTATAATCCAAAGGCGGCTTCCTTCCGCCATCTCCCCGCTCTATGCGAACGCCAGCCTGATGTAGAAAGGAAATGCGGTCGTGGCACAGAGCTGGCGAGTTACCTTGCCCTGCACCAGAGAAGATGCGGAGCGCCTGAAAGAAGATATCGGGCCGCTGGCATTGCTGGACAGCCCGCCCGTCGTGATGACAAGCGAGCCCGACCCCCAAAAGCCGGATGACTGGCAACTCGACGTCTATTTTGACGCAAAGCCGGGCAAGAGGATGCTGCGAGAGTTGCTCACTTTGCTAACGGACGATACCGCCACGCCGATCGTCGAAGCGCTGCCCGAGGAAGATTGGGTCACCTTGTCGCAAGCGGGACTTGAGCCGATTACCGAAGGCCGTTTTCACGTCCACACCAGCAGCCATCCGAATTCCGCGCCCGAAGGCGGCATTTCCTTCCTGATCGATGCCGGGCGGGCCTTCGGCACGGGACAGCATGCGACGACCGCCGGCTGCCTGCATACGCTCGACCAACTGGCGGGATCGGGTTTTCGATTCCGCAACATGCTTGATCTCGGCACAGGTACGGGCGTCCTCGCCTTTGCCGCCGCACGGGCATTTTGCGGGCGCACCCTGGCGACGGATATCGACCCGGTATCGATCGAGGTCGCCCACGAGAACGCGGTTATCAACCAGATACCGATCGGTCGCGCGCCGGGGCAGGTCGAACTGGCGGTCGCCAACGGCGTGAACCACAGGCGTATCAGGCAACGCGCGCCATTTGATCTCATCATCGCCAATATTCTGGCGAAGCCGTTGATTGATATGGCGGAGGGGATCGCCACGGCTTTGAAGCCGGGCGGAACCCTGATCCTGGCAGGACTCCTCGCCGAACAGGCCCAGCAGGTCGCGAATGCCTATGCGCGCCATCGGTGCCGCCTGATGGGCCGCATCGACCGGGAGGAATGGCCGACGCTGCGCCTGCGCAAATCCGCCGCCCCGCGTTAGACGGTTCTAAATTCACGATATCTCGAGCCCCGACAGCCAACTGTCGAAATATTTTACAGGTTACTCAAAAGACAACCGGAGCCTGGCTGGCGGCGGGGCGAGTTAATCATAGTTAAATTTTCTCAAGCTACTGAGAATTATGATTAACTTTCGTTAATATGCCGTTAATCAAAAATTGATCCCGTCGTCATACCTTACACCATGACAATTCATTCCAATAATCGTTTCGGATTTGCAATAAAAAAATCCCGGTTAACTGTACGATTAACCATGATGGCACCGTTATTGCGTTCCTTATGGGAGCAGGTATCATCAAAAAAAGGGTTTGCGTATGAAGTTCAAAGCATTTTTGCCGGCACTGGCAGCCGCCAGCGTGTTCATCAGCCCGGCTTCGGCCGCGATAATGATCGACGGTATCGGGTCAACCAGCCCCATCGCGTCGAACAACGACTTTGCCGGCGCTCTTTCGTCGACCTATTCATATACTTCTCAAGCCAACAACTTCAGCAGCATCTCGTTGACTGCGCCTGCCCAAATCACCTTTTACGCGCTCGCATCGGAAAGCGGTTATAACAACAGCTTTTCCGCGAATGGCGTAAGCGGATCGGAATCGGAATTTGCGTTCGATACGAGCCGCGTCATCGGAAGCGTCGACCTTCCGGCCGGCGCACTGAGCGACCTCAAGTTCACGTCCAACCATGGCACCGACGGCGTGGCCGGAGGACCGCAGTTAGCCGTGTTCCTGCCATCCGGGTTTTCAGGCAGCAGCTTCAGCAGCGACTGGGTTGTCTTCGGCTATGACGACACAGCGGGTGGCGACGCCGATTTCGACGATTTTATTGTCGGGGCGCAGATTTCCGCTGTTCCCGAAGCGCATATCTGGGCGCTCATGATCGTCGGGTTCGGACTGGTCGGTCTGCAGCTTCGCCGCAACCGGAACAAGAGTCCGCAGATCGCATGTTAATGGGCGCGTAAGCTCGCCTATCGCGAAAACTGGACCGGCCGCCTTCAACCGCGGCCGGTTCTTTATTTAATGGGCTGCGCCCGCGACGATCGCCTGCCAGGCGGCTTCGTCAATCACTTCCACTCCCAGGCTCTGCGCCTTGGCGAGCTTCGAGCCCGCGCCGGGCCCCGCGACGACAAGATCCGTCTTGGCCGAAACCGATCCGGCCACCTTCGCGCCCAGCGCTTCGGCCTGAGCCTTGGCCTCGTCCCTGCTCATCGTCTCCAGGGAGCCGGTGAACACAACCGTCTTGCCGCTGATGGACGATGACCGCGTCTCGAACACCACGGCCTGAGGCTCGACCTCGCGCAGCAATTCGGCGAGCACCTCCACGTTGTGCGGCTCGGCAAAGAAATCCACCAGCGCCTGCGCCACCTCGGGACCGACGCCGGGCGTCTCGATCATCGCGGCCAGCTCCTTGGCGACGCGCGCCGCGAACTTGTCTTCGCTTTCCCCGACCGCCGGGGTCAATTCGGCGCGGCGCCCCACAGCCCTGTCGACAAGCGCCTTCAATGCATCGAAACTACCGTAACGGCGGGCCAGATCACGGGCCGTCACCTGACCGATATGCCTGATGCCTAGCGCGAACAGGAAGCGGTCGAGCGGCACCTGACGCCGGGCCTCGATTGCCGCCAGCAGATTGTCGACCGATGTTTCCGCCCAGCGTTCGCGCCCGACCAGTTCCTCGCGTTTCCCGTGCAGGCGAAAAATGTCGGCGGGTGAACGGATCAACCCGTCGCGGAAAAAGCTCTCGATATGGACGAGGCCAAGCCCTTCGATATCCATTGCATAGCGGCTGACGAAATGGCGCAGCCGTTCCACCCGCTGCGCCGGACAGATGAGCCCGCCGGTGCAGCGCCAGTCAACCTCGCCTTCCTCGCGCGCCAGTGCCGACTGGCATTCCCCGCAATGCGTCGGAAAATGCCATTCTTCCCGCGGTTCGCCCCTTGTCAGATTCTCGACGATCTGGGGGATCACGTCACCGGCACGCTGGACCACCACCCTGTCGCCAGGACGAACGCCCAGCCGTGCGATCTCGTCGGCGTTATGCAACGTCGCGTTGGTGACGGTGACGCCGCCCACCGTCACCGGCTCCAGCCGGGCGACCGGCGTTATCTTGCCCGTGCGTCCGACCTGGGTATCGATCTCCCTCAAGACGGTCTGCGCCCGTTCGGCCGGGAATTTGTGCGCAATCGCCCAGCGCGGCGCCCTGGCGACCTGGCCCAGCCGCTGCTGCCAGTCGAGCCGGTCGACCTTGTAGACCACCCCGTCAATATCGAACGGCAGGTCGGCACGGCGTTGCTCGATCGCGCGATAATGCCCGACCACCTCATCCAGCGTCGTGAAGCGCTGGAGCTGGTCGGCAACCGGCAGACCCCATGAAGCAATCGCCATCATCACGTCGAGCTGCGTTTCCGCGGGCAGGCTGGTCGCCTCACCCCAGCCATGGGCGAAGAACCGCAGCGGACGCGCGGCGGTGATCTTTGGGTCGAGCTGCCTCAGCGATCCCGCCGCCGCATTGCGGGGATTGGCGAATATCTTGCCGCCCGTCTCCGCCTGCCGCGCGTTCATCGCCACGAAGTCGGCTTTCGCCATATAGACCTCGCCGCGTACCTCGAACACATCGGGCCAGCCAGAGCCGCGCAGATGCTGCGGAATGTCGCCAAGCGTCTTCAGATTGACGGTGACGTCCTCGCCCTCCTGACCGTCGCCACGGGTCGCGCCCTGAACGAAGCGCCCATTCTCGTAGCGTAAGGAGGCCGACAATCCGTCGATCTTCGGTTCCGCCGTAAGCGCGACCTCGGCATCCGCGGGAAGATTAAGGAAACGTCGCACCCGCCCGATGAAATCGGCCACGTCGTCGTCCGAAAAGGCGTTGTCGAGGCTGAGCATCGGCCGCGCGTGACGCACCTTGCCGAAATGCGCGGCGGGTGCCCCGGCCACCTGGGAAGTCGGATCAAAGAAGTCGACGAGATCGGGATATTGTCGTTCAATTTCACGCAATTGCTGCTTGAGAGCATCATATTCGGCATCGCTGACGCTTGGCGCATCATTCACATAATAAGCACGGTCATGCCCCTCAATCTCTTGCATCAAACGAGAGTGGCGTTCCTGAGCCCCCAGGAAATCGACGGGCATCTTTCTGGATGGCGGCATCGGCTTGCTCGCAAAGAATGAACGCCGTCACCCCAGCGAAGGCCGGGGTCCATGCTGACGAGATCTTACAATAGACCCAGGCAGAATGGACCCCGGCCTTCGCTGGGGTGACGAAAAAGAATGGGAAAAGAGGTTGTTCACGCGGTCTCGATCAGCCGGGCGGCCTGGGCGCGCGCTTCCTCGGTAACCTCGGCGCCGGAAAGCATGCGCGCGATTTCCTCGCGCCGTTCATCCGGGTCCAGCGGGTGAACGCTGGTGCGGGTGACAAGACCATCGGATGATTTGGTGATCCGCCATTGCGCGTCGCCGCGAGCCGCCACCTGTGGGCTGTGCGTGACGACCAGAACCTGGGTTCCGGCCGACAAAAGCGCCAGCCGCTCGCCGATTGCAGAAGCTACCGCCCCGCCCACGCCCCGGTCAATCTCGTCGAAGATAATCGTGCCCGCGTCGCGCGATCCTGCCAGCGCGACCTTCAGCGCCAGGATGAAACGCGACAACTCGCCGCCGCTTGCGATCCTGGTCAGCGGCGCGAAAGGTGCGCCGGGATTGGTCGCAATCTCGAATTCCACCCGGTCCGCGCCTGCGGCTGACCAGTTCGGCTCATGCAGCGGTTCGATCACCGTGCGGAACCGCGCCGCGTCAAGCTTGAGCGGTTTCAGCTCCTTTGCAACCGTCGCGTCCAGCCGCTCGGCCGCGCGCACCCGCGCTTCGGACAACGCCCGTGCCGCGTGGAGGAACGCGCTGCGGGCCGTGGTCACTTCCTGCTCCAGCGCCTTCAATCCCGCTTCGCCCGCATCCAGTTGCGCGGCGCGATTCGCAAGCTCCTGCGCCAGCGCGGCCAACGCATCGGGCTCGACCCGATGCTTGCGCGCCACTCCGCGCAGTTCGAAAAGCCGTGTCTCCACCGCGTCCAGGCGCGCTGGGTCGAACGCCAACGCCTCGGCGGCGACGGCGAGCCTATCCTCGGCATCGGACGCCTCGATCACCGCCCGGTCAAGCGCGGCGAGCGCTTCGGCCAGAAGGTCATGCTCCCCCGCGATCCGGTCCAGCCGCCGCGCTGCCTGCCGGAGCGCGGAAAGCCCACCCTCCGATCCATCGAGCAGACTGGCGACCGCGCCCAGATCCTCGCCCAGCCGCGCACCTTTCTGCATCGTCGCGCGTTCTTCGGCGAGCGCCGCTTCCTCGCCCGGCTGGGGGTGGAGCGCGGTCAGTTCTCCGACCGCATGATCGAGCCATTCACGGTCGCGCGCCGCCGTCTCAAGCTGATCGCGCAGCGTCGCCAGCCGCTGCTCGGCCGCTTTCCAGGCCAGAAACGTGGCGTCGGCGCTCTGGAGTTCAGCCGACAATCCGCCGAATTCGTCCAGCAGGTTTCTGTGGCCGCGCGGGTTCAACAATCCACGGTCATCGTGCTGCCCGTGCACCTCGACCAGCAGCGCGCCCAGATCGCGCAACAGTCCGGCCGATACCGGCTGGTCGTTGACGAATGCGCGGCTGCCGCCATCGGCCTTGACGATGCGCCGGATCGTCACCGATCCACCGTCTCCTTCCAGTTCATTGTCGGAAAGAAGCTCATGCGCGGGATGATCGGGCGCGAGATCGAAGCTCGCGCTGACGACGCCCTGCGGCGAACCCTGCCGCACCAGGCCCGCATCCGCCCGCTGGCCAAGCACGAGACCCAGGCTATCGAGCAGAATGGATTTGCCGGCGCCTGTTTCACCGGTCAATGCTGCGAGCCCGCGTTCGAACTCAAGGTCCAGCGCGTCGATCAGAACGATATCGCGTATGGAAAGCGCGCTCAGCATTATCCGACCACGCCCGCAAACGCCGCGAGCGCGATGCGATCAGCCCTTCGAGTGCTTGTTGACGAGCGCATAGGCACGCTCATACCATTTCGAACCCGGATAGTTATACCCCAAGACAGCCGCCGCCTTGCGAGCCTCTTCGGGCACGCCCAGCGCGAGATAGCATTCGACCAGGCGCTGCAGCGCCTCGGGCACGTGGCTGGTCGTGTTATAGTCTTCCGTCACCTTCCGGTAACGGATCACCGCCGCCAGATACTGGCTGGTCCGCTCGTAGAACCGGCCGATCTCCATTTCCTTGCCAGCCAGATGGTCACGCACAAGGTCGATCTTCAGGCGGGCGTCGGCGGCGTAGCGTGATTCGGGGTAGCGGCGCGTCAGCTCACCCAGCGAATCCAGCGCCTGCTGGGTCACCTTCTGGTCGCGCGTCACGTCGGTGATCTGCTCGTAATAGCTGATCGCCACCAGATAATAGGCGTAGGGCGCATCCTTGTTGCCGGGATGGATGCTGAGAAACCGCTGCGCCGACAGGATCGCCTGGCTGTAATTGCGCGCCGCGTAATAGCTGAAGGCGCTCATCAACTGCGCCCGGCGGGCCCAGACCGAATAGGGGTGCTGGCGCTCTACCTCGTCGAAGATCTGCGCCGCATCCTTGTACCGCTGCTGATCGAGCCGCAGGCGCGCGAAATTGTAGAGCGTCTCAACATCCTGCGCGACATATTTGGTATCGCCCTTGTTCTTGTTGCTGACACAGCCGGCAAGACTGACGGACAGGCCAAGGACGATGAAAGCGGCAGAAGCGCGAAGGCGGGACAATGTCATGGGCGGTTCTTATCCGAGGCTGGGGGCGCCGCCAAGAGCGCGGTTGCCGGTTTATGCGTCAAGGGGATAAAGCGCGGCGCCGACACGCCGCCCCTCCCCGGCCAGCAGGTTGTACGTGCGGGCAGCAGCGCGGCTGTCCATGGGCTCGACACCAAGCCCACGGGCGTTCAAAGCCTCGATCAACGCCCGGGCCGGACGCCTCAGCTTCTTGCCGCTGCCGATCAGCAGCAGGTCCAGCGGCGGGTCGGCGCCGTCCATCGCCGCGAAATCTCCAGCCTGCAACGCATCGAATGCGGGCGGCGCCCACTGAAGGGCATCCTCCGGCCACAGCAGCACGCCGGTCGGAAACAGCGTGTCGCCAATACGAAAACCATTGCCGGAAAATCCGCTAAGGGTGGTCACGCCGCCCATGCCTGCCCGTTCCAGCGTCGGCATCGGCGCCTTCAGGCCTTGCCGATACGCTCAGCCGAACCTGTCTCCTTGGGCGCGAAGGTCTGCGAGCCAACGCCAAGCGAGATCAGAAGCGACGACGAGACATAGATCGATGAATAGGTGCCAATGACGATACCGAGCAGCATCGCGGCGGTGAAACCCCGGATGACCTCGCCGCCGAGAAGCAACAGCGAACCGAGCGCGAGCACCATCGACAACGTCGTCATCACCGTGCGCGGCAGCGTTTCGTTGACCGAAAGATCGATGAGGTCGCGGATGTCCATCTGCCGGTATTTGCGCAGATTTTCGCGGATGCGGTCATCGATCACGATCTTGTCGTTCAACGAATAGCCGACGATCGTCAGGATGGCGGCGACGATATTGAGGTCGAACTCCATCCGCGTCAGCGCGAAAAAGCCGAGAGTGACGGTCACGTCATGGATCAGCGCGACCAGCGTCGACACGCCGAAATGCCATTCGAAGCGAAACCAGGAATACACGGCGATGCCGAGCATGGCGAACAGCACCGCCTTGATGCCATCGCTGATCAATTCGCCCGACACCTTGCCCGAAACCGTTTCAACGCGGCGGAACGTAACGCCCGGGTATTTGGCCGCGATCTGCGTCTGCACGCGCTTCACGGTCGCCTGAACGGCAGCATCATCACCGGGCGGCAATGGCAGGCGGATGGCGATGTCGGTGGGCGCACCGAATTGCTGGAGCGACACTTCGCCCACGTGCATCGTGCCGATTTCCTTGCGCAGCCCATCGAGCGGCACCGGCTTTTCGAAACCAGCCTCGATCATCAACCCGCCAACGAAATCGACGCCCATGTTGAGGCCGCGCGTCGCGATCAGCATGACCGACGCAAGGGTCAACAGCACGGTCAGTCCGAACGCCACCCAGCGCAACCGCACGAAGCGGAAGCGGGTATTGTCGGGAACCATCTTCAGCAATCTCATATCACCAACTCCACCGGCCGGCTGGCCCGCAGCCAACGCGCGACGATCAGCCGCGTCACGGTAACGGCCGTGAACACCGAGGTCGCGATGCCGATCGTCAGCACCACGGCAAAACCCTTGATCGGGCCCGAACCGAAGGTGATCATGATGACGGCCGCGATCAGATTGGTGATGTTCGCATCCCAGATCGTGCGAGTGGCCTCGGTATAGCCCGTTTCGACGGACTGTATGATGCCACGGCCCTTGCGCTGCTCCTCGCGGATGCGCTCGTTGATCAGCACGTTCGCATCGACGGCAGCGCCGATCGTCAGCACGAAACCGGCGATGCCGGGCAGCGTGAGCGTCGCCCCGAAGATCGACATCACGCCCATGATGATCAGCATGTTCAGGCCGAGCGCCATCGTCGCATAGACCCCGAACCGGCCATAGGTGACCAGCATGAACACGACCACGGCTGCGGTGGCTACAATGCTGGCGATAATGCCCGACCGGATCGAATCGGCGCCGAGATCAGGTCCGACGGTGCGTTCCTCGACCACCTTCAGCGCGACCGGAAGCTTGCCCGAACGCAGGAGGATGGCGAGCTGATTGGCGCTATCGGTCGTGAAATTGCCGGAAATGATGCCGGCACCGCCCAAAATCGGCTCGTTAATGACGGGAGCCGAAATCACCTTGCCGTCGAGGATGATGGCGAACGGCTTTCCCGTGTTCTCCTGCGTGGCGCGCGCGAAGCGGCGGCCGCCCGCGCTGTCGAAGCGGAAATTGACCGCAGGTGCGCCATATTGATCCTGGCCGATGCTGGCGTCGATCAACTGGTCGCCGGTAACGACCGCACGCCGTTCAACCGCGATCGCCTTCAGCCCGCGCGGATCATCCGGATAAGGCAGTATCTGGCTGCCGACCGGAGCGCGGCCCTGGGCGACATCATCGGGTGTCGCGCGCACGTCGACCATCTTGAAATCGAGCTTGGCGGTCTTGCCGAGCAGCGCCTTCAGCGCGGCCGGATCCTGCAGGCCGGGCACCTGCACGACGATGCGGTTCGAACCCTGGCGAACGATCGTCGGCTCGCGCGTGCCCATTTCATCGATACGGCGCCGAATAACCTCCACCGCCTGTTGCATCGCGTTGTCGATCGCCGCGTTCATTCCCGAATTGGTCGGCGCCAGGAGGATCCGCGAACCATCGATGACGCTGACGTCCCAGTCGCGCTGGCCGGTGACGCCGACCGGCCGGGTCAGCCGCCGCATCCGTTCCACCGCACTGTCGAGCTGGGCCGCATCGCGCAGCATGAAGCTGAGCTTTCCGCCCGCCGTCGACATGTCGCCGACCGCGATCTTGCCGCCTTCACCCTGGCGCAATTCGGACCGGACGCTCTCCTCGATCACCTCAAGCCGTTGCTTGGCGATGTCCGAAATGTCCGCCTCGAGAAGGATGTGGCTGCCGCCGCGAAGATCGAGGCCCAGGTTGATCTGCGAATGCGGAACGAACGACGGCCATTTCGCAACGGTCGATTCGGGGAAGAAATTGGGAACGGCAAACAGCACGCCGACCAGGACCGCGATTGCGATCCCCCATATCTTCCAGGGCGGAAAGTCGAGCATAAAGGCCTAACCGATCAGTCGTTGGCTGGACGGCCGCCCGCGGTGCGGACGTCGGACAGCATGCCTTTCAAGGCTCGCACGCGGATGTTGGGGGCAAGTTCAATCTCGACTTCCTGCTCGTCGACCTTGGTGATCTTGCCAACAAGGCCGCCGCCGGTGACGACCATGTCGCCCTTTTTCACGGCGTCGATCAGGGCGCGATGCTCCTTCGCCCGCTTTTGCTGTGGACGGATCAACAGGAAGTAGAAAATCACGAAAATGAGGAGCAACGGCACGATCTGCAGGAAGGCTGTAGCCCCTCCGCCAGCAGCGGTCGTGGCCGTTTGTGCAAAGGCTGGTGTCGAGAACATGGACTGGCTTTCGTGGAACGTGACGGATTGGTCTGATCGACCGGGCTGGCGCGCGTTTATACAGCGCCCGGCCGGTCATGCAATCGTGACGGTGTTTATGCTTTCGTTCTCTTTTTTCCACCGTCATCTCCGCGAAGGCAGGGACCCATGAACCCGTGCCTGCGAAAATTTGATCATCACGCTGTTCTTGGATTCCCGCCTTTGCGGGAATGACGCTAGAGAAGTGCGCATGACAGACCTCACCCCCCTCCTCTCCCGCATCGCGGATGCGCTTGAACGGATCGCGCCGAAATTCCCCAAGGACGCCGATCTGACCGCGCACAACGCCTATCTATGGCGGGACGGGCATTTGAGCGCGGTGGCTGATTTCCGGGCCCAGCCGCTCGACATGCTGACCGGCATCGATGCGCAGAAGGAAGCGCTGCTCCGCAACACGCGCCGCCTCGCCCATGGCCTGCCGGCCCATGACGTGCTGTTGTGGGGATCGCGCGGCATGGGAAAGTCCAGCCTGTCAAAATCGGTGGTGACCGCGCTCCAGTCGGAACGCCTGCCGGTGGCGCTGATCGAGATCGCGCGCGATGCGCTGCCTTCGCTTCCGGCGCTGTTTTCCCGCCTGAGGGGCATCGAGCGAAGCTTTGTGCTGTTCGCCGACGACCTCTCGTTCGAAGGCGACTATTCGGCGGCCAAGGCGCTGCGTTCCTTGCTGGAAGGCGGAGCCGAAGCCCGCCCCGAAAACGCGCGGCTTTATGTCACGTCAAACCGCCGCCACCTCGTCGACCGCGACCTGAAGGAGCAGGACAGCGCAATCAATGTGCGCGACGTCGTGGACGACAAGCTGGCGCTCGCGGATCGCTTCGGCCTGTCGCTCGGCTTCCATAATTGCGATCAGGATACCTATCTCGCGATGGTCCGTAGCTACGCCGAGGCGGCGGGCGTCCCGCTCGATGAACATGATGCGCTTGAGTGGTCCGTCACGCGCGGATCGCGTTCCGGGCGCGTCGCCTGGCATTATGCGCAGGAAATCATCGCTCGGGCGAAAGAAGAAATCCCCCGTTCGTTATCCTGACAAATGCCGGGATTCCCGACCATGGATATCCCGGCTGTGGTGAGAAACTTCCCTTTTGCGACCATCGGAAGCCGCGACTTATCGGATTTTGACCTCGGTCTTCAGTGATTCGAATTGCGCGCCCATCTGATCGCGTTTGTCCTTTTCGAAGTCGCCCCTGACCTGGCCGAACACCTCTTCTTCTTCCTCCTCGATATGATGTTCGAGGATTTCCATCATCACCTTGGCTTCCGCCGACCATTCCGGTGACAGCGGATCGCCGCCGTTCTTCAGCTTGGCGAGCAGGCTTTCGGCCAGGCCGTGCTCGGTGTAGCCCTCATATCCCGCCTCGACGTCTTCTTCCTCGCCGGTTTTGATCAGGGCGTCGTAAACGACCTTTTCTTCGGCCTTCGAGTGTCGTGTGAGAAGCTCCGCGAACTCCTGAAAAAGCTTCCGGCGTTCAGATCCATCCTCGCTCTTGTTAACTGCCTTGATCAACTTCTTGAGCTGCTGATGATCCTGGTGAAGTGCCTTGGTGATTTCCACAACCGAATCTCCTGTCAGGAAATACCCCGCCGGCATTAGAACCGCGCGCGCCGCCGCTACGTTCCCGTCGTTCGTCGCAGAGCTCAGTTGCCCAGCACCTCGGCCTTTTCCGCCAGTTCGAGCCAGCGCTCCTCCGCCGCGTCTTTCCTGGCGCGGGCATCGGTCACGGCCTTGCTCAGCCGCTCGAATTTTGCGGGATCGCGCGAATACAGATCCGGATCGTGGAGCAGCGCCTCGTCGCGCTCGATCGCCGCGTTCAGCGCCTCGATCTCTTTCGGCAGCTTCTCCAGCTCGTAATTTTCCTTGAAGCTGAGTTTGGTCTGCACCTTCGCGGCTGAAGGCGCCGGAGCCGTCTTCTGGCCGGACCTGGTGTTCGATTGCCGCTCCGCCGGCTTGCGCCTTGCCTCCCAGTCCATATAGCCGCCCGCCACGATATCGGCCTTGCCCGACCCGTCGAGGCCGACCACCATGGTCACCGTGCGGTCCAGAAAATCGCGGTCGTGGCTGACGATGAGCACCGTTCCCTCATAGTCCGCGATCACTTCCTGCAGCAGGTCCAGCGTTTCCATGTCGAGGTCGTTGGTCGGCTCGTCCAGCACCAGCAGGTTCGACCGGCGGGCGAATTCGCGTGCCAGCAACAGGCGCGAACGCTCGCCGCCCGACAGCGTCTCGATCCGGGCCTCGGCAAGCCCGGGTTCGAACAGAAAGTCCTTCAGATAGCCCTGGACATGCTTCCTGGTGCCGCGCACCTCTACCCAGTCGCCGCCGTCGGCAAGAATATCGCGCACCGTCTTGCCCGGTTGGAGCAATTTGCGCTGCTGGTCTATCACCACCCCATCCAGCGTCTTCGCCCGCCTTACGGTGCCCTCATCGGGCGCGATCTCGCCGGTCAGCAGCTTCAACAGCGTCGTCTTGCCCGTGCCGTTCGCACCGACCACGCCGATCCGGTCGCCGCGCTGCACGCGCAGTGAAAAATCCTTCAGGATCGCGCGCTCCCCGAACACTTTCGTCACATTTTCGGCGTCGATCACGATCTTGGTCTTGCTGTCGCCATTCTCGACCGCAAGCCGGGCGACGCCCGCCGGACCCTGCATCGCCTTTCGTTGGACGCGCATATCCTCCAGCTTGCGCAGACGGCCCTGGTTGCGCCGCCGCCGTGCCGTAACGCCGCGCTGGAGCCAGTGGAGTTCCTGCGCCAGCTTGGTGTCGAGCTTGTCCGCCGACCGTGCCTCTTCCTCGTAGACGCGTTCGGTCCACGCCTCGAACCCGCCAAAGCCAACCTCCGCGCGTCTCAGGCCGCCCCGCTCCAGCCACAGCGAGGACCGCGTCAACCGCGTCAGGAACGTGCGGTCGTGGCTGATCGCAACGAATGCCCCGGTGTACCGCGCCAGCCAGTTTTCCAGCCAGTCGATCGCGGCGAGATCGAGATGGTTGGTCGGTTCGTCGAGCAGCAGGACATCGGGGTCCATCGCCAGTGCGCGGGCGATCGCCGCCCGCCTGCGCTCACCGCCGCTGGCAGTCTTCGCTTCCCGATCAAGGTCGACGCCGATCTGGTCGGCGATCGCCGCGACCTCATGGGCTGCGGGCGCGTCAGGGCCTTGCAACGCATAGTCCCGCAGCGTCTGAAAACCCGACACCTGCGGGTCTTGTTCCAGCAACACAACGCGCGCGCCGGGACGCAAGGTTCGCCTGCCCTCGTCGCCTTCGATCTGTCCCGCAAGAAGCCGCAGGAGGGTGGTCTTTCCAGCCCCGTTGCGGCCGACCAGCGCCAACCGGTCGCGCTCCTCGATGAATATGTCGAGTTCGCGGAACAGCCAGCCGGCTCCCTGGACCAATCCAAGACCTTCATATGCAAGAACGGGTGCGGACATGATGCAACAACGCTTTGGTAAAGAGTGGTGGTGTTATTCAGGGCCTATTCACGCCTAGTAGGTCATGTCAAAAGCCATGTTCATGAGAGTCATAGCAACCGCGTTGGGTTTGGGAGGCATGGCGTTGAGCGCCACCCCGGCCGATGCCCGACGGGACCAGGACGAGGCCTATCAGGCTGCCCGTAGCGGCGAGATACGCTCGTTGCCCGATATCCGTGCGCGTGTCCACTCGCGCATGTCCGATGCGCAGCCGCTCGGCGAGGAATATGATTCGGCATCGCGCACCTACCGCCTCAAATATCTGAGGAGCGGTTCTGTAATCTGGGTCGATGTCGACGCGCGCACTGGCGCAGTCGTCCGGCATTCTGGTAACTAGCGAATATGCGAATCCTGATCGTCGAGGACGAGCCCAATCTTGGGCGTCAGCTCCGTTCAACCCTTGAAGGCGCCGGCTATGCCGTCGATCTCGCCACGGATGGCGAGGACGGGCACTTTCTGGGTTCGACGGAAAACTACGATGCGGTCGTGCTCGACCTCGGCCTGCCCGAAATCGACGGCCTGACGGTGCTCGACCGCTGGCGCAAGGAAGGCAGGGCAACCCCGGTTCTGGTCCTTACCGCGCGCGACAGCTGGTCCGACAAGGTCGCCGGACTGGACGCCGGCGCCGACGATTATCTCGCCAAGCCCTTCCAGACGGAGGAGTTGATCGCCCGCCTGCGCGCGCTCATCCGTCGCGCCAGCGGCAATGCCTCCTCCGAGCTGACGGCGGGGCCGGTCCGGCTCGATGCGCGGTCGGGCCGTGTGACGCTTGACGGCGAACCGGTCAAATTGACGGCGCAGGAATACAAACTGCTCAGCTATCTGCTCCACAACAAGGGGAAGGTGGTTTCGCGTACCGAATTGATCGAGCATATCTACGATCAGGATTTCGACCGCGATTCGAACACCATCGAAGTTTTCGTCACCCGCATCCGGAAAAAGCTTGGGGCCGATGTCATCACCACAATCCGCGGCCTCGGATACAGCCTCGACGACCCCGCATAGGGGGCGTCTGCTGGCGATTGTCCGGGGGTCTTTGACCCGGCGGATGATCGTTCTGGCGACGGCATGGATCTTCGTGCTGCTCGCCGGCGGCGGCTTTGCGCTGGATCGCGTGCTGACCAACGCGATTACCCGCAATTTCGACGCGCAGCTTTCATATGCGCTGACCGCGATGATCGCGTCGGCGGAAATTGGTCCCGACGAAGAGGTGCGCTTTTCCCGGCCGCTTGGCGATCAGCGTTTTCTGGAACCCTATTCGGGTCTCTATTGGCAGGTGACCGCGAACGGCGCCGAACCTTTCCGGTCGCGCTCGTTGTGGGACCGCGCGATCGCCATCTCGGCGGCGCAGACCAGCGAGGAAATCCAGTCGTATGACACGCGCGAATTCCCGCAGGAACCCTTGCGGGTGCTTCAGCGCGACGTCCGGTTGCCAGGCGGCAACCGGCTCTGGCGCTTCCAGGTCGCTGAAAGCCGGGTTGGGCTCGACGACCAGATCCATATGCTTCGATCGACGCTCGGCTGGTCCTTTGCGGCTCTGGGCCTGGGTCTTGTGGTGCTCGCCGCGCTTCAGGCGACCTATGGACTCTGGCCCTTGCGCCGCGTCCGGCGGGCCATCGCGGCGATCCGCTCGGGCCGGTTGAACCGGGTGCCCGAAAATTTCCCGCCCGAGATCGAACCGTTCGTTGCCGAACTCAATGCGCTGATTGAACATAGCGAGGCACAGTCGGAAGCCGCCCGCCGCCACGCCGGCAACCTCGCCCACGCGCTCAAGACGCCGATGGCCGTCCTTATGAACGAGGCGATGGCGCACAGCCCCGATCTCGCCGACACCGTCATTCGCGAAACCGGCACCATGCGTCGTCAGGTCGACCACCATCTCGCACGTGCGCGTGCGCTTGGCCGCCGCGCGGCGGGTCAGGCCCGCGCGGAAATCTGGCCGTCGCTCCAGGCGGTGGTGCGGGCGGTATCGCGCATGCACGCCCATTCCACGATCGATGTCACCGGCGCCAAGGACGCCACCTTTGCCGGCGAACGCCAGGATCTGGAGGAAATGCTCGGCAATCTCATCGAAAACGCCGCCAAATACGGCAGCGGCCGGGTGTTCGTCACCGTCACCAACGCGGGCGGCTTCGTTGAGATTCTGGTGGAAGATGACGGACACGGCATTCCCGAGGAACGGCGCGGCGAGCTGTTCGGGCGCGGCGCGCGGCTGGATACTTCAAAGCCCGGAACCGGTCTCGGCCTGTCGATCATTCGCGACGTCGTCGAGATTTACGGCGGCGAGATCATCTTGGGCGAAAGCGAAGACCTTGGCGGGCTTGCCGCGACGTTGAAATTGCCCGCTGCCGTGGTGGAAGGCTAAACGCCCTCGCGCAGCCGCTCGTGGTGGCGAATCACCTCGTCGATGACGAAACGCAGGAACTTCTCCGAAAATTCGGGATCCAGATGGGCGCTTTTGGCAAGCGCGCGCAGCCGCTCTATCTGCTGTTTCTCGCGCGCGCCATCGGCTGGAGGCAAACCGTGGCTTGCCTTGTACCGGCCCACCGCCTGCGTGATCTTGAACCGCTCCGCAAGCATGAAGACCAGCGCCGCATCGATATTATCGATGCTTTCGCGGTAGCTTTTGAGTACATCCGTCGTCGTTTCGGCCACCAATATCGTCCTGCATCCGCCAGCCCGGCCCTGCTTGTCGCCAGCTTCAGTCAAAAGTGCAAGAGCAACGGCTTGCCTAAACGCAGGATGGCCCTATTTAGCCTGACTCCATGGTCGCTACCGTTCACCCGTTTCCAAATCGCCGCCAGCCGTCGCTCGATCCGCTGATGACAATGGTCGCGCATGGCCTCAATCAGGTGAACGCCGTCATCCTCGAACGGATGCAGAGCGAGATTTCGCTCATCCCCGAACTGGCCGGTCACCTGATCGCAGGCGGCGGCAAGCGGATGCGGCCGATGCTGACGCTGGCGGCCGCCCGGCTGCTCGATTATGCGGGCACGCGGCACTACAAGCTCGCCGCCTGTGTCGAATTCATACACACCGCCACGCTGCTGCACGACGATGTCGTCGATGGATCGGGACTGCGTCGCGGACGCCGCACCGCCAATATCATCTGGGGCAATCCGGCGAGCGTCCTGGTCGGCGATTTTCTTTTCGCCCGATCGTTCGAACTGATGGTGGAAGACGGTTCGCTGCGCGTGCTGCGCATTCTGTCGAGCGCGTCGGCGACAATTGCCGAGGGCGAGGTCAACCAGTTGACCGCACAGCGCCACATCGACGTGACTGAAGACCGCTATCTCGACATCATTTCAGCCAAGACAGCCGCGCTTTTCGCGGCCGCGACGCGTATCGCCGCCGTGGTTGCCGAACGCGACGATGCGACCGAGGCGGCGCTTGAAGCCTATGGCCGCTACCTTGGGATCGCCTTCCAGCTCGTCGATGACGCGATCGACTATGCGTCCGACGACGCGACCATGGGCAAGGATCAGGGCGATGACTTCCGCGACGGGAAAGTCACGCTGCCGGTCATCCTCGCCTATGCGCGCGGTACGGAAGCCGACCGAAAATTCTGGCGGGACGCCATGTCCGGCGCGCGGGCGACCGACGCCGACCTTGCCCACGCCATCGGCCTGCTGAAAAGCTCCGGCGCGATCAGCGACACGCTGGAGCGCGCGCGCCATTACGGCCAGCGCGCCATCGATGCGCTTGGCGTCTTCCCGCAATCCGCCGCCCGTGCCGCGATGACCGAAACCGTCGAATTCGCGGTCGCCCGGGCGTATTGATGATCGGGCGTCACCCCGGCGAAGGCTGGGGTTCATGCAGCCCTTCCACTACCAAAGCCTCTTCCTGTTCAGTATGGGTGCCCGCCTGCGCCGGCATGGCTTATGGGAGTTGAATGCCCCTCCCCGTCCACGCTGTCCTGCCCGATCTGCTTGCCGCCCTTGCCGCCGCGCCCAATGCCGTGCTTGTCGCTCCGCCGGGCGCTGGCAAGACGACGAGCGTCGCCCCGGCGCTGCTCGAACAACCGTGGTGCACCGGCCGGATCATCCTGCTCGCACCGCGCCGGCTCGCCGCCCGCGCCGCCGCCGAACGCATGGCCGAAATTGCAGGCGAGCCGGTCGGCCGCACCATCGGCTATCGCACGAGGCTCGACAGCAAGGTCTCGGCCGCAACGAGGATCGAGGTCGTCACCGAAGGTATTTTCACCAACCGGATTCAAGCGGACCCCGAACTGCCTGGCGTTTCGGCGGTCCTGTTCGACGAAGCGCATGAGCGTAATCTGGAAGGCGATACGGCGCTTGCGCTTGCGCTCGACGCTCAGGGCGCGCTTCGGCCCGACCTGCGCCTGTTGGTCATGTCGGCAACGCTGGACGGCGCGGCCTATTCCCGGCTGATGACCGCCGCACCGGTCCTGGAAAGCGAGGGACGCGCCTTCCCGCTCGACCTTCGCTATCTGGGTCGCGGCAATGACGAGCGCATCGAGGATGCAATGGCCCGCGCCGTTCGGCAGGCGCTGCGCGAACATGACGGGGATGTCCTCGCCTTTCTTCCCGGCGTTGCCGAAATCGAACGGACGGCCGAGCGGCTTGGAGCTGTATCCGGCGTCGAAATCCACCGCCTCCACGGGTCGCTGTCGTCGCAGGATCAACAGGCCGCGATCCGTCGGGGGGCTGGCCGCAAGGTCATCCTCGCAACGTCCATCGCGGAGACCAGCCTCACCATCGACGGCGTGCGCGTGGTCGTCGATTCAGGCCTGGCCCGCCGTCCACGTTACGATCGCGGCAGCGGCCTCACCCGGCTCGTCACCGAACGCGTCAGCCGCGCGTCGGCCAATCAGCGCGCGGGCCGTGCCGGGCGGCAGGCGCCGGGTGTCGCCTATCGCCTTTGGGACGAACCGCAGACCGCAAGCCTGCTCCCCTTCGACCCGCCAGAGATTCTCGAGGCGGACCTGACCGGCCTCGTCCTCGATCTCGCGCTTTGGGGTGTCGCAGACCCCGCCAGCCTCAACTGGCTCGATCCGCCGCCCGCCGCCGCGGTTGCGGAGGCCCGCCAGCGCCTTTCCCTTCTTGGTGCAATCGATGCCGATAGGCGCCCCACCGCGCATGGCCGCGTCATCGCCAGCCTGCCGCTGCCGCCGCGCCTCGCCCATATGCTGGTCGCCGCGCGTGACCATGGCGCTGTCGGCACCGCCGCCCGGATCGCGGTCTTGCTCGGCGAGCGAGGCCTTGGCGGCAAGGATGCCGACCTTTCCGGCCGCCTGCGCCGTTGGGGTCAGGCCCGCGAGCCCAGAGCCGTCGCAGCACTGAAGCTCGCAAGACGCTGGGCGCAACTGGTCGATGCCGATGCCCCGTGGCCGGGATCGGATGACGATGCCGGTCTCTGCGTCGCGCTTGCCTATCCCGATCGGGTGGCGAAGCGGCGCGGTGCGGATGGCGCGGATTGGCTGACCGTTGGCGGGCGGGGGCTGAAGCTCGATCCCGCCGATTCGCTCGCCCGGCATGAATGGCTGGCGGTGGCCGAGGCGCAGGGTTCGGCCGCCTCCGCCCGCATCCTGGCGGCGGCCCCGCTCGATGCCGCAAGCCTCGAACAACTCTTCGGCGATCGCATCGTCACAACACGAAGCGCGCATTATGATCCGGCCACCCGCGCGGTGACGCCGGAACGCCGCCGGTGTCTTGGCGCGATCACACTGTCGCGAGGGCCGGACAGCACCGCCGACTCCGCCGCCATCCGCGCCGCGCTGGTGGAAGCGGTCCGGGAAAACGGCCTGCATATCCTGTCCTGGCCGGATGACACGCGCGCATTGCAGTCCCGCGCCAATTTCGCCCGGGCGCATGACGCCGGGGTTCCCGACATGTCCGATGAAGCGCTCAATACCGCGCTTGACGACTGGCTACCGCCGTTGCTCGATGGCGTGCGGCGGCTGGATGCCGTGCCCGCCGGCCGCCTTGCCGAAGCGCTCCGCCATCTTTTGGGGTGGGAAGGGGCCAGAAGCGTCGACCGCCTCGCTCCGGCGCGGCTGGTCACGCCGGCGGGCTCCAGCCATGAAATCGACTATCAGGCCGATGGCGGGCCCACCGTGCACGTCCGCGTGCAGGCGCTGTTCGGGCTGAGCGAGCATCCCACCGTTGCGGGCGGACGCGTTCCCCTGATCCTCGCGCTCACGTCGCCAGCCGGACGGCCGATCCAGACGACACGCGACCTGCCCGGATTCTGGGCCGGAAGCTGGAACGCGGTCGCCAAGGAGATGCGCGGCCGCTATCCACGCCATCCCTGGCCAGAGGATCCGGCGTCGGCCGCCGCCACCGTCCGCACGAAAAAGGCGGACGCGAGGCGTTCCTGACTTGACGAAGACGGCCGCCTGACGCACTTCGACCTAAAGTTCAGGACATGGGACAAGCTATGCCGACAGCGCGAATCTATCAGCGGGCGAAGAATGCGATGCAGTCCGGACGGGCGCGCGCCTATGAATGGCTGCTTGAATATGAGCGTGCCGAACCCGCCCGGCCCGACCCGCTGACCGGCTGGAGCGGCTCGGGCGATACCCGGCGGCAGATCCGCCTCAGCTTCCCTACGCTGGAGGCAGCCCAGGCCTATGCGAACAAGCATGGCCTGACGGCGACCGTTATTCCGGCTGCCCCGCGCGTCATGAAGATACAGACCTACGCCGACAATTTCCGCTAAGGTGAATTAACGGCCCCGTAGCTCAACTGGATAGAGCACCTGCCTTCTAAGCAGGATGTTGCGTGTTCGAGTTCACGCCGGGGTCGCCACCTTGCCGTCATTGCGGAAGGGCAAAGGCGATGATTTTCCCGCCTTGCTTCTCCTTGGAGTTTTTTCCGCCGCCCGCAGCGATGACGACGAACTGGCGTCCGTTCGCGCGGTAGGTCGCCGGTGTCGCATTGCCCGCCGCCGGAAGGGTGGTTTCCCAAAGCAGCTTGCCGCTGCGCTTGTCGAAGGCATGGAATTTGTTGTCGTAGACCGTGGCGCCGATGAACAGAAGACCGCCAGCGGTGACGACCGATCCGCCGTAATTCTCGCTGCCGGTTCCGGCCATGCCTTTGGCGGCGAGTTCCGGATATTCGCCGAAAGGAATCTTCCAGGCGTAGCGCCCCGTGTTCAGGTTGATCGCGCTCAGCGTCCCCCACGGAGGCGCGACAGCCGGATACCCATCCGGGTCGAGGAACTTGGTGTAGCCCTCGAACACATAGTCCGCTAGCGGCGGAGCAATGCCCGGTTTGGACACCGGCTGCGAAGATGCGTCCCCGAGGGCAAGGGCCTTCCCGCCGCTCACATATTGGATCACAGCCCGCAACTGATCGGTTCCCAACTGCTTGAAGGCCGGCATTCGCCCGCCACCGAATGCGATCTGGAGAAACATGTCGAGCGGCGGCAACCGATCCTTGACACCGACAAGCGACGGAAACTCGGGAGGCGTGCCTTTCAGGTCTTCCCCGTGGCAGGAGGCGCAATTGTTGCGATAGACCGTCCGCCCGTCAATGTTTGCGCCCGTGACCGTCGGCGGGCGCTTCCCGAGCTTCAGGATCCACGCCATTTCGTTCGCGTTCACATAGAGCAGGCCGGTTTCGGGATCGAATGCAGCACCTCCCCATTCGCCTCCGCCGTCGAGGCCGGGGAAGATGATCGTTCCCTGCAGGCTTGGCGGATCGAACGGCCCCCGGCTGCGGAGCTTCGCGAAGGCGCGTTGCACCGCTTCATGAGCTTCAGGCGTTCTGCGGGTCAGGATGTCCGCAGTCAGATGCTGACGGGCGAACGGCGCGGGCAGGAGCGGGAAGACCTGCGAGGAAGCAGCCTTCTCGCCGGGCACGTCCGAAGGTAGCGCGGCCCGCTCCTCCAAAGGAAAAAGGGATTTGCCCGTTTCCCGGTCGAGCACATAGATGAGACCCGATTTCGTGATCTGCGCAACCGCATCGATGCGTTTTCCGTTGCGCTTCACCGTCACCAGCGTCGGGGCCGTTGGCAGGTCCCGGTCCCACATATCATGCCGCACGGTCTGGAAATGCCAGACGCGCTTGCCCGTTTTCGCATCGAGCGCGACGAGCGAACTGGCGAAGAGATTGTCACCATGGCGATCCGCGCCATAGAAATCCTTGTCGCCCATGCCACCGGAGGCGGTCGGAACGAAGATCAGGCCGCGTTTGGAATCGAGTGCGAAACCGGCCCAGCTATTGGCCCCCATCGCCGTCTTCCACGCATCCTTGGGCCAGGTTTCATAGCCTGGCTCTCCCGGTTGGGGAATTGTGTGGAAAACCCAGCGCAGCTTGCCGCTGCGAACGTCGAATGCGCGAATATGGCCCGGCGAGTTCCCGGTGCCCCCGAACACGATCAGGTCCTGGAAGACGGCGCCGGGCGACACATTCGTCACGGATACGCTGTCCGGGTCGCGGCCCATGCCCTCGCGCAGATCGACGCGCCCTCCGCTGCCGAATTCCGGGTCCGGCCGCCCGCTATCCGCATCGACCGACAAGAGCTTGCCGCGGAAGGTAAAGAGGATGCGGCGAAGCGCGCCATCGGTCCAGTAGGACACACCGCGCAAGCGCTGGCGCGAATAGACCCCCCGTCCTTCCGCCGGGTCGAAGGTCCATAATTCCTTCCCCGTCGCTGCGTCGAGCGCGATCAGGCGGCCCTTTGGCGAAATGAAGAAGAGCCGCCCATTAATGACCAACGGGTTCGATTGCATGTCGGCCGGGATGAATCCGTTGCCGGCCGCGTTGGCGTCGCCGGTATCATAGGTCCAGGCGACCTTCAGCTCATGCACATTGCGCGTATTGATATCGGCAAGGCGGGAGTAATGCGTGGCGCCGGGATTGCCGTTATAATAGGCCCAGTCGTCGCTGGCCGAACCGGATTCCGTGACGGCCCCCGGACCGGCATAGAGAACGGCTGAAAATCCCAGCAGCGCGGTAGCGGCCGAAAAACCCAGATATGCGGCTTTCCGACGCCATTTGCGCCCGTCCCGAGCAACCGCGGCCACCGTCATCGAGCCGGGCCCCGACGTGTCTCATGCCCGAGCCCGGACCCCGTGATGATGGAAAGCATCATGTGCCCGACCGAATGTGCATATCGGCATCCCCTTTATTTTTACCGAGAGATTGCATTGCCTTGCCTCATTTGCAACGCGCAAGGCGCCACAGCGGCCGGATTTTCCCGCCCATCGGATTTGGGATGCCCCCAACCAGTCTCAGTGCATAAATTGCGGCATTAAGCTTGGCGGTTTGAATGGGACAATGATCCGATCGCCCGGCTTTACTCCCGAGCGTATTTCGACACCCTGAGGCCCTGATTCCCCTATCTGAACCGCGACGTTCCGCCGCTGGCCCGAGCCGTCGACCATGGTCACAAAGGCTGCGGGTGTAGCACCCTGCACGGCATCGGCCGGAACCACGAGAGCCTTGGGATTTTCGTAGAGGATGACGGTGATGTTGGCCGACATCCCGAACCTGACGTTCGTCCCCGCCGCCGCCGGGAGCTCGTCCAGGCGGATACTGACGGGATAAAGCGTGTTTTTGGAGTCCCCTTCCGAACGGAGCGCCTGGGCGCCGACACGTTCGACATGCCCCTTCACCGAAAGATTTTCAAAACCGAGACCGGATACCGTGACCGACTGGCCTTCGCGAATGCGGTTGATGTCGGCCTCGTCGATTTTCGCTTCCACCGCGAAGGAGTTGGTTTCGCCGATCGCCGCGACGGCTTCGCCGCGCGCGAGCCGGGCGCCCGCATAGATCGACTTCGGGGGCATGTTCTCTTCGGTTTCGTGCCGGATAATGATGCCGCTGGCCGTCGCGCGCACAATGCCGCCGCCGAACGGATCGCTGCCATTGGCGGAACTGGACGATGTGCTGGCGCTGCCCCGCGAAAGCGTAGCGGACAGTTCCTGGTTCGCCGCGTCCAGGGACAATTGCTGCGTCCGCTGCCGCATCAAGAGCCCGTCATAGTCATCTCGTGGCACAAGGCCGCGATCGAGCAGGCCCTTGGTTTCCCGTATTTCGCGGCCGGTGTTTTCCAGTTCAAGTTGCGCGGTGGTCACCGCCCGCCGGGCGCGCATGACCTGCTGTTCCAGATCGAATGTATCCATCACGAACAAAATCTGGCCTGCGGTCACCGCCTGGCCATATTCGAAACCGACACGGTTCACCGTTCCGTCAAACGGCGCCAGGACATCGGCACTTCGGGCTGGTTTGATCGTCCCCACCATCGTCATACTGGAAACAAACGGCTGGATGCCCGCGACGACGGTTTGCTCCGGTGCGACCGGCGCCGCAACCCGGCCTTTCCATAAGAACACCCCCGCAGCCAGCGCCAGCAGGATACCCAAGGCAACCACGACACGCCGGGAGCGGCCAATCCTGATCAATCGTTGAGAGATATGCGCCATGTGTCGAGCGTCGTTCCAAGTTGCTGGTCAAGGGTAGTCAAGGCATTGAGATAATTGATGTTCGCAGAAAGTTCCTGGTTTTCCGCCGCACGGAGATTCGTCTCGAACGAAAGAACCCCGAAGTTCGACGTCCTGCCGGCTTTGAACTTGGCAACCTCCACGTCGAGCGCGCGCCGGGCCAGATCATGCGCATATCGAGCAGCCTCGACGCGGCGCCAACTCGCTTCGACGTCGGCGACGCCATCCCGCACGCTTGCCTCGATCTGCTGGTCGAGATCTTCGAGCCTCAATTCCGTGCTTCTAAGCGCGGTCGTCGCGCGTACCTCGTTTTGTTCCAGGACGGGGTCGCCGAGCGGTATCTTCAACCGCAGGCCCACCGTGCCCGAAAGACCGCTTGGTCCATTTGGCAACGTGCCGGGTCCATTGTTCCATTGTCGCTCGACCTGCCCCACCGCCGATGCATCCCACAGGCGATCGTTCTTCGCCAGCTTCAGATTGAGCTTTGCCTGCTCGATTGCACGCTGCTGGGCAAGATAATCCATGCGATTGACGCGCGCGAGTTCGATGGCCCGCTCCAGATTAATCTGGACATGTTGCGTATCCAGCGCATCAACCGCCTCGATATTCGTATGCAGATCCATCCCCACCAGTTGAAGCAGCCTGAGCCGGACGGAATCCCGCTGCCGCCCGGCATCGATGACCGACACCTCCTGTGTGGCTACATCCGCTTCGGTTTGGACGATGTCCGCCGCAGCGACGCGGCCTGCCTGGATGAGGGCGCGGTTGGTCTCCAGCAGCTCTTTCGAACGATTGAGCCCTGCCGCCGCCAGGCGGACCTGCTCCTGCGCCTGGATGAGGGCGCGATAGGCGAAGATGATATCGCTGACGGTGCCGGAAACGGTGGATTTCAGGCTGAGGCGGTTAATTTCCTCCTGCAGCCGGGCCAGCCGCACCGGCGCCATGTTCACATCGGTCCCGAAATTGCGAAGCAGGGGCTGCTCGACGCTGAAGGTCGCAATGTCGGTGGATGTTGCACCGCCTGCGCCATGCGTCTCATTCCTGATCCAGGAAAAACTGGTGAAAGCGCCGGTCGGGGTCAATACCGATGCGGTGGACGAAAGATCGGCGGTCGTGATCGTGCCGCCGCGCTCGCGTGTCGCAAAAACGGAACCGACGATATCCAGCCTGGGCGAAAACCGCTTTTCGGCCGTCACAAGATCAAACTTCTCGGCAACGCGCCCGATGTAAGCCGACCGGATGGTTCGATTTTGCCGCAGGCCGTAGAACACGCTTTCGGCAAGCGTCATCGACACCCCGGCCCCCTGGGCATGTGCAGGCGGCGCCACCGGCGACCCGACGGTCGAAGGGACCGAGGCTTGCTGGGCCCGGCCGGGCGCGGATATCATCCCGGCGGCCGCGATGACGGAGATTAGAAGTTTCACGCGGCTCATGATAGATTTTGGAGACCCGATTTGGTCGAGGACGGGAATTGATGGCGTTGTTTTTGACGGGTTCTGTTCGAATGGCAATGGCAAGCTGCGTTGCGGCGGCTCTCGCAGGCTGTTCCACGCCAGACGTTCTGAAGCATCCGCCCTCGGGACCCAGCATGACCGCGTGGCCGTCCACCTCGAATCCTGTGCCGAACAACACGCAACCTGCCTCTACTCCGACCGAAGCGCCGTGATCGGGTCCAGGCGAGAGGCACGCACCGCCGGATATATTCCAAAAATGAGGCCCACAATGGTGGCAACGCCCACGCCGAGCGGCAACGCATATAACGCGGGCGAAAAGGTCCACCCGGACGTGACCGCCATGACCCAGGCGATGAAAAGCCCGACTGTCGCGCCCGCCACGCCGCCGGCCAGCGAAAGCGCCAGCGCCTCGATATAGAACATCGTCCGAATGTCGGATGGACGCGCGCCCAGCGCCGCGCGCAGCCCGATCTCGCGCCGACGTTCCATGACGCTCATGAGCATGACGTTCATCACCCCAACGCCGCCCACCAGCAGCGAGACACCGCCGATGCCCGCAAGCAACCGTGTGTGGACCGCCATCTGCGCCTTGGCCGCCTCCACCAGTTGTCTCGCGCTCTGCACCTGCACCTCGATACCGCGAACCCGCTGCTTGATGTCCTCGGTCACCGCTGCCGTCGCCATGATATCATTCACGCCTTCCCCCATGCGCGCAATTGCTCCGTTTACCGGGGCTTCGACGCGCCGGCCTGCCTCCAGCGGAACGATGACGGAATCGTCCAGGTTGATGGGCAGCATCACCATCGGCCGGCTCGGTTTGAGCACGCCCACGATGGTGAACTGATAGCGCCCGATCTTGACTTGGTCGCCAATGGTCGCGGGCCGGCCGGGGGAGGAAAGTTTTTCCGCTATGCCGCTGCCAATCACCGCGAAGGTACGATCAGCATCGAAGGCGTTGATGAACCGCCCCTGGCGCACCGTCAACTCGATCATGCCTTGAAGCGCCGGCGTTGCCGCGAGCAGGCCGGCATTGACCTTTCGGTCGCCTATCCTGACGTCGGCACGGCCGAAACCGAGCGGCGCCGCCGCCGTAATCACCGGCTCCCGGCCGGGAAGACTTTCCAGAACGCCGGCGGTAAGGCCGGGGGAGCCGGCGGGGACGCGGCTTTGCTGGACAACCATCAGATCCACGCCCATTTGGCTGAACTGGCGGGCGGCTTCGCGTTCCGCGTTATGGCCGATTGTCAGCATGGCGACCACCGCCGCGACGCCGATGATGACGCCGAGCAGCGCAAGAGCGGACCGTTGACGCAGGGCATAAAGGTTCGAAAAAGCGTCAGCGAGCAGTTCGCCCGACATGATCGCGGTGCGTGGGGAATGCAGGGTCATGCCGCTACGATTTTATCGCGCGTGGACATGCTTGAATCGGCGACGACCCGTCCATCCAGGATTTGGATCTGGCGTTTGCAGGATGTTGCAAGGTTCGTGTCATGCGTCACCATCACGACCGTGACGCCCAGCGCGCGGTTGAGCTCGGAAAAGAGTTCCATGATCTCCTGCGCGGTCACGCTATCCAGGTTGCCGGTGGGTTCATCGGCGAGCAACAGCTTGGGCTCCCCGACAAGCGCCCGTGCGATCGCCACCCGCTGGCGCTGCCCGCCGGACAATTGATCGGGCCGCCTGTCTTCCATTCCCCGCAGCCCTACCCGCGCCAGCATCGCGGTGGCGAGTGGCCCGCGCGCGCGCTTTGGTATGCCGCGGTAAAGCAGTGGCAGCGCCACATTCTGCGACAGGGTCAGCCGGGGCAGCAGTTGAAAGGACTGAAAGACGAAACCGATCGAGGCGTTCCGAAACCCCGCTGCCTGTTCGTTTGAAAGATCGGAAACGGGAACCCCGCCGAGTTGATACACCCCCGAACTTGGCCGATCCAGCAGGCCAAGGATGTTAAGGAGCGTGCTTTTGCCCGAGCCTGAAGGGCCAAGCAGCGCGCAATATTCCCCGGACTGAATGGATAGCGTGACATTGTCCAGCGCAACGGACGATTGCCCGTCATCTGAATATCTTTTCCCCACCCCGGTCAGACTTAGCACGGCTTTTCCACATAAGTCGTCGGCAAATACATACCCCGATCGCGCTAAGAAGCAAATCCGGGACTATCCGTCAAAAACGATCGAATGCCACGTCCGAAGATGTCATGGCCCCGAGCAATGTCTCAGGGCCATGAGCGTATCATCGATTATGGTTTAGTGACTTCCCAGCCATTGCCGGTCACCGTGTAGCCGCCAATCCAATTAGCATTGCAATAAGTGGGTAGTCCCGCTTCTATACATGCCGGGATGCCCGTTGCGTCTTCGATAACTTCTGTCAAATATATATAGTAGCCTGATCCCGGCGGATAAGTCGGAACCCAGGTAGGGAATACTTGTTGATGGTAACCCGATGACAGAACACCGGCGGCGCTCCGAACTATAGCAGCAGAGGCTGGTGTGGCCGCTGCACACAGCGCTGCGGACGCAATGGCGCCCATTACGATTTTCTTCAGAAGATTGGCCATTCAAATTCCCCTCTATTGGACAATATTATCAACCACGATTGGTGATTGACGGTCCGCGTACGCAACACAAACCAAGGAATGGCAGTATTCATTTTTTGAATGGAAAAACTCAGGGCGCTGAAACATCGGCGCCCTGAGATATCAACAATTAAGGTTTGGTGACTTCATAGCCATTGCCGGTCACCGTGTAGCCGGGAACCCAATACCTGCAATGAAATCCAATTGGAGACGTGGTAGCATCGTTGCACGCGACAGCGCTGAGTGGATCATAGACAGTAACGGCATACACACCCGTTCCCACGCCTCCCGCCACGATTTCCACAGCCCATTGCGTATAGCCACCCTGCAATATGCCGGAGGCATCCCGAACGACAACTGCAGAAGCTGGTGTCGCGGCCGCACACAGCGCTGCAGATGCAATTGCGCCCATCACGACTTTTTTCAGAAGATTACTCATTTTAGATTCCTCTCTGTTTGAACAATGCCGATCACGATCATGATCGACAGCGTACGTAACGCACATTTAGAAACCAATTTACTCATTTTGATGAATGTAAACTCTCGAAGCGCTGACAAATCAGAAAGCACCCTGAGAAATCATCAATTATGGTTGGTTAATTTTATTTTTTGGCGACCCTCACCATTTCTTTGTGAGTATATCTTTAAGAAAATCAAATTAATTCTGGTTAATTTTGATAATATTCAATTCTAAATATTGTTGATCATGTCCGCATTTATGAAATACAGTGCATTTCACGCGGTTTTACGCATGATATGCCCAATATAAAATTGCTAATTTTTTTCGATTGATTTTCTCTTGGGAAAATCTTGGTTCTTCAACCTTCTTGTCACTACCGTTACTGCGAGACCGAGATTACTATATCGACAGTACGCCGATATCGTTACAAAACAGCTTCAATTATGTGATGCAGCTACTTCGCTGGCAGCTTCAGTCGCATAACTGATAGGCGTAATACTGAGGCATAGCGGATTGTGCCCCGGCCATTCATTTTGATGATAGCTTGCCGCATAGTCGCGGCGCTACGCTGAGCGGTGGCGGCGGACTTTCGTGCTGGACAATCCAATATCAGCCAGGACGGCTGCCCTAATCAGGTCTTTAACCAATTTGATGGTCATAACATCCCTTCCCCTGTTGGGGTCCAATATCCCCAATCATCTTCTTCTTTTTTAAAGCGTCGCAAAAAGATCACGGGAAATCCTATATGTCAACCGGTAGTTGAACGTCCGGAACGATTTGATTTCGTTAACCTTTTTTGGCGTCCGATCAGGAATCGCGTCTGCATCTGCCGTATCATAAGTATGATAACGTGTATCGCTATTAGCGAGGGCGACATGCCGACCGGGAACCCGAATAATGCCCGAACGATTTGCCAATATCGGCTATACTGGAAATGATGCGCCAGCTCGTCCATGCGTTCGTCTTTATTGGCTGCCTCGCCGCGCCTGCCTTCGCACATGCCGGAGGTCCGCAAAATCATTTGACCGCGCAGGAAAGGGCCAGCGGCTGGAAACTGTTGTTCGATGGCAGGACAACCAGGGGCTGGCACAATTTTCGGAGCGCTGGCATCCGGCCGCAATGGAAAGTCGTTGACGGCGCGCTCACGCTTGCCGGCAAAGACGGCGGCGACATCGTAACCGATGGACAATATGCCAGTTTCGAACTCTCGCTGGAATGGAAGGTCAGCCCGCATGGCAATAGCGGTATCTTCTATCATGTGGTCGAGGAAGGGCCCGCCGCCTTCATGGTTGCGCCTGAATATCAAGTGCTGGACAACAGGGGATCGCCCACGCAGCCCATCCACCAGGCGGCGGCGCTCTATGATCTCTACCCTCCGTCACAGGATGCCTCGCTACCGGCGGGGCAGTTCAACCAAGCCAGATTGGTGGTCGATCACGGCCGCGTGGAGCATTGGCTGAATGGCATCAAGGTACTGGAATACAGGCTCGATTCCCCGGATTTTGCAACGCGGGTGGCGAAGAGCAAGTTTTCCGCCACGGGCCCGTTCGGCGCCCTGACGAAAAATTTCGGCAAGGCTGGCCGGGGAGCGATCGCGCTTCAGGATCACGGCACCACAGTTTCGTTTCGCAACATCAAGATAAGGCCGCTCGACTAGACCTGGATTGGGAATAGCCCCTTGCCCAACTTGGGCAGTATGCGCCGGTCGGCAAGGCCCCATCATGGCTGGACCGCTCCCGTGCCTTGATGCCCAAACCCCCGAAGGCGTGCCTCGTGGAGCAGTTGCACCACTTCCTCATCGCTCGTCTGGTCAAAGCGGTCATAATGCGCGCCCACGGCCAAAAAGGGTTCGGGCTGAGCAAGGCAGACGAACTCGTCGCACTCGCTAACCAGCGTAGCAATGGTGTCGGGCGGCGCGACGGGCACGGCCAGCACCAGCCGCGCCGGGTTCAGCTTGCGCAACCCCCTGAGCCCGGCTTTGACCGTACCACCCGTGGCTATCCCGTCATCCACAAGAATGACGGTGCGTCTGGTCACCTCGATCGGGGGCACGCCGTGCAGATAGGTCTGGCGCCGCCGCTCGATTTCCGCGAGCTGGCGCTGCATCTCGGAACGGATGTAATTCGGGCTTGGCGCAAGCTCTCGAACGACATCCTCGTTGAGTACCAGCTGGGGCTCCTCTCCGTCCACAACCGCGCCTATGCCAAGCTCTTCATAGCCCGGCGCGCCAAGCTTTCGCACGAACAGCAGGTCAAGCTCCGCATCGAGCGCCGCCGCCACCTCGAACGCGACCGGCACCCCGCCCCTCGGCAGGGCAAGCACCAGGGGATGGGCCCCGGCAAGCTGGGTCAGCGCCTGCGCAAGGCGCTGCCCGGCCTCACGCCTGTCGCGAAATTCCGCATGACGACCAATCACGCTCGCTTCCTTTCGAAATGGCGGCCAGTCTACAGCCGAAAGGCATGTTGCCTAAGCGCCTCGTCGTTGGCCCGGGTTTGATCGGATATGGTGTGCCGCAGGAAATGATTCAGGGCCCCGAGGCAATGGGAGAGTCAGCGCCGGATGCATGAAACTATCGACGTCTGGCCATATGCTCTGGAACGGCTGGAGAAATCAGCCAGACCAGGGACCAACCGGCTAGGACCGTCCCTGTCGCCGGTTAAAAGTTTTAACCGAAAGCCCCGTGGCAGCTTTCAACCTGCTTCTTGCCCGCTGGTCGAAGAACCGTGAAAGGGCCCGGTTCGGATGGGGTCATCCGTCGTATAGAAATGCAGTTGCGCCTTGCCATCGCTCTTTGATTTATAAAGAGCCGAATCTGCGCACGCTGCAAGGCGTTCCAGGTCGAGCCCGTTCTCGGGCGCTATTGCAATCCCTACGCTGACGGAAATGCGCATGGCCTGACCATCGACCTCATAAGGGGCGCTCAGTTGCCTTATGATCCGGCGCGCAAGCATTTCTGCTTCGCTGATGTGTCCTATACCTTCCTGGATCACCAGAAACTCATCGCCGCCGAGGCGCGCCACCGTGTCGTTCGAGCGCACGGTGTCCCTCAACCTGCGCGCAACCTCGCAAAGAATTGCATCGCCAGCCGGATGACCGTGAAGGTCATTGACTGCCTTGAACTCATCAAGGTCAAGGTAGTGCACGGCGAGATGTCGCCCAGCGTTCTTTATCGTTTTGACGCTGTCCTGAAATCGCTTGCGCAACAGCAATCTGTTGGGAAGGTCGGTCAGCGGATCCCTTTGCGCCAGGAGCGCAAGATCATGCTTGATCGTTAAATGCTGTACCGACGAATTGTATAAGTGACGTACCGTCTCAAGACTTATCATTGTGACTGCGGCTATCAGCAATGCCTCGACAAGAAAGATCTCGGTGTGGAAAGGAACCCCTCCTCCCATTGCGGCCTGTAACGCCAACCCAAGCACCGTTGGAACTGTCGCGATTAGAAGACTCTGGAACACATATCAACGGCCGCGCAGCAATGCGCGATACGGTTCCGGCGCCGAAAGTGAAAACCAGACTGATTGCAACCATATGAAGTAGCGGCGAGTGAGCGCCCAGAACATGAATATTAAACCCGGCCAGCAGCGCCGCGAAGGTAATTATACCTACGGCATAACGCCCTTCCCATATTTTGAGCGCAGGAATGCTTTGGTCGGATCCGCCGGCACGTTGATACGCTCCTATCATCGCTATGCGAGCAAGTGTGACCAGAGCTGCGGCGACCGTAAGAAACCCAATAATAGGATCTGGCCGTTCCGTGAGGATCAGCGCTCCGATCAGGACGTACAGGACACCAAGTGCGAAAATGGGGACCTTCATTGTAAACAGCGTGGCAACCAGGTCCCGGTAGACAGCATCTGGAAGGGTTTCGCGCCAAGCCCCCCTAAGCTTTATACGCTGGAGAGCTTTTCCAGGGAGCCACGGTGATTGCATCGTCCGAGCGTCTGTCGGTTAGGTTAACATTCCGTTGACATTGGGGCCGCTGAAAGCGTGTGGCCTCACCCCGCCGTTTGTCGTGAACCATCGACCGAATGAGACAACGCTCTTGGGGCGAACAAGGTAATAAATCCTGCTCCAATTGCGAGGGCTCGGCGCAAGATTTCAGAGCTTAAATCTCACCGAATAGCTCTCGCTGTGTTTTTTCAAGTTCTTCGGCATAGCGTCGACGTACATGTGTCTCGGACAATAGGCCGAGAATTTGCCTGTCCGGGGAAAGAACAGCCAGTTCGTCGCATTCGGCTTCATCGAAGCGGCGCATGACCGCGAGGATGTCCATGCCCGGTGTGAGAGCTGCATCCTTTCGACTTGCCACGTCTCCCATCAACGCGGTGGTCGGAACATCGTCGCCATAGACGGCATTGAGATTGGCGATGCCGGCATAGCAGTCGTCAGGGTCTGAAAGGACGACACGGCTTGTTGAACCCAACGGGAAATGCTTGCGAAATTCGGCAACGGTCAAAAGCGCGGAAATGGGCTCGACGCGCCTCATCATTCGCCCGGCGGTCAAGGTTTTCACCCATCCGACGTCACGGGCGCTCTTGATGGTCTCGCCGCGCAGATGCAACCGCCATGTCGAGAAGGAATAGCCAAATCTGTCACGCACAATCGTGCTGGAAATGAGTGCGGCCGCAATGACCGCGCCGGTGAGGGCAAAATCGTGCGTCGCCTCAAGCACCAGCATCGACATGGTCATCGGCCCCCCGACGACAGCAACCGCAAGCGCGGCCATGCCGACAAGCGCTGCATCAACTGTGTTGATCGACGAATGCATCGTGAAATGGGCTAGGCCAAGTCCGAACATATGGCCGAGCAGCGAGCCAAGGAACAGCGAGGCAAAGAACAGGCCGCCACGGAATCCGAAACCGAGAGACACGATCGAGGCACAGCACTTCAGGAGAAACACAGATGCCAGCAATCCAAAGGACGCACCCATGATCAAGTTCAAATGAAGCGCGCCATGACCGGATGAAACCACCTGGGGCGAGACGATCGCAATGCACATCAGCAACAATCCACCTATCGCCGGGCGGAGCCACGGGGTGACCGGTACACGCCGCACCACGGTCTCCATACCACTGACGAGTCGCATAAGAACGATGCCAACCACCGCGCAGATCGCCCCGAGAATTGCGTAGAGAAGATAATCGGATGCATGCGTCGACGCGCTACCGGACAGGGCAATCAGATAGCTCGGCGAACCCAGTCCGCGAGCGACCAGAGCAGCGGCCAGAGCAGCGGCGGCCACCGGGGCGATTGCCGATGGCGTGTAGGCGCCGATCACTATCTCGAAGGCGTAAAAGGCGCCGGTCAGGGGCGCTCCGAAGGCCGCGGCGATTGCAGCACCCGCGCCAGCTCCTACAAGGGTTCGCAAGTCCGATCGCCGCAACCTCAACCGCTGGCCCGCGACCGAGGCAATTCCCGCGCCGATCTGTGCGTAGGCTGCCTCCAGCCCGACAGATGCGCCGAACCCGTTGGAGATCAACGTCTGGCCGGAAATAGCAAGACTGTCCGGGAAGGACATTCGGCCCCCATGCAGAGCGTTGGCCTCCACCGCGTCGACCAGGGACCGCTTCCTGACGCTGACCGCCAGGCCGAACAGGCCCAAGAGCAACCCACCAAGAGGCAACATCAGAAGTTGATAAGGAGAAAGCGATGGAACGGCGCTCAGGTGTGTCCCCGCAGGCAGCTTAAACGCCAGATGCTGAAAAGTTCGAGCGATCGCCCCTTGAATGACAGTCAGTAGCCCCGCCGCCGTGCCGACAACGATGGCAAGCGCGATGAACCATGCCTCGCTCGCGCGTAACCTGCGGCGGAGCCATGTCATATCTCGTCGGATAATGTTCTCAATCACCCCGGTCACCGGCCGGAAGTAGCGCATTTTTTCTTCGGGGTCGCCTCGAAACGTCTGCTTTTCGCCAGTTTACTCGGCGGGCGGCTATCCGATTTTCACCATTGTGAACATTCGCGTGCTTTGGAAATGACGGTTAGAAATATCAACCGCGCAATATGCCGCGCCAGCAGGCACCAAACGCATGGAGCCCTTGGACAGAGGCTGTTTGTAAAGGCTCAGGCGCCGTCGTATCAAAACCACCCCGGTCTTGACACCAAAGCCGCCACGGCTGCACCCGGAACTATTATAAAGGCATTACAATTATTTATAATAGTCTCAAAGCACAGATTGCTGGAGGCGAAACGCCATTTAATCATTGAATATATAAATGTGAACTGGTGCCCCCGAGTGGACTCGAACCACCGGCCTGCGGTTTAGGAAACCGTCGCTCTATCCTGCTGAGCTACGGGGGCATGCCTGCCTTGTGCGAAAGCGCGGACCACAGTTCAAGCTAAAACTCACGCATCCGACCGGCGGCGCGATATGGGCAGCGGCAGCGGCGCGACCGGAACACCCTCGTCGATAAGCGCGCGTGCTTCAGCGGCCGTGGCCTCGCCATAAATCTGCCGATGATCGAGATCGCCCAGATGCATGGCGCGCGCCTCTTCGGCAAAGCGATCGCCTACATAGTCGGCGTTCTTCACCAACTCCGCCTGGGCCTTGGCAAGGGCGCCTAGCATTTCCTTCATCCGCGCCGGATCCTCGCCGCTGGACATGGCAATGGCGCGCGCGTCGCGGCGCTGGTTATTCTTCGCACCGACGGCAGGTGCCATAAGTGCCTTTTCAACGCGGTCGTCCCCGCATATCGGACAGGATACAAGCTTCCGTTCGCGCTGGCTTTCCCAATCCTCGGACGAACCGAACCATGCCTCGAAAACATGGCCCGCAGCGCATTTGATGTCGAAGACGATCATGAACCAATCACCGGCGGGTCTATGGAACGGCGATGACGTATCGCAGGAACCCGGCTCCGTACCTCATCCACGCGGCTGAAGTCGAGATCGATCATGCCCGTGCCGGCGGCCTCGCCCATGTCGAGGAGCACCTCGCCCCATGGATCGACGGCAAGCGAATGGCCATAGGTCGCCCGTCCATCCTGGTGTTTGCCCGATTGCGCGGCGGCGACGACGAAGACCCCCGCCTCGATCGCGCGCGCGCGTAAAAGCACATGCCAATGGGCCTTGCCCGTCGGCACGGTGAAGGCGGCGGGCACTGACAGAAGTACCGCGCCCGCATCGGTCAACCGCTGATAAAGTTCAGGAAAGCGAATATCGTAACATATCGACAAGCCAATGCGGCCCCATGGCGTATCGGCAACCACCGTCTGGTTTCCTGGACGATAAGTCGCCGATTCGCGATAACGCTCGCCCGACGGCAGATCGACGTCAAAGAGGTGCAGCTTGTCGTAACGCGCGCGAATGCTGCCGTCGCCGTCGATAATGAAACCCCGGTTGACGAGCCGTTCCGCATCATCGTCCGCCTTCAGCGCGAGCGATCCGATATGGACCCAGAGGCCATGTTTTGCCGCCGCCTCGCGGATGGCAGCCAGCACCGGATCGTCGGCCTCATGGGCGGCTTTCGCCATCATGCGACCGCGATCCACGTCGAGCATGCCGCACATCTCGGGCAGGAAGGCAAAATCGCCGCCGTCGCTCGCTGCCCGTCCCAGTGCGGTTGTCAGGTCGCGCATGTTGTCGGCGGGATCGGTCCCGGTGGTGGTCTGGATGATGGCAGTGCGCATGATGCGAAAATCGAACCTCAGGCTACGATCAGCGGATCGAGTCCGCCCACCGCGTCCAGCGCGGCAAGGTCGTCCGATCCGCCGATGTGGCGACCATCGATGAACACCTGCGGCACCGTCGTGCGACCATTCGCGCGTTCAAGCATTTCGACGCGCTTCGGGCCGCCCATGGTGATGTCATGCTCTTCGAAGCTGACGCCCTTGTCCGCGAGCAGCTTCTTTGCCCGCGTGCAAAACGGGCAGAACATTTTGGTGTAGATCTCGATCTTCGCCATCAATGACTTCTCCTTGATTCCAGACCTGTGGATCGCAGCGCCGCTTGTCAACTGACCAGCGCATTTGCAGGCAGGGCGCGCGCCCAGGTGAGCACGCGGACGGACGCCGCTCCCCCCCGCAGCAGCGCGATCGCGCAAGCCTCGGCGGTAGCACCCGTCGTCATCACATCATCGACCAGTATCACCGGCCTGCCGGCGATCTGCGGTTGTGCCTTTTCGGCGACCTGAAAAACGCTTCGGACCTTGGCGAAACGCTGCGATCGAGACAGTTTTCCGCTGCTGCTGGTCTCGCGACGCCGAACCAGCGCGCCCAGCATGACATGCGCGGGCGAAATGCGTGCCAGCGCCTTGGCGATCAGTCCTGCCTGATTATAGCCGCGCCACCACAGCCGCCATCGGGCGAGCGGCACGGGTACGAGAACGGCCTTTTCATCCTCCAGCCAATCGGGCGCAGCCAGGCGAATGTGCCGCCCCATCATCCGCGCGAGGTGGGGCCGGCCACCATATTTGAACCGCATCAGGATCCTGCGCGGCAAGACATCATATAAGACTGCCGCGCGCGCTTCCGAAAAGGCCGGCCGACGCTCAAGACACGGAGCGCACAGCGCATCCTCCCCCATAGAGACTTCAAACGGGACGCCGCACCCGGCGCAGCGCGGCGCACGCGCAAACGTCAGCTCCGCCCAGCAGGGCGCGCACAGCAAATCGTCCTGATCCACCACCAATCCGCAGCCGAGGCAACGGGCCGGAAGCGCAAGACCTATCGCCCATTTCAGGCCGGTGGAAATGCGATTGAGGCGGGCAGGTTGAGCTATGGCCATCGGCACGTCATAGCAGAACGATGAATATCGCCGAGCCCTTTGATCGCAAGCTGCGGCGGCTGCACCGTGACCGGGCGGCCGCCGGTTTTCGCGCGCACGCCTTCCTGCGCGACCATATGATCGAGGAATTGCTCGTCCGGCTGGGCACGGTCAATCGCGGCTTCACCCGCGCGCTCGACCTCGGTTGCGCGGACGGCGGGCTGGCACGCCAGCTCCCGGCAGGCATGGTCGTGTCGGCCGACGCCGGATTTCGATTTGCCCATGGCGCCCAGGGCGTGCAATGCGACGAGGACAGGCTTCCTTTCGCCGACGCCAGTTTCGACCTCGTCGTTTCCGCCGGGTCTCTGCACCTGGTGAACGACCTGCCCGGCGCTCTGGCGCTTGCCCGGCGCATATTGAGGCCTGACGGGCTTTTCCTCGCCGCCTTTGCCGGTGGCAACAGCCTCAATCGCGCGCGCGCCGCATTGATTTCAGGTGATATCGCCGCCACCGGCGGAGCGGCGCCACGCATAGCACCGATGGTCGACGTCCGGGCGGCGGGCGACCTGCTTGGCCGTGCGGGTTTTGCCTTGCCGGTGGTGGATCTCGGAAACCCTGTCCGTGCGCCACGACGGGTTGCTTCCGCTCTTGCGGGACATCAGGGGAGCCGGCGAGAGTGGGATCTCGGCACGCGCGCGCCGTTCCGCCGCCTCGCAATCGCTGCGGCGGCCGCGGCCTTTGCCGAGAATGGCGATGCCGACGGCCGCGTCGCCGAAACGGTCGAGATCATCTATCTGACGGCGTGGGCGCCCTCTCCCGATCAGCCCAAGCCGCTCAAGCCGGGTTCGGGCAAGGTGTCGCTGGCCGACGTGCTGCGCGACCCTAGAGCAGCGCCTCCAGCAAACCGATGAGCGGCTTGTCCGCGGGGGGCATCTCCAAACCATGCAACTCGACCGGCCGCACCCATTTCAGCGCGGCGGCATCGAGCGGTTGCGGCGTGCCCGTCCATTTCCGGCACACATAGAGCAGCAGTATCAGGTGCTGTCCGCCGAGCGCTTCACTCGCAAAACAGGCTGGCGCCAAACAAGCCGAGTCGGTGCCAATGCCAAGCTCTTCCCGCAATTCGCGGATCAGCCCGGCCTCCGGTGTTTCACCCAATTCCACCTTGCCACCGGGAAATTCCCACAGCCCGGCCATCGTCCGGTGCGCGGACCGCTGCTGGACAAGCACACGCCCGTCGCGATCAATCAGCGCCACCGCAGCGACAAGAAGCGGTATGGCTGCGTCGATTGGCACATTCTCGGTCATGACAAATTGTTAACGCTTTCGTCGTTATCTTGCAGCCCAGTAGGGCCATAGCGCCAACGGGGAATTCGGCAATGCTGACGCGATGGCTCATCCACCTGGCGCACGACGAGAAGGGCGCCACAGCCATCGAATACGGGCTGATAGCGTCGCTGGTCGTGATTGCCATACTTGGCGCACTCCACAATTTAGCCGATGCAACAATTAGCATGTGGAGCAATGTTGCATCCGAGGTGATCGGTGCAACGAGCTAATTATCCGCCGATCTTTAATAATCCGCTAACCTCGATACGTTCAATACTCAAAATATGACTGCATAATCACATCGAACGGGGTCGTTTTGTAAACCTTTTGGCAAGAGTAATCGGGTACAACCTACTCTTGCTTACCCAACTTACCGGGGCAGGCTCGGACGACTTTCGGAAGTTTGAAGATCCTCACTAAGGAGACCACAATGTCCATTCGTAAGCTTTTCAAGAACGAAAAGGGCGCCACCGCCATTGAGTATGGCCTGATCGCCGCCCTGATCGCCGTCGCCGCCATCACCGCGATGTCGACGCTCGGTTCCAATCTGTCGAATACGTTCACTAACGTTTCGAACGGCCTGAAGTAAGCTGAATTCAGCTTCTTTAAAAAGGGCGGTGGGGTTCTCCCCGCCGCCCTTTTCTTGTCACCCGCTCATCGCGTGGCATAGACAATCAGCTTCACGCGCTCGCCGGGGCGAAGCGGCTGATCCGGCGCCCGCGCATTGAACGTCAAAAACCGTTCCATTTTCAGATCTCCATAGGCCATTCGCCCCGCAAGGGACGCAAGCGTGTCCCCCGCCTTTACCGTCACCACATCGATGACGCGCGGTCGTACTGCCGCAGCCTCGTTTTCGGACAGGCGCTTCATTGAATTGACAAGCCCATTGAACGGACCAAGCCCCGACCCCGCGGGCGTGATCGTCATGAAATGAAATGCCTGATCGCCTTGCCAGCGATAAGCCGTGATCGTCACGTCGACCGGTCCCGACCGCGTGCTTGCCCGCGCCGTCGCGGTCGCGGCCTCCAACCCGTTGATCGTGGTCCGGCGCGGCTCCGAATAATTGACCTGCTGCTGTCCGCCGCCCAGGGCATTGAAGATTTTGCTGATATACGCCTCGAGCCCGCCGCCGCCGAGCGATCCACCGGAGAGTTGCGCCTGACCGCCGCTGCCCTGGATGGTGATGGCCTGTGTGCCGTTGGCGATGGCGAAACCGCTGGGCGCCTCGAACTGGAAGCGCAGTTGCGGATGGCGAAACACGCGCCCGTCGACCACGCCTTGCTTCGGGTCATCGTCATAGATCGTCCCCTCAAGCGCGTTCAGGAACGCATCGCGGTTACGCGTGCCCCTGCCCGCCGCCCCTGCGGTTGCCGCCTCGCGCCGCGCGCGGGCGACACGGTCCTCGGTCAGCGGATGACTGCGCGCCCAGCCCGGAACCGCTTTTTCGGCATCATTGCCGCTCAATCGCGCATCCAGCGCGCTGCTGCGGCCCAGCGATTCCAGCATGTCGGCGGCCGCATATGGATCATAACCCGCCTGTTTCAGGTAGCGGATGCCGAGGTCGTCGGCCTCATATTCCTGACTGCGTGAATAGGACAGCGTATATATCTGCGACGCCTGCCCTGCCACCTGCGCCAGTTCGGACGACCCCGTTAACACGCCCAGCAAGACCGATCCGATCGATCCGATCGTCGAACGCGTGTTTCTTTTCTGCGCATGACGGGCGGCGACATGGCCGACTTCATGGCCAAGCACCGAGGCCAGTTCCGCCTCATCGTTCATCAGCCCAAGAAGCTGTCGCGTCACGTAAATATAGCCGCCGGGGATCGCGAAAGCATTCATTACCGGCGAATTGAGCAGTGTCACCGTATAGTCGGACGGCGCGTTGGCCAGTCCCGACTGGACCGCGATCTTCCGCCCAACGGCGGTGACATAGGCTGCGGGCGGTCCCTGATAGGCGCCGCCGAACTCCTCAAGAAGCTGCGGATGGGCACGCGCGCCCTGGTCGCGGTCGCTCTCGGACATGGAGCGCACCTTCGTGTCGCTCTGTGCGTCGGCGGGCGTCTGGGTGCAGGCAACCGCCAAGGGCACCAGCGCCGCCAGGGCAGCCACGCCCGCTTGCAATGTCCCACGGCTGGTCATGCATTTCCTCCGCAATCGTCGCGGACAGAACATCGGGCAACCGGCTGGGTTGCGTCAAATGCCGTTAAATCGCCATCTCGAGAAATTTGCGCCGGCGATCCGCAAGCAAGGCATCCGCCGAAAGTTTGTCCAGCGCCGCCAGTTCCTCGCCGATTGCGTCGCCAAGCGAAGCGATAGCCACGGCCGGGTCGCGCTGGGCGCCGCCAAGCGGTTCCGGCACGATCCTGTCGATCACGTTCAACCGTTTGAGATCGGCCGCCGTGATTCGCATCGCCTCGGCGGCATCGGCCGCCTTGTCCGCCGACCGCCACAATATCGAGGCGCATCCTTCCGGCGAAATCACCGAATAGACCGCGTTTTCGAACATCAGCACCCGGTTCGCGGCCGCAAGCGCTATCGCGCCACCCGATCCGCCCTCGCCGACGATGGCGGCGATCATCGGTACGCGCATGCCTAGACAGGCTTCGGTGGACCGGGCGATCGCCTCCGCCTGACCGCGCTCCTCGGCTTCGACGCCGGGAAACGCGCCCGCGGTGTCGACAAGCGTCAGGACCGGCAGTCCGAACTGGTCCGCCAGCTTCATCAGGCGGATCGCCTTGCGATAGCCTTCGGGCTTGGCCATGCCGAAATTATGTTTGAGACGGCTCGCCGTATCCGCGCCCTTTTCATGGCCGATCACGACGATGGAGCGGCCGCGAAAGCGCCCCAATCCGCCGATGATGGCAGCATCCTCGCCGAAACTGCGGTCGCCGGCCAATGGCGTGAAATCGTCGATCAGCCGGGCCACATAATCCTTGAAATGCGGACGCTCGGGATGCCGGGCCACCAATGTCCGCTGCCAGGGCGTCAGCTTGGCGTAGGTTTCGCGCAGTTGGCGCTCTGCCTTCACCTCAAGCTTTTCAATCTCGCTTGTGATGTCGACATCGCCGCCCTTGGCGGATTCGCGCAGATCGACGATCCGCGCCTTAAGCTCCGCAATGGGCTTCTCAAACTCAAGATAGGTGGTCATGGACGCTTGGCGTTACTGGCGAGGACGCCTGTCGTCAACGAGCGGATGCTTCGAAGCGACAAGTTCGACCAGCGCCTTGGTCTGGACATGGGTGTAAATCTCGGTCGTCGCGATGTCGGCGTGACCCAGCATCGCCTGGACGGCGCGCAGGTCCGCGCCGCCTTCCAGCAGGTGGGTGGCGAAGGCATGGCGGAGCACATGGGGGCTGATCCGCTCTGGTGGAATCCCCGCCTCCGCACCCAAGGCGCGGACAAGCTGGAACAGACGAACGCGCGACAGATGCTTCTTGCCCGACGGGAAAAGATAGCGCGCATCGGCCGTGACATTGGCGGCGTGACGCGCCACCGCCTTGAGCGTTCGCGCGGACAACGGCACCAGCCGCTCCTTGCCGCCCTTTCCGGCAAGGACAAGAAATGGTTGCCCGTGACGCACGGCCCGGCGCGGTAGCGAAACCAGCTCGGTCGCGCGCAGTCCAGATCCGTATAGGAGCTCAAGCAAGGCGGCGAGCCGGTCGGTCATCGGTCCGGGCGCAACCTCCTGCCTGTGCGCGACCGCCTCGAAGAGCGCATCGACGTCCCTGTGCCCCAGGATCTTCGGCAATCCGCGCTCTTTCGCCGGACGCGGCAGCGCGCGCGACGGATCGTCGGCCCGGTCGCCTTCGCAGACCAGAAATCCGAAAAAGCGGCGCAACGTTGACGCCTTGCGCGAAACGCTGGCGCGCTTCAGCGGGAGCCAGGCTGCGGCCAGCCGGTCGAGCGCACCGGCATCGGCATTCACCAGCGCACCGCCCAGCAATTCGGACGCCCCCATCAGATCGGTCGAATAAGCGACCAGCGTGTTGCGCGACGCCCCGGCTTCCGCCGCCATCATTTCCAGGAAGCGCGCGATGGCCGCGCGGTCGCGGCTGGTCGGGGCGGGCTTGTCGGTCACGATCGCATCAGTGCTTCCGCCGCGATCATGCGGGCTTCGGGTTCCCGGCCAACCCGTCTAAGCGCGGCAAGGATGTGGAACAGATGCTGCGGCGGCACGCCCGACCAGCGCTGCGTTTGCAGGCCGATCGCGGCAAGCAGCGCGACTTCCCCGCCCCGGCCCGCCGCCGCCGCTTCGTCCAACTGCTGCAAATAGCGGCTGGAAGCGGCAAGGTTCGCGTCATAAGCGGCGGAAAGCTGGTCGACGGCGCGCCCATCGATCCGCCCCAGACCGGCAAGAGCCGCCAAGAACAGCGCCGCGCGATGCACCCCTCGCGCGCTCTCCTCGCGCTTGGCCCAATTCTTGATTCGCCCCTGGGAAACCGGGATGCGGCCGGGCGCCCCGACAGCGAGCAACGCCCAACCTTCGGCCGCGTCATCCGAATCCGCCTTCTCCAGAACCGGCCACCACGACGCCGCCTGACGGTCCAGCCCGGCAGAGAGCATCGAGGCGATCAGGTCTCCTGCACGGCTGGCAAGCGCTTCCTCGGGCTTGATGGCGGCGGCCGCACGCGCCGTCAGGATTCGGGCGGCATAGCCGTCGCGGGCGCGTATATCGCCCGCCCACAGCGCATCCAGCCCTTCCATCCGCGTGCTGGCGTCTTCTTCCACATAGGCTTTGCGCAATTGCCCTGCCGGTGTGCTGGCGATCGCGAACAAATCGGTTTCCTCGGCAAGCGCCGAATAGAGGTCGACAAGGTCGGCCGACGAAATCATGCCCAGCGCCGCGCCGACGCGGGCGGCGGCGATACGCTGTTCAAGATCAAGGGCGGGGGCCCGCGCCTGCCATGCCTGCACCTGGGGCCCGACCGTGCGGAACAGCGCTGATGGTATGCCAATGCCCGCCGCGGTCGCCAGGCCAAAGCGGAAAGCCGTAAGCCGCCTGGCTTCACTCCAGTCGACATTGGCGTTGCGCTGGCTGCCGGTTCCCGCGCCCGCGATACGTTCGACCAGCAGCAGGTCGAGGTTGCCGAGCATCTTGCGTTGGCGCGCCCGGTCGACCAGTGCCGCCGAGAGGCTTGTATCGCCCGACAGGCCCGCGCACATCGCCCGCGCCAACGGCCACACAGCCTCCCTCGTCAGCCCCTCGCCGACATCGGCGATGGGACACAGGCCGCTCATGTCGCCGCCGGCCAGCGCCACCTGCACGGCAACCGCATAAAGACGCGGCGTGTAACGATCGACCGGCACCGCCTGCACCAGCATGCGTGCCGCCTCGACGTCGCCCAGACGCGTAAGGAGCAATGCCCGCTCGGCGATCCAGTCGGCCGGACGCGACCCCGCCGCGGTCGGAACCCGCGACAGCAGGGCGCGCCGCAAAACGATTGCCGCCCAGCGTGAGGCGATCGGCGTATCGAGCCGCTGCATCAAGGTGGTCAGATAGGGACCGCTTGCGCCGGTAAAGGCATCATCGGGAAAACCAGTCGTGCCCGGCCAGATAGACCCCACCCGATCGATCGGCCGGCTGACCGGCGGCGGAAGCTTGTATTCGCCGCCTTCGCCCTCGCCGAGCGGTGTCGGAGCGGGCGGCAACACCCCCGAAAGGTCGACAGGCCCGGCAGCGGCCGGCGCCTGGCCCTGGGTCGGTGCTGTCGTCGGCGAAGATGGCAATGGCGCAGGTGCGCCAGGACGCGACGGCGCCGGCGTTCCGAAACCAGGCGGCAACAGGGATTCGGGATTTTCCTGACCGAGCGCCGGTATCGCGACCACGAACGCGAGGATCGCGAAGCCCAGAGCCCCCTTAGAGACCGAGTTTCTCATTAGCTATCGGCTTTTCCACCGCCTTGGGCTGGACCTCGGTATTGATGAACGCCAGCGACGCCGCGCCGCCGACGATGATTACCAAGAAAAAGATAAAGAGGATCGCGGAACGCGACATTTTCAACCCCAACGTCATTTCGAGTGAGACTGCTTTTGCCCGAGGTGCGCGCTCTGTGTATAGCCCCTCCAGCCAATGAACACGCATAAAGCACAAAACACCGGATTTAAGGTCGACCGGCCGATTGTCCTGATCGGCCTGATGGGATCGGGCAAATCCTCTCTGGGCCGCAGACTTGCGGTCCGCCTCGGCGTGCCTTTCTTTGACGCCGATCAGGAGATCGAGGAGGCGGCCGGGCTCACCATCAGCGAGATTTTCGAGCAATTCGGCGAGGCGCACTTCCGGGACGGCGAACGGCGCGTGATCGCACGGCTGATCGACGGCCAGCCCAAGGTGATCGCAACCGGCGGCGGGGCATTCATGAACGATGAGACGCGCGCGCATATTCTCAGCCGCGCCACCGCGATCTGGCTGGATGCCGATATCGACACGCTGGTCGAACGGGTGGGGCGGCGGGAAACGCGGCCACTGCTGAAAAACCGCGATCCTCGGCAGGTGCTGACGGAACTGGCGGCGGCAAGAAATCCGGTCTACGCCCAGGCGCCGATCCGCGTCGCCAGCCGCCCCCAGCCCCACGAAGCGTCGGTCGATGCGATATTGGAGGCGCTTGCCAATGCCCAGGGTTGACGTGTCACTGGCCGAACGCAGCTATGCGATCGAGATCGAGCCGGGTCTTCTGAGTCGGGCGGGCGAGCGGCTGAAGCCCTATCGGCGGGACCAGCCGCTGGTGGTTGTGACAGACACCAATGTCGCGGCCGCGCAGCTTCAACCATTTGTGCAGTCATTGTCCACCGAAGGCATCGCGGTCGAACCGATAGTCCTTCCCGCGGGCGAGGGCACCAAAAGCTGGACGCAGCTGTCCGGGCTGGTGGACCGCCTGCTGGCGCTGGAGGTTGAGCGCAAGGACCATGTCATCGCCCTTGGCGGCGGCGTGATCGGCGATCTGGTGGGCTTTGCCGCCTCGATCGTGAAGCGCGGCTGCAATTTCATTCAGGTGCCGACGACCCTGCTTTCGCAGGTGGATTCGTCGGTGGGCGGCAAGACCGCGATCAACACGGCGGCGGGCAAGAACCTGGTCGGCACATTCCATCAGCCCTCGCTCGTCCTGATCGACCCCCGCGTCCTTGCCACCCTGCCTCCGCGTGAGCTGCGCGCGGGCTATGCCGAGGTCATTAAATACGGCCTCATCGACGACCCGGACTTCTTCGCCTGGTGCGAATCCCACGGCCCCGCCCTTCTGGCGGGCGACGAGGCAGCACAAGTTTATGCGATCGAGCGCAGCATTTCGGCCAAGGCACGGATCGTCGCGGCGGATGAGCGCGAGACGACGGGCACGCGTGCGCTCCTCAACCTCGGCCATACCTTCGGCCATGCGCTTGAGGCCGAAACGGGTTTTTCCGACCGGTTGCTGCACGGCGAGGCCGTCGCCATCGGCATGGTGCTCGCATATCGCTTTTCGGAGGCGCGGGGGCTTTGCCCGCCTGGTGCGGCCGAGCGCATCGTCCAGCACCTGCGCGCATGCGGCATGAAGACGCATCCGCACGACGCCGACATCACCGCCAGCGGGGCGGCGCTCGTTCGCCACATGATGCACGACAAGAAAATGGAAGGCGGCAAGCTGCCGTTCCTGCTCGCGCGGGGGCTGGGCGAAACCTACCTTGCCCGCGACGTGTCGCTGGAGGACGTCGCGCGGTTCCTCGATCAGGTCATGGCGAAGGGCTAAGCGCCCTGCCCGTCCACGTTCTTTCCGTCATCCGGCAATGGCCGCACAAACGCCCAGGCCAGCGCCAGCCAGCCGAAGATCATGAGCAGGCCGCCAAAGGGCGTCACCGCCCCCAGCCAGTGCGGCCCGCCCAAGGTCATTCCGGCAAGGGTCGCAGCAAAAATCACGCCTCCCCCGAGGAACAGGGACGCCGTCACGCGCCCAAGCCGGTCCCTCACCAATGCGAGCGTGACCAGCGCGGCGTTCGCGTGGACCAGCAGGCAAAACCCGCCGATCCGCAGCCAGAAGGCATGTTGCGGGTCTTCGACGCCATGCGACGCGAACGCGCACAGAATGACGGCAAGGGCGCCGCATACAGCCGCCGCGGCCGCCCAGGGACGTGCGCTTGCCGTCATTTTTCCTCCACATCGGCATTTGTGACGGTTTCCGGCTTCAGCGGTCCCGATCGATGGAACATCATTTCCTGTCCGGAATGGAGGTCGCCGCTGGCGGATTGCAGCGTGAGTCTTTCTTCATCCCGCCGACGATATTCAGCCTCGATGCGGTTCACAAGCTCCGGCTCGGTGCCAAGCTGCAAAAGCGCGAGACGCCCCATCACGATCGCCGATTCCCACACCTCGCGGACCATGCCTTCAAGTGCCAGTCCGCCGACCGCCAGCAACTGGCGGCGGTCGAACACGCGGGCAAGCACCGCAGCCTGGGGGAACGCCTGCCGTACCGGCCCCAGCACTGACGCCCCCAACCAGTCGCCATCGACGCAATAGATGATCAGATTGGCATCTTCCGCCCCAGCGCGGCGCAACAGGTCTACTCGCCGGCCGTCACCATAATAGACCTTCATGCCGAAGCTGGCGGTGCGTTCGATCTGCTCGGGGTTGGAATCGATGAGCGTTATCGACGCGCCCTGCGCCAACAGCATCTGGGCGACCGTCTGGCCGAAACGGCCATAGCCGATCACCAGCGCCCGCGCGCAGCCCGCCGATTCCGGACCTTCGAGCGCGGCCGCAAGCTGAACGTTCTCGCGGTTGAACCGGCGGACCACCATCATCAGAAACGGCGTGCTGACCATCGACAGCGTGACGACCGCACCGAACAGGCTGGTGGCGTCCGGCGCGATCAACAGGGCGCCGCTTGCCTGTGCGAACAGCACAAAGCCGAATTCACCGCCCTGGCTGAGCAGAAGCCCGAGCGACAACGCCGACCGGCCCTCCATGCCGAACAGGCGTGCGACGCCCCAAAGCGCCAGCGTCTTCAGGATCACGACCATCGCAGCAAGGCCCAGCACCACATGCGGCTTCGCGGCGATGACATCCAGATTGAGCATCATGCCGACGCCCACGAAGAACAGCCCCAGCAGCAGCGAACGGAATGGCTCGATGTCGGACTCCAGCTCATGCCGATAGGGCGAATCGGCCAGCATCACGCCAGCCACGAATGCGCCCAATGCGGTCGACAGATGCAATGCCTCCATCAGCGCCGCCGCCGCCAGCACCGTGAACAGCCCCGCGACCACGAAAAGCTCGCGCGCGCCGATACGCCCGATCAGCCGGAACAGCGGGTTGAGGACGAACCGCCCCGCAAGCACCAGGCCAGTAACCGCCGCCACGGTGTAGACGGCGAGCAGCCACCCCGGCGGGGCAGTCGGATCTGCGGGGGCGCGGGACAGGGCCGCAATGATCGTGATCAGCGGAACGATTGAAAGATCCTGGAACAGCAGGATCGAGAATGAGCGTTCGCCAAACGGAGTGTTGAGGCGGCCGCGATCCTGCAGCATCGGCAGTACCTGCGCGGTCGATGACAGCGCCAGCGGCAGGCCGACCGCCAGCGACGCGCCGGGTGAAAAGCCGGTCGTCGCATATATGCCGGCCGCGAGCAGCAGACCCGCCACCACAACCTGCGCCAGTCCCAGACCGAATATGTCGCGCCGCAGCCGCATCAACCGGCTGGGCTGAAGTTCCAGTCCGACGATGAACAGCAGGAGGACAATGCCGATGTCCGCGAGCGACATGATGTTCTGCGTGTTGCTGAGCAGCCTGAAGCCGTGCGGGCCGATCAACGCGCCCGCGACGAGATAGCCCAGCGTCGCGCCCAGCCCGAGCCGTCGGAACAGCAACACCGCGACCAGTGCAAAGCTGAGGTAGATAACCCCGTCGCGCAGGAGATTTCCATCGCCGTGCATCAGCGGCCGACCGTCGTGCCGGCTTTCGCGCTCGCTTCCGCCGCCGCTTGCGCCACCGCCTCGAACGCCAGCATGATCGACGGGTGACGGGCGCGATATGACCGTGCCGGGCCGAACAGCTCCAACCCGGGCCAGTCGCCCGGCGTCTCGGCCTCGCCCTTCAGATATGCATTCAGCGCATCGCGCGCGGCGGCCAGGTCCACTGGCGAGCGTCCAAGGGCATGCGCGCCCATCAGCGAGGCCGATGCCTGCCCCAGCGCGCAGGCGCGCACCTCCTGCCCCAGTTCGGCAACCCGGCCTTCAGCATCGAGATTGACGTCCACCGTCACGCGGCTGCCGCAGATCGGAGAGCGCTTCGCCACGCTCGCCTGCGGATTGGCAAGCCGCTCGGCATGAGGGATGGAAGCGGCCAGCCTCAGGATCCGGGTGTTGTAAAGCGCCTCGCTCATGAAAGGGATATAGCGCGAAAATCACGCATCGCACCCCGTCATGCTGAAACAAGTTCAGCATGACTATTGGGGTTCGTTCAAAGCCTTCGCCACGTCGTGCCCTGCGGCCCGTCCTCCAGCTCGATCCCCTGGTCCTTCAGCGCATCGCGAATGCGGTCGGCTTCTGCAAAATTGCGCGCTTTCCGCGCTTCATTGCGGGCCGCAATGGCGGCTTCGATAGCGCTGTCGTCGCCATCTCCGCGGAACCATTGGTCCGCTGATTGTTCCAGCAACCCAAGCAGGCCTGCGCTCGCGGTCAAAACGGCGGGATCGTCGATGCCGCCGAGGCGCGAGAGCGCGAGCGGCGTGTTGAGATCGTCGGCAAGCGCCGCGACAACAGCGGGGTCTGGTTCACCAGCCATCGCATCGGCGCCATCCTTGGCTCGGTACAGCCGGTCCAACGTCGCCTTCGACTGCTCCAGCAGCGCGGCGTTCCAGTCGAGCGGCTGGCGGTAGTGCGCCGACAGCAGCGCAAGCCGGAGGGTCTCACCCCGGTGTTCCGCCGCAAGCAGATCGGCGACCGTCACCACATTGCCAATCGACTTCGACATTTTCTCGGCATCCATCGACACGAAGCCGTTGTGCATCCAGTAGCGGGCCAGCGGCGCGCCATGATGCGCGCAGCGGCTCTGCGCGATCTCGTTTTCATGATGCGGGAAAATCAGGTCCTGCCCGCCCGCGTGGATGTCTATCGTCTCGCCCAGATGCTTTTCGATCATCGCCGAGCATTCGATATGCCAGCCGGGCCGGCCGCGCCCCCAGGGGGAATCCCACCCCGGCAGGTCGGCCGACGACGGCTTCCACAGCACGAAATCCGCCGGATCACGCTTGAACGGCGCGACTTCCACCCGCGCACCCGCCTGCATCGCCTCGCGCGTGCGCCGCGACAACTGGCCGTAATCCGGGTCCGACGCGACATCGAACAGCACATGCCCTTCGGCCGCATAAGCGTGGCCGTTGGCGATCAGCCGCTCGATCATCCCGATCATTTCGGCGAGGTGCGCGGTGGCGCGCGGCGCGACCGTCGGCGGCGCAATGCCCAGCGCGCCCATGTCCTCCAGATAATGCTGCTCGTACCGTCCGGCGATAACCGAGATATCGACGCCTTCGGCAGCGGCCGCCGCGTTGATCTTGTCGTCCACATCGGTGACGTTGCGCGCATAAACGAGGCCGTTTCCGCCATATTGGTGGCGCAGCAGGCGTGCCAGCACGTCGAAAACCACGGCGGGCCGGGCATTGCCGATATGGGCGCGATTGTAGACCGTCGGCCCGCACACATACATCGTCACCCGCTTCGGATCGAGGGGAACGAAGTCGCGCTTTTCGCGCGCCATGGTGTCGTAAAGGCGAATGGTCATGCGGTATCCGTATCAGACGCCGATGGAATTGGCGGCATCGAGCAATTCATCCAGATCGCGCCGCTGCTTGGGCGTATAGCCCCTGGAGCCCTGCTTTTCAAAATCATCCTTCTGCTTGTGCCCGGAATGACGGCCAGGCGTTTGCTGACGGTTGGAACCATCCTCATCGGCTGTGTCCGCTCCCTCCTTGCCTCCGGCGCGCCGTTCCTCGACGAAATCGACGATCAGCCGCGACGTGAGCTTCAGCAGCGGATAGGTGCGTCCCGCTTCGATCCAACCCGGCCGCGTACTGTCCTTGCCCCACACGACATCGTAAAAGAGGTTGGCAGCAAGAAACAGCAGGCTGGCGCCGATCAGGCCCTTGACCGCGCCGAAGCCGCCGCCAAGCACCCGGTCGATCGGTCCAACCACCGATTGCCGGATCCGGCTGCCGAGTTGCGACGCGATGATCTTGAACAGGATGAACGCACCGAAGAACAATCCGGCAAAAGCCAGCACCGCACCGCCCGATGCGGTGCCGGTCGCCTTTGCCGCCCACACGCTGGCGGGTGCGTAGAAAAGCCTCAGCGCCATCACCGCCGCCACCCAGGCCAGCAATGACAGCACTTCGGTGACGAAACCGCGCATGACGCCAAAAATGATGCCGCCACCAACCAGCAGCAGCACGACGATATCCATGGCGGTCAGCGGTCCAGCGTCAGTCATGGGATGCTGCTAGCCGCGCCCCAGCAGATGGTCAACGAGCTGTCCAAGGCTGCGGAACCGCGAAAGCATCAGGCCATCGCCTTTCGCGTCGCCCGCCGCAGGCATGAACGCGCGGCCGAAGCCCAGTTTCGCGGCCTCCTTCAGGCGAAGCCCGGCATGGCCGACCGGGCGGAGTTCGCCCGACAGCGCGAGTTCGCCGAACGCCACCGCATCCGTTGCCAGCGGCCGTTCGCTGAGCGCCGAAACGAGCGCCGTCGCCACCGCCAGATCAGCGGCGGGGTCCGACACGCGCAGGCCGCCCGCGACGTTGAGATAGACCTCACACGCCGAAAAGCTGAGGCCGCAACGCGCCTCCAGCACGGCGAGCACCATCGCAAGTCGCCCGGAATCCCAGCCGACGACCGCGCGCCTCGGCGTCGCGCCGCTTGCCAGACGCACCACCAGCGCCTGAATTTCGACCAGCACCGGACGCGTGCCTTCCAGCGCCGGAAACACCACCGCGCCCGCCACCGCCTCGTCCCGGTGGGTGAGGAACAGCGACGACGGATTGGTCACCTCTGCCAGCCCCTCGCCCGCCATGGCGAACACGCCGATCTCGTCGGTGCCGCCAAAACGGTTCTTGACCGCGCGCAGCATGCGATACTGGTGGCTGCGCTCACCTTCGAAATAGAGCACCGTGTCGACCATGTGCTCCAGCACGCGCGGGCCTGCGATCTGCCCGTCCTTGGTGACATGGCCGACCAGAACCACCGCCGTCCCCGCCTCTTTGGCGAAGCGGATCAGTTCCTGAGCCGCCGCGCGCACCTGGCTGACCGTGCCCGGCGCCCCTTCCAGCAAATCGGAATGCATGGTCTGGATCGAATCGATGACCAGCAGGGCGGGCGGCGCATGCTCGCCCAGCGTCGTCAGAATATCCCTGACCGAGGTCGCCGCCGCCAGCCTGACGGGCGCATTGCCAAGGCCCAGCCGCTGCGCCCGCAACCGCACCTGATCGGCCGCTTCTTCGCCCGATACATAGACGACAGCAGCCCCGGCGGCAGCCATTTTGCCCGCGACCTGGAGCAGCAGGGTCGATTTGCCGATGCCGGGATCGCCGCCGATCAGCGTCGCCGAGCCGGGAACCAGTCCGCCGCCAAGCGCGCGGTCAAGCTCGCCAATGCCGGTCGACAGGCGTTTAGGCAGCGCCGTTTGGGCATCCAGCAATTCGAGCGAAAGCTTCCGCCCTCCTGTTTGCAGGTGATGCTTCTGCGAAAATGGCGTCACCGAGGCGCTTTCCTCCGCCATCGTATTCCACGATCCGCAGTCGGCGCACTGTCCCTGCCATTTGGAGCTGGTCGACCCGCAGGTCTGGCAGACGTAGTTCTTCAGCGGCTTTGCCATGAGCGCCCTTATACCCTGGAACGTATCGGGAACAAGAGCATGCGTGCATGTGACCGATATTTCTCGCCACCGGGCCTTCCCATGATATGAAGGAGCGGATGCGAACGAAGGAAATCAGGCTGGCGCTGATCTGCTATGGCGGCGTCAGTCTCGCGGTCTATATGCACGGCATCGTCAAGGAGATCTGGAAGCTCCTCCAGGCCAGCCGCGCATGCCACGAAAATGGCGGCACCGCGGATCTGGCCGACACCGCCGCCGTCTATGCCCAATTGCTGGGCGACATGGCGGAGCATGTCCGCGTTCGCGTCCTGACCGACATTATCGCCGGCGCGTCGGCCGGGGGGATCAACGGCATCTTCCTCGCCCACGCGATCAACACCGGCGCGGACATGGAGCCGCTGCGCGAGCTGTGGCTGGCCAACGCCGACGTCGAGATTCTGCTCGATCCGGAAGCGCGCCCGACGTCGGGGTTGACGAAATTATGGGCAGCGCCCCTGGTGTGGGCTGCCGCGCGCAAACAGGACAATGCGGTCGACACCCTGGTGGAAAGCGCGGCACGGGACGAAGTGCGGGCGAAGCTTTCACACTTTATCCGGTCGCGATGGTTCGAACCGCCCTTCGGCGGGGAAGTCTTCACCAAATTGCTGCTCGATGCGTTTCTGGCGATGGACAGGGGAAAGCGCGGACCAAGGCTGATACCCGACGGCCAGCCGCTCGATCTGTTCGTTACGGTCACCGATCTGGCCGGTCATCCGGAACAATTGTCATTGCATTCGCCGCCGCGCGTGGCCGAGACCGAACACCGGCTGGTGATTTCCTTCTCGGGCCGTGCCGACAAGGGAGGATCGCTGGGCGAACTTGCGGAACTGCTTTACGCCGCCCGCGCGACATCCAGTTTTCCCGGCGCCTTCCCGCCCTTTCGGGTGAGCGAGCTGGACAAGGTCCTGAAGAAAGAAAAGCTGGCATGGCCGGGGCGCAATGCATTCCTTTCGCGCGTCTACCCCCGGCGCGAAGCGGCGGGCCTCGCGGCGGAAGACGCAATGCTAATCGACGGGTCGGTGCTGGCGAATGCTCCGTTCCGCCCCGCGATCGACGCCTTGCGTCACCGCCCGGCCCATCGCGAGGTCGACCGGCGCTTTGTGTATATCGATCCCAAGCCGGGACACCGCAGCGTATCCCTGTTCGGCAAGAACGGCCCGCCAGGATTTTTCGCCACGATCCTGAAATCCCTGTCCGACCTGCCGCGCGAGCAGCCCATCCGCGACAATCTGGAGGCCATAGAAGGGCTGTCGCGCAGGATTCGCAATATGCGGCGCATCGTCTCCGGGATGCGGCCGGAGGTGGACGCCGCCATCGAACGCGAACTGGGCGGCACCTTCTTCCTCGACCGCCCGACCCCGCAGCGCCTGGCTGGCTGGCGATCGAAGGCGCAGAGCGCGGCAGCCAGAGAAGCGGGTTATGCCTATTCCGCCTATGGCCACCAGAAGCTGGCGGGCATCCTGGATGAGCTCGCGATCGCGCTGCTGTTAGGGGCCGGCCGCGACGTCCGTCCCGAGATGGACAGGATAAGGGGGATTTTACAGCGCTGGGCGGATGATCAGAACCTCGATCACATTGCCGAGAACCGCTCGGGCGCGACGCCTGCCGCAATCACCTTCTTCCGCCAATATGATCTCGGATTCCGGATCAGACGGCTACGCCTGCTCGCGCGGCGTCTGGTGGAACTGGCCGCCGAATCGGATGAAGATCTCCCCGCCATCGATATCGCCCGCGAGGCGGTGTACGAAAGCCTGGCTCCATTCCTTGAACTGCGTCAGGCGAAGGTCCTCGACCAGCGGCTGCACGGGATCAGCCTCGACACGCCTGAAGCGGTCGAGTTGGCGCTCGCCGAAATCGCTCGATCATTCGATCTGCGCCAGCTCGATGCGGCGGCCGACGAAAAGCTGTGCCAGGCCTTCCTGGAATTGCCCGACCGCCGCGCCCGGCGGCAACTCCTTTATACTTATCTCGGCTTTCCATTTTACGACATCGCCACCCTGCCCCTGCTCCACGGTGAGGGGCTGGATGAATTCGATCCGATCAAGGTCGATCGGATCGCGCCTGACGATGCGGCGACCATTCGCGCCGGCGGCGCTGAGGCAACGCTGAAAGGCATCCAGTTCAACAGCTTTGGCGCGTTCTTCAGCCGCGCTTACCGCGAAAACGACTATCTCTGGGGCCGCCTGCACGGCGCGGAGCGGCTGATTGACATTCTGGCGTCGACGCTGCCCGTGGGAAAAACGCTTTCGCCCCAACATTTGCTTCAGGCCAAACGCGCGGCATTTCGGGCCATCCTCGACGCGGAACGCCCGCACCTGAAGAATATCCAGGAATTGATCGAGAGCCTGGAAAAGGAAATCAACTAAAGCGTCACCAGTCCCAAGCTACCCCCGCTTCGTCGCGCAGCTCAGTCGGGCTGCGTCGATCGCAGTCGCGGCGCCGTCCGTCTGGTAGCCGTCCCTGATCGCCGTGCCATCGCGTGCAATCCCCGACACCGTCGCCCGGCGGCTGCTCCGCAATGCGGCGGCCACCGCCTGGTCGGTTTCGGCGTCCGGCGTCCAGGCTTCGGCGCCTGCGGAAACCAGCGCGAAACGGGAGGTTCCCACCGTCAGCCTCAGCCGCGTGCCGGGCTTGCGGGGTTTCGACATGCGCAGATGCACCTGCCCTTTCGACCGTCGGGCCGGCCAGTCACCTATCGCGAAAAAGGGACGCCATTGCCGATAGACGGGCGTGATCGACCGGTCCGGCTCGCTGATCGCAAAACACCGTAACGGCTTGGCGTCGCGGAACGCGCCCCAGGCCCCATAGACGCCCAGCACATCGCGGGCGGCGGCCGGTTCGCTCGGCCCGGCGGCAAGGCCGATGCCTGCCAGAAGCAGAAAAAACGAGGTCCCACCCATGCCTGCCTTCTGTGCCGGTTGTGACCAAAGTGCAACGGCATGTTCATCTGAGGGCAAGACGGGCTCTGCTTTACCGCCCCTGTCTTCGGGCAGTCCGTCGGAGTGCCCAAGGACTTGTTCAAAGGGAGTTGTTTATGCGTAAGCTCATTCTGGCGACCGCCGCTGCCATTGTCTCTTTTGCGGCCGTTCCCGCCATGGCCCAGGAAGACGGAGGTGCGGCGCCTTTCACCGGCATCCATGCCGAAGGCACCGTGGGTCTGGAGCGCCTCGGCACCGGCAACGATCATGACAGGGGCCTCGAATACGGCTTTGGAGCGGGCTACGATGCCGCCGTCGGCCATGGCCTGATTCTCGGCGCCGAGGGTGAAATCGCCGAATCCAAGGCCAAGGCGTGCGGATCGGTCGCCAGCGCGGTCGATCAACTCTGCACTCGCACCGGTCGCGACCTTTATGTCGGTGCGCGCGCCGGCGTGCCCGTGACGCCAAGCCTGCTGCTCTACGGAAAGGCCGGCTATACCAACGCGCGGTTCAGCTCGCGCTATGATGACGGCGGCACCGGCGCGCAGAATTTTCACGTCAGCCGCAATAAAGACGGCTACCGGCTGGGCGCAGGCGCGGAATTTGCCGTTACGCAAAATGCGTTCGTGAAGGCGGAGTATCGCTATTCGAATTATTCGAACGGGCTGGACAAGAACCAGGTCGTGGCGGGCGCCGGCGTCCGCTTCTGATCTCGTTTCATGCGAAAAAACGTATGGCTGAGGGCCGGAGCGCATGTTCCGGCCCTTTTTTCGTCAGCTTACCCACTGGCGGCCCGCGCGAAGCCCGCTATAGTCGTCGGGCAAATCTCTCTTGTGGGGCAAGAAAACGGAAATGAAGGCGACGATCGAGCGCGCAACTCTGCTCAAGAGCCTGGGCCATGTGCAGTCCGTGGTCGAGCGCAGAAACACCATTCCCATCCTGTCGAACGTGTTGATCGAGGCCTCCGGCGATCCGGTATCGGGATCGAGCGGCCTGAAGCTGATGGCGACCGACCTTGACCTCCAGATCGTCGAGCTGGCGCCTGCTCATGTCGATCAGCCGGGTGCGACCACCGTTTCAGCGCACACGCTGTTCGACATCGTCCGCAAGCTGCCTGAAGGCGCGCAGGTGGAACTGACAGTCGCCGAAGGCAAGATGGCCGTGGTGGCGGGACGCGCCCGCTTCAGCCTCGCCACGCTCCCCCGCGACGATTTCCCGGTGATCGCCGAAGGCGAGTTGCCGACCTATTTCCGGCTGCCGGCCGTCGATGCTGAAGCAGATCATCGACAAGACCCGATTCGCCATATCGAGCGAAGAGACGCGCTATTACCTGAACGGTATCTTCGTCCATGTGTCCGAAGAAGACGGCAAGCCGGTGCTGAAGGCGGCGGCCACCGATGGCCATCGACTGGCCCGTGTGACCGTGCCCCAGCCCGAAGGCGCTGCGGGCATGCCGGACGTGATCGTGCCGCGCAAATGCGTGGCCGAACTCAGAAAGCTGCTTGAAGAGGCCGATGGCGAGGTCGAGGTTTCGCTGTCGCCGTCCAAGATCCGCTTCGCGCTGGGAACGGCGGTGCTGACGTCGAAGCTGATCGACGGAACCTTCCCCGATTATTCGCGCGTCATCCCGACGGCGAACGACCGGCTGCTCAAGATCGATTCGAAGAGTTTCGCTACGGGCGTGGACCGCGTTTCGACCATCGCGACGCGAAAAGACCCGTGCGGTCAAGCTGGCGGTCGACAAGGACAAGGTCACGCTTTCGGTCACGTCGCCCGAAAATGGCCGTGCGGAAGAGGAAGTCGCCGCTTCCTATGGCTCCGAGGCATTGGAAATCGGCTTCAACGCCCGCTATTTGATGGACATCCTCGCCCAGATCGAAAGCGATGAGGTCGAGGTCCATCTGGCCGACGCCGCCGCGCCGACGCTTATCCGCGAAAGCGACACCAGCCCCGCGCTTTATGTGCTGATGCCCATGCGGGTGTGAATGTGACCTTCGTGCAAGTCATGCTTGCATGGAGCCCCCCAATATAGGGCATGAGGGCGATGATGGTTCATGTCGCCCGCCTTTCGCTGACGAATTTCCGCTCCTATGCCGACGCCGTGATCACGCCCGGCGCGGGGTTCGTCGTGCTGACCGGCGAAAACGGCGCAGGGAAAACCAATGTGCTGGAAGCGGTGTCGCTGCTAGCGCCGGGGCGTGGGCTCAGGCAGGCGGCACTTGGCGAAATGGCGCGGCAGCCGGGGCCGGGCGGTTTTGCCGTTGCAGCCTCCCTGCAAACCGAAGCTGGCGCGATCGACATCGGCACTGGCGCGACCGCCCAGGCGCCCGAACGCCGCCAGCTTCGCATCAACAGCGCGGCGGCGGCTCTCACTTCGCTGGGCGAATGGCTGTCGGTGCTGTGGCTTACGCCCGCTATGGACCGGCTGTTCACCGAAAGCGCGTCGGGCCGTCGCCGCTTTCTCGACCGGCTGACATTGGCATTGGAGCCGGGCCATGCCGCGCAGTCGTCGCGCTACGAGGCCGCGATGCGCGCCCGCAACCGGCTGCTGTCGGCGGATGCCCCAGCCGACCCCGCATGGCTGTCGGCGCTCGAAGCGCAAATGGCCGAACATGGATCGGCCATCGCCAAAGCGCGCGAACGGACGGTGGCGGCGCTGGGGCTGAGGCTTGCCGCGCAGCCGGAAGGGCCGTTTGCCCGCGCGGGCGTAACGCTGACGGGCTGGCGTCCCACCGCCGATGAGGGCGAAACGGCACTGCGCGAGGCCCTTTTTGCGTCGCGGAATGCGGATGCGGCGGCCGGCCGCACCGGCATCGGCCCGCATCGCACCGACCTCGCCGTCACGCACCTCGGCAAGAAGCAACCCGCCGACCGCTGCTCTACCGGGGAGCAGAAGGCGCTGCTGCTGGGCATGGTGCTGGCGCACGCCGATCTGGTGGCCGAACAAGGGCGGCAACGGCCAATCCTGTTGCTCGACGAAGTGGCGGCCCATCTCGATCCGCGCCGCCGGGCCGCGCTGTTCGAACGACTGGCGGCTGGCGGCGGTCAGCTATGGATGACCGGAACCGAACCGGCGCTGTTTTCTGACATTGGCGGCACGGCAAGCCGCTGGCTGGTCAGCGACGGTCGCGTAGAAGCGCGCTGATCGGCCGCCGCCTGGCGGAACGGCGCATGGCAAGCCCGGTCATGCCGAAACCCACGAGCATCATCGACCACGTCGCCGGCTCGCCGCGCACAGGCCGTGCCGCAACCACTCGTCCCTGCCCACTGGCATCGCCATCGACGCCGTATCTTGCGCCCGGCTCGGCGGCTCCGGCAGCATCGAACGTCAGGAATGTTATGCCAATCACCATTGCCAGTCCGACTGCCGTGTTCTTCACGTCGCTTGCTCCAACCACTCTGTGCCTCGTCCCCAAAGGCGGGTAGCCCAAAATCCGTGACAAGCCGTTAATAACACGTGACTTTTTTGGAATGTACCATTTTGGTACAGAGCCGATCAACGGCTGCGCCACGGGCCGCCGGACGACGTTCGCCATCCCCGCCGGAACGAGCGCGTAATGCTTGGGATTTCCCACGCAGCCCGCTATATGCTTGGCATGGCAAGCGAAGCACCCCAGAACAACGAATATGGCGCCGATTCGATCAAGGTCCTGAAGGGCCTGGACGCGGTGCGCAAACGGCCCGGCATGTACATCGGCGACACCGACGACGGGTCGGGCCTGCACCACATGGTGTTCGAGGTTTCCGACAACGCGATCGACGAGGCGCTGGCCGGGCATTGCGACCAGATATTGATTATTCTCAATCCCGATGGCTCGGTGACGGTGGAGGATAACGGCCGCGGCATTCCGACCGGCATCCACACCGAAGAAGGCGTATCGGCGGCCGAGGTCATCATGACCCAGCTCCATGCGGGCGGGAAGTTCGACAACACGTCCGACAGCAACGCCTACAAGGTTTCGGGCGGGCTGCACGGCGTCGGCGTATCAGTGGTGAACGCGCTGTCCGACTGGCTGGACCTGCGCATCTGGCGCGACGGCGAGGAGCACTACATGCGCTTCCGCAGGGGCGATGCCGAAGCGCCGCTGAAGGTCGTCGGCACCGTCAATGACAAGCGCGGCACCCAGGTCACGTTCCTGCCTTCGCCCGATACCTTCAAGATCATCGAATTCGATTTCGAAAGGCTCGAGCACCGCTTCCGCGAGCTGGCCTTCCTCAATTCGGGCGTGCGGCTGTTCCTGATCGACGCCCGCCACGCCGAGCGCAAGGAAGTAGAGCTTTATTACGAGGGCGGAATCGCCGCCTTCGTCAAATATCTCGACCGCGCAAAGACGCCGCTGATGCCGGAGCCGGTCGCCATCCACGGCCACCGCGACGATGTCGGCATCGACGTCGCGCTGGAATGGAATGACAGCTATTACGAGCAGGTACTCTGCTTCACCAACAACATCCCCCAGCGCGACGGCGGCACGCACCTTGCCGCCTTCCGCGCGGCGCTGACGCGGACGCTCAACAACTACGCCGAAAAATCGGGCGCGCTGAAGAAGGAGAAGGTGAGCCTCACCGGCGACGACATGCGCGAAGGGCTGACCGCGATCGTCTCGGTCAAGCTGCCCGATCCCAAATTCTCGTCGCAGACCAAGGACAAGCTCGTCTCGTCCGAAGTCCGCCAGCCGCTCGAAATCGCTGATGGCCGACAAGCTCGCCGAATGGCTTGAGGAAAACCCCGGCCATGCCCGTTCGATCGTCCAGAAGGTGATCGACGCCGCCGCTGCCCGCGAAGCAGCGAGGAAGGCGCGTGAACTCACCCGACGCAAAGGCGTGATGGATATCGCCTCGCTGCCCGGCAAGCTGGCCGATTGCCAGGAACGCGACCCGTCGAAATGCGAGCTGTTCCTGGTCGAGGGTGACTCGGCAGGCGGCTCGGCCAAGCAGGGCCGCGACCGCAAGACGCAGGCGATCCTGCCGCTGAAGGGCAAGATTTTGAATGTCGAGCGCGCCCGCTTCGACCGCATGCTGTCGTCCAAGGAAATCGGGACGCTGATCCAGGCGCTTGGCACCAGCATCGGCCGCGACGACTTCAATCTGGAAAAACTGCGCTACCACAAGATCATCATCATGACCGACGCCGACGTCGACGGCGCGCACATCCGCACCCTGCTGCTGACCTTCTTTTACCGGCAGATGCCCGAGCTGATCCGGGCGGGACACGTCTATATCGCCCAACCGCCGCTCTACAAGGTCGCGCGCGGCCGGTCGGAGGTCTACCTCAAGGACAATGCCGCCCTCGATCAATATCTGGTCGAAGCGGGTATCGGCGGGCTGGTGCTTGAAACATCGGGCGGCACGCGGTCGGGCGCGGACCTGAGGACGCTGGTTGAACATGCTCGGCGCTTCCGCACGCTGATGGCCTATGCGCCGCGCCGCTATAACCCGCAGATGATCGAGGCGCTGGCGCTGATGGGCGCGTTCGATCCCGCCATCACCAGCGAGGCAGGCCGCCGGACGGCCGCCGATCGACTGGTCGGCTGGTACGGGGCGGACTCCGGCTGGCGGGTCGAATCCGTCGCCGACGGCTATCATTTCAGCCGCCTCGACCGCGGCGTCACCGATCATTACGCGATCGACCTTTCCTTCCTCGTCTCCGCCGAGGCGCGCAAGCTTCACGCCCTCGCGCTGGAGGAGGCCGAAAGCTATGCCCACCCCTCGCGGCTGGTGACGATGAAGCAGGCCGCGCGCGACGAGGACGACGCCGAGGGCGCCGCGCCTTCGACAGCGGGCACACCCGTGCGCCTGCCGTCTGAACTGCTCGACGCGGTGCTCGACGCCGGACGCAAGGGCCTGTCGATCCAGCGCTACAAGGGGCTGGGCGAGATGAACGCCGAACAGCTCTGGGAAACGACGCTCGACCAGGCGAACCGCACCATGCTCAGGGTGGAGATAGGTCAGGCGGATGTCGCCGACGAGATATTCACGAAGCTGATGGGCGACATCGTCGAGCCGCGCCGCGAGTTCATCCAGGAAAACGCCCTGTCGGTGGCCAATCTGGACGTGTAATCCTCACGCTCCCCGGAAGGGGTTAACTCAATCGCGTCTTCGCCGTCGGGCGCCGGGGTTTCCTGGCGTTCGCGCGGCCTTGCTTTGCGGGCGAGCTTACCGGACATGAGCCCCTCGAACGAATTCAAAGCTTGCCAAATGTAATAATAATCGATCAACTTCGTCAGAATAAATACGAGGGGAACAGCTTATGGAAAAGAGAGTGCGATCGAGCACATGGCTCTGGCTCCCGCCGTTGATCGGGACAGTCATTTATCCCGTTCTGATCCTTCTCTTCTCCGTGGCCATCGGTAACTATCATAAATCCGGCGACCCGACCCTCGCCGTTTATGCAACGCTTCTTATGCTTCTGGCCGGGTCAATTCCCCTCATCGCGGGAAGAGAGCCCTTGGCTCTCCCTTGAAGCAAAACACGTTGTATCTGATGTTCGCCGTTGCTCCGTTCTATGTATTCAGTTTCTTAATCGCATTGAAGCTAGGTGCGCTTCTATTTCATGGCATTGTCTGGATTGTGGCCTGGATCGCAGTCGGCCTGATGCTTTATTTCAAAAAAGAAACGAAATCGCTGCGGATTCCCGGCGCCGGGATAAGGTGGCTACGCGTCATCCACGGCGGATCCGCGTTGTTGTTGCTGTGCGGATTTTTGATCGCGCATCTGGTCAATCATGATCTTGCCCTATGGAGTGTGAAACTTCACGGCATCGTGATGAAATGGCTGCGCCTCTGGTATCGGTCGGAATTGGTGGAGCCTGTCCTGCTTGGCTTGCTGCTGGTCATGGTTTGCACGGGAATGCCCATGGTCGCGCACTTCTCCCGCCGGAAAACAGATGCATTTCGCGCCATGCAGATGGCAACCGGCGTTTATATCGGCCTGTTTCTATGCGCCCATCTTCTCGCGGTTCTGGGCGCAAGGAGCGAGGGCGTGGAAACCGACTGGAAATTTGCCACCGGGCCCACCGGGCTTCTCAATGGACCGGCCCTGCTGATTCCCTATTATATCTTTGCCGTCTTCTTTCTGATCCTGCACCTTGCCTGCGGGCTGAGGATCGTCCTGCTGAAACACGGCGTGGCGGAAGTCACCGCCAACAGGTCGGTTTATCTTATTGCGAGCGCGGGGCTGGTCATCACGTCGGTCATCGCAACGGCCGCGCTTGGATTTCATATTCAAAACCCCCGCTGACACGGTCCTGACACATACGATAGTTGGTCTCCGGTCCGACTGAACCGATCATGCCCATCAAGGAAGCTGCCGCGCTTTCACGATCTTCTGAACGACGGAAGACTGGGATGGGCTTTTCGGGACCGCTTGAGGATCGCATTGCGATTTACGAACTGAACGCCGCCTATGGCGACGCGGTGTGCCGGCGTGACAAGCAGGCATTTGGCGAAACCTGGGCCGATGACGCGGTGTGGCGCCTGCCCTGGGGTGAGCCGGTTATCGGCCGGGAGACGATCAAGGACTATTGGGCCGCCCAGATCGCCAATTATCCGTTCCACAATTTCAGCAGCTACACTGGCGCGCTGGAAATAGACGGCGACCACGCTACCGGACGGATGTGGACGTCCGAACGGGTGGAGAACATGTTGGGCGCGAGCGGCGTCGTCACCGGGCGCTACGATGATGAATATGTGAAGCGGGACGGCCGCTGGTACTATGCCAGCAAGACCTTCACCCCGCTGCACGGCCTGGACAGCATAGTGATGGATTGAGCGGGAGGTTCGGGGAAGATCGCTCCACGAACTGTCACGGCCAACCATAAAGCGGTACGATGTGCGGACATTGCGCACGGTATTGACATGACCGACAAGCGATCATCGGCTGAACCATCCACAGGTCGCCTTCCCGCGCCCGCCATTGAGGTCCGCGAGGTCGTGGGGGTTCCGCTCTCCGGGCATTCTATGTCGGCCGATGTCCGCGCGCTGCTGGTGGGCGCACGGATCGACACGCGCAATCTCAGCGATTTCGTCGAGCCGGAAGAGTTGATTCCTCGTGGCGTAGGGGCGGTGTTCGTCTTTCGCTATGGCGTCATCGTCCTGTTCGGCGCTTCACCCGAAATCGAGCGGAAACTCCTCGCGCGGATCGAGACGCAGATCCTCGAACCGCTCGAAACGCCCGAAGTCGAAACGGCGACGATCGAGATTCAGCCGACCGCCGATGAAAGGATCGATTCCAGCGGCCACATCATCCTCCGCGAAGCGACTTCGGAGCGTCTGTTGCTGACCGCGACGGTACTCGCCCGCAGCGCCGTCCTCGCGCGCGACGAAATTCGCATAGCCGAAGCGTTCGACCGCATCGAACCGCTGGTCAACGCGCTGCGGACGCACGGGCGCGCGGGCTTGCCGATCCGGCGGGTGATGCAACATATCGGCGATGTCCTTGCCGCCCAGCACCGTGTCGTTGGGCGGGCGCAGATCAGCGAGAAACCCGATGTGCTGTGGGATCATCCCGATCTCGACCGGCTCTATGGACGGCTGGAGGCGGAATATGAACTTGGCGACCGCGCCCGCGTGATCGAGCGCAAGCTCGCAGTGATCGGCGAGGCTGCCGATGTGCTCCTCGATCTCGTTCAGGACAAGCGGTCGGTCCGGCTGGAACTCGCGATCATCGGACTCATCGCGTTCGAGATTCTCCTCTCCATCTATGACTTGTTGCGCCGCTGATCGTCGGCAACCGACGCCTGTCTGGCCGCGAACTTTCCTTTTTGTAATTTGTTGAAGCACGGTACATTCTGCCGCGGCACTTAGGAGGGTGATGGTGAGCACGAACGCTCCACAGACTGCGGCACTGGATTTCGCGCTGGGCGATGTCGCGGATGCGATCCGTGAGACCTGCCGGCGGTTCGCAGCCGATCGCGTTGCCCCGATCGCGGCGGAAATCGACCAGACCAACAGGTTTCCCCGGCAGCTCTGGCCGGAAATGGGTGCGCTTGGCCTCCATGGCATCACCGTCGAGGAAGAGTTCGGCGGTCTTGGTCTGGGCTATCTCGAACATGTCGTGGCGATGGAAGAAATCAGCCGCGCGTCGGCCTCGGTCGGGCTCAGCTATGGCGCGCATTCCAACCTCTGCGTCAATCAGATCCGGCGCTGGGGAAACGACGACCAGAAGCGCCGATATCTGCCGAAGCTGATTTCGGGCGAGCATGTGGGCGCGCTCGCCATGTCGGAAGCCGGCGCAGGCTCCGACGTGGTTTCAATGAAGCTCAGGGCCGAAAAGAAGGGCGACCGCTATGTCCTGAACGGCACCAAATTCTGGATCACCAACGCGCCGCACGCCGACACCCTCGTCGTATACGCCAAGACCGATCCGCAGGCCGACGGCCGGGGCATTACCGCATTCGTGATCGAAAAGGATTTCCCCGGTTTCCGCCCTGCGCAGAAGCTCGACAAGATGGGCATGCGCGGGTCGGACACCGGCGAGCTGGTGTTCGAGGATTGCGAGGTGCCGGGGGATAACATCCTCGGCCGGTTGAACGGCGGCACGGGCGTCCTCATGTCCGGCCTCGACTATGAGCGCGCGGTATTGGCCGCCGGGCCCCTCGGCATCATGCAGGCCTGCCTTGACGTGGTGCTGCCCTATGTCAGGGAAAGAAAGCAGTTCGGCGAGAGCATCGGCAGTTTCCAGCTGATGCAGGCCAAGGTGGCCGACATGTACGTCGCGCTCAATTCCGCCCGCGCCTATGTCTATGCGGTTGCTCGCGCTTGCGACGCGGGCGTGGCCACGCGCTTCGATGCGGCGGGCGCGATCCTGCTGGCATCGGAAAATGCGGTCCGGACATCGCTGGAGGCGATCCAGGCGCTGGGCGGGGCGGGCTATCTGAAGGAATATCCGGTCGAACGGTTCCTGCGCGACGCAAAGCTTTACGATATCGGCGCGGGCACCAACGAGATCCGCCGCTTCCTGATCGGACGGGGGCTGATCGGGGCATGAGCGATGTGCTGGTCCAGGGACTGCAATGGTATGGGGCCGTTGCGGGAGCGATCGCAGCATTGATCATCTCACTCGACCTCGGGCGGCGCTGGACGGGCTTCGGCTTCGTGATCTTCGTCACATCGTCGCTCGCGCTGATCGGCTGGGGGTTTCTCAATCCCGAAGCGACCGGCATCGGCACTCAGAATATCGTGCTTTTCCTGATCAACGTCATCGGCGTCTATCGCTACCTGATCCGCAAGAAGGCGCTCGCATGAGCGGCCTCGTCGTCGGCGGCCGGATCAACGGGTCCGATCCGGATTTCATCGCCAATGCCGCGCACAACGGGGCGCTAATCGATGAGCTGCGAGCGAAGATCGCCACGGCCGCGCTTGGCGGGACGGACCTACACCGCGACCGGCATGTTTCGCGCGGCAAGCTCCTGCCTCGCGACCGGGTCCTTCGGCTGCTCGATCCCGGCGCCCCCTTTCTCGAGATAGCGGCACTGGCCGCGAACGGACTCTATGGCGACGAAGCGCCTGGCGCGGGGCTGATCTGCGGCATCGGCCGCGTGTCGGGCCGCGAATGCATGATCGTCTGCAACGATCCCACCGTCAAAGGCGGCGCTTATTTTCCGATGACGGTGAAGAAGCATCTGCGGGCGCAGGAGATTGCGCGGGAGAACCGGCTGCCCTGCGTCTACCTTGTGGATTCGGGCGGGGCGAACCTGCCCCATCAGGCCGAGGTGTTTCCCGACCGCGACCATTTCGGCCGCATCTTCTACAATCAGGCGCAGATGTCGGCGGACGGCATTCCGCAGATCGCCTGCGTGATGGGAAGCTGCACCGCTGGCGGCGCTTATGTGCCCGCGATGTCGGACGAGACGGTGATCGTCCGCAACCAGGGCACGATCTTCCTGGCCGGTCCGCCGCTGGTGAAGGCCGCGACCGGCGAGGTCATTTCCGCCGAGGAGCTGGGCGGCGCGGAGACGCATGGCCGCAGGTCGGGCGTCGTCGACCATGTCGCCGAAAATGACGAGCATGCGCTGCTGATCGTGCGCGACATCGTCGCGCGGCTGAACACGGTGAAACAGGTCGACATCGATATCGCCGGGCCACGTCCGCCCCAGTTCGATGCGGAGGAGCTTTACGCCATCGTGCCGACCGATGTGCGCGCGCCCTATGACGTGCACGAGGTGATCGCGCGAATCGTCGACGGGTCCGAGCTGCACGAGTTCAAGAAGCTTTACGGGACGACGCTGGTCTGCGGCTTCGCCCATATCTGGGGGATGCCGGTCGCGATCCTCGCGAACAACGGCGTGCTGTTCAGCGAAAGCGCGCTGAAAGGCGCGCATTTCATCGAACTGGCCTGCCAGCGCCGTGTGCCGCTGCTGTTCCTCCAGAATATCTCGGGCTTCATGGTCGGCGGGAAATATGAGGCCGAAGGCATCGCCAAGCATGGCGCGAAGCTGGTGACGGCGGTGGCGACGGCGAGCGTGCCCAAGATCACCGTCATCATCGGCGGGAGCTTTGGCGCAGGCAATTACGGCATGTGCGGGCGGGCCTATCAGCCCCGCTTCCTGTTCACCTGGCCCAACGCGCGCATCAGCGTAATGGGCGGCGAGCAGGCGGCGAGCGTTCTTGCCGCCGTCCATCGCGACGCCGACAAATGGAGCCCGAAGGAGGCCGAGGCCTTCAAGGCGCCGATCCGCCAGAAATATGAGGACGAGGGCAACCCCTATTACGCCACCGCCCGGCTATGGGACGACGGCATCATCGATCCGGCGCAGACCCGCGACGTGCTTGGCCTCGCCTTTGCCGCGACCTTGAACGCGCCGATCCCGGAGCGTGCGCGATTTGGCGTGTTTCGGATGTAAGGGCGATGATCCGATCCCTCCTCATCGCCAACCGTGGCGAGATTGCGCGCCGGATAATCCGAACGGCGCGGCAGATGGGCATCCGGACGATCGCGGTGCATTCCGATGTCGATGCGGCGATGCCCTTCGTGCGCGAGGCCGACGAAGCGGTATGCATCGGCCCCGCGCCGGCGCGCGGACAGCTATCTGAACCAGGCGAAAGATACTTGCCGCCGCGCGCGCCATGGGGGCAGACGCCATCCATCCGGGCTATGGCTTCCTGTCGGAGAACGCCGAGTTCGCCGAGGCAGTCGAGGCGGCGGGCCTGATCTGGGTCGGCGCCGCCTCCGGCGGCGATCCGGGCGATGGGGCTGAAGGACGCCGCCAAGAAACTGATGATCGCGGCGGGCGTGCGCGGTGACGCCCGGCTATCTGGGCGAAGACCAGACCGTAAAACGGCTGAAAGCGGAAGCCGATGCAATCGGCTATCCGGTGCTGATCAAGGCCGTCGCGGGCGGCGGCGGCAAGGGGATGCGCCGGGTCGATGCCGCGCGGCATTTCGCCGAAGCGCTGGCCTCGTGCCGGCGCGAGGCGGCGGCAAGCTTCGGCGACGACCGCGTGCTGATCGAAAAATACATCCCCTCCCCGCGCCATATCGAGGTGCAGGTCTTCGGCGACAGCCACGGCAATGTCGTCCACCTGTTCGAGCGCGACTGCTCGCTCCAGCGCCGCCACCAGAAGGTGATCGAGGAAGCTCCCGCGCCTGGCATGGACGCGGCCACCCGTGCCGCCGTGTGCGAGGCGGCGGTGAAGGCGGCGAAGGCGGTGGGTTATGTCGGCGCGGGCACGATCGAGTTCATCGCCGATGCGTCCGAAGGGCTGCGCGCCGGACCGCATCTGGTTCATGGAAATGAACACGCGCCTCCAGGTCGAGCATCCGGTGACAGAGGCGATCACCGGACAGGACCTGGTCGAATGGCAGCTTCGTGTCGCGTCGGGCGAGCCGCTGCCCGCTGCTGCAGGACGAATTGGCCATCGGCGGCTGGGCGATCGAGGCGCGGCTCTATGCCGAGAATCCGGCGACCGGCTTCCTGCCGTCCACCGGCCCGCTCGATCATCTGCGCCTGCCCGAAGGCATCCGCGTCGACAGCGGCGTTGAACAGGGCGATGCGGTCACTTCCCATTACGATCCCATGATCGCCAAGCTGATCGTGCACGCGCCGACACGGCAGGCTGCGGCGGCACGGCTTGCCGAGGCGTGCGGGCAGGTGCAGGTCTGGCCGGTCCGGACCAATGCGGCGTTTTTGGCGCGCGCGCTGGATGATCCCGACTTCAGGGCAGGACAGGTCGATACCGGCTTTATCGAACGGCATGGCGAGCACCTGATCCCGGCAGCGGAGCCCCCGCAGACCGTGCTGGAGGCCGCAGCCCTGGCGCTGTTGCCGCTGCCGTCGGCCGATCCGTGGCGCGCGCTTGCCGGGTTCCGCGGCGCGGCCGAACCCGAACGGCGGGTGGCGGTCGAGGTGAACGATATCGGCCATCTGGTCACTATCGACCCCGCCGTCCCTGCGCTCCTTGCCACCGCGACTATCGGGGAGGACCGGGTGATCTTCGCCGACGGCGAGGCATGGGCTTTCTCTGAACCGCGCGCGGAGCATGTCGGCGGCGGCCATGGCCTGTCGGACGGCGCGATCCTGGCGCCCATGCCCGGCCGGATCGTGCACGTCTCGGTCAGCGATGGCGACCCGGTCAAAAAGGGGGATACGCTCCTCACCCTGGAGGCGATGAAGATGGAACATCGGCTGACCGCGCCCTTCTGCGGCACGGTGACTGGCCTTGCCGTCGGCATGGGGGATCAGGTGAGCGAAGCCGATGTGCTGCTGAAGGTAGAGGCGCGGGACGGGCCGACCCACCCGCCGGCCACGGGAAACAGGACCTAAAGTTCCAGCCAGCGGAGCAGCGCCGCGGCCACCGCCTCCGGTCTTTCCACCGGCGTCATATGGCCGCTGCCTTCGATCACCGTCAGCGCGGGCCGCCGCAACCTTGCGGCCATCTGCCGGTGCTGATCCGGCGAACTCCAGACATCATGCTCGCCGACGATAAGGGCGACGGGGACGGACAACCCATCCAGCACCGCATTGGCATCGCGGCGCTGGATCAACGCACGCTGTTGCCGTTCAAGGATGTCGGGGTTCGCCCGGTTCAACATCGCGGCAAAACCGTTCCAGACTGGGCCGCCGCGTGGCACGTCGGGCGCGAGCATCGGGGGCAGCCACGCATCCACGACCGCGTCCATGCCCTTGCTTCGGGCCATATCGACCAGTGCCATGCGCGACGCGCCCTCGCCTTCCGTCGCCACGCCGGCTCCCGTATCGAGCAACGCCAGCCGGTCGATCCGGTCCGGAGCCGCACGCGCCATCTCCAGCGCGACGCGCCCGCCCATGGAATGCCCCGCAACTGCCAGAGGTCCCATCGTGCGCCCCAATATACGGCTTGCCATCGCTTCCAGCGTGTCCCCGCAGTCGTTGCAGGCAATTACCACGGGGCCGCGGCGGGACAGGGCCGGCAATTGGTCGCGCCACACCCAGCCGTCATTCATCAATCCGGGGACAAGGACGATCGTAGGTGACATGGCCGCGCTCCCTGCACTGCCTGAAACCTGCATCCTTTCACGGACGCCGCCACTGGCTCAAGCCCCTGAAAATGGCCGTATCCGCGCTCGATTGCAGGCTGCGGCAAGAACGCATATAGTGATTCCACCGGCCATCTATGGGCTAGCCGTCGGGTACGGTCCGCAACGAGGCCGCAGACGGCGTTGACTGCCCTACTGCTCGAGACGCCAACGGCGGTTTCAGGTGCCAAGCACAGCGGATCAATGCCGCCGCCTCTCCCCTTGATCAAGGAACGCCGGCGCTTTGCGTAATAAGGGCCCGTGGCCCAATGGCAGAGGAGGCCGCCAGATGACACCAGCACAGAATGCCCAAGGCGCTTTGGACCATGCACACATCCATATCCGCGACATAACCGGCAAGGATCTGCGCGCCGCGCTCGCCGATGGATGGGACGATTTCAAGGACAAGCGCGGCGACGTGCTGATCATCGGTTTTGCCTATCCCATCATAGGTCTGCTGCTGGTCGTGCTGGCGATGGGCTATGCACTTATTCCGGTGCTGTTCCCGCTCGCAGCCGGCATCACCATCCTCGGGCCGGCGGTCGCGGCCGGATTTTACGAACTCGCGCGGCGGCGTGAGCGCGGGCTGGATGCCCGGTGGCGGCATTTCTTTGATGTTTTCGCGGGAGAATCCTTCGGGTCAATCGCCTCCCTCACCCTGTTCCTCGCGCTTTTGTTCCTGCTCTGGCTGGCCGTGGCCTGGACGATCTACAACCTGACCCTGGGGCAGCTCGCGCCGAATTCCATTGGCAACTTCATCAACCTGATGTTCACGACGAGTGAAGGCTGGTCGATGATCATCGGCGGCAATATAGTCGGTTTTGTCTTCGCGGCAGTGGTGCTGACGATCAGCGCCGTCTCATTCCCGATGATGGTGGACCGGCCCGTCGACGCGGAAACGGCGGTTGAAACCTCGGTCCGGGCAATGGCTCACAATCCGGTGACCATGGCCAAATGGGGCCTCATCGTCGCGGGGCTGTTGGTGGTTGGCTGCATCCCCATGTTCGTCGGCCTGGCGATTGTCCTGCCCTGGCTCGGCTATTCAACCTGGCACCTCTATACGCGGGTGGTTGAGGTGGACGACAATCTGCGCGCGCCGGTTCGCTGATCGGGGTCCGTGCACAAATCGGGCGGGGGCGTGAAACCACGCGCTCTCCCTTCAGGTCGGATGGCGGATCGGCCTTGCCGAATGCCGCTCAGCCGACGACGTACATGATGAGTTTATAGCAAAGCCAGAATGGCGTCAGGATCACGCCCGCCGCGCAGATCAATTCCACGATCGTATCGACCCTGTCCATCGCGCCCCTCCCCGTCGGCTCTTGCACGTTTGGCCGACGCTTTGTTTTTTATGCCTGGTATGATGCGCCTGCACACCTGCTCAAACGGACGAGACCTAAAAGAGGACTTCATGAGTACGACCGTACCAGCCCTTCCCATCGCACGACGCATAAGGGTGACAGGCCTGGTGCAGGGAATAGGATACCGGGCGTGGGCGGTTCGCACCGCCGAAGACCTGGGCATTGCCGGATGGGCGAGGAACCGGCTCGACGGCAGCGTAGAGATCGTCGCGGTCGGAGAGCCCGGCAAGATCGCCAGATTCATCGACGCCTGCCGCAATGGTCCACGAATGGCGCGCGTCGATGACATCGCGACGGAAGCCACGCAGGGGATCGTGCCACGCGGGTTTGCAATAAAACCAACCGTCTGACTGCCCGTCGCGACCGGATTAATTTGACATGATACAACATACCATTTAACGAGCATTCCCTGTAAAAAGGGAGTGCGAAAGTGGCGTTCTTCATCCTGTCCATGGCTGCGGCGGCGGCAGCGGTTCCGGCCTCTACCCAAACGGACGAGCATGGACATGCGGTCCAGTCCGACGCGATCGTCGTGACCGCGGCCTTCGCGAAGGAGCGCACTGAATCGCTCACGCCCATCAGCGTCCTCACCCAGCAAAACCTTGCCCGCGAATTGCGCTCGACAATTGGCGAAACCCTGGCGCGACAGCCAGGCGTTTCGGCCACGTCTTTTGGACCCAATGCCTCGCGCCCGATCCTGCGCGGCTTTCAGGGCGAACGCGTGCGCATATTGACCGACGGCATCGGCAGCTTCGACGTGTCGAATACCAGCGTCGACCATGCGGTCGTCATCAATCCGCTGCTGGCCGACCGGATCGAGGTGGTCAGGGGGCCTTCCTCGTTACTCTATGGATCATCGGCCATCGGCGGGGTGGTCAATGTGCTGGACAGCCGCATCCCGCGCGTCGTTCCCGACGAGGCCGTGCATATCGACGCGCTCGCCAGCTATGACTCCGCCGCCGATGACCGTTCGATCGGGAGCACCGTCGATGTGCCGGTCGGCGACAAGCTCGTGCTTCATGCCGACGGGAGTTACGACAAATCGGGCGATCTGGATATCGCCGGCCATGTGCTATCCCCGGCGCTGCGCGCGCAGGCGATTGCCAGCGGCGACCCGGCTATCGCAGCTTTGGCCGATCTCAAGGGCAAGCTCCCCAATTCGGCCGCGCGGACATGGACGGCGGGCGCAGGGGCATCGATCATTACCGACACCGGCAACATGGGCTTTGCCGTCAGCCGCTACGACAGCCTTTATGGCGTGCCGGTGCGCTATTCGCTGACGCCGGGTGTCGCGGCCGAGAAGGTACAGATCGACATGAAGCAATGGCGGGCGGATGCGCGCGCCGAGGCGCAGTTCAGCGGCGGCTTCTTCGATCGTGTCCGCTTCCGCGCAGGCTATGCCGATTACCAGCACGCCGAGGTCGACGAGGACGGCACGATCGGCACGCAATTCTTCGCGCAGGGGTTTGAGGGCCGGGTCGAGCTGGTCCAGGCCAACCATGGCGGCTGGAAGGGCGCGATGGGTACTCAACTCCTCGTGCGCGACCTGAACATCGTCGGCGACGAGAAATTCCTGCCACGCAACGACACCTCGCAATATGGCCTGTTCACCGTTCAGGACTTCAAGAGCGGGCCGCTGAAGGCCGAAATCGGCGCGAGGATCGAGCAAAGCAATGTCCATGGCGCGGCTGACACCGATCTCGGCAACCCCGAGCTGAACCGCCATTTCACCACCATCTCCGCGTCGACCGGCGCAAGCTATGAAGTGATCGACCATTGGCGGATCGGCACCAACTTCACCCGCTCGGCCCGCGCGCCATCGGCCGAAGAACTGTTCGCCAACGGCCCCCATGCAGGAACTCAGGCGTTCGAGATCGGAGACCCCGGCCTTAAGACCGAAAAAAGCTGGGGCGCCGAGGTTTTCCTGCGGCACGAGAGCGAGGGCTATTCGGTCGAACTGTCGGCGTTCAAGAGCTGGTTCAGCAACTATATCGACCAGATCGCGACCGGCGCGACGGAAGATGATCTCCCCGTCTATCAATACGTCCAGGGCAAGGCGCGCTACGCCGGTTTCGAAGCGCAAGGATCGGCCAAGGTGGCGACTTTCGGCGATTGGGCGCTGTCGGCGGATGCCCTGGCCGACTATGTCCGCGCGACGCTGGTTGGCGTCGGACCGGCGCCGCGCATTCCGCCGCTGCGTCTGTTGGGCGGTATCGAGCTGAAACAGTCGGATATCTGGGCGTTGCGTGGCGAGGTCGAACATACGACGCCGCAGGATCGCGTCTCCGCGAACGAGACGCCGTCCGCCGGTTTTACCGTCGTCAACCTGACGGCGCAGTGGCGGCCGATGGGCGACCGCCTGGCCATCACTCTTGCCGCCAACAACATTTTCGATGTCGAGGCGCGGCGGCATGCGTCCTTCCTGAAGGATTATGCGCCGCTCGCCGGTCGCGATGTCCGCCTGTCGGTCCGAACGCGGTTCTGATCTCCCCCGGCGGGGAGAGGGCCTCAGGCACCAGTCACTTGATCTTAATCCGCGCCGGGTAGATGATCGGGCAAGATGACCGTCGATCCGAACATCGTCTCACCCGATCCCCTTCCGGCCCAGTCCTTCACCAATGCCGCCGAGGCCGTCGAGCGGATACAGGCGATATATGACCGAAGCACCGGTTTCCTGCGCGATCATTTCGAAGCGCATCTGCGTGGCGTGCACCCGGGCGCCCATGTGCGCGCGACCTATCCCTATGTCCGCATCGCCACCGGGACCCATGCGCGTGTCGATTTGCGGCTGTCCTACGGCTTTGTGTCGGGGCCGGGCGTCTATCAGACCAGCATCACGCGGCCAGACCTGTTTCGCGGCTATCTGAACGAACAGATCGATCTGCTGATCCAAAATCACGGCGTGCCGGTGGAAGTCGGCGTTTCGGACGAACCGATCCCGATCCATTTCGCCTATGCGCGCGACATCAATCTGGAAACCGTCGCGCTGCGCGGCGCCATGGCCAGCAACGGCCCGCCGCTGCGCGACCTGTTCGACGTGCCCGACCTCGCGGCAATGGATGACGCCATCGTCAACGGAACCCATGTGCCCGCGCCGGGCGGGCCGCAGCCGCTCGCGATGTTCCGGGCGGCGCGGGTGGATTATTCGCTCCACCGCCTGATCCACTACACCGGCACGCATCCCGAACATTTCCAGAATTTCGTCGTCTTCACCAATTACCAGTTCTACATCGACGCCTTCATCCGCACGGCGAAGGCGCGGATGGCCGCAGGCGATCCGACCTACGACCTCTTTGTCGAACCCGGCAACATGGTCACCAGAAACGCCCGCTTCGGCGCGGCGGAGCCCGAGGGCGTCGTTTCCGACCGCCTCCCGCAAATGCCTGCCTATCATCTCGTCGCGCCCGACCTGGGCGGGATCACGATGATCAACATCGGCACCGGTCCGTCGAACGCGCGCAACGTCACCGATCATGTCGCCGTGCTGCGGCCCCACGCCTGGCTGATGCTGGGCCACTGCGCAGGCCTCAGAAACACGCAGAAGCTGGGCGATTACGTGTTGGCCCATGGCTATGTGCGCGAAGACCATGTGCTGGACGACGACCTGCCGCTGTGGGTGCCGATCCCGGCGCTTGCCGAAATCCAGGTTGCACTTGAACAGGCGGTCGGCGAAATCACCGGCCTTGAAGGCTATGACCTGAAGCGCGTGATGCGCACCGGCACCGTCGCAAGCGTGGACAACCGCAACTGGGAATTGTCGGACCATGCGGCGATCATCCGGCGGCTGTCGCAATCGCGCGCGGTTGCGCTCGATATGGAATCGGCGGCGATCGCGGCCAACGGTTTCCGTTTCCGCGTGCCCTATGGAACCCTGCTCTGCATTTCGGACAAGCCGCTGCACGGCGAGATAAAGCTCGCCGGGATGGCCGGTGAATTTTATCGGCAGCGCGTCGCCCAGCATCTTGAGATCGGGCTGCGGGCGCTGGAAAAGCTGAAAACGCAGGAACGCGAACGGCTGCATTCGCGCAAGCTCCGAAGCTTTGCCGAAGTGGCGTTCCAATAGCGCCATGGCCACGGCCAAACGCCTTGTCGCCGCGATCGACCAGGGCACTACATCGTCCCGCTGCATTTTGTTCGACGAAAATGCCCAAATCGCCGCCGTCGCCCAGAAGGAACACCGGCAAATCTTCCCCCGACCCGGTTGGGTGGAACACGATCCGGCGGAAATCTGGGACAATGTCCGCGATTGCGTGCATGTCGCGCTGGCCCGTGCGGAAATCAGCCGCCACGACCTTGTCGGCATCGGCATCACCAATCAGCGCGAAACCTGTGTCGTCTGGGACCGCGCGACCGGCAAGCCGATCCACAATGCCATCGTCTGGCAGGATACGCGCACCGAACCCTTGCTTGCCCAAATGGCCGGGGCGGAAGGCCGTGACCGCTTTCGGGGGGCGACCGGCCTGCCCCTTGCCAGCTATTTCTCGGCAGCCAAGATCGCCTGGCTACTCGATCATGTCGAAGGGGCGCGAGACGCCGCCAACGCCGGGAAACTGGCGGCAGGCACCATGGACAGTTGGCTGATCTGGAACCTGACCGGCCGGCACATCACCGACATCACCAATGCGCATCGCACGCAACTGGTGAACCTCGCGACGCAGCAATGGGACGACACCCTCCTCGACGCATTTGATGTGCCGCGCGCGGTGTTGCCCGAAATCGCCTCCTCGTCGGAAGTCTATGCCGACGCCCGCGACTCCCTGCGGACCGTGCCCGTGGCAGGCGCGCTGGGGGACCAGCAGGCGGCGCTCGTCGGACAAGGCTGTCTTTCGGCGGGCCAGGCCAAATGCACCTATGGCACCGGCAATTTCCTGCTCGTCAACACCGGCGGGAAACCCGTCCAGTCCCGGCACGGCCTTGTGACCACGATCGCTTACCGGTTTGGTGACGCGCCCCCGGCCTTCGCGCTTGAAGGGTCGGTCGCGGTGACCGGCTCGCTGATCCAGTGGCTGAGGGACAATCTGGGAATCATCGCCACCGCCGCCGAGGTCGAAACGCTGGCGGCATCGGTCACGGATTCGGGCGGCGCGGTCATCGTACCCGCTTTTTCCGGCCTGTTCGCACCGCATTGGCGGCCCGACGCAAGGGGCCTGATCGCGGGCCTGACCGGCTATGTCACCAAGGCCCACCTCGCCCGCGCCGCGCTGGAGGCCGTCGCCTGCCAGACCGCGGACCTTGTCGCGGCCGTGTCGGCCGACACCGGCGCGCCCTTTGCCGAATTGCGTGTGGACGGCGGCATGACCGCCAATGCGCTGCTGATGCAGATCCAGGCCGATCTTCTCAACGTGCCGGTCGTGCGCCCGTCGTTGATCGAAACCACCTGCTTCGGCGCGGCCTATGTCGCGGGAATCGCGACCGGTTTCTGGGATCGCGAAACCACGCCAGAAAGCCTCGTCCATCCCGATCGCCGATGGGAACCGCAGCAGTCGGACAACTGGCGTGAGGCAATAATGCAACAATGGAACAAGGCCGTTTCGCGAGCTGTGGACTGGGCCTGACCGAACCCTGTGAATTGCTTGCGGTAAATCGGTCACAGGCGTAGTGCTTGGCTATGTTATGTTGACACAGCGTTCCCGCTATGCGTTGCGCGCACTTCTGACGATGGCAAGGGCCGACAGCACCGTGCCCCTTTCCATGAATGCCATTGCGGCGGACGCATGCGTGCCGCGCAAGTTCCTCGAGATCATCCTCACCGAGCTGAAGCAGGCGGGCCTGGTGATAAGCTTTCGCGGCAAAGCGGGCGGGTTCCGCCTAGCCAAACCCGCTCATCTGATATCCTTCGGCGATGTCATCCGCACCATCGAGGGACCGCTCGCGCTGGTGCCCTGCGTCAGCCGCACCGCCTACCGGCGATGCAAGGACTGCAAGGACGAAGCGACCTGCGCCATCCGCCGGGCGATGATGGTCGTGCGTGATGACACCGCCCGCATTCTCGACGGAACCAGCCTTGCCGACGCCATCGCCGAGGAGCGGGTCGCGGCCTGACCGGCAATCACGGACGCTTTTTCAGTTCATCCCTGATTTCGCGCAGCAGCAGCACGTCTTCGGTCGTGGCCGCGTCCGGCTTTTTGTCGATCAGTTTGTTGGCAAGCTTCACCAGAAGGAAAATGATGAAGGCGAGGATGACGAAATTCACCGCCTGGGTGATGAATTCGCCATAACCCAGCAGCGGCACGCCGGCCTTTTTCAGCGCGGCATAGTCGGCCTGCGAGCCGCTATACGTCGCTGGAACGGGCCCCAGCAAAAGGAAATAGCTGGAGAAGTTGAGGCCGCCGAAGACCTTGCCGACGACCGGCATGATGACGTCTTCGGTCAAGGATGTGACGATCTTGCCGAATGCGCCGCCGATAATGACGGCGACCGCCAGATCCATCACGTTGCCGCGTGCAATGAACGCCTTGAATTCACTGAGCATCTACATCCCCTTGAATTTCTCTGCCGTGAACGAAACGGCTTTCGTCCCCAAATGCAACTACTAACGTGATTGCCGATGCAACAGCGCCCGGATAGAAACGTTCCATTACGGCACCAGCTGAAAGGCTATTTCATGCGCGTCCGACGTCTTCTCAACCTGCTTTCTCCCGCCATGCTGGCGCTTTGGCTGACGGCGTGCGGCATCAATACCATTCCCACGGCCGAGGAAAATGCCAAGGCCAAATGGGCGGACGTGCAGAACCAGTATCAGCGCCGCACCGATCTGGTGCCCAATCTGGTGGCGACGGTGAAGGGCTATGCCAAGCAGGAACGCGACGTGCTCGTGGAGGTGACGAACGCTCGCGCTCGCGCGACATCGGTGAATGTTTCACCCGAACAGCTTTCTAATCCGCAGGCGGTGCAGCAGTTCGAACAGGTGCAAGGCGCGCTCAGCCAGTCGCTCGGCCGTTTGCTGCTGGTCGTCGAACGCTATCCCGATCTCAAATCGAATCAGAACTTCCTCGCGCTTCAAAGCCAGATCGAAGGCACCGAAAACCGCATCGCCATCGCGCGGTCCGACTACAACAAGGCGGTGCAGTCTTATAACACCGAAATCCGGACCTTCCCCTCCATCGTCGGGGCCAAGCTCATCTATGGCGCAAAACCGATGGTGCCATTTCGGGCGACGTCGCCGGGGGCCGAACAAGCGCCGCAGGTCCAATTTTGACCAGGCTGTTTCGCCCGCTGCTGGCTGCGCTGTTGGTCTGCCTGTGGGTTGGACCGGCAGCAGCGGCGCCCAGCTTCCCGCCCCTGACCGGACGCGTCGTCGACGCCGCCAACCTGCTGCAGCCCGCCGACGAACAGGCTCTGACGGCAAAACTGGACGCGCTGGAGAAATCGACCGGCCGCCAGTTGGTGGTCGCAACCATTCCCGATCTTCAGGGCAATGAGATCGAGGATTACGGCTATCAGCTTGGCCGCACCTGGGCGATCGGCAGGAAGGACAAGAACGACGGCGCGCTGTTGATCGTCGCGCCCAAGGAACGCAAGGTCCGGGTCGAGGTCGGCTACGGGCTTGAGCCGATCCTGACGGACGCCTTGTCGAGCGTCATCATTCAGGAGAAAATCCTGCCCGCGTTCCGCCAGGGCGACAGGGCGAAAGGCATTGTCCAGGGCGCCGATGCGCTGATCGCCCAACTCCAGCTCCCCGATGAAGAGGCCAAGGCGCAGAATGTCGAGGCCGCCCGGCTGCTGGCGGAACGAAAAAAGCAGGGCATCGGCCCGGCCGGTATTTTCTGGATCATCGTCGTCGTCATGATTCTGATCGTCATGTTTGCCCACCGGAGAGCCGGTCGCCGGTTCCGGGGCGGGCGAGCCCCTGTCGTGATCTGGGGACCGGGCCTCGGAGGCTGGGGCGGCGGTTCCAGCGGAGGCGGTGGTTTCGGCGGCGGCGGCTTTGGCGGAGGAGGAGGCTTTTCCGGCGGCGGCGGTTCGTTTGGGGGCGGAGGCGCGTCGGGAGGATGGTGATGACCAAAATCAGCGCCGAAGACCACACCCGAGTCAGCGCCGCCGTCCGCGAGGCGGAACTGAGCACGAGCGGCGAAATCGTCATCATAGTCGCGCGGCGGAGCGATACCTATCGCGACGTGGTGTTCGCCTGGGCGCTGCTCGCTGTCTTCCTCACGCTAGCGGTGCTGGCGAGCGTGCCCGCCCACTGGATCGAGCTGTTGCGCAGTGCGGCGCTTGGCTGGCAATTGCGGATCGACCACCACGAGCTTTTCCTAGCCCTGCTGGCGTTGCTGGCGGTCAAGTTCGCGGTGGCCTTCTTCATCGTCAGCCTTTGGCCTGTCCGCCTGGCGCTGACTCCGCGTCGGGTGAAAGCGATCCGGGCGCGGGCGCGCGCGATCGATTATTTTCACGTCGGCGCCGAACGGCGCACCAAAGGCCGCACCGCCGTCCTCCTCTATGTCTCGCTGGACGAACGAAAGGTGGAGATCGTCGCGGATAGCGCCATCCACTCACGCGTGTCGCCGGAAAGCTGGGGCCATGCCGCCGCATCGCTTGCCGACGCAATGCGCGATGGCCGGCCCGGCGATGGAATGGTCGATGCCATCGGTCAGATCGGCGCGCTGCTTGCCCGGCATTTTCCGCCTGTCGGCGACAACCCCAATGAGCTGCCCGACGGTCTGATTGAAGTGGACTGACATTGACTGCAAAGACCGTCTGGACTGGTCGTTTTCTCGAAACGCGCGTCGATGGCACATGGGAATATGTCGCTCGCACCCGTTCGATAGCCGCGGCCGTGATCCTCGCGATCGAGGACGGCCATGTGTTGCTGATCGAGCAGTACCGCGTTCCGCTGGGACGCAATTGCGTCGAATTGCCGGCGGGGCTGGTCGGGGATGAGACGGCCGGTGAAAGCATCGCAACATCGGCGGCGCGCGAGCTGGAGGAAGAAACCGGATACCGCGCGTCGGAGATCGAGATCATCGGCGAATTCGCGTCTTCTCCCGGCATGACGTCGGAGACCTTCCATCTCGTGCGCGCGACCGGGCTGCAAAAGACGGGCGACGGCGGCGGGGTTGAGGGGGAGAACATCGTCGTTCACCGCGTCGCGTTGGCGGACGTGCCTGCCCTGATCGCCACGAAACGCGCCGAAGGCTGCGCTGTGGATGCGAAACTTTTGCCGCTGCTGGGTTTGCTGTCGCGCGAATAGCTCGCCCGGCACCCTTTCGAACTCGTCGGGAGCCGTGCATCTGTTATGGCTTGGAGGCAGGAGAATAGTTTGTCGAACCCCGGCGCCGTACAACGCTTTGCGTTTCCCGCCATGATTGTGGGTTCGGCCAGCCTTGCCTTTGGCCCCTGGATGGTCCGGCTCGCCGATGTCGGGCCGCTCGCTTCGGGTTTCTGGCGCATGATCATCGCCGCGCCGCTGCTGTTGTTGCTTTGCCCCCTCGCCCGCCAGCCGCTTCCCCGGCTCAATTTCAAGGCAATCTGGTTCGTGGCCATTGCCGGCGCGGCCTTCGCCTTCGATCTCGGATCGTGGCACTCGGGCATCGTCCGCACCACGCTGGCGAATGCGACGCTCTTTGCCAACACGACGAGCTTCGCCTTCGCGGGCTGGGGGTTCCTTGTCGCCCGAAGCCTGCCCAGCCGTGTCGCTTCGATAGCTCTTGCCCTCGCGTTCTGCGGGACGCTGCTGCTGCTCGGACGGTCCTACCAGGTGAACCCGCGCCACCTGACCGGCGACATTCTGTGCCTGCTCGCGGCATTTTTCTATACGGTGTATCTGATCGCGATCGGCCATCTGCGGGGTCTGCTCGCTCCTCTCCCGACGCTGGCGCTGGCGACGGTTTCCGGTGCCGCGGTGGCCTTTGTCATCGCCTTGACATTGGATGGCGATATCTGGCCTCATGATTGGTCGCCGCTTATCGGATTGGCGCTTTCCAGCCAGATTTTCGGTCAGGGTCTGGTCGTCTACGCCGTTGCCCACCTCGAACCGTTGGTCGCGGGCCTGTGCCTGCTGATCCAGCCGGTGATCAGCGCCACGATCGGCTGGATCGTCTACGGGGAGCATCTTGGGCCGATGGAATTCGCAGGCGCGCTGATGATTGCCGCGGCGCTGGTCCTCGTCCGCATGCCCCATCGCACCGGTTTTCCATCGCAGCCGGATAAGCTAAGCGCCACTCAGGATTAACCGTCGGGAACCCCTCTTCATGCAGGCTTCAATTCGTCTATTAGCCAAACGCCGGTTCCTGCCGCTTTTCGTGACCCAGTTCCTGGGCGCCTTCAACGACAATCTGTTCAAGACCGCGCTGGTGCTGCTGGTCACCTACCGGATCTTCAGCGATCCGGCGAAGGAAGCCGCCTTCAATGCGATAGCGGGCGGCCTGTTCATCCTCCCTTTCTTCATTTTTTCGGCGCTGGCCGGGCAACTGGCCGATGGTCACGACAAGGCGCGGCTGATCCGCATCATCAAGGCGGTCGAGATCGCGATCATGGTGTTCGGCGCGGCGGGATTCCTGCTGCCGTCCATCCCTCTGCTGCTGGCCGCGCTGTTTGCAATGGGCGTTCATTCGGCTTTTTTCGGCCCGATCAAATATGCGATCCTGCCGCAACATCTGAAGGAAAATGAAGTATTGGGCGGCACCGGCCTGATCGAGGCCGGCACCTATGCCGCCATCCTCGCAGGCACCATCCTGGGTGGGATCATCCCGCCTTCGGCAGCCGCGGGCATGATTCTGATGATCGCCGCGGTCGGCTGGATATCGGGCCAAAAGGTGCCGGCCGCGCCCCCGGTCGTCGAGGATCACCAGTTCGACCCGCACATTGTCCGCGCTTCGATACGCCTTGTCCGCAACGCAATGCGCGTGCGCCGGCTCGATCTCGCGATCCTCAGCATTTCCTTCTTCTGGGCAGTGGGAACGGTTCTCGCCAGCCAGTTTCCGCCACTGGTGAAAAACGAATTTCACGCGAACCAGGAAGTGGCCACCCTGTTTCTCGGCCTGTTTTCGGTCGGCGTGGCGGTGGGGTCCCTGCTGATAAACCGTCTGCTGAAAGGGGAGGTCTCCGCGCGATTCTCGCCGGTATCCGCCCTTCTCATGAGCGCCTTTATCATCGATCTTTGCTGGTCGGCATCGCATTGGCCGCACCCCGGCGACGGGTTGGTCGACCTGAGGGTCTTCATCGCTCAACCCGAGGCGGCACGGGTGATGATCGACCTGTTCGGCGTTGCGGTGGCTGGTGGCATGTTCGTCGTACCGCTCTATGCCTTCCTGCAGATCACCGTCCCCCCATCGGCGACCGCCCGCACGATTGCCGCTAACAATATCGTCAATTCCGCTTTCATGGTGCTGGCGGCGCTGCTCGCCGCGCTGCTTGCTACGCTGCGCTGTACGGTGCCGCAGATTTTGCTGCTGGTGGCCGCAGGCGGGGCAATCGCGGCCTGCATATCCTGGATGCTCCACCGCGTTTGCGAAACCCCGTCATGCAAAGAAGAGCGAGACGAATACAAAGCCCCCGGCAAAGGCCATCGCAAGTCGCCGAACATCATTCGGCAGTGAAGGTTGCGGCATGGGCGCGATGACCGGCAGCGCTAATTGCCTGCGCCCGAATTGCAGCGGCGACAAGGCGGAGGATACCGGTGTTCCATTGCCCATGAATGAAGGTTAACACATCGTTAACTTTTGCAAATGGCGCAATCGGATTAGGCCAGCCAGTCCGCGATGATCTGCGCGATCCTGCCCCCTGCCCGGCCATCGCCGAATAATTCCGAAGGTGGAAACCGGCCATGTCGCAACAGGGCCCGCGAGGCCGTCATGATGGCCTCGGGCTCTCCGTCGGCCAGCGCTGCACGTCCCGATTCCAGCGCTTCGGCCCTTTCGGTTTCATTCCGCAACACAATAGTCGGCGTACCCAGTGTCGCGGCTTCTTCCTGCAGGCCGCCGGAATCGGTCAACAAAAGCGCCGCCTGTTCAAGCAGCTGCACCATGGTGTCATGATCCAGCGGGTGGGTCAGGTGGATCAGCGGGTTTTCCGCGATAAGGGTGATCAACGCGGTCAGCTCCGGTGATGGGTGCAACGGCAGGACGATCGGCAGATCAAACGCCTCCGCCACGCGGTTTAGCCCGGCCGCGATCTGCTGAAGCCGTTGCCCGCGGTTCTCGCGGCGATGGACAGTGGCAAGGCCGAAGCGCTTGCCCCCCATATCCTTCAGGATGCGCTGGGAGGAAGCAGTCAGCTCAGACCGCTTCATGGCGCGGAAAAGGCGGTCAATGCCGGTGTTGCCGGTAACATGGATATTGGCCGCCGGTACGCCCTCACTCAGCAATGCTGCGCGGGCACGTTCGGTAGGCGCAAAATGAAGCGTCGCCAGTTGCGCGATCGCCCGCCGGAACAGCTCTTCCGGAAATGGCCGATCGATCGAGGCTGTGCGCAGTCCCGCCTCGACATGCGCCACGGGATAGCCCAGCCGATGCGCCGCTATTGCCCCCGCATAAGCGGTCGCCGTGTCGCCCTGAACGATTACGAGAGCGGGATGAACGGCGGCGATCTCATCCCGCAACCGGCATGCGGCGCGCGCAAGAAAAGCGCCCGGCGATTGATCCACCTGCATCAGGCCGAGATCGACATCCGGCAACGGCCCGCTCTCGCCGATAGCCTGATCGAAGAGGCCGCGATGTTGCCCGGTCGCCAGAAACAGCACGGAGCAGGCCCCGTTGGTTCGCAATGCCTCGATCACGGGGGCGAGCTTGATGGCCTCGGGCCGCGTACCCGCAATGACAATGACGGTCGGCAGCATGACGGTCCGGCTCCCCCCGGAATGTGCAGCGTAAATAATTGATTTTCCCGTGATGAATCGGAATGGATGCCGCGTCAACGCTCGGCCTGCTGCAAATGCCGCACTCATAATCAGTCCGGTTGCGCTACGCCTGTCAGCCCCGCTTCAATTGCGGCAGCGGAATTGCGCTAATTTGGTCCATCGGTCATAAGCGCGTCGCGAAACGCAGAGGCTATCAAAGACATGACGATCGTTGTTCCCGTGGGCGACAATCCCACCCGCCTGTGGGGCATGAGCATGAAAGAGCGCATCAGGAGAATATCCCGCGCGAACCGTTTTGACGCTGACACCCTGCCGGCAGAAGACCAGGCCGCCGTGCTGGTCAATTGCTCCCATGTTTTCGATCCGGCATGGCTCCGCCATTTCACCGCGCATCCGGGAGAGGCGTTGACGTTGAGCGGTATTCCAGTGATCGCCCATAGCCGCAATGCAAGCGAGCGCGGCCTGATTGAAGCCGCCATGCGTGAAGGCCATCCGCTGCCCGCCGATGCCCCCATCAAGACGACCGCATATGAAAGCGGCGGAAGCACGGTGAACTCTGAACTGCGCAAGCGCGAGCAGCCGTTCGCGCTGAACCTGGAGCCGGCAAGCGTCCGCGCCGCCGAGCGGGCCAGCTATTTCGGCGCCTACAAGGGCGTGACCGATATCCTGACCAAATACCTCTGGCCCGAATGGGCGCTGGTGCTGACCAGGATCGCCGCGCGGATCGGCATGACGCCTAATATGGTCACGTCGGTCGGGGCGATCCTCTGCGTGCTTGCGACCGTCGCCTTCTGGTACGGCCATTACTGGGCGGGCATGGCAATGGGCCTTGTCTTCATGGTGCTGGACACGGTGGACGGCAAGCTGGCCCGCTGCACGATCACGTCATCCAAATGGGGCAATGTCTTCGATCATGGGATCGACCTCGTGCATCCGCCCTTCTGGTGGTACGCCTGGGCGGTGGGCCTGGCTTATTACGGACGCCCGCTTTCCGGCCCTACATTCGACTGGGTGCTCGGCGTGATCATTGGCGGATATATGCTGCAACGGTTCATCGAAGGTGCGTTCATGCGGCTGTACGGGATGCACATCCATGTCTGGCGAAAAGCGGATTCGGATTTCCGGCTCATTACCGCTCGCAGGAACCCCAATATGGTGATCCTGTTCGCAAGCATGCTCGTCGGCCGGCCGGACATCGGGTTGATCGCGGTCGCGGCATGGACCCTGTTTTCGCTGGTCTTCCATGCCGCACGGCTGCTGCAGGCCTGGATGCAGGTCCGCCGGGGCGCGCCCGTCATATCGTGGTTGGAGCAAGGGGCATGAACGACACCATCCTCAAGTTCGGCTATCCGCAAACGCTCATCCGGGAATATGACCATTGGGTGGTGCTGTTGCGGCCTGTCCAATTGACGCTGGGGTCGCTGATCCTCGCGGCAAAATCGGATGCCACCGATTTCGGAAACCTGCCTGAAGCCGCCTTCGCCGAACTAAAGCAGGTAACGTCCCACATCTCGGCGGCGCTGGCGCAGGCGGTGTCCCATGCCAAACTCAACTATCTGATGCTGATGATGGTGGACCCGCAGGTGCATTTCCATGTCGTGCCCCGCTATGACGGCGCGCGCACCGCAGCGGGGCTCACATTCGCCAATTCAGGCTGGCCAGGCCCGCCCGACCTCGGCAACGCGCAGAAGCTGACGGACAAGGATGTGGTGGACCTCAGGGATTGGCTCAAAACCTACTGGTAGCGCCCCTCCACGGCCCATTTTGCGGTCAGTGCCCGGGCGGTTTCGACGTCTTCGGAAAAGTCCACTTCGGCCCAGGCCAAGCCTTCGATCGACACGGTGTTCACTTCATGCTGCTTGGCGAGCATGTCGATGGCGCGCAGATACCAGCGCTGCACGCCTTCGGGCGTACGCATCATGCTTTCCACCTGATCGCGGAAGATCGACGGTCCCTCGCCCGTGAAGGCCAGCATGCCGATTGATTCCGCGTTGGCCTCGCCCGCCGGAAGCCGCTTGCCGATCGAGAGCAGCCGCGCGCCCTCGCGATGCACCTTCATGTCGTCCTCGTCATAGGCGGCTTTGACGTCGACGGTTACGTTGATGCCAGCGCGCGCGCCGGCCATCAGACGCGCGACGATCTCGTCCGACACGATCGTATCGCCATTCAGGATGATGAAATCGCGGTCCATCGCATGCCGCGCGATCCAGCAGGTACCAAGGTTGTCGGCAACCTTGAAGAAGGGGTTGAAGATCGTCTCGATTTCCATCCCTTCGATCTTCGCCAGATGCGCCTCAACCACTTCGGTCCGAAAGCCCGTGACGACGCAGATATGGCGGATGCCGTTGGCCCGAAGCGCCGCGATCTGCCATTCGATCAGCGTGCGGCCGTTGAAGTCGATCATGCATTTGGGCACGTCCGCGGTCAGTGGCAGCAGCCGCGATCCCTGACCGGCGCTGAGAATGATGGCTTTACTGATCGTCATTAGAAGACCTTGGCTAAGTGCATTTATGGGACGGTTTTGACGCCCCTATTCCGGATCGATGGCAGAACCATGGCAATTGCCGGCAGGCATACCCACATCGACAACCGGAAGGCGCTCCTCTATTGCCGCTCTCTGGCCTGTCTCTTTTCTGGGCTGGCGAAGCATCGGAAAAAACAAGGCACCTCATCCGTTGAAATGGACTGCGAAACTGCCCCGCAAACGATCTGACAGCTCCATCGGGCGCATTCTGGAAAACACGGCCTGGCTATTGGGCGGCAAAGGCATCGGCGGCGTTCTGAGTCTGTTTTATCTGGCGATCGTCACGCGCTCGCTGGGGCCCACCGGCTTCGGTCATTTCGCCCTTATCCTGAGCACCGCGCAGATCGTTACGACCTTCGTCAGTTTCGAAACCTGGCAGATCATCGTCAAATTTGGCCAGACCCATATTCAGGAGGGTGATACCGGGCGTTTCGGCCGTCTGATGGCTTTCTGCATCGCGATCGATCTGGCGGGTGCGTTCGTCGGCTGCCTCATCGCCGCAGCCGCGACGCTTCTGCTAGGGCCGCATTTCGGCTGGTCGCGCGACGTCTCGTGGGAAGCGCTGGCGTTCTCCGTGGTGATGTTGATGACCATCCGGTCAACGCCGATGGGCATTTTGCGTCTGTTCGACCGGTTTGATGCGGGCGCGCTTGCCGAAACCATGATTCCCGTGGGCCGGATGATCGGCGCGGTTGTCGTCTGGGTGGCCGGGCCCGCCATCACCGGGTTTCTCCTCGCATGGGCGGCAGCCGAACTGCTTTGTGCCACCACCTATTGGACGCTTGCGCTTCGCACGATGAACCGGCGCATGGGCCCTTGGCGTAAACGGCGCTTCCTCCAGGCGCGGTTCGAGAACGAAGGCATCATGAGCTTCCTGACCGCGACAAATATCAGCACGACGGTTGCCTCGATGACAAAGCAGGTTTCCGTGCTGATTGTCGGCTTCTTCGCCGGTCCGGCAGATGCCGGACTTTACCGGCTCGCCTATCAGATCAGCATTTCGCTGACGAAGGTTTCGGGCCTGTTGTCGCGGACCATCTTCGCTGAACTGGCGCGGGTTTCTGCCGGCCGCTCCGCCACCGATCTGATCAAGCTGTTCCGCCGCACCAATCGGCTCGCGCTGATTGGCGGTGGCGTCATCATTTTTCTGATCGTGGTGCTCGGTAGGCCGCTTCTGCTGTTAATGGCGGGACATGCCTTTTCCGGCGCCTATCCGCTGCTTTTGCTGCTTGGCATATCGGCGTCCATCGACCTGGTGGGTGTGAGTTTCGAGCCGCTGCTGATGGCGACGAACCGCGCGAAGACGTCCGTGAAGATCAAGCTGTTCAACGCCTGCGTTCTGGTCGTCCTGCTGACGCTCCTGCTGCCGCGCTTCGGCTCGGTGGGTGCCGCCACCGCGAACCTGTCAGTGGCGTGCGTCGGCATCATCCTCATGGGTTGGATGGCGCGGCGGTCGCTTGCGCAACTACCCGCGCGCGACAATGAAATGTCGGGATCGGGATCGCGTTCGACCTGAGGGGAACTCAGTCGCGCAGGGTCACCCAAACCGGCGTGTGATCGGACGATTTTTCCTTCGCCCGCGCAGTGCGATCGACCTGCGCATCGGCCAGCCGGTCCGCCGCCTGCGGACTGAGCAGGAAATGATCGATCCTGAGGCCGGCATTCCGGGGCCAGCAACCCGCCTGATAATCCCAGAAGGTATAGAGTTTGTCGTCGTGCGGATGGATCTGGCGAAGCGCGTCGGTCCAGCCCTGAAATATCATGCGCCGATAGGCGGACCGGCTTTCCGGCTGAACAAGCGCATCGTTGGCCATCGCGCTCATCGAAAAGACGTCCCGGTCCTCGGGGCACACATTATAGTCGCCGGTCAGCACCACCGGCACCTCCTGCGCCAGTAGTTCGCCCGCATGGGCGATCAGCCGTTCGAACCACGCCAGTTTGTAGTCGAACTTGGGACCGGGCCGGGGATTGCCGTTTGGCAGATAGATGGACGCGATGACCATGCCGTTGACGGATGCTTCGATGTAGCGGCTGTGGGTATCGTCGGGATCGCCCGGCAGGCCGCGCCGCAATTCCTGCGGCTTCATGCCCTTCGCCAGGATCGCCACGCCGTTGAAGCCCTTTTGTCCATGCCAGACCGCGCCATAGCCGGCGCCGGAGATCGCCGCCTCGGGAAAGGTGTCGTCCGAGGTCTTGAGTTCCTGAAGGCACACGACGTCGGGCTTTGCTTCGTCCAGCCATTCGATCAACCGCGGCAGGCGGGCGTTGATGCCATTGACGTTGAAGGTAGCGATTTTCACGGAGCGGCGCCTCGGATCACGGTTCAGTCCCGCAGCGGCGGGATTCCAGTTTGACCGTTACCGCCGGGCGATCAAATCGAAAAGGACGAACCGCAACCGCAACCGGACGCCGCATTCGGGTTCCGCACCTGAAAGGCCGCGCCGCCCAGCAATTCGGTGAAATCCACCTCTGCGCCGCCGAGCAGCTCAAGGCTCATGGGGTCGACCACCAGCCGCACGCCATTTGTTTCGGCGACAAGATCGTCAGCCTCGGCCGTATTGGCCATATCGAACTTGTAGCTGAAGCCCGCGCATCCGCCGCCTTCGACCGAAAGCCGCAAGATGGCAGGCCGGGACTGGCGTTTCGCGATCTGCGCGACGCGATCTGCGGCCGCTTCGGTCAGGCGGATATTGGCAGCGGTGTCTGTCATGCTATTTGAGATAGGCGCAGCGATGGCCCGCCGCAATGGGCCATGTGCCGCGCCCAACGGCGTGGCCTATTCGTCGATGGCGGGAAGATCCGGGCCGCCGACGCCGTCAAGCACGCGGCTGTGGACGGCTGCAAGCTGTTCAGCCGACTGCAGGAACGGCACCGGATTGACCGCCCTGCCGTCGATCCGCACCTCATAGTGAAGGTGGTTGCCCGTCGAGCGGCCGGTCGAACCCATGCGGGCGATCAGATCGCCACGCTTCACCTTCTGGCCTTCGCGGACCAGAACCTTGGACAGATGCCCGTAGCGGGTTTCAATGCCCCGCCCATGGCCGATGTCGACCATATTGCCGTAGCCGCCACCCCAACCGGCCTTTTCGACAACGCCGTCAGCGGTTGCGTAGATCGGCTCTCCGGCCGGTCCCGCCATGTCGATCCCCGTGTGCATGGCCGCGCCGCCATTGAACGGGTCATAGCGAACGCCGAAACTGCTGGTCAGCGCGAAATGCTGCACCGGCTTCAGGGCGGGAACCGAAAGCATGCCCTGTTCCAGTGTATTCACCTTGGTCCAGCTCGTGAACAGCTTACGAAAGGCCGGATCGGTATCCCGATTGCCGACGGGTACATAGGGGCCGCCCATGGAGACGCGGCTTTGACGAACGAACCGCGACGGCGCGAGGCCGAGTTTCCTGAGCAGCGCTTGCGTGTCACGATAGCGGGCCTCGACCGCGGTCGTCGCCTGTCCGACAAAGGCGATCTGCTTGCCCTCGATCACGGTCAGCGGCGTCACGGCTTCGGCATAGCGACCCGGAACCGCAGCGCCATCGCGCGCTTCGGGCATCATCGAGGCAAGCTGCGTCGGATCGCTCTTGCCGCTCAACAGGCCGGTGAGAAATTGCTGGCGGGCTTCCACCCGTTCGGCCACGGCGTCCGCCGTCTTCTGGATACGCGCCACATCGACCTGCATCGCAGCGATTTGCCGGTCGCGCTTAGCGATCTCCGCGTCCCTGGCCGAATGGCCGGTCGCGCTCAGCATCAGCGTCGCGGTGGCCGCAAGGGTCCAGCCCATGAACAAGGTGGCGACGCCCGCGGCGACAACCTGCACGCGCGTGCTGATGCGGATGTGCCGTACCCCGCTTGCGTCATGAAGATGCAGCTCCCGCGGGTGAAAAGATGTTTGGACGGCGGAAACGATCGCCCGCGTCAGCGTTTTCATTTGCGGCACCAATGTATCTCCGGCGGCCCTGCGGGTACGTCGGTCCGGCCTTTCGGGGCTGACCACCCATTTTGTTTTTTTACTGGCCGCGCAGGAAAAACTCATTCCATGACGGCGGCAGCATTCATGCGGTTGTCAGGACCGGCGCGGCAATAGGCATGTAGAAGTCTCGCGTCAGACCGGCTGAGTCGCGCGCCGAGTCGTTGAATGGAGGCTTCAAAACGCCTCCGAAATATTGATGCACCGCAGCATGGAAGGCCGCGACCGAATCGATTCCGCTAGCGCTGCAGCAACTTCTGAACCATCGATTGCCCGCCGCGACGTGACGGATTTCGTCCGTGTAGATGCGTTGCAGGATTGCGGCGGAGCGGAAATCCCGAGCCTCCTGAAGCCGCCTGATCGTCTCCGGCGTGACGTCCAGACCTCGCGCCTCCAGCACTTGCGGCACGATCACCAGCCTTGCGATGAGATCATCTTTCGTGGCCGCCGCCGCTTCCCAAAGTCCGTCATGCGCGGGCAATTGGCCATAATGGCTGCCGAGTATGTTCAGCCGCCGTTCCAGCAACGCGAAGTGCATCAATTCGTCGGCGGCAACGCCAATCCAATCATCGGCGAACGCGCGCGGCATCCGACTGCCGAACCGGCCGACGAGGTCCCATGCAAGATCGATTGCGACGAATTCGATATGGGCGAGCGCGTGCAACAGCGCGATGCGTGACCGGGCGGAGCCTGCCTTGCCCCGCTTCGGCATCCGGCCCGGCGGCAGCAATGCGGGCGTGTCGGGACGAAGCGGCCGATCCGGCATGGCGACGTCGAAGGCAAAGGCGATACGGCCCTGGCGCCACGCCCGCGCCGCTTCCCGGCTGGTCAGCACCTTGGCTCGGGGAGACGCTGTCAGCAATACACGCCGCGCCGCTTGGGCAAGGGTGACGTTGCCGGTCATGACGCACGGCAAACCACGCCGGGGTGACGCGCTTTTCTAGTCAATCGCCTGGGCCGCGGCCAGCACGGCCTCCGCATGGCCGGGCACCTTCACCTTGCGCCAGATTCGCGCGATCCTGCCTTGCCGGTCGATCAGGAAAGTCGCGCGCTCGATGCCCATATACTTGCGACCGTACATGCTTTTTTCCACCCATACGCCATAGGATTCCAGTGCTTTTCCTTCGGGATCGCTGCCGAGGCGCACCTTCAGCCCGTGTTTTCCGGCGAATTTTTCATGGCTTTTGACGCTGTCCTTCGACACGCCGAGAATCATCGTGTCCGCCTTGTTGAATTGGTCGATGAAGCCGGTGAAATCGATCGCTTCCCTCGTGCAGCCGGTCGTATCATCCTTGGGGTAGAAATAGAGGACGAGCTTCCTGCCGTTGAAGTCGGCAAGATTCACCGGCTTGCTGCCCTCGCCCTCGACCGTGAAATCCGGTGCCTGCTCGCCTTCGATCATGCCGATGCTCCCCGGTTCAATATTCAATTCCAGTGTCCGCCGACGCATTGCCGTGCATCGGCGTAGGCCGCAAGCGTCGCCTGCCAGGTTTCAAAGCCGCACGCGCGGGCGATCAGCGCCGCGACATTGGCGGGGACATCCTCGGGCTCGGCGGCATCCCTTGCAAGAAACCGGCAGCAGATAAGCAGCCGGGTCAACAGATCATGCGCCTGGCCCAGCCGCGCATCGACCAGGCCGCCCGCGACAAGCCCTGCAATCGCCTGCGACAATTGCGGATCAAAGGCGATTTGCCCAAGCAATTGATGGAAGTGGACGACAAATTCCAGATCGACCAATCCGCCGGGCGCCAGTTTCACGTCCAGACTGCCGGCGGGCTTCTTGTGCGTCGCCACATCGTCGCGCATCTTGATGACATCGGCGGTGAGTTGCGCCTCGTTCCGGGGCCGGCACAGCGTGCGGGTTATAATCGTGTCGAAGGCGGCCCTGTCCTCTGGGGCAGCATGCACCACCCTGGCGCGGGTCAGCGCCATATGTTCCCAGGTCCAGGCGCTTTCGCGCTGATACAAGGCAAAGCTGTCGATGGACACCGCCAGCAGTCCCTGTGCGCCCGATGGCCTGAGCCGCGTATCGACCTCGTACAAGGGGCCGCGCGCCGTCTGCACCGACAACGCCGCCACGACGCGCTGTGCAAGCCGGTTGAAATAGGCGGTTGCGCCCAGCGGTTTGCGGCCATCCGCCTCAGTGTCGTAGCCACCCGAAAACAGGAAGACGAGATCAAGATCGGACGCGGGGGTCAGCGCCCCGCCGCCAAGCCGCCCCAATCCCACGATCACCATTCGACCGCCCGGCACGCGACCATGAACCGTCTCGAACTCCCGTGTGGCGGCCTCGGTCAGCACGCGGATCGACGCCTCGGCCAAACGGCTGTGACCGGCCGCGATCTCCAATGGATCAAACAGCCCCTCGATCAGATGAATGCCCAGCGCAAACCGCCGCTCGCCCACGCGCCGCCGCACCGCGTCGAGAAGCGCTTCATAATCGCCGCGCGCAGCGCCTTGCACCAGCTCACGGGCAAGCTGCGAAACCTCAGGCACGGGCTCGAATGCGCTCGCATCGATCAGGCCGTCGATCAGATCGGGCCGGGCCGCAAGGCTGTCCGCCAAGCTGGGTGCATAGCCGAGCAGCCGAACCAGCAGTTGGACCAGCTTCGGATTGGCCTCGAGCAAGGCAAAGAATTGCGCGCCGGAAGGCAACCGGTCCAGAAAGCGATCGAACCGATGCAAGGCCGCCGAGGGATCGGGCGAGCCGCCGATGCCCGTCAGGAATTGAGGCAGCACCGCCTCGAACGATCTGCGCGCCGATGAAGAGCGAAGCGCCCGCGCCTTCCAGCTTCGCCAATCCTCAACCCGATCGGCGACCGCGGCGCTGTCGGCAAATCCTGCCGTGGCGAGCTGCGTTTCAAGCGCCTGGCGGTTCTGCGGCAAACCCTGTTGTTCGCCATGCGCGGCGACCAGCCCGTCATAATATCGGCCGGTCAGCTCGACATAAGGATGCAGCACGTCCAGCAGCGCGGCGCCATCCGCCAGGCCATGGAGATGGGCGACCCGATCGATCGCCGCGGCGGCCTTGGGGATGTGATGCGTCTGCTGGTCGTCCACCATCTGCAGCCGGTGTTCGACGGTCCGGTAAAGCCGATAGGCCTGTGAGAGATCATCGGCCATATCTGCGTCGAGCCGGCCGGCACCCGCGAGTGCCCGCAGCGCATCCAGTGTCGCAGGCGCGCGCAGTTCAGGCGCCCGGCCGCCATAGATCATCTGCAATATCTGGGCGTGGAACTCGATCTCGCGGATACCGCCCCGGCCTCGTTTCAGGTCCCAGCCCGGTCCGAATTTCTGGCCCTGCGCATGGTGGTCGCGGATGCGCCGGGAAATGTCCTGAATGTCCCCGACCGCGCCAAAATCAAGCGTCCGCCGCCAGACAAACGGCTGGATTGCGGCCAGAAACGCTTCGCCCACGGCGACGTCGCCCGCCGCCGCCCGCGAACGGATGAACGCCGCCCGCTCCCAGGGCAGCGCGGCTGATTCGTAATAGCTGATCGCCGCATTCATCGGGAGGGCGACCGGCGTCGCCTCCGGATGCGGGCGCAGGCGCATGTCCATGCGGAACACATAGCCATCAGCATCGCGCGCCTGCATCAGTTCGATCACGCGCCTGCCGATCCTGGCCGCGGCCTCCCCGACATCCTCGCGCGGGCGGTGCGGCAGGATCCTCGGATCGTAGACGAACATCGGATCGACATCGGACGAATAGTTGAGTTCGCGGCTGCCGTGCTTGCCCAGGCCGATCAGCGCGAAGCCTCGGGGTTCAGCGTCGGGAACCCGTTCGCGGATGGCGGCGGCGATGGCCTGGTCGAGCGCGCTGTCGGCGAAATCGCTCAAGGTCCGGATCACCGTCTCTAGCGGCCATTCGCCTGCCAGATCGGCAAGCGCCGTCACCAGCGCGACCTGTTGCTTCATCCGCCGAAGCCTGGTCCCGACCGGAAGATCATCGGCGATGGCCGCCATGCCTGCCGCAAGCGCCGCCTCCGGCCCAGTGTCGTGGAAGCGCGCGACCGTATCGGCGTGACGGCCGATCAAATTGGCCAGGAACGGGGAAAACCGTTCGGCACGTGCGATCGCATCTTCCCGCAACCCACTCTCCATCATGATTTCGTTACATCAAAACGGTCGCGCCGTGGATAGCAAGGCCGACCAGCCCGCCGACGAGGGTTCCGTTGATGCGAATATACTGGAGGTCGCGTCCGACCGCCGCTTCCAGCCGATCCGTCACGGTCCGTGCGTCCCAGCTGCGGATGGTGTCCGACACCAGCGTCACGATCGAGCCGCCATAATCCGCGACAGCGCCAACGGCCGCGCGCCGCGCATAAAGGTTGACGGCGGCGTTCAACCTCTCATCCTTTTCAAGCGTTTCGCCAAGACGGCGCAGGGCTTCGCCAAAGCCGCCGCCAAGCGCTGTCTGCGGCGATTGCAGGGCGTTCAATAGCCCAGCCCGCGCCGTGTCCCACAGCCCGCCCAGCCATTGGGCGACAGCGGGATTGTCGATCAACTCGGCCTTCACCCGTTCAACGCGGTTGCGCGTCGCGGGATCATTTCGCAAGCCGGAGGCCAGGTTCGCCAGCATCTCCTCGGCCCGTTTGCGCACGCCATGATCGGGATCAGCGGCCATTTCCTCGAACAATCGGGCAAGCCCTTCGACGATCTTGTCCGCGATCTTTTCATCCAGGCCCGCGAAGTGCATCAGCCAGCCGGTACGCTCATGAACCATATCGCGAATAAGCAACTCGTTCGCCTGAAGCAGACGCGCCGCCCAGGCAATGAACGCATCCAGTATCGGCACATGGCGCTTGTCGTCGATCATCTGGTCGAGCGCCGCACCGATCAGCGGCGACACTTCCAGGGCGCGAAGCCGCGTCGCGACGGTGCCTTTCACGAGCCCCGCGATCGCCTGATTGTCGAGCGCGTCGAGGATTTCCGCGATGAGCTTGGCAAAGCCTCGCCGCAGCGGGCCGTCAAGGGGCGGGTTGGCGAGCCATTGCCCAAGGGCTCCGGCCACGTCGATCAATTCCAGCCGTCGCGCCACGACCGAAGGCGTCAGGAAATTACTCTGGAGAAAATTCGCCAGATTGTCGCCGATGCGGTCCTTGTTTCGCGGTATGATCGCGGTGTGCGGGATCGGCAGACCCAGCGGGTGGCGAAACAGCGCAGTCACCGCGAACCAGTCCGCCAATCCGCCGACCATCGCGGCCTCGGCGAAAGATCGAACGAATCCCCAGGCCGGATGAAGATACACCTGGGTTCGCGCCACAAGGAACAGGCCGGCCATCGCCACAAGCAGGCCGCCCGCCATTATGCGCATGCCGCGCACGCCGCCCTGCGCAGGGTTGAACCTGCCCAGGCCGGTTTTTTCGATGAAGTTCATTCAGCCGGAGCCGCGCCGGCGCCCTCCCGGTGCGGTTCGTCATTGGTGAAGACGCGCTTCATCTTCGGCCCCAGCCATTTTTCAAGGTCATCGGCGAGCGTGAAGCCCGCGGGCACGATGACGAGGGTCAGAGCGGTCGACAATAGCAGCCCTCCAATTACCACGACAGCCATCGGCATCCGCCAGGAGCTGTCGCCGCTAATGCCGAGTGCCACCGGCAGCATGCCGGCAACCATTGCAACTGTCGTCATGACAATAGGTTGCGCCCGTTTGTGGCCGGCCTCCAGCATCGCATGCATCCGATCCTTGCCCAGACGCATCTCCTCGATCGCAAAATCAACCAGCAGGATCGAGTTCTTGGCGACAATGCCCAACAGCATCAGGATGCCGATGAATACGGGGATCGAAGCCGCCATTCCCGTAATGTGCAGCAGCAGCACCCCGCCAAGTGGCGCAAGCAGCAACGAGGCCATGTTGACGAATGGCGGCAGTATGCGGCGGTAAAGCAGGACCAGCACCGCGAACACCATCAGCACGCCGGCGAAGATGGCGAGCACGAAATTGCGGATCATCTCCGCGAAGATTTCTGTATCGCCGTACTTCACCTCGCGGACGCCGTCGGGCAAATGATGCAGCGCGGGCAACGCGTAGATTTGCTTCAGGGCGTCGCCGCTGATCGCGCCGGGCGCCAGATCCGCGCCGATCACCGTCCGCCGCATCTGGTTGTATCGCCTGATTTGCGAGGGACCCGACCCGAAATGAATGTCCGCGACCACCTTTAATGGGACGCTGCCGCCATGGACCGTGGGTACAGGCATGTTCTCGAGCACCGACAAGCTCCGCCGTCGGTTCTCGTCGATGGAAACGCGGATCGGCACCTGCCGGTCCGACAGCGAGAATTTGGCAAGGTTCTGTTCGATGTCGCCGATGGTCGCGATGCGGATGGTCTGGCTCAACGCGGCCGTTGTTACGCCCAGATCGGCCGCCACGTCGAAACGTGGCTTGATGACGATCTCAGGGCGCTGAAGGTCGCCGTCGATCCGGACATCGCGCAGCATCCGGATGTTTCGCATCCCGGCGAGGACCGACTGCGCGGCATAGTCCAGCTTGGTCGGATCATCGCTGGCCAGCATGATGGTAATGTCGCGACCCAGGCCGCTCGATTGCGACTGGAAGCTGATCCGCGCGTCGGGAAGAGCCTGCAGTAAAGGTGCGGTTTCGCGTTCGAATTCAACCGAAGTCCGCTTGCGCGCCTTGGCCGGCTTGAGCGTAAGATAGAGCGTCGCCATGCGGACGTCTTCGCCACCGTTGCCGATGTCTTCAAACGTCGTTTCGACGTCTGGTTGCCGGCTGAGAATGGCCGCCGCCGCATCGGCAACGCGGACGGTGTCTTCAAGCCTTGCGCCGGGCGCCAGCTGGATGTTGACGGTGCTGTGGTCGATGTCCGTCGCCGGTTGGAACGTCTGAGGCAGCGTGAAAAGAAGAACCAGAGTCAACAGGAACGATACCACCCCCAGACCCACCATCTTCCAGCGGTTCTTGAGCGTCCACCGAAGCACCGTCATATACCGGTCCATCAATGGACCCTCGCCATGTTCGCGTATGCCGCCCGCCTTGAGGAAATAGGCAGCGGCCAGCGGCGTGATCAGCCGTGCGACGGCGAGGCTCATCAACACCGCCGCCGCGACGGTGAGCCCGAATTGTTTGAAAACCTGGCCGGAAATTCCCGACATGAACGACACCGGCAAGAAGACCGCGACAATCGCCATGGTCGTCGCCACCACGGCCATGCCGATCTCGTCGGCCGCATCGATTGCGGCCTGATAGGCGCTTTTGCCCATCCGCATGTGACGAACGATGTTCTCGATCTCCACGATCGCATCGTCGACCAGAATGCCCGCGACGAGGCTCAATGCCAGCAAGCTGACCGTATTGAGCGTAAAGCCCATGAGGTCCATGAACCAGAAGGCCGGGATCGCCGACAGCGGAATGGCGAGCGCGGAGACGACGGTGGCCCGATAGTCGCGCAGGAACAAAAATACAACGAGCACCGCCAGGACCGCCCCCTCGATCATCGCATGGATGGCCGATTTATATTGCTGCTCGGTATAATGGACGCTGGTAAAAAGCGGCTTGAAATGGACCTTCGGATATTCCTTGTGAAGCGCTTCGAGCGCCTTCGTTGTCGCCCGGTAAACAGCCACATCCGAGCTGCCTTTGGACCGTGACAAGCCAATGGAAAGCACCTCACGGCCGTGCATCCGCGCGATCGAGCGTTGCTCGGCGAACAGGTCTTTAACATCGGCGATATCCGCCAGTTTCACGGTACGCCCGTCGGGCAGGCTGATCTGCGTCTGGCCCAACGCATAGGCCGTCGATGCATTGCCCAGAACCCGCATGGCTTGCTCGGCCCCGGCAACTTCGGCGCGGCCGCCCGGCTGATTGGCGTTGAGCTGGCGCATCTGCGTGTTCACCTGCGCCGCCGTGATCCCATAGCCCTGAAGGCGAGCGGGATCGAGGATGACGCGGATCTCGCGGCTGACACCACCGCCGCGCTGAACGCCTGCGACACCCTTGATCTGTAGCAGTCGCTTGATCACCGTATTATCGACGAACCACGACAACTGTTCGAGTGACATGTCCGTTGTCGACACGGAAAAAAAGGCGATGGCGCCGCCTTCGACATCCAGGCGGCTGACCACCGGCTCCAATATGCCCTCGGGCAATTCGGAGCGTATCTTGGTGACCGCGTCCCGCACATCGTTGACAGCCCGGTCGACCGGGGTTCCCAACTGGAACCGCACCATGGTCGACGACGATCCCTCGGTAACGACCGAAGTGATGTCCTTCACATTGCCGATGGAGGCGATCGCGGCTTCAACCCGCTGGGCAATCTGCGTCTCTATCTCGGTCGGCGCAGCGCCTGGCTGAATGACGCTTACGTTGGCGGCCGGAAAACTGATGTCCGGCATCTGGTTGACCTGCATGCTCAGGAACCCGGCGATGCCGAGTATGGTCATACTGAAGAACAGGACCAGCGGCGGCACCGGATTGCGGATCGCCCAAGCGGAAATGTTGCGCATTGCAGGCCCCTAGCGCGCCGCGTCGCGAACGGGTTTTACCTTTTCACCCACACTCAGGAAGGCGCCTGCCGACCGCACGACCCGTTCATTGCCGGAGAGCCCGTCGGCGATGGCGACACCGCGTTCACTGATCTCGCCCAGCTTGACGATGCGCCGCTCCACCTGATTGTTTTTGCCGACCACCAGCACGTAACTGTATTGGCCATCGTTCAGCACGGCGGATTCGGGAAGCAGCGGCTGATCGGCCGACCCTGCCGTGATCCGCGCGCTGGCGAACCCGCCGGGGCGAATATCCCGGTCCGCCGGCAGCGCGATGCGCGCCTCTCCCTGCCTGCTTTGCGGATTGACGATCGGCGACAGCAGCCAGATCGTTCCCATCACCGATCAATTCTGGCCCACCGGCGTCACCTCGGCCGGCATCCCGACCTTCAACCGTGCGATCTCCTGTTCAGCCAGCAGCGCGCGCATTTCAACCGCGCCGTCCTTGGCGACCCGAAACAATGCGGAACCGCCCTGGCTGACGACCTGACCCGGCTCAACCGAACGTTCCAGCACCATCCCCGCCGTCGGCGACCGAATGTCCAGCCGGGCGATTCGCGCCTGCATTTCGTTGAACTGCGCCTGGGCGACGGCAACCTGCGCGCGGGCGGCGTCGCGGGCGGCGGTTTTCTGATCGATATCCGCGCGCGAGATAAAGCCGCGCGACACCAGCGCCTGCGCACGATCAAGCTGCGTCTGCGCCAGATCGGCATTGGCCTTGGCAGCGCGAATGCTGGCGGCCATCTGCCTGGCCTGCTGCACCTGCACCGACTTATCCAGTCGCGCGAGTACCTGGCCAGCACGCACCCGGTCGCCGGCATCGACCAACACCTGCGTCACCATGCCGCCTTCGCCGGACACACCGACAGGCAGGTCGCGGGTGGCCGCGATGCTTCCGGTCGCCGATATGATCGTTGAGACGGCGGAACGTCCCGGGACAATCACCGTAACCGGCGGAGTATCGTCAGCGACAGGCGCCGGTGATGGAGACCGCCCGAACCAGAGCACGAGCGCAACCGCAAGGGCCGCCACGGCGACAGCAACGGCAATCAGCCGGCGCTTGCGCCTTGTCTCGGCTTTCCCCGTCAGTTCCACCAGTTCGCCAACTCGCGCATCGGACCGGAACATCGCATGCATAATCTTGTCGCCAACTACCCAGACGCGCTTGCGGCTGTACTATTTGAAATAGAGCATGTCATGCAAGCCGCAAGAGCCTGAATTGACTCCTTTGACAGTAGGTTGCCGACCATACAAGCCTGCCAAGCACAAGCTGGACTTGCCTTTGCTCGAAAAAAAATTGAACTTCAACCTACAACAAACGCGAAATCGGGTTCGCAACATGGGGGAACTGCCATGGACATAATTTCTTGGATATTTACGGGTTTGATCGTGGGCGCGATCGCAAAGCTGGTCATGCCGGGCAAGGATCCGGGGGGAATTGTCGTCACCATCCTTCTGGGTATCGCGGGCGCCCTGCTGGCGGCGTTTATGTCGCGCGCCCTTGGAATCGGAACCAATGAAAGCTGGACGGGTTGGCTCGCCTCGATCATCGGCGCGGTTGCCATCCTCGTCGTTTACCGGCTCATCGTCGGGCGCCGTTCATCCGTTTGACGGTGCGGGCATGGCGCCCGCCCCGCTTCCGTTCAGCTTCCATCGAGTTGGAATGGGTTAGATCGCCCCACCCCTGTAACGGGGCCACTGGCCTGAAAGGAATCCGTGAATGAAAGCCCTTGCCCTGCCGATCGCCGCCGCCCTCCTCACCTTGGCGCCGCTGACGGCAGCTCATGCCCAGATGGCGGCCCACATCGCGCCAATCACCGGCACACGGCTTGACGTCAGCGCCGAAAGCGAGGTGCGCCGCATGCCCGACCTCGCCTTCGTGTCTGCCGGCGTGATGACGCAAGCAGCCAGTGCCAGCGCCACCATGCGTGAAAACGCGGCGCGAATGACAGCGGTTGTCGGCGCCCTCAAAAAGGCCGGCATAGCCGAACGGGATATCCAGACATCCAGCCTCAACCTTTCTCCACAGTACCGTTATCAGGAAAACCTGCCGCCACAGCTTGTCGGCTATCAAGCATCGAACATGGTGCAGGTGACATTCCGCAAGATCGGCGACGCGGGACGGATCATCGACACGCTGGTCGCCCAGGGCGCCAATCAGATCAACGGCCCGAGCCTTACAGTGGACAAAGCGGACGAAGCTCTGGATGAGGCGCGCACCGCCGCTGTGACGAAAGCCAGGGCGCGGGCCGAACTTTACGCAAAGGCCGCCGGACTTCGCGTGAAGCGAATTCTGTCGATCAGCGAAAGCAGCGCAATGACGCCCCCACTGATGCCCTATCCGGCTGGGCGGATGGCAATGGCGAAGGCCGAGGCCGACACTCCCATGCAACCTGGCGAGACGGTCCTGACGGCGACCGTCAACGTCAGCTTCGAGCTTGAATAACCAAACAAGCGCCGGAAAAACTTGAACGTCGCGCGGGCAGCCGCCACTATGGCCGCCTACCCCGACTTCCACCGGATAACGCCTTTGAACCAGAGCCTCCCCCGTCCACGCTCGCAGATGCGCGAGTTCATCGAAAGTGAGGCGACGTCGGGCTTCATCCTCATGGCCGCGGCGGCGATAGCGCTCGCCGTCGCCAACAGCCCGATCAGCGCGGACTGGTTCCGTTTCCTTCATCTGAAGCTTGGGCCGATGTCGCTTTCCCACTGGGTCAATGACGGCCTGATGGCGATTTTCTTCCTGCTCGTCGGCTTGGAGATCAAGCGCGAAATTCTTGATGGCCAGCTTTCAAGCTGGGAACGACGCATATTGCCCGGCGTCGCGGCCATCGCCGGCATGGCGGCACCAGCGCTGATCTTTCTCTTCGTCAACAGGTCCGCCCCCGCCAACCAGAGCGGCTGGGCGGTACCCGCGGCCACCGACATCGCCTTCGCGCTGGGCGTGCTGGCGATATTGGGACGCCATGTGCCGGGATCGCTCAAGCCTTTCCTGACCGCTGTGGCCGTGCTTGACGATCTGGGCGCGGTCATCATCATCGCGCTTTTCTATACCGCGACGATTGCGGGCGGGCCGCTGCTCGCCGCCGCTGGGCTCACCGCCATGCTGTTCGCGCTGAACCGCCTTCGCGTCGTTCAGCTTTGGCCCTATCTGCTGACCGGCGCCGCTCTGTGGACGGCCGTACTGCAATCGGGTGTGCATGCGACGGTCGCGGGCGTCGTGACCGCCTTGTTCATCCCCCTCGACAGCAGCCCGGCGAGCCCGGATGAGCGCTCATCGCCGCTTCACAGGCTTGAACACGCGCTCAATCCATGGGTCGCCTATGGCATCGTGCCCGTGTTCGGCCTTGTCAACGCGGGGGTCGATCTGCACGGCATGACGGTGTCGATCCTGCATGATCCGCTGCCACTCGGCATTGCGCTGGGCCTTTTCCTCGGCAAGCAACTGGGGATTTTCGCCGCCTGCAAATCGATGACCGCCTTTGGCTGGGCCGAGCGGCCGCTCCACACCAATGACTGGCATCTTTATGGCATCAGCGTCCTGTGCGGCATCGGCTTTACCATGAGCCTGTTCATCGGCGGGTTGGCCTTTGGCGATGGCGGCGCCCGCGACGATCTGGTCAAGCTGGGTGTGCTGATGGGGTCGGTTGCTGCGGCCGTGGTCGGCGCTGTCCTGTTGCGCCTGGCGCCCAAGATGCGCAGCTAAAAAGGGTCCGGACTCTTCGCCCGGACCCCGAAAATTTGATGCTGGAAAGAGCAGATCGTCAGCGTACGGTGCCCCGGCGAAACAGGTTGACGATCGCAAGCAGAATGATCGCGCCGAGCAGCGAAACGAGCAATGCGCCCAATGAAAAGCTGCCGGCAAGAATGGACGGCATGCCGAGCAAGGGCGTCAGCACCAGCCCCGCCAAAAACGCGCCGACAATGCCGACTACGACATTCAACAAGATGCCTTGTTGCGCATCCGTCCGCATCACCAGGCTGGCGAGCCAGCCCAGAATGCCCCCCACGATAATAACGAGGATGAGATTCATCGTTCGGCTCCTTCCCGTCGAATTGTATCGGCAGTTCACCCGCTTATGTGGAGTACTACCCGCAATGAACCGATTGGTTCCCGAAACGACCGGACGGCTGAACGACGATCGGCGCCTTAATTGGTCAGCGCGTTCCGGCGCGCCTCACCAATTCAACGAGCAGCAGCATGAAGACGGTGCCGCCCATCGATATGGCGACGGTGCCCAGCGAGAAATCACCGCTCAAGATCGACGGCCGCCCCAGCAGCGGCGCAAAGAAATAGCCACAGATGACCGCGCTTGCGACGCCGACGACCAGATTCAGCACGATACCGTGATAATAGCTTGTTCTAAGGGCGACGCTCGCCGCCCATCCCAGCAACAATCCGCCCAGAACAACGACAGGGATAACCAGCACTTCATGCTCCTTGCATCATCGTTCGGCTCGCGGATCATCTCATGGCAAGCGCCGCGGGCCCGCGCAACCTCCACCTATGGGGGAAAAGCCTCAGCGCCCCAGCAGGAAGATCGCCTGCTCCGCCCTGAAATTGGCGGCTGCGGCCGTCGTCAGCCTGTCGCCGTTCAGAAACCATGATCGTTCGATCCGGATGCCCCGCTCCTGGCAGAAGGCGCGAAAATCATCGACCGTGAGATGATGGATGTTGGGCGTGTTGTACCAGGCGACCGGAAGGACCCGCGTCATCGGCATCCGCCCGCCCCACAGCAGCGACAACCGCACCCGCCAGTGCGCGAAATTGGGGAAGGAGACAAAGGCGCGCGGGGCGATGCGAAGCAGTTCTTCCAGCACCCTGTCCGGCGCCCGCGTCGTCTGCAGCGTCTGGCTCAACAAGGCATAGTCGAAGCTGTCGGCAGGGTATTCGACCAGATCGGTGTCGGCATCGCCCTGGATGACGGACAATCCCTTGGCGACCGCATCGGCCACTTTGGCCGGATCGATTTCGATTCCGCGCGCATCGACACGCTTGGTGTCGCGCAACACCGCCATCAGCGTGCCATCGCCACAACCGACATCGAGCACGCGCACACCTTGCGGAACATTGTCGGCGATGATGGCGAAATCGGGCCGCAGGCTGACGGAATAGGTGTTCATGCCTGTTCGACCGCCTTTATGAAACCGTCGATCACCCGGTTCATTCCGGGCGCTTCCAGCAGAAAGGCGTCATGCCCGAACGGACTCTGGAGTTCGATGAAGCTGACCGGCGCGCCCGCCGCGTTGAGGGCGTGGACGATCTGGCGCGATTTACCGGTCGGATAAAGCCAGTCGGTATCGAAGGAGATTACGCAAAAACGCGTGGCCGTTCCCCGAAATGCGTTGGCGAGCAGGTCGCCATGCTCCTCCGCGACATCGAAATAATCCATCGCGCGGGTGATGTAGAGATAGCTGTTCGCATCGAAGCGCTCGACGAAGCTCAATCCCTGGTGGCGCAGATAGCTCTCCACCTGGAAATCGGCGTCGAAGCCGAAGGACACGGCCTCGCGCGCCTGCAGCTTGCGGCCGAATTTCTCGGTCAGGCCCGCTTCCGACAAATAGGTGATGTGCGCCGCCATCCGCGCCACGGCGAGCCCGGCGGCAGGCGGGTCCTGGTTGAGATAATAATTGCCGCCCGCCCATTTGGGATCGGCCATGATCGCTTGGCGCCCCACCTCATGAAAGGCGATGTTCTGCGCGGAATGCTTGGCCGCCGTCGCGATGGCGACCGCCGAACGCACCCGCTCAGGATAGGTCGCGGCCCATTCGAGCACCTGCATGCCCCCCATCGACCCGCCGATCACCGCCAGCAGATCGCCGACGCCCAGATGGTCGACCAGCATCGCCTGCGCGCGCACCATGTCGCGAATGGTGATGACCGGAAAGCTCATGCCATAGGGAAGCCCGGTCACCGGGTTCGCGGACGCGGGGCCGGTCGAGCCCATGCAGGAACCCAGCACATTGGTGCAGATGATGAAATGCCGCGCCGGGTCGATCGGCTTGCCTTCGCCGATCAGCCGCGTCCACCAGCCGGTTTTTCCCGTGATGGGGTGGTTGCTCGCGACGTGCTGATCGCCGGTCAGCGCATGGCAGATGAGGATCGCGTTCGATTTGTCCGCGTTCAGCGCGCCATAGGTCTCATAGGCGATCTCCAACGGCGCGATGAAGGCTCCGGAATCCAGCCGCAGCGGCCCCGGCAGCTTCACACGGCGATCAAGACCGAAGCGCGCGTCGTTCATTGTTTGAGCGGTACGAATGGACACAGGCAGTTGTCAATCGGGCTGAGCGTTGGAAGCAGCGCAGGAACGGAAGGTTACAAAGGTTACACCTGATTCAGGCGAAAATTAAAACGGCTGGGGAGGACGCGAATTGACCATTTGGAGAGGATAGCGGGCGCGAACGGCGTAGGACAGGAGCTTGGCGGAAGTGAATGTTCACACTTGGGTTGCGACCGGACATTGCGACAGGCCTGCCCGTCACCCCCTGAGCACCGCGCCCAGCTTTGCCGCCGCGTCGACGATCCGCTGCGAGATCGCCTGCAGATCCTCATCGGTGAAGCTCTTTTCCCCCGGCTGCAACACCACCTCCATCGCGAGCGATTTCTGTCCTTCCGGCACGCCTTGGCCGGTGAACAGATCGAACAGCGACACGTCGATGATCGCAGCCTTGTCCGCGCCCTTCACCGCCTTCAGCAGCGTGTCCGCAGCGAGGTCGGCCGGCGCCAGGAAAGCGAAGTCGCGCCTGACGTTCTGAAGCACGGGCGGCGCATAGACGGCACGCGCACGGCCCGCCTCGCGCTTGGCGGGAAGCGCATCAAGATAGACCTCCGCCGCGCCAATAACGCCCTTCAGGTCGAACGCCTTGGCGACCGCCGGATGCAATTCGCCAAATTCGGCAAGCACCTGCTTTGGCCCCAGGCAAAGCTTCCCCGAACGGCCCGGATGATAGGCGGGCCCCGCAGGCGCGATCACCTGCAGGCGCTCAACCGGAGCGCCCGCCGCAGCCAGCGCCGCCAGCGCCTCGGCCTTGGCGTCGAACGCGTCGAACGGCCTGGCCTTGCCGGTCCGCCAGTCGCGCAGGGATGCATCGCCTGTCATCACCACGCCCAGCGTCACATGCTCGGTTTCGGCCAGATAACGCCGCCCGATTTCGAACAATCGAATGCTGTCCGCGCCGCGATCATGATTGCGCCGCGCCGCGGCCAATAGCCCCGGCAGCAGCGAGGGGCGCATCACGGCAAGATCGGCCGAGATCGGATTTTCGAGCGTCCATGCGCCGCCACCGAAAATCCCGGCCTCGTCCGGGGCGATGAAGCTCCACGTCACCGCTTCATTGAGGCCGCGCGCCGCCATCGCCCGACGAGCACGCCGCTCGACCTTCTGGGTCAGTGTCGCGGTGGGCGTTGCGACACCTTCGGCGCGAGGCAGCGGGGTGGATGGAACCTTGTCCAGCCCCTCGATCCGGACGACCTCCTCGACGATGTCCGCCGCGCCATCGATGTCGCGCCGCCAGCTCGGCACGCCGACCTGCCAGGGCTTCGCCTCATCCACCCGGAACCCGAGCCTTGAAAGGATTTCCTTTTGCCGCGCGCCCGATACGGCCACGCCCGCCAGCTTTTCGGTCAGCGCGGGGTCGTAGTCGACAACCTTGTCCGGCACGGGCGCCCTGCCCGCTTCGACCACCTTTGATGCCTCGCCGCCGCAAAGGTCCAGCACCATGCGCGTCGCCAAGGCCATGCCCGCACCAAGGAACGCCGGATCGACCCCGCGTTCAAAGCGCGAGCGCGCATCCGAAGTCAGCCCCAGCTTGCGCCCCGTCGCGCCGATCGCCTCGGGCGCGAAATAGGCGCATTCGATGACGATATCGGTGGTCGACTCTACCACGCCTGAATGCGCGCCGCCCATGATGCCGCCTATGTCGTGCACCGCCGCATCATCGGCGATCACGGTCATCGTCGGATCAAGGGTATAGGTCTTGCCGTTCAGCGCCTCGACCGTCTCACCGGCCCGCGCCCTGCGGGCGACCAGCGCGCCTTTCAGCGTGGCCAGATCATAGACGTGGAGCGGGCGTCCCCGGTCGATCATGATATAGTTCGTGATATCGACCAGCGCCGAGATCGGCCGCTGCCCGATCGCGGTCAGCCGCTTCGCCAGCCATTCAGGCGAGGGACCGTTCCGCACGCCCTTCACCACGCGGCCGAAGAAGGCGGGACACCCCTCGGCATCATCGGTGCGGATTTCGACGGGTGAGGCAAAGCCGCCCTCGACCGGCGCGATGGGCGCATCCCTCAGCGCGCCAAGACCCGCCGCCGCGAGATCGCGTGCGATGCCGGCCACGCCCATGCAATCCTGCCGGTTGGGCGTGATCGCGACGTCGAACACCGGATCGTCGAGCCCTGCCCACTGCGCGAACACCGCGCCGATGGGCGCATCGTCGGGCAGTTCGATAATGCCTTCATGCTCGTCCGACAGCTCCAGCTCGCGCTTGGAGCACATCATGCCCCGGCTTTCGACGCCGCGGATCGCAGCGACCTTCAAGGTCACGTCGAGGCCGGGCACATAGGCGCCCGGCTGGCCGAACACGCCGATCAGCCCTGCACGCGCATTGGGCGCGCCGCAGACGACCTGTCTCGGCGGCTGGCCGTCGCCCGCGTCCACCGTCAGCACCTGAAGCTTGTCGGCCTGCGGGTGACGCTCTGCGGTCAGCACCTTCGCAATCGTGAAGGGAGCGAGCTTTTCGGCCGGGTTCTCGATGCCTTCGACCTCAAGGCCGATACGGGTCAGGCCATCGACAATCTCATCGACCGTCGCGTTCGTTTCCAGATGATCCTTCAGCCAGGAAAGGGTGAATTTCATGCGCCCACTCCCCCCGACAAAGTCGGCACGTCGAGCGCGGAGAAGCCATAATGCTTGAGCCAGCGGAGATCGGCGTCGAAAAAGGCGCGCAAGTCGGTCATTCCATATTTGAGCATGGCCAGGCGGTCGATCCCGCAGCCGAAGGCGAAGCCTTGCCATTCGGTCGGATCAAGCCCGCAAGCCTCGATCACGCGAGGGTGAACCATGCCGGCCCCGAGGATTTCGAGCCAGCTTGCCGAGCCGCCGATCGAGAGCTTGCCGCCCGCCCAGGAGCAGCCGACATCGACTTCCGCCGATGGCTCGGTGAAGGGAAAATAGCTCGGTCGCATGCGCAGCACGACGTCATCGACCTCGAAGAACGCCTTCACGAAGGTCTCCAGCGTCCATTTCAGATGGCCCATGTGGATGCCGCGATCGATCACCAGCCCTTCGACCTGATGGAACATCGGCGTGTGGGTGGCGTCCGAATCCGAACGATAGGTGCGGCCCGGCGCGATGATGCGGATCGGCGGCGGCTGGCTCGTCATCGTGCGGATCTGCACCGGCGAGGTGTGGGTACGCAGCACACGCGCCTCCTCGCCCTCGGCCGCGCGGAGGTAGAAAGTGTCGTGCATCGCCCGGGCGGGGTGGCTTTCGGGCATGTTGAGCGCGGTGAAATTATGCCACTGGTCCTCGATCTCCGGACCCGTCGCGACGGCGAAACCGAGATCGGCAAAAATTTCGGCAAGCTCGTCCATGACCTGCGAAATCGGATGGATGCTGCCTTGCGGTCCGGTCGATACCGGAAGCGTCACATCGATTTGCTCCGACGCGAGCCGGGCTTCGAGCGCCGCCAGCTCAAGCGCGTTCTTGCGATCGGCGAGCGCATTGGTAACGGCCTCGCGCAGACCGTGGATTTCGGGCCCGCGCGTCTGCCGCTCCTCCGGCGACAGGCTGCCCATGGTTTTCAACAGCGCCGTTATCTGGCCCTGCTTGCCCAGCGCCCTCACCCGCACGGCCTCGATCGCTTCCACGCCGGGAGCGGAAGCCACCTCGGCCAGCAGTTCAGCCTTAAGAGTTTCGATGTCCGACACATCCGCCCCGCTTTTTTACCGTCACCCCAGCAAAGGCTGGGGTCCATTCTGAATCAGCACAGATGCCAGTCTGCGCTGGCGTGACGGGGAATGACTTAACCAAAACAAAGGGCGCGGCAACCCATCGGCCACCGCACCCCTCGTAATCTGTGGCTTATGCCTTGCGGGCTTAAGCCGCCGCGAGGGCCTGGTTGGCCTGAGCGACGATCGCCTTGAAGGCATCAGCCTCATGGACGGCGATGTCGGCCAGAACCTTCCGGTCCAGCTCGACGCCAGCCAGTTTCAGGCCGTGCATGAACTTGCCATAGGTGAGGCCTTCCATGCGCACGGCAGCGTTGATACGCTGGATCCAGAGCGCGCGGAAGTTCCGCTTCTTCACCTTGCGGTCGCGATAGGCGTACTGACCTGCCTTTTCGACGGCCTGCTTGGCGATGCGGATCGTATTCTTGCGGCGGCCGTAATAGCCCTTGGCGGCCTCGAGAGTCCGCTTGTGACGGGCGTGCGAGGTTACACCACGTTTAACGCGTGCCATCTGTCAGTCCTCCTTACAGGCCGTAGGGCGCCCAGCGCTTGATCACGCGGGCGTCGGCATCCGAAATCACTTCGGTGCCGCGGTTTTGACGGATGTACTTGGCATTGTGGCTGGAAAGCCGGTGGCGCTTGCCAACGACGCCATGCTTCACCTTGCCGGTGGCGGTGAGCTTGAAGCGTTTTTTGACGCCGCTCTTCGTCTTGAGCTTGGGCATTTTCGTCTCCTGTCTTGCGACGTTTTCGAACCGCCACGGCAGCCCACACTGGCCGGGCGGTTCCTCCAATCGGAAGCCGGGGCCTATAAGGGAGGCCGCAGCGAAAGGCAAGCAGCCGGAAACTCTTTGCCGCCCCGTCCGTTAAGCCCGAATGAGCGATGTCGAGAGCCTCCCCGGCGGGCGCGCGTCCGCCCCGCCTCCGGCGCGCCACCCGATCGTCAGGCCCCTGCTTTACGCGGCGGGCGCGATCCTGCTCGCGATCCTGGTGGTATGGGCGGTGCTGTACGTCACCAAGGGCCGTTTCCTGAAACACCCGGCCGAGCGTATTGCAAGCAGGCTGACCGGACGCGAGGTAAAGGTCGCGGGCGATTTCCAGCTTTATTTCAATGTCATCAACATCAAATTCCTGGCCGAGGGACTGACCGTCTCCAATCCCCCATGGGCAGCGGACCCATATCTTTTCCGCTCGCGGCTGATCGATGCCTCGATATCCACCTTTCCGCTGATCGTCGGCCAGCGCCGCTTCCGCTGGCTAAGGCTGGACGGCGCGGACGTGGCGCTCGAATGGAACAGGAACCGGGAGAACACCTGGACGTTCGCCACGGGCGGCGGCAAGCCGTTCGAACTCCCCCGGATCAAGCGCGCGGACATCACCAACACACGCGTCACCTATGCGGATCCGGCGATGGCGCTATTCACCCGGCTCGGCATCGGCGACATTTCCTCCCGGGGCACACGGATCAACGATGTCGTCGCGTTCAACGGCAAGGGCACGTCGCACAGCACCCCGTTCTCGCTCGACGGGCGGCTCACCTCGCCCAATGAAACGGTCGCGGGCGGCCGCAATACGCTGGTCGCGCGCATCCGCACCGGATCATCGACGGTCGACGTATTTGGCACGCTTCCCGGAGCGACCGAGCTTGAGGGATCGGACCTTCATCTCGTCGCCAAAGGCCGCAACCTGCAGGCGCCGTTCACGTTGCTCGGCGTTGTCGTGCCGCCGACGCGCAGCTTCGACATCCGCTCGAACGTCACCAAGGCGGGGGAAGAATGGCGGCTGACGCGGATCAACGGCAAGTTCGGCACCAGCGACATCGCCGGCTCGCTGACCGTCTCCTCGCCCAACCAGCGCCTGCTGCTGAAGGCCGATCTTCGGACCAGGGTGCTCGATATCCTCGATGCGGGGCCATTCATCGGCTACAGCCCGGAACGGCTCGACCGGCAGGGCGGATCGGGCGCAATCACGGTGAAGGGCGGCCATCCGACGGTGCTTCCCGATGCACCGCTCGCCGCCGATGCGCTGAAGAATTTCGATGCCGGCGTCCGCTATCGCGTGGCGAAAATCCGGGCGGATTATTTCCCGCTTTCCAACATCGATCTGGCGCTGGATCTCGACAGGTCGCGCCTGGCGCTGTCGCCCTTCACTTTCGACATTGCGGGCGGCCATTTCGCGTCGGACATTATCATCAACGCACGCCAGCGGCCGGTCGCCACCGACTATGACATACGCCTGTCGCCAACGCCGATGGGGAAACTCCTCGCCAAGTTCGGCGTCGCAGAATCGGGCACCAACGGAGTCCTGAAGGCGCGCGTACGGCTGAAGGGACGAGGGGACACGGTGCACGATTCGCTTGCCAGTTCGAACGGCCGCATCGCCTTCATTCTGCCCAAGGGCACGTTCTGGACGCGCAATGTCCAGCTTGCCGAGCTCGACGTCGGCACCTTCGTCCAAAAGCTGATGATGAAAAAGCTCAAGAAGCCGGTGGAGATCAACTGCGGCCTCATCGCGTTCACCGTCAGGAACGGCATCGGATCGGCCGATCCGATTTTGATCGACACCCAAAAGAACGTCATCACCGGACGCGGGGCGTTCAGCTTCAAGGATGAATTGCTCGATCTCGGCATGCGCGCCGACGCAAAGACCATCAGCCTGTTCTCGGGGCAGTCTCCGGTTGGGATCGGCGGCTATTTCGCCGCCCCCGCGATCAACCCCATTTCGCCTCAGCTGCTGACGCGCGCAGGGGTGGGCGTCGCGGCGGGCGTGCTGCTCAGTCCGCTTGGAGCCGTCATCGCCTTCATCGATCCGGGCGACGCGAAAGCGGCGGCATGCGGGCCGGTACTGGAAGGAGCGCGGGCCACAGCCCAGCGCACCAAGGGCGGCAAGGCACGCGGCGACGTCGGCGCCGGCACGGCGAGCAAGGGTTAGGGGTCAGGCCTCAGGCCAGCTTTTCCAGCACCTGGTCCACAAGCGCCGGATCGCCCGCGGCGATCACCTGCCCCCCGCTGTCTTGTCCAAGCGCGCGCCCCGCCCAATCGGTCATCCGCCCGCCGGCGCCCTCGACGATCGGAACAAGCGCCGCGAAATCGTAGAGCTTCAGCCCCGCTTCGATGACCAGATCGAGATGACCCGCCGCGAGCAAGGCATAATTATAGCAGTCTCCGCCATAGATGGCGTCGCGCGCCGCGCAGCGTACAGCCTCGAAATGCCTGAATTCATCGGCCGCGAAATATTGGGGCCCGGTGGTGCCGATATGGGCGCTGGAAAGCGTGCGGCACCGGCGGGTGGCGCAGGCGATGCCGTTCAGCGTCGTCGGTTGCCCCTTGACGCCGACCCAGCGCTCGCCACTGATCGGCTGGTCGATCACGCCCAGCACCGGCACGCCGCCCTCCAGCAGAGCGACAAGAGTGCCGAATGTCGGCCGGCCAGTGACAAACGCCCGGGTGCCGTCGATGGGATCGAGCACCCAGACGCGCCCCGCCCCTTCACGCAGATTGCCGAATTCCTCGCCGATTATGCCATCGCCGGGTCTTTCCGCCTCGATGATCGCCCGCATCGCTCCTTCCGCCGCGCGATCGGCGATCGTAACGGGCGAGGCATCGGCCTTCGTTTCGATGTCGAACGGCTGCCTGAAATGGGGGCGTATGGCAGCGCCCGCCGCATCGGCAAGGCGGCTGGCGAGTGCGATCAGATCAGCGGAAATCATTCTGTTCTAATGCGTTTCGCGGATGCGGACTGCAAGCCTGTCGTGCTGACATGTGCGGCGATCCTGAATGTGAAATGTCGAATTTTTTTACAGTGCGGCCAGAGAAAATGACTCGGGAGCGCATGCCTTAACGGGATCGGAATAGTGCCTTAAAACAAAAAAGCTTAAGATTAACGACCCTTACCCCACATACGACATATCGCGCCGAAAGGTGATCACCGCCGCTCAACCCGTGGCATGATGATTGCTTAACACCCCGAACAATAATTTGGGGAAATCCATAGTGAATCGTTACCTGCTTGTTGCCGGACTTGCTGCAACATCCGCGCTGAGCGCGCCCGCCCATGCAGTCACCACCCATTCCGACCTGTCGTCATGGCAATCATCGGTCTCGTCCTATGCGGAAGACACGAGCTATGGGCCGGATTTCACCGACGTTTCGAATTGTCGCTCGACGGCGGCGCCGATCTTACCTTTTCGAACGCCCTCAACATTCGTACGATCGGCGCGGGCTGGGCGACCTGGTCGGGCGGCTATACGGGGCAGGTCCTTTTCAACAACGCCACATCGCTGACCGGCACCTTCACCAGCCCGGTGGATGCTTTCGGATTTTTTAGCGAGCCCGACCCCTTCGACACCCACCATTTCACGCTGACGCTGAGCGACGGCAGTTCGGTCAGCGGCGATTTTACCGGCAATGCAGGCGCAGGCTTTCTGGGCTGGACCGGGGCGGGCATCACCGGTTTCACCCTGACGTCGGACACCGATTTCGCGTTGGGCGACTTTTTCGTGGGCACCAGCGCCGTCCCCGAACCGGCCGCCTGGCTTACGCTGATCGCGGGCTTCGGCCTTGTGGGCTGCGCCATGCGTCGCCGCCGGACCGCAACCGCCTGATTCCATATATTGTTGAGCAATGATGACGCCGCTGGCCGAAAGGCTGGCGGCGTTTGCCGTTGAACGGGGCGAAGCTGTCAGGCCGACCCAACCGTGCTTCGCCCCCTAAATTACAGGATCGGTCGCGCCTCGCTATCAAGGCCGCTGTTTATGGTTAACGTACCAGGCATCGCATGGATTTTCCGTCTGCCTTCGGAGTGGGGCCTACATCACCGGCAACGTGAAGGGGAAGCGCCTTGGACCGTTCAATGTATCTTGGCATGGCCGACGTTCAAGCCGACCATTGGTGGTATCGCGCGCGGCGCGGCATCATTGGCGATTTCATCCGCCAGATGGAACTTCCCGAAGAGGCAGCGATCCTGGAGTGCGGCTGCGGCCCCGGCGGCAATCTGAAAATGTTGGGACAGTTCGGGCGCGTCGATGCATTCGAACTCGACGAGGAAGCCGCCGAGCAAGCGCAAATGCTGTCGCCCTCGTCCAACATCAGGGTCGGCGCGTTCCCGGATCGCATTCCCTTCGAACATGAATATGATTTGGCCGTAGCGCTCGATGTCATCGAGCATGTCGACGATGATGACGCAGCCGTCGCCGCAATGGTTTCCACGTTAAAGCCGGGCGGCAACATTCTTGTCACCGTGCCCGCCTATCCGTGGCTGTGGAGCGCGCATGACGAGAAGCATCACCACAAGCGCCGCTATGTGCGTCCGCAGCTCGTCGCGCTGCTCAAGCGGCACGGGGTGGAAATCTGCCGGGCAACCTATTTCAATACCCACCTGCTGCCACTGATTGCAGGTGTGCGAGGGGCCCAGAAACTCGTCGGAAAAGGCGGTGCGGCGGAAGACAAGATGCCTCACCCGGCGACGAACCGGATTCTGGAAGGCATTTTCGCTTCCGAACGCACCTGGCTGAAAATCAGTGACTATCCGGTGGGCGTGTCGATCCTGGTGTGGGGCAGGACCACCGCCTCCTGACGCCCGGCCGCCGCGCTGCCGCGTCGGCGCTGGATTTCAAACAATCACCAGATGGCCGTCAGGCGCCCTGCGGTGCGGGGGTCCCTCCCAAGCCGCCGGAACGGCCGGTCCTGGGGATCGAAGATACGCCGGAGGATGCGGCGGGACGCCGGTCTTCGCTGCTCCGATCGATCTTTTCGCCCGCGATCACCCGCTTGATCTCTTCGCCGTTCAGCGTCTCATATTCAAGCAGGGCATTGGCGAGCGAATGGAGTTGGTCGATGTTCTCGGTCAGCACATGCTTGGCCCTGGCGTAACCGTCCTCGACGATATGCCTGATTTCGGCATCGATCGCCTGCGCCGTCTCGTTCGACATCTGCCGCTGCTTGTTCATCGAATAGCCCAGGAAAACTTCCTCCTCGGCTTCGGCATATTGCAGCGGCCCAAGCGCGTCGGACATGCCCCAGCGGGTCACCATGTCGCGGGCGAGGCTGGTCGCATATTCGAATGTCGCCGCTCGCGCCCGAGGAAACCTTGTCGTAGCCGAAGATGATTTCCTCGGCGACGCGGCCGCCCATCGACACCGACAGGTTCGCGTACATCTTGTCGCGATGGTAGCTGTAGCTGTCCCGCTCCGGCAGGCGCATCACCATGCCGAGCGCGCGTCCACGCGGAATGATCGTCGCCTTGTGGATCGGGTCGGACGCAGGTTCGTGCAGCGCAACCACGGCGTGGCCAGCCTCGTGATAGGCGGTCATCCGCTTTTCGTCCTCGGTCATGACCATCGACTTGCGCTCGACGCCCATCATGACCTTGTCCTTGGCGAATTCGAACTCCGCCATGGCGACCAGCCGCTTGCCCCTGCGCGCCGCGATCAGCGCCGCCTCGTTCACGAGGTTGGCGAGGTCCGCGCCGGAAAAACCGGGCGTGCCGCGCGCAATCACCCGCGCGTTGACGTCGGGCGCGAGCGGCAGCTTCTTCATGTGAACAAGCAGAATCTTCTCGCGGCCGTCGATATCGGGACGCGGCACCACGATCTGGCGATCGAAACGGCCGGGACGGAGCAAGGCGGGATCGAGCACGTCGGGGCGGTTGGTCGCGGCGACGATGATGATGCCCTCGTTTGCGTCGAAGCCGTCCATTTCGACCAGAAGCTGGTTCAGCGTCTGCTCGCGTTCGTCGTTGCCATTGCCAAGGCCCGCGCCGCGATGGCGGCCCACCGCGTCGATCTCGTCGATGAAGATGATGCAGGGCGCGTTCTTCTTCGCCTGCTCGAACATGTCGCGCACGCGGCTGGCGCCGACGCCGACGAACATCTCGACGAAATCCGAGCCGGAGATGGTGAAGAAAGGAACATTGGCCTCGCCGGCAATCGCGCGGGCGAGCAGCGTCTTGCCGGTGCCCGGCGAGCCGATGAGCAGCGCGCCCTTCGGTATCTTGCCGCCAAGGCGATGAAACTTCGCCGGATCCTTCAGAAAATCGACGATCTCCGTCAATTCCTCGCGCGCCTCGTCAATGCCTGCCACGTCATCGAAGGTCACCCGGCCTTGCTTTTCCGTCAGCATCTTCGCGCGCGACTTGCCAAAGCCCATCGCGCCCTTGCCCGACCCGTTTTGCATCTGGCGCATCACGAAGATCCAGATGCCGAGGATCAGCAGGAACGGGATGGTGTTGTAGAGGATCATCATCAGGATCGACGACTGTTCCTCGGGCTTGGCGTCGAAGCGCACGCCTTTCGATTGCAGGCGCTCGACCAGCTTGGGGTCTTCAGGCGCAAAGGTCGTGAATTGCTGATCGTTAGTCAGCGTGCCGATAATCTGCGGTCCGCGAATCTCGACCGTCTTGATCGAACCCTCGTCCAGCTTGTTCAGAAACTCCGAATAGGCGATCGACGTCCCCTGCGCGGCCGATTTGCTGCCGCTGTCGAACACCGACACGAACAGCACGACCGCAAGCAATATCCCGATCCACAGCGCGAGGCTGCGCAACCACGGGTTGGTGGGCTTGTTCGGGGGCTGTTAATTCATTCCTGCTCAAATCCTGCGAGGCTGACTTCCCTATAAATAGGGTGAATGCGTTTATGAACAATGTGCGCTGGTACAATTCCCGTTCCGGCGGGGCGGAGCAGCGGCAAAGCGCCATTTGCGACCATAACTAATGCGGATTCCCCCGAGAGTCGATTCGCGCCTGCGATGCGCGCTTTCGATCAACCTGTCGACCGACGGCCCATCGGGGCTGGCAGCCGGATTGAGCGCTGCGACCGCCCGCACCACCAGCCGCCGGACCAGTTCGCGCGGCAAGCCCTCGACGTCGAGAAGCACCGCCTTGTCCTCCCATTCCGCCCGTCCGCGCCATGCCTGCTCCACCGTCCATTCCAGCGCAGCCTCCGCATCCGCCAAGTGACTGGCCGATGCGGCGACGCGAACGGGATCAAGCCACGGCGCCGCCGTCAGCAACGAGCGCGCGGCCGTCCTGTCATAGGCGGCGCTGCGATTGGACGGATCGTCGACCGGAACCAGCCCCGCCCGGCTGACAATGGCGGCTAGTTCGGACTTGCGCCACCCAAGCAACGGGCGAAGGATTCGAAGCGCCCCCACCGGACGCGAGGACCGCACCCCGCCAAGGCCGCTCAATCCGCTGCCCCGCGCCAACCGCATCAACAGCGTTTCCGCCTGATCATCGGCGTGATGGGCGGTCATCAGCAGCTTTACGCCGGTCCGCTCGCACTCAGCCTCCATAGCGGCATAGCGGGCGGCACGGGCCTTTGCCTGCACATTGCCGCGCACCCCCTTCAGGCCGGGGGCCGTCAACGTCGTGTGCTCCACCCCGATCCCCGCGCAAAGCTTCGCTACATTTGCCGCTTCAACGGCGCTTTCGGGCCGCAAGCCGTGATCGACAGTCAGCGCCAGCACCTGGCCTGGAAACGCGGCCCGGGCGATCAACAGTAATGCCAAACTGTCTGGCCCGCCGGAAACAGCGACGGCAAACCGCGTCCGGGGGCCGATCAGCCCTTCGACCGCCGCCCGGAAACGTTCAACGGCGTTTGCGAGGCCTCCCGCCTCAGGCGGCGCACTTGGCCGCCGCACGTGCCTTGACCGTCTGGTCTTTCAGCGCCGGGCTCATTTTCGCGCCGTAGACGTCGTTCAATTCGCCATAGACCTTGCACGCTTCGGTCGGTTTGTTCAGCTTCATCAAGGCCTGTCCCAGCCAATAGAGACTGTCGGGCGCGCGTTCGCCACGCGGATTGTTCTGGTAGTTGGCGTAAAAGGCTTCGACGGCCATCGCCGGCTTGCCATCAGCGAGGTAGCTGCGCCCCAGCCAGTGCTGGGCAAAGCTTGCCCGCCTATGCTTTGGATATTTGGCGACCACCTCCTTCAGCGCAGCTTCCGCCTCGTCAAACCGTTTCTGTTCGACAAGCGAATAGGCCGCGGAATAGGCAGCCTCGCCCGGATCCGCGGGCGGCGTGGCGGCCGCACCATTGGGCGCAGGCGTGGTAGCGCCGGGCACGGGTTTCGCCCCCGGCGGCGTATAAGGATTTGGCGGCGGGGCGGTGCCCGGTGCGCCCGGCTTTCCTTCCAGCGTGTTCAAGCGGAATTCGGCGTCGCCCCTGAACTTGGCGAGCTGCTCCTCAAGCTGTCTGATCTTGTAGCCGTTCTGCTCGTTCTGGCCGATCAGCGTGGTCATCTGCTTTTCAAGCAAATCCACCCGCGCGGTCAGGTCGTTGAGCGGCGTGGTGGCGGGCGTGCCGGGAACGACTCCCGGTGCCGCCGGTGCCGTGATCTCCGGTTCGAAAAAGCGCGGATCAGCACCGGGGAAAACCTTGCGCTGCACGGCTTTCATCTGCTTTTCCAAAACGCCGACGCGCCTTTCCACGCCTGCGGTCTGGGCAAAGGCGGGCACCGCTGCCGTCGTCAGAAACATGATCGTAACAAGTGCGCCTCGCACCTTTTCCTCCATATGCCACCCAGTCCGACGCCCTTGCCCGATTTCGGCTTGCTGCGCGATGAAGCGGTCCTTGTTCAGCCCGCCGGCGTCGCACCGGGCATGGAACGGGCCAGCAGGCTGGAGGGCGCCAGACTTACATCCCGCACCGTCTGGACCGGTTGACCCAGGGGCGCAACCGCTTTGCCGTCCACAGTGACCTTTATTGCGCCCGCCTTGCCCGTCCAGAGCAGCAACTGGTTCGGGTCTCCGGGCACGGTATAGCTTTCCCCCGCAGCCAATATGCCCGTGCGGACAGTCTGCCCGCCGCGATCATAAACCTTGATCCAGACATCTTCGCTGGCGGTCAGCACGACGGGCCCTGCCGGGCTGGCGGCCGGTGGTGTCGCGGGCGTAGCTGCCGGAGGCGTCACGGGAGCCGTTGCGGCAGGCGCGGGCGTGTCGGATGGCTCTTCGGCCGGCGGGATCGGCGCGGCCTCCGGCGTCCCTGCGGCGACGGTGACATTATCGCCACCGCGCGAAAACACGCCCATGCTGAACGCGATCAGCAGGGCGACGATCAGGGCGCCCCCGCCGGCGGCGATCCAGGCGAGGCCGGACGAGGGTACGCGCGCCGGATCCAGCGGTTCATATTGGTCGTAATAGGGAAGCGGGTCCGGGCTTGCTTCGGCCCTGTACTGCGCGGCGATCTCGCTGCCATCCAGTCCAACAGCCTGGGCAAAGGCGCGCGCGAAACCGGCACTGTAGGCAATCGCCGGAAGATCGCTGAACCGCCCTTCCTCGATCGCGCGCAAATGGCGGGCCGGAATGCGTGTTCGCTCGGCGATATCCTCGACAGCCAGGCCCGCCTTCTGACGTGCGGCCAGCAGCTTTTCGCCCACCCCCACCGAGGAGGCGGGTTCCTCGCGCTCATTCTCAGGCTTTTCTTCAGGTTTCATTAGACCCCCCGGCCCGCTAGGACTGACCGACCCACTCGTTTTTCGCCAAGCTTACCGCTATTTACGATCCTTGCTATGCCGCCGCCCATTGTCAACACAGGGCAGCAGCATCGGCGTTCATCCCACATTTCGGCAAGAAAATCTTTGACCGGTCAGATGATCGCAACACCTTCCTTTTCAGCAAATTCAGCAATGGTGGCGCGACTATAGCCGCTTGGATCCTTGAGCCACTGCGCCATCCGCGCCTTGAGCGGCTTCAGGGCGAGCGACCGCACCATCGACTTGACGGGTCCGATGGCGGCGGGCGTGATCGACAGCCGGGTGATGCCAAGCCCGATCAAGGCCATGGCTTCCAGCGGCCGGCCGCCCATTTCCCCGCACACCGTCACCTGCACGTTCGCTGCCTGGGCCTGGGCCGTCACGCGCGCAACAAAACGCAGGATCGCCGGGCTAAGCCAGTCGTAACGCTCGGCCAGCTTCGGATTGGCCCTGTCGGCCGCGAACAGAAACTGGGTCAGATCATTGGTCCCGATCGACAGGAAATCGATCTTGGGCAGCAATACGTCCAGCTGTTCGGCCAGCGCCGGCACCTCCATCATCGCACCATAGCGGATATGATCGGCGAAAGGCTTGCCCTGCCGCTTAAGCCAGGCCCGCTGTTCCTCCACCAGAACCTGCGCGGCGTCGAACTCCCAGGGTTCGCTCACCATCGGGAACATGATGTTCAGCGTTCGGCCCGCGGACGCTTCCAGCAGAGCGCGCAACTGCACCTTCATCAAACCATCGCGTTCAAGCGCCAGTCTGAGCGCCCGCCAGCCCATCGCCGGATTTTCGTCAGGCTCGTCCGCCTCGCGCAAATAGGGAAGCGCCTTGTCGCCGCCGATATCGAGCGTGCGGAACACGACGGGCCGCTGTCCCGCCGCCTCCAGCACATCCCGATAGAGACGGGTTTGCCGCTCACGCCGGGGCAAGGCGGAAGAAACCAGAAACTGGAACTCGGTCCGGAACAAGCCAATTCCCTCGGCGCCCGTGGTGTCGAGCGCCGCCACGTCGTCGCGAAGACCGGCGTTGATCATCAAGGTGATCGGAACGCCGTCCTTGGTAACGGCCGGCAGATCCCGAAGCGCCGCATATTCGGCGCGGCGCTTTTGCGTGACCTTCAGGGTCAATTCAAACACATGCTCCATGGCCACCGTCGGGCGGACGATCAATTGCCCCTGTGTCGTATCAAGCAGCAACTCGTCGCCGTCCGAAACGGCGGTGCGAAGATCGCGCACGCGGCCCAGCACGGGAACCCCCATTGCCCGCGCGACAATGGTGACGTGCGCCGTGAGCGAGCCTTCCTCAAGCACCACCCCCTTCAGACGGCGGCGGTCGTATTCCAGCAGTTCCGCCGGCCCCAGGTTGCGGGCAAGCAGGATGGCGTCCTGCCTCAGCCCCATTTGCGCCGCCGTGCCAAGCTGGCCCGAAACAATGCGCAGCAGGCGGTTGGACAGGTCCTCAAGGTCGTGCATCCGTTCGCGGAGGAACGGATCGTCGATCTCACGCATCCGCATCCGCGTGCGCTGCTGGACGCGTTCTATCGCGGCTTCGGCGGTCAGGCCGCTGTCGATCGCCTCGTTGATCCGCCGCGCCCAGCCTTCGTCATAGGCGAACATCTTGTAGGTTTCGAGGATGTCGGCATGTTCGCCCGCAGTGCCGAAATCGGCCTGGGTCATCATCCGGTCGATCTGCTCGCGCATTTTCGCGAAAGCGGAAATGACGCGATGACGCTCGGCCTCGACGTCCTCCGCCATCGTGTGTTCGACAACAATGCGCGGCTGATGGAAAACCGCCGCTCCCCGGGCCATGCCCTCGACAAGCTTCTGCCCGGTGAGCCGCACCGCTCCCTGTTCCTTGCGCGAAGCGCCCGCTGCGCTATCGTCGACAAGGCCCGCGCCCGCGATCAGTTCGGCCAGCACCATGGCAACCGTCTGCAGCGCCTCGATCTCGACATCGTCGTAGCGGCGCGGTTCGACGTGCTGGACGCAGAGCACGCCGATGGCTCTTTCACGCCTGACGATCGGGACGCCCGCGAAGCTGTGGAAGTTTTCTTCGCCCGTTTCCGGCCGGTAGGCGAAATCAGGATGCGCCCGTGCTTCCGCCAGGTTCAGCACATCCATATCTTCGGCAAGCGAGCCGACAAGGCCCTGGCCCAACGCCAGCCGGGTGACATGCACGGCCTCCTGCTTGAGGCCAACGGTCGCGAACAGTTCCAGCGCGCCGTCGCGCAGCAGATAGACGGAGCAAACCTCCGACGACAGCGCCTTGGCGATGATCTGCACGACGCGGTTGAGCTTTGCCTGGGGCGCCGTGCGGGCCGCCATGACATCGTGCAGGCGCGTCAGGATTTCGCGGGCGGCGGCGGCGGCTGTCTTCGGCATGACAACCAGCTAGCCGATTATGGGCAAGGCGGGAAGCGGCAACCCATCCTTCGCTGCAATTCAGGTTCGCGGCGATGAATGGATTTTACCTCCGCGCTTCCAGCGCGGCAGCCGCTTCGGCCATCAGTTCATCGATGATCGCCTGAACCGGCTCTTCGCGGGCAACCATTCCGACCGACTGGCCAGCCATCACCGAGCCGCCGTCGATGTCGCCATCGATCACCGCGCGCCGGAGTGCGCCTGCCCAGAAATGCTCGATCTGAAGCTGCGCCTCGGCCATGTCGAGACGGCCTTCGTCCAGCGCCTGCGCGACCTCGCGCTGTTTGGCGTTGAACGCTTCGGTGCCTGCATTCTTGAGCGCGCGCACCGGAATGACCGGCAGGCGCGGATCGATCTGCACGCTGGTGACGGCATCGCGCGCCGATGCGCGGATAAACGCCTTCTTGAAATTGGGATGCGCGATCGATTCATGCGCGCAAACAAATCGCGTGCCGAGCTGCACGCCCGCCGCGCCCATTTCCAGATAAGCTGCGATGGCTTCGCCGCGCGCGATCCCGCCGGCCACAAAGACGGGCGCCTGTTCGGCAAGGGCGGGCAGGATTTCCTGCGCGAGCACGGACGTCGACACCGGCCCGATGTGGCCGCCCGCCTCCATGCCTTCAATCACCAGCGCATCGACGCCAGAGCGGAGCAGCTTCTTACCGAGCGAAACCGCCGGGGTGAAGCAGATCAGCTTCGCGCCGAACGCCTTCACCGCCTCGATCGCGGGAGCGGGAGGCAGCCCTCCCGCCAGCACGACGTGCCCAACCTCGTGACTGGCGCACACCGCGATCAGTTCGAGCAGTTGCGGGTGCATGGTGATCAGGTTGACGCCGAACGGCTTGCCGGTCAGCGATTTCGCGCCCGCAATCTCCGCGTCGAGCAGCGCGGGCGTCATCGCGCCGCATGCGATCACGCCAAAACCGCCCGCGTTCGATATCGCGGCAACCAGACTGCGCTCGGAAACCCAGCTCATGGCCCCGCCGAGAATGGCGATGTCCGTTCCCAGAAACGCGGCGCCCCGCGCCATCAACTTGTTCAGCCGGACCATGCCGGGCGTTTCCAGGCTCATGCCGCCTCGACCACATCGGCCGCATCAAGGCCATAGGCGGTGTGCAGGACGCGGACCGCCAGTTCGGTATATTCCTCCGCGATCAGCACCGACACCTTGATCTCGGACGTCGAGATGGCAAGGATGTTGATGCCGCGCGCGGCGAGCGCATCGAACATGGTCGACGCGACGCCGGCGTGGCTGCGCATGCCCACGCCCACCACCGATATCTTCGCGACATTGTCGTCGGAGGCGAGGCTGGCGTAGCCGATATCCTTCTTGGCTTTTTCCAGCACGTCGAGCGACTTCACAAGGTCCGACTGCGGGACGGTGAAGGTCACATCGGTCGATCCCGCGTTGTGCGCGATGTTCTGGATAATCATGTCGACATTGATGTTCGCCTTGGCGAGCGGCGAGAAAATGTTCGCCACCGCGCCCGGCCGGTCCGGCACGTCGAGCAGCGTGATCTTCGCCTCGTTCCGGTTATAGGCCACACCGGTGATCAGTTGCCGTTCCATTTCGTCTCCGATCTCATCATCGCCCACGACCAGCGTGCCCGGCAGGCTGTCGCCCATCGCGTCCTCGAAAGAGGACAACACCTGCACCCGGACCTTTTCCTTCATCGCCAGTTCGACCGAACGGGTCTGGAGCACCTTGGCCCCGACGCTCGCCAGTTCAAGCATTTCCTCATAAGTCACCCTGGCGAGCTTTCGCGCCTTGGGGACAATCCGTGGATCGGTGGTGTAGACGCCGTCCACATCGGTGTAGATGTCGCAGCGGTCGGCGCCGATGGCAGCCGCCACCGCCACTGCCGAGGTATCCGATCCGCCACGGCCGAGCGTCGTCACCCGGCCGTTGTCCGTCACGCCCTGAAAGCCGGGGATGACCGCGACCTCGCCGGTCGCCATCGCGCTGAGCAGATCCTTGGTATGGATGGTGTCGATGCGCGCCGATGCATGTGCGTCCGAAGAACGCAACGGAAGCTGCCAGCCAAGCCAGCTCCGCGCCCTGACGCCAAGGCTGTGGAGGACGATCGCAAGCAAGCCCGACGTCACCTGCTCGCCGCTCGCGACGACCACGTCATATTCCGCGGGATCATGCAACGGCGAAGCTTCGCGGCAGAAACCCACCAGCCGGTCGGTCTCGCCCGCCATGGCGGAGACGACGACGGCGACTTCATTTCCCGCCTCGACCTCGCGCTGCACCCGCGCCGCTACATTCCGGATGCGCTCGATCCCGGCCATGGAGGTGCCGCCGAACTTCATCACGATACGGGCCACTGGTGTCGCTTCCTGTTCTATGGGCAAAACGCGCTGCGTGATAGGAGCGCGCCGCACGGATGGCAAGGGTGACGTTCGTTCCTTCCGCCGTCGAAAATGCGGAAGGCCGGCCGTTCTACCGCAGCAGCCCGAGCGCCTGATAGGCCGCCGACAGGGTCGGAGCCGCCAGTTCGCGCGCCCGCGCCGCGCCATCCGACAGCACCTTGTCGATCGCGGCAGTATCGCGACGCAGTGCGTTGAAGCGGCCAGTCACGGGTGAAAGCCGATCGACCAGCAGGTCCGCGAGCGCGGGCTTGAACGCGCCAAAGCCCTGGCCGCCGAAACGAGCCAGAACCTGGTCGATGCTTTCGCCCGACACCGCCGCATAGATGCCGACGAGATTGCGCGCCTCGGGCCGGCCTTCCAGTCCCGCCGCCTCGCCCGGCAGCGGTTCGGGATCGGTCTTTGACTTGCGGATCTTCTGCACGATCGCATCGGGGTCATCGGTCAGGTTGATCCGGCTCATGTCGGACGGGTCCGACTTCGACATCTTGGATGCGCCATCCCGCAGCGACATGACCCGTGCGGCCGGGCCGCCGATCACCGGCTCGGGCGGGACGAACAGATCGACGTTGAAATCGGTGTTGAACTTGATGGCGATATCGCGCGCCAGTTCCAGATGCTGCTTCTGGTCCTCGCCCACCGGCACATGCGTCGCCTTGTAGACAAGCACATCGGCGGCCTGGAGCACCGGATAGGCATAGAGGCCGACGCTCGCGTTCTCGCGATGCTTGCCCGACTTTTCCTTGAACTGGGTCATGCGGTTCAGCCAGCCGAGCCGCGCCGTGCAATTGAGCAGCCAGGCCAGTTCGGCATGAGCCGGCACCCGCGCCTGGTTGAACAGGATCGATTTCGCCGGATCAATGCCCGATGCCAGCAGCGCCGCCGCCATGTTGCGGGTATTGGCCGTCAGTTCCGCCGGATCGTTGCGAACCGTGATCGCATGAAGATCGGCGAGGAAGAAAAGGCAATCACCCCCGTTTTCGGCAGAGGCTTCCTGCATCGCGACCCAGCGGGTGATCGCGCCCAGATAGTTGCCGAGATGAAGATTTCCCGTCGGTTGAATACCCGAAACGATACGCATCAGCCTGCCCTCCGCCGGCGCTTCAGATTCGCCAGCATGTCCGGATCGAAGGCGCCGACCACCCAGGCAACGCCGAAATAGACAACCCCGCCTGCACCGACGAGCGCGCCAATTCCCATCACGCGGTCGGCGATCGATCCGCCAAACAACCCGCCCAACTGGAGCTTAAGCACGACCAGCACGGCAGCCATCGCCAATGCCGCCAGCAACTGCCGGGCAAGGCGCGCCCACAAAGGCAATGCGATGCGGAAATGTCCGCGCGTCCACAGGATGGCATAGAGCATCGCGCAGTTCAGCCAGGCGCAGATCGCCGTCGCAAGCGCCAGCCCCACCACGCCGAAGTAGCGGATCAGGACGAAATTGAGAACGATGTTGACGGCAAGCACGATCAACGCGGTCTTCACCGGCGTTTTCGTGTCCTTGCGGGCATAGAAGCCGGGCGTCAGCACTTTCACCAGCACATAGGCGGGCAAGCCGCCAACCAGGCAGGCGAGCACATGGCCGGTTATCGCCGCATCCGCGACAGAGAAATGGCCTCCACGGAAAAAAGCGGTGACAAGCGGTATGGCGCAAATCCCTAGCGCGATCGCGGCGGGCACCGTGATCAACATCGCCAGCTCGATCGCGTTGGATTGAATCCTCGCCGCCTGCGTTTCCTCGCGTTGCCCTATGTGGCGGGCGAGCGCGGGAAGGATGGCCGTGCCCAGCGCCGCGCCGATCACGCCCAGCGGCAATTGGTTCAGCCTATCGGCATAGTTCAGGTACGACAGCGAGCCTTCGGGCAGGCGGGTCGCGAAGAACGTATCGACCAACTGACTGAGCTGATAGATCCCCGCGCCGAAGGTGGCGGGCATGATGATCCGGCCCAGTTCCCGCACCTCGGACGTCAGCCGGGGCCGGCGCAGGCGCAGCGTCAGCCCGCTCCGCTTCACCGCCCAGAGCATCCACCCGAACTGAAAGATGCCCGCAACGGTCACCGCGACAGCGATCGCGCGCGCCGACGCGATCTGGGCGTCATGGACCAGCAATATGGCGGTCATCATCGCGATGTTGAGCAAGATCGGAGCCGCGGCGGCGGCGGCGAACTTCGACATGGAATTGAGGATGCCGGACAGCAGCGAAACCATGCTGATCAGCATCAGATAGGGAAAGGTGATGCGGGTCAGTTCGACGGTGAGCGCGAATTTTTGCGGATCGCGGGCATAACCCGACGCCATCAGCCACACGAAGCCCGGCATGAAGATTTCGAAGGCGGCGGTGAACAACAGCAGGATCGGAAGGAACACCGAAAGGACGTCTTCCGAAAAACGCTTGGCCGCCGCCAGACCGCCTTCGCCGTGCAGCCGCTGGCTGAACATCGGCACATAAGCAGCCGAAAACGCGCCCTCGCCGAACAGGCGGCGGAAGATATTGGGCAGACGGAAGGCGACGAAAAAGGCGTCCGCCGCCATTCCCGCGCCGAGAAAACGGGACAGCAGCATGTCGCGCGCGAAACCGAAGATGCGGCTGACCAGCGTCAACCCGCCGATGGTGCTTGTCGCGCGCAGCAGGTTCATGGACCGCCTTTTTCTAACTGCAGTTCAGGAAATCACCGATGTCAGGCGTTTCCTGCGACCTGCCCGTCGCCGTCGTTTATCTGCGCCATGTAGAGCGAGGCGAAATCGATCGGCTCGAGCAGCAGTGGCGGGAACCCGCCGTCGCGCGTGACGTCCGACACCACCCGTCGCGCAAACGGGAAAAGGATGCGCGGCGCTTCGACCAGCAGGAAAGGCTGGAGCGCTTCTTCGGGAACATTCCGCAGCCCGAAAAGGCCGTTATAGAGCAATTCGATCGCAAAGCTCGTCGTGCCTTCGGCCTTCGCGGTCACGTTGATCTTGAGGGCGACCTCGTAAACGTCCTCGCCCGGACGCGTGACGCCGACGCTGACGTTCACGTCAAGCTGCGGCTGTGCGGTAGACTGGAATATCTGTGGCGCGTTCGGGTTTTCGAACGACAGGTCCTTCACATATTGCGCGAGTATCGCAAGCTGCGGCTGCTCGTCCGAACCATTATCCGCCGCGTCCGCGACTGCGCCTTCGTCTTCCGCCATGATCCCAATCCTAAACTTCGAGTCCCGCGGCTGGCTAGCAGGGGCTTCAGATACGCACAAGCGGCTTGAAGGCGGGACGAATGAACCTATCTCAGCATGTAGAGCGTTGGACCTCTGGAGTTCAGCCTGCTAGGCTGGCGTTTGTCGACGCAAAGGATAAGGCGATGAGTGGCGGTTGGTTGGTCGAAATCGTGGTCCTCGCGATGATCGCGGGTTTTGTCGCGCTGCGGCTTGTCAGCGTGCTCGGACGCCGCACCGGCCACGAACAGCCCCTTGCACATCCGCTGGACCGCACGCCCGCCGAGACGATCGGCGGGACGGTCGGGGGTGGCGATCTGCATGATCAGCCTGCAATCCTTCCCAACAGCAACATCGATCAGCAGGCCGTTGATGGCGTGCGCGCAATCGTTGCCGCCGATCCCGGCTTCGACGTTTCACGCTTTCTCGAGGGTGCCAGAACGGCCTATCGCATGGTGCTGGAAGCATTCTGGAAAGGCGATACGACCACGCTTGAAACGCTGGCCGAAGACAATGTCCTGCGCGAATTCAAGGCAGCGATCGACGAACGCACCGCTGCCGGGGTGACGCTCGACAACCGGCTGGTGCGCATCGAACGCGCTGCGATCACCGATGCCGCGCTGAACGGCATGATGGCGCAGGTCACCATTCGCTTCGACGCCGACCTTGTCGCGGTTACACGCGACGCGAACGGCAATGTCGTTGCCGGATCGACGTCCGATGCCGTGGCGACCCACGACCTATGGACGTTCTCGCGCCATGTCCGCGCGGGCGATCCCAACTGGCTGCTGGTGACGACGGACGAAGACGCCGCGTGAGGTGGCTGTTTCGCGCGGCACTGCCGCTGCTGGTCGTACTGTCGGCATGCGCGTCGCAGCCTCCTGTTCGGATATCGAAGCCTGCGCCGCCGCCAGCGACCAAGGCAGGCCAAACCGCCCTTGCCATCGGCATCCGGCCCGGCCCTCCGCTTGCCGAGCTGCCGGGCTGGCAGTCCGGCGCTGGGGCCGCGCTCAATGCCTTCCGCATCAGTTGTCCAGCGCTTCTGAAACGAAGCGACCGCTCAGGCCTGACCCAGACCGAAGACTGGCGCACCGCCTGCGATGAGGCCGCCGCCGCACAAGACCCCGCCGTCTTTTTCGAGGAACATTTTGAAACCGCCATCCTCGGCTCCGGCGAAGCGTTCCTCACGGGCTATTTCGAACCGGAAATCAGCGGATCGCGTGTGCCATCCCAAGGCTTTGCGGTGCCAATCTACCGGCGGCCGCCCGATCTGATCGATGTCGATCTAGGCCTGTTTTCGGATGATCTGAAAGGCAAGAAGATCAGGGGTCGCATCGACAAGCAGGCACTCGTTCCCTATTTCGACCGCGCGGCCATCGACGACGGCGCGCTTGCCGGCAAGGGGCTGGAGATTGCCTGGGCGGCTGATCCGATCGAGTTCTTCTTTCTCCAGATACAGGGTTCCGGCCGCCTAAAGCTGCCCGATGGGCAGGTCATGCGAATAGGTTATGACAGCCAGAATGGGCGGGACTATCTGGGGATCGGCCGGGCGCTGCGAGACAAGGGCGCGCTGGCTTCAGGCGAATCGACCATGGACGGCATCATCCGCTGGCTGCGCGCCAATCCCGCCGAGGGGCGCGATCTGATGCGTCAGAACAAGAGCTATGTGTTCTTCCGTGAACTGAAGGGCGCCGGACCGGTCGGCGCCATGAACGCGCCGTTGACGCCGGGAGGCAGCGTCGCCGCCGATCCCGCCTTCACGCCTCTTGGAGCGCCGCTGTGGCTCGGCGAAGGCCCGGCCGGACTTGAACGGCTATGGATCGCGCAGGATACCGGGGGCGCGATCAAGGGCCCCAATCGCTTCGACACATTCTGGGGCGCGGGCGAGGAAGCCCGCCGGGTAGCCGGTGGCATGAGCGCCAACGCGCGCGCGGTGCTGCTGCTTCCCAAAGGCGTGCTTGCGCGGATGGCCGGCGCATCCGGCAATGGCAAACCCAATGCCACGGCGGCTCGACCCTGAAGAATCCGCGCTCTGGGCGCGGGTCTCATCCACGGTTCGCCCGCTGCGGCGCAAGGCCGGGCCGTCGCCCCTTCCCGGCCCACCGCCGGCGCTGCCATCGCGGGTTCAGGGATCGCCACCGCCCGCCTTTCAGCCGAGACCTGCGCCTCCGGCGTCCAGGCCCGCTCCGGTAAACACCCTGGACGGCAGTTGGGACAGGCGGATTTCTTCCGGTCGCGTGACACCCGATGTGATCGTCGATCTTCACGGACATAACCTGACTTCCGCGCACGCCACGCTGGAACGCAAGCTCGGCGAAGCCGTTGCGCGGGAAAATCGGGTGATGCTGGTGATTACCGGCCATCCACCGCGCCGGGGGCGGCCGGAACAGAATGCCGAACGGCCGCGCGGATTGATCCGCCAGCAATTGCCGTATTGGCTGGCTGCGTCGTCCCATCGAGACGCCATCGCCGCCGTGCGCGGCGCGCATCCACGACACGGCGGCGGCGGCGCGCTTTATCTGATATTGCGGCGGCGTCGCGAAAACTTTGCCGGGCCCTGACCGAAAAACCGCCAGTTCAAGGCATAGCAATACCAAACTTTAAGGCTTTCCATCCAATAAGAGCCCGATGGATCATGTGGGGGCAAGACCGGAACGGGCGGAAAGCGGGCAAGCCGGCGTCAAGCAGGCAGAACCGCTCGATGCATCGTTTCGCGAACGTGCGGTCTCTTTTGCCGTCGCCGCCGGCTGCGTCGTGTTCATCCTGGCGATGCTGGTGGGCTGGGCCTCTGCGGCCCATGGCGACGCCAAGGAACTCCGCAATGCCATCACGCTCGCCATTATTTGCAGCGTCACCAGCTGGGCCGCCACGATGCGCGTGGTCGCCGATACGGCGGGCGCGATCGATCGCCTCATCATCCGGGTCCGCGCCGCAGCGCAGGGCGAGCTGAATATCGCCCTCGACAAACGCGCGCGTGAGGAGCTTCCTGAACTCGTCGAATTGATCGACCGCCTGCTCGGCCGGGTGCGGTCGAGCCTTACAAGCTTTCACGATCTGGCGATGTACGATTTCGTCACCGGACTACCCAACCGCCTGCATCTGCGGCGCGAGGCCGAGCGGCATCTGTATTCGGCCGACGAAAAGCAAGCATGCGCCGCGCTGATCTTCATCGATCTCGACCGCTTCAAATCGGTCAACGACACGCTTGGCCATCAAATCGGGGACCAGTTGCTCGGTATCGTCGCCTCCCGCCTCAACGTCGTGATCGACGCCGAAAGCGAGCCTGGCGGCGGCCTGCTGGCCCGGCCCTTTGCCGCCCGTCTGGGCGGAGACGAATTCACGATACTGATGCCCGCCGTGTCCGACGAAGCCGTCGTCCGCCGCCTCGGTCGCCGGGTGCTGCGCGCGCTTTCCGAACCTTATGAAATCGCCGGCCATTCGATCGAGATCGGCGCGTCGATCGGTGTCGCCCTGCATAACGAGAACAGGGGCGGCCTGACGACCCTGATGCGCAACGCCGATCTGGCCATGTACCACGCCAAGGCGAAAGGCCGCGGCCAGGTTCAGATCTATTCCTCGTCGCTGGGTGCGCAAAACGAGGATCGCCGGGCGATAGAACATGATCTCCGGCGCGCGCTGGAACTCAATCAGTTCGAGATATTCCTCCAGCCGCTGATCCTTGCATCGAACAAGCAGGTCATCACCGGAGAGGCGCTGATCCGCTGGCGACACCCCCAGGGGCTGAGAATGCCCGGCAACTTCATCGGCGTCGCCGAGGAAAGCGGGCTGATCATCGACATCGGCGAATGGGTGATCCGCTCGGTCGCCCGCATGCTGGGACAGTGGCACGCGCTGGGAATAAACACCCGCATCGCCGTCAACATCAGCCCCCGCCAGCTTGAACGGGCCGACTTCTTCCGGATGGTCGAACAGGCGATGGAGGCGGCCGGCGCCCCCTGGGACTTGCTCGAGCTTGAAATCACCGAAACCTGCCTGATGGATGACGAACCGCATCTGATCGAACAGTTCACTCGTTTGCGCGGCCGTGGCGTGACGATCGCTATCGACGATTTCGGGACGGGCTATTCAAACCTTGCGCGATTAAGGTCGCTGCCCATCGACCGGCTGAAAATCGACAGATCGCTCGTCGCCGACATCACCCATTGCGGCGAGGCGGCGACCATCAGCCACACCATCGTCGCGCTCGCCCATGGGCTGGGCTATGGCGTCGTCGCCGAAGGCGTGGAAACCACCTTGCAGACCGAGGTGCTGCGCGTGATGGGCGTCGACATATTGCAGGGATATCTGATCGCCAAACCGATGCCGTCAGTCGAATTCCTGGGCTGGATGCGTCAGTTCGCGGCCGAGAACACGGCTTCCGCGATCCGCATATAGATGCGCGCCAGCGCCTCGATATCGTCGACCGCCGCCGCTTCATCGGCCTTGTGCATGGTCGCATTGGCAAGGCCGAATTCCATGACCGGGCAGAGACGGCGGATGAAGCGGGCATCGGACGTGCCCCCGCTCGTCGAAAGCTTTGGCTCGATCCCGGTCTCCACCCGAATGGCGTCGACGACCAGGGCGCTGAAGCCGTCGGGCGGCGTCAGGAACGCCTCTCCCGATATCTTTGCCTCCACGACCGCTTTGGGCGCGACTTCACCCGCAACGCGCCTGATCCAATCGACCAGTTCAGCGCCGCTGTGGAGATTGTTGAAACGGATGTTGAGCCGTGCGCGGGCTTGCGCCGGAATGACGTTGGTCGCCTGATTTCCGACCGACAGATCGGTGACTTCCAGATTGGACGGCGCAAACCATTCGGTGCCCTGATCGAGCGGCTCTGACTTCAGCCGGTCGAGCAGGCGGACAAGGTGCGTCACCGGATTGTCGGCGAGATGCGGATAGGCGACATGGCCCTGCACGCCCGGCACCGTGATCCAGACATTGACAGACCCCCTGCGCCCGATCTTCGCCATGTCTCCCAAACGGTGTTCCGACGTTGGCTCCCCCACCAGACAGAGATCGGGCACATGGCCGTTCGCCTCCATCCATTCCAGAAGCTTCACCGTGCCGTAGGTAGCAGCGCCTTCCTCGTCGCCGGTGATAACGAAGCTCAAGGAACCATCATGGTCGCGGAAGCGATCGGCGGCCGCGACAAACGCGGCGATGGCGCCCTTCATATCGACCGCGCCGCGCCCGTGAAGCATCCCGCCGGCGATTTCTCCGGCAAAGGGGTCGCGCGCCCAGCCCGACCCCGCCGGCACGACATCGGTATGGCCGGCAAAGGCAAAATGCGGCCCCTTCGTGCCACGGCGGGCGAACAGGTTTTCCACCGGCCCGTCCGGAGCCTCACCAAAGGTCATGCGCCAGACAGTGAAGCCGATGCCTTCCAGCGCCGTCTTCAGCAGGTCCATTGCGCCTTCATCGGCGGGAGTGACGCTGGGACAGCGGATTAGCGCCTGGGCAAGGGCGACGGGATCGATTGCAGCAGCCATAGGAGCGGCGTAGCGTCAGACACCCCGATTGCAAAGCCAAAGAGTTGTCAAATGCCCAAGATCGACCTCGATGCGATCCCTTCCATTTCAAAGACGGGCTATCCCGAGCCCCACGCCAAAGCAGTCGCCGGACGTTTCTACCAGCGGCTTTCCGACCCGACCGGCCTCACCCAATTCGGCGTAAACATCGTCACGCTTCAGCCAGGCGCATGGTCGAGCCAACGCCACTGGCACGAAGCCGATGACGAATTCGTCATTATGCTGGATGGCGAAGCCGCGCTGATCGACGACAGCGGCCGAACTTTGCTGAAAGCCGGCGAATGCGCGAGCTTCGCCAAGAACGATGGCAATGGCCATCATCTCGTCAACGAGGGCGACGCACCGATTCGTTTCCTTGTGGTCGGCCCGAAGGGGTCGCTGGGTGCCTGCCACTATCCCGACGTCGACCTTTACCTTGACGGCAAGATCGATCGCTTCCGCCACAAGGACGGCAGTTTCTGGGAATGAGGTCTGACGACGTGCCGGTCAGGCTGGATTGGGCTCGCACTTTTCGATGATCCACGGCTCTTCGGACGCCGCCTCGATCCATTCTCGCATCCAGCCGTGCTGGAGCATCGCGGTCATATAGTCGGCCGACCGCTGGCTTACTGGAATACTGTAGGTGACGAAGCGCGTGACGACGGGCGCGAACATGATGTCGGCCGCGCCGAATGCGCCGAACAGATACGGCCCGTTCGCGCCGTGATGATCGCGCGCCGTCGCCCAGAGCTGCTGGATGCGTTCGATGTCGGCCAGCGCATCGTGCGAGAGCTGGGGCGTCGGCAGCCGGTGACGCAGGTTCATCGTGCATTCCTGGCGCAAGGCGGCGAAGCCCGAATGCATTTCAGCCGCCACCGACCGCGCCATCGCCCGGGCGCTTTCGTCCGCCGGCCAGTAGCGATCGCGGCCGGTGTTGTCAGCGAGCCATTCGATGATAGCGAGCGAGTCCCAGACCACGATGTCGCCGTCCCACAGGATCGGCACCTTGCCGCCGCCGGGCGCGAATTCGTCGTCCTGACGCCGTTTCGACCATGACTCATCGTAAAGCGGAATGACGATCTCCTCGAACGCAAGGCCGGACTGCTTCACCGCGAGCCAGCCACGAAGCGACCAGGAAGAATAGACCTTGTTGCCAATGAACAGCTTCAGCACGTTCCGCTCTCCCGTAATCAGCTTTCAACCGCTTCGATCACCGCCGCGCGCAGTTCCGGAATGCCGCCACCCTTTTCGCTGGAGGTGGCGATGACTTCGGGGTGCGCCGCGCCATGGGTGCGTGCTTCTTTTGCAACGCCCTCCATCGTCTCGGCAAGTGCACTTGCCTTCACCTTGTCGGATTTTGTGAGAATGACGCGATAGCTGACGGCAGCGGCGTCCAGCATTCCCATGACCTCGCGGTCGACGTCCTTCAGACCGTGGCGGCTGTCGACGAGAAGCAAGGCGCGTTTCAATACCGCCCGCCCGCGCAGATAGTCGTTCACCAGGTGCCGCCACTTGCGGACGATGTCCTTGGGCGCCTCGGCGAATCCATAGCCGGGCATGTCGACAAGGCGAAACAGAAGCGGCTCGCCGGCGTCGAAGATATTCAGCTCCTGCGTCCGGCCCGGCGTGTTGGATGTGCGGGCCAACCCGTTGCGGCCGGTAAGGGCGTTGAGCAACGACGATTTTCCGACATTCGACCGGCCGGCAAAGGCGACCTCCGCCACCACCGGATCGGGCAGGAACTTCAGGTCCGGCGCCGATTTCAGGAAGGTTATCGGACCCGCGAAGATCTTGCGGGCCCGCTCCAGCTGCTCTTCGTCAAAGCTCACTTCGCCGCCGCTTCTTTCATCGCAGGATGACGACTGTAGAGCCACTTCTGCTGCAGGATCGTGAGGGTGTTGGATACCACCCAGTAAAGCTGCAGCCCCGCCGCGAACGGCGCCATGATCACCATAAACATCCAGGGCATGATCGCGAAGACCTGTTTTTGAATGTCATCGGTGGGCGCCGGATTGAGTTTCTGCTGCAGCCACATGGTGATGCCAAGCAGGACCGGCAGGACGCCGATTGCAAGGACGTGAGGCGGGGTGAAGGGCAGCAGTCCGAACAGGTTGATGGGCGTCAGCGGATCGGGCGCGGACAGATCCTTGATCCACAGCGCGAACGGCTGGTGACGCATCTCGATCGTCAGCATCAACACCTTGTAAAGCGCGTAGAAGATCGGGATCTGCAGCACGATCGGCAGACACCCCGCCAGCGGATTGACCTTTTCCTCCTGGTAGAGCTTCAGCATCTCCTGCTGCTGGCGCGCCTTGTCGTCCTTGAACTTCTCCTGGATGGCCTTCATCTTGGGCTGGAGCGCGCGCATCGACGCCATCGAGGAAAACTGCTTCTGCGCGACCGGAAACATCAGTCCGCGAACGGTGACCGTGAGCAGAATGATCGCCACACCGAAGTTGCCGACCATGCGGAACAGCCAATGCAGCAGCGCAAAGATCGGCTTTTCGAACCAGTAGAACCAGCCCCAGTCGATCGCCTTGTCGAAATGGACGATGCCAAGCTCCTGCTCATAGCGGTCGAGCAGTTGCACTTCCTTGGCGCCCGCGAACATATGACTGGTCGTCGTTGCGACCTTGCCGGGTTGAATGATGGTCACGGGCAGCGCCATGTCGGCCTGATAGCGACCGCCTGCCGCACGGAATCCGGAATCGACCGCTGTCTTTTGATCGGGGATCATTGCGGTCAGCCAATATTTATCGGTAAAGCCGATCCAGCCGCCGGTGGTTGAAAAGCGCGTGCCCGCCGAACCTTGTTTGTCCAGGTCCGTGAAGTTGACGCTGTAATTGGCCTTGCCGTCGAACACGCCGATCGGTCCGGTATGGATCGTCCAGCTGCCCTTGTCCTTCGACACGCCGTCGCGCGCAGCCAGTGTCCATGGCCGCACCGCGACCGGACCGGCACCGGCGTTGGCAACGCTCTGCGTCACGGTCAGCATATAGTCGTTGTCGAGTGCAAGCCCGATCTCGAACTTCTGGCCCGCTCCATTATCCCAGCTTAGCGTCACGGGCTTGCCCGGCTCGAGCACGGGCGCGGAGGGTGTCCACAGAGTGTTCGGGTCCGGCAGCTTCACACCCTCGCCCGACCAGCCAAGCTGGAGGAAATAGGCGTCCTGTGTCCCCGAGGGCGAAAGCAGGCGAACCGGCGGCGAGTTCCGGTCGATCGTCTCGGGATGCTTCAGCAGCATCAGATCATCGATCCGCGCGCCGACAAGATTGATCGAGCCGGAAAGGGACGGCGAACGAACCGGCAGCCTCTTGCCTTCGGCCAGAACCAGTTTCCGGTCCCGCAACGGGGCGGCGGTTTCCGCCGCGGGAGAAGTGGCAGGTTGCGCCGCGGTCGTCCCGCTTTCCACCTTGGCAGGCGGCGCAGTATGTGGCGTGAACTTCTCCGACAGCCCGCTCCAGCCGAACAGCACCAAGGCCGACAGCACGAGCGCCAGAATCATATTGCGCGAATCAGTCACGCGAAATCCTTTTCAATCATGGGACCGGGTCCCAGCCCGAGCCGCCCCAGGGATGGCAGCGGACGATGCGTTTCAACGTCAGCCAGATTCCCTTGAGAGCCCCATAGCGCGACAAAGCCTCTATCGCATAGGCCGAGCATGAAGGTGTGAAGCGACAGCTTGGCGGCAGTACTGCCGAAAACGTCCATTGCCACAGACGGGCGGCGGCTATGAGCGCCCGTGCAATCATCGTTGCGGACGCCCCCCTTCGGCTGCGGACGCCTTTCGCAGCGCCTTCGTCAGCTCGGTTTCAAGGAGAGAATAATCGCGTTCGACGCCGCCGGCACGACCAATTAATACATGGTCCGCACCGGCCATGCCACCTACTGGCAGCAGATCGCGCGCCAAAGCCCGGAACCGGCGCTTCATGCGGTTGCGGACCACGGCGCCGCCGATTTTCTTGGTGACGGTTATGCCGATACGCATGGCGGAATCGCCATCTTCACGCCGACGGACCAGCAGGATGAAGCCGGGCATAGGCACACGTTTCCCGGCGTTCGCCGCCAGGAAGTCACGGCGTGCGGTAATCTGCCTCAGGCAGACAGCTTCTTGCGGCCCCTCGCGCGGCGTGCGGCCAGCACCTTGCGGCCGCCCACGGTCGCCGAGCGTGAACGAAAGCCGTGACGGCGCTTCCGAACGAGTTCGGCTGGGCTGGTAGGTGCGCTTCATCGGTCATCCCCGGAATCAAAACGAATAATCACAAACGAAAATGGCCGGGCAATCTGTCCGGCCGGAATCAGGCGTGGGCGATAGTCCGAGATCGCCCGAGTGTCAATCGCCGCCACCATTTTTGCGTCGGCGCCCGAGGCCCTTATCGGCAAAATGGCCCAGCATCGGCCAACGCCGCTTCAGGCGAACATATTGCTTTTTCGCCCAAAGGGAATTCTTCAGCGCCAACGCAAGGCCGAGGGCAAAGACGATGATACCGCCGGGGCCGGGAATCACGCCAACGACCGGCGATGCCACGATTAGGACAACGCCAAGTACGAAAAGGCAAAGCCGCCACTTTTCCGGCACCCCGCCTCGTCCCGCTGGAATATGATGAGACATTGAATGAATGTGGGGGCCAAGCGCCGGTTCACAAGCCGAGGAAAGGACGTTTGACCTTGCATGCCTTTCGCCGACCCGGCAGAATGTTACGTCGGCGCGTTCAACCGTTGTTCAGGGCCGTTATGGCAATCAACAGTCAGCCTGGGCCCCGTAATCCAGGCATATAAGCAGGTGGTTCGATGCGTATTCATGCCTTGATTGCTGCCGCATTGCTGATGCTGTCGGCCTGCGCCACTCCCTTTCAGTCCAGGGTTTCGCGTTTTCAGCAGATGCCGGCCCCATCCGGCCAAAGTTTTGTGATTCAGGCGGCCGACCGGCAGAAGGCCGACAGCCTGGAATTCAACCAATACGCAAGCCTGGTGCGTGAGCGGCTGATCGCCCAGGGGTATCAACCCGCTTCGTCGCAGCTCCGGCCAACGCTCGTCGTCGATCTCGATTATGGCGTGAACGACGGTCGCGAGAAAATTGATACCCGGCCCGGCACCGGCATGTGGGGCCCATGGGGATGGGGTTGGGGTCATCGTTGGTGGCGGAGTGGTTGGTATGATCCGTTCTGGGGTCCGTGGGGCCCGTGGGATCAGCCCGAAGTCTATAGCTACACCGTCTATAACAGCTTCCTTGAGATGAGGATTGCTCGAACCGGCACCGGCGAACGCGTGTTTGAAGGCCGTGCCGAGGCGCTTACGCGATCGGACGACCTGACGACGTTGGTACCCAATCTGGTCCAGGCGATGTTCACCAATTTTCCTGGCCGCTCCGGCGAGACGGTGAAGATCAAGCTTCCGCCTCCTCAGCGAACCAAAGGGCGCTAATTTCCCGTTGCACTGCGAGGCCACCGGAACGCCGCTGCTTTTTCGTGCTTGCCGCCAGCCCCGGATTCAGTAACGCTGGCCCGCATGACAGGGGAGCTGAAGGCCACAGAGCCAGCGATATCACGCACCTACATGGTCGTGATCGATGAAACCGAGGAGGCGCAAGTAGCTTTGCGCTTTGCCACGCGCCGCGCGAGCAAGACCGGCGGACATGTGCTGATACTTGCAGTCATCCCGCCAACGGAATTCATGCAGTGGGGTGGCGTGCAGGCGGCCATGGAAGAAGAAGCAATCGCCAGGGCCGAGGGTCTGCTCGCGCAGATCGCGGGCGAAATGATGGACGAAGCGGGGATTCGGCCGGCGATCATGGTGCGCCATGGTGAACCAGCGGATGCGGTTTCGAAGCTGCTCGCCAGCGACGAAGGCGTTCACGCGCTGGTGCTGGGCGCGGCGGCGAAGGGCGGCCCTGGCCCATTGGTCAGCCATTTCACCGGGGAGGCCGCCGGTCAGTTGAAATGCCCGGTGATGATCATCCCCGGCGGTCTCAGCGACGATGAACTCGACCGGCTCAGTTAGCTCCTAATCGACCGGCGAGATGACTGCAGTTATGCGGGCGCGAGGTCCAGGCCGATATCGGCGGCGGGCGCGGATTGGGTGAGCCGCCCGACGGAAATGTAGGTGACGCCGGTTTCGGCAATGGCGCGAATGGTGTCGAGCCTGACGCCGCCGCTCGCCTCGGTCGGGATCCGGCCCGCGACCAGCGCGACCGCCTGCCGCAGCGTTGGCACATCCATGTTGTCGAGCAACAACCGCGTCGCGCCTGCCGCCAGAGCCGGCTCGATCTGCGCCAGTCCGTCCACCTCGACGATGACCTCGGCAATGCCTGCCGCCAGTGCGCGCCGGACCGCTTCGCCAACGCCGCCAGCCACCGCGACGTGATTGTCCTTGATCATTGCCGCATCGTCGAGCCGCATGCGATGATTCTGCGCGCCACCCATGCGAATGGCATATTTCTCAAGCACGCGCAGGCCAGGGATGGTCTTGCGCGTATCGAGCAGGATGGCGCCCGTGCCCGCGATCGCATCAACATATGCTCGCGTCATCGTTGCGATGCCCGACAGATGCTGGACGGTGTTGAGCGCCGACCGTTCTGCCGTCAGCATGGCGCGCGCGCGGCCTTTCAGGCGCATCATATGGGTGCCCGGCGAAACCTTCGCGCCGTCTTCCACCAGCCGCTCCATCTCCACCTGCGGATCGAGCGCCTTGAAGAACGCCTCGGCGATGGGCAGTCCCGCGACGACGATCGCATCACGGCTATCCATCACGCCATCGAACCGAGCCTCCGCCGGGATGACGGCCGCCGAGGTAATGTCGCCGCCTTCGCCCAGATCCTCGGCGAGCGTCGAACGAACAAATGTTTCGAGGTCGAAACCCGGCAATGCGAACTCAGCCACCGGTCACCTGCGGCCTGCCGACATCGCCCCGGCCCATGGCACCGCCCGAAATTTCGAGCATGCGTTCTAGCGGTTTCAGCGCCTTCAACCGTGTGTCCTCGTCAATCTCGATGCGAGGTGTCAGATCGCGCAGGCTGAGGTACAGCTTCTCCAGTGTGTTCAACGCCATATAAGGGCACATATTGCAGTTGCAGTTGCCGTCCGCGCCCGGCGCACCGACAAACTTCTTGTGGGGCGCGGCCTTTTCCATCTGATGGATGATGTGCGGTTCGGTCGCGACGATGATTGTCTCGGCCGGGCTGGCAAGCGCAAAGGCGAGGATCGAGGAGGTTGAACCGACGTGATCGGCGTGCTCGACGATATGATCGGGGCATTCGGGATGCGCTACCACCGGCGCATCCGGATATTGCGCCTTCAGCTTCAGCAGCTCGGTTTCCGAAAACGCCTCGTGCACAATGCACGCTCCCGGCCACAACAGCATGTCGCGGCCCGTGACGCGATTGAGATACGCACCAAGATGCCTGTCCGGCCCGAAGATGATCTTCTGGTCTTTCGGCAACTGGTTGATGATCTTTTCCGCCGATGAACTGGTGACAATGATGTCGGACAATGCCTTCACCGCCGCCGAGCAGTTGATATAGCTGAGCGCGATATGGTCGGGATGCTGCGAACGGAAGCGTGCGAACTGCTCCGGCGGACAACTGTCCTCCAGGCTGCACCCGGCGGCCATGTCGGGCAGCACGACCATCTTGTTGGGGCTCAGGATTTTCGCAACTTCCGCCATGAAGCGCACGCCGCAGAATGCGATCACATCGGCATCCGTCGCCGCCGCCTTGCGTGAAAGATCGAGGCTATCACCGACGAAATCGGCAAGATCCTGGATCACCGGGTCCTGATAATAATGCGCGAGGATCACTGCATTGCGTTCCTTGCGAAGCCGATCGATCTCGGCGCGTACGTCGACGCCCGTCAGCGATCCACCCAGCATGTTCAGCCTAGCATCCATGACCTGTTTCCAGCCTATCCTTGCAATTGTTGTTCTGCGTGTTCAGCGTCCATTCGCCATCCCGTTCGTCCACCTGTGCGCGGGATCGAAGGTCGATGAGATGCGCCTGGACGGAACGCCCGGCTGCCGTCGTCAAAGCCGGATCAAGGCCCACATACATGCGCTCGACAAGGGCCGGTATTTCCCCCACACCCTCCTTCAGCAACGACAGGATCTGATATTCGCGCTGCCGGCGGTGCGTAAGCAGACCCCGCACCAGCCGCTTCGGGTTTTCGATCGGTGATCCGTGGGTCGGATAATAGATTTTATCGTCACGAAGCAGCAGTTTTTCAAGGCTGCGCATATAATCCGCCATGTCTCCGTCGGGTGGCGCCACGACCGTTGTCGACCAGCCCATCACATGATCGCCGGAAAACAGCGCTCCCCGTTCCCGACAGGCAAAGCATAGGTGGTTGGACGTATGGCCCGGCGTTGCAACCGCTTCCAGCGTCCAACCCGGTCCGGCAACAATATCGCCGTCCGCCATGACCGCATCGGGGCTGTAGGTCGGGTCAAAGCCCGCCTCGACGCGCGGCCCAACGTCGTCGATCACAAGCGGCGCACAGCCAATGATCTGGGCGCCTGTGGCCGCTTTCAGCGGGACAGCCGCAGGCGAATGATCATAATGGGTATGCGTGACCAACACGTGGCTGACAGTTTTCCCGTTCACAGCCGACAGCAATGCCTCGACGTGGGCGGGATCGTTCGGACCGGGATCGATGACGGCAACCGTCGCTTCGCCGACGATATATGTCCCGGTGCCATAGTAGGTAAATGGGCTGGGATTTCGGGCAAGCACGCGCCGGATGCCCGGTGCCACCTGTTCGACCGCGCCATAGGTGGGAGGAATATCGTTCGCCATTTTCTCCATGTGGCGATATCGGGCCGCCCTGCCAAGAGTATTCGAAACGATCGGGATGCTTGACCCGAAGGTTGCGGTACAATTCAAAGGCCGGGGGTGTTTATCACAGGAGTCGGACAGGCCGTGACGGCGATGGATGAGATTAACTGGATCGTCGAACCAGGCCTTACCGACTATGAAGAAGCGCTGGCGGCAATGGAGCATCACGCTGAAGCAATTCGGGCTGAAGGCGCGCGCGAGCGGGTTTGGCTGGTCGAACACCCGCCAGTCTACACTGCCGGAACCAGCGCCAGGCCGGAAGATCTTATCGATCCCAACCGTTTCCCCGTCGTGACAGCGGGAAGAGGCGGACAATATACCTACCACGGCCCGGGTCAGCGCGTCGGCTATGTCATGCTGGACCTGGACAAGCGCGGACATGACATCCGGCGGTTCGTCCATGCGCTGGAGCAGTGGATTGCCGATGCACTGGCCGCATTCGACGTATCTGCTTTTGCCGTCGACGGACGCGTCGGGCTGTGGGTCCACACGCCCCAGGGCGAGGCGAAGATCGCCGCCATCGGTATTCGCGTACGACGCTGGGTCACCTTTCATGGCTTTGCCGTGAATGTCGCCCCGATGCTGGATCATTTCGCGGGAATTGTTCCCTGCGGGCTTCCGGATTATGCCGTCACCAGCCTCGCCGCGCTTGGAAAAAGCTGCACCATTCAAGATGTCGACGCCAGCCTTCGGGCATCATTGCCGGCTTTCCTCGACCGGCTAAGTTGACACGCAGTGGATAGGAATTCATGCACGAGCGGTCGGCGGTTTGTTGAGAGCCGCTGGTGATGTGTTTAGGCTATCACCCGTCAGGTGCCGTTAGACCGGGTGAATTCGAGGAGAGTTTTTGCATGAGTGATATCCGATCAAAGATGCAAATTGCCATGTTCGTATCGGCCGCGGCAATCACGCTCCTCGCCTGCGGCGGTGGCGACAAATCTGCTGACACGGGCAACACGGCCACGACCGAGATGCTCAGCACCGAAACGACGCTTGATGGCACGACCAACGACGCCACCTCGCTGGACGCCGCCGCTGGCAGCAATAACGAAGTAGCCGCGCCTGCGAACGAGGTTGCCGCCGACAATTCGGTGGCACCGTAACCATCCCATACCAGTGGTGTTGGGGTGGATCCGGCCGGAAGCGGCCGGGCCCGCCATCCGCCAAGCTTTTTGATCTGCTACCGAACGTGCAATGCGGCGCTGATTGGCTTCTCATTGTGCATTTTTGAAAGGCTGACGCCGTGAAATTCAGTTGGACCGGTATTGCCGCAGGACTGGCGGTACTGACTGCCGTGACGCCGCGAGCATCGGCCCAACTTTTCATATACCCGCCGGATTTCTCGGGCGCGCCTGTAACCGGAGCGGAACCTGGCATCGGCCTGCCCCTGCCAGGCGCCAATCCGGAAGAACTGCGCGCATCCCTCGTGTGGAACCTGCGCGCCGGGCTGAACGTCGCCGCGCTACAATGCCAGTTCTCCCCGACGCTCGCCACGGTTCGCAACTACAATCAGTTGCTGCGACATCAGGTCAAGGAATTCAACCGTACCCGCTTGAGCCTCGAAGGCTATTTCAAGCGTACGGCCGGTGCGAAAGATGGAGTCCGCGCCTTCGACCAGTACACAACCCGAACATATAATGGGTTTTCGACCCTCCACGCACAGCTCGGCTTTTGCCAGACAGCGGCACTCATCGGACGCGCGGCATTGGGAACGCCCAAGGGCGAATTGTACCAGCTGGCATCTCTACGCCTGCGCGAATTCAGAAACAGCCTGACGCCGGTCGGCGATCGTCTTTTCGGCATACGGCTTGGGGCCTTTCCGCTCGAGCAAATTCCCGATCCGTGCGTCGATAAAAAAGGCCGGCGCAAGAAGCGCTGCTAGCTTTCATTCAGGGGCGGCAGCAATGTCGGAATAAACGCGCCGGAGCTTTCTGCCCCCACCGCCAGCTCGCGAGAAAAGAAAGGCGGGCCATCTGTGGATGACCCGCCCATCTTTGGGGCCGAAGCCGCCGGTCTTACTGACCGGCGCCCGGTCCGAAGTTGATTTCCACGCGCCGGTTCTGCGGCTCGCGGACACCGTCAGCAGTCTCGACCAGCGGACGGCTTTCACCAAATGCCTCGGTCGATATGGCTGTTTCGGGCACGCCCTTACCAGCCAGATAAGCCTTGGCGGCATCAGCACGGCGCTGAGAGAGCCCAATGTTATACTGGGCGGAACCCGATTTGTCCGCGTGGCCTGCCAGCGTGATGCTGGCCTGGCCGGTCTGCTGGTACGCAGCCGCGGCGTTATCGAGGATGCTTGCAGCCTCGGGGGTGACGTCCGACTTGTCCCAATCAAAGAAGACAATGAACGGTCCGGGCGTCGCAACCGGCGGAGGCGGAGGCGGCGGAGCCGGTTCCGCGGGCGGAGGCGGCGGGGGCGGCGGCGGCGGCGGTGCAGCCGGTTCGCCAAAGTTGTAGATAAGGCTTGCCAACAGGCTGTGCGAACGAATGTCGCCCTTCATTCTTTCGCCCGTGACCGCGATCGTCTTGACATTGTCGACGTTGAAGAATCGATACTTCAAACCAACGTCGATATTGGTCGTGATCGCCCGGCGAAGGCCGGCAATCAGCTGCCATGCGAATTTGAAGTCGGAATCATCGACAAAAGCGGTACCGAATTTGGCGAGCTGATAGTCGGACTGCTTGACGCGGGCGATACCAGCACCGCCGCCAACATAGCCACCCCAGCCTTCTTCACTTCCGAAGTCGGCAAGGCCATTGACCATGAAGCTCAGAACACGAGTGTTGCCGTCGGCGAATTCATAAGCACCCACAGGCTGCCCGGCGCCATTGAAACCCGGAACACCGGCAACGGTCGTGCTGACCTTGTCAAGGTTCGCGTCCTTGTAGCCGGCCTCAAATTCGGCGCGGAACGGGCCGAAATCATAGCCGACGATGCCGTCAACGTCATACCCGTATTCATGGTCGACGTGGATTGCATTTGAAGCGGCACCCAGATCGAATTTCGAATCCTCGATCATTAGGCCGCCGCCCTCAACACCAACGTACCACGCCCCATCACGGGCGTGAGCAGTAGTGGCCAAGGCGGTTGATGCAAAGGCCATTACGATGGCGAGCTTCCGCATAACGCTATCCCCTTTCCCAAAAAGAGTTCCAGACAGGAACCTGATTGCGGTTTTAACCAACTCATTTCGGTCGCGCAAGAGAGTGTACTGCTGAACCGTTGCACAAAAGACGCGGTAAATGAATAATGAGCAGAGATGTTAGAAAAGTGTGAACAATTGTTCAGACGTGAAACTCCGTAAGTTCACCCTTCTGACTACCCTCTATACTTAAATCAATCCGTGGCCTCGCATGGCGCCTAGGATATCCTCGATGACTGAACGAGCTTCAACGTCGACAGTCCCTCCGCCGGCTGGAGCGGAGATTGCTGGTTGACGTGATCCGATGATTTGCTCGCCCCCAATCTCGACGGCGTTTGCCGATATGGTTCCCACCACCCACACAACTCCATCCCAATGAGCGAACATGCCGTCGCCAATAAGCCAAACGACCAGCCCTGCAAATGGTTGCAGAAATCGCCAGCCACCGTCGCTCCATCCCGCAAGATGTCCCTGTTTCCCGGCCCAGGCACCGGTGGGGGCAGGTCCAACGATCCAGCATTGACCGACTTCGGGAGCGGTGGGAGGGTCATTTGCGCCGATAGACTGTGCATTTGGATTCACTGCCATGTCCAGCGCGGCAAGCGCCTCGTTATGGGTTATTTCCTTTTGGGCCTGCCCGGCAATAAGATAGGGTAGCGCAAGGCGCGCGCTTGCGGTCATTGAAGCCTCCTTCAGAACTCGACGCCGAGTTTCTACATGTCCAGAATGAAATCCGCCGTTGCATAGACGCCGGGTCCAGCCAAAGCGCTCAACTGCGCAACGGCAATGTTCAGCACCGCGATATCCCCTCCGTCCGCGGTTTGATCGGCCACGGAGTAATTAAAATAGGGCACAGCCAGATCCACAATCCGCTCGGCGCCGCCCTCGGGGTGCAGCTTGAGGCGATAGGCTTCACGCTCCTCGCCAAGCGGCACATCGACGCCGTCGATCCAACTCCATCCCTGGCGGCTGCGCCTGATCCAACGGATCGCGATGTCGCCGTTCGATTGGGCTTCTGCCCTAAGGTCAGTAGGTCCGGGCGGCAATAATGCCGCGCCTCGCAACAGCACTGAGATCTGCTCCGCATCCCCCGGATCTTGCCCAGGGCCGACGGCTCGAAACTTGATGTTGCTCCCCAGGCAACTGACCGGCAGGTCCAGCGAACCAACCAGTGCCGGATCGATCATGACAAACCGATTGCCAGGGATGTGGCCAGCACCCGCCCATTCCGTTCCGCGCCGTCCCCTCAGCAAATGACTGAGCCTGAAACGTCGAGAACCCAGAGCTTCCGCCCGACCGAACTGAACAAGTTCGTCATCGATCAGCGCCAGATTGGCGCCCGCCAGCAGCGCATCGTCGGATCGACCTTCGATCCACATGCCGTCATGCGCCAACTCGACGTCAACCGTGTTGCGATCATCCCAAAGGACTGATCCCGCCTCGCCCAAGGCACTGATCGTGACGCCGGAAACGCTGCCGCCGCTGGCTGTATAAACCGACTGCCAGCTTCCCCCATCGTCGAGGCTGAGTGAAATATCGGCCCTGCGCCATCCCTGCTGCGTGCCGGAGGCGGCGATCCAGACGCGCGGTGTCGTCGGCATTTCGTCGTACAGAGGTGGAAGGTCGAGCACGTGCAGCAGCGTTTCACCATTGGGCAGCCCATTCTGGACGGCCACTCGCCCGCCTTCCGCCTCCGAGAAGGTCGAGGCCGGAAGCCGCGCCACTCGATCGAGACCTAGTTCAACCGCCATCCGCTCGACCGTCACATCACGAATCCGCCACAGGCCGCCATCGACGGGATGACGAAGGGTGTCTCCTGGCTGCAGCGCCATAGCGCGGTGCGGCAGGCGAATGGTCGCCGTCGCCGTCCGGGCTGATGTTTCGATCATTTTGCGTTCGACAAGCGCCTTTGCTTCGCCGGGAGCCAGAACCGCCGGCAATTCAATCCGGTCGACCCGCGATCCGCCGCCAAAATGCGCGCGTTGCAATCCTGTCTGGTAATCGCGACCGACATCGTAATAGCCGATGCTGAGTTCCCTCGGCGCCTGATCCGCAGCGCCCCGTTCGATCTTCATTCGCCCGTCATTGGCGGCACGGTTATTTACAGGCGCTGCCCCGAGGTCCAGGACGTCCAGATCGATCGCCTCGGGTGTCGCGTTTAGCGAAAGGCCGACAGTTTCCCCATCGTCCACCATTGTGATCGGGTCGACCACCGCCAGCGTCTCCAACACCGAACGGATAGAGCCGCCCGAGGCCACGCCGAACCCACGCAGGCGTGTTCCCTGTTCCGCTGCCGCTGTCGGCGCAAAGCCGGTAGCCATGCCCAGATCATCAATGATCGTCGCCGCTCCAATAAAGCCATCGTCCGCTTCCACTTCGAAGCTCAGCGAGGGGATGTGATTGGCGAATTCCGAAAGATCGAGGTCCTCGAAAACGGCATAGGCCATATTCCGATAGGCGGGAGCGGCATCAAGGCCTTCGGCCGATATGATCAGCGGATCGGCCAGCTCGTCCCCCTCGCCCCTGTAAAGACGCATTGTCGCTGGAATGATCCACTCTCCGGTTTCCGAGCGCATCAGTTTACCGTCACCCCATATCCGCTTGATCGAGCGGATCGAGCGGCCGGAAAGTGCCACTGCAAAGCTCGCGGCATAGCTGTATGATGTTGTCTTGGGCTTTCCTTTGCCGCCGCCCGACCGGTGTGCCGCTTCCCTGATGTCGTTTGCCCATATGACCGATCCGGACGCGCGGATTGTGCCATAGAGACGGGGAAGCGGCGTGCCATAAGCGGAGCTTTGGACGGCCAGATCGTTGAGCCTCGGCCCTTGCCTGCCTTTGCCACCGCCGAACAGTTGCTCCGCGCCAAATCCCAGAGCCGCGGCGGCAATGCCGACGACCGGCCCGCCCACCACCGTGGCGACTGCGGTGAGTACCAGCGTTGCCATGTTTATCCCTCCCTCACGACCCGCCACACGCCCTGTAGTGGCCAAAGTGACGGCAGCGGCGTTTCAACCACTTTCCGCAGCCCCAGGTGCGCATGGACAAAACCGGTTCCGGTGCAGATGCCAAGATGCTGCTGTCGACGCCCCGCCCGAAAAAGCAATATGTCCGCCGCCGACGCCAAAGAGACCGGAAAACGCCTGAAGCCGAACGCGTCCAGCGCACATATAAGTCGAGTGAAATCCTCGCCCGTCAGATCATAGTCGCCTGGAACATCGACATGAACGCCACCCGCCCGGACGGCAATGGCAGTCAGTCCGATGCAATCCAGACCGACTGCGGGTAGTCGCCCCTGCGCCCTGAACGGGGTTCCGATGCAGGCACGCGCGGCTGCGACGATATTGCGGCGCTGTTCCATTTCAGACGCCCGGATAACGAGTCAGCAGGTCGTTGCCGGGCACATGCGGCTCGCCCTGGAAATTGGCGGCATTGGCGAAACGCGTGCGGCATGTGGCGAAGCGCTTGTCACACCCCTCGCGAAGCTCGATCAATGCGCCGGGTTCACAAAGCACGGCCGGCGCTTCAGCCAAAAAGATCAGATCACCGGAGGATCGCAGCAATGCCACCTCCAGCCCGCTATTGCCGCCGGAAAGGAATCGCACTTCGCCATAGCCGAACGCGTTCTCAACAGGCTCGGCGTCAACGACCCGCAGCGTCTGTGGTTCAACCGTCTCTGCTATTCGCGTAACCCTGATGCGATCGGCGAGATCGACACGGCAGCGACGGTCGCCAAGTTGCGCCCTGCATTCGGGCGAAAGCAGTTCCAGCGCCGGTTGCTCCAGCACATGCGCCTGCCCCCTTAGCTCCGCTGTAAAGCCGGCATCGCCATGGGTGATCGTGCCGAGTTGCCCGCGCATCAGTGGCAGACGCCCGCCTTCCGGGTCCGTCCAGTCGACCACAAACAGAGCCACGCGCGCGCCGTCATAACGGCCCGCCGTCAGATCGAACTCGGTAATTGCGTCCGCCGATAGCGCGCCGTCGATATCCATGCTGTCGGTCTCCAGCCCGCCCGACAGGTGGATCGCGGACGGTGCGATGCCCGGCGCGGAACGGTAACTCAGCCCGTCGATATCAAGGTCGCGGTCATGGCTGGCGAATCCCAGGGTCACGCCATCGAATCGTGCGACCCGCCAGCAAAAGGCGAGCGTGGTCGTCTCCGCCGCGATCCGCGCGGCGAAGTCCGTGGACAGCGATATCATCGATCAATCTTCCTTGATTTCGACCAGCGCGATGTTTGGCATCTCGCCCGCACGAAATGCCGCGAGCGACAATTGCAGACGATCCTCGGCAAAGCGCACCGGCACATCGAAGCGGTACCCAGCACTCACCGCGTTTCCATCGGGCGGCGGCGCCGCAAAATTGATCCAGCCGCCCGGCTCCAGCACCCAGCCTGTCAGCTGTTCCGCGCCATCCACCGAAACACGCACGCTGCCTGTCAATGGTCGGGTGATCCGGCGGGTCTGCGGGTCATCGTCAAGACCGTAATGCTTGGTCAGGGCGAAGCGCGTTGTCACCCCATCGCCCATCCCTAGCAGTTGATCGTCGGGACCGGGATCGCCGCCATCGGCAGCGGAGGTGTCATCCAGCGGATCGCGCAGGCGGAAACCCGCCGCCGGTCCCCGGCGCGCCCGGAAGAAACTGATCAGCGTCTTCAGATCGTCTTCGGAGCGCAGGCCAAGGCCGGCATCATAGGTCAGCCGCGCGTCGGCCCATGCGGAATTGCGCTGCTCCCGTCCCGATGCCGTTACAATGATCGCTGTCGAAAACTCGGGACCGACGCTGGCGTCGAGCCCCAAAGCCAGCGGGAAACTTACGTCGTGGAATGACTGCACATCCGCCTCCGTCTCGTCGAAATGAATGAAGCCGTCGCGCACGATCTGCGGATAGGCCCATACAAAGCATTCCGCGGCGCCCCGTGCAGCCCCGGCCTCGGCTGCGGCATCGATCGCACGCCACAACCTCCGGTCCTCGCCGTTCAGAACAAATCCGGAAAAATAGTGCTGCCGGTCAGGCGGATACCCCAGCCGCTCCACCACTTCGCCAAACGCCCGCGACGATGATCCGCGGTTCTCCGCGATGACAAAGTCATAATCTTCCAACTGCAACACATCGAACGCGGGGTCGGCCCAGGCTTCGGGCATGTTGGCCCGCACCAGCTCGGGCGCTTCCGCGTCCAGTACCTGCGGCGCATAAAAAAGCAGCATTACCTTTGCCGCCGGGGCTTCCATCCTCACCGCGTCGCGCAGCGCGAGCGTTGATGCGCCCAGTAAAACGCCCGCCTGATCGAGCAGCGCAGTCTGCGCGGTTGTCAGCGCGGAGCGCACGGTGGTGATCTCCGGGGGGGCGCCCCCAAAGGCAACCCTCGCCGCATCATCATAAAGATGCGGACGGCCCTCGGCCGACACCCACCACCAGGGTTCGCCTACCTGGAAGAGAGGCTCCAGGCCTGCCGACGCTGAAAGGCCGATAAACGCCCTGCCTATATCCTGCAGATAAGCCATCGCGGTATTATTCGCGGGTGACAGCAAGGTTGATGGTGGCGACCAGCCCGTCAGCGCGGGGTTGCCGTCATAAGCCCTTTGCTTCCAGGCTTCCGGCGCGTGAGCGTCGAACAGTTCATAGGAAAGGGACCAGATGAGGTTGAAATCGAGCGCCTTTGCCCGCGTGGCGAAATCCAGATGCCATTTGCGGCATGGCGTATTCAGCGGATCGGCCGCCGTTTCGGCAATGAACCGCCCCTCTCCTGCATTCCAGCCCAGCCGGAAGTAGTGGCTCATTCCCACATAGTGGTTGATGAGCTTGCGATAGCCGAGTTGCAGACAATTCCTGAGCACCCGGGCGGGCGTCACATTGTAGCTGTCGTCATAGCCGTTGGCGATCCGCAGCCCGTGTTCGGGCACCATCGTCTCACCGATGGCAAGCACCGAACGCTGCCCCTCGCATTGGATCTCCGACAGTTCCACCCAGGCTTCGGCAGGGGCAGCCAATGGCAGAGGCGCGGGTCCATAATCTGGCGGCACCATCGAAATGAACAGCCGGTCGACGTCGCCCGCGTAGACGGGGTCCGCCTCGCCCGGCAGCAGGAAGCCTCCATCGAGATCGCTGAAATCGAGCGTGACGGCCGCGTCCGTCGGCGAACCATCGGCATAGTTCCACAGCCGCACATACCAGCTTCGTGCGACGCCTTCGGCATCACGCCCTTCAATCGTGAGCGTCGGGCCATTTATTGCATCCAGCGGCATCATCCCGCCCGACAGCCAGCGGAACCGAAGTACGCAGCCGCGAAAATCGCGCGCCGTCTCATAGGCGAGCAGTGGATGATCGTGGGTATCCTCCGCCTCCCAGATCAGCCCCGCCAGATCATCGGCCCGGTAGAACACTGCATCGAACCGCAGCGCGTCGCTCGCGGTCGTCACAACCGACGCCATCATTGGCCTTGGGAAATTGACCGTCCAGAAGCGCGGATCAAACCGTTTGATCCAGCCGCGCCTGAACTGGTCGGCGGGTTTTGCTAGCCAATATCCCATCGCTCAGGCATCCACCCGTTCCAGCGCGCGGCGCACGGCCCGCGCCAGTTGCTGACCGGTCTTCACCATTTCTGGTCTTCCTCCATCGCCGGGCGCGGCGACATTGACGGTAATGTTGACCGGCCCGCGTGTTCCACGGCCAAGCTGTTCCACCCGTCCGCTCGATGTCGGCACGAACACCTCCGGCCCGCGTTCACCCACGACATAGGCTTGCCCGCCGGCCACGCCGCCGCCCGTCGCACGTCCGGGCAAACCAAAGAGGTTGCCAGCGGAACCGATCAGCGACAGGAATCCGCCCAACAACCCCCCATTTTCTGATCCGCTAGCCGATAGGGACGCTGTCGCGATGTCCGCCAGCACCGAAAGCGCGACTCTTTTCAGATCGTCGAAGCCCAACTTGCCGGTGCGGACCGCGCGGCTAAGCGCATTTTCAATCGCTCGCCCCGCCTGGTCGGCACCGGTGGCAAGCGGTCCGTCGAGTTCTGCTTTCATCGCCGCGACATCGCCTGCGAATGCGTTGGTGTCGGCGCGTACGCTCACCACCAGCCGCTCGATTTCGTCATCCATCGGGAAATTGCTCCATCAACTTTTGGAGATTTTCTGGCGCAAGACCCTGCTCGTTCGCCGGAATCAAGGCAGTCAGAACACCCGCAAGCTCCGCAGGCGTAGCCGCCCAGAATTGGTCCGGCTGCCAGCCAAGCGTCACCCCGGCCATCGCCCCCAGTCGCGCCGCCGACGCCCCGAAAAGAACCTTCATCGTCCTTGCAGGATCTGGCCGATCAGCGCTTTCAGCGCAGGCGTCACATTGCTGAGCCCGGCTTCCGCCACGGCTTCCGAAAAACGGCTCCGGTCGATGCTTTCCGCATCGGGATGCAGGCAGTGCCAGAACAGCCCCACCATTTCCGATAGCGCCAGGCGCCCTTCCGCCGCCCGTTCCACCAGCGCGAAAAGCGGGCCCAATTCCTGTTCAGCCGCTGTCAGGGCACCAAAGCTCGGCCGCAGAACAAATGTTCCAATGCCAAGCACCAGTTCGGCTTCGCCTCGCCAGGGGTTCGCCCTCACAGCACCGTCACCGGACCGGAGCTTTCAAGCGCCAGCGTGTAGCTGCGCTCTCCGTTGAAGTCGCCGGCATAGTCGAGACGCGCCACCAGGAAGCGCCCACGCATCCGCTCACCACTTTCGAAGCTGACCTCGTAATCGTCGATCATCCCGCTAAGCGCGCTTGCCTTGATCCGCGTTTCCGCCGCCGATCCGGTGAACACGCCCGCTCCCGACACCGATACCGACCGGACTCCTGCCTCAGACAATAGCTCGCGCCAGCCACCCGACCCCTTGTTGGTGATGACCACCGCATCGCCGTTGATCGAAAGCTGGGTGGTCCTCATTCCCGCCACCGTCTGGTAGGCCGGCGTCGGTTGTCCATCGCCCACCTTCAGCAGAAAGGCACTGCCTTTTTCTGCGGCCATTGCCGTTCCTCCATTGCTTGAGTTCAGCCGCGCTCAGGCGGCGAAGGTCTTTGCGCGAAATTCCATCACACCCTGGTCGATGCCGATCGGGTCGCGCATCACCAGGCTCCGGGCGAGCCGGAAACTCACCAGCCGGTATCCGTCGATATCGGTCGGCAACGCCGCCAGCGCCGTTTCGACCTCGGCCATCAATTCCATCAGCCGCCGCCGGTCGGCGCCGTCGTCCCACAGCGAAAGTTGCAGACGATGCTCCCTGCCCTGGCCGGTCTTGTGGCTGCCATCGCTCACCGTATCGGGCCCGAAGCTCAGATAGGGGTAGGCCTGTCCGGGCGGCGGCGCGTCGAATATTCCGGTAAGCCCGGCACTCAGCGGCGCATGTTCGCGAAACGCCGCCACCACCGCCCGCCTCAGCGCAATGCAGGCCGCGCTCATTGGCCCCTCCCCTGCGTCATTCGAGAAACAAGTAGCCGTAATGCCGCATCTGGCAGGCCACGGGCGGTCCCCCAGTAACGGGCGCGAATACCCTGGCCGGTCAGCATCACATTGCCATCCTCTCGTCCTAGGCTGATTCCCGGCGGCAGCTCGGCTTCGGCTGCGGCGATCATCGCTTCGCCCGCCCGCTCGATGCCCCGCCGGGCAATCGCCACCGCCCGCGCCGTCAGCGCCGATCCGAACCCGACCGTCATGGCCGCGCCTCGGCGATCATCCGCATCCGGTCCGGTTGTGCTGGATCACGCTCGATCGCCAGCAACGTCAGCGGCTTGTCGTTCCACACCAACCGGTGCCGGAGCCCGACATCGGGATCGTCCCGCATGTCGATCCTGTACCGCTGGCGGACGGAAGGGGCGTCGCCATCAGCCGCCGTCCGGCCCGGATCGAGGGTGATTTTCGCCCACGCCGGTTGGACGGGCACCCATGTTCCGGGATCGCCACCAAGATCATCCGATCCCGCTTCCCATCGCTCGATGAACACTCGCGCATCAAGCGAGCCTGCGAAACCTCGCCCGCTCATGCCAGTCGCATCCTGCGCCAGGGCCGCCACAATGCGGCGACCGCGGCCGGTGGCGACAGATCCCCCCGGTCGTCCCGATAAAGGTGCATATGCGCGACCAGCCGCACGATCCCCTGCCGCAGGGGCTCGGCGATGCCGTTCCACTCGCTTGCCATGCCGGCTCGATAGCGGACCGCGAGCCGCGCCGATGACGCCACTGTCATCCGCACCCAGCCATCACCGTCGCAGTCGATATCCAGCGCATAGCTGTCCGTGGGCAACGAAATCGCAGCCTCATCCTCGACGCCGTTTATGGATCGCACCGGGCTCAGCGACAGCCGCCGCCATTCGACTGATGCGGGCACCCTCTCGATGGCTTCGCGCTCGATCAGCACCTGCCCTGTGAAGGCCTCGCACAGCCCCGTGGCTGTCCGCACCAGTCCGGCAAGCAAAGCATCCTCATGACCATTCTCGATCCTCAGATACGCCTTCACCTCGTCGAGACTAACGGCCAATTGGGGCGCGGGCGTTTGCTCTGCCGCCATCATCGCTCCTCCACCCGCAATATGAGCGTCCGCTCGTCGATCCGGCCATCGGACATCGTCACCCGGTTGGTGATCCGGTACACATGGCCGGGTACACCGCCGGTAAGCGTCGCCGCCGTCCGCGTCGGCTGCAACGCCGATGCCCCTATCGCCACGCCGCCGCTTTCATCCGGAAGCGCGGCCCACTGGCTGCCGGTGATCGTCTGGCCGTCGAGATATCCCGCGGCCCAATCCACCGTCCAGTCCAGCGACGCGCCTGGGTCCTTCAGGAACAGGCTCATCTTTTTCTCCTTAGGCCGGGTCTGCGATTTCGATGGACCAGCCCGAAAGGCTGACCGTTCCGCCTGATGTCAGCGCCTGCGCGGGGCAGGTGGTGACATAGAGCAGCTTCGAATTGGCGGTATCGAGCAGCGCGACATGATTGGCGGTTCCCGATGCGGACACCGGTACATCGGCCTTGGCCGCAACCGCGACTTTCCTGCCCGACGTGTCGCCCGCACCAAGCGTGAAGTCCGATGTGTCCATGCTCACGCTCGCCAGCGCGTCGCTTACAGCCGCCGCATAGCTGGCGGGTGCGCCATTGAGCGCGACCATCTGCGCGGCATTGCTGCGGATGACGCCAAGCGCGCCATCCAGCACATCGGGATGGACGGATTTGCCCATGCTGTTCTCCTGTATGTTTGGGAAAGTGTGCGATTCAGTCTGCGGTGATCGCCGTCACCCGGGTCTCGCCCGGCACCCGCAGTGTCCGGCGGCGGTTAGGCGGTGGCCAGGCGGACAAGCTCAAAGCCTGTCCTCCAAGGGCATGGTCTGCATTTGCCGGGATAAGCGAAACCGACACATGGTCGATCAGCATTGGCTCGCTGTCGGATATTGCGTGCATGCCGGTACCGGGAACCAGATAGGCTCCAGCAAAGATGCTGAGCGCCGCCCGCATCGGCGTCAGGGGCAATGGGGACAGGCTATTATCGTTGACGGCGCCGCTCACATCGGGCGACGCGCCATATTGATAGCGCAGCTTCGCGATCGTGCCACCCGTTGTTGCGTGCGTCAGCCGTATGACATTGGCCGACTGCCGCACCGCCGCGTCGATGCCCAGCATGGTCGCGAAATCGTCGGTTGATATCTGAAAGCCGGTTATCCCGCTGGCAGGCGTGAAATCCCCGCCGGCATGATGAACGATCGTCACGTCGCTGTGGGTATCGTCCAGCAGCGTGGCGGTCATGGCCTCGGGCGGCCTCCATTCAAGCCCGGTACCATGGAACAGTGCACCGGCCGTCCGCGCCAGCCGCGCGGCTGCCGTCACCATTCCGGTTTCGGTCAGATGCAGATTGTCGCCTATGAGTTCGAGATCGACCGTGGTCAGGGCAAGCGTCACGCCCGCATCCTGCCCAACGGCATATTCGCCGTTTCGCATCCAGGCGAATTGCTGGTCATCCATTCCCGCCTGGGCGCAACGCTGCGCCCCCCATATCAGCACGGGCAGGCCGGCATCGCCGGCGTCGGCGCGAATATGGCTGATCAGCGTCCGCCAATTGGCCTCGTGGCTGCTCTGGCTGGCTATCTCGTCGGCGCGCGCATCGTTCATGCCGACCACGGCGATGGCAGCCTTGATCGGGCCGACAGCCGCTAGGGCGCTCCGGAATGCGGCATAGCTGGCATCGCTCGTCGTCACCCACTGGTTGAGCTTCGTCCCGCCGACGCCATAGTCCATGATCGCCACGGGCACGCTGCAATCGGCAATCGCCCGGTTGCCGAATGTCACGGCGGCAGCGCCGGTTGCTGTCGCCGCCTTCCATGTTCCATCGTAAACCTTCAACAGGGGATCGGGGCTGTAGCCGGTGCCGATCGTGAACCATCGCTCGGCCGAGCTGGATCCGATAAGACCGTATATGTCGCCAACACCCCAGCTGTGGGAGCCAGGGACGCTCGCCAACACCGCCCCGCTATCGTCGCGGCTGCGCACCTGAATCGTATACATGCCGCCCTGTGGCACGGCATCGAGCGTCCCCGACCAATTGCCCCCGCCGATCGCCGCGCCTGTCAGCGTCGTCCAGTCCTTCACGACGGCAACGCCCTGCGTCACCCGCGCCTGTATTTCGGTAGGGTCGGTCCGGGTATAGCCTCCGCTCAAGGCAATCGCGCCGCTGGTGCCCAGCCGCTGGATGATGCGGTGCTCCGCAACGTCGTTGAGACTGATGTTGTCGAATGCCGGGCTGCTCGCCGATTGGCCGTGCGTGGCGCCTGCAACCGACAGCGTGCCCGCGACCGACAATGCGGGCGACGACGCCGAATGTGCATGGGATGCAAAATCGGCCGCCAGCGTGACAGCGCTTCCGGGGGCCGACGCCTTGTAGGGGTGCCCCGAAGGCAGCAGATCGGCGCGACCCCACTTATGGGCCAGATAGCCTTCCATCTCCTGCTTTTCGTCGGTCGTCAGGGCGCGGTCGAAGATGACGACTTCGGCGAGATCCCAGTTCGGACGCCAGTCTGGCCCGCCGCCCGCGGTGCCGGCGCCACCCATATAGGTGAGACCCGTCCGGGCCGAGGTATATTCGACCCCGACGATGTCGCCGGACAGCGTGAAGCTTACCGGCACTGTGGCGTCGGCCGTCGTCTGGTTTACCCAGCTTCCGCCGTTCAGTGTCGTCTTGTTCAGTCCGTTCTTGGGACGGATTCCGTAGCTCGACGGCGTGCCGGCGGGCAGGTCCAGATAAAGCGTATCCGTGTTCGCGCCATGCCCGAGCAGCGCATGATAACGATTGGTTGCGGTCTGCGGATTGAACGCCTTGAAAAGCGCGAATACCGTCCGCACCGTCATTGACGGTAGATTGAGGTAATCGCCCGCCGCGCTCGCCGACGACGGGCCATTGAACCGCATTACGCCGGACGCGGCGACATAGTCCGGCCCCAGCGTGGCATGGGTCAGATGCCGGGCATTGCCCGACTTGTCGTTCCACTGGGTGACGGGTGTCGTCCCGGTGATGCTCGCCGCATCGCCTGCGTCATACCAGGCGGCAAGGCCGCTGATGTCGGTCGGAAGAAAGACCATTTCAATCCCTCGGGAACGGTTCGGAGGTTATGCCGGATAAGCCGCCGCGCGGGCAAAAGGGGGGAAACACCCGCGCGGCGGATCTCACACCAGCCTCAGCTGGCGGAGAATTTGAGCAGCTTGATCGCTTCGGAATTGCTCACCATGCCGCCCACGCGCTTGCTGGCGTAGAAATGCACGAACGGCTTGTGGGTGAATGGATCGCGCAGGATCTGCGTTTCCGCACGCTCGGCGATCAGATAGCCGTGCCTGAAATTGCCGAAGGCGACCGACAGGCTGTTTGCCGCGACATCGGGCATGTCCTCGGCCTCGATGACGGGATAGCCCAGCAGCGTCGCAGGCTGGCCAGCGGCCAGGCCCGGCTGCCAGATGAACGCGCCGTCGCTGGTCTTCATCTTGCGGATCAGCGCAAGCGTGGCCGAGTTCATCACCCATGTCGCGCCCTGGCGGTAGGCAGGCTTCAGCGCGTGGACGAGTTCGACCAGCTTGTCCTGCGGGTTGGTCGTGGGGAAGGCGCCAGCCACCGTGCTCGCCAGAAACTGGAGCGTGCCAAACGCGCGCGAGGCGTCCGCCGACGCAGACGTCGGCGCGGCAAGGAAGCCCTGGGGCTGGCTGGTGCCACTACCTGTAACGAATGCCTGCCCTTCCGCGCGGGCGAATTCCACCGCGATTTCATTCGCCAGCCAGCTTTCCACGTCGAAACCGGCGTCATCCAGCATCGCCTGGCTTGCGGCCGGATTGGCGTATAGGTCGCCCATCGGCGGTGCGATCTCGGCAAAGGTCGGCGTTGCCGTTTCGGCACGCGCGCCATCCTCTGCCGCCCAGCCCGACGCGACCCCGCCCGTCGTCACCAGCTTGCGATAACCGGCCGAACCGACCGTCACCACATTGGCGATTGCACGGATGGGCGAGATGGATTTCAACGTCGCGCCAATCATGCTGTCGATCTCGCGCGGCACGGCATAGCCCCCATCGGCCGCACTGGTGCCTGCAAAAGCCTTCAGCTCGATGCCCTGCTCGATGCCCTTGCGCAGATATCGGTCAACAAAGGCCTTGGTTTCGGGCTTCCGGTCGTCCGCCTTCGCTTCGCCCAGCATTGGCCGTCCGCCCGCGACCACCGCCTGGTCGAACCGGCGCTTCAGGCCGGACATTTCCTCCCGCAAGCCGGCGATTTCACTGTGGATCGCGCCACCGTCCCTTTCGATGCCGTCGAAACTGGCTTCCAGCGCGTCTGCTTTCACTTCGTACATGCACGTCTCCTCAGGGTAGATACTCAGGACAAAATCAGTCACCGCCCTCAAGCGCATGGACGCGCGCAAGGGGCTGCATCGGAAAGGTCACCAGCGAAATTTCCAGAAGGTCGACGTCGGACAACACCCGGCCGCCTTTCGCGCCCGCTCGACTGGCACTCCGCGCGCGGTAGCCGAACGACAGGCCCGAAATCGCGCCGTCCCTCAACAATGCTCCCGCCTCACCAGCCGACGCGCTGGCCGCCGACAGCCGCCCGATCACGCGCAGGCCTCGGCCATCTTCTTCGATACGTTCGATCGTGCCGATCGGGCGTTTCGGGTCATGCTGCCATAGCAGCGGTATGCCTTTCGGCCCCGAAGCCACCGCTCGCGCGAATGCGCCCCGGCGCACGATATCGCCGCCTCGGTCCGCATGATCGAACACGCTTGCGTATCCGGCAAAGCGCACCGCGTTGCCGTCTGGTTTTTGTGTCATGCTCGAACCCCGTTAGCCCTGGAACAGCCTTGCGAAACCCAGCGAGACCGCAAGGCCAAGCAACAACAGCGCAAGGCACGCGCGCACCGCCCAGCCGATCACGGCCAACCGCGCCGTCCGCTTGGCGTCGCGCCAGGCCTGCAACAGCTGGCGCAACTCGTTGATGTCGTGCCGCGCACTGCCATCGCTGAGCCCCAGCCGCGAAAGCGCCCGTGCCGCGCCTAGATCACAAGCTTCCTCGATCAGCGCCCGCAGCGTCGTCAGATCGGCGCCCTTGCTCTCGGCCTGCGCGATCAATCCGGCCAGCATGGCATCCGTCTCAGCGCCCATGATCCAGCCCCAGCATCCGCCGCTTCTCCTCGTCGCTTAGAAATGCGGCTGCCGACACCTGCGCCCACAGCCATTCGCGGTCGGCGGCAAGCGCCGGAATGGCATCGCGGTCGATCTCCAGGCTCAACTCGGGCCACCAGTACCGCAGATGCGCCTGCAATCCGTCGCTGATCTTGGTCACCAGCGGCAGGATCGTCAGCCTCCACAGCGCCCGGTTCGCCTCCTGATAATTGGCGTAGGTGTTGTCGCCTGGCAGCCCCAGCAGCATTGGTGGCACGCCGAACGCCAACGCGATCTCGCGCGCTGCCGCGGCCTTGGTCTCGGTGAAATCCATATCGGCGGGCGTCAGCGATAGCGGCTGCCACTTCAAGCCGCCTTCCAGCAGCATGGGCCGCCCCGCATTGGCCGCGCCCTGGAAACCCGCTGCCATTTCTTCCTTCAGCCTGGCGAACTGCTCGGGCGAAAGCGTGGCCCCCGGTTCGCCCGGATCATAGACCAGCGCGCCCGACGGGCGGGCGGCGTTTTCCAGCAACGCCTTGTGCCAACCGCCCGCCGCATTATGGATCGCAACCGCTTGCGCCGCCGCACCGAGGCACCCCAGCCCGTAGTGATCGTCCAGCGGATGCATCGCCTTCAGGTGCAGCAGTCCGGGGCGGCCTTCGGTATCCTGTACGGGAAAGCGCAACATCACCTCGCCCACCCGATAGCGGTGCGCGACCGGCCAGCCGTTGTCGCCCAGCTCGACCGTTACGCGTTCCGGCCTCAGTGCGATCAGCTCTGCCGGACGGCCATCGGCGTCATAGATTACCTGCACATAGGCATTGCCGTGCAGCATCAGGCCGGTGGCGATCGTTTCGATCAACTGCCGGGCGGCGACCGTGCCGGTCAGCAGCGCCAGCACCTCCTCATAGCCGGCACTGCACCCGACGGGCGCGGATCCCGCGCCTTCCGCCACGATCCTGACCGCGCGCTGGGCAAACGCATTGCGTTCATAGCCGTCGCGCACCAGCGCTTCATAGCTGCGCGGGGTGTCGCTGGTGGAAAGTCCAAGCCAGGCGACCGCCGTACGGGTCAGCGGCGGCCGCGCGGGATCGCGCGCGGCCTTGCGTCCAAACCATCGCATTGATTTCTCCGTTTTTTCAGTAGAAGCCGTCAGACCATTCTAACCATCGGTTCGGCCGTGCGCCGCCCCAGCATCAATTCGGTCAGCGCCCACACCAGGGCATCCGCGCGGTCGGGCGACCGCCCCGGCCCGGCATAGCCGCCGCCGGTCAGGAACCCGCACATCTCGTCCTCCAGTTCGGGAAAGCAGCCGCAGTGCGTTACCCTGGCGTTGGCATAGAGCGCCGCCACCGGCTCCGCCCGCGTGACCTTGCCGTGCGACGCCCGCACCGACCTGACCGGCAGATAGGGGTCGACGGCATGGAGCACGCTCGTCACCATCTCCCCGCCATTGTTCACCTCCGCGATCACTCGGTCGGCCTGCCAACGCCCGGCGGCTGCCGCCACCGCACGCGCCCAGCCTTCGGGATGCAGGCCGTGAACGCTGGCGTCTTCCAGCACATGTCCGCGCCCGTCTGTGCCAAGTCCCGCGACGACGATCCCGCAGGCATCGCCGCCGATCCCTGCCGGCGGATCGACGCCGACAACGACCCGGCGGACTTCCGGCCGCATGCGGCCCCGGCATTGCTCGATCAGACCGCGCGACCACAACGCGCCTTCAATATCCTCGATCAGCTCTCCATCCAGCTCCTGACGGCCCAATCGCGTCCCACCATAGGTCGCCTCGATATGTTCAAGGAACGACGGCGGCAGATTGTCGCGGTTGTCGCAGGTCCTGCCCCGCGTCAGGGCCACGGACGGATCGGACATCAGCGCCTTGATGAGCGCGATCGGCCGCGGCGTCGTCGTCACCAGCGCGCGCGGGTTGTCACCCAGGCGCAGCCCCAGTTGCAGATTGTCCCATGTCTCCCCGCCATGCGCCCATTTCGCCAGTTCGTCGCACCAGGCGATATGGTGCTGCGGACCACGCAACTGCGCGGGTTCTTCGGCCGAATATAAAAAGGCCTGTGCCCCGTTTTTCCACACCAGCCGTCGCCGCGAGGGCTCCCAGTTGGGCCGCGCGTTGGGCGGGGCAACCGCCAATATCCCGCTTTCCCCTTCCACCATCACCGCCCGCGCGTCGCTTGCTGTCGCGCCGACCAGCGCGATTCGGGATGCGCCATCGGCTTCCGCCGCCTCGCGCACCCATTCGGCGCCCGTCCTTGTCTTGCCAAAGCCGCGTCCGGCGAGGACAACCCATGTTCGCCAGCCTCCCTCGGGCGGCAGTTGCCCGGGTCGCGCCCAGAACCGCCAGTCCCTGCTGAGCGCCGGAAAGTCCGGCACGGCCTTGTCGATGAATGTTTCCCGCTCCTCGTCTGCCAGTCTCTTGAGCTTTCGCGCCAATGTCAGCGCGTTCATGCCGGGTAGCCGCCTTCGGCCGGTTCCGCATACCCGTCTTCGACCTTGAGCCGATCCGCCATCCGGCTCAGCCGGTCATGGACCGTTTCGCGCGCCTTTGCCGGATCGTCACCGTCCAGTTCGGGCTGCTCCGCTGCAAGCGCCGCCTTGCCATAGATCTCGGGTCGCTTGGCGCGCAGGAAGAACATCGCCAACGTGTCCGAATAATGCCGGACGGAGCCGCAGTTCTTGCCGCCATAGAACACCGGCCGTTCCACGCCGTGCATCGCGCGTTCCATCAGCATGGCCTCAAGTTCGTCGAGAGCCTGGTTCATGGCCTCTTCCCACGCCGCCCGGAAACTCTCGGAGTGGGCGCGCAACCGATAAACTGCCGATCGCTCGAATTCCCGCCTCTCTGGCTGAACGGGAGATATTGGCGGTTTCCGCCAGGGCCTTCAGGAAGGTTTTCCGGCGCGCCGCCGAAATGGCGCGCTTCAGTCGCGGAGCAGCAGGAACTGCCGCCTGGATGGTCTGTGTCATGGGATTGTGCCGCCGTCCGTTCGCAATTCTTCAGCGTTCCTGTTTTGTACCAAATAGCGTGACGGTTGTCAACTTGTTTTACCTATATGGTTATTTAAAACCATAGTGGTCGGCAAGGCGGTCAAGCGCCAGCCCCAGCACGACCTTTCCGGCGCGCACCGGCCATCCCATCGCTTTCTCGGCTATCTCCAGGCCTTCGCCCGCACATGCGACGCGCCACAGCACATCGCTCAGCCCCGCGCCGGTCGCGGTGATCGCCGCATCGAATCGTCTTTTGGCTTCGATCTGCGCCAGCGTCGGATCGAGCACTCCCGCGTCGCCATTCCGGCCGCCGCTGGGGGCTGCATCCCAGCGCATAGTGACGCGGGGCGCCAGATTGGCGATCGTCCAGTCGCGGCGAAGCTGCTCGCCCGCGTCCAACTGTCGTCGGCTGATCCGCCCGCGCGCCGCTAGCCAGCCCAGCGGCAATTCGGCTAGGTTCACTCGAACGGATCTTGCCGGCCGCTTCGATCCCGGCGCCTTCTCCCCCTCGCACGCGATCTGGCGCTCCACGATAATGCGCGGCCCGTCTTCAATCCTTGAAGCCTGCTTTCAATTCGCCATTGCCGCCTCCGTCGTGATCGTCCACGCGGGCTTGCCACAACGGCGGTAATGTAGGACAGAAGCAAACCGGACTGGTTAGGGAAAATGGATGATCACCTGCATTCGCGAAGTGCGCAAGGCAAAGGGACTAACCCTCCAGGATGTTGCCGAACGCTGCAATCCACCGACAACCCCGCAAACGGTCGGAAGGCTGGAGACGGGCACCCGAACGGTATCTGTCGGATGGCTTAATCGCATTGCGGATGCGCTGGGGGTCGATCCATCACAGCTCGTCACGCATCCCGACCGGCACGACCTGCCTGTCGTCGCGGTGCTGGGCGTCGCAGGTGCCATCGCGCCCCGCAAGACGAGCACCGCCGTCCCACCTCGTCCCGCCACAGGTGCGCTCGCGATGCCTGTGACCGCCAGTGTCGGGGATTACCGGACCGGCGACATCATCTGGCTGGATCGAGTCGCCCCCGAAAGCTTCGCCCATGCCCTCAATCGCGATGTGCTGGTTCCTCGACCGGCCGGCCGGTTTCTCTTTGCGCGTCTGATCGGGCGCGAGGAAGGCAAATTGCATCTTCTTCCTCTCACCAGCGGCGGCCGACAACTGGTCGTCGCCACCCCTGCCTGGATCGCCGTCGCTACAGCATTGATTCGCGAGCTGTAGGAGAATCAAGCGCGGTCGAATGGGGCGTTAAAGAGAACGCTCCAGTCTGTCGAGCAGCGACCGGGCCGGGCTGGCCGCCGGTGCGCTGCGCATGAGTTCATCATCCAGCCGCCTTACCCGCAGATAGAGGTCCCTGCTAGCCTCGATGATCAACCGGGCGCGCTCCGGCATTGTGGCCATTCCCGCCTCATCGGTTTCGGCGGCCTCTCCAAGACGGCGACTGGGATGCTGCAACTCCGCCATGCGCAGTTCGCCGGCATCGGCGGCGCGGCGCAGCAGCAGCCATGACACGACATGCATGAGGCGGGTCGTCACCTTCAGCGATTCGCAGGAGAAGGCCACGCGATCGGCAGGGGACATCCCCTCCCGGTCGGCCGCGCCGCCGCCATCGAAATAGGACCGCGCTTCGTCGGCCAATACCATGGCTTCGACATATAATCCGTCGATCAGTCTCGCAGCGATCCTGCTATGTGTTGCTTCCTTGCGCACGGCTGTCCCCTACCACAGCGCCTTATAGAATATCGCACCACATGTAGTTAACAAATCCTGTCGACCTGTCCATCGACGGTGTCTTGAAACCCATGCTGCACTTCCCAAATCAACGACATCCGCGGCTGCCTTTTTAGGGGTTGCGGGCACAGCCCGGCAAAACGCGGGACTGTCTGTGTCGCTTGAATGAAAGGATTGGACATGCGTGCATTCGACTTTTCACCGCTATTGCGGTCGTCGGTCGGCTTTGAAAACCTGAATGGACTGGTGGACTTCGCCACGCGAGGCGAAGGCGATGCTTATCCGCCCTATAATATCGAGAAGCTTGGCGAAGGCGCCTACCGCATCTCAATGGCCGTGGCCGGTTTCACGCCGGACGAGCTTGACCTTACTGTGCAGGAAAACATGCTGATCATCACCGGCCGTGCACAGGAGGGGCAGGAATCGGGCGATCGGCAATTTCTTCACCGTGGCATTGCCAAGCGCGCGTTCGAACGTCGCTTTCAGCTTGCCGATACCATCAAGGTGACGGGAGCCAGCTATGCGCACGGCCTGCTGAACATCGATCTTGTCCGCGAGGTGCCGGAGCACAAGAAACCTCGGAAGATCGAGATCGGCACCGAAGGAGCGGCTCCTTCCATCGAAGGAAGCGCTCAGCGGGCCGCCTGATTCGGCATCGCATCAACCGGAGGCGGGGCCTTTCTCTGGCCCCGTCTTCTCAAAAACCTCGATGCGCGCGCGGACAACGAGACGCGGCTCCCTATGCGATAATATCGGGAATTAACTGATCGCCGAGTTGGCTGATCTCATCCTTCAGCATCAGTTTGCGCTTTTTCAACCGCGCCATTTGCAACTGGTCGGGCGCGGCCATCTGCGCAAGCGCCCCTATTGCCGCATCCAGGTCATTATGCTCCTGCTGGAGCAGTTCGATCTTCTGTCTGATCTCGGTTTCGTCCACCGAAGCACGTCTCCGATTCGAAAATTCCATGGGGGCATATCACGCCCGACCGTCCCACCATATGCCTGTTGTCAAAACGGAAAAACATTTCATCGACATAGGCAAGACAAGGCTGGTTTTTTGTGATCTAGTCGCAGGTCCTGTCGTTCAATCAGGAGGTTAACGCCATGGAAAATGCGCATATTGCTGCGCTTTCAGCCAAACATGCCGAACTTGAGGAACGCATTTTCTCCGAATCGCGTCGTCCATTGCCCGATGAGGAACTCCTTTATCGGTTGAAACGCGAAAAACTCCGAATAAAGGATGTTATTGTCGGCACTTAACGCAGGCTCTGGAGCGCGGCGCCGGATGTGTAGGCTTCAAGCCAGTCCGGTAGCCGCCTAGCCTGCTTCCCGATTCGTCGCGATCAACGCTTTTGCCGGGTCAGCAACGGATCGATCGGCAAGTCAAATTTCAGCGCCAGCTTATTCGTCGTACGCCGCACGACAGTGCCGGCCACTGACCCGATTCCCCTGAGTTCGACCTGCACCTTCTCGCCGACCCTGAATGGCAGGCCCGTCTCGGCCATCAAGCCGGAGCTTGAAATGTTGCGGATCTTGACCTGACCCAGCAACGTTCCATCGGCGCGGCCGATTTCGGCCATAAACAATACGCTATGGCGAATGGCCTGTCTGCTTTCCAGACCATTTTCCTGACCGAATTCATCAATGACTTTGTTCACTTGCAGCCTGGCAAACCGGGATTAACGCACGTCCCCCGTCAGGCCATAACAAAATGGGGATAGCGTCACTAGCCTATTCGTCGCGCGAAACTTTTTCCTGCCGTTCGTGGCTCTCTTGCGCCTCCAGCGTCATGGTCGCGATCGGCCGGGCTTCAAGCCGCGCGAGCGAAATCGGCTCGCCCGTCACTTCGCAATAACCGTATTCGCCTTCATCGATCCGGCGCAATGCCGCCTCGATTTTGGAAATCAGTTTGCGCTGGCGGTCGCGGGTGCGAAGCTCGATTGACCAATCGGTCTCGTTGGACGCGCGATCCGTCACATCTGGCTCGCGAAGCGATTCATTCTGCAGCGTCGCCAGTGTCTCTTTGGATTCCTTCAGGATACTTTCCCGCCAAGTTATTAGCTTGCCGCGAAAGTAAGCCAGTTGCCGGTCGTTCATGAAAGGTTCGTCGGCATCCGGACGATAGCCCGGCGGCAGCGTGACATCATCGAACGGAACCGTTTCGGTACTGGCAATCGAATCCTGCGAAACAGCATTTGACGCAGAGCCAACGTCGGCCATTCCAAACTCCCGCTCTAGGGTCGCAGCGCCTGTTTACGACCTGGTGTCCGGCTGCCGCTTCTACCTGACGGCTAGCCTTTCTGGCGCGGCCTATACCGAGCAGCAAGCCGCTCCACAAGCGTTCGTATGCGCTAAAGAATCTCCGAGGCACGCCAACATCATGCCGTTTCATCGGCCGATGAGCCTAGTCCCTGAATTTTAATGAAATTAACAGCCGCCAGCGACGTGGAGCGGCAATAGCCGCGCGACGGGGGCTAACCCGGAATATCTGCGCGCCGAATCAACTGACGTTCAGCTTGGCGCTCTTTTGCCGCCATCCATCCACGAAAGCGGCGGCATGGGGTTGTGAACGGCACGCGACATATCAATCTGCGTACCGTTTATAAACTCGATCGATTTTGGAGAGATCATGCCCAGGATCAACTATTTTATAACTGCCGCCGTCATTAGCCTCGTTGCACCGGGCGTCGCCCTTGCCCAGACTGGTCAGCCTGCTCCCACGCAGGCAGGCCCGGCGACCGCTTCCGCACCTGCCGCTGGCGTCAAGCTTGGCGCGGACGGCAAGGTCGAACTTGCTCCGGGGACCGAGGTTTTCGACACCCAGGGCGGCAAGGTCGGTACGCTGACCAAGGTCGATGGATCGAATGTGGTTCTAAAGACTGCAAAGAGCGAAGTGTTGATTCCGGCGAGCAGCCTCGCACGGACGGAAAAAAGCGTGCTCATCGCCATGACCGCAACCCAGATCGATGAGGCTGCGGCCGCTGCCTCTGCCAAACAGACGGGCGGCGCGGCCTCCCAGGATACCGATGCGGGTGCCGGAGCGAGCGCGCAGTCCCCAGGCCCGGCCGGGGCGGCCAATCCCTCCAACTGATCCATCCGCCAGGCCGGCTTTTGTCGGCCCGAGATGGTGACGAGGCCCCGGTGCTCCCCCCACCGGGGCCTCGCTACGTTATCAGACCCCGTGCGCCATCAAGCGACGTATTCGGTAATCAGCCGGGCAATGTCCTGGACCGGATGTCCTGTAAGATCCTTGGAAATTTCCGCGATAAGCCTGCATTCGACATCGCCCTGATAGTGCTGGCGAAGCTTTCCCAGCGTTCGTGGCGGCGCAATCACGATAATACCGTTTCCATTCGCTGAACGCCCGCGTTCATTCAAGTGCGCGGCGACTTCGCCGGCAAAGCGGTCTTCGGCCTGTTCGTGAAAGTCGGTCTCCTGAAGGGCGCTGCTGCGTCGCCCCATGCTTGAATGGCTGCGGCCCGCCCGGTCGGTCGAAAGTTCGCGGTCAGGCGGGATATCCTGCGCATGTTGCTTGACGACTTCCAGCCTGGGGCTGAACGCTTCTCCGCGATTTTCGAGCAACAGCATCTTGCTGCCGTCGGCAACGAGCACTGTCGTGCCATTGGGTACGCGCATGGTTCTTTTCCTTTCCGTCGATTACCGATGTGCGGCTCCCCTGCTGTGCGTTCCCGCGGGATGTATCTTGCGTCCATGTCATTGGTCGGGCCATAGCTCAGCCCATGCATGACATCCGCGCCATACGATCCGATCCCTCCGCATTCGACGACGCGCTCAACAAACGCGGTGCGCCGAGTATAACGCATTCCGTCATTGATCTCGATACCGCGCGACGCGCCGTGCAGACCGAATTGCAGACCGGGCTCGCGCGGCGCAATGAAGCGTCGAAAGCGATTGGTCAGGCCAAGGCGCAAAAGGACGACACCGCCGCCGAGGCGTTGATGGCCGAAGTCGCGATCCTGAAATCGCGCCTTCCAGAGCTTGAGGCCGAGGAAAAGCGCCTTGGCGAAGAACTGGAGGCGATGCTCGCGGCCATTCCGAATCTGCCCGCCGCCGATGTTCCCGAAGGCGCGGACGAGGATGACAATGTTGTTGTCCATGAGAGGGGTGAAAAACGCCGCTTCGGCTTCGAGCCGCGCCAGCATGACGAGGCTGGCGCGAAGCTTGGCCTCGATTTCGAAGCAGCAGCCGCGATTTCCGGGTCGCGTTTTGCGGTTCTGAAAGGCCCGATGGCCCGGCTCCACCGCGCGCTGGCCCAGTTCATGCTCGACATCCAGACGGGAGAGCATGGCTATACCGAGGTCAATCCGCCCCTGCTCGTCCGCGACGAGGCGATGTTCGGCACCGGCCAGCTTCCCAAATTCGCGGACGACCTGTTCCGGACGACTGACGGCCGCTGGCTGATCCCGACGGCGGAGGTATCGCTCACCAACCTTGTCCGCGATCAGATTCTGGAGGCGGACGCCCTGCCGTTGCGCTTTTCGGCGCTCACGCCCTGCTTTCGTTCGGAAGCGGGCGCGGCCGGTCGCGACACGCGCGGGCTGATCCGCCAGCACCAGTTCGAGAAGGTCGAAATGGTCGCGATCACCGCGCCGGACCAATCGGATGCCGAACATGAGCGCATGACCGCCCATGCCGAAGCAATCCTCGATCGGCTCGCCCTGCCGTATCGACGCGTGTTGTTATGCACTGGCGATATGGGGTTTTCGGCGCGCAAGACCTATGACCTGGAGGTGTGGCTGCCGGGCCAGAACCGCTATCGCGAAATCAGCTCCTGCTCCAACTGCGGGGATTTTCAGGCCCGGCGCATGAACGCGCGCTTCCGGGCGGCGGGCGAAAAGGGCACCAGCTTCGTCCACACGCTGAACGGATCGGGGCTGGCGGTCGGACGCACGCTGGTCGCCGTCCTTGAAAATTATCAGCAGGCCGACGGTTCTGTATCAGTTCCGGACGCCTTGCTGCCCTATATGGGCGGCATTACCCGTCTGGAGCCGTTCTGATGCGCATCCTCCTCACCAACGACGACGGGGTGAACGCCAACGGACTCAAGGTGCTGGAGGCGATCGCACGGACGCTGTCGGACGACATCTGGACGGTCGCCCCGGCCGACGAGCAGTCAGGGGCGGGCCACTCGCTCACGCTCACCCTGCCTGTCCGCCTGCGCAAGCTGGGCGATCGACGCTATTGCGTCACCGGCACGCCGACCGATGCGGTGATGATGGCGGTTGCGCACGTCTTGAAGGACAACCCGCCTGATCTCATCCTGTCGGGCGTCAACCGCGGCGCCAATCTCGCCGAGGACGTGACCTATTCCGGCACCGTTTCCGCCGCGATGGAGGGCGCGCTTGCGGGCATTCGCTCGATCGCGTTGAGTCAGGTCTATCCGCGGGAGGGGATGGGCGATCTCGTTCCCTTCGACGCTGCGGCGGCATGGGGTGAACGGGTGCTCAGGCCGCTGCTCGATGCGCCCTGGGCGTCCCGCACTTTGGTGAATGTCAACTTTCCGGCACTGCCGGCCGATCAGGTTCGCGGCATTCGGGTGGTCGACCAGGGTTTGCGGGACTACGGCCGTCTCCGGCTGGTTCAGGGTACCGATCCGCGCGGCTATGACTATTACTGGTTCGGGCTGGGCGCGGCGGTGTCCACTCCCGGCCACCGCACCGACCTGGAAGCGGTGCAGGATGGCTTTATCAGCGTTACACCGCTTCATCTCGACATGACGCACCACGCCTCGCTTGAAACGCTGGCCCAGCGATATCGTTGAAATCAAGGCGCGTTCGACGGTTCACGCCAACCTTTCGACGCGTGGGCTCTGGAAATGCGCTGGCAAGGCGCTAGAAATAGCGGCAATGCGTAAGGGGGTTCCGGTTCTTGTCTGGTTGATGCTGCTCGCGGCCTGTGCGCCTCAGCGGGTCGCCCCTCCGCGCGCGGCGGCGAATTGGCCCATCCATAAACCCGTCCGGCACCCATCGCGGAAAGCGCGGCCGACGCCATCTCTCCCGCCCGCCCAGCCGCTGCCACCGCCAAAACCCGCCTGGATCGCCCGCGATGTCGTTCCCGATGCGGTTGAGGTGGCCGAGCAAAGCTACACCGTCCAGCCCGGCGACAGTTTGAGGCGCATATCTGACCGGACAGGCGCATCGTCGGAAGCCATCGCCCATGCGAACAATCTTCTTCCACCCTTCATCATACGGTTGGGACAGAAACTGCGCGTCCCTGGTGGCCGCTATCACCGCATCAAGGACGGCGAAACCGGCATCACAATTGCGCGTGCCTATGGCGTCCCTTGGGCCCGCGTGATCGAAGCCAACGGGCTCGATGAACCCTATGTCCTGCGGGTCGGGCAGAAGCTGTTGCTGCCGTCGGCGAAAGAAGTCGCCGCCATGTCCATTGAGGAGCGGGCGCGCGCGTTCCAGATCGACATCAACGACCTGATCACCGGTGCCGAGCCGGCGGCCGTGGAAAGCGCGGGAAAGCAGCCCACCGGCAGCGCGGCTCCTCCTTCCCAACCCATTGTGCCGCCAACTTCGTTCGCCGGCGCCTTCAACTGGCCTGCCAGAGGGCGCATCCTGTCCAGCTTCGGCGCCAAGCCGGGCGGCCGGTTCAATGATGGCATCAACATTCAGGCCACGGCCGGCGAACCCGTTCGTGCCGCGGCCGACGGCGTCGTCGCCTATGCGGGCGACACGCTGCCTGGATTCGGCGGGCTGATCCTCATCAAGCACGGCGGCAACTGGGTGACGGCCTATGCCCATGCCCAGGCGTTGCTCGTTGCGCGCGGGCAGACGGTGAAGAAAGGCGACATCATCGCGCGCGCCGGCAGGACCGGCTCGGTCGATGAACCGCAGGTCCATTTCGAAATTCGCGAAGGCAGGAAGCCGGTGGACCCGTTGAAGCTGCTCCCCGCGCAGGGGTGAAACACCGCCCAACCCGACATGCCCCTGACCCAAAACGCCGCCTGATAGCTTGACGGCTGGGTGGAAAAAACGCCTCAAAATTCCGCGCCCTCTCGCCAAAACGGCCAAGAACGCCTATCTGGCGCTCAGATTATGACAAAACAGCTCCCCAATCCTCCCAAGATCGGCATGGTGTCGCTTGGCTGCCCCAAGGCGCTCGTTGATTCCGAACGGATACTGACGAAGCTGCGCGCCGACGGCTATGCCCTGTCGCCCAGCTACGACGATGCCGATGTCGTGCTGGTCAATACCTGCGGCTTTCTCGATTCGGCCAAGGCGGAGTCGCTGGAGGCGATTGGTGAGGCCATTGCCGAAAACGGCCGCGTCATTGTCACCGGCTGCATGGGCAACGAAGCCGAGGTGATCCGCCAACGCTTCCCCGATGTACTCGCCGTCACCGGGCCGCATCAATACGAGGCGGTGGTAGGGGCGGTGCATGAGGCGGCCCCCTGGGAGCATTCGCCCTATCTCGACCTCGTGCCCGAGGCGGGGCTGAAACTCACACCTCGCCACTACAGCTATCTGAAGATCTCGGAAGGCTGCAACCACCGGTGCGCCTTCTGCATCATCCCGTCGATCCGTGGCGACCTTGTCAGCCGCCGTCCCGATGCCGTGCTGCGCGAAGCCGAAAAACTGGTCGCGGCGGGCACGAAGGAACTGCTTGTCATTAGCCAGGACACCTCCGCCTATGGGGTCGACCTGAAGCATAAGACATTCCCGTGGAAGGGCGCCGAGGTTCGGACGCACATGACCGATCTTGCGCGCGAGCTGGGTAAGCTCGGTGCATGGGTGCGTCTGCACTATGTCTACCCCTATCCCCATGTCGATCATGTCATTCCGCTGATGGCCGAAGGACTGGTGCTGCCTTACCTCGATATCCCCTTCCAGCACGCCGCGCCTTCGGTGCTGAAAGCCATGAAGCGTCCGGCCAATGAAGCCAGGGTGCTGGAACGGCTGAAGGGCTGGCGCGAAATCTGCCCCGATATCACCATCCGCTCCTCTTTCGTCGTGGGCTTCCCCGGCGAAACCGAAGCCGATTTCCAATATCTGCTCGACTGGCTGGACGAGGCGCGGCTCGACCGCGTCGGCGCGTTCAAATTCGAGCCGGTCGCAGGGGCGGCGGCAAACGCCCTCCCCGATCCGGTGCCGGAAGCGGTGAAGGAAGAACGCTACGCCCGTATCATGGCGAAATGCGCGGAAATCTCGGCCGCGAAGCTGCAGGCGAAGATCGGCCGTACGCTGGACGTGATACTGGACGCCGTTGACGAGGACGGCGGCGCGACCGGGCGGTCAAAGGCCGATGCGCCGGAAATCGATGGCTCCGTGTTGCTGCGTAACGTCCAGGGCCATGCACCCGGCGACATCATTCGCGTGCTGATCGAGGATGCCGACGAGCACGACCTCTTCGGCGTTCCGGTTCGCGCGGCGTAGAAAAGCGTTCGTTCCGTACAAAGTGAGTGGACGTATCTCGACTTCGGCTGAGGCGGACGGCAAAGTTGCGGGATGATCCGTTTCTCGTCCCTTCTTCAGCCCGATCGCGGCCAGACCGCCCATCTCATCCGCACCGTCACCAAGGACGGGTTCGAGGGCTGGGTATCAAGCCTGCCGGCGCGTGAACGGGCGACGCTGGAGGCCGCGCAGTTCAAGGGCAAGCCAGGCGATTTCGCATTGTTGCCCGCAAGCAGCAATGATGGCTTCTCGGCGGCGGTCGGCCTCCCGGAACAACCGACCCCCTGGGATCTGGCGGCAGCCGCGCAGAAGCTGCCGCCCGGCACCTACCGCCTTGCCGATGGCGCGCCCGGCGACGGGGCGCTGGGATGGCTGCTCGCCCACTACCGCTTCGACCATTACCGATCGAAACCCGAGCCATTGCCTGAGCGCGTGCTCCTTACGAGCGAAGTCGCCCAGATCGACCAGGTCGTTCGGATCGCCGAAGCCGTGTCGCTGGTCCGGGACCTCGTCAACACGCCTGCGGCCGATCTGGGGCCCGACGAATTCGCCACGACCATCGAAAAATCAGTGGCGCCGTTCAAGCCGACCTTCGCCGTCCACGCGGGTGCTGATCTCGACGTTCACTTTCCCTGCATCGCAGCAGTCGGCCGGGCGGCCGCGCAGGGCCGCGAGCCAAGACTTGTCGAGGTCGAATGGGGCGATGAAAACCATCCCCGTGTCGCGGTTATAGGCAAAGGCGTGTGTTTCGATTCGGGCGGCCTCGACATCAAGCCCTCGTCCAGCATGCTGCTGATGAAGAAGGACATGGGGGGCGCGGCCCATGCATTGGCGCTGGCACAGCTGATCATGGCCGCCAAGCTTCCGGTTCGGTTGCATCTTGTCATTCCGCTCGTCGAAAACGCGGTGGGCAGCGCCGCTTTCCGTCCGGGTGACATCCTCCGTTCGCGACAGGGGTTGACGGTCGAGATCGGCAACACCGACGCCGAAGGCAGGCTGATCCTGGCCGATGCGCTGACGTTCGCGGCGGAAAAAGAGCCGGTCCTCATCCTCGACTATGCGACGCTCACGGGGGCCGCCCGGGTCGCGCTCGGGCCGGAGCTGCCCGCGCTTTTCAGCAATGACGACACGCTCGCCGCCGATCTGCTCGCGGCGGGCACGACCGTGCACGATCCGCTGTGGCGAATGCCGCTCTGGAGCAACTATGCCGACATGCTGAAGTCCGAGATCGCCGACATGAACAATGCGGGCGAAGGCGGCATGGCGGGCGCGGTCACCGCCGCCCTGTTCCTCCAGAAGTTCGTGCCGGACACGATGCCCTGGGCGCATCTCGATACATTCGCCTGGATGCCGTCGGCAAAGCCCGGCCGCCCGAAAGGCGGCGAAGCGCTTGGCTTGCGCGCGGCGTGGCAGATGCTCAGGAGTCGCTTCGCCTGATCGGACCGGTCGGCGAAACAGAGGGCTAACGTTCTTCCCGTGCAACGATCGGGCGGGTCGCGCGTTTCCCCTCATTATCGCGCCATCGACTGTGAGTATCATGGCCAGCACCGAAGGTTTGACTGCAGCACCCGGTACGTTTCTCCAACCCTGGATGAACGCACTGATCCGATACGTTCAGTCCAACCAGCCGGATCTTACCAACCGTCAGTTCGCCCTGTTGCTGATCGTTTATCTGACGTCCGGCCCGCACACCGTTCGCGGTCTGGCGGCGCGGCTCAATGTTTCCAAGCCCGTCATCACGCGCGCCTTGAACAGTCTGAGCGCACTCGGCTATCTCAGACGTGAACGGGACGAAAGTGATTTGCGGAATGTGCTTGTCGAACAGACGCCGAGCGGTCACGATTTCCTCGTGGCATTTGCGGAACTGATCGATAAGGCGAATGATAGCGCAGGCAGGCACAGCGGCTAATTTCAGGCTGGAAGGCCCGTCAATCGCTCTCGATCCACGCATACACGCGTTCCGCCCGGACATCGCCGACCTTGCGCTGGCCGGACAGGTGTTTGCCACCCATTACGCCCGGCCTGACCCCCGCCGATGCATCCGCACCACGGCGATGCTTCGGCCGTCCCCGTCGTACGATAAGCCTGCAATCAGCCAGTTGCTGCTGGGCGAGCAATTTTCCGTCATCGACACGAACAACGGCTGGTCCTGGGGTTATTGCCGGCACGACCATTATGTCGGCTATCTTGATGCCGAAGCGCTCAGTCCTCCTGGCGCGCCGCCGACCCACATCATATCGTCTTCGCTGGCGCTCGCCTTTGCCGAACCCGACATCAAGTCGCGGTTGCTCCAGCGTCTGCCCATGGGCGCGCGCGTAAGAGCGGAGGAAACCAGTCCCGCCGGCTTTGTCCGCTGCGAAAGCGGATGGCTCCATCCATGCCACGTCATGACCATCGGCAGCCTCCTGGCCGATCCCGTCGCGGTCGCCGAACAACTGCAGGGCGTTCCTTATCTGTGGGGCGGGCGCGGCGGCGACGGTCTCGACTGCTCGGGCCTCGTCCAGCTTGCGCTCGGTTTTTGCGGTGTCTTTGCGCCCCGCGACAGCGATCAGCAGCGCCAGGCGCTGGGAAAGTCAGTCGCCGGCGACCGGCTCCAACGCGGCGACCTTGTCTTTTTTCCCGGCCATGTCGGCGTCATGGCCGACAGCGAGCGGCTGGTTCACGCAAGCGCATGGTGGATGCGGGTGGTGGTCGAACCGCTGGCGGACGTGATTGCGCTGCTCAAAAAGAATTATGACCAGCCTGTGGTGGCCGTGAAGCGGCTGTAGGCCCGCTCCCTACATTTCCCCGCGCGCGTGGCGAATCGCGTACCATTTCCGGACATTGGCCTGATGTTCGGCGAGCGTGTCTGCGAATACATGACCACCGCTGCCGTCCGCTACGAAATAGATCGCCTTGGTTCGCTCCGGATCAAGCACCGCCGCAATGGAATCCCGCCCGGGGTTCGCAATCGGTCCCTGCGGCAGTCCGGGGCGGGCGTAGGTATTATATCCGTTATCCGCCACAAGCTCCGACCGGCGAATGCGGCGCCCCAGCGGCTTGCCCTTGGTGATGGGGTAGATGACGGTCGGGTCCGCCTGAAGCGCCATGCCGATGCGCAGCCGATTGGCATAGACGCCGGCCACCATCGGGCGTTCTGCGGGCTTTCCCGTTTCCTTCTCGACGATGGATGCAAGGATGATCGCTTCTCGCGGCGTCCTGACGGGTGTGGACTTTCCGCGATCTTTCCACAGATCGGCAAGCGTGTGCGTCATTGCATCCTGCATCCGCTTCAACACCGCCGCCCGGCTTTCGCCGCGCTCGAAGCTGTAGCTGTCGGGCAGGATGGAACCTTCGGCGGGCGTGGCGATCCTGCCGGTCAGCAGCGGCTCCGCCATTAGCTTCTCATGGATAAGGATCGAAGGCATGCCTTCTGGAATGGTCACCAGCCGGAAGACCGGCTTGCCGTGCTGGAGGATGTCGAGAACCCTCGCCGCGCTGGCATGCGCCGGAAATGCGAACTCGCCCGCCCGGATCGGGTCAGACGAGCCCAGATAACGCGACAGGCGGCGAAAGGCCCCGGCATGCCGCAACACGCCCTTCGTCTCCAGAAGCGCAGCCGCCTTGGCCAGCGTCGCGCCTTGCGTGATCTGGACCGTGACCGCCGCCTTCGACGGCCCCGGCCCGTACCACAACGCCAGCGGCGCCGCGACAATTGCCGCGACGAGGATAACGAGCGCGATCAGCAGCTTGCGCAAGGACCACTCAATCTCTGACTGTCATTCCGTAAGGCCGGGATCCATGAATACCATATTTGCCGCGCGCTTGCCGGCTTGCGTTCATGAATTCCCGCTATCGCGAGAATGGCCGAAACAATCCTCTGGCGCGCGTTCTCACACCGCCTTCATGATCAGCGACGCATTGGTGCCGCCAAAGCCGAAGCTGTTGTTCAGCACGGCGCTCACCTTCCGCTTCTTCGCGACATGCGGAACAAGATCCACACCCGCGCAGCTGTCGCTCGGATTGTCGAGGTTGAGCGTCGGCGGCACGATCTGATCGCGGAGCGCTAGAATGCAGAAGATCGATTCGACAGCGCCCGCGCCGCCGAGCAGATGGCCGATCGCCGATTTGGTCGACGACATCGAGACGTTGCCGATCGCCGACGCCGAACAGCCGCCTGACCGCACCCAGTTCCAGCTCGTCGCCAAGCGGCGTCGAGGTGCCATGCGCGTTGATGTAGTCGATGTCTTCCGGATTGATCCCGGCTTTCTTGCAACGCCATCTGCATCGAGCGGAAGCCGCCCGAACCTTCGGGATGCGGCGCGGTGACGTGATAGGCGTCGCCCGACAGGCCATAGCCGATCACTTCGGCATAGATTTTCGCTCCGCGCCTTTTCGCGCGTTCATATTCTTCGAGGACGACGACGCCCGCGCCCTCGCCCATCACGAAGCCATCGCGGTCCTTGTCATACGGACGCGACGCCTTTTCGGGCTGGTCATTGAAGGCGGTCGACAAGCGCCCTCGCCTGCGCGAAGCCGGCGATGCCGAGCGGGCAGATCGCGCTTTCCGCGCCGCCGGCGAGCATCACATCGGCGTCATCCAGCGCGATCATCCGCGCCGCGTCGCCGATTGAATGCGCGCCCGTCGAGCAGGCCGTCACCACCGCGTGATTTGGCCCCATCAGGCCATGCTTGATTGAAACCTGGCCGGAGATCAGGTTGATCAGGCGACCGTGCACGAAGTGGGGAGACACGCGTCGCGGCCCCTTTTCATGGAGCACGATCGACTCGCTTTCGATGCCTGGCAGACCGCCGATGCCCGAACCGATCGAGCAGCCGGCGCGCAGCCGCTCCTCCTCGGTCATGTCGAGAAGTCCCGCGTCCTCTATCGCCTGGCTCGCAGCGTCGATGCCATAGACAATGAAAGGATCGACCTGCCGCTGAACCTTGTGATCAACCCGCTTGTTGGCATCAAACGTCGTGCCCGTCCCGTCGCCGGCGATCACTTCGCAGGCGATCCGGCACGCATAATCCGACGCATCGAAGCGGGTGATCGGTGCCCGCTCCCGATTTGGAAGCCAGAATATTCGCCCAGGCGGTTTCGACGTTACTGCCCAGAGGCGTCACGAGGCCAAGCCCGGTCACGACCACTCGCCGCATCAACCCATCTCCAACTCTGTTCTCAAAAGCGAAACGGCCCCCCAGCTTCCCGGGGAGCCGTCGAATCCCTCGGCAGAGGCTGATATCAGGCGTTGTTTGCCTCGATATAAGAGATTGCATCCTTTACCGTCAGAATTTTTTCAGCGGCATCGTCAGGAATCTCGACACCGAATTCTTCTTCAAACGCCATGACCAACTCGACGGTGTCGAGGCTGTCTGCGCCGAGATCGTCGATGAAGCTCGCTTCTTCCGTCACCTTTTCGGCTTCGACGCCGAGGTGCTCAACAACGATCTTCTTCACGCGCTCTGCGACGTCGCTCATGAAATGCCCCTTCTCGATTAGGCTGTGTTCCGTGCCTGCCCTAATCCGCCCCCCCGCCGCTGGCAAGCCCAAACCGCTGTTCGGTTGCGGTTTGAAAAAGGCATCTTCACGAAAAATGAACCGCTGATCGCCCAGAACCGGACCAATGATGGCAAACGCTGGATTGAAGTCACTGCGCGATGGCGACTGGTTGGCCGAGCAACCCGCTCGCATCTATCGCCTCCTGCTTGCCGTCCTGCTGACGATGGCGTGCGTGGGCTGGATTGTTTTCTCGAAATCCGCGCTTGATCCGATGGGCAAGCCGCTCGGCACCGATTTCCTCAGCTTCTGGACGGCCTCGCAGCTCGCACTGGGCGGACATCCTTCCGCTCCGTACGACATGGCGATCCATTTCGCCGCGCAAACCGCCAGGTTCAATGCACATCAGGGCTATGCCGCTTTCTTCTATCCGCCCGTCTATCTGCTGCTTTGCCTGCCGCTTGCGACCATGCCTTATCTGGTGTCGCTCAGCCTCTGGCTCGTTGTCAGCGGCTTCGCCTATGTGCAGGTCGTCTATCGCTTTCTCGACCGCTGGAGCGGCACCTGGCTGACCCTGCTCGCCTTTCCTGCGATCCTGCTCAACATGGGGCACGGCCAGAACGGCTTTATCACCGCCGCGCTGATGGGCGGGGGTGTTCTGCTGCTGGAACGCCGTCCATGGCTCGCCGGAACGCTGTTCGGCTGCCTCGTGATAAAGCCGCACATGGCGCTGCTCATCCCCTTCGCGCTTGCCGCGCGCGGCCTCTGGCGACCGTTCATCGCCGCAGGGCTGACCGCCGCCGGGCTGGCGGCGCTTTCGATGGCCGTTTTCGGGCTTGAGACCTGGCGGGCGTTCTTGGCCAATACGGCTCTGGCGCGGAAAACGCTGGAAACGGGCCTCGTCGATCCCGCCAAGATGGAGAGCATTTTCGCCGCCGTCCGCGTGCTTCATGGCGGAATCGGGCTCGGTTATGCGCTACAGGCGATCGTCACACTCGGCGTGATCGCCACCCTTGTTGCAATGGGCCGCGCGCGTCTTTCGGGACCGGCGCAAAATGCCGCGCTCATTGCCGGAGCCGTCGTCGCCACGCCCTTTGTGCTGGACTATGACCTCACCTGGATCGCGCTGCCGCTTGCCTGGCTGTTCATCGAAGCCCGACGCACCGCTTTCCTGCCCTGGGAGAAGCTGGTCATGTCAGCCGCCTTCGTGCTGCCGCTCTTCTCGCGCACGCTGGCGATGAAACTTTCCCTTCCCATCGCTCCGGTCGTGCTGATCGCCTTGTTCTGGGTGGTGGTGAGAAGGGGCTATGCGGGCGGTGCGGAAGCAGCCAGCCGGCCAGCATGACGGATTCTCAAAGCATCGCCATGCCGCCGTTCACATGCACCGTCTGCCCGGTGACATAGGCAGCTTCCTTCGACGCCAGATAGGTGACGGCCGCGGCCACGTCCTCGCCCTCGCCCAGCTTGCCCGCCGGAATCTTGCCGAGCAGCGCCTCCTTTTGCGCATCAGGCAATGCGTCGGTCATCGCCGACTTGATGAAGCCCGGCGCCACGCAATTGACGGTGATGTTGCGGCTCGCCAGCTCCTGCGCCAGCGCCTTCGACATGCCGACCAGTCCCGCCTTTGACGCGGCATAGTTCGCCTGACCGGGGTTGCCCGTCGCGCCCACCACCGAGGTGATCGAGATGATGCGCCCGAAGCGCGCCTTCATCATCGGCTTGGCCGCAGCGCGAATCAGCCGGAAGGCGGCTTCGAGGTTGACCCGGATCACCTGGTCCCATTCCTCGTCCTTCATCCGCATGGCCAGGTTGTCGCGCGTGACCCCCGCATTGTTGACCAGGATGTCGAGCTGTCCCAGCGCTTCCACCGCGCGCGGCACCAGCGCGTCGACCGCGGCCGCGTCCGACAGGTTGCACGGCAGGATCACCGGATCGCCGCCGATTTCCGCCGCCACGGCCTTCAGCGCGTCCTCGCGCGTGCCGGACAGCGCGACCCGCGCACCCTGCGCCGCCAGCGCCTTTGCAATCGCCGAGCCGATGCCTCCGCTCGCGCCCGTTACAAGCGCCGTCATGCCGGTCAGATCGAACATGTAATTTACTCCCCTTCTATCGTCACCTCAGCCGAAGGCTGGGGTCCAATCTAAATCGCCGCCTGATATGAAGACGCCGCATGGATGCCAGCCTACGCTGGCATGACGTGATTAGATTTCCTTCGCCAGCGCCTCAATGTCGTCCATCGACACCACGCTGGTGATCTTCGCGTCGGGTGCGATGCGCTTTACCATCGGCCCCAGCACCTTGCCGCCGAGCTCGACGAAATGGTCGACGCCCGCTTCCGCCATCGCCGCCACGCTTTCGCGCCAGCGAACCATGCCGGTCACTTGCTCCACCAGCAGGCGGCGGATTGTGGCAGGGTCCGCAACCGGTGCGGCGGTGACATTGGCATAAACCGGCAACAGCGGCGCCCTCAGGCCCACCTTGGCCAGCGCATCGGCCATCGCATCGGCGGCGGGCTGCATCAGCGGACAGTGGAAGGGGGCGGAGACCGGCAGCAGCACGGCGCGGCGCGCGCCCTTGGTCTTGGCGATCTCAAGCGCACGCTCGACCGCGGCACGGTGGCCAGAGACAACCACCTGCCCCGGCGCATTGTCGTTGGCGGCTGAGCAAACGTCGCCCTGCGCCGCCTCGTCGGCGACCTCTTTCGCCGCGTCATAGTCAAGGCCCAGCAGCGCAGCCATCGCGCCTTCGCCCACCGGGACGGCGGCCTGCATCGATTGACCACGCAACTTCAACAACTTCGCCGTCGTTGCCAGGTCGAGCGCCTGCGCCGCGCAAAGCGCCGTATATTCGCCCAACGAATGGCCCGCGACATAATCGGCCTTGTCCGCGAGCAGCACGCCCGCCTCCCGTTCCAGGACGGCGAGCGTCGCGATCGCATTCGCCATGATCGCCGGCTGCGCATTCTCGGTCAGGATCAATGTTTCCTCGGGGCCTTCGACCATCAGCCGCAGGAGGTTCTGCGCCAGTGCCTCGTCGACTTCCTGGAACACGGCGCGGGCAGCAGCGCTCGCATCCGCCAGCGCCTTGCCCATGCCCACCGCCTGGCTGCCCTGTCCGGGAAAAATGAATGCGCGCACTGGTTTCCTCCTGTGTTGTGTTCGCTCCGTATGCGTCTGCGCATGCCGACGCAACCGCCTTGCTTTCGAACCCGGTTTCTGCCAATAGCGCGCCTTCCTCTGGACGGAAGGCATCTTCCGGCCGGGGATTTGCTTGAACGACAGCCGGAGGGGCAACGGATGGTCCGTTGCCAGCGATCGGCCAACAGAAAAGGAAGCGTACATGCCGCTCTACGAGCATGTCTTCCTCGCGCGTCAGGATCTGGCACAAACCCAGGTCGATGCACTCGCCGAGGCAGCAACCAAGATTATCGAGGACAATGGCGGCAAGATCGCCAAGGTGGAAACCTGGGGTCTTCGCAACATTGCCTATCGCGTTCGCAAGAACCGCAAGGCGCACTATGTACTGCTGGACATCGACGCGCCGGCGGCTGCTATCGCCGAGCTGGAGCGCCAGACCGCGATCAACGAAGATGTGATCCGCTACATGACCATCCGCGTCGATGCGCATGAAGCAGGTCCGTCGGTGATGATGCGCAAGAGCGATCGCGACCGCGAACGTCGTGGGGACCGTGACGGCGGGCGCGAAGGCGGCCGTGGTGATCGTCCGGATCGAGGTGATCGTGGCCCGCGCCGCGAACGCGACGACATGGCAGCGTAAGGGAGGCTTTTCGACATGGCACGCCCATTTTTTCGCCGGCGCAAGAGCTGCCCCTTCTCAGGCAAGGAAGCGCCGAAGATTGATTACAAGGACGTCCGTCTGCTCCAGGGCTTCGTGTCCGAGCGCGGCAAGATCGTCCCGTCCCGCATCACGGCGGTTTCCGCCAAGAAGCAGCGTGAGCTGGCGCAAGCGATCAAGCGTTCGCGCCACATCGGCCTGCTGCCCTTCATCGTGAAATAAGGAGGGTCGCACCAATGGAAATCATCCTGCTCGAACGCGTCGAAAAGCTCGGCCGCATCGGTGATGTCGTCACCGTGAAGGACGGTTTTGCCCGCAACTTCCTTCTGCCTCGCGGCAAGGCGCTGCGCGCCAATGAAGCGAACAAGAAGAAGTTCGAGGCCAACCGCTCGCAGATCGAAGCCGACAATGACAAGCAGCGCGAGGCGGCCCAGAAGGACGCCAAGGGCCTTGAGGGCAAGTCGATCATTCTCATCCGTCAGGCGTCGAACACCGGCCAGCTTTACGGTTCGGTTTCGGCCCGCGACCTCGCCGAGGCGCTGGAAGCCGATGGCGCGAAGGTTTCGAAGAACCAGATCGTGCTCGACCGGCCGATCAAGGCGCTTGGCGTTCACGAAGTGCGTGTCTCGCTTCATGCCGAAGTCAGCCAGATCGTGAAGGTGAACGTCGCCCGTTCGCCCGAGGAAGCCGATCTTCAGGCGCAGGGCGTCGACATCAACGCCCAGTTCTTCGAACGTGACGCCGCAGCCTTCACCGAGGACTATGATCCCAACGCCGAGCCGGGCGAAATCGCCCCGGAACCGGCCGAAGGCGAAAGCGAAGCCGAAGAAGCCTGAGCTTCTTCCGCGACGAAACACTAGAGAAAGGCCGTGCCGGAACTACCGGCGCGGCCTTTTTCATGTCCGATCGCGCGTCCTTTTGGCGGGCAGCGCGGCAGCACGATCCAGGCACTTTCCTCTCCTCTCCGCTCCACTCGCCTCCTGCCTTCCAAAATCGCGCGTGCACGTCCATGCTTGGGCAAAGTTGCACCGGAGAGGCGGTTTGGCCAGAATAGCGTTCACTTCACATCTCGAAGCGGTGGGGCCGATCGACCTTGTCGCCTATGAAGGCAAGACGGTCGCCGAACTGCTGGAGACGGTGGCGGCGGACTATCCGCGCATCAAAAGCTATGTGCTTGACGATCAGGGCCGGGTGAGGAAACACATCATCATCTTCATCGATGGCACGATGCGGCAACGGGAAACCGTGCTGTCCATGCCTCTCTCGCCAACAAGCGAAGTCTATGTCCTTCAGGCCTTGTCGGGGGGCAGCGCCGCGTAGATATGGAGATAGTCATGTCCGACCGGCTGTTCATCGCAACGCGCAAGGGATTGTTCGAATTGCGCCGCAGGGGCGCTGGGCAATGGGATGTTGCGCGCACGGCATTCCTCGGTTCGCCGGTCAGCATGTTCCTGGCGGATCCGCGCGACGGCATGCTTTACGCGGCGCTTGACCTCGGCCATTTCGGCGTGAAGCTGCACAGAAGCGCTGACGGCGGCGCAAACTGGGCCGAGGTTTCCACGCCCTCCTATGCGGGCGTCGATGCGGACGCGGCGGACGCCCCCAGCCTCAGCCTGATCTGGTCGCTCGAGCCCGGCGGAAGGGATGAGCCGGGCGCGCTATGGGCGGGCACAATCCCGGGCGGCCTTTTCCGCAGCGAGGACAAGGGCGATAGCTGGACGCTGCTGCGCGCGCTTTGGGACGATCCGCTGCGTTCGCAATGGTTCGGCGGGGGGTACGACAAGCCGGGGATTCATTCGATCTCGGTCGATCCGCGCGACAGCCGGCGTATCGCCATCGCTGTTTCCTGCGGCGGCGTGTGGGAAACCAGGGATGGCGGCAAGAGCTGGCGCATCGGCGGCGGCGGTCTTGTCGCCACCTATATGCCGCCCGAACAGGCCGGGAACCAGGCGACGCAGGATCCGCATCGGATGGTGCGCTGCCCGGCGGCGCCCGACAGCTTCTGGATCCAGCACCACAACGGCATATTCAAATCCGACACGGGCGTGGACGGATGGTCGCAAATCCTCACGGTCGACCCCAGCTTTGGCTTCGCGGTTGCCGTCCATCCCGAAAAACCGGGCACGGCGTGGTTCGTGCCCGCCGTTAAGGACGAGTATCGCTATCCGGCTGACGGCCACCTCGTCGTGACGCGGACCTCCAACGGCGGCGCCAGCTTCGAAACGCTGAGCGACGGGCTGCCGCAGGACCTTGCCTATGACCTGATCTACCGCCACGCTCTTGATGTGGACGGCAGCGGCGAACACCTCGCAATGGGCTCGACCACGGGCGGACTATGGTTCAGCGAAGACGGCGGCGACCGTTGGACGCAGAGCCCGTTTCGCCTGCCGCCGATCTATGCCGTGCGCTACAGCTGAAAAAATGGCGCGGCCGCACTAAATTGACAAGGTCATGACCGATCTCTTCGCCTCGGACGCGCCCGCCGCCACGCCCGCCTCCGCGCAACCGCTGGCCGAACGCTTGCGTCCGCAAACCCTCGACGATGTCGTCGGCCAGGAACATTTGACCGGCGCAAGCGGCGCAATCGGACGCATGGTCGCGGCGGGCAAGCTCTCCAGCATGATCCTGTGGGGGCCGCCCGGCACCGGCAAGACGACCATCGCCCGGTTGCTCGCCGATGCCGTGGGGCTGCGCTTCGTTTCCATTTCCGCCGTCTTTTCGGGCGTGGCGGATTTGAAGAAAGCCTTTGCCGAGGCGCGCGACCACGCCCGGATGGGCACGCAGACCCTGCTCTTCGTTGACGAGATTCACCGCTTCAATCGCGCACAGCAGGACGGATTCCTGCCCTATGTGGAGGACGGCACCGTCATCCTTGTCGGCGCGACGACCGAAAACCCCAGCTTCGAATTGAACGCGGCGCTGCTCTCCCGCTGCCAGGTGCTCATTCTCAACCGGCTGGATCATCGCGCGCTGGAAAAGTTGCTCGATCGCGCCGAAGCCGCCGAATCCAGGCCCCTGCCGCTGATGTCGGATGCGCGCGATGCGCTGATCGCGACCGCTGACGGCGACGGACGTTTCCTCCTCAACCAGGTCGAGACGCTCTATTCGATCGAGATCGACGCGCCGCTGTCACCCGCCGGGCTGTCATCCCTGCTCCACCGCCGTGTCGCGGTGTACGACAAGGATCGCGAGGGCCATTACAATCTCATCTCCGCGCTGCACAAATCACTGCGCGGGTCAGACCCCCAGGCGGCGCTCTACTATCTGGCGAGGATGCTGGTGGCGGGCGAGGAGCCGCTCTACCTGCTGCGGCGGCTGGTGCGCTTCGCGTCCGAGGATGTCGGCCTTGCCGATCCGCAGGCGCTGGTGCAGTGCCTTGCCGCCAAGGATGCCTATGATTTCCTCGGCAGCCCCGAGGGCGAACTCGCGATCGTGCAGGCGACGCTCTATCTTGCCACCGCACCCAAATCCAACGCCGCCTATGTGGCGGAGAAAGCGGCAAAACGATCGGCCCGCGACACCGGCTCGCTGATGCCGCCGAAGAACATCTTGAACGCCCCGACCGAGCTGATGAAGAACATCGGCTACGGCCGCGACTATGATTACGACTACAATGCGCCCGACGCCTTTTCCGGCGACAGCTACTGGCCGGAGGAAATGCCGGAGGAAACCTTTTATACGCCTTCACCGCGCGGCTTCGAGGCGAAGATCGCGGAACGACTGGCCTATTGGGACCGGCTGCGGCAGGAGCGGCGGAAATAGTAGAAATCTGTTTTTGTCATTCCAGCCAAGCCCTTGGGTGACGAAGGAAGGCTTGGCATAGGTGGATCGTTTCACCCACTTCGCTGCAATCGACTGGTCGGGCGCCAAAGGCAGGCGGCACAAGGGCATTGCGATCGCTACCTGCACCGCCGGATCGGACGCGCCCGCGCTCGTCGACGCCGGTCGCGTCTGGTCGCGGAGCGATGTGCTCGATTGGGTGAAGGACAAGTGCGTCAGCCCGGAACCTTGGCTGATCGGCTTCGACTTTTCCTTCGCACCGCCCATCGCCGAGCGGGGCTGCTATCTGCCCGGCGAAGATGTTCCCGCCAGCGCCCGCGCATTCTGGGCCTATGTCGACGCGTGCTGCGACGATGAAGACCTTGGCGCGGCGAGTTTTCTCGAACAACGCCACCGCCCCCATTTCTATTTCGGCGCGGCCGACGGGCGCAAGGCGGACTTCATGCATTTCCGCCAGTGCGAGCTGGCTTTCAACGCGACAGGCGGCGGCAAGCCGTCGACCGTATACGACGCTATCGGGGCGGCGCAGGTTGCAAAGGCGAGCTTCGCGGGCATGCGCGTCCTTCATCATTTGTCCGATAGCGCGCGGGTCTGGCCGTTCGACCCGCTTCATCCAGACGCAGTTACCGTCGTCGAAATCTATTGCCGCGCCTTTATCCGGATGGGCGGAACGCGTGGGTTGAAGCTGCGCTCCGCCGACGATCTGAACCGCGCGCTTGCCGTTCTCGGGTCCGCACCCGTCGCCGATGCCGCCTATTCCGACCACCAGACCGACGTGCTCGTCACCTCCGCGGGCCTGCGCGCAACCGCCAATGACGCGCGCTATTGGCAGCCAATTGGATTGACGCCCGAAATCGCCCGCACCGAAGGCTGGACCTTTGGCGTGCTTTGACTGGCGGCGGCGCACATCTGTCGCTACAAGCCGCGCATGCCACCGCTTTTTCTTGTCATGACTGGCGGCGCGATCGGCGCCGGATTCCGCTATCATATCGGACGCATCGCGCTTGAGCGCATGGGACCGGCTTTTCCCTGGGGAACCTGGATCATCAATTTGACCGGTGGGCTGCTCATGGGCGTGCTGGTCGGCGTTCTGGTCAATATCGCCGAGGGTCGCGAGCAGCTACGCCTGTTCCTTGGCGTCGGCGTGCTGGGCGGATTCACGACCTTTTCGGCGTTCAGCCTCGAAGCGTTCACGATGCTGTCGCGGGGCGATTACGCCCTGGCGCTGGCATATGCGGTCTCCTCGGCGGCGGGATCGATCATGATGGTCGCCGTCGGCGTCTGGGCGATGAGGATGATCGGATGAGCGGGAATGACGTTCGCAGCTTCACCGTTTCGTCCGACGACGACGGCATCCGCCTCGATCGCTGGTTCAAGCGTCATCTGCCCGAGGCCACGTTCAACACCGTATCGCGCTGGGCGCGGACGGGGCAGCTTCGCATCAACGGCAAGCGCGCCACGCCCGGTGACCGGGTGGAAAGCGGGCCAGATCATCCGCGTCCCTCCGCCGGAAGCGGTTGTCTCCCCCTTGCCGTGGCGAGGCAGGAGCGGCCGCCGCTGAGCGAGGACGAGACCGCCTATGTCCAGTCGATGGTCATCCACCGCGACAAATCGGCGATCGTCATCAACAAGCCGCCGGGCCTTGCGACGCAGGGCGGCACGAAGACCGACCGATCATGTCGACGGCCTGCTCGACGGCCTGCAATATGACGCGCCTTCGCGCCCCAAGCTGGTCCATCGTCTCGACAAGGATACCAGCGGGGTTCTGCTGCTGGCCCGTACGCCCCGCGCCGCGGCGTTCTTCTCGAAATCCTTTTCCAGCCGAACCGCGAGGAAAGTCTATTGGGCGCTCATCGTCGGCGTGCCATCGCATCGATGACGGCATCATCGACCTGCCGCTGGCCAAACAGCCCGGCACCGGCGGCGAGAAGATGCATGTCGACAAGGAAAATGGCCTGCCCGCCCGCACTCGCTATCGGGTGATCGAACGCGCCGGCAATCGCGCCTGCTGGGTCGAGCTTCAGCCCCACACCGGCCGCACCCACCAGCTTCGCGTCCATCTTGCCGCGATCGGCCATCCGATCGTCGGCGACGGCAAATATGGCGGGCCGGAATGCGTTCCTGACCGGCGGAATCAGCCGCAAGATGCACCTCCATGCCCGGCGCATCCGCATCGATCATCCCGATGGTGGCGTGCTGGACGTGATGGCCGATCCGCCAGCGCATTTTGCCGAAAGCATCCGCCACCTTGGTTTCGACCTCACGGCCGGAGACCTGTCGATCGAGGTATTTGATCCCGACAAGGACCCCGAGGTGCAGGCCCGCCGCGCGGCAGCCGCCGCCAAGGCGCGCCGCAAGGAAAGGCGCGGCGAACGACGCGGCCGGAGCCGGAAATAAACGTCCCGATGAACAAGCTGATCGTCTTCGATTGCGACGGAACACTGGTGGACAGCCAGGCCAGCATCATTCGCGCAATGGAGGGCGCGTTCGACTCGCACAACCTCCTTCCACCCGATCCGCATGCCACGCGCCGGGTGGTCGGCCTGTCACTTATCGAAGCCATGGAGCGGCTGCTGCCCGACGCCGAAGCCGACCTCCATAACCGGCTGGCGGAAAGCTATAAACGTACCTTCCATGCACTCCGGGCCGACGGCCATGTCGATGAGCCCTTATTCCCCGGCATCTCCGGCCTGCTGGATACACTCGACGCGCGCGGCTGGCTGATGGGCGTCGCGACCGGCAAGTCCGAACGGGGATTGGGCTTCTGCCTGCACCATCACGGCATCGCCGAACGCTTCGTCACGCTCCAGACCGCCGACCGGCACCCCTCCAAGCCGCATCCTTCCATGCTCGATGCCGCTATCGCGGAGGCAGGCGCGGCCCCTGAGACCACGGTAATGATCGGGGACACCAGTTTCGACATGATGATGGGCTGCGCGGCGGGCGCTCTGCCGGTAGGCGTTACCTGGGGCTATCACGAAGAGGACGAATTGCGCGAGGCCGGGGCCCGCCACATCATCGAAACCGCCGACGCGCTCTCCGCCATTCTGGACCGGATCGCATGACCGAACCAAAGGACCTCGCGACGGCGCGCAACCGCTTCTTCTTCATCCAGTTCGTGCGGCTGGGCGGCATCGGCCTGGTGCTGCTGGGCCTCGTCATCTCGAACGGCGATCTGCTGAAGCCCGGCGGCGACAGGGTCGTCGGCCTTGTGATCACCATCATCGGCATCATCGATGTGACGGTGATCCCTCAACTGCTCGTACGTCACTGGCGCTCGCCCAAGCGATGAAGCGTTTTTTCGACAAGGCCGCGTCCCTCCCGCTCGATAGCGGTTATGGCGTGGCGCTGGATGGCCGCCCGGTCCGCACGCCGGCCAAGGCGGCGCTGGTCGTACCGTCGCGCGCGCTGGCCGATGCGATCGCCGGGGAATGGAATGCGCAGGGCGTGAAGATTGATCCGCGCTCGATGCCGTTGACGGGCCTCGCCAATGCCGCGATCGATCGGATCGCGCCCGATCCCGCCGGTTTTGCGCGAGGTCTTGCCGACTATGGCGAAAGCGACCTGCTCGCCTACCGCGCCGATTATCCGGCCGATCTGGTGGCGCGGCAAAATGCACTGTGGAATCCCATCATCGACTGGGCGCAGGATCGCTTCGATATCGTCGTTGCGGTCACCAGCGGCATCATTCATCGGCCCCAGCCCGAGGCCACCGTCCAGCGATTGCGGGCGGCGGTCTTGGCCCATCCGCCGTTCGAGCTGGCGGGCCTTCAGCCGCTGGTCACCATCTCAGGGTCGCTCCTCATCGCGCTTGCGCTTGTCGAAGGGGCGATAAGCCTCGACGAGGCGTGGAACGCCGGGCAACTGGACGAGCTGTGGCAGGAAGAACAATGGGGCGTGGACGAACTCGCCGTGCAGAGCCGCGCCGACAAACGGCGCGACTTCGACATCGGTGCGCGTTTCCTTGAGCTATTGCGCCTGGGCTGACACCGGCTCGGGCAGGAACCAACGGGCGATCATCAGCCCGCCAACCCCCAACATGACGAAATCGGCGACAAACCGGTATACGGCATAAGGCCAGTCGTGATGATACCAGATGGGATCGCCAAGGTTCATGTAAATGCTGGTCGCCAGCGTCATGTAGAGCACCAGCCGTGCCCGGCTGACGAAATCGGGCACGCGCGCCGCCACCAGCAGCAGCGCCAGTCCCAATATGGTGATGCTGACCAGCATATGGACGAAACCGGCCAGCATGGTCCCCGGATCGGCCATGGCGAATCCGCCGGTATTATAATGGATCGTGGCGATGGGACCGCGCCCATAGAGGATCGTGCCGGCGGCCGAACTGGTCAGCGGCACCATATAGGTTCCGGTTCTTGGCAGATTGGCGGCCAGGGCATTCTGGACCGATGCATTGGCGGCATCGTTCGCCGTCGCATATCCCAGCATCTGGAGTGGCGTCGCAAAGAAGATGAAGCCGATGACGAACATCGCGACCGCCGCGGCAACACAACCGATGATGAACCGGCCCATGGGCCTTCTCCCCGTCTGTTACGCGGGTAGAACTACCATGGCCGGCCAAGGCTCCCAAAATCTCAGTGGCGGATCAGGCTCCGCACGAAGTTCACCAGCCCCGGCTGGCGTCCGCGTTTCAGCCGTTCGGCGGCCAGTATCGCCCGCACTTCAGCGAGGCAGGCCGCGACATCGCGGTTGACCAGCACATAATCATATTCCGCCCAGTGGCTGATCTCCGCCTCGGCACGGGCCATCCGTCCTGCGATGACCTCGTCGGAGTCGGTGCCGCGCGCGCGCAGTCGTTCCTCCAGCTCGGCCATGGACGGCGGCAGGATGAACACGCGGACGACATCCTCGCCCGCCTTCGCGTGAAGCTGCTGCGTGCCCTGCCAGTCGATGTCGAACAGCACGTCATGGCCGCGCCCCAGCATGGCATCGACCGGTGCGCGAGGCGTGCCGTAACGATTGCCGAAGACCTCCGCCCATTCCAGGAAATCGTCGCCGGCGACCATGGCGTCGAACTGCTTGGCCGTCTTGAAGAAATAATCCTGCCCTTCGATCTCGCCGGGCCGCATCGGCCGTGTCGTCGCGGATACCGACATCTCGATGTTTTCGTCCGCCGCGAGCAGCGCGCGCGAGATTGTCGTCTTGCCTGCACCGCTCGGCGAGGAAAGCACCAGCATCAGTCCGCGGCGGGGAATCAAAGTTTCTTCAGCCATGGCGTTCGGTGCGTCACTTGGGCTAGGCGCGTCAAGTGAGGACAAGCAAAGGGCTGGGAATGAAAAGGCGCGACTGGACCAGAATTGCGGCCATCATCGCGCTTGCAGCCACCGTATTGTGGCTGATGGGCCGCACCCCGATATGCCGCTGCGGAACGGTGAAGCTCTGGCAGGGCGTCGTCGCCAGCTCGCAGAATTCTCAGCATATCGCCGACTGGTACAGCTTCAGCCACATCATCCACGGCTTCATCTTCTATGGCCTGCTCTGGCTGCTTTGGAAGAAAAAACCGCTGGGCTGGCGTCTGACCGCCGCCGTCGCGATTGAAGCGGCGTGGGAGGTGATCGAAAACAGCCCGATGATCATCCACCGCTATCGTTCGGTCACCATGGCGTTCGACTATTATGGCGACAGCATCGTAAATTCGGTGAGCGATATCGGCTTCATGATGATCGGCTTCCTCATCGCCCGGCGCCTGCCCGTCAGCGCCACCATCGCCATTGCCGTCATTCTTGAACTGTTCACGCTCGCGATGATTTGCGACAATCTTACCCTCAACGTCCTGATGCTGCTCTGGCCGGTCGAGGCCATCCGCCACTGGCAGGCGGGCTAGGCCGAACATGGCGATTCGGGCGCGGAAGTGCTATGGTGAGGCGTTCTTCCTGGGGAGACGAGTCATGACAGAAGCAGACACTGACGGCGTCGTCGATCTGTCGCACGAGTTGATCTCATCCGCGCGTATGGAGGGTACCCCCGTCTTCAACAAGCAAGGGACAAAACTGGGCACCGTCCATTCGGTGATGATTTACAAGAAGACCGGGCAGGTCGCCTATGCGGTGCTTTCCTTCGGCGGTTTCCTGGGTCTGGGCACGCACGTCCATCCGCTGCCGTGGGAACTTCTGGACTATGACGCGGACCGGCATGGCTATGTCGTGGATCTGAGCCGCGAAATGCTTGAAAAGGCGCCGACGCTGCACCTCGACGAAGCTGACCGTCCAAGCGACAGGTCCTATGATGAGCGGCTCTACGACTATTACGGCGCGCCGCGTTATTGGGGACTATAGAGCGGGCCGACCGGCCGAAAGCTAACGGCCCACCATCTTTTCCGGCCGCACGACACGCCGGAATGTCGTTTCGTCGACCAGGCCGAGTTCCAGCCCGGCATCCAGCAGCGACTGGCCCGTGGCGTGGGCGTGCCGTGCTATCTTGGAGGCGTTATCATAGCCGATTTCCGGCGCAAGCGCCGTCACCAGCATCAGCGACTTTTCCAGCAGGTCGGCAATACGCGCCCTGTCCGGCTCCAGTCCGGCCACCGCCCGGTCGGCAAAGCTCGTCACGGCATCGGACAACAGGCGGATCGATTGCAGCACATTGTGCGCGATCATCGGCTTGAAAACGTTCAGCTCCAGATGCCCCTGTAGCCCGCCGATGGTAACTGCCGTGTGGTTGCCCATCACCTGTGCGGCCACCATGGTCAGCGCCTCGCACTGCGTGGGATTGACCTTACCGGGCATGATCGAGCTTCCCGGCTCGTTTTCGGGCAGGTGAAGCTCTCCAAGCCCGCAGCGCGGCCCTGAACCGAGCAGGCGGAGATCGTTGGTGATCTTTGTCAGGCTGACCGCCAGCACGTTGAGCGCGCCTGACAGTTCGACCATGGTGTCGTGCGATGCCAATGCCTCGAATTTATTGGGGGCGCTGGTGAACGGCAGTCCCGTCGCCGCTGCGGCTTCAGCCGCGAAATCCTGCCCAAATCCATCGGGTGCGTTTAGCCCAGTGCCGACGGCGGTGCCGCCCTGCGCCAGCCGGTAAAGCCTTGGCAGAACCGCGTCCACGCGCGCGATTCCATCCTCTACCTGCCGCGCGTAGCCGGAAAATTCCTGGCCCAGGGTCAGGGGCGTCGCGTCCTGCAAATGCGTGCGGCCGATCTTGACGATATCGTCCCAGGCCTCGGCATGGCCCGTCAGCAGCCCGTGCAGATGGGAAAGCGCGGGAAAAAGCGCGGCGTTCACCTCGCGCGCGGCGGCGATGTGCATGGCGGTGGGGAAGCTATCGTTCGACGACTGGCTTTGATTCACATGCTCGTTCGGATGGACGGGCTTCTTGCCGCCGCGCTTGCCGGTCAGCAGCTCGTTGGCGCGACCTGCGATCACCTCATTGGTGTTCATGTTGGTCTGGGTGCCCGATCCGGTCTGCCACACCACCAGCGGAAACTGATCGTCATGGCGGCCGTCCGCCACTTCCATGGCGGCCTGTTCGATCGCGTCGGCCAGCCCCGGATCGAGGCTGCCGTTGCGCCTGTTCACCCGCGCGGCGCACAGCTTCAGCGTTCCGAATGCGTGGACGAGCGGCACCGGCATCCGGATGTCGCCGATCGGAAAATTCCCGATGGAGCGCTGGGTCTGGGCACCCCAATAGGCGGTGGCCGGTACATCAATCGGCCCGAAGCTGTCCGTTTCCTGCCGGGTCCGGCTCACTTCTTCCGCTTGAAATCGACCGAGACGACGTTCGATCCGTCGCCCGGGGGTTCGGCGGGGCCGTCGTTTTCGGCCACTTCGTTTTCGTCGAGCTGCAGGTCGGCGTCATCGCCCTGCGCCTGGAACTGTAGCGCGAAATTGACTGCGGGGTCGACGAAAGCGGTCACGGCCGCATAGGGGATGATCAGCTTGGCGGGCACCTGATTGAACGACAGCCCTACCTCAAACCGATCCCCATGCGTTTTCAGGTCCCAATACCGATTCTGGATGACGATGGTCATCTCCTCGGGGAAGCGTTCCAGCAGGTGCCTCGGGATGTCCACATCCACCGCGCGGGTGCGGAAGGTTATATAGAAATGATGGGCTCCTGGCAGGCCACCCGCTTCCTCCACCTCCCCAAGGACGCGTCCAACGACGGCGCGCAGCGCGTCCTGCACGATCTCGTCATAGGGAATCAGGCTGTCTGGTGCATCTTCGGTCATCCGCGCATAGGTGGACGTTCAAAAAGCAAGGGTCAAGACAGGACTCTTACGGATTGATCCATCAGGGGCGAATATCATTTGCGGTGATGCCCGCGTGCGGCGGCGTCCTGAATAGAAGCGGGGAGCTTCTGTTGCCCGGTGCTCCCCAAACCGCTGGAATCCGCTTCTGTTGCCCGGTGCGGCCCGAACCGCGCTTAAGCCTTGTAACCTTATCCGTGAGGACTTAGTTACGCAGCAATCGCGAGCGCCTCGTTATCGTTGGCACTTGTAGGTTTGAGAGGTTTCACGGCGCACTCAGGCCGGGCAAAAATACCGTCTTTCAACACACGTCGATCCTAGTTCGGCCCCATTCGAAGGGTGATCGTCTCACCCCTTGTGGTGGAGCCGCCGGGTACCGCCCCCGGGTCCGCTGCGCCTATTTCACGGCATCGTTTATCACCATAGCCGGATATCTCCGGCGAGATGGGATATAGGCCCTATCTCGTGGTTTTTGAAGAGGCTGATGCGACTCTGAGATAACGTTGCAGCAATCCGCCGTTGATGCGGTCCCAGTCGTAGCGCTCGGCCAGCCGGACTCCCGCCTCGCCGGCCGCCGTCCGGCCGTCCTCGCTCGTCAGATATGCGGCAAGGGCGGCTGCGCTCTCCTCGACATCATCGGGTGTCGTCAGCAAGCCATTGACACCCTCGTTGACCAGACTGAGCGAGCCCGTCGCCCGCGCGGCGACGACCGGCAGGCCGCTTGCCATCGCTTCCAGCGTCACATTGCCGAAGGTTTCCGTCGAACTCGGGTTGAACATCACGTCGGCCGACGCATAGGCGCGCGCCAGATCCTCGCCTTTAAGGAAACCCGTATAGACAGCCTGGGGCGCCCGCTCCTCGATCCAACCGCGCGCGGGGCCATCGCCGACCACCAGCGCCTTGTGCGGCACGCCCATGTCATTCAGCCGCGCGAGGGTGGCCGCGAAGGTGTCCAGCCCCTTTTCCAGCACAAGGCGGCCGACGAACAGGACCACCGGATCGCCGTCGGTAAAACCCAGCGCCTGCCGCCAGGCCATATCCCGCCTGCCGGCATGGAAGATGTGGCGATCAATGCCCCTGCTCCAGATCGCGATATGGCGCGACATGCGCTGGTCATGGAGGACGGCGGCCATGCTTTCCGATGGCGCGTAAATCTCCTCGCACCGCTGGTAGAGCCGCCGCAGGATCGATTCGGCGACCGTCTGCAGCCATGCCATGCGATAATAGCGGAAATAGGTTTCGAACCGCGTGTGCACCGATGCCACCACCGGCACCTGGTTTCGCCTGGCCCATCCGGCGGCGCGGTGGCCGATGATGTCGGGCGATGCGATATGGACCAGATTAGGCCGGAACGCCGCGATGTCCTGACGGATCTTGCGCGGCAAGCCGGTGCCGACCCGGTATTCGCCACGGCCCGGCAAGGGGAAGGAAGGCACACCGACAAGGTCGCCCACCGGCTCGAACGCGGGGGTTGCAATCGTCGGCGAATAGATGCGCACCGCCACGCCTTGGCCCAGCAGATAATCCACGAGCCGGTTCAACGCCTGATTGGCGCCGTCACGCACATAATTGTAATTGCCCGTGAACAGGGCAACGCGAAGGTCAGACATCTGCATCGACGTGCTTCTATTCATCCTTGGGCGTTACGCCAAGCCGTACCGGGCTCCGATGCACCGGGAATGAATGTGAGGGGAAGTGTTTTGCCCCATGCCGGGAGCATCGCGGCGGTCTAGGAACTGCGAAGCGCCTGTTCGAACAGCCAGACGCGAATCGCGCTCGACAGATTTGTCGTCCGCTCCTCGTCGATCCGCGCCACCAGCGCATTCAGGCTCAGCCCCGCCTCGTCCGCCGCCCGCTTGAGAGCGTCCCAGAACACCGGCTCAAGGCTGATGCTGGTGGCGTGGCCGGAGATGTTGACTGAGCGTTTGACAAGCTCCGTTCCGGCCACGTTCCGACAATCCTCAGTACATATGTTGCCCACCGTTGATCGACAGCGTCGACCCGGTGACAAAGCCAGCATCTTCGGAACACAGGAAAGCGACCCCCGGGCGATTTCCTCGGCATGGCCGAGCCGTCCGACCGGCACGCGCGCGATGATCTTTGCCAGCACGTCCTGCGGCACGGCGGCCACCATGTCGGTGTCGATATAGCCCGGGGCCAACGCGTTCACCGTCACGCCGAACTTCGCGCCTTCCTGGGCGAGCGCCTTGGTGAAGCCGTGAATGCCCGATTTGGCGGCGGCATAGTTGACCTGCCCATATTGACCGGCCTGCCCGTTGACCGAACCGATGTTGACGACGCGGCCCCAGCCCCGGTCACGCATTCCAGCGAAAACCGCCTTGGCCATGTTGAAGCAGCCGCCAAGGTTGGTGTCGATGACCTCCTTCCACATCTGGTAGGTCATCTTCATGATGGTCCCGTCGCGTGTGATTCCGGCGTTGTTGACCAAAACATCGACGGGTCCCACGTCGGCTTCGACCTTGGCAACGCCCTTCTGACAGGCCTCATAGTCGGCGACGTCCCAGCGATAGGCCGGGATGCCATGCTTTTCGGTGAACGCGCGGGCCTTCTCGTCATTGCCGGCATAGTTGGCCACGGCAGTCATTCCCGCGGCCTTCAAGGCGACGCAGATCGCTTCGCCGATGCCGCGCGTCCCACCCGTTACTATCGCGACGCGTCCCATCTGACCTCTCCCCATGCAAGCGGTTGACGCCATCAGCCTAGGTGTGGACAACCCAGCCCGCAAGCTCCCGAATCAGCAGGTCGCGCAACATTTTTTTGCCCGGCTCGCTGGCATTGAGGCAGGGCAGATAAACGAAGCGCTCGCCGCCGGCCGCGAGGAATTTTTCCTTGCCACGGATTGCGATTTCTTCCAGCGTTTCAAGACAATCTGCGGCAAATCCGGGCGCAAGTATCGCCACCGATCGAATGCCTGATCCGGGCAGGCTTTGCAGCAGCGCATCGGTCGCGGGTTCAAGCCATTTCGCACGGCCGAAACGCGACTGGAAGCCGATCCTCACCTCTCGCCCCAACGCCTCGCTCAAGAGGCGTGCCGTCTTCTGGCATTGGCAATGATAGGGATCGCCAAGCTTCAGCGTGCGCAGCGGCATGCCATGAAAGCTGGCGACAATCGCATCCGGCACGAAATCGAGCGCGGCGAGACCCGATTCCACCGAGGTTTTCAGCGCATCGATATAGGCGGGGTCGTCATGATAGGGCGGCAGGAAGCGCAGCGTCGGTTGCCAGCGCAGCGCGCGCAACGCCCTGCCAACCTCGTCGACCACGGTGGCGGTCGTTGCCGCGCTGTATTGCGGATAGAGGGGCGCGACGAGTATGCGCCCGCACCCGGCGGCCTGCAAAGCGGCGAGCCGGTCGCGGATCGTGGGTTGGCCATAGCGCATGGCAAAGTCGACGACCGTATCCGGGCCGAAAGCGCCCGCCAGCGCAGCCGCCTGATCCTGGGTGATCGCCTTCAGCGGCGACAGATCGCGCGCCTTGTCCCAGATCAGCGAATAAGCATGGGCCGATTTGCGGGGCCGCAGGTTCAGAATGACGGCGCGCAAAATCAGCTGCCAGAACAGCGGGGGAATTTCCACCACCCGCCGGTCCGACAGGAATTCCTTGAGATAGGGTTTGACCGCGGCCGGTGTCGGCGCTTCCGGTGTGCCGAGGTTGACGAGCAGCACCCCGATCCGGCCCGAGGCTGTCGATGGATGGCCATCGGGCAAATCCATCATGACAATGACTGTCCGGCAAGCGGCAGACGCCGAACGCGTTTGGCGGTCGCGGCATAAACGGCATTCGCGATGGCGGGCGCTACAAGGGGCACCGCAATGCCGCTGACGCCAGCAGGCCGCGCTGCGCTCTCCATGATCTGGATCTCGATGGCGGGCGTATCGCGCAGCTTGGGCAGGCCCATCCGCCCAAGGTCCTGCTGATCCGGCAATCCCTTGGACCAATCCACGCCGCCGGCCATCACGCCATGAAGCCCAAAGACGATGCCGCCTTCTACCTGTTGGCGGATCAGGTCGGGATTGATCGCCCGCCCGCAATCGACCGCGCAGGTCACGCGTTCCACCTTTACGGCCTGGTCCTTGGTGATCGTGACTTCGGCGAGCATGGCGGCGACGGCATCGCCGATCCCGTGCAATGCCAGACCTTGCGCGGCCTCGCCGGCAAACGGCGCGTATCCGCCCAGGCTCGCCACGGTCTTCAGTACTTCGGCGTGGCGCGGATTGGAACGCAGCATCCTTACCCTGAACGACAGCGGGTCGAGGCCCGCCGCCGCCGCCAGTTCGTCGATGAAGCACTCGGTAAAGAAGGCCGTCGCGCTGTGCGTGCCCGACCGCCAGATACCCGGCTTCGCGCCGATATCGGCAAATCGATGGGCCACCTTCAGACTGGGAATGTCATAGGGGGGAACCGCCCCCGCGATCGCCTCTCCGTTGGCGCCGTCATCGATCGACAGGCCGGGCAGCAGCGTGCGCGCCGTATTGGAAGCGGTGTCGGGCGCGGCAATGATCGCCTCCCAGGCGGCGATCGTCTTGTCCGGCGTCAAGGCCGCTTGCATCCGCGCCAGCATCGGCGGGCGCATCGCATCATGCACGACATCCTCGAACCGCGAGCATACAAGCTGGACCGGGCGCTTCACCTCCTGGGCGATCAGCGCAGCCTGTACGGCGACCTGCGGATCCACGAGCCGCCCAAAGCCGCCGCCGACGAGCGTGGGATAAACGACCACCTCATCGGGCGTAAAACCAAGCGCGCCTGCCACCGCGTCCCGCACCAGCGTCGCCGATTGCGTGGCGGTCCATATCTCGCACTTGCCGCCGGATATCCGCGCGGTGGCATTGGGCGTTTCGGGCGAGGCGTGCGCCAGCATCGGCACCGCATAATCGGCCCGCACGACGTTCTTGCCGCCGAGCGCCGCCTGCGCGTCGCCACGGTCGATGGCGTTCGCGGACTCCCCGTCGCGAAGCGCCTCTTCGAGCGCTTCCTTGATCGCCGCCTGGTGGAGCAAGCCCCCGTTCGTCTCGAAGCGCGGCTTCATCACATTCAGCGCGCGATTGGCGGCCCACCAGCTTTCGCCCACGGCGGCGATCCACCGATCATTCCGGACGATCTTTATTACGTCACGCAGACCCTGCCCCGCCTTCACATCGGCCGAAACGAGGCTGCTGTCGCCGGGCGGTCCGGCGCGCACGGAGGCATAGACCATGTTGGGCAGGCGCACGTCCGCGCCAAAGCGGGCGGAGCCGTCCAGCTTCGGTGGCGCATCCAGCCTTGGCAGGGATCGGCCGGAAAGCCGGGGAGCCGACGCTTCCCTCGGCGGAATTTCAGATGGCGGATCGAACCCGGCCGCTTCCTCCGCCAACTGGCCAAATGCGATCCGTTCCGCGCCATTGACGACAAATCCGCCGCGTGTCTGAAGCGTTTTCCAGTCGGTTTCCCACCGCTGGGCGGCTGCCTTGCAAAGCAACGCGCGCGCGACCTCGCCCGCTTTCGCATAGCTGTCATGGAACGACGGCGTGGAATTGGAACCGATGGTCGCCTGAAGCTCTCGCGCATCGCCCGGCCAGGATTTCAGCATCCGTGCAGCGGGGCCGGCCCAATCGGGCAAAGCGAAATGTTCGAGGTCCGCCAGCAGCAGACGATTGGCATAGGCCGGGCCGATCGGCGCGGGTTCCACCGCGACCATGTTCCAGTCGGCGCCGAGCGCGTCGGCCAAAATCTGCGGAAGCGCGGTCCAGATTCCCTGTCCCATCTCAGCCTGCGGAACGGCCACCGTCACGCGATTATCCACGCCGATTTTCAGGAACGCGCCAACGGCCGTTTCGCCTTCCCGAACCGCGAGGTTGAGCGACTGGCTTCGCGGCCAGACGCGCCATGCGATCAACAGTCCAGCCCCAATGCCGCCGCCCACCAGGATGGTGCGGCGATTGATTTCAATTCTTGATTTCAGTCCGGTTCCCATCGGCCGATGGTGATAGGATGGGATGTCCCCAGTGGCTAGGGCCAAAGCTGCCGGTCGTACAATCCGGCAAGGCCGTCCTTTGCCTTTGCCCTTCCGATTACCCCCCTTTATGGTGGCTGAAATCGCGAAGGAATATTTGATGGTTGGGTTGTCCGCTGAAGTGGCGTCGGGTTTGCATTTCACATCTCTTGGCCTGTCCCCCGTCGCGCTGGACCTCGGCTTCTTTCAACTGCGCTGGTACAGCCTTGCCTATATCGCCGGCATACTCATCGGCTGGTGGTACCTGCTGAAGCTGCTCGCCTATCCAAATGCGCCCATGGCAAGGCGCCACGCCGATGATCTGGTGACCTATGCGACGCTTGGCATCATCCTGGGCGGCCGCCTGGCCTATGTCCTGTTCTACGATCCGGCCCAATTCCTTGCCCATCCCGGCGATATCGTGAAGCTGTGGGAAGGCGGCATGTCGTTCCATGGCGGCGTCATCGGCGTCAGCCTGGCGATCATCTTCATGGCCCGCCGCTACAAGCTCGATTGGCTGCGCATTCATGACTATGTCGCCTGCGTCGTGCCGATCGGCCTGGGCTTTGGCCAACTCGCCAATTTCGTCAATGGCGAGCTATGGGGCCGCCCCACCAACGTTCCATGGGGCATGATCTTCCCATCCGCGCCCGATCAATTGCCGCGTCATCCCAGCCAGCTCTACGAATTCGGCCTGGAGGGTGTGGTGCTGTTCGCGCTGCTCTGGGCCCTGTTTTTCAAGACCGAAGCCCGCAAGAAGCCGGGGATGCTCGTCGGCACGTTCCTGCTCGGCTATGGCGTTGCCCGCTTCACGGTGGAATTCTTCCGCGAGCCCGACATCCAGCTCGGCACATTGTCCTGGGGGCTTACCATGGGACAGACCCTGTGCCTGCCGATGATCGTCGGCGGTCTCTTCCTGATCGCGACCGCCGGAAATCGGGCGGGTCGAGTCTCTGCGGTGTCGGCCGACATCGCTTAGCCCAATCGTGGAACGTTCGTTTTCGGCTGCGCGGCTTCCCGTGCGGCCGGTATCAACATGATTTGCCTTGAAAATCCTTCTGATGGAATGAGTTGTTTCGCCCAATATAAATGAAGAATCTGTCAATTGTCAGATGTTCCAACTTCATCAAATTCAATAGTTTATAAGAAAACTCGATCTGTCGTTACATAGACGAAACATATTAATCGTACTATTAACCATCTTAGACGAACCCTGCATGAAACAGGATGGAAACCGGTCTTTAGAGGTATGGGAGTTACTCTCTGATGACTATGACAAAAGGAGGATACCACTTTTCTAAAGGGACCTCATATGAAGCTGTCATGCCTCCCGATGCTCGCGGCGGTTTTCGCGTTCACGCCCGGCATCGCGTCCGCCGCAACGATTTCGAGCGCCAGCCAACTTACTGCGGCTCTGAAAACAGCGAAAGGCGGGGAGGTGTTCGATTTGGCTCCCGGAAATTACGGAAAGCTGACGATCGCCAGCCGATCTTTCTCTTCACCCGTTACGTTTCGGTCGACCGATCCGTCCCGGCCCGCAGTCTTTGGGCAAACGAACATTACGGGATCAAAAAACATCCGTTTTGACGGCGTCGAGTTTTCGAACCCGCTCGCTGCGGGCCAGCCGGAATGGACAGCAGCGGTCTGGCTTGCAGGATCGTCAGCCATCTCCTTCAACAACGTGAAGGTGCACGGCAGCCTGGACAACAATTCGTCGAACGATGGATATGGCATCCATTCCCGCTCAAGCAGCGGCGTGACGATCACCAATTCGAACTTTACTCAGCTGTATCGGGCCGTTCTGGTCGAAAGTAATCAGAACGTCACGCTTACCGGAAACGTCATCAAGAACATACGATCGGAAGGGTTCAACTTCGCCGACGTGCAGGGTGTGAAGGCAACGGGAAACAGCTTCTCCGAATTTCACCCCATCCTGCCCGGCGATCACCCGGATGCGATCCAGTTCTGGACCCAAGGCACATCCCGTTCGAGCAGCAACATTCTCATTACAAATAACCTGATCGTGGGCTCTGCCGGTGGACGCATGCAAGGCGTCTTCATGGGCAATAGCTCCGGCGCACCGGCCTACAAGAACGTCACGATCTCGGACAATACGTTGGTGGGCACCATGTGGCATGCGATCGACGTCATGCAGGGCAGTGGCGTTGCCATCACCGGCAACAATGTCGTGACCGAACCGGACAATGTATTCAAGACGGCCTGGATACGGGTCAGCGACGTTCAGGGCACAATCAGCGGGAACACGGCAAAGGAAATCCACGTCATCGACAGCCCTGGCGTGACACTTTCCAACAACAAGGTGAACACCACCAGCACGGCGCTCGCCCAGAGCGCCATCCAGGCCTGGAGCGATGCCCACAAGCTGCCGGTGCCGACCACGCCAACGGGGAACTCCAACACCGGCATGTTCGCCTCCAATCTGCCCACGCCGCAGACCCAGGCCCCGGTTCCGACGACCAATACGGCGTTCGATGCCACGCCCCTCAATAACGCGGCAACGGCGCCCGCGCCGGTATCCAACACCGCCTTCGATCAGAGGGTGCAGACCGGAGCCGCCAACCAGAACAGCCCGGACCAGACGGTAAACGTCCTTAGCGCGGTTCCGGAACCCGCCACCTGGCTTCAGCTGATTTGCGGTTTCGGGTTGGTTGGCTGGCTTGCGCGCCGCGCGCGCAGGTCGCCGCCCACCGCGATCGCCTGAATTCGTCAGCCGGCGTCTTCAACTCCGCCGGGCATTGTGCGAGGGGATGGAACGTGACCGTTTCATCCCCTCTGCCCGTTCAGCGCCTTCGCAATTTGATCGAATCCGAAGGCGCCATTTCCATCGCCACCTTCATGGCGATCGCCAACACCCATTACTACGCGACGCGCGATCCGCTGGGCCGAAGCGGCGATTTCACCACCGCGCCCGAAATCAGCCAGATGTTTGGGGAATTGATCGGCCTGTGGATGGTCGAGCTGTGGCAGCGCGCGGGAAGTCCGGACGTCGCGTTGGTCGAACTGGGGCCCGGACGCGGCACCTTGATGACGGATATCAGGCGGGCGGTGGCGCACGTCCCGGGCCTTGCAGGCGCGCCCGTCCATCTGGTTGAAACAAGTCCGGCCTTGAGGACCGCGCAGGCTCAGCGCCTCCCGGATGCGGTCTGGCACGACAGCATCGCGACCTTGCCCGAGGCGCGCGCCTTGCTGGTCGTCGCGAACGAGTTTTTCGACGCGCTGCCTGTTCGGCAATTCATCAAGAGCCCGGACGGATGGCGAGAGCGCGTGGTGGCAGTTGAAGGCGGCCGGTTCATCTCTGCCACCGGCAGGGCAGCGACCGACCATCTGATCGCCCCAGCCCTTGCCGCCAGCCCGGACGGCAGCATCGTCGAGGCGTCCCCCGCCAACCTCGCCTTGGCGGAGGAATTGGCCGGGCGAATCGCCAGCCAGGGCGGCGGCGCGCTGATCATCGACTATGGGCATGAAGGGCCCGCAACGGGTGATACGCTGCAAGCCGTCAAGGACCATCGCTATGCGGACGTGTTTGAGGATGTCGGCGACGCCGATCTGACCACGCACGTCGATTTCACGGCACTGCGTTGGGCGGTGGAAGCCGCCGGTTGCTGTGCGTTCGGGCCGGTCGAGCAGGGCACGCTGCTGGCGATGCTTGGCATATATGAGCGGGCAGAGCGGTTGAAGCACGCGAATCCGTCGCGGTCGACCGCGATTGATGACGATGTCCGGCGGCTGATAGCCCCCGAGGCGATGGGCCGCCTGTTCAAGGCGATGACCTTTGTCGCCCCGACGTGGCCGCGGCCGGCTGCCTTTTAAGCAAAAGGGGTTTGAAGCGATGACCGATGACGTCGAAGTTATCCGCGCCAGGTCGCTGGGCGATGCCCCGCATGGCTTTATGGGCCGGCGCGGCGGCGTATCCACGGGTTTGCTCTCCAGCCTCAACGTCGGTTTGGGCACGCAGGACGACCGGGCCGCGATTGCCGAAAACCGCCGCCGCGCGGTCGAGGCGATTGCCCCGGGAGCAAGGCTCGTCACCCTGCATCAGATTCACAGCGCAACGGCCGTCAGGGTCATCGAACCCTGCCCTGATGATGCCCGGCCTCATGCCGACGCGATGGTGACCGACCGGCCCGGCCTGGCGCTTGGCATATTGACCGCCGACTGTGCGCCCGTGCTGTTCGCCGATGTGCAGGCAGGCGTGATCGGCGCCGCCCATGCCGGATGGAAAGGAGCGATCGGCGGCGTTCTTGCCGCCACGGTCGACGCGATGGAGCGGCTTGGCGCCGAGCGGTCGCGCATCGCCGCCGCCATCGGACCCACCATTGCGCGGACGTCCTATGAAGTCGACGAAGCTTTCCGGCTGCGGTTCCTTCAGGCCGCGCCCGAGAATGAACGGTTTTTCTCCGATGGTCGGCCCGGCCATGCATGGTTCGATCTCGAAGGCTTCAATGCCGCTGCACTCGCGGCTGCCGGGATCGGCCGCATAGAGGCGATGGGGATCGATACCTATGGCGCGGCTGACAGGTTTTTCAGCTTCCGCCGCGCGACCCATGCCGGAGAATCGGACTATGGACGGCAACTAAGCGCAATCGCTCTCCCCTGACGTTCGGGAAGACATCAGACCGGTTGAGCGCGTCAAACGCCATCGCGCTTGAGAAGCGGGGCGGCGCGCTTTATGAGCCGCCACGAATCGGCGCGGGAAACAAACAATGAAAATTCTGGCAGGCAATTCCAATCGTCCTCTGGCGCAGGCAATCGCCGACTATCTCGACATGCCGCTGACCGACGCCGCAGTACGCCGTTTCGCCGACGAGGAAGTCTTTGTCGAAATCCATGAGAATGTGCGCGGCGAAGACGTGTTCGTCCTCCAGTCGACCGCCTATCCCGCCAACGACAACCTGATGGAGCTGCTGATCTGCATCGACGCGCTGAAACGTTCGTCGGCCAAGCGGATCACAGCGGTGCTTCCCTATTTCGGCTATGCCCGCCAGGACCGGAAGCCGGGCCCCCGCACGCCGATTTCGGCCAAGCTGGTTGCCAATCTGATCACCACCGCGGGTGCCGATCGCGTCTTGTCGATGGACCTGCACGCCGGCCAGATTCAGGGATTTTTCGATATCCCGACCGACAATCTTTACGCCGCGCCGGTCATGTCGGCCGATATCCGCAGCCGCTTTTCAGGCAAGAACCTGATGGTGGTGTCGCCCGACGTCGGCGGCGTGGTTCGCGCCCGCGCTTTGGCAAAGCGTCTCGATAATGCGCCGCTCGCCATCGTCGACAAGCGCCGCGAGCGCGCCGGCGAATCCGAGGTGATGAACATCATCGGCGATGTCTCGGGACGTTTCTGCATTCTCGTCGACGACATCGTCGATTCGGCCGGCACCCTCTGCAATGCGGCGGCGGCTCTGTTGGAAGCAGGCGCTGCGGGCGTCGTGGCTTATGTCAGCCACGGCGTGCTTTCCGGCGGGGCGGTGGCGCGGGTCGAATCCTCGGCGCTCACCGAACTGGTGATCACCGACTCCATCGGCGTGCCGCAGACCGTGAAGGATGCGGGCAAGATCCGCCTGTTGACCATTGCCCCGCTGCTGGCCGAAGCTATTAAGCGCATCGCCGACGAAACCTCGGTGTCCAGCCTGTTCGACTGACATTGATGGGCATTGCTGCCCGTCGCGCGCACTGTCCCGTGCCAGGCCCGGTCAGTTCATGACGGTGCGCACCGCGCCCGCCTTGCGCAGGATGAGGGCGCATCGATCCGCATAGGGTTTCGAGACGCCCATCTGCATGAAGACCAGCGGCGGATTTGAAGCCAGATAGGGCGCCGCCTTCGCGACCAGCGCCCAGTTGAGCCGCGCCACTGCCTCATTCCCCCCCATGGCCGCTGCAACGGCACGGATCGCGAACAGATATATACGCCCTTGGCCTTGCAGTTCCGACATGGTGGCTGCCTCGGCCACGGCATCGGCGGTCCGGCCCTTGGCGACGGCGTCAAAGAATAACGGCTGCCGGAACCAGGGCGCGGGATTGGGGTCGATTTCCAGCGCGCGCCGCACCAGCGGCAGGCCGCGGTCGTCACCGGTGAAAAAGAGGATGTTGCCGAACCGCGTAAGCAGCGAACTGCTATAGGGATTAAGTTCATAGCCTTTCGACACATTGCCGCGTGCCTGTCTGTAATTTCCGGCCCTGTATTGGAGGAAGGCGAGCGCATAGCGCGCAAACGCATCGTCGGGATCCAGATCGATCGCGTAGGTCGCTATCTCCATCGCCGTGGTGGGGGGGCGTGGGCCCCTGCCCGAATAATTGAAGTCGATGTCATCCTGATCAAGCAGCGCCGCCCAGGCCCATCCCTTCGCCAGGCGCGGTTGCGCCTTCAGGGTTCGCTTCAGGCAGTCCTGCACAAGCTCGAACGCGGCCACGCTGCGCCGCGACTTGAAGTCCGCCGCGTACAGCAGGCAGGTATAGCCCGGCAACGGCGTCGTCCCTGGCAAACGCCGTAACATTCGGTCGGCGACAACGCCGCCTGGATCGATCACGCTACTGACCAGCACCGCCAGTATCCGATCAAGATTGGCGATTCCGCCGCCAGGCTCCGCAGTTATCGGAAAAGAGTGGGTCCAAAGAGTCAGCCCCTCATGCGCGTCGACGAGTTCGATCAACAAGACGGAATTGCTGCCCGCTCGATCAAGTCTGCTGCGAAGATGAAAATCAGGCTCTTCCGTTTTCGACCCGTCCATCGGACGCGAGGTTGGAAACGACCGCAAACGCACCCAGCCACTGCGATGGACTGCATCGGTCATCCGTGACGTGAGCAGATTTCCCATGACGCTTTGATCGCCGCCCGGTTCGCTGACGATGACCGGCTGAATGTTCAACAGCGGAAAATCCTCGATGGCATCCCCGGCGGCTATGCCACCATTTGGCCCCCAGGGCGCCATCCAGTTCCCTTCCGCCCCCATGATGACAAGCGATGCGGCGGCGAGCATCGCGGCGAGGAACACGAATGCGGTTTGCGGACGGAACAGCACGCCGGCAACAAGGCTACGGATGCGCCCCAGCCCGCCGGCGCTGGTTTGCCAATCAGCTGCGTCAAGACGGCCTGTCTCAACGAAGTGAATTTCATAGCCGCCCGGCCGCAGGTCGAAGCGCAATCCATCGACCGGATCATGCGCGCCGTAATAGCTCTCAAGCGTCTTTCTCAGACGACCGACCTGAACGCGTGGATAACTGTCCTGCTGGGCATCGAAATCCTCGGGCCGTCCCAGCCCGTCAACTGCGACGGTGTAGGATTTGATCTGCGGGCCGCGACCCTCCCGGGATTCGCGGACGATGAAGCGCAAAAGCCGCCGCATCACCGGCGAGCGGACAAACACTGCGGATCTCTCGATCGCAGCCAGCTCCATTTCGACCCGTTCGTGCTGCTCTTCCTGGGGCAGCTTTTCACCCTGCGTCATGAGCGGGCCCCAATCATTTCAACCGCGACACCATCTCTGCAACTAATGTAAACAGATCGTTAATTTCTTGCATGTCCGACGCTAAGTCCCTGTATTTTTTCGACAGGATGACCTTGTAACATGATGTAACGCCTTGTTGCGGATACGCCACCCTCCATTTTCGCTTCTTTTCGATCAGGCCCAAACTTCGCGCCTGTCGCGGCCTCCATCATTAATCGATGTTACATGGGCCGTTTGTGACGTGACTAAACTCCCGGTGCCGTTTCGGACGATCCAATATAAAGGCGCGATCACAGCTCAATAACCGACGACGGCGTCGACTCTCTCCTGGTGACAAATGGTCCCTGTCCCGGGCGAAAGGCTCCCCCGACCCCCGTTTTCGCTGTTGATCGATCGCCGCCTTCCGGCCGGGTTGCAGTTGCATTTCTGGTCCCCGCAGCCAGACTCGGCCGGAAGGACCGACGACCAGTCCCTTGAATCATGCAGTCACGCATTTGCCTGGCGTCAGTGCGCGACTATGTAGGGGACAGCATGTCACCAACGCCCGCCCCTCCCCCGCCCGCTTCGCGGCCGCTGCGTCGTTTCATTCCGTATCTCTGGCCTGCCGGACAGCCCTGGCTGAAGTGCCGCGTCGTCTTCGCCATGCTGCTCGTGCTGCTGGCCAAGGCGACGACGCTGGTGATGCCCTTTGCTTACAAGGCGGGGATCGACCGGATGTCGCCGGGCATGGAGCAGGGCGTCGCCATCGCCGTCGCGCTGGTGATGGCCTATGCCGGCGCGCGGTTCGGCGGCGTTCTTTTCGACAATCTGCGCAACGCCATCTTCGAACGCGTCGGCCAGGACGCCGCACGCCGCCTATCCGTCGATGTCTTCGCCCATATTCATCGCCTGTCGTTGCGCTTCCACCTTGAGCGGCATACCGGCGCCCTCACCAAGATCGTCGAACGCGGCACCAAGAGCATCGACACCATGCTCTATTTCCTGCTGTTCAATATCGGCCCGACGGTGATCGAGCTGACGGCGGTGTGCGTCATCTTCCTGGTCAAATTCGGCTGGGGCCTGGTGTTGTTCACGCTGATCGCGGTGACCGCCTACATCGCGTTCACCCGTCTGGTCACCGACTGGCGAACGCGCATGCGCCGGCAGATGGTGGAGAGCGACACCCGCGCCGTCGCGCGCGCCGTCGATTCGCTGCTCAATTACGAGACCGTGAAATATTTCAATGCGGAAGACCGCGAAACCAGCCGTTACGGCCATGCCGTGCAAGGCTATATGGATGCGGCGGTCAAGAACGAAACCTCGCTCGCGCTCCTCAACATCGGCCAGTCGGCGATCACCAACATCATGATGGCGGCCGCAATGGGCTTCACGGTCTGGGGCTGGTCGCGGGGCCGCTTCACCGTTGGCGATGTGGTGCTGGTGAACACGCTGCTTGCGCAACTGTTCCGCCCGCTCGACCTGCTCGGCATGGTCTACCGCGAGATCAAGCAGGGCCTGACCGACATGGAAGCGATGTTCGGCCTGATCGATACGCCGGCGGAGATCGTTGACGAGCCGGGTGCGACAGATCTGGCGGTCACCGGCGGGCACGTGCGCTTCGAAAATGTCGTGTTCGCCTATGACCGCGAACGTACGATCCTGAAAGGCATCAGCTTCGATGTTCCGCCCGGCCACAAGCTTGCCATCGTCGGCCATTCAGGCGCGGGCAAATCGACCCTGTCGCGTCTGCTTTACCGCTTCTACGATGTCACTGCCGGCAGGATCACCATCGATGGTCAGGACATCCGCTCCATCACCCAGCATTCGCTGCGCCGGGCCATCGGCATCGTTCCTCAGGACACGGTGCTGTTCAACGACACCATCGGCTACAACATCGCCTATGGCCGCGACGGCGCGACCCGTTCCGAAATCGAGGCGGCGGCGCGGCGGGCCGCCATTCACGACTTCATCGCCAGCCTGCCGGACGGCTATGAGGCGAAGGTCGGCGAGCGCGGCCTGAAACTGTCGGGCGGCGAAAAACAGCGCGTCGCCATTGCCCGGACCGTGCTGAAGAACCCGCCGATCCTGATCCTGGATGAAGCGACGAGCGCGCTCGACACCCGCACCGAAGCGGGCATCCAGGCCGCGCTCAACGACGTCAGCCGTTCACGCACCACCATCGTCATCGCGCACCGGCTTTCGACCGTCATCGATGCCGACGAAATCGCCGTCATGGACGCTGGCCGCATCGTGGAGCGCGGGACGCACGCGGAGCTTCTGTTGCAGGAAGGACTGTACGCGGACATGTGGGCTCGCCAGCAAGCCGACCGGGAAAAAGAGGATCAGGAAGCCGCGTAAGGCGCGCGACCCGGTTCAGAACGACGAGTCGAGCGTGACCGATTCGTCCGCCTGTCCATGCACGAACTGTTCGACATAAGGGTTGCCGCTGTTGTCGAGCTGATCGCGACGGCCGGTCCAAATGATCCGCCCACCGTGCAACATGGCGACGCAATGCGCTATTTTGCGTGCGCTGGCCATGTCATGCGTGATGGTGACGGCCGTGATGCCAAGGTCGCGCACAAGGCTGACGATCAGGCTGTTGATCGAATCCGCGCGAATGGGGTCGAGCCCCGTGGTCGGTTCATCGAAGAACAGGATCTCCGGCCTGCCGGCGATGGCGCGCGCCAGGGCGACGCGTTTCTGCATGCCGCCCGACAATTCCGAGGGGCGAAGATTGAGCACATCCGCGCCAAGCCCGACCATCTTCAGATTCGCCAGCGCCATGCGCCGCATTTCGGATGCGTGGGTGGCGTGCCCCTGATTGAGCGCGAAGGTCACATTGCGCCAGACCGGCAGCGAATCGAACAAGGCGCCGCCTTGGAACAGCATCCCGAATTTGGCGCGCACGCGTTGCAGCTCGCGCCCCTTCATCCTGGTGACGTCTTCGCCATCGACGAGGATCTGCCCGGAATCGGGACGCAGCAGGCCCAGAATGCATTTCAGCATCACGGATTTTCCGGTGCCCGATCCGCCGATGACGACGAGCGATTCCCCCGGATCGACTGTCAGGTCGATGCCGTTCAATACGGTCTTTCGGCCGAACCGTTTGACAAGGCCGCGCAGCTCGATTTTCGGGCCGGAATAGGGAGCGTCGTCCATCAGCCGAACGCGATCACGGTGAGGATGAGGTTGGAAAGCAGGATCAGCACAAAGGCGGAAACCACGGCGTTCGTCGTCGCCCGGCCAACGCCCGCCGCCCCGCCGCTCGACGTGAAGCCGTTGTAGCAGCCCATCAGGCCGATGAAGAAACCGAATACGCCCGCCTTGACCAGCGACATCACAAGGTCGTCCGCCTGGAGATACTGCCTCGTCACGCCAAGGTAATTGGCACTGTTGAAACCGAGCTTGGCGGTTGCCAGCAGCCATCCGCCGAAAATGCCGATCGAATTCGCGATCAGCACCAGCACCGGCAGCGCGATCGTACTGGCCAGCAGGCGCGGCACCACCAGATATTTGAACGGATCGGTCCTCAGCGTCACAAGCGCATCGAGCTGTTCGGTCACACGCATCGTGCCAAGTTCGGCAGCCATGGCCGAGGACACGCGGCCCGCGACCATCAGGCCCGCCAGCACAGGCGCCAGTTCGCGCACGATGCCGATCACGACGATCGCCGGCACGGTCGACTGGGCGTTGAACCGCGAACCGCCGGTATAGATCTGCTGCGCAAGCGCCGCGCCCGTGAATATCGCGGTCAGGCCGACGACAGGGAGTGAGAACCAGCCGATCTGGGCAAGCTGTTCCGCAAGCTGCATGGGATAATAAGGCGGCGTCAACGCCCGCCACACCGCCGTGACGGCGAAGATGGCGATCCTTCCCAGCGCGCCAAAAGCATTGATGACGACGCGCCCGATGGTCGCGAAAAATTCAATTATATCGGTTGTGACGCCGCTGATCATAGCCATTGGCGGTGATAGCGGCGGCCAAGCCCGGTAAGCAACTCATATTGCGAAAGACCGGACTGGCGACTTGCCGTCGGCAGATCGAAAGCGATGCGCACCCTGTCCCCTTCCTCAAGCTGCGGCGCGGCCGCAAGATCGATGACGGTCAAATCCATCGAGACCCGTCCGACGACCGGCAGAACGTGCTCGCCGTCCAGCGCCCGGCCTCTGTCCGAGAAACCCCGCAGATACCCATCGGCGTAACCGAGATTGAGAATCCCGATCCGCATCGGTCCGGGCGCGGTGAATGTCGCGTTGTAACCGACCGTATCGCCCGCCTGGAGTTCGCGGACCTGAAGCAGCTCCACTTTCGGCTGCACCACCTGCGCGATATGCCCTTCGGCGAAGGCGCTCGGTACGCCGCCGTAGATCGCAAGGCCCGGACGCGTCAGGTCAAACGCATAGTCGGAGCCAAGGCAGATCCCCGCGGAATTGGCGAGGCTGTAGCGCTGCGCCGGTACAAGCGCCTGCATGGTTTGAAACCGCTTGAGCTGAAGCCGGTTGAGCGCATGATCCGGCTCATCGGCGCAGGCGAGATGGCTCATCAGCGTGTCGATCATCAGGCCGTCGAGCAGGCCCGACCCGGCCTCGGCCATCGACAGGCCAAGGCGGTTCATGCCGGTGTCGACCATGACATCGCATAGGCCGCCGCCCGCATCCTTCCAACGCGCGACCTGCGCCGGGGTATTCAGAACCGGACGGGCAAGACCTGCGCGCGCATGGGGGATCTCGCTGTCCCGCGTGCCGTGAAGAACCGCGAGCGCGGCGCCATCGGGCATCCGGCCGAGCGCCAACGCCTCGGCCCAGGTCGCGACATAGAAGTCCCGGCATCCGGCATCGCCGAGCCGCCGGAGCACTTCCGCCGCGCCAACGCCATAGCCGTCCGCCTTGATCGCGGCGCCGCAAGCCGCCTGGCCGCTTTGGCGCGCCAGCCATCGCCAGTTGGCGACCAGCGCGGCGCCGTCAATCAGCAGGCGCGAGGGAGGATCGGATATCATTTGACTGCCGATAGCCCGGCCGCATGTGAGAGGCCAGAACTTGTCGCGAATTCCACAATTTCCCGGCCACGGATGAGAGGCGCCCCCGCCGGGTCGTTCGCGCTCTCAGATCCGGTGGCCGGGTCTAATCCCCATATTGTTCCGGCAGATAGCCGTCGTCGACCGGGTCGCTGAACTTGGTCGTCTGCTTGTGGAACATCATCGGGACGATGCCGGTGGAACCATGCCGCTGCTTGGCGACGATCACTTCGGCCCTGCCATCGATGCGGTTCGCCTTGTCCAGCCATTTTTCAAACTTTTCGGAGCCGTCCTCAGGCTTTTTCGATGCGTGATAATATTCCTCGCGGAACACGAACAGGACGATATCGGCGTCCTGTTCGATCGTGCCCGATTCACGAAGATCGGAAAGCTGCGGCCGCTTGTCCTCACGTTGCTCGACCTGACGCGAAAGCTGCGACAGCGCCAGCACCGGCACGTTCAGCTCCTTTGCCAGCGTCTTCAGGCCGCGGGTGATCTCCGAAATTTCATTGACGCGATTTTCGTTCGATTGCCGCGAGGACCCCTGTAGTAGCTGGAGATAATCGACCACGATCATGCCGATGCCGCGCTGGCGCTTCAAACGCCGCGCGCGCGTGCGCAGCGCCGCGATGCTGAGCGCGGGCGTGTCATCGATGTAAAGCGGCAATTGTTGCAGATTGGCGGCCGCGCGCGCCAGGCTGCGGAACTCGTCGCGGCTGATCTTGCCCATGCGCAGGCTTTCGGAACTGATGCCCGATTGTTCGGCCAGGATACGGGTAGCGAGCTGATCCGCCGACATTTCGAGCGAAAAGAACGCGACGCCCGCGCCCGGCGACTGGCCCTCGTCAACGCCATCCTCGCGGTCACGGATCAGGCGCAGCGCGGCGGAAAAAGCCATGTTGGTCGCCAGCGCCGTCTTTCCCATCGCGGGACGCCCGGCCAGAATCACAAGGTCCGACCGGTGAAGACCGCCGATCTTGCCGTTCAGTCCATCGAGGCCGGTAGTGATGCCCGACAAATGCCCGCCCGATTTCAGCGCCCGCTCGGCCATCTCGACGGCGAGCGCGGTCGCCTGGCCGAAGGTTTTTACGCCACCGCCGACCTGACCGTCCTCGGCCACCCTGTAGAGCGCGATTTCGGCCGCCTCGATCCGTCCGCGGGGATCGACGTCGGCGGAGGTGTCGAGCGCCCCCTCCACCATTTCGCGCCCTACCCGCACCAGTTCGCGCAACAGGGCAAGGTCGTAGATCTGGTCAGCGAAATCCCGCGCGCCGATAAGGGCCGCGCCGTTCCCGGTCAATTCGGCGAGATAGCCCGGCCCGCCGAGCGCCCGCATATCTTCGTCCGCTTCGAAAAGCGGCTTCAGAGTGACAGGGCTTGCCACCATGTTCCGGTCGACCAGCCGCAGCACCGCCTCATATATCCGGCCGTTGAGGGGCGAGTGGAAATGCTCGGCCTTCAGCTTGATCTGGACATCCTCGACCAGCCGGTTATCGATCATCAATGCGCCAAGCAGCGCGGCCTCCGCCTCGATATTCTGAGGCAGGGCGGCGGACGAGGGCGAATCCTCGGGTATCAGTCGTATCGGCTTCGGGATCATTCCCACATGATCGGCCAGGTGGAAGCTATTGCCAAGCACCTGCCGCGAGATGCCCGGGGATGGATCTGTGGAAAAGCTGGGGACAAATATTTCCAGCAGCACTTATTGCAAGTGAGGATAATGTAAGCTAACTTGCATATATGGATACCGATAATTTTGGGTTCCTCATCGGCGACGTGTCGCGGCTGCTGCGATACCGGTTCGACGGGAGGGCGCGCACGCTTGGCGTGACCCGCCCGCAATGGCGGCTGCTGCTTTTGCTGGCGCGCTATCCGGGCAAATCACAGGCGGAGCTGGCCTGCCTGCTGGAGGTGGAACGCATAACCTTGTGCCGGATGATCGACCGGCTGCAGGAGGCGGGCTTTCTCGAGCGGCGGCCCGATCCGTCGGACCGGCGGGTGTGGCGCATCTTCCTGACCGCCAAGGGCGAGGAGATTATCGGCAAGCTCCATTCCATAGGCGCCGAATTCCAGAAGGAAATCCTCGCGGTCCTGGCTCCGGGAGAGCCGGAAGCGCTGCAAGCGATCCTCATGAAGCTTAGAGATGCGCTGTCGAAACGCGCAGATAATTTGAGTGCAACAGGATGAATACACAGTCTCGTCTTGAACCCGTGGCAGAGGCGTCCGTCCCGCACGATGTCGCCGCGCTGAACCTGACCGACAGGCCAAGCCTGCCGCGCCGGTGGGTGAAGCCGTTTGCCTACGTGATCGTGCCCCTCCTCGTGATATTGACGGGGGCGTATTTCTGGATCGCGTCGAGCTATTACGAATCCACTGATAACGCCTATGTGCAGCAGAACGTCATAAACCTCTCGCCGGAGGTCGGCGGCCGCATTGTCGAGATAGACGTCAGGGAAAACCAGCGGGTGAAGGCCGGCGACGTCCTGTTCCGCATAGACGACATCACCTACCGCATCGCGCTTGCGAACGCCGAAGCCAATCTGGCGGATGCGCGAATCAAGGTCGCGCAGTTGAAAAGCGACCTGAATGCGCGTGTCGCAGATGCCGGAGCGAAGAGCGCCGACGTCGCGCTCGCCAGCGAAAACCTCGGCCGCCAAAGCCAGCTTTTGAAGCGCGGCTTCACGACGCGAGCCAATTATGAGGAATCGGTGCGTGCGCTCAATGCCTCACGGCAGGAACATGCCTCGGCCCAAGCCGATGTGGTGTCGGCGCACGATGCCCTTGCCGCGGCGGGTCCAGGCACGCACCCGCTGATCAAGTCGGCGCAGGCGGCGCTGGACAAGGCCAGGCTCGATCTTGAACGCACCGTCGTCCGCGCCCCGCAGGACGGCGTGATCAGCCAGACGGACCGTGTCCAGATCGGCCAGCAGGCGATCGCGGATCTACCGGCGATCACGCTGGTTGTCGCGGGCGAAAGCTGGATCGAGGCGAACTTCAAGGAAACCCAGCTTGGCCACATGCACATCGGCCAGAAGGCCAAGGTCAAGATCGACGCCTTTGGATCCCACAGCTATCGGGCCGAAGTGATCGGCATCGGCGCGGGCACCGGGTCGCAGTTTTCGGTCATCCCCGCCCAGAATGCGACGGGCAACTGGATCAAGGTCGTCCAGCGGGTGCCGGTCCGGATCAAGCTTCTCGAGAAGCCGCGCCAGCCGCTGGTGGCCGGTCTGTCGGCCGATGTGACGGTCGACATAACCCGCTAGGCGAAGAGCTTTTAAACTCCCGTTTGGGCCGTTAGAACTCCCGTTTGGGCCGTTCATCCCCGGACGAACGGCCCTTTTCTTATGGCGATTACGTAGTTTACAAACCCAAGCGGATGTGTGGCGTGTCCGCATTGCGGCGTCATCGGTGGTCGCGTGTACGATCTGACTGGCGTTCGCGGCAAGCCTGTGGACGTCGATCCCCAGAATAAAAAATGAGGCCGCCGCAAAGCACTGCGACGGCCTCAATCCGCTTCTAACCGAACCGGCGACTATAATAGCATTATCGCCGCTTAGCGCAATCCAGGCCGATAGGTTTGTAAACTACATAATCGCCTTTCTTATGGCGGTTATCTGGAGCCGAACACGCGGCCGAAGATGGTGTCGACGTGCTTCAGGTGATAGCCAAGGTCGAACTTCTCCTCGAGCTCCCTGGCCGACAAACGGCCGGTGACGTCGGGATCGGCCTTGAGCAGATCGAGCAGCTTCAGCCTGCCGTCCGATTCCCACACCTGCATCGCGTTGCGCTGGACGATGCGATAGGCATCCTCGCGGCTGACGCCCGCCTGGGTGAGCGCGAGCAATACGCGCTGCGAGTGGACCAGCCCGCCCATCTTGTCCAGATTGCCCTGCATCCGCTCCGGATAGACGAGCAGCTTGTCGATGACGCCGGTGAGGCGATTGAGCGCGAAATCCAGCGTGATCGTCGCGTCCGGGCCGATGTAGCGTTCGACCGACGAATGACTGATGTCGCGTTCGTGCCAAAGCGCGACGTTTTCCAGCGCGGGCGTGACATAGCCGCGCACCATGCGGGCAAGACCGGTCAGGTTCTCGGTCAGCACCGGGTTGCGCTTGTGCGGCATGGCCGATGAGCCCTTCTGGCCCGGCGAGAAATATTCCTCGGCCTCCAGCACCTCGGTGCGCTGGAGGTGGCGAACCTCGGTCGCCAGCCGCTCGATGCACGAGGCGATCACGCCAAGGGTTGCAAAGAACATGGCGTGGCGGTCGCGCGGGATGACCTGCGTTGAGACGGGTTCGACCTTGAGGCCCATTTTCGCCGCGACATGGTCCTCCACGCGCGGGTCGATGTTGGCGAAGGTGCCGACGGCGCCAGAGATCGCGCAGGTCGCGACCTCCTCGCGCGCGGCGATCATGCGCGTCCGGCAACGGTCGAATTCGGCATAGGCCTGGGCGAGCTTCAGGCCGAAGGTGACCGGCTCCGCATGGATGCCGTGGCTGCGGCCGATGGTGGGCGTCAGCTTGTGCTCGTACGCCCGGCGCTTCAACACGTCGAGCAGCCGGTCGAGGTCCGCGATCAATATGTCCGATGCGCGGGCAAGCTGCACCGCGAGGCAGGTATCCAGCACGTCCGAACTGGTCATGCCCTGGTGCATGAAGCGGGCGGGATCGCCCACATGCTCTGCGACGTTCGTCAGGAAGGCGATGACATCGTGCTTCACCTCGGCCTCGATCGCATCGATGCGATCCACCTCGAACGCGCCCTTTTCCCAGATCGCCTTCGCCGCTTCCTTCGGCACGACGCCCAGTTCAGCCAGCGCGTCGGTGGCATGCGCCTCGATCTCGAACCAGATTCGGAACTTGGATTCCGGCTCCCAGATCGCGACCATGTCAGGGCGGGAGTAGCGGGGAATCATCAGGGCCTCCGAAATCAGCAAGCGGGGAAGAAGTGCCGCTGCGCCTAGCACTGCCGCCAATCGTGCGCAACGGACGCCGGATGGAAAGGAACCTTCCCGGGCGCCATCCGTTCACATTGATCGGAACGTCCGCGTAAGGAACCGAGGGGCGCGGGCACAATTCGCAGGAGTACGACCATGAAGCGCATTTTCCTCACCGCCAGCGTAATGGCTCTGCTGTCGGCCACCCCCGCGCTTGCGCAGGGCGTGTCGAGCCAACCCGCTGCTCCGGCCGGTTCTGAACCGACCGCCCCGGCGACGCCGGTCCCAGCCGGACCGGACTCGACGCCACCGGCTCCGGACAGCACGGCTCCGATGCCCGCGGCGCCTCCGGCAGCCCAGGCCCCGCCCGCTTCACCCGAAGCAGCGTCTCCGATGGCAACTCCGGAAGCGGCTCCAGGAGCAGCCGCCGAGCCGAACATGGCGCCCGGCGCCGCGCAGGCTCCGGCCGACTGGGCCAAGTTCGATAACGGCAACAAGGGCTATCTTGACGCACTGGATTTCGGCAACTGGCTGATGGCCAAGCAGGGCAACGACATGTCAACCCAGGTCCAGAAGACGAAGACCAGCAAGAAGTCCGGCCTTCCGGCAGTCAAGGTGCTGAACGCGACCGGCAGCGAGTTCCTGAAGGCCGACAAGGACGGCGACCGTCACATCACTGCGGACGAACTTGCAGGCTATGTCGCCGGTTAGGAAAGCCGGTCGACCGCTCCGCCGGGCGCACGCCGCAAGCAGTTACCGGCAGGCGGGGCCTAAAGCAGGCCCAGCGTCTTGAAGCTGGCGTGCCCGGTGCGGCCGATGATGACATGGTCGTGAATGGCGATCCCGAGCAAACGCCCTGCATCCGCGATGGCTTTCGTCAACTGGATGTCGTCGCGGCTGGGCTTGGGATCACCGCTGGGGTGATTGTGAACCAGGATCATTGAGGACGCATGATATTCGAGCGCCCGCTTGATGACCTCGCGGGCATATACCGGCGCCTGGTCCACCGATCCTTCGGACACAAGCTCGTCGCGAATAAGCACGTTGCGCGCGTTCAGCAGCAGCAGGCGCACGGCCTCGGTCGACCGATGGGCAAGATCGGCATGCAGATAGTCAAGCAAGGCCTGCCAGTTGGACAACACGGGCCGGTTGTCGACCCCGCTTTTCAGCAGCCGCAGCGCCGAGGCCTGCGCCACCTTGACGGCTGCGACGCTGCCCTCGCCCAGCTCGCCAATCCCTTGGAGATCCTCAGGCGAGGCCGAGACCACGGCGGCATAGCTGCCGAAACGGGCGATCAGTTTCTTCGCCAGCGGCTTGGTGTCGCGGCGAGGAAGCGCCAATGCCAGGAGATATTCCAGCAGCTCATGATCGAGAAGCGCGTCGGGGCCGCCGTCCAGAAGCCGTCGGCGCAACCGTCCCCGATGACCTGAATGGTCGGTCGTTTCAGTCCCCATGACAAAATGGCTCTAATCGAAAGAACCTTCTTCGCAATGAAAATAGTCGCTTATAGTCGCTCCGGGAGTTTGTCGGGACTTGCCCGCGACGAACCGTTTTTGGATGGCGGCACGGCATTGGCTTTTCGATGAACAATGATGAGACGGAGGACGGCCGTTCCCGAAAAAGGCGGATGCGCGGCCTTATCGCCGGCATCGGCCTGATCGGCATTGGCGTCGCCGCCATCTGGACCCAGAGGGCTCCCATCGCGACGCGCCTGATCGACCACGAGCTGGCGAAGCGTCGCATCCCCGCGCGCTATGCCATCGAACGGCTCGACGCCAATGGCGCGATTTTGACGCAACTGGTTCTCGGCAATGCCGCTGCGCCCGACCTGACCGCGACGCGGGTGCGCGTGCATATCGGCTGGCGGCTGGACGGCGCGCGGATATCGGGCATCGATCTCGAAAATGTCGTTGCGCGCGGCAGGTTGGACGAAAAGGGCTTGAGTTTCGGCGTGCTCGACCGGCTGCGCCCGAAATCTTCCGCGCAGACCTTCGTGCTTCCCGACCTGACAATCCGATTGAGGAACGTGCGGCTGGGGATCGCCACTGTCGTCGGGCCGATTGGCATCGCCACAAACGGCATGGGAAATCTGGCCGACGGATACCGGGGAAGGATCGCCATATCCGCCCCGTCGCTTGACTGGCAAACCTGCAGACTGACATCAGGGAGGGCGCTGGTCGATGTCGCGACGACCAACAGGGTCATCGCCGCGCAGGGGCCGATAAGCATTGTTTCCGGCCAATGCGGGCGACTGCAAAGCGGCCCGATCGCGGCCCATCTGGACGTCACGGTGCCCGAGGCGCTGGACCGGGCGCAGGGTCGTATCCATCTGTCCGCCCGAACCGTCCTGCAACGAGGGACCGTCGGTGCATCGCTGATTGACGCCACGGGCATGTTCACGGCCGCGTCAGCCAAACCGTCGGCGAGGTTCACCGGCGCGATCAGGTGGCAGGGGGCGCAAGCCTCCACCGCATGGCGGAAATCGATCGACGGTTCGGCGGCGTCGCTTGCGGCGACTCCCTTGGGGCCGATCGCCGATCAGGTGTCGAACGCGCTTGCGCGTGCAATGGAGCAGTCCGAGGGTTCGTCGCAGGTCGCGGCGGTCGTGGAGGGGAAAACCGGGCGAATCAGCATATCCAATCTCGGCGCCCGAGCCGCGAGCGGCGCGCAACTGACCACGACCGGCCGGATTTTCAGCTGGGGCTGGCCCGAAGCTATCATCCGGTTTGATGGAAAATTCGCGTTGTCGGGCGGCGGACTTCCCGACGCGCGGTTTGACGTCCAGCCCTTGGGTAAGGACGCATGGCAGGTCCTGGGGGACATTGCGCCCTATGCGGCGGGCGGGGCACGATTGGCTTTAAGTCCAGTGCGGATCGACTGGAATCGCGGCCAGGGCCACGCCACCACCCTGGCGAAAATGGACGGACCGCTGGCAGGCGGCACGGTGCGGGGCCTTTCCATTCCCATTTACGTCGGCTTCGACCGCAGTGGGTCGGTCCGCGTCGGAGGGGGGCGCGCGTGCGTGGATGTCATCTTCGCCAGCATGGCATTGAGCGGGTTGCGGATCGGCGAAACGCATCTGCCCCTGTGCAGCCCGCGCGGCGACACCTTGTTCGCGATGGATGCGCGCGGGCGGCTGGCGGGCGCCATTTCGATGCGGCGGCTCACGTTGCGCGGCAGCCTGAACGGATCGGCGCTGGCAGCGGATGCCGACAATTTCCGCCTCGGCGTGACCGGCACCTCCGCCGCGCCGACGATCGATTTCGGATTGGGTCCATCGGCGATCAGCCTGAAGCAACCGGAAGGAGAAACGTCGCTGGAGTTTGCAGCGCTCACCGGCGCATCTGCCCGCAAGGGGTTTGAAGGCACGCTCGGCGATGCCAGCGGCGCAATATCGGGCGTGCCTCTGCTCGTCGATCAGGCAAGCGGCCGGTGGCGCTATGCTGGCGGCGTCCTCGCCCTCGATGCGCCTTCGGCCCGTGTTCGCGACGCGGCGCGGAACCGGCGGTTCGAACCGATATCGGCGCGAAACATCCATCTGGCGCTGAAAAACGGCGTCATCACCGGCAATGCCATCGCCGCCCACCCCGCGAACGGCAAGCAGCTCGCCCTTGTCACGTTGAGGCACGATCTGTCGTCGTCACGCGGCGAAGCGGTGCTCGACGTCCCGCAACTCACCTTCGGCGACGACCTCCAGCCCGAAGCGCTGACCCCGCTGACGCTTGGCGTGATTGCCAACACGGGCGGCAATATCAAGGGCCGGGGCCGCATCCGCTGGTCGGCGGCGGGCGTCAAAAGCGACGGCGTGTTCGAAAGCGACGGCATCGGCCTGTCGGCCGCATTCGGGCAGGTGCACAACATCAAGGGCCGGATCGTATTCGACGACCTGTTGAACATGACGACGCCGCCCGGCCAGACGGTGACGGTCGGGGAGATGAACCCCGGCGTTTCGGTGAAGGACGGGATCATCCGCTATCAGCTTCTGGCTGATCAGCATGTGAAGGTCGAAGAGGGACGCTGGCCGTTCGCGGGGGGCGACCTGATCCTGGAGCCGACGGTGCTCGATTTTTCCAAGCCGTCGGATCGGATATTCTCATTGACCGTCAAAGGGCTGGACGCGGCTCAGTTCATCCAGCAATTCGACTTCAAGAATTTGACCGTGACAGGCCGCTTCGACGGCACGCTGCCGTTGCTCTTCAACGAAAAGGGCGGCCGCATTGTCGGCGGGCGCCTGGTGGCGCGACAAGGCGGCGGCAAGCTCGCCTATGTGGGCGAGGTATCGGACGCCGATATCGGGGGCGCTGGCAAGCTGGCATTCGATGCACTCAAGTCATTGAAATACAACGCCCTCATCATCGAGATGGACGGCGAGCTTGACGGCGAGATCATCAGCACGGTGCTGTTCAACGGCGTCAACGAGGCGCCGGTCAACCCGACGGGCGCGGCGCTGCCCGTGCATGCGACGGGCCTGCCGTTCAAGTTCAATATCACCATCAAGGCGCCGTTTCGGTCGCTGCTCAACACCGCGCAATCGCTCACCGATGTGCGCTCGACGGTGCAAAAGGCCCTGCCATCCGGGGAGGACAAGGCGCCGGATGTTCCGGTTAAGCCCAGCGAAAGCGAAAAGGTGCCATGACACGAGCAAGATTGACGATGGGACAAAGGGATGCGAGTCAGTTGCGTATGAGAAGATATTTGATGCTGCCCGCCGTGGCAGCCGCCCTGCTTTCCGGTTGCGTGCAGGTCCGCGCTCCCGACAAACCGATTGAAATCAACCTCAACGTCAATATCCGGCAGGAAGTGATCGTCCGGCTCGAAAGAGACGTGCAGGATCTCGTCAAGCAAAATCCGGGAGTATTCTGATGAACCGCTCCGTTAAAATCATCCTCGGCCTTGCAATCGCCGCGGGCATGGCCACGGCCGCCAACGCGCAAGCCGATCCGGTCGTCGAGCAGGCGCGGGCGCAAGGTGTCGTTGGCGAACAGGCCGACGGATATCTGGGTTTCGCCAAATCCCCGTCAGCCGACGTCAAAGCGCGCGTGGATGCGGTCAACATCAAGCGCCGCGCCTTTTATACCGACCTCGCCGGCAAGCGCGGCGTGACGGTGCAGGAAGTCGCCGCCGCGACCGGCTGCGAACTGTTCCAGACCCGCGTCGCGCCGGGCGAAGCCTATCGCAGCGAAGGCGGCCAGTGGCAGACGCGTTCGGGCAATGCCCCGGTGCAGCGGCCCAGCTACTGCAAGTGATCGGTCGTTCGTCGGATTAATCCGACGCCTCGATCAGCCGCTTCGTGACATCCGACCGGGGATTGGCGAGCACGTCCCCGGTCGGCCCCGCGTCCACCACGCATCCTTGATCCAACACCACGATGCGGTGGCATATCTGCTTCACCAGCGCGAGGTCGTGGCTGATGAACAGCATCGACAGGCCGCGCTGGCGCTGAAGGTCGGCGAGGAGCGCCATCACCTCGGCCTGCACGGTGACGTCGAGCGCGCTGGTCGCCTCGTCGCACACGAGCAGCAGCGGATCAGCGGCAAGCGCGCGGGCAATCGCGACGCGCTGCGCCTGCCCGCCGGAAAGCTGGGCGGGCCGCCGTTCCCCAAGCGCGGGATCGAGGCTGACTTCGGCAAGCAATTCCGCGATGCGGGGATGCGGTCGCCATGGCAGGCGCAGAGGATCCAGCCCTTCGGCAACCGACCGGCCCGCGCTCCAGCGGGGGTCGAGACTGTCCCCGGGGTCCTGCGCGACAAGCTGAATGCGCCGCCGGTCGGCAAAGGCGATATCGCGCCGCCGCCCTAGCGCCCGTCCCTGCCAGCGGACATCGCCCGCATCGCGTGGCCCGAGCCCGGCAATCGCGCGCGCCAGCGTCGACTTGCCTGAACCCGACCCGCCTACAAGCGCCACCGCCTCCCCCTCGCGAACGTCGAGCGAGGCAGCCTGCACAGCCCTGATACGCCCCCTGCGCCATCCGGGGCGACGAAACGACACATGAATGTCCGACGCCTCCAGCAATGCGCCGCCCACCGCCGGCAGATGGGGCAATGGCGCATCCATGCGCGGCGCGGCGGCGGCAAGCGCGCGGGCATAATCCGTCGCCGGCGCTGCAAGCAGCCGTTTGGACGGCCCCTGCTCCACCGCCCGGCCTTCGCGCATCACCAGCACCTTGTCGGCATGATCGGCGACAAGACCCAGGTCATGGCTGACAAGCAGCACAGCCAGACCGTGTTGGGCGCGCAGCCGGTCGATCAGCCGCAGGATTTCTCGGCGCAGCGTGGCATCGAGCGCGGTCGTCGGCTCGTCGGCGATCAGTAGCTTCGGCCGGTGCGCGATCGCCATCGCGATCATCACGCGCTGGCGCTGCCCGCCGGAAAGCTGGTGCGGGAACTGCCGCAGCCGTTCCTCCGGCCGGTCGATCCCGACATCGGCCAGCGCCTGCGCCAGCCGGTCCCGATCGTTGCTCCGCATGCTTTCGGCCAACTGGCGGCCGATGCGAAGATGAGGGGTCAGCGCCGACAAGGGTTGCTGGAAGACGAAGCCGGCATCGCGCCCGCGGAGGGGACGCAGTTCATCCTCGGGCATGCCGACAAGCTGTTGGCCGCACAGGATCGCCGATCCTGCCGCCGCCCCGCGCGACAGGCCGAAAGGCGCAAGACAGACCTGGCTTTTGCCCGACCCCCAATTCACCGACCAGCGCGAGGCATTCCCCCGCCGCGACGCTGAAATGCAGCCCCTGAACCACCCGCCGTCCGCCGATCGACACCGACAGATTATCCACCGAATATACACTCATGCGGTGAAATGCTCGCGCAGGCGTTCGCCGATTACCGTCAGGCAGGTCAGGATGGCGGCAAGCAGTGCGCCCGGCACCAGAAGCGCATGCGGCTGAAATTCCATCTGGTCCGCGCCCTCCTTCACGAGAATGCCAAGCGAGGTCAGCGGCTCCTGCACGCCGAGCCCCAGAAAAGAGAGGAAGCTCTCGACCATCACCACCTGCGGCACGGTGAGCATCAGATAGGCAAGCGCGACGCCCGCCAGATTGGGCAGGATGTGCCGCGTGACGATGAGGCGGCCGGGAACACCCGCCGCTTCTGCCGCCGCGACGAAGCCGCGCTGTTTCAGGGCGAGCGTCTGGCCGCGCACGATGCGGGCCATGGTCAACCATTCGACCGCGCCGATGCCAAGAAAGACAAGCAGGATGGAACGGCCGAACAACACCATCAGCACGATGACCACGAACATGAAGGGCAACGCATAAAGCGCGTCGACCACGCGCATCATCGCTTCGTCCACCCGGCCGCCGATCCATCCCGCAACCACGCCCCAGAGGCAGCCGATGACAAGGCTGACCGTCGCCGCCGCCAGCGCCACGGCCAGCGTGACGCGGGTACCGACGAAGGTTCGCGCCAGCAGGTCCCGGCCGACCGAATCGGTGCCGAGCACATGGCCCGGCACGCCCACGCCCGCGCGGATGGCGTTCCAGTCGATCACGTCATAAGACCAGGGCAGCAACAATGGGCCGATGAGCGCGGCCAGCACGATTGCGGCAAGGAGGATGGCGGCCGATTTCATGCGCCGCGCACGCGCGGATCAAGCCAGCCGTAAAGCAGATCGGCGAGCAGATTGAAGGCGATGATCAGCGCCGCGTAGAGAACCACCACGCCAAGCACGAGCGGATAGTCGCGGTTGAGCGCGCCCTGCACGAAATAGCGGCCAAGCCCCGGAAGCGAAAACACCGTCTCGATCACGATCGCGCCGGTCAGCAGCCCAGCGGTCGCGGGTCCCAGATAGCTTACGACCGGCATCAGCGCGGGTTTCAGCGCATGGCGGGCGAGAATCGCGGCGGGCGGCAGGCCCTTTGCCCGGGCGGTGCGGATGAAATCCTGACCCAGCACATCGGCCAGACCGGCGCGGGTAAGCTTCATCACCGCGCCCAGCGTCGGCAGCGCGAGCGCGACGGCCGGCAGAATCAGTGGCGCCGCTTCCCCCTCGCCCCAGCCCGACACCGGCAGCCAGCCGAGCCATAGGCCGAAGATCAGCACCAGCAGCGGCGCGGTGACGAACGTCGGCAACGCGTTCAATAGCGTCGCGCCAATGAGCGCGGTCCGGTCAATCCACCCGCCTTCTCGCCACGCCGCCCAGCAGCCGAAGGGCACGCCGATGCCGAGCGCAAGCATCAACGCCAGCGCGCCCAGCGTCAGGCTGACCGGCAGTCCGCGCGCGACCAGATCGGTGACGGTGAAATCCCGGTAGACCATCGAAGGGCCGAAATCGCCGTGCGCCAGCCCATTCAGATAGCCGAGGAACTGGTTGCCGAGCGGCCGATCCAGCCCATAGCTTCTGGCAAGCGCCGCCTGGGTGGCGGGATCGAGTGCGCGCTCGCTGTCGAACGGGCCGCCCGGCGCCAGCTTCATCAGCAGGAACGACAATGCCGCAACGGCCAAAAGCGTCGGCAGGCCGGTCAACAGCCGCTGGAGGACAAGTTTACCCATCGTTCCCGATGTAGCGTGCTTTTTTCGGCAGCGGAATCGCCTATCGGCTTGTCAAACCGCTGTTCCCATGGGCAGTTTCCCATCATGCCAATGACCGATCTCGCCGCCGTCCTGCTGTTCGCCCTCATCTGGCTGTTCTACGAGCCGCTTCTGCCGCGGCTGACCGGTCGCCGCCGTTCGCTTCACGAGAACATGATGGGCATCCGCAAGGCCTGGATGAATGCGCTGGTGAAACGCGAAATCCGCTTGTTGGACAGCCAGTTCCTTGGCCATACGATCAACTCGGCCTCCTTTTTCGGATCGGCGAATATGATCGCGATCGCGGCCCTTGGCGGCTTCATGTTCGGCGGCGACGCAAGCTGGCGGGGGCTGAGGGAGCTGGAGTTCGTTCGCCCCGGTCCGGTCTGGCTGCTCGAATTCAAGGTTGCGCTGATGCTGCTGACGCTGGCGCGCGGCATGCTCGATTTCGTCTGGGCGATCCGCCAGCTCAACTATTGCCTCGCCGCGATCGGCGCATTGCCTGAGACGCTTGACGAGAACGGCCGCGCCGATTGGGCCAGCGCGCTGACGGCGATGCTGAACCCCGCACTCAAGACGTTCAGCCGCGGCGTGCGCGCCTATTATTTCACGCTGGCCGCCGCGGGCTGGTTCTTCGGGCCGCTGGCACTGGCTGTGGGGGCGGTCTGCGCCGCTGCACTGCTCGCCTGGCGGCAAACGCGGTCGCAGGCGGCAAAGGGCATCGCCGAGGTCAATTCCCTGGCGGAAAGGGTCGTCAGCCCCGGCCGATGAGCCGTCGGGCGATCATGTCCGCGACCTGATCGGTCGGCAGCCGGTCGCGGTCGCTGGCTTCGAAAATTTCGACCAGCCGCTCGGGAATTTTTTCGACCTTGCGGCGGACGTCGTCCGCGTTCCCCGCGCCGAGATATTCGGTGACGACATTGATGATGCCGCCCGCGTTGATCACATAATCGGGCGCATAAAGAATACCGCGACGGAAGATGCGCTCACCGTCGGCGGGCGTCGCAAGCTGATTGTTCGCAGCGCCTGCGACCACCGCCACATCCAGCGCATCGATGCCGTCCTGATCGAGGATCGCACCTAGCGCGCACGGGCTGAAGACATCGGCCGAAACGCGCATGACATCGTCGGTGGACACCGCCTTGCACCCAAGCTCGGCAACAAGTGCCCGCACCTTCGCCGCGTCGACATCGGCAATCGTCAGCGTGGCCCCTTCGGCCGCCAGATACCGCGCGAGGTCTCCGCCGACGCTGCCCACGCCCTGGATCACAACATGAAGCCCTCTCACGTCGTCGCGGCCAAGCTTGTGGCGCACCGCCGCTTTCAAGCCCAGGAAGACGCCAAGCGCGGTCGAAGGGCCGGGATTGCCGCCGGCTGCTCCATCGGCCACGGGAAGGCCGGACACATGGGACGTCGTTCGGGCGATCACCCGCATGTCGGCGTCGGTCATGCCGACGTCTTCGGCGGTGACGTAGCGGCCGCCGAGCAAATCGATCATCCGGCCAAGCGCTTCCAGCCGCGCCTCCGTCTTGCCGACCTTGTCCTTCAGAACAACCGCCTTGCCGCCGCCCGACGGAAGCCCGGCCATCGCGTTTTTGTAGCTCATCCCGCGCGACAGGCGCAGCGCGTCGGTCAATGCGTCATCGCCATCGGCATAGCTCCAATAGCGCGCGCCGCCCGCCGCCGGGCCGAGATAAGTGGAATGGATGGCGATGATCGCCCGGAGCCCCGTCTCGCGGTCGTGAAAGAAATGCACATCCTCATGCGCGTCGAAATCGGGCAAGCTCCACGGCAGGGTCACAACTCAACCTCGTTGAAATTTTATTTCAGCGTGAAGCAATAGAGGGACTTCCGGTGAAGCGGAAGTGGGGCGACCGACGGGACTTGAACCCGCAACTTCTGGTACCACAAACCAGTGCTCTAACCAATTGAACTACGATCGCCGCATTGCGCAGGGTGGTGCGCACATACGTATCGCCCGGGCCAGCGTCAAGGACGTCGCTCAACTCCGAAGGCATGCATCGCTCGTTCGTGGATTCCCAATTGGCAAACTCGGGCAGGCTGGACCAGCCGAGTCTTGACGGGATAAAATAGCGGAGCATGGACATAGACGCCGCATCTGCCTAATTTTTGGGCACGGCGCGCAAATCTGCCCAAAGGTTAAGCGCAAAAACCGCCCTGGAATGCCCGGAATCGGGAAGATCACGGTAAGATTCGACTTGGCACGCTTGGTGCGTTACGCGCGGCTAGGGACGGGAATTTCGCAGCCGCGAAAGGAACCCCGAACGACCAATCCGGAGGACAAGGCCGCCGTGAAAAAAATCGAGGCGATCATCAAGCCGTTCAAGCTTGACGAGGTGAAGGAAGCCCTTCACGAAGTCGGCGTATCGGGCATCACCGTAACCGAAGCCAAGGGCTTTGGACGGCAAAAGGGTCATACCGAATTGTACCGTGGCGCCGAATATATCGTCGACTTCCTGCCCAAGGTGAAGCTTGAATGCGTGGTCGACGACGACCTGGCGCCGCGCGTGGTCGAAGCGATTCAAAACGCCGCCCACACCGGTCGCATCGGCGACGGCAAGATTTTCGTGATGCCGGTTGAGGAAGCCATCCGCATCCGCACCGGCGAACGCGGATCGGATGCAATCTGACCCGATCTTTTTGAACTGACTGTTTCAACAGCGCGGGCGGAACCACCGCGCACAGAAAAGCGAGGACGTTTAATATGGCCAATAGCGCCGCTGATATTCTGAAGATGATTGAGGAAAAGGAAGTGGAATGGGTCGACCTCCGCTTCACCGATCCGCGCGGCAAGTGGCAGCACCTCACCATGGCAAAGCGCGCCGTGACCGAGGACATGCTGGAAGACGGCTTCATGTTCGACGGTTCGTCAATCGCCGGCTGGAAGGCGATCAACGAGTCGGACATGATCCTGAAGGCCGACCTCGACGCCGTTTACATGGACCCGTTCTCCGCGACACCGATGCTGATCGTGATCTGCGACATCGTCGAGCCGTCAACCGGCGAACTCTATGCCCGTGACCCGCGTTCGACCGCCAAGCGCGCCGAAGCCTATCTGAAGGCCACCGGCATCGGCGACACCGCCTATGTCGGTCCGGAAGCCGAATTCTTCGTGTTCGACGACGTGAAGTTCGGCCTCGGCTACAACACCGGCTTTTACGAGATCGACGACATCGAGCTGCCGATCAACACCGGCCGCGATTACGAAGGCGGCAACATGGGCCACCGTCCGCGCGCGAAGGGCGGCTATTTCCCGGTAGCGCCGGTTGACAGCTGCGTCGATCTGCGCGGCGAGATGGTCGCGACCATGCTTGAAATGGGCCTGCCCTGCGACAAGCATCACCACGAAGTCGCCGCCGCCCAGCACGAGCTTGGCCTTGAGTTCGGCACGCTGGTGACGACCGCCGATCGCATGCAGATCTATAAATATGTCGTGCACCAGGTCGCGCATGCCTATGGCAAGACGGCGACGTTCATGCCGAAGCCGATCAAGGAAGACAACGGCTCGGGCATGCACACCCACCTGTCGATCTGGAGCAAGGGCGATCCGCTGTTCGCCGGCAATGGTTATGCCGGTCTTTCGGAAACCGCGCTCTATTTCATCGGCGGCGTGATCAAGCATGCCAAGGCCGTGAACGCCTTCACCAACCCGTCGACCAACAGCTACAAGCGTCTGGTTCCGGGCTATGAAGCGCCGGTGCTGCTGGCCTATTCCAGCCGCAACCGTTCGGCCTCGTGCCGCATTCCGTACGGCACCGGCTCCAAGTCGCGCCGCGTCGAAGTTCGCTTCCCGGATGCGACGGCCAATCCGTATCTCGCCTATACGGCGCTGCTGATGGCGGGCCTCGACGGCATCCAGAACAAGATCCATCCCGGCGAAGCGATGGACAAGAACCTCTACGATCTGCCGCCGGCCGAACTGGCCGAAGTGCCGACCGTGTGCGGTTCGCTCCGCGAGGCGCTGGAATCGCTGGCTGCTTCGAAGGAAGTGTTCACCAGGGGTGACGTCTTCACCTCCGACCAGATCGACAGCTACATCGAGCTGAAGATGGAAGAAGTCGCGCGTTGGGAAATGACCCCGGCGCCGGTCGAATTCGACATGTACTATTCGGCCTAAACGCCGACAGCCTTCAGGGGCATGAAGCGCCTCGGCGGGAAACCGCCGGGGCGTTTTCTTTTGGCGCTGTGTGCTAAAGCAGGCGGAGGCTCGCAAGCTCGGCAAGCAATTCCTGCGGCAGGGCGTTAGCGCGCCCCTCCCCGCCGCCAAGATCGGCCGGCGCATCGGCGGCAGCGAGATAGCGCCAGCCCTGATGCGCGCGACGCGGCTGGGGGACGACCGCGATCACTGCGGGGTCAAGGCCGATACGGGTCCTTATCCGCCCTTCACCATCGGCGGCCTCGCTGAAACTTATGATGCCCTGCCGGGCCATCAGGCGGTGTTTGATGATCCAGTAGATCGACCCACCGACTAGCTCGCTTGCGCGCCGGGGCTGGTTGCGGGTGAAGATATAGGTCTCGCCCTCGGCCTCCAGCCGCGCGGCCATATGCCTTGCTAGCGTGTCGATGTCACCGCAGCCCACGGCCACCTTGGTGATGTGAAGCCCGTTCATGTCGCTGGTGTGGCAGCTTTGGCCCCAAGATCAAGCGCGGATCAGCACATAAGAAAAAGGCCCCGGCGGTTTCCCGCCAAGGCCCTTTTCGAAATCGTCTCTCGACGCGTTGCTTAGAAAGCAGCGGTAACCGAGAACAGAACGGTCAAATCCATGATGTCATGGAGCGGGCCGTAGACCGACTTCTTCAGATCGGTGTCGAGATAGGTGACGCCGAAGGTCAGGTTCTTCCAGGCGAGATCGGCGCCAACGTTGTAATCCCAGTAATCATCGCCGCCGAGCGTAAGCGTGCTGTCACCCGACGAATGCCCAAGGTGCGCGCGCAGCGAGATCGGCGTGCTGGGTATGCCGGCGGACAGATCGCCGTAGACGTACAGATTGTCGTCCTTGTTATGCAGGGCGCCGATCGACTGCTGCTTCGGAGCGTAGTTCGCGCCGACCTTCAGCGTGGCCGGACCAACCGAACCCTTCAACGAAGCATAGACTTCGCCGATATCGGTGTTGCTGGTGCCCGGATAGAAATACCAGTACACGCCGGCATCGCCGGTGAGACCGCTGAATTCCTTGGTGAAACCAGCATAGACGTCAAGTTCCGAGCTGTTGGCGAACTTAACGTTCGATGCCCAAGCGCCGACATAGAAGCCCGACGAATGATTGACGTTGATCGAACCCTGGACGGCGAAGTCTTCGCCGGTCTGCGAGATACCGCGGAAGCGATAGTCGCTGACGCCACCGACAGTGCCGGTGATGGCGATGCCGTCGGCCGGCGCGTCTTCAGCGAAAGCAGGTGCGGAAACCAGGGCACTCGCGGCGAGAACCGCAGCGAGCGTGATCTTGGAGACAGTCATTAAATTCCCCTTCGTTAAGGTGGCACAGGTCAAATGTTCGACCCTGCGAGCCTGCTGCCGACACCTCGTTAACCCGGGCGCCAAGAACTGACAGGCACGCGCAAGATGGCCGCGCACCTCGCATCGCACAAGAAATAATTGCCGCATACGCGAATGCCGGCATGGGCTGTTGCCGGTTTGCAACAGCGTTGATCTCAATGAATAAAATATGGCGAATTCTGGGCAGCATCGGTCCTGAAGCGCTCTTTGCTCTTCGCGGACGCAAGTATTTGCATTGCACCGCAAAAGCATGCCCCACTGCTAATTTTCGGACGGACGTAAGATATTTATTCACGGGTTCGGTGGTAGCCATTGCGCAACGGTTGATGGACGATGGAACGGACCAGGGTGGCTTCAAGCGCTGAATCTTTTGCCGAGGTGCCGGGGATCAATCCCTCGACCGGTCTGGCAAGCGATTATCTGAACCATTTTTATGAGCCACTGCTGCTTCTGGAGCATGTCGGCGACGATCCTGACCTGCTGGACGACCTCGCCGCCTGGTCACCCAACAGCTATACCGGACACTTCGGGCGAAGCGGCCGGCCGGATCGGCTGACGGTGCTGACTGCCTATATGGAGACCCAGCCGCTTGTCCGGCGCCGGCTCGACCATGTCGCGGAAGAAGCGGGACAAACCGTCGCGAAGGCGCTTCAGGGCCTGCTCCACATGGCACGGCATGGCGACAATATATCGCAGCTTGCCTCCTCATTGGCCGAGACGTTGCGTCGCTACATTAGAACGCTGGATTCGATCATCCACGGGCACGAGTTGTAGAACGGTCGTTCGGCCAGGATTGGCGCAGTGACGCCGGATCCGAAACCGGAGCAGATCGAGAAGAACTTGCACCTTATCATTGGACTGTGCGTTAGATTGAGACGATGATCCATCCTGGCCTGATACAGGCGCGTTTGACACTACTCCACCGCGTTTCCGAGCCGGAAGCGCTGGCGGCGCTGTTGCCGCATGCGCGGCGCTCCCCCGAGGAAAAGGCGGTCAGCCAAACGGCAAGCGAGGAGTTGATCACCAGACTGCGTTCGGAAGACGAAGCCGGGCTGGTCGAGCAATTCATGCAGGAATACCGGCTCGGGAGCGACGAAGGCATTGCCCTGCTTTCGCTTGCCGAAGCCTATCTGCGCATACCCGACACCGAAACGGCCAACGCCCTGATCCGCGACAAGACCGTGTCCGCCGACTGGAGCGCCCATCAGGGCGAGGCGTCGTCGCTGATGGTCAACGCCGCCACTTTCGGTCTTGCGCTTGCAAAGGCCCTCAATGCGCCCGATGCCAGCCCGTTTAAGCGCATATTGGCGCGGGGGGGCGAGCCATTGCTGCGCGCAGGCATCGCCGCCGCCATGCAATTGATGGGCGGTCAATTCGTGCTGGGACGGACCATCGGCGAGGCGCTGGATCGTGCCCATGACGACCGATTGCTGTGTTCCTTCGACATGCTGGGTGAAGCGGCGTGGACGGCGGACGACGCCGACCGCTATTGCCGCGCCTATGCCGAGGCGATCGCGGTGGCCGGAAAGGACCGTCCGAACGCTTTGCTGGCGAAGCGCCACTCGGTTTCCGTGAAGCTGTCTGCGCTTCATCCGCGCTACGAGGAAGCCCAGGCCGCGCATGTCGTGCCAGTCCTGGCCGAGCGGCTGGAAGCCCTGGCCCGGAGCGCGGCCGAATATGGAATAGGCCTGACGGTCGACGCCGAGGAAGCGGACCGGCTGGAGCTGTCGCTCGATATCATCGGCCAGGTCGCGACGGCCCCGGCTCTTGCCGGTTGGGACGGGCTGGGTCTGGCGATCCAGGCCTATCAGAAACGCGCGCCTGCGGTGATCGAGTGGGCGGACGCGCTCGGCGTCGCGACGGGCCGGAAGCTTGGCGTACGACTGGTGAAAGGCGCCTATTGGGATACCGAGATCAAGCGCGCGCAGGAACAGGGGGTCGTCGATTATCCTGTCTATACGCGCAAGGAAGCAACGGACGTCTCCTTCCTTGCCTGCGCCCGGAAAATGCTGGAAGCGCGCCATATCGCCCCCGCTTTCGCGACGCATAACGCAGTGACGCTGACCACATTGCTGCAATGGACCGGCGCACGGGCCGATGTGGAATTCCAACGCTTGCACGGCATGGGCGAACAACTCTACGCACTTGCGCTGGGCAATCGTCCGCAGCGCGTTCGGGTATATGCGCCCGTGGGCGGATATCGCGACCTGTTGGCGTATCTGGTTCGCCGCCTGGTCGAAAACGGCGCCAATTCCAGCTTTGTCCACCAATTCGGCGAACGGAATGTGAGCGTCGCCGATATCGTCGCCGACCCCGTCGATCTCGTCGAAGCCTCAGGGGGGAAGCCCCACCCTCTCATCCCGCTGCCGGCGGCGCTTTTCGAACCGGAGAGGCGTAATTCGAAAGGGCTGGATCTTTCGGACCGCAGCACCGTCCATGCCCTGGCGGATGCAATGCGTGCCGCCTGGGCGCAGCCGGTGCATGCGACCCCGCTGGTGGATGGCAAGGCCGGGGGCGGAAGCGGCCGCCCGCTGCGTGACCCCGCTGATCCGTCACGCACAGTGGGAAAGGTCAGCGAGGCCAGCCGGGCCGACGCCGTGCAGGCGGTCGATATCGCGTCGCTGGCGGCGGACGAATGGGCATCGCGTACTGTCAACTCCCGTGCCGCATGCCTGGAAAAAATGGCCGACCTGCTGGAACGCGATCAGGCGCATCTGATGGCGCTTGCCGTACGCGAGGCAGGTAAGACCGTTGCCGATGCGCTGGCGGAAGTGCGCGAGGCGGTCGACTTCTGCCGTTACTATGCTGTCGAGGCGCGCCGCCAATTCGCCACGTGGCCCCTGCCCGGTCCGACCGGTGAACGGAACGAACTGACCCTTGCGGGGCGCGGCGTCTTTGCATGCATCAGCCCGTGGAACTTCCCGCTATCGATCTTCACCGGCCAAGTCGCCGCCGCGCTGGTCACGGGCAACGCCGTCGTCGCCAAGCCCGCGCCCCAGACGCCGCTGATAGCCTTCACCGCCATGCAGCTTTTCCATGAAAGCGGTGTACCGCGCGACGTCCTTCATTTCCTTCCGGGCGGTCCGGTCATTGGCCGGGCGCTCGTTTCCAATCCCAAGGTGGCGGGTGTGGCGTTCACCGGATCCACGGCCACGGCGCGCAGCATCGCCCACACCCTGCTGGAGGACGACCATCGGCCGCTCGTCCCGCTGATCGCTGAAACCGGCGGCATAAATGCGATGATCGTGGATTCAACGGCGCTTCCCGAACAAGTGGTTGCAGACGTCATCACTTCCGCCTTCCGCAGCGCCGGACAGCGCTGTTCGGCGCTGCGGCTGCTGTGCCTGCAGGAAGATATCGCCGAGACGGTACTGAAGATGCTGACGGGAGCGATGGACCAGTTGCGGATCGGCGATCCCGCCGACCTGGCGACTGACATCGGCCCTCTGATCGATGCCGACGCAAAGGAGCGCATCCTCTCCTACCTCGAAGATAATAAATCGCGAATCATCCACCAGCTATCGACCGACGGTACGCCCGGCGGACATTTTGTCGGCCCGGCGCTCCTCGGGATCGATCGGCCGGAAGACCTGTCGAGTGAGGTTTTCGGGCCCGTGCTGCACGTCACGACCTGGAAGGCGGGAACCCTCGCCGAGCTGGTCGAACGCATCAACGCCGGTGGCTATGGCCTCACCATGGGACTGCACAGCCGCCTGGAAGAAGCTGCGGACATCATGCGGGCCCACGCCCGCGTCGGCAATCTGTACATCAACCGGTCGATGATCGGCGCAGTGGTCGGCGCCCAGCCCTTTGGCGGCGAGGGCCTGTCCGGAACCGGCCCGAAGGCGGGCGGCCCGCACTATCTGACGCGTTTCGCGGTGGAACGCTCCGTCTCTGTCAACACAACCTCGACGGGCGGCAACGCCACCCTGCTCAGCCTCTAGGATTGAGGGCGTTCGAGGTTTTACGGAGGAGGTTGGTGGACGGGGTTGGATTTGAACCAACGTAGGGAAAACCCGGCAGATTTACAGTCTGCTGCCATTGACCGCTCGGCCACCCGTCCACAGGTCTCGCATGCGAGAGCGGCGTATTGGCGAATGGAGCCTTGCCTGTCAACGCGCTTGGCAACAAAAGGCGCGTCATGGCACGCAAACACATATCGAACCGATCCCATCAATCCAATCGCCTGCGATTCTGGGGGCGACACGCCGTCGAGGCGGCGCTCGACAACCCCGCGCGAATCAAGCGCCGCCTGATCGTGACGCATGAAGCGGCGGCGCGGCTGAAACTGCCGTCCAGTCTTCAAGTCGATTTCGCCGATGCCGCGGGGCTCGGCCGGCTCGTTCCCGACGACGCGCCGCATCAGGGGCTGGTGCTGGAGGTGGAACCGCTGGAGGACGTCTGGCTGGAGAAAATACTGGAGGACGGATCACGCCGCCCCTTGCTCATCCTCGACCAGGTGACGGACCCGCACAACGTCGGCGCGATCTTGCGATCGGCCGCCGCGTTCGACGCGCTCGCCATTGTGACGCAGGACCGGCATGCCCCGCCCGAATCGGGTGCGCTCGCCAAAGCCGCATCAGGTGCACTGGAACGCGTGCCATGGGTGCGCGTCGTCAACCTCGCGCGCGCGTTGGAGGACATTGGCGAAGCGGGGTTCTGGCGGATCGGCCTCACCGGCCATGCGGAGCGCACGCTGGACGAGGCGCTCGGCGAAACCCGCCCGGCGCTGGTGCTGGGCGCCGAAGGCGAAGGCTTGCGCCATAACACGGAGGCGCATTGCGACGAGCTTGCCCGGCTGCCGATCTCGTCCGCCATTGAAAGCCTCAATGTGTCGAACGCTTCGGCAATCGCCCTTTATGCCGCAGCCACGCGACGGAAGTGATTATCCTTGCCATTCCGCCATACGGGTGAGGCCCGGCTACCCGCCTTCGGCAGAATGACAAAATCGGTTTCGGGCGCTAAGCTGCCGTCCCATCGGGGGGGAAGATCATGCGCCGTTCGCTGAGCCTGTTGTCCGCCGCCCTGGCGCTGCTCGTGGCCGCCTGTGTGCTCTCCCCCGGCAAGTTCACCTCCGATCTCAGCATCGGCAAGGACCGCAGCTTTTCCTTCCGCTATTCGGGTGAGGTGATCGCGATCGATCCGGGCAGCGCGATCGATAGCATGCCGACCGCCCCGGCAGAGCCAAAGGACGCCGCAGCGCTTGCCGCCGAAAAGGCCGAAAAGCAGAAGAAACAAACCGAACGGGAATCCAAGTACAAGGCGATGGCAGAGGCCCTGTCAAAAGAACAGGGCGTCCGGAAGATCACCTATGTGGGCGACGGCAAGTTCCAGCTCGATTACGAGATTTCGGGCACGCTCGACCACAGCTTCGTCTTTCCCTTCAACACCGATGCCGAAGTCGCCATTCCGTTCCTTGCGATAGAACTTCGGAAGGACGGCACCGCGCGCGTGAAGGCGCCCGGATTCGTGGGAGCGGCCAAGGAATCGCCTATCCCCGGAGTCCCGCCCATGGGCGGTCAGAACGGCACCGCCGACGGCATTTTCACCGTCCGCACGGACGCGGAGGTGCTGATGCACAACAATGAGGCGGGCATCAAAAAAGAGGCGGGGAAGAATGTGGTTTCATGGCGGGTGACGCCGCTGACCAAGGAAGCGCCGGTGATGACGGTGAAATTCGGCCGGTGATGGCCGCCGAACCCTAGAAGCTTTCTTCCCCGTAAACCCGCGAGACATCGCCGCCCCATGCGCCGTTGTAGCGCTCCAGCAGCCGCTCGGCGGGCGTCTTGCCGCTGGCGATGATCTCGCGCAGCGGATCAAGGAAGCCAACCTCGTTATCGCCCATGGAATTGAGGCGGGCACGCGCTGCAAGGCCCGATGCGGCAATGTCGAGAACGCGCTGGCCCAGCTCGCGGAAGGTGCGGCCGCGCGGTCCCTTCGCCCCAAGCCCCAGCTTCGGCACTTCGTCGCGAATGCGGTGGTGATCCTCGATCGACCAATGCTTCACCTCGTCCCAGGCGGCGTCGAGCGCGTCGTCGTCATAGAGCAGCCCCACCCACAACGCGGGCAGCGCGCAGATGCGATTCCAGGGACCGCCATCGGCCCCGCGCATCTCCAGAAAGCTTTTCAGCCGCACTTCCGGGAAGGCGGTCGACAGATGGTCGTTCCAGTCGCCGATTCTGGGTTTTTCGCCGCGAAGCACCGGGAGCTCGCCTTTCAGGAAATCCCGGAACGATAGCCCCGCCGCGTCGATGTAGCGGCCGTCGCGGTAGACGAAATACATCGGCACATCGAGCATATAGTCGGCATAGCGTTCAAAACCGAAGCCATCTTCGAACACAAAAGGCAGCATTCCGGTGCGATATGGATCGGTATCGGTCCAGATATGACTGCGATAGGACAGAAAACCGTTGGGCTTGCCCTCAAGGAACGGCGAGTTGGCGAACAGCGCGGTCGCGAGCGGCTGAAGCGCCAGACTGACGCGGAATTTCTTCACCATGTCCGCCTCGCTCGCATAATCGAGGTTGGTCTGGACGGTGCAGGTGCGCAGCATCATGTCGAGGCCGAGCGAACCCACGCGCGGCATGTGCCTGAGCATGATGCCATAACGCCCCTTGGGCATGACCGGCAGGTCTTCGCGCCGCTTGTCGGGCCAGAGGCCCAGCCCCAGGAACCCGAGGCCGAGTTTTTCGCCCACCTCGCGAACCTGCTTCAGATGCCGTCCGGTTTCGGCGCAGGTCTCATGCAGGTTTTCGAGCGGCGCGCCCGACAGCTCGAGCTGACCGGCCGGTTCAAGGCTGACGGTGCCGTCGCTGCCCGACAGCGCGATGACGTTGCCGCCTTCTTCGACCGGCTCCCAGCCATAGGCCGTCAACGCCATCAGCAGGTCGCGGATGCCCCCCGGCTCGTCATAGCTGGGCGCGCGGTGATCGGCGGTGCGATAAACGAATTTTTCGTGTTCAGTTCCGATCCGCCAGCGTTCCGCCGGCTTGTTGCCCTTTTCGAAGACATCGATCAGTTGCGCCCGATCCTCGATCGGCGCTTCCTCGCCCGCGGTAATGGTTCTTGTGCTCATTAACGCCGCCTGTAGCGATACTTAACGAATTGCGCCAGCATGCAGATTTGGCCGGCCATCAGCGCCAGTCGCCCTTCGCGCCCATCCACAAGCTGACGGATGCGACCGCTGCCGTGTCCGCGCGAAGAACGCGCGGACCAAGGGACACCCGGACGGTTTGCGGCATCGCCAATATCCTTTCGCGCTCAGCGGGATCGAAACCGCCTTCGGGCCCGATCAATATGGCCGCGCTCGATCCGATATCAATGACGGCGCATTGCAACGGCACGCCGCCCTCTTCGTCGGCGAAAATCAGCGCCCTATCCTGCGGCCAGTCGCGCAGCAGCCGGTCGAGCGAAAGGGTGTCGCCCAATTGGGGAAGCGCCGTTCGCTCGCACTGTTCGGCGGCCTCGATCATGTGCGCCCGCAGCCGTTCGGCGTTGACCTTGTCCACCACGGTGCGCCGCGTCAGGACCGGCACGAGGCGGGCAACGCCAAGCTCGCACGCCTTTTCGGCGACCCAATCGATGCGTCCCTTCCTGATCGGCGCGGCGCAGAGCCAGAGGTCGGGGACGCTCTCCCGCTCCGAAAGCTGCTCCTCGACCAGGGCAGTGGCGCGCTTTTTGCCGACTTCCGCCAGCCGCGCCAGCCATTCGCCCGTCCGGTCGTCGAACAGGCGGACGACATCGCCCGGCTGGCGGCGCATGACCTGGACCAGATAATGGACCGCGGGCGGCGGAAGGTCGATCGTTGCCCCTGGGGCAAGCACGGCCTCGACGAACAGGCGCGGCGTGGTAGAGAAGGCAGCCGATGACATTGCCGCCGACTAGCACCAACCCCGCGCCTGCGAAAGCGCCCCTCACGCCGGATGCCGAGCGGATCGACTGGCTGCGCGCCCTGCCCGAGACCGCGCGGGACTATGCCCTGCTCGCGCGGTTCGACCGACCGATAGGCACCTGGCTGCTGTTCTGGCCCTGCGCATGGAGTGTCGCGCTGGCGGGCACCCTGCCCGGCGACTGGGCCCTGATCCTGTGGTTTGGCCTTGGGTCGCTGGCAATGCGCGGCGCGGGCTGCGTCTACAACGACATCGTCGACCGCGATCTCGATGCCCGGGTCGAACGCACCCGCAACCGGCCGGTCGCGTCGGGCCGCGTTTCACTGAAGGCGGCGTGGACCTGGCTCATTGCGCTCTGCCTCATCGGGCTTGTGGTGCTGCTGCAATTGCCGCTGCTGGCGCAGGCAGTCGCGCTTGGCTCGCTCGCGCTGGTCGCCGTCTATCCGTTCATGAAGCGGATCACCTGGTGGCCGCAGGCGTGGCTGGGCCTTGTCTTCACCTGGGGGGCGCTGGTCGGCTGGCCCGCCGCGACCGGACGTTTCGACTGGCCGGCCCTGGCGGTTTATGCGGGGGCGTTCTGGTGGGTGATGGGCTATGACACCATCTACGCGCTGCAGGATATCGAGGATGACGCCATCGCGGGCGTGAAATCCTCGGCCCGAAAGCTTGGCCGCAACGCGCGCATCGGCATCGCGATCTTCTATGCATTGAGCCTCGCGGGCTTTGGCGCGGCGCTCTGGCTGCGCCGGCCCGATCCGCTGGTGTTCGCGGGACTGATCCCCGCCGCGCTGCATTTTATCTGGCAAGTCGCGACGCTGGACTCTGGTGATGCGCACAACGCCCTTCACCGTTTCCGGTCCAATCGCTTCGCCGGTCTGCTGATCTTTTTGGCGATGCTGACAGTGGGCAGCGCAAGCTGACTTGGCAAAGGTGCCGCCCGGGGGCTAAGCGCTAATCATGCTCTCAGTATCCGACGCACTCGATCGCCTTCACACCGCCCTTGCCGCCGCCAAAGCATCTGGCGCGGACGCCGCCGACGCCGTCTATGTCGGCGATCTTTCGACCGGCATTCAGGTCAGGCTGGGGAAGCTGGAAGATGTCGCCCGATCGGAGGGAGAAGAAATCGGCGTCCGCCTGTTCTTCGGCACGCGATCGGCAAGCGTTTCAACGTCCGACCTCAGCCCGGCTGCGCTGGCCGCGTCGGTGGAGCGGGCCGCCGCGATGGCACGGGAGGCTCCTGAAGACCCCTATGCCGGGCTGGCGCCGGCCGACATGCTGATGCGGGCCGCGCCGGGCGATTTCGATCTGGACGACGGCGGCGCTTCGGCCACGCCCGACCGGCTGAAAGAGATGGCGCTTGCGGCCGAAGACGCCGCTCGAGCGGTGCCCGGCGTGACCAACAGCGAAGGCGGCAGCGCGAGCATCGGACGCGGCACGGTCGCCATCGCCACATCCCATGGCTTTTCCGGCGGCTATACGGGCACGTCCTATGGCGCATCGGCCAGCGTCATTGCGGGTAACGGCACCGGCATGCAGCGCGATTATGCCTACAGGCAGGCCCGCCACCTCGCCGATCTGGAAGCGCCGGAGGCCATTGGCCGCCGCGCGGGCGAGCGGGCGGTGAGGCGGCTGAACCCGACCAAGCTGTCCAGCGGCGCCATGCCGGTGGTGTTCGATCCCCGCGTCGGAGCAAGCTTCCTCGGCCACCTGATCGGCGCGATTACCGGCTCGGCCATCGCCCGCAAGACCAGCTTCCTGCTGGACGCACGCGGCAAACCGGTGTTCGGCAAGGGCATCGTCATCCGCGACGATCCGCATCGCCACCGCGGCCTGCGTTCAAAGCCGTTCGACGGCGAGGGACTGCCGACCGCCCCGCAAGCCATCATCGACGACGGCGTACTGACGGGCTGGCTGATCGGATTCCGCATCCGCCCGCCAGCTTGGCGAACGGCCGACGGGACATGCCAGCCGGGGTACCAGCGGCCCGCCGGGCGCGGGCTCCACCAATCTCTACATGGAAGCAGGCGCGCTTTCACCCGACGCGCTGATGGCCGACATCGCGCAAGGCCTGTATGTTGCGGAACTGATCGGTCATGGCGTCAATCCGGTGACCGGCGACTACAGCCGGGGCGCCGCCGGCTTCCTGATCGAAAATGGAAAATTGGGGCCGCCGGTTGCGGAAATCACCATCGCGGGCAATCTAAAGGACATGTTCCTTAACCTCACCCCGGCGTCCGATCTTGAATTCCTGCGATCCATGGACGTGCCGACCCTGCGGATCGACGGAATGATGGTGGCAGGTGCCTGAGCGGCTCCTGCAGGACATATCCGATATCGCCCGCGAGGCGGGCCGCCTGGCGCAGATGCGCGCCGCCCAAGGATTCACGCGCTGGGAGAAATCGCCCGGCAACCCGGTGTGCGAAGTCGACCTGGAAGTCAACGAACTGCTTTATCGGCGGCTGACCAATCTCGATCCCGATGCGGGCTGGCTGTCGGAGGAAACCGCCGATGACCGTGAGAGATTGAACAGATCGCGGGTCTGGGTCGTCGATCCCATCGACGGCACGCGCGATTATATCCGGGGCCGTGCCGGTTGGGCCGTGTCGATCGCCCTGGTGGTGGACGGCCAGCCTTTGATCGGCGTTCTCGACGCGCCAGCCCGGGGTGAACATTGGCGAGCCATTCGCGGCAGGGGCGCGACCCGCAACGGCGAGGCGGTGTCCGTCAGCGGCCGCACGCTCTTTCACGGCGCGCGCGTGCCCGCCGACGAGATTCCGGGAATCGACGGCGATCTGGTGGCGGTCCACAAGCCGAACGGCATCGCCTTGCGGGTTGCGATGGTCGCGGCAGGCGAGGCTGATCTGGTCGCCTCGCTGCGCTGGGGCAATGAATGGGACATCGCCGCCGCCTCGCTGATCCTGTCCGAGGCGGGCGGCACGATAACCGACGCGCTGGGCCAGCCCATCGCCTTCAACGCCTTCGCGCCGCGAGCCTTTGGCGTCCTTGCCACCACGCCCGGCATTCACGCCGACGCCGTTAACCGGCTGCGGTCACGGGCGGAAGCCGCAATCGGCTGATTTCGATCTTCGGGCAGTGGTCCATCACGACCTTCAGTCCGGCTGCCTCCGCCTTGGCGGCGGCTTCCTCGTTGACCACGCCAAGCTGCATCCATATCGCCTTGGCGCCCGCCGTGATCGCCTGATCGACAATGGGGCCGATGGCATCGGGCCGGCGGAAGATATCGACCATATCGATGGGCACGCCGATCTGCCCAAGATCGCGCCATACATATTCGCCATGGACATGCTCGCCGGTGATGTTCGGGTTGACCGGCAGCACCCGATAGCCGTGGTCCTGCAGCGCCTTCATGACGCCGTAGCTGGCGCGCTGCGGGTTGTCGGACGCTCCGATGAGGGCAATCGTGCGGACCGACTGGAGTAGTTGGCGGATATCCTCATCGGCGATCAGCGGCATGGTCTTATCCCTGCTTCAATGCGTTAGCGACCTGGCGCGCGATCGCCATGAAGGCGTCGGCCTGGGGCCCCTCGCCCGCGGCGGGCGGCGTGCCCTGATCGGATGCCGTCCGGATCGCGATGTCGAGCGGCACCCGCCCAAGGAACGGAACGCCCAGTTCCTTGCATGTTTCCTCGACGCCACCCCGGCCGAACGGATCGGACGTCTCGCCGCAATGGGGACAGACATATCCCGACATGTTCTCGACAATGCCGATGATCGGCACGTTGGTCTTTCGGAACAGGTCAATTCCGCGCCTGGCGTCGATCAAAGCCAGATCCTGCGGGGTCGATACGATCACTGCGCCTGCGGGGCGGTGCTTTTGAATCAATGTGAGCTGGATGTCCCCGGTTCCCGGCGGGAGATCGAGGACGATCGGGTCGGTGTCGCCCCATTCAGTATCCACCAGCAACTGGTTGAGCGCGCCCGACACCATCGGCCCGCGCCAAGCGATGGCCCGATCGGTATCGACCATCATCCCCACCGAAAGCGCCCTGATGCCGTGCGCTTCGATCGGAATAAGCTTCTTGTCCACGGCGTGCGGACGCTCGTCGCCCGTGCCGAGGAGCGTCGGGACCGACGGCCCGAGGATGTCGGCATCGATCAGGCCCGCCTTCATTCCCAGCCGCGCCAGTCCCACCGCGAGATTGGCCGCCACGGTCGATTTGCCGACGCCGCCCTTGCCGCTGGCGACCGCGATAAGCCGCCGCTCATGCCGTTCAGCCGTCCGCACGATGCGAACCTCTGAAACGCCCGCGGCCCGCGCCGCCGCCCTTATCTCCGCCTCGATGCGCGTGATCGCATCGCCCGACAGGTTTTCGATCGACAGCACCAGCGTCGCGACGCCATCCCTTAGCTTGGGCAAAGGCACCCGACCGGCCGTTACCAGCCCCTGACCCGTCGCCGGATCGGCAATCCGGTCAAGGGCCGCGCCAAAGTCATTTTCCACAGTCATCGGACCAACACTCGCAATTCCGGTAAGCCATCCGTATATAGGCAGGCATCAGGATCGGAAGTCGGATTTCAACAGCATAATGACGTTTAACAGCGAAGGCGGCTCCCAGGGGCCCTGGGGTGGAAGCGGCGGCGGCGACGGCGGCGGAGGCCCCCGTAATCCCTGGGGAAACCAGCCGCCACGCGGTCCCGGACGGGGCAATCGGCCCTCGGTCGATATTGAAACGATCATCCGCAAGGGACAGGAGCGGCTGCGCTCCTCCATCCCGGGCGGTGGTGAACCCAAGCGTTTCTGGCTCACCATAGCCGGCGCCGTGATCGCCATCTGGGTGGTCTTCGGCAGTTTCTATCGGGTCGACCCGCAGGAACGCGCCGTTGTGATACGCTTCGGCAAATACATCATGACGACAGGCCCCGGCATGCACATGAAGCTGCCCACGCCCATCGATACAGTCCGCAAGGTGCCGGTGGAATCGGTATCGTCGATCGATATCGGTTCGACGAACGCCGACGCGCAGAACCTGATGCTGACGGGCGACCAGAACATCATCGATATCGCCTATGCCGTCCGCTGGAAAATCCGCGATCCGGAACAGTTCCTGTTCGAACTCGCCGAACCCGAGGACACGATCCGCGAAGTCACCGAAAGCGCGATGCGCGCCGCCATCGGCAGCGTGACGCTGAATGCCGCAATCGGTCCCCAGCGCGCCCAGATCGCCGATCTGGTTCGCGAACGCGCGCAGGAAATACTCGACAGCTACAACGCCGGGGTCGATGTTCTGGGCATCGACATCAAGCAGGCCGACCCGCCCAAGGAGGTGGACGAAGCCTTCAAGGACGTCTCCGCCTCGCAGCAGGACGCGCAGAAATATCTGAATGACGCCAACGCCTATGCGCAGCAGGTGACAGCGCAGGCCCAGGGCGAGGCCGCGTCGTTCGACAAGGTCTATGCCGAGTACAAACTGGCTCCGGCAGTAACCCGCAAGCGCATGTATTTCGAAACCATGGAGGACGTTCTGGCCAACGTCGACAAGACGATCGTCGAAACCCCGGGCGTACAGACATATCTGCCGCTGCCCGAAGTTCAGCGCAGAGCGAAGGGGGGGCAGTGATGGACAGCATCCTCCCACGCCACCCCCTTGCCTGGGCGGCGGCCGCTTTCGCTGCTCTTGCGCTGATCACTTCGACCCTGTTCACCGTTCCCGAAACGCAACAGGCCATCGTCGTCCGGCTGGGCAAACCGAACCGGATCATCAACGCCTATGATGCGCGCCAGGCGTTCGGCGTGACCGGCGCCGGGCTGGTCGCGCACATCCCGTTCATCGAAACGGTATTGCTGGTGGACAAGCGCGTGCTCGACCTCGACATGGCGCCGCAGACCGTGCTTTCGACCGATCAGTTGCGACTGGTCGTCGATGCCTTCGCCCGCTTCCGCATCATCGATCCGCTGCGCATGTACCAGACGGCCGGCACGGAGGACCGCGTCGCCGACCAGCTTTCGCGCATCCTCAGTTCGCGCCTCCGGAACGAACTTGGTAAGCAGCCATTCGCGGCGCTTCTCAGTCCCGAACGGGGCGTCCTGATGGACCAGATCCAGACATCGGTGAACCAGGCGGCCCGCCGCTATGGCGCGGAGATCGTCGACGTCCGGATCAAGCGCGCCGACTTGCCGGCGGGAACGCCGCTCGACAGCGCTTTCGAACGGATGCGGACGGCTCGCCGATTGGAAGCTGCGTCCATCCGCGCGCAGGGCTACAAGAAGGCCCAGATCATTCGCGCCGATGCCGATGCCCGGGCATCGGGCATCTATGCGGAAAGCTTTGGGAAGGATCCGGATTTCTATTCCTTCTACCGGGCAATGCAGTCCTATCGTCGTACCTTTGTGGAAAAGGCCGATAAGGGATCGTCAAGCATCGTATTGTCGCCAAACAATGAATATCTGCGGGAGTTCAGGGGACGAGCGGGCGATTAACGCCCGCCGCAAGCCTGTGTTCAAGCGCCGTTAAGTTTGAACCTTAGATTTATGACGGTGGTCAAACGCCTCAGACCAGGAGAAAACCTCTCGTGCGTTATGCATATGGAATAACTGCAGCGCTTCTTGCTGGTGGCGCTGCCGCAACCCTTGCCTTCCAGCAGCCGGTCGGCGCCCAGGTGCCGCAAAATCAGCCGGGAACGATCACGGCGCCAGCGCCGCGGCCGGGCGCGCCGATGAGCTTCGCCGACCTTGCGGCGCGGTTGCAGCCCGCGGTCGTCAACATTTCCACGACGCAGAAGATCCAGGTCAACCGCATTCCGGGTCTACCCCAGGGAACGCCGTTCGACGACTTCTTCAAACAGTTCGGCGGCGGGGAGCCCGTTACGCGCGAAGCAACGTCGCTCGGATCGGGCTTCATCGTTTCGGCTGACGGTTATGTGGTGACGAACAATCACGTCATTTCCGGCGGCGTGCCCGGCCAGGAGACGGCAACGCCGGTTGAAAGCATCACCGTCACGCTGACGGGTGGCAAGGAATACAAGGCGCGCGTCGTCGGCCGGGATGTATTGAGCGATCTTGCCCTGCTGAAGATCGAGGCCCGGAACCTGCCTTTCGTGCAGTTCGGCAATTCGACGCACGCCCGCGTCGGCGACTGGGTGGTCGCGATCGGCAATCCCTTCGGCCTTGGCGGCACGGTCACGGCCGGCATCGTATCGGCACTGCACAGGAACATCGGTTCCGGTGCCTATGACCGCTACATCCAGACCGACGCATCGATCAACCAGGGCAACTCCGGCGGTCCGATGTTCGATCTGGAAGGCAATGTGATCGGCATCAACACAGCCATCTATTCGCCCACGGGCGGCAATGTCGGCATCGGCTTCGCCATTCCCGCCGAACAGGCCAGGCCGGTGATCGAGGCGCTGAAGGGTGGCGGCAAGGTGAAGCGCGGCTATCTGGGCGTCGGCATTCAGCCGATGACCGAAGACATCGCCGCCAGCCTCGGCCTGCAGAAGGATCGCGGCGAGATTGTCGCGCGGGTCGAACCCGGCGCAGCGGCCGCGCGCGCGGGCATCCGTCAGGGCGATGTGATCGTAAAGGTCAACGGTCAGGAAGTTACGCCGGACAATACTCTGTCCTACATCGTCGCCAACCTGCCGATCGGCACGCGTGTTCCTCTCGAAATCATCCGGAATGGGAAGCGGCAGACGCTAACAGTCGTGGTCGGCGAGCGGCCTTCGGAACAGCAGCTTGCTGCAAGCGACGGCGATGACTTCTCGGGCGATGAGGGTGCGCCCCAGCAGAACAGCCAGGCTGCACAGGCGGGGCTCGGCATCTCGTTGCAGGCGCTGACCCCGCAGATCGCGCGCCAGTTGCGCGTGGCGGAAAGCACGAAGGGCGTCGTGATCGCGGCCGTCAATCCTTCAAGCGACGCCGCGCAACAGGGGCTGCAGCGTGGGGACATCATCCTGTCGATCAACCAGCGCCCCGTCGCAACGCCGCAGGACGCGGCAACGGCGGTGGCCGAAACCCGCAGGGCCGGTCGCGACCGGGTGCTGCTGCTTGTCCAGCGCGGCAGTGTTCCGGGCCGCTACATCGGGGTCAAGCTGAGCGGCGGCTGAGATTAAGCACTATCGGTAGAAGGGGGCCTCGGGTTACACATGATCCGAGGCCCTTCTTTTATGGAGACGGCAGATGACAGACGGCGATGGCATTTTCATCGGTCTGGGCGGCGGCCAGCCACAAACCCTCAACCTGAAGCGCGCCAACCGGCACGGATTGATCGCCGGCGCGACCGGCACCGGCAAGACCGTCACGCTCCAGGGCATCGCCGAAGGATTTTCGCGAACCGGCGTGCCCGTGTTCGTCGCCGATGTGAAGGGCGACCTCGCCGGATTGGCCATGGCGGGCTCGCCGACCGCCAAGACGCATGATGCCTTCATCGCACGCGCCGCGGAGATCGGCCTCACCGATTACGCCTATGCCGACAATCCCGTGCAATTTTGGGATTTGTTCGGGCAACAGGGCCACCCGATTCGAACGACGGTATCGGAAATGGGCCCGCTGCTCCTCGCACGGCTCATGGGCCTCAACGAGACGCAGGAGGGCGTGCTGTCCATCGCGTTCCGCTATGCCGATGAACAGGGCCTGTTGCTGCTCGATATGCCGGATCTTCAGGCGATGCTCGTCTATTGCGCCGAAAACGCCGACGAACTTGCCGCGAAATACGGCAATGTCACCAAGGCCAGCGTCGGCACGATCCAGCGGCAGTTGCTCCAGCTCGACAGCCAGGGCGGCGCGAATTTTTTCGGCGAGCCCGCCCTCGACATCAATGACTTCATCAAGCTGGACGACCAGGGTCGCGGTTATGTGAACGTGCTGGCGGCCGACAAGCTGATGGCATCTCCGCGGCTTTATGCCACTTTCCTGCTCTGGTTGCTCTCCGAACTGTTCGAGACGCTGCCCGAGGTAGGCGACCCCGACAAGCCGAAGCTGGTGTTCTTCTTCGACGAGGCCCATCTGCTGTTCGACGAGGCGCCCAAGGCACTGTTCGACAAGATCGAACAGGTGGTCCGCCTGATCCGGTCGAAAGGCGTCGGCGTCTATTTCATCACCCAGAACCCCATCGACATCCCCGAGGATGTGGCGGGGCAGCTCGGCAACCGGGTGCAGCACGCGTTGCGCGCCTTCACGCCGCGCGACGAGAAGGCCATCAAATCGGCCGCCGAGACGTTTCGCGCCAATCCCGGCGTCAATGTCGTGACCGCGATCACCGAGTTGAAGGTCGGCGAAGCGCTGGTATCGCTATTGCAGGCGGATGGATCGCCTTCCCCCGTCGAGCGTACGCTGATACGTCCGCCCTGCTCCCGCGTTGGCCCGGTGACGCCGCAGGAACGCGCGATCATGGTTCAGACCTCGCCCGTGGCCGGCAAATATGAGGCGTTGGTAAACCGTGAATCGGCGCAGGAAATCCTAACTCAGCGGGCCGCCCAGTCCGCGCAGACGGCAGCCCAGGCCAAGGCCGACGCCGAAGCGGCCAAGGTGCAGGCCGAGGCCGCGAAAGCAGCGGCGGCTCAGGCAAAGCTCGACGAGAAGGCACGGGTTGCGGCCGAGAAGGAGGCCGAACGTGCCGCCGCCGTTCAGGCCAAGGCCGAGGAACGCGCCCGCATCGCCGCCGCGCGCGAAGCGGCCAGGCCGACAATGGCGGACAAGGTGATCCAGTCGGCGACGCGAACGGCCGTGTCCACCGTCACGCGCCAGATCAGCAGCTCTCTGGGGCGCCAGCTCGTACGCGGAATATTGGGCGGATTGTTCAAGGGATAGCAGTCGCTTGTCATCCCGCCTGCCGACGGGACGACGCCGTACAGCTTATCCGCCGACCTTCACGTTCGCCGTCTGGCCGTCTTCGGTCGCGGGCGCATTGACCAGCTCGGCCGTGAACGTGCCCTTGTTGACGACATCGGTGGCCGGATCGCCCGCGGTCGAGCGCGCGCCGATGGTCGCATCGGGCGTGGCGCCCGACTGGTCGAGCAGATTCTGCTCCGACCCGCTCTTGGGCGCGGCGCGCGCGCCTTCGCCGAACAGGGCCCGAAGCGCTGCTCCCTGCGAATCGACCTCCAGCGGACGCGGCGCGCCGGGCTTGGGCGGGTTGAGCGCGAAATCGGGCGGGATCACCAGCGGGGCCGCGCGGCTGACGGCGAATTCGTCCGGCCGGTCCCGGTTCAAGAAACCGCCGCCGCCACAGGCCGAAAGAGCCAGCGCAAGCGCGGGAACAACCAATGCAAGATTCGCCTTACGCATCATAAAACTCCCCATCCGGGCGTCTGTCCGACCGCGAGAACAGCGCGCGGATCAACAATATCGCAACGCCGATGCTAATCGCTGCGTCGGCAAGGTTAAAGACCAGAAATGGACGCCATTCGCCAATATGCAGGTCCAGGAAATCGACGACATAACCATAGCGGACGCGATCCAGGATATTGCCGAGCGCGCCGCCAAGCACGAGGCCCAGCGCCAGCGTATCGCCCAGCCGCCGTTCGCGCCACAGCCATATCGCGACGACGGCGGCGATCGCGGCGGTAAACGCGACCAAAAGCCAGCGCTCCATCTCGCTGCCCGCTGTCAGAAAGCCCATGGAAACGCCGCGATTCTCGGTCCAGGTCAGGTCGAAAAACGGGAACAGCGTGATCTGCCCCCAGCTGCGAAGCTCGAGCGGATTGATGACCAGCCATTTCAGGAACTGGTCAGCAGCGAACACGAGCAACGCGAAGCCCAGGCCAAACACCCGGTGCGGACGGCCCCGGCCGCGGATTTCGTCCGCGAAGGACGCGACCTCATTTGGCGTGGCGGGCTCATAGGCCGGGCCTTCGCCCAGCGGCTCGAACTGCGGACGCGACGGGCCGGGATTTGGCATGCGCGGCTCAACCATTCGATGTCTCGTCCTTTTTCGTCATGCCAGCGAAGGCTGGCATCCATACTGAGGCTGTCGCCATGCACCAAGTCTGCATGGACCCCAGCCTGCGCTGGGATGACGGAAAAAAGAACCGCCTAACCATTCACCACCTCTTCGCAGCGGTTGCAGAGGTCGCCGTCGTCCTTCACCTCCGGCAGATGCCGCCAGCAGCGGCCGCATTTGTGGTGGGTGGTCTTGACGACGCCCAAGGGGTCGGTTCCCTTTGCCAAGACCACTTCGGAGACAATGAAAACCTCGGAGAGATCATCCTCATGGATGTCGGCCAATATCGCCGCGATGCCTGAAAGCGTCACCCTGGCTTCCAGGCTCGAGCCGATGACCTTCTCCCGGCGCAGCGGCTCGATCGCTTCGGTAACGGAAGCGCGAACGGTGCGAAGTTCGTTCCACTTCGCCGCAAGATCATTATCCCGCCATCCACCAATCTCCGGCCATTCCAGCAAATGCACCGAGCTTTCCTCATCGAGGAAGCGGGTTTGCCACACCTCCTCGGCCGTGAAGGCCAGCACCGGCGATGCATAGCGGACCAGGGCATGGAACAGCGTGTCGAGGACCGTGCGGTACGCCCGCCGCTTCGGGCTGGAAGCGGCATCGCAATAGAGGCTATCCTTGCGGATATCGAAGAAGAACGCGCTCAGATCGTTGTTGGCGAATTCGGTCAGCGCGCGGATATAGCGGTTGAACTCGAACGCGTTCGCGGCGTCCTTCAGCTCCGCGTCCAGCCTTGCAAGCAAGTGGAGGACGTAGCGCTCCAGCTCCGGCATTTCGGCGACCGGCAGCTTTTCGGCGTCGGTAAAGCCGTCGAGCGCGCCCAGCAGATAGCGAAAGCTGTTCCTCAGCTTGCGATAGGCGTCCGTCGTGCCCGCCAGCACTTCCTTGCCGATGCGGACGTCATCGAAATAATCGGTCGACGCCACCCACATGCGCAGGATGTCGGCGCCGCTTTCGCCGATGACCTTCAGGGGATCGACGACATTGCCCAGTGACTTGGACATCTTGCGGCCCTGCCCGTCGAGCGCGAAGCCATGGGTCAGCACCGCGTCATAGGGTGCACGCCCGCGCGTGCCGCAGGATTCCAGCAGCGACGATTGGAACCAGCCGCGATGCTGGTCGGAGCCTTCCAGATAAAGGCTGGCGCGTGCGCCTTCTCCGTACCGAGCCTCGATGACGAAGGCATGGGTCGATCCGCTGTCGAACCAGACGTCGAGGATGTCGTTCACCACCTCATAATCGGCGGCGTCATGGTCATTGCCCAGCAGCGCCTGATGATCGGCCTTGAACCAGGCGTCAGCCCCGCCGTGCCGGAACGCCTCGACGATGCGGGCGTTGACCGCCGGATCGCGCAGATAGTCGCCGGTCTTGCGGTTGACGTAGAGCGCGATCGGCACACCCCAGGCGCGCTGGCGCGAGATCACCCAGTCGGGCCGTCCTTCCACCATCGACAGGATGCGGTTCTTTGACCGTTCCGGCACCCAGCGGGTATCGTCGATGGCCTTGAGCGCGGTGTCGCGAAGGGTGGCCTCGCCCCCAATCGGCCGGTCCATGCCGATGAACCATTGCGGGGTGCAGCGGTAGATGACCTTTGCCTTCGATCTCCACGAATGCGGATAGCTGTGGCGGAAATCGCCTGCCGAAAGCAGCCCGCCCGCCTCGCGCAGGTCCACACAGATCGGGCCTTCAGGCGCGTTCAGCTTCGGCGCGATGACTGAACCCTGCCCGCCCATCCACGCCCAATCGTCGCGGTAGAAACCGTTGGGCTCCACCGCGAACACGGGGTCGATGCCATGCGCCTTGCAGAGCGTGAAATCGTCCTCGCCATGATCCGGAGCCATATGGACAAGGCCGGTGCCGGTATCGGTCGTGACGAAATCGCCGGGCAGGAACGGGCGCGGCTTGGCGAAAAAGCCGCCGCGTTCGTGCATCGGGTGGCGGGCGATGGTTCCTGCGAGGTCGGAGCCCTTGCCTCTCCATTTTTCAATGAGTTTCGTCGATGACGTACGAGATGAGAATTGCGTAACAAGCTCTGAGGCAATCAGAATAGTTCGTCCTACGGCAAGCGGGGCACGATCACCATTTGGACCGTCAGAACCCATACCGGCTTCGACAAAGAAGGCGACATACTCAACGTCCGGCCCATAGGCCAAAGCCTGGTTCACTGGAATCGTCCATGGTGTGGTCGTCCAGATGACCGCATAAGCTCCCTTCAACTCGGGGTGCTTCTCCGGCGGCGTGATGATCTCGAACGCTACATCCACTTGCGTCGAGGTGATATCCTCATATTCCACCTCGGCCTCGGCCAGCGCGGTCTTTTCGACCGGCGACCACATCACCGGCTTCGACCCGCGATAAAGCTGACCGCTTTCCGCGAACTTCAACAGCTCGCCCGCGATCACCGCCTCGGCATCGTAGGTCATGGTGAGATAGGGATTGGCCCAGTCGCCCATCACGCCCAGACGCTGGAATTGCTCTTTCTGCAATCCCACCCATTTGTCGGCATAGGCGCGGCATTCGGCGCGAAACTGGACGGGATTGACCTCGTCCTTGTTCAGCTTCTTCGCGCGATAGGCTTCCTCGACCTTCCATTCGATGGGAAGGCCGTGGCAGTCCCAGCCCGGCACATAGGGCGCGTCCTTGCCCATCAGGGTCTGTGAACGCACGATCACGTCCTTCAGCACCTTGTTCATGGCATGGCCGATGTGGATGTCGCCATTGGCGTAGGGCGGACCGTCGTGGAGCAGGAAGCGCTCGCGCCCCGCGCGTTCCTTCCGCAGGCGATCATAGAGGCCGATCTTCGCCCAACGCTCCAGGATCGCGGGTTCTTTCTGCGCAAGACCGGCCTTCATCGGAAAGTCGGTCTTCGGCAGGAAGACGGTTGATCTGTAATCGGGCTTTTCGGGCGTATCGGTCATGACAGGCGGCGATTAAGGCCTGTCACTTCAAGCGGCAAGCAGTTCCTTCGCGCGCGCGCAATCCGCCTGCATCTGCCGGACCAACGCGTCCAGCCCATCGAAACGCGCTTCCGGCCGCAGATAGTGATGGAGTTCCACGGCGATCCTCTGCCCGTAAAGGTCGCCGGAGAAATCGAACAGATGCACTTCGAGCAATTCCTTCGGCGGATCGAACATCGGCCGGATGCCGATATTGGCCGCCCCGTCCACCACGCGCCCATCCGCCAGCCGGCAGCGCACGGCGTAAACGCCATAGGCCGGCCGCGCATAGTCATCCAGGGTCACATTGGCGGTCGGAAAACCCATGGCCCGGCCGCGCTTGTCGCCATGCGAAACCTCGCCCTCGATCGTGAAGGGCCGGGTCAGCAGACGGGCAGCGGCCGCCACGTCGCCCGCGCGCAACGCCGCCCGAATGCGGGTGGACGATATCACGCCTTCATCGTCGGACACCGGCGATACCGTATCGAGCACCAGGCCTGACGCCGCCGCCAGACGCGCCAGATCATCGACATCCCCGGACCGGCCCTTGCCGAAGGTGAAATCCTGCCCGGTGACAACGCCCGCAACGCCCAGCTTTCCGACCAGCCATTCGCCGACGAAGGCATCGGGAGAGGCATTCGCAACGCCTTGATCGAAATGGAAGATCACGGTCGCATCCGCTCCATGCGCCCCGAACAGCCTGATCCGCTGATCCATCGAGGTAAGCTGGAACGGCGGCGTTCCGGGGCGGAAATAGAGCGCGGGATGCGGATCGAACGTGCCGACCAGCGCAGGCGCGCCCTTTTTTCGCGCCAGCTCAACCGCGCGCGTCACCACCGCCTGATGGCCGCGATGGAACCCGTCGAAATTGCCGAGCGCGATCACCCCGCCCCGCAAGGGCGCATCGATGTTGCCGCTGCCATTCAGAATTCTCATGGACGCGCTCTATAGGAACAGCAGGGGATCACGACAATTGCCGCATCGTCATGACGCCCGAACCAGCGTGACCCAGGAAAAGCCGGGGGCGCCGGCCGCCGCCTCATGGTCTTCCCGCGCGGCTTCCCGCCAATCCGACGCATCAAAGGGAGGCATGGCCGTGTCGCCCTGCGCATTCAAATGCACTTCGGTCAGCTCGATCCGGTCGGCGATGGGCAGCATCAGCCGGTAAATCTCGGCCCCACCAACAACGGAAATGACAGGCACCTTGCCCGCAAGCGCCATTGCCGCGCCAACATCGTGCGCCACCTCCGCGCCTTCTGCGTGCCAATGCGCGTCTCGCGTCAGCACGATGTGACGGCGGCCGGGTAGCGGCTTGCCAAAACTCTCGAACGTCTTGCGCCCCATGATCATCGGCGTGCCCATGGTCAGCGCCTTGAAGCGCTTCAAATCTGCAGGCAGGCGCCATGGCAGCGCTCCATCGAGCCCGATCACCCCGTTGTCGGCGCGGGCGAGGATGAAAACGACTTCGGGCCGTGCAGCCACTAGACCGCCACCGCGCCCGCGATATGGGGATGGGACTGATAACCCAGTATCTCGAAATCCTCATATTCATAAGCGTCGATCGACGGCGGACGGCGCCTTATGTTCAGCCTCGGCAGCGGATAGGGCTCGCGGGTCAGTTGCAGCCGCACCTGCTCCATATGGTTGCTGTAGATGTGGGTGTCGCCGCCGGTCCAGACGAAGTCGCCCGGTTCCAGATCGCATTGCTGCGCCAGCATGTGCAGCAGCAGCGCATAGCTCGCGATGTTGAACGGCAGGCCGAGGAACACGTCGCACGACCGCTGGTAAAGCTGAAGGCTGAGCTTTCCATCCATCACCGAGGTCTGGAACAAGCAGTGGCAGGGCGCGAGCGCCATCCGGGGGATGTCCGCCACATTCCATGCGCTGACGATCTGCCTGCGCGAAGCCGGCCTGGACCTGATCTCGTCGATCAACCCCTTGATCTGATCGATGCTTTGCCCGCCCGGCGTTTCCCAGTGCCGCCACTGCTTGCCGTAGACGGGGCCGAGATCGCCGTCGCTCGCCGCCCACTCGTCCCAGATGCGGACCCGGTTTTCCTGAAGCCAGCCAACATTCGTGTCGCCCTTCAGGAACCATAGCAGCTCATAGATGATCGAACGCAGGTGCAGCTTCTTGGTCGTCACCAGCGGAAAGCCATCGGCCATCGAAAAGCGCATCTGATGGCCGAACACCGCCCTGGTTCCGACGCCGGTCCGGTCGTGCTGGTCGACGCCGTTCTCAAGAATGTGCCGGATGAGATCGTGATACTGCTTCATCAAACCGTTCCTGTGCGCCCACGCGCCACTTCATCCGCTTAGCATGGTTGGCGCGACGGTCTAGGTGGTGGTTTCGGTAATTGTATCGACCTCGCCGCGTGACACCACGACGGCTGCGGCAATATCGCCCGTGACGTTCAGCGTCATGCGGCACATGTCGAGAAAACGGTCGACGCCGGGCACCAGCCCGGTCCTTCCGGGCGGCACGCCGACCATGCCGAGGCGACCGCAGGCGGCGCGAGCCGGCTAACCAAGCCGGTCAGGGCCGTCGCGCGAAGGCTCAAATGGGAAACGCCGGTGACAATAATCACCGGCGCCCCTGCTATCCGATAGGCCATCGTTTGAATGACGTCAGGTAAGACGCCCCAGCCGATGATAGAGATTGGCGTATTTCGACGATTCCGGCCTGTCCTGAATGACCTTGATGTAGTTGGCGACCGCCACTTTCAGAAGCTCGAAGTCCTCGGTCGAAAAGACCGCTCTGGAACGTGTCGGTTCAGTCATGTCGAAGCTCCTCTTCTATTCCCTTGAACAACGGCGGTTATTACTCCGCCGCAACTTTCGTGAACTGGTCCGCTTCGGTCAATTCCTTCAGCGCGGTGGTCGATGCCAGGCCACCTGACACGGCCTCCGCGACCAGGTCGAAATAGCCGGTGCCGACTTCGCGCTGATGGCGCGTCGCGGTGTAGCCGTGCTGCTCGCTGGCGAATTCCGCCTGCTGAAGCTCGCTATAGGCCGCCATGCCACGGTCCTTGTAGCCGCGCGCCAGCTCGAACATGCCGTAGTTGAGCTGGTGGAACCCGGCCAGCGTGACGAACTGGAACTTGTACCCCATCGCACCCAGCTCGCGCTGGAACTTCGCGATGGTGTCCTTGTCGAGCTTTGCTTCCCAGTTGAAGCTGGGCGAGCAATTGTACGCCATCATCTTGCCCGGGTGCGCTTTCTGAACCGCCTCGGCGAACCGCTTGGCATCCTCCAGGTTCGGGTGGCTCGTTTCCCACCACAAGAGATCGGCATGTTCGGCAAAAGCGATCCCGCGCTTGATGCAGTGATCGACACCAGTGCCGTCCTTCAGGCGGAAGAAACCCTCGGGCGTGCGCTCGCCGGTCAGCCACTCCCGGTCGCGCTCGTCGATGTCCGACGTGATGAGCTTGGCGCTCTCGGCGTCGGTGCGGGCAACGAGCACGGTCGGCACGCCGCAGACGTCGGCCGCCAGACGCGCGGCATTGAGGTTACGGATATGCGCCTGGGTGGGGATCAGCACCTTGCCGCCCAGATGGCCGCACTTCTTTTCCGATGCGAGCTGGTCCTCGAAGTGGACGCCCGCCGCGCCCGCCTCGATATAGGCCTTCATGATCTCGAAACAGTTCAGCGGCCCACCGAAACCGGCCTCGGCATCCGCGACGATGGGCGCGAACCAGTCGTGCCGCACGCCACCTTCCGAATGTTCGATCTGGTCGGCGCGCTGGAGCGTGCGATTGATCCGACGCGCCAGCTCAGGCCCGGCGTTGGCGGGATAAAGCGACTGGTCGGGATACATGGCGCCGGCCGTGTTCGCATCGGCGGCGACTTGCCAGCCCGACAGGTAGATCGCCTTCAGCCCGGCGCGGACCATCTGCATCGCCTGGTTGCCCGAAAGCGCGCCAAGAGCGTTGATATAGGGCTCTGTCTTCAGCAGCTCCCACAGCTTCAATGCGCCACGGCGGGCGAGCGTGTAGTCGATGGCGACCGATCCGCGCAGCTTTTCCACATCGGCAGCCGAATAGGTGCGATTGATGCCGTCGAAACGGCCTGCGGGCATGTTGGGAACCAATTCCTGAAAGCTGCTCATATATCCATCCACTTCAAAATGATGGATTCATTATGCCGCAGCGCGGAAAGGGCCGATAGGTCGATAAGTGACATCCTGCCTATTTTCACATTGTGCAATTTGTGAATTTATGACAACTTTCATCAATGGCGCTTACCATCGATCGAAAGCTCTATCTTGGAGCGCGGCTCCGCCGGCTCCGCCGTGAACTTGGCCTCAGCCAGACGCGCATGGCCGAGGAAGTCGGCATTTCGCCCAGTTACCTGAACCATCTGGAACGCAACCAGCGTCCTGTTACCGCACAGGTGCTGCTGCGTCTGACCGAAGGTTTCGATATCGATCTGCGGTCCTTTGTATCAGATCGCGAGGGTCCGGGCGTTTCCGACCTGATGGAGGTTTTCGCAGATCCGCTCTTCCGCGATCTTGGCGTACCACGTCAGGAGGTGATGGACCTGGCCGACAATGCACCCGGTGCGGCGGAGGCCGTGCTGCGGCTGTACCGTGCGATTGCCGACCGGCGCGGCCTGCCCGACACGATTGATGACCGGGCGGGGCAGCGCAGTTCCATCGCGCCCGCCGAATGGGTGCAGGAATATATCCAGGGCCACCGCAACTTCTTTGCGGAACTGGACGACGCAGCCGAAATCCTTGTGAAATCGTTGGGCGGATCGACGGGAGACCTGGCCGACGTTCTGCGAAAGCGGCTCTTGGAAAACCACGGCATCAACGTCCGCGTCGTTCCGCCCGATGTGCTTGACGATGCGCTCAGGCATTATGACTATCACCGCCGCCGCCTGATGGTGTCCGAACTGCTGACCCCGCCGGGACGCGCCTTTGCCATGGCCTATCAGATCGCGCTGCTGGAGATGCGCGGCCTGCTGGACGGGCTGACCCAAAGGTCCGCGGCTCCCGATCCGACGACGGCAAAGCTGTTGCGCGTCTCGCTCGCCAACTATGCCGCCGCCGCGATGATGATGCCTTATGAGGCCTTCCGCGATGCGGCGGAAAGCCTTGGCTATGACGTCGAAATGCTGTGTCGCCGGTTTGGCGTCAGCTTCGAGCAGGCCTGTCACCGGCTGACGACGCTGGGTCGCAGCGGTACACGCGGCATCCCTTTCTTCATGCTGAGGATCGACGCTGCAGGCAACGTCTCGAAACGCTTTGCCGGGGCGGGTTTCCCCTTCTCGCGCTTTGGCGGCATCTGCCCGCGCTGGAACATCCATTCAGCTTTCCGCACGCCGGGCAGCATCTTGTCGCAGATCATCGAAATGCCGGACGGCGACCGGTATTTCACCATATCGCGCACCGTCCGCCGTCCCACCTCCGCCTATACGGGAGAGGATCTGGAGCTTGCCGTCGGCATCGGCTGCGAGCTACGCCACGCGTCCAGGCTGGTCTATGCGCGCGGGTTGGACCTCGGCCAGCCGAACGTCACGCCGACCGGCCCGAGTTGTCCCATGTGCGAACGCGCCCGCTGCCCGCAACGCGCCGCGCCGCCGGCCAACCGCTCCCTGCTTGTCGATGAATTATCGAAGTCCGTGACGCCCTACCCGTTCACCAGCGTCTAGACGCGCTCGGCAGGCGCAAGCGCGCAGATGGTATCGCCGTCGGTCTCGATCTGGATCGTCGTGTGCGAGATGTGGAACCGATGGTCCAGTTCGTCGGCGGCCCTGTGCAGGAACATGTCGCCGGGGTGGCCGCTGGGCATGACGAGATGAGCGGTCAACGCCGTTTCGGTCGTGCTCATCGCCCAGATGTGCAGATCGTGCACCCGCTCGACACCCGGCAGCCCGGACAGCATCTTCTCGACCGCGCGCGGATCGATGCCCGGCGGGACCGCCGCCAGCGATAACGTAACCGAGTCGCGCAGCAATCCCCAACTTCCCCAGACGATGACGCCCACGATGACAAGGCTTGTAACCGGGTCGATCCACAGCCAGCCGCCGACGCTGATCGCAATGCCCGCGGCAATGACGCCTGCCGAGACGCCGGCGTCCGCGGCCATGTGCAGATAGGCGCCGCGAATGTTGATGTCGCGCTTGCGGCCGCGCGCGAAAAGCCAGGCGGTAAATCCGTTGATGACGATGCCGATGGCGGCAACGATGATTACGGTGCCTGCGGCCACGGTCTGCGGTTTGCCGAATCGCTCTATAGCCCCGAGCGCGATCGCGCCGACCGCCAGCAGCAGGAAGATCGCATTGAACAGCGCGGCGAGGATCGACGATCCCCGCAGACCATAGGTAAAGCGTGCGGTGGGCTTCAGCTTCGACATGCCATAGGCTGCCCAGGCGATGGCGAGCCCGAGCACGTCGGACAGATTGTGTCCCGCATCGGCAAGCAGCGCCATGGAATTGGCCGCAAAACCGAACCCGGCCTCCACCGCCACAAAGATGAGGTTGAGGGCGATCGCCAGGGCAAAGGTCCCGCCGAAATCGGCAGGCCCGTGATCATGAGCATGGTCGTGCCCCGCCCCATGATGCCCTGCCATTTTCATTCGCTCCCAAACCGCCGGTCCCTGCGGTTTAGCGAAGCCTGGCATTCGGTGCTGCAAAAAAATGGCCGGCGGGAGTGCCGGCCAGGATCGGGAAGGGGTTAACTGTAGTTGCCGCTATCCGGCTTATTGGCCCATGGAAGGCGCCGTGGCGGCGGCACCCGGTTCCGATGATTTGTGCTTCTTCTTATGATGCTTTTTGGAGGAACCAGAGTCCGTGGCCGCTGCCGAGCCTGCGCCAGCGTCCGTTGCGGGGGCCGCCGCAGCCGGATCCGCGGCCGGGGCGGCCGTGCCGGAATCCGCAGGCGTGGCGCCAGCGGTTGGATCACCGGCTGATGGGGCGCCAGCCGGAGCCGCAGCGCCCGGGTCGGCGCTGGGGCCGGGACCGGCCATCGGGCCTGATACTTGGGCGAAAGCTGGGGCGGTGAGGCCAAGCGCAGCGGCCGTACCCATGATAAATGCCAGTTTCACGACACATTTCTCCTGATGTTCATTCAACACGCCCCCGTGCGACGAACAATCAAAGGATGCATCCAGGGCCGCGGGTTGACCACCCCATGGCAGTGCCCTTCGGCCTGATGGACCGTCGACTCACCGGCTTCTGTTCAGGGCGTGAGGCGAAGTGAAAAACGCCTGATCGGGACCTATTCGGCCGCCATCTGGTTCCAGCCGTAAACGCCCAGCTTTTCGAACAGGGCGCTGTCGTGATCCTCGCCGGCGTTGGGGGTCGTGAGCAGCTTGTCGCCGAGGAAAATCGAATTCGCCCCCGCCAGGAAGCACAGCGCCTGCAATTCGTCCGACATGGATTCGCGGCCGGCGGAAAGGCGCACGACCGATTTCGGCATCATGAGCCGTGCGACGGCCACTGTGCGGACGAATTCGATCGCATCGATCTGCGCCGCTTCACCTGACAGCAGTTGATCACCCAGTGGCGTACCCGAAATCGGCACCAGCCCGTTGATCGGCACTGAACCCGGGTGTTCGGGTAGGTTGGCAAGCGACATGAGGAAACCGGCGCGGTCCTCGCGGGCCTCGCCCATGCCGATGATGCCGCCGCAGCAGGTGTTGATCCCCGCCTTGCGCACGCGTTCCAGCGTCTGGAGGCGGTCGTCGTAGCTGCGGGTCGACACGACCTTTTCATAATATTCGGGCGAGGTGTCGAGGTTGTGGTTGTAATAATCGAGACCCGCATCGGCGAGCTTTTGCGTCTGGTCGTCGGTCAGCATGCCAAGCGTCATGCAGGTTTCCATGCCCAGCGCACGCACTTCCCGCACCATGGTGCAGATCGCGTCCATGTCGCGGTCTTTCGGCTCGCGCCACGCGGCACCCATGCAGAACCGTTCCGCGCCGCCCGCCTTCGCCTCGCGCGCGGCGGTGACCACAGCGTCCACCGCCATCAGCTTTTCCGCCTTGAGGCCCGTCTTGAAGCTCGCGCTCTGACTGCAATAGCCGCAATTTTCAGCGCAGCCGCCGGTCTTTATCGACAGCAATTGCGCCTTCTGGATAGCGTTTGCGTCAAAGTTCTGGCGATGGACGGTCTGCGCATCGAACATCAAATCGGCGAACGGCCGCGCGAACAGCGCCAGTATCTCGCCCTTGTTCCAGTCGTGGCGCACCACAGATCCCGTCATCACTTCACTCCCAAATCCATTTGCGGCGCGGCGGCTACCAATAGCGCCAGCTCCACACGTAAAATCCGATCAGGCCGAACACGGCCAGCCATAACGCAATGACCAAAGCCGCACCGCCCCGGCTGACGGGCCGCCGGGTTTCGATCTCCGCCGTCCGCCGATGCTCGGCGAAAAGCTCCCCCGGCACCAGTTTGACGAACACCCATATACCAGCCGGCAAAATCAGCAAATCGTCGATCAGGCCCAGAACGGGCACGAAGTCGGGGATAAGATCGATCGGCGACAGCGCATAGGCCGCAATGAGCCAACCCCATGCCCTGGCGTACCACGGCGTACGTGGATCGCGGATCGCAAGCCATATGGCATGCGCATCGCGCCGCAGTGCATGAGCCTGTTCGCCTATCGACAATTCGCCTTCCCTCGCGTTGGATTGTCCAAACCGCTACTGGAGACGAATGGCAAGAGTTGTTTCTGCAACGACAGAGCGATTTCCCGTCGCGGGCGTGTTCAATATTGCCCGCGGGGCGAAACGGCATGTCGATGTCGTCACGGTGAAAATCAGCCGCGGAACCGCCTCCGCGCAAGGAGAAGCAACGCCGGTCTACTATCATGGCGAAAGCGCGGGCACCGTTCTGGCGCAGATCGAAACGGTGCGCTCCGCCATTGAAGCGGACGTGTCGAGGCAGGACCTGCAAGCGCTTTTGCCGCACGGCGCCGCGCGCAACGCCGTCGACAGCGCGCTCTGGAGCCTTGAAGCCAGGGAAACGCGCCGACCGGTTTGGGCGCTGGCGGGTTTGCCGCCGCCCGTGCCGCTCCTCACCGCCTTCACCATCTCGCTCGCCGACCCAGTAGCGATGGAGAAGGCCGCGCGCGAAGCGGCCGGCCGTTATCCGCTCCTCAAGCTGAAACTGGCGGGCGATGGCGACCGGGAACGCGTGGCCGCCGTCCGGCGCGGCGCACCGCTTGCGCGGCTGATCGTCGATGCGAACGAAGCCTGGAGCGGCCGGGACGTCGCGGCTGAGGCGGCGGCGCTGCTGCCGTTCGGCGTCGAACTGATCGAGCAGCCGGTGCCTGCGGGCCATGAGGAAATGCTGGACGGCGTGCGATCCCCCATCCCGCTCTGTGCTGATGAAAGCTGCCACGACCGGGCCGACCTCACCCGCCTTGCCGGACGTTATCAGGCGATCAACATCAAGCTCGACAAATGCGGCGGCCTGACCGAAGCGCTGGCGCTTGCTTGTGAGGCCAAGGCAATGGGATTCGAGCTGATGACCGGCTGCATGCTTTGCACGTCGCTTGGCATCGCACCTGCATTCCTGATCGCTCAGCAAAGCCGCTGGGTCGATCTCGACGGTCCCCTGCTGCTGGTTGACGATCGCGACCATCCGATCCGTTTCGATGGCGGCACCATCCACCCGCCGTCTCCGCAGCTATGGGGATAGTCTGCTCGCCGGGCGGATGCGTTTACAGGTCCGCTTCGCTCGCGGTCACGTCCGACGCATAGGGCATGATCATTTTGCCGTCGGGCGCGGCGGTGAAGGTGGTTTGCGTCGGATAGGCGATTTCGATCGCCTGTTCGGCAAAGGCGCGCAATATGTTCACGCCAACCGTGGTCCGCAGATCTTTCACGTCGTTCGGGGCGCGGCTCACCACGTCGAAGATCAACTCAAAATCGAGGCTGCTCGCACCGAAACCGAGGAAGCTTGCCGCCACAAAGCGGCATTTCTTGTATTCGGCGACCACGCCCCGAAGGATTTCCGGCACCTTCTCCAGCACCTCGGGCGGGGTCTGGTAGACCAGGCCCAGCGTGAAGGTGACGCGGCGGCGGTCCAGCCGCTCCAGATTGCGCAACTCCTTGCCCAGTAGATTGGCATTCGAAATCATCACCCGCTCGCCGGTCGTCGCGCGCACCCGTGTGGTCTTGAGACCGATCGCCTCGACGGTTCCCGTGCTGGTGTCCCACGAGATCGTGTCGCCGTTGCGAAAGGGCTTGTCGAGCAGGATCGACAGCGCGGCGAACAGATCGGAGAATATGCCCTGCGCAGCAAGGCCGATGGCGATGCCGCCGATCCCGAGGCCCGCGACAAGCGCGGTGACGTTCACCCCAAGATTGTCGAGGATCAGGATCGCCGCCAGCGCAAAGGCCGCGATCGACACTAAAAGGCGGATGATCCCGAGCGCCGATACAAGCGAGCTGCGATCGTCGCCGCCGGTCTCGGCGCGCTGCTCCACCCAGCTAAGGATCAGTTCGCGTATCCAGATCGCGCCTTGCAACGCCAGGGCCACAGTGAACGCAAAGCGGACGACATTGGCCACACCCCTCGGCGGGACCGCCAGATCGGCCACCAGTCCCGCCGCCAGCGCGATCATGAACCAGACCTGCGTCACGGCGATAACCCGGCCGACGACGGTGCGAAAAGCCGAGCCGTGCGCGCCCTTCGCCAGCCATCGGCCGAAGCTTCTGATTCCGAACAGAACCGCGACCAGCACCGCGGCTGCGCACAGGGCAATGAAGATGCCGAGGCTATTGTGTGTCAGCCAGGTCCACGCCTGCGCCACGGTCAGCCGAAAACCGGTTCCCAACCCATCAATGCTGTTCATCGCCACGCCTTGTACAGTTGCCAGTTCCCGGCGGGATCGTCCCAATGACGCGGAAACCACCCATGGTTCTTGCATTCTAATGGGGCAAGCTCAATCCGCGACCGTCAGCGCCTCAAACACCAACCGATGGGCGGGAAGCGGGTCGCCGTCGTGCATTTCATGCTCGACCAGCGCGATATCGGCGACGATATGTCCGGGCAAGACCAGTTCGGCCGTGCCGAGCGCCGCGACAAGCCGATCGATCTTTGCGACGTCGCCGCCATCGAAACGCAACTCCAACCGGTGGCGTTGTCCGGAAAAGGTCGCGCTGGCCCAATTGTGGCTCGACGTCGTCTCGACCACCATCGCCGGCCATGATTCGTTGCCGTCGTCTTCCAGAAATCGGCGAATGGCACGCAGAAGGGCTCCCTGCGCTCCTGATATCATCGTCCGCATGTCTGCACCTCCTTCGCGCGCGTGTTGATGAATGCAAGGACGCGGCGTTCCATTTTCGGGCCGGGCTGGCGGCCCCGCCTTAGATCATGAACCAGACGAGGATCCTTGACCGCCATGCGTCCGAATCGGGTCGCGGGCGTGCTTGTCTCCTTCAGGTGGCGTTCGATCTGCCATAACAGGCTCATAAATCTCCTTCCCCATTCACGAGTCGATGTTCCTGCTATGTTCCTCCTTATTTCCTACTTGTCTAGGATTTTTCCTAGATGTATATGTGAGAAATGAGCAGCCAGGCTGTCCGAGACCGATTGGAAGCGCTAATTGCAGCCAAGGGAGAGGATTATTCCTCGATATCCCGCCTGCTGGGGCGCAATTCGGCGTACATCCAGCAATTCATCAAACGCGGTGTTCCCAAGCGCTTGTCGGAGGACGACCGCAAACTGATCGCGCGTTATTTCGGTGTGCCGGAAACCGATCTGGGCGGCCCGGCAGCCGATGGTCCGGCTGATGCGCCCCTTTCCGGTTTCACTCTGGTGCCGCGTTTTGACGTCGGCGCTTCTGCGGGTTCGGGCGCGCTTCCGGACGAGGAACGGCTGACGGGCAGTCTCGCCTTTCGCAGCGACTGGCTGCGCCGGGTGGCATCAAACGGCTCCCCGGCCTTGTCCGTCATCAAGGTCACGGGCGATTCGATGCTGCCGACGCTATCGGACGGCGATGAGATATTGGTCGATTCAGCCGACGGCGCCGATCGCCTGCGGGACGGCATCTATGTCATTCGCGCCGATGGGGCTGTGATGGTCAAACGCCTGGCGGTCAGCCCGGCCGGTCACAGCTTTACCGTCACCAGCGACAATCCGGCCTATCCGCCCTGGACGGGGCTCGATCTTCGCGCCGTCACCATCATCGGGCGTGTCGTATGGATGGGACGCCGGATCAGCTGACCCGCTATCCTGCGGGACGGCGAACCAGCCAGTGGATGATCGCCGCGGCCGCCCCCGTGGCCAGCCCGCCCAATATGCCGAGGCTGGGCTGTCCGACATAGATGCCGATGCCCGCCCCTGTCAGCAGGGCGATGGTTATAAAGATGCCGCCACCCAGGCCGGCGCCGTCGTGCTTTTCGGTCATCGGCTTCCCTTGGCATGCCTGACATCCATCCGCCAGCCGTTCACCGCCGATTTCATTACGGCCCGGCGCAGTTGGCACGTGATTACCTTTGTCTTTCTTCCGCTTGACGCAGAAAGCCTATAGACAGGCGGAATGCAGTTTCCTCGGGCAGCGGCGGTCGCCGTCCTTCTTTCCGGCTTCCTCTCGTGCCGCCCCGCCCTGGCGCTACAGTCCGGTTCAGCGGACGCCCTCGTGCCGCCGTTGAGAACCGACGAGCTTTCGCCGGATTCGCCGCTCGCGCCGCTGCCGGACCTGGAGGTGCCCTGGCCGGAGATCGAGGACAACGCGCCCATTCCAGGAGCGGCGCCGTCCGTCCAGAACGGCGGCGACGAGGTGGAACGCCGCTATTCCGTGCACATCGACGGGCTGGACGCGCTGCCAAAGAACGACGTCCAACAAGAGTTCGACAAGCTGTCCTCGCTCAGGCGCGAGGCCGAAAAGGATGCCGAGGCCAATGCGGCGCAAATCGACCGGCGCGCGCGCGAGGACGCCCAGCTTCTCGATGACCTGCTGCGGGCGCGCGGCTATTATGAAGCGCGCGTCGACCGGCTGATCACCGCCGCGCCAGACGACAAGAACCGCCTGCTCGTGACCCTGACGGCCGATCCGGGAAAGGTATTCACCTATTCCACGGTCGAGATCACCGGCGTCGATCCGGCCCGATATGACGAGGTCCGGTCCCAGCTCAAGCTACAGTCCGGGGATGCCGTCGACGCGTTAAAGACGCAAGGCGCCGAACTGGGGCTCAAGGCCGCGCTTCCCGCCCGGGGCTATGTGTTTTCGTCGGTCGGAAAGCAGGACATCGTCGTCAACTATGACAGCGAAACGGCGAGCTACGCCATACCGGTCGATACCGGGCCGCTGGCGCGTTTCGGCGAAATCCGCGTCAAAGGCGACCATATCTTCGGCCCAAAACACGTCGCGCGCATCGCCCGGTTCAAACAGGGCCAGGTTTATGATGCGACGGAAGTGGACGATCTGCGACGCGCCATCATCGCTACCGGCTTGATATCGGAAGTCGACATAAAGCCCGTGCGGGGGGCGACGCTTGCCGATCAATCGGTGTTGGCGGACCTCGACGTCAGCATGAAGGCGGCGCCGATGCGGACGATCGCCGGATCGGTAGGCTATGACACCGGCCAGGGCGCCCGCGCCGAAATAAGCTGGCAGCACCGCAACCTTATCCGGCCCGAAGGCGCGGTGACCTTTCGTGGCGTGGTCGGCACCAAGGAACAACTGGTCGCGGCCGAGCTTCGCCGTTCGAACTTCCGGCTGCGCGATCAGGTGCTGACGGGCCGGGTCGCCGTCCAGCGCCAGCGGCTCGCCGCCTATGACGCCGAAACGGTATCGCTCGCAGCGGGGATCGAGCGCCAGACGAACATCATCTGGCAAAAAAAATGGACATGGTCCCTGGGCGGCGAAATTTTGGCCTCGCGGGAAAGCGACAATTTCTCCCGCTTCGGGCTGCCCGATACGCGCACCTATTTTATCGCCGCGGCCCCTGCCCGGCTCGCCTATGACGGGTCGGACGACCTGCTCGATCCGCATCGCGGCTTTCGGCTTTCGGCGCGCGTATCGCCGGAGCTTTCGCTGCAATCCGGCCAATCGGGCTATATCCGCGCACAGATCGACGGTTCGGCCTATCTTCCCCTGGGTTCGGATAATTATGTCCTTGCCGGTCGGGTCCGGTTCGGCCAGATCACGGGCGCATCCATCTTCAGCATTGCCCCTTCACGGCGGTTTTACGCGGGTGGCGGCGGCTCGGTCCGCGGCTATGGCTATCAAGCGATCGGTCCGAAGGATTTGAACAACGATCCGATCGGCGGGCGCAGCCTGACAGAGGCGGCGATCGAGGCGCGCATCCGCATCGGCAATATCGGCGTCGTGCCCTTCCTCGATGCAGGGCAGCTCTACACATCCTCAGTGCCCAGATTTTCGAACCTCCATTACGGCGCGGGCATTGGCCTGCGCTATTATTCCAGCTTCGGACCGATCCGCGTCGATATCGGCAGCCCGATCAATCCGGCTCGCGGCGACGGCCCGATCGCGATCTACGTATCGCTTGGGCAGGCCTTCTGATGGACGATACAGCCCTACCGCCGCTCAATCCTCCTGGGGACGGGGAAATCGAAGCCCGGTCCCTGCTCGCCCGGTTGTTATTATGGTTCGGCTTCGGGCTTGCATCGCTTGCGCTGTTCGCCGCGGCTCTTGTTGTCGTCCTCGACACCGGACCGGGGAGGCGTTTCATTTCCGACCAGGTCCAGCGCGTCGCGCTCGGCTCGGGACTCGGGATTTCGATCGGCCGGATCGAGGGTTCGATCTACGGTCGCATGACCTTGCGCGACGTGCGGCTTTCCGACCCGCAGGGCGTTTTCGCCGAAAGTCCCAGCCTCACGATCGACTGGCGTCCCGCAGCGTGGCTGGCCAATCGATTGCAGATCAACGACTTTTCATCACCGCTCATTCGCCTGCACCGGTTCCCGAAGCTGAGGCCGACCGGCCGCAAAGGCCCCATTCTGCCCAGCTTCGATATCCGCGTCGGCAAGCTGCGCATCGACCGGCTGTGGCTCGGCCCGAAAATAGCGGGCCGTCCCCACACGGCAATCGTGATCGGCGAGGCGGATGTCCGGTCCGGCAGGGCACTCGTCAAACTGGCCACACGCTTGCGCGGCGGGGGCGATCGGGCCGCGTTCATCCTCGATGCGGAACCCGATCGCGACCGTTTCGATCTGGAAGCCGCGCTGTTCGCGCCGGGAAATGGCGTCATCGGCCGCATCTTCGGCCTGAAGCAACCCCTTGACGTCCGCATCGCGGGCGATGGCAGTTGGCGAAACTGGAACGGAAGGGCGACCGCCCGGTCGGGTGCGCTAAACCTGCTCAATCTGACGCTCGCCATGTCCAATGGGCAGTTCGAACTGTCGGGCAATGCTGCCCCCTCCCCCCTTCTGTCCGGCAAACTCCAGCGGCTGACGTCTCCCCGCGTGCTCATCACCGCGACGGCGAAGCTCGAAGACCGCCATCTGGACCTGACTGCGGGCCTGCGCTCGGCGGCGCTGCGGATCGACGCTGGAGGCATGCTGGACCTCGCGAAGGCCAGTTTCCGGGGCGTCAGCGTCAACGCATTGCTGCTCAAGCCCGAAGCGCTGTTCACCAACATGCGGGGACGCGATGTCCGTCTGCGGGCGACCATCGCCGGGCCTTTTTCCGCGCCGACGGTCGATTATGCGGCGACCAGTCCTTTCATCGCCTTCGACAACACCGGATTTGAACAGGCAAGGGCAAGCGGACGGGCCACTTTGGCGGGCGAGCGCAAGACCATTCCCATATCGTTCACGGCGCGGCGCGTGACCGGGATCGGCCCGGAAGGCGAGCAGATCCTGGCCAATCTGAAGGTCGCCGGCCCGCTGTTTCTGACCGACCGCCAACTATCCAGTGATGAATTGCGGATCGTCTCGGACAAGCTGGGCGGTCGCCTGATCCTGGCGATGAACATGAAAACCGGCGCCTATGTGATCTCGATCGACGGAAAGATGAACCGCTATCTGATCCCTGGCATCGGGATCGTCGACGTCCAGGCACGGCTCCGGGTCGTACCCGCCAAACCGCGCGGCACGGTTCTGACGGGGACGGCAAAAGGCTGGGTCAGGCGGCTCGACAACGGCTTTTTCCGCAGCATTGCCGGCGGCCTGCCAAGCATCGACACCAGGCTGACGCGCGGGCCCGATCGCGTCATCCATTTCAGCAATCTCAAACTTGACGCGCCGGATCTCCATCTCGCCGGCCGGGGGATGCGACGGGTGGACGGCACCTTTGCGTTCGACGCGTCGGGGCGGCAGAGCAGTTATGGCGCGCTTCAGCTAAATCTGGATGGCAGCATTTCGCGGCCAAAGGTGGATGTGCTGCTGGCGCGCCCACATCTCGGCGCGTATCTGGCCAATGTCGCGATCCACCTCGATCCCGAAGGAGAAGGGTGGCGCTATACCGCCAACGGTCATTCCATTCTGGGTCCGTTCGCCAGCCAGGGGCGGCTGCTGTCCCCTCGTGGCCAACCCTTTGTCATCGGTGTCGCCGGCTTGACGACGGGCGGATCAAGCGCGCGCGGCATGTTCCGCTCGCAGCCCGGCGGCTTTTCCGGTTCGCTGGCGATTTCCGGAGGAGGTGTCAGTGGACAGGTGCTGCTGCGTCCCCAGGACGGCGTGCAGCGGATCGAAGCGCAGCTCACCATGCGGCGCGCGCGATTCCCCGGCCCGCCGTCGGTTTTCCTGGGACGGGGATCGATCGACGCGGTAGCCATGCTCTATCCGGCCGGGCCATCCATCCAGGCGACAATCACCGGCCGCAGGCTGCGCTACGGCAAGATGCTGTTGAGCGAACTGAGCGCCAAGGCAACGCTGGCCAACCGCTCCGGGACAATCGACGCGAAGCTGGCGGGAACTGCAAACATTCCCTTTGCGTTCAATGCGCAGGCGCGATTCAGCCCCGACAACATCACGTTGAACGGCAGCGGGTCACTTGAAAACGAGCCGATCCGCTTGACGAATCCCGCGGTCATCGCCCGCGACGGGGATGATTGGGTGTTGCGGCAGGCCAGGGTGGAATTCGCCGGCGGCAGCGCGGATCTGTCCGGGCGCTGGGGCGCAAGCCGCGCGCTGGACGCCCGCCTGAACGACCTCAGCCTGTCCATCCTCAATCTCCTGAATCCCGAACTGGGCCTGTCCGGGCGCGCGTCGGGGACGATTTCGTACACCCAGGCGGCGAAGGGCCAATTGCCCAAGGGACGTGTCGCGTTGACCGTGCGCAACCTCAGCCGTGCCGGTCTCGCGTTTACCTCGACCCCGTTCGACATCGGCGTCGCAGCGCTGCTTGACGGGCGGGCGGGCGCGCTTCGCGGCATCGTCCGTTCCAAGGGGAAAATCGTCGGCCGGGCGCAGGCGCGCATTGCGCCTATCCCTGGCGAAGCCAGCGATCCGCTCGTCGAGCGGCTCTATGCCGCGCCGCTTTTCGCACAACTCCGGTACAATGGCCCCAGCGAAGCACTTTGGCGGTTGACCGGCATCGAAACGCTCGACATCTCGGGCCCTGCCGCCATCGCCGCCGACATCGGCGGCAGACTTGGCGAACCGGCAATTCGTGGCGTATTCCGCACATCGGCGGCGCGTATCGAAAGCCCGGTCATCGGCGCGGTCATCAACCAGATATCCGCCTCGGGCAGATTCGACGGTTCGCGGCTGATCATTCCGCAATTCACCGGGGCGACACCCAAGGCCGGGACATTAAGCGGCAATGCAATGATCGATTTGTCCGCCGCCAATGGTTTTGGAATGGATGTTTCGATCGAGGCAAACAATGCGCGCCTCATCAACCGCGACGATCTGCGGGCCGACGTTACCGGGCCGCTCAGGCTTCATTCGGACGGCAGCGGCGGGATGATCAGCGGCAAGGTGAAGGTAGAACGGGGGCGTTTCCGCCTCGGCCGGGCAGCAGCCGCGGCCGTTCCCCGGCTTGACGTGCGCGAAGTCAACCGGATCGGCAGCGACAATGAAGAAGCCGTTCCGGCCAGACCGTGGAAACTCGACATCGAGGCGAACGGCCGCAACCAGTTGATGGTTACCGGCCTGGGCCTTGACTCCGAATGGCGGGCGGACCTGAAGATCACAGGCGACACCAGCCAGATGAGCATCGCGGGCGTGGCCAATCTCGTGCGCGGCGCCTACGAGTTCTCCGGCAAGCGCTTCGAACTGACCCGGGGGCAAATTCGCTTCACCGGCGGCTATCCGCCCGATCCCAACCTCGACATCGCTGCCGAGGCCGATGTGCAGGGCCTGTCGGCGACCATCCGGGTGGGCGGAACAGGGCTGAGGCCCGAAATCACCTTTGCGAGCATCCCGGCAATGCCCGAGGACGAGGTGTTGTCGCGCTTGCTCTTCGGCACAGCCGTGGCGAATTTGTCCGCACCGGAGGCGCTCCAGCTCGCGGCCGCGGCGGCTTCGCTGCGGAGCGGCGGATCGGGAGGAAACCCGCTCAACAAGCTTGGGCGCGCGATCGGGGTCGACCGCATCCGCGTGGTCCCCGCCGATCAGTCGAAAGGCCAGGGCACAGCCGTGGCGGCGGGCAAATATATCGGCAAGCGCGTCTATGTTGAGGTCGCCTCCGACGCGCAGGGCTATTCCGCCACCCAGGTCGAGGTCGAATTGACCCGCTGGCTGTCGGTATTGTCCAAGGTGTCGACACTGGGCGAAACCAGCGCCAACGTGAAGGTGTCGAAAGACTATTGAGGCTGGGGTTTGGGAAAAGGCGCGGGGCTGGCGTTCAAACTGCCAAGGAAGGCCAGCACATTGGCTCGGTCGGCGGGGTTCCTGATTCCGGCGAAAGCCATCTTGTTGCCAGGCACTACCCGCGCCGGGCTAGTGAGATATTTGTCGAGCTGCTCATAGGTCCATGTGCCGCCATGGCTCGCCATTGCACTTGAATAGGCAAAACCCGAATGGGAGCCGGTGGGGCGCCCCACGACGCCCCACAGGCCCGGCCCGACACGATTGGGGCCGCCCGAATCGAAGCTGTGGCATGTGGTGCAGACCTGCGCGGTTTTCTGTCCCTTCGCCTTGTCGGATTGCGCGAGCCGCGTGCCGAGATCGGCCACCGGCTGAGGGGTAGCCGCGACCGCCGCGCCGCCCGACAGCGAGGCGGGAATGACAGCGTTGCGGATGTTGCCCATATAGGCGCGCAGCCGGACGAAACTGTCCGGATCGGCCGCTCCTTCCGGCCAGCTTCGCTGAAGCGCCGCGAGATCGACCGCCGGCTGGTCATAGTCGGGAATCTTGTACGCGGGCCTGGTGGGATAGTGAACCGGATAGATCATTCCGGCGAACCACCCGGTGACGGCAACCGTTCCCACCGCGCCGATGATTGCAAGCCCGGTCCTGATCCTGTCCCGTCTGTCCATTGGCCCGCCCCAATCAGTTGAAGAACAGAATTCGCGTCCAGAAGGTATAGTTCGATTCCACCAGCATGATCGCGACCAGCGTCAATAGACAAAGCGGCGGCACGAGGATGGCGTAGATCAGCGCCAGGCGTTCCCAAACCATGTGCATGAAGATGGCAACGATCAGCCCCGCCTTCATCAGCATGAAGGTGATGATAAGCGACCAGCGCAGCATGCCGTGGAGGTGAAAATAATCCACCAGATAGGACATGGTGCTCAGCACGAACAAATAGCCCCAAACCTTCAGATAGAGGCCGATTGGATGCTGCTGGCCACCCCCGTGGCCGGCAGTGGAATCCGGTGTCAGTTTCGGTGCGTGCTGCGCGGGATGCTCCATCATCCAGTCCTTCACCACAAATAGAAAAATGCGAAGATGAACACCCAGACGAGATCGACGAAATGCCAATAAAGGCCCGCGATCTCGACCACTTCGTAGTTGCCGCGCGCCTCGAACCGCCCGCGCGCGACCTTCACCGCCATCGTCGTCAGATAGATCACGCCCGCCGACACGTGCAGGCCGTGAAAGCCGGTGATCATGAAGAAGCACGCGCCAAATTGCGGCGCGCCCCAGGGATTGCCCCAGGGCCTGACGCCTTCCATGATCAGCTTCGTCCATTCGAACGCCTGCATAGAAACGAAGGTGACGCCAAACAGCGCGGTCGCGAACATCAGCGCGGCGGTTTTCTTGCGGTCGCGCCGGTAGCCGAAATTGACGGCCATCGCCATGGTGCCGCTGCTGCTGATCAGCACGAACGTCATGATCGCGATGAGGATGAGCGGGATGGATTGGCCGCCTATCGTCAGCGCGAACACCTTGCTTGCATTCGGCCAGGGCAGTGTCGCCGATGACCGCATCGTCATGTAGGAGGTGAGGAAGCAGGAAAATATGAATGTGTCGCTCAACAGGAATATCCACATCATGGCCTTGCCCCAAGGCACATGGCGGAACGCTTCCTGATCAGCCGCCCAGTCGGCAGCAAAGCCCTCCGCGCTATGCGGGGCCGGGATTTCAGTCTTTTCCGTCACAATTTGCGACATATCCATTCCATCCGTTGGGATGACGGACCACAACGCAACACAGGTCAGCCCATCAGCAGCAAGGCGAACATCACCAGCCACACGATCAGCAGGAAGTGCCAGTAGAGCGTGCACAGATCGACGCTGAGGATAAGATCCGATGGCTCGACCCGTTCCCAGACCCTCGACATCGTCCTTACCCAGACAGCCAGCCCGCCCAGCAGATGGAGGCCGTGCAGCACGACCACCACATAAAAGAAAGCGACGGCAGGATTGGTGGTCATAAAATAGCCGCCGGCATCAAGCTGCAGCCATACGGCCAGTTGCCCCATCAGAAAAACAAAGGCGAATGCACCGCCCAGCAACAGCGCCATCTGAAGCTTTACCATATCGCCCCGGTGCGCGGCTCCGCGCGCCCATTGCCACGCAATGCTGCTCAGGATCAAAACGCCGCTGTTGTACCAGAGCAGCCAGGTAGCGGGCAGCGGCCGCCAGTCCCTGGGCATTTCGTGCTCCAGGCCCGGATGGTTTCCGCGCATCAGATACCCTATGAAAACAAGCGCGAACATCACCGTCGCGACGCCGAAATAAAGCTTCAGGGCAACCGTGGCGGTCGCGTTCAGATCGTCGCCCCGGCCGTCGGCGGCGGCCCATGGATGGGGACCCGGCGTCAGCCAGGGCTTTTCCGTCAGCTTATCGAACAGGCTCATGTCGGATGGTGCCGGACGGCGCTGTCCGACGGCTCGTTCTGCGGGATGAAATCGCGCGCCGCGCCCGGCACGCTGTAATCATAGGCCCAGCGGTAGACGACCGGCAGGCGCGGTCCCCAATTGCCGTGCGCGGGCGGCGTGTCTGGCGTCTGCCACTCAAGCGAGGCCGCGCCCCAGGGGTTTGGATCGGCCTTGGGGCCTTTGAACAGGCTCCAGATCATATTAAAGAAGAAGAGGAACTGGGCGGCGAAGACGATCAGCGCGGCGATGGTGATCACCTCGTTCGCGGTGTGTGCCGATTGCGGGATGAAGGCGGTTTCTCCCAGCGCATAATAGCGGCGCGGCACGCCCAGAAACCCGAGATAATGCATCGGCAGATAGATGGCGTAAACGCCGAGGAAGGTGATCCAGAAATGGACCTTGCCCAGCAGCTCGTTCCACATCCGCCCCGTGATCTTCGGATACCAGTGATAGATCGCCCCGAAGATGACGAGGATCGGCGACACCCCCATCACCATGTGGAAGTGCCCGACCACGAACATCGTGTCCGACAGCGGCACGTCGACGCTGACATTGCCGAGGAACAGTCCCGTCAGCCCGCCATGGATGAAGGTGAACAGAAAGCCGATGGCGAACAGCATCGGCACCCGAAGGTGGATGTCGCCCCGCCACAGCGTCAGCACCCAGTTATAGACCTTTATCGCCGTCGGAATGGCGATGATCAGCGTCGAGGTCGCGAAGAAGAACCCAAAATAGGGGTTCATGCCCGAAACATACATGTGGTGCGCCCAGACGAAGAAGCTGAGCGCGCCGATGATGATGATCGCCCAGACCATCATCCGGTAGCCGAAGATGTTCTTGCGCGCATGGACGCTGATCAGGTCCGACACGATGCCGAACGCCGGCAACGCTACGATATAAACCTCGGGATGCCCGAAGAACCAGAAAAGGTGCTGGAACAGGAGCGGGCTGCCGCCGCTATGCTGAAGCTGCTGTCCCATGGACACGACCGAGGGCACGAAAAAGCTGGTGCCGAGGATCCGGTCGAGCAGCATCATGATCGCGGCGACGAACAGCGCCGGGAAGGCGAGCAGGCCCATGATCGACGCGACGAAAATGCCCCATACCGAACAGGGCATGCGCATCAGCGTCATCCCCTTGGTGCGCGCCTGAAGCACCGTGGTGACATAGTTGAGGCCGCCCATGGTGAAGGCGATGATGAACACCGCCAGCGAGACGAGCATCAGGATGATGCCGTAATGATAACCCGGCGTTCCCTCCAGGATCGCCTGTGGCGGATAAAGCGTCCAGCCCGCCCCCGTCGGCCCGCCGGGCACGAAGAAGCTGCTTACCAGAATGAGGACCGACAGCAGGTAGAACCAATAGCTCAACATGTTGACGAAGGGGAACACCATGTCCCTGGCGCCCACCATCAGCGGGATCAGGTAATTGCCGAACCCGCCCAGCAGCAGCGCGGTCAGCAGATAGACCACCATGATCATGCCGTGCATGCTGACGGATTGGAGATAGTTTTCCGGCGTGATGAAATGGAAGGTATCGGGAAAGCCAAGCTGCAGGCGCATCACAATCGACAAGACCAGCGCGACGAAGCCGATCGCGATTGCCGTCAGCCCATATTGGATGGCGATGACCTTGTGGTCCTGCGACCAGATATACTTGCCCAGGAAGGTTTTGGGGTGATGCAGTTCGCGCGTGTCGTCGGCTATGGTGACGGTCGCCATTACTTGCTCCCCACGAATGAAACGCGTGCACGTTCGGCGCTGGCGAGCTGTACGGCGCTGGCCTGCTTGGCCGCCGCCACCTCTGCATTGATCTGGGCGAAGGTCGGCTGTTGGGCCAGCCAGGCCTTAAACGCCCCGTCCCGGTCGACAACCACGGTGCCGCGCATTGCGTAATGACCTACGCCGCACAGCTCGGCGCAGAGGATTTCATAAGTGCCCGCGCGGGTCGGCGTGATCCAGTAATAGGTAACGACGCCGGGAACGAGGTCCATCTTCGCGCGGAACTGCGGCACATAGAAATCGTGCAGCACGTCCTTTGACCTGAGCAGTATCTTGACCGGCCTGCCCAGCGGTATGTGCAATTCGCTGGCTTCGACAAGCACGTCGTCCTGCCCATAAGGGTCTTCCGGATTGAGCCCGAATGGATTGTCGGGCGTGATGTGGTGGGTTTCTGCCGTACCCAGCACGCCGTCTTTACCGGGGAAGCGGAAACTCCACTGCCATTGCTGACCGGTCGCCTCGACCACCGACGCGCTGGCCGGAACCGTGACGAAATGATTCCAGGCGACAAGACCCGGCGCCAGCATTCCGGCAATGCCAAGCCCCGTCCACAGCGTCAGCCGCTTTTCGAGCGCAGCGTTTTCGGGTTCGTATTCGGCCTTGCTGCCACCCTTGCGGTGACGATAGCGGACGATCGCCAGAGCGATGAACAAATTGAGCGCGATGAAGACAAAACCGCAAATCCACAGCGTCACATCGAGCGCGCCATCGATCGATCCCCAATTGGACGCGATCGGCGTCATCCACCACGGACTAAGGAAATGAAAGGCAATCGAGCCCAGGACAAGAAGGGCAAGTACAACCGCTACCGCCATGGCGCATTCCCGCATGAGAAGCGCGCATCAAGCGATGACCGAAAAAAATGCTGCGCGAGCGCGCCACCCCTTCCGCTGCAACAAAACAAGCCGGGCACACTCCCCGCATCGGCGCGCGGAGCCAGGCTTTTCAGGGATGCCACCCACCTCGTCATGGCTGCCTCTCGCACCAGCAACGGGGAACTCTGGCATGCCGGATCGGCGTTATTATTGTTCAACCCGACACGCGGGACGCCACTAACCTGGAACCACTATAAGACGGCGGAACTCCAATAGGAAGCCATCAACGCCGACCGGCGCGATTTCACTCAGATTAGGGAGCGGGCGAAACAACACCACGCAACCACGCTGTTACGCTATAGTTCGATCACCGCCACGCCGCCCGGCAGGTGGTCAGGCCGCCTCCCTTGACCGCTGAAGAATGTCGCTGGCAAGCTTGCTGCCTACCTCCGCGAGGTGATCGAACTGCGGCCTGAAGCTCGCCAGACCCTGGCTGAGCGACCGCAATTCGGCGTCCAGCCCCTGTAGTTCCGCCTCGGGCAGCAGCACCTGCAGGACGTCCCAACGTGACCATCCCTCGCGCGGCAATATCCCCAGCATCTGGCCGCGCCTGCTCGCCACCGCCGATGTGATGCGCGATGTGGCCGCACCGGGCGAATGGATTGTCAGGTGACAGACCGGTTCGAGCAGGTAGGGAACGGCGGCGGCCAGCGCGTCCGCCATCGCGATCCTGCCCGCCGTGCGGAACGCCAGCTCGGAGCTATCGACGCTATGGTATGAGCCATCGACCAGCGTGACCACCACATCGACGACAGGAAAACCGAGCGGACCTTTCAGCATCGCGTCGCGGATGCCTTGCTCGACTGCCGGAATCCACTGTTTCGGCACCGCGCCGCCGGTGATCTTCTCCTCGAACCGGAAACCCTCGCCGCGCGGCAGCGGCCTCAGTTCGATGACCACATCGCCGAACTGGCCGTGACCGCCCGACTGCTTCTTGTGGCGGCCGCGCTGCGACACGGATTTGCGGATCGATTCCTTATAGGCGACGCCTGGCCGGTGCGTATCGACCACAACGCCATAACGCTGCTTCAGCCTGTCGAGCGTGACCGCAAGGTGTTCGTCGTTGACACCTTTGAGCAAGGTTTCGTGCAGCCGCTCGTCTTGTCCCCACCCAAGCGAAGGGTCTTCTTCAGCCAGTTTGTTGAGCGCTATCGACAAGCGCACGTCGTCCTTGTGATCGCGCGTGACGATGGCAAGGGACGCATTGGCTTCAGGCAGGTCTGTTGCCTGTGTCTGTGCGCCCTTCTTGCCGCCGGTGCCCAGCAACTGGCCGGCATGCACGGCTTCTGCCTTGCCGATAGCGATGATTTCGCCCATCCGCGCAGTCATGGCCTTGGTAACCGCCGCGCCCTGGATGGCGAACAACGCCCCTGCCCGTATCACCGGCCCATCGGGTCCGGTAAATTCCGTCCCTTCGCTGATCGTGCCGCCGAAAACGCGAGAGAGAGCCAGTCGCCCCATCGCGCCGCCATTGGATATCCTGAACACATAGGCGGCGGCACCTTCCACGCCGATCCGTTCTCCCGCCACCCTTGGATGCGGCGTCTCGTGGCGCAGCAATTTGAGCAGGCGATGCACGCCAAAACCATTCAATGCAGACCCGAACAGCACCGGCACGACAAGGTTGCGCTCGGTCTCTTGCGACAGATCCGCGAACACGGTCTGGGGGCTCGGCACCTGGTCCGACAATAATTGCTCTAGAAGCACATCGTCATGGTCGGAAAGCTGTTCGAGCATATGAAAGCGCTCGGTCACTTCGCGCGCATTGAGATCGGCCGGAATGTCGATCTGCTGCGACGGCTGGCCGGGCCTGTAATGATAGGCGCGCTCGAGTGCCAGATCGACGAAACCCGTTATTCGATCGCCCTCGCGGATCGGCAGTTGCCGCGTGACAAGGGCCGCCGAACTCATCGGCTGGAGCGCCGACAGAAGCTCTTTTATGGATCCGTGCGTCTGGTCGATGCGGTTGACGAAGATGGCATGGGGAATGCCCAGCGTCTCCAACTGCCGCAACGCCGGTTCGGCCAATGCTGCGCGTGCCGGATCGGGATCGACGACGACGAGCGCGATGTCTGCTGCACAAATTGCTGCAGCACCGGCCGCAGCAAACCCGACCGACCCGGGGTTGTCGATCAGCCCGAAATTGTCTCCCATGTAACTGAAACGCATGAGATTGGGTTCGGTGGAGGCGCGCCGTCCTCTGGCTTCCGGGCTGGCGTCGCCGACGCTTGTGCCCGCCTCCACGCTGCCTTGCCGGTTGATGGCGCCCGCTGCGAAAAGCAATGCTTCTGCGAGGCTCGTCTTGCCCGCGCCGCCAGGGCCGACGAGCGCAACGACCCTGAACGCGTCACATTTTCCTTCCATGACTACATCTCCTCCTTGCCGCACGGCGCGCCGCCATACTCTCGGGAAGGCGCTGTGCCACCGGGTGCAAGGTTCTTCCTTTATTGCGATCAAGGCAAGACGGAGATGCGCTTCGCTCAGCCCTGTGCGGCGAACCGCGCAAACCGGCGGGCAGCAGCCCTCTCCGTCTCCATTTCGAAGGCCTGCTCGGGCTCGGGCGCCATTTCGAACATGTACATCAATGTCCACAGCGCGAATCGCCGACCCGGTTCGCGTTCGATGCCGAAATCAAGCGCAAGCTGGCTGCAGCCGGTCTGCAACTGCTCAGGCTCGATCGAGGACAGGTCCATCGTGCCGAAATAATGTTCGAGAAGCGTATCGAGATTCATGGTCGGGGCTTTCGAGCCGATGGTTTCAGTCGCGCTGCCGGGTCAGCAGATCGTCGGTCACGATCATTGTAAAGACAGGCGCATTGCCAGGCGGCGTTTCAGCTATGGCGTCGACGAACATGCTGCGGACCTCGGCATCGTCATAGACCATCTTCGCGTCAAACGCCTTCTGCCATGTCGCTTCGTCGGGCCATTCCGCATAGCCGACGAAACGGCCGTCGCGATCCTGATGCAATCGCGATCCGTAGCTGCCATAGATACGCGCGATGAGTTCGGTTCCGCGTCGCCACGCCTCCCGGAACTGCTCTTCCTTGCCCGGATGAACGCGCCACCAGTAAACCGCCACAAACATACGCCTGCCTCCCGCACGGCAAAGCGTTTGTCATGGCGCATCGTTCCATCGACGATTTGGCCGATCAGGCCGCAAGCGCCTCTTCCAGTGCCTGGCTTGCATTCAGCCATCGGCCTTCGGCCGCCTCCAGTTGCCGATCGATCTCGGCGCGCTCTTTCCTCAGTTCGGTCATGGTCTTGCCCTGATCGGTCTTGGCCGCATTTGCCGGGTCGAACATCGCGCGATCAATCTCCGTGCGGCGTTCGGTCAGTCGCGCCGTCTCACGTTCCGCTTCCTGCACGGACTTTCGCAAGTTCTGGCTGCGTTCGCGCGCTTCGGCGGCAAGCCTGCGTCCATCCTTGCGGCTAACCTTGGGCTTTTCGGCATTGTCGGCCTTCTCGCCGTTGCCTGTGCCGCGTCCGAGTACGAAGGCAGTGTAATCTTCCAGCGAACCGACGAATTCCTCTGCGGTGCCGCCATCGACCAGCACCAGCCGGTCCGCCGTCAGCTCCAGCATGTGGCGGTCGTGGCTGACCACCACCACGGCCCCGCCAAAGTCATTGAGCGCCTGCACCAGCGCCTCGCGCGAATCGACGTCGAGGTGGTTGGTCGGCTCGTCCAGGATCAGCATATGCGGCGCGTCGCGGGTGATCAACGCCAGCGCCAGGCGCGCGCGTTCGCCGCCCGACAGCTTGCTCACCTGCGTCGTCGCCTTTGGTCCGGAAAAACCGAAGCGGCCAAGCTGCGCGCGCACGGCGCCCGGCGTGGCGCCCTTCATCTGACGGGTCATATGTTCGAGCGGGGTGTCGCTGCCGTCCAGTTCTTCGACCTGATACTGGGTGAAATAGCCGACGCGCATCTTGCCCGACGCGTTCATTTCGCCATCCATCGGAGCAAGCTGGGCCGCGAGCAGGCGCGCGAGCGTCGTCTTGCCATTGCCGTTGCGGCCAAGCAGCGCGACACGGTCTTCAGGATCAAGCCGCAGGTTAAGCCGCTGCAGGATCGGATTGCCTTCGGTGTAGCCAACGCTTGCCATATCCAGCGTCACCAGCGGCGGCTTCAGGGCATCGGGGCTGGGAAAATCGAACGACAGCGTCGGATCTTCGGCCATCGCGGCAATCGGCTGCATTTTGGCCAGCGCCTTGGCTCTTGATTGCGCCTGTTTGGCGGTGCTCGCCCGCGCACTGTTGCGCGCGATATAGTCCTGCAGCTTGGCGCGCTGGGCATCCTGCGACGCCTTGGCGGCGGCAAGCTGCGCCGCCCGTTCGGCGCGCTGCCGCTCGAACTCGTCATAGCCGCCCGAATAAAGCGTCGTCTTGCCGTTATCGAGATGAAGAATATGATCGACGACATTGTTCAGCAGGTCGCGCTCATGGCTGACCACCACCATGGTCGCCCGATAGGAGCGCAGGAAGGATTCAAGCCACAGCGTCGCTTCGAGATCGAGGTGGTTCGACGGCTCGTCGAGCAACAGCAGATCGGGCTCCGAGAACAGCAAGGCCGCCAGCGCGACGCGCATCCGCCAGCCGCCTGAAAATGAGTCGAGCGGCCGGTGCTGCATCGCCTCGTCGAAACCCAGACCCACCAATATGCGTGCGGCCCGCGCGGGGGCGGCATGGGCGTCGATCGCATTCAGCCGTTCGTGAATCTCGCCGATCCGGTGGGGATCGCTGGTATGTTCGGCCTCATGCAGCAGGGCCGTCCGCTCGGTATGCGCGGCAAGCACGGTTTCGAACGGCGTCGCGATACCGGCGGGCGCTTCCTGCGCGACATAGCCGATCTTCGCGCCACGGGGCATCTCGACCGATCCTTCGTCGGGCTCCCCCATTCCGGCGATGATTCGCATCAGCGTCGATTTGCCCGCGCCATTGCGCCCGATCAGCCCTACCCGGCTTTTCGGCGGCAATGCGGCAGTCGCGCGGTCGAGGATGGTGCGTCCGCCAAGGCGCACGGTGATTCCGGTCAGATTCAGCATGGCGGCGGCGGATAGCAGAAATCACGCCGTCGTCACAGGTCTAGTGAAGCGAGCGCCAGCCGATCGTAAAACGCCAGTTCTTCGTGGTGTTGGCATAGGGCAGGTCCAGCGGACGCGCAGCTTCCAAGTCCACGATCATCTTCTTGCGGATGTTGAGGCGCATGCCCCCGCCCGCGGATGCCAGGCTGTATTGCTGGCGGGGAAGCAAGCCCCGATAGCGGCTTTCCGTCCAGAGCTTTCCGCCATCGGCAAAGCCGTAGATTTCGGAGCCCTTCAGGAAGCCTGGCCATAGCGACGCGCTGGCCCAGCCGAGTTCGGCCAAGCCGCCGATCCCCCTGTCGCCGATCACATAGCCCGACGGAAAGGCCCGGCCGATGAAATCGCCGCCCAGAGAGAATTGTTCGGACGCGGGCAGCCGGTCCTTCGACGCCTGTGCCGTCGCGGACAACCGCAAAGCGAATTCCTTGCCGACGACCTGATTGAACCCCGCCTGCACGTTCAGCTTCAGAAAGCCGAGTTCCGTCCGCATGGGATCGGAACGGGCGCGCAGAATGTCGAGACCCTTGCTCGTCGTGAGGGCAAGCGACATCGCGCGCCGGGCCTCGACCTTCGACCATGACACCGATCCCCGCAGCGCCCGGGTGTGATCGCTCGCCACCAATTGGCCGAACAAGGCATTGTCGCTGTCGAGACCATCGATGCCCAGGGACACAAGGACATTGTCCTTGTAGCTGCGCCGGAGAGGATAGCTGAGCGTGACCCCGGCCGAGGTCGCCTCGCCCTTTGCGGGAATGCGGGCCGGGCGGGTTCTGAGATAGCCGACATTCGCGCCCAGCCGCAGCCCATTTGCGCCGATGGGCGTGGAATGCGCCAGTCCATAATATTGGAAACGGCCGACATCCGTGGGCAACGACACGGTAAGCCGGGTCTGATCACCCTGACGAAGGCCGCTGTTTACCGTGACGCTGGCTTGCATCTGCGTCCGGCCAAGGTTGGCGACACCCCGGTTGTTGACGGCCAGCCCGAATTGCAGGTCGTCATGTTTCAGCGACAGGACCAGCCTGACCGCCCCGGGTGCCGCAAGGTTGAGAAGCTGCACATCGACCGCAAGTCCGGAAATATCGCGGATCAGCGAGAGATAGCGCTCAAGCGCCGGCCTTTTCAGCGGACGCCGGTCAACGAGCTTCGCGGCATATTTCCTGATGAGCGTCAGATCGCGTCCCCTGACGTCGCCAGTGATCACGACATCGGCGATATAGCCCTCCACCACGCGCAGGGACAGGACGCCGCGCGACAGGTCCTGTTCGGGAACGACGATGGTGTAGAGTGCCACGTCGCCCTTGCCGTAAGCGTCGGACAGGGCGTTTGCGACGGCGGTTATTGTCGCGGTGTCGAGCGTTCGTCCGATGAATGCCTCGAACGTCCTTTGAAGGATGGTCAGCGGCGCGTTCGACCCTTCCACACGGACGCGCAGAAGCTTCTGCTCTGACGAAATCGACTTCGGTATTGCCCGCACATCGCCCCTTGTCGCCGGTGGCGGCGGCAGAAGCGTTGCAGGCGCTACGGCCGGCTGGCGGTCGGACCGGCCCTGATCGATGATCAGCGAACCATTCTGCATGGCCGGGATTGCGGCGCCTGGGGAGGCCGGTTGGGCCATTAGCGGCGCCGGCACTCCAACCAGGATCAAAGGCAGCACAAAAAGCGCACGATTCATGCGTCAACAGTTCCGTTCATGCAGATATTATGAGCGACCCTTGGGGATTGATCAGTTCTTCAGCAGCCCGCCCAACAGGCCGGTTGCGCCGCCGGTGGAGCCCGTCGCGCCACTGGTAACGCCGTTGACCACTCCGGTAACGGGAGCGAGCAGGCCCGATGCCCCGCCGGTAGCACCGGTCGCGCCACTGCTCAGGCCGTTGACAATGCCGGTGACGGGGGCGAGCAGACCCGACGCCCCGCCGGTCGAAGGCAGGCCTGCGGAAGAGCCGGCACCATTGACGGTCGTCGTCACCGTGTTGACCACGCCCGCGACAGGCGCAAGCAAGCCGCCAGCACCCTGCGCCGCCGCTCCGGCCACGTTGTTGACCACGCCGCCAACCGTCTGAACCACTGGATTGAGCGCGCCGCCCGCGACGGGCGCGGTCGTCGCCTGAAGGCCCGTCACCGCGCTGCCGACGGCACCGGTAAGCGCGCCACTGATTGCCGCCGGTGTCGAGGCGACATTGGCGGTCACCGTGTTACCGCCGCTGAGAACGCCAAGGGTCGCGAGCTGACCGGACGACGTGGCGGGCGATCCCGCGCTCAAGCCTATGAGCTGCTTGCTGTTCGGGTTGCTGGAGCCGATCGGCGTCTGATCGAGGACCGACACCTTGGCGAGCGGATTTACGGTTTGATCGACGCCCTTGACGGTCGAATCAAGCAACTGGCCAACAACCGGCAACCCGCCCACGCCATTCTTTGCTAGATCGGTTCCCAGCGACTTCACCGTATTGCCGACCTGGCTCGTCACCGACGCAACCGTCGATGTGACGCCGCTCACGGGCGTCGAGCTTCCCGCGTTGTCGACCGCGTCCGATACGTTGAGGACAGCATTGCCCGCCGTCACCAGCAGACCGCCGCCCGTGGATGCAACAGTGTCGGTCACCCGTTCGACAGTGCCAGTCGATGTGACCGAGGTTCCGTTACCGCCAGTCGAACCCGGATTGCCGCCGCCCGGTGAACCGCCACCGGGAACGCCAGGCCCTCCAGCACTCCAGCTATAACCGTCCGATCCGCAGCCTGCCGTTGCCAGAAGCAACACCAGAAGCGAGCTTTTGGCGAGCAGGGACCGATGCTGATTGAACCTCGACATATACTTCTCCTCATTTTCGCGCGAATTCCATTATCGCGGCCATATAGTTATTAGGTGCATCGCGCTTAAATCGCGTCAATGGCGATTTCATGTAATAAAGTTCAAATTATTTGAACCATAGGTCCAATATGGACTTAATCCATGTATCCGTTCCGGATAGTTGTTTTTTGTAAATTCAATTCAGTCGTGCAATTAGTCGCGTACTGAGGATTTATATTTTAATTCCATTACATACAAAAATACAGATGGAATAGTTCATGGTTAATACTGTTTTTTACAGCACAAATAAGCGACGTTCACCGCTGACCGCTTCACAGCGCGGACGCCTGTTCGCGGTCGTCGGGGCCTTGGGTGTCTGCGGCTTGGCCGCATATGGCATCCACCGGCTGGACGGCGGGTCTGCGACACAGGTTGCGCCAGTGCCTGTCGATCCTTTCCCCGCGAAGAGGCGCGTCGTCACGGCGGCAAGACCGATTGCCAAAGGCCGGGTCATCGCGGCCGGGGACCTTTCACTTGCAGCGGCAAATGCAGGCGTGCCGCCCGGGATGCTTACCGACACAGTCGATGCAATTGGCCGGATTGCCTCGGCCGACGTCGCCGCCGGGCAACCGATCCGCCAGGCGATGCTGATCCAGGCTTCGACGCTGGCCTTGCGCGTGCCGCCGGGATTCCGGGCGATCAGCCTACAGACCACCGAAGAGATTGCGGTCGCTGGGCTGGTTCGGCCGGGCGACGCGGTCGACGTCCAGCTCGTCCTGCGCGGTGACGCCATCTCGGGTCCGACTGGGACGCGTGCCGATGGCGACCGCAGCGAGGCACGGACATTGATCGAGAATGTTCCGGTGCTCGCCGTTGGCGCCGCCATGGCCGCGACGGCAAGCGACGATGGCCAGGCGCAGGCCGCGCGCACCGTCACCCTGGCGCTTCAGCCGCGACAGGTATCGGTGTTCACCCTCGCCCGCAGCCTCGGGTCGCTCTATCTCGCGCTCCGCAATCCCGGCGACACGGCGACGGCAGCCGCCAACCCGGCGGTGCTGCGGGACATTCGGGGCGGGGCATGGCTTCCCCCGGCATTTGCGCCCCGTTCGGCGCGAGCGCCTTCTTCCTCGCGCGGCCGGCCCATCCAGCTTGTCGTTGGCGGGGACAGCCGCACCGTGTTCGTGCGCGGAGACGAGCGGTGAAGTACCGTCATTTGACCTTGGCGGCATTGATCATGCTGTCCGCCGCTGCGCAGTTTCCGGTCCGGGCGGAACCCGCGACGCCGATCATGAACATCGGTTCGGGCGAGGGGCGCACCATCCGGGTCAGCCGGCCGCTGTCGCGCATTGTCGTGGGCGAGCGCGGCGTGATCGATACGGTCGCCACGGGCACGCGCAGCATCCGCGTCACCGGACTAAAGCCGGGGCGTACCACGCTGACGCTGTTTGCGTCCGATGGGTCGATGCTTGCCAGCTACGCAATCCAGGTGTCGGGTGCGGAGGCCGATCTTGCAAGGCATCTGGCGGCGGAGTTGGGCCTGGAGAACGTCGATGTAAGCCGAGCGGGCGAAACCATCCTCCTGTCCGGCCCGGTTCCCGATCAGGAGCGGCGCAATCGCGCCAACGTCATCGCCAAGGCCTATGCGGGCGAGAAGATCGCCGATCTCACGAATGTCACCGGCCAGCAGATGGTCGCGGTCGACGTCCAGTTTGCCGCGGTATCCGCCGGGACGCTGAAAGCACTCGGATTCAACTTCGCCAAGCTGGGCGGGGACATTCAGGGCGCGCTGGCCACCCCCAATTCGGTCAACAGCTTTTCGCTGCCCAACAGGGCTGTGTCCGCGCCCTTCGATATCGATACCACAACGCCGATCCAGAGCGCTTTCAACCTGTTCCTGTCGAATCCCGCGCATGGCATCACCGCCGTGCTGAGCGCGCTGTCCAGCGCCGGACTATCCGAAATCCTCGCGCAGCCGACCCTGCTCGTCCGGTCGGGGGACGAGGCCAGCTTCCTTGCCGGCGGCGAAGTGCCGGTGCCGGTGCCGCAGGGCGGCAACAATTCAGGCACCGTCGCGATCGATTACCGGGAATTCGGCGTCCGGCTGGACGTGGCGGCACAGGTGCTGTCCGACAAGCGCATCGTGCTGAAGCTGACGCCCGAGGTCAGCGAGCTGGACTATGCCAATGGCGTCCGGATGCAGGGCTATGTGGTGCCCGGACTGCGGCGGCGCTCGGCGACGACGACGGTTCAACTCGGCAGCGGGCAAAGCTTTGTCATTGCCGGGCTCAACTATTCCAACAGCAACGTCAGCAGCGAAAAGCTGCCGCTGCTCGCCGACCTTCCGGTTATCGGCGGCTTCTTCCGCCGCACCCAGAACACGCAGGAGCGGCAGGAGCTGATCATCATCGCGACGCCAAGGCTGGTCGAGCCCCTGCCTCCGGGGCAGTTGCCGCCGCTGCCGGGCCAAAAGGACGGCCCCTACAATCCCAGCCTTGGCCAGATGGCGACCGGCAAGGCCGATCTGGACAAGCGGCTGTCCGACTATGGCCTGATGCGGAGATAGATGATGCGCCGCCTTCTCCTCATCAGCAGCGACGCCGCACTCGAGCAGCACCTGAACAAGGTGATGAACGGCGTGTGCGCGGTCATCCGCGCCGACCGCGACCCTGACAGCGTGAAACGGGCGGCCGCCGATGGCGTCAGCCTGATCGCTGTCGACGGCGACATGGTGCAGGGATTGGGCTCTGTCCTTCCCGAAGTGATCACGGCCGTCGGGCGCGCCGTGCCCAGCCAGCCGATCCTTGTCCTTGGCGATGAAGACGATGCGCTGGGCGTGCTGCGCGCGATCCGGGCGGGCGCGCGCGACGTGGTCGGCAGAAATGAAACCGCGGACAATCTGCGCAGCCATCTTGCCCGCCACCTGCTTCCGGCCACCGCCAGCCGCGCGGAAACCGGCGGTTTCCATCTGATTTTGAACAGCCTGCCCGGCATCGGCAGCCTGTTTGCGATCAACCTCGCCGTGCTGCGCACCAAAGCGTCGGGCGATGGCTTGCTGATCGACTGCACATTGCCCGCCAGCCTTGCTCCGGCGGTTCTCGACATGCGGATTACCTATACCGCTGCCGATGCCGTACACGACATGGAGCGCATGGACCGGATGCTGCTGGCGTCGGCGCTGGCGCAGCACATTCCCTCGGGCCTGCGCGTCCTGCCGTTGGCGGCAATCGCCACCGATACGGTGGACCAGCTTTCGCCCGATGGCATTCTGGCGCTGATCGGGCGGCTACAGGCGTTTTTCCCCCGGATCATCATCGATGCGGGCGGCATTCGCCACAAAGGCATGCTGCACAGCCTCATCGAACGCGCGACCGATATTCATCTAGTCGCATCCCAGACGATCACCGCTGTCCAGTCGGCGCACGCCTTGCTCGACAGCCTCGACCTTGCGGCCGATCTGCTCGGCAAGATCGTCCTTGCCGTCGACGAGCATGATCCCGCCATCCTGCTGACGCCCGAACAAATGGCGGCGACACTTGGCCTCCACGGCTTCGTCACGGTGCCGGAAGCGCGGGTGTTGCAGGCCAATGCGGTCAACGCTGGCCAGCCGCTCGTGCTTGCAAAGCCGCTTTCCGCCTATGCGAGAGCGGTGTCCGAAATCGCCGGACAAGCGGACGGCAGCGAGGACAACCCATCACTGATTCAGGCGTTGATCCGGCTGAAGGATCGCATCCGATGAGCGGCTCCCTCTCCGGCGGGTTGGGGGCGGCAACCGAGGGCGCGCACGCCTCCACGAACGACCTGCGCGTCAGCGAAGCCTATCAACGCGCCAAGTTCACCTTGTTCGACATGGTGCTGGACCAGATGGAAGAGCGCGGGCAACGGGCCGAAGCGCTGGGTCCAAAGCTGCTGCGCGACTGCATCGAACGGGCGATCGTCCAATTCAACATGGGTGAAGGCCTCCCCCTCAATACGCGGGAACGGGCGTTGCTTGCCGAAGATGTGCAGGACGAAGTCGTGGGTTTCGGACCGTTGGAGCCCCTGCTGCGCGACCCTGATATCGATGACATCATCGTCAATGGCGCATCCCGGATCTATGTCGAGCGCGGCGGGCGGCTGGCGGCGATTCCCGCCCGCTTTCGCGACGATGCGCATCTGATGAACATCATCCAGCGGATCGTCAGCCCCATCGGACGGCGCGTGGACGAAGCCACCCCCTTTGTCGACGCGCGGTTGCCCGACGGGTCGCGCGTCAACATCGTCGTCCCGCCGGTCGCCCTTGACGGACCGATGATCTCGATCCGCAAGTTCAAGCGCCAGCAAATGAGCGCGCAGGATTTTGTCCGCAGCGGCACGATGAGTTCCGAAACGCTCGATTTCCTGAGTCTTGCCGTCAAGTCGCGCCTCAACATCATGGTCAGCGGCGGTACGGGATCGGGCAAGACGACGCTGCTCAACATGCTCTCCGCCTTCATCGACGATGCCGAGCGCCTGATCACCATCGAGGATGCCGCCGAACTGCAATTGCGCCAGAGCCATGTCGTGCGGCTGGAAACGCGCCCCGCCAATATGGAAGGCACGCGCGAAGTCGCCGCCCGCGATCTTGTCCGCAACGCGCTCAGGATGCGTCCGGACAGGATCATCCTTGGCGAAGTGCGCGGCGCCGAAGCCATCGAAATGTTGCAGGCGATGAGCACCGGTCATGACGGTTCCATGGCGACCATCCACGCCAACTCGGCCCGCGACGCCTTCGGGCGGCTGGAAATGCTGTTGGGGTTCGGCGGCATGGCGGGCGATCCGCGCACGCTGCGCCGCTATGTAGCGAGTTCCATCCAGGTCGTCGTGCATCTCGCGCGGCTCGCGAATGGTCAGCGCCGCGTGATGTCGGTGTCGGAAGTGACCGGGGTCGAAGGCGACAGCTACAGCCTCAACCAGCTCTATGCCTTCGATGAACAACCGCCCCTTTCGGGACATGGCGCTTTCCGGACGCTTTCGAAGCGACCGTTCTTCAGCCACCGGCTGAAGGGTTCCGCATGGACGGGCCTCGACTTGCAGAACCTGAGGGCGGCGGAATGAAAGCCACCTCCCTTCGCATCTTCGAACGCCGGCAGCAGCGGCAGCGGCTGATGCTGCGGCTGGATGCGCTTGCGGGGGCGAGAACCGTGACGGGCGATGACGTCGCCGGGACGAATCTGACGGCAAACCTGCCCGGCTGGCTGCGCCTGCGCCTGGTCCGCGCCGGCATCGAGGCCGACGGAAGGACCCTTTCGATCGCGGCAGGCGTGATGGTGCTTCTTGCAGTGGCAACGGGCATTGCGGACATGCCCGTGATCGCGCTTCTGGCCCTTGTCCTGCCGCCGCTTGCAGCGCTGCTGGCCGTCGAATGGCGGGCCGCGCGCAACCTCAATGCGTTTGTCGCGGACCTTCCTTTCCTGCTCGATTCCGTCCTGCAGCTCTTGCGGGTCGGCAACTCGCTCCAGCAGGCGCTGGTCAAGGCATCGGAGTCCGCCGGGCCCGCCATCGGCCGGTTCCTCTTGCCCTCCATCCACCGCATCCAGCACGGAGTGCCGGTGGCGGACAGTCTGAACTGGGCCGCCGAACGCATCGCCCTCACCGAACTGCGGATGCTTGCGGCCGGGGTGAAGATCAATGGTCGCTACGGCGGTTCAATGGCCGCCATCCTCGCCAATCTGGCGCAGCTTCTTCGCCATGCGGCGGGCGTCAGGCGCGATTTGAAAGCCGCGACGGCAGAGGCCCGTTTCAGCGGCCTGGTGCTGATGGCGATGCCGATCGTGATCACGGCGATGATGGCGGCCATCAACCCTGCCTATGTCGGCTTCTTCATGGAAAACGCCCAGGGCCACCGGCTCGCGGCAATTGCCGCCGTCCTCCAACTGACGGGCATGGTCGTCATGCGCCGCCTGATGCGGCTGGCGTTCTGATGACGGTGTTTGAACCCATCACCGTCGCCGCGCTCGGCGTGGCCAGCCTGTGGATGCTGGCCGCAGGATCGCGCACGCTGATCGACGAATGGCGGATGACCCGCCGCCTGCATGGCTTTTCCACGGGAGAACCGACCGCGACGCCCGAACATCTGCGCGGCCTGTGGCTGTTCGACAAGCTGCTGCCGGGGGCGAGCGACCGGGCCGAGATCGAACGGGATCTTCGTGCAGCGGGCTATGCCGATCCGCAAGCCCCCGCGATATTCGCGGCGCTTCGCATCGCCGGCGCGCTGACGGTCGGGCTTCTCGTCACCACGCTGCTCTGGCTGTCGGGGCATTGGGAGGGAAAGACCCGGCTGCTGGCGATTGCCGCCACGGGCATGGCCTATGTCGGGGCGAAACTGGTGCTGCGCGCACTTGCGGGCGCGCGATCGCGCCAGATCAATGACCAACTGCCCTTCGCGCTCGATCTCATGACGATGATGCTGGAGAGCGGCGTCAGCCTCGATCAGTGCTTCCGGACACTCGCCGGAACTGAAGGCAATGCCGCGCCCGCCATCAAGGATGCGATGACGGCGCTTGTCGAAGACGTGCAGCACGGCATGGCATATGGTCAGGCGCTCGACCGCTGGGCGGATCGCCTGGGGGTCAGCGGCGCGCGCGAACTGTCGGGCCTTTTGCGGCAGAGCATTTTCCACGGCACCGAGGTGGGGGGTGTCCTGCGCGAGTTCGCACGCGAGTTCACCGCCAAGCGCGTGTCCCGCGCTCGCGAATCCATCGGCCGGACCACGACCAAAATGGCGGTCGTGATGATGCTGTTCATGATGCCGGCGCTGTTCATCGTGCTCTGCGGCCCGGCCGTCGTCACCATCATGGCAGCACTTGCAGGAACCCGCTCATGAGGATTCGAAACACACCCCTCGCGCTGTTGCTGGCCGCCACTCTCCTCGCCGGATGCGGGCTGGTGGACAAACCGCCGGTCCGTGCGGCCGCTTCCAGCGATGTGCCCGCAGCGCCCGCATTCGATCCCGTGCGGTCCCAGGCGCTTTACCTCGATGTCATCCGCAAGCTGCACGACGACGGCAAGAGCCATGCCGCGCTCGCCTATCTGGACGATTTCGACAGACGCTATCCGGCGGACCCAAAGGCGCGGTTGCTGCGGGCCGACTGCTTGCTCGACGTCGACCGGCTGGCGGAGGCGGAGGCGCTTTACCAAGGCCTGGTACCGGGGCCTGAACAGGCGTCAGCGGCATCGGGCCTCGGCCATGTGGCGGCGGCCCGTGGCGACTGGGCGGGCGCGGTAGCCGCCTATGAGCGCGCGACAAGCGCCGACCCCGTCAACGCCGCCTATCGCAACGACCTTGGCTATGCCCTGATGAAAACCCGGGCTTTCGGCCGCGCCATCTTCGCGCTTCGCCAGGCAAGCGAGCTTGACCCGGGCAACCTCCTCATCCGCAACAACCTGAACCTCGCGCTCGCCGGGGTGGGTGAACGGCGGAAATGACCGGGCTTTGGGGCCATGAACGCGGCGCGATCTCGGTCTTCGCGGCCGGGGTCATGCTGTTGATGATCGGGATGACTGCGCTCACCGTCGATGTCGGGCTTTGGTATCTGAAGCGGCGGGACCTTCAGAACGCGGCCAATTCCGCCGTGCTTGCCGCCGTTCAGTTCCCCGGATCGGCAGCCGCCATCGCAGGCGACCTGATGACGCAAAACGGCTTTGCGGCGAACAACATCGCCAGCGTCACCAGCGGCTATTATTGCGCGAGCGCGTCCGTGCCCGCCGCCAGCCGCTTCTCGGTCACGCGATCATCGCTGCCGGCCTGTGCTGCTGTGCCGACAAGCCCCAATGCGATGCGCATAGAGGCGTTTGCCGACACGCCCGTGTTTTTCGCAAGGCCGTTCCTGAGCGCCGCCAATCAGACGAAGCACATTGTCGCTACGTCGGTCGCCGCGCGGATCGACGCCGCGGGGCTGCGGGCGGGAACCGCTGTCGCCAGCATCTCGACCGCGGATTCGCTGATGCTGAACGCGGTGACGAACTCATTGCTTGGCGGAGGCAACGTCGGCCTGACGGCGGCGCATTACAATGCGCTGGCGGGCCTCGACATAAGCGCCCGCGACCTGCTGGGCGCGCTTGCCGCCGAAATAGGCGTTCAGGGCGGCACCTACCGGCAGTTGCTCGACAGTCAGGCGAGCGTCGACGAGGTGTTGCAGGCGGCCATCGGCGTGCTCTCGCAGCCGGGCGCAGGTGCCGATGCCGCGACCGCGATCGCCGGGCTCCAACTGCTTCAGGGAAAGGTTCCGGCGTCGCGCGCCATCAGCATCGGCGATCTTTTCGGCCTTGGGGTTTGGCAGGACGCCGCCATCGGCGGGCCTGCCGCGATCAATGGCGGTTTGAACGGCCTGCAGCTTGCAACCGCCAGTATCGAACTTGCCAACGGCCAGAACGCGGTTGCGTCCACCCAGACCGTGGCGCTGCCGGGCGGACTGGCCCAGGCCACGCTCGAGGTAAGCGCGATCGAACCGCCGCAGCAGCCGTTTTTCGCTTTCGGTCCGACGGGCACCCAGGTCCACACCGCCCAGATGCGCATGAAGCTGGTGATGCAGCTGGTGGGGCAGACGGTGCAGCTTCCTTTTTATATCGAGCTTGGCAGCGGGGAAGCGCGCATTTCCGAAATCAGTTGCGGCGCCAATCCGCCCACCGATGCGCTGGTTCGTGTGGCCGGACGCAGTGCGGCCGCCCAGGTCTATCTCGGCACGGTCAGCGCTTCACCCAGCGCGATGAAGGATTTCAGCACGCCGATCACGGTCAGCCCGGCATGGCTGATCAACGTATCGGTGCCGCTCCTCGGTTCGATCGGCGTCGGCTTCAAGGCACAGTCGACGATTGGCAGCGGAGCGGAAACCACTGTCACCTTCAACCGCCAAGGCGCCGGTCCTTTGATCGGCAGTCCCCCATCGCTTGGGGTGAACGGCCAGGTGGTGAGCAGCGACATGGCGGGAACATTGGGAAGCAGCCTTCTGGGATCGCTTACGCTCGTCACCAATCCGCTCAACCTTGGCGGCGTGGTGAGCGCGCTTGGCGCCGTCACCGGGCTCATCAACAACACGATCAAGCCGCTTCTGGCGCTGGTCGATCCCACGCTCGACACCTTGCTGAAGGCGCTCGGGGTGAAGGTCGGCTTCATGGACCTGTGGGTGCCCGGCGTGCGCTGCGGCGTCCCGGTGTTGGTGACGTGACCTGAGTTTTGTCCGCCAGCGGGTCCGGGACCGTGGCGGCGGGGTGACGTCTTCCCGGAAAATACAATGAAAGGACCAGACAAATGAATGGATTGATGAGCATTTACCTCCGATTGAGGACCAACGAACGGGGCATCACAGCGGTTGAATACGCCGTTCTGGCGGCGATGGTCGGGACCGCGATCATGGCGCTCAGCAGTGATTTCACCAGTGCGCTCAGCAATGCCTTTACCGCCATTTTCACCCCTTCGGCGCCGTGACCGAAGCGATGCATAGAAGCAGACACCGGTTTCGCTCCGCCGAAGCCGGTGTCGCCGCCGTGGAATTCGCACTGGTCGCGCCGATCTTCCTGATCCTCGTGTTCAGCATCATCATCTACGGTTTCTATTTCGCTACCCGCATCGCGGTCGCCCACGCCGCCGCCGAGGGTGCACGCGCTTCGGTCGCCGGAATAACGGCAGCGGAAAGACAGGCGTTCGCCGAGGCGCAAGTGCGGGCGATATTCGCCAACTATGCCCCGCTGCTGAGCGACGACGCGGCGCATCTGGAGGTCGCGGCCCAACCGTCCGTCACCCCGGGCCTGTTCGAGGTGACTGTGACCTATGATCTGACCGATCATAATTTCAGCCTGTTTTCAGGCTTTTTGCCACTTCCGTCCGATAGGCCAAGCGTCACCGTTGTCGCGGCAAACGGCGGCTATTAGGAGAGGTTCCTCTGGCTTGAACGCCACGCTCAGGCGAGGCTTGTCGAAGCCTTGGGCGTTTTAACCGTGGCTTTCGATCGCCGCCTGCACGGCGAGAAGCCGCTCGGCATCGGCAAGATGCAACCGCTCCACCATCTTCCCGTCGACGCGGAGAGCGCCCTTCCCGGCATTGGCCGGATCGGCAAAGGCTGCGGCGATGGCGCGGGCATGGTCGAGCGCCTCTGGTGCAGGCGAATAGGCCCGGTTGCAGACTTCGATCTGGCCGGGATGGATGAGCGTCTTGCCGTCGAGGCCGAAAGCCGCGCCCTGCGCGCATTCGACAGCAAAGCCTGCTGCGTCGTCGATCGCGTTCCAGACGCCATCAAAGATAAGCAGGCCGTGTGCGCGGGCAGCAAGCACCGCCTGGGTGATCACCGGAAGATAGGGCGCGCGGCCCGGCGTGAGCGGTGCACGCATCTCCTTGGCGAGATCGTTGAGGCCAAGCACAAGGGCGCAAAGCCGGGTCATCTCCGCAGTCGCGGCGATGGCGGCAAGAGCAAGGACGGCGGGCGCGCTTTCGATCATCGCCCACAGCCGCGTGGCGGCAGGCGCATGGACGAGCACGGTGTCATACCGGTCTATGTCCTCGGCGCTGGCAACCTTGGGAACGAGGATGGCATCCGGCCCCGCCTCGGCAAGGGCGGCAAGGTCGTCGGCACCCCAGGCCGTGTCCAGCGCATTGGCGCGCACCACAAGCTCGCGATGGCCGAACCCGCCGGCGCGGACTGCGGCAACGGCGGCGGCGCGAGCCTCCTCCTTCATCTCGGGCGCAACCGCATCCTCCAGGTCGAGTATAACGATGTCCGACGCGAGCGTGCGCGCCTTCTCGATGGCGCGCGGATTGGACGCGGGCAGGTAGAGCGCGCTGCGGCGCGGCCGAACCGGCGTCTCAGCCATTGGCCGGATAAGCGCGCACGGCCAGCGGCCGCAGCCTGATGTCCTGACCCGTCGCCAGTCCCTTGGGCGCCCTGGAGAAGGCGACTTCGACCATCTGATCGTGATCCAGCAGCCGCGCGTCGATTTGCGCCATTGGTCCAGCGCGAAGGATATGCTCGATCCGCGCGACCAGCGCAGGCTCGTCTTCCTTAGCAAGCGCGAACTCATGCGCGCGGATGAACGCTGTCGCAGCGCCATCGCCCTTCACCGTCACTGCATTGGAAAGTTCAAGGCCGCCGATTTGCACTTTGCCATCGGCAAGTTGGGCGTCCAGCCGATTCGCCTGACCCATGAAATCGGCAACAAAGGCGGTGGCCGGCTGATCATAGACGACTTCGGGAGTGTCGATCTGTTCCACCTTGCCGTTCGACATCACCACCACGCGATCGGCAAGCTCAAGCGCCTCGTCCTGATCGTGCGTGACGAAGATGGATGTAATTCCCGTTTCGTCATGGATGTGGCGCAGCCATCGCCTCAAGTCCTTGCGGACCTTGGCATCGAGAGCGCCGAAAGGTTCGTCCAGCAGAAGCAGCCGGGGTCCGACCGCAAGGGCGCGGGCCAGCGCCACGCGTTGCCGTTGGCCGCCGGAAAGCTGCGCCGGATAGCGCTTGCCCAGCTCCGGAAGCTGGACAAGGTTGAGCAGCTCCTCCACCCGCCGCGCGATTTCCGCCTTTGCCGGGCGGTCGCGCCGACGTTTGACCGAAAGGCCAAAGGCAATGTTTTCGGCCACCGTCATGTGCCGGAACAGCGCATAATGCTGGAACACGAAGCCGACCTGCCGGTCACGCGCGGGACGGTTGGAGACGTCTTCGCCGTCGAACAGGATATGGCCGGAATCGGGAAAATCGAGACCCGCGATGAGGCGCAGCAACGTCGTCTTGCCCGAACCCGAGGGGCCGAGCAGCGCCAGGAATTCACCGTCGCGCGCCTCGACGCTGACATTGTTCAGCGCCGGAAAGCGGCCGAATGTTTTGAGGACATTGGAGACTGTGACGGCCATTTTCGGATCAATGCCCTCGTTTCACGATGGATTCGCCAAATCGCCACTCAAGCACCGATTTGATGACGAGCGTCACCAGCGCGAGCGTGGCAAGCAGCGATGCGACCGCAAAGGCGGCGACGAAGTTATATTCGTTGTACAGGATTTCGACATGCAGCGGCATGGTGTTCGTTTCGCCCCGGATATGACCGGATATCACCGAAACGGCGCCGAACTCGCCCATGGCGCGGGCATTACAAAGCAGCACCCCATAGAGCAGGCCCCAGCGGATGTTCGGCAAGGTCACGTGCCAGAATGTCTGCCAGCCGTTCGCGCCCAGTGACAAGGCGGCCTCTTCGTTTTCGCGCCCCTGTTCGGTCATCAGCGGAATGAGTTCGCGAGCGACGAAGGGAAAGGTGATGAACACCGTCGCAAGCACGATCCCCGGAACGGCGAAGACAATTTCCACATCATGCGCGCGCAACCAGGGATAAAGCGCGCTGGAGGCTCCGAAAAGCAGGATGTAGATCAGGCCCGAAACGACAGGGGAAACCGAAAACGGCAGGTCGATCAGCGTGATGAGAACGCTCTTGCCGCGAAAGTCGAATTTCGTGATGGCCCAGGATGCGGCGACGCCGAAAATCACGTTCAGCGGAACCGCGATCGCCGCGACGAGCAAAGTCAGCTTCATCGCCAGCCATGCATCAGGTTCGACGACGGCGTCGTAAAAAGCGCCGACGCCCTTGCGGAACGCCTCGACGAACACCGCGGCCAAAGGCAGCGCGAGCGCCACCGCCAGATAGAGGAGCGCGAGACCGATCAGCCCCCATTTGATCGCGGGCGGCGTCGCCAGCGGAGTACGCTTCCCAGCGGACATGCCCGTTACGCCTCCTGAAGGCGGCGGTTGTACGCCTGGATCAGATTGATGAAGAGAAGCGCTGAAAACGATGCCGCAAGGGTTACGCAGGCGATCGCCGTCGCGCCGGCATAGTTATATTGCTCCAGCTCGATGATGATGAGCAGCGGCGCAATCTCCGACTTGAACGGCATATTGCCGGCGATGAAGATGACCGAACCATATTCGCCAACCCCACGAGCGAAGGCCATCGCAAAACCGGTCAGCAATGCCGGCCCGATGGCAGGCAAAATCACTTTGCGGAAGGTGGTGATGCGTCCCGCGCCAAGGCTCACCGCCGCCTCTTCAACTTCCACGCCCAGATCGGCCAGCACCGGTTCCACGGTGCGGACGACAAAGGGCAGACCGATAAATACGAGCGCGACAACGACGCCCGCGGGCGTGAATGCAATCTTGATCCCGAGCGGCTCCAGATACTGTCCGATCCAGCCCGTCGATGCATAAAGCGCGGTCAACGCGATGCCGGCAACCGCCGTCGGCAGGGCAAAGGGCAGATCGACCGCGGCGTCGACCAGCTTTCTGCCCGGAAAGTCATAGCGCACGAGCACCCAGGCAACGAGCAGGCCGAAGACCATGTTGATGAAGCCGGCGATCGCGGCGGCGCCGAAGCTCAGCTCATAGGCCTTCAATGCTCGCTCCGACCCTGCATTCGCCCAGAACGCGGTCCAGCCGCCGCCTGCTGCCTTCATGATCATCGCCGAAAGCGGGATGAGCACGATCAGCGACAGATAGGTAACGGTCAGGCCGAGGCTGAGGCCGAACCCCGGAATGATGGATCGGCGGCGGCCACGGGGAAGCGGAAGGGGCAATTTCCCTCCGACCCCCCGTCCTGCGTGTGTGAACGCATCCGCCGCCGCCAAATCCATATCCCCTGTTACCAATCAATATGCAGACGGGTAGCCAAAGCATCGCCTTTGGTTTTTGCCCCTACCGGATCAAGCGGCGTGTTGTCACCTGCGAAGCGAATATAGTTGAACTGAAGCTTGATGTTCGGGTTCCAATACCAGTTGAGCCCGGCAGTCCAGGTGTTCGCCTTGTTACCGGCGTTGGCGGACACCGGCGTGTCGGAAAAGTCGGCCCGGTCATAGCGCACGGCCAGCTCCCACGCGCCCCAGTCGCCCTTGCCGTCAAAGTTGGTGAACGGCTTTATCCGGTCGAAATTGCCATTCTTGAACGGGCGGGATTCTCCGGTCAGGAAGACCGTGCCATATACATAGAAGCCGTCGACCTTGGTCGTCGGGGCGCCGACTGCCCGGTCGATCCAGACCCTGCCATATTCGCCGGCGATGGTGGCCGGACCGAACACGCCCGCCGCCTCGGCCCCGAGATATTGCGCGTCGGTGGCATCGAAGATGGTTCCGGTATCGATGATGTTGCCGCCATCGACGCGGATGTTGGGGCGGTCGCTCAACCGCGCGCCGACATTCGTGGCCGAACGCAGAGCCTTGCGCCAGCTGCCGGAAACGCCCACATGCAGGATCTTGCCGGTGTCGTAGATCGGCTCCCATGTGACGCGGCCGTTAAACCCCCAGCCTTCGTCAGGAGCGTTGGCAGCCGAAACCGCCGGAGCGCTGCTCGCGGGATCGGGTTTCACCACCGCGTCGGCATTGGCGGCGCGGCCGATGCTCTCGTTCTCGCCGAATATGCCGACAGTGGCGTTCAGGGTATCCGAGGCATAACCGAATGATGCACCGATCCGGCGTTCCGCCATCAGGTTGCCCGCCGCGACGTTGAAGATGCCACGTTCAAGGAAGACGTTGTAATTGTCGGAATTGTTCGACTCGAGCCCGAATGGCGCCTTGTGCTGGCCCAGGGTGAGTTGCAGCTTCTTGTTCTTGAAGCCGACGAACTGGACGTAGGCGTCCTGCAGATTGACGGTGTTCCCGGCGAAATCCGCCTCGATCCGCCAGTTGAACACTTTAAAGGCGGTGCCTTCGAGGCCGAGCCGGGCGCGGCGGAAAGCGGTGCCGTTGTTATAGTCATAGCTCCCACGACGTTCGTTGAAGGCGACATAGTCGGCATCGATGACGCCGCGCATCTTGAACGTCGTCGCGCCTGTCGAGTCCGCGAAGGTCGGAACGACGCCATTGGTGCCAAGGCCCTTCGACGATTTCACCTCGACGTGCTGCACGCGATCGTTGGTCGATTCCAGCCGGGTTTCCAGCTCGGCGTTGCGCGCCTCGAGCGATTTCACCTTGGCTTCAAGCGCATTGAGGCGGTCAATGACCGCATTGCCGGTGGGCGCGGGCGGCGCTTCGTCAGCGGGGCTGCTCGGCGGAGCGAGTTCATCGATGACGCCCGGTCCCGACGGCGCAGCGCCGGAGGTCGCCGGTTCATTCTGAGCGATCGCCGGTGTCGCGATTGCAAGCGCAAGGAGGCTCGCGCCAAAGAAACACAGAGTCACGATTTTCCTTCCTGAAAGCCAGCTGGTATCGGTTTCCGGGCAGTATCATGCGGTACGCTATATACAATCCGATATATCGATACCGCGAGATCGAGCGCAAAAATGGAGACAGACGAGCAAAAGGGCGCGGTGCTTGCCCCATTTCGGGAGGATTGTCGGCGCGAGGGGGAAACTGCCTCCCGCAAGTTCAGGCCCTAGCGCTTGGCGTCTTCGAAAACCTGATCGAAGAGCCCGCCGTCATTGAAATGCGCTGCCTGCGCCCGTGCCCAGCCGCCAAAGTTGCGGTCGATGGTAAACAGCTGGAGCTTGGGGAAATTGGCCGCATATTTTGCCGCCACCCGGGCATCGCGAGGCCGATAATAGTTCTTCGCGATGATCTCCTGGGCCTCTGGCGTGTACAGAAACTTCAGATAGGCTTCCGACGCCGCCAGCGTGCCATGCTTCTTCGCATTGCCGTCGATCACCGCAACGGGCGGTTCGGTAAGGATCGACACCGACGGATAGACTATGTCGAACTGCCCTTTGCCAAGCTCACGCTGGGCAAGCAGCGCCTCGTTCTCCCAGGCCAGCAGGACATCGCCCTGGCCACGCTGCACGAATGTGGTCGTCGCTCCGCGCGCGCCGGAATCGAGCACCGGCACATTCTTGAACAGCTTCACCAGATAATCGTGGGCCGGCTTCCCCGCGCCATAGGTCTTCGTCGCATAGCCGTACGCCGCGAGGTAGTTCCAGCGCGCACCGCCCGACGTCTTGGGGTTGGGGGTGATGACGCCGACGCCCGGCTTCACCAGATCGTTCCAGTCGACGAATGTTTTTAGGATTGCCCTTGCGGACCAGAAACACGATCGTCGAATAATATGGCGTCGAATTGTTCGGCAGCCGGCTTTGCCAGTTCGCCGGCAAAAGCTTGCTGCGCTGCGCGATCTCGTCAATGTCATAGGCCAGCGCCAGCGTCACGACATCTGCTTCCAGGCCGTCGATGACCGCGCGGGCCTGCTTGCCCGAGCCGCCGTGCGATTGCTTGATCGTCAGTGATTGTCCGTTCCTGGTGTGCCAATGCCGGGAGAAGGCGGCATCGACCCCCTTGTAGAGCTCACGCGTGGGATCGTAGCTGACATTGAGGATCGTTGCGGCTGTCGCAGCCACCGGGGCGACGGCGATCACTGCGGCGATAGCGGATAGAAGCAGCTTTTTCATCGATTCGCCCCATCGTTCCCTTGGTCCGACGATCTGACTATACCCTACTATTCCGCTGGACAATAGATGGATATCTTGCGCGGGGTAAAGTGCATCTATTTGGCAATCGTGACGGGCGTGATCGACCCATGCCGGGGGAAAACGCGCCCAGAAGACATCTTGCCGCCATCGTCTGCATCATGGCGGCGGTTTCCTCATTGGATTGGAAGAATTGATCAGGCGGCGCGGGTCCGCTCCAGCGCATCGGCCAGCATATCACGAATGGTCTGAAGCGCTGCCCGGTCAAATCGCGAATCGCCCGATAATGAATCCGGTGCAATCGCATCGACGTGCGCGGACTTTGCGGTCGTGGATGCAATCGTCGGTGCTCCGGCCGCCCCATCCCCGCCGCGCTGCTGCTGCTTCACCAGCTTCTGGGCGCCGGCGATAGTGTATCCCTGCTGGTTGAGGAGTTGGTCGATCCACTGGACCAGCGCCACGTCCTCGGGCCGGTAGTAGCGGCGATTACCGTTGCGCTTGAGTGGCCTCAATTGGGGAAACTTGCTTTCCCAGAAGCGCAGTATGTGTTGCGGAACGCCCAGATTGGCCGCCACTTCGCCAATCGTTCGAAACGCGTCTGGAGCCTTTTCCGTAGCGTTCACAAGCGCTTGCCCACTTTCAGAAGCCCTTTACCTCGTCGCGCAATAGCTGGCTGGCACGAAAAGTCAGCACGCGACGCGCCTCAATGGGCACTTCGATGCCGGTCTTCGGGTTACGACCCACGCGTTGTCCCTTATCGCGCAGGATGAAGGTCCCGAAACCCGAAATCTTGACATTTTCACCGCGAGCCATCGCGTCACTCATCAATTCAAGTACACGCTCAACCATCGCGGACAAATCCGCGCGCGACAATCCGATTTCACGGTGAACCAATTCACCCAGATCGGCCCGTGTAAGCGTTTTACCTTCGACCATCGCCGTTATCCCCCGAAATCACAGCGTTACAAAAATAGCCTAACACTATTGTAAGTACAACCGGCGCATAAGCGGTAAGCCTTAGAAACGAACCGCTGCGGCGCCCCAGGTGAAACCGCCGCCCATGGCCTCCAGGACGATCAGATCGCCCTGCTTGATGCGCCCGTCGCGGACAGCGTCATCCAGAGCAAGCGGAACCGACGCCGCAGACGTGTTGGCGTGGCGATCGACCGTCACCACGACCTTTTCGCGTGCAATCCCCAGCTTCCTGGCGGTGCCGTCCAGTATCCGCATATTGGCCTGGTGGGGGACGATCCAGTCGATGTCTTCGGGAGCCATGCCCACGGCGGCCATGGTTTCAACCAGCACGTCGGCCAGGTTCGTGACGGCGTGGCGGAACACCTCGCGCCCGCGCATCCGCAGTTTGCCCACCGTTCCCGTCGTCGATGGTCCCCCGTCGACATAGAGCATCTCGCGATGCCTGCCGTCGGCATGCAGCCGTGTCGCCAGGATGCCCCGGTCGCTCACCTCGGCGCTCAGCACCACGGCGCCCGCGCCGTCGCCGAACAGCACGCAGGTCGTGCGATCCTCCCAGTCAAGTATCCTGCTGAATGTTTCGGCGCCGATCACCAGCGCCTTTTGCGCCGAACCGGCCTTCAACATGCTGTCGGCAACCGAAAGGGCATAGAGAAAGCCCGAACATACGGCCTGGACGTCGAACGCAATGCAGTCGGCAATTCCGAGCGCGGCCTGAACCTGTGTACCGACCGAAGGAAAGGTGTAGTCCGGCGTCGCAGTCGCGACGATGATCAGCCCTATGTCGGCCGCGTCCACGCCGGCTGCCTCCAGCGCCCTGCGCGCGGCATTCGTGGCGAGGGTGGATGTCGTTTCCCCTTCGCCCGCTATCCGTCGGCTGCGAATGCCGGTGCGTTCGACGATCCATTCGTCCGACGTGTCGACAACGGCCGTCAGTTCGGCGTTGGTCATCTCCCGAGCCGGGAGGCAGCTTCCGGTTCCAACTATAACCGATCGGCGTTCAGCCATTATTTTGAACCTTGCCCCTGTTCTTGTAGTTGCGCGTCGTAAGACGGATGTGCGTGCGCCCGGAAATTATCCAGATCCTGCGTGATGCGTCGCGTGATATCCTCGCGCACCATCGCGGCAGCCACGCCGATCGCATTGGCAAATCCGTTGGCGTTGGCGCTGCCGTGGCTTTTTACCACAAGACCGTTCAATCCCAGAAAGACCGCGCCATTGTGGTTGTTGGGATCAAGATGCACCTTCAGCATGCGCAACGCCGGGCGCGACATCAGGAAGCCCAGCTTCGAACGCAGCGAACTTTCGAACGACTGACGCAACAGATCGGTCACCATCCGCGCGGTGCCCTCGATCGTCTTCAACGCTATGTTACCCGAAAAACCGTCGGTGACGATCACATCGGCATCGCCACGGCCAAGCTTGTCGCCTTCCGTGAAGCCTTCGAACTTCATGGGCAGATAGGTGGCCTCGCGCAACAGCGCAGCCGCTTCCTTCAGCTCGCTCGTCCCTTTGAGGTCTTCTTCACCGATATTGAGGAGCCTGACGCGCGGCCGCTCCAGCCCCATCACCGCGCGGGCATAGGCCGCGCCCATCACCGCGAACTGGATAAGGTTTTCGGTATCGCACTCGGTATTGGCGCCAAGATCCAGCATGACCAGATCGTTGTCGCCCAGTGTCGGCAGCAAAGCCGCAAGCGCGGGGCGTTCTATCCCCTGCATCGTCCGAAGCGAAAGCTTGGCCATCGCCATCAGCGCGCCGGTATTGCCGGCGGACACGGCGGCCTGCGCCTCGCCCTTCTTCACCGCCGCGATCGTCAGCCCCATGGAACTGTCGCGCGCGCGCCGGATCGCCTGGCTTGGCTTGTCGTTCGGACCAACCAGACCATCGGTATGGACGACGATCGAAATCAGCCGCGACGCGAGGCGCCAAGGCCAGTTCGCGCCGGATATCGTCCTCACGGCCGAAAAGGCTGAAACGGAGATCGGGGTCGCGCGCCTTGGCAAGCTCCGCACCGGCGACAACGACCGGCGCACCGCCGTCGCCGCCCATGACATCAAGCGCGATGACGGGACGGCCGATCATCTATACTCAACCGCCTCCGGCTTGTGGGAAATCAGGCTTCGACCGATACGACTTCGCGGCCATTGTAGTGACCGCAGGCCTGGCAAAGATTGTGCGGGCGCTTCAGCTCGCCACAGTTCGGGCACTCTTGAAACGCCTCCACCGACAGGGCGTGATGGCTGCGGCGCATATTCCGCCGTGAAGGGGTAGTCTTTCTCTTGGGAACGGCCATGTCGGCACCTTATCCGTTAAAGTCGTCAAATGTCGAAAAGCACCAGCGAAAGGCCGTAGAAAGCGAGCGACCATGCGGCCGCGCGCCCTGCGGCCCGGGCTCGTGCGAGCGGGCGACCTATAGCGATTTACGCGGCCGTTGCAAGACATAAGCTCCCCCGCCATCCTCCTCCCGCAAAGGGCCCGCAATACGACAGGGAAAATGCCCTTAAGCGGGAAATGGCGATGCTTGGAATGACCGAGACGGGCATGCTTGACGCCGCTGCGGCGCTTGCCGTTTCAGGGAATGGTGATCGCCTATGGCTGACCGGTAAGCACCAAATCGCCTACGAAAGGGTTCGACGCCCGCTCATGGGCGAATGTCGACATTTGCCCGTGGCCGGGAACGAATGCCGTCTCGCCGCCAAGCGGCCAGAGCTTCCTGGTGATCGAACTGATCAGATCGGCATGATTGCCCATCGGGAAATCGGTTCGGCCGATCGACCCCTGGAAAAGAACGTCGCCAACCAATGCCAGATTCGACGGCGCATGGTGGAAAACGACGTGCCCCGGCGTGTGGCCCGGACAATGGATCACGTCGAGCACCAGTTCGCCCACCGTCACCTGATCGCCGTCGACGAGCCAGCGGTCGGGCTCGAACGTCTCGCCTGGAATTCCGAAGCTCTGGCCGTCTTTGCCAAGGCGCGAAATCCAGAAACGATCGGCCTCATGCGGCCCCTCTATCGGCACGCCCAATTCTTTCGCGAGCATGCCAGCCGCACCGCAGTGGTCGATGTGGCCATGGGTGATGAAAATCTTCTCGATCGTAACGCCCTGGTCGGCGGCCGCCGCTTTCAAACGTTCCAGATCCCCGCCCGGATCGACGAACGCGCCCTTCATCGTGCGCGTGCACCACAAAAGCGTGCAGTTCTGCTGAAACGCCGTGACGGGAATTATCGCGGCCTTGAGCGGGGTCGGATTACTCATGACCGCCGAAATGAGACCGCTGGCGGGGAATTGCAAGTTCTCGCTCGATAGCGGCCACCCAACCGCCGCCTCGTCGCGTACCACCCGGTAAGGATTGACCTGCGTCAACCGAACTGGTGTGAAGCCCCCTTCATCGCCTATCCTCCTGGAGAACCATGATCCGCTTTTTGTTACCGGCAGCACTCGCCGGATTGCTGGCCTTGTCGGGGGCGGCGGACGCGCAGCCTTTGCCCAATTCGGACGTCCTCGCCGATGCGGATCGGCTGGCGGGCCAAGCGCGCGAAGAATCGGGGCGTGGACGTCACGATGCTGCCTTGTCCTTATATATAAGGGCCATCGCGGAAGAGCCGAATGACCCCCGGATAATCACAGCGGCCGGAGAGGAAGCGCTGGCGATCGGCGACATTGACGCCGCTTTCGGTTTTCTCGGCCGGGCCGTGACGCTCGATCCCAGAAGCCCTCGCGCCCGTGCGGGCTATGGCCGGGCGCTGGTGCTTTCGGCACGCCCGAAGGATGCACTGACGCTCTTCGATCAATCCGTCAGGCTTGGCTTGAATGAAACCGAAATCGCCGCCGACCGGGGGCTCGCCCGCGACCTGCTGGGGGAAACGCGCCGCGCCCAGCGGGATTATCGGCTCGCGCTCACCGCCTATCCGGGCAACACAACCCTTATCGAGCGGCTCGGCCTGTCGCTTGCCATATCCGGCGACCGCGACGCGGCGATCGCGCTGGTCAAACCGCTCACCACGCGGCCGGAATCAGGCAACGCGTACCGCACCCTAGCCTTCATCCATGCGCTGACGGGCGACCTCCCCACCGCCCGCAGACTGGCGCTGGCCAATATGCCGGTTGGGCAGGCTGAATTCATATACGCCCTTCTTCGCACGGATCGCGCTGATGGACGCGGAGGGAAAGGCGGCCGCCGTCCACCTCGGCCGCCTGCCGAAGCTTCGTTTGACGCGCAATGGCGATGGTGACGACGAAGCGCCCGAAAGCGTTCGAATCCCTGACGGCGATCCGGGCGAGATGCGCGCGGCGGCGGTGGGATATAGCCCCCCGGCCACCGAGAAGGCGCGCGAAAAGAAGCCCCTCCCACAGTCCCGCATTCAGGACACGAGAAAGGAAGACGCGCCGGAGACCGACCGGATTTCGGCCGATGGATGCAAGCGCCTTTCGGGCAAGAAAAAGGTCAGGTGCGAGGCCGATGCGCGCGCACTTGCCACCCGCTGCGCGAAAGCAGGTCGCAGGCTGACCGCCGAATGCAAGGCGTATCAGGCAGAGCTGGCGGACAAGAAGGACGATGTCGAGACAAGGAGCGCCCGCAAGCAAAGGTTGTCGGCTGCGGACCCGAGCCGTCATTGCCCGCCGACCGGTGCGATGGGTTGACTGGAAGCAAGCATGTCCAGTGCCGTGCCGACGCGCGGGCCCTCGACAAGCGATGTGGCGGTCCGTCGCCACGAAAGACTGCCGAATGCACGGCTTATGCCGCACGGGAGGAAGAGTCTGCGGAGAGTGTCGCAAAGGGCAAGGCTTCCCGCGCGGACGAGAAAAAGGAAAAAGCCGAGGCGAAGAAAACCGCGGCGAAGACGAAAGGCAGGTCGGCCGAACGCTATTGGGTTCAGGTCGCGGGCGGGCGAAACAAGGGCGACCTTCCCAAGGCATGGGCAAAACTGAAGGCCAAAAGTCCGGCACTGCTCGGCAGACGCGCTGTCTATACCGCGCCGACCGGTTCGACCAACCGGCTGCTCGTCGGGCCGTTTGACACCCGCGATGATGCGCGCGATCTTATAAACAAGCTGAAAGCCGCCGGCCTTTCCACCTTTCCATGGACGAGCCAGGCGGGCGAGGATGTCGACAAGCTTGCCGCCAAGTGAAGGCTGAAACCCGATGATATTGGTTCCTTATGCAAGCGATCCCGCCCGTTCGCGCGGGCGCCTGCACGATGAGCGGAACCGGGGCACGCGCGGTCCCAGGGACATGTTCCAGCGCGACCGCGACCGGATCATCCACTCGATCGCGTTCCGCCGGCTGCGCCACAAGACGCAGGTGTTCGTTGCGCCGGATGGCGACCATTTCCGCGTCCGGCTGACCCACAGTCTTGAGGTCGCGCAGATCGCACGGACAATCGCGCGGGCGCTGGGCCTGAACGAGGATCTGACCGAGGCGCTCGCCCTGGCGCACGATATCGGGCATCCCCCGTTCGGCCATGCCGGGGAAGACGCCTTGCAAGCCGCGATGGCCGCGTCGGGCGGGTTCGATCACAACGCCAATACGATCCGCGTGCTGACGTTGCTGGAAACGCCTTATCCCGATTTTGCCGGGCTCAATCTCAGTTGGGAAATGCTCGAAGGCCTCGCCAAACATAACGGCCCGGTCGAGAGCCCGCCCTGGGCGCTGGCCGAATATGACGAGGTCCATCGGCTCGATCTTGAAAGCTGGCCGGGGCTCGAAGCGCAGGTCGCCGCGCTTGCCGACGACATTGCCTATGACAATCATGATATCGACGATGGCCTGCGCGCCGGGCTGTTCACGCTGGACGATCTGCTGAGCGTGCCCTTTGTCGCATCGAGCTGGGAGGCGGTGCGCGCACGTTTCCCCGAAGCCGATCCCCGCCGTCTGGCGCTTGAGCTGACGCGTGAACTCATCGGCCACATGGTCAACAACCTGATCAGCGAAAGCCGGGAATTGATCGCGTCAAGCGGCGTTCAGAACGTCGAGGACGTGCGTGTCGCGGGGCGGCCGTTGATCGCTTTCAGTCCGGCGATGCTGAAGGCCGAACATCAGATGAAGGCCTTTCTCCGCGCGCGGATGTATCGCCATCCGGCGGTGCTGGAACTGACCCGCGCCGCGCAGTCGGTCGTTGCCGAACTCGCGCGGGCGTATCTCGCGGATCCCCAGCGCATGCCGGAAGACTGGGGCGCCGATCTGCCCGAAGATGCGCGCGGCAGGGCACGACGCGTGGCCGATTTCATCTCCGGCATGACCGACCGCTATGCACTTGCGCGCTACCGCCAACTGACAGGCAAGCCTTCCCCGCTGCCGGATGGATTTTGATCTGCGGCTTTGGCATTTCGGCTTTGTCAAAAATGCTCTAGAGCGAGGCCTCATTTCTTGAATAACATTTGACCGGGTCTGTACCATTGCCGACGCTTTTCGATGCCTATCGCGCCCATTTGCTGGACATTCTGCAATCCCTTGAAGCTGAAGGCAGCCTGCCTTCGGAACTCGATCCACGAAATGTGACAGTCGAGCCGCCGCGCGATGCGAATCATGGCGATCTGGCGTCGAATGCGGCAATGGTGCTGGCAAAGCCCGCCGGACAAAATCCCCGCGCGCTTGCAGGGCTGATCGTACCGAGGATTGCCAGCCTCCCCGATGTGGCGGCGGCCGAAATCGCCGGACCCGGATTCATCAACATCCGGCTGAAACCGGGCGCGTGGCAGCGCGAGCTTGAAGCGATATTGGACGAAGGCGCGGATTTCGGACGCGTCACGGTTGGCAATGGTCAGCGGGTCAATGTCGAATATGTCTCCGCCAATCCCACGGGCCCCATGCACATGGGGCATTGCCGGGGTGCGGTGGTGGGCGACGCGCTGGCTAATGTCCTGGCCTATGCGGGCTATTCGGTTCGCCGGGAATACTACATCAATGATGCGGGCAGCCAGGTGGACACGCTCGCCCGCTCCGCGCACCTTCGCTACCGCGAGGCGCTGGGCGAGGATATCGGCGAGATACCCGAAGGCTTTTATCCCGGCGATTACCTGAAGCCGGTCGGACAGGCGCTCGCGACCGAATTCGGCGCGCAATATGTCGGCAGGCCCGAGTCCGAATGGCTTTCCCTGTTCAAGCAGAAGGCATCGGGCGCGATGATGGATTTCATCCGTGCGGACCTCGCTTTGCTGGGCATCCGCCATGACGTTTACGCGTCAGAGGCGGAACTGCAGGCGTCGGGCGCGATCGAGGCCGCGGTTGAGACGCTTCGCGCCAGGGACCTCGTCTATGAAGGCGTGCTGGAAGCCCCCAAGGGCGAAGTCCCCGACGATTGGGAGCCGGTGGAGCTGACGCTGTTCCGCGCCACCCACTTTGGCGACGATGTCGACCGCCCGATCCGCAAGTCGGACGGAAGCTGGACCTATTTCGGCGCGGACCTCGCCTATCACTTCCAGAAGGCGCAGGAATGCGATCAACTGATCGACATCTGGGGGGCGGACCATTCGGGCACCGTCAAGCGCGTACAGGCGGCGGTGAAGGCGCTGACCGACGGGCATGTGCCGCTCGACGTCAAGCTCGTGCAGATGGTGCGGCTGTTCCGCGCGGGCGAGCCGGTCAAGATGTCGAAGCGCTCGGGCAACTTTGTGACGCTCGCGGATGTGGTGAACGAAGTCGGCAGGGACGTCGTCCGCTTCATCATGCTTGCCCGGCGTCCCGATGCGCAGCTCGATTTCGATTTCGCCAAGGTGGTCGAACAATCGAAGGACAATCCGGTCTTCTATGTGCAATATGCCCATGCGCGGACCTGCTCGCTGAGGCGGCGCTTCGCCGAAGCGGGGTTCGCAGCCGATGCGCCCGCCGATTTATCGCTGCTGGACGAAGAGGAAATCGCCTTGGTGAAGCTTGCGGCGCAATTCCCCAGAGTGGTGGAAGCCGCCGCGACTAATCATGAACCGCACCGCATCGCCTTTTATCTTGGCGATCTGGCGGCAATGTTTCATGCGCTGTGGAATCGTGGCAACGACGATCCGTCCCGGCGCTTCATCGTGGACGACGAGGCGCTCAGCCGGGCGCGTCTGGCATTGGCCGATGCGATCGGTCAGGTTATTCGTAACGGGCTAGCGGTGATGGGGGTCACCGCGGCGGAGGAGCTCAACTGATGGCGCGTGACCAGGGTGGCGATTGGCTTCGATATGAAAATCCGGACGACAAGCTTCCTTGGCTTGAACCGGCGGACGACTATCAGCGACAGGGTACGGGCTTGCGAGGCAAGCTGATTGGCGGGTTGGCCGCCGTCGTTGTCGTGATCGTGCTCCTGGTCGGCGGCATGAGCTGGTACATGAACCGCGATACCATGCCAGGGACCGCCGAAGCGGGGCTGATCAAGGCTCCGGCCACACCCTATAAGGTGCATCCGTCCGATCCGGGCGGAATGGTCGTGGAAGGCCAGGGCGATACGGTCTATGCGGCCGGCGAAGGGGCCGATCCCGGCGGCACCATAGATTTGTCGGCGATACCCGAAGAGCCGGTTTCCCGTGCTGGTCCGGCGATCGAAACGGGCGACGTCGCCGCAGCCGCCTTGCCGCCTTCGACCGCGGCCAAATCCGCCGCCCCGGCAACGACGACAACGGCCATCAAGCCAGCACCCGCGACGGCCCCCCTGCCCGCCGCGAAGCCCGCTATTCCGACACAAATAGCCAGGGCCGCTCCCCAGAAGCCGTCCGTATCGGCGGCGGCGCCTGCCGCAAAACCGGCGTCTATCGCCAAACCGGCGATGGCCGCGCCTTCGCGGACCGGAAACGGCACCTTTGGCCTGCAACTCGGCGCCTTTTCGAACAAGGCGAAGGCTGACGGCGCATGGAAGGTGCTGTCGGGGCGCTTCGCCTTTATCGCCGCGCTTCAAAAGTCGATCGAACCCGTGGCCAAGGGCGATGCCACGCTGTACCGGCTGCGTGCCGTCGGCGTCGCGAACCGCGACTCGGCGAACAACCTCTGTGGCCGCCTGAAGGTGACGGGCGATAGCTGCACGGTAGTCGCCCCTTGATGACGCCGCTGTTCCTGGGTCTGGAGGGTCCGGCGCTGACCGGCGCCGAGCGTTCGTTTTTCGCCTCGCTCGATCCTGCGGGCTACATATTGTTCAAGCGCAACGTCGTCGATCCGGAACAGGTGCGCGCGTTGACAGACGATTTGCGTTCCTTGTCGGGCCGCGACGATCTGCCGATCCTGATCGATCAGGAAGGCGGCCGGGTCGCGCGGCTCGGGCCCCCTCATTGGCCCAAATTTCCGCCGGGTCGGGCATTCGAGCGGCTTTACGATGTCGCGCCGGTTTCCGCCATCGAGGCGATACGCCACAACTGCCGCGCGCTGGGACTGATGCTGGCGGAACTCGGCATCACCGTCGATTGCCTTCCCGTACTCGACGTGCCGGTGCCGGGGGCGCATGACATCATTGGCGACCGCGCGCTGGGGCACGAACCGATGCGGGTCGCGGCACTTGGCAAGGCGTCGATCGAAGGGCTCGCGCAGGGCGGCGTCGTCGGTGTCATAAAGCACATTCCCGGGCACGGACGCGCGGCCTCCGACAGCCATGTCGAGCTTCCGGTCGTTACCGCCGGCCTGGACGAGCTGGCGATCGATCTGGAACCGTTCGAAAAGCTGAACAATGCACCCATGGCGATGACTGCGCATGTCGTTTACACAGCGCTGGATCCGGACCGCTGCGCCAGCCTCTCGCCCATCGTCATCCGCGACATCATCCGCGGCCGCATCGGCTTTGACGGGCTATTGATGTCGGACGACCTCGGCATGCATGCGTTGCAGGGATCGTTCGCCGATCGCGCGCGCGGCGTGATCGACGCGGGCTGCGATATCGTTCTCCACTGCTCCGGCAATATGGCCGAGATGGAGGAGGTTGCGGGCGCTGTCACCGCGATCGCTCCCAAGGCCAAAGACCGGCTTGCGCGGGCGATGGCCAGCGCCGCGAGCGGCATGAATGCCGGTTTCGCCGAAGCCATCGAAAAGCGCGACGCCTTGCTCGCGCTGGCCGACCAGCCCCATCTCGCATGAGCGACGCGGAGGACTTCGACCTCTTTCCGCCGCGCGATGCGCGAGACCATGAACAAACGCTCAATCTCGCGCTGGACGGGTGGGAAGGGCCGCTCGACCTCCTGCTGGTACTTGCCCGGCAGCAGAAGGTGGATCTCGCCCGGATATCGATCCTCAATCTTGTCGAACAATATCTGGCCTTCATATCGGGCGCGCGCGCGCTTCGGCTGGAGATAGCGGCCGATTATCTGGTCATGGCGGCCTGGCTTGCCTATCTCAAATCCTGCCTCCTCCTTCCCAGGGAAGCACAGGAGGAACCGTCTGCCGAGGAACTGGCGCTCCGACTCCAGATGCGGCTGCAACGCCTCGACGCCATGCGCGACGCCGGCGCGCGGCTGATGGGCCGCGACAGGATCGGCCGCGACGTTTTCCCGCGTGGATCGCCCGAAGGGCTGCGGGTTGTCCGCAAGGCTGTGTGGGACGTCTCGCTTTACGAGCTTATTGCGGCCTATGGCGGCATTCAGGCGCGGATGCGGCCGACGGTCCACATCGTCGAACGCCGTCCCGTGATGCCGCTCGACGCCGCGATTGAACGGCTTGAGCAATTGCTCGACATCAAGCTGGACTGGACGGCGCTCGAACATTTCCTGCCGGTGACGACCGATCCCGAATATCGCCGCTCGGCGCTGGCTTCGAGCTTTGTCGCCGCGCTCGAACTCGCCCGCCAGGGACGGGTCGCGCTGGATCAAAAGGCCGCGTTCGAGCCGCTCATGTTGAGGCGCGCATCATGATCGACGACAACCTCCGCCGACTGGAAGCGGTTCTGTTCTCCGCGGAAAAACCGATGACGCGGGACGAGATCGCGCTCTACATGCCCGAAGACGCAGACGTCGCAGGCCTGACCGCCCGTCTTCGGGAAGACTATGCCGGACGCGGAATCGAGCTGGTGGAGCGCGGCGGGCGGTGGCATTTCCAGACGGCGCCGGATCTCGGGCACATTCTGCGCCGAGAGCGCGAGGAAACTCGCAAGCTCAGCCGCGCCGCCATAGAGACGCTTGCGATCATCGCCTATCATGAACCGGCCACGCGCGCGCAGATCGAGGAAATCAGGGGCGTCGCCATTTCAAAAGGCACGCTCGACGTGCTGATGGAAGCAGGCTGGGTTCGCCCCGCCGGACGCCGCGAAGTCCCTGGAAGGCCGTTGCTTTATGCTACCACCCACGGGTTTCTTGCTCATTTCGGACTTGAGGCACGGCGCGATCTGCCGGGCCTTGCCGATCTGAAGGCCGCGGGTTTGCTGGACCCCATCGATATTTCGATTGCGCTGTCCGGGCCGGGCGATGAAAGCGACGGCGAAGAGGAGGATGCCGAGGCAAACTAGCGCCCCAACCACATCGACCCTAGAAATTGCATGAACTCAGGGACTAAATGAAGTTGGATTGTGAGGTCCATCTTTCCACTTTGGGGCATTAGAGGCCGCCGGTGAAAGCCGCGCGGCGGATGGACTTGGAGATGTATCATGGGTTCTTTCAGCATCTGGCATTGGCTGATCGTCGGCATCATCGTCATGCTGCTTTTCGGCAAAGGCCGGTTTTCGGACATGATGGGTGATGTCGCCAAAGGCATCAAAAGCTTCAAGAAGGGCATGGCCGAAGAGGACAGCCCACCGGCGCAGCCCGCACAGCGTCTTCAGGCGCAGCCGCCGATGGAAGCGGCTGACCCGGGCGCGAAGCTTCAGGAAATGCCGAGCGACCGTCCCGGCGCCTGACCTGCATCCAACGGCCTGAAAGCTTCTTTGTTTCATGTTCGATATCGGGCCTTCTGAACTGCTGCTATGCGCGGTTGTCGCTCTTGTGGTCATTGGTCCCAAGGATTTGCCGCGCGTCATGCGCGTGGTCGGCCAATGGGTGGCACGTGCGCGACGGATGGCAGGTCACTTTCGCTCGGGCATCGATGAAATGATCCGCGAGGCCGAGCTGGAGGAACTGCAAAGGAAATGGGCCGCTGAAAACGCGCGGATAATGTCCGAACACCCGATGCTTCCCGACGTCGATCGTCCGGTCAGTCCCTATAGTGGTGCGGCTGGTGAACCCTCGCCGCCATCGAGCGAAACCGAGGCCCACCCGGCCAATCATGTGGCGCCCGATGCCGTCGAGGACGAGCGCGGCGTTGCCGACGACGCCAAATCCAAAGGTACGGCCCAGCCGTGAACGATCTCGACGACACGCGCGCGCCATTGCTCGATCATCTGGTCGAATTGCGCCGCCGACTGCTTTATTGCGTGATTGCACTCACCGGAACGTTTGCCGTCTGCATGTATTTTGCCGACGAGATTTTCGCGTTTCTGGTCCGTCCGCTCGCCCAGGCCTTCGGGCCGGGACAGGGCAGGCTTGTCTACACCAAGCTGTATGAGGCTTTCTTCGTGCAAGTGAAGGTGGCCCTGTTCGCGGCGTTCATGCTTGCCTTCCCCATCATCGCCAACCAGATCTGGCTGTTCGTGGCGCCCGGCCTCTACAAGCAGGAGAAGCGCGCCTTCCTGCCATTCCTGATCGCAACGCCGGTTTTGTTCATGCTTGGCGCCGCGCTCGCCTATTTCGTGGTGATGCCGACCGCCTTCCATTTCTTTCTTGGTTTTCAGGGCCACGCCGGAGGGCTGACGCAAGAGGCTTTACCGGCGATGGGCGATTACCTGTCGCTGGTGATGCACTTCATACTGGCTTTCGGCATCGCTTTCCTGCTGCCCGTTCTGCTGATGCTTATGGAACGCGCCGGTATCGTCACCCGTAAACAACTGGCGGGCGGCCGCCGCTACGCGATCGTGCTCGCGTTTGTCGCCGCCGCCGTGCTTACGCCACCGGACGTCGTGTCGCAGCTCATGCTCGCGGTCCCGCTCATTTTGCTTTACGAAATGTCGCTGATCGGCATCTGGTTTACGGAGCGCCGCCGCGCACGGGATCAGGTGGGGGCCGAGCAAATCCATTCCTGAGACAGGAGCGGCTCAGCCGCCACAAGCCCGCATTACCTGAGACGGGCAGCTATTTTGAGTTGTCCGCAGCGTTGGCGACGGCCTTCCCTGCCGAACTCACATCCTTGCCCGCGCCTTCAACGGTGTTGCATGCCGCAACGAGAAAACCGAGGGCGAGCATGGTCACGGTTGCGATCTTGCGCATCATAGTTCTTCTCCTCAAACCCCCGCCTCGCTCCGGTCGGGTTCCCTGGTCACTTCACATATGAACCCGAATGCGGCGACGGGGGGAGACGACGCATTCGGGTCCGGAGCGGATAGCGAGAGCGGGGGATGGGTCACTATCCGGATCAGAAACGCTCACCCGGATCAGCGGTTCCAAAGAATTTCGCGCGGCCGCCCGCCTGCGCGGGGCGCGGGCTGACCCCGCACGTCACGCGCCATGTTCTGGTAAATCGCTGCTGCTGGCCGTGATCGCGATGCTGTTCATTCTGATCCCTGCAAGCGGATCGCGGCCGGTGCCGGACGCAGAGCAACGGCGGCCACGGGACGGCGCTTCCTGGCGGGCAGGTAGCGCGCGGCAAGCAGCACGGCGAGAACCGAGAGATAGACCTTGGGCTCGGGCTGGTTTCCCTTCACCAGCATGGCGTAATGGATGCAGGCAGCCGCCCCCGCGACATAGACGATGCGGTGCAGTTTCTGCCAGCGGCGCGCGCCCAGCCGCTTTATCCAGCCCTTGGTCGATGTGATCGCAAGCGGCAGCAGGCAGGTGAAACCCGTCATCCCGAACAGGATGTACCGGTGTTTTACGATTTCCTTCGTCAGTTCACTGGGCGACCAGCCAATGTCCAGCGACATCCAAAAAGTCCAGTGGCAGAGCACATAGGTAAAGGCGAACAGCCCAACCATGCGTCTTGCCGTCAGGATGGGCGTCCAGCCCGAAAGCCGGGCGATCGGCGTGACCGCAAGCGCGGCCAGCAAGCTGCGCAGCGACCAGTCGCCCAGCTCGCGCGTCGTCTGCGCCACCGGGTCGGCGGTAAGCGCTGCAACCTTCACGCCCGACAGCAACTGTAGCCAGTGCGCGGCCAGAATCGCCATGGGCGCCGCCAACACGATGAACAGCAGCGGCTTCAGCCAGACCGGCTTTTTCATTCAGAAATACCGCTTCAGGTCCATGCCCGCATAAAGCGGGGCGACGGCCGAGCCATAGCCGTTGAACATCAATGTCCTCCGCTTGGCGAATTCGCCGATGCGCCGTTCGCGCCCCTGGCTCCAGCGCGGATGGTCGACATCGGGATTGACGTTCGAATAAAAGCCGTATTCCTGGCTATTGGCGACGTTCCAGCTTGTCGGCGGCTGCTTTTCGACGAAGCGCATCTCGACAATCGACTTGATCGACTTGAAACCGTACTTCCACGGCACCACGAGCCGGATCGGCGCGCCGTTCTGCGGCAGCAGCGGGCGGCCATAGAGCCCGACCGACAACAGCGCGAGCGGATGCCGGGCCTCGTCCATCCGCAATCCTTCGACATAGGGCCAATCGAGCACGCTGCCGCGCTGGCCCGGCATCTGCCGCGGATCATACAGCGTCTTGAACGCGACATATTTCGCGGAGCCGAGCGGTTCGACGTGATTGATGATGTGCGACAGCGACACACCGACCCAGGGGATGACCATCGACCATGCCTCGACACAGCGATGGCGGTAGATGCGCTCCTCCAGCGGCAGTTCGCGGATCAGCCGGTCGACATCATAGGTTTGCGGCTTGCTGACAAGACCGCTGACCTTGAGCGTCCAGGGAGAGCTTTGAAGCCCTCCGGCATTCTCCGACGGGTCGAGCTTGCCGGTCCCGAATTCATAGAAATTATTATAGTGGGTGATGTCTTCATGGCTGGTCGGGGTCTCGCCCGGCGTGGCGAACGTCGACCGCGTCTTCAGCGTGGGTGAAAGCGATTCCGCTGCAAGGGCGGCAGATGGAACCAGGCCCGCGGCCACCATTCCGGCCAGCAATTCCCGGCGTTTCAGGTACATGCCTTCAGGCGTCACCTCGCTTTCGCGAAGTGTCCAGTCCTGGGGTGTGCGGATCAGCATGGCTGTCTCTCCGCAAAGCTTTATGCGGCTGCTCTCATCGGGACGCAACCCGAGAGTGAGGAGCCCCCCGCAGCGGTTCCCGCGACCTTATGAAAGCACCGTGTCCCGCCACCCCGGCCTTCGCCGGCATGGCGGATTACGGGTTAGCGCAGCGCCGCGCAGGCCCGCTGGATGCGGGTGCAAGCTTCCTCCAGGATCGCCTCCGACGTCGCATAGCTGATGCGGAATGCGGGCTCCACGCCGAACGCGCCGCCATGGACCACGGCCACGCCTTCGCCATCGAGCAGATAGCCGCACAGCTTTTCGTCGCTGTCGATTCTGGTGCCGTCGGGCGCGGTCTTGCCGATCAGCCCCGCGCAATCGGGATAGACGTAGAACGCGCCTTCCGGCGTCGGACACGTGACGCCGTTGATCTGGTTCAGCATCGAAACGACGAGATCGCGGCGACGCTGGAACGCCCGGTTCCGCTCTTTCAGGAAATCCTGCGGACCATTGAGCGCAGCCGTCGCCGCCGCCTGCGCGATCGAGCAGGGGTTCGACGTCGATTGCGACTGGAGTTTCGCCACGCCCTTGATCAGCCATTTGGGCCCGCCGGCGAAGCCGATCCGCCAACCGGTCATCGAATAGGCCTTGGACGCGCCGTTGACGGTGAGCGTGCGCTCGTAAAGCGCGGGTTCCACCTGCGCCAGGGTCGCGAAGCGGAAATCGTCATAGACGATGTGCTCATACATGTCGTCGGCGAGGATCAGCACATGCGGGTGCTTCATCAGCACAGCGGCCAGCGCCTTCAGCTCGTCACAGGTATAGGCCGCACCCGTGGGGTTCGACGGCGAGTTGAAGATCAGCCACTTTGTGCGGGGCGTGATCGCGGCGTCGAGCTGCTCGGGGCGGATCTTGAAGTTCTGCTCCACGCCCGCCTTGACGAACACCGGGGTGCCGCCCGCGAACTGGACGATGTCGGGGTAGCTCACCCAATAAGGCGCGGGAATGACGACCTCGTCGCCCGCTTCCACCGTCGCGACCAGCGCATTGAAGATGGTGTGCTTGCCGCCGACGTTGACCGTGATCTGGTCCAGCGCATAGTCGAGGCCGTTGTCGCGCTTGAACTTGGCCTGGATGGCCTCCTTCAATTCATGCGTGCCGTCGACATTGGTGTATTTGGTCTTGCCCGCGCGGATCGCCTCGATTGCGGCCTCCTTCACGAAATCGGGGGTATCGAAATCGGGCTCGCCCGCGCCCAGGCCGATGATGTCGCGGCCCTGGCGTTTCAGCTCGAGCGTCTTGGTGGTCAGCGCGAGCGTGGCGGAAGGCGTAATGCGATCGAGCGCGGCAGAAGTCTGCGCCATTGATGTCTATCCCCAGGAAGTTTTGCGTTGCGGCGCTGGCGCTATAGCTCCGCTTGGCCGGCGGTTGCAACCAGTTGCGCGCGCATCAGGCCGCGAAGGGCATTGCCGATCAGGAACCCCTGCTTCAGGTCGACCGGCGTAAGATCGGCTTCCACTGCGCGGCCTTCGTCGATCAGAAAACGGCGCAGCACGCCCGGCAGCAATCCGCGGCCAAGCGCCGGGGTCAGTAGCAAGCCGTTCCGCTCGACAAAGACGTTGGTGAAGCTGCCCTCGGTCAACCGCCCCTCGGGGTCGATGAACACGATTTCGAACGCCCCCGATGCGCGCCGGGCGTCGTCGTGGAACGCGCGCGAAGTCGTCTTGTGCCGCAGACGAAAATCGCCCGGCGCCACCGGCAGCGGCGACAGCGCGACGCCGACAGGTCCCTTCACTGGCGCGGGAAGTGGGGCTGTCTCGATGGCCACCGCGCCGGATCGGCTCAGCAACAAGCGCACGCGCATCGGTCCGCGCAAGGTGAATACCGCCGCCTGCAATTCGTTGCGGATGTCATGGCGGTTGAAGGAAAAACCGAATGATTTTGCAGAAGCTTCGATGCGCTCCAGATGCAGGACAAGATGGGCGATACCGTCATCGGGATCGAATCGCATGGTCTCGACAAGGTCAAACGGGACGCTCCCCGCATTGGCGAAAGCCCCTTTGGCGAGGCATTCACGCCATTCAGCGTCTCCCCGGCTGTCCGCAACCAGCCCGGAACCCAGTCCCAACCGGGCGGGGCCGGGCTCTTCGGGCAAGACAAGCGTGCGAATGGCGACATTGAATGCCGCGTCCCCATTGGGCCCGAGCCAACCGATCGAGCCGGTGTAGATGCCGCGCGGCTCCTGCTCGACCGCCGCGATCACTTCCATGGCCCGGATCTTGGGCGCGCCCGTCACCGATCCGCACGGGAAAAGCGTGGCAAGCGCGTCGATCGCGGACAGGCCGTGGTCCAGCGTCGCAGTCACGGTGGATGTAAGCTGATGGATCGTCGGATAGGTTTCGACGTCGAACAGGCTCGGCGTCTCGACACTGCCCGGCGCGGCGACCCGCGACAAATCGTTGCGGATCAGGTCGACGATCATCAGATTTTCGGCGCGCTCCTTGGCATCATCCCGCAGCTTTTCGACGGCCTCCCCGTCGCTTTGCCGGTCGCGGCCGCGCTTTGCCGTGCCCTTCATGGGACGCGTCACTATCTTGTCGCCGCTGATGGTGAAGAACAGTTCGGGCGACGCGGACAATATCCATTGCCGATCCGTGCGGACGACGCCTCCCCAGCCGGCTCCCGATGCCGCCCGCAACCGGGCATAGAGCGCCAGCGGCTCGCCTTCGGTCGGGACACTGGCGGGAAAGGTCAGATTGGCCTGATAGATGTCGCCGGCGGCAATCAGCGCCTGTACCGATTCGAACATCGTTTGATAATCGGCATGGGAAATATCGGGCCGGGGCGCGCCAATCCAGGCTCCCGCCGGGTCCGGCAATCGGGCTGCGACCTGATCGGGCGCGATCCGTTCAACCGAATCGAACAACCCCATCCAGATCAAAGGCATGCCGTCTTTCGATGCCTGAAAAAGCGGGCTCAGACGGTCTTCCAGCGCCAGCCCCGCTTCATAGGCGACAAAGCCCGCCGCCGTGCGGCCCAGCGAGATCGCGAGCCGCAGTTGCTCGAACGCCCCTTTGACCTGATCGATGCTGTGCGCGGTGATGACGCCGCGCAGGCGGGTGAACAGGCGCGCACCGGCCGCACCCGTTTCCCTGGCGTCATCCAGCAGCACGAACGGCTGAGAAGCATCTATCGCTTGCATCGCGCCCTCAATGCCAAGGTGCGGCTCTTTCCGCTAGAGCCGCGCTCCACATATTCGGGGCAGCGATGGCGAGAGGAAGGAGAGGACCGCCAAAGGCTGGGTTGGTCAAAAAACCACTGCTCGTTTCCACAGACAATGCCGCGCAATCCACCTCCGGGATCACGCGGCACGTCTTTGCGGTTATTGCGGCGCTGGCCCGGCTTTGGGATCAGTCGTTGACTTGCCGACGGAAAAAGCGCGGAATTTCGATATTGTCCGCGCCGGGGCGTTGCTCGGGCGCGGGTTCCGGCGCGGCGGGTGCAACGCCCGCCTCATTCGCCTTGGGTGCGCCGCGGCTGATGTTCATCATCCGTTCGAACAAGGTAAGCGGGCGATCCGCCTCGAGCACCGGGTCGGAGGGACGCGCCGGCGACGGGGCGATCCAGTCCCGTTCGATCGGATCGGGCTGCTGGGGTTCACTGCGCAGCGGCATGACCGATGCACTGGCGGTCTCGGGCTGTTCGACGGGGTCTGCCGCCGCTTCCACTTCCGGCTCGACGATGCTCGCCTCTTCCAGATTCAGCTCGTCTTCCACTGGTTCGGCGGCGGCTTCGGCCACCGGAGCAGCGTCAACAACGGCGACGGGCTCCGGCGCAGGCGGCGGCGGAGACGCGGCTTCCACCTTGGCGGGCGCCGGTGTCGGCGACCATGTGCGCGAGTTGCCCAGGCCGCCACCAATCGGCGTCGCTGAAAATCCGCCAAAGCGGCTGCCCTGCGCCTGAGGCGGCGCCTCTTCGACGGCGCGGGCGTCAATGCCTGTTGCCACGACCGACACGCGCATCTTGCCGTCCAGGTCGGGGTTGAAAGCCGATCCGACGATAATGTTGGCGTCGGGATCGACCATCTCGCGGATATGGTTCGCAGCCTCGTCGACCTCCATAAGCCGCAGATCATCGCCACCGGTGATGTTGATGATCACGCCCTTCGCACCGCGCATCGACACTTCGTCGAGTAGCGGATTGGCGATCGCCTTTTCAGCCGCTTCGATCGCACGGCGATCACCCTCGGCCTCGCCCGTGCCCATCATCGCCTTGCCCATTTCGGACATCACGGTGCGGATGTCGGCAAAGTCGAGGTTGATGAGACCGGGCATCACCATCAGGTCGGTGATGCCGCGCACGCCCTGGTGCAGCACCTGGTCGGCCATCGCGAACGCTTCCTTGAAGGTCGTGTTGGCGTTGGCGATCAGGAACAGGTTCTGGTTCGGAATGATGATTAGCGTGTCGACGTGCTTCTGCAGTTCGACGATGCCTTCCTCTGCCGACCGCATCCGGCGCTGGCCTTCGAAGCTGAACGGCTTGGTGACCACGCCGACGGTCAGAATGCCGCGCTCGCGTGCCGCCTTGGCGACGACGGGGGCCGCACCGGTGCCCGTCCCGCCGCCCATGCCGGCGGTGATGAAGCACATGTGCGCCCCATCGAGCGCGGCTTCCAGCTGGTCCATGGTTTCTTCGGCCGCGGCGCGTCCGATCTCGGGCCGCGAGCCAGCGCCAAGGCCCTGGGTTATCTTGAGGCCAAGCTGGATCCGCGTTTCGGCGGGGTTGAGCGCCAGCGCTTGCGCATCCGTGTTCGCGACCACGAAATCGACGCCCTGAAGCCCCGACTGGATCATGTTGTCGACCGCGTTTCCACCTGCGCCGCCAACACCGATAACGGTGATCCGCGGCTTCAATTCCGTGAGTTCCGGTCGAACCAGCTCAAGGCTCATGATTAGCTCCCTTGCCCCCATATCTTGCGGCTTTCGACGCAAGCACTACACTATCTAAACCCAAAGGGATTTACGGGGGAATCCCGAAAATAGCAATTTGTGCATTTTTTCTAGCCGTTATTTCGAAATACCTGGACCAGTCGTGTCAAAAGCGAGTTGTTTGCAGGTTTGAACGTGGACACTTCGTGCATGCCGGTGATGTCGACATTGTCGGACCCGGCGAATATCGCGAGCCCGGCCAGTGTCGAAAAGGCCGCGGTCGACTGCGCGTCGGGCATGCCGACCAGCCCGCGCGGCCGCCCGACCCGAACCGACCGGCCCAGCACGCCTTGGGCGAAGTCGGCGATGCCCTTCAGCTCCGCGCCGCCCCCGCACAGCACCACTTGCCTGCCGCCGGGCCCGGTGAATCCCATGTCCGTCAGGCGCGCGCCTATATCGCCAAGCAGCAGGTCCAGCCGCTGCCTGATGACCGAAATCAGCTGCGAACGGGTCACGCGCCCGGGCTCTGCTCCATCGTCTTCCGACAGCGGCATGATCTCGATCATTTCGTGGTTGTCGCGCGGGCTGTTGGTGGCGGAACCATAGAAGCACTTCAGCCGCTCGGCATGTTCGCGGCGGGTTGAAAAGGCGGCCGCGATATCGTCGGTGATGTCGGTGGCGCCGATCGGCAGCGAGGACAGCCCGACCAGCATGCCGCGCGCGTAGACGGCGACATTGGTGACGCCCGCCCCCAGTTCCACCAGAGCGACGCCCAGCTCCCGTTCTTCGGAAGCAAGGCAGGCAAGGCCGCTGGCGACGGGCGACGCGACGATTTTTTCGACACCCATGTGCGCCTGCCTGACGGACAGGTCCAGATTGCGGATCGGCGGCGTGTCGGCGGTGATCACATGGATATCGACGCCCAGCCGGTTCGCGTGGAAACCCAGCGGGTTCATGACGCCCTGAAGCCCGTCCAGCGTGTAAAGCGCCGGCTGCGCATGCAGGATGGTTCGATTGCCGGGATCGAGGTTGCGCTTGCCTTCGGACAGAACCAGATCGATGTCGGCCTGTTCGATGCGATGTCCGGCGATATCGACATCGACAGTCGCTATGTCGCTGTCCAGGCCACCCGCCGAAAAGCTGACGAACGCACTCTCGGCATTCACCTGCGCATTGCGCTCCGCCTGGTCGACCGCCTGGCGGATCGCCAGTTCGGTCTTTTCCATGTCGGCTACATATCCGCGCTTGACGCCCTGGCACGCCCGCTGGCCGGTGCCAAGCACCCGCGTGTCCCCCTCGGGCGAAATGAGGGCAATCAGCGCGCAGACCTTCGACGAGCCCACGTCGAGCGCTGCTATCACCTTGTCGCTGCCCTGCCTTACCATCCCGACTTCATTCCCCCAACCGATGCAATCCGCGTTCAATATCAACAAGCGCCATTCGTCCTCAGATAGGCATGGCATTGGCGGACGGCAGCGAGGGCGCAGCCTCCGTCCCCGGCTCCTTCGTCACGCGAACGACCATCTTGTCCGGCAAGCGCATATCGAAACGGACAAATCCCCGCTTCAGCAATCCCTGCGTGCCATCAAGCTGGGCAAACAGCTTCAGCGCGCGGACCGCCGCCTTGTCTCCTTCGGGCAAGGCAAGCGTCTCGCCGGAACGGAACCGAATGTCCCAGCGCCGGCCGCCGATCCAGACCGCGTCCGACATTTCCGCCTTGAGCGCGGGCGCTGCGTCAAGCAGCGTCATCAGCGCGGCGGTTTGAAGATTGGCTTCAGGGCCGACGATCAACGGCAGATCGGGCCAATCGTCGGGATTGACCGGTTGCAGCACCACACCGCCGCCATCGACGAGCTTCACCACGCCTTGATTCTGCCACAGCGCCGATGGCGCCCGCTCCACGACATGGATGGCGATCGTGTCCGGAAGGCGGCGCGAAACGCTGGCGTCCGCCACCCAGGGCTGGGTGAGCAAGCGTTCGCGTATAAGGTCAAGATCGACCAGCGGCATCGCATTCGACGGCTGGTCCAGCGCGGCGGCGTAAACGGGAAGCCGCGCCATGCGTTGCACCCCCGTCACATCGATCTGACGGACGGCAAAACCACCGCGCCCCAGCGCCTCGCCCATCTCCCAGGCGAGTTGCTGCGGCAAGCCCATCAGCCAGATGGTGGCAACGGCGGCGATCAGGATCAGCGCACCAAGCCCCCATTGGACCGTGCGGCGGACGAAGTCGGCGGCGAGCGGCCCCTGGTTTCCCCCGTAACCACCGGCGCCCCGTGGCTGCGCGGAAGATCTGCGTCTGGGGGCCGTTGATCTTGGCCTGGACCCGCGCCGGAGCGCCAGAGTTTCACTCATAGGGCCGCCTCCACAATCCGTCCCACCAGCTCCTCATAGCCGATGCCGCGATATTTTGCCTGTTCAGGGACAAGGCTGAGAGGCGTCATGCCCGGCTGCGTGTTGACCTCCAGGAAATACAATCCATCGACGCCGAGCCGGTCATCCCAGCGAAAATCGGAGCGCGAGCAGCCTTTGCAGCCCAGCGCCTGGTGCGCGGTCAGCGCCATTTCCATTGCAGCCTTGGCGACATCGGCGGGAATTTCGGCGGGGCAGACATGGGTGGTGAGCCCATCGGTATATTTCGCGTCATAATCATAAAAGCCGCGCGTCGGTTTCAGCTCGGTCACGGCCAGCGCCTCGTCGCCCAGCACGGCGACGGTCAGCTCGCGGCCGGGAATGAAGGGCTCTGCCAGCAAATGATCGAAATGCTGCCACGGTCCTTCGACGTCGCGGCCGATGGGAGAGCCGTAATTGCCGCTTTCGGTGACGATGGCGACGCCAACCGACGACCCTTCATTGACCGGCTTCAGCACATAGGGGCGGGGCAGCGGATCGCGCTCATGGACGCTTGCCGACGACACGACCATGCCGCCCGGCACGCGCACGCCCTTGTCCGCGAGCAGCGTCTTGGTGAGCTGCTTGTCAATGGCGAGCACCGACGTCGCGAGGCCCGAATGCGTGTATTTCAGCCCCATCAGGTCAAGCAGGCCCTGTACGGTGCCGTCCTCGCCCGGCGTGCCGTGGAGCGCGTTGAACACGACATCCGGCGCTGCCTCGGCGAGACGCTGCGCCACGTCGCGTCCCATGTCGATCCGGGTAACCCGATGACCGAGCCTTTCGAGCGCATCGGCAATCCCGTCGCCCGACACCAGCGACACCTCGCGCTCGGCCGACCAACCGCCCATCAGGACAACGATGTGAAGGGGGGTGGTCACTTTCTCACTCCTACGCGCGCGATTTCCCATTGCAGGTCGACGCCCGACGCCGCCTTGACCCGCGCCCGCACCTCGTCGCCCAGGTCCTCGATGTCGGCCGAAGTGGCGCCGCCGAGGTTCAGCAGGAAATTACAGTGCTTTTCGGATACCTGCGCGGCGCCCCGCCTGAGGCCCCGGCATCCCGCCGCATCGACAAGTTGCCAAGCCTTGTGGCCGTCCGGATTCTTGAAGGTGGAACCGCCGGTGCGCGACCGGAGCGGCTGGCTCGCCTCCCGTTCGGCTGCGATCCGGTCCATCTCCGCGCCAATGGTGGCCGGGTCGCCTGGAACGCCCCGAAACACGGCTTCCGTCACCACCGCGCCGTCCGGCAGATCGGAATGGCGATAGCTGTATGCCAGGCGGTCGAGCGGCCATGTCTCGACCTTTCCGTCCCGCGTCACCAGCGTGCATTCGACCAATATGTCGGCGCTTTCGCGGCCATAGGCGCCCGCGTTCATCTTTACCGCGCCGCCCGCCGTGCCGGGAATGCCGCGCAGGAATTCAAGCCCCGCTATCCCGGCATCGCGCGCAACCGAAGCGATGGTGATGCCCATCGCCGCCGCCCCCGCGCGAATGTGGTTGCCGGGCTCGACCGCAACCTTGGCGAACGCCTTGGGCAGGCGGATGACCACGCCGGGCACGCCGCCATCGCGTACGATCAGGTTCGATCCGACGCCGACCGGCAGCACCGGCACTTCGGGTGGCAGCGCCGCCAGAAATCGCGCGAGGTCATCGACGTCTTTTGGCCGCACCAGCCATTCGGCGGGTCCGCCGGTGCGGAACCAGATGAAATCGGCAAGCGAGCCCTTATGCTCCACCGAGCCTGCGAGCGGCGGAAGCAAGGCGTGCTGGACATGGGCTGACACAGCGCTCATCCACCCGCCGCCTTCCGCTTGTCCGTCACCGCGTCGGCAAGTCCGGCTGCCCATTTGGTGATGTCGCCAGCACCCAGGCAAATCACCATGTCGCCCGGCTGTATCGTTGCGGCAAGCTGGCCGGTCAGATCGTCCGGCCCCTGCGTTTCCAGCGCCGCACGATGGCCGCGCCGCTTGAGACCCGAAACCAGCGCCGCGGCATCCACCCCGTCGATCGGCGCTTCGCCCGCCGGATAGACCGGCGTGACGTACACCACATCGGCGTCGTTGAAGGCCGACTGGAACTCATCCATCAGGTCGCGCAGACGGGTAAAGCGGTGGGGCTGGACAACCGCGATGACCCGGCCCGCCGTCCCTTCGCGCGCGGCGGCGAGCACGGCGCGGATCTCGACCGGATGATGGGCGTAATCGTCGATCACCGTCACGCCATCCGTTTCACCGACTTTGGTGAAGCGGCGCTTGACCCCGCCGAACCGCGCGAACCCGTCGCGGATGGCATCGTCGCCGATGCCCAGCTCGATCGCCACGGCCACCGCCGCCAGCGCATTCTGCACATTGTGCCGTCCCGGCATCGGCAGCATCAGCCCGGCAATGGTTCTTGCATCGCCTGCCCGATCGCGGACCGTCACATCGAAACGATTGCCGCCCGGCACCGGCGTGACGTTGTCGCCGCGAATGTCGGCCTGCGCGGAAAAACCATAGGTCAGCACCCGCCGGTCGCGAATGCGGGGAATGATCGCCTGCACCTCGGGATGGTCAAGGCACAGCACGGCGGCGCCATAGAAAGGCACGTTCTCGACGAATTCGACAAAGGCGTTCTTGACCTTCTCGAAGTCGCCATAATGGTCCAGGTGTTCGGGGTCGATGTTGGTGACGACGGCGATGGTGCCGTCCAGCCGCAGGAAAGAACCGTCGCTCTCGTCGGCTTCCACCACCATCCATTCGCCTTCGCCCAGCCGGGCGTTCGAACCATAGCTGTTGATGATGCCGCCGTTGATGACGGTGGGGTCCAGGTGCCCCGCATCGAGGAGCGCCGCCACCATGGAGGTCGTCGTCGTCTTGCCATGGGTGCCTGCGATGGCGACCGTCGATTTGAGGCGCATCAGCTCGGCGAGCATTTCGGCGCGCCGGACCACGGGGATGCGCTTTTCCAGCGCCAGCTCAACTTCCGGATTGCCGCGCGTGATGGCCGTCGATGTGACAACGACCGCCGCATCGCCAAGGTTTTCCGCCTTGTGTCCGACCATCACGTTGATGCCGCGCTTCCTCAGGCCCGCGATCACATAGCCTTCGGCGATGTCCGACCCCTGCACCTTATAGCCAAGGTTGTGCATCACCTCGGCGATGCCCGACATGCCGATGCCGCCGATGCCGATGAAATGGATGGTGCCGATATCGCGGCTGACGCCCTTCATCGCTCAGACTCTCTCATATTCTCTGGCTTCCCGCTCGACGCCCGCGCGGGAATAACCAAGGTCCTCGACCATATCCGCAAGCCGTTCCGCCGCATCGGGCCAGCCCGCGGACCGCGCCCTTGCCGCCGCGTTTCCCAATGCGCGCGGCTCAAGCCCCAGCTTCTGCATCTGCTTGGCAAGCTCGACCGAGGTGAAGCGGTTTTGCGGAATCATCCGCGCGCCGCCCGCATCGACGATCTCGCGCGCGTTGCTCGTCTGGTGATCGTCTGTCGCGGCCGCGAACGGGATCAGGATCGCGGGCCGCCCCGCTGTCGTCAATTCGGCGACGGTCGATGCGCCCGATCGAGCGATAACCAGATGCGTCCATGCAAGCCGCTGCGGCAGATCTTCGAGATAGGTCGCGCATTCGGCCGGTATGCCGAGCCGCGCATAGGTTTCGCGCACCCGCTCGATATCCTCGGGTCGGCACTGCTGCGTCACCTGCAAACGCGTGCGGAAATTGGGCGGCAACATGCCGAGGCCCTCCGGCACCACATCTGAAAGAATGGTCGCGCCCTGGCTGCCGCCCACCACCAGCACCCGGAACAGGCCATCCTCGCTGAGCGCCGGATAGGGCAGGTCCCTCAACGCGCGCACCTCGGCCCGCACCGGATTGCCGACCAGCATCGTCTTTTCCCGGTGGCGGCGGGACAGCCGGCGCACATTCGTATAGGCGGTCGCGATCACATCGACCTTGCCCGCGAGCAGCCGATTGACGCGCCCCAGCACCGAATTCTGTTCGTGGATGACCGTCGCGATCTTCATCTTCCGGGCGGCCAGCATGGCGGGCAGCACCGGATAGCCGCCGAATCCGACGGCAACCGCCGGGCGGAAACTCTCGTACAGTCGCGTCGCCGCGGCCCGGCCCTCGCGGATCGTCTTCCACGCCTTTAGCCAGCCCAGCGGCCCGCCCGACAAGGTGCTGCTGGGGATGACATGGCGCGGGACGCCGTCGAACAGGCCTGGATATTTGAGGCCGCGCTCGTCCGTCACCAGCGCGACGTGGTGCCCCCGCGCGCGCAGGATCCGTCCCAGCACATCGGCCGGAACCATGTGGCCGCCGGTTCCCCCGGCTGCCAGGACAAAGTGAAGCGCGGTCGAACTCATTCCTTCCACCCGCCGACATAGGGTGAGCGCTTCAGATACGCATTGCGGCGCGTGAATGCCAGCAGAAGCCCCATGCCGATCGAAAGCGCGATCATCGACGAGCCGCCATGGCTGATGAAGGGCAGCGTCATGCCCTTGGACGGCAGCAGGTTGAGGTTCACGCTTATGTTGATCACCGCCTGAAGCCCGAACTGCGCCACCAGGCCGGCCGATGCGTAGAGCAGGAAGGGGTCCTCCTCGTCGAGCAGGCGCACCAACACGCGCACGACAATCGCGATGAACAGGCAGGCGAGGCCGAGACAGGCGATGGCCCCGAACTCTTCCCCGATGACGGCATAGATATAGTCGGTGTGCGGTTCGGGCAGCTTCAGCTTCATTGTGCCTTCGCCCGGCCCCGTGCCGAACAACCCACCGGCGCGGAAGGCGTCGAGCGAGCGGTCGATCTGATAGGTATCGCCGCCGCCGGTCAGGAAGCGGTCGATGCGCGAGGTGACATGCGGCACGAACAGATAGGCCGCGCCCAGCCCGGTTACGCCAAGCGCACCAAGCCCAACCACGGCATTGACGCTGAGCCCCGCCAGCACAACCTGCGCCAGCCATATCGCGGAAAACAGGACGGTCTGGCCGATGTCCGGCTGCTGGACGAGCAGCACCGCAACGATGGCGAGCAGGACAGCCGAAATCTTCATCGTCGGCAGCGTCCGGTCTTCCTGCCCCAGCGCAAGCAGCCACGCCGTAGTGACGATGAAGAGCGGTTTCAGGAATTCCGACGGCTGAATCTGAAGACTGCCCGCGCCGATCCAGCGATGCGCGCCGTTCGCCGAATGACCGATGAAGGGCACCAGCAGAAGAAGGAATGTGAACAATGCCGTCCCGCCAAGCGCGAGCCTGAGCGCCCATTTCCGCGTCAGCATCGACACGCCCAGCATCACGGGCAGCCCGAGCAGAACCCACAGGAGCTGCCGCTTGAAATAATGAAGCTGGCCCAACTGGTGCGTGCCGCCCGAATAGCGGTAGGCGGCGGCGGGGGATGCCGCCGCAACGGCGATCAACCCGAAGCAGATCAGCACGAACACCATCAGCAGCAACACGCGATCGATCGTCCAGAACCAGCGGCCCAACGCCGTTCGATCCGACCGCCCAAGGCGCGCAACGGGATTGACCTTGACAACGCCGGGGTTTGTCATTGCGCCACCTTTCCAATCGCATCGACGAACGCGCGGCCTCGCGCCTCGAAGTCGCTGAACTGGTCATAAGACGCGCACGCCGGCGACAGCAGCACCACTTCGCCCGGAACGGCCGCCGCGGCAGCGGCGCTGACCGCCGCTTCGATTGTCCCGGCCTCAATCACGTTCGGCACCTTGTCGCGCAGCAGCCTGGCGAACATCGGGCCGGCCGCGCCAATGGTGTAAGCGGCTTTGACGTGGCTCAGATAGGGCACGCACGCATCCAGATCGTCGGTCTTTGCCTGCCCGCCCAAAATCCAGTGGACGGCGGGGTAGGAGCCCAGAGCAGGCGCCGATGATGTCGGATTGGTGGCCTTGCTGTCGTTGATATAGAGCACGCCGCCCGCCTGCCCGACCCGCTCCATCCGGTGCGGCAGGCCGGGATAGGTCTTGAGCGCGGCGATGATGGCGGCATCGGGCAGGCCGAGCGCGAGGCAGGCGGCGATTGCGGCCGCCGCGTTTTGCGCATTATGCGGCCCCTGCAAGCTTGGCCAGTCGCGCTGCCGGGCAAGCGCCCGCCCATCGAAATAGGCCGTGCCTTCGAAAACCTGGATGCCCTTGCGTTCCTTGCGCGTCGCGGAAACTTCGGTGAGCTGCGCCCGGACCGTGCGGGCGATTGCCCGGGTCTGGTCGTCGTCGGTGGCGATCACCGCGCGGCCGCGCGGCACCTGCATCGAAAACAGCCTCTTCTTTGCGGCGGCATATCCCTGGAGATCACCATGCCGGTCGAGGTGATCGGGCGTGATGTTGAGCAGCACGGCCACGTCGACCGCCATGCTCTGCGTCAGGTCGAGCTGGAACGACGACAGCTCCAGCACATAGACGCCCCCCTTTGGCAGTGGCTCCTGCCCCAGGATGGGCAGGCCGATGTTGCCGCCGAGCAGCGTCGGGACCTTCGACCGTTTGAGGATATGGTGAATCAGCGCGGTGGTCGTCGATTTGCCGTTCGTGCCGGTAATGCCGACAACGCGATGCGGCGGCAGCGATGGCCGGGCGCGCGCGAACAGTTCGATATCGCCGATGATGGGAACGCCCGCCCCCTTGGCCGCCGCAGCCAGGGGGTGGCTGTTGAGCGGCACGCCGGGCGACATCACCAGCGCATCGAGCTTCAGCCCGGCGAGGTTCGCGCCATTCAGATCGACAATCTCGGCGCCATTTGCCGCGTCGCGCGCGGCCGGCTTGTCGTCCCAGGCGATTACCCGCGCGCCGCTGGCGATGAGCGCATTCACCGTAGCCAGCCCCGAGCGCGCCAGCCCGAAGACGGCAAAGCGTTTGCCGCTGAAGGCGGGCGAGACGATCATCGGAGCTTCAGGGTGGCGAGCCCCGCCAGCGCCAGCACGAAGCTGATGATCCAGAAACGGATGACGATGGTCGGCTCCGACCAGCCGAGATGCTCGAAATGATGATGGATCGGTGCCATCCGGAACACGCGCCGGCCGGTCGCCTTGTAACTGATCACCTGGACGATCACCGAAACCGCTTCCAGCACGAAGAGACCGCCGACGATCGCCAACACGATTTCGTGATTGGTGACGACTGCGATCGACCCAAGCGCTCCGCCCAGCGCGAGGCTGCCGGTATCGCCCATGAAAACGGCAGCGGGCGGCGCGTTGTACCACAGGAACGCAAGACCCGCCCCGATGATCGCAGCGCAGAACACCGCGAGATCGCCCGATCCCGGCACATGGTGCACACCCAGATAATCGGCGAATTTCACATTGCCGACCAGATAGGCAATAACGCCGAAGGTCAGCGCCGCGATGATGACCGGCATGGTCGCGAGCCCGTCCAGCCCGTCGGTAAGGTTGACCGCATTGCCCGATCCGACGACCACGGTCGCCGCGAACAATATATAGATGACGCCCAGTTCGATCCCCGCTTCCTTCAGGAAAGGGAGATAAAGCGTGGTGCCCGATAGCGACGAGATCGCGACGACGGCAATCCCCGCGACCGCGAATTCAAGCGCCAGCCTGACCTTGCCCGACACGCCCTTGTGGCTGCGTTTCGTCACCTTGTCATAATCGTCGAGGAACCCGATCAGGCCGAAACCAAGCGTCACGAACAAACAGGCCCAGGTATAGCGATTGCCGAAATCCATCCACAGCAGCGTGGACAGCGTCAGCGAAGCCAGGATCATCAGCCCGCCCATGGTGGGCGTGCCCTTCTTGGTCAACAGATGCGAGGCGGGACCATCCTCGCGGATCGGCTGCCCCTTGCCCTGTTTGACGCGCAGCCAGCCGATGAAGCTGGGCCCGATGATGAGGCCGATGGCAAGCGCGGTGACGGCGGCCGCCCCCGCGCGAAAGGTGATGTAGCGGATCAGGTTGAGAAGACCCGGAAAATCCAGCGCCTGCGCCAGTTGATAGAGCATTGTTAAGACCCGACCCCGCCCGACAGCGCCTGAACCAGCCGCCCGAGCCCTACAGAATTTGATCCCTTGACGAGAACGACATCGCCCGACGCGATCAACCGCTCCAGCGCCTGTTCCGCCGCCGAAGCGTCGGCCAGATGCTGGACCGCGATGCTGCTGCCAAGCGCTTTTGCCAGCGCTGCCATTTCCGGGCCGACGAGTAGTGCATGAGAAGCGCCGGATGCAAGCAGGCCCTGCGCCAGTGCTGCGTGAAATTCGTCGCTGCCGGGACCAAGCTCGCGCATTGCGCCCAGGACTGCGATCTTGCGCCCCAGAGAGGATGTTTCCCCGAGCACCTGCAAAGCCGCCGACATCGATGCCGGATTGGCATTGTAGCTCTCGTCGATCAGCCGCGCCGTACCGCCGCCGACGGTGATCAGCCGTTGTTCGCCCCGGCCCGCCATGCCCTTGAAATCCGCAAGCGCAAGTCCGGCCGCCGCCAGGTCGCCGCCCAGCGCATCCACCGCGGCTATCACGGCGAGCGCATTGTTGACCCAGTGCGCACCCGCCATGCCAACCGAAAAAGTGAGCGTCCGGTCGCCCAGTTCAGCGGAAATGAGGCTGCCGCCTTCCCGGCCGGCCCCGACATGCGCGGCACGGATATCGGCGCCCTCGCCGCTTCCGAAAGTGACAATACGCGCTGCATGGGCACGCGCATGTCCGATCAGCCGGTCGCGGTGCGGGCTGTCGAACGGAATGACGGCGACGCCGCCCGGCTCCAGCCCCTGAAAGATCTCCCCCTTGGCATCAGCAATCGCTTCGTCGGACGGAAAGAATTCACGATGGGCGGGGGCGATCCACGTGATGAGGGCGACGTGCGGCCGGACGAACCGGGTGAGCGCGGCCAGTTCGCCGACATGGTTCATGCCCATTTCGAATACGCCATAGCGGCTGTCGCGAGGCATGCGCGCAAGGCTGAGCGGCACGCCCGTATGGTTATTGTAGCTCTTCACCGAGGCGTGAACCGCGCCCGGCGCGCTGCGTTCAAGTGCTAGTCGAAGCGCTTCCTTAGTACCGGTCTTGCCCACGCTTCCGGTTATGCCGGCGATACGCGCGCAAGAGCGGGCGCGGGACGCAATTCCTAGTGCTTCAAGCCCCCGCATTGTGTCAGGAACCAGAACATGAGGATGGTGGACGGGCTGGCTGACCAGCGCGCCCGAAGCGCCCCGCGCAAACGCCTGCTCTACGAACAAATGGCCGTCGGTGGCCTCACCCTTCAACGCCACAAACAGGTGACCTGGCTCGATCTCCCGTGAATCAAAAGCAACGCCACTCGCACTAAATGCCGCGCCCGCATTCCCCCCGGTTGCGGTCGCGATCTCGCTGGAGGTCCAGAGCGCGCTCATGCCGCGCACTCCCTGGCCACCGTCACATCGTCGAACGGAAACACCCTGTCGCCGACGATCTGTCCCTGTTCATGCCCCTTGCCCGCGACGAGAACGACGTCGCCATCCTGCGCATCCGTGATCGCGGCGGCGATCGCCTCGCGCCGGCCGCCGATCTCGGTCGCGCCGACTGCGCCCGCAAGCACATCGGCACGGATCACCGCGGCGTCTTCGGTTCGCGGATTGTCGTCGGTGACGATGACCCGATCGGCCATTTCCGCCGCGACCCTGCCCATTTCCGGCCGCTTGCCCTTGTCGCGATCGCCGCCGGCGCCGAACACCAGGATCAGCCGCCCTTTCGTGTGGGGCCGCAACGCGTCGATCGCGGCCTTGAGGCCGTCGGGCGTATGTGCGTAATCGACATAGACCGGCGCGCCGGTCCGGGTCAGCGCCGCGCGTTCCAGCCGCCCCCGCACCGGTTGGACACGCGCCAGATTGCCGAGCGTTTCGTCCGCATCGCCCCCCGTCGCGATAACCAGGCCCGCCGACATAAGCGCGTTGGCGGCCTGATAGGCGCCGATCAACGGCAGGTTGACCGCATGGGTTTTGCCTGCCGCCTCCACCGTGATCGCCTGACCCAGCAAGGTCGTCTTGCGCGAGACAAGCCGCAGCGTCTCACCGGTCTCGCCAACAGTCATGACGTTCAGGCCGCGCGCCCTGGCGGCCCCGGTAATCGTCGCCGATGCCGCGTCATCCGTCCAGATCACGGCAGTGCCGTCGGCATCCACCACCTCGGTGAACAACCGCAGCTTGGCGGCAAGATAGGCCTCCATCGTCTCGTGATAATCGAGGTGGTCGCGCGACAGGTTGGTGAAGGCGGCGGCGCGCACGGACGGTCCTTCGATCCGGTATTGCGCCAGCCCATGGCTCGACGCCTCGAATGCGACATGGCTGATGCCTTCGCGCCTGAGGCCCGCCAGGTTCATCAGGAAAGTGACGACGTCAGGCGTTGTGAGGCCGGTCGAAACCTGGTCGTCGGCGGTTGTCACGCCCAATGTCCCGATGGATGCCGACCGGTGTCCCGCCATCCGCCAGAGCTGGCGCGTCAGCTCGACCGTCGACGTCTTGCCGTTGGTTCCGGTGACGGCGACCACCGTATCGGGAAATGGCGCGAAATAGCGCGCGGCAAGCCGGGCAAAGGCTTTGCGCGGCTCGGCATCGGCGATGTGGACGGCGCCTTCCACGCGCGCTTCGGGGCGCGCGACCACGGCGATAGCGCCTGCGGCGACCGCCGAGGCAATATAGTCTTCGCCGTTGAAGCGCGTGCCTTGAAAGGCGCCGAAAATATTGCCCGCGGCGACCTTGCGATGGTCGATCACGAAGCCGGTGACTTGCGCCGCCGCCTGTCCGCCGATCAGATCACCGAGCCGCACGTCCTATTCGCCCTTCTTGTCTTGCAGCACATATTGCGTCAGCGGCTGCCAATTGGTGTCCTTGCGCTCGTTTGGAACGACGCCAAGGATGGGACCGATCCGGCTGACCACTCTGGACACGACAGGCGCCGTGTTCCAGCCTGCCGTCGCAAAGCCGTAGGTTTCCTTTATGCCCTTGGGCTCGTCGAGCATGGCGATCACCACATAGCGCGGATCATCCATCGGGAAAGCGCCGGCGAAGGTCGTGACGAGCGCGTGATGGGCATAGCCGCCAGCCCGTGCCTTTTCTGCGGTGCCCGTCTTGCCGCCGACCCGATAACCGGGCGCATCGGCCTTGCGGCCAGTGCCGTCAAGCACGACGAGGCGCATCAACGACTGCATCTGCACGCTCGTCGCCTCGGAAAATACGCGGCGGCCCTGCGGGATATGCGCCAGATCCCGCTTTATCAGCGTGGCCGGCCGCCATATGCCGCCGTTGACGATCGCCGCATAGGCGGTGGCGAGATGAAGCGGCGTCACCGCGATGCCGTGACCGAAGCCGACCGTCATCACCGCCGACCGGCCCCAGGGATTGGGCGTCAGCGTCCGGCCGCGTTCCTTCAGCTCGATATCGACCGGGGCAAGGAAGCCGAGTCGCTGAAGATAATCGCGTTGCCTTTCCATGCCGATCTGGTCGGCGATACGGGCAGTGCCAATGTTGCTGGAGTGGATGAATATCTCGGGAATCGAAAGCCAGCGCCCGAGCGGGTGATCGTCATGAATCCTGAATCGGCCGATCTGAAGCGGCTCGGTGGCGTCATAACGCTGGCCCATCGACTTGATGACACCAAGATCCAGCCCCATGGCGATGGTGATCGTCTTGAAGGCCGACCCCAGTTCATAGACGCCCAGCGTCGCGCGGTTGAACATCTGGTCGGGCGACGCCTGGGCAGCATTGTTCGGGTTGAAGCTCGGCAATGACGCCATCGCGACGACCTCGCCGGTCCGTGCGTCGAGCACGATCCCCGCCGCGCCGATCGCCCCGAATTTGGCCATGGCCACGCCAAGCTCGCCCTCCATGGCCTGCTGCACGCGGCTGTCGATCGACAGTACGAGCGGCTTGGTCCGCATGTCCGCCCGGGTCAGCCGCTCATCCGCCGCACGCTCCATGCCCGACCGGCCAAGCCCGTCGATATCGGTGAAGCCGAGCACATGCGAAGCCAGCGTCAGTTGCGGGTAAAGGCGCTCGGATTCCCGCTCCAGCACGATCGCGGGCTCGCCCAGCGCATTGACCGCATGCGCGGTCTCCGGCAGCACGCGGCGCTTCAGAAACGCGAAGCTGCGGCCGCTCGTCAGCGTCCGGTAGATCAGGGCTTCGGACGTTCCCGGCAGGATCGCGGCCAGTTCACGCGCCCGCTGCCGCGGGTCGCCGACAAGCTGCCCCGGTCTCACCGTCACGGCATAGGCCTCGAATGTCCGGGCGAGCGGCACGCCGTTGCGGTCGACGATGTCCGCGCGCGGCGGGACAAGAATGGCGAAAGGATCGGCCGGCGCGGAACCCGAACGGTCCTGCAGCACCGAAAGATCGAACAGCCTGAGCGCAATGACGGCAAGCACGCCCAGAAACAGGAGCAATCCGACCATGAGCCGCTGACGCGCGAGGGCCAGCGCCGCTTGGCGCTGGCCCGCTAATCTGATCCGTGCTTCGCGCGCGGCGGCGGCGTTCACCGCACGCCGACCTGTCGAAGACCCGTTGCTTCAGTCGCGGCTACGCTGCGAATTTCACTCATGACAGAGGCGCTCAGCACCGTGGCGGCGGCTGGGCGGTTAGGTTTGGCCCGATAGGAGGCGGTCCTTAGCAACGGTTGCGCATTGTCGTCTTCACGATCAGCCGCGAACGTCACGACCGGCTGCCCCGCCCGCCGCTCAGCCCCATTGGCGGCGTAGGCGACCGTGCGCACCTGGGCCGTCTTCGGCGCTTGGTCGCCATCGGCGATGGCCGGCTGCAGACGAGCATCCATCGCCTGGCCGTGATCATTGGCAAAGGCCGCCAGTTCGACCGCGCCATCGAGATACTGCCCTGCCTTTGGCGCCGAGAGCGCAAGCACATCGGTATTCCAGCGCTCGAGCTGCGGCAGTCGTTCGCGGGTTCCGAGTTCCGACTGGAGTTGGCGAATACTCAGCATATTGACAGCGATCCGCCGCTCGAGCTTTTCCACCGCCGAGCGTTCCGCCGAAACACGAAGCGAGACCATGTAGAAGACGAGGGCCGAGGCCATGACACCGGCTATCAGGGCGGCCGACCTTAGACGAGCGCTGACGATCATGATTTGGCCTCCCATGACTTCGCGGCTGTGCGCCGCGCCACCCGAAGCGTTGCCGAACGCGCCCGGGGGTTGGATTTGATTTCGGCCTCGCCTGCCCGGACGGGCTTGGCGACTGCCTCGAAACTTGGCTGTGGACCGGCTGCGGTGATGGGCAGGTGCCGCGAACCTCCCGGCGTCTTGCCGCTGCGGTCGCGCAGGAAGCGCTTCACCACCCGGTCCTCAAGGCTGTGGAAGCTGACGACCGCCAGCCGGCCGCCCGGCTTCAGCATGCGCTCGGCGGCACGCAGCCCCTCGTCCAGTTCCTCAAGCTCGCGGTTCACGTGGATGCGGATGGCCTGGAACGTGCGGGTCGCCGGATCCTTTGGCTCGCCCGGCCGATATCCCGTAGCGCGCCGCACGATCTCGGCAAGCTGCCCGGTCCGTTCGATCGACCGCGCCTGCACGATGGCCCGCGCGATCCGGCGCGCCTTGGGCTCCTCGCCCAGCGCGAAGATGACGTCTGCGATCATCGATTCGTCGGCGGTGTTGACGAAATCGGCGGCGGACGGCCCTTCGGCCTCCATCCGCATGTCGAGCGGCCCATCCGCCTGGAAACTGAAGCCGCGTTCGGCACGGTCGAGCTGCATCGACGACACGCCGATGTCGAATGTAATCGCGTCGACCGCATCGACACCGCGTTCGCCCAGCGCCGCCTCCAGATTGGAGAAGCGGTCGTGGATCAGCGTCAGTCTGCCCTCAGCGCTTTCTTCCAACGGACGCCCTTCGGCGATCGCATTGGGATCGCGGTCGAATGCCCAGACATGGCCCGCACCCGCAGCGAGCGCGGCGCGCGTATAGCCGCCCGCGCCAAAGGTGCCGTCGACCAGCGCATCGCCTGTTTGCAGCGCAAGGCCCTGCATGACCTCGTCGAGCAGGACCGGCACATGCGGCGTGGAACCGGGAGCAGCCGTCACGGCTTTCCTCCCTTCGCTTCGATCTGGGCCCGGACGATGCGCGCGAGACGGGGATCAGCGGCGCCTTTGGTTTCCAGCAGGACGTGGGGGTTCCAGATTTCGAAGGTATCGCCCGCCGCGATGAAGAAGGCGAGCCGGTCTAGCTCGCCCAACTCCTTGATCATCGGAGACAGGACGATCCGGCCATTGTCGTCATAGCCGAGCTGTTCGGTCGCGCCGAACTGCATGCGGGCGGCGTCATCGCGGCCGACGCCGAAGTCGTCGCCAAAGCGACGGTCGAGCTTTTCGTAGAGTTTGGCCGAATGGGCTTGATCGTAGCCGATCAGACAGGGTTCGCGTTCGTGCGGGGCGAGCACGACGATGCGCGCATGGGACCGGGCTTCGATGACGTCACGATAGCCGGAAGGGATCGAAACGCGATTCTTCGCGTCGATCCCGTTCATTGCATAGCCGTGGAAGAAACCTTGCATTGCCGCGGCACAGCCCCATCAACCAGGAACACAAGACCTCCCCCTTCACGACCGCGCGTCCGCAATCGTGCTCTTCGGTAAGTGGGAAAGCCCCGTCCCTGTGGATTGATGGATAACATGGGGACCGAATGGGCTTCAATGGGATTTTATGGTCTACCATGGATTTAATCTGGGAAATGGCGGAATTGCGGGGTTTTCGCGGAGCACCGGGACGTGCGGACAGCCCGCGTCCCGAGGTTGAAAACCCTGTGGATAACTCGGTGAATCGTCGATTTGGCGACTCAGGGGTTGCGGCGTCGCCAGCCGAGTCCCGCCGCCGCCAGACAGAGGACAAGAGGGATGGCGAGACCGGCAGCGAGCAAAACAGGGGTTGCCGGGGCCGCGACCATCCACCGGACCTGCTCCGACCGGTCGACCCCTGGTGTTTCGCGGAGCGCCATCCGCGCCGCCCCGCGCACGAACAGGTCGTTGTCCGCGAACCGGCCCAGGCGCGTCGCGCCCATGGGGCCGGGCCCCACCCAGACGGCGTCGCTCAGTAGATCGGCATCGGCGATGATGAGCGCCCTGCCCTTGCCGACCCTGCAATCGGCGATCAGCGCCCGCGCCGTCAGGCGGCAGGAACCCGTTTGCGCGGTGAGTACGCCGGGATCGCGCACGGCGAGCCTCCCCGCACCGAACAGGGCCGAGGAATCCCGCACAAGATGATAGCCGGGCCGGAACGCGCCAGGCGTCGCACCCCAATGGCGTGTGAGCGGCTCGACAAGCGATCGGGCGGGTGGGCGACGGAGTTGCGGCGAAAGCGCATTTGCCCAGCGGAGCGCCGGGTCGGCAAACACCAGTGCAGCATGGCCCGAACGCACCCATTCGTCGATCCGCACCAGTTCAGCGGGGCGAAGCGCGCGGGGCTGCGCAAGGATGAGGAGGTCAGCCCCCGAAAGCGTCTTGTCGTCGATCGCATCGGCCGGGGTGATGGCGACGGCGCTAGCAAGCGCCTGATAGGCAGCAGGCCGCGCGGCGTCGCCACCCAGTAATGTCTCAGCGGTTCCCTCCCCCCAGACAAGCGGCAGGTCGGTCATGAGGACGGCGCGCCGCTTCGCCCCCGCAACGGCCGGAGGCGGAAGCGGACGAATGCAGCGTTCGAACAGCGTCATCGCCGATGGCAGCGGCGGCTTGAGCGCCAACACGCCCGCCGAAAATGCCAGCGCTGCCAGCGCGGCGGCCCAACGACTGTTGAAGGGTCGTTGAAACAGGACGCCGACGACGGTGGCCGCCAGCCCCAGCAGCAGGCTGGCGACGATCGACCGAGCGGCGACGACGGGATCGGGCGTGCCGGTCAGCGCCAACATGATCCATTCTCCCGCCGTTGCGGAAAGAACGAACAGCGCCAGGGTCGCGAGCAGATTTGTCCAGCGCCCGCCCACCATCGCCACCGCAAAAGTGGCTGCCAGCAACAGCCACGGCCGGAACGCCAGAAAAGCATCCGGCTCGGCCCGTTGGCGCAGGAGGAAATGTCCCGGCCCCATGCCCAGCAGCATTTCCGCTGCCGCGAGTATGGCTGCGACCAGGAATATGAAGCTGATATCGCGCCGCCATCGGGCGCGTAAACCGGCGGTCAGATCAATTGTTCAGCACTGGGGCCGGTGGGGGTGCGATTGCAATCGGCTGGCTTACCGGATCAGACGTGGGCAAATCCTGCTGTCCGTTCATATCGCCGGAACCGGGCGCAACGCCAAGCTGTGCGAGCGGTTCTTCCGGCTGCGACGTTTTTGCCGCGGGCGCATCGCTCCCGATGCTTGCCGTGCCGATCAGGACAAGCAGGAACACGCAAGCCAAACCTGTTAGACCTATGCGGACCCGTTGCATAACCCTCGCTCGGGACGAGCGCCGCCTTGTCCGGCAACAACTGGTCCCAGGTGATTGTCGTTGCGCCGCAATCTAACAGATGAAGACTCCGATGTCGAATTGTCCAGCACTGTGTTATTTAAGCCACAGTTTCAAGCCAGGGCGGCGGCGGCAGGTCCTTGTCCCGGCACCAGTCGGGATTGAACAGCGTGGAGAGGTAGCGCAAGCCGGAATCGCACAGCATCGTCACGACCGTCTTGCCTGGACCCAGCTCCCGGGCCAGCCGTATCGCGCCCGCCACATTGATGCCCGACGACAGGCCCAGGCACAGCCCTTCGTCCATCATCAGGCGATGCACCCATTCGACCCCTTCGGCGTCCGTCACGCGATATTGGGTGTCGATCGGCGCGCCTTCCAGATTGGCGGTGATCCTGCCCTGGCCGATGCCTTCGGCGACCGAGGTTCCTTCAGCCCGCAATTCTCCACAGGCGTAATAACTATAGAGCGCGGCCCCAAAGGGGTCGGTCAGCGCGACCGTGATGTCGGCGGAATGCTCCTTGAGGCCCAGCCCGGTCCCGGCAAGCGTGCCGCCCGTTCCGACCGCACAGGTGAACCCGTCGATCCGCCCCCCCGTCTGCGCCCAGATCTCGGCCGCCGTGGTCTTGATGTGGGCAAAGCGGTTCGCGGTGTTGTCGAACTGGTCGGCCCAAAGCGCGCCCGGCGTTTCCTCGGCGATCCGACGCGAGGTGTGGACGAAATGGTTGGGATTGGAATAGGGCGCGGCCGGCACCAGCACCAGTTCGGCCCCCAGCGCGCGCAGCGTGTCCATTTTCTCACGACTTTGCGTCTCGGGCATGACGATGATCGTCCGGTACCCCTTGGCATTGCCCACCACGGCGAGGCCGATGCCGGTATTGCCCGCCGTGCCTTCGACGATCACGCCGCCGGGGGCCAGGGCACCCCGCTCCTCCGCGTCCTCGACGATGAACAGCGCGGCGCGATCCTTCACCGAACCGCCCGGGTTCATGAACTCGCACTTCGCCAAAATCTCGCAACCGGTCGCTTCCGACGGCCCTTTCAATCGAACCAGCGGCGTATTGCCGATCAATTCGAGAACGTTGGGGGCAGAGGTAATGCGCGTGTCGATCATGGCGTCTCAATGAATGCTCACAACTCCGGATGCAAGCAAGCCTTGCTTGACGACCGTCAAGCGGATGCCGCATCCAGTCATTGATGAACCCGCTGTTCGCCAATCTGCCGACGACGATCTTCGAAACCATGTCCGGGCTGGCGCGCGAACTGGACGCGGTCAACCTTGGCCAGGGCTTCCCCGACTTCGGCTGGCCCGAGGACGTGCTCGACAAGGCGGCGGATGCGGTTCGCCACGGCTGGAACCAGTACCCGCCGATGGCCGGCCTGCCCGAACTGCGCGCGGCAATCTCAAGCCATTATGCCCGCTGGCAGGGGCTTGACCTGCAGCCAGAGGAGATCACGGTCACATCCGGCGCGACGGAAGCGTTGGCCGCCGCCATATTCGCGCTCGTCACGCCGGGCGACGAGGTCGTGCTGTTCGAGCCGCTTTACGACGCCTATCTGCCGCTGGTGCGCCAAGCGGGCGGCATTCCAAAGCTCGTCAAGCTGACGCCGCCCGACTGGCGGATCACCGAAAAGGCATTGAAGCAGGCCTTTGGTCCGTCGACCCGGCTGATCATATTCAACAACCCGCTCAACCCCACGGGCACCGTTTTCGACGAGGCGCAACTGTCTCTGCTCGCCGACGCCTGCATCCGCCACGAAGCCGTCGCGATAGCGGACGAAGTGTGGGAGCATGTGGTCTTCGAAGGCCGAAAGTTCACGTCGCTTGCAGCGCTGCCCGGCATGCGCGAGCGGACGGTGAAGATCGGATCGGCTGGAAAGATCTTCTCGCTGACCGGCTGGAAAGTGGGCTGGACCTTGGCGCCGCCGAAGCTGATCGCCGCGATCGCAAAGGCGCATCAGTTCCTGACCTTCACCACCGCGCCCAATCTACAGGTCGCGGTCGCCTATGGCCTGGGCAAGGACGAAGATTATTTCGACGGCATGCGCGCCGCCCTCGTCCGCTCGCGCGACCGGATGGCAGAAGGACTGAAACACGCAGGCTATGTGACGTTGCCCTGCCAGGGCACCTATTTCCTGTGCGTGGACCTTAAGGCCTCGGGCATCCCGATGGATGACAGGATCTTCTGCGAATGGGCCGTCCGGCAGGCCGGCGTCGCCGCGATACCCGTGTCCGCCTTCTATCCGCAGGACCCCGTCACCAATGTCGTGCGGCTGTGTTTCGCCAAAAACGACGCGACGATCGACGCGGGGCTGGAGCGCATGGAAAAGGCGCGAAAGCTGCGGATATAGTCAGCTATTCAGCGCGCACCGATCCGCAACCGCTCCAATGCCCGCTCCCGGCCGATCAAGGGAAGCAGCGCCGCCATCTCCGGGCCATGGTCGCGGCCGGTAAGCGCGAGGCGAAGGGGCAGGAACAGGGCTTTGCCCTTACGGCCGGTGGCTTCCTTCAATGTACCTGTCAACGCGGGCCAGACGTCGCCGTCGAACGGTAGCGCTTCCAGCACATTGGCAGCCTCGGCGAGATAGGCCCAGTCGTCGGCAGCCACGTCCGCCGTCACCGGACCTTCGATGACATGCCACCAGTCGGCGGCTTCGGCGATAGTTGCAAGGTTGGGCCGAATCGCTTCCCAGGCCTCCGCCGTCATGGCCGGCGGCAGGCGGTCGCGTACGCCATCATAGCCAAGCTGGTGAAGCATCCGGGCGTTGAGCTGCTGCAACTCCGCCGGGTCGAAGCGGGCGGGCGCGCGGCCGAAATGGCCGAAGTCGAAGCGGTCGAGGAGGGGCTGAACGTTCGTGACCGGCTCGACCGGATCGGATGTGCCAATGCGGGCCAGCAGGGCGACCACGGCAAGCGGCTCGATCCCCTCCTCGCGCAAGGCGTCCATACCCGCGCTGCCCAATCGTTTCGACAGCGGCCCGTCCACGCTGGTGATCAGCGCAGCATGGGCAAAGGTTGGCGGCGCCGCGCCCAGCGCCTCGAACATCTGGGTCTGGATGCCCGAATTCGTGACATGGTCTTCTCCGCGCACGACATGAGTGATGTGCATGTCGATGTCGTCGATCACCGAAGGCAGCATGTAGAGCCAGCTTCCATCGGCGCGGCGAACCACCGGATCGCTCGTCAGCTTCGGATCGAGGTGCGAGGGACCCCGGATCAAATCGACCCATTCGACCATCCGGTCGTGATCGAGCCTGAACCGCCAGTGCGGACGCGCGCCATCGGCTTCAAGCCGCTCGCGGTCGTCCGCCGTCAGCTTCAGCGCGGCGCGGTCATAGACCGGTGGCAAGCTGCGCGAGAGCAGCACCTTGCGCTTCAGATCCAGTTCCTGCGCGGTTTCGTAGCAGGCATAGAGGCGGCCCGCCGCCACAAGCTGCCCGAACACCTCCTCATAGCGGGCGAACCGGTCCGACTGGCGGACCTCCTCGTCCGGCGTCAGGCCAAGCCAGGACAGATCGTCGCGAATGCCTTGCGCGAATGCCTCGGTCGAGCGCGCGGCGTCGGTGTCGTCCATGCGGAGCAGGAAACGGCCGCCGTTCTTCCTCGCCCACAGCCAGTTGTGGACGGCGGTGCGGACATTGCCGACGTGAAGCCTGCCGGTGGGCGACGGCGCGAAGCGGGTGGTTACAGTCATGCGGTCCTGAAGGAATTGCTGATCGGATAGCGCCGGTCGCGCCCGAAATTGCGGCGCCCCAGCTTGACGCCGAGCGGGGCCTGGCGGCGCTTGTATTCGGCGATGTAAAGCAGCCGCTCGATACGCTGGACGGTCGCCTGGTCGAACCCCTTGGCCACCAGCTCGGGCACCGAAAGCTCATCCTCGACGAGGCCGGTCAGGATGGCGTCGAGCACGTCATAGGGCGGCAGCGAATCCTCGTCCTTCTGGTCGGCGCGCAACTCGGCCGACGGCGGCTTGGTGATGACGCGTTCGGGCATCACCGGGCCTTTTGGACCAAGCGCAAGCTCGGGCCGGTTCGCGTTCCGCCAGCGCGACAGCTCGAACACTTGCATCTTGTAGGCGTCCTTCAGCACCGAATAGCCGCCCGCCATGTCGCCATAGATAGTCGCATAGCCCACCGACATCTCGCTCTTGTTGCCGGTGGTGAGCAGCATATGGCCGAATTTGTTCGAAAGGCCCATCAGCGTCACGCCGCGAATGCGCGACTGGATGTTTTCCTCCGTGATGTCCCGGCTGCGGCCCTCGAACAGCGGCCCAAGCAGCCGGTCGAAGGCCTCGACCGCCGGTTCGATCGGCACATTGTCCAGCCGCACACCCAGCAGCCGCGCGCATTCCGCCGCATCGTCGAGGCTGTCCCGGCTGGTGAAGCGCGACGGCATCATCACGCACCAGACGCGGCCCGCCCCCAGCGCATCAACCGCGACCGCCGCCGACAGCGCGCTGTCGATCCCGCCGGACAGGCCCAGCACCACGCCGGGAAAGCGGTTGCGGTTCACATAGTCGCGCAGGCCCAGAAGCATGGCGTTGTAGATGTCGGCCGGATGCGGATCGAGCGCGTGTCTGTCGCCGGTCTCGCAAACCCATCCACCGGGTTCGCGCCGCCAATGGGTGAGGATGACCGCCTCCTCCCAGTCCGCCATCTGGACGGCCAGGCTGCGGTCGGCGTTCAAAACGAAGGAGGAGCCGTCGAAGACGATCTCGTCCTGGCCACCCACCCGATTGAGATAGACCAGCGGCAGGCCGGTCTCGGCGACGCGCGTGACCGCCAGCGACAGGCGTACGTCGTCCTTGTCGATCTCGAACGGCGAGCCATTGGGGACGATGAGAATTTCCGCGCCGGTTTCCGCCAGGCATTCGGTGACATGCGGAAACCACATGTCCTCGCAGATCGGCACGCCGATGCGGACGCCACGGATATTGAGGGGCCCCGGCAGAGGCCCTGCCGCGAACACCCTTTTCTCGTCGAACGTACCATAATTGGGCAGTTCATGCTTCAGCGTGACCGCGGCGACCTTGCCGGCATCAAGCAGCGCCATGGCGTTATAGAGCTTGCCCTCCGCCCTGTGGACGGTGCCGACCAGCATCGCCGGGCCGCCATCGGCGGTCGCCTTCGCCAGCCGTTCCAGCTCGGTCGCGGCGCGATCCACCAACGCCGGTTTCAGCACCAGATCCTCGGGCGGATAGCCGATGAGCTGCAGTTCCGGGAAAACGATCAGATCCGCTCCGGCAGCCTTGGCGCGCGCGGCGAGCATGGCGTCGGCATTGCCGCCTAGATCGCCCACGGACTGGTTAAGCTGCGCAAGTGCGATGATGAGGCGGTCGGTCAATTGCCTGTTCCATAGTGCTCGTCGTCCCGGCGAAGGCCGGATCCATGAACACCGCCGCCAGCCGGTTTTCGCTGACCTGTGTTCATGGATTCCCGCTTTCGCGGGAATGACAGATAGTTTCAACTTTTTAGTGCCGTATCACTAAGAGTTGCAGCAAGCCATTGAACCTCCTAACCAGCGATTGGAACAAGGAGAGAACGCACATGGCCGATCTGTTATCCACGGGCTGGTTCTGGCTGGCTGCGGGATACCTGCTGGGCTCGATTCCATTCGGCCTGCTGCTGACGGCGGCGGCGGGTGCGGGCAACCTGCGGGAGATCGGATCGGGCAACATCGGCGCGACCAATGTGCTACGGACCGGCCGCAAGGGCTTGGCGGCGGCGACGCTGCTGCTCGATGCCGGCAAGGGTGCGCTGGCGGTGCTGCTCGCCCGTCATTTCTTCGACAGCGCGGCCGGACTGGCTGCGATCGGCGCGTTCCTCGGCCACCTCTATCCCGTGTGGATCAGGTTTCGCGGCGGCAAGGGTATTGCGACCATGCTGGGCATCGCGCTTGCCTTTCTCTGGCCGGCGGGGCTGGCCTTCGCGCTGGTGTGGGCGGCGGCGGCGCTCATTACCCGATACTCGTCCGTCGGCGGAATGGCAGGCGCCGTTGCCGCCCCCGTCGCCAGCATCATCATGGGCGACCCGGGCGCCGCCTTTCTTTTTGCAGGCATGGCGGTGCTGGTGCTGTGGAAACATCGTGACAACATCGGCCGGCTGATGAAGGGCACCGAAAGCCGGATCGGCAAGAAAGGCGCGGCCCCCGCCAGTGAATGACGCGGACAAGATCGCCCGGCTGCGCCTGATCCGTTCGGAGCGCATCGGCCCCATCACCTATTTCCAGCTCCTGAGCCGCTTTGGATCGGCGGAGGCGGCGCTGGCGGCACTTCCCGACCTCGCCCGGCGTGGCGGCGGCAAGGTTCCGCGCATCGCCAGCAAGGCCGACGCCGAACGCGAAACGGCGGCCGTGGCGAAGGCCGGGGCGAAGCAACTTTTCCTGGGCTTGCCGCCCTATCCCAATCTGCTCGCCGAGCTTGAGGATGCGCCACCCGTCATCACGTTCAAGGGCCATGTCTCGCTACTGAACAAACCCTCGGTGGCGATTGTCGGCGCGCGCAACGCATCGGCGGCAGCGATCCGCTTTGCCCGGACGCTGGCCGCAGAATTGTCCGGCGGCGGGCTGGCCGTCGTTTCGGGCCTGGCCCGGGGGATCGACGGCGCGGCGCATCAAGGCGCTCTCGACGGCGGCACTGTCGCCGTCATCGCGGGCGGGATCGATGTGGTCTACCCGCCCGAACACGCGGACTTGCAGGCGCGGATTGCCGAACAGGGCCTGCTGATCGCGGAACAACCGCCCGGCGTGGAGCCTCAGGCGCGGCATTTTCCGCGACGCAACCGCATCATCGCGGGGCTGTCGCTCGGCGTCGTGGTGGTGGAAGCCGCGCCCAGATCAGGCTCGCTCATCACCGCCCGGCTGGCGCTTGAGCAGGGCCGCGAGGTGATGGCGGTGCCCGGCAGCCCGCTCGATCCGCGGGCGCAAGGGTGCAACCAACTGATCCGCGACGGCGCGATCCTCATCCAGTCGGCGGCAGACGTGATCGAGACGATAAAACCTTTCGGCCAGCGCGACCTTTGGTCCGCCACCCCGCCCTATGGTGGCGGCACGGTTTGCGCCGACGCAAGCGATGCCGAACGCCGCGCGGTCGAGATGTTGCTGGGTCCCTCGCCCGTCCCCGTCGACGAGATCATCCGCTTGAGCGACCTGCCGCCCGCGATCGTCCAGACGGTGCTGCTGGAACTGGAGCTTGGCGGTCTGCTTGAACGTCATGCCGGCGGCAGGGTGAGCTTGACCGCTTGACGACACCGGTAAATCCTCTCCAGCCTACGCGCACGTGTGAGACGCTTGAAATCGGACCCGTATGAAACTTGTCATCGTCGAATCGCCCGCCAAGGCGAAAACCATCGAAAAATATCTGGGCGGCGACTATCGCGTGCTGGCCTCCTACGGCCATGTCCGCGACCTGCCCGCCAAGGACGGCTCGGTGAACCCGGACGAAGGTTTCGCGATGGAGTGGGAAGCCTATGCCGACAAGGCCAAGCAGCTTCGCGCCATCACGGACGAGGCGAAAAAGGCCGACGCCCTGATCCTCGCCACCGACCCTGACCGCGAGGGCGAAGCGATCTCGTGGCACATCAAGGAAGTGCTGAAGGGCCGCCGCGCGCTGCCCAAGGACGTCGAGCGCGTCACCTTCAACGCCATCACCAAGTCCGCCGTCACCGCCGCGATGAAGGCGCCGCGCGATCTGGATGAGGATCTGATCGACGCCTATCGCGCCCGCCGCGCGCTGGACTATCTCGTCGGCTTCAATCTCTCGCCGGTGCTGTGGCGCAAGCTCCCCGGCGCGAAATCGGCGGGGCGGGTGCAGTCGGTGGCGCTGCGGCTCGTCGTCGACCGCGAGCGTGAGATCGAGGCGTTCCGGGCGCAGGAATATTGGACGGTCATTGCCGCCATGCAGTCTGGCGAACAGGCGTTCGACGCGCGCCTCGTCGAATGGAAGGGCAAGAAGCTCGACAAGTTCGACCTGAATGACGAAGCGACAGCCAGTGCCGCCAAGGCCGATGTCGAAGGCGGCCGGTTCGGCGTCGCCTCGGTCGAGACCAAGCCCCAGGCGCGCCACCCCCAGCCGCCCTTCACCACCTCGACCCTCCAGCAGGAGGCTGCCCGCAAGCTCCACTTCTCGGCCAGCCACACCATGCGGCTTGCCCAGCAGCTCTATGAAGACGGTCTCATCACCTATATGCGGACCGACGGCGTGCAGATGGCCGGCGAGGCGATCGCAGCAGCGCGCGAGGCGATCAGCGACCGGTTCGACAAACCCTATCTGCCCGAAAGCCCACGGCAATATTCGACCAAGGCGAAGAACGCGCAGGAAGCGCACGAAGCCATCCGCCCCACCGACTTCGGCCGCGACCGGGCAGGCAGCGGCGACCATGCGAAACTCTATGAACTGATCTGGAAGCGCGCGCTTGCAAGCCAGATGGCATCGGCGAAGCTGGAGCGGACGACGATCGAGCTGGCGGACGACGGCGGCAAGTCGGTGCTCCGCGCCACCGGGCAGGTCGTGCTCTTTCCCGGTTTCCTGACGCTCTATCAGGAAAGCTTCGATGATTCGGAGGACGAGGATTCGAAGCGCCTGCCCAAGCTCATACAGGGCGACCGGCCCGACCTTGAACTCGTCAAGGCTGAACAGCATTTCACCCAGCCGCCGCCCCGCTACTCCGAAGCCAGCCTCGTCAAGAAGCTGGAGGAACTGGGGATCGGGCGGCCATCCACCTATGCGTCCACCCTTCAGACGCTGAAGGACCGCGCCTATGTGCGGCTGGAGAAGAACCGGTTTACGCCCGAGGAAAAAGGGCGGCTGGTGACGGCCTTCCTCGAACGCTTCTTCGAGCGTTACGTCTCCTATGATTTCACGGCCGGACTTGAGGACCAGCCTGGATGATATCTCCGGCGGGCGGGCCGAATGGCAGAAGGTGCTGGAAGCCTTCTGGCGCGACTTCAAGCCCAAGACCGCCGAAGTGATGGAACAAAAGCCCTCGGAAGTGACCCAGGCGCTCGACGAGTTCCTCGCCCCCATGCTTTTCCCCGACAAGGGTGACGGCACCGACCCGCGCCTTTGCCCGGCTTGCGGCAACGGACGGCTTTCCTTGCGAGGCGGCAGGTTCGGCGCGTTCATCGCGTGTTCCAGTTATCCCGAATGCAAGTTCACGCGGAAATTCGCGCAGGAGAATGGCGGGCAGGATGCGGCCGCGGCGGAAGCAGGCCCTGTGGAATTGGGCAGCGACCCGGCGACCGGCGAGCCGATCACGCTCAGGTCCGGCCGTTTTGGCCCCTATGTCCAGCGCGGCGAGGGCAAGGAGGCGGGGCGTTCCAGCCTGCCCAAGGACGTGCCGGCCGACGGTCTCGACCTGGTGATGGCCTTGAAACTGCTGTCATTGCCGCGCGAGATCGGCCCGCACCCCGAAAGCGGCAAGCCGATCACCGCGAGCATTGGCCGCTACGGGCCCTATCTGGCGCATGACGGCAAATATGCGCGGCTGCAATCCACCGCCGAGGTGTTCGAAACCGGCATGAACGCGGCGGTATCGAAGCTTGCCGACGCGGCCAATGGCGCGGGACGGGCCAATGCGGGAAGCCGGGAGCCGCTGAAGACCTTCGGCGCGCATCCGACGAACGGCGGCGAGATGAAGTTGATGGCCGGACGCTATGGCCCTTATGTCACCGACGGCACCACCAACGCGACGCTGCCGAAAACCGCGGATCCCGCGACGCTTACGGTCGAGGAGGCAATCGCGCTGATCGACACAAAGGCGGCGAAGGGTCCGCCCACGAAAGGCCGGAAAAAAGCGCCCGCAAAAAAGGCGGCTACGAAGAAACCCGCGGCGAAGAAACCTGCTGCCAAAAAGAAAGCTGGTTAGGGCGCAATGCCCCGCAAGCCCGCCCCCGCCGCCGCATTTCCCTCGAAGGACGACATCGTCCGCTTTATCGAGGAGAGTCCGACACCGGCGGGGAAGCGCGAGATCGCCCGCGCCTTTGGGCTTCACGGGGCGGACAAGGTCGCGCTGAAGGCGCTCTTGAAGGACATGGCGAACGACGGGCTGCTGGAAAGCGCCCCCGGCCGCGCGTTCCACAAGGCAGGCGGGCTGCCCAAGGTGTCGGTGCTGCGCGTGGTCGATATCGACGACAGCGGCAGCGCCGTCGCTGTCCCCGAGCGTTGGGAGAATGAGGCCCCCGCCCCCAAGATCCGGGTGATTGAGCGCGTGCGCAAAGGCGCGATGGCGGTGGGCGACCGCTTCCTCGCCCGCATCGAGGAGCGCGGTCAGGGCCATGTCGCGCATCCGATGAAGAAGCTCGCGCGCGGCGAGGCGATGACGCTTGGCGTGCTCCACGCCGAGGGCGAACGGCTGTGGCTTCGGGCGATCGACAAGAGGGAACGGCGCGAGCTGCCGGTTTCGGACGCGGGCGATGCAAAGCCGGGCGATCTGGTGATGGTCGAGAAGACAGGTCGTCCGCCGCGTATCACCGCCCGCGTCGTCCAGCGGCTGGGCGACCCGTTCGAGCCGCGCAGCTTCTCGCTGATCGCGATTCACCAGAAGGGCATACCCGACGCATTCAATGACGATACCCTGACCGAGGCGGAGCGTGCGGCAAAACATCCGCTGGGCGAGCGCGAAGACCTGCGCCACCTGCCAATCGTCGCCATCGACCCGCCCGACGCGCGCGATCATGACGATGCCGTCTGGGCCGCACCCGATGACGACACCGCCAATTCCGGCGGCTGGAAGGCGATTGTCGCCATCGCCGACGTCAGCTTCTATGTCCGGTCCGACACCCAGCTCGACAAATCTGCGCGAGCGCGCGGCAATTCGGTCTATTTCCCTGACCGGGTCGTGCCGATGCTGCCGGAAACGCTTTCGGCCGACGTCTGCTCGCTGAAGCAGGATCAGGACAGGGCGGCGCTTGCATGCCATCTCGTGATCGACAAATCGGGTACGCTCAAGAGCTGGCGTTTCACCCGTGCAGTCATCCGGTGCATCGCCAATCTCGCTTATGAGGACGCGCAGGCGGCGATCGACGGCAAGCGCGATCATCCGCTGACCGACGATGTGCTGAAGCCGCTGTGGGGCGCATGGGCAGCGCTCGCCAAGGCCCGGGACAAGCGCGAGCCGCTCGACCTCGACCTTCCCGAACGGCGCGTGGTGCTGGACGAGATGGGCCGCATCCTCTCGGTCGCCCCGCGCGAGCGGCTGGACGCGCACCGGCTGATCGAGGACTTCATGATCGCCGCGAACGTCGCCGCGGCAAAGGCGCTGGAGGCGAAGAAAGCGCCGGTCATGTACCGCGTCCACGAGCCACCCAGCCGCGAAAAGCTGACATCGCTGAAGGACTATCTCGAAACATTCGGCGTCGCGTTCGCCCTGGGGCAGGTCGTTAAACCGGCGACCTTCAACCATATCCTCGAAAAGATCGGGGAGAGCGATTTCCGCCCGCAGATCATGGAGCAGGTGCTGCGAACCCAGACCCAGGCCTATTACAGCCCTGAGAACGCGGGGCATTTCGGGCTCTCTCTGGGCAGTTACGCTCATTTCACCTCGCCCATCCGCCGCTATTCCGACCTCGTCGTCCACCGCGCGCTGGTCCGCGCCTATGACCTTGGCCCCGGCGGGCTGACGGATGACGAAATGGCGACGATCGACCGCACCGGCGAGCATATATCGATGACCGAACGGCGCGCCATGGAGGCCGAGCGCGACACCATCGACCGCTATGTCGCCGCCTATCTGGCGCAACATGTCGGCGAGGTGATGGAGACGCGAATCACCGGTGTCACCAATTTCGGGTTCTTCGCCACCGTTCAGGGAATCGGCGGCGACGGGCTGGTGCCGGTATCGACGCTGGGCGCCGAACGCTTCTCCTTCGATCAGGCGGCGCAGGCATTGCAAGGTGACGAATCGGGCGAACGCTATACGCCGGGCATGACGATCCAGTTGCGGCTGGCCGAGGCCAATCCGGTTTCAGGCGCGTTGCGTTTCGAACTGCCCGAAGGCGCGAGCCACATGCCCATGCGCGGCAACCGGCGGGATCGCACCCGCACGCCACCGCCCATGGGCAAGCGCGGGAGGCCGCCCGGCATCCGCCACAATGGCAAGCGCCGCTGAACGGGAACTTCCCCCTGCCCGGCGCGTAGTGGAATTTTCTGGCAAATGGAGGCTTTCAGTGCAGATCGGCAAGGCGCGTGTGCTTATCATCGCGACCGACGGGTTCGAGGAACATGAGCTTTTCGGGCCGCGCGAAATACTGGACGAGCTGGGAGCGGCGGTCACGCTCGCCTCGTCTGAACGGCGCGTGATTCAAGGGACGGTGCGCGACGAGAAAGGCGCAACCATCACTGCGGACACCCGCTTTGACGACGTTTCCATCGACGATTTCGACGCGCTGATCATCCCCGGCGGGGTCATCAATCCCGATGCCATGCGCAGGGACGAACGGGCGGTCGGACTGGTGCGGCAATTCCACGCCGCCGGGAAACCTGTGGCCGCTATCTGCCACGGGCCGTGGATGCTGGTCGAAGCCGACATCGTCAGGGGCAAGACAGTCACGTCATGGCCGTCGATCAGGACCGACCTGCGCAATGCCGGCGCCAAGGTCATCGATCAGGAAGTGGTAACGGACGGAAACCTCATTACCAGCCGGCAGCCCGAGGATGTCGAGGCCTTCACCGATGCGCTGGTGAAAATGCTGGAGGCGGCCGACATCCCGGCCGCGTAAGGGGATGCCGCCCGGTGGACTTTCCCGCGCACTGCGCCCTTGACTTGGACGGCTTCATTGGGCAAAGGCGCGACACTGCGAGCGGCGGCAACGCCGCTTTCTTCGTTTTAGGCAAACAGGTTTTGAAGGGCGCGGGCAATGGCCAAGCCGACCACTGTGAAGATCAAGCTCGTCAGCACCGCTGACACCGGTTTCTTCTATGTTACCAAGAAGAATCCGCGTACCCAGACTGAAAAGCTGGCGTTCCGCAAATACGACCCGGTCGTGCGCAAGCACGTCGAGTTCAAGGAACACAAGATCAAGTAATCAGCGGCCTGGGCATATCGGCCGCACCCGCGCAGGGACGCAGGCCGATGCAGCCAAAACAGGTCCTCGAATCCTGGATCAAGGCGTTCAACTCGGCTGACATCGAGGCCCTTGTATCATTGTATCACGATGATGCGGTCAACCATCAGGTGGTGGATCAACCCGTCCGCGGCCTTTCGGCTATCCGTGAAATGTTCACCCGTGAATTCGCAGCCGCCAAAATGGTCTGCATCCGGGAAAACATTTTCGAGGACGGCGACTGGGCCATCATGGAATGGCGCGATCCCAAGGGACTGCGCGGCTGCGGCTTCTTCCATATCCGCGAGGGCCGAATCGCTTTCCAGCGCGGTTACTGGGGACAAGCTCTCTTTCCTGAAACTGCACGGCCTGCCCCTGCCGCTTTCGGCATCACCGCCTCAGACGAACTGACGCACCGTTTCTATGAAGCGCGTCACTGAAATGGGCTTCGACACATAAGCTTCGGCCCCTTGATCGCGGATCCTGTCGTCGTCGCCCTTGCTTGCGAATGCGGTGACGGCGAGCACCGGGATCGCCTTCAGCGCATCGTCCGATTTCAACGCGCGAATCACATCCAGTCCCGAAATGTGCGGCAACTGGATGTCCATGACGATCAGGTCGGGCCTTTCTGCGCGGACAAGTTCCAGCACTTCGCGCCCGTCGCGGGTCTGCATGGTTTCATAACCGTGCGCCATCAACAGGTCACAGAACAATTTCAGGTTGAGCTCATTGTCCTCGACCACGAGCACGCGTTTCGCCAAAGGGGTCCCTCCGCATGGCTTGCAGGCCACAGAAAGCCTATAGTATCGGCCGCGACCATGACAAACAAAGAAGTTAATCAAACTGCGGAAACCATCGCGCTACGTGCCCTTGCGTGGGTTGCCTGCGATGAACGGCTCGGCCCGCGCCTCCTGGCGCTTACCGGCATGGACGCGGCTGAACTGCGGAATCGCGCGAGCGACCCCGATACACTTGCGGCGGTCATCGCATTTCTGGAAGATCACGAGCCAGACCTGATCGCCTGCGCGGCGGCGCTGGACATGGCCCCCGAAGCCATGGTGAACGCAAGGAAAACTCTGGCTCCAGGAGCACCGGCGGGTGAATAGACCTCTACTGATTACCGACTGCGACGAAGTGCTGCTGCATTTCATCGACCCTTTCCATGACTGGATCGGCGAAGTGCACGGCATCGAATTCAAGATGGACCGCCATGATTTTTTCACGGATCTGCGACGAAAGGTCTGTGGCAGCCCGATAGAAACCAACGAAGCATGGGCGATCTTCAATCAGTTCTTCACCCACGAAATGCACCGCCAGCCAATGGCGCCCGGCGCAGCCCAAGCGCTTTCGGCTGTCGCGAAACACGCGGACGTCGTGGTGCTGACCAACCTTCCCCACCGCTATGAACAGCTGCGAACCAGCCAGTTGTCGGCACATGGAATACCCTATCGCGTCGCCTGCAACCAGGGACCGAAGGGACCGGCGCTAAAGCGGCTGCTGGATGAATTTCGACCGACGGCGGCCGTCTTTGTCGATGACATGCCCGATCACCACGCCTCGGTCGCCGAGATCGCGCCGGACGTACACCGGCTTCATATGGTGGCGGAACCGAAGCTGGCGCCCTATGTTGCCGCTGCAAAGGCCGCTCACGCACGCATTGACAGTTGGATCGAAGCGTTGCCATGGATAATAAATCGGCTTGAACTTCAAATGGTTAATGCCAAAAGGGGGCTATGATGGCGGGAAATATTGAAAAACGGCTGGCTGATCTGGGGATCAAACTGCCGCGTCCCGCGCCACCCGTCGCGACCTATGCACCCTATGTGCTCAACGACGGCATTCTCCATATATCCGGCCAGTTGCCGTTCGGGCCGGATGGCAATATCGTGACGGGTATCCTGGGCGAAGATATCAACATCGAACGCGGCGCGCAGGCCGCACGCTATTGCGCGACCATGCTGATCGCCCAGATTCGCGAGGCGCTGGACGGCGATCTTGATCGGGTGAAACGGGTTGTGAAGCTGGGTGCATTCGTCACATCCGTCCCGTCCTTTACCGATCAGCCGAAGGTGGCGAATGGCGCGTCCGACCTGATGGTCGATGTGTTCGGCGATGCCGGACGCCATGCGCGCAGCGCCGTGGGGGTTCCCTGCCTCCCCCTGAACGCAGCGGTGGAAGTGGATGCAATCGTCGCTGTCTCAGCTGGCTGAGCCTCTTGGCTCGGGCCGGCGCGAGCGACTGCTGCGGCTGATCGATCGCCCGTTCGCGCATCGCGGTCTGCATCGGGATGGCCGTGTCGAGAACAGTATCGCCGCGTTCGAGGCGGCGCTTGCAGTGGGGCAAGGCATCGAGCTGGACGTGCAGGAAACCGCTGACGGCCAGGCACTCGTCTTCCATGATTATACGCTGGAGCGGCTGACCGGGCAAAAGGGTTCGGTGCGGCAACGGGTCGCGGCCGATCTCACGGCGATCACGCTTATCGGTGCCGACCAACCGCTGATCATGCTTCGGGAGCTTGTCCAGAAACTTGGCAATGACGCCCGCATTCTGGTGGAGGTCAAGACCCGCCAACGTTCGGTCGGGCGACTGTGCCGCGCGGTTCTTGATGCAATCCAGGGCCGAGAAGCGCAGATTGCGGTCATGTCCTTCAACCCCGAAGTCGCCGCATGGTTCGCCCATCACGCACCCGAGATGCTGCGGGGGCTGGTGGTCAGCGAAGAGGATGAAACAGGATTTTGGGGGCGCGTGAAAGGCGGGCTGAAGCGCATCGTTTCGCTTGCCCGCGCGCGGCCCGATTTCCTGGCCTATGACATCCGCTCCCTGCCCGCGCCGTTGCCCGACAGGCTGCGCGCCGCCGGTATGTCGGTTCTGACATGGACGGTCAGGACACCGGCCGATCTGGCGAAAGCGAAGCTGCACACCGACCAGATCATCCATGAATTGCCCAAAGACCTTTGGCCCAACGGTCTGGAACCCAGATGAACGAAGGCGATCCCGCGAACGGGGGCAGCGAAGTCGTCGCCCGCGTGGCGGGCGCCGCATCCAATATCGCGGCGGCTGACTGGGACGCCTGCGCCGGGGATGCCAATCCTTTTCTGTCTCACGCGTTCTTCGTGGCACTGGAAGAATCGGGCAGCGCGACCGCGCGCACCGGCTGGCAGCCGGCCCATATCGTTGTCGAAGGAATCGATGGCCGTCCCGCCGCGATCGCGCCCGCCTATGCCAAAAGTCACAGTCAGGGCGAATATGTATTCGATCATGGCTGGGCGGACGCATTCATGCGCGCGGGCGGTTCCTATTATCCAAAGCTGCAAATGGCGGTGCCGTTCAGCCCGGTACCCGGTCCCCGGCTTTTGCTGCGCGACCCGGATGCCGGTCCCGCGCTGATCGCCGCCGCCGAGATGCTCACGCGGCGGAATGGCATGTCGTCCGCCCATGCGACTTTCATCGCAACCGAACAGGTGCCGCTGTTCGAGCGGGCCGGCTGGCTGATCCGCCAGGACCAGCAATTCCACTGGAAGAACGACGGCTATCGATCGTTCGACGATTTTCTGGCGGCGTTGCAATCACGCAAGCGCAAGGCGCTCCGTAAGGAACGGGCTGCCGCGCTTGAAGGCGGCCTTGTTGTCGAATGGCTTACCTGCGGCGCGCTGACCGAGGCGCACTGGGACATTTTCTGGCGATTTTATCAGGACACCGGCAACCGCAAATGGGGCCGCCCCTATCTCACCCGTCCATTCTTCTCGATGCTGGGCGAAACCATGGCCGACAAGGTGCTGCTGATGCTGGCGCTGCGCGACGGCCGCCCCGTCGCTGGCGCGCTGAACCTGATCGGCGCCGAAACGCTTTACGGTCGCTACTGGGGATGTTCGGAGGACGTGCCCTTCCTCCATTTCGAACTCTGTTACTATCAGGCGATCGACTATGCGATCGCACACGGGCTGAAAAGCGTGGAAGCGGGCGCGCAAGGTGGCCACAAACTGGCGCGCGGCTACCGTCCGACGCCGACCTGGTCCGCCCATTACATCGTCGATGCCGGTTTCAGGCGGGCGGTCTTTGACTATCTGGAGACAGAGCGGCGCGCCGTGGCGCGTGAAATCGAATCGCTGGACGAACTGACCCCGTTCAAACGCGGAGACTGACCCGCACGGCGTGACGCGAAGCGATCAGGCCGCCTGCATCATGCGGTCGTGCGCCAGCCATGCACGCGCCTGACGCTGGGCCTCGGCGATTTCCGCTTCGCTCATGTCTGCGGCGACGAAAGCGCGGTCTTCCTGCGCCTGTCGTATGCCGGCCATGGCCGCGAGATTGAACCATTTGTGCGCCTGCACCAGGTCGATCTCCACATCGCCCCGGCCCATGGAATAGGCAACGCCCAGATCATAATAGGCCCGCGCGCCGCCCTTGCGGATATCCTCGGCCTTGCAGAGCTGTAACAACCCGTGCGCCTTTTCGCTCATTCCCATCGTGGTGGTCCCCCGAATCAAGCTACAGGGCGGATTAGAGACCTCAGGGTTCAAACAAATAGTTAACGTCGCCGGCCCCCTATTTTCCGGCAGGGCCGACCGGCCAGTTGTCGATCAGTCGCGTCTGGCCCAGCCGCGCCGCCACCAGCAGGCGCGCGGGGCGTTTCGTCAGCTTCGTGACCGGGGCCAGCGTTTCGGCATCGCGGAGTTCGACATAATCGGGGACGGCAAAGCCCGCCCGCATCAGCGCTTCGCGCACGCCTTCCAGCGCCGATGCGATGTCGGCGCCCGATTCGACCGCCACCCCGGCCTCCTTGATGGCCCTGGGAAGTGTCGCGGCGCGAGCCCGTTCATCAGGCGACAGATAGACATTGCGCGATGAAAGGGCGAGGCCGTCATCCTCGCGCACCGTGGGAACGCCCACGACCTCGACGTCGATATCCAGGTCTTTGGTCATCCGGCGGATAACCGTCAGTTGCTGATAGTCCTTTTCCCCGAAATAGGCGACGTGCGGCATGGTCTGGTTGAACAGTTTGCACACGACGGTCGCCACACCATCGAAATGGCCGGGTCGTTCGGCGCCGCACAGCCCCTCCGAAACGCCGCTGACCGACACCTTGGTCGCAAATCCCTTGGGATACATGACAGCCACATCGGGCAGCCACAACGCGTCGCATTTCGCCTCTGCGATCAACGCGGCGTCCGCCTGTTCCTGCCGTGGGTAACGGATGAAATCTTCGTTGGGGCCGAATTGCGCCGGATTGACGAAGATCGAAACGACGACCCTGTCCGCCTGGCGGCGCGCCTCCGTGATCAACCGCAGATGTCCGGCGTGAAGCGCGCCCATTGTCGGCACCAGCGCGACACGCTGCCCGGCCTTGCGCCAACCGTTCACCATCGCCCGCAGTTCAACCAGGGTTCGAGCTGTTTGCATGGAAACCAAGCCTTCGTTAGACGGACGCATCAGGCATCCGTCAATGTTGTGACGGACGCGTTAAATCAAGGGGGCTTGATGATCATGGTGGCTAAGCGTGCCCATCTGATCGTGTTCGGAAACGAAAAGGGCGGAACGGGAAAATCCACCACCGCCATGCATGTCACGGTCGCGTTGGCGGCAAGCGGCAAGCGCGTTGCGGTGATCGATCTCGACGCCCGCCAGAAAACACTGGCGCGTTACCTGGAGAACCGGCGCGACTATGTGGCGAAGCATGATCTGCCGCTGAGCCTGCCCCAGGCGGCGGTCATCGCGGGCGATGACCCGGCGCCGCTGGAGGACCAGATCGCCGCTTTCGCCGAAACGTCGGACATCGTCATTATCGACACCCCCGGCCGCGACAGCGTGCTGGGCCGGCTCGCGCTTTCCAAATCGGACACGCTGGTCACGCCGATCAACGACAGCTTCGTCGATTTCGATCTGATCGGCGAAGTCGACCCCGACAGCTTCAAGGTGAAGCGCCCAAGCTTCTATTCCGAGCTGGTGTGGGATACGCGCAAGATCCGCGCCCGCACCGATGGCGGCAGTGTCGACTGGGTGATCCTCCGCAACCGCCTCGCGCATCTGGAAGCGCGCAACATGCGCCGCGTGGGCGACGCGCTGGGCGAACTGTCGAAACGGGTCGGCTTTCGGGTCATTCCCGGCTTGTCGGAGCGCGTCATCTATCGCGAACTCTTTCCGCGCGGGCTGACCATGCTTGATCTTGCCGCCCTGGGCGAAACCAGCCTCGGGCATGTCGCGGCCCGCCAGGAGCTGCGCGACATGGTGGCGTCGCTCGCGTTGCCCGGCTGGGATGTACCGGCCGGGGCGGAACCGCCAGTGGCGGCCGTCGCCTGATGGGACTGCTCGGAGCACTTGCGTTGGGCATCGCCATATGGGCGATCGTTACCGGCAAAGTCGGCAAGATGGGCAGCAAGGAGGCATCCGCCCTCATCATCGGGTCGATCGGCATCATCATGCTGGGCAAGGGCAAGGTCCTGTTCGCGGTCGCGCTGGTCGCCGCGGGCATCGCGCTCTGGCCATGGCGACACAGGATGACAGGCGGCGGCACGATGAGCGTGGCCGAGGCGCGAGCGCTGCTTGGCGTAACCGCCGACGATGGCGAGGAAGCGATTCGCGCCGCCTTCCGCCGGCTGATCGCGCAGACGCATCCCGATCGCGGCGGGACCCAAGAGCTTGCGCGTAAAATCACTCAGGCGCGCGATACGGCCCTTTCGGCTGTCATCCGGGGGTCATGATCGAAAATCAGTCTTCCGAGGCTTGACCTTCGGCGCTCGAGGGTTCTGTTTCTGGAACATATCATTGCCCACAGGAGTAGTTCATGGCGCACCGCTTCGATCCCACTTCCCTTCGCGAATATGACATCCGCGGCATTGTCGGGAAGACGCTCGGCATGGAAGACGCCAAAGCGATCGGGCGCAGTTTCGGCACCATGATCCGCCGCGCGGGCGGCAGCAAGGTCGCCACCGGCTATGACGGACGCGTATCGTCGCCGATGCTCGAGGCCGGCATCATCGAAGGGCTGAACGAAAGCGGCGTCGATGCGGTCAGCGTCGGCCTGGGACCAACCCCGATGCTCTATTATGCGGCGGCGACGCTTGGCGTCGATGGCGGCATCATGGTGACGGGCAGCCACAATCCGCCCGACTATAATGGCTTCAAGATGGTCTTCCAGGGCCGCCCCTTCTTCGGCGAGGATATCCAGAAGCTGGGCCGCATGTCGGAAGCGGGCGATTGGGAAGACGGCATCGGCGACCTCTCCGCCGTCGCGATCATGGATCAATATGTCGACCGGCTGCTGCAGGACTATGACGGCGGCGCCTTCCGGATCGCATGGGACGCGGGCAATGGCGCGGCCGGTCCAGCCGTTGAAAAGCTGACGGCCAAACTGCCGGGCGAGCATGTCCTGCTCTACACCGACGTCGACGGCAACTTCCCCAACCACCATCCCGATCCGACCGAGGAGAGAAATCTCGTCGACCTGCGGCGGGCGGTGAAGGAGCAAAAGCTCGACTTCGGCATCGCGTTCGACGGTGACGGTGACCGCATCGGCGCGATCGACAGCGAGGGGCGCATCGTTTGGGGCGACCAGCTTCTCGCGATCCTCGCCGAGCCGGTTCTGAAGAAAGAGCCCGGCGCGACGATCATCGCCGATGTGAAAGCCAGCCAGGCGCTCTACGATCGCATCGCCGAGCTGGGCGGCAAGCCGCTGATGTGGAAGACCGGCCATTCGCTGATCAAGTCGAAGATGAAGGAGGTCCACGCGCCTCTTGCTGGTGAAATGAGCGGACATATCTTCTTCGCGCAGGACTATTACGGGTTCGACGACGCGCTTTATGCCGCCGTGCGTCTGCTCAGGGCCGTGCGCGCGCTGGGCGGATCGTTGACCGCCATCAAGACCGCTATGCCCGCGATGATCAACACGCCGGAAATGCGGTTCCAGGTGTCGGAGGACCGCAAGTTCGCCGTCGTGCAGGAAGTGCTGGAGCGGTTGCGCGCTGCGGGCGCGAACGTGAACGAAACCGATGGCGCGCGGGTCAACACTACTGACGGATGGTGGCTGCTTCGGGCGTCGAACACGCAGGACGTGCTGGTGGCGCGGGCCGAGGCCAAGGATGAAGCGGGACTTGAACGCCTGATCGAACAGATCAACAGCCAGCTTGCCGCGTCGGGCCTGGAAGCCGTCCCCGTAACCGGACATTAAAATTCGCCGCGGCGCCGCAAAACCCGGCAAAAACGATATCTGATAAGATCGCGACCGCCTGTCGCGAACCCTTTTTTGCGCGCATTTTCGCTCATTTTCGCTGATTTTGTGCACTGCACAAAAAAGCATTGTATTATGACGCGCGAATCATTATTGTGCGACGCAACAACGGAAGCGGAGAGTGGAATGGCACGGTCACCTACGCGCCCCAGTGGCAGGAAACCGGCCCCGGGGAAGCCGGCCATGCCGGCGGCAGCGAAGGTCAATGTGACCGGAACGCCCGTGGTTTCGACCCCGGCCGTGGAAACGAAATCCGCAGTAGCGCCGGTCGATCCGGTTCCGGCTGCTGCAACCAGGGTTGAGCCTTCGGTTCAGCCCAAGAAGGCCGCAGCGGAAAAGGTGGTCGAGCCCGAGCAGGAGACACCCAAGATGGCAGAAAATGGTACCACCGCCGGAGTTAAGGCAAACACAGCGTTCACTGAAGTTAGTGGCCAGGCCCGCGCGGCCGTCGAGAAGGGCACCAAGATGATCGAAGAACTGAACGATTTCACCAAGGGCAATGTCGAAGCTTTCGTGGCCGCCGGCCGTGCTGCCGCCAAGGGCGCTGAAACCCTGGGCCAGAACGCGGCGGAATTTTCGCGCAAGAGCTTCGAGGAAGCGACCAGGGCCCTGAAGACGATCTCGGCTGCGAAATCGCCGACCGAGTTCTTCAAGCTGCAAAACGAATTCGCCAAGTCCCAGTTCGACGCGGCCATCGCCGAAGCGTCGAAGGTCAGCGAAACCTTCGTGAAGATCTTTGGCGATATCGCCGAACCGATCAGTTCGCGGGTAGCGGTCGCTGCCGACAAGGTGAAGACCACCATCAAATAATCCCGCTTCATAGCGGAATGATCTGAGCGAACGGCGGCCCTTTCCGGGGTCGCCGTTTTCCTGTGCGCAACTGCCGCATCCGGTCTTGCCGAGAGGCCGACGGATGCCATATCATCGCGATATGACGGGCATTATCAGTACACACACGGACTTTTCGAAGCGTTCGCCGGGGCCTGTCGGCATGGCGCGAAGAGGTGATTCGGATCGCGGGGGCACCGAAGTGGGTGTCGCGACCAAGACCAAGCCAAAGGCGAAGAAGCCGAATCTCTACAAGGTCCTGATGCTGAACGACGACTATACCCCGATGGAGTTCGTCGTCCTTGTCCTGCAACGCTTTTTCCGCATGGACCTGGAAGACGCGACCCGGGTAATGCTGCATGTGCATCAGCGCGGCGTCGGCATTTGCGGCACCTTCAGCTATGAAGTCGCGGAGACCAAGGTTTCCCAGGTGATCGATTTCGCACGAGAGAATCAGCACCCGCTTCAATGCACCTTGGAAAAGGCCTGATCCTCACTTCGCCTTGCCGTTGGACCAAAAATGGCCCGCTCCTGAGAGCGAGCCAGTTGCAAGGAGGGGATGCCGTCAAGGACGACGCCCAGGCATGTATCGCTATTGATAATTAATTGTAAAAGTGCATCGCGAGCCTGATGGATGAAGGGCTCAGTTCAACGCACCGCCCCGGCCCTGATCAGCCGCGGTAGAAGGACAATCGCACCGATAAGTGGGAAACGGCGCTGCCACGCGGCGATTTCGATTTTGGTGCCCGCATGCCGATTGATCTTCCACGCCAGATAATCGAGCCCCCCGGCAAAGGTGGCGCTTGCCTTCACCAGCCGGAGCGCGGACAACAGCTTGCCCTGGATGCGCCGCATCCTCCAGCGACGGGACGCCTTTCGCTGTTCTGCATCCGGCACCGGATTTAGGACACACAGCCCGTTCGCATCCAGTCGCGCTTCCATCCCCGCCGCACGAAGGGCGGGCAGCGTAAAGCGCCGGTAGCGGCCGGGCTCATGATCGACGATCGAACCCGCGCGCGATGTGCGCTCTGCCCGCAATTCCGCCTGATAGGTAAGGCCGAACGCGCCCGACCACAGCTCAAGCGGCGCCAGCCTGTCGCCAAGCATCGGGCGGGCCGCATCGAGCAGCGCCGGTGCCGCCCCGGCCACCGCTTCCGCAACATCCCGGGCGATCGCGTCGGAAGCAGCCCAGACTAGCCGCGACGGTTGGGCGAAGCGCGCCCAGACGGACACGTTCAAGGTTTTGGCCGATGCGAGCCGCCGGAAATCCGCAAGGCTCAGCACCGCATATTTTGCAGCCAGCCCGCGGTTTTCTACCGGAAAGACATTTGGCGGCAGAAGCCGGTTGGCCGCCGCCAGCCAGCGCTGGGGATAGGCGCGGGCGTAATCATCGACGATGAGGTAAAAATCGAGCATCTGGCCGCGAACGTCCGCCGTACGCAGGCACGAACCATAGAACAGCACCGCAATCGCCGCCTTGCCATGCCGCCCGGCAATGGCGCGCGCGAGGGTGCGAACCTCATCGGGAACCGCCACGCCAAGTTCGGCGCGCACAAGATCGAAAAGTTCGGGATCGGTCATTCCGTCACGCTGCATTTCAGTATCTTAAAGGTCAGCCGCCAGAAGCCCATTTTCAGAATGCATCGGGCCGAGCCCTGTCACCGCAGGAACGCGCACCAGACGCCGGGCATGGCGGATTCGGTGAACGGGCCCTAAGCCGCGAAGCTGAGGAAAGGAACCGGCGCCGTCGGCTTCAACACAATCGGCCGGCCCTCGGTCGTTTCAAGCAGCTCGCCATCCAGAATCACGCTGGACCGTTCGCCCTCGATGCGAATCTCGTCGCCACGCTCGACATGCACGCCTCGCACCTGAGACCGGCCCAGCCGTCCCCCCATCGCTGCCCACACGGCGCGAAAAACGGTGGCCGGACGCTCTTCGATCGCCATCAGCTTCAATGCCCCGAGCGAGGTCGCATCACTTCGCGTCTTGGTGTTCAGAAGCAATCGCTCAAGTGTCGTCACCATCAGAAGCGCAAAGCGGCCGGTCAACTCGCCCTGATGATGAACCGAAACCGAAACCGGACGCGGCCGGCCGGGCAGGAACGACGCCCTCGCCCCGAATATCGCGGTCAGGATCAATGCAAACACGGTAAGCGTGTGGCTCATCCAGTTCGGCAGACCCAGCGGATAGATCTTGTGGCGGCAGAACAGGATCGAATCGGCCAGCCCCGCTCCGCCCAGAAACATGCCGAGGATCGGGCGCGTATTGGCCCGCCCATCCGTCACGGCGATCAATTCGCGCGCGACCACATGGCTTGAGACGCCCGCCTTGGCGATCTCCAGCACGCGCGCCAGCGCCTCCAGGGGATCGCCGGTGGCGCCAAGATCGAGCGCGATCAAATTGGTCTTGCCGTTCGGCAAAACCGCGACGGGGGGAACCGAAAGACCGAAATGGCCGCCGTGGTAAAGTTCGGTAAGCGCCGCCTGCACGGTGCCGTCGCCACCGTTGATGACCAGGACCTTCGGCTGCACCCGGGCGATCGTCTTCAGCGCCTGGCCGATCTGCTCCATCTCCTCCACTTCATAATGGAAGACCTCGGGATGACGCGCGCAAAAGCTCCGCACCCGCGGCAACAGCGAACGGTTGCCGGTCGACCGGGGGTTGGAGAGAAGCGCGACGTCAGCCAATCTATGGTTCCTTTCAGTTCGCCGTCTTCAACGGTTTGATGGCCAGGCCCTGACGGTAGTTGAGCGTCACCTTGATGTCGGTTGTGCCCGACGGCAGCGTCACCTTCACCCGGTCGAAATCAGGCTTGGAGAGACCCAGATGGGGGTTGCGCGAAAAGCCGACGCCGTCGCTCCATATCGACAGCCTGCCATTGCCGTCGCGATCATGGAGGACGACAAGCGCATAGGTGCCGGGGCCGGGCAGAGGCACACATACGTTCATGTCGCCGGATTCGCTGACCTGGCCCTCTATCCGAAGAAGCTTCTTGCCGCTTTCCAGGAAATCGGCCGGGTTCGATCCGTAAACCTGAAGGCGCAAATTGCCGGAACGATCCTTGAACCCGGTTACATGCACGCGGGCCGAAGTCGCCTCGCAATGCGTACCGAGCGGCAATGTCGTGGCAGCCGCGATGCCAGCGGGCAACAACCCGCTGAAAAACGTCAATCCGCCGATAATCGCTGCCTGCACTGTAACTTTGTTCATGACCTGTCTACTCACGCGGGTTATAGCGCCGCCTAGTCGATGACCGGGCGCGCAAGTCCCCCTGTCAGCAACAGGATGGCCAAAGGTTGCGGCCAAAGTTGGGCCAAGGAGCGTCGAAACTGCGAGATGACCGCAAAATCCAGCGCCTGAATCGCATCGATCGCTACATTGCCCGTCTGATCGCGGTGCCATTGCTCGCGACGCTGGTGATCGCGGCGATGCTCCTCCTGCTCGATAAGATGCTGCGCCTGTTCGATTTTGTGGTGAGCGAAGGCGGGCCGGTCAGCGTGGTCTGGCGGATGCTCGCCAACATGCTGCCCGAATATATGTCGCTGGGCATCCCGATCGGGCTGATGCTCGGTATTTTGCTCGCCTTTCGCAAGCTGGCGTTGTCATCGGAACTCGACGCCATGCGTTCGGTGGGTTTTTCCTACTGGCGGCTGCTGAGGGTCCCCTATTTTTATGCCCTGGCGCTGGCGCTGCTCAACCTTGTGATCGTCGGCTATGTGCAGCCCTACGCCCGCTATGCGTACGAGGGGCTGCGCTTCGAGCTCAGGTCCGGCGCGCTTGGCGCAAGCATAAAGGTCGGCGAGTTCGCCAAGCTCGGCAGGCGCATGACGCTTCGGGTGGAGGAAAGCCGGGGCAGCGGCAGCGACCTGCGCGGCATCTTCGTCAACGCGTCCGACAAGGGCGGAAAGACGCTGGCCGTCACCGCCGAACGCGGCCAGTTTCTCGCCACCGACGATCCCGACGTCATCATTCTTCGTCTGCGGAACGGCACGCTGGTCCACAACATGCCTAGCTACAAGACGCCGCGCGTCCTCTCCTTCCAGGCGCATGACCTGCCGATCGACCTGCCGAAGATCGAGGCCTTCCGCCAGCGCGGCGGCAAGGATCTGGAACTGACCATGCCGGAACTGGTCCGTACCGGCGGCGACATCAAGGCGCCGGAAGATCTGCGCCGTGCCAGCATCGCCAATTTCAACCATCGCATGGTGCAGGTCGCGGCCATGTTCGTCCTGCCGCTGATGGCGTTGGCGCTGGCCGTCCCGCCCAAGCGATCGACGTCCGCGCTCGGCGTATTCCTGTCGATCGTGATCATCGTCACCTATCACAAGATCAACGAATATGGCGAACAGATGGGCGCGCTCGGGCGCATCAATCCCTGGGCGGCGATATGGGTGCCCTATGTGTTCTTCTGCGCCTTTTGCTACTGGCTGTTCCACACGCTCGCCAAACCGGGCGGACAGCCCATCGGCGCGCTGGAACGCGCCTTCTCAAAGCTTTCGGCGTTCGTCATCGAGCGGCTGCGGCGGCGCCGCCTGATCCCGGCGGAATCCTGATCCATGTCGATCGCCCGCTCCCTGTCGCCGTTTCCGTCGAGAAGACTGGCGCTCTACACCGCACGGCTTTTCCTTGTCCGTTCCTTCGCCGTGCTGACAATGCTCGTGCTGGTCCTTCAGACGCTGGATCTGCTGGGCGAAAGCGGCAGCATCCTCGCCTATCCCGGCAATGGCCAGGCGGAACTCTGGGTCTATGTCGGCCTGCGCCTGCCGCAGTTGATAGCGCGCTTCCTCCCCTTTGCCGTACTGCTCGGCACGCTGATCACCCTCGTCCAGCTCAACCAGAACAGCGAGATCGTGATCTTCAAATCGGCAGGCATCTCCGCCCATCAGATACTTGCGCCGCTGATGATCGCGAGCCTCGGCATCGCCGTCCTCTCCTTTGCGTTCAACGAGCGTGTGCTGACCAGGTCCAACCGGGCGCTCGATGCTTGGCAGACGGCCGATTACGGGCCGGTTCCGCCCGGCAAGAACGTGCTGCTGAACGTCTGGGTGCGCGATGGCGACAATCTGATTCATGCCAACGCGGTAGCGGGCAGACGCGATGCGACGCGCCTGAGAGGCGTGACGATCTACCAGCGTTCCGGCGGCCTGCTGGACGCTGTCGTCAGCGCGGCCTCGGCCGGGCCGGTCGCGGGAGGTTGGCGGCTGGAGAACGTCAACCGCTTCACCGTCGTCACCGGAAAGGCCGAGAAGCTGCCCGCGCTCATCGTCGCCAAGGGGATCGCCCCCGATCGGTTCACCCTTTCCGACGTCGATCCTGACCAGCTCGACTTCCTTGAGCTGCGGCGGGCGATCAGCAACCTTCGTGCGGCGGGGCGGCCGACCGGCCCGCTGGAGGCCGCGCTCCACCACAAGATATCAGGACCCCTGGCGGTGCTTTTGATGCCGCTTCTGGGCGCGGTGGCCGGCTTTGGCCTCGCGCGATCGGGCCGGCTGTTCATCAGAACCGTGCTAGGCATGGCGTTGGGCTTCGCCTATTTCGTCGGCGATAATTTCGCGCTGGCAATGGGCAATCTCGGCGCGATCCCGCCCATTCTCGCCGCCTGGGCGCCGTTCCTGCTTTTCTACCTGATCGGGGAAAGCGTGTTGTTCCAGACCGAGGAATAGATCGGCGCATTCGCGGCCGGCATCAGCCCCAAATCTGCCGCATTGCACAGGCAAGACAAAACCCCATAATAGGTCAGGTTCCCGCGCCGGCCATGTTCAATCGAAGAGGACTGACGAACCGTGAACGCCGCGTTCTTGAAGCGTCCGGGAATCTGGAGCCGAAGCCACTATCTCGACCGGATGACGCTTCGCGACCTGGTGGTGGCCTATTTCCAGTATTACGCGATCCAGGGCTATCTGGTTCTGGCGGCGATCACCGCTGGCCTCGCCGTCTGGAAACCGGCGGGGCTCATCCAGAATGTTGCCGCGGCAGTTGCGGCGGTCGTCCTTTATCCGCTGGTCTGGTACGTACTGCACCGCTGGGTGCTGCACAGCCGCTGGATGTTCAAGTCGCCGCTGACGTCGCGCACCTGGAAGCGGATTCACTATGATCATCATCAGGACCCCAATCATCTGGAGGTTCTGTTCGGCGCGCTCTACACCACACTCCCCGCCATCGCGGCCGCGACCATCCCCATCGGCTGGGCAATCGGCGGCTTCGGCGCGGCGATGACGGCGTTCGCCGCCGGCTTGCTGACAACCTGCTTCTATGAATTCTGCCATTGCATCCAGCATCTGTCGTACAAACCGAAGAACCGGACGCTCGCGGTCATGAAGGCGCGTCACATGGCGCATCACTTCCATGACGAGACCGGAAATTTCGGCATCACCAACTTTGTCTGGGACAGGCTGTTCGCCACCTTCTATGAGCGTGAGGACCGGACGGTGAAAAGCCCGACGGTATTCAATCTCGGCTATACGCCCGAAGTTGCAAAGCGTTATCCCTGGGTGGCGCGGCTTTCGGGCGGCATCGTCGCAACCACGCATCCGCGCCAACGCGCCGCGAGTTAAGGCAATAGACATGGGGGGAATCACTGTCAGGGCGGTCGCCACTGGCGCCGACCGCAAAGCGTTCGTCAACCTGCCGTACCGGCTTTACGCCAATGATCCCAACTGGATCCCGCCGCTGAAAAGCGAGGTGGCCGGGCTGATCTCGCCCAAACACAACCCGTGGTTCGAACATGGGCGGGCGGTCTTTTTCCTCGCCGAGCGGGACGGGCGCGTCGTCGGCCGCATTTCCGCGCAGATCGACGATCTGGTGCAGCCGTCCATGGGCGAAGGCACCGGCCAATGGGGCATGTTCGAGGCCGAGGACGGTGAAGTCGCCACCGTTCTTCTGGACGCCGCCGAGGCGTGGCTGCGCGAACAGCGGATGACCCGTTCGATCGGCCCTTTCAGCATCTCCATCTGGGACGAGCCGGGCCTGCTGGTCAAAGGCCATGACCATCCGCCGACGGTCATGATGGGCCACAACAACGCCGCCTATCAGCCCTGGATCGAAGGCCATGGCTATGCCGGGATCAAGGATCTCTATACCTACGAACTGGACATTACCCAGCCATTCCCGCCGCTGATCCAGCGGATCGTATCGTCGGGCGAGCGCAATTCGCGCATCACGATCCGCAAGGTCGACAAGAGCCGGTTCGATCAGGAAGCAGCGCTGATCCTGTCGATCCTGAATGAGGCCTGGTCGGACAATTGGGGGTTTATTCCGCTGACCGACGCGGAGATCGCCTATGCGGGAAAGAAGCTGAAGCCGATCGTTTTCGAGGATCTGATTCGCATCGCCGAGGTCGAGGGCGAGCCCGTCGCCTTCATGATGACCCTGCCCGACATGAACGAATTGACGCGGGATCTGGATGGCAAGCTTCTGCCCTTCGGTTGGGCCAAACTCCTCTGGCGCCTTCGCCACCCGCGCGTCCGCACGATGCGGGTGCCGTTGATGGGGGTTGTGAAAAAGCTGCAGGCAACACGGCTCGCCTCGCAGCTCGCCTTCATGATGATCGAATATATCCGCCGGGACTCCGTGGTGAATTACGGCGCGCGGCGGGGCGAGATCGGCTGGATTCTCGACGACAACCAGGGCATGCGCTCGATCGCGGAGGCGATCGACAGCACGATCAACCGCATCTACCGGATTTACGAAAAGCCTTTGTGACGGGCGTCATTCCGGTAGCCGCGCCTTGGTGAAGCCGGACCAGCACTCGTCATAATCCCGCTGCGCGAGCGGCGTTTCCATGGCGAACCGGGTCGGCCGGATCACCCAGCGGCTCTCGAACATGAAGGCGAGCGTGTCTTCGATCTTGCGTGGTTCCAGGTCCGCCGCAAGTGCGGCTTCGTAGCTGGCCTTGTCCGGTCCATGAGCGCTCATGCAATTGTGCAGGCTGGCGCCGCCGGGCGAGAATCCGCCCGTCTTGGCGTCATAAACGCCACGGACGAGGCCCATGAATTCGCTCATGACATTGCGATGGAACCAGGGCGGGCGAAAGCTGTGCTCGGCCACCATCCAGCGGGGCGGGAAGATCACGAAATCGCAGTTAGCCGTACCTGGTGTCTCTGACGGCGAGGTCAGGACCGTGAAGATCGACGGATCGGGATGATCGAAGCTGACGGTGTTGATCGTATTGAAATTGGCGAGATCATATTTGTAAGGCGCAAGATTGCCGTGCCAGGCAACGACATCGAGAGGGGAATGATCCAGCATCGTCGTCCACAGTCGACCCTGGAATTTCTGGATCACCTCGGTCGGCTCGTCGCGGTCCTCGAACCAGGCGACGGGAATCAGGAAGTCCCGCACGTTGGCAAGCCCGTTCGCGCCGATCGGCCCCAGTTCCGGAAGGCGGAAGGGTGCGCCGTAATTCTCGCAGACATAACCGCGCGCGGCGCTGCCCTGCAGCTCCACCCGGAAACGGACGCCGCGCGGTATGACGGCGATTTCGCCCGGCTCGATCCCCAGAACACCCAGCTCCGTCGCCAGCGCGAGGCCGCCCTCCTGTGGCACGAGCAACAGCTCGCCATCGGCGTCGAAAAATACGCGGCCCTGCATCGACTGATTGATGGCGTAGAGATGGATCGCCATTCCGGGACCATTTGCGCCGTCGCCATTGCCGCCATAGGTGGTGAGACCATCGACGAAATCGCATTCCGTTGCCGGAACCGGCATGGCGTCCCACCGCAATCGATTGGGGGGGGGGCCGATTTCATCGAAAGGCGCCGAACGAATGAACCCGCCGCCCGCAAAGGACGTGAATGCCTTGTGCCCGGCGGTCGGGCGCAGGCGGTAAAGCCAAGCGCGACGGTTTTCCCCGCGCGGAACCGTGAATGCACTTCCCGATAATTGTTCGGCATAAAGGCCGAAGGGCACGGACTGGGGCGAGTTCTGCCCCCTGGGCAGCGCCCCTTCTACCGCCTCGGTCGAGACATGATTACCAAAACCCGTGAAATAATGCCGTGGCGATGAGCGCATCTTTCTCTCCCGGCCACGGGTAATCGCTTGGCTTTCCGCTCGTGCCGCAGCCGATAGGCTTATTTTCGCTCAACCGCGATCAAATGCCAACCGGCCGCCGACCCTGCCCTTTTTTGCTGGGATCGGCTTAGCCGACGCCCTGCCCCGGCGGGTCGCTGGCCGGAAACGACTGGTCGGACGCCTCATCCTCGGGTTTCCATTTCCTGCCCGGCGCGGTGCGGGTCGCGGCCGGCCCGGCGTTGCGGATCAGGCCTTCGCCCTCGCGCACGCCCACGGCATCGCCCGCGGCGCGCAGTTCACGCGGCTTTTGCTGAAAAAACCGCTTCATCACGACGCCGGCCGCGCTGATCACCGCGCCAAGAATCGCCGTCTTCACCATCGTTCTGGCTGTCATTGTCCATTCCCGTCTTTTCCAGGTTGCAATGGAAAAACGGGGACGGGCCCCGCCGGTTCCGTAGGCGATGCGGATAAGGTCAACTGCAAGATCGCGCACGGCTAGGCCGTGGCAACCCGGCCGCTCCGCTCCAGCTTTCCCCAGCCGACGCGAAGGCCACGCATCGCCTGCGCCAGCGCTTTCAAGACAACATAATACATCACCTGGCGATAACCGATGCGCTGCGGGATCATCAGCCAGAGCAGCCGCCAGCGCTCCCGCCGCTCAAGCGCGAAGGCGATGATGCCCGAAAGCAAGTCGATGAGCGTGAACAGGGTCCAATAGGCCAGCATCTTTTCCACATCGGTCTGGGTCTGCTCCCAACCGTGCGCCTGCACGTCGAGATAAGTGCTGACGATGCTGAGAATCAGCGCGAGATCGATGACCGGCGAAATCGCCGCGAACAGGATCTGGAACAGCATCGCCTGTGGCAGGCCGATGCGGGCAAGGCCGCGCGGTTGGCCGGAACCTATCACCCGGCGATGCTTCCACAGGCACTGGAGCGTGCCGAACGCCCAGCGAAACCGCTGACGGGCCAGCGCGCGGAAAGTTTCGGGCGCCTCGGTCCAGGCCAGCGCATATTGATCATAATGCACCTTCCAGCCCGCGCGCTGGATCGCGATCGTCAAATCCTGGTCTTCGGCCAATGTATCGGCGGGGTAGCCGCCGACATCCCGCAATGTCGCCTTGCGCCAGGCGCCCACCGCGCCGGGCACCACCGTCATCGCATCCAGCGAGGCAAGCGCGCGTCTTTCGAGATTCTGCGCCGTGACATATTCTAGCGCCTGCCATCTGGTCACGAGATTGACGCGGTTGCCGACCTTCGCATTGCCCGCGACCGCACCAATCGACGGATCGGCGAACCAGCGCACCAGCCGGGCAATAGTGGTCGGTTCGAACTGGGTATCGGCATCGAGCGCAATGACGAGATCGCCCCGCGCCAGTTCCAGCCCCCGGTTGAGCGCGCGCGCCTTGCCGCCATTCTGCAGCGTCAGCAGACGAACCCGCGGCTCATCGGCAAAAGCCTGCCTGACGATCGCACTTGTCCCGTCTGCCGAACCATCGTCGATCACGATGACTTCAAGCTGCACCCGAGTGCTGGCAAGCACCTGCCGCACCGACCGTTCGATTACCCGCGCCTCATTATATGCGGGTATCAGCACCGACACGAAGCGGTTGGGATCGATGGCGGGGAACCGGATCCGCAATTCCACCCGCGCTTGCCGGAGCGCGAGCGCCGACAGCACGATCGCGCGCAAGATACCGATGGTGATCGCGATTGCGAACAGCCAGCCCATGCCGACGACGGCGGCGCCGATCAGGCTGAACAAGGCCAGATCCGTCGTCGCCGCCAGCCGGTCCGCCTTGGTGATCGGCGGCATCACCACATCGGGCGGCAGGTTCATGAGATCGGACACCCGGGCGAAACGATAACCCCGCTGGCGCAGCTCCTTGATGATGAGGGGAAGCGCCGCCACCGTCTGGGCGCGGTTGCCCCCGGCGTCATGGAGGAGGACGACCTGGCCGCTGCGTTCGACATTGGAGGCCAGCACGCCCGCCACGGTGCGGTCGACGATCTCCCGTACGCCGGGGCGTTTCCAGTCGCCGGGGTCGACGTGAAGGCCGACCGAGACATATCCCTCCCGCTGGGCGATGTGGACCGGATCGATTTCGTCGGCCGTGGTAGGTTCGGCATCCCCGAAATAAGGCGCGCGGAACAGGCGCAGCGAACGGCCGGTGAACGCCTGGAACAGCCGCTGTGTCGCGTTCAGTTCCAGTTCGGTTTCGCGCGGTGCGGCCTTGCCGAGGTTGGGATGGGTGTAGGTGTGGTTGCCGACCTCATGCCCTTCGGCGATCAGCCGCGCCAGCAGGCCCCGGTTGGTCAGCGCATTCTCGCCGATGATGAAGAAGGTCGCGGGAACGTGCGCGGCTTTCAATATGTCGAGGATCTTTGGCGTCCAGGTCGGATCGGGGCCGTCGTCGAAGGTGAGCGCAACCACCCCCGGCCGGTATCCGGTTCGTTCGATGACATAGGGCAGCGGCAACTGGGTAAAGCGCTCATCGATGACGAGCCCGCGCTTGTCGGTGGCGATGTCGCGCGATCCAGGCACCGGAACCGCCCCGATCCTCAGGATTTCTCCCGTGCCTTCGATGTCGACGTCGGTTCCGGCCGGGATGCTGTCGATAACGGAGGCCGGCTCGCCTTGGTGATGCCGGCCGAAATAACGCCATATCGACGGGTCTTCGGTCCCGAGCCGCCAAAGCGCGATCGCGGCCGCGCCCGAACTGCGGACCGCCGCCGCCTGATTGTAGAAACTGGCCGCGTCCAGCATCCAGAGCTGATGATGCTTGCCTTTCTCGTCATAGGAAAAGCCGGTGTTGGCGCTGGATTTGTCGAACAAGGGCATCGCGCTCAATTCATGGGCTGTCAGCCACGCCTGCTCGACCGAGGTTGCATCGGTGCTGCCGTCCGAAGACCAGTCATAGGCATAGGAGCCGATCGCGACGATCGCCTTGCCGGCAGGCAGGGTATGCAATGCCTTGGCGACGACATGGACGAACCAGGATTGCGATGCGATCGGACCCGGTTCGCCGCCGGGATAATGTTCGTCATATGCCATCAGGAACAACCTGTCGGCTATCCGTGCATAGGCTTTCAGGTTCCATGCCGGATTGTCGACTGGAACCGCGACCGCGATAAGCCAGCCGTGCGGCGCAAAGCGCACGCGCGCCTGGGCGAGAAAGCCGAGATAATCACGCTGCGCGGAGGCTGGCAGGTCCTCGAAATCGAAAGTGACGCCATCGGCATGGCTGGCGACGAGCAAAGCTTCCAGCCGGTCGATCAGTACGCGACGGGCTGCCGGATCATGCAGCAGGGCCGCTGCCCCCGGACCATCCCATTGGCCATTCAATGCGTTTTGCGTCATCGGCAGCACTTTCGGCCGGTGCAGCGCCTGGGCGATGATGGCATGGCCCCGCGCATCGTGGAAAACCGTCATGTGGTGATCGGCGCCGGTGATCGAGATCCAGTCGGGCACCAGCCAGTCGAGCGCATTGACGTGCCGGGCGAGCGAGGCCGCGCTCGAATCATCCCAAGGTGCGTAGAAAGCCACGGCGAGAGGCGGCGCGGTGATCCCGCCCCCTCTGCTGGGCATAAGCCATCCGGCCCTGCTCAATGCGTGTCTGAAGCCTGCCCTGACGCGATGGGCCATTCTGACCACCGGATCGGGCGTGGCATGCAACTGCGGCCGCTCCACTTCGAAGGGAAGCTGCCGCTGGCTGGGAACGCTGACGATGGAAGCGCCGAAGGCGGTTACCGCAAGAACGACAAGCAGCACGAAGGCCCCGAGCGCAAGTGCGAACCTGCGTCTTCGTCTGCCCGATAAGTCATAGAAGACGGGTCGTTCATTCACGGCGGTTGTTCTTGGTCGAACCGATCTTCATGCAAGGGGCGCGATAGCCGTCGCCGCTGTCATAATACCCGAACGATGTCGAATGACAAATTGTCCATGATGAGACGACATCGCCTCGGTTCAATGAAAGTCGCGCGATCCCGGCAGGATACGGACGTTGCGCGGATGGCCCGCATTTCGGGAATAGCTTGGGTGCCTTATTTCATCGGCAGGGGACATCGCCGGGCGCAAGCGCGGATCATCCGACAATCGGCCGAGTTCATGGCTGCGATCATGGATGCGCGTCGCCATCAGATGGACGACGCCTTCGGGGCTGCGCTGCAAGGTTCCTTCGACCAGCATCAATCGCGCGCTCATCACCTCGCGGCGGAAAAGCTCGAACAGCCGCGCCCAGATGAGGACATTGGTGATGCCGGTTTCGTCCTCCAGCGTGACGAAGATCGCATTGCCCTTGCCTGGCCGCTGACGGATGAGGACCACGCCTGCCGCCTTGATCGTCGCGCCATTTCCCAAAGTTGCGATTTCAGCGCTGCTTGAAACGCCTTCGGCCGCGAACACGGGACGCAGGAAGGCCATGGGATGGGCCTTCAGCGACAAGCGCATCGTCTGGTAATCGGTCGCCACATGCTCGGAAAGCGGCATTTCGGGAAGTGCCGCATCAGGCTCCCCGCCAAGCTCGGCCGCGCGCGTGGCGGCAAACAGGGGCAATGCCCTGTCGGGCGTGCGCCGAACCTCCCACAGCGCCTGCCGCCTATCCAGCCCGATCGAACGACAGGCGTCGGCATCGGCAATCAGCTTCAATGCCTGCCGCGACAGATCGGCGCGCCTCGCCAATACTTCGATATCGCCGAACGCGGCCGAACCCCTGGCACCGGCGATCCGCGCCGCCCAATCCTCCTTGAAGCCATCCACCTGACGAAAGCCGAGCCGAAGCGCCAGCGCGCCATCCGGCCGCCGTTCCAGGCTGTTGTCCCAGTCGCTGTGATTGATGTCGACGGGGCGCACTTCGATGCCATGGTCCACCGCATCGCGGACGATCTGCGCGGGCGCGTAAAAGCCCATGGGCTGGGAATTGAGCAACGCACAGGCGAACACGGCGGGATGGAAGCATTTGATCCAGGCGGAGACATAGACCAGCCGCGCGAATGAGGCGGCGTGGCTTTCGGGAAAACCGTAGCTGCCGAAGCCTTCGATCTGTTTGAAGCAGCGTTTCGCGAATTCAAGATCATAGCCGCGCGCCGTCATGCCGCGGACCATCTTTTCCTCGAACTCGTGAATGGTGCCGACATTCCTGAACGTCGCCATTGCGCGGCGGAGACGATTGGCCTCGTCAGGCGTAAAGCCCGCCGCGACGATCGCCAGCTTCATCGCCTGTTCCTGGAACAGCGGCACGCCCAGCGTCTTGTGCAGGACGTCGCGCAATTCGCCAGGATCATGCGGCGGCGCGGGCGAGGGATATTCGACCTTTTCCCTGCCCGCCCTGCGCCTGAGATAGGGATGGACCATGTCGCCTTCGATCGGCCCCGGCCGCACGATCGCGACCTGGATGACAAGGTCGTAGAATTCCTTCGGCTTCAGGCGCGGCAGCATGTTGATCTGCGCCCGGCTTTCCACCTGGAACACGCCGATGCTGTCCCCCCTTTGCAGCATCGCATAGACGTCGGGCAGCTCCGGCGGCACGCTGGCCAGATCATGGCCTTCCCCGCCATGCGCGCGCAACAGGCCAAACGCCTTGCGGATGCAGGTGAGCATGCCGAGCGCCAGCACATCGACCTTCATCAACTCCAGCGTATCGAGATCGTCCTTGTCCCATTCGATGAAGGTGCGGTCCTCCATCGCGGCATTGCCGATCGGCACCATTTCATCCAGCCGCCCGCGCGTGAGCACGAAGCCGCCGACATGCTGGGAGAGATGGCGGGGAAAGCCGATCAACTGGCTGGAAAGATCGATCAGCCGCCGGATCATCGGATTGCCGGCGTCCATGCCCGCTTCGCGCGCCTTGGCGTCATCGACCCCAGATCCCCAGCTTCCCCAGATGGTGTCCGCCAGACGCGCGGTCACATCCTCGCTGAGGCCAAGCGCCTTGCCGACGTCCCGCACCGCGCTGCGTGACCGATAGCGGATCACGGTGGCCGCGATCCCGGCCCGGTCGCGGCCATAACGTTCATAGATGTACTGGATCACCTCCTCGCGTCGTTCATGTTCGAAATCGACATCGATATCGGGGGGTTCATTGCGTTCGGAGGAAACGAAGCGGCTGAACAGCAGATCAAATCCGGCCGGATCGACCGAGGTGATACCAAGCACATAGCAAACCGCCGAATTGGCGGCGGAGCCTCGCCCCTGGTTCAATATGCCTTTTTCATTGGCATAGCGGACGAGGTCGTAAACGGTGAGGAAGTAACGCGCATAATCGCGCTTTTCGATGATGGCGAACTCTTCCTTCAGCAACGCCGTGACCTTGGGCGGAATCCCTTGGGGGTAACGCGCCTTCGCCTTGGTCCAGCTCAGCTCCTCCAGCCAGCCCTGCGGCGTCCGGCCGGAGGGCACGGGCTCGTCGGGATATTCATATTTGAGGTCGTCCAGCGTGAAAGCGACGCAAGACAGCAGCCGCCCCGTCTCGGTCATGGCCTCGGGCGCATCGGCGAACAGCCGCGCCATTTCGGCGGGCGCCTTCAGATGGCGTTCGGCATTGGCCTCCAGCATCCGTCCGGCGGTGGCGATGGTGCGCTTTTCGCGGATGCAGCTGAGGATGTCCTGAAGCGGGCGTTGTCCGGGCGCATGATAAAGCACGTCGTTGGTCGCGATCAGCGGAACACCGGCCACCGCCGCAAACGCCTTCAACCGTGCAAGCCTCCGATGGTCGGAGCCGGCCCGATGCATGGTTGTCCCAAGCCAGACGCGGCCGGGCGCTTCCTGCCGCAGTCGTCGCAGCAGAAGCTCGGCCTCCTCAACCACGGGCGGCGGCATGACGATCAGCAGCATTCCTTCCAGATGCGCCAGCAGATCGGGCAAGCGCAGGATGCATTCGCCCTTCGCCGCGCGGCGATTGCCGAGCGTCAGCATCCGGCACAGACGGCCCCAGGCTGGACGATCGGCGGGATAGGCGATGATATCCGGGGTGCCGTCGGCAAAGACCAGCCGTGCCCCGACGATCAACCGGAAGTCGATGTCGGCACCCAGCGCCTGCTCCATTTGCGCGCGGGCCTGCTTCAGCGCGGCATGGGCGCGAACGACACCGGCAACGCTGTTCCGGTCGGCGATGCCGATCCCCTTCTGGCCCAGCTCTATCGCGCGCGCCACCAGATCCTCTGCATGCGATGCTCCGCGCAGAAAGGAGAAGTTGGTCGTGACGACAAGCTCGGCGTAGTTCGTCATGCCAAAGCCCCGCTCATGCAAAAAGGCCATGCAGATACCAGCCGGGGTTGATCTTCTCGGCCCCATAGAGCCCGTGCCGGAAAATCCAGAAGCGGCGGCCGCGCACATCCTCCACCCGGTAATAGTCCCGCGTCAGGCCCCGTCCGCCATCGTTCGTCCCGCTTTCCCGCCGCCACCATTCATGCGCGATCCGTTCAGGTCCTTCGAACCGCGCCACATCATGCTGGGTGCGCCGCCAGCGAAAGCGATGGGGCGGCCCGTCGGGAACTTCGGCCAGCACTTCAATGGGCTGCGGGGGATCGAACAGGTAAATCGGTCGCTGGGGGGGATCGTCCGATCGGACCGCAGGCCATTGCACCGGTTGGGACGGCACGGTTGCCGGCAGGGAAAGCACCGCCTGTTCGGGAATATGGGAACCGCGCGGATAGACGCGCCGAATGCGATTGCGGCCCAGCCGCGTGCTCAGCCGGTCGATCAGCGCCGCCACCTCTGCCTCGGCCACGGCGCCGCCTTCCAGCCGCAATTGGGTTGGCTCCATTGCTTCGGTCGCAGGCACGTCCAGGCGGATGAGGTCGAATCCGAAACCGGGGTCGATCGGATCGCCGATGCTGTCGATCCGTTCCCTGAACAGCCGGGTCAGCACCGCCGGATCGCGCGTGGGGAGCGAGGTTTCAACGCCCAGCAGCCACACCAATCCATCGGTGCGAAAGAAGCGCGCCTCGAACCGCCTGCCGCCCAGACGATCCGTTTCCAACCGCTTGCCCGCTTCGGTTGCAAGATCCTCCAATACACGCAGGGCATATTCGGTCCGGGCGACAGGTTCGGCAAAACGGCGCTCGACGTACAAGGCAGGAGCCCGGCGGCAAGGCCGGATCGGCACGTCTTCCCGCCCCAGCAACCGCCGGAGCTGGACTGCCGCATTCTCCCCGAAACGCGCGGCGAGCGGAGCCATGGGCCGGTCGGCAAGGTCGGCGATGGTCTTCAGTCCCGCCCGTTTCAGCGCGATCTCATCATCGGGATCAAGGCGCAGCGCGGCAACCGGCAAGCGTCTGACCGCCGCCGCCTCGTCATGCGCCGGAACCTGCTGGTAACGCGCAAGCGCATGCGCCGCATCCGGCGTGCAGGCAAGCGCATGGCGCATCGTCATGCCAAGCCGGGCAAGGCGCGCCTCCACATCCGCGACAAGCCCCGCCTCCTCGCCAAAAAGGTGCGCACAGCCGGTGATGTCCAGCATCAGACCATCGGGCGCATCAAGAGCCACCATCGGCGTATAGCGGTCGCAACCATCGGCCAGCCGTTCCAGCCAATCCTGATCGGCGACAGGATCGCTATCGGCCACAGCCAGATGGGGCACCCGGGCCCGCGCATCGGCAAGCGTCAGGCCGGGGGTGATTCCCAGTGAAAGCGCATCGCGATCCACCGCCGCCAGCCGCAGCGCGCCGCGCACCTTTTCCACAAAGGCGAGCGGCGCCTCGGGCGAGGAGACATCGGGCGCATCGGCATCAGGCCGAGATGCGGTCCGGTTCCTCAGCCGCAGCCGGTCTGCTGCCATAAACGGGAACCACAGCGCCAGGTAGCGCCGCCCCCCGGAAGCAAAGTCGTTCACGGTCCCACTCCACGCGCCAGTTCATCTCAGGAAAACCTCCGCGATGGCGCAGCAATCTGATTTCCATGGCCGGATGACCGGGGGCATTTGCAGGCAAGGGCGTCGAGGATGCCGACCGCACCTCCCACCGGGTCTGGACAGCGCTTGGTGCTGGCGATGCGCCGACGCGAAGAACGAAGGCCGTGACGCCGGACTTCTCGGCCGCAAGCGTCAGCCGCCTGCTCGTCGTCAGGTTCAGGTCGGCGCCATTTCCCCAGGCTTCGATCACGATCGCGCCAAGCTGGTGGCAGCGGATGATGTCGTCCGCCGCCTTGAGCAGGGTGGAAACATCGTGGGTCAAGGCGAAGACGACCCTTCCCGGATCCATGCCAAGGTCCGCCAGGCCCGGCCCATAGACTCCCCCGGCCATGCGCTTTGCCGTCTCGTGCCTGACCCACAATACGGCCGCGCCCTGCGGGCAGGCTCGCATGACAAGCATCAGGACAAAGCCCGCGGCGATGCTCGCATCGGCGGATTCGGCCGCGAAAACCTCATGAAGCCGGGCGCGATGCAGTCCGCCGCCCAGATGCCGGTCCAGCGGCTCGCACCCAAGGCTGAATAGCGTCATTGCGGCAGGATCGGCGGCCTCGCGATCATCGATGGCAGCAATGCTTCGCCGCAGAGCGGACAGGCGTTCAACCAACTCGTGAGAATAAGTGTTCATGATTTGTTCTAATACATCCCTTTCGGCTGGGCGAGTCAATCCTCTGCTCCGGAACCGCAATCCGGATCGGGCGTTCGCCGAAATGCACCGGCCATGTGCCGGGCAACCAGCCACCGGCATGGGAGGCCAGAATGATACGCAAGCTCAAGTCGGGCCAGTACCGGCTCTATTCCAGAAAGCCCGACAAGAAGACCGGAAAGCGCCGCAATCTGGGGACGTTCTCCACGCGGGAAGACGCCGCGAAGCACGAACGGGAAGTCCAGTATTTCAAGCGCCATTAGACCAAATGTCGCGGGGCTTCACGGACACGTTCGCGCCTGCTTTGCGCATCCGGCGTTTCAGATCGAATCCGAGGGCGTCAGCGCGCCTTATTCTTCGGCCGTCGCGGCGGTCTGACCGAACAGGATTTTCTTCTGCTCCTCGCTCATTTCGCCGCTGGGTGGTGCGACCTTCTTCGCAAGGGCATAGGCGCGCGCCACCGCCGGGCGGGCGCGGACCATTTCGAACCAGCGTTTGAGGTGCGGGAAATCGTTCAGGTCCTGATCCTGCAACTCATAAGACGCGATCCACGGATGGCTGGCCATGTCCGCGATCGAATAGGCGCCGGCGATGAACTCGCGGTCGGCCAGCCGGCGGTTGAGCACGCCGTACAACCGGCCGGTCTCCTTGATATAGCGGTTGATCGCATAGGGCAGCTTCTCGGGCGCATAGCGGTTGAAGTGGTGATTCTGGCCCGCCATCGGCCCCAGGCCCCCCATCTGCCAGAACAGCCATTGCAGCACCTCCGCCCGGCCGCGGATATCGGCGGGGATGAAGCGCCCGATTTTTTCCGCGAGGTAGAGCAGGATCGCGCCCGATTCGAACAACGAGACAGGCGCGCCGCCATCCGTCGGTGTGTGATCGATGATCGCCGGCATCCGGTTGTTGGGCGAAATCTTCAGGAAGGCGGGATCGAACTGCGCGCCACTGGCGATGTCGATCGGGGTTATCTTGTGGGGAATCCCCGCTTCCTCGAGGAAGATCGTTATCTTGTGACCATTGGGCGTGGGCCAATAGAATAGTTCGATCATATAGATAGCCTCCATCTGCGTGGCGCCTGAAGCATATATGGGATGCGCACGGCAAAGACGACCCCCAAGGCATCGACGCTGCGAGGACGGAGGAATTTTCGGCGATTCGATCGAAAGCCTCGAAAGAGGATCAAACCCCGTCCAGAATTCGTTCGCGGCACATGCGTGGTTCGAGGTAGAATCTCATCGATGCGCATTTATCCTGTGGTGGCGGCCGGGCTGTTGACGCTTAACTGGGGTGACCCGGCCCTGGCGGACGAAATCTGGCTGGGTGCGTACAGGCATGATGTGGCTCCGTTCACGCACGAATATGAATCAGGTGCGGATATCAAGGCGGGGTGGCGCGGGAATCCGATAAAAGACCTGCACGTCATCGGCGAACCCTCGCCCTATGCCCTGGCGTCCGCCAATCTTCAGGGCGGCACCGACTATGCTGCTGTCGGGCTGAGTTGGCATCTGGGCACGCGAATCTATGCGCGACCGGGAATCGGTATCGCCATTCACGACGGGCCCTCATTAAAAGTCCGGCGCGGCCGTCGCGTCGACCTCGGCTCAAGGGTACTGTTCGAACCGGAATTGGCTGTGGGCTGGCGGATTGCCAGCACATTCAATCTGGAAATTTCCTGGATCCACCTCAGCCACGCGCGATTGTTCAGTGGTCAAAATCCCGGCCTCAATTCACTGGGCTTGAGAGCCGTCTACCACCTTCCTTGAACCAACTGCGCTCCCCATAAAAAGACTTCAAGTTCAACCTAAGGCCCGATAGAGCGGTTGCCTTGGATAAAATGACCAATAACAAATCGAAATGCGCTGGATCGATGAACATTGACGACAAAAAAATTGCGGTAGTCGGCCTTGGCTATGTTGGCCTTCCGCTGGCGGTGGAATTTGGCAAGTCACGCTCCGTCATTGGCTTTGACACCAACCCTTCCAGAATAACCGAATTGAAGGCTGGCAAGGACACCACCCTTGAGGTGACACCGGACAATCTCGCGACAGCGTCGCATTTGTCCTTCAGCAGCGATCCGGCAATGCTCGAGCAGTGCGGCATTTTCATCGTAACCGTGCCGACGCCGATCGACCAGGCCAATCGGCCAAATCTGACTCCCCTGATCCGAGCCAGCGAGACGGTCGGCAAGGCCGTACGGCCCGGGGCGCTCGTCATCTATGAATCCACCGTCTTTCCGGGATGCACCGAGGAAGTGTGTGTCCCCGTCCTTGAGAAATATTCCGGCCTGAAGTTCAATCAGGACTTCTTCTGCGGTTATAGCCCGGAACGCATCAATCCCGGCGACAAGGTGAATACGCTCACCAATATCCGCAAGATCACCAGCGGTTCCACCCCGGAAGCCGCCGCTGCCGTGGACCGGCTCTATGCCACGATCATCACCGCCGGCACCTTTGCGGCAACCAGTCTGCGCGTGGCCGAGGCGGCGAAGGTCATCGAGAACACTCAGCGTGATCTCAATATCGCACTGGTCAACGAGCTATCTGTTATCTTCGACAGGCTAGGTATCGACACCACCGAGGTGTTGGAAGCCGCCGGCAGCAAATGGAATTTCCTGCCATTCCGGCCTGGCATGGTCGGCGGCCACTGCATTGGCGTGGATCCCTATTATTTGACGCACAAGGCCGAGGAGGTCGGCTATCACCCGCAGGTTATCCTGGCCGGCCGCCGGATCAACGACAACATGGGCCGCTACGTGGCGCGCAACCTCATTAAATTGATGCTAAAAAACGGCATCGACGTTCCGCGCAGCACGGTCGGGGTAATGGGTGTCACCTTCAAGGAAAATTGCCCCGACATCCGCAATAGCAAGGTCGTGGACCTAATCCGAGAACTTCAGAACTGGAATGTCAGCGTCGTGGTGACAGATCCTTGGGCGGACGCCGAGGAATTTGCCCAGGAATATGGCCTGAAGCTTGGCGGCATAGATAATCAAAATGCGGTCGATGCACTGGTCGTGGCGGTCGGCCACAGTGAATATCGCGCTCTCGCGCCTGATGAGCTGCGCGCTCTCTGCAAAGGAGACAAGCCGGTGCTGGCTGACGTCAAGGCTCTGTATGATCGGCACAGGGCGGCAGAGGCTGGCTTTACCGTATTCCGCCTTTGATCAAATGCTATTAGAGGGACTCGCTTCGCGGAATGGACCCCCAATCCTGGTCATAAGTTGCGACCCACCAGGAAAATAGGCTTCGCCCGGGCCTGCAGGGAAACCGTCTTCCGGGAAATGTAGTTAGGTGGAGGTAAGATGCTTCGTCATGCAGTAGTCACGGACCGGAAAATCCGGGCAGCAATCGTTGGTTGCGGCCGCATTTCCAAGAACCACTTCGGGTCGGTGGAGACGCACGCTGGAGAAATCGAGCTGGTGGCGATCTGCGACACCGATCCGGCGAGTTTGCAGGCGCACAGCGAAAAATACCGGGTCGAGGGGTATGCCAGCCTTGAAGAGATGTTGAAGCAGGAGACGCTGGACCTCGTCGTTCTGTGCACCCCGAGCGGCATTCATCCGGACCAAGCTGTGCTTGCGGCCCGTTATGGCGTTCACGTCATGACCGAAAAGCCCATGGCTACACGCTGGCATGACGGTGTCCGCATGGTGAAAGCATGCGATGAGGCCGGCGTGCGTCTCTTCGTCGTCAAGCAGAACCGCCGGAACACGACCCTTCAGCTGCTCAAACGCGCGATTAACGAAAAACGCTTCGGCAAGATCCACATGGTCCACCTCAACGTCTTCTGGACGCGGCCGCAGTCCTATTACGATCAGGCGAGTTGGCGCGGCACCTGGGAATTCGACGGCGGGGCCTTCATGAATCAGGCCAGCCATTACGTCGATCTTCTCGACTGGCTTATCGGCCCGGTCGATAAGGTGCAGGCGATGATGAGCACGACCCGTGACATCGAGGTGGAGGACACCGGGGTGCTGAACGTGCGCTGGCGCAACGGCGCGCTCGGTTCGATGAGCGTTACCACGCTTACCTACCCGCAAAATCTGGAGGGCAGCATCACCATCCTGGGCGAAAAGGGCACAGTGCGCATCGGCGGCGTCGCAGTGAACGACATTCAGATCTGGAACTTCGAGGAACCCTGCGACTACGACACGCAGGTCAAAACAGCGAATTACGAGACCACCTCGGTCTATGGCTTCGGCCATCCGGTATACTATAAAAATGTGATCGACGTTCTGCGCGGGGAGGCGGAACCCGAAACCGACGGCCGCGAAGGATTGAAATCCCTGGAACTTCTGATCGCCGCCTATTTGTCGGCGCGCGATGGCAAGACCGTTTCGTTGCCGCTTGAATATTGATGCGGCCCGCCAGCACCTGAAAAAGCCCTCCGTGGCTTGAAAGGACGACGCCATTTTCATCCATACTACCGCCATCGTCGATGACGGAGCTGTCGTTGGCACAGGCACGCGCATCTGGCACTGGGTGCATGTCTGCGGCGAGGCCCAGATCGGTGCAGGCTGCTCACTGGGGCAGAATGTGTTCGTCGGCAACGACGTCGTTATCGGCGACAATGTCAAGATCCAGAACAACGTCAGCGTCTACGATGCCGTCACTCTGGAGGACGATGTCTTCTGTGGGCCAAGCATGGTGTTCACCAACGTCTACAACCCGCGCAGCGCAGTCGGGCGGAAAAGTGAATACAAGCGCACGATTGTGAAGAAGGGCGCGACGCTGGGGGCTAATTGCACGATCGTCTGCGGGGTCACGATTGGCGAATATGCCTTCGTGGCCGCTGGCGGGGTGGTCAACAGGAATGTCAAGCCCTATGCCCTCATGGCAGGCGTGCCGGCCCGGCAGATCGGCTGGATGAGCCAATACGGCGAACGGCTGGCCCTGCCGCTGGACGGCCGGGGGGAAACGACTTGCCCGACGACGGGAATGAAATACAGGCTGCGCAACGGCGAGGTAACATGTCACCCGCAATGATCCCATTCATCGACCTGAAGGCGCAATATGAGGCGCTGAAGCCGCAAATCCAGGCGCGCATCAACCGCGTGCTCGACCACGGCCAGTACATTATGGGGCCCGAGGTGCGCGAACTGGAGGAGCGGCTCGAAAGCTATACCGACGCCCGCCATTGCATCACCGTCGCCAGCGGCACCGAGGCGCTGCTGATCAGCCTGATGGCCTTGGGCGTGAAGCCAGGTGACGAGATCATCACCACGCCTTTCACCTTTGTCGCCACGGTGGAGGTCATCGCACTGCTCGGTGCCACGCCAGTTTTCGTCGATATTGAGCCTGATAGCTGCAACATCGATCCCACATATATCGAGGCGGCGATTACCGAGCGAACGCGCGCGATTATGCCTGTCAGCCTTTACGGCCAGCCAGCCGATATGGATGAGATCAACGCCATCGCCGTCCGCCATGGCGGTATTCCAGTGATCGAGGATGCCGCTCAAAGCTTTGGTGCGGAATATAAGGGTCGAAAGAGCTGCAACCTGTCCACCATCGGCTGCACCAGCTTTTTCCCCAGCAAGCCGCTTGGCTGTTATGGCGACGGTGGCGCCATCTTCACCAACGACGATGCCATTGCACAGGCGTGCCGCGAAATCCGTGTCCATGGCCAGAGCCAGCGTTATGTGCATACGCGCATCGGGATCGGAGGACGCATGGATACGCTTCAATGCGCGGTGGTGCTTGCCAAGCTTGGCCGCTTCGACTGGGAAGTCGATCGGCGCATAGAAGTCGGCGCGCGTTACAACAGCCTGCTTGATGCGGCCGGCATAACTCGCGTGGTGCAGCGGGCCGACCGCACCAGCGTCTTCGCGCAGTACACGCTTTTTGCGGATGATCGGGCGGCGCTCCAGGCCGCGCTCAACGAACGGGGCGTTCCGACGGCGGTGCACTACCCAGTGCCGCTAAACCAGCAGCCGGCCTATCGCGACCTTTGCGCCCCAGATAATACGCCGGTTTCCGCGGCGGCGGCAGGAAAGGTAATGAGCCTGCCGATGAGCGCTGAGCTGCGCCCAGAACAGCAGGACGCCGTTATGGAGGCGATTGCAGGGCACGTCGGTGCGTTGGTTGGCTGATCAGGCAGGAAAAGCGATGGTCCCCTTCATTGATATCACCCGCACCGAGACCGGCTTCAGCGAGCGTTGGCTCGAGAAGGTTGCGGCGATGACCGAAAAGGCGCAGTTCATCGGCGGTGCCGAAGTCGCCGCTCTTGAGGCGCGGCTGGCTGAAAGCGTCGGCGTCAGCCATGTCATCGGCTGCGCCAATGGTACTGATGCCATCCAGCTGGCGTTGCGCGGGCTGGGCGTCGGCCGGGGCGATGTCGTGCTGGTGCCCGACATGACCTTCTGGGCCAGCTTCGAGGCGGTGGTCAATGTCAATGCCGATCCGGTGACCGTCAACTCGTCACGCGCCGATGGCGGTGTCGATCTGGCAGCCTTCGAGCAGGCATTGGTCGAAGCCAGGCCAAAGGCCGCGATCATTGCGCATCTGTATGGCTGGGGCTCAAACCATCTTGCCGATTTGCGCGCGCTGTGCGCCAGCCACGGCGTCCACCTCGTCGAGGACGGAGCGCAGAGCTTCGGCACGAGCTGGCGGGGCGAATCAATTTATACCGGGGCACAGGTCGCAACCACCTCCTTCTATCCGGCCAAGGTGCTTGGCGCGGCAGGGGACGGTGGGGCGGTATTCACTAAAGACACGGACCTCGCCGACCGTGTCCGCCGGCTCGCCAATCACGGCCGAACCTCTCATTATGGCTATGGCGACGTCGGCTGGAACTCCCGTCTCGATGCGCTCCAGGCAGCCTATCTCGACATCTCACTCGATTATCTCGACGCCCGCATCGCTTCGCGCCGCGCCAGCGCCCGCTACTATCGCAAGCATCTGAGCGCGCTAGGATTGAATGCCATGGCAGTTCCCGCAGAATATGAGGAGAATGGCTACTGCAACGTCGCGCTGGTGGCCGACGCCACGCGTAAGAAGCAGATCGAAAAGACATTGAAAGACAATGGGATCGGTTTTGCCAATATTTATCCCGGTCCGATGTCGCGCCAGCCGGGCGCCGCGCCTTATCTTAAAGCCCATTTCGGAGGCGCCGCCGCGGCCGAGCTATGCGCTCAGGTGCTCAATCTGCCGCTGTTTCCTTATATGACGCAGGCGGAGCTTGATCTTGTACTCGCCGCGCTGCGCTCCGAACGAGCTGTCAGGAACGCGGCCTGATGACCACATTCATCCACCCTTCCGCCCATGTCGATGCCGACGCCGCGATCGGCGAGGGATCGCGACTCTGGATCAATGTTCAGGTGCGCGAGGGCGCGCGGATCGGCCGCGAATGCATCATTTCCAAGGACGTCTATATGGATTGCCATGTTGAAATCGGGGATCGCTGCAAGGTGCAGAACGGCGTCTCTCTCTATCATGGCGTGACAGTCGGCGATGACGTGTTCATTGGCCCCAATGCCGCCTTCACCAATGACCGCGTCCCGCGCGCCTTCAACACCGACTGGCAGATCACCCCGACCCGCGTCGACAACGGCGCAAGCATCGGCGCCAACGCGACGATCGTTTGCGGCGTGACGATAGGCGAATATGCCATGGTCGCCGCCGGTAGCGTGGTCACGAAGGACGTGCCGCCCTATACGCTCGTCAAGGGCAACCCGGCCCGCCCCTGTGCGCGGATCGACCGCGAGGGCAACAGACTGGAAATCATCGAATGACCGCCAAACTCAACCCGGTGCGGATCGGGCTTATCGGCCTTGGCAAGATGGGGCAGAATCACTTGCGTGTTCTGTCGATGCTGCGCGGCGTGGAAATCGCTTTCGTATTCGACATGGACGGCGCGCATGCAAAACGCACGGCCGGTCAATATGGTGTCGCCGATTGCTACGATCTGGACACGGCCGTCGAGGGCGTTGACGCGTTAGTCATTTGCACTCCCACAGTCACCCACGCCGATTACGTGACACGCTTCGCGCACCGGGTGAAGGCGCTCTTCGTCGAGAAGCCGTTGGCACATTCGCTGGAGGCTGCACGGACGATTGAGCAGGCGGCACAGACGTATGGCACGTTCATACAGGTGGGCTTCATCGAGCGCTTTAACCCCGCCGTAGTCGGACTGGAGCGGGTCCTCCGCGATGCTGAACGGGTGATCAACATCGATTTCACTCGCACAAATCGCCTGAGCTCTCGGATCACTGACGTCGACGTCGTGATGGATCTGATGATCCATGACATTGACTTGGCGCTTTATCTGAACGGTCCGGTCCATGCAGTGACGGCGCAGGGTGTCCTGCACAAGGGCCTAATCGAGTTCGCATCGGTACAGCTGAGCCACGAAAATGGGCGCTTCTCGCGTTTGCTGTCAAGTCGTATCACCGAAAAGAAGATTCGGCTCATTGAAGCAACTTGTGATGATCGCTTTGTTGACTGCGATCTTCTACGAAAAGAAATACAAATTCACCGTCAATCGGTAACCCAGCAAAGCGATTTCAGTTCCTATACAATAGTCTCTCAGCAAGAAACCATTGCAGTAGGGCAGCAAGAAGCGCTCTTAACCGAGATGCAGGCATTTGTGCAGGCAATCCGTGGTCGTGGGCACGATAATGCTGAAACACTTATTGCAGGTGTCAGGACCATCGCCATTGCGGAAGCAATTGTCGCAGACATTATCCGAACTAATCAAGCTAATGCAAATATATAATTGCACGCAGTATAGAAATTTCACCAAAAATCAATTTTGATGGCCAAAACGATGCCATCCAGCCCATATCCCAACTCGGGACACCGCCCATGAAAAAAATAAACGGATAATAAAATGCGGATATTCGTTGGACCGGTCGAAGTGGCGGGTATTGGTACTGGACTGTGCACTGGCCTGATACAAATTGGACAAAGCGCACAATTAATTCTTTCACAAAGGCATGGATTTTCTTACCGCGGCACCAAAACCGCGCCATGGATTGCAAATGCGTGGTCAATACTTGGGGATTTTTATGTTCGCTCGACAACAAACGGTCAACGCAGAAAAGTTTTGATCTGGATCACTTGGAAAGTATGGAGCGTTCTTGTTTTACTATGGTCCCTCTTCAGCTACGACGCTTTTATTTTCCTTTTTGGTACAACCATTACCAATACCCGCGCAGAGCTATGGATATATCGGATACTACGCAAAAAGTTGATTTTTGTCTATCTCGGATCGGATGCGCGGCCGCCCTATATTAGTGGGCCGACAGCCTTTATCCCAGGCGGCGTTTCATCTGAAACTCTGGAGAAGCGCACACGCGTCATTAGCAGTCACGTAAAGCGGCATGAACGGGCCGGAATTTGTATTAATCTCCCATTTACCGCGCACTTTCACGAACGACCATATATAAACTCTCTGTTTATCGGCGTGCCGCGCCTACTACCGATGGACGATCCTTATGAGGATACTACTGATCAGAATGGGTGTTCCAACCGACCAATTCGTATTCTGCATGGTCCGTCAGTTCCGCGCATCAAGGGGACCGCTGAAATAGAAAGGGTTATTGATAACTTAAAGTCAATAGGCCACGATCTGGAAATGATCTTGATGCATGGCGTAGGCAACGCCAAAATGTTGGAAGAAATAAAAAAATGCGATCTCATTATAGATCAGGTTTATTCTGACCTTCCAATGTCGGTAATCGCCGCTGAGGGTGCCTTTTACGGCAAGCCCACCGTCGTGTCTGGATATGCGGCTTGCGAAATAACTAAATTTCCAGAATGGCCGCATCCTCCAACCCTATTCGTTCATCCAGATGCTCTCGAAAGCGCTGTAGAATGCATGATAACTGACGCCTTGGCGCGGTCTGATCTTGGACGAAAAGCCCAGGCATTCATCCGCGATGAATGGGCGCCGGCCATCGTTGCGGCAAGATATGTACGACTGCTCCAGGGCGACATCCCGGAGCAATGGTGGACAGAACCGCAGACTATCCATTACGCCCAGGGGTGTGGTATACCTGAAGATACCAGTCGTGCAGTCGTGCGGCAGCTCATTCAGGACTTCGGTGTCGAGGCTCTTTGCCTACAACACAATCCGCAACTCGAACAGTTTATGCTTGCCTACGCGGAAACGGGGCCTGACGCACAATGATTCGCGAGCTATTCAAAGACTCGTTGATCTATGGAGCCTCGGCCATTCTGTCTCGCGGGCTGTCGATCATCACACTTCCGATTTACGCCAGAATCCTTGCTCCAGCCGATTACGGCGTATTGGACATGGTAATGGTCGTGGGAACACTCGCCAACCTAATCGTAGCATTAGAGATTAATCAGGCCCTGCTGCGCTTCATCAATGACGCCGACTCCGGCAAGCGCCGTGTTATGGCCAGCACAGCCTTATGGTTTACGATCGGTGCCTATAGCCTTGTACTGTTCCTGGCACTCCCAGCTTCGCCATGGCTTTGCCGTCAACTTTTGAGTGACCTCCGTTATCTTGGCGATTTTCAGATCAGCTTATTCGCAATCGGAGTAAACGGTATATTTTACCTGCTACAGGGGCAACTGCGCTTCGAGCTCCGTAGTCGTGACTACGCCGCGGCTAGTATTATTTACGCGCTGACCACCCTCGTCCTTGGTATCACCCTGGGAAAATTGCTGGGGCTGAAGGGTATCATAGCTTCGCAACTCGCGGCCGCCTTGCTAGCTAGCGCCTTCAGCATGTCCAGGTTGTCTGGCCGTTACGGGTTGCTATTCAGCGTCAAGCAACTCCGATCAATGCTTCGCTTCTCCATGCCGCTCGTGCCGTCCGGCCTTGCAACTTTTCTTACTCTTCACGCCAACCGAATCATGCTGAACAGTTTGGCGGGTTTGGGTAGCGTCGGCCTGTTTGGCATCGGCGCACGGATTGCCGGTGCAACAAGCCTGCTGATCGTTGGCCTACAAACCGCCTTGACGCCGCTTATCTATACTCATTACCGCGATCCCCAAACTCCCCGACAGCTTGCCACTATAACACATGGCTTCGTTGCCGTGTCCTTTACTTGCTGCCTCTTCTTGGGCCTTTATGCGCCAGAAATTCTCTCGGCCCTCGTGCCGCCAGCCTATCGAGATGCCTCTCGCCTGGTGCTGATGCTATCCGTCGGGACACTTTTCGGACAAATGTATATATTTTTCCCGGGAATCGCGATTGCCAAGCGAACCACGCTGCAACTTGCAATCTTTGGGATCACCGGCGTTGTTGCGCTGGTCGCCAACTGGTTTTTGATCCAAGCTTATGGTGCCCCGGGTGCAGCTGCGGCTACCCTCCTGTCGTCCTCCGTGTTCATCGTTCTTTGGATTATCATAAGTCAACGCCTGTACCCTTTACCCCTGCGGATCGGCAGCCTGGCGGTCGTATATGGGCTTCTTTTGTGTGCCGGCGCAGGCGGGGCTATCCTGCAGGCCGATTTGGGCCCAGGTCCCATGCTCGGTCTACTAAAAGCACTTCTACTTATTTTGTTTGCTGCAGGTATCGTTCTATCGGGTTTGATCTCGACAAAGGAGATCACAGTGTTTTGGCAGAGTATCGGCCGGCGGCTGCACCGGAATTGAACCGTTTTCCCTGAAGCCCTTTAAGTCGGGATACTGGAGACATCAGGTCCGCAGTATCGAGGAGTTTATCGATTGGATCGGACGTCAGCTGATGGCGTAGGTCATGCTCTGCGGCCGTTGCTTTTGTAGTTCGACGGCGAAAGCCACCGATGTCGTGCGACCGGGCGATGCGTACGCCTGTCGGCATTGGGCAGCTTGACAAAGTCGTTTGTTAGCGGCCACAGCCAATCTTCAGCAATAGCGATGAGCCGGGCACATAATTCATGAACACTGAGCACAGCGCCCAGACCAATCCGGTAGATCTGGGCGATTTGCTCGTTCTGCTGTGGCGTGGAAAATGGATCATCCTCGCCCTCGCCGCACTGATAACCGGACTGGCCGTAACCGTCACGTTTTTCATGCCAAATGTCTACCGCTCGGAGGTTGAACTGAAACCTGTCGATGAGGGCAAGGAACTGTCTGGTCTGTCCGGGCTGGCAACCCTTGGTTCATTAGCCGGGGTTAATTTGGGAACCGGTGGCGTTGACAGCACCGACGCCTCAATAGCCTTTCTACAGTCTCGAAAGTTCCTGGTCGATTTCGTCAAACGCCACCGCATCACCGTAGCGCTGATGGCGGGCAAGCGATGGGACGAGGAGACGCAAAGACTATTCCTCGACTCCGAAATCTACGACGCGCAAACCGGCCACTGGGTGCGCAAGCCGAAGCCTCCGGTCGGATCGGCACCATCCGACGAGGAAATCTACAACGAAATGCGTCACATCCTCGATGTAGATCGTGATCCTAAAACGGGCCTGATCGATGTTAGCGTAACCTTTGTTTCGCCGATTTATGCACAGCGTTGGCTCTCGCTTCTCGTCGGTGATCTTAACGTCGAGCTTCAGCGTCGACAAATCCGCCAGATGGAAAGAACCCTAGGTTTTTTAGAACGCCGTCTTCAATCGAATACGGTTGCCGGCATGAGTACGTCACTCGAGCAGCTTTATCTGCAGCAGCTGAGAAACCAGGTAGTCGCTCAGGGACGCGACGAATTTGCCCTTGAGACAATCGATCCGGCGAACCGACCTCTCGCCCGTTATGGCCCCAATCGGAGGCTGATTGCCATCCTGGCCGCGGTTGCCGGTACATTCCTTGGCTCAATGGGGATTCTCCTTACTGCTGTGTTTCAATCAGCGCGGATCAGGCGGCCGGATCAGGTTGCAGATGGGCAACCGACAACGGCCGGCCTGTCCTAGATGGGATACCGCTACCAGAGATGATTGACGGACAGCTTTGCTTTGTCCGCGGCTACCGAAACATATGATTGAGAAAACAAGGTAAAGAGATGCGCATACTGACGGTTGTCGGGGCTCGCCCACAATTCATCAAAGCGGCCGTAGTGTCACGGGCAATTGATGAGTGGAACGCTCAGACGTTTCAACCGAAGATCGAAGAGCTGATGCTCCATACGGGCCAACACCACGATCCAAACATGTCCCAGGTCTTCTTTGACGAACTGGATATCCGCGAACCAGCAATCAATTTGGATATCGCTGGCGGCTCTCACGGAGAAATGACCGGTCGCATGCTGGCAGGGATCGAGCTGAGCATAATGGAGCATAGCCCGGATTATCTTCTCGTTTATGGAGACACTAACTCAACCCTGGCCGGCGCCTTGGCGGCAGCGAAGCTGCACGTGCCGGTTGTCCATGTCGAGGCGGGCCTGCGCTCGTTTAATCGGCGTATGCCCGAGGAGGTCAATCGCGTGTTGACCGACCATGTCTCGGACTTTTTATTCTGCCCTACCGAAGTCGCCGTTTCAAACCTCGCCAAGGAAGGCATCACTCGCGGCGTAGCCCATAGCGGCGATGTTATGTACGATGCCTCGCTGTATTATCGAGGTCGCGCCGCTGAACGAAGCAATGTTATCGCGCGGCTGGAACTTGAACCGGGTAACTTTGTATTGACGACCTGCCACCGGGCAGAGAATACGGACTATCCTGCTCGTCTTGCGGCCATCCTCGTCGCGCTGCGCGAAATCGGATCGACACAGATGGTGGTACTGCCACTGCACCCTCGTACCCGGCAAGCGATCGATCGCTTTGGCCTCGCACCGCTCACGGCTGGTCTGAAGATCGTGGACCCGTTGCCATTTCTCGACATGATCCAGCTAGAAGCTCATGCCGCTGTTGTGCTGACCAACTCCGGGGGCGTGCAGAAGGAGGCCTTTTTCTTTCAGGTCCCTTGCGTAACGCTGCGCGACGAAACCGAATGGGTGGAAACCGTAGAAGCCGGATGGAACCGCCTGGTCGGTGCGGATACGGCGGCCATTGTAGCAGCCGCAAAGACGGCGTGCGCCCCCGCAGACTGGCCTGCTCTGTATGGGGACGGGCGGGCCGGTGATAAAACAGTCGCCACGTTGGCCGGCATCTAGCCGCAACATCTGCTGAGCCCGAAACATGAAAATCCTGTTTCTGACCTATCATTTCGCGCCTTACAATCATATTGGCGCGGTCCGCTGTGTGAAAACCGCGAAGTACCTCACTCAAATGGGCGATCAAGTTCGGGTGTTGGCGGCCGCAGATCAACCTTTTTCGGCTGATCTCGACGCCGAAATCGACACGGCACATATAACCCACGTGCAATGCCCACATCTGGATGGAGTTGCCAGCAAAGTCTCTACACATAATCGAGCAGGCGGCCGGTCGACCTCAAGCGGCCTGTCAATGTGGCGTATGCTGTTGCGAAAGGCCTATCAAGCATTCAAGGTATTAACCTGGTATCCTGACAATGTTGCCTTCTGGCGCACCGGACTGCTCAAAGCCGCTCGCCGTGAGGTGCAGACATTTCAGCCCGATATCATTCTTGCCTCTGGACCGCCCTTCACGCCCCTGGTAGTCGCAGCACAACTTTCACGCGAAAGCGGCATTCCCTGGGTCTGCGAATTACGCGATCTCTGGGTCGATAATCATAATTATCCGTTCCCGCGATGGCGCCGCCATTTTGAACAGAAAATGGAACAACGCACGCTACGCGGCGCCTCCGCGATAATCACCGTCTCAGAGCCTCTGAAACAAAAACTTAAGCGGAAATATAGTACAGATATACAGGTCATCACTAACGGTTTTGATCCGAATGACTATCACTGCATCCAAAACTCACCCTTTTCTGATGACCAATTGAACATCGTTTACACAGGATTTATCTATCGGGAACGCCAGGACATTAATCCGCTATTGCTGGCAATGAGACATCTTGATCCCGCCGTTGACAAGGTCAGGCTCCATCTTTTTGGTCGGAGCTTGGGGGATGTCACGGCGCACGCTGAGGCACTGGGGATAGCGGAAGCAGTGTTCAATCATGGCTCAATATCTCATAAGAAAGCACTTGCCGCCCAGCGGGCAGCCGACTGCCTTTTGTACCTTTCATGGAACGATCCGTGCGAGACCGGCGTGTTTTCAGGCAAGCTTTTCGAGTATCTTGGCGCCCGCCGGCATATACTTTGCGTCGGCACGGCTGCCAATGTGGCGACAGATCTCATCATCGAACGCGCCGCAGGGCATGTTTCCGGCGATCCTGTTGCGTTAGCCGTAATCCTACGTGAACTCTGCGCGCAGAAGCGGGCATATGGACGTAGCGCCGATCTGCCAATATCAGTCGGGCAAGGCTTTACCAGGCAGGAGCAGGTAGCGCGTCTGCGGCAGGTTCTGGCGGATGCCCTCCTTTCTGACCGTATGGGCGCGACATGATCCACCGACCGCGCTTGCTGCTGGTCGCATCCTGGTATCCCAGTCACAAATTCCCTCTCCGCGGGACCTTCGTGCGTGAGCAGGCGCTGGCCTTGCTCGATCGCGGTTACGATGTGCATGTCGCCAGCTTCGACAGGGATCGGCCTCGCCTGCCATTGCGATGGACCGAGCGCCAGGATGAAACTGGTCTTGTCGAGCATTATCTGGGTGCGGTGACGCCTCTGCACCGGTTGATCGGCTTCTATTGTCCAACACTGTTTGCCGTCCGCCTGCGGGCTCTTATTCGGCGCCTTCACCCCCACGTCGTCCACGCCCATGCGGTACGACCTGCCGGAGTCGTCGCTGCGCTGGCGGTCCGAGGAGGAACGACACCTCTGGTGCTAACTGAACATTCCGGTCCTTTGACCGCTTTTTGGAAAACATCCCATGGTTATCGGCAGATCGCGCAAGCCTTTGCCGCCTGTGATGTCAAGATAGCGGTTTCACACGCCCTCCGCCGAAATGTCGAGTGCCTTTTTCCGGGAAGCGGGCCGTGGCGGGTCGTTCCCAACGGGATCGACCTTAACCTCTTCCATCCGTCTGACGAAGGCGAGGCGCGGCAGCGCGATCTGTTATTCGTTGGGGGACTGGAGCCCGTCAAAAGCGTCGAGACTATCCTCCGGGCCCTCGCCCTGCTTCCCGCCGAGATCGGCCTGACAGTCGTGGGCACCGGTTCCGAACAGGCGCGACTTCAGGCTATGGCCCACGGCCTCGGCCTCGCGCACCGGGTCCGGTGGGCAGGCTCACTGCCCCGCGCGCAGGTAGCCGCAGTGATGCGCCGGCATGCAGCGCTGGTCGTTGCGAGTACTACCGAGACGTTCAGCCTCGTAGCTGCCGAAGCGCTCGCGTCAGGCACTCCCGTCGTTGCCACTCGTTGCGGTGGCCCAGAGGAAGTCATCCCACCCCAGGGCGGCGTTCTCGTGCCCATCGGCGATGCGACGGCCATCGCCGACGCCGTACGCGACATTTTCTCCGGCCGCTTAGTCTATAGTCCACAGACGTTACGCTCGCACGTCTCCGAGCATTTTTCAGTATCTGCCGTGGTCGATTGCCTCGAACAAGCCTACACGGACGCGATGGAAAGAAAAACCTCATGTGCGGCATAGCGGGAATCGTCGGTCCCTCGGCAACCAGTGATGTCGCCGAAGAGATGGCTCTCGCCCTGGCCCATCGCGGCCCCGACGGTGCTGGTTTATGGCAGGCCAAAGGCGTTGCGCTCGGCCATCGGCGGCTGTCGATCGTAGACTTGGCTGGTGGAAGTCAGCCTATGGTTTCGGCTTCCGGACGATGGGTTCTGATCTTCAATGGCGAAATCTACAATTATCAAAATCTGCGCCATACATGTTATGCGGACTACGCGTACAGGACGATGTGCGACACCGAGGTGATTCTGGCCGGGCTAGAGCTCGAGGGCGAAGCCGCACTGCCCCGGCTGGTCGGGATGTTTGCAATCGCGGCTTGGGACAGGCAGGAGCAGCGGCTGCTGCTTGCTCGCGATGGGCAGGGTATCAAGCCTTTGTACTATGCCCAAGACGGAAGCAGCGCGTTGTTTGCGTCTGAAATCGGCGCGCTCCAGGCTGGCGGCTTGCAGCTGCGGACTGACAAAGTCAGCTTGGAAACCTTTCTGGACCTGCGTTTCGTGCCGCCGCCGCGCACCATGTTCGAGGCCGTACGCAAGCTGCCGCCCGGCCATTTCGTTCATGTCGCTGCCGATGGAAGCCTCGACGCCGCCCAGCCCTTCGCGTTCCACGCGCCGCGCATCGCACGATCGATCCGACGCGCGCCTGCCCGTCAAAAAGTATTGGACGCACTGCTGCAGGCCGTATCGCGTCAGATGATGGCGGATGTGCCGGTAGGCATCCTGCTGTCCGGCGGCGTAAACTCCGCCGTCGTGGCCGCAGCGGCAAAAAGAAGCGGACAATCAGTCAGTACATTTTGCGTGGGCTATGCAGATAGTCACGCCTCCAATGAGTTGGATGAAGCGCGACGGTCAGCCGAGTTACTGGGAACCGATCACCAAGAGTTGACGATATCTTCCCAGGATGTGGTTGCGGCAATGCCCAGACTGATCCGGCATCTCGAAGAACCGGTGGTCACGACCTCGCTGTTCAGCTTCTATCTATTGTGCGAGGAAGTGGCACGGCACCGCAAGGTGGTGTTGACCGGACAAGGGGCGGACGAGCCTTGGGCTGGCTATGGCCGACATCGCGTATGTCGTCTTCTGCCATTGTTGCGGCCACTTGCGCCCCTATTCAACTCAAATCTGCTATCGCTCGTCATATCGCACGATGATGCTGAGCGCGTGCGCAAGGTTCTGGGCGCGCGCACGGAAATTGCCCGTTGGCGTACGCTCAACGCCATCTTCTCCGATACCGAACGCGCGGCGTTGACTAGCTGTAGGGCCAACGACACGGATGCATTGCTTGCAGGCTATTTGCCGTTCCTCCCGGAAAATGGGACGGACTTCGAGCGCCTCTTAGCGTTCGAGGTACGATCCAGCCTGCCTGAAAACCTGCTCATGCTCGCCGACAAGCTGTCCATGGCTCATAGCCTCGAAGTGCGGGTGCCGTTGCTCGATTCCGACTACCTCTCAACGGTCGAGATGCTGCCCCAGCATCTGCGCCGCGGCCTTTGGACGGCCGGCAGCGCCAAGCTGTTGCACAAGGAGGTTTGCAAGATCCTGCTGCCCGCAGAGATCGTCCAGCGGCCGAAAAAGGGTTTCCAAACGCCGTTTGAAACGTGGATGCGTGGCGAACTGGGTGAACACCTTCTGGCGATGGTTTGCGACAGCAACTCCTTCACCCGTCGTCATCTATCTATAGATGCCGTGCGCGACCTCATCGGCGCGCACGTTAGGGGACGAAGGGGCAATCTCGAACGCCAGCTTTTTGCAATCTGGACGTTGGAGGAATGGCACCGCGCCTTTCCTGATGCGGAAACGCTGCTATCCACGGATGGAGGGGCGCAGGGTGCACATCCTTCCCTTCGAGCGGCTGGCGAGTAGGCCTTATGGCCACAAGGCCCTTTCTGCCATTTCGACAGCCGCCCTATGGCAAGGAACTCGAAGGAACAGCCCTTCTTGATCTCCTCATCTGGCTGATGCTTAGCATCTATCTCTATGTCGATACGCTGAATGGCCTGGCGCGTGACATGGGTGCCGGTGAGGCGCCCCTTTCCCCAACGTGGAAAGGCGCTATCCTGTTGCTCATACTCATTGCGTCACTCCGCCGGTCGCTCACAACTTTGTTGCTAACGGGAGCATCGGCCCTGCTGCTCCTTGCCGGACCGATATATCAACTCTTGGAAACCGGCGTCGCTGCGGATTTTGGTTGGGAAGCCGCAACGGCCATGAAGCCAGTGCTTCCGATCGCCATACTGTCCTGGTGTAACGATCAGCAGACAGCGAATCCTGGCTTGCTGCGAACCTGGCCGCGGCGCGTGCTATGGTTAAGCGTCATCGCCGTTATTATCAACGTAGTGGTCGGTCTGGCGGGTTACGGCTTTGCATCTTATGAAACGAGAGCAGGCCGTATCGGCATCATAGGCTTCTTCTATGCCGGGAATGAAGTAGGCGCCATGTACGCGGTGCTCTGCGGTTTTCTATTTATGGAAATCTGGGTCCGTCACCGCCGGCTCTATCTGCCCGTCGTACTGATCGCGATGGTGATTGGATTTGTGATTGCCACCAAATCCGCCATCTTGTCAGCGATCGCTTTGGCTCCGCTCGTTCCTCTCGCCTATCAGCGCGGTCGATGGTTGCGAATGCCCGCCGGATTGGCGCTGGGCTTATTGGCAGCGCTTGTCGTGCTTATCATTGCGGCAATTCAGGTCTGGACCATCCTCGATGCCGCCGGTCTAGCCGCCAAGCTGCAAGAGGTCTACCAGACCCGGGGTTGGGCCGGCATCCTATTCTCTGGGCGCGACGTGTTCATCGCCTCCGCATCGGGTGCTGTCTGGGGTGCGCCCGACATGGGCGACGCATTGTTTGGCCCTGGCGTTCATGCGTTGAGCCAACTGGGCATCAAGGAAAGCGTCGAGATTGATCCATTCGACTTCTACCTTTGGTTCGGCGCACCAGGCCTGATTTTCCTGATACTATTCGTTGGCCTGTTCCTATACGTCCCCCTTCTTGGCCGTCGCGACCCAACAAATCATGTGGCCCCGACCGTCCTGATGACGACGTACATTCTGCTTGGTATCGCGACCGTCGCCGGCCACGTTATTCTGGGCGGCATGGCTGGCATCCTCTGGGCGGTCTTCATCGCTATGGTTTTCACTTCTGGTAAACTGGTGAGCAACTTCGAAACCCCAAATAAGCAAGGCGTCGTATGATATCTTCCTCGTTGGACCTATTGGGCTGCCCTTGCGTGCCGATTGTCGATGATACAGCCGCTGCTTGCGCGGTGGATGCAGCGATCAGGGAGGGGCGGGGCGGTTACGCCGTTGCAATTAACGCCGAGAAAATTCTGTTTTATCAGAAGCTTCCGGAGATGCGGGACGTCATCGAAAGGGCTGCTCTGCCTTATCCCGACGGGTTTGGTGCGGTCCTGGCATTGAAGTGGCTGCATGGCGTAAAGATCCGCAAGATCAACATGCCGATAGCTTGCCTGAAAGGGGCGCAAACCCGTGGCTGGCGTGTTTTCATGCTTGGTGCGGCCGAAGATGTCAGCGCCGCCGCCACGGAAGAAATAAAGAGGCAATATTCGGGCATCAATATTGTTGGCCGAATGAATGGTTTTTACGAAAAGGACAAGTACTTTGCTGCCATCAGAGAAGCTCGCGCGGATCTCGTCATGGTTGCGCTTGGCTCTCCACGCCAGGAGCTATTTGCCTACGACCTGATTCGGGAGATCCCCAACGTATTTGTCACCGGCTGCGGCGGCGCATTCGACATCCTGGCGGGGCGCGTCAAGCGTGCCCCAAACTTCATGATACATGGCGGCTTAGAGTGGCTCTATCGCCTCCTTCGGCAGCCATCCCGATGGCAACGTCAAAAATTCCTACCCCTTTTCCTCTGTCAATTGCTCCTCGCCAAAGGAAGAAAAGCACTCAGTCGCGGAAGCTCCTTGCATGCCTGATGCTAAGAGCCGCCATCGTAATCTCCTCGCCCCCTCTCTCTGCGCGAATTGCTGGATGCCCGCGCTTTCTCTATGGGCCGTATCTTCGGCAGTACAGATTCGCTTGGGGACGCGGCGTGTTTCAAAGGCTTTACGATTGGACGCTCCGGCTGGCCAACCACCGGCACGCCATCCCCGCGATGGCGGCGATCTCCTTTGCCGAAAGCTCGTTCTTTCCGATCCCGCCTGATGTCGTCATCGTGCCGATGATCCTGGCGCGGCGTTCACAAACAGAACAGCTGATGTTCGGCGGAGCGCGCACGCGATTCTGGCCGAAGGATGGCCCCGGCCGGATGCTCCGTTACGAAATGCTCGCACCCTGCGCCCGCGTTCCCTTTAACTGCCGCCTCACCTCCGCAATGGTGAACGCGCGGAAAAGCATCGCCGTGCCGAAATAGACTATGCCTCCCGCCACGACGAGCACCGTCAACCCCAGCAGCCGGTAACCCAGCGCGCCGGTCATCATCGGTCGGACCACATCGTCCAGCACGACCAACGCCGCCGCCGTCAGCGCGGTTGCGCCGAGCAATCTGAGCGTGGTGCGCCGCAAGCGGGCGTCGGCCGTAAAATGGCCGCGCCGCTTTAGCGTCTCGTAAAGCAGCAGCGCATTGACCCAGGCCGACAGCGCCGTCGACAGCGCCAGGCCGACATGGCGGAAGTGCCACATCAGCGTCAGGTTACCAGCCAGGTTCACCACCATCGCGATCAGCGCGATGCGCACCGGCGTCTTCGTGTCGGCGCGGGCAAAGAAGCCCGGAGTGAGCACCTTAATCATCACATAGGCGGGCAGGCCGAGCGAAAAGGCGGCGAGCGCATCCGCACTTGCAATCGCGTCCGCGCCAGTGAAAGCGCCATGTTGCAACAGGCCCCTCACGAACGGCTCGGCGCACACCATCAGCGCCACCGTCGTCGGAAGCGTCAGCAGCAGCACCAGCTCGATCGCCCGATTCTGGGTGTGGACCGCGGTACTTTCCTGTCCCGCCCCCAACTGGCGCGAGATCATCGGCAGCATCGCCGTGCCCACGCCAATGCCGATCAGGCCCAGCGGCAGCTGGTTCAGTCGGTCGGCATAATAGAGATAGGAGATCGACCCCTGCGGCAGGAACCGCGCGGCCAGCAGCGTGCTGATGAGGAGGTTCAGTTGGACCGCCCCAGCGCCAAGTGCGGCCGGCCAGACCACGCGCAACAGCTCGCGCGCCTCGGGCGTCAGGCGCGGCCACCGCAGACGCAGGCCCAGACCGGCGCGCTTGCTTGCCCAGGCAACCCAGATCAGCTGCAGCACACCCGACACCGTCACCGCAATCGATTGGGTGCGAGCCGTCTCGATGTTGCTGTGCCCCCTGAAGAACAGCAACCCGAGGATCAGGCACAGGTTGAGCAAAATCGGCGCTGCCGCATTCACCCAGAAGCGGTTGACGCTGTTCAACACCCCACCGAACAGCGAGGCGAGCGAGATCAGCATCAGATAGGGGAAGGTGATCCGGCTGAATTCCACCGTCAGCGCGAATTTCTCCGGCGTGGCGTCGCGGTATCCGCCGGTCATCGCCCAGACGATCGGCCCCGCGGCGATCAGCGCCACCGCCGTCAGCAGCAGCAGGGTAAGCGCCAGCACCGACATCACGTCCTCGGCAAAGCGCCGCGCCGTGCTGACGTCGCCCTCGTCCTTGCCGAGCTGACGGCTGAACATCGGCACGAACACCGAAGTGAATGCCCCTTCGGCAAATAACGCGCGAAAAAGATTGGGCAGGCGGAACGCCACAAGGAACGCATCGGAGGCAAAACCGGCGCCGACAAAACGCGCCATCAGCATGTCGCGCGCGAACCCCAGGATCCTGCTGATCAATGTCAATCCACCGATGGTGCCGGTGGAACGAAGAAGGCTCATCTGCAATCCGATTGCTCAGCGGGAACGAACGCGAGCGGCACGCATAGCCTATTCAGCAAAGGCTGCCGAGAGCGGTTTCGCCTTACGATCAGCCACCCATCGCAATCTTCTCGCCTCCTCTCTCTGGGCGAATTGCTGGACGCCCGCGCTTTCTTTATGGGCCGTATCTTCGGCAGCGCAGATTCGTTTGGGGACGCGGCGTGTTTCAAAGGCTTTACGACTGGACGCTCCGGCTCGCCAACCACCGGCACGCCATCCCCGCGATGGCGGCGATCTCCTTTGCCGAAAGCTCGTTCTTCCCGATTCCGCCTGATGTCGTCATCGTGCCGATGATCCTGGCGCGGCGCGACCAGGCATGGCTGATCGCCACCATCTGCACCATCTCATCGGTGGCGGGCGGCATGCTCGGCTATGCCATTGGCTATTTCCTGTTCGATACCGTCGGCCAGTGGTTGATCCACCTCTATGGCTTGCAGAACAGCGCCGATGGTTTTCAGCACTGGTATGCCAAATGGGGCGCGCTCATCATTCTCATCAAGGGACTGACGCCTATACCCTATAAGCTGGTCACGATTGCCAGCGGCCTTGCCCACTTCAACTTTGGCCTGTTCCTGATCTCATCGATCATCACCCGCGGCCTGCGCTTCTTCGTGATCGCCGGCCTGCTCAAGCGCTTTGGCGCGCCAATTCAGGAGTTCATCGAAAAGCGCCTGACCCTGATCGGTCTCGCCTTCGTTGCGGCGCTCATCGGCGGCTTTGCCCTGGTGGCGTTTAGCCATTGATCTCCTAAGCCATAGGATAACCGGCGGGCCAAGGTCTGCGGCCTAGTCGCCGCGCCATCAGAAGACATTCTCGATCTCGGCTCTTGTTCCTATTGAGCGGGGAGCAATACGCTTGACCCCGACTGCGGTGCCAATGCGGCACCATAGGCATGAACCGGCCCAAAAACAAAACGGGCGGCCCGCAGAGCCGCCCTGTTTCCAATGCCTTGAAATGGTGGAGCCGAGGGGGATCGAACCCCTGACCTCTACAATGCCATTGTAGCGCTCTCCCAGCTGAGCTACGGCCCCGAAACTTGTGCCGCCGGTTTGGGGGCCCGGCGGGTTGGGCGCGCTTCTTAGGTGAAGCTCACGCCCGGTGCAACACAGAAGAATCCAGCCTCAGATTTCTTCGTCCTTGTCGTGGCTGGCAACGCCCAGATCGTCGTCGCCACCCAGGTCGACGTCTTCTTCGGCATTGTCCGCGTCCTCGTCGATCTCCAGCTCGGCGGCCAGATCCGTATCGGCTTCCGGAACGCTTGCCTTCTTTTCCTGCTCGCCGAACGGCAGCGGCTGCTTGGACTTGAGCACCGGTTCGGGCGCCCATGTCGTCCCGCAGGAAATGCAGGTGACGGGATCTTCGGCTTGCAGATCATAGAAGCGTGTGCCGCATTTCGGGCAGGTCCGCTTTGTGCCCCATTCAGGCTTGACCACGGTTCTCAATCTCCACGACGATAAAGGAGGAAAAACGCGGGTACCGCATCAGCGATTCCCCGAAACGTGGCGCGCCTTGCCATAGCGAACCGGCGCTGTCAAAAGCCAAATCCTTTTTCGACACCAGCCCGCCCGAAAGCCGCCAATGACCGCCGCCGACCCCCAGCCGCTTTCGTTATGTGCTCCCACCGCTCTCAAGGGTCGGATTCGTGTCCCCGGAGACAAGTCGATCTCGCACCGCGCACTGATGCTGGGTGCGCTGGCGATTGGCGAAACGGTGATCGAGGGGCTGCTCGAAGGCGAGGACGTGCTCGCCACCGCGGCCGCGATGCGGGCGATGGGCGCGGCGATCGACCGTCAGGCCGACGGGCGGTGGCGCGTGCATGGCGTTGGCGTCGGCGGCCTGCTCCAGCCCCAGACCGCGCTCGACATGGGAAATTCCGGCACGTCCACGCGCCTGCTTATGGGCGTGGTCGCAAGCCATCCGATCACCGCCACTTTCATGGGCGATGCCTCGCTGTCGAAACGGCCGATGAGCCGGGTGATCGAACCGCTTGGCCTGATGGGCGCCCGATTCGAAACGGCGCCCGGCGGACGCCTGCCGCTGACCATGGCCGGTCTCGCGCCTGCGGTTCCTATCCGCTATGTGCTGCCGGTCGCATCGGCCCAGGTGAAGTCGGCGGTTTTGCTGGCCGGGCTGAATGCTCCGGGCGTTACCTCTGTCGTCGAAAAGGAAGCGACGCGCGACCACAGCGAGCGGATGCTCAAGGGCTTCGGCGCCGATGTAACGGTTGAACAGACGCCGGAGGGCCGAATCATCTCGATTCGCGGCGAGGCGGAATTGAAGGGCCAGCCAATTGCCGTGCCCGGCGATCCGTCTTCGGCCGCCTTTTCGCTGGTTGCGGCGCTTCTCGTTCCCGGGTCCGACATCGTCGTCGAGAACGTGGGCATAAATCCCACCCGCGCGGGGCTGTTCGAGGTGTTGCGCGCGATGGGCGCGGACCTTCGCCTGGAGAATGAGCGTATCGTCGGCGGCGAGCCCGTGGCCGACATCGCCGTCCGCCATTCTGCGCTGAAAGGCATCGAGGTGCCGCCCGCGCTCGCGCCCAGCATGATCGATGAATATCCGATCCTGTTCGTTGCCGCCGCGCTGGCACAGGGCCGCACGGTGGCGCGCGGTCTGGCGGAGTTGCGCGTCAAGGAATTGGACAGGCTGGCGGTCATGGCCGATGGCCTGCGCCAGCTTGGCGTGCGCGTGAAGGAAAGCGAGGACGGCCTCGAGATCGAAGGCTCCGGCGGCGCACCGCTCTGCGGGGCCGGCGAGACGGCGCCCACCATCGCTGCCCGGCTGGACCACCGCATCGCGATGAGCTTCGCGATCGCCGGACTGGTTTCGAAAAACGGCGTGGTTGTCGACGACGCCAGCCCCATCGCCACCAGCTTCCCGAGCTTCGTCGACCTCATGATCAGCCTTGGAGCCGAGGCCCGATGATCATCGCCGTCGATGGACCGGCAGCCTCCGGCAAGGGCACGATCGCACGGGCGCTGGCCGGGCACTATGGGCTGCCGCTCCTTGATACGGGGCTTCTATACCGCGCTGTCGGCGTCGCCGTCCTGCGGGCAGGCGGCGATCCGGCCGATGCAGCGCAGGCGCTCGCCGCGTGCGATTTTGACGACACATTGCTGGCCGACGTGGCGCTTCGCACCGAACAGGCCGGGCGCGCCGCCTCGGTCGTTTCCGCCCACCAACCGGTGCGCGATGCGCTGTTTGAACGGCAGCGCGCCTTTGCCCGGCAGCCGGGCGGGGCCGTGCTCGACGGCCGCGACATCGGCACGGTGATCGCGCCCGATGCCGACGCCAAGCTGTTCGTCACCGCTTCTCCGCAAGTGCGCGCGGCCCGCCGCCATGCCGAGCTGGCGAACGCGGGAAAGTCCGTCACGCTGGACGTGGTGCTCGCCGATATCGTCGCCCGCGACAAGCGCGACGCCAGCCGCCAGGCCGCGCCGCTTGTGCAGGCCAAGGACGCGGACTTGCTGGATACCAGCGATCTGGGTATAGAAGGCGCCGTCCAGCGGGCGATTGCGCTCGTGGAGGCAAGGGTGAAAACAAGGCGCGGGTAGCTTCGGCAACGGCCGGGAGCTGTTCTTGCGCCCCATTTGTTTTGACCGCCTCCGCGCGTTTCCCATGAACCTTGAGGATGTCCGACCGGCACGGGGCCGGGCGGACGGTTGAGTGCAAGACCGCCGGAGACAACCGGCTGGCCTGCATAGCATTGATGGAAAGACTCTTTTCTTATGGCAACATCGGCAACGCCGACCCGCGACGATTTCGCGGCCCTTCTTGAACAATCGCTCGGTGAGAATCGCTCCTTTGAAGGACGGGTGGTCAAGGGCATCGTCACCGCAATCGAAAATGACGTCGCCGTGATCGACGTCGGCCTCAAGTCCGAAGGCCGTGTCTCGCTGCGCGAATTCGCCGCTCCGGGCCAGAAGGCCGAGATTCAGGTCGGCGACGAAGTCGAAGTTTACGTCGACCGTGTCGAAAACGCCAATGGCGAAGCGATGCTGTCACGCGATCGCGCCCGCCGCGAAGCCGCATGGGACAAGCTCGAAAAGCAGTTCGAAGTCCAAGAGCGCGTCGAAGGCGTGATCTTCGGCCGCGTCAAGGGCGGCTTCACCGTCGACCTTTCGCGGCGCCGTCGCCTTCCTGCCGGGCAGCCAGGTCGATATCCGCCCGGTCCGCGACGTAACCCCATTGATGGGCATTCCCCAGCCGTTCCAGTTGCTGAAGATGGACCGCCGTCGCGGCAATATCGTCGTTTCGCGCCGCGCCGTTCTGGAAGAAACCCGCGCCGAGCAGCGTTCGGGCCTGATCCAGTCGCTGGCCGAGGGCCAGGTGATTGACGGCGTCGTCAAGAACATCACCGATTACGGCGCGTTCGTTGATCTGGGCGGCATCGACGGCCTGCTCCACGTCACCGACATGAGCTACAAGCGCGTCGGCCATCCATCGGAGCTGATCAACATCGGCGACATGGTCAAGGTGCAGATCATCCGCATCAACAAGGACACGCAGCGCATCTCGCTCGGCATGAAGCAGCTCGAGAGCGATCCCTGGGCGGGCGCGGCAGCGAAATATCCGATTGGCGGCAAGTTTACGGGCCGCGTCACCAACATCACCGAATATGGCGCCTTCGTCGAACTGGAAGCCGGCATCGAAGGGCCTGGTCCACGTCTCCGAAATGTCGCTGGGTCAAGAAGAACGTGCACCCCGGCAAGATCGTCTCCACCTCGCAGGAAGTCGATGTCGTCGTGCTCGAGGTGGACGAGGACAAGCGCCGCATTTCGCTCGGCCTCAAGCAGGCGCAGGCCAATCCGTGGGAAGCCTTCGCCGAGAAGCACCCCGTCGGCACCCAGGTCGAGGGCGAAGTCAAGAACGCGACCGAGTTCGGCCTGTTCATCGGCCTCGAAGGCGATGTGGACGGCATGGTCCACATGTCCGACATCGCCTGGGGCGTTTCGGGCGAGGACGCGCTCAACCTGCATCACAAGGGCGAGACGGTTCAGGCCGTCGTACTTGACGTCGATGTCGAGAAGGAGCGCATTTCGCTTGGCATGAAGCAGCTTGAGCGCGGTGGTCCTTCGGCCGCAGGCGCCGCAGCTGGCGCGCGCAAGAACGAGGTAGTCACCGTCACCGTCCTCGAGATCCGCGATGGCGGCCTTGAGGTGCAGATCGGCGATGATGGCGCGACCGGCTTCATCAAGCGTGCCGATCTGTCGCGCGACCGCGACGAGCAGCAGCCGGAGCGTTTCGACGTCGGCCAGAAGTTCGACGCGATGGTGACGGGCTTCGACAAGTCGAAGAAGCCGACGCTTTCGATCAAAGCGATGCAGATCGCAGAGGAAAAGCAGGCGGTGGCGCAGTACGGTTCGTCGGATTCCGGCGCATCGCTCGGCGACATCCTTGGCGCGGCGCTCAACAAGGCCCGCGAAGACACCAAGTAATCGTCGCACCGGCATTGCTGGAACACAAAACGGCCTGGAGGAAACTCCGGGCCGTTTCTTTTTGGAACGAAATGGCGGTCATCGAGCCGGGGATCGGCTGCCGATAGCCCATCCATCGCCAAGGCACATTTGCAACCTTTGCCCCGATGCGACATTCTTTGAACAGCAGGCGAGGGACCAGCCATGCGGCTTGACGACCAGCGGGAAAGTTCGAACGTCGAGGATCGGCGCGGCTCCGGCGGCGGCTTCCGTTTCCCGATCGGCGGCGGTGGTGGCCTTCCGTTCGGCGGGGGCAGGATGGGCTGCGGCGTGCTCGCAATCGTCGTGGTCGGCGCGCTACTGCTGGGCATCAACCCGTTGCAGCTCCTTGGCGTGATGGATCAGGGAAGCGCCCCAGTTGGGCAACAGGCCCAGCCGGACGGACCGGCGCAAAACCAGACGGACATTTTCGTCAGTCGCGTGCTTGCCACGACCGAGGATACATGGGGGCGGATCTTCAGCGCATCCGGCGAACATTATATCCCTCCCAAGCTTGTGCTGTTTTCGGGAACGGACCAGTCCGGGTGCGGAATTGCGCAGGCAGCGGCGGGCCCCTTCTATTGTCCGGCCGATCACAAGGTCTATCTGGACACCAGCTTCTTCGACGAACTTAATCGTCGCTTCGGCGCGCCGGGCGATTTCGCCCAGGCCTATGTCATCGCCCATGAGGTAGGCCACCATGTCCAGACGCTGACCGGCATTTCGGATCAGGTCCGCCAGGCGCAGGCGCGGTCCTCTGAAGCGCAGGCAAATGCGATCCAGGTGAAGATGGAGCTTCAGGCGGACTGCTATGCGGGCGTGTGGGGCGCCAACAACAAGCAATATCTGGAGGCCGGCGATGTCGAGGAGGCGTTACGCGCGGCCGAAGCGATAGGCGACGACATGCTCCAGAAGCAGGCGCAGGGTTATGTCGTCCCCGACAGCTTCACCCACGGCTCGTCGGCCGAACGGGTGCGCTGGTTCCAGCGCGGCATGGAGAGCGGCGACCCGGCATCCTGCGACACATTCGGCAGGGTTTAGCCCTGCCCTGCGCCGCCTGCGCCCGATCCGAACCTCTGCTCGAATTCATCGAGCTTGCCTTCGGCCAATAACCTTGCCTGTTCGCGCCAGCGGTCGCGCTCGATACGGCCCCGGAAGCTTCCCAGTCGTTCATCGACGATGGTGACATGACCATCGCTCCAGCTCGCGATCTGGTGATAGTGGAACACGCCGAGTTCACCCAACAGCGCATTCAGCTTTGGGCCCACCCCTTTCAGCCGCATCAAATCGTCGATATCACCCCATGGCGCGGTCAGGAAGGGTGACGGCGCATCGCCGTCGCTGGCTCCCGCGCCCGACAGCACCGCATCGGCGGTGCCCGCTATGGGCGGGGCGGCAGGCGCCGACGCGGCAGGTTCCGGCGGGGTCGCGGTCCGGTCCAGCGTGCGGGCAAGCGGCGCATCCTCGGCCGCCTGTGTGAATTCGACGCGGTGACAGCGCCGCGCCCAGATCCATGCGCCCGTCGCAAAGCCGATGACGAACGCCGCGATCAGGAACCACTGGTTCATGTCGATGAGATAGGCCATTGCTCAACCCCTTGTTTGCGGACGGCCCCAGATCACCCACGCGGCGCCGACGCCGATGGCGAAAGCCGCGATGTTGAGCAGAAGCATTTCTGAAAACAGGTAAAGCGTCATCGTGACCTCGCTATTCGGACAGTCCGGTTATTGGGGGCCCCAGACCGCCTCGGCCACGCCTGGCACCCTGCGGACGATGGCAATCGCCTGTGCCTTTTGCACCGGGGACAGGTCGCCCTCGAGATGGGCGACACGGCGCACCGGGCTGGCTTCGAATGCAACCGTCACACCGATCAGCCCGTGATTGACCAGCTGCTGATTGGACTGGGCGGTGAGTTCATTGATCGTACGCTCCCCATAGCCGAACGCATAGAAGGCGGCATAGGTAAGCAGGATGACGCTGATCAGTCCGGTCAGAAATTTTGCCAGGCTTGCCATTACTAGGTTCCGTTTGTTTCGCCGCAGTCTAGCGGCGTTCGAACTCGTTTGTCATCAGGAGGTTCCTTTAACCCGCGGAATGCAGGCCATGATCCCGCCCGGGCATTACGCGCGCTCGCGTGCTACCTCCCGCCAGCCGATATCGCGGCGGCAGAAGCCATCGGGCCAGTCGATCGCATCGACCGCGCGATAGGCCGCCGCCTGCGCGTCCGCAACCGTCGCCCCAAGTGCCGTGACATTCAGCACCCGGCCGCCGGTCGCGATCAGCCGGCCGTCGCCATCGCGCGCGGTGCCGGCATGGAAAACGCGAGCGCCGGTTGCCTCGGCGGCATCGATCCCCGCTATCACCGTGCCCTTGACCGGCGTTCCCGGATATCCGTTCGCCGCCATCACTACGGTCAGGGCTGGCTCGTCCCGCCACTCCGGCCGCACTTCGGCGAGCCTGCCGGAACAGGCGGCGTCGATCAGGTCCAGCAGATCGCTTTTCAGCCGCATCATCAGCACCTGGCATTCGGGATCACCGAAGCGAGCATTATATTCGATCAGTTGCGGGCCGTCCCTGGTCAGCATCAGCCCCGCGTAGAGCACGCCGCGATAGGGCGTGCCCGCCGCTGCCATGGCCTTCACGGTAGGCTCTAAGATTTCCGCCATCGCCCGCGCCTGAAGATCAGGCGTCAGCACGCGCGCGGGCGAATAGGCGCCCATGCCCCCGGTGTTGGGGCCGGTGTCGCCGTCGCCCACCCGCTTGTGATCCTGCGCCGACCCGAACGGCAGCACGGTTTCGCCATCGGTGATCGCAAAGAAGCTCGCTTCCTCGCCCTCCAGAAACTCCTCGATCACAACCTCGGCGCCCGCTGCGCCGAAGCTGCCGTCAAACATTATGTCGATCGCCGCGTCAGCTTCAGCGCGGGTCATGGCGATCACGACGCCCTTGCCCGCCGCCAGGCCGTCAGCCTTGATCACCACCGGCACCGGTTGCGTCGCCAGATAGGCACGTGCCGCCGCCGGATTGCTGAACCGGGCATAGGCGGCGGTTGGAATGCCCGCGCGGGCGCAAAGGTCCTTGGTGAAACCCTTGGAGCCTTCAAGCTGCGCCGCCTTTGCCGATGGACCGAACGCCCTGATCCCCGCCGCGGCGAGCGCATCCGCCAACCCTTCGACCAGCGGTTGCTCAGGCCCGATCACGACGAGCGCGATGCCCTTTTCCCCGCAGAAACGCACGACCGCCTCATGATCGGACACATTCAGCGCGACACATTCGGCGTTCTGCGCGATACCGGCGTTGCCTGGGGCCGCCCACAGCTTGCCGAGGCGCGGCGATTGCGCCAGCTTCCAGGCCAGCGCATGTTCCCGGCCACCGGAACCCACCAGCAGGACGTTCATGACCTCAGTGCCCAATGATCAAACCCTCGATGAAGACAGTGCCCGGCTCGTAGCCGAGGATGGCGCGTCAGGCAATTCGCCCGCGTTGTCGGTGTCGGAACTGTCGAATGCGCTAAAGCGGACGGTTGAGGATCGTTTCGGCCATGTCCGCGTACGAGGCGAAATTTCGGGATGGAAACGCGCCGCATCGGGCCACGGCTATCTGTGCCTGAAGGACGAATCGGCGGTGATTGACGGGGTGATGTGGAAAGGCGTGCTGCAATCGCTCCGTTTTCAGCCGGAAGACGGGCTGGAAGTGATCGCCACCGGCAAGATCACCACCTATCCCGGCCGATCCAAATACCAGATCGTCATCGAGCGGCTGGAAATTGCGGGCGCGGGCGCATTGATGGCGCTGCTCGAACAACGGCGCAGGAAGCTTGCGGCCGAGGGCTTGTTCGATAGCGAGAGGAAGCGGCCCCTGCCGTTCCTGCCCGATATAATTGGCGTCGTCACCTCGCCCACCGGCGCGGTCATTCGCGACATCCTCCACCGGCTGGAGGATCGCTTCCCGCGCCGCGTCATCCTGTGGCCGGTGCTGGTGCAGGGCGAAACCGCCGCTGCCCAGGTCGCGGCCGCCGTCCATGGCTTCAACGCCATGACCGGCCCCGACCGGCCCGACCTGCTGATCGTCGCGCGCGGCGGCGGGTCGATCGAGGATCTCTGGGCATTCAACGAGGAAATCGTCGTCCGCGCCGTCGCGGGCAGCGGCATCCCCACCATCTCCGCAGTCGGGCACGAAACCGACACGACACTGTGCGATTTCGCCGCCGACATGCGGGCGCCGACGCCCACCGCCGCCGCCGAGATGGCGGTGCCCGTGCGCGCCGACATCCTTACCGGCATCCGCCAGCTCGACCTGCGGGCTGAACGATGCGCGCTGAGGACGCTGGGACTGCGGCGTGAACGGGTCGAAAGCCTCGGTCGCCGCCTGCCCACGCCGCGCGCGCTTCTCGGCCTTGCCCGGCAGCGGGCCGACGATATCGGCGAACGGCTGCCGCGCGCGCTCCTGGTCCGGGCCGAACGGTCGCGCGCGGCGCTTGCCGCCATCACCGGCCGGTTGCGCCCGCAACTGCTGGGCCGCCAGATGAAGGATGCCCGCAGCCAGCTCGAACGGCTGTGGCGGGTCGCGGTGAACCTCGACCCCGAAGCCGTGCTCGGCAGGGGCTATGCGCTGGTCCGGGATACGGCGGGCCATGTCGTCGCCACAGCGGCGGCCGCAACGGCGGCAAGGCAGGTTACGGTCCGGTTTGCGGATGCCAGCGTCGATGCTACGATAGGGTCTGGCGAACCCGCGCCTCGCACCTCGCCGAGGAAGAAGGCGGCGGTGCAAGCGCCGGGTCAACCGAAGCTGCTTTGAGGTCTTTTGTCCATGCTGATGTCGAACGGCGGCCGGGCCGCCCGCCTCCACTATCTTTCCAGTTCCTTCCGGGTACTGTCGGCGGGCGATCATGTCGTCTGCGCCGTGACCGGACAGAAGATCCCGCTTGATCGTCTGCGCTACTGGAGCGCGGAGCGTCAGGAAGCCTATGCATCGGCCGAAGCGTCGGCATCTCGCGGGACCTCGCCTGCTTCATGAAGCCCGCGCCGGCCGCATCCGCGCCGGCACCTTGGACGCTCACGGCGCTTATCGCGCTGGCGAGCTGTGCCGCCCCGCCCGCTCCACCGCCATCGGCCTTGCCACCACCCATCGCCATCCGCCCGCTGGAGCGGGTGGACGACCAGGCATTCGCCTTTCAGGGCGCGTTGATGCAGGGCGGCTATGCCATCGGGCAGGCACCGCAGGGCACGCTTTCCGTCAGCCTTGACGGGCGACCGCTGACGCTGGCCGCAAATGGCCGGTTCGCGATCGGATTCAGCCGCGACGCGCCCGCCCATGCGGTCGTCGAGGCGGCGATGGATGACGGCTCGCGCCTCATCGCTCGCATCGCCGTCGGCCAGCGCAACTATGAAGTGCAGAGCATTCCGGGCCTGCCCGGCAAATCCGCGCCCGATCCGGAATATGAACGCCTGCGGGCAGGAGAGCTTGCGCGGATCGCAACGGCACGAACGCAGCGGAACACGTCGGACGGCTGGCAGCAACGCTGGATATGGCCCGTTATTGGCCGCATTTCCGGCGTATATGGATCGCAGCGCGTCCTTGGCGGCGTGCCGCATAGTCCCCATAACGGCGTCGACATAGCAGCTCCCAGTGGCACTCCCATCGTCGCCCCGGCCGATGGCGTCGTGGTGCTGGCCGGCCCGCCGCAGTTCAGCCTCGAAGGCAATCTGGTGATCATCGACCACGGCATGGGCGTGAACAGCGCCTATCTTCACCTGTCGCGAGTCGATGTAAGGCCGGGCGACCGCGTGCGGCGCGGCCAGTGCATCGGCGCCGTCGGAACCACCGGCCGGTCGACCGGCCCGCATCTGCATTGGGGGTTGAACTGGCTCGACCAGCGGCTCGACCCGGCCCTGCTGCCCGGTCCGATGCCGGGCGCAACCGCGACCGGAAGCGACGGCTGACCGCTGCGGAACAAAACAAGAAGATGTGCGTTATAGAGGCGGAAAAACGAGGGTTTCATCGCCTCATTCGATCAGTGACCGCCAAGCTGCTGAACGAAAGCTGTATTTTTTGCGATACTAACAGTGTTGCAAATAGGTTACAGACAATGATGAAAGTATGAATGGTAGATTAACAAAGGCTTTACAGTCGTTGTTCTGATGCCGCACCAATTGGTCATGCCCGAACACCGGGAACTGCATCTGGTCGTAGGGACAGCGTCCGACGAGACCGGTCGTCGGTAATCAGACGGATGAGAGGCCGCGGACGCGCAACTCTTGTCGAGGAACTGACAAAGTGACCAAGCAATCAACCAGCATTTACCGTGTGCTTCTGCGCGGTGGTTCGGCATTGTCTGCTTTTGTCTTCATGGCGGCCGCAGACAATCCGGCTCAGGCACAGGAAGTGGCCCCAGCGGCGGCTCCAGCGGCGACGGTTCAAGCCGGCGCGCAAGACATCATCGTGGTCACCGGGACGCGGATCGTCCGTCCCGATCTCGTATCCAGCAGTCCCGTTTCGGTGGTGACATCGGAAACGATCAAGCTGAAGGGCAAGCCCGGAGTTCGAAGAGTTCCTGCGCGATATCCCGCAGGCGGTGGCCTCCTGGGGCAGCGGCACCAACAACGGCAACGAGGGCGCGGCCAGAGTTGACCTTCGTGACCTGGGGCCGGAACGCACCCTGGTGCTGGTCGATGGCAAGCGCTTCGTGCCCTATGATTCCAACGGCATCGTCGATCTGAACATGATCCCGGCATCCTTGATCGACCGGGTCGAGGTGGTCACCGGCGGCGCATCGGCGGTCTACGGATCGGACGCGATCGCGGGCGTGGTCAACTTCATCATGAAAAGGGATTTCGAAGGGATCGAGGGTGACGCCCAATATGGCCTGACCGACAGGGGTGATGGCCGCACCAGCGTGTTGAGCCTGACGGCCGGCAAGAACTTTGGTGACGGCCGCGGCAACATCACGATCAACGGCACCTACACCAAGCAGAAGGCCATCTATCAGGGAGACCGCAAATTCTCCAAAGATGCATTGGCGGCGGCGGATTTCAGTCCCGGCGGCAGCGCCACCAACGCGCCGGGCTTCGTCGATCTGGGGCCGGACGGCTTCCAGTTCACCGCCAATGGCGATCTGATCGATCTCGGCGCCAATCCGGACGCCTTCGAGCCGTTCAATTTTAACCCCTACAACCTGCTGCAGACGCCGCAGGAAAAATGGACCGCCACGGTCATCGGCCATTACGACATCACCGATAACGTGGAATTCTACGGGCGCGGATCGTTCGCCAAGAGCAAGGTGACGACGATCGTCGCGCCGACGGGCACCTTCTTCTTCCCGTTTGACATCAACTATCTCGACAATCCGTTCCTCAGCAGTCAGGCGCGGGGCGTGCTGGCGGGATTCGACGTTGATGATCCTTCCACGCCGACCGTCAACGAGGCTGGCGACGGCATTGTCTCCGCGGGTTTGGGCCGTCGCCTGACCGAACTGGGCACGCGCGATTCGATCTATGAGAACAAGGCGTGGCAGGTTGTCGGCGGTTTCAAGGGCGATTTTTCCGAAACCCTCCATTGGGAGGTTTTCGGCCAGTACGCCAAGACCAAGCGCAAGCAGGATTTCATCAACGACGTCGCCTATGATCGGCTGTTCCAGGCGGTCCAGGCGACGACCGACAGCAGCGGCAACATCGTTTGCACCGATCCGAGCAACAGCTGCGTCCCGGCCAACATCTTCGGCCCCGGCAATCTGAGCGAGGCGGCGGGAGACTTCGTCCGTCTCGATCTGCACGAGGACGATTTCGACCACGCAGTTCGTGACGGGCGGCTATCTTTCGGGCGACTTGCCGTTCAACGTACCCTTTGCCAGCAAGCCGGGCGCGTTCGTGGTCGGTGTCGAATACCGCAAGGAAAGCAGCAAGGCCCGGCCCGATGCGAACCTGATCGCCGGCAACAGCATCGGCTTTGGTTCATCGACCCCCATCGACGCACATTATGACGTGAAGGAAGCTTATGCCGAGCTGAAAATTCCGCTCGTCAACGATGTCTCGTTCGTCCAGGAACTCAACTTGGAAGCCGGCGTCCGCTATGCCGACTACAAGAACAAGATCAAGACGTTGGGCGTCAGCAACAGCTTCTCCAACTGGAGCTGGAAGCTGGGCGGCGACTGGAAGCCGATCGACGATCTTCGTATCCGCGTCATGTACCAGCGGGCGGTGCGCGCCCCGAACATCAACGAGATCGGGCAGCCGAAGACGCCGTCCACGGGCGATGCGACCTTCGATCCTTGCGCCGGTTCAAACCCGGTCGGAAACCCGACGCTGACCGCGCTTTGCATTGCCACCGGCGTGCCGCCGACGCAAATCGGCATTGTGGGTGCACCGATCGCGGGCCAGATCAACAACTTCATCGGCGGAAACCCCGATCTGGTGCCGGAAAAATCCTCGACATGGACGATCGGCGCCGTATTCCAGCCGACCTTCCTCCCCGCATTCACCGCGACGGTCGATTTCTTCGACATCAAGGTGAACAACGCGATCCTCCAGATCCCGGAACAGTCGGTTCTGGACATCTGCTATGGGATCGAACAGGACGCGGCCGGAGATTTCTGCACACTGATCGCGCGCAGCCCAACCGGCCGCCTCAATGGTGATACCACGGTCGGCGTCGACGTCAGCCGCCGCAACATCGGCATGCTCAAATCGCGAGGGATAGATTTCGCCGCCCAATATCGCCTCGATCTCGGCAATATCGGCAATCTTCGGTTTGCGATCAATGCCACCCGCCAGATCAGGAAAGATCTCCAGTTCGCCAGCCTTTTGCCGGTCAATCACTGCGCGGGCCTGGTCGGCAAAATCTGCCTGCGGCCAGATCCGAAATGGCGGTGGACGCAAACCACCACCTGGAGCAACGGCCCGGTCACGGTGCAGTTGCTGTGGCGCTATGTCGGCAAGCTGACCAATGATACCGTCGGCTTCGGCACGGCCCTGCCGTCGGACTTCGTCGTGCCCAGGATCAAGGCGTTCAACTATTTCGATCTGTCGGGCATCTACGACGTGACCGAGAACTTCTCGCTGCGGGGCGGCGTTTCCAACCTCTTCGACAAGAAGCCGCCAATCGTCGGCAACGACTATGGCGGCACGACCGAGAACAGCGGCAACACCTATCCGCAGACCTATGACACACTGGGCCGCGCGTTCTTCGTCGGCGCGACTGTCAAATTCTGATTGGGGTCAGGGAGAAGATCGGGGCGGGAGGCGACTCCCGCCCTTTTCTTTTTCACAGGGTATCCGACCAGGAGACGCTACGGCCGTAATGCTCGTCGAACGCGTCGAGAGCGGTCGCGAACTGCCGCTGCTCCTCACCCGTCAGCAGCGGATTCCAGACATCGAAGATAAGGATGAAGCGCGGCCGGTCGCCGTCGTTCCATGCCTCATGCTCGATGGTGTCATCGAACACCCAGGCCCGGGCCGCCTCCCACGTCCGCGTTTCGGCGCCGACGCGAAAGCCGCAGTCAGGCGGCACGACGAGCGGCAAATGGACTGTGCTGCGGATATTGGTCACGCCGGTATGGGGCGGGATGCGCGTGCCGGGTTTCAGCAGCGAAAAAAAGGCGTTGGGGGCCCGGCCCGGAAGGCGCACCAGCGGCATCCTGTCGAGCAACGCAGCCGTGAGCGGGCATCTGGCGCAATGCGCTTCGTCCCGTTTGCCATGCCGCCACAGATGATAGGCGCCCCAGCGAGGTGAGTGGTTGAGCGCCGCCCATTGGTTGAGCGGCGTGCCCGGAGGATTTGCCACATAGGGCGTGAAATCGCCCTGGCCGTCGTCCTGCACGACGGCGAGCAGCTCGCCGGCGATCTGGTCCGTCGCCGCCTCCAGCGTGTCGAGCCATGGGACCAGGTCCCGGTCGAAAAAGGGAATGGCCGGGAGGCGCGGGACGGTAAGGAACGTGGGTTCGGCCACGTAAATCCGCGACCGCCCCAGCATCGCGTCCATCGCCTCCCGGAAACGGAGGCTGTGCCCCAATGCTGCGTCCGACGCCTCGAGCCGGGTAGTGATCAGCGCGCCCAGCGCCCGGCAGTCCGCGTCGACCGCCTGCCGCGCCCGGTTCAGGGCGGGCTCGAACTTAGCTGATTTGCGCACGTCGTCGGGCGCGCAATCGAGAAAATCCTTATAGACCCGCGCCGCCTCGCTCACCCGGCCTGCTTCTTCGAGCAGAACCGCTTTCTGGAACATGGCCTGGACAAAATAGGGATCGAGCGCGAGTGCCTCCTGATACTCGGCAAGGGCTGCGCTGGAATCGCCCGCCGCGCGCAGCGCGGACGCGAGGTTGAAACGGAGCGCGGGCTGGCCGGGCTCTTCGGCGACGGCGGCCTTCAGCAGCGAACATGCGCGCACGGCATCGTTTTGCGCCAACGCCCAGTTGCCGACTGCGTTCAATGCCGCCGGATGGCGCGGCTCCACGCGCAGTATCTGTTCCCAGGCGGTGATGGCCGAGCGGCGGTCACCGGCGCGCGTGGCGCGTTCGGCGGCTTCGACAAGTTGCGCAATCGATGTGACACCGGTCGCCATGGGGCGAGTCTCCCTTAAGCGAGAAGACTATAGCATCCGCATTTGCCCCGCCTCCAGCGGCGTCGCGCCTCACGCCACCTTGGCGACGCCAGGGCCGGGTCCGGCGACGGCAAGCGACAGTTCGCCATCGCCCTCGTCGACCTGTACCATGGCGCCGTCCGGCACCTGTCCGCGCAGGATCAGCTCTGCCAGCGGATCCTGGAGATGCTTCTGAATCGCGCGTTTCAGCGGCCTTGCGCCATAGACAGGATCGTAACCCACCCGGCCCAGCCAGGTGCGCGCCGCGTCGGTCAGCTCCAGCCGAATCTTGCGATCCTTGAGCAACGCCTGCACGCGTTCGACCTGGATGTCGACAATCGCTCCCATGTGCTGCTGCGCCAGCCGGTGGAACAGGATGATCTCGTCCAGCCGATTGAGGAATTCCGGCCGGAAGTGCGCGCGCACCATCTCCATCACCTGCGGCTCCGCCTCCTCCGCGGTCTGGTCGTCGCGAAGCGCTGCGATGTACTGGCTGCCGAGGTTCGACGTCAGGATGATCAGCGTGTTGGTGAAGTCCACGGTGCGACCCTGTCCGTCGGTCAGCCGCCCGTCGTCGAGCACCTGGAGCAGCACGTTGAACACGTCGGCGTGCGCCTTTTCAACCTCGTCGAACAGAACCACCTGATAGGGCCTGCGTCTGACGGCTTCGGTCAGCACGCCGCCTTCCTCGTAACCGACATAGCCCGGAGGCGCGCCGATCAGACGGGAAACCGAATGCTTCTCCATGAATTCCGACATGTCGATGCGGACCATCGCGTGCGGATCGTCGAACAGGAAGATGGCGAGCGCCTTGGTCAGCTCGGTCTTGCCCACCCCCGTCGGCCCCAGGAACAGGAAGCTGCCCAGCGGCCGGTTCGGGTCCTGAAGCCCGGCGCGCGCCCGGCGCACGGCGGCGGAAACGGCCTTCACCGCGTCCGCCTGTCCGATCACGCGCTTGCCAAGCGCCTCCTCCATGTGGAGCAGCTTCTCGCGTTCACCCTCCAGCATCTTGTCGACGGGAACGCCGGTCCAGCGCGAAACGACCGAAGCGATGTCTTCGGGCGTCACTTCCTCGCGCAGCATCGCGCCCGCCACCTCGGCTTGCGCGTCGGCAAGCTGCTTCTCCAGCCCCGGAATGACGCCGTAGCTGAGCTCGCCCGCGCGGGCCAGGTCGCCACGCCGCTGCGCCTGTTCAAGCTCGATCCGGGCGGCGTCGAGCTGTTCCTTCAGCTTTGCTTCGGCCTGGATCTTGTCCTTCTCGGCCATCCACCGCTGGGTGAGGCCGGCCGACTGCTGCTCAAGCTGCGCGAGGTCCCGCTCGAGGTTCGTCAGCCGGTCCTTCGAGGCGGTGTCGGTTTCCTTCTTCAGCGCCTCGCGCTCGATCTTCAGCTGGATGATCCGGCGGTCCAGATTTTCGATCTCCTCGGGCTTCGACTCCACCTCCATCCGCAGGCGGGAAGCCGCTTCGTCCATCAGGTCGATCGCCTTGTCGGGCAGGAACCGGTCGGAAATATAGCGGTTGGAAAGCGTCGCCGCCGCGACCAGCGCGCCGTCCGTGATCCGGACGCCGTGGTGCAGTTCGTATTTTTCCTTCAACCCGCGCAGGATCGAGATTGTGTCCTCGACCGTTGGTTCACCGACGAACACCGGCTGGAAACGTCGCTCCAGCGCCGCATCCTTTTCCACATATTTGCGGTATTCGTCGAGCGTGGTCGCGCCGATGCAGTGCAGTTCGCCGCGCGCAAGAGCGGGCTTCAACAGGTTCGACGCATCCATCGCGCCGTCGGTCTTTCCCGCGCCGACGAGCGTGTGCATCTCGTCGATGAACAGGATGATGTCGCCCTCGCCCGCCTTCACCTCGTCGAGTACGCCCTTCAGCCGCTCCTCGAACTCGCCGCGATATTTCGCGCCCGCGATCAGGCTGCCCATGTCGAGCGCCATCAACCTTTTGTCCTTGAGGTTGTCGGGCACATCGCCGTTGGCGATCCTGAGCGCCAGCCCTTCGGCAATCGCGGTCTTGCCGACGCCCGGCTCGCCGATCAGCACCGGGTTGTTCTTGGTGCGCCGCGCCAGCACCTGGATGGTCCGGCGAATTTCGTCGTCGCGGCCGATCACGGGGTCGAGCTTGCCGTCGCGCGCCACCTGGGTGAGGTCGCGAGCGAATTTCTTCAACGCGTCAAAGCGGTCCTCCGCCCCGGCCGTATCGGCGGTCCGGCCCTGCCGGATCTGGTTGATCGCGGCATTGAGGCCGTCGGGCTTCACACCCGCCTCGGCAAGCGCCTTGCCGGCAGCCGTCGTTGACGCAAGCGCCAGGGCCAGCAGCAGCCGTTCAACCGTGACATAGCTGTCGCCCGCTTTCTGGGCGATCTGCTCGGCCGAATCGAGCACGCGCACACTGTCGTTGTCGAGGCCCGGCGGCTGGTTCGCGCCGCCGCCCGAAACCTGCGGTATCTTCGCCAGCGCCGCATCGATGGCGCGCGTGGCCACGTCGGGCTGGCCGCCTGCCGCCCGGATAAGCCCGGATGCCATTCCCTGATCGTCCTCGAGCAGTGCCTTCAGCAGATGCTCGGGGCCCAGGCGCTGGTGGTTCAGGCGGATGGCGACGGTTTGCGCCGCCTGCAGGAAGCCCTTGGCGCGATCAGTGAATTTTTCCAGGTTCATAGCTCATATCCCCTTGTGGATGCGGCCGATATGGTGTTGCCAAAGTGCAACACAAGTGTCGGTGCCGCGCCCGCCTTTTCAAAAAACGCCGATCGCCTTCGACGGTTCAGCATTGATGCGCGTAATGCTATAAGGAGTCTTCCGTACTGTTGCGGCCGCGTACCCCGTCCATGCATTCTTCCGGCTCCACCGCCGGACTCTATCGGGGAGACAGACCATGGCATATGTCGATTGGCGGATGCGCGGCCCGGAGATCGCCAACTGCAATTGCGCCTGGGGATGCCCCTGCCAGTTCGATGCGCTGCCCACGCACGGCAATTGCCGGGCAATGACCGCGATGCATATCGACTCGGGGCATTTTGGCGACACACGTTTGGACGGACTTGGCTGGGTGGGGATGTTCTGCTGGCCGGGGGCGATCCATCATGGCGGCGGCGAGGCTTGCGTGGTCATCGACGAGCGCGCCGACGAAGCGCAACGCAGCGCCCTGCTGACGATATTGTCGGGCGGGGAGACCGAACCCGGCGCGACCATCTTCAACGTCTTTGCAACAGTCATCGACACGGTGCACGATCCCGTGTTCCTGCCGGTCACGTTCGATCTTGATCTCGATCGCCGCATCGGATCGGTCCGTGTGGACGGGTTGATCAAGACCGAGGTCGAGCCGATCCGCAATCCGGTTACCGGCGCGGAGCATCGGGTCCGCGTGAGCCTGCCCCATGGCTTTGAGTATCTCGAAGCCGAATATGCCAGCGGCGCGACCGAGGCCAACGGCCCGATACCATTGTCATGGAATACCACCCACGCGCATGTCGCGATGCTGGATCTGTCCACGCGAGGCGCGGCCTGATGACGGAAAGTCCCTTTCCCCGCCAGGGAGAGGGAAACAGCCCACAGCGGCGGCTCCCATCGGGATTCGATGCGGAGCGCGCGATTATCGGCTTCTGCCTCGTCCTTGCGGCGACACTCGCCTGGATCTGGTTGTGGCGACAGCACGCATTACCCGACATGGCCGGGATGGAAATGACCGGGATGGACACGACCAGATCGGGTATGACCGGCATGGCCATTGCCGCATCACAGCCGCCGCTGGGCGCGATCTTCCTGATGTGGACGCTGATGATGGTCGCGATGATGCTGCCGTCCGCCATGCCGATGGTGCTGGTTCATGCCCGCCTGATGAAGGCGACGCCCGGTTCCTCAGCGATGCGGATTGCAACCACCGCCGTCTTTGCGCTCGCCTATCTGCTGGTTTGGGCGCTGGCTTCCCTTTCGGCGGCGCTGGCGCAGCGGTATCTGATCGACATCGGACTGGTATCGAGCCGCACGCTGATGTTCGGCGATCCTGTCGCTGCCGGATGCCTGCTGATCGCAGCCGGATTCTATCAACTCACTCCGCTCAAGCGCCGGTGCCTGGAACGGTGCCGCGCGCCGCTATCCTTCCTGATGCGGGGATGGCGGCCCGACATGGCGGGCGCGCTCCGGCTGGGCCTCCGCCACGGCCTGTACTGCCTGGGGTGCTGCTGGTTGCTGATGACGCTGCTTTTCGTCGGCGGGGTAATGAACCTCGGCTGGGTGGTGCTGCTCGCCTTCATCGTCCTCGCCGAAAAACTGCTACCGGGCGGCCGCGTCGTCGCGCTCGCGGTCGGGATTGTCGCGATCGTCACCGGCATCGTTTTCGCCGCGCGTGGCTTTGGAGCCATATAGATTGCGTGCCTCGGCCGACTTTCGGGACAACTTGGGGAGATGACGGCGCCGGTGTGGCCGGTTATGGTCCGCCCTGTGCGTTTGTCGAAAGGAACTGCCGGTGGCCAAATGGTTGCATTCTCTGGGAATTGCGCTTGCGCTTCTTGCCCTGCCCCAGATGGCCGCTGCAGCCCCCCGTCAGAAGCCCGCCCCGGTCGCCAACCTGGTCAAGACCGTCGACATTCCGCACGAGCAGTTCACCCTGCCCAACGGCCTGCGGGTGATCGTGTCGACCGACCGCAAGGCGCCCGTGGTCGCCGTGTCGGTCTGGTATCACATCGGCTCCAAGAACGAGCCAAAGGGCAAGACCGGCTTTGCCCATCTGTTCGAACATTTGATGTTCAATGGCTCCGAAAACGCCGATGGCGAGTTCTTCGTGCCGCTCGAAAACGTCGGGGCCACCGACTATAACGGCACGACCTGGTTCGACCGCACCAACTATTTCGAAACCGTGCCGACCGGCGCGCTCGACCTCGCGCTGTTTCTTGAATCGGACCGCATGGGCCATTTGCTCGGCGCGGTGACGCAAGAAAAGCTCGATAACCAGCGCAACGTCGTCCAGAACGAGAAGCGCCAGGGCGATAACCAGCCGTTCGGGCTGGTCGAATATGCCCAGCTCGCCGCGCTTTTCCCCGGAGAACATCCCTATCGCCATTCGACGATCGGATCGATGGCCGATCTCGATGCCGCCAGCCTTGCCGATGTGAAGGGCTGGTTCCGCGCCCATTACGGACCCAACAACGCGGTTCTGGTGCTGGCCGGCGATATCGATGCCGCCACGGCAAGGCCGCTCGTTGAAAAATATTTCGGCGACATCCCGCGCGGCCCCGACCAGACGCCGGTCGATGCGCCGGTCCCCACGCTGAAGGAAGCTGTCGACCAGGTGATGAAAGACAAGGTCGCGACGACCCGGCTCTATCGCATGTGGGTGGTGCCCGGCCTGACCGATCCCGACCTCGTCAAGCTTGACGTGACGGCATCGGTCCTCGGCGGGCTCGCCTCCTCGCGGCTGGACAACGCACTGGTCAAGAAGCAGCAGCTTGCGGTCGCCGTATCGGCGGGCATCGAGCCGTTCGAAAAGGTCAGCCTGTTTGAGGTGCAGGCCGATGTGAAGCCAGGTGTAGACCCTGCCGCCGCCGCAAAGGAGCTCGACCGGCTGATTGCCGATCTGGTGAAGAACGGGCCGACAGCGGACGAAGTGCGGCGTGTCGCCACCACCGAGATCGCCGGGCGAATCGCAGGACTGGAACAGGTCGGCGGGTTTGGCGGCAAGGCGGTGACGCTGGCCGAAGGCATGATCTACGCGAACGATCCGGATTTCTACAAAAGGCAGCTCGCAGAATATGCCGCCGCCACCCCTTCGACCGTGAAGGCGGCTGCGGAGAAATGGCTTTCGCGACCCGTCTATCGCCTGATGGTTCAACCCGGCGAGCGAGACACCGCAGACATCGCGGCGGGCGGCAGCGTCGGCGTGCGACCCCGCTACTACAGGGATCCCAAGGCTGGCGGGGCCCCGGCGCCAGCCACGCCTGCCCCAAAAGCGCCTCCGCAGAATCCCGCCGCGCCGAAGCGCTCCATGCCCCAGGTGCAGCCGGTTGCCGACCTTCAATGGCCGGCTGTCGAGCGCGCCAAGCTTTCGAACGGCATCGAGGTTGTATTTGCCCGCCGTTCGACCGTGCCGACCGTCCGGCTTTCGATGTCCTTCGATGCGGGCCATGCGGCCGACGACAAGGCCAAGCTCGGCACCCATGCCCTGATGCTCGCGCTGCTCGACGAAGGAACGAAAACGCGCGGTTCAATCGCCATTGCCGAAGAGCAGGAGCGGCTGGGCGCGACGATTGCCGCGGCTGCAAACATGGACCGCACCGATGTGTCCTTGTTCGCCCTGAAGCCCAATCTGGAACCATCGGTCGCGCTTTGGGCCGACATCATACGAAACCCGGCCTTCGCCACAGCTGAGGTGGAGCGTGTGCGCGGCCAGCAGCTTGCGTCGATCCAATCGGAAAAAACCCAGCCCTCGGGGCTCGCATTACGCGAACTGCCGCCGCTGCTCTACGGCACGGCGCATCCTTACGGCGTTCCTTTTACCGGCAGCGGCACCGAAGCGGGCGTGAAGGCCGTGACCCCGGGCGATCTGGCCGGTTTCCATCGCCGCTGGCTGCGGCCCGATAATGCAACTATCTTCGCGGTCGGCGACACGTCTCTCGCCGAGTTGACACCGATCCTTGAAAAGTCCTTCGGCGACTGGAAAGCGCCGGCCGATCCCAGGCCCAGGAAGCTGTTCCGGATGGACAAGATGGCGCGGCCGTCGCGCATCGTCCTGATCGACCGGGCCGGGCCGCAATCGCTGATCCTGGCGGGCGAGACGCTGGGCGTGACCGGAATGGACGATCCCCTCACCCTCATCACCGCCAATGAAGTGCTTGGCGGCAGCTTCGTTTCGCGTCTCAACATGGACTTGCGCGAGGCGAAGGGCTGGTCCTACGGCGTCAGCACCCAGGTGCGGATGGTGAAGGAAACCATTCCTTTCCTTCTGTTCGCGCCCGTCCAAACCGACCGCACCGGCGAATCCGTGAAGGCGATGATCGGCGACATGAACAACTTCCTGACCGTCAGCGGCGTCAACGAAGAGGAATTGCAGCGCACGATCAACAATCAGGTTCGCTCACTGCCCGGCAGCTTCGAAACCTCGGCAGACCTGCTTGGCGCGGTCGAACGCAACGCCACCTTCGGGCGGCCGGACGATTATTATGTCAAGCTCGCGGACCGCTACCGGGCGATGAAGGCGGCCGATCTCGATGCCGCCGCCCGCCAATCCCTGCGGCCGGACCGCATGATCTGGGTAATCGTAGGCGATGCCGCGAAGGTGGCCCCTCAGCTCCAGCCGCTCGGCCTGCCGGTGGAAGTGCGGAAGGTGGAAAAATAGCGCCCGCCGCCGGCTGCACCGATCTACTAAAATGGCCCAGGGCAGAGTGACAGGCTGGGGCGCAGGAAGCGTTTGGCGCCGAGAGATCGCGGACGGGCGTGAGCCGCGAGAGCGTACGCGGGGAAGGCTCCATGGGAGCAGGGTAATAACACGCTAGAGCTTGGAAGCCGCCGCTCCTCCGAAGGGAATGGCCGATCCCGCGACCACCTCGCGATGGTCGCTAAGTTCCTATGACATCTTAGGAAAACTGGAGCGGGCGAAGGGATTCGAACCCTCGACCCCAACCTTGGCAAAATTGCAGGAGCCCTTTTCCGGCCTACCCCACACTACGCCATAGTTCGACATAAATACTTGAATATCATGTTTTAATTACCCCATCCCTACGCTAGAATGATCCGCGACAGAACCGTGAATTTCAGTTTCGCGTGGACACCAGGTGGACACCAATCTCGAAACTCATGACCGTTGGCCGGTTCGGCACGCTGACCGTCGAACAGGCACGCAGGAAGGCCAGGGAACTCTTGTCGGCTGCAACGGTGGGCGACGATCCAGCGAATAAGCTCAAGGCGAAGCGTGCCGAGATGAAGATGAGCGCGCTTATCGATCGATATGAAGAGGAAGGCTGCTTCATCCAGCGCGGCAAGCGCCAAGGCCAACCGATGAAGCCACTGACCAAGAAATACACGGTCGCCAGGCTCCGCCATCACGTCGTTCCGCTACTCGGCCACAAACGGGTCACGGAGGTCAACGCGGCCGACATCGAGCGGTTCTTCCGCGATGTCGAAGCCGGCAAGACGGCGAAGAATGAAAAGGCCGGGCCGCGAACCCGGATTATCGTAAAAAGGGGGCAATGGCGCGGCACGCAAGGTGTTCCGTGATCTGTCGGCCGTGTTCAGCTTCGCAAAGCGGCATGAAATCGTCGCCGCGAATCCGTGTGAGAAAGCGGTGGTGGACAAGGCGGGCAGGCAGCGGACGCGTTTCCCGACTCTTGAGGAGGTCGCGCGGCTGGGTAGTGCCTGCGATGCGCTGGAGGCTGATGGCGTCAACATCAAGGCTCTCAACATCACGCGACTATGGGTTCTGACGGGCTGCCGCCGAAATGAGATCGCTGGCCTGAAATGGAGTGAAGTCGATCTGGAGAATGGCCTGCTCATTCTCGATGACAGCAAGACCGGTAAGTCCGTCCGACCACTGTGCGTTGCCGCTGCGGCGCTGCTCAAGGGCGTCGAGAAGGTTGAGGGCGCGGACTATGTTTTCCCGATCGACGAAGATGACAGCTATTTCCGGGGCACCAAGAATGTCTGGCCGAAGATCGTCAAGAAGGCCGAACTGCCCGGCGTTACACCTCACACGCTTCGCCACACCGTCGGCTCCACGGCAACGTCAAACGGCGAAGCGTTGGCATTTACGGGCGCGATTCTCGGTCATGCCAATATGCGCTCGCCAATGATTTACGCCCATGTTCAGCATGACCCTTCTATGAAAGCGGCCAATCGCGTCGGCAGGCGGATCGCCTCGGCGCTGGCCGGTGAGGTCGAACCGTTGCCACGTAAGCGCCGCAAGTCTGGAACCGCCGCTGATCGCCTTGCCGTAGTGCAAACACCCGCCATCGGTCGCTTGCTACCCGACATTGAGTGGGACGCGCTGTCTCAACTCGCATTGCTGCCACCTGGCGACAAAGGATTTCTGGCATCCGCCAGTGACACGGCGCTGGTCATGCTAATGAGACGAGGCTTCGCAGAAGCTCAAACCGGACCGAGCGAATTGCTGTCGTGGTGGCAGATTTCCGCACTTGGTGAGGCTGTCATACAGATGGAATCTGAACGACGCGCCGCGTGAAGACACTGACGTTCTTGCAAAGAGTGTCATCGGCAGAACGAGGATACACGTCGACGGGGAATAATCATTTGATAAGCCGGTACCCGACACCAGGCTCATTTCGAATGATCGAAGAACCGATCGCATCGCCTTCGAGCTTTTTGCGAACGCCACGAGCGGCAACGCGGAGATATTCCACGTCCTGCTCATGACCCGGCCCCCAGACAGTCCGCAGCAGATGGAGATGAGTGACGACACGACCGGGGTGTTTTGCGAGTTCTGCAAGGAAGCCGAATTCTTTTGGCGTCAGATGAATTTCCTCGCCTGAACGGCGCACTAGGCGCCCAGCCAGATCGATTTCGACGTCGCCGATCTGGACGAGCGGCGCTTCGGTCTCCACCGACAGCCTGTGTCGAAGGGCGGTGCGCACGCGCGCCAGCACTTCTTCTGTGTCGAACGGCTTGGTCACATAGTCATCTGCACCCAAGTCAAGGGCTGCGACCTTTTGTTCGGTGGCTTCCCTGGCCGAAACGACCAGCAATGCCGCTCCCGCTGCTTTGATGAGCGGCACGAGTTCAAGCCCGTCCCTGTCCGGCAAGCCCAGGTCCAGCAAGACAGCGTCGGGCTTGTCGATCTGAACGGAGACAAGGGCATTGCGTGCCGTCCCGGCCTCAACAACCTGATAGCCCGCGCGAACGAGTCCGGCACTCAGTAGCCGGCGGATCGGCGGTTCGTCATCGACGACAAGGAGTTTTATGGGTTGCGTCATTCGGCTTTCAATTCTTTCATGAGCTTTTCCTCCGGGAATCGGAGCGTGAAGCGGGCACCTCGGAAGTCGGTACGGTTCGCGGCGTCGACTTCTAACCCCATCGCCTCCGCAAAACCCTTGACGATCGCGAGTCCCAGGCCGCTGCCACCTTTCCGATCAGAGCCCTCAATTCGAGTGAAAGTTTCGAAAATTCGGCCTTCTTCGCCGGGGGGCAGCCCAGGACCTTCGTCCACGACAGCAAGCGTCAGCCCATTCGCCGGACGTTGGGCAATGATCGCGATCGGGGTATCCGCAGCACCGTATTTGGCAGCATTTTCGATAAGGTTGATCAGGCAATGATGAAAGAGTTGCGGATCAACAGAGACAAGTGGCAGGTCCGGCGAAATGTCGAGTGAAACCTCGTGCCCATCGAGAACACGGCGCAGGTCGTGAACCGCTGCGGCCACTGAGTCCGTCAAATCGACAGGTTCGATTGATTGATGAAGCGCGCCCGCCTCGATCCGCACCATGTCGAGAAGATTGGCGACGAAGCGACTGAGTCGCTCGGCCTCCGCTCTCGTTGCGCGCAACTGCTCCTGTTGTTCGTCGGAGGCGGGCTGCATTTCGCCCAGCATCCCGAGGATGGTCGTAAGTGGCGTACGCAGGTCGTGACTGACCGACGACAGCAAGGCGGCGCGAAGCCGGTCACGCTCCTTAAGTTGCGAGACCGCTGCCATCTCGACTTCCAGCGCGATTCGTTCAAGCGCCAGCGCCGCTTGGTCAAGCAAGCTTAGGAGGAGCGGCAATTGATCGGAGCGGATCGGCGGGCCGGCATCTGATTTAGCCAGGCCGAAAACGCCAAGCACCCGGCCGCCGGCCGCTAGCGGCTGGAACAGCCATTCCGATGCCGTAAGAGTATCCGAACCTCGGCCCGCAGGCTGGTTATGATCGAAAGTCCAGCGTGAAGCCGCCAGTTCGATCGCCTCTAAACGCAACTCTGGGGGCACCGCTGCGCGAACCTGCAACGCATCCTCTTCGGGCAGGAGCAACACGGTGTGCACTTCGAGCAGGCGACCTACTTCGGCACAGAGGATCTGTCCCAGTTCGTCCCGATTACTGATGCTGGTCAGCAGCCGGGCGAAGCCTGCAAGCGAGCTGTTCTGGGCCGCGCTGCGCTGGGCCAGAAGCGCCTGCTCACGCACACGGCCCGCGACCTGACTGCTGACAATCGCTACTCCGAGGAGCATCACCACGGTTAGGATGTTGCCTGGGTCCTGAATGGTAAAAGTGTGGAGCGGCGGAATGAGGAAGAAATTATAGGAAAGTGATGAAACGAGACTCGTTACGATCCCGTTCCGCAGGCCATAGCGCGACGCAGCGACCATCACCGGCAACAAGTAGAGCAAACCGACATTGGCGATATTGCTCGCCGAGAACAGACTGACGCCGATCAGCGTCACCAACGCCACGAGGCCGAGCGAAACCACATAGTCCTTCGGCTGTCCCCATTTTCCCGTATCAACCGACCGCTTTTCTTCGCTGACCAACCGCTCTTCAACAATCGGGAGGACATGAACGGTGATCCCCGGCGTCTCACGGATCAGGCGATCGACAACCGATCCGTGGCGGAACTCGAACCAGCGCGAACGAGCGGACTTGCCGACAATCAGCTGTGTCGCGCGCGCCTCAACGGTGAAGCGCTTCAGCCCTTCAACCACCAATTCCGCCGGAACGGTTGCCACCTGTCCACCGAGCTGGCTGGCAAGATGAAGCGCGGCAGCAAGGCGCGCATTTTCGGCATCGGTGAACAGGCGCGCCCTGGGCGTTTCGATATGGACGGCAGTCCAAGGGCCTCGCATGGCGTCAGCTATGCGTTTGGCGGCGCGGACGAGTTCGGTCGAGCCGGGAAGCTCGCTCACCGCCACGACGACCCGCTCGCCAGCAGCCCAGGTGCCCGCCAAGGCATGTGCGCGCAGATAGTCGAGCATTTCCGCGTCCACGGCCTGAGCGGCGCGGCGCAGCGCAAGCTCGCGCAGCGCCGTCAGGTTGGATTTGGCGAAAAAATTTCCGAGCGCACGCGTTGCTTCCGCTGGCACATAGACTTTGCCCTGCTTCAACCGTTCGATCAGCTCGTCGGGCGGAAGATCGACGACCTGAATGTCGGCATTTTCGATGACCCGATCGGGCAACGTCTCGCGCACACGCACCTTGGTGAAGGATGCAACGACATCGTTCAGACTTTCGAGGTGCTGGACATTGACGGTCGAATAGACGTCGATCCCCGCAGCAAGCAGTTCCTCTACATCCTGGTAACGCTTGTCATGCCGGCTTCCCGGCGCGTTGGTGTGCGCCAACTCGTCCACTAGGATCAAACCGGGTCGCCGCGCCAAGATCGCGTCTATAGCCATTTCGGGAAGCGTGCGCCCCTGATACTCAACCTGGCGTCGTGGAACGATTTCGAAATCATGTACCAATGCCTCTGTCTCGGCCCTGCCGTGGGTCTCCACTACGCCGATCACGACATCGGTTCCGTCGCGCTTTCGCCCTTTCGCTTCGGTCAACATTTCAAAGGTCTTGCCGACACCCGGCGCCGCCCCGAGAAACACCTTGAGGCGTCCGCGTCCTTCCTGCGCGGCGGCGCGGAGGAGAGCCTCTGGACTAGGGCGCGGATCGGGTGTCGGCTCGGACATCATGCTACACTTCCTGCGCCTAGGCGCCCCCTTCTGTCGAGCGCCGAGGTGATGACATCCATGCAGGACAAGGCCGTCTCGGGGCGGCGTGAACAAGCCGACCCCGAGACGTAGATGGTCGCCAGACCGGCAGGCGGGACAACATCCGGCGAACCAGTTCCGTTACGCGCGGGCCACCCGCGCCTCATTCTCCTGCCGGTCGTCCAGTCGCGTCGAGTTGGCGATTGAGCAGGAGCACATTGATTATGCGCGCGCCGGTCAGCGGCCCACCGGGTGAGAAAGCACCGCGCTCGACGAGCCCTCTGACCTCCGCGGGCGGCAAGCCGCGCGCGGCGGCCACGCGTGGCACCTGGTAGAGCGCCCCGGCGAGACTGATATGCGGATCAAGTCCCGCACCCGATGCGGTGGCCAGATCGGCAGGCAGTTTGTCGGTCCCGGTCGCGCCATATTGCGCCACGGTCTCAGCAGCACGAGCAGTGAGATCAGGGCTGGTCGGTGACTTGTTGCTGCCGCCAGCTCCATCGGCGTTGTAGTCGACCGCCGAGGGGCGTGGCCAGAAGTAGCGCGGCCCGCTGAACTTCTGCGCGATTAATTCGCTGCCGATGACTGTTCCCTTGCTGTCAGTAAGCAGTGATCCGTTTGCGGTCGCTGGCGTTATGATCTGGGCAAAGCCCAGCACCAGTGCGGCATAGCCGGCAACGCAGATCACCATCGAGACAATCGCGACACGAAGGCTGGTAAGAAATGTGGACATGGATCGCCTCCTATCTCAACGCATGTACATGACGTGCTCGGCGATCGGGCCAAGCGCGGCGGCGGGGAAGAAGGTCAGCGCTCCGAAGATCACGATCGTGATCACCAGCATCAGCGCGAAGACCGAGTTCTCGACGCCAAGCGTGCCCGCCGACTCCGCCACACGCTTCTTGGCGACAAACGACCCCACGATGGCCACCGGCAAGATGATCGGGATAAAACGCGCCAGCAGCATCACAAGGCCGGTGGCGATGTTCCAGGGAACCGTGCCGTCGCCGAGTCCCTCGAAGCCGGAGCCGTTATTGGCCGAGGACGAACTGAACTCGTAGAGGATCTCGCTGAATCCGTGCGGGCCGGCATTATTGACCGTCGCCGCTCCCCAAGGTGTGGCAGCAAACACCGCCGTACCAACGAGGATGAAGAAAGCGTGCGCGGCGAGCGCCAGTACCGCGAGCTTGACCTCGCGTCCTTCGACCTTGTGGCCGAGATAATCCGGCGTGCGCCCGATCATCATGCCCGCCACGAACACGGCGACGATGATGTAGAGAAACATGTTGATCATGCCGACGCCCACGCCGCCGAAGGTCGAATTCAGCCACATGCCGATCATCGGCATCAATCCGGTGAGCGGATTGAGGCTGTCGTGCATCGCGTCCACCGAACCGTTGCTGGTCGAAGTGGTGAGAACGGCCCACAACGGGCCACCGGCAGTACCGAAGCGCAATTCCTTGCCTTCGAGGTTGCCGACATCCTGCGCAATAGGAAGCTGTGCGAAGGCGTGGGTCGGTGCAGTCTCGAACCAGGCAGCACCACCTATCTTCACCGCGAGGAAAGCCAGCATCACGAGGAACACGACGCGTGCGTGCTTGGGCTTTCCGATAATCCGACCGAACATCCACACGCAGGCCATGGGAATGAGAATGATCGCGACCATTTCCAGCCCATTGGTCCAGAAGTTCGGGTTCTCGAACGGATGCGTCGAGTTGGGGCCGAAATAGCCACCGCCATTGGTCCCCAACTGCTTGATCGCAACGAATGCAGCGACTGGCCCCCTTGCAATGGTCTGCGCGACCCCTTCGAGCGTGGTGGCCTGCGCTGCGCCCGACAGGGTCATAGGCATACCACCAAGTGCGAGCAGCGCGGCCACGACGATTGCGATGGGGAGCAGAACCAGGAAGGTAGCGCGCTGCACATCCACGAAGAAATTGCCGAATGCTTGCCGGCCTGCGAGACCGCGTGCCAGTGCGACCAGAACGGCGATACCCGTGGCCGCAGACACGAATTGCAGCCACATCAGCCCGGCGAGCTGCGACAAATAGCTCAGCGACACCTCGCCCGAATAATGCTGCAGGTTTGTGTTCGAGGTGAAAGACGCCGCCGTGTTGAAGATCATGCTCGGATCAAGCGCGGTCTTCGCATCCGGATTGAGCGGCAGATATTGCTGCGTCGCGAGGATGCCGAAGGTCACTGTGAACATCAGCGCGTTGAAGGCGAGCATCGCTATCAGATAGGCTTTCCAGTCCTGCTCCTTGCAGGCCAGAGGACCGCCGATGCGCTCGAAACGGCCGGTCCAGCGCTGTCCGCGCGTCAGATTCAGGCAGGGGGTCCATCGACCAGCGCATGTAGCGGCCGAGCGGGATCGAAAGCAGCGCCGTGCCGCCGACGATGACAGCGATGAGGAAGATTGCGTCGAGCATTTGAACAGCTCCGTTTCTGGATCAGGCGCGCGCGGCGAGCAGGACAAGCCCGGCCATCGCGGCGAAGGTCACGAGCCCGAGAGCGAGATAGAGAAGCGTCATTGTCTTGACTCCCTGGCTATTCAGACGAGGCCGATGGCGTTGACGAGAATGTCGATCAGCTTGATACCGATGAACGGGGCAACGAGGCCGCCGAGGCCATAGATCGACAGGTTGCGCAGCAGCAGGCCGGCGGCGCCGATCGGGCGGTATTGCACGCCCTTGAGCGCCAGCGGCACGAGCAGCGGAATAATCACCGCGTTGAAGATGATCGCGGAAAGCACCGCGCTCTGCTGGCTTCCCAGCCCCATCACATTGAGGACCGACAAGTCGGGATAGAGCACGACGAAGATCGCCGGGATGATCGCGAAATATTTGGCGACGTCATTTGCGACCGAAAAGGTGGTGAGCGCGCCGCGCGTCATCAGAAGCTGCTTGCCGAGGCCGACGATCTCGATGAGCTTGGTCGGGTCGCTGTCGAGATCGACCATGTTGCCGGCCTCGCGCGCGGCCTGGGTGCCGGTGTTCATGGCAACGCCGACATCGGCCTGGGCGAGCGCGGGCGCATCATTGGTGCCGTCGCCGCACATCGCGACGAGGCGACCGCCGGCCTGCTCCTTGCGTATAAGCTCCAGCTTGTCCTCCGGTGTCGCCTCGGCGAGGAAATCGTCGACGCCCGCTTCAGCGGCGATAGCGGCGGCGGTGAGCGGATTGTCGCCGGTGATCATGACCGTGCGGATACCCATGCGCCGCAGTTCGGCGAAACGCTCGCGCACGCCTGCTTTGATCACGTCCTTAAGCGCAATCGCACCAAGGATGCGCCCATCCTTGGCGACCGCGAGCGGTGTCATCCCGCTCCGCGCGATCTCGTCAGTCATGCGCTTGAGTTCGTTGGCGACCGCGCCAGTGGCCGCTTCGGGATTGGCACGAAAGATCGAGTCTACCGCGCCCTTCTGAATGAGCGAACCTTCCACCTGGACGCCGGAAATGCGTGTTTGCGCCGTGAAGGGAACGACTTCAGCATCAGCCGGCAAGGCCGAATGCTTCACATCGAACCGCTCACGCGCCAAGGTGACGATCGAGCGGCCCTCGGGCGTTTCGTCCGCTAGGCTGGCCAGCAACGCCGCCTCGGCAAGGTCGGAGACATGGACGCCAGCAACCGGGCGGAACTCGCTCGCCTGACGGTCACCGATCGTGACGGTGCCGGTCTTGTCCAGTAGCAGCACATCGACATCGCCCGCCGCCTCGACAGCGCGCCCGGATTTCGCCAATACATTGAAGCGCACAAGGCGATCCATGCCGGCAATACCGATGGCGGAAAGCAGCGCGGCGATCGTAGTGGGAATCAGCGCCACCAGCAGCGCAACGAGCAGCGGCACCGCAATCGAACCGCCAGAATAGGCGGCGAAGGCGGGAATCGTCGCAACAGCGATCAAGAAGATGATGGTGAGGCCGACGAGCAGGATGGTGAGCGCAATCTCGTTCGGGGTCTTCTGCCGTTCGGCGCCTTCCACGAGCGCGATCATGCGGTCGAGGAAACCCTGTCCCGGCTCCTGCGTCACCCTGACCTTGATATGGTCGGAAATGACGCGGGTGCCCGCCGTGACCGCCGAACGGTCGCCGCCGGCCTCGCGGATCACGGGCGCGCTCTCGCCGGTGATCGCCGCCTCGTTGACCGAGGCGACGCCTTCGATAACCTCGCCGTCAGCAGGGATCAGATCACCGGTTTCCACCAGCACGATATCGCCGGCGCGAAGTTGCGAGGCGGGCACTACTTTCCCATTCGGAAGCCGTGCGGTGAGTTCGGACTTGGTGGCGCGCAGCGATGCGGCCTGGGCCTTGCCACGCCCTTCGGCGAGCGCTTCGGCGAACGTGCCGAACAGGACCGTTAGCCACAGCCAGATTATGAGCTGCAACTGGAAGCCGACCGAAAGACCCGTGCCGCCGAGCGGGAGGAGTATTGTGATCAACAGCGCCACGACAGCGGTGGTGAAGAGAACCGGGTTCTTCACCAGTTCCTTCGGATTGAGCTTTCTGAAGGCGCTTCCGATCGCCGGAACGATAAGGCCTGCCGAAAAGATGGAGGATGCGGTTGCCATTATCCTGTCCTTCAGAAGCGTTCCGGGCGGAGAAGGACCGCCACGAGATAGAGGAGAAGGCCGAGCGCGGTCAGGCCGGCAAGAATCAACTGGAGCGTCATGAACACCTCCGCAGCGAGGGGCCGCGCACTATTGTGCAACCATGGTCCGGACGGCGAATTCCGTCCGCGCCGAGCAATCGAACATTGTTTGTCATCGTTCGTCCCACCGACCTTCGGGTCTAATACGTAATTTCGGTAGCGACCCGGCACGGGAACAAGCTTGAACAGACCTGGCCCGACGACCAGGAACGACCAGCCGAGGCTCCAGCCCAGAAACGAAACCAATGCCGCCAGATATTCGAGCGCATCGGCATCATGCGGCGGCGGCCGATGAACGGATCGATAGAGCCAAAGCACGGCGGCGGCGCACAGCCCCAGCAATGCGAGGCCCAAGGCTCGCAAGGCGATCTCGGCAGCCCACCACCGCTCGCCGCTTTCCAGGCGACGCATGATTTTGCTCTTGGCCATTGTTCCGCCACGTTGAAGCGCGTTGGATCGAATGTGGGCGAACCCTGCGTAAAGGTTCCACCGGAAAGATCGGCGCCGGAATAAAGATTCCGTAAAGTCGGTGGCGGCCGAGCTGCCCCGGACCTAATGCGTGGTCAGGCGAAGTTCGTGGACTCGCTGAAAATGTAAGGGCGAACCGCTTGCAAGCAGTCGAAGAGGCGCAGGCCGAACACGCGCATGGCCATAACGAAAGCCTTGGCGCGCTGGCGCTCGGCGCGATCGGCGTCGTGTTCGGCGATATCGGTACATCGCCGCTCTACGCGCTCAAAGAAAGCTTCATCGGCCATCATCCTCTGGCGGTGGATCGCGCCCATATCTTCGGCGTGCTGTCGCTGATCTTCTGGTCGTTGACGGCCATCGTCACGATTAAATATGTCGTCCTCATCCTGCGCGCGGACAACAAGGGCGAAGGCGGCAGCCTCGCGCTGCTCGCTCTGATCACGCGCTCGCTCGGGCCGAACCGCTGGAGCGTCTTGATCATGTTGATCGGCATCGTGGCGACCGCCCTCTTCTATGGGGACGCGATCATCACGCCGGCGATCTCGGTCCTGTCGGCCGTCGAGGGGCTGACCGTTGTCGAGGTGCGACTCACCTCGCTCGTCATGCCGATCACCATCGCCATCCTGGTTCTACTGTTCGCCATCCAGTCCCGCGGGACGGGCAGCATCGGTAAACTGTTCGGCCCCGTGATCCTCGTCTATTTCGCGGTGCTGGCAGTTCTTGGTATCTCCGGCATAGCTCAAGCACCGGAGATTCTCTGGGCGCTCAATCCCTGGTATGCGCTCAACTTCTTCCTGATCGATCCAATGTTGGCGTTTCTCGCACTAGGATCGGTGTTCCTCGCCGTTACCGGCGCCGAAACGCTTTATGCCGATATGGGCCATTTCGGACGCAAGGCGATCATGGTTTCCTGGCTGTACGCCGCTTTCCCCTGCCTGATGCTCAACTATCTGGGGCAGTCGGCCTTGATCCTGCGCCATCCCGAAGCGATCCAGAATCCCTTCTTCCTGCTGGCGCCGGAATGGGCGCGGCTGCCGCTGGTCGGACTGGCGACGCTAGCGACGATTATTGCCAGCCAGGCCGTCATCTCCGGTGCCTTCTCAGTGTCGCAACAGGCGGTCCAACTTGGCTTCCTGCCGCGCCTCAAGATTCTCCACACCAGCGCCAAGGCGGCAGGGCAGGTTTATATTCCGCTGGTCAATTGGGGCCTGCTGGCCCTCGTCATCCTGCTCGCGGTCGGCTTTGGCAGTTCGAGCAATCTCGCCGCGGCCTATGGCATCGCCGTGACCGGCACCATGTTGATTACCGCCTGCATGCTCGGCGTGCTCACTTTCGCCGTCTGGAAATGGCCACGGGTTCTCGCAGCGCTTGTCACTGGCATGTTCCTCATCATCGACGGTCTCTATTTTGCCTCGAACGCGACCAAGATTCCCGATGGCGGTTGGTTCCCGTTGCTGGTCGCGGCCATCGTCTTCACGCTGCTGACCACTTGGGCGACCGGGCGCCGTCTGATGCGCGAGCGTCTTGCCGAAGGCGCCATGCCGATCGAGGTGTTCATCAAATCCGCGGCCCAGTCGGTCAAGCGCGTCCCGGTACGGCCGTTTTCCTCGCTTCCACAGCCGATGCGATTCCATCGGCGCTGCTGCACAACATCAAGCACAACAAGGTGCTGCATGAACGCGTCGTGGTGCTGACGGTCGCCGTCGAGCAGGTGCCACATGTCATCCCATCGAAGCGGACGGCGATCAGTGACCTTGGCGAGGGATTTTACCGCATTATCCTGCATTACGGCTTCATGGACGAGGTCGATGTCCCGGCCGAACTCGCAAGGGTGACGAGCGCCGGCGCACCCTTCAAGACCATGGACACGAGCTATTTCCTCGCGCGGGAGACGTTGATCCCGTCTGCACGCCCGGGCATGGCGCTCTGGCGCGAGAAGCTGTTCGCCTGGATGGTCCGCAATGCGGAAAGCGCCATGGAGTTTTTCAAACTGCCGACGAACCGGGTTATCGAACTCGGCAGCCAAGTGGAAATTTAGCGATGCATTTCGATGCCCGCTTAGCCGCTAACTAATAGATGAGACTGGCTGATGATCGAGTTGCGCCAACTGCGTTACGTGATCGCGGCAGCAGAATGCGGCTCCTTCAGTAGAGCGGCACGCAACATGAATATCAAACAGGCGACACTCAGCCGACAAATCCTCCAGATCGAAAAGAGGCTGGGTACGTCCACAAGACGATCACTATACGCTATTGAAACGACTATTATAGTCGTCTTAGGATGGCGATGACAGGATCATGCGAGCCGGACGAAAGCCCGGCGAGCCAAATTTCGATTTCGGCCGAGCGGACCTTGGGACGCGCGGTCGCCGCCGATTTGCCGCAGCAGATTGGCGCAACATGCTGAAGCCGCAGGGCCGACGTTCCGGCCCTGCGGCGGCCAAGCGTCAGGCGGCCTTGAGGCGCTGCATCCCCTCGGCCAGCGTCCAGAGTGCGCGGTTGAGCGTCACATTCTGGTCGATGCCGTTGATCGCGCGGGTTTGCGCGCGGCGGATGCGCCCTTCGGCATTACGCTTGCGGCCCTGTAGTCCGCCCCGAACGACATACTCCTGAATGACGTTGAAGGTGGTCCACAGGCTGTCGCCGACATCCTCTCTTCGGCGCGGCTCGATGATCTGCTCGGGGCGAAGCGGGCTTTCATCCTCACCATAGCGGGCGACAAGGCTGACCTCGGCAAGCAAACGCTGCTCGCTCCGGCGATGTCGCAAACGAGGGCCTTGGTCTCGAAGGAGTTGAGCGGCCGGGGGGAGCGGCCAACCGCCTCGAGGACGTGCTCGCGGGAGAGGATACGCATGGCGAGGCTGTGTAGGGTCTGACCCCCGAGCTCCTCGCATCCGGGCATCGCGTTACCTTGCCGGTTACCTATGGTCCGGAGCCCGAAGGCTAGAAGTGTCGGAAATGATGGAAAAACTGGAGCGGGCGAAGGGATTCGAACCCTCGACCCCAACCTTGGCAAGGTTGTGCTCTACCCCTGAGCTACGCCCGCTCTGGCGTGCCGCCTGCGCAGGTGATCCGCAGCGGCGAGGCCGGGCTAATAGCGTGGGGCGGCCATGGGAGCAAGCCTGTAATTCGCGCATATTGCACGATCATGGCTGGAAGCGTTTCGCGCCGCCCATGACCATCGCGGCACAGGCTTGCCCCATATGCCGCCCGCCGATTATGGAAGGGCGTCCTGCGGTCGAGCCATAGCGCATTGTCCGCGGTACGGCTTCGTACCAGTGATCGCCTCTTGGCATATGCGAAGGGGAAACCACATAAGGACCATGATTTATCGAGGGGAATGATCAGGTGGCATCACTTGGGCCGGGTGGACTGGGACTTGGCGGCGAGCGCGAAGCCCTTGAGGCGTTCAAGCGCGACGTCGTCGATCCATCGATGGATGCGCTGGTCATCCTCGATTTCTGGGCGGAATGGTGCGGTCCCTGCAAGGCGCTCGCGCCGGTGCTTGAAAAAGTGGTCGCCGAGTTCGCGCCCCGCGTGAGGCTGGCCAAGATCAATGTCGACGAAAACCGCACGATCGCCGCCCAGTTTCGCGTTCAGTCAGTCCCGACGGTCTATGCCATCTTCCAGGGCCAGCCGGTCTATGATCTCACGCCCGCGCGCACCGAACGCGACCTGCGCCACTATTTGCAGGAGCTGCTGAAACAGCTTCCGGTGACGGGCGACGACACCGCCCCCGCGCCCGATATCGAGCCGCTGATCGCGATGGGCGAGCAGTCATTGAAGGCGGGCGACGCCAACCGCGCGTTCAGCATCTTCTCGCAGATCGTGGAAATGGCGCCTGACAATCCCTCCGCCGTGGCCGGGCTCGCCCAGACCCTGCTCGCGCTTGGCAACAAGGACGAAGCCGAAGCGGCGCTCGCGGCCCTGCCCGAACCGCAGGCAAAGGATCCCGCCGTTGCCCGCGCCCGGGCGGCCATTGCGCTCGCCAATGAGGCTGAGCCCATCGCCGATCTCGACGCGCTCGGCGCCGAAGTCGCGGCCGATCCCGACGCGCATGACAAACGGTTCCGTCTTGCGGGAGGCCATATGGCGCGCGGCGACCGCGATGCCGCCGCCGATGCGCTGCTGGAGATCATCCGCCGCGATCGCGCCTGGAACGAAGGAGCGGCGCGCGATCGCCTGCTGAAGCTTTTCGAGGCGGTCGGGCTTGACGATCCCTGGACGCTGGGACAACGGCGCAAACTCTCTGCTATTCTGTTTTCCTGACAGGAATGGAGTCGCCCTATGGCCGACAAGGACCTTCCCCACAGGATTTCGGTTTTTCCGCTTTCCGGCGCGCTCGTGTTTCCCCGCGCCCGTTTGCCGTTGCGCATATTCGAGCCGCGTTACCGGGCGATGATTCGCGACGCGATGGCGGGCGACCGGGTGATCGGCATGATCCAGCCGCGCGATCACGGCAACTCCGACGAGGCGTGGAAACCGCTGCTGTTCGATGTCGGCGGACTTGGCCGGATCAGCCAGTGCACCGAAACAAATGACGGCCATTACCTGATCGCGCTTGAAGGATTGTCGCGTTTTCGCGTCACGCGCGAACTCGATGTCGTGACCCCCTATCGCCAGGTCGAAGCGGACTATGACATTTTCCCGGAAGATCAGTTGACCGCCGCGCCCCTGATGCCCGCGATGCGCGCGGCGATCGAATCCGAACTGAAAAACTATCTGGACCGGGCCGGACTGTCCGCCGATTGGCAAGTGGTGGTCGACAGCGATGATGAAGCACTGGTCAATACCGTCGCCAATGTCTGCCCCTTTGCGCCAGCCGAAAAGCAGGCGATGTTGGAAGCCCGCGATCTTGTCTCACGCGCGGAACTGCTGTTGCAGATCATGCAGTTCACGACAGGCGCGATCGATACGGATCTGGGAGAAACGCTGCAATGACGAAGCCGACCGAAATTGACGCCGGACTGGACCCCAAGCTGCTTGAGGTGCTGGTGTGCCCGCTGACGCGCGGCCCGCTTGTCTACGACAGGGCGAAGAACGAACTTATTTCCAAACAGGCGGGTCTCGCCTATCCGATCCGCGACGGGATTCCGGTGATGCTGCCCGATGAAGCCCGCACGCTGGGACCGGATGAGGGATAGGCGGGAACATTACACCAGCTCGCCGTGCAGCAGCTTTGGCAAATCCCCTGATTCGCCGCGCGCCTCGGCCATGAAGCGCCGCTTCAACGGTGGAATGCGGTCGACCGCCGCGATGCCCAGCGCCCGGATCCTCCGCATCGGTTTTCCGGGCAGGCTGAATAGCCGCGTCAGCACATCCGTCACGCCGGCCACCATCATCGTGTCGAGCCCCCGCCAGCGTTGATAGCGCGCCAGCACTTGCGGGTCGCCGAGGTCGAGCCCCAGCCGCGCGCCATCGACCAGCACCTCGACCAGCGCCGCCACATCGCGAAAGCCGAGGTTGAGACCCTGACCGGCAATCGGGTGAATGCCGTGCGCTAAATCGCCCGCCAGCGCCAACCTGTCGGCGACAATCCGTTCGGCATGATGAAAGCCGAGCGGATAGCTCCACGCCGGCGCGGCGAGCCGCACCTCGCCCAGAAAACCGCCCATGCGCTTTTCGATTTCCGCCACCAGCGCGCGGGCAGGCAGGGCGGTGACGACGGGCGCGAACGACGCCTTCACCGACCACACGATCGCCGACCGGGTTCCGTCGCCCCTGGGACCGTTCATCGGCAGGATCGCGAACGGCCCGGTCTGGTAGAAGATCTCGAACGCCGTATTGCCGTGCGATTTCTCATGATCGATGACGGTAACGACCGCTCCATGATCGTAGCGCCAGCGCGCCACCTTGATGCCGGCGGCCTCCCGCGTTGGCGAATTGCGTCCCTCGGCGACGATCAGGAGCGGGGCACGAAGCACGCGGCCGCCATCAAGTTCCACTTCCACCCGATGCGGTCCGCGATCGATCCTCACCGCGCGCGCCGGTGCGTGAAGCGTCAGATGCCCGGCCTCTGCGGCGGCATCGAGCAGCGCCTGACGCAACAGGCGGTTTTCGACCATGAAGCCGAGCGGATCGCCCGCGCCGCCTTCGCGCGCATCGAAATCGAGCGCCATCGGCAACAGGCCCTCGGTGACGCGGATCTGGTTGATCACACATGCGTGGGGCAGAAGACGCGCGCCTATGCCGATCGCGTCCAGCATCTTCATGCTGGCCGAGGCGACGGCCGACACCCGGCCATCGAAAGCGGGCGCGACGGTGTTCTTCAGATCGGCGGTATCGACGACGTGGCTCGACAGGCCATGCCGGTCAAGCGCGAGCGCCAGCGTCAGGCCATTCAGCCCACCGCCCAGAATAATAACATCGGCTTGTTCCATGGCGCTGTCTTAATGCCCTTTACGATGAACTGCGAGCCGCTCTTTCTCAAGGGTGCTTGACCCCGGGCGCTTTGAGAGCGATTCAATCGCCTGAGCAGAACGAAAGGGGAATCGAGTGATGGCCCGCAGCACCGGCACGGCGCGCGCGCCCTCCTTGCGGCAAAGGGCAAGAGCCTTCGTCATGATGAGCGGCGTCATGGCGGTGGCGGCCATGCTGTGCCTTGTCGCCCTGGCGCTTGCGCTTGCGCTGTTGAGCTATCACGCGGCGGACCCGTCGTTCGACACCGTCACCGGGGCTCCCGCCGCCAACTGGATGGGCGGCGCCGGCGCATGGACCGCGGACCTGCTGTTCCAGCTATGGGGGCTTGGCGCCGTGTTGCTCGTGCCTTTCATCGCATCGATGGGCATGCGGATGGCGCGCGGCCTGGGCGTTGACCGATGGCGGCGCTATTCGGCGGCGACGGCGGGCGCGATCTTCTGCGCGGCGCTGGCTCTGGGTATTGCCTGGCCCAGGCCGATTTCCTTCCTGCCGTCCCAGCCGGGCGGCGTCGTCGGTCTTGTCGGCAACTGGATTTCAGCCGCCCTGTTGTCGCCGCTTGGGCCGGCGGTGCTGCCCGTCGCAGCCAATGTGGTCGCCGCATTGTTCGCCATGACGGCAATCGCGCTGTGGCTCTGGGGCCTTGGCGTCGACATGGAGGACTGGAACAGGCTTCTTGGCCGGCTCTATGCCCGCGATAGCGGCAGCGCGCGGCCTAACGATTTCGACGACGACGAACCGGCCGCTGTCCGGCGGGTCGATCCGCCGCGCCCCCAGTCCGCCGCCACCGCCGCCGCGCCCACCAAGAAAATCGTCGAGCGCCCGAGCGCTCCAGCGCCAAGCCGCCGTGCACAGCGCGAACGCCAGACGTCGCTCGATCTCGGCGACGCCTATGAACTGCCGACGCTCGGTCTGCTCGCGCCCATTCCTAGGGCGGGCGCGGTAAGGATCGACGCCGCCGGGCTGGAGCAGAACGCCCGGCTGCTCGAATCGGTGTTGGAGGATTTCGGCGTGAAGGGCGAGATTGTCGAGGTCCGCCCCGGTCCTGTCGTCACCATGTACGAGCTGGAGCCGGCCGCGGGCATCAAGGCCAGCCGCGTCATCGGCCTGGCCGACGATATCGCCCGATCGATGAGCGCGATCTCCGCGCGCGTGGCCGTCGTGCCGGGGCGCAATGTCATCGGCATCGAATTGCCCAACCAGCGTCGCGAGTCCGTCTCCCTTGCCGAACTGATCGCATCGGATGCCTTTGAGGAAACAGGCGGCGCGCTGCCGCTCGTGCTTGGCAAGAACATCGCGGGCGATCCCGTGGTCGCCGATCTTGCCCCCATGCCGCATCTGCTGATCGCGGGCACCACCGGCTCGGGCAAGTCGGTGGGCTTGAACGCGATGATCCTGTCGCTGCTCTACCGGCTCAATCCCGACCAATGCCGGATGATCATGATCGATCCCAAGATGCTGGAGCTGTCGATGTACGACGGCATCCCTCACCTGCTGTCGCCGGTGGTCACGGAGCCGCCCAAGGCGATCCGCGCCTTGAAATGGGCGGTCGAGCAGATGGAAGACCGCTACCGCATGATGGCATCGGTCGGCGTGCGCGCGCTGTCATCCTTCAACCAGAAGGTGCGCGAAGCCAAGCTGAAGGGTCAACCTCTTGGTCGCCGCGTCCAGACCGGATGGGATTCGGAAAGCGGCCAGCCGGTCTATGAGGAAGAAACGCTCGATTACGAGCCGCTGCCGCTGGTCGTCGTCGTCGTCGACGAGCTTGCCGACCTGATGATGACGGCGGGCAAGGAGGTCGAATTCCTGATCCAGCGGCTCGCCCAAAAGGCACGCGCGGCGGGCATCCACCTCATCATGGCGACGCAGCGCCCGTCAGTCGACGTCATCACCGGCGTCATCAAGGCGAACCTGCCGACCCGCATCAGCTTCCAGGTGACATCGAAGATCGACAGCCGCACGATCCTGGGAGAACAGGGCGCCGAGCAGCTGTTAGGCAAGGGCGACATGCTCTACATGCCCGGCGGCAAGCAGATCGTCCGCGTCCACGGCCCGTTTGTGTCGGACGACGAAGTCCAGGCGATCACCGACCATTGGCGCACGCAAGGCGCGCCCGAATATATTTCCGCCGTCACCGAGGAACCCGAGGACGCGGGCCAGTTCGGCTTCGACCTCGGCATGCCGGGCGAAGAGGATGGCGAGGCCGCGCTCTACCGCCGCGCGGTGCAGATCGTCGCCGAAAGCCAGAAGGCATCAACGAGCTACCTTCAGCGCCAGCTCCGCGTCGGCTACAATAACGCCGCGCGCCTGATCGAGCGGATGGAGAAGGACGGCCTTGTGGGCCAGGCCGATCATGTCGGCCGCCGCGAGGTGTTGATCGATACCGATGGCCATCCGTTATAGGCGAGTAGCGACATCCTCACGGTCCGTCTCCTGCCCTTCCCACCAACGCACCTAAAGGCAGGAGAGGAACCGACAGCCGCTAGGGGTTGTGCAGATCGAGCGACATGAAGACGCTGTTCGGGTCAGGCGCATAACCGGCGAACGGCGCGCATTCCAGGAAGCCATGACTCCTGTAAAGCGCTTGTGCGGGCCGGAAATACGCCCATGAGCCAGTTTCGAGGCTAAGGCGCGAAAAGCCGTTCGCCCGCGCGGTTGCGATGATGTGGCGAAGCATCGCGCTGCCTGCCCCCCTTCCACGCATGGACTGGACGGTATGCATCGACTTCACTTCACCATGATCGGGCGAGAGCCGCTTCAGCGCTCCAATGCCAAGAAGCGCTTCGTCGTCCCAGATCGTCCAGAAGCTGACGTCGGGTGATTGCAGGGCGGTAAGGTCCAGAGCGTGCGCACTGCCCCGCGCCGTCTCCGCCCGGGCGCGGGCCACATGGATGCCCAAAAGATCGATGACGCGCTGATCGCTGAAGTCGCCGCTTTCGATCCGGATCAAATCCGTTCCTTCGACCACGAAGAATCACACGCGTCAGCGGCGCGTTCTGCCGTTGTTGATGGTGACTGATTCATCGCCTGAGCCCTGTTCGGTCAAGGCTTCCGTACCCGACAGGCCGTAATCGTTCGGCTCGTTCAGATTGGCGGCGACCGTCGTCCGCTGGCCATGGGAGCGCCGGTCCAGCACGTCGAAACCCGCGTCCAGCAGCGCCGACACATTTTCATCGCGCGCCATGGTCGAAGGCCCGCCAAGCACCACGGCGATCAATCGCCTGCTGCCGCGCGTGGCGGATGCGGCCAGCGTGAAGCCTGCGGCCGCCGTGTAACCTGTCTTGATCCCGTCGACGCCGGGTATTTTGCCCAGCAGCTTGTTGTGGTTCATCATCGTCTGCGATCCATATGTATAGATCTGCTGACCGAAGCATTTATAATATTGGGGAAAATGATCCAGCATCGCCATGGATAGAATGGCGATGTCACGCGCCGTCGAAATATGGGCGGGATTGGGTAGCCCCGACGCGTTGACGAAATAAGTGTTCGTCATCCCGAGCCTGCGCGCCTTGCCCGTCATCATCGCGGCAAAGGCCGTCTCGCTGCCCGCGATCTTTTCGGCAAGCGCCACCGCCACGTCATTCGCCGATTTGACCGCGATGATGTGAATGGCCTGCTCGACCGTTATGCTCCTGCCGACGGCAAGTCCCAGCCGCGACGGTGCCTGGGCTGCTGCGTGGCGGGACATCACCACCGGATCGGTCAGCTTCAGCTTGCCCGCCTCGATCGCCTCGAACGCCAGATAAAGCGTCATTACCTTGGTGATCGATGCCGGATAACGGGGAAGGTCGGCGCGTCGCGAATAAAGCACTTCATGCGTCGCCGGATTGATCAATATTGCAGCGTATTTGGGCTCTTCATAAAGGCTCAGCGCCTTGGCTGGTACCGCAACCAGCGGCATCGCCAGCGCGATTGCGCCGGTCAGCGCAGCTTTCAACAACCCGTCCGCCCATGATTTCATGCTACGCCACCCCGACCCAATCCGGCAAAGTCTAGCATGAGATCATGCGAAGGTGGATAAACATTCGTAAAGCCAACCATTCCGTTTGGCGAATAATCGCCACAAATGGGCGACTTTCAGGCATCTGCACATAAGCGCGGCGCAGATGATATGCATATGCTCTATATGCCCTTCACGCGCGGCCAGAGAAAAAGACCGTTGCCCCGTTGTTCGGCATCCCTCTAGGCTGCGATGAACGATCGGGCTGGTCCCAGGGTGGAAGCGATGGTTGGAATGCCGGCGATGCGGATCCTTGTATTGGCAGTGCTGTGTATTGCCGCCTCCCTGACACCGGGTGCCGCCTTCGCCGGTGCGCAAGGGTCAGCGGCGGCGGCGTCCATCACCCTGCCCGCCGGCTCTGCCAAAACCCCTGCCGGCATTACCGGAACCCCCGCCGGTCCGGTCGACACCGATGTCATTCCCGTGCTGTCCGATATGGCCGCCCGCATGACCGTGGCCGTTCACGTCAACGGCGCAGGGCCGTTTCCCTTCATCGTCGATACCGGCGCCGACCGCACCGTGATTTCTCGCGAGCTGGCCGAGCGGCTGAATCTGCCCAAAGGCCCTGGCGCGGTCCTTCACGATACGATTGGCATCAACCGCGTCGACACCGCGCTCATCGACAGCCTTGTGTTCGGTCGGCGCGAAGTCAACGGGATCAAGGCGGCCCTGCTTACAGAAGCGAACCTTGGCGCGTCAGGCATATTGGGAATCGACAGCCTTCACGACCAGCGCGTGCTGATCGACTTCGCGCGCGAACTGATCACGATCGAGCCGTCGGAAACCGAGCCCGACCGCGAGCCGGATGAGATCGTCGTGCGCGCCAAGCGCCGCTTCGGGCAGTTGATTCTGGTTGATGCTTCTGCCGGGAGCGTCAAGGTCAACGTCATCCTGGACTCCGGCGCGCAGACGTCGATCGGCAACAACGCCCTCCGGCGCCTGCTGGGCCGGAGCGGTTATCTGCCAAAACCCGTTCAGACGTCGATCCTCAGCGTCACGGGCCGCACGCTCCCGGCCGAGTTCATTCCCATCGCCGAAGTGACGCTGGGCGGCGTCAGCATCCGCAATATTCCGATCGCCTTTGCCAATCTCCACACCTTCGCGCAATTCGGCCTCGCCCGTAAACCCGCCATGCTGCTTGGAATGGACGTGCTCCGGCAGTTCGACTTCGTCTCGGTAGACTTCGAACACAAAAAAGTGCGCCTGTTGCTGCCGCGTCGGCATTGACCGCGCGGCGATAGATGTTCACTCACGGTTCAATGCGCTGCTCATATAGCTGGACCATCATGAAACGGATCGAAACCCTTGGGTTGACGGCGGCGCTGGTTTTGGCCGTTTCTGCCGTGCCGGGTGTCGCCTCTGCCCAGCCCGCTGCCGGTACCAGCGGCCAATCGCTTGCTGCGGTATCGGCGCATCTCAAGGCGATGAAGACGATGACCGCCGACTTTGCGCAGACCGGGCAAAACGGCAGAACCCTCACCGGCAAGCTCACCCTCCAACGACCCGGGAAGATTCGCTTCCAGTACCAGCCGGGTGTGCCGCTGCTTGTGGTATCGGACGGTCGTGCGCTGTCGATGATCGACTATCAGGTCGCGCAGGTTTCACGCTGGCCGATCAGGAGCACGCCGCTTGGCGTCCTGCTCGATCCCGACCGCGATCCATCGCGCTTCGCCCGGATCATTCCCGTCGCCGATCCCGGCCGCCTCATCGTCGAGGCCAAGGACCCCAAGCATCCGGAATATGGCGAGACCACGCTCGCGTTCCGCAAAGACGCCGCGGGTCCGGCGGGTCTGGTCCTGCAGGGCTGGACCGTGCTCGACGCGCAGAACAATCGCACGACCGTGCAACTCACCAACCAGCGGTTCAATGTGCCCGTTTCGGAAAACGCCTTTCGTTTCCGGGATCCGCGTCCGTCGCGTCCGGCAGGGCGCTGACAGCCCCTTGGCCTGACGTCCGCAATTTCAGTTCTTCGTTCATCCTGCGGTCAGACTGGCGATCCTATAAAGGCATCAGTGGTTGTCGAAACAAGTGGCCGGGATTTCCCCCCTGTTACCCGGCATGTTTCGGCAACCGCTTGCGTGACGAACGCATCAACGACCCCCGCTCCATGCCCCCGGAGCGGGGGCTTTGATATTCATCGATCCCGCGCCGTGGAACTCCTTGGGCAAAGGCGTCGCATGAAGTGCCGCCCGCCAGCGCCAGCGGATATTTGACCCGCGCGGATAAGACGCTACATCCACCCCATGTCTACAACCGTACCCCAAAATTTGAAGATCGCATCCTGGAACATCAATTCGGTCCGTTTCCGGCTTGAACTTGTCGAACGCTTCCTGCGTGAAGAAGCGCCGGACATAGTGTGCCTTCAAGAAACCAAGGTCGTGAACAACGACTTCCCCGCCGGCATGTTCCGCCAGCTCGGCTATAATTTCCACGTCATCCACGGCCAGCCGATGCACCACGGCGTCGCCATCATCAGCAAGATTCCGATTCGCGAGGATCAGGCCCATGATTGGCAGGACAATGGTGAGGCGCGGCATGTGGGCGTCCTGTTGAACTGCGGCGTCCGCCTCGAAAATGTATACATCCCGGCGGGTGGCGACGTGCCGGATACGACACTCAATCCCAAATTCGGACAGAAGCTCAATTTCCTCGACCGCATGACCCGCTGGTCGGAAAAGTTGAAACAGCCCACCATCCTGCTCGGCGATTTCAACATCGCCCCGCTTGAATGCGATGTGTGGAACCACAAGGCGCTGCTCGACGTGGTCAGCCACACGCCTGTCGAAGTCGAAGCGCTGACCAAATTACAGCAGAGCCACGGCTGGGTCGATCTTGGCCGCCGCTTCTTCCCCGCGCCCGACAAGCTCTTCACCTGGTGGAGTTACCGCGCGCGCGACTGGCAGGAATCGAACCGCGGACGGCAACTCGATCATGTCTGGGCAAGCCCGGAAATCATGTCGGCGGCGAAGACGCATCGCGTCCATCGCGCTTCGCGAAGCTGGCAGAAGCCGTCCGATCACATCCCGCTGATCACGGAATTCGCCTTCTGATGACAAAGGCGTCCGCCAGCGGCCTCAGCGTCAGCCGGGCGATCGACACGCTCCGGCGCGGCCAGCCGGTGGTGATTGCCGCGAGCGGCGCCGCGTTGACGGCATTGCCGGTCGAGCTTGCCGAGGACGCCTCGCTTGCCGAACTGGACGCGCCCGCGCCCGCCGATGTGTTGATCACCGCCGCCCGCGCCACCGCGCTGAAGCTGGTGAACCAGCTTCCCGCCGCGGCCGGTCCGGTGCGCATCGCCCGCGCGCCCTGGCTTGATCTGCCCACCGCGGTCGCCCTTGCCGACCCGGTGTTCGATCTCAGCCATCCCTTCAAGGGGCCGTTCGCGACAACGGCAATCGCCAACCCCGCGCTGACCGATGGCGCGATCCAGCTCGCAAAGCTGTCGGGCCTGCTGCCCGCGCTGTTCGTCCGCACGGCGGTGGCATCGGACAAGAAGCTGCCGCAGGTTTCCCCGTCGGACATCACAGCTTATGTGTCGCCCGAACGGTTGCGCATCGTCTCGCGTGCTCATCTGCCGATCGCGCAGTCGGACAAGAGCGTGCTGGTCGCCTTTCGCGGCGTGCCCGAGCAGGGGGAACATCTGGCGCTGCTGGTCGGCGGTGCGCCGTCGCACGACGCGCCGCCGCTCATCCGGCTGCATTCCGAGTGCCTGACCGGCGACGTGCTTGGCTCGCTGAAATGCGATTGCGGACCACAGCTCCACGCCGCGCTTGACGCCATGGCCGCAGCGGGAGGTGGCGTTCTGCTCTATTTGCGCCAGGAAGGACGCGGGATCGGCCTGTTGAACAAGCTGCGCGCCTATGCATTGCAGGACCAGGGCTTCGATACCGTCGACGCCAATCTGCGGCTGGGCTTCAGTGTGGATGAACGCGATTTCCGTATTGCCGCGCGCATGTTGTCGCTCCTGAACGTGGAACGTGTGCGGCTGCTGTCCAACAATCCCGAAAAGGTTGCCGGGCTGAAGGCGGCCGGGATCGAGGTGACGGAACGGGTGCCGCTGAAGCTGCCATCAAACCCCCACAACGCCCATTACCTCGCCACCAAGCGCGACCGCACCGGACACATATTGTGACGGTGCTGCGGGTCGATGCGGATGACGGCCTGCTCCACGCATTCGGGGAGACCATGCCCTGTTCGATCGGCAAGGGCGGCGTGATCGCCGCGCGTGAAAAGCGCGAGTCCGACGGCGCGACGCCCATCGGGACATGGCCACTCAGAACGGCCCTGCTTCGGCGGGACCGCGTTCGGCTTCCCGTCGGGCTGAGGCTGGCCTGGCGCTGGCTGCGCGAAAACGACGGCTGGTCGGACGACATCGGCGACCCCGCCTATAATCGCCCGGTCGTTCACCCCCACCGCTGGTCAGCGGAACGGCTTTGGCGCGAGGACGGGTTATATGATGTGATCGTCACACTGGGCCATAACGATGCACCGCCCGTGGCGGGGCTTGGCAGCGCGATCTTCCTCCATTGCCGAAAGCCGGACAGGCCGACGCTTGGTTGCGTGGCGGTGGACAGGAACAGGCTGCTTGCGCTGCTACCCCGGCTGATGCCCGGAGACGCGTTGGAGATCACCTGACGCCTCGCTCTCCGAACAGGGCGGTGCCGACGCGGACATGGGTTGCGCCGAGCCAGACGGCGGTTTCGAAATCGCCGGACATGCCCATCGACAGGCCGACGACCCCATTGTCCTTTGCCAATTTGGCAAGCAGTGCGAAAAAGGGAGCCGGTTCGATATCGGCGGGTGGCACCGCCATCAGCCCAGCGATGGGGAGGTTCGCCGCCCGCGCTTGCTGAAGAAGGGACGGAAGGTCGGCAATCGCGCAGCCGCCTTTCTGCGGCTCATCGCCGATATTGACCTGGATAAAGCATTGGGGCCGCCGGCCGGCGCCCGTCATCGCCTTGGCAAGCGCATCGATCAGCGAGGGCCTGTCAACTGAATGGATCGCGTCGAACAGCCGCACCGCTTCCTCGGCCTTGTTCGACTGCAACTGGCCGACCAGATGCAATTCGATATCCGGATAGGCGGCCTTCAGCGCGGGCCATTTCGCCGCCGCTTCCTGCACCCGGTTTTCGCCGAACACGCGCTGCCCGGCTGCGATCAGCGGCGTGATCGTTTCGACCTCATGCGTTTTCGATACGGCAATGAGCGTCACCCCAGCCGGATCGCGGCCCGCGACCTTGGCCGCCTGCTGAATTCGCGCCTCGACCTCTTTCAGCCGCATCGCCTGTTGTTCAATCTCCATGGCGCGCTGCTATAGAGAGCGCCATGCATTCCCGCCACCCTGCGCGACAATCCTTGCCAAGACTTTGGCTGATGACCGACGAGCGGATGGACGACCGGCTTTTGGCCGCGGTCTCCCGCCTGCCCAAGGGAAAAGCGGGTGTCGTCTGGCGTCATTACCAGACGCCCGGCGCGGAACGCCATGCGCTGTACAAACGGATACGCGCGATTGCCCGGCGCAACCGGCTGACCCTGCTGCTGGCGGATAGCCCCGCCCTCGCCCGGGCCTGGAAAGCCGATGGCTGGCACGGGCGGACGCCGGGCCGCAATGCACGGCTGATCCACAGCATGGCGGCGCATGACCGGCGCGAGATGGTCACGGCTGCTCGCGCGGGTGCCGATCTGATTTTTCTCTCGCCCGTGTTCGCGACCCGATCCCATCCCCGTGCGCGAGCGCTCGGCCCCCTGCGGTTCGGCCTGCTCGCCCGCGACAAGCCCGCGCCGCTTATCGCGCTTGGCGGAATGACATCATCCCGGTTTCGCGGGATGATGGCGCTGGGCGCTGACGGCTATGCCGCGATTGATGCGTGGCTATGACCCGGACAAGCTGCCGGATCAGACAAGAATTCGCCACGTTGGCGTCTAGAAGCTGAAGCTGGGGCGTCAGAAGCTGAGTGTCCGACGTAGACCGACTGCAAATCGCGGCGGCTATCAACCATCAGGCCGCTCGCGTCGTCACGCTTGTAACGAACGCCGCCCGACAGCGACAGATTTCTGGAGACCGAATAGGCGCCGCCCAGGTCGACCGAATAGCTCTGGTTGCGGCCCAGTATCCTGGTCGCGGTATCATTTTCGCGGTCGCTGCCCAGTTGCAGCGTGCCGCGCCAGTTGCGGCCCAGATAGGACACGCCAACGTCGACCGATTCCCGTCCGAATGGCGCAAGGCCCGCATCGAACTTCGCTACGCCGCCCGACAGCGCGAAGCGGCTCCAGCCGATACTGACGCCGAGGTTATAGGCCGACGGCGCGGTCATTTCGTTTCCGGCCACCGTCGTCTGCGCCGCTTCAGCCCGGCTGACGCTATGCGAACGGAGCGCGACAGTGACCGACTTCTTCGAACCCGGTGAGCCGGACGGCGTGAAACGGAAGGTCTTTTCGCCGCTGCTGCCGCGTGACAGAGTGGCCGCGAGCTTTGGATCGGCGGCCGCCGGCGTGAAGCCCAGCAGGCCCGGCGGAGCCGTGGCGAGGGTCACGGGAAAGGCATGTTTCTTCGGCGATTTGGTCTGCGCCTGCGCAAGGGGCACCGTCAGCGGAAGCGCTGAAATCGCTACCGCAAGCACCCCTGCCGCAATGTGCGCCATTGGCCGCACGAATTCTTTCCTCCCATCCCGAACTACGGCTCATATCATGCGCCGCAGCCAAATCGCCACCCCCAGGGCATGAGAATCCGGCCTTGTTGCCTGAAATCACACAGTTTCATGACCTGTCTGCTCTCAAAATTTTGAACGTCCGGGGCTAACCCTTTGCGCTTCTCGGCGCGCCTCCTATAACGGCGCGGTTCAACACCGGTGGCGCGGGCTGGCAGGCCCGATTGGAAGGTCAATTCATGACGCTGTTTTCTAGAATTTCCCTGGGCTTGGCGCTGGCACTGACGCTTGCGGCCTGCGGCGGCCACAAGGAGCGCCCGAAGGCTGACCTGGCCGCGTCCAAAGTCACGACGATCGGTGTCAACGCCTATCTTTGGCGGGCCGCGCTCGACGCGATCTCGTTCATGCCGCTGGCTCAGGCGGACGCGAACAGCGGCGTCATCGTCAGCGACTGGTATGCCAATCCCGCCGCTCCCACCGAGCGTGTGAAAGTCACGATATCGATCCTCGACAAGGATCTGCGCGCCGATGCGCTGCGCGTCGCCGCTTCGCGCCAGGTCTATTCGAACGGCCAGTGGCTCGACGCGGAGTTGCGCGCGGGCACCGTCCAGCGGCTTGAGGAAATCATTCTGGCGAAGGCGCGCGACCTTCGCCTCGCAGCCATCGGGTAATCGACGCAAGACCGTGACCAGCCGTTTCAATCCCAAGTCCGCCGATGCGCGCTGGCAGCGCGTGTGGGAGGACAGCCAGACTTTCGCCGCTGACGACAGCTCCGCGAAACCGCGCACCTATGTGCTTGAGATGTTTCCCTATCCATCGGGCCGCATCCACATGGGCCACGTCCGCAACTATACCATGGGCGACGTCATCGCGCGCTATCGGCGGGCGAAGGGCTATGAGGTGCTTCACCCGATGGGCTGGGACGCCTTCGGCATGCCGGCGGAAAACGCGGCGATGGAAAAGAAGGTCCATCCCGGCAGTTGGACGAGGGCCAACATCGCGACGATGCGCGATCAGCTGAAGGGGCTGGGCTTCGCGCTGGACTGGAGCCGCGAGCTGGCGACCTGCGAACCCGAATATTACGGGCAGGAACAGTCGCTGTTCCTCGACCTGTTCGAGGCGGGGCTCGTCTATCGCAAGGAAAGCGCGGTCAACTGGGATCCGGTCGATCATACCGTGCTGGCAAATGAGCAGGTGATCGACGGTCGCGGCTGGCGTTCGGGCGCGCTGGTCGAACGCCGCAAGCTCAGCCAGTGGTTCTTGAAGATCACCGACTTCGCAGACGAGCTGCTCGACGGCCTCGACACGCTGAAAGGCTGGCCCGAGAAGGTCCGGCTGATGCAGGAAAACTGGATCGGCAAGTCCCAGGGCCTGCGCTTTCGCTTTTCGTTATCGGAACGCGCCGCCGGTTTCGACGGATTTGAAGTATTCACCACCCGGCCGGACACGCTGTTCGGCGCGAGCTTCGCCGCCATATCGCCCGAACACCCCCTCGCCGATGCGTTGGCGAAAAGCGATCCGGCGCTGGCCGCCTTCATCGCCGAATGCCGCGCCACCGGCACTGCGGCCGCCGAAATCGAAACGGCCGAGAAAAAGGGCCATGATACCGGCCTCAGTGTCGTCCATCCCCTTGATCCGTCATGGAAACTGCCGCTGTTCGTCGCGAACTTCGTGCTGATGGACTATGGCACGGGCGCGGTTTTCGGCTGTCCGGCGCACGATCAGCGCGACCTCGATTTCGCGCGCAAATACGCGCTGCCGGTTAAACGCGTGGTGGCGGGCAGCGACAATGCGGACGAACCCATCCAGGACGAGGCCTATACCGGCCCCGGCAGACTGGTGAATTCGGATTTCCTCGACGGCATGGCGATCGACGACGCCAAGGCCGCCGTGATCGCCCGCGCCGAATCTACAGGCTGGGGCCAGGGCACCACCGTCTGGCGGCTACGCGACTGGGGCGTATCGCGCCAGCGTTACTGGGGCACGCCGATCCCCATCATCCATTGCGAGGTCTGCGGCGTCGTTCCGGTGCCGAAGAAGCAGCTTCCGGTCGTGCTGCCCGAGGACGTCACCTTCGACGTTCCCGGCAATCCGCTGGACCGGCACGCGACGTGGAAACACGTCGATTGCCCCCAGTGCGGCAAGCCTGCCCGGCGCGAGACGGACACGCTCGACACCTTCGTGGATTCAAGCTGGTATTTCATCCGCTTCGCCAGCCAGCCCGACGACAAGCCGTTCGACAAGGCGGTCGCCGAAAAATGGCTGGCGGTCGACCAATATATCGGCGGCGTCGAACACGCGATCCTGCACCTGCTCTACGCCCGTTTCTGGACGCGCGCGCTACGCCGCATCGGCAAGCTCGACGTTGCGGAGCCCTTCACCGGCCTGTTCACCCAGGGCATGGTGACGCATGAGACGTACAAGGCGGACGACGGCCGCTGGCTTTCCCCGGACGACGTGGAAAAGCGGGCGGGCGCGATGATCGAAATCTCGACCGGCAAACCCGCAACAGCGGGCCGCGTCGAGAAGATGTCCAAGTCCAAGAAGAATGTCGTCGATCCCTCCCCGATCATCGACCAGTACGGCGCGGACGCGGTGCGCTGGTTCATGCTGTCCGACAGCCCGCCAGAGCGCGATCTTGCCTGGTCGGAAGCCGGAATCGAGGGCGCATGGCGGTTCGTTCAGCGGGTCTGGCGACTGGTCGACGCCACCGCGCCTGCCCAGGGCGCCGACGTCGATCTCGACCGCAAGCTCCATAAGACGATCGCGGGCATAGCCGAGGACATCGACGCGCTTCAGTTCAACAAGGCCGTCGCCAAGCTCTATGAACTGGTGAACGCGGTCGAAAAGACGAAACCGTCGGGGTCGCGTCACACTGCGGTCGACACGCTCGTCCGCCTCGTCGCGCCGATGATGCCGCATCTGGCGGAGGAAGCCTGGGCGAAGCTCGGCCACACTGGCCTTGTCGCCGACGCCGCATGGCCCGAAGCCGATCCAGCCTTGCTGGTCGACGACAACGTCACCATCGCCATACAGGTCAACGGCAAGCTGCGCGACACCGAGCTTGTAGCGAAGGGTTCATCCAAGGCCGATCTTGAGCAGGTGGCGCTGGCCAACACCAAGGTGCAGGCTGCCTTGGCTGGCAATGCGCCAAAGAAAATCATTGTCGTCCCCGACCGTCTGGTCAATCTGGTGGCATGATGGTGCGGATCGCCCTTTTCCTTGTGGCTGCGGTGGCGCTGACCGGCTGCCAGCTTCGCCCCATATACGCGGGTGGCGGATCGGGTGCGGTCGCCACCGCTCTTGGCACCGTCCAAATCGCGCCGATCGACAATCGTTCCGGCTGGCTTGTGCGGCAGGCGCTGATCGATCGTTTCGGCACGCCCCAGGGGACACCGGCCTACCGGGTCGAGGTCGAACTTGACGACAGCATCAAGGGCTATGGCATCCGCACCGACGATGCGATCACGCGCGAACGGCGGACGCTGCGCGCGCGTTACAAGCTGGTGTCGACGGACAAGCAGCTTGTCCTGCTCGACGCCACCGCCGGCAGCGACGCGGGCATCGACATCACCACGTCCGAATATGCGACGATCGCAGCCGAACAAACGGCGCTGGAGCGGCTTTCGGTCGACCTCGCCAACCAGATCGCCACGCGGGTCGCGCTTTATCTTCGCAATCAGAAGCCATGAAGGCTGGCCGCGCCGAAATCGCCCGCGCGGTAGACAAGCCTGACCCCGCCCTTCGCCTGCTGCTGCTTCACGGCCCCGACGAGGCCGGATCGCGCGCCCTGGGCGCACGTCTGGAGGCGGCGTTGGGTACGGACTATGAACGGATCGATCTTTCACCCGGCGATTTGAGGGCTGACCCGGCCCGCCTCGCCGATGAGGCGGCCGCGACCTCCATGTTCGGCACGGCGACGCTGATTCGCATCAGCGGCATTGCCGACGAATCGGCCGAAGCCGTCGCGGCGCTGTTCGAAGCGCCTGCCGCGGGCAATCCAGTGCTTGCCTATGCGAACGCCTTGCGCAAGGATTCAAAGCTTCTCAAGCTGGTGGAGGCTTCCCCGCTCGCGCTCCATTTCGCCAGCTATCCGATGGAAGACCGCGACGCGGAGAATGAAGCGCAGGCGCTGTTCAAGGCCGAGGGCCTGCGACCGAGCCGTGATTCCATCCGCGCGCTGACCGATGCGGCAGCAGGCGACCGGGCCATATTGGCGGGCGAAATCGCAAAGCTCGCGCTTTATCTCGATGCGACGCCCGAACATCCGAAGGCCGTTGAACCCGCCGCCGTCGCCGCGCTCGTCTCGGGCCTCAGCGAAAGCGACCTTGGCGCTTTGGTGAACGCGGTATTTGGCGGCCGCCTCGCGGAAGCCGAACGGCAAATGGCCAATGCCGAACTGGACGGGATCACCGGTATACCGCTGATCCGCGCCGCGCTTCGCCGTCTGCATCTTCTCGCCGAGCTTCGTGCCGAAATCGATACCGGCCAATCCATCGAAACCGCCATCGCCACCCGGGGCAAATCGGTGTTCTGGAAGGACCGCCCGTCATTGGGGGACCAGCTTGGCCGCTGGCGCACACCGGCGCTGCTGCGCGCCATCACCGCCCTGGTCGAAGCCGAACGCAGGATCAAGCGCAGCGGATCGGCGGGGGATATCGTTGCGGCCGAAACGCTGCTGGCGCTCGCCCGTCACGCGGCGCGGCGGAGCTAGGCGTCACCGCGTTCAGACCTGGGCGAGATCGCCCCCCAAAAAAACCGTCAGCGCGGCCCCACCATGGTGGCCGCTGATGCCTTCTTCTTCGGATGGGCATTTTGCATGATCTGCAAGATGGCGGCGCTGCGGCCATCCCGCGTCGCATAGTCGCGCGCGGAATTGCCGGAGAAGCGATCGGACTGATCGGGGTCGGCGCCACCGTCGATAAGCGCGCGGACACTGCCTGGATCCCGCGCCTGCACGGCGAGGATCAGCGCCGTCTCGCCACGTGAGTTGGTCCCGTTCACATCCGCCCCGTGATAAAGGAGCGTACGAATTCCATCGACGAAGCCGAGCTGCGCCGCAAGGATGAGCGGCGTCTGTCCGTCCTTGTCGCGGCCTTCAAGATTGGCGCCCGCGTTGGCCAGGAAGTTGATCCAGGCAACGTCCCTGCGTTTCACCACGATGTGCAAGGCGGTTTCGCCGGTCGAATAATCGCGGGTGTTCACCACGGTCGATCCGGGCTTGTCGAACAGCGTCTTCGCCGCCAGCGCATCCTGATCGCGAACCGCCTTCAGAAATTTATAGGCATCCGACTGCAACTGGGCGCCAGCTGGCGCGCCCATCATCATCAGCAATGCCGCCGCCAGCGCGGCCCGGATCAGCATCGGCCTCATCAACACGCCTCTCTCAAACCGTTTGTCGCGGACCTTAGCCCACACAATCTATGCTTGCCAACGCGCTCCTGCCGAAGCAGAGGTGGCCCTGTCATGAACAGACGGCTTGTCTTGCTTGGAGCGCTCGCGTTCGTATTGCTCTTGGCGGTAGCAGTGCTGCTCCTGCCGGGCCTCGTAAGCAATACCGCCGATCAGGAACAGCCCCCGCTCACAGGCGCAACGATCGGCGGTCCTTTCAGCCTGATCGATCAGAACGGCAAACCCTTTACCGACCGGGACCTGAAGGGCCGCTATGCCCTGATCTATTTCGGCTACAGTTTTTGCCCCGATGTCTGCCCCACCGATCTGGCGCGACTGATGAACGGGCTGAAGAAATTCGAGGCAAAGGACGCGACGCGGGCGGCAAAGGTGCTGCCCGTCTTCATCACCGTCGACCCCGAACGCGACACGCCTTCGGCCGTCAAGCAATTTGTCAGCGCCTTTCACCCGCGCCTCGTTGGTCTGACCGGCAGCCGCGCCGCGATCGACCAGGCGATGAGTTCATACCGTATCTACGCAAAAAAGAACGGGCCCGAAGGGGCCAGCGATTATCTGGTGGACCATAGCGCCAACGGATATCTGTTCGACACCGAAGGCCGCCCGATGATATTGTTCGCACAGACCGACACCCCGGACAATATAGCCGCGACGCTTGATCGCTGGGTGAAGTGACGAACGAAACACCCTTCTGGAAAGTAAAGCCGCTCGCCGCGATGACGCGGGCCGAATGGGAATCGCTGTGCGACGGTTGCGGCAAATGCTGCGTCCACAAGCTGGAAGATGAAGAAACCGGCGAACTGATGCCGACGAACGTCTCTTGCCGCTTGCTCGACCGCCGGACCGGCCGATGCAGCGACTACAAGCACCGCCAGGCCTATATCCCCGAATGCGTCCGGCTGACGCCTGCAAAGCTGCGAGACATAGACTGGCTGCCGTCCACCTGCGCCTATCTGCTGCTGGCGGATGGAAAGGATTTGCCGGACTGGCATCCCCTGGTGACGGGTGATCCGGATTCGGTGCACAAGGCAGGTCAGTCCGTCCGGGGATGGACCGTTTCGGAGGATGAGGCGGGCGATCTTGAACATCACCTCGTTGACCGCATTCTTTAGACGCGACCCGCCCGGGCCACCGGTCATTGAAGTCGGCGGGCGAATATTGCCGGTTATCATCATGCGTTCCCCGCGCGCCCGACGTGCTGCCCTGCGGATCGACGCCGCGCGCGGTGAAATTCGCCTTACCCTGCCCGCTCGCGCCACCGTTTCCGAAGGCCAGCGGCTTATCGAGGCGCATCGCGACTGGATCGCGAGCAAGGCCACATGTTTTCCGATGCCTTGCCCGATCGCGACGGGCCGGCTTATCCCTTTTGACGGCCGGGACCTGCTTGTCGACTGGCGGCCGGATGCGCCCCGCACACCCGTTGCAACGGATGGGCGACTGATCGTCGGCGGCCCCCTCGAAGGGCTACCGGCAAGAGTGGAGCGCTGGTTGCGCCATCAGGGGCTGCGCACAATGACCGACGAAACCCGGCACTTCGCGGAAAAAGCGGGACGCCACGTCGAAGCTATACGCGTGGGCGATCCCAAGGGTCGGTGGGGAAGCTGTTCCAGCCGGTCGCGCATTGCCTATAACTGGCGGCTGATCCTGGCGCCGCCATGGGTGCGGCATTCGGTCGTCGCGCATGAAGTGGCGCACCTGGTCCACCTCAACCATTCGCCCGCCTTCCACGCGCTCCACCGGCAGATACTGGGATCCGATCCCGCGCACGCCCGAGCATGGTTGGCGGCGAACGGCCCGGCGCTTTACTGGGTCGGCCGCGAACGCTGAGGTTGATCGGAAAGAACGCCATCCAGCCACTGCTGGTCGATGTGGGGGCTGCCATCCTCATGGCTGGCGGCTCCCGGCGACGTTTCCAGCGGCATGCCGTCGGGATCGACGAGCTGGCCGGTGTCGCTGCTGTTTTCGATGATGCCATAGGCTTCGTCATCGGGCTCAAGCTGGTTGCCGGGCAGGTCGAGCGATGTCGTCAGATCGCCCACGGGGCTGTTTGCGGTCGCCCTGCGCATGAACGCGGCAAAGGCCGTCGCGGGCGCCCGGCCGCCCGCCAGCCCCGGCACGCGTCGCGCATCGTCACGGCCCATCCAAACACCGGCGGTGAGATCGCTGGTGAAGCCCAGGAACCAGCCGTCCTTGTTCGAACTGGTGGTGCCGGTTTTGCCTGCAAGCGGCCGACCGATTTGTGCCGCCCGGCCCGTGCCCGTTTCCACCGCTGCCTTCAGAAGATCGGTCATCGATGCCGCGACCCATGGCGCGATCAGCACGCGCGGTTCGCTGGGCGTGCGTTCGTAAAGCACCTCACCCGCTCCGGTGGTGATCCGCGATATGGCATAGGGAACCGCGGCCCCACCGCCACTCGCGACGCTCGCAAAGGCGCGCGTCATGTCGATCAGCCGGACGTCGGACGTTCCCAGCACCATCGACGGATGCGTGTTTACCGGCGTCGATATACCCATGCGCCGCGCCATGTCGGCCACCCGGTCATAGCCGACGCGCTGGCCAAGCTGCGCCGCGACTGTGTTGATCGAATAGGCGAAGGCCTGACGCAAAGTCACTTCGCCCCTGAAACCGCGGCTGTCGTTGCGGGGCGTCCAGCCGTCGATGGTCACGGGTTCGTCGGTGATCAGTTCGTCCGGCGTCGCGCCGTTTTCAAGCGCCGCCAGATAGACGAACAGCTTGAATGCCGATCCCGGCTGACGCTGCGCCTGGGTCGCGCGGTTGTAGATCGACGTCACGTAATCCTTGCCGCCCACCATCACGCGGACAGCGCCGTCATTCGACATGGCCACAAGCGCACCCTGCGCCCCGGCGGGGGTGAACCGCTGGATCGCCTCGTCCGCGGCCTTCTGCATGCCAAGATCGAGCGTGGTGGTAACGTTCGAGCGGCTGGTTCGTATCACCGACATATTCGTCGAGCTGGTCCAGTGCCCAGTCGGTGAAATAGCGAACGCTGTTCTGCCGCGGCTGCGGCACGATCTTCGTCGCCTGAAGATTTGCCGCGGCGGCCGTGGCGCTGCTGATCTTGCCGGTTTCCTTCATCAGCCGGACGACGACCGATGCACGTCCCCGCGCCGCTTCGGGATCGGCCGACGGCGCATAGCGTGAAGGCGCTTTCACCAGCCCGGCGATGATCGCCGCCTCCTCCAGGCTGAGGCGCGTCGCCGAATGGCCGAAGAAACGCCGGCTGGCGGCGTCGATGCCATAGGCTCCGCCGCCGAAATAGACGCGGTTGAGATAAAGCTCCAGAATCTGCTGCTTGTTGAACTTGCGCTCAATCGCCAGCGCCAGGATAACCTCGCGGAACTTGCGGGCGAATTTGCGGGCGCTGGTCAGGAAGATGTTGCGCGCAAGCTGCTGGGTGATCGTCGATGCACCCTGATAATTCCCGCCTTTCAGCGTATTGACCCAGGCGGCGCGGGCGATGCCTATCGGATCGACGCCGGGATGGCTGTAGAAACGCCGGTCTTCCACCGCAACCATCGCATCGATCATAACGGGCGGAATTTCGTCGTAGCTCAGCCACTGTCCATAGGACGGACCGAGCGAGGCGATGATATTGCCGTCCCGGCTGAGGACACGAATCATCTGCCCGTTGGGCGAACCGCGCAATTCTTCAAAGCCGGGGAGCGACGACAGCGCCACGAGCACGGCCGCTATCAAAGCGATCAGGCCCAGAACGCCGGCAACCACCGCAGTCTTCAGGACAAACAGCGCGGTTCTGGAAAAACCGTTTTGCGAAGAGGGGGAATGACGAGACCGGGCCATGATGATCGTCCGCGCCTAGAACATTTCCGGTCCGGCGGAAAGCGCTATCAAACCCGGATCGCGATGTGGCGAGGCGTCAGGCCTTTGGCTTGAAATCAAGCGCGGCCGAATTCATGCAGTAGCGCAGGCCTTCCGGACCCGGGCCATCGGGAAAGACGTGGCCCAGATGCCCGTCGCACTTGGCGCAGCGCACCTCTGTGCGGATCATGCCATGGGCGGTATCGCGATGTTCATTGACCGCACCCGGCGCGACCGGCGCGGTGAAGCTTGGCCAGCCTGTTCCCGAATCGAACTTGGCGTCGCTCGCGAACAATGGCATTCCGCAGCCGGCGCAACGGTACATGCCAGCGTCGTGATTGTCGCAGTAGTTGCCGGTGAAGGCGCGCTCGGTGCCCCCCTGACGCAGCACGTGATATTGGTCCGGCGAAAGCGCCTTCCGCCATTCGTCGTCGCTTTTCTCGATTTCGCTCATGCGCGGAATTTGGTGACGAACGCCTGCCGTTGCAACCGCAATATGCGGCAAGCCGTCATCTGCGCTGGTCTATTTCCTGCTGGCTCTGCGTCAACAGCGCATCGATCTGTTTCTGAAGCGCCGCCCCTTCCGTCTCAAGCGCCCCGGTGTCCGCGCCGCCGACCCGTTCCCGCGCCAAATCAGCCATCAGCGCGCCCAGATCGGTATCGGCATTGCGCAGCGCCCCCTGCGCGGTGCCGAGGCGGGACAATGCGGTCTGGTTATCGACCCAGGCCTCGCTGCCGCGCTCCGCGTCCGGGGCGGGTTTCGCGGCGGAAGCAAGCGCCTGGGCAAGCGCCGTCTGCGCATCGCCCACCGATACACGCAATTTTTGCAGCTTAGCGGCAAAGGATGGATCGACCGGCTTCACAGAAGCGACCGCCGGCACCTGCTCCGCCGCCACGATCTTCTCGATCGGGCGCGGCGCAAGCGTGGGATAGGCAGCTTCGTCACTGGCTGCGCAGGCGCTGAGGACAAAGGCGAGGACAAGGACAGAAACGCGTTTCACGCCACTGTCATTATTGGGGGAAATGAAAGTGCGCAACGGGCTTGCGCATCTCCGATCTTCCGACTATGTCCGCTGCTCCCGCGCCCGTAGCTCAGCTGGATAGAGCATCAGACTACGAATCTGAGGGTCGGACGTTCGAATCGTTCCGGGCGCGCCATTTTCCTCCAAGACAACAAATGCGTGAAGCAGGTGGCGAAAGCTGCCGGTTTCCCTTTACGCTTCACCCATAACCAGACCGTAAGTTGCAGGGGCAAATCCCTGCCACCGTGCGCTGCTGAGGCAGCTACGGGCGGGCATCGCACTGCCGAGGGCGATCACCGTCACCGAGAGCCGGGTCGGGTAGGGGTCAAATCGTCGGAGTCTCAGGCCCCATCGCCAGCATCTTAACGCTCGCACGAATTTGCCGAAGGTGCCGATTCCAGGGATTTGGCACTCACAGCGGCCTAAGCATTGGAACATAAACAAAACATCCGTGCGACCATTCTGGTGGAAATTTCAACTCAATCCTAAACAGTGGGCGTCATGATCTACTAAATCATTGAAAGATAACAGATTAATATCTCTTTTCCACTCCTTAACTGTGTGGCATATTCCACTGGAAGGAGTCCACATGGCTGACAAGAATCGATATCCGCAGATCCCGAGCACCGTTTGGTGGGGGGTCAGGTCTGTTCTAAACCGAACGCCCAGTGCTACGATTGACGAGCGTTTGCTGGGCGTTCAGCTTGGCGTGCAGGAGGTCGCTGCCAAAGCTTATATAAATGAGCTTCGGCATGTGGGGATTGTCACAGATGAAGGTAAGGCGACACCGCTGGCTCAGCGTTGGAGACTTGATGACTCCTATGCGGATGCCGTCAGCGAACTCATCAAGACGACCTACCCCGAGGGGTTAGTGCATGTTGCACCTCCCGGAGATGCCGAGCGGCAAAAAGTCGTTTCATGGTTTCAGCGCGAAGGGCTCGGGCAAGGCGCTGCGGGAAATAAGGCGGCAACATACCTTCTGCTGTCGAGCCCAACTCCGAACGAAGCGCCAAAGGCCATCCCCAAGACGGGGCAAGCAGAGCCCGCAACCCGCGCGCGCCCCGCTCGTCGTCAAGCTAGTAATGGCGGTCGAGCGAACGAGGTGACAGGGACGCCCGCGCAGAGACAGGGAGGAGAGGAGCAACGAAATCCGCCTGCGGGGAGAACGGGAGAAGCGTTCCCGTTGAACGTGAACGTCCAAATTCACATTAGCGCCGATGCTGGCACCGAGCAGATCGAATCCATTTTTCAGGCGATGAGGCGCTATCTCTATGACGCTCCGGCTTCTTGATGGGATTCGGCGGCTTCAAGAGCATCTGCTTGAAACAGGATTAGCCAGATCAGTCTTGGCGCTTCCGGCGCCAAGGATGCTAGCTCTTCCTTCCCCCACCGCAGAAGGCTCTGAGCCTGCTAGCGTATTCGCTCGACTGGTGACCGAACCGGAGATTCGTGGCGTGTCTTCGGACTTATTCATGTCAGGTCACTATAATCTATCGGTCGCTGAAGCATACAAAGCGGTGGACAAGTTCGTATCAGAACGAGTGCCGACGATCGTGCAGAACGGTACGACACTGATGGAGCAAATATTTTCTCCAAGTGCGCCCCATCTCCGCTGGTCGAAAATGGAAACGACGTCTGAGATCGACGAACAAAAGGGATATCACCGATTATACTCTGGGGCGATGCTGGGAATCAGGAATCCAACTACGCATGAATTTGGTTGGGTCGATGAGCCAGAACTTGCGTTGGAGCTTATCGTGTTTGCTCAACATTTACTCCGTAAAGCGAAAGTTGCTGAAGTGGGCGCTGGCAAAACGAAAGCAGCGAAAGAATAAGACACTCCGCGCAAACCATCGCAAGAGTCCAAAATCGGCACCCAACTTACGCAGGGCTTATCAAGTTGCCGATGCGCAGAATGAGACGCGTCTTTCCAGTGGCTTAGGAGAGCAGGCGATCAAACACGCTGTCTGATGCGCCTCAAAACCGCACCTCACGCCAGAGGGCGCAGGATGCTGGCAGCGTCAAGCAGAAGGAGAAAGAAACCTTGCCCCGTTGCTAGTCCCGATGCGATATTCGTCGGCGTTGCTCGTCGAATGCTCACGCCGGCAATGACAACCCGAGGTCGCCCCATTCATTGGCCCCGTCCCAGCGATAGAGCAACGGATCGACTATCTCAGCTTCTACGATCCAGCGCCGGATCGAGGAAAGGCATAGGAAAAAGGCGCACAATCCATCTATGCCCTCGACGGTCCGGGCGATCTTCCTCGGCCCGATTTCAACGATGTAATCGCATTTATATATGCCGTGCTCGCCCTCCGCAGCATAGGGCACTCCAATGCAGAATTTCACTCTGCTGCCGCCCTTCCTCTCATAGCTGCGGGTTGCGACCATGCTGTTATGCTCTGAAAGATCGGTCATATGGCCTCAAGGACTGGATCGAGGTTGCGGACGGACCAGCATTCGCGATCCCTCGCTAATGATCCAATACAGGATCGTTCCCGTGGCGATTCCGCTAGTCACTCCCGCTGCCGCTCTCGCCAATGGAGGAAGGAGCTTCCATCGTTTCGCGCGAACCGTCTACACGTCAGAAGTATGGACCCCGCGAGATGAGCGGTCCAACAGCCGATCGCGGCGAGGCTTGAAAAGTGAAAATGCCATAGCGGAGGGCGCGCGTCCGGTAGGCGTATATCAGTCGCGGCAGGCTGAGCGCGAAGCGGCGGTTGCGTGCCTTCAACACCTGGTTTCTGATGGAGGCGTCAGTTGCCAGGGCGTGCAGGAAGCGCCGGGCGCATATCGTCCATGTGCGCGCGACCGATGAACTCAGGTCTTCATAATCGAGGCAGGAAAATCCGGCGGCTTGGGCCATGGCGCGATACTCCGCCGCGGTCCCCAGCGACGGAAGCCGCCCTTCGCGGCAAATCGGTTCCAGCAAATGGTCTACCTGCCAACCCGAAGGACGCTCATTGGCGAGCCAGGTACAGACGACGAAACGCGAGCCGGGCCGCAGAACCCGCCGTGCCTCGACAAAGAAAAGCGGCTTGTCGGACATATGCTCCGAGCTTTCGATCGCATAGGCGCCGGCAAAGGCGGCGTCCGGCGACCCGTTCGCCAGCCAGTCGCGACAAAAGAGCGTGACGTTGGTTGCCGGTTTCGCGGCATCGAATTGCACACCCGAAACCGTGAAGCCCGTCACCACGGCCCCACGCGCCGCGAATCGGCGGGCGGTCGCGCCATAGCCGCAACCAATGTCGACAAGCTGGTCGCCCGCTTCGAAACCGAGGCGGTCCCCGACAAGGTCGCAGAGCGCGGTCACCGCCTCGCCCGGCGACATGTCATCGGTCTTCCACAGGCCGTGATGCAGATGCTCGCCCCAGAGAGACCGATAGACCGTGTCGAGTTCGTCATAGTGATCGGCGACGGCGGCATGTGTCTGAAGCTGACGGGGGTAGATCACGGATGCTCACCCGCCGGTGCCGCTGCCCGCACACGACTCCAGTATTTTGATTCGCACAGGAAAAGCACGCATCCCGTAACAATGAGCCGGTCTGCACCTTGCACCTTCAGGGTTGAGCGGTACTTCTTCCCCGTCTTGGGATCGTAGGCGCGGCCATTCTTCCACACGTTGTCCGACCATCTGAACCCGGTCAGCACCGGCAGCCCGATGAGCGGTCGCGTTCGCAGACGGGGATCCGGGTTCCGGATATCCGTACCGGGCACAGCCGGGCCTTTGTCGAAGATTTCGCTGATCCACCCGCAGATATCGCGTCCGCAATGGGCAATGGTGATGACTGCCTTTCGGTCATCCGTCAGCCAACGCCCTTCGATCCGGGGCGCCGGGTCCGATGCTGCGGCTGATTGCCCCCCGGTCAAAAGCGCGAGCACGCCCAGCAGCAGGACAGAGGCGAGAGGCGCCGCTGGATGACGACGGTCAGCCATCAGCGAACACGTTCAACGCAGAGCCTGAATGGGAAACGCCGGACGATCGTCACATCGTCGGGCGGCACGCCGGCATCCGCCAGTATCTGCCGCCACTCATTGGGACGGAACGATCTGGCGATGGACAGCTTGCCGTCCTCCCGGACGATCCTGTGAACATTCATCAGGCGCGCGAGCAGCGGGAAGCCCGCATATGCAAAGCGGTGGCGATGCAAATCGCTTATCAGCCAGCCGCGTGCGGAAAGGCTTTCCATGTGGCGAATGAATTGGCGGAGCTGCTCGTCGGTCATGTGATGCGTCACCTGACTGCTGACGATGAAATCCAGCTTTCCCGGCACCTCCAGATAATCCCCGGTCAGATATGTTATGCCAAGGTCGGAAGGCGTCGAAACCCGTGCGATTTCGGCGCTGCGCCGGTTGAGATCGACTCCGACAAGTTGGGCGTCGATGCCCCGCTTGCGGGCCCAGCGGGCGATCGCTCGTAGCATGTCGCCCGCGCCGAAACCGACATCGAGAAGGCGAAAATGCTTCAGGCCACCGGCCGCTCTTTCAAGGTAGCTGATCGTTGGATGAGCCGTGAAGGTCCATCGATTGACGCGGGCAAGATGGTGCAGAACCTCCGTATAAGTGGCGACGTCGAGATCAACGGCGTCCATCTGCTCGCCCTGCCGGCTGCGCTGGACGAGCGAGGTCATCGCACATTCCGCCGCTGAGGAGCCGCGTCCATGGTTGGTGGTCTTTGCATTACGACTTCCTCTTCATAGCCGGTCTCTTCACAGCCGGAGTACATTCCCGGCATGCGCCATTTGGTTTGAAGAATACCCGACAGTGCCTGCCTGTGGCGCGTTGAATTTACGCGCGTGACGTCGCGGGATCATTTGGAAGGGCGGCGTGGTTTCCGTTGGGGGCATCGCCGACGTACTCCGCGGCGGCGGCAGACCCGCTGACACTGGACAGCTGCGTGCGGACGAATTGATTCGATGAAATGGACTGTCTGGTGCGGTCGAGAAGACTCGAACTTCCACGGCCTTTCGGCCACAGCGACCTCAACGCTGCGCGTCTACCAGTTCCGCCACGACCGCACGTCGCACATGCCGGAGATTTGCGCCACCGGCCGGGTAGGCGTGCGCCTCTAGCAGAGCATTAGGGGCCATGCAACGCCCTGCGGACGTTTTCGGAAAAATGGCCGGAGGCGGCCGTTTAGCTCACGCGAGCTTGCCGTTGCGTGCCCTGTAGTTCCGCTCGATCCACTGGCGATAGGAGCCGTTCTGGACGGCGCGCCACCAGGGTTCGTTGGCCAAATACCAGCCGATTGTCTGGGCAAGGCCGGTCGCGAAATCGCGGGTCGGGCTGTAGCCGAGGCGGCTCGCGATCTTGCGCTCGTCGATCGCATAGCGCCGGTCATGACCCGGCCGGTCGACAACGTGTGTCTTGAGGCTGGCGGTCGGTTCGCCCTTCGCGGCGGGCGCTTGCGGAAAACGCCCGGCCAGCGCGGGATCGGCCGCGAATGCGCGATCCACCGCCGCGCAGAGCGTCTCGATGACGGTGATGTTCGGCAGTTCCGCGCCGCCGCCGATATTGAAGCATTCGCCGACCGCATCGCTTTCGAGAACGAGCGCGATGCCAAGGCAATGGTCCTCGACATGCAGCCAGTCGCGAACCTGCATACCGTCGCCATAGATCGGCAGGCTGCGGCCCTCCAGCGCGTTCAGCAGGAACAGCGGAATGAGCTTTTCCGGAAACTGGTACGGTCCGTAGTTGTTCGAGCAGTTCGACGTCGTCACCTGCAACCCATAGGTGTGGTGATAGGCGCGGACGATATGGTCGGATGCCGCCTTCGATGCCGAATAGGGCGAATTGGGCGCATAGGGCGTGTCTTCGCGAAAGGCCGCATCCTCTGCCCCCAATGTGCCATAGACCTCGTCGGTCGAGATGTGGTGAAAACGGTGCGCCCGGCCCGAACCCTTGTCGAGCCATACGGATCGCGCCGCCTTCAACAGGCTGTGCGTACCGATGACGTTGGTGTCGATGAAGGCGTCAGGCCCCAGGATGGAACGGTCGACGTGGCTTTCGGCCGCGAAATGGACGAGCGTGTCCACGCCGCGCTCTTCCAGCAACCGTTCCGCCAGCGCCTGATCACGAATGTCGCCATGGACAAGCTCGACGCCGTCAAGCCCATCAAGATTGGCGGCATTGCCCGCATAGGTGAGCGCGTCGAGCACGACGATCGCGTCCCCGGAATGCCGTTCGCGCCAGTAGCGGACGAAGTTGGCGCCGATGAAACCGGCGCCGCCGGTGACGAGAAGCGTGGACATTCTCTAGTTCTCGAGCCTCTTCAATTCAGCCAGCATCAGCCGCAATTCAGCGCGCCAGTGCCTTGGCGTTCCGGTTAACGCCCATGTCGCGGTCTTGTCGAGTATCCCGAAGGCCGGACGGCGCGCCGGTGTCGGATAGTCGGCGGTCGCGATGGGGACGACTTCGGCGGTACCGGCCAGCCCCAGCACCTCGGCCTCCTCGGCGATGGCGACCGCGAAATCATACCAGGAGGCTACGCCCGCGTCGGTGAAATGATGGATGCCCCGGGCCTGCGCTTCGATCAGGGACCAGATGGCACGGGCAAGACTTGCCGCATGGGTCGGCGTACCGATCTGATCGGCGACCACCGAAACCTTGTCGCGTTCCTTCATCAGCCGGAGCATGGTCTTCACGAAGTTATGGCCGTCAGCCGCATAGACCCAGGCGGTACGGACGATGAGCGCATGGGGCAGCGCGTCCAGCACCGCCACCTCTCCCGCGCGCTTGCTCGCACCATAAACGCCCAGCGGATTGACCGCGTCACCGGGCAAATAAGCCCGCGCGCTCTGGCCATCGAACACGAAGTCGGTCGAGACATGGACAAGCCGTGCCCCCGCCGCCTTCGCGGCTTCGGCCAGATGGCCCGGTCCCTCGGCGTTGATCCGGTGGGCAAGCTCCGGCTCGCTTTCCGCCCGGTCGACGGCGGTATAGGCGGCGGCGTTGACGATGACGTCGGGGGCGTGCGCGCTGATCGCCTTGAGTACGGCGTCGCGATCGCCGACATTGAGCCACGCCCGGTCGACGGCGATCAGCGCGACATCGGCCGGCGCCGAGGCTTGTAGCGCCCGCCCAAGCTGGCCTCCCGCACCCGTCACCAGCACTTTCACGCAAGTGTCTCCGCATCATGCAGCGCTATGCCCGCCGCATCCTTGGCCGACAGCGAGGGCGTTTCACCGGGCCCAAGCGGCCAGTCGATACCGATTACCGGGTCGTTCCAGAGGATGGCCCGCTCCCATTCCGGCGCGTAATAGTCCGTGCACTTGTACTGGAATTCGGCGGTGTCGGTCAGCGTCAGGAAGCCGTGCGCGAAGCCGGGCGGTATCCACAGCATCCGCTTGTTTTCGGCCGACAGCTCCAATCCCGTCCACTTCCCGAAGTGCGGCGAGGACCGTCGCAGATCGACCGCCACGTCGAACACCGCCCCCACCGTCGCGCGCACCAGCTTTCCCTGCGTCTGGCGAACCTGATAGTGCAGCCCGCGCAGCACCCCCCTGACCGATCGGCTGTGATTGTCCTGCACCCAGGGGCCGGCAATGCCCGCCGCCTCGAATAGGCGCGCGTTCCAGCTTTCCATGAAGAAGCCGCGATCATCGCCGAACACCCTGGGTTCAACGACAAGCACCCCCGGCAGTGCAGTCTCGATGAAGTTCAAGGTCGCATCCCGTCATCCAGGAGCCGCAGCAGATAATCGCCATAGCCGCTTTTACGCAGCGGCTCTGCCACACGCCGCAACTGTTCGGCATCGATGAAGCCCTTGCGCCAGGCAATCTCCTCGGGACACGACACCTTGAACCCCTGCCGTTCCTCGATAATCCGGACATAGGTTGCCGCGTCGAGCAATGACTGGTGCGTGCCCGTGTCGAGCCAGGCGAAGCCGCGCCCCATCAGCTCGACATGAAGGGTGCCCGCATCGAGGTAGCAACGGTTGAGATCGGTGATCTCCAGCTCGCCACGAACAGACGGCTTCAGTGCCGCTGCATAATCGGCAGCCTTGCCGTCGTAGAAATAGAGACCCGTCACCGCATGGTTCGATCTTGGCCGCTCCGGTTTCTCCTCGATGGTCTCGGCGCGGCCCTTTGCGTCGAACGACACCACGCCATAGGCGCGCGGGTCCCGGACCGCATAGCCGAACACCGTCGCGCCCGCTTCGCGTGCGCTGGCGCTGGCCAGCAGCTCGGGCAGACCGTGGCCATAGAAAATATTGTCACCCAGGACGAGCGCCGACGGCTTTCCGCCCACGAAATCCGCGCCGATGATATAGGCCTGCGCCAGCCCGCCGGGTTCGGGCTGGACGGCATAATGAAGGTCGAGCCCCCAGCCCGCGCCATCGCCCAGCAGACGCTGGAACAAATCCTGATCCTGCGGGGTGGTGATGATCAGGATCTCGCGTATTCCAGCCAGCATCAGCACCGACAGCGGATAATAGATCATCGGCTTGTCGTAGACAGGCATCAGCTGCTTCGACACCGGCAGGGTCAGCGGATGCAGCCGCGTTCCCGAACCTCCCGCCAGAATGATTCCTCGCCGCATGAATGCCTTTCCCGCATGTTGCCACCGCCACATGGTCTTAGAAACGATCCCACCGGCTGTCCATGCGGCCCGGCGTGAGGTCCAACCCGTTAACCCCGGGATTCGCGCTTCAGCAGCTCCTGCTTGCGTTCAAGCCCATAGGCATAGCCGCCAAGACTGCCGTCCGTCCGCTGCGCGCGATGGCAGGGCACCAGGACCGCGACCGGATTTGCGCCGCATGCCGAACCGGCGGCGCGGACGGCTTTCGGCCTGCCGACAGCTTCCGCCAGTTGAGCGTAGCTGCGCGTCTCGCCCGCCGGAATCCTGCACAGGACTTGCCAGACTGCTTCCTGAAAGGCGGTTCCTTTGACATCGAGCGGGAGATTTTCCATCCGCCCTGGTGCTTCGACCGCTTCCACGGCCCGCTGCACCAGCGCATGGAAGTCTTCATCGCCCTTGTCGAAGCGCGCATTCGGGAAGTGTGTTCGCAGTTCCTGCTCATCCTCCTCGAATGACATCCGGCAAATTCCCTTATCGGTTGCCGCGACCAGCAGTGGACCCAGGCTGGTTTTCGCAATGGCATGACAAATCGTAACGCCCTCGCCGCCTCGCCGCCATGCCGATGGCTGCATGCCCAGCCGGTCGTCCGCCTCGGCGTAGAATCGGCTCGATGCACCATAGCCCGCGTCGAAGATCGCTTCGGTCACGCTACCGTTTGCCGCGAGCGCGGCCTTTGCCCGCCTTGCACGAACCTGTCGCGCGTAAGCTGCCGGCGTCACGCCGGTCGCCTCCCGGAACCGCCGGTGAAAATAATGCGGCGAAAAACCGGCTGCGGTGGCGACGCTGTCCAGCCTTGGCGGCGTCTCGGCCAATTCGATCAGCGCGATCGCCTTTCTGATTCCTGCCTCGATCGCATCCACGTCATCCGGGCGGCAGCGCAGGCATGCGCGCAGGCCATCCGCCCTGGCGCTGGCGTTGTCGGCATAGAAACGCACATTTTCCGGACGCGGCCGACGCGCGGGACAGGAAGGGCGGCAATAAATGCCGGTTGTCACCACGCCGACCACAAATCGTCCGTCAGCGCTGCGGTCGCGGTTTTCGAAAGCCTCGCGGCAAGCTGCCTGGTCGATCATCAAATCACTCCATTCTGCCACGAGTATAATCTGGTGCCGCGGTGCGATATGTTCACCCCGCTTCTTGCTCTTAAAGCGCGAAGCCCGCATTCGTCGCTTCGCTGTCTTGCAACATTGCCATCAGCCTGCTAGCAGGCCCGCGTCCGTGCAGGGGCGCCCTACCAAGGGCCGCCCTCATTTGCTGCACGGGTAATTTCCAATTCTGGGGAATAGCGCGCGTGGACAATACAAGCGGCATGGCGACGGGCTTGGCGGGGCGATATGCTACCGCGCTGTTCGACCTCGCCCGCGAAGGCAAGCAGATCGACGCGGTGTCGGCGAGCCTCGCCACACTGAAGAAGGCGCTCGCCGAATCGGATGATTTCAGGACGTTGACGAACAGCCCGCTGATCGGGCGGAACGCGGCGGCAAACGCCGCCCTTGCCGCCGCCAGGTCGATGCAGATCGATGCCATCACGACGAATTTCATCGGCGTCCTTGCCAACAACCGGCGGCTTGGCGCGCTCTCGCAGATCATTCGCGCGTTTGAAACGCTGGCCGCGCGGCATCGCGGCGAAATTACCGCAGAGGTGACCTCTGCCCATCCGCTGACCAAAGACCAGACCGCCGCTCTCAAGACCAAGCTGAAAGCCGGTCTTGGCCGTGACGTCGTTGTCGACCTGAATGTCGACCCGGCGATACTGGGTGGCCTTGTCGTCAAGGTCGGCTCCCGCCAGATCGATAGCTCGATCCGTACCAAATTAAACAGCCTCGCCTACGCGATGAAGGGGTGAAAATGGACATCCGCGCCGCAGAAATTTCCAAGGTTATCCGCGATCAGATCGCGAATTTCGGTACCGACGCTCAGGTTTCCGAGGTCGGCCAGGTGCTGTCTGTCGGCGACGGCATCGCGCGCGTCCACGGCCTCGACAATGTCCAGGCCGGTGAAATGGTCGAGTTCGCCAACGGCATCAAGGGCATGGCGCTCAACCTCGAAGCGGACAATGTCGGCATCGTGATCTTCGGCGCCGACTCGGGCATCAAGGAAGGCGACGTCGTTAAGCGGACCGGCACCATCGTCGACGTCCCTGTCGGCAAGGGCCTGCTCGGCCGCGTGGTCGACGGTCTCGGCAATCCGATCGACGGCAAGGGCCCGATCCAGTACGAGCAGCGCATGCGCGTGGAAAAGAAGGCGCCGGGCATCATCCCGCGTACCTCCGTGCACGAGCCGGTGCAGACGGGCCTGAAGGCGCTTGACGCGCTTGTCCCCGTCGGCCGCGGTCAGCGCGAACTGATCATCGGCGACCGCCAGACCGGCAAGACCGCCGTCGCCATCGACACCTTCATCAACCAGAAGGACGCCAACGCGGGCGACGACGAGAATCAGAAGCTCTACTGCATCTACGTCGCGGTCGGGCAAAAGCGGTCGACGGTCGCTCAGATCGTCCGCGCGCTCGAGGAAAACGGCGCGATGGAATACTCCATCGTCATCGCCGCCACCGCTTCGGAACCAGCGCCGCTGCAGTATCTGGCGCCCTACACCGGCGTCACCATGGGCGAATATTTCCGCGACAATGGCATGCATGCGGTCATCGTCTATGACGATCTTTCGAAGCAGGCCGTTGCCTATCGCCAGATGTCGCTGCTGCTGCGCCGTCCACCAGGCCGCGAAGCCTATCCAGGCGACGTCTTCTATCTCCACTCACGCCTGCTCGAACGCGCCGCCAAGCTGAACAAGGACAATGGCTCCGGTTCGCTGACCGCGCTGCCGATCATCGAAACCCAGGCCGGCGACGTTTCGGCCTACATTCCGACCAACGTGATCTCGATCACCGACGGCCAGATCTTCCTTGAAACCGACCTGTTCTATCAGGGCGTCCGTCCGGCCATCAACGTCGGTCTTTCGGTCAGCCGCGTCGGCTCGGCCGCGCAGACCAAGGCGATGAAGAAGGTCGCGGGCTCGATCAAGCTGGAGCTGGCGCAGTACCGTGAAATGGCGGCCTTCGCCCAGTTCGGTTCGGACCTCGATGCTTCGACCCAGAAGCTTCTCAATCGTGGTGCGCGCCTGACTGAGCTTTTGAAGCAGCCGCAGTTCAGCCCGCTGCCGTTCGAAGAGCAGGTCGTATCGATTTTCTCCGGCGTGAACGGCTATCTGGACGGCATTCCCGCCGATCAGGTCGTGCGGTTCGAACAGGCTCTGCTGTCGGATTTCCGTGCCAACCGGACGGAGATCCTGGCTGACATCCGCGCCACCAAGGATTTGTCGGACGCGACAAAGGCCAAGCTCAAGGCCGCGCTCGACGAGTTCGTGAAGACGTTCGCTTAAGGTAGATATCGTCACCCCGGCGAAGGCCGGGGTCCATCGGGACAAGCATGGATGCCAGCCTCCGCTGGCATGACGCACAAGGGGAAACCGGGAAGAAATGCCCAGCCTCAAAAGCCTGAAGGTCCGCATCACCTCGGTGAAGTCGACCCAGAAGATCACCAAGGCGATGAAGATGGTCGCCGCCGCCAAGCTGCGCCGCGCGCAGGAAGCGGCGGTGGCGGGCCGTCCCTATGCCGAACGCCTGGCAGCCGTCATGGCGAGCCTTGCCGCGAAGATCGAGGTCGGCGAGGAAAGCCCGAAGCTGCTCGCCGGCACGGGCAAGGACCAGGTGCATCTGCTGGTCGTCGCCACGTCCGAGCGGGGCCTGGCAGGCGCGTTCAACACCAACATCGTCCGCGCCGCCCGGAAGAAGGCCGAAGAGCTTCAGGGCGAAGGCAAGACCGTGCTCTTTTATCTGGTCGGCAAGAAGGGCCGCGCGGTCATTCAGCGGCTCTACCCCAGGCAGATCGTTCATCAGGTCGACCTGGGCCATGTGAAGAACGTGAAGTTCTCCGACGCCGTGGCGATTTCGGACGATCTGATCCAACGGTTCGAGGCGGGCGAATTTGACGTCGCCCATCTGTTCTACGCAAAATTCCAGTCGGCGCTGATGCAGGAGCCGGTTGGCCAGCAGATCATCCCCGTGCCGCTGAATCCGGCCAATGCCGTTGAAGAAGCGGGCGCATCGGTCGAATATGAGCCGGACGAGGAAGCGATCCTGACCGAGCTTCTGCCGCGCAACGTTGGCGTGCAGATCTTCCGCGGCCTTCTCGAAAACGCTGCGTCGGAACAGGGCAGCCGCATGACCGCAATGGACAATGCGACGCGCAATGCCGGCGACATGATCAACAAACTGACGATCACCTACAACCGGACCCGTCAGGCGGCGATCACCAAGGAACTCATCGAAATCATTTCGGGCGCGGAAGCGCTCTAAGGCACAAGCAGGCAAGGGACGATATCATGGCAACCGCCCCCACCACCACCAATGTCGGCCGCATCACCCAGGTGATCGGCGCCGTCGTCGACGTTGCGTTCGACGACCATCTTCCCGCGATCCTGTCGGCGCTTGAAACCGACAATGGCGGCAACCGTCTCGTCCTCGAGGTCGCTCAGCACCTCGGCGAGGGCACCGTCCGCACCATCGCAATGGACGGCACCGACGGCCTTGTTCGCGGTCAGCCCGTCACCGATACCGGTTCGCAGATCCGGGTGCCAGTCGGCCCCGAAACGCTCGGCCGCATCATGAACGTCATCGGCGAACCGATCGACGAGCGCGGCCCGATCAACGCCAAGGCATCGGCTCCGATCCATGCCGAAGCGCCGCTGTTCGTCGACCAGTCCACCGATTCCTCGGTTCTCGTCACCGGCATCAAGGTCATCGATCTGCTCGCGCCTTACGCCAAGGGCGGCAAGATCGGCCTGTTCGGCGGCGCTGGCGTCGGCAAGACCGTGCTTATCCAGGAACTGATCAACAACATCGCCAAAGGCCATGGCGGCACGTCGGTGTTCGCGGGCGTCGGCGAGCGCACCCGTGAAGGCAACGACCTTTATCACGAATTCCTCGACGCCGGCGTTATCGCCAAGGACGCCGACGGCAATGCGATCTCCGAAGGCTCCAAGGTGGCGCTGGTCTATGGCCAGATGAACGAGCCGCCGGGAGCCCGCGCTCGCGTCGCTCTGTCGGGCCTCACCATCGCTGAATATTTCCGCGACCAGGAAGGCCAGGACGTGTTGTTCTTCGTCGACAACATCTTCCGCTTCACCCAGGCAGGTTCGGAAGTGTCCGCATTGCTGGGCCGTATTCCTTCGGCGGTGGGCTATCAGCCGACGCTCGCCACCGACATGGGCCAGCTTCAGGAGCGCATCACCTCGACCAACAAGGGTTCGATCACCTCGGTGCAGGCCATTTACGTGCCCGCAGACGACTTGACCGACCCCGCGCCTGCGGCATCGTTCGCCCACTTGGACGCCACGACCGTGCTGTCGCGCGCGATTTCGGAGCTGGGCATTTACCCGGCCGTCGATCCGCTCAATTCAACCAGCCGCGTGCTTGAGCCGCGCACCGTGGGCCAGGAGCATTACGAAGTGGCGCGTTCGGTGCAGGAAATCCTGCAACGCTACAAGTCGCTGCAGGACATCATCGCGATCCTGGGCATGGACGAGCTGTCCGAAGAGGACAAGCTGACTGTCAGCCGCGCCCGCAAGATCCAGCGCTTCCTGTCGCAGCCGTTCCACGTCGCCGAAGTCTTCACCGGCATTTCCGGCAAGTTCGTGCAGCTTGAAGACACGATCAAGAGCTTCAAAGCGGTTGTCGACGGTGAATACGACCATCTGCCCGAAGCGGCCTTCTACATGGTCGGCGGCATCGACGAAGCGGTCGAAAAGGCCAAGAAACTGGCTTCCGAAGCAGCCTAAATCATAAGCGCGTCCATGCTGAGCTTGTCGAAGCATGGGCGCGCCAATTTCTCGACAAGCTCAGAGTGAGCGCGACATGGCAAATCTTCACTTCGAACTCGTAACCCCGGAAAAGCTGCTTCGATCGGAAGACGTATATATGGTCGTCGTACCCGGCACCGAAGGCGATTTCGGCGTTCTGGTGGAACATGCGCCCGTCATGTCGACCATCCGGCCCGGTGCAATCTCCGTATACCGGACCGACGGCGCCGTGCCCGAGCGCATCTTCATCGACGGCGGCTTTGCCGAAGTGAACGAAAAAGGCCTGACGATATTGGCGGAAGCCGCCACGTCTGTAGCGGAATTCGATCCTGCCCAGGTGGAGCGCGAGCTTTCGGACGCGCGCGAGGACGTGAAGCTCGCCAAGACGCCGCATGAGGCGGATGTCGCCGAAAAGCAGGTCGACCGCCTGACCGCGTTGAAGGACATTTTGGCCGCGTGACGCATTCGGTTGGTCGACACTATCTTTCCCTCGTAAAATAACAAATTAGGAAAAGGCCTCGTCAAATAGCGTAGCCGACGCCGACGCGCGACGAGGAGAGGACAGATCAGCACAACCAGTTACCGCACGACCCTCTTTGTCGTTGCAGGCATGCTGGCGCCAGCATCTCCATCCTTCGCCACCCAATATCCGCCAACAAAGGTGGATGTCCGTTACGAAGACCTGACACTGGCCACCGCGTCAGACCAGAAGCGGCTCTACAGACGCATCCACAATGCCGCCCGAAAAATTTGCGAGACGGCGGATCAACGTGACATCAACATGCGCGCGGCCGTCGGGCAATGCATGGCCTCGACCATGACGTCGTCCAACGAGATGGCGGCGCGGCTGATAAAGGACGCCACCGTCACGACCACCGGTAGCGCGCCCATTAATTTCATAGACTTGCTGGAGATACTGGCATGTGACGAGCACGGGTGCAGCCATGCCCCCCGCCGTTGGCGCGGCTATAGTCTGTGTTTTTTCACCAGCCGTCCGCCGCTCATGAGTCCCGCCATGGATGGCGAACAATAGAGCAGGAGCCGCGCCATCATCCATGCGCCAGCGAGCGCCACCAGCGGCTGCATGATGAAATAGGCCATCCAGAGCGGTTGCCCAAAGGCGCCGAACAGTTTTCCCGCGAGCGGGCCGACGCTTCTGACGATGATGACATGGCTGCAGAACACCATGAACATATAGGGCTCTATCGCCAACAGAATCGGTGAAAGGCGGCCGTGCGCCAGCCACAGCGCAGCTCTCCAGAACACGGCCGCCGCGATGAAACGCAGCAGATTGTCGAGTGCCGCCCCCAGATACGGATGCAAATGGACATAATTTAGGCCGAGCATGGACGTCCATGTTTTGAGCCCGCCGACCAAAAAGAAGGCGACGACAATTGGAGTCAGGGGAAACCGACGCACGGCTTGGTCGAGATCGGTCCGACCGGCGATAATTCCGACCAGGAAGAACAGGAGTATCTGAGGCCTCAGCAAAATATAGAGGTGCCATTCGCCGATCGACCAGACCGCCGCAACCACCGCCAGCCCCCAAAGCAGCGCGGCCGATCGTCGCAAAAGCCATGGCGCGGCCAGCATGCAGACAAAGACATCGCGCAAAAAGGCATTCTGGTAATTGATCGTGCCGCCCTTGGCCAAGTGAATGACTTCATCGGCAAGCGGCAGGCCAACCGGTTCGAAGTCGGCGTGATAGCCCAGTCCCAGCACGGCCAGGCCCACCAGGAACACGGCAATCAAATTCCAGGCGGCCATCGGCGCGAGCAGGCTTACCGCCTTGCCGCCGATAAAGACCCTGTAGCTTCGCTTTCGGACAGACGAGGCCACAAGAAAGCCGGAAATGATGCTCAGCAGCGGCACCGAGCTTCTTCCAAAAGCTTCGATCAGGAACCAGTACAGAATGCCGTACCGGGTAAACGCCTGCTGCTGGACTTCCGGAACGCTCGCACCCGTCCAGCCATGGACATAAACGATGCCCGAAATGCAGATAACACGGGCGATGGCGATGGCCGTCGATCGCTGATCGTCCGTCGATGGACGGCCCTGTGGTTCCACCTTGCTGTTCAGGTCTTGGCCTCCATCCGGCATGGCCTGTCAGGCACGGCTGTCAGGCACGGCTGTCAGCCGAAGCGAGCCGTCCGCCCGTCAGAATTCTTGCGGCAGCGGGTGCAACGCGGACCAACGCTCGCCCGATCAAAACGGCGCCACCAAGGGCAAGAAGCGGCTAAATCAACAGAAAGAAAGGATAGCCGGGCTCTCCAAATCGTCCGAACAACGGTCCAATCACCGGGCCGACCAGCCAGATCAGCAGGACGTGTGAGCAAAACAGCAGGAAGGTATAGGGATCGAACCGCTGCAGCATTTCCGACAGGCTGCTTCTGCCCAGAAGCTGTGCAAGCTTCCAGAAGAACATCGCCGCCACGATCCTGAGAAGGTTGTCAGCCGCCGCCACCGCTTCGGGATGGGAAATCTGATGGTACTGCCCGTAGATGGAAAGCCAGCACTTGCCGGTGCCCATCACCAGGAACGCCGATGTCAGCGCCAGCATCGGCAGGCTGTCCACGAATGCGTCGAGCTTGAACCGGAAGGCCAGGATGCCGACCAGGAAAAACAGGAATATCTGGGGTCGCAGCAAAACATAGAGCTGCCAGCCCTCAATGCACCAGGCAAGCGTTGCGAGCAATATGGCCCCCAGCGCGGCGCTCGGCAGGCGCACCAGCAACGGCGCCAACAGCATGCACAGGAAAACGTCGCGGAGAAACGCGTTCTGGACGTTGATTTCGCCGGGCGCCGTCAGATGAAAGATTTCGTTCAGCAGGGGCAACCCGATCGCCGGTTGCGGCGCCTTCAATTCTCCGAAATGGGCGAACAACAGGACAAGGGCCGCCGAAATCAGGTTCCACAGCACCATGGGTAGAAGCAGGCTTTTCGCCTTGCCCCGGATGAACTGTCCGTAACTGCGTTTTGAAACCGACGCCATGACAAGCCAGCCGGAAATGATGCTGAGCAACGGCACCGAACTGCGCCCCATCATCTCGATGAGGACCCAGTAAAGAATGCTATGCCAACTGCCGCCCTGTGCGCGCAGCTCGTCGACATTGAGCCCGGTCCAGGCATGCACATAGACGATGCCGCAAATGCAGATCACGCGCGCGATGGCGATGGTGGTGGAGAGCGAGGCGCGCGGAGATGCCTTCCGGCTGCTGCCCGTGCAGGAAATCTCATGCCCGGCTTGGGCGGGAGGCAAGGTGGCAGGTGTCGGCAAAAGACGGTCCAGTTCGAGGTCTATCGGTGAGCGCAAAGATTTTTGGTTCTCTATACAAATACCACGGTCAACCGAAAAGCGGCCGCCAAGCGCCGGGCGCATATAAAAATCAGCTATGTGCCGGACCACTATCGTCAATCCGGCGCGTTGGCTGCGACCGGGTTGCGCTGACTGCGCCAGAGCAAAAGGCTGGACAGAATGATCAACAGCATTCCCGCCGCGCCGATCATATCCACCCGGTTGTGGAACATGGTCCAGCCGATCACCGTCGCGAACAGCAGCTGGACATAGACCATCGGCGCAATCACTGGCGCCGATGCATGTTCCGTGGCGGCATAGATCAGCCAATGAGCCGCCGTGCCCGTCGCCGCCGCGCCCGCGCATTTCAGGACAATGGCAAGGCTGGGCATGCTGACATGCAGTTCCTCGATGCCCGACAGATGGCCGATCGCGGTCGCCAGGATGAGCAGCGGCGTCGCCATCAGCGCCAGCCAGAATTGTTGGGACAGAATATCGGAGAGGCCCGCCATACAGCGGTTCAGCACGACCAGCACAGCCATGCCGGCCGCGGCCATGACCGGCAGCAGGGCGGCAGGGCCGAGCGCGGCGATGTTGGGCCGGAGCACGATCGCGACGCCGGCCAGGGCGATAGCGGTCGTTGTCCATGCTTCCCGGGGAGCCCGTTCGCCCAGCAGCAGCGCCGAAAACATGGCAACGAAGATGGGGCTCGTAAACTGGATTGCGGTAGCGTCGGCGAGCGGCATGAGCTGCGCGCCTGTGAAAAAGCTGAGCGTGGCGAACGCAACGGCGGCACCGCGCCCCAACTGGACACCCGGCCGCGACACCCGAAATCCGGCCCAGCCCCGCGTGGCGAGGACGACGGCCCCCAGCACGGCGGTTCCGATCACATAGCGCAGCGCGGCCACCGCGGTGCCGGGCCAATGGCCTGCCGTGGACTTCACCAGGCCATCGCCCGCCGACAGAACCATGAAGCCGGCAAGCGCGAGCAACAGCCCAATGCGTGTGGGAGACAGGCGTGATTCCGCCCTGTATTGCTGGTCCATCCCCACTCCTGGCCGCTCAGATCGTCCTATCGGTCGCGAATTAGCCTTTTGTCAAAGCTTAGTCGCTATCACGGGTTGCAAGATATTCGCTGTAGCGGACAGGACTGCATATGAGCGCATTCGGACGAAAAGGCGGGCAGGCGGCAGCACGACCAAGCTTTGGATCGGCGCGTCCGGCCGGCAAGACCGCAGCAGCGACGACTGCGGACCATCTCGAGACAGTGGCGCCGCCCCTTTCCTCCCTGCCCGACACGGACATTACCGAGGCCGCTCCTCTCCCGGGGCAGATGGCTGAGGCGGGCCATCTTGGCCATGCCATGGCCCGACTCGCCGAACGCGAATCCGCTTCTGTCAACGCGGGCATTTCCAAGCATGGCGACTTTGAGGCATCGGTCCACAAGGTCAAGGAGCAGGTCCTGCCCCGGCTGCTAGAGCGGGTCGATCCCGAGGCGGCGGCGACCCTCTCGAAAGAGGAGCTGACCGAAGAATTCCGCCCGATCATCGGCGAGGTGCTTGCCGAGCTGAAACTGACGCTCAACCGGCGTGAGCAGGTCGCGCTCGAAAAGGTCCTGGTCGACGAGCTGCTGGGTCTCGGACCGCTTGAGGAACTGCTGTCCGACAAGGAAGTATCGGACATCATGGTCAACGGGCCCAACCAGACCTACATCGAACGCAAGGGCAAGCTCGAGATCGCCAACATCAAGTTCCGCGACGAGGAACACCTGTTCCAGGTTGCCCAGCGCATCGTCAATCGTGTCGGCCGCCGCGTCGACCAGACGACGCCGCTGGCCGACGCTCGCCTTGCGGACGGCTCGCGCGTCAACGTCATCGTCCCGCCCCTTTCGCTCAAGGGCACGGCCATCTCGATCCGTAAGTTTTCGGAAAAGCCGATTACGATCGACATGATGGCCAAGGGCGGTTCGATGTCGGAAAGGATGGCGACCGCGCTGAAGATCGCAGGCGCCTGCCGTTTCAACGTCATCATCTCCGGCGGTACGGGCTCGGGCAAAACCACGATGCTGAACGCCATGTCGAAGATGATCGACCCCGGCGAGCGCGTGATCACGATTGAAGACGCGGCTGAACTCAGGCTTCAGCAGCCGCATGTGCTGCCGCTGGAAACAAGGCCGCCCAATCTGGAAGGCCAGGGCGCGATCACCATCCGCGATCTCGTGATCAACGCCCTGCGTATGCGTCCGGACCGGATCATCCTGGGCGAAATTCGCGGCCCCGAGTGTTTCGACATGCTCGCGGCGATGAACACCGGCCATGACGGTTCCATGTGCACGCTCCACTCCAACAGCCCGCGCGAAGCGCTGGCGCGTATGGAAAACATGGTGATGATGTCGGACATCAAGGTGCCAAAGGAAGCGATCAGCCGGCAGATCGCCAATTCGGTCGACCTGATCATCCAGGTGAAGCGTCTGCGCGACGGGTCGCGCCGCACCACGAACATCACCGAAGTGATCGGCATGGAAGGCAACGTCATCGTCACCCAGGAGCTGTTCAAGTTCGAATATCTGGACGAGACCGCCGACGGCAAGATCATCGGCGAATATCAGTCGATGGGACTGCGTCCCTATTCACTGGAAAAAGCCAAGCAGTTCGGATTCGATCAAGCATTCCTTGAAGCTTGCCTCTAAGCATATCATAACATCCCCGCAGAAGCGGGAACTGACGGGGCAGGCATCGCTTGGACGCACAGCAAACAGTGAGCAGGCGGTCGACCATGCCGCATTCCCGATGCGGACCGCTGCAACTTGCCGTCATCATCCCGACGCTCAACGAAGCCGACAACATCCGCCTGTTGCTGGAACGGATGGAGGAGGCGCTCGACGGCATCACCTGGGAAGCGATTTTTGTCGACGACAATTCGGCTGACGGCACGGCGGACCTCATTCGCGAGATCGGCTTGTCAAACTCGCGCGTCCGCGTGCTCCAGCGCATCGGCCGCCGGGGCCTGTCTTCGGCGGTGGTGGAGGGCATGCTGGCAACCGCAGCCCCCGTGCTGGCGGTGATCGATGCCGATCTGCAACATGATGAGGCCCTGCTCCCCCAGTTCTTTCGCGCAGTGGCAGCCGACGGCCATGATCTGGCGGTCGGCACGCGATACGCCGAGGGCGGATCGACGGGAGACTGGGCAACATCGCGCGAACGAATGAGCCGGTTTGCCAACTGGCTCTCCGCCAGGGCCATGAAGACGAAACTCAGCGATCCGATGAGTGGTTTTTTCGCCATTCGCCGCGACGTTCTGGCCGATGCCCAGCCGAGGCTTTCCAATATCGGCTTCAAGATTTTGATGGACCTGGTCGCATCGGCGTCACGACCGCTGGACGTCAAGGAGATTCCCTATGGCTTCCGCTCGCGGACGGCGGGAGAAAGCAAGCTCGACAATCGGATCGTACAGGAATTCATCATTCTTTTGCTCGAAAAGATGTTCGGCCGTTATCTGCCGGTCCGTTTCCTGTTGTTTTCCTTCGTCGGTTCGCTCGGCCTCATCGTCCACCTGACCGTGCTGGGCATGCTGGTAGGATTGGCCGGTCAGGATTTCCGCGTAGGACAGACCGCCGCCGTAATGATCGCGATGACGTTCAACTACATGCTCAACAATAGCTTCACCTACCGGGACATGCGGTTGAGGGGGTTGGCCTTTGTTAAGGGTCTGCTGAGCTTTTATGCCGTGTGCCTCATCGGCGCGATCGGCAATATCGGGGTTGGAGTAATGATTTACGGTCTTGATCATCGCTGGTGGCTGGGGGGGCTCGCAGGCGCCGTTGTCGGCGTGGTGTGGAACTACGCCGTATCGTCCGTCTTCACCTGGCGCCGCGCATAATGACCGCGATGGCGGCTGCCCAAACGACGGCCGCGACACGCAGGATAGGTCCCGCCTGGCTGCTGATGCTCCTCGTCATCGCCGCCGCCTTCGTTCTGCGGAGCCGGTATTTCGGTAGCCCCAACGTGCATGTCGATGAGCAATTCTATCTCCTGATGGGAGACCGGATGCTTCACGGCGGCGCCATCCCCTATGTCGACATCTGGGACAGAAAACCCGTCGGCCTCTTCCTGCTTTACGCCGCCATCCGTTTGCTGGGAGGCGATGGCATTATTCAATACCAGATCGTCGCGACATTATTCGCCGGAGCGACGGCGGCGATCATAGCCGTGTGGGGGGCACGTCTTGCCGGGCAGGTGGCCGGCGCGATCGGCGGATTGTTCTATCTGATCCTCATCCACAAGTTTTCAGGCTATGGCGGCGAGGCGGAGGTTTTTCTCAATCTCCTGACCACCAGCGCGGCGCTTATTGTCGCGGGTCAACTGACGCAGGACGGCACTTCACCTGCGAAGCGGCAATTGCTGGTGGGCGGCCTGCTGGCCATGGCGCTTTCCGGCCTCGCCATGCAGATCAAGCAGACCGCCGTATTTCCTGGCATTTTCCTGGGCCTCGCACTCATTCACATCGCCTATTGCTCGGGCTGGCCGAAGCGGCAGATTATCGCGGCGTCCATCCTGTGGGCTGGGGTGGCATTGCTGCCCACGGCGCTTGTCGTCGGCTGGTATGCGGCGCAGGGACACCTTGCCGAATTCATGTTCGCGACCGTCTATTCCGTGGGCTTGCGGCATTCCGACGATATGGCGACCCTCCTCGATCGTTTCCGCAGCCAGGCGCTCAGCATAGGCCTGCCGGTTGCGGGCACGCTCGCCATCGCCTGGCCGACCGTTCGGCGAGACGGGTCGAGCAAAGCCAGGCAATTCATCTTCCTGCTGGGCTGGCTGGCATCATCGATCATCGCCTTTCTCAGTGTCGGCACCTTCTACAAGAACTACGCAATGATCGTCGCACCGATGACCTGCATCCTGCTCGGCATGGTCGCAAAGCCGAAAGGAGCCGGCTGGCTGGCGATCGGCGGCATGGCCGTGATGAGCATCTACATCCTCGTCGACGATCAGAAACGCGTCCGCGACCAGCAGGCCATGGCGCCTGCAATCTACGGTTTCGCCGATGCGATATCGGCCAACCTGCATGGCGGCTGCCTGTATGTGCATCGTGGACTGCCGATATTCTACTATCTGACCCACGCCTGCCTGCCTTCACGCTTCGCTTTCCCCGGACATCTGAATTTGCGTTCCGAAGGGTTTGGGCTGGGCGTCGATCCGGCGGACGAGGTGCGGCGCATCCTTGCGTCCCGGCCAAGCGTCATCGTGTTGAATGACGTGGGAAAGGCAGATCGGGACGACAACAGGGCAACCGCTGCGCTGGTCGACAATGCGCTGGCGCGCAATTATCGGATCATCGCGACCGCCGGTCCGCCAGGTCCCGGCCGGTTCAAGGCATATGGGTTAATCGCTCCCGGCGGTGGCCGAGCCAGATAAGGGCTACGGCCCGCTTCGTGCCATGGCGCTTGCTAATCGAGCGTGAAACCGACTTTCAGCGTCGCCTGATAATGGGCGATCTTGCCGTTTTCGACATGGCCGCGCACCTGCTCGACCTCGAACCACCGGATATGCCGGATTGTTGCGCTTGCCCGCGTGACGGCGTTCCCGATGGCTTCGTTGATCCCGGTATCGGACGTCCCGACCAATTCGACAACCTTGTAGACGTGCTCTTCCATGGCGTCTCTCCCCGGAAAGCGACCGCTGGGCGTCTCGGCCAGGCGCCGCCCCAACATTCTCCTTTGATGAAAATCGTTGGTCAGGCGTATCGTTCCCTCACCGCCCCGGCCAGGTCAGGGATTGGATATCTGATTGGCCTCCGCGGCGTCTTCGGCGCGCTTTTGTTTTCTTTCCTGTTTGGCAGAGCGCATCATCTCGCGGTTGCAGCCGGTCGCGCCACCCGAGCCCACAGCGCTACAGCTTCCGATGCCCGCGTTGCCCGCGGTATCGATGGTGGATGCCTGGTCTTTCCAGCTTTTTTCCACCTTGCCGTCGGATTTGCGAAATGTCTTGGGCAGGCGATAGCGTTCGGTTTCGGGCTGGCGTGCGCAAACGACGATTTCGCCATCCTTGCCTTCCGGGCAGGAGTCGTTGCCGTAGATGACGAGCGACACGATCCGCTTGCCATCGCTCGTGGTGCCAAGCGTCCGTTCCGATGGTCCTTCCCCTTGCGCGAACGCCGACCCCGAAGATGCGGCGGCAATAAGCAAAGCCGGCAGGACAAGGCATGGTCTCATGATGTCACCTTCACAGTCTGATCGCCACGTGTCCCAAATGGGGATATTGCCCCGTCCATCCAAGGCGCGAAGAGCAAAGCTCGCTACCGGGTAACGAGAACGTCCTGATATTCCGGCTTGAAAAGATCGACCATCGTCTGGTCGACAGGCAGCTCGATCACATATTCGCCCTCGGCATAAGGTCCCGCTACATAGGGGTCGAGGATGATCCGCAACCGATCGATCTTCTTGGGTGTGGTCGATACCGGCAGGATCGCCGCCTCCCGCAGTTTGGGACACCCCCCGAACAGATCCGAGGGATCGGTCTTCTCCCCTCGCTTCTCCAGCCGAAGTTCGTCCAGACGCTTGCAATAAAGCGGTGTCAGCGCCGCATAGGCTGCGGCCGGATCGGCAAAAAGGTCGGCCGGGCGGATCAGCCTGCTCGTCTGTTTGTCATACAGCAGTGCCAGATAATTGGCCATCGGGTGCGCACCGCCGGTATAGAAATAGTGCTGCCCCTGGAAACTCATCAGCGACCTGGTGTCGGCGGTCGCGGCCCAGCGCGTGCCATCGCTGTGCCGCCGATATCCATATCCGCTGGCCTTCGATGAGCTTTGATCCTCGGTGGCGGCCTTCAGCGCCTGCGCCTTCAGCCTTTCGGCCTGGGTACTCATCCAATCGCGGATGACGCGACGCGCCGCGGCTTCAGGCGGAATCACATATTCGAAATCGAGAAGATCGGACTTGTCGCTCAGGTCTATGGCCTCGACCCACGGCTTGGGCAGATCGGGCGCCGGTGTCAGCAGGGTATTGACAGCGGCTTCAGCCGCCTCATTTCCGTCGTCCGCCTGTTCGTCGCACCCCAGGAGGGAAAACGCGCCGATCAGCATCAACGCGCAGGCCCGCGCAGCTTTTGAACCCATGTTCATCCTCTTGTTCGATATCGCGCGCGTTCTTGTGATCCAAACAAGAAAAAGCCCTCACCTGCGATGGCAGGAAAGGGCCCTTTCATAGCTCCATAAAGGGGCTGTGGAAATTACCCTGCGGCGCCGCTCACCAGAACGGTGACGGCCCGGCGGTTTTGAGCCCATGCCTCCTCGTTCGATCCCTCGACGGCCGGGCGTTCCTTGCCATAGCTGATCGTCGAGATGCGCGATGCGTCAACGCCCTTGCTCACCAGATAGTTCTTGGCGGCGTTGGCGCGGCGGTCGCCCAGCGCGAGGTTGTATTCGCGGGTGCCGCGTTCGTCGCAATGGCCTTCGACGGTGATCTTCACCTGCCCATATTGCGTCAGCCATGCTGCCTGCGCATCGAGCGTGGCCGTCGCGCTGCTGTCCAGCTCATAGCTGTCGAGCGCGAAGAACACCTTGTCCGAACCCGCTTTCGCGAGAAAATCGGCACTGGAGCCCGGGACATTGGTCGTCGTCACCGGCGCTTCCGGCGCCGCGGGTGCCGGCGCCGGCGCTTCGGTGGTGGGTGGGGGAGGCGGAAGCTCCTTCGGCTTTTTCGAGCAAGCCGCAGTGACGGTCAGTCCCGTTACGACAGCGAGCATAAGAGCTTTGTTGGCCATTTATTATTTCCCTTTCCGAAAATTCATTTGATCGAAGAAACTATCATTTTGAAGAAAAGATCAAGGTAATATGGGCGACCAGGCCGGGTCTGAACCGTCCAGAGGCGTCGGAATCCGCCTTTCATTCACCCCTGTCAGGTCCACCGACCAGAGGTCGGCCTTACCGCTGCCCTGCGCCGTGCGGAAATATGTGATCACGCGCCCGTTGGGCGACCAGCTTGGCCCCTCATCCTGCCATGCGTTCGTCAGGATGCGTTCGCCGCCGCCGTCCGGGCGGATCACGCCGATGCGGAAACCGCCCCCGCCCATCCTGGTGAAGGCGATCATATCGCCGCGCGGACTCCAGGCGGGCGTGCCATAGCGTCCATCGCCAAAGCTGATTCGCTGCTGTCCCGATCCATCGGCATTCATCACATAGAGTTGCTGTGAGCCGCCACGGTCGCTTTCGAACACGATCTTCGATCCATCGGGCGAATAGCTGCCGCCGGTGTCGATCCCGGACGAGTTCGTCAGCCGGATCATTCCGCCGCCGTTCACGCCCACGCGGTAGATGTCGGTATTGCCGCCGGTTGCCATTGAAAAGATGATGTATTTGCCGTCAGGCGAAAAGCGGGGCGCAAATGTCATATTGGGCAGATTGGCGACCAGTTTCTGCGTGCCTGACCCGATATTGTAGACATAGATGCGCGGGCGCTGCCCGGCATAGCTCATATAGACGATCGTCTGCTGATTTGGCGCAAAGCGCGGCGTCAGCACGATGGCCTGGCCGTTCGTCAGGAAACGATGGTTGGCGCCGTCCTGATCCATGACCGCCAGCCGCTTGATCCGTCGTTTCAAGGGCCCGGTTTCGGACACATAGACGATGCGGCTGTCGAAATAAGGGCCTTCTCCCGTCAGGCGGGTGTAGACGACATCGGCGCATTTATGAGCAGCGCGCCGCCATTCGGGCGGCCTCACCACAAAACCCTGCCGCGCAAGCTCGCTCTTCAAAAACACGTCATAGAGATAGCAGGCGATCGTGAGCGTTCCGTCCGGATTGGCCTGGACGAAGCCCTGCACCAACGCCTGGACGGCGCGCTGCTGCCAGACGGCGAAGTCGGGCGCCGCGACCTGACCGAATGCGACGGGGACAAGGCTGTTGGCGGCCAGCGGACGGAACAGGCCGGAGCCCTTCAGGTCGTTGGTGATGACCTCCGTAACCTTCTGGCCGAGTTCATTGGTCGCACCTGCGGGCGTCGCAATTGGCTGCGGCGTCGGCATCACCGAAATGGCGATCGGCATGGGCGCCGACAATCCGCCTGAAATATCGACATGCAATTGCGCATGCGCGGGTGTCACCGCGCACAACAGGCCGGCGAATGCAAAGGTCAACGGGTGAAAAAAGCGCATCAAGCGTCTCCAACTTGCCCCCGTGAGCCGGGGTTCTGGCCGCAGAACGAACAGCATGTCAATCATTGAGCCTCGCATCGAAATTGAACTCTATGTCTTTCCAGAATTCATAAAGGTCCGCTGGAAGCTGTAACGGCTGGCATCGCAGCACTGCGCGCTTGGCCGCTTCGGCATGCTGGCGCGCATAGGCCTGGTTGCCGCCGGTCACGCCCGATTGCCCGGTTACCTGCGGCTGGCCGACGACCGATCCGTCTTTCCGGAACTGGATGCGGAGCACGGTCACGATCTTCGAAACATCGGCGCCGCCCGCCGGCGGATTCCAGCACGGCTGGACCTGAGAACGAATGGCCTGCGCCAATCCCGCCGCCGCCTGCGCGCTGATCTGCGCCGGGGCCGCGTTCTGCTTCACGTCGCCCACCACGCTGGCAAGCCAGTCTTTGCCGAGGCGGCTTTTCTGCGGCGCGGGCTTAGCGGGCGCCTTCGGCTTCTCGGGCGCCGGCTTTGGCGGAGTGAGCTTCGGCGGCTGGGGTTTTGCCTTTTCGGGCGCGGGCGCGGGCGTCTCCGCCGGTTCAGGCGGTGCTGGCGCGGGCTCGGGTTCGGCGGTTTCCTGCGGTGTCTCTTCCGGCCCGGCTTGGGGCGCGGTCTTGGGGACCGGCTTGGGCGCGCTCGGCACGGCGGCGATATCGACGATGTCGACCGGCACGACATCCTCGGCAGGCGGCAGTTTGCGCGCCGTCGACAGAATGCCCACCGACAGCAACACTGCCAGGGCGACGTGACCGCCGGCAGCAATGACAAGCGCGCGTTTTTCACCGCGTTCCATCATGAACCGCCCATTACCTGCCGCCGGGCATCAGCGCGCGCCCTCCGCCTCGGACGATGGCGCCGTCGTGGCCGATCCCGTGGATACCAGCGCGACTTTCTTGAATCCGGCGGCGTTCACTTCGCCCACCACCTGCATGACCAGCCCGTAATCCAGCGTGCGGTCGGCACGGACATAGACCCGCGGCTCCGCCTGGCCGCGCGTCCAAAGCGCCAGCTTGTCGGGGAGACCGGCGAGCGCGACCTCCTCCTCATTGACGAATATCCGCCTGCTTTCGTCGATCGACAATTGCACCGGCTCATTTTCCTGCGGCAGCGCCGGCGATTTCGCATCGGGAAGGTCAACCGGCACGCCCGCGACCAGCAATGGCGCGGTGACCATGAAGATGATCAACAGCACCAGCATCACGTCGACCAGCGGCGTGACGTTGATCTCGCTCATCGGCGGATTGCGCCGCCCCCTCCTGCCCGCTGGTTTTAGCGATGCCCCCATCAGCGGTCCGCCCGTTCCAGCTCATGCCCCAGCAGTCCGTGGAATTCGTCCGAGAAGGCGGCGAGCCGGGTTTCCAGGCGACCGACGCCATGCAGCAGCCGGTTGTAGCCGATCACCGCCGGAATCGCCGCGAACAGGCCGATGGCAGTGGCGAACAATGCTTCGGCGATGCCCGGCGCGACCACCGCAAGGCTGGTGTTCTGGGCCGCCGCGATCCCGGTGAAAGACCGCATGATGCCCCAGACGGTGCCGAACAGGCCGACGAACGGCGCGACCGACCCTATCGTCGCCAGCATGTTCAGCCGATCCGAAAGCTGGTCGATTTCGCGATTGATCGCGACCGACATGGCGGTGGCGAGCCGTCCTCGCACGCCCTCGCGGTCGGCGACCTTCCCGGCGACCGACCGACGCCATTCGTTGACGCCCGACGAAAACACCCTGGCGACGGGCAGGTCGGACTTGGCGGCCTTGGTGTAAAAAGCGTCGATATCATCCGACGCCCAGAAGCTCTTTTCGAAAAGTTCGGTTTCCCGGCTGATCTTTCGCAGCTTGGAACCATGGTTGATGATGATCGCCCAGGTCCAGACACTGGCCGCGAGCAATCCCAGCATGACCATCTTGACGATGATGTCCGCCTGCATGAACAGGGCAAGCGGTGACATGGTCTCCGCCCCTTTCAGCACCAGTTCGCCCCCCATGTCAGGCTGTCTCCCTTAATCGTTCAAATGCATTGATCCATGCGACCGGCTGGCGCTTCGGCCGGCCGTCCGGCGATAACAGCACTGCCGTAACCACCGCCTCGGTCAAGATTTCCCCATCGCGTTCAATCCGCTGCTCGATCACCGTCGCCGCCGCCCGAATGCCGGTGACGCGGCTTTTCACGACCAGCGCATCGTCCAGCTTCGCCGGGCGCCTGTAGCGGATCTGGAGATCGGCTATCGCATAGACGCCTTCGCCGTTTTCGGCCGCCGCCCGCTGGTCGACACCGACGGCGCGCAACATATCCGATCGGGCGCGTTCCATGAACCGCAGGTAATTGGCATGGTAGACGATTCCCGACAAATCCGTGTCCTCGAAATAGACACGAAGCGCGAACCAATGCTCACGCTCCATGAAGCCGCCCTGATAGGGTTGATCCAATTCCGGGTTAACCATGGCTGAATCTGATAGACGGCGAACGGTGCCGCGTGAAGGGCGGGCGGTTGTTATTCCTCGTCCTCAAGCGGCAACAGCGGCGTCAGGGGTGCGGTTCGCGGCGGATTGAGGCCGAGATGTTTCCAGCCGGGGCCATTCAGCATCCGTCCCCGCGCGGTGCGCGCTATCAGGCCAAGCTGGATCAGATAGGGCTCGATCACTTCCTCGACGGTATCGCGCGGTTCGGAAAGACCGGCGGCCAGCGTTTCCACCCCCACCGGCCCGCCGCGATAGACATCGGCAATCATCATCAGATAACGGCGGTCCATCGCGTCCAGCCCAAGCGCGTCCACCTCCAGCCGGTTCAGCGCGGCGTCCGCCATCCGCGCATCGACGATCTCGGCCTCTGCGACATGGGCGAAGTCGCGCACCCGCCGCATCAGCCGCCCGGCGATCCGGGGTGTCCCGCGTGAACGTTTGGCGATCTCGCGTGCACCGTCTTCGCTTACGGCCAGCTCAAGCAGTCCTGCGCCGCGCCGCACCACCTTTTCCAGTTCCTCCACCGAATAGAAATTAAGGCGGATGGGAATCCCGAACCGGTCGCGCAGCGGCGTGGTGATCAGTCCCTGCCGGGTCGTCGCGCCGACCAGCGTGAACGGCGGCAGGTCGATCCTGACCGAGCGCGCCGAAGGCCCCTCGCCGATCATCAAATCAAGCGCGCGATCCTCCATCGCCGGATAGAGCACTTCCTCCACCGCCGGATTGAGCCGGTGGATCTCGTCGATGAACAGGACGTCATTCGGCTCAAGGTTCGTCAGCAGCGCCGCAAGATCGCCCGACTTTGCGATCACCGGCCCCGATGTCGCCCGGAAACCCACGCCAAGCTCGCGCGCGATGATCTGCGCCAGCGTCGTCTTGCCAAGGCCGGGAGGGCCGAAGAACAGCACATGATCGAGCGCATCGCCGCGCTTTCGCGCCGCGTCGATGAACACGCGCAGGTTGTCGCGCGCCGCCGCCTGGCCGACGAATTCGTCGAGAGCCTTCGGCCGCAACGCTGCGTCAAGGTCTTCGGCGCGTCGTGCGGCGGAAATCATGCGGTCGCTGTCAGTCACGCGCTAGCCTTAGCGAAGCTCGCCACGCGCCAACAATAGCAAACTGAGATTGTCGTTAGCGTTTAGGAGTGGCTGGAAGCGAGGTTCGGTTCCGCCGAGCCGGCAAGCTGGGCCAGCGTATCCGCATCGGCGGGCTTGGCGTCGCCGCCCTTATAGATAAAGCCATAGACGGGGTAGGCGGTCTGGCCGACATCCTTCAGCGAAGCGTACCAGACCTTCACCTTGCTCCAGTCGCCCTTTTCGGAGGTGTCGACGACCGTGACGTCCTTTTCCACCTGCCCGCGGCGGCCGTTGATGACCGACCAGTTGGCGTGGGTGACCTTGATGATCCGGCTGCTGACGATCTCGCTGACGGTCGCGACATGGCCGACGCGCATGGACTTGAACGCCTTGAACACGAGGACCGACCCCACCTCGGGGACGTTCCCCCGCAGATATTTGCCGACCGCCTGGTCCCACCAGCTCGCGGCGTTGCCGAAAAGCTGAATGCCGGAGAACATCCGGGCGAAGGGGGCGCACTGCCAGGACGACCCGGCGGCCTCTGCGCTGGTTGCCGAAAACGACATCCCCAGCAACAGCATCGCACCCATGATCGGCCTGAGCCACTTCAGCATTTGGAAAACCGCCCCCGTCTGATGCTTCCCGTTTAACCAGCATCATTCCGGAGTCGACTAGCGGAGGGTTAACATCGCCGGGGTTTACGGCGAACCGTTTGCCGCAAGCGGCGACCTGCACGATCAACTGAGTTTCGGCGCGCTCTTTTGCAAGGCCAGCCGCACAAGCGCGTCAAGCGAAGCGTCTTCGCCCAGTTCCTGTTCGGCAGCCGCCACCGATGCACTTGCATCGCCCGGCTTGAAACCAAGGTTCATCAACGCCGAAACGGCATCATCGCCGTGTCCGCCGCCGCGCGGCATCGCGGCTGTTCCTGGCCCCAGCGCAAGGCCGCCCACCTTGTCCTTCAATTCGGTAGCGATGCGCAGCGCAAGCTTCGGCCCCACGCCATTGGCGCGCGCGATCATCGCCTTGTCCGCACGCGCGATCGCGGTCTGCAATTCCTCGGGACCGAGCGTCGAAAGGATCGCAAGCGCGACCCGCCCACCGACGCCCTGAACCGAAGTCAGCAGGCGGAACCATTCCCGTTCCGCCATGGTCGCGAATCCGAACAGGGTCAGGGCATCCTCGCGGACATGCAGTTCGGTCTGCACCGACACCGCATTGCCGACAGCTCCCAGCAACGAAAGCGTCCGGGCAGACGCAAGCACCAGATAGCCGACGCCGTTCACATCGATCACGGCATGGTCGACGGCGGTCGCCGCAAGCACGCCCTTCAGACTTGCGATCACCTCATTGCCTCCCTCAGGGTCCGCGCGCTCGCCAGGTGATGCGCATGGCAGATCGCGACCGCCAGCGCATCGGCGGCATCGGCGCCCGCGATCTTCACACCCGGCAGCAACCGGCTGACCATGGCATGCACCTGCTGCTTGTCGGCCGCGCCGGTCCCGACGATCGCCTTCTTGACCAGCCGCGCGGCATATTCGCCGACATCGACCCCGGCGCGGGCGATGGCGACCAGCGCCACGCCACGGGCATGCCCCAGCTTCAATGTCGATTGCGGATTCTTGTTGAGGAAGGTTTCCTCCACCGCCGCTCCTGCCGGCTGATGGGCGAGGATGACATCGCACAGTTCGTCGAAGATCCGGGCCAGCCGCAATGCCAGCGGGTCGGCCGGCCTGGTCGTGATCTGCCCGTTGGCGATATGCGTCAGCCGGTTGCCGATGGCCGATATCACCCCCCAACCGGTCGAGTTGAGGCCGGGATCGAGGCCAAGGAGGATCATCCCAAATCCGTCACCCCAGCGAAGGCCGGGGTGCATATCGAACTGATGGAGGAGAATATATCGTCAGCATGGATTCCAGCCCGCGCCGGAATGACGATCAAGGAACGAAGCCCAGGGCTCAACCCAGTTTTTCCATGACGTCGTCGGGCACATCGTAATTGCCCCAGACGGTCTGGACATCGTCGTCATCGTCCAGCCCGTCGATCAGCTTGAGCAACTGCGCCGCATTCGCCTCATCCACACTCACCATGGTCTGCGGCCGCCAGGCGAGCTTCGCGCCTTGCGCCTCGCCAAGCAATGGCTCCAGCGCCTTGGCCACCTCATGAAGATTGTCCTGGGCGGTCCAGATCTCGTGGCCGTCTTCCGACGACTGAACATCCTCGCCCCCCGCCTCCAGCGCGGCCTCGAACACCGCATCCGCATCGCCCGCCTTCGCCGGATAGGTGATCAGCCCCATCCGGTCGAAACCGTGGCTTACCGATCCGCTGGCGCCAAGATTGCCGCCGTTCTTCGACACGATCGTCCGCACATTGGTCGCGGTGCGGTTGCGATTGTCGGTCAGCGTTTCGATGATCAGCGACACGCCGCCGGGACCAAAGCCCTCGTAGCGGATTTCCTCATAGGATTTGCCGTCTGACCCTTCGGCCTTCTTGATCGAACGTTCGATATTGTCCTTCGGCATGCCGCCCGCCCGGGCCGCGATGACGGCGGCGCGCAGACGCGCGTTCATCATCGGATCCGGCAGGCCCGTTTTCGCGGCCACCGTGATTTCGCGGCTGAGCTTGGAAAACAGCGCCGACCGCTTTTTGTCCTGCGCACCCTTGCGGTGCATGATGTTCTTGAATTTGGAATGGCCGGCCATGGCCTGTGCAAGCCTCTCTATTCATCTGGACCTGTCATGCCAGCGATGACGGGGTCCGTTCTGCCTTTGCGTGGACCCCAGCTTTCGCCGGGGCGACGCCAAATTTCAAGTTGTAGGTGTGTTATTCGAGGCCAAGCGCCGCCTTGTATGTTTCCAGCAGAGCCTCGGCTTCCATTCGGGCGTTCTTTTCCATTCTCCGCAGGCGGACGATCGAACGCATGGTTTTCGTGTCATAGCCGTTCGACTTGGCCTCCAGGTACACATCCTTCACATCGTCGGCGATGCCCTTTTTTTCTTCCTCAAGGCGCTCGATACGCTCGATGAACAGACGCAACTGATCCGCCGCAACATTTCCCGACGACATTCATTCCTCCACTGGTTCCGAATTGAGCGGCGGACGCTACTGGCGACGGGACATAGTCTCAAGCGTCATCGTGGTTGTGTCATCTCAGGCGGATCACTGGCGGGAAAACTCTCGTCAAGCGCTTCATCCAGTGCGGCATCCTGATGAGGGTCCGGCCTGTTCTTCTGGACGCTCTCATCCATTTTCCTGAGCTGTTCGGGCGTCGCCTCGGTCTGGTATTTCGCCTTCCATTCCGACTGCGGCATGCCATAGATCGACGTCCGCGCCTCATCCTTCGACATGGCCTCGCCGCGTTCCCGAGCGGCTTCCAGCACCCAATCGGCCAGGCAGTTGCGGCAGAAACCGCCAACCCCCATCAGGTCGACATTCTGTACGTCCGTGCGCTGACGCAAATGGCGCACCAGCCGACGGAAGGCGGCGGCTGCCAACGCTTCATTTATCTGAAATTCCGCGATCATTTCTTCGCTTCCCGGTTGAACTGTTGTGAGACGTCTTTAGACCTAGACGCGATCTTATCCCCGATGAGGTGACATGCCCGAGTATTTTCCGCCACGCGCGCGCAAGGTCCGCATTCTGGCGACACTGGGGCCGGCGTCGCGTTCCTTGGACTTGATTCGCGCGCTGCATCTCGCCGGCGCCGACGCATTCCGCGTCAACATGAGTCACGGGACTCAGGCCGATCGCGCCGAGGTTATCGCCGCGATCCGCGCGCTGGAAAAGGAAATCGGCCGCCCGATGACCATTTTGGTCGATTTGCAGGGGCCAAAGCTCCGGATCGGCACCTTTAGCGAAGGCCTGATCCAGCTCGCCAAGGGCGATGCCTTCGTGCTCGACCGCAGCACCGCTCCCGGCGACCGGACCCGCGTCTGCCTGCCGCACCGCGAAGTGTTCCAGGCATTGCAACCGGGCACGCGCCTGTTGCTTGACGACGGCAGGGTGGCGCTCAGGGTCCAGTCGGTCGATCCCGAGCGGATCGAGACGCTGGTCGAGGTCGGCGGTCCGCTGTCCAATCACAAGGGTGTCAACGTGCCCGACGTCGTGGTGCCGATGGCCGCGCTGACCGACAAGGACCGAAGCGATCTGGCGTTCGCGCTTGAACAGCACGTCGACTGGATCGCGCTCAGCTTCGTCCAGCGGCCCGAGGATGTGGCCGAAGCCCGCACGCTTATCGGCGGACGGGCAGCACTTCTCGCCAAGATCGAAAAGCCGTCGGCGATCGACCGGCTGGAGGAGATATTGGAGCTGGCCGACGCCGTGATGGTCGCGCGCGGCGACCTGGGTGTCGAACTGCCTCCCGAACAGGTGCCGCCCCTGCAAAAGCGCATCGTCCAGACCGCGCGGCGCATGGGTCGCCCGGTCGTGGTTGCGACGCAGATGCTAGAATCGATGATCCATTCGCCGACGCCGACAAGGGCCGAAGTTTCCGACGTCGCCACCGCCGTCTATGATGGCGCCGACGCCATCATGCTTTCGGCCGAATCCGCGGCAGGCGCATGGCCGGTGGAATCGGTCGCGATGATGAACTCGATCGCGGTGGCCGTCGAAAGCGACCCGGAGCATTACCGTCGCATCCACTTCCTTGAGATGCAGCCGGAGGCGACGACCGCCGACGCGCTCGCGGCAGCCGCGTTCCAGGTGGCGCAAACCGTCTCCGCCGCTGCGATCGTCTGCTTCACGACATCGGGATCGACCGCGCGCCGGGTCGCCCGCGAGCGCCCGACCGTGCCGCTGCTGGTGCTCACGCCGAAGCTTGCCACCGCGCGCCGGCTTGGCATCCTCTGGGGCGTGCATGCCGTCCACATGCGCGATGTCCATAATTTCGAGGAAATGGTCGCCAAGTCGAAGCGCATGGCGCTGCGCCACAGCGTTGCGATGGCGGGCGACCGGGTAATCCTGATGGCGGGCGTCCCCTTCGGCACGCCGGGAACGACCAATGTGCTGCATATCGTCCGGCTGATGGGCGACGAACTGAAGGGGTACGAAAGCTAGGCCTGCCTCCTTGCTTTTACCGCGCCCCCGAAATCCTCAGATAAGCCCGTGTTTGTTGAGGTCCGCGCGCAATCGGGAAGCGTCCGTGAAATGATGGCCGTGAAAACCGATGGCTTCAGCGCCCGAGACATTGTCTTCCCGGTCGTCGACGAACAGCGCCTGTGCCGGCGTAATGCCGAAGCGCGCGGCGGCAAGATGAAAAATCGCGGCGTCCGGCTTTGCCATCTTCTCCTCGCCCGACACGACAATGTCGCGAAACCGGTCGAAGACGGGCTGCGTCGCCCGAAATGGCGGCCAAAGCTCCGCCGAGAAATTGGTGATCGCGTAGAGCGGCACGCCCTGGGCATCGAGCGTTTCGACCAGGTCGATCATTCCCGGAACCGCGTGTTCGAGCGTTTCGTTGAACCGCGAGAACCAGGCCTGGATCAGCGGACGCTCATCGGGGAAACGAACGGCCAGTTCCTCCGCGCATTCGGCGAAGCTTCGCCCCGCGTCGAGCTGGAAATGCCAGTCGAGCGTGACGACATTGGCCAGAAACCAGTCAAGCTGGTTCTGGTCGTCGATCAGACGCTGGTAGAGATGGCGCGGATGCCATTGAAACAGGACGTTGCCGACGTCGAAAACGACGGCTTCAAGCGCGGCCATGTCCCGTGAACGGGTTTTTAGCCCTGACGCGCCTTGAAGCGACGGTTCGTCTTGTTGATCACATAGGTGCGACCACGACGACGGATCACCCGGCAGTCACGATGGCGTGACTTCAGCGATTTGAGCGAGTTACGAATTTTCATGGCCGGGAATCTCAATGCACATCTGGTTGTGTTCGAAGCCGGGGCTCTTATTGGCGAGTTTGCTGCAAGTCAAGCCGGACTTATGCCACGGACGGGCCCGGTGCGCGATCATCAAGGCCCGTTCGATCCTCGGTGCGATTGAAGCCATCGATGGCTTGTGCAAAGGGAGGCCGGACAGAAACCGACAATTTTACCGGAGCAATCAGCCATATGACCTGGAAACTCGACGTCGAAGCACGGCAGGACATTGACGGATTGTTTGCCCGCTATTGTCACTATGTCGACCACAACCAAGGCGACGCGTGGGCGGCGTTGTTCACGCCCGATGGCACGCTCGACATTCATGGCCTCATGAAACTGACCGGGACGGAACAACTGCGCGGATTGCCGGCATTCGTAGCCGATCGCGGAAAAGGCGGCTGGCGGCACCAGTTGACCAACATGATCGTCGAACCCGGCGACGCGCCGGACACCGCCGTCGTAAGCGCCTATGGCCTGATTACCAACTGGACGGCGGATGGAGTTGGGCTCGTCGGCTTCTCGGATTATCATGGCAAGCTTCGCCGCATTGACGGCGAATGGCGGATCACCGAGATGGCTGCCGTTTCAGCGGCAGCCCCCAAAAGCTGACGGCGCGGCTTGCCATCAAATCGCAGGGACACGGCCAAACATATAGGAAAGCTGCGGCAGCCGCTATAGGATCGGCCCAGTTGCAGATTGCTACGTGACCGAGTTCGTGATGCCCAGTGATGACCGCCCGCTAACGCCGACGCCTCCCAGAATTCCGGAGGGGCGGCGGGTCTATGCGATCGGCGATGTCCACGGCCGGCTGGACCTGCTGGACCGGCTGATCCGCATCATCGGTTCGGATGATGCGAAAAGGCCGCACCTCCAGACCGAGGTGATTCTGCTCGGCGATCTGATCGACAGGGGGCCGGACTCGGCAGGCGTCGTCGCCCGCGCGATGACGGGAAGCGTCGGCTTTGCACCGCTGATTACGCTGATGGGCAACCATGAGGAACAGTTGCTGGACAGCGTGGCAGGCGACGGCAGCATGACGACGGGCTGGCTGTTCTATGGCGGCATAGACACGCTGCGCAGCTTCAATGTGCCTGAAGCGATCATCGTGTCGGAGAACGAACGTGCGATGATGCGGGCGGCACGGGCAATCATCCCGCCCCATGTCGTGAAATGGATGCATGGTCTACCGCTCAGCCGCCGGATCGGTGACTACCTGTTCGTCCATGCCGGCGTCCGGCCGGGCGTACCGCTGGATCGGCAGGACCCGGGCGACCTGAGGTGGATCCGCAGGGAGTTCCTCGAAAGCGAGGAAGATCACGGCGCGATCATCGTTCATGGCCACTCCATACGCCCGGAAGTGCAGATGCTTCCCAACCGGATCGGCATCGATACCGGGGCTTATGCATCAGACCATCTCACAGCACTTGGCCTCGAAGGCAGCGAGCGCTGGATTTTGCAGACCTAGGAGGTAACGCCCAAGCTTGCTCTCGACCATGCAGCCAAAATGCAGCACATTCGTTTCGTGAATACAGCAGGTTCGCCCCTGCGGGGGCAACCGGAACAAGGACTAACCCCGATGATGACGCGGCTGTTTCCATTTGCGATCCTGGCGCTCGCCAGCATCGCGACGGGCTGCACGACGGCGCCCACCGCGCAGGTCACGCGCTTTCATCTGGACCAGCCGATCGCGCACGGAAATATCGCCGTCCGCCCGTTGATGGAGCAGTCGGAGAACGCCTTGGAAATGCAGAGTTATCTGGCGGCGGTTGGTGGCGAGCTTGGCCGGTTGGGCTTTATGGTCAACCCCCAGCAGGGCGCTATCGAACAAATCGCAACGGTGAACGTGGAGCGCAGGATTCAGCCGTCAGCCCTCCCGCCGCGTTCGCCGGTTTCCATCGGGATTGGCGGGGGCAGCTTTGGCAATGGCGTGGGAATTGGCATCGGCACCAGTTTCGGCATCGGCAGAAAGAAATCGAACGATACCGCGGTGACGTTGCTGGAAGTGCAGATTAAACGCGCGTCCGACGCAAGCGTGGTCTGGGAGGGGCGCGCCACATCGAGAACCGGCAGCGAATTGTCGCCGGGCGATGAGATCGGCCGGCTGGCAGCAGCCCTGTTCCGGGATTTTCCCGGTCCATCCGGCAAAACGGTGGAGGTGAAGTGACGCTATCGATTTCGTCGGCATTCGATGCCGGCAACATAGTCGTTCTTGCGGCGGGGCAGGATCTCGCCGACCTTGAAATCGCCAGGGACCTGAATTCCGAGTTCTATCAGTGGTTTCATTTTCGCGTCGCCGCGACAGCGCAGCGGCCCGTGACGCTTCGGATACTGAATTGCGGCGGTTCGGCCTATCCGGACGGCTGGAGCGGGTATGCCGCATGCGTGTCGGAAGATCGCGAGAACTGGATACGCGCGCGGACCAGCTATGCGGATGGCGTCCTGACAATCACGCACACGGCCGATTCCGGCGTCTTCTGGGTGGCCTATTTCCCGCCCTACTCACTTGAACGGCATCATGATGTCGTCACCCGCATGGCCGGGCGCGAGGGGGCGGCGCTGGAAGCGCTGGGGCCGACGCTCGACGGGCGCGACATCGATCTCCTGACACTGGGCGACGGGCCTTTGAAGGTCTGGCTCTACGCGCGCCAGCATCCTGGGGAGACAATGGCCGAATGGTGGATGGAAGGCGCGCTGGAGCGGCTGACCGACGCAGCCGACCCGGTCGCGCGTCGCCTGCGCCAGAAGGCGACCTTTTACATCGTCCCCAACATGAATCCGGATGGCAGCTTTCGCGGCCATCTGCGAACCAACGCCCTTGGCGTGAACCTCAATCGCGAATGGCACGCGCCATCGCTGGAACGCAGCCCGGAGGTCTACCACATACTGAACCGCATGGACGAAACCGGGGTGGATTTCGCCATAGACGTGCACGGCGACGAGACCATACCTTATGTGTTCGTCGCCGGTTTCGAAGGCATTCCCAATTGGACCGACCGGCAGGGCGAGCGTTACCGGCGCTATGCGCAGACGCTCCAGCGCCTGACGCCCGATTTCCAGACCCTGCATGGCTATGAGCAGTCGGCGCCCGGCAAGGCCAATATGTCGATGAGCACCAACCAGCTCGCCAACCGCTTCGGATGCGTGTCGATGACGCTTGAAATGCCGTTCAAGGACAATCACGACCTGCCCGATCCCATACAGGGCTGGTCCACCGCCCGGTCCAAGGCGCTTGCCCGCGATTGCCTGAGCGCGCTGCACGAAGTCATCGACGACATCAGGTAACTTGTTCTAACTTTGTTGAACCCTAGCGAGCGGACCCGGCTTGCGCTAAGCCTGCGGGATATGCCGGTCAGGAGAGCGCCATGCAGTTTCTGAAGACGCTACTTTGGATCGCGGTTGCGGTTCTGGTGGCGCTGTTTGCCATCCGTAACAGTGCGCCCATCACGGTCAATCTGTGGAGCGACCTGCAGATGGTCACCCCGCTCTGGGTCATCGTTCTTTTGTCATTCCTGGCCGGCATGCTGCCGATGCTGGCGATCCATCGCGCCAGCCGCTGGCGCTGGCGGCGCAAGCTGGAGGCAGGCGAACGGCCGCTTGCCGACATGTCTGCCGCAACCTATGCCGACGCCGCGGTGAGCGAACACATATTGGGTGACGATACCATTCCTCCCGCGGCCGCACCGATCGCGCCGCCCCCCGCCGGAAACTGAACCATGTCGAGTTCCGTTTACATCGCCCTGGACACACCAGATATCGAGCACGCCAAGGCGATTGCGAAAGTGGTCAGGAACCATGTCGGCGGGATCAAGCTGGGGCTTGAGTTCTTCATGGCCAACGGTCGAGCCGGCGTGCGGGAGATGGCGAAGCTCGAGCTTCCGATCTTCCTCGACCTTAAATTCCACGACATCCCCAATACGGTCGCCAAGGCCATTCAGGCGCTGCGTCCGCTGGAGCCCGCGATCATCACCGTCCACGCCGCCGGCGGGCGGGCGATGATGGAAGACGCCAAGGCCGCGGCGCCTTCAGGTACGAAGGTCGTCGCGGTCACGGTGCTGACCTCGCTGGACGATGAGGACTTGACCTCCGTCGGGCTCAACGGCAATTCGCATGAGCAGGTCGAACGGTTGACCGCGCTTGCCAGGGAGTTGGGCCTGGACGGCATCGTCTGTTCGGGCAACGAGGTCGCCGCCGCCAAGACGGACTGGCACGACGGATTCTTCGTTGTTCCCGGCGTCCGTCTGCAAAGCAACGCCACCGCCGACCAGAAGCGCGTGATGACTCCGCGCGCCGCGCGTGACGCGGGCGCGTCGATCCTTGTCGTCGGACGTCCTATAACCCAGGCCGAAGACCCCGACGCCGCCGCGAGGGCTATCGCGGCCACGCTGTAGCCAATGTTGCAATTTGCCGTCGTCCCCGCGTAGGCGGGGATCCACGAACACGGTTGGATGAAGTTCAGCTACCGCAGTGTTCATGGATTCCGGCGCAAATCCGGGATGGCAGGAAAGACGATACCGTGACGACCCGTGCCAAAATCTGTGGTCTTTCCGAACCGGCTTCGCTCGACGCGGCGGTGCGGGGCGGTGCATCGCACGTGGGTTTCGTCTTCTTTTCCAAAAGCCCGCGCAATGTCTCGCTCGAGCAGGTTGCGGCGCTTGCGCTGCGCGTGCCTGACCATGTCCGCCGGGCAGGCGTATTCGTCGATCCCGACGATGATCTTGTCAGACACGCGGTTGCGGCAGGACGGCTGGACGTCATTCAATTGCATGGCGGAGAAAGCCCCGCCCGGGTCGCCGCGCTGAAAGCCCTGACGGGAGCGGAGGTCTGGAAGGCCATTCCCGTCCGCACGCGCGCCGATATTGATGCCGCCTGCGCCTACGCCGATGTCGCCGACCTGTTGCTGTTCGACGCCAAGCCGCCTAAGGGAGCGGACCTGCCGGGCGGGCTCGGGCTTCGCTTCGACTGGCGGCTCCTCAACGGTTATCGCGCGACGTCGCGCTGGGGGCTGTCGGGTGGGCTTGACCCCGCCAATGTCGTCGAAGCCATCGGGATCACCGGCGCGGAGCTGGTCGATGTGTCATCGGGCGTCGAGACGTCGCCGGGTGTGAAGTCGGTAGCGAAGATCGAGATGTTCTTGAAGGCAGTGAAAGAGGCATGAGCACACAGCCCAACAGTTTCCGGACGATGCCCGACGAGCGCGGCCACTTCGGTCAGTTCGGCGGCCGCTATGTCGCCGAAACGTTGATGCCGCTGATCCTCGATCTCGAACGCGAATACCGGACGGCGAAAGCCGATCCCGCGTTCAAGGCAGAAATGGACGATCTGCTGAAGAATTATGTCGGCCGCGAGAGTCCGCTTTATTTCGCGCCGCGCCTGACGCAAGCGTTGGGCGGTGCCAAAATCTATCTGAAGCGCGAGGACCTGAACCACACCGGCGCGCACAAGATCAACAACTGCATCGGCCAGATCCTGCTTGCGCGGCGCATGGGCAAGACGCGGATCATCGCGGAGACCGGCGCGGGCCAGCACGGCGTCGCGACCGCCACCGTCGCCGCCCGCTTCGGGCTTCCCTGCACGATCTTCATGGGCGCGCTCGACATCGCCCGCCAACAGCCCAATGTGTTCCGCATGAAGTTGCTGGGGGCAGAGGTCCGCCCCGTCGAATCCGGCGCGAAGACGCTGAAGGACGCGATGAACGAGGCGCTCCGCGACTGGGTGACGAACGTCCACGACACCTTCTATATCATCGGCACGGCGGCGGGCCCGCATCCCTACCCCGAGCTGGTGCGCGATTATCAATCGGTGATCGGCATCGAGGCCCGGAGGCAGATCCTGGAGCAGGCGGGCCGCCTGCCTGATCTCCTCATCGCCTGTGTCGGCGGCGGATCGAACGCGATCGGGCTGTTCCACCCCTTCCTCGATGACGCCTCAGTGAAGATGGTCGGCGTCGAGGCGGCGGGCCATGGCATCGAAACCGGCCAGCATGCCGCCAGCCTCGCGGGCGGACGGCCCGGCGTGCTTCACGGCAACAGGACCTATCTGCTGCAGGACAAGGACGGCCAGATCACCGAGGCGCATTCGATCTCGGCCGGGCTGGATTATCCCGGGATCGGCCCCGAACATAGCTGGCTGCATGAAAACGGCCGGGTCGACTATGTGCCGATCACCGATGATGAAGCGCTCGCCGCTTTCCAGAGGCTTTGCGCGCTGGAAGGCATCATCCCCGCGCTTGAATCCAGCCATGCGCTGGCGGCGGCGGAAAAGATCGCGCCGAGGATGGGGAAGGACGAGATCATAGTCATCAATCTGAGCGGACGCGGCGACAAGGACATCTTCACCGTCGCCGAGGCGCTGGGGGTCCAACTGTGACCGATCGTTTGGCTAGCTGCTTCGCGACGTGCCGCGCCGAGGGTCGCGCCGCGCTGGTGACTTTCGTGACGGGTGGCGATCCCACCCCGGACCGCACGGCGGAAGTGCTCGACGCATTGGTGGCGGGCGGGGCCGATGTGATCGAACTCGGCCTGCCCTTCACCGATCCGATGGCGGACGGCCCGGCGATCCAGAAAGCAAATCTGCGGGCGTTGGCGGCGGGCATCACGACTGACGGCCTGTTCGAAATCGCACGGGATTTCCGGTCGCGCCACCCGCAAGTGCCGCTTGTCATGATGGGTTATTTCAACACCATCAGCCAGCGGGGCGTTGAGCGTTTCGCCGCCGATGCAAGGGCTGCTGGCGTCGACGGCGTGATCTGCGTCGACGTGCCGCCCGAGGAAGACGATGAGCTTGGCCCGCAGCTTCGCGCCGAGGGCCTGCACCTGATCCGGCTGGCGACGCCGACCAGCGACGCCAAGCGGCTGCCCGCGATCCTCGATGGCGCAAGCGGTTTCCTTTATTATGTCGCGGTCGCCGGCATCACGGGCACGCGTTCCGCCGACGAGGCCGATATCAGAGCCGCCGTCGTCAGGCTGAAGCAGGCGACAGAACTTCCGGTAGCGGTGGGCTTTGGCGTGCGCACGCCTGAGCAGGCCGTCGCCATCGCCCGTGCGGCGGACGGGGTCGTCGTCGGCTCGGCGATCGTGGAACTGATCGGCAAATCCGCCGGTGATGAAAATCTCGGCGTACAGCTTGAAGCCCTGGTCGGCGGTCTTTCCAAGGCCGTCCGCAATGCAAGATCGAAGGAGGCCGTATGAGCTGGCTCACCCGCGTCCGGCAGCGCCTGCCGTTCCTCCCCAAGCGCGAAACACCGGACAATCTCTGGCACAAATGCCGCGGGTGCGGACAGATGCTGTTCACCAAGGAGTTCCATGAGAATCTTTCGGTGTGCCCGAAATGCGATTTCCATGAGCGCATCGGCCCGGACGCGCGCTTCCATCAGTTGTTCGACGGCGGATATCACCGTATCGCCTCACCGATGGTCGGCGAAGATCCGCTAAAGTTCCGCGACTCCAAACGCTACAGCGACCGGATCAAGGCGGCCCGCGCAACGACCAAGGAACAGGACGCCTTCGTCAGCGCGGTCGGCGAGATCGAAGGACAGACCACCGTCGTCGGCGTCCAGAACTTCGCCTTCATGGGCGGTTCGATGGGGCAGGCGGTCGGCGCCGCCTTTGTCGCGGGCGCCCGCGCCGCGACCGAGCGCAAGGCGCCTTTCGTCGTCTTCACCGCTGCCGGAGGCGCGCGGATGCAGGAGGGCATTCTTTCGCTGATGCAGATGCCCAGGACGACGGTAGCGATCGCCGAACTGCGGGAAGCCCGGCTACCTTATATCGTCGTCCTCACCGATCCGACCACCGGCGGCGTCACCGCCTCCTACGCCATGCTTGGCGATATCCAGATCTCCGAACCCGGCGCGCTGATCGGTTTTGCCGGACAACGGGTGATCGAGAATACAATCCGCGAGAAACTGCCCGAAGGGTTCCAGCGCGCCGAATATCTGCTGGCGCATGGCATGCTGGATATGGTCGTCGACCGCCGGTCGTTGCGCGAGACGTTGGGCCGGGTGATCGGTCTTTTGATGCCCCAGCCGCAACCTGCCTGAGGGCTGGGTCCGACCATGGCCGACGGGGCTAGATCGGAACACGAAGGGCTGCAACGCCAGCTCAACCGGTTGGCCGCGCTGTCCCCCGGCAGCGACATACTTGGCCTGGAACGAATTCGGCGGCTGCTGGCGAAGCTGGGCGATCCGCATGAATCACTGCCGCCCGTGTTTCACGTCGCGGGAACCAACGGCAAGGGTTCGACCTGCGCATATCTTCGCGCCTGCCTCGAAGCGGCAGGCCTGAAGGTCCACGTCTATACCAGCCCCCATCTCGTCCGCTTCAACGAACGCATCCGGCTGGCTGGGCGGCTGATCGGGGACGAGGTGCTGGCCGACGTGCTGGGCGAGGTGCTGGACGCAAACGGCGGCGACGAAATCAGCTTTTTCGAGGCGACGACCGCCGCCGCCTTCCTCGCCTTTTCACGAAGTCCGGCGGATGCTTGCGTGATCGAGGTCGGTCTGGGCGGACGGCTGGACGCGACCAACGTCATCGCCGCCCCCGCCGCCTGCGGCATCGCCCAGCTTGGCGTCGATCATCAATCATTCCTTGGCGAAACCATCGAACAGATCGCCGTCGAAAAGGCGGGGATCGCCAAGCCCGGCACGCCGGTCGTGCTTTCCCGCTACGCCGAGCGGCTGCTCGCGGTCGTCACCGAGACGGTGGGCGCGGCGGGTGGCAAGCCGATCATACGCGGGGTCGAATGGGACGCTGCGGCCTATGAGGGTCATCTCTATTACCGGGATGGCGCAGGCCGGCTCGAACTGCCCGTTCCGCGCCTTGTGGGCGGGCATCAGCTCGACAATGCCGCGTTGGCCGTCGCCATGCTGCGCCATCAATCCGAAGTCCATGTTCCGGCGGCTGCGATCAGGGCGGGACTCGGTTGGGCCGAATGGCCGGCACGGATGCAGAAGCTGGAGCCCGGCCCGTTGCACGACATGCTGCCGCCCGGGGCGGCGCTGTGGCTTGACGGCGGCCATAACCCGGCGGCAGCGCGGGTGATCGCCGATACCGTGCGTGAATTCGCGCAGGGAGATGGTTCGGTGCTGATGGTGCTGGGTATGCTCGCCAACAAGGATGCCGCTGGTTTTCTCAAGCCGTTCGCCGGATTGCTGACGGCGGTGTACGCGGTTCCCGTCCCCCATCACGACAGTCACGCGCCACCGGCTTTGGCCGCAGTCGCGAAGAACAATGGAATCGCCGCCGTCGCCTCCACCGATGTGCGGGACGCGCTCGGCCGAATCAGTCGCGCCGCCGATCGCTCGCAGCCCCCGTTCGTCCTGATCGCGGGGTCGCTGTACCTTGCCGGCGACGTGCTTCGTGACAATGGTCAACTGCCGGAATGACGCTGTCCTGCGATGAAAAGCGGGCGCCTTTTTCCCCGAAAAAGATTTTCGTCAATTCGTTAACAAATTCAAATCTCGTTAACCAATGGCGGGCTATCCAACTATTCAATCTACGTGACGCTTGAAGGGGGACAAGATGGCCGATCTCGCGCAGGCCGCCTGCAGCAAGACAATGATTTCAGCACCTGACGAGAAGACCTCCATCCTGTCCCAACTTGAAACAATTCTCATCGGCAGCAGCGCCCGAATGGACCAGGTGCGCCGCTTGCTGATGCAGGTCGCGCGATCGCAGGCATCGGTGCTGATCATGGGCCCCTCCGGCAGCGGCAAGGAAGTCGTCGCCCGCTGTCTCCACCGGACCTCATCGCGTAGCGCGGGCAATTTCGTCGCTGTGAACTGTGGCGCGATCCCCCGCGAACTTCTCGAATCCGAACTTTTCGGCCACGAGAAGGGCGCCTTCACCGGCGCGCTGCAGACCCGCAAGGGCCGATTCGAGGCGGCGGACGGCGGCACCATCTTTCTCGACGAAATCGGCGACATGCCGGCCGATATGCAGGTGAAACTGCTTCGCGTGCTTGAAGAACGTCAGATCGAGCGCGTCGGCAGCAATAAAACCCAGGCGATCGATGTCCGCGTCGTCTCGGCCACGCACAAGGATCTTCAACAGGCGATTGCGGACGGCCGCTTCCGCGAAGACCTGTTTTATCGCCTGAATATCTTTCCGCTGCACCTCCCCTCGCTCGCCGAACGCCGCGAGGACGTGCCTGAACTTGTTGCCCACTTCCTGAAGCAGATGGGCGCCCAGACGATCTTTTCCAAAGCAGCAATGCAGGCGCTCGCCGCACACAACTGGCCCGGCAACATCCGTGAACTGCGCAATGTCGTGGAACGCGCGAGCATCCTTCACCCCGATTCGGAGATCACCGCCGAAGACGTCCTGCTTCTCGGTGCGGGCCGCGATCGCGTGCCTGCAAGCAACGAGCGCCTTGCGGTATGGGAAGCCGCGGCCGCTTCGGACGACATGGCGGAACAGGCGTTGGCGGAAGCGGAAATCGCCGACATCGCGGACGTCGTCACCCCGCTTCGCCCCTATGGCGCCGGTTTCGAGATGGATCCGCGCGCGCTGGTCGGGGCGGGCAGTTGCGACATGCGCAGCATGGTTGCCCAGCTCGAACAGTCGCTGATCCGCGCCGCGCTCGATTTCGAGCGGCGAGGTCATCGCCGACGCCGCCCGGATGCTCGGCCTTCAGCGCACGTCGCTCATCGAAAAGATGCGCAAGTATCACATCTGCCGGAACGAGCGTCCAAACGCCGCCTGAGCCGGTGCTTCAGACCGACCGCACATTTGCATAGACACGGCTGGCCCGGCCCGACCGTGCCGTCTGCTCCGCGCATTCCTGCTGCTGCCGGCGCGCTCGGTCCATCGCCGCGCCAATTTCGATGCCTCTGCCCTGCGCGATCCGCAGCGCATCGAGGACCTCGAGCCTCAACCTCGTGTCCTCCGCCAGCCTGCCAAGCGCGCCGAGCAGGCCGAGGCGAACCGCCTCATAGCGTTCGACGGCAAACCAGTCGCCCTCGCGCGCCGCCGTCAACGCTTCGTCGCCAAGCGTTTGCAGATCGGCAATTATGGCGGCGACTGCCGTCACGGGCGGATCTGACGCCAGGCATCGGCGATTTCGCCAATCGCATGTGTCGCTTCCTGAAGATGCGTCGCCTGATTGTCGGATCCCGCCGCGATCACTTTCCGCCGCACATATTCGTAAACCCCTGCAAGGGATCGCGCGACATCGCTGCCCCGGCCGAAATCGAGACTCAATTCGAGGCCGTTCAGAATGGACAGCGCCTTGCTGAGCCGCTGGCTCTTCAAAGCCAGGTCGCCGTTGCCAAGCGCGATTGCAGCCTGACGCAGACAGGAAAACAGCTCCTCATACAGCAGCTCGATCAGCCGGTGCGGGCTTGCCTGTTCGGTTCTGGTAGAGGTGTCGATGGCGGCATAACTCTGCCGTGCGCGTTGCGCCTGTAACATCTGTTGTTTCCTGCGCTGATTAATTGTTGGACTTCGTCCACATATCGATCTGTTGCTGCATGTAGCTTTGGGTGCTCTTGAAGGCGGCGACCGCCTTTTCCATCGCGGCGAACTGGGTCGTCAGCCGGTCCTTCAGCGCCGCGCTCGACGCATCCACCTTGGCTTGCTCCTCGGCAATCGCGGCCGCTTCCTTGGCGAGACGAGCCGACGCCGCATTTAAACCACCGCCCGATGCCGACAGCTGCGCCTGCAGGTCGCTGATCGTCCCGCTGACCGTCTGGCGCACGGTAATCGTGGCCGTGGTCACGCCGCCCAGCACATTGACCGCAAGCCCGGCAGCACTGGATTGCGACGAAGCGATCAGCCGGTTGCCGATCCCGATGGCGGCGACTCCGGCGATCTTTCCCGAAGCGTTGACGCCGATATTCGCCGTCGTGGCATCGAGGCCAAGAGTGGTCGACAGGGCCGGATTCAGCCCGGTCAACACGACCGACGATGTGCTGCCGACGCTGCGCGACTGGAAGGCCAGGCTCGATCCGTCCCAGCTTACGTCGAGGGCCAGGCCGAACGAGCCGAAAACCGGGTCGGCGTTGATCGCGCTCTGGAACGCGGCGGCGAGGTCGGCGCCCGTGGCATAGCTGCCCTCGGGCAGGTTGATCGATAGGGAATTCCGTCCGTCCAGCGTCACGCCGAAGCTCTTGTTCGTGCTGTCGATCACGACCGGCGCGCCGAAAGCGGCCGGAACCGCCGCGCCGGTGAGGCGGCCCGACGTTGCCGGGACGACGTTGGTAACGGCATAGCTGCCGGGCTTCGCCGCGCCGAGGCCGCTTGCGATGCCGATCAGCGGCGAACTGCTCGACTGGCCGGGGACGAACATGTCGTGGACGCGTTCAGGATATTGCGAAACGGCGGTCGTCAGCTTCGCGTCATCGATGGCCAATGTGCCGTCGCGATTGGTTTTTATGCCGATTTCGGCGAGGCTCGACGGACCCGCGCCCGTGAGCAACGTCTTGCTGCTGAGATCGCTCAGCGTCCGCTTCAGCTCGCGGATCGTCCGGTCGCTGGCAAGCGGTCCGGCCGTCCCGCCGTCGGTCGCCATCTTCGTTGCATCCGCCAGCATCTGGACGAGCTGGTTATAGACATCGACATAGTTGCCGACCGCGGTCTTCAGCGTCGCCGTGTCATAGTTGCTGCTGACCGTGACGGCAGCGCCGGGATCCGCCTTCAGAAGATCGAGCTTCACCCCGTCGATCAGGTCGGTAACGCTGTTGGTCGCGCGTTCGACTGTGATCCCATCGACCGCAAGGATGCTGTTCTGCGCCGCTGTCGACCACGACATGCCCGATGTGCCGGGGCCGAATTCGAAAGCTTCCAGCCCGGCGCTGCCGTCGATCGTGAAGCCCTGCTCCTTGCCGGTTTCACCCTTGATGACCAGGCGTGCGCCGCTCGCGTCCTGAACGATCGATGCCGTCAGCCCCGAATTCGACGCATTGATCGCCTGCTGCAGGCCGACAAGGCTGTCGTTATCCGGCCCGATGGTGATCGTGACAGGCGCGCGGCTGCTCGCGGAAAATCCGCTGGGAGCAGGCACCGTGCCGCTTACCGTGCCAAAATTGATCGTCAGCGTTCCCTGGCCGATGGCGGCATTTTTATTGGCGACCGGCGTGGACGCAATCGTCTGCCGCTGGGCAAGCTGCTGCACCTCGATAGCGCTGGAGATGCCGGTGGGCTCGCCCGTGCCGGATGGGGAAACCGCGATGGTCGTTGCGTCGCTGCTCGTCGTTTGCCGGTCAAGCGCGCCGCTGCCCACCAGCGACCCGAGCGCCGTTGAAAAAGCGCCGAGTGCGGAGCTTACCTGCGACAGGCTGGATATCTTCGCCTCGACGTCGGTCTGCCGGGTCTTCAACACCGAATCGGACGGCGCGCGCTGGGCGGCGACCAGATCGGATATGAGCTGGGCCGTGTCTATGCCCGAACCGCTGCCAAGGGACGTCAAGATCGACATGGACTAACCCGTTCTTTCCATATTCCCGACCGTGACGAATCAGCAGCAGCGCATGCCGCTCCTGTTATCAAGACGACCGGACTGTCGTTGTTTTTAGGGACAAATTGTCGATAAAAGCTGAATCCGCTCATAACGGGCGGCCGTTTTCGTCGAAACGGGCGGCGTCGGGCACCTCCACCATCGGCTGGGCCAGCCGGTCGCGCTCGATGGCGAACACGAAGGCAAGCACGCTCGCGACCGCGATATAGAGGTCGTCGCGGATTTCCTGCCCGACCTTCGAGGTGAAGAACACCGCGCGGGCAAGCAGCGGATAGCTCAGCACCGGCACTTCATTTTCCGCCGCCAGTTCGCGGATGACCTCGGCCACCAAGTCCTTGCCCTTGGCAACGACCACGGGCGCGCGGTCGCTGTTCCGGTCGTAACGAAGCGCAACGGCGAAATGCGTCGGGTTGGTCAGCACGACATGCGCTTCGGCCATGCCCTTGCGGACATTGTTGCGGGTCGCCTCGCGCTGCTTGCGGCGAACGGCCATCTTCACTTCGGGCGAGCCTTCGGTCTGCTTCAACTCGTCCTTCACCTCCTGCCTGGACATCCGCAGCTTTTGCATGAGCTGGATGATCTGGAGCGGCACGTCGACACCGGCCACGACCAGCAGCGCGAACGACAACAGCAACAGGAAGACAATCGCGAGATGGCCGGTATGGGCAATCGCGGCGCCAATATCCTCGGCGCCGAGCGCGGCGATATCGCGCGCATAGCTTGACAGCATCCACCAGCCGATTGCGCCGACCAGGACCACTTTCAGCAGGGACTTGCCAAGTTCCGCCAGCCCCTGTGTCCCGAAGATGCGCTTGGCATAATTGGCCGGGTTCATCCGCGAAAATTTGGGCGCCCAAAGCGAGGCGTTGAACTGGAAGGAGCCGAGCAGCGCCTGGCTGCCGAGCGCAGCGACCACGCAGGCCAGGAACATTCCGGCGAGCGGCCATGCGACGATTCCGGCAAGCGTCCAGACCGCGCGGCCGGGCTGGAAATCGACCCCGCCCTGACGGATGCCGGCAAGCCCGATCCGCATCACATTCTGTAGCGATGCGACCATCCATCCGCCCGCCAGCGCGAGATAGCCCGCGCCCGCCACCATCACCAGCGCAGTCGTCAGTTCGCGGGATTTGAGGACATCGCCCTTTTCGCGCGCCTCGCGGCGGCGCTTTTCGGTGGGCGCTTCGGTTTGATCGTCCTTTTCGGGTTTGTCGGACATGCCGTCACATCCTCAGCCACAGACCGGCCTGATCAAGCCCGGTGTTGGCTGCCGACTGCATGAGATGGCTCATCGCCGGAAAGGCGATAGCGAGCACGACAAAGCCGGTCATCAGCGTCAGCGGCAGGCCGACCGCAAAGATATTGAGCTGGGGCGCGGCGCGGGTCAGCACGCCGACCAGCAGGTTCAATCCGAACAACGCGAAGCCGACCGGCAGCGCAATGGCCAGACCGCCCGCGAAGACATAACCGCCGAATTTCAGGATTTCCCAGAAATGGTCGCGGTCGAGCCAGCCCCCGCCCAGCGGCATCAACCGGTAGCTTTTGACCACAAGCTCCACGAGAACAAGATGCCCGTTCAGCGAAAGGAAGATCAGCGTCATCAGGATCATCAGGAACTGGCCGACCACCGCGCTGTGATTGCCGCTTTGCGGATCGGCCATGTTGGCAAAGCCGAGGCCGATCGAATTGGCGATATATTCGCCCGCGAGCAGCGGCGCCGCAAAGGCGAGCTGGACGATGAAGCCAAGCGAAAGGCCAATCATCGCCTCCTGCGCGATGATCGCGAAGCCCTGAATCGTGAGCGGATCGGCGGGCACGTCGAGCGGGTGAAGGCCGAGCACCAGCACGCCGATAGCGCCCGCAAGCACCACCCGCACCTGGACCGGCACGCCGACCGCCGAAAAGATGGGCGCAGCGACCAGCGTCCCGCCGATCCGCAGCATGGCGAACATCAGCTGGACCAGCCACGCCTCGATCCCGATGGAGGAAAGACCGGTCAAAATTTGCCCTCTTTCCTCACCGCACCAGATCCGGAATGCGGGCATAGATATCGATGGTGAAATCCATCAGCAGGCCCATCATCAGCCCGCCGAACAAGCCAAGGCAGACGAGCACGGCCAGCAGCTTCGGAACGAACGAAAGCGTCGCCTCGTTGATCGAGGTCGCGGCCTGCACCATCCCCAGCAGCACACCGACGGCGAGCGCGGGGATGATGACGGGGGCCGACACCAGCACCAGGATCCAGAGCGCCTGGCCCGCGACGGAAGTGAAATATCCAGCATCCATTTCGCTATCCTCCCGTCAACTGGCGAAGAAACTGCCGGCCAGCGAGCCCATGGTGAGCGCCCAGCCGTCGACGAGCACGAACAGCAGCAGCTTGAACGGCAGCGAGATCAAGGTCGGCGACAGCATCATCATGCCCAGCGACATAAGGACGGCGGCAACGACGAGATCGATCACGAGGAAAGGAAGGAAGATCAGGAACCCGATCTGGAAGGCCGTCTTCAGCTCGCTCGTGACGAAGGCGGGCAGCAGCACGGAGAAAGGCACCGCCTCGCGGCTGGCGTAGGGCTGGTCCTTCTTGAGATTGGCGAACAGCAAGATGTCCTTTTGCCGCGTCTGCCCCATCATGAACTTGTGGAGAACCGCCCCGCCCTTTTCCACCGCCGTATCGATCGGCATCGTGTTCGCCGCATAGGGCTTGAATGCGACCTCGTTGATCTGATTGAGCGCGGGGCTCATCACGAAAAAGGTCAGGAACAGCGACAGGCCGATCAGCACCTGATTAGGCGGCGTCTGGGCGAGGCCGAGCGCCTGCCGGAGGATCGAGAGCACGATGATGATCCGGGTGAACGCCGTCATCATCAGGATCACCGCCGGCAACACCGACAGCAGCGTCATCAGGACGAGGACCTGCAGCGACAGCGACAGTGGCTGGTGTGCGCCCGGCGCGGCCGATCCACTCAGCGCGTCCGCCGCGAACTGCATCGGCGAAGGACCGGCCGTTGCGGGCGCCGCCTGGGCATGGGCGGCCGTGGCAAAGAGGAGGAGAGCCAGAATTATGACTGCCGCCAGCACCGCGCAGGCCGCAGCCCGCGAACGCGAATGCGGGACGTTATTCGAAGAGGCCGTGTCGTGCCCGTGCGGAAACGACCGGAAAAGGATTTCAGCGCGCATTGCCCTGCCCTTCCTCTACCCGGAAGGCCGGTGCAGCCGTCTCGCTCAGGAGATTCGCGCCGGTCTTGGTGACGGCGAGCAGCAGGCGCTTGTCGGCGAAATCGACCACCGCCAGTTTCACGCCGGGGGTCAGGAACACCGTTTCGGAAAGCCGGGCGATGGCGCGGCTTTTGCCCGCCCGTGCGTTGAGACCACCCAGATTATAGCGCTTGGCGAGCCACAGTCCGCCCACGATCATCGCGCAGATGAGCGGCAGCATGATCGCCAGCCGCAACAGATAGTCCCCGATCAAAACACATCCCCCGTCAAGAATTTGACGCGTCAGATGTCTTTGACGCGCTCTCCCGGTGCGACGATGTCGGTAATCCGTATGCCGAAGCGCCCGCCCACCGTCACAACCTCACCCTTTGCAATGAGTGTGCCATTTGCGAACACATCGAGCGGCGATCCCGCCTGGCGGTCGAGTTCGACGACACTGCCCTCGTTGAGGTTCAGCAGGTCGCGGATCTTGAGCTGCGCGCCGCCGACCTCGACCGACAGGCGCACGTCGATTTCCTGAAGCAGCCGAAGGTTCGGGCTGCCGTTCTTCCAAAGCTCTTCACCGGCGGCGTCCGCCGTCTGGGCAAGATTGTCTTCCATGTCGTCTCGTCTCCTGTTCAGCGGTTTGTGGCGGCGTGCGGCGCGGCGATGGCGCGGATCTGCAGCGCTGCGTTGCCATTGGCTTCGCCGGGCGTGCCGATGCCGAAGGTCGTCCGCTCGACCAGCATGTGCAGTTCTTCGGGAACGTTGATCGGGATGACGTCACCGATTTTCAGCGCAATGATGTTCCTGAGCGGCACCGTCGGCTCGGCGAGGATCGACCGTACCGGCAGCGCGACGTCGAGCAGCGCGGCCCTGAGGCGCTTGTCCCATAGCGGATCGGCGTTTCCCGGTTCGGTGATGACCCGCATCCGGAGCAGCGGCAGCAGTGGCTTCAACGCCTGCAGCGGATAGACGATGTCGACCGGCGAGCTCGTCCCGCGCGGCAAGGTGACGAGAAAGCGCGTCACCACGACCATGTCGTCCGCCTCCAGAAAGGAGAGGAACTGGGGATGGCTTTCGCTGCTGATGCGGCTGAATTGGAGACCGAAGATATCGGCCCATGCGGCATTCAGCGAAGCGAAAATGCGCTCAAGCACCGCCTGCACCACGCGATCCTCGGCGGCCGTGAACTCGGGCAGACGATGCACCGGGGGTTCGCCTTTGCCGCCATAATAGGCGTCGACCAGCGCGCCGACGAGGTCGGGCTTGAAGACGATCAGTCCGTGGCCCCTCAACGGCTCGATCCGCACGATGTTGAGACTCAGGAAATCGTCGAAGCCGTCCGAGTAGCTCTCGAAGGCCTCAAGCGTCACCGAGCCCGCGCTGACCTTGGGCTGCACCCTCAGCATCGGCTGGAAAACCTGCCGCATGCCGCGCGCCAGCCGCTCGTTGAGCAAATGCAGCGCATGGAGGTCGCCAAAGCCACGGTCGCTGCCCACGCCCAGGGCATAGGCTGCGACATCGCCATCGGGCATCACGCCGGCATTCGACGGGATGCTGCCGTCGGCGATGCCCTGCCGCAACGCCTCGATTTCTTCCTGGCTGAGATTGAGATCAGACGTCATGTCGCTGCCTATTGGATGACGAAGCTGGTGAAATAGACCTGGGAAACGCCGCCGAAGCCGGTCTTGGCTTCCAGCGTCTTGTTGATCGCCCCGCGCAGGCGGCGCTGCAGCGCTTCCTTGCCGGCGACGGTGGCGATCTGGTCGGCCGATTGTTCGGCCAGCACGCCGAGCACGGCCGAGCGGATGGCGGGCTCGTTCTTGTCCACCGCCTCGGTCACCTTGGCGTCATAGGTGGTGGCGACGCCGATGCCGACCTGGATGTAGCGGTTGGGATCGAGGAGGTTGGACGTGAATTCCTTCTTCATCTCGAAATAGGTGGTTTCATAATGGCCGTCGCCGTCGGCATCGACCTGCTCGGGCGCTTCACCCGCTTCCTTTTTGACATGATGCGGCTTGTCGGGATCCTCTTTGTGGGATGATCCACCACCGCCGAGAAGCCCGCTCGATGCGGCATAGAAGCCGCCGCCCGCGCCAGCGCCCACCAGCACCAGCCCGCCGATGACGGGGACAAGCAGGCCCAGCAGCTTGCTCTTTTTCTTGGGTGCGGGTGCTTCGGTCGTATCGTTCATGGTCCGGGTCTCTGTTCTCTAATGAAGGGTTGTCAGGCGTAGCGTTCGAATGCGGTCAGCCTGGCGACGCGGCTCGCGATCGCGGTGAGCGCGGATCGCGGGGCCTTGGAGATGAACGGCTGCGCATCCTGCCGGTCATTGCCGCCGCCGTTGCCTTTACCGTTGCTGTTGCTGTTGCCGCCCACGTCGACGGAGGTTTGTTCCAGCCTGACGCCGCGATTTTCCATCATCGACTGCAAGCGCGGCGCGGCATCGGCGATGAACGATTGGGCGGCGGCCGTCTCCACGGTGAAATGCACCTTCACCTGCCCGCCATTGGTTTCCAGCCGGATCGAAAGATCGCCCAGTTCGCGCGGGCGCAGATGGAGCCGCGCCTCGCGGTTGTCGCTGCTGATCAGCGTCTGCACGTCGCTCGACAGCCGGTCGACCCATTGATCCTCGACCGAATTGCCGATCAGCAGGTCCTCGAGCGCTTGCTGGTGCACCGGAGCGTGAGGCGCTGGCGCAATGCTGGTCGCCACCGCGGCATGGGCGGGAAGCGGGGCAAGACCGGGCGACTGGGGGACAGAAGATTGCTGGCCGAAGGAACATCGGCCTTGGCGTCGACGACAGGCGGCACATCCGGTTTGGCATTCTCATGCTTCGTCCGCGTCGTGCTGGATGTTGGAGCTTGCGTTCGGGCTTCTGCCGCGCTCGCAGCATCCACCAGGGCATTGGCATCGCTGGAGGCAATGTCCTTTGGAAGCGCATGGCCCTGGGCTTCCGGAACGGGAGCCTTTGCGGATGCCGGTGGCGCGGCGGCTGAAGCGGCATCATCGCCATCGGCGTCGCTCACGACGGGCAGCGGCTGCAATACCGCCATCGCCGGTCTGGACCGGGGCGCGGATCGCGTTGGCGATATCGTCAAGGCCTCGGGCGAAGCTGGAGGGACCGAGGCGGGCACGGGCCCAGCCGGATCCGTCGCTGGCTCGTCCCCCTTCGCGATTTGCGGCGCGACCTGAGCTGCCGCAACGGCAATTGCGGGAATATCGATCGGTGTCGGTGACTGCTGGGGAACGGCGCTGTTCGGATTATCGGCGTCGGCCGAGGCGTCGTCGTTTTTGGCGTCGCCATCCTCGCCTGACTGGATGTCGCCGATGTCAGGCGTCATCTCGGAAGAGCCAGGCGGCACGGCAGCCTGCGGAAGTCCAGCCGGAATGCAATCGGCTGCCTTATCCGCCGGTTTTCCCTTCGCCTTGCCCGCCAGCCCCAGCGTTTCGGCGATCATCAACAATGTCTGCACCGGATTTTCCGCCGCATCCTGCGACGCTGGGGCATTTGTCGCATCTGCCCCGACCGCCGATGTTTCGCCGGCCCCCGGCAGGGCAATAGCGGCCCCCGGCAGGGCAATAGCGGACCCCGGCGGGGCAATGGCGGGCGTCGGGTTCCCGACATCGCCCGTCGGCGCTCCGTCGTCGGCGACGCCAGCTTGCGCCACTTCGCTCAGAAAGCGCGAAAAATCCTGTCCCGGTGAGCGGTTACCGGGATCCAGAGGCACGTCGGGCGCCGTCAATAAGTCGCTTAGACTGGTTGGTTCGATGGCCATAATGCCTCCATTTGGTCGCTCGCCGACACCAGCAATATCCGTGCCACTTTGGCACGAGGCGAAGCCTTTCCCGGCAACGAGGGCGTCTAGCGCCCGCTACGGCGCGCGACGGCGTTGCGATCCTGCTTGCGCTCGGCTTCCCGAGCCTCCGCCGCCTCGGCGCGGGCGGCGAGTTCGTCGGCGGCGCGCTTCTGCCTGTGCGCCTCCAGCGTCCTTGTCCGCGCCTTATCGAGCGCAGCGCCGGCACGAGCCTCACGGTCTCGGGTAGAGACCAGCGCATTGCCCAGCCGTTCATATTGATGAACCATCGACTTCAGCGCGAAACTGTCCGCCTCGGCGGCGGCGGGGGCATAGACGTTGCGCAGACTTTCGATGCGGTTGGCCATATGGCGAAGCTGGTCAAGGTCGCGCAGCGCCTGCGCTTCTAGCGCCAGTGCTTGCCGTTTCTGCAGGGAACGGATGCGGGCGACGCGCGCCATGCGGTCGGCCTTGCCGCTCATCAGCCTTCGCCGAACAGGGCGGTCAGCTGCGCGATCGAAGCCGCCATGTCGACCGGCTCGTCTTCGCCCTGCGTGATATAGTTCACGACCTCGCCCTGCATCGCAATCGCCTGATCAAGCGCCTGATCGGCGCCCCGGCTGTATGCGCCCATCAGGACCAGGTCGCGGTTTTCATCGTAGAGCGCCGCCGTTCGTTTCAGCGCGCGCGCGGCCTGCACATGCGCGCGTGAGGCCACGTCGGTCATGACGCGGCTGATCGATGCGGCGATATCGATGGCGGGATAGACGCCGCGTTCGGCCTGCGCGCGCGACAGCACGATATGCCCGTCAAGGATCGCCCGCGCGGTGTCGACCACGGGATCGCCCACGGTATCGTCGCCGTCGGCGAGCACGGTGTAAAATGCGGTGATCGATCCGCCGGTCTTCGCGTCATTGCCCGCGCGTTCGATCAGGTTCGGCAGCAGCGAGATGACCGACGGCGGATAGCCCTTGGCGGTCGGCTGCTCGCCCAGCGCCAGTCCGATCTCGCGCTGCGCATGGGCGACGCGGGTAAGGCTGTCGATGATCAGCAGCACGCTCTTGCCCTGATCGCGGAAATATTCGGCGATGGCGGTGGCCCGATGCGCGGCCCGTATCCGCATGATCGGCGAATGATTGGCCGGCACCGCGACCACCACCGATCGTCCACGCGCCGGTCCGTTGACCTTGGTTGCCAGAAAGTCGGTGACTTCCCGGCTACGCTCGCCGATCAGGCCGACGACGACCACATCGGCCTTCGAATAGCGGGTCATCATGCCGAGCAGCACCGATTTGCCGACGCCCGAACCTGCGATGACGCCGACGCGCTGGCCGCGTCCGAAGGTGAACAGGCCATTCAATGCGCGAACGCCCACATCAAACGGTTCAGTCACCCGCGCGCGTTCCAGCGGATTCTGGAGCCGCCCGACAAGCGGCCAGTCGCATTCGGCGGCGATCGGACCCAGCCCATCCAGCGGTTCGCCCGATCCGTCGACGACCCGGCCAAGCAGTCCCGGGCCGACGTCGACCCGCGACTGATTGCTGGCGGGTCGCACGCGCGCATCGGGCAGCAGGTCGGCGCGCTGGCCTAGCGACATCAAGATGCAGCGTCCGTTTCTGAAGCCGATGACTTCCGCCTCAGCGTCGTCGCCAGCGGTTTCGATCCTGCAAACCGTTCCGACCGGCGCTGACAGGCCCGATGCCTCCAGCAGCAGGCCGTCGTAGCTCGTCAGCCGCCCCGCATAAGCGGGCGTGGTATCGATGCGGAGCTTGCCGACCCTCGACAAAAGGCCCGCAAGATCGTCCGTCGCTGTCGTCACGCGGCGATTCCCGCCGTGCGCAGCGCCTGCTCAAGCCGTGCGATGCGTGGCCGGACTCCGTCTTCCATCTCACCGCCGCCTGCTTCCAGACGCACGCTGCCGCGCGGCAACGCCGGATCAGCGGCAATTGTGAGGTTATGGTAATCCGCGGTCGCCCCGTCGCCTATATGGTCGATGTCGTCCGGGTTGAGATAGAGCCGTGCCGCCTCATGGGCTTCCTTCATCGCGGAAAGGGCGCGGGCAACGCAGGCGTTGACGAAGGCCGGCTCCGCCGAGACATGCGCCTCGACGATCTGCGCGACAAGGTCCAGCACCGCGTTCTTCAGCATCGGCCCAAGTGCGGCCTTGTCGATCACCCGTGCATTGTCGAGGCTATGCATCAGCGCCCGGCATTCCGTGACGATCGCCTGAACCGCCTCGATATTTTCGGCGCGTCCCGCTTCCAGCCCGGCTGCAAAGGCGGCAGTGCTGGCGATCCTGATCTCTTCTTCATGGACGGCGGCAATGTCGATGGCTGGCTCTTCCGGCCCGGCATCATGATCGGTTACAAAGGCATGCGGCCGAAAGCCCTCCAGCCCCACCCCCGGCCGCGAGGGTGCAAATTCGCGCCGTTCCAGCGCGAACAATTCGGTCAACGACAGTGCTCGCGCCGCAACTCCGGTGTCCATCCAATGCTCAGACATAGTCGTCTCCCGCGCCACCCAGCATGATCGCGCCGCTTTCGCCAAGCTGGCGCGCGATGGCGAGGATGCGTTTCTGGGCGTCCTGCACCTCGCTCACCCGCATCGGCCCGGTCGCTTCCAGTTCGTCCTGCACCGTCTGGGCTGCGCGCTGCGACATGGCGCCAAGCACCTTCGACCGCATCCGTTCGTCCGCGCCCTTCAGCGCCGGAACCAGCAGCGTATTGTCGACCGAGCGCAGCAGCGTCTGCATGCTGCGGTCGTCGAGCGACAGCAGGTTGTCGAAGATGAACATCTGGTCCTGGATGCTCTGGCCGATGTCCTCGTCGATCGCCGACAATTCGCCGATGATCCGCCGGTCGGCGCCGCCGCGCACGTAATTCATGATCTTGGCGGCGGCGCTCGCCCCGCCGATGGTCGCGGAACGAACCGCCGCATTGGCCTTGATCTGCTTTTGCATCACGCGTTCAAGCTCGGCGAGCGCGTCCGGCTGGATCGAATCGAGCGTCGCCACGCGGTACATCATGTCGGCCTGAAGATCCTCGGGCAGTAATTGCAGCACTTCGGCCGCAAGGCCGGCATCGAGATGCGACAGAACGGCGGCGATCACCTGGGGATGCTCTCCCGAAATGGTCGCGGCGATCGAGCGCGCATCCATCCAGTCGAGGATTTCGATGCCCTTCTGGGGCGCGGTCGCGCTCATCCGGCCAAGCACGCTGCCCGCCTTCTCCTCGCCCAGCGCCTTCACGAACACGTTTTTCACATAGGGGCCGGTGCCGAGGCCGAGGCTGGTTTGCTCGCGCGCGGCGAGGATGAACTCGTCAAGCACGTTATTGACCGTATCCTGGTCGACATCGGCGACCGAAAACATAGCCTGTCCCAGATTTTGCACTTCGCGGGGGTTGAGATGCTTCAAAAGATCCGCCGCCTCATCCTCGCCCAGCAGCATCATCAATATCGCGCTCTTCTGCGTGCCCGACAGATGGCCGGGCAAAACGGCGAGACCTTCGTCACTCATCACTCGCTCCCTTGCGCGGTTTCACTGCGCAGCAATTGGCGGACGACATTCGACGCGCGGGCGGTGTCTTCGGACACGAACATCCGCACCACGGCGACCTTGTCGTCATAGCTGTTGGTGGTTGTCAGCAACTCGGGCGGCAGTCCGGTGCGCGGCCGAAGCCGTGCCCGCAGCGCTTCCATCGCCTGCTCGTCGCCGCTGTTGAGGAATATCGGCTGGCCGGATTGCGCGCGCGGCGCATCGGCTGTCGCTGCCATCGCCTTCTTCAGAAACGGCCTGAGAACGGCGAAGAAGACCAATACGAAGACCGCCAGCGCCGCCGCGATCTTTGCGACGCCGGGGATCCAGCTGTTGTCGACCATGTCGATCTTGTACCAGGGCACGACCGGCCCGGCATTGTCGGTGAACGGACGGCTGGTGACGGTGACGACGTCGCCGCGCGTCGCATCGAAGCCGACGCTGCTCTGCGCCAGCTTCTCGATCGCCTGTATATCCTTGGCCTTGGAGCCCTTGCCGGTGTCACGCAACACGATTGCGACCGACACCCGCTTGAGCTGGCCCATCGGTGCCTTGGTGACGGACACCTGTTTGCCGATTTCATAATTGCGTGTGTAGGTTTCGTTGCGCGGACCGGTGGCGGCGGGAGCAGGCGCGGCATTGGGATCGGCGGCGGGGGCCGCCTGCGCGCCTGGAGCAGATGGCGGCGGCGCGACGGTAGCGGCTGGCGGTGCGATATTGGTCAGCGCGCCGGGCACTCCGCGCGGCGTGGGCAAAGCTGCGCCGTCCGCCTGGATAGAACCCTGTTCGCTGCGGATGACGGCGTTGTCCTTGTCATAGGCTTCGCTTGTCTGCTGGCTTTCGGTGAAGTCGAGATCGAGGTGGACCTCGGCGCTGAAATTGTCGCTGCCGATGATCGGCGTCAACAGGGCAAGCAGCCGTTCGCGGTACATGGCCTCCATCTTCGCCTGGAAGTCGAGGCGGCGGCGGCTCTCGCCGAATTCATCGCCGGATCCGTCGGACGTCAGCAGCGTTCCCATCTGGTCGATCACGGAGACCCGGTCGGCCGGAAGACCCGGAACCGAAGAAGCGACAAGATTGACGATCGAACGCACCTGGGCCTCTCCCAGCGTGCGGCCGGGCGCGAGCTTGACGAACACCGAGGCCGTGGGCGGCGTCTGGTCGCGCACGAACACCGATTGTTCGGGAAGCGCGAGATGGACGCGAGCGGATTCGATCGATGCGATCTCGGCGACGCTGTGCGCCAGTTCGCTTTCCTGGCTCTGCTTCAGACGCGCCTGTTCCAGCGCGCGGCTGGTTCCAAGCGGCATGTCGTTCAGCAGTTCATAACCTTCGGGCGCAGCTTTCGGCAGCCCTTGCGAGGCAAGCAGCATCCGTGCCTTGTGATAGTCGCTTGCAGGAACCTGCACGCTTCCGGAAAGATCATCGATCGAGGGGCTGAAGTTCGCCGCCTGCAACGCTTCGACCACCGCCGCCTTGTCCGCTTCGGGAAGGCTGGGGAACAGCGTCCGCATGTCGGGCGTGCGGGTGAGGATGTAGATGATCGCCACCGCCGCGATGGCCAGCGTCGTCAGCACCATCGGCAGGCTCTTGCGTACCGCCGGCTGCGAGAGGATCGCTTTTGCCTGCGCCTGATAGCGGCCCAGCGCCGGGAATGGCGGAGCGGCAGGGGTAGCGATCTGTGCGGCGGCTTCACTCATCTATGGTGCTCATCATTTTGCGGGCGTGAGAGAGGTGGCGAAATATTCGGACGACATCAGACGGGCATGTTCATGATGTCCTTGTAGGCGCTGAGCAGGCGGTTCCTCACCTGAAGCGTCGCCTCGAACGATATCGACGCCTTCTGGCGCTGGAGCATCACGGCGGCGATGTCGGTGGTATCGCCGCGTTCATATGCGGCCGACGCGGTGGACGCGCGCGCCTGGCTGTCGTTCACCGTGCTCAGCGCCTGGTTCATCACATTGGTGAACTCACCCGCCGGTTGCGGCGCTGCGGGAGCCGAGGCTCGGGCAAGCACGGCGTTGCGCTCCAGTATCTGGGAGCGGATGGCAAGCAGGCTCTTGGCGTCGATCGTGTTCATGGCAAACAGAGTGAATGCAACAGCCATGCCAAGCGCGAAGCCCCGGAAAACATGGGCCTAAGGCCCGGGCGGGCGCCTCGACGTCGGGAACCGGACGGCTTTTCGTCGGAAACCCGACGACGGTGACATCCGCGATTTTTCCGCCGGGTTAAACTTTGCCGCGAACCTGTCGTGACTAGGGGTACGGCAAATGTTTCGCCAGTCTAGGGGCGACGCGGAGCCGAGATTAGAGCGGGAAAAAGAGAGATAGCCATGACTGTTATCAACACCAACATCTCGGCCCTGAAGGCCCAGAGCGGCGCTATGGCCGCATCCAAGTCGCTGTCGCAGGCCATGGAACGCCTGTCGACCGGCAAGCGCATCAACTCCGCGAAGGACGACGCCGCCGGCCTCGCCATTTCGCAGCGCATGACCTCCAACATCCGCGGCATGGCCGTTGCCATCCGCAACTCCAACGACGGCATTTCAATGGCGCAGACTGCTGAAGGCGCGCTTGGCGAAGTGACCAACATCCTCCAGCGCGTCCGCGAACTGACTGTCCAGTCGTCGAACGGCACGCTGGGCGACGACGATCGCGCCAGCCTGCAGGCCGAAGCCTCACAGCTTGTCGCCGAAGTCAACAACATCGCGAAGACGGCCAACTTCAACGGCCTGAAGCTGCTCGACGGCTCGATCACGGACCTCAAGCTGCAGACGGGCGTCAACTCAGGCGAAACCGTCGGCATCTCGATGGCGGACGTTTCGACCAACGCGCTGGGCCTCACCAGCGGCGGCGCACCGGGCCAAGTCACGACAGGTCGCGTTGGCGCGCTGTCGTCGATCGCGGCCGGAGCGGTTGCGTTCAATGGCGTGGCGGCGCTCGACACGGCGTTCGGCGCAGGCGTCACCAGCGATACTGCTGAAAAGCTGGCAACGGCGATCAATGCCAACAGCGCCAAGACCGGCGTTACGGCAACCGCGTCGAACAACGTCACCAGCGCCAAGATCACGGCCGACACGTTCGCCGTCGGCGACGTCACCATCGGCGGCGTGGCCGTGGGTGCTGCGAGCAGCGTCGAAGAGCTGGTTTCGAACATCAACCGCAATGACTTTGGTGTCACTGCAACGCTCAATGCCGACAAGACGATGACTCTGTCGAACACCACCGGCAAGGAGATCCAGGTTGGCGGTACGGCGGCCGGCGGCTTCACAGCGGGCACCTATCAGGGCTATGTCAGCCTGCAGAGCAAGGACGGCAGCGACATCAAGGTGACTGTTGCCGACGCCGATGCCGGCGGCGATCTGGACAACACCGAAATCGGGGCTGCCCAGGCGTTTGGCCTCAATTACTCGGCCGATGGCGTGTCGTTCATGGGTCAGGATGTCGGCGCAGCGGCGCTCGCCGCCAATGGCCTTCAGATCAACGGCGTCAACATCGGCGCGTCAGTCGATGCAACCACCGCCGAAAAGGTCAATGCGATCAATGCAAAGACCGGCGAAACCGGTGTCCTCGCAACCGCAGGCACGGGTGCCGATGCGGCCCGCATCATCCTGACGTCTTCCGATGGTTCCGATATCCGTATCGAGGGAACATCGGCCGCGCTGACGGCATCGGGTCTTTCAGCCCAGGGCGGTTCGGCGAACATGTCGAAGACGCTCGACATCAGCACGCAGCAAGCCGCGCAGTCTGCGCTCGGTGTGCTCGACAAGGCGCTCAATACCGTCGCTTCCAACCGTGGCGATCTCGGCGCGCTTCAGAACCGCCTGGAATTCGACGGTCAGCAACCTGACGACCACCACGACCAACCTGAGCGAAGCCCGGTCGCGGATCGAGGATGCCGATTTCTCGGCGGAAAGCACCAACCTCGCCAAGGCGCAGGTTCTGAGCCAGGCGGCAACCGCCATGCTGGCCCAGGCGAACCAGTCGCAGCAGAACGTGTTGTCGCTGCTGAAGTAAGCGTGAGGCAATAGCCTGACGGCCGGCCCCGGCGCTCAAAGCGAACGCCGGGGCCATTTCTTTCCTGCGATCTCATTCCAGGCACTTGGGGGAGAGCGTCCGATGAACACCGAGATCGACGACGAAGAACTGACATTCGGCGAAGGCTCCCCGGTAGACACCGCGGCCGAAATCAAGGACGTCGCGGCTGAACCGGCCCCGGAAGCAGAGGCAACGGCGGCGGCGGCCAAACCACCGGCCAAACCACCGGCAGAACCGGCGGCTCCAGCAGCGCAGACGCCCGCCGAGGAAATTTCCCCGTCACCCAAAAAACGCTCGCGCACCGGCATGGCCGTGGCCGCCGGCTTCGCGATCTGCATCGTCGCTTCGATCACTTCGGCGGTTCAGGCGTGGCGGGTGGCGAGCCTGGTCGCGCATACCCAGATCGACGCGCCGGACAGCGCCCTGACCGCGCGGCTCAACAACATCCAGAAGCTGCTCGAACAGCAACGCGACGCCCTTGACGGCCTGTCGGCGCGTCCCGACGCGGAGATGGCTGGCGACAATGGACAGATAGCGGCGCTCGCTTCGGCTGTTCGCGCCAATCAGGAAATGAACGAACGCCTGCCCTCGATGGTCATGCAGCAGGTCAACACGCGCCTTGCCGGCGTCAAGACGAAAAGCCGCGCGGGCCAGTCCGCGCCGGTCCACACCGCATCCGAAAAGCCTGCCGCCAAACCGCGCAAGCCCTTCGGACGTCCAGCCGCAAAACCCGTCGCGGCAGTCGCGAAGGTCGTCGTCACGACGGACAGCGTGAAGGTCGAACCAGCCGCGCAACCGGTCAAGCGCCCTGCGGGTGAGGCGATCCGCTATCCCTGACAGCGTTTTCGCCGCTGGGCTCAATCGGTCCAGTCGGCGAGCTGATGCCGCATGCGACCAAGGGCGACCTTTTTGATCTGGCAGACGCGCGCCGCGCCGACGCCGAGCACCTCGCCGATTTCGTCGAGATTCAGTTCCTCGACATAGTAGAGTTGCAGCACCAATGCCTCGCGTTCGGGCAGGTTGCGGACGCCAGCCGCCAGCGCGCGTTCAAGGTTGGCGCGTTCCAGCGCATCGGCGGGCGTATCGCGATCGTCCACGAACCATTCGGAGTGCTCGGAATAGACTTCGTCCAGATTTTCGTAATGCACGCCCTGGGTGGCGTCGATCTCGCGCAGCAGGTCTTCCTGGCTGATCGCCATGTGGCTCGCCAATTCGATCTGGGTCGGAGCGCGGCCGAGCACGGTTTCAGCCTCGCGACGTGCCTCGTTCAGCCGCTTGCGGCGTACCAGCGCGCCGCGCGACATGTTCGCCTGCCGCCGGAGCTGGTCGATCATGGCGCCGCGAATGCGGGTGGTCGCATAGGACGAGAACGCAGCCGTGCCGCGATCCTCGAAATTGCGAGCGGCCTCAAGCAGCGCGATCGTGCCGATCTGAACCAGGTCGGCAACCTCTATCGCCGAGCTGACGCGGCCGAACACGTGCCAGGCGATCTTGCGGACAAGGCCGAGGTGCGCCTCCACAAGCTTCTGCGGGGACGGCCGGCCAAGCGCCGCCGGGGAATAGACGAGATCTTCCGTCTGGATTTCACGCTGCGCGTGCATTCTCGCCCTCGAAGAAGAAGGAATTGGCATAGGCAATCGTCCCGGCGCGGGTGCGTTTGTCGAGCGCTTGGGCCACGCGGTTGAACGCCTGTCCCGCCGCCGTCAGCGGATAGGCTTCGACGACGCAACGCTTGCGGAGCGCGGCGCGGCGGACATGCGGATCGGCAGGGACAGAACCCAGATGTTCCAGTTGAATATCCAGAAACCGCTCCACCACCGACTGGAAGCGCTGGAACAGGTTCTGGCCTGCAAAGTCGTTGGCGACCATGTTCGTCAGCACCAGCGCGCGACCGCACTGGCCCCGTGCCGCCAGCGCCTTCAGCAGCCCATAGGCGTCGATGAAGGAGGCCGGTTCATCGTTGATGACAATGACCGCGAAGTCGCTCTTTTCGACAAAGCCGGTGACGATCGGGGCGATACCGGCGGCGGTGTCGATCACCAGATAATCGAGATCGTCGCCGAAGACATGGAACTCGCGGCACAGTTTCTGCTGCACCTGTTCGTCCAGCACCGCGAGGCTTGCGTCGCCGGAACCGCCGCTGATCAGGCCGATGCCACCGGGGCCAGGCTGGACGATGTCGGCGAGCGACGCCTTCCCCGCGAGCGCGTCCTCGACCGTCGCCTGGCCGGGCAGCCCCAAAATGACGCCCGCGTTCGCCAGCCCCAGATCGGCGTCGAACAGCATCACCCGCTTGGCCAGCCCACGGGCCAGCGCAACCGAAAGATTGACCGAGACATGGGTCTTTCCCACGCCGCCTTTGCCGCTGGCAACGGCCACCACCACCGGGCGTTTGTGATTATCCTGAGCGGAAAGATCGGCGGTGTTCATCGGAGGCGTGGTCCTTCTGGCCGGGGTTGAAAGAGCAGTCGGGTTCATTGCAGCGCCGCCGAGCTGCCAACGGAAAGCGCCGCCGCGACCATGCGGGCAAGACTGGTGCTGCGCGCGGGACAAAGGCCGGCGGCGAATTCGGCGGAACGACCGATCGAGGCAAGCGGGACGCCACTTTCGAGGAGCATATGGACGGCCGCGCCCGGCGGCAGGGTTTCGCCCGCATGGGTGAGCACATAGCCATCGAAGGCGGAAGAAAAGAGCTGCGCGATCTGCCGATGGCGGGCGAGTTGGCCATTGAGCGGCAAGGTGCACAGTACCGTGAGCGTTCCGGCATGTCCGAAGCGGTAGCGCAACTCCTCCACCTCGCAGGCCGCAAGGCGCGGATCGCTGGGCATGTCGATGAACAAGCGGCGGCTGCTTCCAAGGCGTTCCACGGCATCGGCCAGGCTTTCGCGCCCGGAGGGCTCCGCCATCGGAATGCCGAGCATGGCGGCGATGACGCGAAGCTGTTCACGCGCACCGATCCGGCGGTCGCCGGACACCAGCGCCATCGGCTCGCCGGGCATCGCTGCTTTGGCCTGGGCGGCGATCTGGGCAAGCGTCGTCGTTTTGGCGCTGCCGCTGTCGCCGACGACGCACAGATGCGCGAGGTCGCGATAGGGTGGCGGTGCGATCGCGACTTCGCGCTCCATGCGGACAATGAAACGCGTCCAGACGTCCGCCAGATCATCGCCGCCATGCGCAAGTTCGCCGGCGAGAAGCTCCGGGTCGACGCCAACGGCGCGCGCTTGGGCGATGAAGCGGACCATCGGGTCCTGCCGGGCGGATCGGCTCGCCGGGCGCGGCGTCGGGAGGAACGGGGGCTGGACCCCGGCCACGACCTCGACGCCCTTTCGCGTCTTGCGGGTTTCCACGATGACGGCATCGGGGCCAAGCATCTCCATCACCCTGTCCAGCGCGCTGCGGGTGTCGGCGGCGATGATCGTCGTGGTCTGCATGATCCTGGTAAAACCCCTCTGTTATTCCTTGCCGCGTCCCACGACGGCCACCACCTGAACCTGACGGCTGTCCGGTATCTCGTAGAAGGACAGCACCGTCACATCCGGCAGATGTTGGCGCAGCAGCTGGAACAGCGGGCGGCGCACAAGCGGCGTCGTGACAACTGCAAATGTCGTGCCATCCGCCAGCAGCGGTTTCGCCGCTTCGCCAAGCGCGGTCAGGATGCGCTGCGACAGCGCGGGGTCGAGCGGATAGGCGCCCTGCGGATCGGCGCGGACCGACGCGACCAGAAGCTGCTCCAGCTCGCCATCCAGCGTGATGATCTTCAGCTGATCCTTCAGCCCGCAAAGCTTTTGCACGATGAGGCCACCGAGCGCGGGACGGATCAGTTCGGTCAGCTCGACCGGATCCTGGGAGCGATGCGTCACGCCCGCCAAAGCCTCGACAATTCGCCGGAAATCGCGGATCGGCACGCTTTCGTCGAGCAATGCCTGAAGGACCTGGGTGATCGTCTGCAGCGACAGCGCCTTGCTGATATTGCCGACGAGCTGGGGCGCGGCCGCCTGTAGCGTGTCGAGCAGTTTCTGCACCTCGTCCTGCCCAAGCAACTGGCGCGCCTGCGTCTGGAGAATCTGGTTCACATGCGTCGCGACGACGGTCGATGGATCGACGACGGTATAACCGTTGGCGACCGCCTGATCCTTTTCCTCCGTCGGAATCCACAAGGCATCGAGGCCGAACGTCGGATCCTTGACGGCGCGTCCGGAAACCGACGCATGGACGAGCCCGGAATCAAGCGCGAGCATGTCGTGCGGGGAAACCTCGTCTTCGCCGAAGACCACGCCGGAAACGAGCACGCGATAGGCATGTGGGCCGATCGCCATATTGTCGCGCACGCGGATCGGCGGGATGACGAAGCCAAGATCGCGTGAAAGCTGGCGGCGTATGCCGGTGAGGCGGCCCATCAGCGGCGCGCTCAACTTCTCGTCGACAAGACCGATCAGGCCATAGCCGATCTCGACGCTGATCTGGACGTTGTCGGTCACGTCCTCCCAGCTGATCTGCGATTCCTGCGCGGCCGCATCGGCCGTCCCCGCCTCGGTTGGCGCGGGTATTGTCTCTGCCGCCGTTTTCGCCTTTTTCAGCCGGTATGCGACATAAGCGGCAAGCGCGGCGGCGGGCAGGATGATCATGTGCGGCATGCCCGGAACCATTCCCAGCAGCGCAAGGATGATGGCGACCGGCGTCCACGCCGCGACCGATCCGAACTGGCTCGACACCTGCCCGGTCAGATCCAGCGGCGACGAGACGCGGGTGACGATCACGGCGGCGGCGATCGACAGCATCAGCGCGGGCACCTGCGCGACCAGTCCGTCGCCGATCGCCAGCAAGATGTAATTGGAGCCCGCCTGGCCAAGCGTGAGGCCGTGCTGCACCGTGCCCAAAATCAGGCCGCCGATGATGTTGACCGCAAGGATCAGCAGCCCGGCGACGGCATCGCCCTTCACGAACTTCGACGCGCCATCCATCGATCCGTAGAAATCGGCCTCGGTCGCCACTTCCTGGCGCCGCAGCTTGGCCTCTTCAGGTGTCATCAGCCCGGCGTTCAAATCAGCGTCGATCGCCATCTGCTTGCCCGGCAAGGCATCGAGCGTGAAGCGCGCCGAAACTTCCGACACGCGCCCCGCGCCCTTGGTGATGACGACCAGGTTGATGATCATCAGGATCGCAAAGACGAACAGGCCGACGATATAATCGCCGCCGATCAGAAAATTGCCGAACGCTTCGATGACATGGCCCGCTGCATCGGAGCCCTCATGGCCATGCACCAGCACGACGCGGGTGGAGGCGACATTGAGCGATAAGCGCAGCAGGGTGGCGAACAGCAGCACGGTCGGAAAGGACGAGAAATCCAGCGGTTTTTGCGTGTTCAGCGACACCATCAGGACCGCCAGCGCGATCATGATGTTGAAGATGAAGAAGATGTCGAGCATCACCGGCGGGATCGGCACCACCATCAGCACGACCAGCATCAATATGCCAAGCGGCAGTATCGCTGCCCGGCCGGCGCCCGCCCAGATCGTCCGGTTCAGCTGAATTGCTGCGGTCGTCATAGCTGTGATCCTCCTGCCAGCCCAGCGCAGGCTGGCACAACGACGGCGCTAAATATCACGGGGTTCTCCATCGAAATCAGGCGCCAAGGCTGGCGAGCATCAGATAGGCAAGCCGCGCCGTTTCGGGTTTGGCCTGGGCGAACACGCCTTCAAGGCCCCCACTGACGTCGTTGCCCGACAGGGCACGGGCCAGCGTCATGGGCAGCGGCGGGAGGCCCGCCCCCGCTTCACCATCGCCCTCGCCGACACCTTCGTCCGCGTCGGCCATCATCACCGGCTGGGCGGTGCCCGAGGCCGCGTCGTCGCCCATTTTTGCCGCGAAACGATCATAAACTTCCGCCAGCGTGCGGGGCGCGCCGTCGGGCGTGTAGAAGATCGGCCGGTTGCTGGCGGCGGCGGCCGGCGCGATCCGGTCAGCACGCTGACCCGGGTTTGCAGCCATTGCGCCAAGGAAATCGGCGGCACCCTGCGGCCCGAGGAAATGACCCATGTACAGATCCGTCGCATTGGCGACGCGACCGGTGGCGCGCTCTATCACGTCGCGGTTATCGGATGCGGTTTCGGCGGCCATCAGCGCCGACGCCTCGGGCACGTTCCTGAGGCCCATGATTGAGGCGCGCATGCCGGGATCGGTCACGCAAAGCCGCCCGCCCGCGCCGGCCGATATGCAGTTCGCTGCCCAGCCGAGGCCGTGCTTCGCTCCATGGCGTTTCAGCGCGGCGAGCCAGCTCTGGTCAATGAACTGGAAAAGGCCGCTCGCGCTGCTGGTGCGGGCCTTGGCGTCGGGACGCAGCCCGCTTTCGACCTTCGCCTGATTATAGAGGTAGCCGAAATCCATGCCGGTGCGCCGGCTCGCCTGCGCGATGGCGGACCGGACGCGGTCAACGCCATTGGCGACGCTGTTGGTGACTTCGGTTGAAAACGTCGGATTCATGTCGGCTTCGCCTCCTTTGCGGGAGTAGAAGCAAAGGCCGTGCCATTACACGGCGATCGTCATGCAAAAGGGGCGCTCGAAAGCACTACCAACTAAACAGGCACGCTCAGGCGCAGTCGAGATCGATGCTGCGATATCCGTTATCGATCCGCCCGTTACGCCCATAACGGGCGTTCTGGGCATGTCCGGCGACTCTCGCCAATACACTCAGCCGCCGCTCGACGGTGGCGAGCAGCAGGTTCACGCGCAGCGCCGCCTGTTCGCACAGGGCCGCGCCTTCGTGAATGAGGGCGTCGATTTCCGGATCCCGATCGGCGATCGGCGAAAGCTGAAGCGCGGAAATCGCGGCAAGCTTGGCCGGCGTCGAGGATTTAAGCGCCAAAAGGTCGCCCGCCTCAAGCGCCGCCAATTCTGCCCGCAAAGCATCGTTCAGGTTTCGCAACGTCTGCTGATAGGCAGGCGCAGTCATTCGGCGTCACCGGCCTTGCCGGTCCAGCCGAGATCGAGCTCCACCATCTTGGCCGCGATTTTTTCGGGGTCCACCTTGTAGGTGCCATTGGCGATCGCCTCGCGAATTTCAGCCACGCGCGCCTTGTCGATGGGCGCCGATGCGGCATCGCGGGCAACCGTCGCCAGCGCCGACAGTTCGACGCGCGAAGACGTTTCGCCAGCGGTGTTTGCCGCCGGTTTGGCGACGCCCGCCGCCTGTGTTCCCGCAGCGTCGGTCCGCACGGATGATCCGTTCAGCCCGGCCGGGCGCCCAGAAATTCCGTCGATCATCTCATCGCCTCACATTCCGTCTACACGTGTCTATACTGCTATTCACGACCGCCATCGGGAATTTTATAGCCCGGCAGCACAACAATTCCCGGAGCGGCGACGATCGCCTGCACCCGTCCGCCCGATGCGACGTTGCGAACCCGGATATGGCTTCCGGCCGCGCCGTCTTCTTCGGCCACGCCCTCGGCGGTGATTTCGATGCCTGCCCCGCCGGTCTTGATCTGCACGGGATCGCCTCGCCGCACCGCTGGCGCGGTAGCGATCAGCGACGCGCGCACCGGCTCGCCGGGATTGAGTGCGCGTACCGCCATCTTGCCGACCACCTGGTCGATCGCGGTCGCGCCGCCCGATACGATGGTCTGCGGTTCAACCCTGAGATCCGCCGCCGTCAGCGTCGCGCCGCGCACTACCGGTCGGCTGATGACAACGGTTCCGGTTTTCGCAGCGGCGGGAGACGACAGATGAACGACTGTAACGGGCACATAGATTTGCCAGGACTTCGGCCCGCCGCATCGAACCAACACGGTCGACTGGGCAGTGCCGTACCACAATAGCTCGGGCAGTGCGTCGCACGCAGAAAGGCGCAGGCGGCTGTCCATCCGGGCCCGCCGTCCCTCACCCACGAATTGGGAAAGGCGCTGCCCTATCCGGTCCAGGTTTTCAAAGCTGCGGGGCGATGCCGATTGGGCATGGCTGTTGGCCGACAGCAAGGCTGCCGCGCCGCATAGTCCCATTCGAAGCCATCTGCTAGTCATCCGGAAATCCAGTTTGTGCACGAACGTGAAGAAGCAATGTCCGTGCCAAGGTTTCCGGCTTAGCGAAGGCGGATCGCGATATTTCCCCGAATTGCGCCATTTTCCGGGTTGAACAGTCGCGCGCGGGCACTGCTTTCGTTCACCGTGATGACTTCCGCCAACGGCCAATCGGGGCTTTCCGTCGCGGATACCGTCGGTCCGCCGACGCTCAGTAAATCGCCGACGCGCAGACCGGCCTCCGCGCCGCCGCCAAGCAGCAGTTCGCCGCCGCTGGCCGAAGCAATCGTGACCACCACCGGGCGGCACCGGACAAGCACATGCGCCTCCTCGACCAGCTTGCCGAACAGCCCATCCATGTGAGGCGCGACGGCTCTTTTTGCCGGGCGATAGTCGGCCGGAAGATATTCCCAGTTGCGTGCCGCCAGCGTGCGGGCGGTGGTTCGCGCAACCGTGCCCAACACCGTACCGCGCGCGGCATCAACCAGTTCCAGCGCGGCGGTGATTTCCATCCGCTGACCCTTGACCAGTCCAAGCCCCGCAACGGTTCGCTGCTTGAGCTCCAGGTAGGGACGCACATAAATGCCGCTGCCGGGAACGCCGCCATAGGCGAGCGCCGTATAGCGTTCCGCCGACCGCATCGAGCCGGAAAGCGGCCTTGGTTCGGGCCCGGCGAACGCATCGAGCGGATCGGCGCTGAATGCCTGCCGCATCGTCCCGTCGAATTCCGCCAGCAGCGGCCCCGCGACGGCCGGATCTATCGCCGGATCGATCGCGAGACTGGCCGCGCCCAGATGCAGGCCCGGCAGCGGATCGTCGCTGCAACGGGGGCTTTCCAGCGGCGCGATCGTCGCCGACAGGCTGACATGGACCAGCCCGGCATCCTGCCATTCGTCGGTCAGCCGGTATCCCGTCACCTTCGCCCTGGCGGTCGCCCAGATGCTGTCGGAACGGATGACGTTACGCTCGACCAGCGTCCGCGCCTCGACATCCATTCCGCCCGCCGCCAGCGCCTGCCGCAATGCGTCGCCAATCGCCGCGCGCCGTGCCTTTGCCGGATCGGCCCCGATGGGCGCCACGCCTTCAACCTCGACCGTCCGGTCTTCGGCCAACGCAGGCGCGGCCAGCCCCAGCATCAGGCAGATAGCAAAGAACCGTCTCATGGCTGTTTGCTCAATAGCGCCCGGTCGATTTCGACGACCGTTTCATAGGTATCGTCGCCCTTCGGCGTGATCCTGACGATCCGCGCGCCGGCGACGGTGCCGCTCACGCTCGCGCGGATCGAGTTGGAGCGCACGGTCGACGCCGCCGTAGCGGACGCGCTTTGCAGCTTGAGGCCATAGATCTGTTCGGCGAGGTTGCGCATCGCGGCAAGCTGCGAGGCCCGGATCGCCAGCAGCCGTCGCCCTTCGTCCGTCGGCGCGGGCTGAGCCGAAATGGGGGCATAGCCGACACCGGTGATCACCGCCCGAGGTTCTGCAGCCGGACCTTTCTTGGCGAGCAACGGTCCTGCGGCGGCCATGATCCAGAGTACGGCAATAAGATAGACAGTGCGGCTCATGGCCGATGATCCTGACGAACGCTCATGTCTGGATAAACGACTGCATATCGCTAACGTTTAGGGTAACGCGTTCCCCTGCCCGCTAAAGCCTTCGCCTACTTGCCCTGAGATAGTTTCATTACGGAGCTGTGACTAACGCATATTTGCGCTTAAGGATCAGGCAGTTATAAGCCCCTCCACCAAAGGGGGCAGCGTTGCACATTCTCTATGCGGTCATTGCGCTCAGCGGAATCGTTGGATTCACCTGGGCTCTTATAACAATGCAGGCAAAGGCGGCAATTGCGGTCATTGGTACCAACGGGCAGAGAAACGCGTCACTGGATGGTTTGCGGGGGCTGCTTGCCCTGGCGGTGCTGATGCACCACGAAATCATCACGCGCTCTTTTTATACGACGGGACTATGGGTCGCCCCGACAAGTAACTTCGATAATCTTTTGGGAACAGCCTCGGTTGCCTTGTTTTTCATGGCTTCAGCCTATCTTTTTGGTGGTCGCCTTATTCGGAATGAGGGCGAAATCGACGTCCTGGATTTTGCAATAGGCAGGATAAACAGGATTGCCCCTCTTTATTATTTCGCAGTCATTGTATTGATTGCCATTTCCATACTCCATGAACCCTTCAAAAATTTTGATGCGCCGAGCGTATTTATAAAGAAAATTTCTGCGTGGTCCTCATTTGGATTTCGTCACGGCGAAGGAATCAATGGATTCGATGCATCCAGCGTTGTACTCAGTGCGATCTGGAGCCTTAAATACGAATGGTTATTATACTTCATTCTTCCTGTGCTAGCTCTCCTGATGCGCATCACACGTCATCCTGCGGCTTTGTTTTTAGGCCTAATTGCGCTCAGCTTCTATTGGTCTCTCTTCACATTCTTCGTTGCTGGAATCCTGGCTTGTTATATCGTGGATTTCCGGAGCACGTCGGCCGGGCCTTACTGGCGTTGGGCGGCACTGGCAGGCATCGTAACGATCATTCTGACTTCACATAGCGCCACCGGCCCGTGGGAAGCAGCTTTACTTCTACCTCTTTTTATAGCGGCCTTGCAGGGTGGCGGTATGCTCAAATTCCTTAGCTGGAGGCCGCTGCGTTTTCTCGGGCAGATCAGCTACAGCATCTATCTGCTGCATGGTGCCGTTCTGTTCCTCGTTTCCGACACCCTAATCGGGCGATCTGTCTTCAGCCAATTAAACGATGGCGCCTTTTTTGTAGTGATCTGGGCAATTGGCTGCGCTGTAGTCGTCGTTTCGACGGCGACTTTTCTGTTGATTGAAAAGCCAATGCTGATTGAGAAAGCCAGACCCGTAGGACGACGAGCGGTCGCTAATGTTTAGCGCCACCTTTTGCCTTGCGCGGCGGAGCGTTAACCGCCTATGCGCAGGGAACCAAAGGGGAACGCGGGGGCGGTTAAAATGGTCGCGCATGTCACGACCGTGGCATTTCTTGGGCTGGAAGCCCGCACCGTCGACGTGCAGGTGCAAGTCGCCAACGGCATGCCCGCCTTTCGCGTCGTCGGCCTGCCCGACAAGGCGGTGGGCGAAAGCCGCGACCGGGTGCATGCGACGCTCTCCGCACTCGGCCTCGCGCTGCCCCCGAAACGGATCACCGTCAATCTCTCGCCCGCCGATCTGCCGAAAGAGGGCTCGCACTACGACCTGCCGATCGCACTTGGCCTGCTGGCGGCGATGGGTGTCCTTGATGCCGAACACCTCGGCCAATATCTCGTCGTCGGCGAACTGGGGCTGGACGGCAGGATCGCCCCGGTGCCCGGTGTGCTGCTCGCGGCGCTGCATGCATCTGAAAACGACCTCGGCATGATCTGCCCCGCCGATCAGGGCGGCGAGGCCGCTTGGGCAGGCCGGATCGAGGTGCTGGCCGCGCCCGATCTCCTGACCCTGCTCAATCATTTTCGCGGCACGCAGCTGATGACGCCGCCCGAACCCGCGCGCGCCGACAGGCTGGCGGCCGGCCCGTGCATGTCCGAGGTCAAGGGCCAGGAAACCGCCAAGCGCGCGCTTGAGGTGGCGGCAGCGGGCGGCCATAATCTTCTGTTCGTCGGGCCGCCTGGCGCGGGAAAATCGCTGCTCGCCGCCTGCCTGCCGGGGATATTGCCCGAGCTGACGCCTTCCGAGGCGCTGGAAGTGTCGATGGTCGCCTCCGTCGCCGGATCGCTGGAAGGCGGCAAGCTGCTGCGGTCACGGCCCTATCGCGCGCCGCACCATTCGGCCTCGATGCCCGCGCTCGTCGGCGGCGGCCTGAAAGCGCGGCCGGGCGAAGTCAGCCTGGCCCATCTCGGCGTACTGTTCCTCGACGAGCTGCCCGAGTTCCAACGGCCGGTGCTCAATTCGCTGCGCCAGCCGTTGGAGACCGGCAAGGTCACGGTTGCCCGCGCCAATGCGCATGTCACCTTTCCCGCGCGGGTTCAGTTGATCGCGGCGATGAACCCCTGCCGTTGCGGCCATCTGGGCGACGCCTCGCTTGCCTGCACCCGGGCGCCGCGCTGCGCATCGGATTATCAGGCGCGCGTCTCGGGGCCGCTGCTCGACCGCATCGACCTGCATGTCGATGTCCAGCCGGTTTCGGCCGCCGATCTGGTGCTGCCGCCGCCCGCGGAAGGATCGGAACAGGTCGGTGCACGGGTCAGGGCGGCGCGTGCCCTCCAGACCGCACGCTATGCCGGGCACGGGGTCCGCACCAATGCCGAAGCCGACGGCAAGCTGCTTGAAGAAGTCGCCACCCCCGATGAGGCCGGGCGCAAATTGCTTCACCAGGCGGCCGAGGCGATGCGACTCACCGCGCGAGGATTTCACCGAGTGCTACGCGTGGCACGCACACTTGCCGACCTGGCGGGAAGCGAGGCGGTGGGCCGCGTCCATATCGCCGAAGCGCTCAGCTATCGCAGACAGGCGCCTGTGAACTGATCTCGGCATGGCGCGTTTGTGGATCGAGCGGGGCAGCAGGAGCGCATGCCATGCCCCAGGGCGACAAGGACAAATACACCGGCAAGCAGAAGCGCAAGGCCGAACATATCGAGGAAGGCTATGAAAAGCGCGGCGTATCCTCCGACGAGGCGGAACGGCGCGCCTGGGCGACGGTGAACAAGGAAAGCGGCGGCGGCAATAAATCCGGCTCCGGTCGCGGCAAGCCCGATACCAACGTCGCCGCGAAGAAGGGCGGGAGAAAGGGCGGCGCAGCGTCTAGCTCGCGCACCGCCGCCGAGCGTTCGGCCTCCGCCAAAAAGGCCGCCGCGACCCGCAAGCGAAACGCGGCGAAGGGTTAAGGCATTCTTCGGGTTGGACCAATTCCGTGGGTGCGCTATTCTCCCTTATCCGGTCCCAAACACCGGTAACTGGGGGAGACGAGCTATGGAATGGGCTCTTTTACCACTAAAACGCTATGCCGATTTCAGCGGTCGTTCGCGGCGCAAGGAATATTGGTTGTTCGCGCTGCTGGTGTTCGCCGTGACCTTCGCGCTTGCGCTGCTTATCGGTGTATTTGACCATCGTTCCATGATGGCGGACGGCAATCCGTTCATGGCAGGCTCGGCGTTCGCGCTGATCGGCCTTTTCGTCCTCGCGATAATCATACCCTCCATTGCCGTTCAGGTGCGCCGGTTTCACGACCAGGACAAGTCGGGCTGGTTTGTGCTGCTGAATTTGATTCCGTACATTGGCGGGCTGATCGTGCTGGTGTTCATGTGCCTTGAAGGCACGCGCGGCCCCAATCGCTTTGGCGAAGACCCGAAGGCGGGCGAGCCGGGGCACCAGCAAGCCTCGATCTGAGCGAACGACGGATCGCGTCGAAAGGAGAGATGCCATGGCGTTGCAAGGTAGCTGTCACTGCGGCGCGATCCGGTTCGAAGTCGACGCCGATCCACCTGCCGAGGTCGTCGAGTGCAACTGCTCCTTCTGCCGCCGCCAGGGCCGCAAATGGTGGTTCCTTCCGTATACCCAGTTCCGGCTGCTGACCAACGAGAACGCGGTCGCGAGCTACTTCTTCGGCGCGCACAGGATCGAACACCATCATTGCGGCGTGTGCGGCTGCGGCCCCTATTCGGAAGGGACGCACCCGCATACGGGCGAAAAGACGGCGGCGATCAACCTACGCTGCATTCCCGAGGTGGACATCGATGCCCTGCCGGTCCGCCACATCGATGGGGCAAGCGTCTGAGCCTTTCCTCCTGCGCCGCATCCGCTAAGCTGCGCCGATGACCGAACCTTTTCCCGCGCCGTCGTGGCGCGACCGCCTGCCGCAAGGCGTCCGTCCCTATGTGGAACCCGCGCCTCTCGCCGCGCTGTTCCTCGGCATCTCGTCGGGTTTTCCCTTTGCGATGCTCGCCGCGACGCTGACGAACCGACTGTCCGAAGCGGGCATCGACAAGAAGTCGATCTCCGCCTTTGCGCTGGCGCTTCTCGTCTACAGCTTCAAATGGGCCTGGGCGCCATTGGTCGACCGGGTGCATCTGCCGTTCTTCTCCGCCCGCTTCGGCCAACGGCGGGCATGGCTGTGGCTCACCGGACTGGCGGTAATGGCCGCCGTCGTCGTGCTTGGCCTAGCCGATCCGCGCGCCGACATCCGCACGGTCGCCTATGCCGCAGTGCTGCTCGGTTTTTGCGGGGCGACGTTCGACATCGTGATCGACGCCTACCGGATCGAGCTGCTCTCGCCCGAACAACTGGGCGTGGGATCGGGCATGTCGCAATATGGCTGGCGCATCGGCGCGGCGGCGGCGGCGTCTCTGGCGCTGTTCGTCGCGCTTCGGACCGACTGGACGCTCGGCTATATCGCCTGCGCGCCGCTCGCAATGTCGGCGCTGCTCGCATCGCTGGTGATGGGCGAGCCCAAGCGCCACCGCGAACCCGCGCCCAAGAAGGGCGTCGCGGAACTGGCCGACGCCTTTGTTTCGCCGCTAAAAGACTTCTTCTCCCGCGAGGGCGCGCTCGTCGTGCTGCTGTTCGTGCTCGTCCACAAGATCGGCGACACCATGGCGAACCTGATGATCCGCGACCTGCTGGTGGGGCTGGGCTTCAGCAAGCAGGAGATTTTGATCGGCGACGTTTGGATCGGGTTCATCGCGCTGCTCGCCGGGATATTCGTCGGCGGCTGGCTCTACGCCCGGCTCGGCATGAAACGGTCGGTGCTGGTGAGCCTTGTGCTGATGGCGGTGTCGAATCTGAGCTTTGCGGCACTGGCGGCGACGGGGCATTCGATGCCAATGCTCGCCTTCACCATCGGGTTCGAGAACTTCGCCAGCGGCATCGGCGGTGTGGTGGTGGTTGCCTATCTGTCGGCGCTGTGCAACCTCGCCTTCACCGCCACCCAGTTCGCGATGCTGTCCGCCGCCGCCGCCATCGTCGGGCAATTCCTGACCGGTACCACGGCGGGCGCGCTGATCGAGAGCTTCGGCTATGCCGATTTCTACCTGCTCACGACGCTCCTCGCGCTTCCCGGTGTCGCGCTTTACTGGTTCATGATGCGGTCGGGGCTGGTCGACCGTTCGGTGGGATCGGCAGCGACCGAGGGGTAAGCGCGGACCGCAAGCTGCCGGGATGAGCGGTTTGCCTATCTGGCCCCGCCCGCCTGGTCCGGGGTCCGGTAAAGCAGCGTCACGCTGATCCGCCGGTTGCGGGGGTCATAGGGGTTCAGGGCATTGAACGGCTCGCGGTCGGCAACGCCTTCCAGCCGCGAAAAGCGCGTCGGATCGACGCCGTTGGCCGCCAGCATCGCGCGCGTCGCCTCGGCGCGTTGCGAGGACAATATCCAGTTGTTCATGCCCGGCGCCGTGCCGGGGCGCGGGTTGTAGGGCAGGCTGTCGGTGTGGCCGCGCATGGCGATGGGGTTGGGCATGGCCGAGACCGCGCCCGCCACCTCGACCAGCAAGGCCGATGCCGAGCGCGACAGATGATTGGTGCCGACGTCGAACATCGCGAAATCGGCCTCGTCCAATATGTCGATGCGCAAGCCTTCAGGCGTGATCGAAAGCTGTATCTTGTCGCGCAGCCGGGCCAGGTTCCTGTCGCGGCTCATGCGCTCGGCAAGGTCCGTCGCGGCCTTTTCGAAGCGCTGCTGATCTTCCTTCTTCAGCTTTTCGCCCAGCAGCCGCTCGGCCTGCGTCGGCGGCGTCACCTTCGCAAAGCTGGTGACGGGCATGATCCGCTGCGAGCCTTTGGGCATGGCGTTGGGCGCATTGCCATCGGGCGCCATCATCGCCCGGCCGCCCATCACGCCGTTCGATCCGCCCGCCTTGGTGTGCTGGACAAGCGTAGGCGAGAAATAATCGGCGATGCCCTTGCGCTGATCCTCGTTCGTCGCGCCGACGATCCATAAAAGCAGGAAGAACGCCATCATCGCGGTCACGAAATCGGCATAGGCGACCTTCCACGCGCCGCCGTGATGGCCGCCGTGGCCCGCAATCGTTATCTTTTTGATGATGATGGGGGGAAGGACCTCGGCCTCCGCCACCAATGGCTTCATCGGCTGCGCGCTCATGGCCTACCGGCCCCTCAGCCCGTCGAACACGTCGGCGAAGCCGGGCTGGTTCTTGTGGCTGATGCTGGTGCGCGCGGCCTCGATGACGATCGCCTGGGCATTGCCATAGAGCGAGGAGACGATCACCGCCTTGGCAACGTGATAGATCTCGCCGTCCTCCTCGTTGATCTGTTCCAGCCGATTGGCGAACGGCGAGACGATGCCATATGCGAGCAGCACGCCGAGGAATGTGCCGACGAGCGCCGAGCCGATCATGCCGCCAAGCACGGCTGGCGGCTGGTCGATCGACCCCATGGTCTTCACCACGCCGAGCACGGCCGCGACAATGCCGAGCGCGGGCAGCGCATCGCCGAGCGTCTGCAATACCTTGACGTTCTTTTCGACGGCGTGGTGATGCGTCTTCAGCGCATTGTCCATGATCTCCTCGACCGCATGGACGTTCAACGTGCCCGACGACACGACGACGAGGCGGATCGCGTCGCTGATGAAATCGATCAGGAAATGATCTTTCAAAAGCCTGGGAAATTCGCCGAAAATGCTGGAGGTCTTGGGGTTTTCGATGTGCGCTTCCATCGCGACGGGGCCGTCGGTCTTCATCGTCTTCATCAGCTTGGCGGTGAGGAAGATGGTGTCGAGATAATCCTGCTTCTTGTAGGCCGGGCCCTTGAATACCTTGCCGAGACCGCCGCCGACCGATTTCAGCAGGCCCATGCTGTTGCCGAGCAGCAGCGAACCCGCCGCAGCGCCGCCGATGATCAACATTTCATGCGGAATTGCTTCCATCACGGGCTCGAGATGGCCGCCGGTGATGGCGAAACCGCCGAACACCATGACGAACAACACGATAAGCCCGATCGCCGCGAACATTCAGCGCCACCCCGATAGATTGTAAGGCCGCACGGATGCGCGGCACGTTTTCCGCTTAATCAGGTTTACGACCCGATCGGACTGATCTTTAGCGGACAACTGGTTGAGAAAAGCTTTGCCGGCACTGAGCCCCGACGCCCTTTCCGGCAGGCCGGAGAGGATTTCGGCGACATCATAGATATTGGAACAGCGACAGCTTCTTGATCTGCGCGAAACTTTGCTGCGATGCCTGCAAGAGCGTCATCGCGCTCTGAAGCTGGGTGATCGCGCCCGCCACATCCAGGCTTTCGATATTGCTCTGGGCGGTGGAGAGCGTCGTTTCCAATGTCTTGAGCCGGTCCGCCTCGGTATCGACCTGCGCCATGCGCGAGCCGAAAGTGGCCCGCTGGTCGGCAAGGCGGTCGACCCCGGCGTTCATATCGGCCAACGCCTTGTCCATGCCCTGCTGGAAAGCGGTCTGGTCGGCTGCGCCATCGGCGGGCGGATTGTCCAGCACCGCCTTGAATTGCGCAAGCGACTGGAAGATCGACTGGCGCCCGGCGCCGCTCTCGATCGAAAGCATGTCGAGGCCGTTGGTCCCGGTTGATACCGTGACGTCGGGGCTGACCGGCACCTGCGGCGGTTGGCCGCTGCCCTGCCAGACGATTGCGCCGGTTGCATCCTTCGCGAAGGCGGCGGTCGCCACCTGCGCGCCGGAGAAGATGTAATTGCCTGCCGCGTCCCTGGTGTTCGCAAGCGACAGCATCTGCTCGATGATCTGGCCGAGTTCGGTGGAGATGTTTTGCCGGTCGGCGGAGGTGAGGCTGCCGTTGGCGGCGTTGATCGCCAGTTCCTTGGCGCGCACCATCTGATTAGACATCGCCTCCACCGCGCTGTCGCCAAGCGAAAGCTGGGTGGTGATCGCGTCCATGTTGCGGATGAATTGCTGGTTGTTGTCGATGGAGCGCTGGAGATCGACCACGCGGTTCGAACCCAGCGGATCGTCGGACGGCTCGAGGATACGCTTGCCGACCGCGATCTGCGACTGGAGCTTGTCGATGGTGGATTGCAGGTCGGCCATGCGGCCGGTCTGCGAGGCAAAGGATTGGAAGGTGCCGACGCGCATGAGCTACTCCTGTCAGCGGATGTCGAGCATGGTCTGGAAGATATCGCGCGCCGCGGCGATGATCTTTGCCGACGCCTGATACGCCTGCTGGAAGCGGATCAGGTCCGATGCCTCCTCGTCAAGATTGACGGCGGAGCCCGCGTCACGCGCCTCCAGCGCCTTGTCGCGCACGGCCTTGCTGGCGGTGGCGAGCGCGCTCGTGTCGCGCAGGTTGGTGGCGACGCGCGTGACCTCGCGGGTGTAGCGGCCTTCAATGCCCGGATTGCCGAGCCGCGTATTGATCAGCGATAGCATGTTCGCATTGTCGGACATGCCGGCGGGCGTCGGCTGGACGGTGAATTTGTCGCCCGGCTGAAGACTGCCCGAGAGCTGCACGTCGAAGCCGTTGACCGGTATCCATGCGCCCGGAACATAGGGACCGCTGGCGAGCACCGTCGGTGGAATGGCGGCGTCGGCGGCGTCGAGGACCTCATAGGTGCCGCCCACCCCCGCCTGGATGACAAAGCTGGCCGGGACGGGCGCGGGAATGGTCGCGGCGAGCGGATTGGTGCGGACCGCGATCTGGCCGGAACCCAGATTGGCGGCCGAAACGCTTGCCGACCAGGGTGCCGCGGCGGCGAGCTTGTCGCCATCCGTCACGAGCACGCGCATGCCCGCCGCGCCGGTCGCCCCCTTCAGCGCGAACCAGTCACCCCCTTTTGGCGCGCCGCCAAGCTCGACATGGATGCCGTCGAGATCGAGCGCGCCGGCGCCGGTGATTGAGGCGCTGCCATCGGTACGGGCCAGCGTCCATTGCGACGTCGTGCCGTCATAGCGAAGCTCATAGCCGCCAGCGAACACCTGGCTCTGGTCGGTCACTTCCATCTGGAGCGTCGGCTGGCCCACATTGGTCCGCGACGGCGTTGCGACAAGCGAACTGGTCGCGAACAACTCCCCGCCCGGATTGCCGTTCAGATCGACGCCCTGCTGGTGCACCGCATTGACGCTTGCGACGAACTGCTGGGCAATCTGGTCGATGCCGGCCGCGCTGTCGCTGGCCTGCGCATAGGCATCGGCCAGACCCGCCAGCGCGCCGCTGGCCGGAACCGGTATCAGCCCCGCCTGACCGAATGGATCGAGCGTGAGCTGAATCTTGCCATTGGCTTCCTTCGCGCCAAGCAGCTTCGGCCCCATCTGGTCGACGAGCAGCGGGCCGTTGGAGTTGTCCAGGCGCACGTCGACGGTGCCGTCGGGCCGGATGTTGGCGTCGATCTTCGTCAGCCCGGCCAATTCGTCGAGCAGGCGATCGCGATCGTCCTGAAGCCCCGCCGATTGCGAGGTGCCCTCTGCCGTCCGGCGCAGGCTATCGTTGAGATCCGACAGCGATTTCCCGATTTCGTTGATGCGGGCGGTGGTCTGGTCGATATCCTGTTTGATGCCCGTGCGCGTGCCCTCGAACGACTGGGCAAGGCTGCGGAACTGCGCGGCGACACCGCCCGCCACCGCAAGGAACGCGTCGCGCGCAGAGCCCGAGGTGGGATCGGTCGCGACATCCTGCGCGGCGTTGTAAAAGGCCGCCAGCTGACCCGACACGCCCTGATTGTCATTATTGAGATAGGACTGGATCTGGGTCAGCCAGTCCTGTCGCGCCTGGGCGCGGGAATAGTCGCCGGCCGTCGCCCTGACGTCATTGGTGAGGAAGCTGTTGTAGGCGCGCAGAACGCCCGATACGTTAACGCCCGACCCCGCCTTGACGTCGCGCACCAGCGGATAGCCGGTGCCCGCCGAGGGGTTTTCCGTGACGACCGCCTGACGTCGCGAATAGCCCGCGACATTGGCGTTGGCGATGTTTTCGCCGATGATGTCGAGCGCGGTCTGATAGGCGCGAACGCCCGATGCGCCAAGGCCGAGAAGGTCGCTCATGCCGGTTTGTCCTGCTTGGCGGCGGCGGCTGCCACGTCCGCCTTTTCCAGTTTCTGGCCGCGATCGAGGAAGTCGGCGACCGCCTTGGCGATGCCGAGCGTCCCGCGCTTGCCCATCTCTTCGGCGAACTTGCCGTCCTGCATGTCGCGGAAGGTCTTGACCGCGTCATTGTCGAACATGCCGTCGCCAAGGCTCGCCTTGCGGGCTTCCTTCAACATCATGTTGACGAAAACCAACTCGAACTGCTGCGCGGCCTTGTCGAGGTTGGCGCGGTTCGCCTTGCGGCTGTCGTCGACCTGCGCGGTGCCCGAGGGCAGGATGCCGTTGATGGGTAAGTTTGTCATGAGCGCCTCCTAGATCACGATCAGCTCGGCCTTGAGCGCGCCCGCCTGTTTTAGCGCCTCGAGGATGGCGACCAGATCGCCCGGCGTGGCCCCGAGCGCGTTCACCGACTTGACGATGTCGTCCAGCGCCACACCCGGATTGAACAGGAACATATGGCCGCCCTTCTGCTCGACATCGATGCCGCTGTCGGGCGTGACCTGCGTCTGCCCGCTGGAGAAGGGGCCGGGCTGGCTGACCTGCGGATTTTCGGTGATCTTGACGGTCATGCTGCCATGGCTGACGGCGGCGGCGGAAACGCGGACATTGGCACCGATGACGACCGTGCCGGTGCGCGAATTGACGACGACGCGCGCGGCCGGGGCGGCGGGCTTCACCTCGATATTCTCGACGATTGAAACCAGGCTGATGCGCTGGCTGGCGTCCATGGGCGCGGCGACCTGGATCGAAACCGCATCGATAGGCGATGCCGCGCCAGGCCCCAGAGTGCGATTGATCGCGTCCGCCACCCGCCGGGTGGTCGTGAAATCAGCCTCGCGCAGATTGAACATCAGCGTCGGAGAAGTAGAAAACGGCGTGTCCACCATGCGTTCGACCGTCGCGCCATCGGGAATGCGGCCCGACGACGGCACGTTGACCACGATCTTCGATCCGTCCTGGCCCTCGAAGCCGAGGCCGCCGACAGCAAGGCTACCCTGCGTCATGGCGTAAACCTCTCCGTCCGCGCCAATCAGCGGGGTCAGCAGCAAATTGCCGCCGCGAAGCGACTTCGCCTTGCCGATGGCCGACACGGTGACGTCAATCTTCTGCCCCGGCTTGGCGAACGGCGGCAGATCGGCGGTGATCATGACAGCGGCAGCGTTTTTGAGGCTGGCCTTGACCCCCGGCGGAATGACGACGCCGAAGCGCGCGATCGCGCTCTTCATGCTCTGGATGGTATATTCCAGATTGTCGTCGCCGGTGCCGTTCAGGCCGACGACGATGCCATAGCCGACAAGCTGGTTCGACCTTATGCCGCCGAAGCCGCCGAGATCCTTGATTCGTTCGGCATGCGCGGGCGCGGTGGTTAGGGCGATGGCAGCCAGCAGTAATCCGCACAGGTACCACGTCACCCTGGCGAAGGCCGGCATGACGGAAAGGGTTTGAAGCGACATGGTCCCCATCCTCAGAAAGGCGAAACGGCGGTGAAGAAGCGCTGCAACCAGCCCATGCGGCTCTGCTGCGCCAGCTCGCCGGTGCCCGAATAGGCAATGCGGGCATCCGCGATACGTGTCGATTCGACGACGTTTTCGGGCGTCACATCCTGCGGGCGGACGATGCCCGATATCTGGACATATTCCTCGCCGCGATTGAGCTTCATCAGCTTCTGGCCGCGCACCAGCATCGTGCCGTTCGGATAGACCTGGGCGACCGTGACGGTGATTTCGCCCGAAAGCTGGTTCGACTGGGCGGCCGATCCCTGCCCTTTGAAGCTCTGGCCGCTGCCGCCGCTCAACAGGCCCTTGGGCACATAGCTGAACGGCTTGGCCTGAGGCAGGTCGATGCTCAGATTGCTGTCCCGCGAGGTGTTGCTGGACACCGATTTCGTCGCCTGGGTCTTTTCGACCAGCGCGATGGTCAGCACGTCGCCCACGCGGCGCGCGCGATTGTCCTCGACCAGGCTGGCGAAACGGCCGGGCTGGTATATCGAACCCGTCGCCTGCGCGGGCTGCACGACCGGCGGCGCGTAGCTGGGCGCGAATTCGGCAGACGGCCGTTCATAGGGTGCAGCGCAGGCGGTGGTCGCCGCCAACAGCGTCAGCGCCGCGGCGTTACATGTTCTGCGAAACATATTGCATCATCCCGTCGACGGTGCTGATCACCTTTGAGTTGACCTCATAGGCGCGCTGCGTCTCGATCATGTTGACCATTTCCTCGACCATGTTGACGTTCGAGGTTTCGAGCATGTTCTGGCTGACCTCGCCCAATCCGTCGACGCCGGGCGTGCCCACCTGCGGCGCACCGCTGGCGGCGGTTTCGGCGAAGAGGTTGTCCCCCAGCGGCTGAAGACCGGCGGGATTGAGGAAATTCGCAAGCTGGACCTGGCCGATCTGGCTGGGTTGCGGGTCGCCGGGAATAGTCACCGTGACCGTGCCGTCTTTGCCGATGGTCAGCGACTGCGCGCCCGCGGGAATGTTGATGTCGGGCTGTAACGGGTAGCCGTCGTTCGTCACCAGCCGTCCTTCGGAGCTGACCGAGAACGAGCCGTCGCGGGTGTAGACTGTGGTTCCGTCGGGCTTCAGAACCTGGAAGAAACCCTGGCCGTTGATCGCCATGTCGGTGGCGTTGTCGGTGCCCTGCATCGCGCCTTGCGTGTTGATCCGCTCGGTGCCGACGACGCGCACGCCGGTGCCGATATTGAGGCCGGTCGCGTACTGGTTGGTCTGGTCGCTGTTCGCGCCCGCCTGCTTGTAGTTCTGGTACATCAGCGTCTCGAACTCCGCGCGGTCGCGCTTGAAGCCCGTGGTGTTGACGTTGGCCAGGTTGTTGGAGATCACCCGCATGCGCATGTCCTGCGCGTCGAGCCCGCTCCGTGCGGTGTGCAAGGCAGAGGTCATTGCCGGGTTCCTTCCTTAATTGTCGAGCTTCAGGAGCGAAGTGCTGCTCAAGTCCATGTCGCGAACGTTCTTCACGAGCTGGACCTGCACCTCATAGGCACGGGCCTGTTCGATCATGTCGATCATCGAGCCCATGATATTGACGTTGGAACTTTCGAGGCTGCCGGTCTGGAGCTGGGCGGCAGCGTCCTGCGGCAGCGGCGATCCGTCCTGGGACCGCATCAGATTGTCGAGGCCCTTCTTCAGCTTCGACGGGTCGGGCGTGACCAGCTTGATCCGCCCGACCTGGGTCATCTCATTTGCTTGTCCGCCCTGCGGCTGAATGCTGATCGTGCCGTCCGCGCCGATTTCCACCCGATTCGCTGGCGGCACCGTGATCGGCCCGCCGTCGCCGATGACGGGAAGTCCGTCGCCGGTTTCCAGCACGCCGGTTTCGCTGATGCGCAGGTCGCCCCGCCTTGTATAGGCTTCGGTGCCGTCCTCGGCCTGGACCGCCATCATCGCCTTGCCGGAAATCGCCACGTCGAGCGAACGCCCCGTCTGGTTGACGACGCCAGCTTCCTGATCGGGAGCCAGCACGCCCTCGGCCGCCTGGATGCGGCTTTCGAACGACTGGCCGCCGGTCAGGCCGCGGCTCTGCGATGCCGCCACGTCCCGCTTGAACCCCAGCGTGCTGGCGTTCGCGATATTGTGCGCCGTGACGTCCTGCGCGGACATTGCGCTGCGCAGGCCGGACAAAGCGGTGTAGACGAGGCGGTCCATCGCTGGCTCCGTTCAGTCCGCGTGGTTACGCGCGAATGTTGATGATTGCCGAGGTCATCGCGCTGTCGGTCTCGATCGCCTTCGCATTCGCCTGGAAATTGCGCTGCGCGGTGATGAGATTGACCAACTCCTCGGTGATGTCGACGTTCGACTGTTCGAGCGAGCCCGAACGGATCGTGCCGACGCCGCTGTTCCCCGCCTCGCCGAGGATCGGATCGCCCGACAGGCCGGTGGCGGTATAATGCGCGTCGCCGGTCTGCTTCAGGCCGTTCAGGTTGGCGAAGGTCGCAACCGCCACCTTGCCGAGCGCCTGGGTCTGTCCATTGGTGAAGCTGGCCTTGACAACGCCGTCGCTGCCCACGGTCACGCTGTCGAGCCGGCCGGCCGGAAAGCCGTCCTGGGTCAGCGACACGATAGAGAACGGGTCGGAATATTGCGTCGTCGCGGTGCCGTGATCGACCGAAACCAGCAGCGGCTCGCCGCCGGGGATGGCAAGCGGATCAAAGCCCACGGCGGTCGTCGGTGAAACGAGCTGACCGTTGGTGTCGAAACTCAGTTTCATAGGATTAGGGCCGGCAGCCGGCGTCAGCTCGGTGCCGTCGACAAAGACGTGGACGTCCCAGTCGTTGGTCGTCGCGGCGGAATTGGAGCTGGAGGTGCGGACATAATAGACTTCCGCCGCCAGCGGATTGCCGAGCGAGTCATAGACCGTGGTCGACGTCGACTGATTGAAGGTCGTCGGGTCGTTCTTGTTGAACACATAGGGGTTGGTCGCCGTATAGATCGGATTGTTCGGGATCACCTGGGCGTCCGATGGCAGGTTCAACGCCAGGTTGATGCCGGTCGTCGCGCGCGGCTGGCCAGACGTCAGCGGCAGGCGCAATGCGCGGGTGTCGGCGATGCCGGTTGAAATCACCGTGCCCGAAATCGTTGACCGGATAGACCTGCAGCGCCTGGCCGCCGCTGTCGACGACGAAGCGGTCGCTGTTCACCGAAAACGAACCGTTGCGGGTAAAGCTCATGTCGGATGCGCCCGAGGTCGACTTCACCATGAAGAAGCCCTCGCCCATGATCGACATGTCCATCACGTTGAGGCTGGACTGGATCGCTCCCTGCGTGAACTGCTGCTTGATCGATTTCAGCGCCGTGCCGTTGCCGGCGACGCGCCCCGCGCTTTGCAGCGCCGAGCTGGAGATGATGTCGCCGAATTCCGCGCGCGACCGCTTGAAGCCGACCGTGCCGACGTTGGCGATATTGTTCGAGGTGGTCGAAAGATCGGTCTGCGCGGCATTGAGGCCGGTAAGCGATGTGTACATTGCCATGGGGGATCTCCTTTCGGGATAGCGGCAGCGGTTAGCTGCTGACTTTCTGGATCTTGTCGAAATCGATTGTGCCAAGGCCGAGGACGTCGACCGTCATCGGCGCGTTGGCGGTCGGAAGGTTGACGGCCTGCACCAGTGCGTAGACCGATGTGGCCAATGCCTCGCGCTTGCCGCCGACGTTTGCCGTCGCCTCGATGGTGACGGGGCCGAGCGGCACGGCATTGCCCGCGTCGTCCTTGCCGTCCCATGCGAAATCGTGACTGCCGCTTTCCACCGCGCCGAGCGAGAGGGTGCGGACCGCCTTGCCCGTCGAATCCTTGATCGTGACGGTGGTGTTGGTCGCGCCTTCGGGAATACCGAGTACGCCATAGACCCCGCCGGTCGAATCCGGCACGGCCGTGGTGCCCGACGTCAGCACATATTTGCCGACCAGCCCCGTTGCGGTCGAAAGCTGGCCCTGGTTCAGCGTATCGAGGATGCCGCCCAATTTGGCGTTCATCTCGGTGATGCCCGACAGCGACGAGAATTGCGCCATCTGGGCAACGAACGCCTCGTTTTCGACCGGCTTCAGCGGATCCTGGTTCTTGAGCTGCGTGGTCAGCAGCTTCAGGAAATCGCTTTGGTCGAGATCCTTTTTCTTGGTGGGGGTCGTGCCGGTCGTCGACGACTGAAGCCCGAGGGCGTCGAGATCAAGACCACTGCCGGAGGTGACTGTCGTCATCGCTTATCTCACTGTCCGAGTTTGAGCGTGTTCAGCATCAGCGACTTCGCGGTCTGGATGACCTCGACGTTGTTCTGATACTGGCGGGAGGCTTCGAGCAGCTCGACCATTTCCTGGGTCTGGTCGACGGCCGCTTCGTAAACATATCCGTCCTTGTCCGCGAGCGGATGGCCGGGATCATAGCGTTTGACGGGGCTGGCGTTGCTGGTGACGATCTCGGTGACGTCGACGGTCGCATTCGCCCCGCCGCTCGCCTGGTCGAAATGGGTTTCGAACACCGGCTTGCGCGCGCGGTAGGCCGCTGATTCCTTGCCTGCCACCGAACCTGCGTTAGCGAGGTTGCTCGCCGTCGTGTTCAGTCGCACGAGCTGCGCCGACATGGCGCGGCCGGAAATGTCGAATATGGAAAGCCCCGCCATCGTCATTCGCCCTTCATCGCGCGCATCAGGGTGCTGATGCGGCCGTTGAGGAAGGAAAGCGTCGTCTGATACTGCACGGCGTTTTCGCCGAAGCGGGTCTGTTCGACCGACAGCTCGACGGTATTGCCGTCGAGGGATGATTGGTTCGGAATGCGGTAGAGCGCGCCGCCGGGCATGCCGCCAGCGGCCGCCGGAATGTGTCCGGCTTCGGTGGCGGCAAGGGCCGTGCCCGACTGCGCCTCGCGGAGCTGGGCGGCGAAATCGATGTCGCGCGCCTTGTAGCCGGGCGTCGCCGCATTGGCGATATTGGACGCTAGCAGCTCGAGCCGCTTCGAACGCAATTCGAGCGCCTGTCCATGCACACCGAAATAGTTGTCGAGCACGTCCATAACCGTTTGTCCTGCAACTCCTGTCCGCCGGGATTCCGGCATGGGGGTTTCAGCAAAGGGCGTGCCAGATTGCAAAAATGCCCGGTATTGAGCGGCCTGACGGGCGATAGGCAGGTCGGTGGATCACGGTGATGCGGGCGCCATGTCGGCGAATTGACGCTTGCCTGTCGGCTTCCCGACGCGGTCTGCAAGCCAAGGCCGGCATCCGCTCAGCCATGGTGGCTGATGACGGTAGTGAGTCCAATCCGAGACGGGGCGATGAGGCGGCGGAACAGACTTAAAACTGAAAACCCGCCTCGGTTGCCTGACCGGGCGGGCTTTCAATCAATTCAAGGCGCGAGTGCGCTATTTCGGCGCGATCACCATCAGCATCTGGCGACCTTCCATACGAGGATATTGCTCGATCTTGGCGACCTCGTTGGTGTCTTCCTGCACGCGCTGAAGCAACTGCATGCCGAGCTGGCCATGGGCAAGTTCACGGCCACGAAAACGCAGCGTGACCTTCACCTTGTCGCCTTCGCCGATGAACTTGTGGATGGCCTTCATCTTCGTATCATAATCATGATCGTCGATGTTCGGCCGCATCTTGATTTCTTTGATGTCCTGCGTCTTCTGGCTCTTGCGGGCGACGTTCGCCTTCTTCTGCGCCTCGTACTTGTATTTGCCGACATCGAGGAACTTGCACACGGGCGGATCGGCGTTCGGCGACACCTCGACAAGATCGAGGCCGACTTCGGCGGCCTGTTCGATCGCCTCCCGCGTATACATTACGCCCAGATTTTCGCCTTCCTCATCGATCACCCGCACTTTCGGCACGGTGATGAATTCATTGTAACGAGGACCGTTGGTTGGCGGCGGCGGCGTCATCATGCGCCGGGACGTGGGCGGTGGTATGGCAGGTTCTCCTGTTGTGGCGTCAAAATCCAAGGACGCGATGTAATGCGCCTCGCGTCAAAGCGAAAGACCCTATAGGCGGGACCTTCGCTTTTTGCGGCTGTTGTTGCGCGGGCGCTTCGCTTGGTCCCTTGTGCCATGCCGGATATTCCAGCACGACCGCCTTACGCAAGATCAGGCGGCGTGGCCTCTTTCGTCAACCGCGCGAGCGCCTCGGCCAGCGGCAAAACCTCCTGCCCGCCGTCTTGCCCCAACTTCCTGATCGCGACCGTGCCTTCCTCCGCCTCACGCTTGCCGACAACCAGAAGATAGGGGACCTTGGCCAGCGAATGCTCGCGCACCTTGTAGTTGATCTTCTCGTTGCGCAGGTCGGGAACAGCGCGCACGCCCGCGGCCTGCAACGCTTCGACCAGCTTTTCGGCATAAGCGTCGGCATCCGAGACGATCGTCGCGACCACAGCCTGGGTCGGCGCGAGCCATAGCGGCATGCGCCCCGCATAGTTTTCGATCAGGATCGCGATGAACCGCTCCATCGATCCGACAATGGCGCGGTGGAGCATCACCGGGCGGTGTTTGGCCCCATCCTCTCCCACATAGCTCATGTCGAACCGTTCCGGCAGCACGAAGTCGAGCTGCAGCGTCCCGCACTGCCAGCTCCGGCCGATTGCGTCACGCAGGTGGAACTCGATCTTCGGGCCGTAGAACGCCCCCTCGCCGGGCGCCCATTCGAACGGCAGGCCAGCCTCGTTGAGTGCTTGCTCCAGCCCCGCTTCCGCCTTGTCCCACACCGCGTCGTCGCCGGCGCGGCTGTCGGGTCGGGTGGCGAGCTTTACGAACCAGTCCGTGAAGCCGAGGTCATCGTAAACGCGCTTCAACAGCGTAATGAACAGCCCCGAACTCCTCGAGGAACTGGTCCTCGCGGCAGAAGATGTGCGCATCGTCCTGCACGAACTGGCGCACGCGCATCAGCCCGTGGAGCGCGCCATGCGGTTCGTTCCTGTGGCAGCAACCGAACTCGGCCATGCGGATCGGCAGGTCGCGATAACTCTTGATGCCCTGGCCGAAAATCTGGATGTGCGCGGGGCAGTTCATCGGTTTCAACGCCATGAACACCGCGTCCTGCGAGATCAGCGGCTCGCCCTCGTCGGTCGAGGGGCGCTCGTCGGGCACGACGAACATATTCTCGCGGAACTTGCCCCAATGCCCCGACGTCACCCAGAAGTCGTTGCGGAACACCTGCGGCGTCCGCACTTCCTGATAGCCCGCGTCGTTCAGACGGCGGCGCATGTACTGCTCCAGCGCCTGATAGAGCGTCCAGCCCTGCGCATGCCAGAAGATCGATCCCGCCGCTTCCTCCTGGAAGTGGAACAGGTCCATTTCCCGGCCAAGCTTGCGATGGTCGCGCTTCGCCGCTTCCTCCAGCCGCGTCAGATGCGCATCCAGTTGCTTCTTGTTGAGCCAGCCGGTGCCGTAGATGCGGCTGAGCATCGCGTTCTTCTGGTCGCCGCGCCAATAGGCGCCCGACACACGCGTCAGCCTGAAGGCCTGCGGATCAAGCTTGCCGGTCGAGGGCAGATGCGGGCCCCGGCACATGTCCATCCAGTCGCCGCCCGACCAATAGACGGTGATCTCCTCGCCTTCGGGAAGCTCGCCCGCCCATTCGGCCTTGAAGCTTTCGCCATCGGCCTTCCAGCGCGCAATGAGGTCTTCGCGCTTCCATACCTCGCGCTTCAGCGGTTTGTCGGCGGCGATGATCTCGCGCATCTTCGCTTCGATGGCGGGCAGATCCTCGTCCGTGAAGGGCCGATCCTTCGGCGCGAAGTCGTAATAAAAGCCGTCCTCCGTCGCCGGGCCGAAGGTGATCTGCGTGCCGGGATGAAGCGCCTGCACGGCTTCGGCCAGCACGTGCGCGTAATCGTGCCGGGCAAGCTCCAGCGCATCGGCCTCGTCCCGCGCGGTAACGAGCGCAAGGTTCGCGTCGCCTTCAAAGGGGCGGCCAAGATCACGCAGCTCGCCGTTCACGCGTGCGGCGAGCGAGGCCTTCAACAGCCCAGGGCTGATCGACGCGGCAATGTCGGCGGGCGTGGTTCCGGCCGCAACCTCTCGCACCGAACCGTCGGGAAGCGTGATCGAGAGAATGTCGGCCATAAATGCTTTCAAGTTCAACTTGCGATTGATGATTCAACTTTTGCGTGACCCTTGAGAAGCGGGCGCGCAACTGTCAAGTGAAGGGCAATGACCGAGCTTCAATATATCGATCGCGGCGATGGCATGCGCCTCGCCTATCGCCACCGGCCGGCCTTGCCTGGTGGCGTTGGTGGCCCGACCATCGTCTTCCTGCCCGGCTATATGTCGGACATGGAGGGGACCAAGGCGGTCGCGCTCGACGAATGGGCGGGCGTGGAAGGCCGCGCGATGCTTCGGTTCGATTATTCGGGCTGCGGGGCGTCCGGGGGCCGGTTCGAGGACGGGACGATCGACGTCTGGCGCGACGATGCGCTGAAAGTCATCGACGCCGTGACCGAAGGGCCGCTGCTTCTCGTCGGATCGTCGATGGGCGGATGGCTGATGCTGCTGATCGCGCTGGCGCGGCCAGAGCGGGTGAAGGCGTTGGCGGGCATCGCCGCCGCGCCCGATTTCACCAACTGGGGTTTCAGCGAGGACGACAAAGCGCGGCTCAAGGCCGAAGGGCGGATCGAGGAACAGTCGGAATATTCCGACGAGCCCTATGTGACGACGCTCGCCTTCTGGGAAAGCGGCGAACGCAACCGGCTGCTGTCAAACGAAATCCCCATCGACGCGCCGGTGCGGCTCCTTCACGGACATGACGACAATGACGTGCCGTGGCCGATCTCCCCCAAGCTTGCCAACACGCTTCGTTCAGCCGACGTTCGGACAGTGCTGGTCAAAGGAGGCGATCACCGCCTGTCGCGCCCGGAAGATCTGGGGCTGCTGCTGACGACGGTCTCTGAACTTCTGGAGATGGAATGACGCCCCTGCTGTTTTTCGCCGCCGCTGCCGCCGTCGCCCAGCCCGCCGACGAGGCGGAACAGTTCAAGCAGTGCGCGACGCTGGCGCAAAAAGATCCGAAGGCGGCGGTCGAAACGGCGCAGGCCTGGCGACTGAGGGGCGGCGACATCTCCGCCCGCCAGTGTCTGGGGCTCGCCTATATGGCGCTGGACCGGGCGGCGCCCGCCGCGCTGACGTTCGAGCAGGCGGCCCGCGCTGCCGAAACCGTGCGGGACCCGCGCGTGACCGATCTGTGGGGCCAGGCGGGCAATGCATGGCTGGCGGCAGGCGATGCGGCAAAGGCACGCACCGCGCTTGATACGGCGCTTGCGAGGGGTGGCGGCAGCAAGGAATGGCAGGGCGAGCTTTATATCGATCGCGCGCGGTCTGATGTGGAACTGAACGATTTGGCGGTGGCGCGAACCGACCTCGACAAGGCGCTGGCGCTGGTGCCGGACGATCCCATGGGCTGGCTGCTGTCGGCCACGCTTGCCCGGCGCGCGCGGGATCTGGCGCGCGCGGCGAAGGACATCGTCGAAGCCATGAGACGCGCGCCCGACGATCCGAGTGTGGCGCTGGAGGCAGGCAATATCGCCGCGCTCCAGGGCGACATCAAAGCCGCGCGGGAGGAATGGAGCGTGGCGGCAAGCAAGGGCGCGGGAACGCCGGCGGGCAAGTCCGCAGAAGCGGCGTTGGCGGCGAACCCGGCGGAATAACCACTGGGCCTAGGGAAAAGTCAGGCCCCAATAGCCGTACAGCCCCATGCCATAACGCGCATCGAACACCGGATATTCGTCGGCCGCAAAGCTGGGCGCATCGCGCAGCGCATCCTTGCTGATGCCGACGACATAGCCGCCTTGATTCTGGTCATATTTGAGGACCTTCCAGGGCAGCGGGTGATACCGTTCGCCAATTCCCAGGACACCGCCAAAGGACATGACGGCATAGAGCACCTGGCCGGTATATTTATCGATCATGAAATTATGGATGTGGCCCAGCCGTTCGCCATTCTGATCGTAGACGGCGGTGCCTTCGACCTTGCTTGAGGCAATGGTCCGGTCGGTTTCCTCTATGGGAAGCGGGTCGCCGATGTCTTCGGGATAGGTCGGGCGGTTGCCGGTCATAATCTTCTCCTGAAGCGGCGGAGAAATTGAGGCCGCCGCTGTAGCGGCAAACCCCGCGCCTGCCGGGAGGTTCCATCAGCGGCCCGTCTCTATCCAGATACCGGCTCGGTCCGGATACCGGCTCAATCCAGATAGAAGTCGATCGTCGTCACCACGCGCACCTTCTGGAAGGGCGAGTTGGCGCCGGACCCGGCGTTGTCGCCGTCGCGCGCCCCGATGGAGAAATAACCTTGTGTCGCCTGCTTGATCGCGCCGACGCTTGTGCCCGAATCCTTGGCGAACTGTTCAGCTCCGTTGCGGGCGTCCTTTGTCGCGTCGGCGATCATCGCGGGCTTGATCGCGTTCAGCTTGGTGAAGCTGTAGACCATGCCCGAACCCTCCTCCAGCGCGACGCCCTGCCGGACAAGGTCGAACTGGCGCGCGAAGGCCCTCCTCGCATCCATCACCTTGGTCGTGCGAAGCTGAAGCCGCTGGCGTACGGTGATATTGGGCGTGCCGTTGCTGTTGGTGTACTGGTTGACGTTGACGCCACCCAACGAAAGGTCGTCGGGCTGAAAGCCGAAACCCTGGAAGAAGCTGGTGATCGCCTGGGTGTTGGCGTCGATCCGCGCCTGAAGGGGCGCAAGCTCGGCCCCTTGCGCGGAATAGGCGATGGTCCAGGTGGCGAGATCCGCCGTGACGTTGCGTTCGGCCAGCCCGCGCATCGTGACCGCACGATCCGCATGGCGTGCGCGAACCAGGCCATTGCCAAGCAGATAGCCGCCGATCATCATGCCCAGAGCCAGAATGACGGCGGTGACGATGAAGCCATTATTCCTGCTCGCTAGGTCGGTGCGATCTTCCATCATCCACCCCTTGGCTAATCCGTTGTCGCGAACCACATTAATGCACGGTTTTATCGGTGTCGTGAACTCAAGGGATCGGGAATGAAGTATCTTCACACCATGGTGCGCGTCTCCGACGTCAAGGAGAGTCTTCCGATTCTACAATCTGCTCGGCCTTCGGGAGATTCGCCGGGTCGATAACGAAAAGGGCCGCTTCACGCTGATTTTCCTCGCCGCGCCCGGCGATGAGGAAGCGCAGGTGGAACTGACCTGGAACTGGGACGAGAAGGGCTATGACGGCGGCCGCAATTTCGGCCACATCGCCTATAAGGTCGAGAACATCTACGAAACCTGTCAGCGGCTGATGGATGCCGGAATAGCCATCAACCGGCCGCCCCGCGACGGGCACATGGCGTTCGTCCGGTCGCCCGACGGCATCTCGGTGGAGCTGTTGCAGGACGGCTGCCTCGAACCGGCCGAACCCTGGACCTCCATGCCCAACACGGGAAGCTGGTGATGACGGTCGAAATCGCCCAGGTTCCGGTCCTCAGCGACAATTACGTCTATCTGATGCATGAACCGGCAAGCGGGCGCACCACCGTGGTCGATCCGGCGGTCGGGCCGCCCGTGCTCGCCGAGGCGGAACGGCGCGGCTGGGCGATCACCGACATCTGGAACACGCACTGGCATCCCGATCACACCGGCGCGAACCTCGAAATCAAGGCCGCCACGGGTGCGGTGATCACCGGCCCCAAGGCGGAAGAGGCCAGGATACCCGGCATCGACCGCACGGTAAGCGAAGGCGACACCGTGCGGCTGGGCGACGCAAAGGCCAGGGTGATCGAGGTGCCCGCGCATACCGCCGGCCACATCGCCTACTACCTGCCCGAAGACGACGCCCTGTTCTGCGGCGACACGCTGTTCGCGATGGGCTGCGGGCGGCTGTTCGAGGGCACGGCCGAGCAGATGTGGGACAATTTCGGCAAGCTCATGGCGCTGCCCGATCCGACGCGGGTCTATTGCGCGCACGAATATACCCAGTCCAACGGACGCTTTGCCCTGACGGTGGAGCCGGGCAACCCGGCGCTGGTCGAACGGATGACGGCGGTGGACGCCGCGCGCGCGCGTGGCGAGCCGACCATCCCATCGACCATCGGCCTTGAACGGGCCACCAATCCGTTCACCCGCGCGGGATCGGTGGAGGAATTTGCCAGAAGACGGCTCGCAAAGGATAATTTCCGGAGCTAGAATAACGTTCCGGGGGTAGAGTGCACCGGCGCGGCTGCGGGAACAGCCCTGCCAACGGAGAACGTCCATGAAACACGCTGTGACCCTGATTGCGCTGATGGTGATCGGAGCGGGCTGCGCTGCGGCCGGCGAACCACCTGCGCGCACCGCCAAGGCCGAGGCCACGCTGGAAAAGGCACTGGCCGGACGGACGCCAGGCAAGCCGCAGAGCTGCGTCTCGCTTGCGGAAGTCCGGGACAGCCGGATCATCGACCGCAACACCATCCTGTTCGAGGGCTTGGGGGGCCGCGTCTGGCGCACCGATCCGCCGGGCGGCTGTTCGGGACTGGCACCCCAGCGCGCGATTGTGACCCGGTCGTCAATGACCCAGCATTGCCGGGGTGACATCTTCCACATCGTCGAGCCGCCAGCGCCGATGACCTTCGGCGCATGCAGCTTTGGCGACTTCGTGCCCTACACGAAGGTGAAGTAGAAGATCCGCGCGGGACAAGCGATGCCGGGGCTGGCGAGCGGCCGAAACCGCCCGCCGCCCCCGCCCGCCGCCGCGCTATTGCGCCTTGGGAGCCGCCGCGCTGGCGTTTGCCGGCAGGCCGCCCAATTGCTGGACCAGCTTGGTATAGGCGTCGAGATAGGCAAGCACGATGACTTGGCCAATGTCGGTATTTTGATAACCACCGCCGCCGACGGCAGCCAAGCCGCCCCACCAGCCCGCACCGCCGCCACCGCCAAACGAGAGGTCGGACTTGCGCGCATAGCCTTCGGTCATGCGCTCCTGTTCGGTGGTGCGCGCATTGACCAGCGTCAGCATGACATTGGCCTCTTTCTTCTTGATCGAGATGCCGCCTGCCAGCGCGCCGATGGTGCGTCCGCCAAGGAAGCCGCCGACAAGGCCGCCAAGGGCATTGCCACCCGAATTGCTGTTCTGCGACACAATATCGGGCACGACGAAATAGTCCGCCGCCTTCACTTGCGCCCGGCCGATGTTCGAGCCGCGCTGCAGCTCGCCCGAGTTGGCCAGCGCGCGTTCGATGTTGCGGCTGGCCAAGCCCTTGTTGCGGTCGACAAGGCCGAAACAGCCGGATTTCATCACGAACAGCTTGATGATCGCTTCGGGCGAGCCAAGGCCAAGCTGTTGCCACCAGTTGGTGTCGGGCTCTACCACGGCGATGGTGCCAAGCCGTTTGTTGCAGATGGGAATTTCCGTCTGACCCTTTTCCTGCGCTTTGCGGCCCGAGGACTTGTCGGCGGCAAGAGCAGGCGTCGCAAGCAATGCCACGCCCGCAAGAAGACCGATCACGACATGACGACTATTTAGCATCGCTAGACTCTCCCAAGAATCACAACAACATTCATATGCCAACCTTGAACGAACCGCCATCATTCAATCGGATCTAATCGATTATTCCAATCTTTCGTTCATCGGGCGGCCGCTACCTTCCCCGGACCACTCACAGCACTGCACGCGACTGTGACCTTTCCGCCTCACTTTGAAAAGCTTTGAAATCTGCACTTGCCGGCTGAAAAAAATAACTACATGATTCAGGAAACTTAGCCGCAATTACATAAACGGTCTTCGGCGGAGGGGTAGTGGTGATGAAGGTTATCTGGCTCGCCTGCGTATCTGCATTTGCCCTGAACCAGCCTGTTCTTGCACAGGATATGGAGCAACAGCCCGGCCCGGCCGAAGCCGCAACGGCCCCTTCCAACGGCAGTCAGGACGAAATCGTCGTGACCGCGACAAAGCGCGCCCAGACCCTGCTGGACGTGCCGATCGCCGTGTCGGCGGTATCCGCAGCCCAGATGCGAAATACCGGGGCGGTCGACATTCGCGGACTGAACCAGATTTCGCCTTCGCTTCTCGTATCGTCGACCACGTCGGAAGCCGTGGGGGGCGTCGCCCGTATTCGCGGCGTCGGCACGGTAGGGGATAATCCCGGCCTTGAAAGTTCGGTGGCGACCTTCATCGACGGGGTTTACCGCAACCGCTCGGGCGTCGCGCTGACGGATCTCGGCGATGTCGAACGGATCGAAGTGCTGCGCGGGCCACAGGGCACATTGTTCGGCCGCAACGCAAGCGCGGGCCTGATCAACGTCATTACGCGCGGCCCGAGTTACGAGGCGCAGGGCAATGCCGAGGTCACCTACGGCAATTACGATTATTGGCGCATCGCGGGCGGCGTGACCGGCCCGTTCGGCGACAGCCGGACGCTCGCCTACCGGCTGGACGGCGTCTACACCAAGCGCGACGGCTTCCTGAAAGACGTGGTTTCAGGACATCGCTTCAACAACCGCGACCGCTGGCTGGCGCGCGGCCAGATATTGTTCGAGCCGACGACGGACCTGTCTGTCCGACTGATCGCCGACTATGCCAAACGGAATGAGGAATGCTGCGCTGCGGTGCTGCAGCCTGCAAGCGACACGATCGCGACGCCGGGAGGCATCATCACCCAACCAAGCTCGGTGGCGGCGCTCCAGCAGGCGCTGGGTGGCATAATTCTGCAAAACCCCTATGCCCGGCGGGTCGCGGTGACGCCTGGCCAAGGCTATCAGTCCGACGTGCGCGACTGGGGCCTTTCGGGCGAACTCAACTGGAACTTCGGCGACGCGAAGCTGACCTCGATCACCGCCTACAGGGATTGGAAATCCGATCGCGGACAGGATGCCGATTTCTCCAACCTCGACCTGATCCCGCGCAACAACTACGACCAGCGGTTCAAGACCTTCACCCAGGAATTGCGGCTTCAGGGCAAGGCGCTGGACAACAAGCTCGACTGGCTGGTCGGCGCCTATTACGCGAACGAAAAGCTTTCCATCACCGACGACCTCGGCTTTGGGAGCCAGTACGGCCTGTTCCAGGCCTGCCAGGTGGTGGGCCAGGCGGCGCCAACGCTTGGCGTGCCCGCCAGCCTTGCCATCAGCCCGCTATCGCCCGGTTGTCTCAATCCGGCGGTGGCGGCCGGGCTTCCCGGCGTGCTCGGCCCGCTGGCCGGCCCGCTCGCCGCAGGGTTGAACCGGCTTTATGGCATCGGCAATGTCGGGAACGCCGACGCGTTGCACCAGAAGAGCCAGAACTACGCCTTTTTCACGCACAATGTGTTCAACGTCACCGACCGGCTCGCTGTCACGCTCGGCGCACGCTGGACGCATGACAAAAAGAAGCTCAACGCCAGCTTCGCATCCACCAACGCCGCCTGCGCAACCCAGAGAGCGACACTGGTGGGTATCCGCGACAACCCGGCGCTTCCTGTTGCCGCACGCACGCTGGCAGGCAATCTCATCACGCTTGCCTGCCTGTCGAACATCGGCACGGTCGTCGACGGCGATTACGCCGACAGCCAGAGCAACAGCCAGTGGAGCGGCACCGCCGTCGTCAGTTACAAGCTGCTCAATAATCTGATGACCTATGCCAGCTATTCGAAGGGGTACAAGGCAGGCGGCTACAACCTCGACCGGTCGGGCCTCAATCCCGATGCGATCGATGTGCGCGACCTCCGCTTCGCGCCGGAAAAGGTCGACGCCTTCGAAATCGGCGCGAAGCTCGACGTGCGTGGATTCCGCCTGAATGCGGCAGTTTTCTATCAGGAATTCAGCCAGTTCCAGCTCAACACCTTCAACGGCATCAGCTTCGTCGTGGAGAATATTCAAGCCTGCAAGGATGCGCTGAGCCCGGCCGCGGGCGCATTGCCGACGCTCGGCAGTTGCAGCGGCAAGCGGAAGGCTGGCGTCGTCTCGCAGGGCGTCGAACTGGAAGCGACGCTGTTCCCCGCCGACTATCTCTCGGTCGATGCGGGCTTCACTTATGCCGACACGCATTACCGGTCGAAACTGGTCGGTACAGGCGGACAGCCCCTGCCGAATGGGCTGGCGCTTCTGCCGGGCCAACAGCTTTCGAACGCGCCCAAATATGTCGTGACGACGGGTTTCACCTACACGCCGGAAATCACCGTCTCCGGCATAAGGGCGCTGCTCCATGCCGATATGCGCTATATGTCGGACTTCAACACCGGTTCCGACCTCTTTCCCGAGAAGCGGCAGGACAGCGTGACGACAATCAACGCGCGCCTGGGCCTGATGGGGCCAGACAAGGCATGGAGCCTGGAATTCTGGGGGCAGAACCTGCTCAATGCCGATTACACGCAGACCATCGCCAACGCGCCCGGGCAAGGCAGCGGATCGGCCGGGTTCGTCCGGAACGGCTTCGCCAGCTCCGCCACCCAGTTGTTCATCAACTTCCCCGCTGAACCCCGAACCTATGGCGTGACGGTGCGGACGACGTTCTGATCACATATAGCGATGTTCGCCGAGCCCCTCGAACGGCGTCCATGCTTCGCCGGCCGGAAGGGGAGCGAATATCTCGTCGATCATTTCGTCGGTGACGTCCTCGGGCGCCGCGGGGTCCCAGCACGGGGCGTTGTCCTTGTCGATCAGCAGCGCCCGGACGCCCTCGGCAAAATCGTGGCGCTCGGCGATATGGACGGCGATCCCGTATTCAAGCTGCATCTCGTCTGTGAAGTCGCGCATTTTCGGACCGTGCGCCAGAAGACGAAGCGCTATTTTGCATGAAGTCGGCGACTTGGCGCCGATCGTCCGCAGTTCCTTCTTCGCCCATTCCGATGGGTCGGAGCGGAGCGCCGCGATGATATCCTCAAGGCTGTCGCTCGCGAACAGCCTGGCAATCTGCGACCGGTTCCGTTCAATCCGCGCATAGGGCGCCACCACGTCGCTGGTCTGAAAAAGCTGGTCGATGTAATGGGGCTGGGCGGCAATCGCCGCCTTGACGCCAGACAGTGCGGACGACGGCAGGTAATGGCTCGCCAGCCCGAGGTCGAGGCATTCCGCGCCATCAAGACGCGCCGCCGTCAGCGCCAGAAATTGCCCCACCCGGTCGGGCAGGCGCGACAGATACCAGCCGGCGCCGACATCGGGGAACAAGCCGATTGTCGCCTCGGGCATGGCGAAGACGGTATTTTCCGTCGCGATGCGATAGCGGCAGGGAAGCGACAGGCCAACGCCGCCGCCCATGGTGACGCCGTCCATGAAAGCCATGATGGGCTTTGGATAACCGAACATCAGATGGTTCATCCGATATTCCGCCATGAAAAAGGCGCGGGCAGAAGGGGATCCCCCCTCCACCACCTGTCTGACGTCACCTCCCGCGCAAAAGCCCCGCCCCTCGCCATGCTCGACGATCACCGCCTCGATGCCGGGTTCGTTGCGCCATCGCAGCAGGGCGGCACTGATCGCCTCGCACATATCGAGGCTCAGCGCGTTGATCGCCCGCGGGCGGTTGAGCGTGATCCGCCCGATATGGCCCTGTGTCCGGACGAGGACGGATTTGGTCATGGATTCATCTTCCCTGAAACTGGATGGCCACTTTTCCGCAAATGCCCCCTCGGCCACATGCTTCGTCTCCCCGCTCAATCCCATTGACGACAGGATTTGACGAAGTTCTAGGGAGGGGCGATGCCGAAAGGAAGCCGCGCTATTTCTTTTCGGGCAACGTAGCCGCTTTCAGGAACTGGGCGAATTCAACCGGGAAGGGAAACACGATCGTCGAGGTCTTCTCGCCGGCGATGACATTGAGCGTGTTCAGATAGCGAAGCTGCATCGCCTCCGGCCGCTTCGCAAGGATTTCGCCTGCCTCGAGCAGTTTTTGCGCGGCCTGCTGTTCACCCTCGGCGTTGATCACCTTCGCGCGCCGCTCACGCTCGGCCTCCGCCTGACGGGCGATCGCCCGCCGCATGGATTCGTCGATGTCGACGTGCTTGATTTCCACAGTGGCGACCTTGATGCCCCATGCATCGGTCTGGATGTCGAGGATTCCCTGGATGTCCCGGTTGAGCTTGTCGCGTTCGGCCAGCATCTCGTCGAGCTCATGCTTGCCGAGCACCGACCTGAGCGTCGTCTGGGCAAGCTGGCTGGTGGCCATCATGTAATCCTCCACCTGGATGACCGCCCTTTCCGGATCGAGGATACGGAAATAGATCACCGCACTGACCCGCACCGAGACATTGTCGTGCGAGATTACGTCCTGCGTCGGCACATCGAGGACCAGCGTGCGCAAATCGGTGCGGACCATCTGCTGGACGAAGGGGATGAGAAGGATCAGCCCCGGCCCCTTCACCCCGGTGAAACGGCCAAGGGTGAACACCACGCCGCGTTCATATTCGCGCAGGATCTTCACCGCCGCCGACAGGAACGCGATGACAAGGATTATCAGGGGCACGTAAAGCGCGAGTTGCATCAGCATCTTGCTATCCTTCTCTTGGCGGTGAGGCCGGAGGCGGGGCGGGCTCCACCTCCAGCGTCAGGCCGTGCAGCATCTTCACGCGAACATGCTGGCCCTTCCTGAAAGCCTGACCGCCCTTTGCCGTCCAACGTTCGCCATGCGCGAACACCTGCCCGGTGCCGCCGCTCCAGCTTTCCACCACGGCGGGAGCGCCGATCATCTGCTCGCGCCCGCTCACCACGCCTCGCCGGCGGGCAGTCAGGGCCAGGCGGGCGATCGTCACGATCATCGCAAGGCTGGCGAGGGCGACGCTGCCGATGACCGGCCACGCCACCCGGAAGGCCGAAACATCGGTATCAACGAGAATGGCCGCGCCGATTACGAACGCGGCCACGCCGCCGATGCCGAGCGTGCCGAGCGAGGGCGTATGCGCCTCTGCAACCATCAGGCCGATGCCCAGCAGAATCAGTCCGACACCCGCATAGTTCACCGGCAGGGCCGCAAAGGCATAGAGGCCGAGAAGCAGGCTGATCGCCCCGACCGTCCCCGGATAGAAGCTGCCGGGATTGAAGAATTCAAAGAGCAGCCCGTAGACGCCGACCATCATCAGAATGAGCGCGATATTGGGATTGGTGATCGTGCTGAGCAACTGCGTCCGCCAATCGGGCCGAACGTCCTCCACCGCCAGCCCGCGGGTGGCGAGCGTGATCGGCTTTCCCGCGGCCGTCACCCTGCGGCCGTTTATTTGCCCGAGCAGGTCGCGGATGTCGCGCGCCACAACGTCGATGACTCCCTGGGACAGCGCGGCGCTGGCAGGCAGGCTCGCCGCCTCGCGGACCGCCTTTTCCGCCCAGTCCGCGTTGCGCCCGCGCAGTTCGGCAAGCGAGCGGATATAAGCGACCGCGTCGTTCACCGCCTTGGCTTCCATCGGATCGCCCGGTTTCGCCGCCGGTTTTTTATCCTTGCCGGGTTGGCCCTCGTCGCCGCCGGGCATGGGCAAGCCGCCGCCTCCGCCGATCTGCACGGGAGTAGCCGCGCCGACATTGGTTCCCGGCGCCATCGCGGCGATATGGCTCGCCAGCAGGATGAACGTGCCAGCGCTGGCTGCCCGCGCGCCACCGGGCGCGACATAGGTCACAACCGGAACCGGCGAGGCGAGGATGTCGCGGATTATCTCGCGCATCGACGTGTCGAGGCCACCCGGCGTATCGAGACGGATGACGAAGAGGGGCGCGTTGCGCGCCGCCGCCTTCTTCAGGTTGCGCGATACATAGTCGGCGGTCGCTGGGCCGATGATGCCATCAAGGTGGAGGACCATGACGGGGGCACGGCCGACAGGCGGTGGCGCGGCGTGAGCCCCCGCCGCTGCATCTGGCAAAAGGAAGGCCGCCAGGGCGACGACGACGGCAATTGCCGGACGCCAGTACCGGAAGGCCCGGTACCGGAAGATATCGAATCTGCGTTCCGTCGCATGCATCAGGTCCGCCCCAGTCATGGAGCCGTCGCCGATCAAGCTAGCATAAATTGCCGTGACATCACACAAAACCGCCCAAGCGCGGTCCGGCGCGACTGCCCGAAGCGTCCGTTACCCCCGCACGGCCTTGGCGATGGCGTCGAGCAGGCCGTTCGCAAAACCGGACTCGCGCTTGTCGTAGAAAGCCTTGGCGACATCGACATATTCGGAAATGACGGTGCCGGTGCGCACATCGGGGCGGGCGACAAGCTCATAGGCGCCGCAACGCAGGAGCTGGCGCATCGGCCGGTCCAGCCGCTCGATGGTCCAGCCCGGCGCCAGCTTGGATGCGATCAGCGCGTCGATTTCCTCACGGCGCGCGTCGACGCCCGCCACCAAATCGTCGAAGAAATCAATCTCCGCGTCATGATATTGCGCGTCTTCGATTTCCGCGCCCAGCCGATGGTTATGGAACTCGCTCAGCAGCAGGGGCAGCTTCGTCGCCTCCATCTCCTGCTGATAGAGCGCCTGCACGGCGGCCAGCCGCGCGGCCGAACGCGATATCGCGCGATTGGGTTTTGCGTCGGCGCTCATTGCGCGAACCGTTCGCGAAGCTTCATCATCGCCAGCGCGGCGCGCGCGGCATCGCCGCCCTTGTCCTTCTCGCCCTTCCGCGCGCGGACCCAGGCCTGCGCTTCGTTCTCCACGGTCAATATGCCGTTGCCGATCGGGATGCCGTCCATCGTCAACGCCATGATGCCGCGTGCGCTTTCATTGGAAACGACCTCGAAATGATAGGTTTCCCCGCGAATGACGACGCCAAGCGCGACGAACGCGTCGTAACGCCCCGTTTCCGCCGCCATTGCGATCGCGCCGGGCACTTCCAGCGCGCCCGGAACCGTGACGACTTCGGCGCTGTGACCCGCCTCCTCGACAGCCGCGCGCGCACCCTCGATAAGTGCGTCGTTGAGTGCGCCATAGAAACGCGCCTCGACGATCAGTACCCGCGCCATGTCAGTTCTCCGCAGTCGGTATCGGACGTTCGCCGATGATGTTGAGGCCATAGCCCGCGAGCGCCACCAGGGTGTGATGCGAGTTGGTCAGGAGGATCATGTCGTGGATGCCCAGTTCAGCCAGGATCTGGGCCCCGACGCCATAGTCGCGAAGCTCGTTCATGTCGTCCGCGTCGAGCGGGCGCCCCGTGGCGCGGCGCTTCATCACGGTCGACAGCATTTCGGGAACGTTGCGGTTGATCACGACGACGACGCCCGCGCCCTCTTTCGCGATTTGGTGCATGGCGTTCTCGAGCAGGCGCGCGCGCGGGCTGACCTCGCCGAGCATGTCACTGAAAGGCGAAAGCTGGTGCATACGGACCAGGGTGGGCTTGTCGGGGTCGAGATGCCCCTTGACGAGCGCCAGCGTCTCCTGCCCGATCGCCTTGTTGCGATAGGTGATGGCTTTCCAGTCGCCGCCGAAACGGCTGCTGAACGGCACTTCGGCAATCTTTTCGACATTATGGTCGTGCCGCCGCCGGTAGGCGATCAGATCCCGGATCGTGCCGATTTTGAGATTGTGGAGCTGTGCGAAGGCGACGAGATCGTCCATCCGCGCCATCGTCCCGTCATCCTTCATGATCTCGCAGATCACGCCCGAAGGGTTGAGCCCGGCAAGCCGCGCGACATCGACCGCCGCCTCGGTGTGGCCGGCGCGCACCAGAACCCCGCCGGGCTTGGCGACAAGCGGGAAGACATGCCCGGGCGTGACGATATGTTCGGGGCCTTTGGAAGCGTCGATAGCCACCGAAATGGTGCGTGCCCGGTCTCCGGCCGAAATGCCGGTGGTGACGCCTTCGCGCGCCTCGATCGACACCGTGAACGCCGTCTCATGACGAGTGCCGTTGTTGCGGCTCATCAACTGCAGGCCAAGCTGGTCGACCCGTTCCTTGGCAAGCGCAAGGCATATCAGGCCGCGCCCGTGCGTCGCCATGAAGTTGATTGCATGGGGCGTCGCCATCTGCGCGGGAATGACAAGATCGCCCTCATTCTCGCGGTCCTCGTCATCGACAAGGATGAACATCCGGCCATTCCTGGCCTCGTCGATGATTTCTTCGACGCCAGACAAAAACGCCCTCGTCATTTGCCGCTCCTGAGTGACTGCATGCGGCCCAGATAGCGCGCGATCACATCGATTTCGAGATTGACCGACCGGCCCGCGCGCAGGTCGTCGAACGTCGTCTGTTCGGCTGTATGGGGAATGATGTTGATGCCGAAGCGGACGCCGCCATCGGCCCTGTCCGTCACCCCGTTCACCGTCAGCGAAACGCCGTCGACGGCAATCGACCCCTTGGCCGCGAGGAACGGCGCAAGCGCCGCCCCAGCCTCGATCTCGATCCGCTTCGAAGCGCCCTCGGGCGTCACCAACACAATCTCTCCAACGCCATCGACATGGCCGGTGACGATATGGCCGCCCAGTTCATCGCCTACCTTCAGGGCGCGTTCCAGATTGAGCCGCCGCCCCACAGCCCATTGATCGCGGGCGGCGCATGCAATGGTTTCAGCCGAAACGTCGACCGAAAACCAGTCTTCGCCCTTGTCGACCACTGTCAGGCACACCCCCGAGCACGCGATCGAGGCGCCCAGATCAACCGTCTCCATGTCATAGGTGGTAAGGACGCGGACGCGCAGATCGCCGCGCTGTTCGATCGCGTCGATCACACCGACATCCGTGATGATTCCCGTAAACATGCCGACGCCCTAGCGCGTGCGCTCGAAGACGTCGAGCGTGTCCGAACCAAAACGACGCTGATCGATGAGCCGCCAGCGTCCATGCGCCGCCGCCAGATCGCCCAGGCCGATGGAGCCAAGCCCCGGTTTGCCGCCGCCGATCAGGATCGGCGCCCTGTATATCAATAGCCTGTCGACCAGATCGGCCGCCAGAAAAGCCGCCGCCGCGCCAGCGCCGCCTTCGACCAGAACATGATCGGTCTTGTCGAGCGAGGCGATGGCCTTTGGGGCGGCCAGCCGGGTCCAGCCCGCAGGCGCTTCGCCCGAGGTCAGCACCGCGCGCCGGGGCGACCGTCCCTCCAGTCCCGCAAGACGAACATCGAGCTTCGGGTTGTCGGCCTCCAATGTGCCGCGCCCGACGACGATCACCTCGGCCCGCGCGCGTTCGAGATGAGCATGCGCCCGCGCGGCCTCCCCGGTGATCCAGCGGCTCGTGCCGTCGGCAAGCGCGATGCATCCGTCGAGCGAGGTTGCAAGCTTCAGCGTGACATGCGGTCGGCCTAGCCGCTGCCGGGTGAAAAAGCCGGCCATGGCCGCTTCGGCCTCCGCCGCCCGGACGCCCTCAACCACCTCGATACCGGCAGCGCGCAGACGTTCGGCGCCGCGCCCGTTTGTGCGGGGATCGGGATCGCGCGCGGCAATGACGACACGCGCCGGGCGTGCGGCGGCAAGCAGGTCGGCGCAGGCGGGGCCGCGCGCGCTTTCATGCGCGCAGGGCTCCAGCGTGACATAGGCGGTCGCGCCCTTGACCGCGGCACCCGCCTCCTCAAGCGCCACAGCCTCGGCATGAGGTCGTCCCCCCGCGCCGGTCCAGCCACGCCCGACGACACATCCGTCGCTTACGATGACGCACCCGACGTTCGGGTTGGGCGCGGCCTGTCCGCGTCCGCGGCCGGCAAGCGCTATCGCCGAACCCATCCACCGTCGATCAGCCTCGCAGCCGGGCATCGTCATTCGATGCCCAGAGTCTTGGCGAGTTTTTGATACTGACGTTTGCGCTCCTCCTCCTGGAGTTTGCGGACGGCCTGATCGCGCTTCTGCTGCGCCTGTATTTCGGCATCGGTCCGGTTCGCGGGCCAGCTTTCGGCGATGATCAACTGCGGTCCCGGCGCCAGCTTTCGATAATCCGAATCGATCAGGAATCCGAACAGCAGCGCGAAGGTGATCGCGAAGGAAAGCGCAAGGAACAGCCAGCGCCGCCGGTCCATGCCCAGGAACATCGCCTTGAGATCGGCCGCCGCACCCTTGAACGCCGGCATCGGAAAGAAGCCGCGCCTGCGCTTGCCCGGCACGGCCTGGGTCGACGTCGGCGGAAAAAGGGGCTCCTGGTCCATCGGCCTTAAATAGGGACCAAGCCGGTCGCGCGCCAGAACCAATGTACCCCGTCAGCCGGACGGTGGAAGCGGCGGCTCGGCGTCTTCGGCGGACTCGCACCGAGACTTCGCGGTGATCTGCGGCGCCCCCCCCAGATGCTGTTCGCCCCGCAAGGCCGCCATTTCGGTCTGCCGCTGGCGTTCGGCATAGCGTTGCCGCTGCGCCTCGTCGCGCGCGTCATGGCAGTGCGGGCAACTGACGCCTTCGACATAGAAGGGGGACGCGACATCATCGGCATTGAGCGGCAAACGACATGCGTGGCACAGCACATGGGTGCCGGACGCCAGTCCGGGACCGACCGCCACCCGTTGGTCGAATACAAAGCATTCGCCGCGCCAGAGGCTGTCTTCGGGCGGCACCGTCTCCAGATATTTCAATATGCCGCCCTTCAGGTGATAGACCTCGTCCAGCCCCCGGGCCTTTACGAACGCGGTCGCCTTTTCGCACCGGATGCCGCCGGTGCAGAACATCGCGATCCGTGGTTTTTCGCGGCCATCGAAGCGTTTCGAGAAATCGTCGAACCATCGGGGGAAATCCCGGAATGTCGCGGTCTTTGGATCGACCGCGCCTTCGAACGTGCCGATGCCCACTTCATAGTCGTTGCGCGTGTCGATCAGGATGACGTCCGGCTGACTGACAAGCGCGTTCCAGTCTTCGGGCGCGACATAGGATCCCGCCTGCCGGGTGGGATCGACGCCCGCCACCCCCATGGTCACGATCTCTTTCTTCAGCCTTATCTTCATGCGGTAGAAAGGCATGTCGGCGGCGACGGATTCCTTGACGTCGAGATCGCCGCAACCGGGCAGCGACCGAATGTGCGCGAGCACCCGGTCAATGCCAGCGCGGGAGCCCGCGATGGTTCCGTTGATCCCTTCCGTCGCCAGCAGCAGCGTGCCCTTGATCCCGGCCTCGCCGCAGACGTCGTCCAGCGGCCCGCGCAGGGTGGCGGGATCGGCGAACGGCGAAAAGCGGTAGAGTGCGGCAACGACGACCGGCGCTGACGGCGTCGTCATCAGATGCCGCCATCCACCGGGTTTCGGCCCTCGGCGCGCAAGCCTTCCATCAGCGCGGCGGCGCAGAGGTTGAGCTGGTGGGGATCGGTGGAACGAATGACGAAGTTCGCGCCCACGCCGCTTTCGCCGAAGAAAGGATAGCTGCCGATCTGACACCCATCGTGCGCGCGTTCCACCCGCAGCAGCAGCTCCGCGACCTCGCTTTCGGCGACGATGCAGCCGATGGTATGGGACAGCATCGGCTTGCCGCCTTCGAGCTTGCCGCTGAGCGCGTCCATCATGTTGAGCGCGATTCGCGGAACGCCCGCGAGCAGATAGACATTGCCGACCCGGATGCCCGGCGCGCCGGTCGCCTCGTTTTCGATCAGCTCCGCGCCTTCGGGCACCCGCGCCATCCGCAACCGCCCCTCGTTCAGGCCGCCCCGGCCGGCATAATATTCGGTCAGAATCGCCTGCGCGCGCGGGTGGATCACGACCGGCACCCCAAAGGCTTCGGCGACAGCGTCGACGGTGATGTCGTCATGGGTCGGGCCGATCCCGCCGGTGGTAAAGACATAGTCATGCGTGGTGCGCACGGCGTTGACGGCGCTGACGATCTGATCAGTCGCATCGCCCACCACGCGCACTTCGCCCAGACGGATGCCCTCCACGTTGAGCCACTTGGCCAGATTGGCGAGGTTCGCGTCCTGGGTCCGCCCCGACAGAATTTCGTCCCCGATGATGACGAGGGCGGCGGTCCAGATTCTCTCGTTCACTTGGCCAGGCCTCCTGTCTGTCATCGCCCTGCTCGCAAAAACGGTACAGCGCTGCTATATGCTGATTTATGACCAGTTACACCATCGTCGAAGCGTCGGAAGACGCCGAAATCGCGGGCAGCACCATCAAGCTGCACGGCCCCGAAGGCTTTGCCGGAATGCGCGCGGCGGGAAAGCTCGCCGCCGAGGTTCTGGACATGCTGGTGGCCCATGTCGTTCCCGGCGTCACGACCGACGAACTTAACCGGCTGGCGCACGACATGGTCATGGCGGCGGGCGCTGCACCTGCCCCGCTCAACTATCGCGGCTTTCCCAAGTCGATCTGCACCTCGATCAACCATGTCGTCTGTCACGGCATTCCAGGTCCAAAGACGCTGAAGGCGGGCGATATCCTCAACATCGACGTAACGACCGTGGTCGACGGCTGGCACGGCGACACCAGCCGCATGTTCCTTGTCGGCGACGTGCCGCTGAAGGCGCGAAAGCTGGTCGACGTGACCTATGAGGCGATGATGCTGGGCATCGAACAGGCAAAACCCGGCAACACGCTGGGCGATGTCGGCCATGCGATTCAGCAATATGCCGAAAAGCACCGCTTTGGCGTGGTTCGCGACTTCTGCGGCCATGGTCTGGGCCGGGTATTTCACGACGCGCCGAACGTCGTCCATGTCGGGCGGCCGGGCACCGGCGTCGTGCTGAAGCCGGGGATGTTCTTCACCATCGAGCCGATGATCAACGGCGGGCGGCCAGATGTGAAGGTGCTGGACGACGGCTGGACGGCGGTTACGCGCGACCGGTCGCTGTCGGCGCAATTCGAACATTCGATCGGTATTACCGAAACGGGCTGCGAAATCTTCACCGCCAGCCCCAAGGGCCTCAACGCGCCGCCCTACGCCTGACGGTTTGCAGGAAAGACGGGCAGGACGAGCGCCTATCCCTTCACCAGCGTGACCTGCACCGCATCGATTCCGCCGCCCCGGAAGCCGCCTTCGCAATACATCAGATAATAGCGCCACAGCCGGTGGAAATGGTCGTCGAAGCCCTTGGGCAGGCGGCCTTCGGCAACAGCGGCATCAAAGCGCGTCCGCCAGCGTTGCAGGGTTTCGGCATAATGCGCGGCATAGCCCTGTCGATCCCGCCAGGCGAGCCCCGCCTCTTCGGCGATCGCCCGGAACCGCTGCTCGGAGATCAGCATGCCGCCGGGGAAGATATAGGTCTGGATGAAATCGGCGTTGCGCGAATAGTTTTCGAAAATCGCGTCGTCCATTGAGATGAGCTGGAGCGCCGCGCGTCCACCGGGTTTTAGCAGGCGAGCGGTGGCGCCAAGAAATGCGGGCCAAAACTCTTCGCCCACCGCCTCGACCATTTCGACGCTGGCGACGGCATCGAACTGGCCCTCCACATCGCGATAATCGGTGAGGCTGAAGGCGACCTGCTGGTCGAGATCGGCCTGTTCGATTCGCGCGCGCGCATGGGCGAGCTGCTCTTGCGAAAGCGTGATGCCAAGGACATGCGCGCCATAATCCCGCGCCGCCACTTCGGCCAGATACCCCCAGCCGCTGCCGATCTCGAGCAAGCGGTCGCCGGGCTTGAGGCTGAGCCGGTCGAGAAGGCGACGGACCTTGCGCTGCTGAGCGGCCTCCAGCGGTTCGTCCGCATGGACCGGCTCCGCGAAGATCGCGCTGGAATAGGTCATCGTATTGTCGAGCCAGGCGGCGTAGAAATCGTTGCCCAGATCGTAATGAAAACCGATGTTGCGGCGCGCGCGCGTCCGGGTGTTGGCGTGAAGGCCGCGCAACAGCCGGTTGAACAGCCGGTTCGGTCCCGATGCCCTCCCCGCCTCGCCCAGGCTGACGCGGTTAATCATGAACAGTTCGAACAGCGCGACGGGATCGGGGCTTTCCCATTCGCCCTGCATCCAGGCACGAAACCAACCGACCGATCCGCTGACCGCAAGCCTTACCAACGCCCGCCCATTGTGCAGCACGACATGCGCGGCCGGTCCGGCCCCGCGACCGCCGAGCAGCCGTTCGCTGCCGTTAGGCAGGCGCACATGGATCGATCCATGCTCCAACCCGGCATCGATATGATCGAGCAGTCGCCGTGCCCCCGATCCGGCGATACGCGACAATACCCCTCCGCCTGTCGAGAACAGGCGGTCGGCGGTGAAAAAATGTCTGCCGCGCGAAGATGGGTGGGTCGTCACGATCAGCCCTCAACTTCTGGATATTGGGAGCTTTTGAAGCGATTTTCCAGTCCTGCCCGGCGGTTGCTGGCGAATCCGCTTCAGACCGTCAAATCTCCGGGTGCCGATCCTCAGTCACCTTCCAGGTCTGGCCCTTGGCGAGCAATGCATTGAGATTGGGCGCCTTTCCGGCCGCGGCCTGGATATTCTGGGCGACGACTGCGCTTTCATAGGTCGGCGCGGGGTCGCAATAAATCACGCCGCACGCCACCGGAAAGGCCGGGAACGGCATGTCGATCAGCATCTGCGCGACGCCCCTGTTGGTTTCGTCGTGCACGATCACGCCCGCCGCCTGCCAGTCGCCGTCGACGACATCGACCACTTCCAGCTTCAGCGCATGACGATCGAGCGTCAAACCCTTCGTGCCATTGCCGAAAAGCATGGGCTGGCCGTTTTCCAGCCAGATCTGGTTGACGGGCGCCGCTTTCTTCTCGGTGAAGTTTTCGAACACGCCGTCATTATAGACGATGCAGTTCTGGTAGATTTCGATGAAGCTCGCGCCCTTGTTGGCGTGCGCCCGCTTCAGCACATCGGGCAGGTTCTTGTGCGTATCGATCGCCCGCGCGATGAACCGGCCGCCCGAACCCAGCGCAAAGGCGCACGGCGCCGTCGGCCGGTCAACCGATCCGAACGGCGTGGACGGCGACTTGGTGCCGACGCGGGACGTGGGCGAATATTGGCCCTTTGTCAGTCCGTAGATCTCGTTGTTGAACAGCAGCACCTGGCAATCGAGGTTGCGGCGCAGCAGGTGCAGCATGTGATTGCCGCCGATCGACAGTCCGTCGCCGTCGCCCGTCACCAGCCAGACGTCGAGTTCGGGATTGGCAAGCTTCACGCCCGTCGCCACAGCAGGCGCGCGGCCGTGGATGGTGTGGAAGCCATAGGTCGCCATGTAATAGGGAAAGCGACTGGAACAGCCGATGCCGCTGACGAACACCGTCTTTGCGGGGTCCGCGCCGATTTCGGGCATGGTCCGCTGGACGGCCTTCAGGATCGCATAATCGCCGCAGCCGGGGCACCAGCGCACTTCCTGGTCGGAAGCGAAGTCCGCGGCCGTCAATTTGGTCATCTCGTTCATCTTAAGCCACTGCCTCCACACCCAGCGCTTTCTCGATCGCCGCTTCTATCTCGCTGATCTTGAAGGGCTGGCCGGATACCTTGTTGAGCGGGCGCGCATCGACCAGATACTGATCGCGCAACACCGTCTTCAGCTGGCCGGTGTTCATTTCCGGCACGATGACATTGTCATAGCTCCTGAGCAGCTCGCCAAGGTTTTTCGGCAACGGCCAGACGTGGCGGATATGGATGTGGGACACATCCCTGCCTCTGGCGCGCTGGCGCCTGACCGCCTGGTGGATCGGCCCGAAGGTCGATCCCCAACCGACGATCGCGACCTTGCCCGACGTCTTGCCCAGGCACACGTCCTGCTCGGGAATGTAATTGGCGATACCGTCCACCTTGGCCTTGCGGAGATCGGTCATCGCCTGGTGGTTGGCGGGGTTATAATCGAGATTGCCGGTGCCGATCTGCTTTTCGATGCCGCCGATGCGATGCATCAGGCCGGGGGTTCCGGGCTTGATCCAGGGACGCGCGAGTTTGGCATCGCGCGCATAGGGCATAAGCGGCTGGCCCTCGGCCGGCAGATCCTCGTGGAACTGCACCGGGAAGGGTTCGTATCCGGCCATGTCCGGCACGGCCCAGGGCTCTGCGGCATTGGCGATATAACCATCCGTCAGCAGCATCACCGGCGTCATGAACTGCACCGCGATCCGGCAAGCCTCGATCGCCGCGTCGAACGCATCGACCGGCGAGCGCGCCGCGATCACCGGCATCGGCGCATCACCGTTGCGGCCATAGACCGCCTGATAGAGATCCGACTGCTCGGTCTTCGTCGGCAGGCCGGTCGAGGGGCCGCCGCGCTGCGAATTAACGACAACCAACGGCAGCTCGGTCATGATCGCAAGGCCAAGCGCCTCGCCTTTCAGCGCGATGCCGGGACCCGAAGATGACGTGACGCCAAGCTGTCCGGCATAGGACGCGCCGATCGCCGACGCGATCGCGGCGATCTCATCCTCTGCCTGGAAGGTGGTGACGCCGAATTCCTTCAATCGCGACAGGTGATGCAGGATCGCCGAAGCCGGCGTGATCGGATAGCCGCCGAAGAACATGGGCAGGCCGGCAAGCTGCGCGCCCGCCACCAGACCCAGCGAAATCGACTCGGCGCCGGTGATCGTCCGGTAAAGTCCCGGCGCGGCCGGTGCCGGATTGACGTGATACTGCTTCATCGGGCCGCCGATTTCGGCCGTCTCGCCATAGGCGTGGCCCGCATTCAGCGCAGCGATATTGGCATCGGCAATCGTCGGATTTTTTGCGAACTTGCCCTTCAGCCAGTCGATGAGTGGCTGGCGGTCGCGATCGAACATCCACAGCGCCAGGCCCAGCGTCCACATGTTCTTCGACCGCAGCGCTTCCTTGTTGCCAAGGCCGAAAGGCTTCACCGCATCAAGCGTCAACTGGCTGATGTTGAAGGCGACGACCTGCCATTTCGCCAGGCTGCCATCCTCCAGCGGATTCTGCTCATAGCCCGCCTTGGCGAGATTGCGGGCGGTGAACTCGCCGCTGTCGGCGATGATGAGGCCGCCGGGCTTCAGCGCACCGGCGTTGGTCTTGAGCGCCGCCGGGTTCATCGCGATCAACACATCGGGCTCATCGCCCGCCGTCTCGATATCGCTCGAACCGAAATTGATCTGGAACGCCGACACGCCGAAAGTGGTGCCCTGGGGCGCGCGAATCTCGGCGGGGAAATCGGGGAAAGTGGCCAGGTCGTTGCCGGTGAGCGCGGTCGATAGCGTGAACTGTCCGCCGGTCAACTGCATGCCATCGCCGGAATCGCCGGCAAAACGCACTACCACGGCATCGACATTGGTCGCGCCGGTGTGGCTTTCATCCTCTATCGTCTTGGCCAAAGTCGCCATGATAATCCCCAGAAACCCATTCTTGCCGGAACTCCTACGCGTTCAACGCGGCCCGCACAAAGCAGAAAAGCTGACAGATGGAAAAGCATAGCCTTAGCCACGCCAGGCGCGCGGGACCGGCACGCCGATATGATATGGGGTTCGGCAATCGCTTGATAAAGAGGCGACGGTGGACTTCAAAATCTTCCACACCCCAACCTGACCAGACCAAGGCCGCCCGCACATGACCGATCTGCCCTATCGACCCGGCGTTGGCGTGATGCTGCTGAACAGCCACTGCCACGTCTTTGTGGGACAGAGGATCGATAACACGGCCGAGGCATGGCAAATGCCGCAGGGCGGTATCGACGAGGGCGAGGATCCGCGCCAAACGGCATTGCGCGAACTCGAAGAGGAAACCGGCATCGGGGCCGATCTCGTGGATATCATAACAGAAACGGCCGACTGGCTGACATATGATCTGCCCGAGGATTTGATAAGCAAATTATGGAAGGGGCGCTACCGGGGCCAGCGCCAGAAATGGTTTCTCGCGAAATTTCTGGGCGAGGACCGGGATGTCAATCTGGCGACCCCGCATCCTGAATTTCGCGCGTGGAAATGGGCCGAGGCTCACGAGCTGCCGCACATGATCGTACCGTTCAAGCAACAGCTCTACGCCGAAATCCTCGGCGTTTTTCGTCCCTGGTTGAAGTAACGCGCGGCGCGGTCACGCCCGGTCGACGACCCGCTTCACACCCGCCTTCACTTTGCCCTTCACCTGCTGCGCTTCGCCTTTACGCTCCTGCGCCATGCCTTTGACTTCAAGCCCGGGCTTCTTGGCCGCCCGGCCTGCCGCCTGCTTGACGTTGCCGGCCGCCTGGTTGGCAATGCCCTTCGCCTTGTCGGTAATGCTGCCCATGACGTTCTCCTTGGTAGGAGTCGAAATGCCCGTGCTGGCGGCCAGATAAACGGGGGGAGAATCCAGCAGCGCCAGCATGGAATAAATGCTCGGGCAATGCCCCGGTTCCCCGATTTCAGCTAAAGCTAGGCAGGCCGTGCATGGACTCCTATAAGACGCGCTTCTGGAATTGAGGAGCATGGCTTCATGGCCGGAGAAAAGCCGGTGATCTTCGTTCTGAACGGCCCCAACCTGAACCTGTTGGGCCTGAGGGAACCCGAAGTCTACGGGCATGACACACTCGACGACATCGCCGGACGGCTTGAAGACCGAGCCGGTGAACTGGGCGTCACGGTCGATTGCCGCCAATCCAATCATGAGGGCCATCTGATCGACTGGCTGCACGAAGCAAATGCCAGGGGGGCCCGGGCGGTCATCATCAATCCGGGCGGCTATACCCACACCTCCGTCGCGCTGCACGACGCGATAAAATCGATCGCGGTGCCCGTGATAGAGGTGCACCTGTCCAACCCGCACGCGCGCGAGGCATTCCGCCACAAGAGCTATGTCGGGCAAGCGGCGAAAGGCACGATCGCGGGTTTCGGCGCGCTTGGATATCTGCTTGCGCTGGACGCGGCGGCGCGCATCTGACAGGGAAGCCCGACGCATGAATAATCAAAAGGTAAAACAGGGGTTCAAATGACCAATTCAACGGCCAAGGGCGCAGCCATGAAGGTCAATTCCGATCTTATCCGGCAGCTCGCGGAGCTTCTGGATGCGAGCAACCTCAGCGAGATCGAGGTCGAGGACGGCGATCGCAGGATCCGCGTCGCCCGGCATCTGAATGCCGCGGCCGCGCCCATCGCCTATGTGCCTGCGCCAGCCCCCATCGCCGCGCAACCCGCGGCTGAAACGGCGGCGCCCTCCGCCTCGCACGAGAATCACCCCGGCGCTGTCAAGTCGCCGATGGTCGGCACTGTCTATTTGACGCCCGAGCCGGACGCGGCGCCCTTCATCAGCGTAGGCGCGCAGGTGAAGGCGGGCGACACGTTGCTCATCGTCGAGGCGATGAAGGTGATGAACCCGATCGCAGCCCCGAAGGCCGGCCGCGTCGTCAGGATCATGGTCGAAAGCGCGCAGCCGGTGGAATTCGATCAGCCGCTCGTGATCATCGAATAGGACCGCCGGGGGGATGTTCAACAAGATCCTTATCGCCAATCGCGGCGAGATCGCGCTGCGCGTGCATCGCGCCGCTCATGAAATGGGCATCAAGACGGTTGCCGTCCATTCCACCGCCGATGCCGACGCCATGCATGTGCGTCTGGCCGACGAAGCCGTGTGCATCGGGCCACCGACCGCCGCCGACAGCTATCTGAACATTCCCAACATCATTGCGGCGGCAGAAATCACCCACGCCGACGCGATTCATCCGGGTTATGGCTTCCTGTCGGAAAACGCCCGCTTCGCCGAAATCGTCGAGCTGCATAATCTGGTGTGGATCGGCCCCAAGCCTGAACACATCCGCACCATGGGCGACAAGGTGGAGGCCAAGCGCACCGCCGCCGCCCTCGGTCTGCCACTGGTCCCCGGCTCCGACGGTCCGATCAGGTCGGTGGAGGAAGCTGCCCGGGTCGCCGATGAAATCGGCTATCCGGTGCTGGTGAAGGCAGCCTCTGGCGGCGGCGGGCGCGGCATGAAGGTGGTGCCCGATGGCTCCCAGCTTGAAACGCTGATCGCCCAGGCCCGAAGCGAAGCCAAGGCGGCGTTCGGCGACGATACCGTTTATCTGGAAAAATACCTCGGCAACCCGCGCCACATCGAATTCCAGGTGTTCGGCGACGGCAATGGCAAAGCCGTGCACATGGGCGAACGCGATTGCTCGCTCCAGCGACGCCACCAGAAGGTGCTGGAGGAAGCGCCCTCGCCGGTGATCAGCGCCGCGCAGCGCGAGGAAATGGGCGCGATCGTGGCGAACGCCATGGCAAAGCTCGGTTATCGCGGCGCCGGCACCATCGAGTTCCTCTACGAAGACGGACATTTCTATTTCATCGAGATGAACACAAGGCTCCAGGTGGAGCACCCCGTCACCGAAATGGTGACCGGGATCGACCTTGTCCGCGAGCAGATCAATGTCGCCGCCGGTCAGCCGCTCAGCGTGACGCAGGACCAGATCGAAATTCGCGGGCACGCCATCGAATGCCGGATCAATGCCGAGGACCCGCGCACATTCACGCCCTCGCCCGGCAAGGTGACCGATTATCATGCGCCGGGTGGCTTGCATGTCCGCGTCGATTCGGGACTCTATACCGGCTACAAGGTGCCGCCCTATTACGACAGCTTGGTGTCCAAGCTGATCGTCTATGGCGCCGACCGCGAAGGCTGCATCCGCCGCCTGCGGCGCGCACTGGAAGAATATGTGATCGGCGGCTTCAAGACCACCATCCCGCTGCACCAGGCGCTGCTCGACGATCCCGAATTCCGCTCGGGCGAATACACTATCAAATGGCTCGAGGAATGGCTGGCGAAGCAGGACGCGGCCGAGAAATCGCGATGAAGGCGACCATCTTCCACAATCCCAATTGCGGCACCTCGCGCAATACGCTGGCGCTTCTCAACGAAACGCCGGGCGTCGAGGTCGAGGTGATCGAATATCTGAAGACGCCACCAACGCGTGAGCGACTGAAGGCCCTTTACGACCGGGCCGGCATCACGCCGCGTGATGGCCTGCGCGTGCGCGGCACGCCCGCCGAGGAACTGGGCCTGACCGATCCTTCCGTCAGCGACGACGCCATTCTGGATGCCATGGTCCAGCACCCGATCCTGATCGAACGCCCGTTGGTGGAAACGGCCAAGGGGGTGCGCCTTTGCCGTCCGAAGGAAAAACTGGCCGAGATTCTCTAAAGGCGCTGCTCATTTGAACCATTGAGTGAATGCGCAGGATAGGGTTACTCTTTGTCCGGCAAAGATGACGACACTGGATCCTGATCTGCTGTTGCGCGCCTATGCGGTAGGCGTGTTCCCAATGGCCGACAGCCGGGACGCGCCCGACGTGTTCTGGGTCGAACCGAAGCGGCGTGGCATCCTCCCGCTAGACAGGTTCCACCTTTCGCATTCTCTGGCAAAGGTGCTGAAATCGGACCGTTTCCACGTCACCGCCGACAAGGCGTTTGCGCAGGTGATGCGCGCGTGCGCCGAGCCCAAGCCGGACCGGCCGGAGACCTGGATCAACGAGCTGATCATCGACGCCTATGAAAAGCTGTTCGCACGGGGGCATGCCCATTCGGTCGAATGCTGGGAGAACGGCGAATTGGCCGGCGGCCTCTACGGCGTCACGCTGGGCGGGGCCTTTTTCGGCGAAAGCATGTTCACGCGGCGGACGGATGCGTCGAAGATCGCCATGGCATGGCTGGTTGCACGTCTGCGCGTCGGCGGATTCAGGCTGCTCGACACCCAGTTCCTGACGCCGCATCTGGCGAGCCTGGGCACGATCGAGATTCCGCGCAACGCCTATCAGTCGTTGTTGTCGGAGGCGGTCGTCGCAACCGGCGATTTCGGCGCGTTGGATTCCTGGGGGCCGGTGTCCGAGGCCGCAGCGCCTGCCGCGACGGGCCGTGGCGAAGCAGCGCGCGGCGCCGATGCCACGACGGTGTCGGGGCCGATCTCGGGGAAGCGCATCGCACAGCTTTTGACCCAGACGTCATAGATAGGGTGCGCTACCGGATTGAGCGACGGGGTCTCGGCGTAGGTCCAGCCTGAGAATATGCGGTGGAACCGGCCCTTGGCGTCGGCCGCGTCGACCTGCATGAACGCGCCCGTCAGCGGTGGTTCCTCCCAGCTCGGGGTCGCCTCGCACGCCCGCAGCCTGACGATCACGCCGCCCAGCCGAATCGCCTGGCCGGGACGCATCCTGACATCGCGGGTAATGCCGTTCTGCTTGTTGAGGATCGCGATCGTCGCGATGCGCTGGGCCATCGGCGTGACCTCCTCAACCGGCTTTGGCCGAGGGGTTTCGACGGGCTTTGGCGAGGCCTGAGCGAGAGCAGCCTCATCCGCCGCATTTATGGCGGCAGCGGCAGGCGCGGGCGCCTCGGGCGTGGCCGCGTTCGTCTGTGCGAGCAGCAAAAGCGCCGCCGGAACGAGGAGAAACCGCCTTCCGGTCATTGAACCGGCTGGGCGGCCGCGGGTCCGGCAGGCGGCGCGTCAACGCCATTTGCGGCAGCGGCTCCGTCCTTCCCGACATTGCCGGTCTGGTTGATGAACTGGCCGATCATGCCCATCAGATCGACCGCCCCCTGGGTATCGATAACCTGATCGCCATCCTTCAGCATCGCCGTGTCGCCGCCCGGCAGCATGGCGATGAACGATCCGCCCATGATGCCTTCCGAAGTGATCGCGGCACTGCTGTCAGCGGGCAGTTTGACCTTGGGATCGATCGCAAGAGTCAGTTTCGCCTGCCACGTCTGCGGATCAAGACTCACGCTCGTCACGCGGCCGACGGTCATGCCCGCAACCCGCACGTCGGTGCCGACGCCGACGCCAGCCGCGTTGTTGAACAGCGCCGCGACGTGATAGCCGCCACGTTCCGCTCCGCCACCGGTGCGGCCATAGGCAAAGGCGACAAACCACAGCGCCAGCGCCACGACGGCTACGCCGATCAGCGCCTCGACCACATTTTCCTTAAGGACAGCACGCATCGGTTCCGGTCTTTCAGTTGGGCTTCCAGGCCTCGTAATCGCCGGTCGCCCGGGCGCGGGGGCCACTCGATGAAATCGCGCCCTTGGGCGCATAGGCCGAAGCCGTGCCAGTCAGATTGGGCAGATGCGGTTTTTCCCACGACCGGGCCGGCACGGGCGCATCATCGGGTAACAGATCCGTCGTGTGATGCAGCCAGCCATGCCATTCTGCCGGCACCCGGCTGGCCTCTGCCGGGCCATTGTAGATGACCCAGCGGCGGCCGCCCTTCTTCGCCGCGTAATAGATATTGCCCTCGGCATCTTCGCCCACGCGCCTGCCGGCCCGTTTGGTGTAAACCTGCGTGCCGATGGTGGCCCCGTCCCACCAGGTGAAGATGCGCTTCAAGATGCCCACGCGTGGTGCCTTTTTGTCCATTGGTCGATCGGGCGCGTTACACCCTGAACCGAGGCTTTTGGCAAGTCCGCCATTCCCCGCCGGGGGCGTCAACGCCCAGGATCGCGCCAATTCACCCGATCGCCAGGCTTGAGGCCCGTTTCAGCGGCGCGTCCGCCTGCAATTTCCAGCACAGCCTCCACCGGCCCGCCCGAATCGATGGGGTCGAGGGAAAACGGCGTGGTCATCGCCGCGATGCGTATCACCCGCCCGTCCGGTGCGATGAAAATGATGTCGAGCGGGCTTGGCGTGTTCTTCATCCAGAAGCTTGCGGGCCGCGCCGGCCGCATCGGGAAAATCATGCCGCGATCCGGCGCCAGCGGCTCGCGGTACATCAGCCCTTGTTCCTGTTCCGCCTCGCTTCGGGCGATTTCCACGCCAAAGACAAACCGGCCCTTCGCCGTTTCCAGCGTCAGCGAGGCTGTGGCCAGCCGCGCCGAAACGCGCGGATCGGCATCCTGCGCCGCGGCGGAAATCGTCGCGGGCTGGCATGCGGCAAGCGCCGCCAGAAACGCGGCGGCGGCTATTCGGGATCTATTATTCAATCGGCGGTCGTTTCGATTGCCACCGCAAGCGGTCCCCGCTTTCCCGCCGCAATCCGCGCATGCAGCGTCTGGTCGGGCACCAGTTCGGCAAGGCCCGCGCGGCGCACGGTTTCCATATGCACGAAAATATCGGGCGAATCGGATCCTTGCGTCAGAAAGCCATAACCTTTCAGCCGGTTGAACCATTTGACGGTCACCGTCTCGAAGGGTCCCGCTTCATCGACAAGCGCAAGCGGATCGATCCGGTTGCTGGTGCGGCGTAACGCCTCATCCAAATCCGGGCCGACCGCCGACGAGACATCAAACGACACGATCTGTCGCGCCTGACGGCCCCTTGCGCCTGCCTGCACCAGGCATTGCACATGCGTGCCTTCGGGAAGACTTCGTCGGCCGATATCGCGCAGGACCGAAAAATAAATCAGCACATCGCCATTGCCGTCATCGGCCGCCAGAAATCCATAGCCCCGCGCGGTATCGAACCATTTGACCGAGCCGGAAACCGTCTCCAATGCCGCGGTCCCGCCAAGGCAAGACGATGCAGCCCCATGTGTGGCCGAAGCCATTTTGTTTATCGTGTCCCCTGGTTGACCAAGAGCAGCTAATTGCGGTCCGTCCATCCTACCCCCGTTACGTTCAGACCGTGGACCGCGGAGTTTATTACGACTGCGACTTTCTGTTAACAAAATTTCACTGGAATGCATTTTTTCAGCAACACCCTATTCAGTTCTTGCGAAGGCGCGTCGCCCCCGGTCGCCTTTTGCGCCGCGTTGACCGCAGCGCCCGATCCTGTCACAGACGGGGTAGGGCAGTGTCCGGATCAAATGATGACGGCAACGAAATTACCTGAAAGAGCTGATTTTCAGCCGCTTAACCCTAATGCGAACGACAGAGGCCTGCACCCCGTGCTGTGGGGATCGGCGCTCGGCCTGCTCACGCTTGCCTTTCTCGGGATGCTCCTCGCCCTTTAGCTGCATTGCAGCATGGCGCCGTGGTTTCAGGCTTCCTCTTTCAGCTCCTCGACCGTCCTTGCGGCTGCAACTCGGCGCGCTAGGTCCGGTTCATGACCCGCACGGATCAGCGTCGCCATCGCCTTGCGTCGGCTTTCGGGCGATGGATCCGCGTTGCCGAAGGGGCCGATCCGCCGTCGCCGGGCAAATGCAAGGGCAGCCGCCAGCGCGTCAAACGCATCCATGACGTCGGCACGAAGGGGCGGGGCGATGCCGTCAGCGGCAAGCGCCTGCCCGATCCTGCGGTTGCCATAGCCCCGCCGCGATAGCGCGCGAGCACGGCTTTCGGCGAATTGCCGGTCATCGACGTAATGCAGCGTCGCCATACGCTCGGTCAAGGCATCCACCGGCGGCGCGCCGGGCCCGGCCCAGCCCCGCTCCATAAGCTTGCGGCGCAGGTAGCGCGCCAGTTTTTCGCGGCTGGTGGCGTATCGCCCTACATACCATAGTGCGATGACCTCCAATGCGGAGGCATCGAGGGGCTTCTTGCCGCGTCGGCGGGATGGAGGTTCAGTATTCACGCGCCATGATCCTGCCACAGTAGAGCCGGATTTTGAACGCTTGTGCGTGTGAATGGACAATCCGGAGAAATAGTGCTGGTTGCGTCAAATGCCGGCACGAACCGGTTACAGGGAGTTAAGCTTGTTGCACGCGCCTGACATCGCTAGTGGGGCTGCCATGGCAAGGCAAAATGCTGTGTTGGCGCCAACGCCGACAGAAGACGCGCTTCCGCGGCGCTTTGCCGATTTCGGCACGCTCGGCGAGGCACTGGATTATGCCGCCATGGGCGAACGTGGATTTAATTTCCACGATGCGCGTGGGGCACTGAAACGTGCCTACCGCTTCGGCGAACTACGCATCGATGCACTGTCGATGGCGCACAGGCTGATCGCCGCCGGCATCGCTCCCGGAGACCGCGTCGCGCTGATCGCGGAGACCTGTGCCGAATTCGCCGCAAGCTTCTTTGGCGCGATCTACGCCGGCGCCTGGCCGGTGCCGCTGCCGTTGCCGACCTCCTTCGGCGGGCGCGACGCCTATATCGACCAGATTCGCGTCCAGCTCGGCAGCTCCGATCCGAAGATGGTGCTGTCGTCCACGGGCCTGCATCCGATCGTAGCCGAGGCGGCCGCGATCTGCGGCGTCGAAGCGCTCGACTGGACTGACGTGGCTGGCCGCGACGTCCCTGAAGGCCCGCTGCCCAAGGCCGATCCGGACGACGTCGCCTATCTGCAATATTCCAGCGGATCGACCCGTTTCCCGCATGGCGTCGCCGTCACCCATCGGGGTCTGCTGAACAACCTCGCCGCCCATTCGCACGGCATGGAAGTGATCCGCCAGCGATCGCTGCATTTCCTGGCTGCCCTGGTATCACGACATGGGGCTGGTCGGCTGCTTCCTCTCGCCGATCGCCAACCAGGTATCGGCGGATTATCTTGCGACCGAGGATTTCGCCCGCCGCCCGCTTTCGTGGCTGGATCTCATCAGCCGCAATGCCGGCACAAGCATCTCCTATTCCCCGACCTTCGGCTATGATATCTGCGCCCGGCGGATCGGTCGGCCAGTCCGACATCGAGCCGGTTCGACCTTTCGCGCTGGCGGGTTGCCGGCAACGGCGCGGACATGATTCGCCCCGATGTGATGCAGGCGTTCGTCGACGCCTTTGCCGTCGCCGGGTTCCAGGCGAGCGCCTTCCTGCCGAGCTATGGCCTTGCCGAGGCGACGCTTGCGGTGTCGATCATGCCGCCGGGCGAGGGGATCATCACTCGATCTTGTCGAGGAGACGCTGCTGTCCGGCGCGCCGGACGCGCACGGCGACCGCCCCGTCCGCTATCGCGCCGTCGTCAATTGCGGCAGCCCCGTTCGGGACATGGAGGTCGAAGTTCGCGACGAGGACGGCACCGTGCTCGGCGACCGCGCAGATCGGCCGTTTTTTCGCCAGCGGTCCATCGATCATGACCGGCTATTTCCGCGATCCGGAAGCGACCGAAGCGTGCCTGAAGGACGGTTGGCTGGATACCGGCGACATGGGCTACATGGCCGATGGCTATGTGTATATCGTCGGCCGCGCCAAGGACATGATCATCATCAACGGCAAGAACCACTGGCCACAGGACATCGAATGGGCGATCGAGCAGCTTCCCGGTTTCAAGGCCGGTGACATCGCCGCCTTCGCGATCACCACGCCGGGCGGCGAGGAAACGCCCGCCGTGCTCGTCCAGTGCCGGACCAGCGACATGGCCGAACGCGCCCAGCTGCGCGACGCGATCCGCGACAAGGTCCGCGCAATCACCGGCATGTACTGCGTCGTCGAGCTGGTTCCGCCGCGGACGTTGCCCCGCACCTCGTCGGGCAAGCTCAGCCGGTCAAAGGCGCGCAACCTTTATCTCTCGGGCGAGATACAGCCGCTGGACGTCGCCGCCTAGGCGTCTGTCCCCCTCGCGTCCAGTTCAGGCCGGACTGATCGTCAACAACACGATTTCCGGGGGGACGCCGATCCGCAGCGGCAAATTATTGGTTCCGGCTCCGCTGCTGATGATGAGCGGCAACCGGCCGACCAGCATCTTGCCGCGCGCTTTCGGCGCCATGGCGTTGTGTGCGGCTATCGGCCCCGTCAAGGCGGGGAACATCTGCCCTCCATGGGTGTGTCCGGCGAGCGCGGCATCGACATAGCCGGGCGCATAGTGGGCGAAAACCGGCTCGTGGCTGAGAAGGATGACGGGCCACGGCCAGCTTTGCCGCCCGAGCCCCTTCAACTGCCGGGCGAAATCCAGCTTTGCCGGGCCCATATTCCCCTTGCAATGAATGACGTCGTCAATGCCGAGCACCGCCACGCCCGGCAGCAGGACCGCCGCGTTCCTCGGCACGCGCACGCCGCCCCGCGACAGCAGCCGCGCTATCAGATTTCCCCGGCCGCGCGCGCAATCATTATTACCAAGGACGGCGATCACGCCAAGGCGGGCCCTGAGCGCGTAAAGCGGCGCCAGCGCCTCGTCGGGTGGAACATCTCCGATGCCGAAGGGCGCGCCCTTCAAATAGTCGCCGCCCAGAAGCACAAGATCAGGGCGCAGCGCATTTGCCTGGGCCACGATGCCGCGCAATCGTTGGGGCGACATGTCCGGCCAGCCCGCATGCGTGTCGGTCATCAGGACGATGCGTAATGGCGGGCTGCCTTGAGGTGCATCCTTCAGCGCCAGATGGTAGTGCGCCACCAGCGGTGCACGCAGCGCTTCCCGGTATCCGGAAATACAAACCACCGCCAGCACTGCTGCCGCCAGCAGCGTCGCGGCGCCCAACCAACCCACGATTTTGTTCCGGAGACGAACCGACCCACTCCTTTCCGCCAAACTGGTGCGCAAGAACCACTTGTTAATATTGGCGTCTTAGGTTTGCCCACGCACAAATGAAATCGGAATCTCATGGCGCAGACCCGTCTTCCAGCTACGCACCGGTCCCTTACCCTGGGAGAGGTACTTGGAATCGCCCATCGTGGCGATCCGCTATGGGACCGGGTGCGCGCGGCGCAATTCCTGGCGGGCGAGCGGTTCATCCCACTGATGGCAGGCTTGGCGGTGCTTTACGCGACCAGCCTGCTGTTCAGCCTGGGCAACAACCTGGATCTGGTTTTCCTCGGCTCCTGGTATCTGCTGATCGTCGCCACCGGTTTTACGGGTTTCATTGCCCTGCGCAAAGGCAGACAGGCAGCGACGGCCTCAGGACGGATCGAGGTCGAAACGATCTGGATCATTACCGGCGCCCTGATCGTTCCGCCCCTGCTGTGGGCAGTGCCCGCGCTGTTCATGCTGGAAAGCGCGACGTCGGACCAGATGCTCGCGGTTCTGATGATCTCGACGGCGTTGATGGGAAGCACCGTACTGCTGTTTCCGTTGACGCTGGCATGTCTTGTACAGCTCGCCATCCTCGCCGCAACCGCGATGACCGGCCTGCTGCTTCATTCGAATTTGGGGAGCGTGATGGTCGCCGCAGCCTTTGCCGGCTGCATGGGTACCGCGATCTTCCAGAGCGCGTATATGTTCGTTTCGCGGCGGCTCTACGATCACGAAATTCAGGAAAAGAGCGCCACCATCACCCTGCTGCTCCGCGAATATGAAGAAGCGCATGGCGATTGGCTGTGGCAGATCGACGATCAGGGCCGCCTGGTACATCTGACCGATAGAATGGCCCGTGTGCTGGGGCGCGAAGCGGACGATCTGATCGGTCGGCATTTCGTGACATTGATCGCGGGCGGCGATGATGAAGCCGCCATGCGGCCGCTTGCACTCAAGACTCTGGCCTATTCCATCGAAGGGCATACGCCGCTGACGGATCTGGTCGTGCCCGTGGTGATCGGCGACGAGCCGCGCTGGTGGCAATTGTCGGCACAGCCCATCAAGGACGATTCCGGCCAACATCTGGGGTTCCGCGGGGTCGGATCGGATATTACCGACGCACGCCTTTCGGAGGACAAGATCAATCGCATGGCGCGCTACGATGCGCTGACTGGACTGCCTAACCGCTCGCTGCTGATGGAGGGGCTTGAAGAAGCCTTGATCCGCGCGCACCGGCTGAAGCGCGTGTGCGCGCTGATGTTCATCGATCTTGACCGCTTCAAATCGATCAACGACACGCTGGGCCACCAGATCGGCGACAAGCTGCTGTGCGAGGTCGCGCACCGGCTGGAAGACATCACCGATGACGGGCATCGCATCGGCCGGCTGGGCGGCGACGAATTCGCCGTCGTCGTGCGCGAGGCCGACGACGAGCGTATAGTCACGGCGCTTGCCGAAGAGATCATCGAGGCCTTGTCAGAATCCTATGCGATCGACAGCAACAAACTGTCCATCGGCGCCAGCATAGGCATTGCCTTTGGACCGACCGATGGCGCGAGCGCCCACAATCTTGTCCGCAGCGCCGATCTTGCGCTCTATCGGGCGAAAGATGCCGGCCGTGGGCTCGCGCGCCGCTACCTGCCCGAAATGCATCGCGAGGCCGAGGAACGGCGTCAGCTTGAAACCGAGTTGCGTTCCGCGTTGAAAAACGGCGAACTGGCGCTTGCCTATCAGCCTATATTGGCCTCGAATTCCCAAAAGATCGAAGGCTTCGAAGCGCTGCTGCGCTGGACCCACCCGGCGCTTGGCGAAGTGCCGCCCGACAAGTTCGTGCCGATCGCCGAAGAGGCGGGGCTGATCACCGCGATTGGCGAATGGGTGATCCGCTCGGCCTGCGCCGAAGCGGTGCAGTGGCCCGAAAACATCCGATTGGCGATCAACCTCTCACCGTTGCAGTTCACCAACCCGAACCTGACCACGGTGATCCTGTCGTCGCTCAGCAAGAACGGGCTCTCGCCGACGCGGCTCGAGGTGGAAATCACCGAAGGCGTGTTCCTGACGGAAAACGCGCACACCATGGCGACGCTCCATCAGTTGGAAGCGATCGGCGTCCGCATCGCACTCGACGATTTCGGCACCGGCTATTCCTCGCTCGGCTATCTGCGCAAGGCCAATTTCTCCAAGATCAAGATCGACCGCAGCTTTGTGCGCGGCGCGGCGCAAAATTCAGACGAGAGCGTCGCCATCATCAAGGCTATCGTAGCGCTGGCGGGCAGCCTTGGCATGGAAACCACGGCGGAGGGCGCCGAAACCGAGTCAGAATATGAAAGCGTGCGTGCCCTTGGCTGCGGGCAGGTGCAGGGCTTCTATTTCTCGCGCCCCATGTCGTCTGCCCAGGCGCTCGCCCTTGTCAGCGAACCCGGCAGCGAGGCCGAACTCACACGACGCCGCTTCGGCTGATCGCGTCACGCCCGCACCGCCAACCGCACCGCCGACTTCGGGGGGCTTGCCCGCGGCGTGATTGCCCGGCATCACGGCGAAATGTCCACAACCACCGCCGTCAGAACTGTGGCCGTTACTGGCGCGACCGGCTTCGTCGGCCGCCATCTTGTCGAACGCGCCAGCGCACGAGGCCTCACCGTCAAGGCTCTGACGAGGCGGCCACAGGCGGCCATGGCCGGCGTCGAATGGATCGACGGCGCGCTCGATCAGCCGGCCAGCCTCGCTCGGCTGGCCGAGGGGGCGGACGCGGTCATTCACGTCGCTGGGATCATCAACGCCAGGACCGAGGCTGAATTCAATAGCTGCAATGTCGATGGAACGGCCGCGATGATCGCCGCTGCCGGGAATGCGGGCGTTGCCCGTTTCATCCATGTTTCCTCGCTTGCCGCGCGCGAGCCAAAGCTGTCGGCCTACGGCCGGTCGAAAAGGCGGAGCGAAGCGCTGTTGGCCGAAACCGGCCTCGATTGGACGATCGTTCGGCCGCCGGCGGTGTACGGTCCGGGCGATCGCGAAAGCTTCGAGCTGTTTCGGATGGCCGCGCGCGGGCTGGTGCTGCTGCCGCCGGGGGGGCGGCTGTCGTTGGTCCATGCCCATGACCTGAGCGACCTGCTGCTTGTACTGTGCGACCCCGAAACGGCGCGCGGTATGACGCTAGAGCCCGACGACAATCGCATGTCGGGGTGGGACCACCGCGAATTCGCGCAGGCAATCGGCGACGCGGTCGGCCGACAGGTACGGACCGTGTCGCTTGCCGCGCCGCTGCTGACGCTGGGAGCGGCGATCGACACCGGAATTGCCCGCCTCAGCGGCCGCCTGCCCAAGCTCAGTTTCGATCGCGCGCATTATTTCTGTCACCCGGATTGGGTGGTCACGGCCAGCCGCCGTCCCGACCCGGCGCTCTGGATGCCGGCGGTGGAAACCCGCACCGGGCTTGCGCAGACCGCCGCCTGGTATCGGGAACAGGGCTGGCTCTGAAGCGAGCGCCTATTTCGCGGCGTCTTCGACCGTGTGGCCAACCGAGGCGACGTCCCTGCCGACGCCTTCAACCGTGTTACATCCCGCGAGCAACGCCGCGACCGCCACCACAAACAAAACCGACGCTTTCTTCATATTGCCTCCCGCAAATCTGTTCCGTCCCTGCAAATTGCCGATACGATCCTGAAGCACAAGTGAATTGATATTCGCCGCAAGGCTGCCCCAATTGCTTGGCAAGCAGCATTCAATATCGCTAAGGACGCGCCCATGACAGATCGTGCCCAAATTTTCACCCGCATCGTCGAGTTGATCGGCCCTTTCAACAAAAAGGAACTGACCCTCGGCGAAGACGTTGCCTTTGCCCGTGATCTCGAACTGGATTCGCTGAGCGTGATGGATCTGGTCGCCGCGATCGAGGACGAATGGGACATTACGATGCCGCTCAACATGCTCCCTGAACTGGAAACAGTCGGCCAGCTTGCCGATGCAGTCGCAAAGCTCGCGAAATGACCGATCTCTTTTCAAAATTCGACGGACTTATCGCCGAACGCCAGGCGCTGCTCGATTCCGGCGTGCGCGATCCCTTCGCCATCGTCATGGAACGGGTTACGTCACCGACCGAGGCGGTGATTTCCGGCAAGCGCACCATCCTGCTGGGCACCTATAATTACATGGGCATGACGTTCGACGCCGACGTCGTCGCGGCCGGGAAAAAGGCGCTTGACGATTACGGCGCGGGGACCACCGGCAGCCGGGTGCTGAACGGCACCTATCAGGGCCACCGGGAAGTCGAAGATGCACTTAAGGAATTCTACGGCACCGAGCACGCCATTGTCTTTTCGACCGGCTATCAGGCCAATCTGGGCGTGGTGTCGACGCTCGCCGGCAAGGGTGACTTCATCATTCTGGATGCCGACAGCCACGCTTCCATCTACGACGGCTGCTATCTCGGCAACGCCGATATCGTGCGGTTCCGGCACAACAGCGTCGAGGATCTGGACAAACGCCTCGGTCGCCTTCCAGCGGAGGCCGGCAAGCTCGTCGTGCTCGAAGGCGTCTATTCGATGCTGGGCGATATCGCGCCACTGAAGGAAATGGTCGCCGTCGCGAAGAAGCATGGCGCGATGGTGCTGGTCGACGAAGCGCATGGCATGGGTTTCTTCGGCAAGAATGGCCGCGGCGTGTTCGAAGAAGCCGGCGTTGCCGATGACGTGGATTTTGTTGTCGGCACTTTCTCGAAATCGGTGGGCACCGTTGGCGGCTTTTGCGTGTCGAACCATCCGAAGTTCGAGGTGCTGCGCCTGGTCTGCCGTCCCTATGTGTTCACGGCCTCTCTGCCACCATCGGTCGTCGCGACTGCCGCGACATCGATCAGGAAGCTGATGGACGCCGGCGCCAAGCGCGAGCATCTGTGGAAGAACTCACGCCGCCTGCACAAGGGAGTGCGCGACCTCGGCTTCCAACTGGGCACCGAAACCGCGCAATCGGCGATCATCGCGATCATCCTGCCCGATCAGGAAACCACCGTGCGGATGTGGCAGGCGCTTCTGGAGCTTGGCCTTTACGTCAACATGGCGCGTCCTCCGGCGACGCCCGCGGGCATGTACCTGCTGCGCTGCTCGCTGTGCGCCGAGCACAGCGACGACCAGGTTACCGAGATTCTGGAAATCTTCAGCAAGGCGGGCCACGCCACCGGCTACCTTCCGTCAAAAGCCGCCTAACGCCTGCCATTTGTTTAGGCTGGATGGGAAGGATTTATTAACCATCCTTGTCTATCTCATGGTCCGGGGAGCCAGGAGATAGGGATGTTCGAAGCAACAGAACGCCTGTCGGAGGAACAACCTCGTCGATGGGCTTCGTTGGCGGCCGGGATTTTCGCGCTGCTGCTCATCGCCATTGTCCTGTTGCTGTTTCGTGCCAATGACGCGCGCAAACTGGCGGGAGAGGCAGAGCGGCACACCTATGACGTGCTAGTCGCCACCGAGTTGTTCGATTCATCGATCGCCCATGCCGAAGCAGCGCTTGGCCTGTTCGTCGTGTCCGGCGATCCAAAGGATGGCACGCGATATTATGACGAGTGGCTGAAGGCGGGCCGCCTCCTTGTGCGCGTCGGTCAGCTCACGTCCGACAACCCAAGGCAAGTCCGGCTGATCGCGCGTCTGCGGCAACTCTACCGCAAACGGAACGACGAGCTTGCAAGACCGGCCAATCTCGCCACCTACAAGCGCCAGTGGGCGGCATTCAACGCACTGGCCGAAGACGGCGCAACGCCGACCGCAACCGAACTGCGCCGCACGCTCGACCGGATCGGCGAGGAGGAACGGGTCCGCCTGGCCGCGAGGCGCGATCACGCAAATTCCATGACCGACTGGTCGAACCTGCTCGATACCGCGCTGGTAGCCCTTGGCATGTTGCTGATCGCGAGTGCGGGCCTGCTCGCCTGGACAGCGATCAGTGCGATCGCCGCCCGGCACGACACCGAAAGGCGGGTGCACGCGCACCGTCGTCGCGCCGAGGAGCTGGAGGCCGCGGTCACTGCCCGCACGGGTGAATTGAGCGAGGCCAACCGTCGGCTGCGCGACGAGATGGAGGAGCGCGCCGCCGCCGAGGCGCAGTTGCGGCAGATGCAGAAAATGGAAGCCATCGGTCAGCTTTCCGGCGGCATCGCGCATGACTTCAATAATATGCTCGCCGTCGTCATCGGCGGCCTCGACATGGCGCAACGCCGTCTGCACCGCGAAACCGAGGATATCGAACGTCATATCGCCAATGCGATGGAGGGCGCTAACCGGGCCGCCTCGCTGACGCAGCGGCTGCTCGCCTTTGCGCGCCAGCAGCCGCTTGAGCCCGAAGGCGTATCGGTCAGCCTGATGATCAACGGCATGTCCGAACTGCTGTCGCGCACGCTCGGCGAGATGATAGAGACCGAAATCGGAGTGGAACTAAATCTTTGGCCGGTCTGGACCGACGCCAGCCAGCTTGAAAACGCGATCCTGAACCTTGCGGTCAATGCGCGTGACGCCATGCCGGCAGGCGGCAAGCTCACCATCACCGCGCAGAACCATTCGATCACCGACAGCCTTTTGGCCGGACGCGGCACCCTGCAGCCGGGCGATTATATTGTCGTCACGGTTCGCGATACCGGGACCGGCATCCCGCCCGAAGTCATGGATCGCGTGCTCGAGCCCTTCTTCACCACCAAGGCCGTCGGCAAGGGGACCGGTCTGGGTCTCAGCCAGATTTACGGTTTCGTCCGTCAGTCGGGCGGCGAGCTGTCGATCCATTCCCGCGAAGGCGAGGGAACGACGATCACAATGTTCCTGCCGCGACACCACCAGGGCGTTGCCGACAGGCCCAGGGTCGTGACGCTTTCACCGCAGGCGCGCGGGCAGCCGATGCAGCCCCCGTGCGCGAAGGTACTGGTCGTGGAAGACGAGCCGCGGGTTCGGGCATCCACCGTCTGCGCCCTTCAGGAACTGGGACATCAGGTGGTCGAAGCTGAAAACGGCGCCGAAGCACTTCTCCAGATCGACGCCCATCCCGATATTCACATCTTGCTCACCGACGTCGTCATGCCGGAGATGACCGGGCCAGAGCTGGCGCTTTCAGCCCGCCAAATGCGCCCCGACATCCATGTGATATTCACTACCGGCTATTCGGGTGGCGTCGAGGAGGCCGGCGGGCTTGGCGTCGAACTGCTCGGATCGACGCCGATCCTGCACAAACCGTTCACGATCGCGGCGCTCGACATGAAAATCCGCGATGTGCTCGATCACAGGGCGGCGGCATAACGGTCGGACCGGGTTGTCCCTTTCCGACCGGCCGCGGAAGGCCTATTTCTAAATCCGCGATTCCCTTTCGAGGAGCAATGCGATGAGCTGGCAGCCCTGCGGCGTGCCCCAGGAGAAAGGGGCGCTCTCGAAATTCGCGGTTAAGTCGGTCGTTATCCCGCAATCGCGCGACCTGGGCGGATTCGAGGTTCGCCGTGTGCTTCCTTCGGTGCACCGTCGCGCGGTCGGTCCCTTTGTGTTTCTCGATCAGATGGGCCCAGCCCTGTTCGACGCCGGGCGCGGCATCGACGTGCGTCCTCATCCGCATATCGGCCTTTCGACACTCACCTATCTGCTCAAAGGCTCGATCCTTCACCGCGATAGTTTGGGCACGGTCCAGCCGATCGCTCCCGGCGCGGTCAACTGGATGACCGCCGGGCGCGGCATCGTCCATTCGGAGCGCACCGCGTCCGAAACCAGGGCCACCCCTCACCCGCTGTTCGGGCTGCAGCTCTGGGTCGCGCTGCCGCAGACGCTGGAAGAAACGTCGCCAAGCTTCACCCACTATCCGGCCGCGAACATCCCCGTCGTCGAAGGCGAAGGCGTGACCGCGAAAATCGTCGCGGGCAAAGGCTTCGGCGCGCGATCGCCTGTCGTAACGTCATCGCCCCTGTTCTTCTTTGACATCACGCTTGCCGCGGACGCGACCGTCACCATTCCCGCCGACCATGAGGAACGCGCCCTCTACCTTATCGAAGGCCGGGTGATGGCCGAGGACGTCATCTACACGCCCGGCCAGTTGCTTGTGCTTGCGCCAGGCTACGGCATCGACGTACGCGCCCTTGAACCGGCGCGTCTGGCCGCGCTGGGCGGCGAGCCACTCGACGGCCCGCGTCATCTGTGGTGGAATTTCGTTTCAAGCCGTCCCGAACGCATTGAACAGGCCAAGCAGGACTGGCGGCGCGACCGGTTCGGCCACCCGGTTCCCGGCGACGGCGAATTCATACCATTGCCGGAATAATCGGCGCGATCGTTTCGATTACCCATAAGATGCGCTGGCAAGCGCCGATCGCCCGGCTATAAGCCGGACATGGCCGATCCGCTCGACGAACAGGAACAAAGCGAACTGGCCGCCGACAACGGGACGGCGGCGTCGCCGCTTGCCGACGACGACCAGCTCGACCCGGCCTTTGTCGACGAGATCATCGAACGGCTGGACGCGGGCGACACCGCCCGCGCCCAGGAACTGGTTGATCCACTCCATCCCGCCAATGTCGCCGATCTGTTCGAGGTGCTGGACAGCGAGCACCGGCGCCTGCTGGCGGCAGCACTCGGCCCGAAGCTGGACGGCGATGTTCTGGCCGAAATGAACGACTGGGTCCGCGACGATCTTATCGATGCGCTTGCCCCACACGAAGTCGCCGATCTCGCCACCCAGCTCGACACCGACGATGCGGTCGCGATCATCGAGGACCTTGAGGCGGACGAGCAGCGCGCCGTGTTGCGCGCCATGCCCGCCGATGATCGCGCCGCCATCGAGGAAGCGCTGTCCTATCCCGAGGAGTCCGCCGGCCGCCTGATGCAGCGCGAGCTGATCGCGGTGCCCGAGCATTGGACGATCGGCCAGGTCATCGACTATCTGCGCGAAAATCCCGATCTTGCGACGGATTTCTGGGAAATCTTCGTCGTCGATCCCAGCCATCATCCGGTCGGTACGATCAAATTGTCATGGGTGTTGCGCACCCCGCGCCGGGTTGCCGTCGCCGATGCCATGCAGCGCGAGCAGACGCTGATCCCGGTCGATATGGATCAGGAGGAAGTCGCGCTGCGCTTCCAGAAATATGGCCTGATATCGGCCGCGGTGGTCGACGGGTCGGGCCGGCTCGTCGGCATGATCACCGTCGACGATATCGTCCATATCATCCAGGAAGAAGCCAGCGAGGACATTACCCGGCTGTCGGGCGCAGGCGACGGCGACATCAACAAGCCGATCCTGGAGACGGTGAAGACGCGCCAGTCATGGCTGATCATCAATCTGGGCACCGCCTTGCTGGCGTCAGGCGTCGTGTCGTTGTTTCAGGGCACCATCTCGCGGGTCGTGACACTGGCCGTGCTGATGCCGATCGTCGCCTCTATGGGCGGCAATGCGGGAACCCAGACCATGGCCGTTGCCGTGAGGGCGCTTGCCACCAACCAGCTCACCGAGGCGAACACCATCCGCACCATCGTCCGCGAGCTGCGGATCGCAATCGCCAATGGCTTCACATTGGGCGTTCTGATCGGCCTCGGCGTCTACATCATCTACCGCGAACCGGGCCTCAGCGGCGTGATCGCGACGGCGATGGTCATCAACAATCTGGTCGCTGGTCTATCCGGCATCCTTGTTCCGCTCGCGCTCGACCGGATGAAGGTCGATCCGGCGGTCTCATCGGCCGTGTTCGTCACGATGATGACCGACATCATGGGCTTTTTCTCGTTTCTTGGCCTCGCGACGCTGGCCGGACTTTCGGGCTAGCGACCTATTTACCGCCGCAGCTGACCTCGCCAGACCCCAGGTTGCTGACCATACAGGCAGCTTTGCCGCCGATAACGACATTGCCCGATCCGGTGGTCTTGACCTTGGCGCTGCGCGTTGCCGTCAGCGCCACATTTCCCGAACCCGCGGCCGTCACTTCGGCATCGGCAACCGTCAGGCCAGCCGCCGCGACATCGCCCGCGCCCTGCACCGAAACCCGCGCGGTCGCGGCCCTGCCGGCCAGCGTCACCTGGCCCGATCCGGCAATATTGAGACCAAATCTGTCGGTTTCGACCGCGCCGAGGACCACATCACCGGGACCCGCAATCGACACATCGACCCGCAGCCCCGCCATGCGGTTGATCGATACCTTGCCTGAACCGTTGAGCGCGGCCGCCGTCAGCGCCGGTGTGGTCACGGCCAGCGAAACCGCGCCCGTCGACTGTCCCGGCCAGCCGGTCCACCCTGAACGGTCCGTCTTGACGATCAGTGTGGTGCCTTGCACTTCGACCACCAGCCGGTCGAGCGCATGGACATCCCCCTCGGCCCTGGCGGATGGCCCGCGCCCCGTTTTCAGATCGACGGCATAGGGCCCTTCGACGCGGATCTTGTCGAAACTGGTGACGGTAAAGACGCGGCTGGCGGCCGCTGCCGGGCTGGAACAGGCAAGAACCGTCAAAAAAAGGGGAATGGACTTGGGCACCGACGACCTCGCTCAACTCCGCGCGGTGCTTTTCAACGGCACCTGCGCCCGCATCAAAAAAGGCGGCCCGTTTCGCGGACCGCCTTTTTGGGTTTCGTTATGGAAGAACCGCTCAGGCGGCCTTCAGCACCTTCACGATCTTGTCCTGAGCCGCGGGTTCGTCGATGTTTTCCATCGCCGCCAGCTCACGGGCAAGGCGGCTGATCGCCGCTTCGAAGATCTGCCGTTCCGAATAGCTCTGTTCGGGCTGGTCATCGGCCCGGTGAAGATCACGGACCACCTCGGCGATCGAAACCAGATCGCCCGAGTTGATCTTCGCTTCATATTCCTGCGCGCGGCGCGACCACATGGTCCGCTTGATCCGCGGCTTGCCCTTCAACGTCGTCATCGCTTCCTGCATCGTCGCGGTGCTGGAGAGCTTGCGCATGCCGACTGATTCGGCCTTGTTGGTAGGCACACGGAGCGTCATGCGCTCCTTTTCGAAACGCAGCACATAGAGTTCCAGCTTGGCCCCCGCGATCTCGGAACTTTGCAGCTCAACGACACGGCCAACGCCATGCTTGGGATAAACCACATAGTCGCCGACATCGAAGCTCAGCGCCTTGCTTGCCATCTAGTTTCCCTTCCTCAGACCTTTGCGGGGCTCCGTCGATACAATTTCAAGTCTGTTCAACGGACGCCATCTGCAACAGGTTATGGGCTCAGTTGTGCAGGCGCGAAAAAGCGCCAGCCACTGTCTTAGGCTTGTAACAGAAACAAAGCTGAAAATCTACTGCTGCGGCGCGGCGGGCCACAAACCCGTCTGATCAGTCCCCGGAACCGGCCGTGGCGGAAAAGAATTTGTCGTACTTGCCTTCTTCGCCCTTGTGGTCATCCGCATCGGCGGGAACTTCGCCCTTTGTGGTGATGTTCGGCCATTGCGCGGAGAATGAGGCGTTAAGCTCCATCCACTGCTCGAGGCCGCCCTCGGTGTCGGGCAGAATTGCTTCAGCGGGACACTCGGGTTCGCATACGCCGCAATCGATGCACTCATTGGGATTGATGACGAGCATGTTCTCGCCCTCGTAGAAACAGTCCACGGGGCAAACCTCGACGCAATCCATGTACTTGCAGCGAATGCAGGCGTCTGTGACCACATAGGTCATTGGCGTATTCCTTCGGTCTTTCTTTTACCCGCACTAGCGCCGCTCTCGGAGCGCCGTCAATGCCCCTTGACGAGCCGATCGAATGGTTCCGATCCTAATTGGGCCTCGCGGCAAGTTCGGTGTAGGCCCTGACCGCCTCGACATAGGGGCCGCGCTGGCGTGGCAGGGCTTCGACACGCACCACCCTGATCCGCTCGCCGAGGGGCAGGGTAAGGACCTGTCCCGGTTTGACCTGGGTGGACGACCGTTCCACCACCCGGCCGTTAAGCCTGATATGCCGGCTTTCGCATAGCGCCTGCGCCAATGTACGCGATTTGGTCAGTCGCGTGAACCACAACCATTTATCCAGTCGCAATGCCTGTTCAGCCACTCTGCACTCCCAGCCCAGCGAGAATCGCAAATGGCGAGGCGGACGAAGGCGGCGGCTTTTGCCGCGCCTGCCGACGCGGTCCCCGCCATACATAGGCGGGAACGCCACCATCGGCCGTCTGCTCGCGAAACCCGAGAACCGTCATCAACCGGCTGAGCGTCCGGGGACGGCAACCGATCGAAACCGCAAGCGATCGGTCCAGCAGGAAAGGCCGCCGCCCGTCCCGCGCGCTGTGCGCGGCCTCAGCCACCCGTTCGATGAGATCGATCCTGACCGCCTGATCGCCAAAGCCTCGAAACCCGCTGATCTTGAGCGCGTGCGCCTCGGCTTGGGCCTGCACATCCAGCGTCGCGATGCCCGCCGCGGGCAAATGCGCCATCGGCTGACCGCGCGCGGCCGCCCACAGCGCCAGACGCCAGCGGGTCGTTTCCGGTTTCAGAAGCTGGGGCGTGAACAGGTCGAGCGCACCAAAGCGCACGCCTGTCCGCGCCAACACCCGGCGGCCTTCGGGAGGAAGCGCGGCGATCAGGTCATCCACCTCGCGCCGGTCGACGACGCCCGCGCTGTCGATCAGCCGCACCGCAAGGCCGCGTAGCGGCGCGGGCTGCGTCCTGTCATTGGCGAGTTCGACCAATCGCATCAACGGTCGCAGCCGCTGGCCGGTTTCGGCGGCGAGCCAGTCCTGCAACCGGTCGGCAACGGCCTTGCGCGCATCGGGCGCAAGCGCATGAAGCGAGCGGTCGATCTCGATGCGGGGATTGAGCATGTCCCGGCCCCGCACCAGCCTGGCGACGCGATGCCCGCGCCAGGCCACGCCTGGCCTTGCCCCCACGGCCGCACACAGCGCGAACGCCGCGTGCTGGTCTTCGGCAAGCGCCTGCGCCCGCCGGCCAAGCTCTTTTGGCAGGCGCCGTTCCGCCGCGGCCAGAAGCATTTTCTTTTCGGAAAGCCGCGCGGTTGCATCGACCTTGAACTGGAAACCGTCGAGACGGCCGATCGCTTCACCCTCTACCGCGACGGTGCCGTCCTCGTCGACCTGCGTGATGAGGTCGGCGGCGCGCCCGCCAAGATCGCGCAGCAGCACCGAGGTGCGGCGATCGACGAAGCGGCTTGTCAGCCGTTCATGAAGCGCGTCCGATAGCCGATCCTCCAGCATTCGGGTGCGTCCACGCCATTCGTCCGCGTCGGCCAGCCAGTCCGGGCGGTGGGCCACATAGGTCCACGTCCGCGCCGCGGCGATCCTGTCGCCCAACTGGCCGATATCGCCCTGGAGATTGTCGAGCTGCGCCACCTCGCGCGCGATCCAGTCCGTCGGGAGATGGCCGCTTCCTTCCGACAAATGGCGGTACATTCGCCCAACGACACGGGCATGCGCTTCCGCGCCTGTCTTGCGATAGTCGGGCAAGCCGCAGACGTCCCACAGACGCCGGATCGCGGCGGGATTGGACGCTCGCTCCCCAATGCCATCTTCGGCGGCAAGACGCTTCAACACCTGGAGATCGACCGCCGGAACCGCCCGGTGAAGCACCGCGCTATCGGGAAAAAGCTCAAGCGAGGCGATAAGCGCGGGTACCGAACGCCAGTCGAGCCGCGCATTGCGCCATTGCAGATGGGTGAGCGGATCGAACTGATGCCGTTCGACCGCCTCAATCTCGGTAGCGTCGAACAGCGTCTCGCCTTCGGCGCCAAGCATCACGGTGCCGAAGGTTCCGTCGCGCTGATGCCGCCCAGCGCGCCCCGCGATCTGCGCCATTTCGGAGATCGACAGCCGCCGGTGGCGGTGCCCGTCGAATTTGGACAGTCCGGCAAAGGCGACATGCGAGACATCGAGGTTGAGGCCCATGCCGATGGCGTCGGTGGCGACCAGATAATCGACCTCGCCCGACTGATAGAGTTCGACCTGGGCGTTGCGGGTGCGGGGGCTGAGGTTTCCCATCACCACCGCCGCGCCGCCGCGATGCCGTCTCAGCATTTCGGCGAGCGCATAGACGTCCTCGGCTGAAAAGGCGACGATCGCCGAACGTCTCGGCAACCGCGAGAGCTTCTTCGACCCCGAATAGCTTAGCGTCGAAAACCGCGGGCGGCTGATGATATCGGCGTCCGGAAGCAGCGCCCGGATCATTGGCCGCAGCGTTTCCGAGCCAAGGATCATGGTTTCGGCAAAACCCCGCGCGGACGCCATGCGGTTGGTGAATACATGCCCGCGCTCGCGATCCGCGCCCATCTGGCCCTCGTCGATGGCAACGAACGCGACCTCCCGGTCGGTCGGCATGGATTCCGCCGTGCAGAGGAAATAGCGCGCGCCCTCGGGCAGGATCTTCTCCTCGCCCGTGATCAGCGCGACCTGATTCTTGCCCTTGATCGCGACCACGCGGTCATACACCTCGCGCGCCAGCAGGCGCAGCGGGAAGCCGATCATTCCGGAAGCGTGACCGCACATGCGCTCGACAGCGAGATGGGTTTTGCCGGTGTTGGTCGGCCCCAGTACCGCGGTCAGAGAAGCGCCGTGGTGCAAACGCATGCCGTTAATGTCTGTTGAAATTAATGTTTCCGCAAGTCCTGTTCTTTGCGCTTGCAGTTATTTTTTTGGAGAGGTGTTGCAACATCGACTTATAGGATAAAATGCCCCGGTTCGTCGCAGAGGAGCGTTCACCAACTCGTGATTAAATTGACTTTAACCTCTGTGAGCGACAGTTTCTCCGCAGATTTCCGGCTTTTTTGCCGCGGGCCGGAACAATATGCGGGGTCAAGTAAGCGCGGCGGGGGATGAAATTTGTTCCAGCCAGGTCTGCGCGCGCCGCTGGGCGACGTTGAAGGCAATGCAGTCGCGCTTTTGCCCGCAGGACCGGTGTCAGGCGCTTTGGCCGGCGGTTTTGGCCGCGCCTTGCCCCTTCCCCGGCGAGGCCGTTTCCGGGATCTGTTCGGCGACGTTGATTTCGTCGTCGATCTTGGCCGCGACCTTGGGTCCGCCAACTGGTGGCGCGGCGCGATCACCGTTCTTCTGCTCACGGGTTCAATCGCCTATATGGGTGCGCGCATCGCGCCGATGCCGGTTGCTCCCGCGCCAGCCTACACCCCCGCGCAACAGTTCGAAGCATCCGCCGAGGCCGTAGCTCCGCTATCGGCCGAAAGCGCGACGGGCCGTCGCCTTGCCCCAACCGCGATGGTCCGTCCGCTTGCTGAAACGCCCGAACGGCCCCGTATCGAGCTGTCGCCAACGCTTCGCGACGGCACGAACCTTGAGCGCACGCTGCGCAGCGCCGGAGTGAGCGAGGCGGATGCTCAGGCAGCGGTCACGCTCGTGTCGGGCGCGCTCGCGCTTCCCAGCATCAACCGGGGCGCCGTGCTCAACGTCGTGCTTGGCCGCCGCCCGAACAAATCGGTCGCCCGCCCGCTCGACGCTCTCGAATTCCGCGCCGCATTCGACCTGCGGCTGGCGGTCAACCGCGTCGGCGGCGAATTGCGGTTGAAGCGCATTCCAATCGCGGTCAACGACACGCCGCTCAGGATTTCGGGCACGGTCGGGTCCAGCCTCTACAAATCGGCGAGGGCGGCGGGCGTGCCAGCCAATCTGGTCGCCGATTTCATCAAGGCGCTGTCCTTCAGCGTCGATTTCCAGCGCGATGTCGGCTCGAACGCCCGGTTCGACTTCATCTTCGAACACCGGTTGGCCGAAACCGGCGAAACCGAAACGGGCAAGCTGCTTTACGCGGGGCTGGATCGCGGCGGAAAGAAGATCGAGATGATGCGCTGGACGCTCGGCGGACGCGAACAATTCTTCGACGCCGGCGGCGAGGCGACGCAAAAGGGCCTGATGCGGACACCTGTGGACGGCGCGCGGCTGACCTCCGGCTTTGGCATGCGCATGCATCCGCTGCTCGGTTATTCGCGCATGCACCGGGGCGTGGATTTCGGCGTGGCCTATGGCAGCCCGATCATGGCGGCGGCCGCCGGCCGGGTCGAATTCGTCGGCTGGCACGGCGGCCACGGCAAATATGTGAAGATCAACCATGGCAACGGCTTCGCCACCGCCTATGGCCATATGAGCGCGTTCAAGGTCACCCCCGGCCAGCACGTCGCCCAGGGACAGGTCATCGGCTACGTCGGTTCGACCGGGCTGTCGACCGGACCGCATCTCCATTACGAGCTTTGGCGCGGCGGCGAGGCGATCGACCCGCGCTCGGTCAAGTTCACCAGTCGCACGCAGCTTGCTGGCAAGGACCTCGGCGCATTCAAGGTCAAACTCAGCGGGCTGATGCATATCCACACCGGGCCGAAGGCGATGCCGTCGGCGACTGCGACTGCGCAGGCCACAGCGGCGAAAGACAAGGCGCGGGGCTAAGGCCCTCAGCATCGGACATCTTCGGTCATGCCAGCGCGGGATGACACCCGTGCCGACCATGCTCTGCCGCTCAACGATTTAAAATGGTCCCCAGCCTATGCTGCGGCGACGAATAGCCGCAGGGAAATGGCGGGGATGACCAAATTCGCGAATTCGATGCAACTTTACGCTGAAGCATGGGCGGCGGTGGCCGAGTTGATTGATCTTCAGTTGGGTCCGCTCGGCCTGGCAACGATGGACGCCCTCGCTCCGACCAACGGGCAGACCATATTGGATGTGGGGTGCGGCGCGGCCAGACATTGGTGCAGCTTGCAGACCGGCTGGGGCCTGACGGCAAAGTCATCGGCGTTGATATAGCCCCGCAGCTTATAGAGATTGCGTGCTCCAGAACGGCACATCTGCCCCAGGTATCTTTGCTGCTCGACGATGCCGCGAAACTGACCCTGCCCGATGGGAGTTTGGATGGGATGTATTCCCGCTTTGGCGTAATGGCCTTTGCCGACCCCATTGGAGCGTTTTCCAATTTTTACAGAATGATCCGGCGCGGTGGTCGCATCGGCTTTGTTTGTTGGCGGTCCTTACGAGAGAACGAACTTGATTTCCTGCCCCTTCAAGCAGCGGGACTGGCCACCGCGATAGATGAAACGCCGTTCAGCTTCGCACGCCCCGATTTTGTGACGAATGTTCTGCGCTCGGCAGGATTCGGCAATGTTGAAATCAGAAAGTTTGACGCGCCGGTCTCATGCGGCGATCTGGACGCGACGTTGAAAGTGCTTACCAAAGTAGGACCGCTCGGAAAAATCCTGAGAGACGCCCGCACTTCTGGCCGACGCCGAACCAAAGGTCCGGGCAGCCCTGTCGGCGAAAAAAGGCAGCGATCAGGTTCGGCTTGACGCCGCCACATGGATCGTGACCGCCATCGCCGAATAACAGATGCCTTCAAACTCGCTGTCCCGAGCACTGAAATAAGAACCGGACGGGCCGCTTTCCGCCCGAAGCTAAGCCTACCGCCCCCACCGCGCAAAAATCGCCGTCGGCAGCAGCAGGCCCCGCGTTTCCTCGCGAATCGCCATGTCGCCCATTTCCACTTGCCCGCCCAGATCGACGGTGGCCTGCGTTACCAGTTCACCGATCGCGAGCGCCGACATGCGGATCGCGTAGACGGTGAGCACCAGAAACGAGGATCGCGGGTCGAGCAGCTGGCGACACAGGCCGATCAGTTCGGGCAGCCCCTCCTCAAGCTTCCACACCTCGCCCGTCGGGCCGCGCCCGTATTTGGGCGGGTCCAGGATGATGCCGTCATAGCGTTTTCCCCGCCGCACCTCGCGCGCGACGAATTTCAGCGCATCATCCACCAGCCAGCGCACCGGCCGGTCGCCCATGCCCGAGAGCAATTGATTGGCCTTCGCCGCCTCGACAGCCTTCTTCGATGCATCCACATGGGTGACACGCGCGCCTGCCGCCGCCATCGCCAGCGTCCCGACGCCGGTATAGCCGAACAGGTTCAAGACCTCTGCGTCGGCTCCGATCCGTTCGCGCATCCACGTCCATTGCGGCGCCATGTCCGGAAAGAACGCCAGATGCCGGAATGCGGTATTGGCGGCATGAAAGCGCACGTCCTGCCAGCCCAGCTCCCAGCTTGGCGGGACCTCTGGCGACAGTCGCCAGCGTCCGCCGCCCTCGTCGTCGGACCCGCCGATAAACTCGCCATCGGCTCGCCAATCGTCGGCCGCGGGCGCCCATAGGGCCTGAGCCTCGGGCCGAATGAAGCGGAATCGGCCATAACGCTCCAGCTTGCGTCCATGGCCGCTGTCGATCAGGCCATAGTCCGCCCAGGGTTCGGCAATGAGCGTCGAAAGGCCCATATCGCCGCGTTCAGGCCGCCCGGGCCAGCTTGTGTCCCACCGTCGCCTCGGTCATCGGACCGTTCAGCATCGAGGTGGCCAACCGGCGGACCTGCTCCAGGTCGCAGCGGTCGATGTCTGCGACGATTTCCGCAGCCTCGACCGGGCGGCCATAAATCATCAGCTGCCGCGCAAGGTGGTCGCAGCGCGCCTGCACCGATTCCAGCCCCATCAGCAGACCGGCCTTCGCCTGCGCCTTTGCCCGGGCCAGTTCCGTGGGTTGCAGGTCGGCGGCGGTCTGGGCCAGCACCTTGCGGGCAAGATCGCGTGCGCGGGCCGCCTCCTTCCGTGCGGTCGCCAGATAGACGCCGAACAACCCCGTATCGGCATAGGGGCTGTGATAGGCATACACCGAATAGGCCAGCCCCCGCTCCTCGCGCAGTTCCTGGAACAGCCGCGACGACATGCCGCCGCCCGCCGCCGAGGCGAACAGCGCCAGCGCATATTGATCCGCCCCATGGTGCGATGCGCCTTCGAACGCCAGCGTCAGATGTGCCTGTTCGAACTTCCGGTCGTCCGCAAGCCGTCCGCCCGTATAGCGCGCCGGTTCCGCATCGCCCCGCGCTCCCGGCGCCAAATCGCCGAACCGCGCGTCGGCAAGCTTCAGCAGCGCATCCTCATCCACTTTGCCCGCAGCGGCCAGCACCAACGTTTCGGGCCGGTAGTGCGTGCCGATCCAGCCCTTCAATGCCGCCACATCGGTCGCGGCGATGGTCGCCTCGTCGCCCAGCACCGGGCGTCCAAGCGCCTGCTCGGGATAGGCCGCGCTTTGCAGATGATCGAAAATAATGTCGTCGGGCGTGTCGCGCGCCTCGCCCAGCTCCTGAAGGACGACGGCCTTCTCGCGTTCAAGCTCCCCCGGGTCCAGCTTCGGCGCGCGTACCAGATCGGCGATCAGGTGGACGCCCAGCGCGAGGTCTCCGGGCAGCAGCCGCGCATGGAATACCGTATGATCGCGCGCCGTATAGGCGTTGATCGAGCCGCCGGCATCCTCGACCACCTCGGCGATTTCGCGCGCAGAACGAATGCCCGCACCCTTGAACACCATGTGTTCCATCAGGTGCGCGACCCCGTTGACCCGCGCCGGTTCATGGCGCGATCCGCAGTCTGCGTAAAGGCCGACCGCCAGCGTCTCCACCCCCGCCATGGGCTGCACCGCAACCGTCAGGCCATTGGCGAGACGGGTGACACGAGGGGGGTCGGAAGCAATTCTGCTCACTGCGTTTCCGACTTGGCCTCGACATAGGCTTCGATGGCGTTCAGTTCGGCGGGCAGCGTATCGTAGCGCTCCTCCCGTTCGAACAATCCCGAAATGCGCGCGGGCAGGCTCGGTCTCGTCCCTGTCGCCCGCTCGACCGCATCACGGAATTTTGCCGGATGCGCCGTCGCCAGCGTCACCACCGGGACTTCCACCGGCACATCGTCGCTGAGCCGCGCGGCGGCGAGGCCGATCGCGGTGTGCGGATCGATTACCTGCCCCGCCTCGGCCGACGCCCAGCGCATCACCAGCGCCATCGCATCCTCATCGATCCGTGCGCTGGAAAACAGTCCCGCCGCTTCGGCGCGTTGGGCCTCGGTGATGTGAAGCTTCTTCGTCGCTTCGAAATCCTGCATTGCCGTGGCCAGCCTGGCACCGTCGCGACCGTGGAGGTCGAACAGCAGCCGTTCGAAATTTGATGATACCTGTATGTCCATCGACGGCGCCACCGTGGGCGTTACGCTGCCGACGGAATAATCGCCTTCGGACAGCGCGCGATGAAGGATGTCGTTGACGTTGGTCGCGACCACCAGGCGCGCCACCGGCAAGCCCATTTTCGATGCGACATAACCCGCGAACACATCGCCGAAATTGCCCGTGGGCACCGAAAAGGCGACAGGCCGGTCGGGAGCGCCGAGGCGCACGGCGGCATAGACATAATAGACGACCTGCGCCATCAGCCGCGCCCAGTTGATCGAATTGACCGCCGACAGATTGTGCCGATTGGCGAATGCGCGATCGTTGAACATCGCCTTCACCAGCGCCTGGGCATCATCGAAGCTGCCTTCGATGGCGATGTTGTGGACATTGGGCGCCATCACGGTCGTCATCTGGCGACGCTGCACGTCGGACACCCGGCCCGCCGGATGCAGCATGAAGATGTCGACCTTGGCGCGGCCCGCCAGAGCGTCGATCGCCGCCGACCCGGTATCCCCGCTGGTTGCGCCTACAATCGTCACATGCGCGTCGCGGCGGGAAAGAAAGCGTTCGAACAGCAGCCCCAGCAATTGCAGCGCCACGTCCTTGAACGCCAGCGTCGGCCCATGGAACAGCTCCAGCAGCCAGTGGCGATGGTCGAGCTGGACCAGCGGCGCAACGCCCGCATGGTCAAACCGGCCATAGGCCTCCGCGCACAGGTCCCGCAGCTCCTCCTCGCCCAGCACATTGCCGACAAACGGCGCCATGACGGCAACCGCCGTGTCGACATAACTTGCCGTACGAAGGTCGCGCAGCGTCGAGGCCGATAGCGTCGGCCAGCTTTCCGGCACATACAGCCCGCCGTCGCTGGCAAGCCCTGCCAGCGTGACCTCTTCGAAATTCAGGACGGGCGCATTGCCGCGGGTGCTGATGTATCGCATCGCGCGGGCTTATCCCCACCGCGCCAAAGTCTCAACAAAAACGTGATCGCATGAATTGCCGCGTGGCGGGCCGGGAAAATCGAGCCCTAACGCCCCTGTCGCCACCGCTTGGCAAGCGCCAGCACATAAATCACCAGCGCGGCGCCGGCGAACAGGAACCACTGCGCCGCATAGCCGCGATGGCCTTCGGGCGTGGTGGTGTTCATCATCTCGGGGGTAGGCTGGGCCACCGGAATGAGCCCCGCGACCGGCCGTTCGGCGTATAGGACATAGTCGTTTTCGATCCGGGTGCCCCGGTGAAGCACCCGCCCCCAGAACACGTGATCGACTTCCGGCGGAATCAATCGGTCGGGCCGTTCGGTGATGCCGAGGCCGATGATGACAGGATCGTGCCCGCTGGCGCGGACGCAGGTCGCCTTCTGCAGCCAGCCGGGCGTGCCTGTGCGCCCCCGCCCCGCCGTTGGGCCGCGATCGAATACAAGCCGCTCGCATTCCGCGCGAAACCGGCGGTAATCCAGCCCCGGCCGCAGCCTCTCAGGAAGATCGACGGCCGGTTCGATGAGATTCCGCGCGGCGCGGGCGATCAGCGCCTCTTTCCATTCGGCCCGGCGGAGTTGCCATATGCCGAGCGAAATCATCGCGGCGATCGCCAGCGTGACCAGCGCGGTCGCCACCAAGGGAATGCGACGGCGCATGGCTATGGGCCTTCCTGCCGGCCCTCGGCCGCCTTGTGGCGGAATTCGAGCGCGAGCAGCGCCGCCTTGGAAACGCGCAGGCTTCCAACGACCGCGGCCGCCGTCAGCGGAACCCAGAGCAGAATGTGGACCCAGAGCGGCGGGCGGAAAGCCGCGTCCACCATAAGGGCAAGCGCCGTTATGATCCCGCCGATGATAAGGGTCAGGAAAGCGGCCGGTCCATCGCCCACATTATATGTCGAGAAGTCGAGTCCACAGGCCCGGCAACGCGGGGCAAAGCGCAGGACGCCGTCGAACAGCGTCTTCGCAGCGCATTGGGGGCAAAGTCCACCGAGCGCGGCCTGGGCTGAGCTCGGTGGCTGCACGTCGTTAATGCCCCACGCCCGCCGCGGCGCCGAAGTTCGATCCCCACACATAGATGGTGATGAACAGGAACAGCCAGACGACGTCGACGAAATGCCAATACCAGGCGGCCGCTTCGAAACCGAAATGCTGCTTGGGCGTGAAGTCGCCGTTGTAGATGCGCTTCAAGTTGACGGCGAGGAAGATGGTTCCGATGATGACATGGAATCCATGGAAGCCCGTCGCCATGAAGAAGGTCGCGCCATAGATGCTGCCCTTGAAGGCGAACGGCGCGTGGTAATATTCGAATGCCTGGATCGAGCTGAACAGCAGGCCCAGCGCAATCGTGCACCAGAGGCCCTTCTTGGCGCTTTCGCGATCATTATGGATCAGCGCATGGTGTGCCCATGTCACCGTCGTGCCCGAACAGAGCAGGATCAGCGTGTTGAGCAGCGGCAGTTCGAAGGGATCGATGACATGAACGCCCTTGGGCGGCCAGACCCCGCCGATCACCTCGGCCGCCGAAGGAAACAGCGACGCGTCGAAATACGCCCAGAACCAGGCGACGAAGAACATCACCTCGGACGCGATGAACAGGATCATGCCATAGCGGTGATGCAACTGGACGACCGGCGTGTGATCGCCACTATTCGCCTCGCGAACCACATCCGACCACCAGCTGTAGAAAGTGAACAACACGGCGGCCAGCCCCATGAAGAACACCCATTTCCCCCAGGGATAGGCGTGCATCCAGCCTATTCCGCCCGCCGCCATGGCGAGCGCGCTGAACGCGCCGATCAGCGGCCAGGGGCTGGGCGGCAAAATATGGTAATCATGGTTCTTGGCACCGGCCATCGCACTTATCCCTTTGTATTCGCTTCCGGGCCGCTTTCAGCTGTGCGCGCCACTGGATAGAAAGTGTAGCTGAGGGTGATTTCACTGATCCGGCTCGCGACCGGATCCTTCAAAATCGCCGGATCGACATAATAGGTCACCGGCATATCGACTGCTTCGCCCGGCTTCAACGTCTGCTCGGTGAAACAGAAACACTGTATCTTGGCGAAGTATTTGCCCGCCTCGTCCGGCGAGACGTTGAACGTGGCTTGTCCCGTCACGCTGGCGGCCGATTGGTTCACCGCCTTGAAAAAGGCGATCTGCTTGCCGCCGATCGGCACGGTGACGACGGGCTTCTCGGGCTTGAACAGCCAGGGAATCCCGCCGCTGACGTTGGAATCGAACCGAATCGAGATCGTCTTGCCCAGCACCGGCGCGGGTGCGACAGGCGTCGCCGCGCGCTGCGTCGTCCCGCCCCAGCCCGTCACCTGGCAGAAAAGGCGATAAAGCGGCACGCTGGCGTAGGCCACGCCCACCATGGCGATCGCCACCAGGGCCGCGATGAGGGCGATGGTGCGGTTGGAGCGAATGTTCGCCGTGCGTACGCCTGCCATATCTTCAGCTCATCTTCGCGATGGTGATGGCGAAAAACAGGACGGCAAGCGCCGCCAGCACAATGCCGGTGGCCACCGCGCGACTCCGCTGCCTTTGCCGGTACAGGCGAAGCTCGTCGGGGGTCACGCCAGCAACAGCCGGTCTGCGACCAGCGCCCCGAAAAGGACGAAGAGATAGAGAACCGAAAATGCGAACATCTGCTTTTCGGCAGTCATCCGGGCAGGATCGCTTTCACGGCTGACAGCGACGCGCGCGGCCAGCATGAGGAATATGGCGGTCAGCGCGACCGCAGACAGACCGTAGACCATCCCCGTCAGGCCGAGCTCCCAGGGCGCGACGGCGCTCGCCGCCATCGGCAAGCTGTAGATGAACACCTGACGCCGCGTCGTCTTCCGGCCTGCTACGACCGGCAACATCGGAATGCCTGCAGCGGCGTAATCGGATTTGATGAACAACGCGAGCGACCAGAAATGGGGCGGCGTCCACAGGAAGATCAGGGCGAACAATAGAACCGGCAGCGTCGAAATGTCGCCGGCGACGGCCGCCCAGCCGATCAGTGGCGGAAACGCGCCGGCCGCACCGCCAATCACGATGTTCTGCGGTGTCCGCGGCTTCAGCCAGATGGTGTAGACGAAGACGTAATAGAGGATCGATACAGCAAGAATGGCCGCTGAAAGCCAGTTGACCGCCAGCGCCATCAACAGCACCGAACCGGTCCCGATGGCCACCCCAAAGGCCAGCGCCGAACCGCGTTCCATACGCCCCGAAGGCAGCGGCCGGTTGGCCGTGCGCTTCATCAGAGCATCGATATCGGTTTCCCACCACTGGTTCAGCGCGCCGGCCGCACCAGCGCCAAGCGCGATGCAAAGTACGGCGACAAAACCCAGCAACGGGTGGATGTGCCCGGGCGCTGCAAGCAATCCGGCCAGACCGGTGAAAACGACCAGCGACATCACTCGCGGCTTGGCCAGCGCGACAAAATCGCGCCAGTCCGCGGGCAGGGCCGCCTGAGGCAGGCCCGCCGAAGGGGGAAGCGCGGCGGACTGATCCACCACGCGGCCCTTGTTGGTGATGTCGGCCACGCTTGCCATCGGCTAGCTGATACGAGGCAGTGTTTCGAACTGGTGATACGGCGGCGGACTGGACAACGTCCATTCCAGCGTGGTGGCGCCTTCGCCCCAGGGATTGTCGCCCGCCTTGCGGCCCGCGGCCAGCGAGATGGCGATGTTCAGGAAGAAGGCGATGACGCCCACGGCCATGACGCCATAACCCATTGTAGCAAAATGGTTCCAATAGGTGAACGCGTCCGGATAATCGGGAATGCGGCGTGGCATACCGTCAAGGCCAAGGAAGTGCATCGGGAAGAACAACATGTTCACGCCGATGAAGAACAGCCAGAAATGAACCTTGCCGAGGAATTCGTTCATCATGCGGCCGGACATCTTCGGAAACCAGTAATACCAGCCCGCGAACAGGCTGAACACGGCGCCCAGCGACAACACATAGTGGAAATGCGCCACAACATAATAGGTATCGTGCATGACGGTATCGACGCCGCCGTTGGCGAGCACCACACCGGTCACGCCGCCGACGGTGAACATGAAGATGAACCCGATCGCCCACAGCATCGGCGTATTGAAACGGATCGAGCCGCCCCACATCGTCGCGATCCACGAGAAGATCTTGATCCCGGTTGGAACCGCGATCACCATCGTCGCCGCGGTGAAATACATCTTGGTGTTCACGTCGAGGCCGGTGGTGAACATATGGTGCGCCCAGACGACGAAGCCGATCACGCCGATCGCGACCATGGCATAGGCCATGCCGAGGTAACCGAACACCGGCTTGCGGCTGAATGTCGCGACGATATGGCTGATCATGCCGAAGCCCGGCAGGATCATGATGTACACCTCGGGGTGGCCGAAGAACCAGAACAGATGCTGGAAGAGGATCGGATCACCGCCGCCCGATGCGTCGAAGAAGGTGGTTCCGAAATTGCGGTCGGTCAGCAGCATGGTGATCGCGCCCGCAAGCACCGGCAACGCCAGCAGCAGCAGGAAGGCGGTAACGAGCATCGACCACACGAACAACGGCATCTTGTGGAGCGTCATGCCCGGCGCGCGCATGTTGAGGATGGTGGTGATGAAGTTGATCGCGCCCAGAATCGACGAGGCGCCCGACAGGTGGAGCGACAGGATCGCCATGTCGACGGCAGGGCCGCCCGCATGGCCGGATGTCGAAAGCGGAGCATAGATTGTCCAGCCCGTGCCGGCCCCGTTGAAGCCTACGGGGCCGCCGACGAACATCGAGCCGAGCAGCAGCAGGAACGAGGGAACGAGCAACCAGAAGCTGACGTTGTTCATGCGCGGAAACGCCATGTCAGGCGCGCCGATCATCAAGGGCACGAACCAGTTGCCGAAACCGCCGATCATCGCCGGCATGACCATGAAAAACACCATGATCAGGCCGTGTGCGGTGATGAACACATTCCACAGATGGTAGGCGCCGTCCAGGCTGCCTGCCCATTGCGGCAGGTATTGCATGCCCGGCGCGGCCAGTTCCAGTCGCATGATCCCCGAGATCGTGCCGCCGATGATGCCGGCGAACAGCGCGAAGATAAGGTAGAGCGTGCCGATGTCCTTGTGATTGGTGGACATGAACCAGCGCGCGAAAAATGCAGGCTTGTGATCAGCGTCATGATGAGCGTGACCATGGCCATGGTCGGCGACAAAGGCGTCAGCGGTGGTATCCGTCATGGGTTACGCTCCGAACTCAAATCTTAGCGGGCACTGGGGCCGCGGGCGCGGTGGCGGGAGCAGCGGCGGTGGTCGGCGTGATGCCGGCGGCCGACTGCTTTGCGGCCAGCCATTTCAGATATTCCGCCGGGGGCAGCACCTCGACGGTAATCGGCATGAAACCATGCTTGGTGCCGCACAATTCAGAACACTGCCCATAATAGATGCCGGGGCGGTCGACCTTGAACCAAGTCTCGTTGATGCGGCCGGGGACGGCATCCATTTTCACCCAGAAGCTTGGAACCGCCCAGCTGTGGATCACGTCGTCGGCGGTCACCAGAACTTTGACGACCTTGCCTGCGGGAACGACGAGGCGATTGTCGACACCGAGCAGGCGGGGATCGCCGCGCTTGGCGGCCTCTTCGTCGGACAGCAGCACCGAATCGAATGAAAGGTCGCCGGCGTCCGGATATTCATAGGTCCAGTACCACTGATGGCCGGTCACCTTGATGGTGAGATCGGCCTTGGGCGGATCATATTGCTTCGCGAGCAAACGGATCGACGGGACCGCGATACCGATCAGGATCAGTACCGGAATCAGCGTCCAGGCGACCTCGATCGCGGTGTTGTGCGACGTCTTCGAAGGCGTCGGGTTTGCTCCGGCGCGATAGCGCACCACAACCCAGAGGAGCAGCGCCAGAACGAACAGGCTGATGATCGTGATGATCGGCAGCAACAGCGAATCGTGCATCCAGCGCGCGTAATGGCCAATGTCTGTCTGCTGTTCCTGAAGGTGGATGGCCCGGGGCACCGGCATGCCGATGCCTTCCGTCGGCTTCAGTGCAGCCACCGCGTCCAGTTCAGCCGCCGCTGCGGATGCGGTTGCATCGCCCGCAGGCGCGGCCACGGCGGTAGCCGCCGGAGCTGGAGCAGCCGCTTGCGCGAAGGCTGCAGCCGGTAACATCATTAGCGCCAGACCAAGCGCCAAGGTTTTTGTACGTCCCATTCTACCCCCGGTAGACATGTCAGGAGCCGCGCCAGACACAAAGCGCGGCCAGCCGGAATCGCGCGCCTTATAGGACCGCCTTTCCGCTGCCACAAGCGTTCTAGAACTGAGAATCGTTCGCAATTCCAATGTCGCCGAAGCGCGGCTATTGCTGGTCGCGATGACACGCTTTACCGTCAACGGAAATCCCGTCGAATATCTGATCGACCCGGGCACGCCGCTGCTCTGGGCCCTGCGCGACGCGTCCAACCTGACAGGCACCAAATATGGATGCGACGACGGCAGTTGCGGCGCCTGCACGGTGATCGCGGACGGCATCGCCACCCGGTCCTGCATGGTTTCCATCGCCGCGATGGAAGGTCGGTTCATCACCACCGTCGAAGCGTTGTCCACCGCGCGCAATCATCCGTTGCAACAGGCTTTTCTGGCGGAAAACGCGGTGCAGTGTGGGTATTGCACGTCGGGCGTGTTGATGGCGGCCGCCGCGCTGCTGGAGAAGAACCGCGATCCCAGCAACGAAGACCTGGATGCCGCGATCACCAACATCTGCCGCTGCGGCGCCTATCCGCGCATCCGCCGCGCGATCCACCGGGCGGCCGATGCGATTCGAGGCGTCGGAACATTGCAAGCGGCAACCGATGAAACGGAAGACGCGGCAGCCGGCGGGACGGAGCCTAGTTCCTCCCGATAACGGTCAACGCCGCGGTCACCATCGCTTCTACCGCCGCGGTGATCGTGGGCTCCGGATCGGGGGCCCAGAACGGGCTGTGAAGCGACGGCAGCGATTTCCGGTCGGCTCCAGCGGCTTCCCATTTTGCCAAAGGCACACCCCCTACCCAGAAGATCATGCTTTGAATCGCAGGATCGGCGAGATGGAACTGGCTGAAATCCTCGCCCGCCATGGTGGGCAACACGACGCTGACCCGATCCTTGCCAAAGCGGCCCAAAAACCCGGCGGCGACAGCGCCGCTTAGTGGTTCGGTATTGAAAGCGGACGGCGTGTAATCCTTTTCGATTGCGATAACCGGCATACGGCTTTCCGGCAGGCCCGCCGCGATCGCCTCGCCCCGCGCGATCCGGGCGATGCCGTCCAGCAAAATCCGGCGAGTCGCCTCGTCATAGCTCCTGACCGTCAGTTGCAGCCGCGCCTCGTCGGGAATGACGTTGTGCTTGGTGCCTGCGTGAAAGCTGCCGACCGTCACCACGGCGGGGCGTTGCGGATCGACCTCGCGCGACACCAGTGTCTGGAGCGCGGTGACGATGCGCGCGGCCAGCACGATGGGGTCGCGGGTCGCCTGGGGAAACGCCCCGTGCCCGCCGATCCCCTTCACCACCAGATCGACGGAATCGACATTCGCGAATGCATAGCCTTGCGAATAGCCGATGTGCCCGGCGGGCAGATTGGCCGCGTCATGGAACGCAAGCACATGCGTGGGCTTGGGAAAGCGGCTATAGAGCCCGTCGTCGAGCATGGCCTTCGCGCCCAGCCCCAGTTCTTCGGCGGGCTGGCCGACCATCACCAGCGTTCCCGACCAGCGGTCCTTCATCGCCACCAGCCGCCGCGCGACACCGATCCAGGAAGCCATGTGGATATCATGGCCGCACGCGTGCATCACCGGCGTCTCAAGACCATCGCGCGTCGTCCCCTTCGCCTTGCTGGCAAAGGGCAGGCCGGTCTGTTCGGCGACCGGCAGCGCATCCATGTCGGTGCGGATCATCAGCACCGGGCCGGCGCCGTTCCGCAGCACCGCGACAATGCCGGTTCCGGCGACCCCCGTCGTCACATGAAAACCCCGCCTCTTCATTTCGGCGGCGAGGCGGGCCGAGGTCTTCAGCTCCTGAAACGACAGTTCGGGATTGCGGTGCAGATCCTGGTAGAGCGCGACCAGCGACGGCAGATCGGCGCGAACGGCATCGCCCAGCGGGTCGGCGGAAGCGGGAAGAGCGGCAGTTGACATGGCGAGCGCAATCCAGCCGGCGTTTTTCATCGGCATCCCCTTTTGCAGATATACCCTCGATCACCCGACGGGCGCCAGCGCGACCGGATCGAGGTTCCCCGATATGGTCGTGACAATCCAAATTATGCAGCCGTCCAGCCGCCGTCCATCGATAGATTGGCGCCCGTGATGGATGCGGCGGAATCCCTGCAAAGGAAGACGGCCAGGTCCGCCACCTGCTCTACCGTGACAAACTGCTTGGTGGGTTGCCCGGCAAGCAGCACGTCGTTCATCACCTGCTCGCGCGTCATGCCGCGCGCCTTCATCGTGTCCGGGATCTGCCTTTCGACGAGCGGCGTCCAGACATAGCCGGGACTGATGCAATTGGCCGTCACGCCAAAGGTTGCAAGTTCCAGCGCGACGGTCTTCGTAAGCCCCGCCAGTCCGTGCTTGGCCGTCACATAGGCCGACTTGAACGGGGACGCCGTCAGCGAGTGGGCAGAGGCGGTATTGATGATGCGTCCCCATTTCCGCGCCTTCATGCCAGGCACCGCAGCGCGGATCGAATGGAAGGCCGAAGTAAGATTGATGGCGATGATCGCGTCCCATTTTTCCGGCGGAAACGCTTCGATGGGCGCGACATGCTGGATGCCCGCATTGTTGATGAGGATGTCGAGCGCGCCGAACGCCTCTTCATGTTCGGCCACCATAGCGACGATGGTATCGGGCTTGCTCATGTCGGCGCCGGAATAACGGGCCGTGACGCCGAAGTCCCTTTCAAGCCCGCCGCGTTCCTTCTCGATGTCGGCCCGATCGCCGAAACCATTGATCGTCAGATTTGCGCCTTCGGCCGCGAGTGCGCGGGCATAGGCAAGGCCGATGCCGCTGGTCGATCCGGTTACAAGCGCGCTTTTGCCTTTCAGGAACATGGGTACTCCTTCGCCGTGGTTTGGTGATCAGTCTCGCGTCAGGTCGAAGGCGGCGGTGCGGCCATCAACGATATTCCGCGCAAGGATGCCGCTTTTGTGCATCGTCTTGCGGACATCGGCATTCCCCGCAGCCCAATGTTCAAGCATCGAACGGCGGGAAAATTCATAGTCCTTGCTGTGGTTTTCCCAGCGGCGCGCGCGATGGATCAGATGCACGACCGCAACGGGCAGTTCCTGCGCCGCCTCGCACAGCGTTTCGAAATCGTCGCCATTGCGCAGGTCGGGCGGAAGTCGGTCAAGCAACGTCCTGAGGGCCGCCTTCAGCTTGCGCTGCTTGAGCAGCATGTCGGTCGACAAACGCGTACGGCTGGAAAAGCGGATGTCCTTTTCGCGCTCCGCCGCTTCGAACAGCGTGGCCGGCACCTGCCCCTCCGCCGGGAAAAGATCGACCTGGAATATCAGCGTCGGCGCGTATTGGTGGTCGAGCACGTGCTGGAGCGGGGTGTTGGAGACGATGCCGCCATCCCAGTAAAGCTCGCCGTCGATCTCGATCGGGGGGAATCCCGGCGGCAACGCGCCCGACGCCATCACATGTTCGGGCGTGATGCGCCGCTCCCGGCTGTCGAAGTAGACGAAATTGCCGGTCCTGATGTTGACCGCGCCGATGCTGAATCGGACCGGACCGTCATTCAGCAGATCGAAATCGACAAGCCTCAGCAGTGTTTGGCGCAGCGGTTCGGTGTCATAAAGGCTGAGCGCGGCGGACGTTCCCGGCGAAGCAAGCAGCGGCGGGAACATGCGCGGCCTGAAAAAGCCGGGAACGCCGGCCATCGCCACCCAGGCGGCGCTCGCTTCGTTGATGAACTCGCGAGCCTGCTCTGCCGGAAAAAGAGGGAAATCAGGCAGGGCGGACGTCGCCACGTTCCAGAACTCATGCAGCCGTTCGACCCGGCGTTCGGGCGGATTGCCGGCGATCAGCGCGGCGTTGACCGCGCCGATCGAAATCCCCGCCACCCAGTTGATCGGCACCTGCCAGTCGTCGAGTGCTTCATACACGCCCGCCTGATAAGCGCCGAGCGCGCCACCCCCCTGCAATACCAACGCACAGCATTCCGGCAGGGGCAGCGGCTCGATCGGTGCGCTTCGCCCAGCGCGGCTATGGCGCAGCGGCGGTTTGGAATCAGCATCGGCCATGCGCGCAACTTAATGTGCGCTGCACAAAAACAAAGTTAAATCCCGGACAGAGGCGGCCGGGATGGCCCGGCCGCTCCGTCCTTGGCCTAAAGGCCGAACCGCACCCCGGCGTACACCGCCCGGCCATCCAGCGGATAGTAAATTGTCGACGCCGGATTCGCCGACGCCACCGCCGAGATATCGGCTACGCCGCGCTTGTCGAACAGATTGCGTCCGTCGATGAACAGGCTGATCCGGTCGTTGATCCGTGCCGTCGCCGCCAGATTGACGACAGCATAATCCCCCACCCGCGTGGTGTTGTTGTAATCCGCCCATGCGCCTTGGGGGATCCATTCCACGCCCGGCGTCAGGCTGAACGCGCCGACATCCCACCGCAGCTCGGCGCGGTACTGGTGTTTCGGCACCACCGGCAGGCGGTTGTTGCCGTACTGCGCGTCGTGGCGAAAGCGGAAATCATTGAAGTTGTAGATCTGCCGCAGCTTCAGCCCTTCGGCCAACCTGATGTCGAGTGCTGCCTCCACCCCCTGATGCAGCGTTTTGTCCGCATTGAAGGTGCTGGCCGGAATATCGGGATCGACCGTATAGCCCAGCAGTTCGCCCCGCACCCAGGCCCGGTAGGCCGACACATCCCACGACACCGGACCCGCGCTGCCGCGGGATCCAATCTCTGCCGTCCAGCTCCGCTGCACGTTCAGCGGCACGAACTGCTGCGCCGTGCCTTGCACAAGCTCGGAAAAGGTCGGCACCTCGGCGGCGCGGCTAACGTTGGCGTAGAATTGCAGCGCTTCCGACGGCTCGTAAAGCAGGCCGAGCTTGGGCGACCATTCGGAATAGGTGCGGCTGTCGCTGCGGGCGGGGTTGAGGATATCGTCGGCCAACCGGTGGCCGCTGGTGAACTGGACGCCGCCGATTGCCGTCAGCCCTTCGGCCAGCGTCAGCCGCCCCTCGCCATAACCAGCGATGGTATTGGCCTTCAGATTTTCCCGCGCTTTCAGGACGCCGCGATGGCCGCGGATATTCGCATATTGCCGGGCATCGACCGTGCCGATCTGCGCCTGCGCGCCCAGCGTCCATGCGAAGGCGCCCGCTTCTCCCGTCATCCGGGTGAATGCGCCCCAATCCACCAATTCATAGTCGATCACCTGATTGATCGGATGATAAAGACTTTTCACGTTGACGAAGCCGCCAAGCTCGAGCGCCGTGCCGCCGCCAAGCTCGACGACAGTCCGGTTCATCGCTCGCGCCGAACGGATGTTGCGCTGATAATCGTTCGTCTTGTTGATCGCCGGCGCTTTGCGCGGATGGTCATCGACATCGGCGAGGGTCAGCGTGCCCGGCATCTCCTGATCGAGATGGTTGAGCGTCAGGTAGAATCGCGTTTCGGCCGCATCCGACAATCGGTAGCCGTAATTGGCGCTGACGCGGATCTTGAACTGCCCGCTCTGCTCGCGATAGCCGTCCGCGCCGCTACCGGTCACCGCCAATAGCAAGTCGCTGCGATCGCCGATGTACGCGCCCGCCGCATGGCCGCGCCACGTGCCGAAGCTGCCGCCTTCGACCCGCGCTTCGAAGCGGTGGCCGAGCGTTCGGGCCGAGGGCGTGACCGCATTGATCGCGCCGCCGAGGCTGGACGCGCCGAAACGAAGTGCATTCGCGCCACGATAGACCTCAAGGTGCGACAGCATCAGCGGGTCGATTTCCTGGAAATCGCCCGAACCGTCGGCGACGTTGATCGGGATGCCGTCCTGCAGCAGCGTCACCCCGCGCAGATGGTAGCCGCGGCCAATCCCCGACCCCCGGATCGAGAGGCGCACTTCCTCGCCCCAGCGGTCCTGCACGAAGACACCCGGCGAAAAGGCGAGCATGTCGTGAAGGGTGACGGCGTGCGTGTCGAGATAGTCCGTCGCTCGAACGACATCGACGCCGCCGGGCGTGCGCTTAATGGCGGCATCGGCCTGTTCGGGCGTGGGCACCGCCGCCAGTTCGGGTGCATTGACGATGATGGGAGCCGCGTCGACGGCATGGGCGGCCGTGGGAAAAATGGCGACAGACAGCGCCGCGACGCACGCGCCGGTAAGCGCGTTGATACGCATGGACATAAGAGTTCCTCGTTTTTTGATCCTGAAGCGGATCGGGCAGGGCCGATCCTGTGCTGGGCGTCAGGCGAGGAGGGGCGGTCCGGTCGAAGGCGGCGGCGGGGCTGGAGCACCAATGTGCGGACGGACATCCGCCGGTTTAAACGGCGCGAGCGCGAGCGGTGTGATCACATGAACGACGGCCAGCGCCACCGGCGCAGCCACCAGCGGAATTGCGCCCATCGCGGCATAGGGGCACGGATCGTGCGCCGCGCTGGCGGGCTGCTTGCCATGGATGTCGAGCTGGTATGCGACCGGCCCCTGCGCGGTGCAAAGCGTCAGCGTCACGCCCGCAGAGGTCGGCACGGGCATCATGCCCGGCGCGATGAGGACACGCAGGGCAACGCCAAGCGCGATCAACGCCAGCCCGAAACGCCGCCAGCCGGCGGTCATGCCTCCCTGCAAAGTCATCGTCGCCCGTTAGTCGGGGCAAGCAGCGATTGCAAGCGGGTGGATCAGTTGCTTTTCTTCCGCGTTCGCCGCCATTCGGTCAGCAGGAACTCGGTATAGCCGTTCGGCTGCTCGCGCCCCTTGAACACGAGGTCGCAGGCAGCGAAAAAGGCCGGACCATCGAACCCCGGCGCCATCGGCGTGTAGCCTGGATCATCGGCGTTCTGGTGATCCACGACCGCCGCCATGCGGCGGAACCCTTCGCGCACCTGCTCCTCGCTGATGACGCCATGACGCAGCCAGTTCGCCACATGCTGGCTTGAAATCCTGAGCGTCGCACGGTCTTCCATCAGCCCGATATCGCGGATATCCGGCACCTTCGAGCAACCGACGCCCTGATCGATCCAGCGGACGACATAGCCCAGAATGCCCTGCAGGTTGTTGTCGAGTTCCTGCGCGATTTCTTCGGCGGACCAGTTCGCGCCTTCTGCCAGCGGCGGCCGCAGCAGCGCAGCCAGCGTGGTCCTGGGCCGGTCCGCCAGCGCTTCCTGAACGGCGGCCACATCGACCTGATGATAGTGCAGCGCATGAAGTGCGGCGGCAGTGGGCGACGGCACCCAGGCCGTCGAAGCGCCCGCCTTCAAGTGGCCGATCTTCTGGACCATCATATCGGCCATCAGGTCCGGCATCGCCCACATGCCCTTGCCGATCTGCGCGCGGCCTTTCAGTCCGCAGGCGAGACCTATGTCGACGTTGCGGTCCTCATAAGCCTTGATCCAGCCCGATCCCTTGATCGCATCCTTGCGGACCATCGGGCCCGCTTCCATCGAGCTGTGGATCTCGTCGCCCGTCCGGTCGAGAAAGCCGGTGTTGATGAAGAAGACCCGGTCGCGCGCGGCGTGGATACAGGCCGCCAGATTGGCGCTGGTCCGCCGCTCTTCGTCCATGATCCCCATCTTGAGCGTGTTCGGGGCCATGCCGAGCATGGCTTCGACCTGGCCGAACGCCTCGGCCGCAAATGCCACTTCCTCAGGCCCGTGCATCTTCGGGCGGACGATATAGACCGATCGGGCACGACTGTTGCGGAATTTACCCTCCCCCTTCAGCTCGTGAAGCGCGATCAGCGAGGTGATCGCCAGATCGACGAGGCTTTCGGGCATGCGGTTGCCATCGGCATCGGTGATGACATCGGTCGCAAGGTGCAGGCCGACATTGCGGATCAGGATCAGGCTGCGGCCAGGCAGCGTCAGTTCGCCGCCTTTTGGATCGTTATAGACGCGGTCCGCCTCAAGCGTGCGGACCAGCTCGCGGCCGTCCTTGCCGAAGGTCGCCGAAAGATCGCCCTTCATCAGGCCAAGCCAATTGCGGTAGAGCAGCACCTTGTCTTCGGCATCGACCGCGGCGACCAAATCCTCGCCGTCCATGATCGTGCTGAGCGCGGCCTCGACCCGGACATCGGCGACGCCTGCCATATCATCCCGGCCGATGCGATGATCGTGGTCGACCACGATCTCGATATGAAGCCCATTATTGGCCAGCAGCAACACCGTCGGGTTCGCGGCATCGCCCTGCCAACCGGCGAATTTCGCAGGATCGGCAAGGCCAGCCTTTTCGCCGTCCGCCAGCATGGCGACGAACCGCCCGTCCTCCACGGCATAGCCGGTGACGTCCCGGTGCGAACCCGCCGAAAGCGGCGCCGTGTCGTCGAGAAACTTGCGAACATAGGCGATCACCGCAGCGCCGCGAACCGGGTTATACCCCCTGCCGCGATCCGCGCCGCCACCTTCGGGAATCACGTCGGTGCCGTACAATGCATCATAGAGGCTGCCCCAGCGGGCATTGGCGGCATTGAGCGAATAGCGGGCGTTGGTGAGCGGCACGACGAGCTGCGGCCCGGCAAGAACGGCAATTTCGGGGTCGACGCCAGACGTGCCCACGGCAAAAGGCGCGGGTTCGGGCTGAAGATAGCCGATCTCTTCCAAAAAGGCCTGATAAGCGGCTGCATCGAAAGGCGACGGGTTCGCCCGATGCCAGGCGTCGATCTTCGCCTGGAGTTCATCCCGCTTGGCGAGCAGCGCCCGGTTGCGCGGGGCAAACGCGGTCAGGAAATCGGACAGGCCCTTCCAGAAGCCGTCCGGCGCAACGCCGGTCCCAGGCAATGCCTGCTCGTTGACGAAACGGTATAGTTCGTTTGCGACCGCGATGTCGTTTGTACGCGTATAGCTCATTGGAAATTCCAGCCTTCCGGATCCGATCGGCCGACCATATTCTTCCGCCAATCTTTTCCAAACATCATAGATTTCAAATCAGTCGATCCGTTGAGTTAAAAATAGCGCTCTGCTAATCGGGATGGATGGCGCTGGATGACCTCGAAATCTTTGTGCGGGTCATTGATGCCGGAAGCCTTTCTGCTGCCGGCAGGGCATTGGGCTACACGCCGGCCATGGTTTCAAAGCGCATCGCCCGGCTTGAACAGCGGCTGGGCGTCCGGCTTCTCCAGCGCACGACAAGGCGGATGGCGCCTACGGAAACCGGCCACGCCTTCTATGAGCGCGCAACCGCGATACTGACGGCGGTGGACGATGCCGAGGCGCTCGTAACCGGGCGGGCGGAGCGCGCACGCGGCCCCTTGCGCGTGTCGGCTCCTACCTCCTTTGGCCGAATGCACATCGCGCCGCACCTGAAGCAATTCCTCGACGAGAATGCGGAGATTCGGTTGGAGCTCGATCTCACCGACGATTTCGTCGACCTGGTTTCGGCCGGAATCGACGTCGCGATCCGCATCGGCAGCCTGCCGGACTCAAGCCTTGTCGCTCTGCGGCTTGCACCCAACCGGCGGATGCTGTGCGCGACCGCCGCCTATCTGGAGGAACATGGCGAACCCCGCAGTCTCGAAGACCTGTCGCGGCACCGCCTCCTCGCCGCTTCGCACCAGACCCCGTGGCAACTCACCGGACCGCAGGGCCCCGTCTCGCTTCCCGTCGCCAGCGTCATTCGCACGAATTCAAGCGAAGTGGTGCGCGAAGCGATGCTGGCCGACATCGGCATTGCCTTGCGATCGAGCTGGGACGTCGGGCCGGAATTACGGTCGGGCCAGCTAAAGACGGTGCTGCGGGATTATGGGGGTGCTGCCGACGCCGCCATATTCGCCATCTACCCCAGCCGTCGCCTCGTGCCGCCTGGCGTGAAGCATTTCGTCCGGTTTCTGTCCGGACTCTATGCCCCCCAGCCCTATTGGGACCGGCCCTGACGGACGCGCACCCTATGCGGCCTTGGCGGACGCCACGGTCTTGCCCGAGGCCACGTCCAGCAGGCTTTTCTCAAGCGACTTCAGCCGCTGCGGGCTGGCGATCTTTTCACCGGTCAGGTCCGTCAGATAGAAAACGTCCACCGCGCGCTCGCCATAAGTCGCGATATGGGCCGAATGGATCGTCACCTTCGCCTGGAACAGCGCATGGGTCAGGCTGTTGAGTAGCGCCGGGCGGTCCCGCGCATTGATTTCCACCACGGTATAGCGGTTGGAGGCGCGGTTATCGATCAGCACATTGGGCTGAACCTTGAACGCGTCCGCCCGAAGCCGGGGCAAAGGCCGCTGCGACAGCCGCTCGGAAAGCTTGTGCCGGTTTGCGAGCGCGTCCTCGATCGCCGTTACCAGTCGCCGCAGCCGCTCGGGTTCGGTGAAGGTGCCGCCCAGCGGGTCCTGTATCAGCAGGTTGTCGAGCGCCATGCCGTCCCGGGTGGTGTGGATGCGGGCGTCTATGATATTGCCCCCGGCGACGCTGATCGCGCCGGCCAGCCTGTAGAACAGCCCCGGATGATCGGTCGCGTAGACGGTCACGAGCGTTGCGCCCCTGTCGGGGTCGACATGGGTGGCGATGCTGAGCGATATTCCCGCCGCGTCGGCGTCGGCGACCAGCCGGGCGTTGCGGATCAGCACATCGGGCGTTTCGGCGATCCAATAGGCGTCGAAAAACCGCTTGCGATAGTTTTGAAACGCCTTTGACGACCAGCCAAGCTCGCCCGACAAATGGCTCTGTTTCGCGCCGATGCGTTCGTTGCGCCCGCTCTTCTTATGGCCAAGGCGCAACACCTCTTCGGCGGCCTCGTAAAGATTGGTCAGCAGCTGGCGCTTCCAGCCGTTCCAGACGCCGGGGCCGACGGCACGGATATCGACCACCGTCAGCATAAGCAGCAGACGCAGCCTTTCAGGGCTTTGCACGATCTCGGCAAAATCCAGGATCGTCTTGAAATCCGCCAGGTCGCGCCTGAAGGCGGTCGACGACATCAGCAGATGATATTTGACCAGCCATGCGACGGTTTCGGTCTCGGCGCCTGTCAGCCCCAGGCGCGGGCAAAGATGTTCGGCCACTTCCGCGCCAAGCAGGCTGTGGTCGCCGCCGCGCCCCTTGGCGATATCGTGCAGCAGCACCGCTGCGAACAGCACCCGGCGCGAAACGATCTGCCGCATGAGCATCGACGACAGCGGATGATCATCGTCCAGCTCGCCATGCTCGATCCGCGACAGCAGGCCGATCGCCCGGATCGAATGCTCATCCACCGTATAATGGTGGTACATGTCGTATTGCATCTGCGCGACCACCCGGCCGAAGTCGGGAATGAACCGGCCGAAAACGCCAGCCTCGTTCATCCAGCGCAAGACCTTTTCGGGATCGCGCGGGCTGGATAGCACTTCGACGAAAAGCGCGTTGGCGCGCGGATCGCGCCGGACCTTCGCATCGATCAACCCGACGTCGCGGCCGGCCTGACGCATCGTCAGCGGATGGATTTCCAGGCCATGCAGATCGGCGAGCTGGAATAGCTCGATCAGCCGGGCGGGGTCCTCGGCGAAGAAGCTGTCCGTGGGCGCGGCGAGCTTTCCCCTGTCGATCAGGAAGCCTTGCAGCTTCTTGGGCGAACGCCGGATCGAAGGCAGGCCGAACCGGCGGCGGCCCGCGAATTTTTCGTCCAGATGCGCGAGGAACAGTCCGGTCAGATCGCCGACCTGCTTCGCCATCAGGAAGTAATGCCGCATGAATCGTTCGACGCCCGACATGCCGGGCCGGTCGGAATAGCGCATCCGCCGTGCTATCTCGGGCTGCACATCGAAGGTCAGCCGCTCCTCGGCGCGATTGGTGATGGTGTGGAGATGGCACCTGACCGCCCACAGAAAGCTCTCGGCCTTCTGGAACTGCTTCAATTCGGCAGGCGTCAGCAGGCCCTGTTCGACAAGGTCGGGCACCGACCGCGTCTGATAGGCGAACTTGCCAATCCAGAACAGGGTATGGAGATCGCGAAGGCCGCCCTTGCCTTCTTTCAGATTGGGCTCGACGACATAGCGGCTGTCGCCCATGCGTTTGTGCCGGTCGTTTCGTTCGACCAGCTTTTCAGCGACGAAGCTGCGCGCATTGCCCGCCTCGACCTCGCGCGCGAAGCGGGCCGACGCCTCGTCGTAAAGCGCCTGGTCGCCCCACACATACCGCGACTCCAGCAACGCCGTGCGAATCGTGAGATCTCCCTTCGCCATCCGCACCATATCGTCCAGCGAGCGGCTGGAATGCCCGATTTTCAGGCCCAGGTCCCACAAAGTGTAGAGGATCAATTCGATCACCTGTTCGCCCCAGGGAGTCTGTTTCCAGGGGGTCAGGAACATGATGTCGACATCCGAAAAGGGCGCCATTTCGCCCCGGCCATATCCGCCGACCGCAATGAGGGTCATACGTTCCGCCGCCGTCGGATTGTTCAGCGGATAGAGGTGCGTCGTGGTGAAATCGAACACCAGCCGCAGCAACTGGTCCGTCAAAAAGGCGAAGGACGCCGAGATTTCGGAGCCGCGGCCGGGGTTGGCCACCAATCGTTGGGCGATTTCAGCGCGGCCCGCGTCGAGCGCCGTCTTGAGCAGCGCCGTGACCTTTTGCCGCTGCGCCGAGATTTCCCCACCGGCCTCCGCCAGTTCGATCAGCTTGTCGGCAAGCGTGCGCCGATCGATGATCGCGCGGCGATGGGGAATTAAATCAAAGCGCCAGGACATGGTTTCAACCTAGGTATGACCGGCGTCCGCCGCCAGCCGTTTCAGTTCATAAATCAGATCAAGTGCTTCGCGTGGACTGATCGCGTCCGGCTGGATCGTGGCGATCCGTTCGCGCAGAGTATCGCGGTCATCCTCCTCGACCCGCACGTGTGCTGCGAACAGCGGCAGGTCGTCGAGACCGGCCGCAAGCCCCCCGCTTGCCTGCCGGCCCGCTTCCAGCCGTTTCAGCACCTCGCGCGCCCGCGCGATCACCGGCGGCGGCAGCCCGGCAAGCTTCGCCACCGCCAGCCCATAGCTGCGGTCGGCGGGGCCTTCGGCCACCTCGTGCAGAAAAACGAGATCGCCCTTCCATTCACGCGCCCGGACATGGTGGAGCGAAAGCGCATCCAGCCGTTCGGCGAGCCGCGTCAGCTCGTGATAATGCGTCGCGAACAGGCAGCGCGAGCGGCTGATATCGTGGATCGCCTCCAGCACCGCCCACGCGATGGCGAGTCCGTCATAGGTGGAGGTGCCGCGCCCGACCTCGTCCAATATGACGAACGACCGCTCGGTCGCCTGCGACAATATCGCGGCGGTTTCGACCATTTCGACCATGAAGGTCGATCGCCCCTGCGCCAGATTGTCCGACGCGCCGACCCGGCTGAACAGCCGGTCGACGATGCCGATCCGGGCGCTGTCGGCGGGCACGAAGCTCCCCGCCTGCGCGAGCACCGCAATCAATGCATTTTGACGCAGGAACGTCGATTTGCCGCCCATGTTGGGGCCGGTCACCAGCCACAGGCGCGACGTTTCCTCAAGACAGCAGTCATTGGCGACAAAGGGCTGGCGCTCCCGCTTCAGCGCCTGTTCGACGACCGGATGGCGGCCGCCCCTCACATCGAAAAACGGCTCGTCGATGATCTGCGGGCGGCTCCAGCCGCCTTCGGCCGCGCGCCCGGCAAGTGCGGCCGCCACGTCGATCCGCGCCAATGCCGCCGCCGTGGCGGAAATGACGGCGGCTTCCGCCATCACATGACCGCAAAGCTCCTCGAAATGCGCGGCTTCAGCCGCCAGCGCGTGGTCGCCCGCCTGGGTGACGCGAAGGGCCTGTTCGTGCAGTTCCGCCGCGTTGAACCGGACGACGCCAGCCAGCGTCTGGCGGTGGGTGAAGCCCGACCCCTCGCGCATCAGCGCATCGGCGTGACGCGCGGCGACCTCGATATGGAAGCCAAGCACATTGTTGTGTCTGATCTTCAGCGCCGGAATGCCCGTCGCTTCGCGATAGCGCGCTTCGAGCGCCGCAATCGCCCGGCGTCCGTCACCGGCTGCCGCACGCAGCTCGTCCAGCGCGGCGTCGTAACCGCTGGCGATGAAGCCGCCCGACGCCGTGTCGACCGGCGGTTCGGGGACCAGCGCGCGGGACAGCAGGCCGGTCAACGCGCCATGGCCGCCGAAACGCTGGAGCGTGGCATCAAGCAGCGGCGGACGATCGGCCAGTGCGCCCAGTCTTGCCCTCAACTCCGCCGCCCCTTCGAGGCCCGCCCGCAACTGGGCGAGATCGCGCGGGCCGCCGCGCCCCGCGGCCAGCCGACCCAGCGCACGCTCGATGTCAGGCAGGCGTTTCAATGTTTCACGTGTGCGTTCGCGGATGATCGGATCGCGCACGAACCGGTCGGCGAAATCGAGCCGGTCCATGATCGCGTTGAGGTCGGTCAGCGGCGCGGCGATATCCTGCCCCAGGAGTTCGCGCACCGCCGCCCGTCACCGTCCGGTCGATGCAATCGAGCAGACTCCCGGCGCGACCGCCCGAAGTGGCGCGGCTGATTTCCAGGCTTTCCCGCGTCGCCGGATCGATCGCCATTACGTCCTGCGGCTCGACCTTCAACGGCGGGGCAAGGTGGGGCAATGTTCCCCGCCCGACCGCCTCGAGATAGTGGATAAGTCCGCCCGCCGCCGCCAGATCGGCCCGGCTGAAACGGCCAAAGCCGTCGATCGTCGCGACGCCGAATATCCGCTTCAGCCGCGCTTCGGCGCTGATGCTGTCGAAATCGGCACGGGGGCGCTTTCCCGCCGATGCCGGCGCGCCGTCCCAGTCATCGGGAACGACGATTTCCACGGCCCCGATCCGCGCCAGCTCGGCGGGCAGGTCGGATGCGGCCAATGTCATGACGCCAAACTGGCCGGTCGATATGTCCGCCCATGCAAGCCCGACACCTTCCGCCACGGGACAAGCCGCGGCCAGCCAGTTGGCCGCGCGGACGTCGAGCAAACTGTCCTCTGTGAGGGTGCCCGCCGTGACGATGCGGACGATGTCGCGCTTCACTAGCGATTTGGAGCCCCGCTTCTTCGCCTCGGCGGGACTTTCGATCTGTTCGGCGATCGCCACGCGGTTGCCCGCCCTTATCAGCCGCGCAAGATAATTTTCCGCCGCATGCACGGGCACGCCGCACATCGGAATCTTTTCGCCATCGTGCTCGCCGCGCGTGGTCAGCGCAATGTCGAGGCAAGCCGATGCCGCATGGGCATCATCGAAAAACAATTCGTAGAAGTCGCCCATGCGGTAAAACAGCAGGCATCCCGCCGCCTGCCGTTTAAGCGTCAGATATTGCGCCATCATCGGCGTCGCACCGGCAAGGCTGTCGGCTTCCAAAGGCTCGTCTCGTGCCATCTCAGTTCCAGCTTTCCACGGGAAGACGCTTGCGTGGAAGCGCGCCCCGCTTCAAGGGAAGATTTATGTGAGGGAGGCGTCGAATAGATGAGCGAGGGAAGCAACGTCCAGTTTTCGGAACGTGAAGCATTGTTGTTCCATTCGGCGCGACGGCCCGGCAAGATCGAGATCATCGCATCCAAGCCGATGGCAACGCAGCGCGACCTCTCACTCGCCTATTCGCCCGGCGTCGCGGTCCCGGTCCTTGCCATCGCAAACGATCCGGCCACCGCATACGACTATACGATCAAGGGCAATCTCGTCGCGGTCATCACCAACGGCACGGCGATCCTGGGGCTCGGCAATCTGGGCGCGCTCGCCTCAAAGCCGGTGATGGAAGGGAAGGCCGTTCTCTTCAAGCGCTTCGCCGACGTCGATTCGATCGATCTTGAACTCGATACGGAAGACACCGACGCCTTCGTCAACGCCGTCGCCCTGCTTGAACCGAGCTTCGGCGGCATCAACCTTGAAGACATCAAGGCGCCCGAATGCTTCATCATCGAGCAGGCCCTGCGCGAGCGGATGAATATCCCCGTCTTCCATGACGATCAGCATGGCACGGCGATTATTTCGGCTGCCGGGCTGATCAACGCCGTGCACCTCACCGGCCGCCGGATGGCAGACATCAAGATTGTGGTGAACGGCGCGGGCGCGGCATCCATTGCCTGCACCGAGCTGGCGAAGGCGATGGGGGTCCGCCCCGACAATGTCGTACTCTGCGATTCCAAGGGCGTGATCTATAAGGGTCGCACCGAGGGCATGAACCAGTGGAAGTCGGCCCATGCCGTCGAGACCGCCGACCGTACGCTTGCCGAAGCCCTGAAAGGCGCAGACGTGTTCTTCGGATTGTCGGTCGCCGGCGCGGTGACGCAGGACATGGTCAAATCCATGGCCGCCAAGCCGATCATCTTCGCCATGGCCAATCCCGACCCGGAAATCCGACCCGAGGACGTGAAGGCCGTGCGTTCTGATGCGATCATAGCGACCGGCCGGTCGGATTATCCGAATCAGGTCAACAACGTGCTCGGCTTTCCCTACATCTTCCGCGGCGCGCTGGATGTTCGGGCAACGACGATCAACGAGGAGATGAAGATCGCGGCGGCGCAGGCGCTGGCTGCCCTCGCCCGCCAGCAGGTGCCCGAGGAAGTGGCGGCGGCCTATGGCGGCGCACGCAGTTTCGGTCCCGAATACATCATTCCCGCGCCGTTCGATCCCCGGCTGATCGAGGAGGTGCCGCTGGCCGTCGCCCGCGCGGCAATGGCCACCGGCGTCGCACGCAGGCCGATTCTGGACGAAGCGGCCTATCAGACCGAGCTTCGCGCCCGGCTCAATCCCACCACCGCCGTGCTTGCGTCGGCCTATGAACGGGCCCGCGCACATCCCAAGCGCGTGATCTTCGCGGAAGCCGAGGAGGAAATCGTGCTGCGCGCCGCCATATCCTTCCGCGATGGGGGCTATGGCACGCCTGTGCTGGTCGGACGTGACGAGCGGGTCCGCGATGGCCTGGAACGGCTAGGCGTCAATCCCGCGGAATTCGAGATTCACAACGCCCGTGTCTCGCCGCTTGTCCCCGAGATGGTGGAACGGCTTTACGCGCGCCTGCAGCGCAAAGGCTATTTGCAGCGGGATTGCCAGCGCATGGTCAATCAGGACCGCAATGTGTTCGGGGCGCTGATGCTCGACATGGGCGTGGGCGATGCGATGATTACCGGCGTCACCCGCCATTTCCGCCAGACGATGGTTCAGGTGAAGCTGGTGATCGACCAGGCGGGCGGGCATGTGCCCTTCGGCATCCATATGATGGTCGGGCAAAAGCATACCGTGTTCATCGCCGACACGACGGTGAACGAACGGCCGAGCGCGTCGGACCTGGCCGACATCGCCGAACAGTCGGCGGCCGTCGCCCGCGATATGGGCCAGGAACCGCGCGTCGCGTTCCTTTCCTACGCCAACTTCGGCAATCCGCCCGGCAAATGGCTCGATACCGTCCGCGATGCGGTGGCGCTCCTCGACATGCGCGGCGTCGGCTTTGAATATGAAGGCGAGATGACGCCCGACGTGGCGCTGAACCGGGACATGAAGCGGCACTATCCGTTCAGCCGCCTGTCAGGCCCCGCCAATGTCCTGATCATGCCGGGCCTGCAATCGGCCAATATTTCAGCCAAGCTGCTCAAGGAACTGGGCAGCGGCACGGTCCTCGGGCCGTTCCTGGTCGGCATGGCAAAGCCCGTCCAGATCGCGGCGATGACTTCGACCGCGTCGGACCTCACCACCATGGCCGTGCTGGCTGCCGCCGGGGTCGTGCGCTGACGGCGAGAAGTTTGCGAACATCCGTCCCGATCCAAGAGTAAGGTCATGACCGGCAATCTCTATTCGGCATTCGCTGAAGCGGCCGCCCGGGCCGGGGACCGGCTGTTCCTCGACACCGGCGACGCGCGGGCGGTAAGCTATGCAGCACTCGACGCGCGGGTGGCTGCGATTGGCGCCGTCCTTGCTGCCACCGGCGTAAAGCCCGGCGACCGGGTCGCGGTGCAGGTCGAAAAGTCGCCCGAAGCGGTGCTGCTCTACCTCGCATGCCTGCGCGCGGGCGCGGTGTTCGTGCCCCTGAACAGCGCCTACACCGCAGCCGAGATCAAGGGCTTCGTCGAAGACGCCGAACCGGCCCTGCTGGTCTGCGATCCGAAGGACGAGAGCAGCTATCATGGTTTCACACCCGCGCTGCTTACTCTGGGTGCGGATGGGCGAGGCAGTCTTCTAGGCTCCAGCGCACCGGGCGTGGCGGCGTCTGCCATCGCGCGCGAAGCCGAAGATCTGGCGGCGATCCTCTATACCTCCGGCACTACGGGCCGCTCCAAAGGGGCGATGCTCAGCCACCGCGCACTTGCCGCCAATGCGCGCGCGCTCATTGAGCTGTGGCGATGGTCGCCAGACGACGTGCTGGTCCACGCGCTTCCGATAAACCACGTCCACGGCCTGTTTATTGGCCTGCACCTGCCGCTGCTGACCGGATCGACCGTTCGCTTTCTGCCAAAATTCGATGCCGACGCTGTGATCGCCGCACTTCGGGGCGCGACGGCGATGATGGGCGTGCCGACCCTCTATACCCGCCTCCTCGACGCACCGGCCTTCACCCGCGACGTGGCCGCACCCATACGCGTGTTCATCTCGGGCTCGGCTCCCTTGCTGCCGCAGACCTTCGCCGCATTCGAGGAACGCACCGGCCACCGCATCCTGGAGCGCTACGGCATGACCGAAGCGGGGATGATCGCGTCAAATCCTTATGAAGGCGCGCGGCTTGCCGGAACCGTAGGCTACCCGCTTCCGGGAACCGGAGCCCGTATTCAAAATGGCGGCAATGGTCCCGACGTGCTTGAAATCAGGGGGCCGGGGCTGTTCTCCGGCTACTGGCGAATGCCCGGCAAAACCGCCGAGGAACATTCGCCCGACGGCTGGTTCATCACCGGCGACATGGCGACGATCGCCGACGACGGGCGCATCGCGATCGTCGGACGCGCCAAGGACCTCATCATCGCGGGCGGTTACAACATCTACCCCAAGGAGATCGAGTTGCTGATCGATGCGGTCCCGGGCGTCATCGAATCGGCCGTCATCGGCGTTCCCCATCCCGATCTGGGCGAGGCGGTCGTCGCGGTCGTGGCGACGGATACGGGCTGCGCGCTCGACGAGACGCAAATCATGGCGGCCATTGCGCCAAACCTCGCCCGCTTCAAGCAGCCCCGCCGGATATTCATCGTCCGGGCGCTTCCGAAAAACGCGATGGGCAAGGTCGAGAAGGCGCGGCTGAGAGCCGTGCATGCGATGCTCTTTTCCGGCCAGCATGCGGTCCACGGCTTTTAGGGAGCGCTTGCGCCGTGCCGTCCTCAGTGGACGAAGCGGGCCACCACGTCGCGATAACTGCGGCTGACCTTCACCTGCGCGCCCGATTCCAGCACCAGGAAGCATTCGCCATTGGTGTGCGGCTTCACCTGCCGCACCTGGTCCAGATTGACGATGGTGGAGCGATGAACCCGCTGGAAACGGCGCGGATCGAGGCGCTTTTCCAGATCCTTCATCGTTTCGCGCAGGATCAGCGTATTGTCGCCCGTGTAGATGCACATGTAATCGCCGGCCGCGTCGATGCGCTCGATCGAATCGACGTCGACCCTGAAAATCTGGCCGCGATCCTTGATGTTGATCAGCTTTTCATAGCGGCTGCTTGCATGGGCTTCGGCGGCTTCGGGCAGCTCGGCTTCGGGCGCGACTTCCGCCAGCACTTCCTTCAACCGGCTTGCCTCTTCGGTGGCGCGCTTTTCGGAGAGGCGCTGCCGCACGCGGTCGAGCGTCGCCGCCAGGCGGTCTTCTTCCACCGGTTTCATCAGATAATCGACCGCATGGGCATCAAAGGCTTTCAGCGCATAGTCGCTGAAGGCAGTCACGAACACGAACAGCGGCGGCTCGATTTCCATCAGCCCCTGGACGACCGAAAAGCCGTCGAATCCGGGCATTTGTATATCGAGGAAAACAAGGTCCGGCTTGTGGGTCTTGATCGCGCGGATCGCCTCGCGGCCATTTACACAGGTCGCCACGATCTCGACATCCGGATGCGCTTCGAGTCGTAGCGCGAGGCCCTGGATGGCTAGAGATTCGTCATCGACAAGAATTGTGCGGATGGTCATGCGGTGGGCTCCTTCACCAGCTCGCGCTGGTATGGAATTTCAATTACAACGTCCGTGCCCCCTGAGGTATTGGTCTTGAGTTCGAACCGGTGATCTGGTCCATAGGCTTGCGCCAAACGGTCTCTGGTGTTCGCCAAACCGACGCCAGTTGACGAAGTGGGGCGCGGAGCGGCGTCATTCAACCCCGGCCCCGTATCGGATATCGTCAGCACCAGCCGGTCACCGATAACCCGCGCTTCGATTGCAATCTCGGCCCCTTCCTCCTGGGGCGTGACCGCGTATTTGATCGCATTCTCGACAAGCGGCTGCAGGAGCAATGACGGCAGGCGGGCGTCCTGCGCGGCCGGCTCGATCTCGAAACGCGGCCGCAGACGCTCTTCGAACCGCATTTTCTCGATTTCAAGATAAAGCTTCAGGCTTTCCACTTCCTGCGCGACCGGAACCTGCGCTGTCGGCTCGCCCACCAGGGTATAGCGCAGGAACGACGCCAGCCGCGACAGCATCGCATTCGCCCGGTCGGTCTGCTTCAGCAGCACGAGCGTGGAGATGGAATTCAGCGTGTTGAACAGGAAATGTGGATTGAGCTGGTATCGCAGCATCGTCAGGTGCGCTTCGGCCGCCTGGCTCGACAGCGTCAGCAGCCGCTCGTTCTGGCGCGACAGCATCAGGTAGAAGTTTATCCCGAAATAAAGCGCGGTCCAGGCCCCCAGCACCGCGACGTCAAGTAGGATGGCGCCCAAAAACTCGACGCCCTCCGGCCGCCATCCGGGCTTGTAGAAAGTCGCGTGCGCCCAGACCTCGATCGTCGAAAACACCGCCGAACCAACGCCGACCAGCAGAATCGATACCACCCACACCCACATCGGCTTCATGCGAATGACCCGTCGATAGGCGGCGGCCATCAACAACGTCAGCGAAAACCCGGTTGTGGCGGCGATGAGGGTCGGAAGGATGAACACCAGCCCCATGGCGTTGGCCAGGCCGCCAAGCGCGCGCACAACCAGATAGGCCGACCATCCCGTCGTCTGCAGGACCCAGAAGGCCCGGTTCTTATCTTCGAAGAAGCGCTCGGTGCGAAGCTCGGTCAGGGACATGACCCGCTTTGTAGCAGGCTGGGCCGCGCGCGCCACAATTTCAGAAGGTTGTCGCCAGGCACGAAAGCCCTCGCCAATCCGTCTCATTCTATTATTGATAATACATCGCATTAACGTAGTGGTTCGAATGGCCGTCGACATGCTCAGCCTCTTACCCAGCCGTCCTCCCGCAGCAGCGCTGGACATGCCAAACCGGATTCTGCTGTGGTCGATGCGGCAATGGCTGAGGTCCGCGCTGGCTGACCAATTGGTGACGCCGGGCCTTGCAGCCAGCCTTGAAAGCCTGGGCATGTCGGAAATGGCCGCGCCCGTCGCCGTATACATGGACGAGGCGGCAGCAGCATGGCCGGAACGGCTGCGGCTCCTTCCGGTCGGGTGCGGGTGCCCGATCGGCTATGATGAATGGCTGTTGCTGAGCTGTGTTGCCGATGCGGGCTGCAATGCGCGCGACGCCTTTGACGGACGGCTGTGCGAAATGATCGGGCCTTCGCAGCGTGACAGGCTTTGGCGCGCAGCCGTCCGGTTAGCCGAAGTTGCCGGCCGGCCAACGCACTGGTAGATCAATCCTCGGGCGCGATGGTGACGCGCAAACCATCCAGTTCGTCCCTGACCTGAAGTTGGCACGAAAGGCGCGAGCGCGGCTGACGATGATCCGAGCTGTCGAGCAGATCGTTCTCATCGTCGCTCATGGCCGCCAGCTTGTCGGCCCAGGCATCGTCGACATAGACGTGACAGGTGGCGCACGAACAGCAACCGCCGCATAGCGCGAGCAATTCGTCGAAGCCGGCATCCCGAATCGCTTCCATCACGCTAAGGCCGTTTTCGGCCTCGATGGTGGATTCTTGGCCTTCGCGCGTAACCACCGTCAGCTTTGGCATGACAATCCTTCCCGCAAATCTGTTCATTCCTGTTGCGCGGGCCTATGAAACGGCTGGGCGCGCAAATCAAGCAAGGCTGGCATTTTGGGTCTTTCATTCGAAGAATTGCAAGATGGGCTGGACGCCCTGGCCGATCTGGAACCCGCCTTCGCGCGGGCGCTGGAACGGGTGGGCTATCCACAGCCGCGCGTGCGGGACCGCGGCTATGCGACACTGCTACGGACCATTGTGGGCCAGCAAGTCAGCGTCGCCGCGGCCAGTTCTATTTGGAACAAGCTGGAATCCGCCATGGGCACCGGCCTGGAACCAGCGGCGTTGGCCGCCGCCCCGGAAGAACTGCTGCGCGGAGCGGGCCTCTCCCGGCAGAAAATCGGCTATGCGAAAAGCCTGGCCGAACAGGTTTCGTCGGGCGCGCTCGACCTGTCCGCGCTGCCCGACGATGACGAACAGGCCATCGGCCAACTGACGAAGATCAAGGGGATTGGTCGCTGGTCGGCCGAAATCTACCTGTTGTTCGCCGAAGGACGCGCCGACATCTGGCCGGCAGGCGATCTGGCCGTGCAGATCGAGATCGGCCGCATCATGGGCATGAACGAGCGCCCTTCTGAAAAGGCAACCCGCGCGCTTGCCGAACCATGGCGTCCCCATCGCGGCGCCGCGGCCGTTTTTAGCTGGCATCACTACAAGACGGCGGTGCTCTGAGGGGCTAAGGCAGCACCAGCACTCTGGCGGTAGACATTCCCCCGAAGCTATCCGCCTTCAGCGCAATTTGCTGATTTTGAGGCCATCCTCTTTGGCCCGGTCCTTCACCGATTCCTCGCTTCGCACCAGCGCCTTGGCGACCGCCTTCAAGGCCATGCCCTTTTCGGCCAGCCGCCTCAGCTTGGCGATCTCATCGGATGTCCAGGGCTGGCGGTGCCTGACGAATGCATCTGACACCGGTTCAGTCCTGAAGCACCTTTCCCTTCGTCGAAGGATTGGCGGCGATAACCTTCTTTTCCTTTTTCTTGGGTTTTCTGACTTCCTTGTTGCTCTTCATTTGTCCCTTGGCCATTTTTTGCTCCTCGAGGTGCGATCACCGAACCCGGGATTTGCCACTTCCGGAGGGCCGCGTCACGCGATGATGTTAATCCTGGGCTGATCGCGTGCTTATCGACTGCGGCAATGGCGGTGATCGAGAGTTTTCATTGGAAAGAAAAGGTGCTTCCATCGTTTCGTCCACGAACCTATCGGCACAGGAGCACGCCATGGCTAAGAGATCCAACCCTAAAGCAGCGGCAAGCAACAAGACAACCGCAAAGCGTAAGCTCGCGAACTCCGACGGACATTGGAACGAATCAGGTCAAGGACATCCAGACCGCGCTGAATGGGCTGCTGGCCGATGCCTATGCGGTTTACTTCAAGACCAAGAATTTCCATTGGCATGTCAGTGGCCCGCATTTCCGCGACTACCATCTGTTGTTCGACCAACAGGCGACCGAGATACTCGCCACCACCGATCTCATTGCCGAGCGCGTGCGCAAGCTGGGCGGTACGACGCTGCGATCGATCGGACACATCGGCCGCGTGCAGCGGGTGAAGGACAATGACGCAGATTTCGTCGCGCCCGGCGATATGCTGCGCGAACTCGAGGCGGACAATCGCGCCTATGTGGAGGCACTTCGCCACGCCAGCGACATTTGCGACGGAGCAGGCGACACCGCAACCGCCAGCCTGATCGACGACTGGATCGACCAGACGGAACAACGGGTGTGGTTCCTGTTCGAAACCAGCCGTGGCGCCTGATTGACGGCATGCTTCGTTCGTTCTAGCTAGCGCCGTCACCCGGGGAGTAGCCGGCCGCCTCAGCCCGAGGCGGGAATCGCGTCAACATGCTTGGCAGAGATGCCATGGCGCGATGTGGAAGGACGGTTGCGTCCTTTCTGGCAAGACCGATGACGCCGAACTTCCGTCACGCCGGGCGGGAGGTTCCGGGCGTCATTGGTACATGCCTTCTGCCCGGCCGGAATATTCGTGAATGAACACTATTCTCGCTTCCACGCTGGTTGTCGCGCTCGCGGAGGTCGGTGACAAGACGATGCTGCTGGCGATCGTTCTTGCCGCCCGCTTCGGCAAGCCTTCGCCGATCATCGCGGGGATATTGGGCGCAACGCTGATCAATCACGCGCTCGCCGCCTGGGCCGGTGTGGCGATCGCCGGGCTGCTTGACGGAGCGTGGTTCCGCGCGGCGGTGGCTATCGGATTCGTCGCCATGGCCGGGTGGACGCTGGTTCCCGACAAGCTGGACGACGACCGGGCGGGCGCGGCAACTGTGCGATTCGGTGCATTTCCGACCACGCTCATCTCGTTCTTCATCGTCGAGATCGGCGACAAGACCCAGATCGCCACGGTGGCGCTCGGCGCGCACTATCACGCGGTCCTGCTTGTTGCGCTCGGCACGACATTTGGCATGATGATCGCCAATGTGCCCGCGGTGCTCCTGGGCGACAGGATCACCCGCCTCGTGCCGCTTCGCTATGTCAGGATCGGCGCGGCCGCGATCTTCGCCGCCATCGGCATCTGGGGCCTGATTGAGGTGCTGCGCTAAGCAATCGCTGGACCCGCTCTCTTGCGGCGGCTAGACGCTGACGGCTGATTTCCAGAAGATAGGAGCGTTCATGCGTCCGTCAGGCCGTGCGCCAGACCAGATGCGGGCGATCGAGATGATCCCCGGTTTCACCCGCCATGCCGAGGGTTCGTGCCTCGTCAAGTTCGGCGATACCCATGTGCTGTGCACCGCCAGCGTCGAGGAACGCGTGCCTCCTTTCCTGCGCGGCAAGGGCCAGGGCTGGGTAACTGCCGAATACGGCATGCTGCCCCGTGCCACGCATACGCGCGGCAACCGCGAAGCCGCGAAAGGCAAGCAATCGGGCCGGACGCAGGAAATACAGCGGCTGATCGGCCGTTCCCTGCGGGCGGTCGTCGATCTGGAAGCGCTTGGCGAGCGGCAGATCACCATCGATTGTGACGTCATCCAGGCCGATGGGGGCACCCGCACCGCGTCGATCTCCGGCGCCTGGGTCGCGCTGAAGCTCGCCGTCGAAAAGCTGAGGGCCGGTGGCGTCGAATTCGCCCGTGACCCGCTGGCGATACAGGTCGCCGCTGTATCCTGCGGCATCCATGAAGGCGCGCCGGTGCTCGATCTCGACTATGTCGAGGATTCAGCGGCGCATACCGACGGCAATTTCGTGCTGACGTCGAACGGCGGCCTGGTCGAAGTCCAGGCGACCGCCGAAGGCGCGCCGTTCAGCGAGGAGGAACTGCTGCGCCTGCTTCGTCTTGCCCGCATCGGCTGCGGCCACATCTTCGAAGCGCAGCTCCAGGCGGTGGCATGACGCGCAACCTCGCTCCCGGAAAGCTCGTCATCGCCAGCCACAATGCTGGCAAGGTCCGCGAGATCGGGGCGTTGCTTGCTCCCTATGGCATGGACGTGATTTCCGCCGCCGCCCTCGGTCTGCCCGAGCCGCCGGAGACCGGGACGACCTTCGTCGCCAATGCCGAGCTGAAGGCGCGCGCAGCGGCGGACCTGTCCGGTCTGCCCGCGCTTGCCGACGACAGCGGCCTTTGTGTCGAGGCGCTTGGTGGCGAACCCGGGATCTTTTCGGCACGTTGGGCGGGCGAGGGCAAGGATTTCGGGCTCGCCATGCGATTGGTGCACGAAGCGATCGAACGTGAGGGGGCGAACGCGGGCCATGACGCGCATTTCGTCTGCGCCCTTTCCTTGTGCTGGCCTGACGGCCACATCGAAAGCTTTGAAGGCAGGGTCGACGGCGTTATTGTCTGGCCGCCCCGGGGCGCCAAAGGTTTCGGCTATGATCCGATATTCCAGCCGCTGGGCCGCAGCGAGACATTCGGCGAGATCGAGCCGGACGAGAAACATGCCATGAGCCACCGGGCCGATGCATTCCGCCAGCTTGTCAAAGCCTGCTTCTGAAACCGTGGATGAAGCGGTAGCGCTATATATCCACTGGCCGTTCTGCGTCTCCAAATGCCCCTATTGCGACTTTAACAGCCACGTCCGGGCCGGTGTCGACACCGCGGCCTGGCGCGAAGCGCTGCTTGCCGATCTGGCGCACGAAGCGTCGCTGCTGCCCGGACGCCGGCTGGCTTCCATCTTTTTCGGCGGCGGCACGCCCTCGCTGATGCCGCCTGCGATTGCCGCATCGCTCATCGACGCCGCAACCGGTTTCTGGCAAGCGCCGGCCGATCTCGAAATCACGCTGGAGGCCAATCCTTCAAGCGTCGAAGCCGCCAACTTCGCTGCCTTCGCGGCGGCGGGGGTCAACCGGGTGTCGCTTGGGCTTCAGGCGCTCGACGATGCCGCGCTGCGTTTTCTCGGGCGCGCGCACGATCTGGCGGAAGGGCTTGCCGCTCTCGAAGTTGCGCAGCGCAACTTCGGCCGCGTCAGCTTCGACCTGATCTACGCCCGGCCGGGGCAGAGCGCGGCGGCCTGGCAGGCTGAACTCACCCGCGCGCTTGGGTTCGGCACCGGCCATCTCTCGCTCTATCAGTTGACCATCGAACCCGGCACGCGCTTCGCAACGCTGGCCGCCAGGGGGGAACTGGCTCTCCCCGGCGAGGACGAGTCTGCCGATCTTTACACGCTAACGCAGCAGTTGACCGAGGCTGCGGGACTTCCCGCCTATGAGGTGTCGAATCACGCGCGCGCTGGCGAACAGAGCCGCCACAACCTCGCCTATTGGCGCTACGACGACTATGCCGGCATCGGTCCCGGCGCGCACGGCAGGCGGCGGGCGGTTGCCACTGTCCGCCACAAAAAGCCTGAAAACTGGATGACCGCGATCACCCGGAGCAGCCATGGCATCGCGGAAGAAAGCGCTCTGCCCCCGATAGAACGGGCGCGCGAGGCGCTCCTTATGGGGCTGCGACTGGCGAAGGGAATCGATCCCGCTTATTTCGAGCGACGCACCGGCGTGGCCCTATCCAGCCTGGTCTGCCCCGACGCCCGTGCCCGTCTTTCCGGCCACGGGCTGATCGAAGATCGCGACGACCGGCTGGCAGCGACCCCGGCTGGAATGCTGGTGCTGAATGCAGTGATCGCCGAATTGCTCGGGCGTTGATCCCTATTCGAATTTGGCGGCGGCGGGAGATACCACGGCAAAGCCATCGGGGCCGATCTGCTGAACTTCAAGCGCGCGCACGGCGACACCCGCGCCATTGAACCTGAACGCGCCGTCCACGCCCGCGAAACCGCCGCCGTCCCTGAGCCCGGATTGTGGGAAAGGCGTCCCCGGCTCCCATTTGGCGGCGATCCGATTGACCAGCAGCACGCTGTCATAGCCAAGACTCGCCAAACGGTAGGGCGCGCTGCCGAATCGGGCGCGATATCGCGTGGCGAACTGCCGGAAGAAGCTGTCCGGCACCGAGGCGAACCATGACCCGCGCATTGCGCCGACCCGCGCGAGACCGGGCTCGGTGTTCCACAATTCGGTGCCGAGCAGACGCACATTGCTTGCGCCGGACTTCTGCATCAACGGCAAGGCGGCAAGCGCAACCTTGCCGCTGTCGGCGATCAGCACCGCGTCGAACGGAACGCCCGTGCGATGCGGCTCGACCTTTACCACCGTTCCGTCGGGACGGACCTGTGCCTTGGCTGCGGGCGCATCCGCGCCAGTCAGTTTGCGCACGGCCCTGGTCAGCCCCTTGGTGTCGCGGGTGTAGGTGGCAATTGCCGTCATGCGGCCATCGGCGCTTTCCACCGAACGCAGCATCGCGCTTGACGCCCGCTCGCCATAAGCGCCGGTCGGCACCAGCGCCGCGAAGCGTTCAACGCCCCGCCCACGCGCGAAACGCACGACCCGATCGATAGACTGATCGACCTGGAAACCCAGAACATAGGTGCCGCCGCCCGCCAGCGCGGCATCGTTGGAAAAGCTGACGATCGGCACATTGGCGGTGCGGGCCACGCCCTGCACCGCGCGCACATCGGGCGCGAGCAGCGGCCCCAGGAACAGCCGGTTGCCTTCGGCGAGCGCGCGCTGGGCCGCCGCGGCCGCACCGCCGGCGGTGTTGTAGATCGTCAGCCGGATGTGCTGGTTGCCCGAATCGAGCAGCGCGAGATTGGCGGCATTGGCGATCGACTGACCAAGCGCTGCATTGGGGCCTGTGGTGGGCACCAGCACCGCAACTTTCTGGCGATCCTTCTCCGCCTGTTCCGCCTGCCGTTCGGCAGGTTTGGCGGGTCCGGTCTGACCGGGCCTTGTTCCGCGCCCGGTCGTGCATGCGGCAACCAAGCTGAGCGCGGCGAACATCGCCATCGCCCGGACCAGATGCTGGCGGACCGAAACTGCTTGCTCGTGCGCTTGCGCCTGCTGCATGAACGACTGCCTTTATGAATGAACATCCCGACCTAGCCCCCGGTCTCTACATTGTCGCCACCCCAATCGGCAACTTGGGCGAACTTTCTCCGCGCGCCGCCGATGTTCTGGCACGGGTGGGCGCAATCGCCGTGGAGGACAGCCGCGTCACCGCGACCTTGCTGAGACATATCGGCGTCAAGCGGCCCATGATCCCCTACCACGACCATAATGCCGACCAGATGCGGCCGGAGCTGCTGGCCCGGCTCGGCAGCGAAGCCATCGCGCTGGTGTCGGATGCGGGAACCCCGCTCATTTCCGATCCGGGTTTCAAGCTGGTGCGCGACGCGCGGGCGGCGGGGCATCAGGTCACGACGGTCGCGGGGCCGTGCGCCGCCATTGCCGCGTTGACGGTCGCAGGGCTTCCCACCGACCGATTTTTCTTCGCGGGGTTCCTGCCCGCCAAGGACAAGGCGCGTCAGGCCGAACTCGCCGAGCTGGCGGCGATCAAGGCGACGCTGATCTTCTATGAAAGCCCGCACCGGCTCGCCGCGACCCTGGCCGCCATGGCGTCAACCCTGGGCGCGCGCGAGGCAGCCGTCACGCGTGAGTTGACCAAGAAATTCGAGGAGGTGGTGACAGGCCGCCTCGACGTGCTGGCCGCGCGCTATGCCGAAAGCCAGCCGAAGGGGGAGATCGTCATCGTCGTCGGACCGCCAGAGGCAGCGCCACCCGCTTCGCCCGAAGACCTCGACCGGTTGCTGCGCCAACACCTTGCCGGGATGCGCGTGAAGGACGCGGCCACTGAAGTAGCGGCACTGCTCGGGCTGCCGCGCAAGCAGGTCTACGATCGTGCCCTGATGCTGAAGGACGGCGGCCATTGAATGCCCGCACGGCGGCAGAAGCCCGAGGCAGGCGGGCCGAAACGATTGCCGCCTGGTGGCTGCGGCTGAAGGGTTATCGCATTCTTGCCCGGCGCGTCCGTTGCGCGCGTGGCGAAATCGACCTTGTCGCTCGGCGTGGGCGGACCGTCGCCTTTGTCGAGGTGAAGCAACGGACCGGCACGCATGCGGCCTGGGCGATTGACGAACGCGCCCTCCGCCGGGTTGTGGCGGCGGCCGAGGCGCTTGCGCCCCGCTTCGCCGGAACGGGCGACATGATCCGCATCGATGCCATGGTCGTCGCTACGGGAAGGCTGCCCAGGCACATGATCAATATCTGGCATGGGTGACAAGTCGCTCGCGCTCGCCTAACGGAAAGCCGTGAACGAGGGAGAATGTCCGTGAGCTTGCGTGTCGCGATCCAGATGGATCCGCTGGAGGCGATCAACATCGCCGGCGATTCGACCTTTGCCATCATGCTGTCGGCGCAAACCCGCGGGCATGGCCTGTTCCATTATTCGGCGGGCGATCTCAGCTATCGCGAGGGCCGCCTCACCGCGCCGGCGCGCTCGGTCACGGTCCAGAACGTCGCGGGCGACCATTTCAGCTTCGGCGAATGGATGACGCTTGATCTCGCCGAGGATGCCGATGTCGTCCTGATGCGGCAGGACCCGCCGTTCGATCTGGCCTATATCACCGCCACGCATCTGCTTGAGCGCATCCAGTCGAAGACGTTGGTGGTGAACGATCCGGCTGCCGTCCGCAATGCGCCGGAAAAACTGTTCGTCCTCGACTTTCAGCAATTCATGCCGCCGACGATGATTACGCGGCGGCTCGAAGACGCCCGCGCTTTCCATGGCGAACATGGCGAGGTGGTGGTGAAGCCGCTTTACGGCAACGCCGGCGCGGCCGTCTTCCATGTCGGCAAGGGCGACTCCAATCTGGCGGCGCTGGTCGAGCTGTTCGGACAGGTCTGGCGCGAGCCCTTCATGGTCCAGAAATTTCTGCCCGACGTCGCGCTTGGCGACAAACGCATCGTGCTGATCGATGGCAAGGCGGCGGGCGGCGTCAATCGCGTGCCGCGCGCCGGTGAAATCCGGTCGAACCTCGCGGTCGGCGGGCGCGGCGTCGCGACCGAGCTTACGCCTCGCGAGCTTGAAATCTGTGCTGCGATCGGTCCCGAACTGGCGCGGCGCGGGCTGCTGTTCGTGGGTATCGACGTGATCGGCGGCTATCTTACCGAGATCAACGTGACCTCGCCGACCGGCATCGTCGCGATCGACAAGTTCAACGGCACCGATACACCGGCCCTGATCTGGGACGTCATCGAAGAAAAAGCCGCGCTTCATGGTCGCTGATTACGTATCAAAACCCGCCTAATCGGCGCGCGGATGGGCGTTGCGATAAACGTCCAGCAGATGCGCGGCATCGACCGCCGTATAGACCTGGGTCGAGCTAAGGCTGGCGTGGCCAAGCAACTCCTGAAGCGAGCGAAGGTCCGCGCCGCGCGCCAGCAGGTGCGTTGCAAAGCTGTGGCGAAGCGCATGCGGCGTCGCGGTTTCGGGCAGGCCAAGCTGCACGCGCGCCGTTCGCACCGCCCGGCGGATGAGATCGGCGGACAGCGGCCCGCCGCGCGCGCCCCTGAACAGCGGCCCGCCGCGCTCGATTGGCCAGGGGCACTGCGCCACATAACTTTCGATCGCCTCACGAACGGGGGCCAGCAGCGGCACCATCCGCGTCTTGGACCGTTTGCCCGTCACCGTCAGCACCTCGCCCAGCGGCAACGCGCCGCCGGTCAGCGACAGGGCTTCGGATATGCGCAGGCCCGCCCCATAGAGCAGCAGCAGAACGGCGGCATCGCGCGCCGCGATCCATGGCACCGACGCATTGTCGCCCGCTTCCTCGACCAGCGCTTCCACATCGCCCGGAGCAACGGGTCGTGGCACCCGGCGCGGAATCTTGGGGCTGTGAAGCCCATCGAGCGCGGCCCTGGCCGCAAGGCCCTCGTCGCCAAGCCATTCGAAAAACGCCCTGACCGCCGAGAGTTCGCGCGCGGCCGACGCATTGGCGAGGCCATTGCCGCGCCTCTGCCCGAGAAAGGCGCGGATATCCTGAAGCGTGACACCGCCGAAGCTGGCCGGAGCCACCGCGCCGCCCAGATGACCTTCCAGAAAGTCGATAAGCCGATGCGCGGTCGCGACATAAGCGCGCGTCGTATGCGCCGAGCGCCGCCGGCTGACGCCAAGCCATTCCCCCCAGCGCGCGGCGAGCGCATGCGCTTCTTGTGAATTCCCGAAGGTCAGTCCAGCAGCCACCGGGTGATCATGCGCGACACCACCCCGCCCAGGAAAGCGAGAAGTTCCGACCCATGACCACTTTCGAATGCGTGAGCCTCGCGTGAACCGAGAGCAAGCAATCCCGTGCCCAATGGTTGGGGCAGATCGAGCCGGATCAGCGCTTCTGCCCGGATCAGCCCCGCGGCCGGCCCGAAGACGCCATCGCCGCGTTCGACGATCCGCATCACGACCCCCGGTCCAGCCACGGCCGCGTCGATATGGGGAGGAGTGACCATCTGCAACCCCGTCGTCCCGGCACGAACGGCGCGTTCCCCGGCAGACAGCGCTATGACCACCGCATCCAGCCCGAGACTGTCGGGCCAATCCTGCGTCACGATGTGGATGAGATGGTCCAGCCCTTCGGCATCCAGCGCCGACAGCGCGGCCGCATGAATCTGGGCGACCGCCCCCGCATGGCCGCGCGCGAATGCGACGAGATCGGCGTTGGCCTCGTCAAGCGCAGCCACTTTCTGGCGAAGCTCGATGAGCGCGCTATCGCGGAAACTGATGACCTGGTCCATGGCCCAAAGCTAACCGAGAAATGGTTAAGAGACGATGGGAAATCTAAGTCCGGGACACGCCAGCCGATCAGCCGATCTTCTGACCGGTCTTTTCCCAGTCGGCCAGAAACGCCGCCAAGCCCTTTTCGGTCAGCGGGTGATTGAACAGCGCCTTGATGACCGAGGGCGGCGCGGTCATGACATCCGCGCCGATCCGCGCGGCCTCCAGCACATGGATCGGATGGCGCACGCTGGCGACAAGGATTTCCGTGTCGAAATCATAATTGTCGTAGATCAGCCTGATGTCCTCGATCAACGCCATGCCGTCGAAGCCGACGTCATCATGACGGCCGACAAAAGGTGAGATGAAGCTTGCCCCGGCTTTGGCCGCAAGCAACGCCTGATTGGCCGAAAAGCACAGGGTGACGTTGACCAGCGTGCCATCGTCGGTCAGCCGCTTGCAGGCCTTCAGCCCGTCCATCGTCAAGGGCAGCTTGACCGCGATATTGGGCGCGATCGAGCGCACCACATCGGCCTCGCGCATCATGCCGTCAAAATCCGTCGCGACCACTTCCGCCGAAACGGGCCCATCGACGATCCCGGCGATTTCCTTGACCACATCCAGGAACTGACGCCCGGATTTATGGATCAGGCTGGGATTGGTGGTGACGCCATCGAGCAGCCCGGTTTCGGCCAGCTCGGCGATTTCCTTCACATCGGCTGTGTCGACAAAAAACTTCATGGCGTGCTCCGTGAATTTGATTCGCGGCCCCTATAGACTTTTTTTCATACCGCGACATCGCCGCATTCCGGTTGCCGGCGCTCAACCAAATAACGCGCTCGCAGTATGGTTGGGCAATTCCTATAAGAGGGTCGATGCCGTCGCCATCCTCCAGCCGTCGCCCCCGGGTTCGCGTGCTCGTGCTTCAGCCGGGGCTGGGCCCGCTGGACTATGCGCCGCCGCGCGACGGCAGCGTTGCGCCGGGTGACATCGTACAGGTGCCCCTGGGGCCTCGCTTGATCACAGGCGTGGTTTGGGAACCCGATCGGATGCCCGCGGCCGAAGTGGAAGACGCAAGGCTGCGGCCGATAGCAGCGGTTCACGGCGTCCCGCCTTTACCCACGCCAGTACGCCGTCTCGTTGAATGGGTCGCCGACTATTATCTTGCGCCTCCCGCCGCCGTGCTCCGGATGGTGCTGGCGTCTTCATCTGCGCTCGATGGCTCACGCACCATCATCGAATATCGCCCAACCGGCGTTGTGCCTGAGCGGCTGACGCCGCAGCGCGCGCAGGCGCTGGATCGCCTCGATGGCCGACAGGGGCTGGTTCGTGAATTGGCGCTGGCGGCCGATGTCTCGGATGCCGTCATCCGTGGGCTTGTGAAGTCAGGCGCCATCGAACCCGTCGAAGTCAGCGTTGACGCCCCCTTTCCCGCGCCCGATCCCGATTTCGCTCCGCCCGAGCTGGAGCCCGGCCAGCGTAGCGTCGCGGAAAACTTGCGGCGGGCAGTGAAGTCAGGCGGATTCCAGCCCTTTCTGCTCGACGGCGTAACCGGCTCGGGCAAGACCGAGGTTTATTTCGAGGCGATGGCTGAAGCGCTCGCGGACGATGGGCAGGTGCTTGTTCTGTTGCCCGAGATCGCGCTGACCGAGCCCTGGCTGCGCCGGTTCGAGGCGCGCTTTGGCGTCGCGCCCGTCGCCTGGCATTCGGATCTGCGCTCCACCCAGCGGCGCCGGGCCTGGCGAGCGGCCGCCAGCGGGGAGGCACGCGTCGTGGTTGGAGCGCGGTCGGCGCTGTTCCTTCCCTACCCCCGCCTGCGTCTGATCGTCGTGGACGAGGCGCATGAAACCAGTTTCAAGCAGGAAGAAGGCGTGATGTACCACGCCCGCGATGTCGCGGTGATGCGGGCCCAGCTGGAACAGGTTCCGGTCGTGCTGGCGACCGCGACGCCGGCGATCGAGACGCGGGTGCAGGTCGAACGCGGACGTTACGCCCATCTCGCGCTGCCCTCGCGCTACGGCGGCGCTGAATTGCCCGGCATAGAAACAGTCGATATGCGCCGGTTTCCGCCGCCTCCGGGTCGGTGGCTATCGCCGCCCGTCGTCAAGGCGCTTGAGGAAACGCTCGCACGGGGTGAGCAGGCGCTGCTCTTTCTCAACCGGCGGGGCTATGCGCCGCTCACGCTCTGCCGAAACTGCGGCCACCGGATCGAATGCCCCAACTGCACCGCCTGGATGGTCGAGCACCGGCTGCTGCGGCGTTTGCAATGCCATCAGTGCGGCCATGCGATGCCGGTGCCCGAGGCCTGCCCCGAATGCCAGTCGGAGGGGGCGCTCGTCGCCTGCGGACCCGGCGTCGAGCGGATCGCTGACGAAATCGCCGCGATCCTGCCCGACGCGCGGACCGCCATCGTCGCGTCCGACACCATCTGGTCCCCGGCCCGAGCCGCCGCGCTCGTCAACAGCGTCGAGACGCATGAAGTGAATGTGCTGATCGGGACCCAGCTTGTCACCAAGGGTTATCACTTCCCCGATCTGACGCTCGTGGGCGTCGTTGATGCCGACCTCGGCCTCGCCGGCGGCGACCTTCGCGCGAGCGAGCGGACCTTCCAGCAGATTCAGCAAGTCGCGGGCCGGGCCGGGCGCGGCGAGAAGCCGGGGCGCGTGCTGCTGCAGACCCACCAGCCCGACGCGCCCGTGATACAGGCATTGGTTTCAGGTGACGCCGAAGGCTATTACGCCTCCGAAACGGAAAGCCGCCGCCATCATGCGATGCCGCCTTTCGGACGGCTGGCGGCGATCATCATATCGTCCGAAAGCCAGCGCGAAGCGGCTGCTGCCGCGCGGATGATCGGCGCCGCGGCACCTGATGCCGAAGGGGTGACGGTGCTTGGCCCCGCGCCCGCGCCGCTCGCGCTGTTGCGGGGACGTTATCGCCAACGCCTCCTCGTCCACGCTCGACGCAATATCGACGTCCAGGGGGTGATCCGGAGCTGGCTGGGGGAACTTAAATGGCCACGTGGCGTTCGAATAGCCGTGGACATCGATCCATACAGCTTTGTCTGAAGGGAAGCTGGACGGCTCGGGAACGTACATCATTTGTTAACCTAACGTCGGCTAGCAGAGGGAAAATAGCCAAGGAGTGCGCATGCACAATTTGTCACCAACCCGTGACGCCCCTGCATCGGTGGCCGTGGAATTCCATCGCATTTCCAGCCGAATTGGCCGCAATCGACTATTTTTTCACTGGCGGCATACACGATGCATGTTATTGAACGAACTTAGTACAAACGGCCATTAAGTCATTGCAGTTGCAAACAGAAGAAGTATGGGCAACGGCAAATCCTAACAAATACACACCGTGAAATAACAATATTACGGGTCGCTGCGGTTGTGGTTCCATGCGTCCAATTTGGGATCAAAAGGGTAAGCTGCGTATATGAGGGGTCTGCAAAGCTACGTCGATGCCCGCGCCGCTGGAGCGGTAGCAGAAGAAATCGTCAATGATTTCGACTGGTTGATCAATCATGAGATCGAAACCAGACCCCGCATAAACGAACGCAGTATCGGCGGCACATCACTATTCTGGGCGCTGAAACGGGCGACGGATATACTGGTTGCGCTGGCCGCCCTTCCCTTCGTAATCCTGATCGCAGCGACGATCGCAATCCTCAACCCCTTCTTCAATCCCGGCCGGCTGTTGTTCCGCCAGGAACGGATGGGAATGTACGGAAAGCCGTTCATCGCATTCAAGTTCCGCTCCATGACCGAGGTCAACAAGATTGATCGCGGCCCCTATGACGGGATCGAAAGCGAACGGATCACCCGGCTCGGCAGCCTTTTGCGCCGTCTGAGGGTAGACGAGCTTCCCCAGTTCTGGAACATCCTGGCCGGTGACATGAGCCTGATCGGGCCCCGCCCCGACTATTACCCGCATGCGGTCGTTTATTGTCACGATATCCCGGACTATGCGAACCGCCATCTGGTACGCCCGGGCATAACCGGGCTGGCGCAGGTGCGTGGCGGTTATGCGGCCTGCCCGCGCAGCATCGCGGCCAAGGTCGCCGACGACACGACCTATATTCAGGATGCCTGCTTGAAGATGGAGTTGGGCGTTGTTCGCGACACCATTGGTGTCATCGTGAGCGGGTTCGGGCACAAATAGCGGAGTGACGGCCAGCGTATCCGTCACAGCCCCAGGCAGAGATATTTGATCTCGACATAATCCTCGATACCGTATTTCGACCCCTCGCGACCTAGCCCAGAGGATTTGACGCCGCCGAACGGGGCCACTTCGGTGGAAATGATACCGGTATTGACGCCGACAATTCCTGCTTCGATCGCCTCGGCAACCTTCCATATCCGGCCGATGTCGCGCGCATAGAAATAGGCGGCGAGCCCGAATTCGCTTGCGTTGGCCATGCGGATCGCATCGTCATCCGTCTCGAAGCCGATCACGGGCGCCACCGGTCCAAAGGTTTCCTCGCGGGTGATTAGCATCGCCCCGGTGACGTCGCCTAACACCGTGGGCTGATAGAAAAGTCCGCCAAGCGTGTGATGGCCGCCGCCCGTAAGCACCCGTGCTCCCTTGGCGGTGGCGTCGGCAATATGTTCGTCGACCTTGCGGAGCGCCGCCTTGTCGATCAGCGGTCCGATCTGCGTCCCTTCGGCGCCGCCGTCGCCCACCCTCAGCGCGCGCGTGGCGGCGACAAGCTTTTCCAGGAAAGCGTCATGAACCGCAGCCTGCACATAGATGCGGTTCGCGCAGACGCAGGTCTGCCCGGCGTTGCGAAACTTGGACATGATCGCGCCTTCCACCGCCGCGTCGAGGTCGGCATCTTCAAAGACAATGAACGGCGCATTGCCGCCCAGTTCCAGACTCAGCTTCTTGATGCCGGGCGCCGCCGCAGCCATCAGCTTTGCACCCGTTGCGGTGGAACCCGTGAAGCTGATCTTGCGGACCACCGGATTTTCGGTGAATTCCGCGCCGATTTCAGCCGCATTGCCGGTGATGATGTTGAGGAGGCCCTTGGGCAGTCCCGCCGTTTCGGCCAGCACGCCCAGCGCCAGGGCGGTGAACGGCGTTTGCGACGCGGGCTTCACCACCACCGCGCATCCGGCGGCAAGCGCAGGGCCAATCTTGCGCGTGATCATCGCCGCAGGGAAATTCCATGGCGTGATCGCGGCGACGACGCCGACCGGCTGCTTCAGGACGACGATGCGCTTGTCCGGCGCGTGGCTCGGTATAACATCGCCATAGACGCGCTTCGCCTCCTCGGCGAACCATTCGATGAACGATGCTGCATAGGCGATCTCGCCGCGTGCCTCAGAGATGGGCTTGCCCTGCTCCTCGACCAGCAGACGCGCGAGCGGCTCCTGATGCTCCATGATCAGATCGTGGAATCGGCGCAATATAACCGCGCGATCCTTTGCCGTCCGCGCCGCCCACGGCCCCATTGCGACGCTGGCCGCAGTCACGGCGCGCGCGGCGACGTCGCGGCCCAACCGTGGGACACGGCCGATTTCTGCCCCTGTGGCCGGATTGTCGACGGTGATCCAAGCATCGCCCGTTACCCAGGCGCCGTCGATCAGGCAGGCCTCACGTTTCAGTTCCAGGCTCATGCGCTTTACTCAGCCAACTAACTGCCATCGCAGACTTTTGGTTCCTTCAATCCTCGTCCATATCCTTCTCAGGCGCCGCGCAACGGGCAAGCAGCTTGTCGATCTTGCGCCCGTCCATGTCGACGACTTCGAAGATCCAGTCGCGATAATGAAAAATTTCGCCGGTTTCGGGAAGGTGACGCAGCTGCGCAAGCGCGAAGCCGGCCGTTGTTTCATAATCGCGTTCCTGCGGCAGACGCAGCCCGAGGCGATCGGCCATGCCATCGGCTGAAAGCGACCCCGACAGCAGCCAACTGCCGTCCTCCCGCGCGAACGCGGGGGGATCGGTGCCGACGTCGGCGTCCGAAATGAATTCCCCAGCGATCGCGGCGAGCAGATCGGCCGGTGTCACGATGCCTTCGAAATGGCCGTATTCGTCATGGACGAGCGCCATCGGCACCGCCGCGCTTTGCAGGGTTTCCAACGCGTCCATCGCATCCATGCGGTCGGGAATGACGGGCACCGCACGCACCAGCCCGCGCAGATCCAACGGTTTTCCCTCCAGCAGAACGGCGACAAGGTCGCGCGCCTGGACGACACCCACGATTGCATCGACCGAACCTTCGGCCACCGGCAGGCGGGTATGCGGCGTTTCGATCAGTTCCGCCCGGATTTCGGATTCATCAGCCCGCAGGTCCAACCAGTCGACATTGGTGCGCGGCGTCATCAGTCCCCGGACCGGCCGGTCGGCAAGCCGCATCACCGACGAAATCATCGCCCGCTCGCTCTCCTCGATCACACCGGCGCTTTGCGCCTCGGCCACGACCAGATGCAGTTCCTCGGCGGTAACGTGGTTTTCCGATTCGCGGGTGAGGCCGAACGCCCGGAAGATCAGCGCGCTTGACCGGTCGAGCAGCCACACCAGCGGCGCCGTCACCCGCGACAACAGGATCATCGGGCCGGCCATCACACAGGCGATCGGCTCGGGCGCTCGCAGCGCGAATTGCTTTGGCACCAGTTCGCCAATGATCAGCGACGCATAGGTCGTTAACGCGATCACGAGGACGAACCCGACCTCATGGGCCCAGGCGGGCGGAAGTCCTGCCAGTACCAGGCGGTCACCCGCCGGCCCTCCAAGGCTGGCGCCCGAATAGGCGCCGGCCAGAATGCCAATGAGCGTAATACCGATCTGGACCGTCGACAGGAAACGGCCGGGCTGCGTCGACAGCATCAGCGCCCGGTTCGCTCCCTTCCGCCCGGCGGCCGCAAGCGCTTTCAGACGCGCCTTGCGCGCGGACACGATCGCCAGTTCCGACATGGCGAAAACGCCGTTCACGCAGACAAGGCCCGCAATGATCGCAAGATCATACCAGGGGAAAGGGGCGAGGCTGCTGGTGGGGTCAGGCATAGGCGGAACCAGAATTAGTGCCAAATGCCCGATCTCCACAAGCTTTTGCTCACCGGAGGTTTATGGCCGGGCGCATATCGACAGGAATAACGCCGGATGTCGGCGGTCGACGCGCATATGTGAACCCCACTCGACAATGAAGACAATGAAAAAGCCGGCAGCCGCAGATCGCAGCCACCGGCTTTTTTTATTGGTTCACGCTGTCTGGAGCGTGCGCCTCAAAGCGCTTGAAGGTTCGTTGCCGCCATCTTGCCGCGACGATCGATCTCCAGCTCGAAACTGAGGCGTTGGCCCTCATCCAGTCCCTGCAGACCCGCCCGTTCCACAGCCGAGATGTGGACGAATGCGTCCGGTTGCCCATCATCGCGCTGGACGAAGCCGAAGCCCTTCATCGCGTTGAAGAACTTCACCGTGCCTTCGACCCGCTCGCCCGTTGTCTGGCGCTGCTGGCCGGGGCCGCCGCGATCCCCACGTTCGGGACGATCGCCGAAGCGCGACGGCTTCGTTTCGATTGGAAGAGGATCGCCCTCGATCTTCAGTTCGATCGCGGATACGCGGCCATTGCGTTCGCTGAGCGTGAATTCAAGCGGCTGGCCTTCGGCAAGACCGGTCAAACCGGCAGCTTCGACCGCTGAAATGTGCACAAAGACGTCTTCGCCGCCGTCTTCACGAACGACAAAGCCAAAGCCTTTCTGCTGATTGAAGAATTTCACCGTGCCCTTGCCGGTGCCGATCACAGTTCCGGGCATGCCGCCACCACCGCCGCCGCCAGCGAAGCCGCCACTGCGAGGACGGCCCGCGCCACCGCCGCCATAGCCGCCACCGTAGTTGTTACCACCGCCGCCACCACCGTAGCCGCCGCCGTAATTACCGCCGCCACCGCCGCTGCCAAAACGAGATCCGCTATCGAAACCACCTTCGTCGCCGAACCGATCACGCTTGTCGTTACCGCCGCGCGCTCCGCGCCGCCCTCTGTCAAAACCCATGTGGTAGAAATCTCTCTAATATCGCCCCAAGTCTCACCAAGACTGCCGCGCCGGGTGCGCGCGCTCGCCCTTAGCCCGAATCCTATTCGCGCCGACTCCAACAGTAACTTATATTTTGCGTCGCTGCGAGCGCTTAATTAGCGCACGTTTTCGTACCAAGTGTTCATGGCCGTCGAATTAGCCGGGCAACAAACGAAATCTACCACAGCAGTGTTTCCGGATCTGGAATCGCCTCTTTGCGCTGGGCCTTCAGCAGGGCAAGCACCGTGCGGACAATGAACCACACGCTCAGTGCGACAAAGCCGATGAACCCTATCAGCACCAGCATCAGGACGACGCATATCACCGCGCCCAGCAGTCCGTACCAGAAACTGCGGATGTGAAAGCGAAAATGACTGAGCTCCCACGCTTCATGCGGTTCATTCCTCCAGACATAGGCCAGCACCAGGCCGATCAGCCCGGTGATGACGGTAAGAAAGCTGGCCAGATACAGCAGCGCGACGATTGTGGGGCGGTTCAGATCGAAACCGGCGGTTGTCCCGGCGGGTGGCGGAGCGCTTTCCATCATGCTGTCCTTCCAGAAAGGAAACGGCAAATAGCAGAGCTGTTGCGGAACTTGCGCTTAACCGCGGGTCAATGCAATCGGCAACGGGAAGAGGCAAAGGGCGATAATCATGGAAGAACTCGGCGCACTGTTCACGCAGCCGGGGACCTGGGCGGTGCTCATCACCCTCATCGCGATGGAGGTCGTCCTTGGCGTGGAAGGCGACCAAGGAAATCCGCCACAGCATCGACCAGAACCCCAATGAGGACGTGTTCGATACCGGCAAGCCGGTGCTCGGCTTTGGTGCGGCGATCATCCAGATCGTCCTTCTCGACCTAGCGTTTTCCATCGATTCGATCATCACCGAAACCCGACCGTGGCGATGCTCGCGCTCGGCTTTCTCCTGATGATCGGCATGACGTTGATCGCGGAAGGCACCGGTTTTCACGTGCCGAAGGGCTATGTCTACACTGCCATGGCATTTCCGGCGGGGGTCGAGATGCGCAATATCTGGTCCCGCCGGTCGCGCGAAAAACGGGGTAAAGGCACATCCGGCCATTGAGCGTTCAGCATTTGCGTCCTATGCGGTTGGCATGACCGTCTATTTTCACGAAGAAGACCTGCCGGCCGGCGCGCTGGGGCCCGGCCCCGTTGCCGTCGATACCGAGACCATGGGACTGGTGACACCGCGCGACCGGCTCTGCCTGGTCCAGATTTCGTGCGGGGATGGGGACGAGCACCTCGTCCGCTTCGCGCCCGACAGCGACTATGCCGCCCCCAACCTGCGCGCGGTTCTGGCCGATCCCGCGCGTCTCAAGATCTATCATTTCGCGCGGTTCGATCTCGCTGCGATCAAGGCCTATATGGGGGTGGTGGCGGCACCGGTCTATTGCACCAAGATCGCCTCGCGGCTTACCCGGACGTACACCGACCGGCACGGCCTGAAAGACCTTGTGCGCGAGTTGCTGGGCGCCGAAATCTCGAAGCAGCAGCAGTCTTCCGACTGGGGAGCGCCGGTCCTTTCGGACGCGCAGCAGGATTATGCCGCCTCCGACGTGCGTTATTTGCATCGGCTGAAGGCAAAGCTGGATGAGCGGCTGGCGCGTGAAAAACGCGACGTACTGGCCCAGGCCTGTTTCGACTTCCTGCCCGCCCGTGCCGAACTCGACCTTGCCGGATGGCCTGAAATCGACATCTTCGCCCATGTGTGACCGATGGCCGCGCCGCAATCCCGCGAGTTGACCCCACGGCAGATCGCCGCCTTGCCTGGGGCAAGCTACGATCGCCTGGTCTACACCGCCAAATGGCTGCTGCCCTCGCTGGCAGGCGCCGTGGGGCTGGCGATGCTGGCCTGGCCGGTCATGGGCGGACATGATTTTTCGTTCGTGCTGGCAAAAGACCGCGTCGCCATCGCGACCGAACGGCTGAAGATCACTCGGGCCACTTATCGCGGCGAGGACACCAAGGGCCAGCCTTTCATCATTTCCGCAGGATCGGCGGTCCAGCAATCCTCGAAGGACCCCATCGTGAAATTGCATGACCTCGCAGCGCTCATCCAGTTGAAGGACGGGCCGGCGCACATCATCGCCAGCGCCGGCCGCTACGATATGCAGTCCGAAACGGTCGATGTCGAAGGGCCGGTCAGCATGCGCGCGGCCGATGGCTATGCGCTCGACACCCGCGACGTTCGCATCGACCTCGCCACCCGCACCGCGAAAAGCGCGGGCGCGGTCAGCGGCAGCATGCCGCTCGGCAGTTTTTCCGCCCGGCACATCTATGCCGATATCGCAGACCGCACCGTGCGGCTGGATGGTGAAGCGCGCTTGCATATCGTCCAGGCCCGCGCCAGATGAAGACCGGCATGAAACAGCAGACACCCCGCCTCCGACTCCTTGCTCCGCTTCTTTTCGCGGGCCTGGCGCTGACCCTTGCCTCGCCGGTACTGGGGCAGGCCGTATCCGCATTGAAGGGGCACGACAGCAAGCAACCGGTCGATGTCGAAGCCGACCGCATCGAGGTGCAGGACAGGCAGGACCGGGCGGTGTTTTCCGGCAATGTCCATGTCCGCCAGGGCGATCTGGCGATCGATTCGGCGCGGCTTCGCGTGGCCTATCGAAACGCCACCGGACAGGGTCTTGAAATCCTCCGGATCGACGCGGACGGGGGCGTGAAGATCAGCAGCCCTTCTGAAAACGCCCACGGCGATTATGGCATATACGATCTCGACAAACGGATCATAACCCTGATCGGATCGGTTGCGCTCAATCGCGGCGACACCGTCGTGCACGGCCAAAGGCTGGTCATGGATTTGAACAGTGGCCGTTCGACACTGGACGGCGGATCCGTTGGCGGATCCGGCGGGCGCGTGTCCGGCCGTTTCGTCGTACCGCAACGTAGCGGCAATTAGCCTACCTATCCGCGAAGACAACTTGCGGCATCCGCCGCGAGCGGTCTAACGTGCTTATATGCACAAAGTTTGCCAACTTTTGACGGCTGGCGACGTTAACCTTGATTGCGAGCTGATGGGGCATGAATTTGCCGATGAGTGACGTCGATATTCTAGAGCGGCAGGCGGTGCAGCCCGCGCAGGCTGGCGACAATGGGCTTGCGGTCGTGTCGTTGGCCAAGGCCTATGACAAGCGCCAGGTGCTGCGCGACGTCTCGCTTTCGGTCGAACGGGGCGAAGTCGTCGGCCTGCTCGGCCCCAATGGCGCGGGCAAGACCACCTGCTTCTATTCGATCATGGGACTGGTGAAGCCCGACTATGGTCGCATCTTGCTGGACGGCGACGATATCACGACCTGCCGATGTACCGCCGCGCGATGCTGGGGCTTGGCTATCTGCCGCAGGAGACCTCGATTTTTCGCGGCATGACGGTTGAGCAGAATATCATGGCGGTGCTCGAAATCGCCGAGCCGAGGAGCCGGTCCGCCGCGAAGAGCGGTTGAACCAGCTGCTCGGCGAATTTCATATCGAGCGGTTGCGCCAGGCGCCGGCGATGGCGCTTTCGGGCGGCGAGCGGCGCCGGGTGGAAATAGCGCGTGCACTCGCGGCCGACCCGTCGATCATCCTGCTCGACGAGCCTTTTGCCGGCATCGATCCGATTTCGATCGCCGATATTCGCGATCTGGTGCGCCAGCTGCAAGCGATCGCGGCATCGGCGTGCTGATCACCGATCACAACGTCCGCGAGACACTCGACATCGTCGACCGCGCCTGCATCATCTACGATGGCCAGGTGCTGTTCGCCGGCAGCCCGCAGGCGCTGGTGGCGGATGCGAAGGTCCGCCGGCTCTACCTGGGCGAAGGGTTCGCCCTCTAGCGGCGGTGACAGCCGATGGCCCTGGGACCCCGCCTCGACCTTCGGCAAAGCCAGCGCTGGTGATGACGCCGCAGCTGCAGCAGGCGATCAGGCTGCTTGCGCTGACCAATCTCGAAATCGAAGACCTTCGTTACCCAGGAACTTGAAAGCAACCCGCTGCTCGAAGTGCAAAGCGAGGATGAGCGGGAACGCGATGGCGATGACGCCGATCATGCAGGCGCGGACCGTCTGGACAGCGATGCCGATGGGTTCGACGACGAACCGCTCCCCACGGCGGACCGGCTTATGCAAACCGGGGACAGTGCGGCCGATGCGCCGCTGGACGTCGATTATGCCGAGGAAACCTTCCACCACGACAGCGCGACCGACAGCGGAAGCTATGGGTTGGACGGCGGTCTCAATCTGGACGGTGGCACCGGCAATGGCAATGGCACCGGTGGATCGGGCGATGACGGGTTCGAATCGATGTCGAACGATGACCCGTCCCTGCATGAGCATCTGATCGCCCAGGCGGGCGCGGTTTTAAGCGGGCCGGAACTGATGATCGCCGCCCATCTCATCGACCTGATTGACGAGATGGGTTATCTGACCGGCAGCGTCGGGGAAATCGCCGACCGGCTGGGCGCTACACCGGTTGCGGTCGAGACGGTGCTGCGGGTGATCCAGGGCTTTGACCCTTCCGGCGTCGGCGCGCGCGTCGCTTGCCGAATGTCTCGCCATCCAGGCGCGGGAGGTTGACCGGTATGATCCGGCAATGGTGCGTCTGATCGATAATCTCGAGCTGCTCGCGCGCGGCGAATTAGCGACGCTCAGGAGGATTTGCGGGGTCGACCAGGAAGATCTCTCGGACATGATCCGCGAGCTCAGGAACTATAATCCCAAGCCGGGACTGCTCTACGGCAGCGAGCGGCTGCAGGTCGTCGTCCCCGATGTGTTCGTCGCGCGCACGCGATCCGGCTGGGCCGTCGAAATCAATTCCGCCACGCTGCCGCGCGTGCTGGTCAACAGGCACTATTACGCCGACCTGTCGGGCGGCAAGCTCGACAAAAGCCAGCGCACCTGTCTGTCGGAATGCCTGGCGTCGGCCAACTGGCTGGTCAAGGCGCTGGATCAGCGGGCCCGCACGATCGTCAAGGTCGACAAGCGCGATGGTGACAGCGCAGCAGGCCTTTTTCGAACATGGCGTAAGTCATCTGAAACCGCTTACGCTCAGGCAGGTGGCCGATGAGATCGGCATGCATGAATCGACAATCAGCCGCGTCACCTCGAATAAATATCTCTCATGCGAGCGCGGGCTGTTCGAGCTCAAATATTTCTTCACCAGCGGCATTCAGTCAGCCGACGGGGGCGACGCGGTGTCCGCCCATGCGGTGAAGGACCGCATCAAGGCGCTGATCGGCGCCGAACTCGCGGACACCATTCTTTCCGATGACAAGCTGGTCGAGCTGCTGCGCGGCGAAGGATTCGACATCGCCCGGCGTACGGTCGCCAAGTACAGGGAAGCGCTCGGCATCGGATCATCGGTGCAACGCCGTCGTCAGAGAACTCCTGACGGCCACCCAGGCAGCCTGAAACATCAACCCGCCTGCCTGCTGAAAAGGCTGCTCTGGGGCGCGGTTCCGCCGGGGGGCCTGGGGTGTCCCGCACGGCGAAACTGGGCGACCACCCGCTGCTCCTGGCAAACGAGCGTTTCCGCAAAAGCCGCATGATGGCGTCCGCACACCGCGGCTTCGCCATCCGAACCACAATCGAGCTGAACCACAACGTTCATATGTCCGGTAATCGGGTCACGCTGGTATATTTTATATTGGCTCATTATTGGCTCCTTCCCGGCAGAGCTCTCCCTGACGCCAAATAAGCAATTCTGTCGTGCTTTGGGCGGCATAGTCCCACAATGCGGCATTCAAGGCGAGTCCGTTCATCGCAAATTCATAAATCCGCCATGAACTGCCGACGCATCGCGGACCACGCTTACGGACGCTACTCGTGCACAGCCATAGGGCGGCAGAACGCAATTTTGAGAATACTGCACCAGAATAAGGTGATCGCGGCTTCAGGTAACGGAACTGCTTGATTGGCGTGGCGCCCCACAGCTCGTCGGGACGTGCTCAACCGAACGCCGAGTGCGGCTCCCGGTCTGTGCCATAGCGCCACACGAAACGGCCATCGCTGCGCAATTCCATGCCCTGACGGCTTACAAAGGGGCGCGCCAGGCTGATCGCCTCGACGTCGTCCATGCAATCGAGTTCGGTTACGGGGTCGAGATGGCCCGTGATACGATCACGCCGATAAAGCTTGTAACTGGCCACTATCGTCTCCTTGAGGCGCGCTTAAAAGCACCGAATCCCCAGAGTCGCGGCCGGATATTGGCACAGTTTCGGCGATGTGCCTAATTTACGAAAATCCAGGTTTATGCGCGGCTTGTGGTTAATGACACGCCCGATGACGCCCGGGGTTGTGCAGCCAGCAGGTAATTCAGCGACAGGTCGTCGCTCAGCACGAACCCGCGCCCAGGCGAGAAGGTCAGCCCCCGCCGGTCGGTCGTCCTGAGACCCGCATCGGCGAGCCGTTGTTCCAGTTCCTCGGGCGTCAGGAATTTGGACCAGTCGTGGGTGCCGCGCGGGATCAGCCTCAACCCCTCTCCCAATGTGATCATCACCAGCCGCGATGCGACCGTTCTGTTGGGCGTGGACAAGACCACAAACCCATCAGGCTTCACCAGCGCCGCCAACGCCGCAACAAAAGCCGGGATATCCGCCACATGCTCGACCACCTCCATCGCGGTGACCATGTCGAAACGACGATCTTCGAGAAGGAGCGCCGCGACTTCCCCCGCCCGATAGTCGATCGACAAACCCATTTCGGCCGCATGCTGCCTTGCCGCCTCGACATTCTCGGGCGCGGCATCGATGGCGGTCACATCCGCGCCCAGCCGGGCCAGCGGTTCGCTCAGCAAGCCCGCCCCGCAGCCCACATCCAGCGCCGTCCGCCCGGCAAGCGGGTAGCGTTCGCTGTGGTTCGCCGCGAAATGCAAGTCAAGTTGCTCGCGCACATAAGCGAGGCGCGCCGGGTTCAACCGGTGCAGCATCGCCGACGCGCCCCTGGGATTCCACCAGTCGGCGGCAAGGCGGCCGAAATGCGCGGCTTCATCGGGGTTGATCGTGGCGCTGGTCATTTCCGCTTCCTAGACCTTCCCTCGGCGTCAATAAAGCGCCTCGAGCCGGGCGCCATAGACGCCGCGCAGGACATGCCGCCTGATCTTCATCGACGGGGTCAGTTGTTCATTCTCCACCGTGAAGGCCGCATCGGCGATCATCACCCTGCGCACCCTCTCGACGACGGAAAGGCTGGCGTTGACCCGATCGACCGCCGCCGTCACCGCGCGCTGGAATTCAGGATTAAGGCGGAGCGAGACCAGATCGGCGTCGAGACCGCGCTGGTCGGCCCATTGCTTGGCCCAATCGGCATCGGGCACCACCAGCCCCACCAGATGCGGCCGCCGGTCGCCATGAACCATCGCCTGGAAAATCTCGGGCTGGAGAGTCAGCATCCCCTCGACCCTTTGCGGGGCGACATTGTCGCCCTTGTCGTTGACGATGATATCCTTTTTGCGGTCGGTAATGACGAGCCGGCCCTTTTCATCGAGATGGCCGATATCGCCCGTGTGCAACCAGCCCTGGTTCAGCACGCGCGCCGTCTCGCCCTCGTTGTGCCAATAGCCGCTCATCACGAGTTCGCCCTGCACCAGGATCTCGCCATCCTCGGCGATGCGGACGGTCACCCCGTTGAGCGGCGGGCCGACCGTGTCCATGCTGACCCCGGCTGACGGCCGGTTGCACGATATCACCGGCGATGCTTCGGTCTGGCCATAGCCTTGGAGCAACGTCAGCCCGAGCGACTGGAAGAACAGCCCGACATCGGCGTTGAGCGGTGCGCCGCCCGACACCATCGCCTTGATGCGGCCGCCGAACCGCGCGCGCACTTTGGGCCGGAACGCCCGGTCGAGCAGCAGGTCGAGCGCCCGGTCTTTTAACGCAAGCCGTCCTTTTTCGTAACGCACACGCCCCAGCCTGAGCGCCTGCGCAAGCATCCATCCGGCCGCCTTGCCTTGTTTTTCGATAGCTTTTGCGATGCGGGTGCGCAGCACCTCGAACAGACGTGGCACCACCACCATGATCGTCGGGCGGACCTCGGCGATGTTGGAGGCGAGCTTCTCCAACCCTTCCGAATAATAGATCTCGCCGCCTATGCCGATCGGGAAGAACTGGCCGCCGCTGTGCTCATAGGCGTGCGATAGCGGCAGGAAGGAGAGGAAAATCTCCTGTCCGTTGGAGAAGTCGTTGGCGATGATGTCGAAGCAGCCCGCCACATTGTGCAGAATGCCGCCATGGTGCTGGCGAACGCCGCGCGGCGCGCCGCCGGTTCCCGACGTATAAATGATGCAGGCCAGGTCCGTGCGCTTGATCGCGGCGGCGCTGCCGGCGGTGGCCTCCACGTCGGGGGAATGCCGTTGAATCAGGGCCGGCAGGTCGAGCAGCACAACGTCCGACCGCTGCCCCGTTCGCAGCGTTTCGAATCCGATGACCGTCCGGCATTCCGACGATTGCACCACGGCCGGCATCAGGGCGCGGGCGAGCTTGGCCGTCGAGACGAACACCGCGCGGGCTCCGGAATTCTCCAGAACATGCAGATGGTCGCGTTCCGTGTTGGTGATGTAGGTGGGCACCGTCACGCAGCCCGCCGCCATGATCGCCAGGTCGGCAATGCACCATTCGGGCCGGTTTTCGGAAACCAGCGCGATGCGGTCGCCAAGCCGGAAGCCCATGTCATTCAGCGCGGCGGCAAGGCTTGACACCTGCCGCGCGGTCTCGGCCCAACTGATCGGCCGCCAGGCGCCATCCGCCTTGTGCCACAGGAACGGCGCATCCCCCTTCTCGCGTGCCCGAGTGAAGAACATCGTGACAAGATTGGGAAAGTCTTCGAACTTGCGGGCCATCCTCATCCCTTGCTGCGGCCGCTCGGGCCTTGGCTCGTCGCGCTTATTCTTCCAACGCCACGCCTTCGCTACGGGGATCGGCCCCGCCCAGCCAGCCGTTCGGTCCCCGCTCGATCGCGTTGACCTTCGACGTCAGTTCAGCCGCCGATACGGTGTGTCCCAGCGCTGTCAGGCGATCACGCATGGCATCGAGACTGGTTCCCTTTTCGACCAAAATGGCATTGCCGCTCAGAAAGATGTTGGGCAGCGCGATCGCCTGATCGACAGGCAGGCTCCAATCGAGAACACCGATCAGCGTCTTTAGGACGTGCATGATAATGCGTGGGCCGCCCGCCGATCCCAGAGCAAGGACGATCTTTCCGTTCGGCCCATAAACAATGGTCGGCGCCATCGAGCTTCGCGGCCGCTTGCCGGGTTCGACCCGATTGGCCACGGGCAGGCCGCCGCGTTCAGGCACGAAGCTGAAGTCGGTCAGTTCATTGTTCAGATGAAAGCCGTTGGCCATCAGATGACTGCCGAACGGCCCCTCGATGGTCGATGTCATCGACACGACATCGCCCTCATTGTCGGCGGCGACGAAATTGGTCGTCGAAGGCACTTCGGCGGCGGGCGCATAGCGCCAGGCCTTCGCGCCGGGCGGCGCGCCGGGCATGACCTTCGCCATGGTCGCATCGATCCGGATCAGCGCCGATCGCGCTTTCAGATAGCCGGGGTCGGTCAGCCCCGCCACCGGCACGCCGACGAAATCGGGATCGGCGACATAGGTGTCGCGGTCGGCATAGGCCAGGCGCATCGCCTCGGCGATCAGGTGCCACGCGCGAGGATCGTCCTTGCCCAGCTGCTTCAGATCGAAACGTTCGAGCATCCCCAGCATCTGGATTACGGCGATGCCGCCCGACGATGGCGGACCCATGCCGCACACGCGATAGCCCCGATAAGTGCCGCACACGGCAGGGCGCTCCTTGGCGCGATAGGCGACCAGATCCGCTTCCGTCAGGCTGGACGGGTGGCGCGGCGCATTGGCCACCGCGCTTTCGATGCCGCGGGCGGGCCAGCCCAGATAAAAGCCGGTTGCCCCATATTTGGCGATGCGCTTCAGCGCCCGGGCAAGTTCGGGATTCTTGATGCGGACGCCGACCGGCTTCGGCTCGCCTGACGCGTCATAATAATGGGCGCGTATTTCCGGAAAGTCGCGCAGCGCGACTTTCATCGTCTGCAGCCGCTGGAATAATGCGGGAGAAATCTCGAAACCGTCCTCGGCCAGTTTGATCGCGGGTTTGAACAGCCTGTCCCATTTAAGCCTGCCCCATTTCCGATGGGCCATTTCCATCAGCCGGACGTTGCCCGGAACGCCGACCGAAAGCCCGCCCGCCACGGCGTCGGCAAATCCCAGCGGAGATCCATCCACAGCCAGAAATCGCCTGGAAGTCGCCGCTGCGGGCGCGGTCTCGCGCCCATCGATGGTTGTGACGGTGTTTGTCCGGGCATCGTGATGGATCATGAATCCGCCGCCGCCGATACCGGACGACTGCGGCTCCACGATGGTCAGCACCAGCAGCATGGCGAGCGCCGCATCGGCCGCCGACCCGCCGTCCTTCAGTATTTCACGGCCCGCATCGGCCGCGCGGGGATCGGCTGCGGACACCATGCCGCCCTGAGCAAGCGCCGGCTGAAGCGACGACAGGAAAAGCGCAACGAAGAGGATGAACCGGCGGATCATATGCTGTCCGCCCCCACCGCATCGGCGATATGCGCCAGGCCATCGCGTTCAAGCAATTGAATCAGGCCCTTGTTGATCCGCCGCGCCAACCCCGGCCCTTCAAATACAAGCGCGCTGTAGAGCTGGACAAGGCTGGCGCCCGCGCGAATCCGGGCATAGGCGTCTTCGGCCGAGGCGATGCCCCCGACGCCGATCAGGGACAGCCTTCCGCCTATCGCCCGGCGGAACAGGCGCAGCATCTCATGCGCTCTGTCCTTAAGCGGCGCCCCCGAAAGCCCGCCTCCTTCTCGCGCCAGATTGGAACGCAGGCCAGGCGGACGCGCAATAGTGGTGTTGGACACGATCAGGCCGTCGATTCCGCTGGTCAGCGCGACGGCGGCGATGTCCTCGATCTCGACGGGTTCCAGATCGGGTGCAACCTTGAGGAATATGGGCGGGCCGCTGCCACCCCGCGCCGCGATCACGCCGCCCAGCAATTCCTCAAGCGCCGCGCGCGACTGCAGAGCCCTCAGACCGGGTGTATTGGGCGATGAGATATTGACCGTCAGATAACGCGCAAGCGGCGCCATCGCCCGCACGCCTTCGGCATAGTCGGCAATCCGGTCGGGCAAATCCTTGTTGGCGCCGATGTTGATCCCGATGACGCCCGGCCGCCCGGCGCGACGGTGCAGTTCCTCGATCGCCGCGGCCTGTCCGTCATTGTTGAACCCCATGCGGTTGATGACCGCCTCATCCTCCTTCAACCGGAACAGGCGCGGACGGGGATTGCCCTCCTGCGGGCGGGGCGTCACCGTGCCCACCTCGACAAAGCCGAAGCCCAGGCCAAGCATGGCGTCGGGGACCTCGGCGTTCTTGTCGAAACCCGCCGCGAGACCGACGGGGGAAGGAAAATCCAGGCCTGCTACTCGCGTCGCCAGCTGGGGCGCGCCATGGCGTGGGGCTGAAACAGGCATGCGCTTCAGCCCGGCAATAGTAAGCCTATGCGCCTTTTCGGCGTCGAGTTTGAAGAGCAGCGGGCAAATCAGGCGATAAAGGTTCACGGCCGCAAGCTATGGCAGCGCGCATCACGCCGGTCAAAGCCCCGATGCAAAAACTTAATCTTCAGATTGGCAGCTAAATATCGGCTTTTATGTCGGTTTTATACAAGACGCCCCCAATTGCGACACAGCATAAGACCGTCGCGACCCGAGGGGACCGTCTAGATGCGCTTGCGCTTCGACACGGAACCTCACACCTTGAAGCCCGGTCGGCCATCCGGCTGGCCGGGCCTTTTTGACTTCCGGGTTTTCACGTTTTCCTTTAGTGCCTGTCCCACCGCGCGAGTCGCGCGAAGAGGGTGGCAACATCGGGGGCGTGGGCGGCATGTTATCGCTTCGTTATGCAGCGCCTGCGCCTGACCTTCGTGGTTATTTCTCCTCCTATTATCTGTTTCGCGCGGATCTTTCGGACATTGTCGACACGACAAGGGCGGACCTGCCTCAGTTCCGGTTCATGCTTGCCGGCACGGGCTGTTACACCTTTGGCGACGGAACGCGCCTGTCCTGCCCCGATGCAATGGTGACCGGAGCGACGATGGCGGCCACGCAGTTTACCGCCAGGGGGCCGCTCGTCGTATTCGGCGTGGGCCTGCTGCCCGGCGGATGGTCGGCGCTGGTGGGATCGAGCGCGGCCGAACTGACCGACCTGGTCGAGGATGCGCGGCATGTGATCGGCCGTGTGGCGACCGACATATTGGATGTCCTGAGGGGCGCGGTCTCTTTTGAAGACATGGTTGCGCTGATCGACCTTTCGCTCCGGGCGCTGGTGGCGGCCCCGCGCGACCGGCCGGTGCGATGGTTCACCCGTATAACGGACGGTTGGCTGATGGGTAAAAGCTCTCCCCGGATCGAGGAGCTGATGCGCGAAACGGGCCTTTCGGCGCGTCAGCTTGAGCGCTTGGCCAATCGCCTCTACGGCGCGCCGCCCAAGCTTCTTGCACGCAAATACCGAACCTTGCGGATCGCATCGCGGGTCGCGATGCAGGATGAAGCCTGGCAGGATCTTGCGGGCGAGGCCTTTTACGACCAGTCCCATCTCATCCGCGATTTCAAGCGTTTTACCGGCCAGACGCCGCGTCAGTTCCAGCTCAATCCGTCTCCCGTGACGAAGCTGATGATCGCGCGCCGCCAGATGGGCAATGCCTTGCCGCTGCTGGCGGTTGAAAGCTGATGATCATGCGGGCATTCCACAACAGGGCTTGACCCGAACGCCTCCAGCCCCCAATTGCCAATCGGAACGAATCAGTCCGATTATAGGATTGGAAATTGGAGCAACCCTCGTGCGCCTGACCAGCCTTGCCGATTATGCGGTGGTGGTGATGTCCGCCGCCGCGCGAGCCGACCCCGGCGCCCGGCTGTCTGCGGCCATTGTAGCGGAACAGACCGGGGTTCCGTTGCCCACGGTGCAAAAGCTGATGGGCCGGCTCGCGCAGACCGGCCTGCTTGCCTCTGCCCGGGGTACCGGCGGCGGCTTCGTGCTTGCCCGCGCGGCCGAAAGCATCAGCCTGGCTGATATCGTCGAGGCGGTGGACGGGCCGATCGCGATGACCGCCTGTATCGACGAGGGCCGCCATGACTGCGGCCTTGAAATGGCTTGCCGTGTCCGGGGGCATTGGCCCGCCGTCAATGGCGCGATCCGGAACGCGCTGGCTGGGGTCAGCCTTGAAAGCCTTGCGCATGGAGTGGTGCAATGAGCGCGCGCAATCCCGAAGCTGCCGCCGCTGTCGCGGAGGTCTCCAAGTACAAATGGGGCTTCACCAGCGATATCGAGCAGGAGTTCGCGCCCAAGGGGCTGTCGGAAGATACCGTCCGCTTCATCTCCGCGAAAAAGAACGAACCCGAGTGGATGCTCGACTGGCGGCTGAAGGCGTATCGGCTGTGGCTCGCCATGCCGAAGCCGGAATGGGCGAAGCTCAACATTCCCGAAATCGACTATCAGGGCGCCTATTATTACGCCGCGCCAAAGGCGAAGCCGACGATCTCCTCGCTGGAGGAGCTCGACCCTGAAATTCGCGCGACCTATCAGAAGCTTGGCATCCCGATCGAGGAGCAGAAGGTGCTCGCGAACGTCGAAGGCGCACGCAAGGTCGCCGTCGATGCGGTGTTCGACAGCGTTTCGGTCGCCACCACCTTCCGCGAGGAACTGAAGAAGGCGGGGGTCATCTTCCTGTCGATTTCCGAAGCGATCCGCGAATATCCCGAGCTGGTGAAGAAATGGCTGGGCAAGGTCGTGCCCCAGGCCGACAATTATTTCGCGGCATTGAACTGCGCGGTCTTTTCGGACGGCACCTTCGTCTATGTGCCGGAGGGCGTCCGCTGCCCGATGGAGCTTTCCACCTATTTCCGCATCAACGCGGCCAATACCGGGCAGTTCGAGCGCACGCTGATCATCGCCGAAAAGGGCGCCTATGTCAGCTATCTTGAAGGCTGCACCGCACCCCAGCGAGACGAGAACCAGCTTCACGCCGCGGTCGTCGAACTTGTGGCGCTCGACGATGCGGAGATCAAATATTCCACCGTGCAGAACTGGTATCCGGGCGATGCCGAGGGACGCGGCGGCATCTATAATTTCGTCACCAAGCGCGCGCTCTGCCAGGGCAAGCGCTCTAAGGTGTCGTGGACCCAGGTCGAAACCGGATCCGCGATCACCTGGAAATATCCGAGCTGCGTGCTGTCGGGCGACGGGTCGGTAGGCGAATTCTATTCGGTCGCCGTCACCAACAACCATCAGCAGGCCGACACCGGAACCAAGATGATCCATCTCGGCAAGAACAGCCGCTCGACGATTATCTCCAAAGGCATTTCCGCGGGCAAATCGTCGAACACCTATCGCGGCCTCGTCCGGGTGGGGCCGACGGCGGAAAATGTCCGCAACTTTACCCAGTGCGACTCGCTGCTGCTGGGCCACGACTGCGGCGCGCACACCGTTCCCTATATCGAGGTGAAGAACCCGTCCGCCCAGATCGAGCATGAAGCGACGACGTCGAAGATATCCGACGACCAGCTTTTCTATGCCATGTCGCGCGGGCTTTCCGCCGAGGAATCGGTGGCGCTGATCGTCAACGGCTTCTGCCGCGAGGTGTTGCAGCAACTGCCGATGGAATTCGCGGTCGAGGCGCAGAAGCTGCTCGGCATCAGCCTTGAAGGAAGCGTCGGATGAACAGGCTGCTGCTCGCTCTCCCGCTGGCACTCGCCGCATGCGGATCGGCTTCCCAGGTGCCGGAGCCTAACGGCAATGCCGTTCGCGAGAAGATTAACAACGAGACCGCTTCCTACGGCGAATGCGTGCTGGGTGCGATCAGGAGCATCGAGATCGGGGACCGGCTGGCGTCGACGCTGGCCGATCAGGCGTTCAAGAGCTGCCGGGGCTCGCGCGATGCGCTGCTGGCCGAAGTCCTGCGGTTCCGGCGGATCGGCCATCCAAGCGAGCCGGAAGCAACTTCAAAGGTTTCGGCCGAACAGTCGGTCATCAATCTGGACGCCGACCTGCGCGAACGCGTCCTCGTGATCGCCACGCAGCGCAGGCTTGGCGGAGAAACGGGAACAAATGCTTCAAATTGACGATCTTCACGCCGAAGTTGACGGCAAGCCGATCCTGAAAGGCCTCACGCTGTCGCTGAAGCCGGGCGAGATCCATGCAATCATGGGCCCGAATGGCGCGGGCAAGTCGACCCTGTCCTATGTGCTGGCGGGCCGCGACGGCTATGATGTGACCGGCGGATCGGTGACTTTCAACGGCCAGGACCTGCTCGCGCTCGACCCGCATGAACGCGCGGCGGCGGGGATATTCCTTGGCCTGCAATATCCGGTCGAGATTCCAGGCGTGTCCAATGTCCAGTTCCTGCGCACCGCCTTGAACGCGCAGCGCAAGGCGCGCGGCAAGTCGGAGGTTTCGGCGGGAGAATTCCTGAAGATCGCGCGGGCCCAGGCCGATGCGCTCGGCCTTCAGATGGACATGATGAAGCGCGCCGTGAACGTCGGCTTTTCGGGTGGCGAGAAGAAGCGCAACGAAATGGTCCAGATGGGCGTGCTCGATCCCAGGCTCGCCATTCTCGACGAGACGGACAGCGGCCTCGACATCGACGCGCTGCGCATCGTCGGCGAGGGCATCAACCGGATCATGCGCAAGCCCGACAAGGCCGTGCTGCTGATCACCCATTACCAACGTTTGCTCGACGTCGTGAAACCCGATTTCGTCCATGTGCTGTCGGCCGGGCGGATCATCCGCTCAGGCGGGCCGGAACTCGCGCACGAACTCGAACGCGAGGGCTATGGCGCGACGGTGCAGGAGGATCAGGCGGCGTGACCCTGCTCACCCTCCCTTCAACCCATGAGGAAGCCTGGCGGTGGAGCGACCTGTCGGCGCTGCCGGCGCTTGCCGGGGCGCAGGCAGCGGGCAAGGCGGGTGACGTCGAACGCTTGTTCATCGGCTGCGGCGGGCCGCGCCTGCTTTTCATCGACGGCGTCTATCAAGCGGATCGCAGTAGCGCGGGGCCCTTGGTCGTCGGTGAGACGGATGTCCATGCCGCGGGGCATCCGCTGGCGAGCCTTGCCGGGCGCAAGGGCTGGACGCTCACGCTCGGTCGCGATCATGCGCCCTCCGCGCCCATCGAGATCGTTCATGTTTCGACCGGCGGCGACAATCACCTGGCCGCGCAGATCGACATGGCCGAGGATGCGCAGGCAAGCATCGTCGAAACCTATGCCGGGGACGGCTGGGCCAACCGGCTGACCGCGATCAAGCTGGGCAAGAGCGCACGGCTGATGCGTGCGATCCGCCTGCTCGGCAGCAGCGGCTTCCAGAGCCTGATGGAGCGCGCCGAGCTGGGCGGGGGCGCCAGCCTCGACACCACATTGCTGGGCGCAGGCCGAGCCGACAGCCGCATCGATGTCAACGCGGCACTTGCAGGTGACTGCGCCTTTGCCGAAATCGGCGGGGCGTTGCTCGCCCGTGGGAAACAGCGCCATGACGTCAATGTCGTGTTGCGTCATGCAGCGCCCGGCGGAGTCAGCCGGCAGGTGTGGCGGATGGTTGCCGACGACCAGGCAGCCGCCAGTGTCGCCGCGCGCGTCGAGGTCGCGAGGCCCGCGCAGAAGACCGATGCCGAACAGTCGCTGAAGGGCCTGCTCCTGCAACGCGCCGCGACGATCAACCTGAAGCCCGAGCTGGAGATTTTCGCCGATGACGTGAAGTGCGCCCATGGCGCCACGGTCGGCGAACTCAGTCGCGATGCGCTTTTCTATCTTTCGGCGCGCGGAGTGCCGCCGCAGGAAGCCCGCGCGATCCTGACCCGCGCCTTCATCGCCGACGCGCTTGACCGCATCGGCGAGGAAAAGGCGAGAGATGCCTTCCAGGCCGACGCCGATCAATGGCTGGGAGGTGCGGCATGACGGCGACCGAAACCCTGCTGAAGCTCAACCACCGGGCCGATTTCCCCGCCATTCCCGATGGCTGGAGTTATCTGGACACCGCCGCAACCGCGCAAAAGCCGAAGCGGGTGATCGAGACCATCACCCGCGCCTATGCTGAGACCTATGCCACCGTCCATCGCGGGGTCTATCAGCGTTCGGCCGACATGACCGTCGCCTTTGAGGCCGCGCGTGAACGGATCGCCCATTTCATCGGCGCGCCGTCGGCAAACGAGATCGTTTTCGTTCGCGGCGCGACCGAAGCCATCAACCTGGTCGCGCACAGCTGGGGCGCCAGCCACCTGAAGCCCGGCGACCGCGTGCTCCTGTCGGTGCTCGAACATCATTCGAACATCGTGCCCTGGCAGTTGATCCGCGAGCAGACCGGAATCGCGATCGACGTCGCGCCGCTGACCCAGGATGGCCGGATCGACCTCGACGCGGTGGAGGCGATGCTGACGCCCGCCCACAAGCTCGTCTCGCTCGCTCATGTGTCGAACGTGCTGGGGTCGGTTCTCGATGCCCGCCGCGCCGCCGATCTGGCGCACGCGGTCGGCGCGAAGCTGCTGCTTGATGGCTGTCAGGCGGTGCCGCGCATGAAGGTGGATGTCGCGGCGCTCGGCTGCGATTTCTATGCGTTTTCCGGTCATAAACTCTATGGGCCTACAGGCATTGGCGTGCTCTGGGCGCGTAGCGAACTGCTCGAATCCATGCCGCCCTGGCAAGGGGGCGGTTCGATGATCGACCATGTCAGCTTCGTCGAGACGACCTATGCCCCGCCGCCGGGACGGTTCGAGGCGGGAACGCCGCATGTGGCCGGTGTTATCGGGCTGCACGCCGCGATCGACTATGTCGAAGGCATCGGTCTCGACCTGATGGCCGAACATGAAAACGCGCTGGTGCGGCTTGCCCGGGAAAGCCTGTCGCGGTTCAATTCGGTGCGGCTGTTCGGACCCGACGATGCGGCGGGCATTGTCAGCTTTGCCGTCGATGGCGCGCATCCGCACGATGTCGGTACTATATTGGATGAAGCGGGCGTCGCGATCCGCGCCGGCCACCATTGCGCCCAGCCGCTGATGGAGCATCTCGGCGTTCCGGCGACGGCGCGTGCGAGCTTTGGAATTTACAATGACGAACGCGATGTCGAGGCGCTGGTCCGCGCCATCGAAAAGGTAAGCAGGATTTTCGGATGACCGAAGAGACAGGCAAATTCACGGTCGAGGAAGTCGACGCCCCGCCCGCCAAGCCGGAGAGGCCGCAGGTCGATCCGCGCGCTGGGCACACGCCTGACTATCTGGAAGGTTTTCTGTCGCAAAAGCCCGCGCCGCTGCGCGGCCATGAGCCCGGCGGCGATCTGTACGAAGGTGTGATCGAGGCCCTGCGTGAGATCTACGATCCGGAAATCCCGGTCAATATCTACGATCTGGGCCTGATCTATGGCGTGGACATCACCGAGGACGGCCACACCATCGTCACCATGACGCTGACGACGCCACATTGTCCGGTGGCCGAATCCATGCCCGGCGAGGTGGAGATGCGCGTCGGTGCGGTGCCCGGAGTCGGCCATGCCGAGGTCAATCTGGTCTGGGATCCGCCGTGGGATCCGCAGAAAATGTCGGACGAAGCCAAGCTCGAGTTGGGGATGCTGTAATGAGTACGACCACCACCCGTGCCCGCCCTGCCGCGTTGAACGTTACGGCGTCGGCGGCGGAGCGCATTCGCAACCTGATGGCGAAGGCCCCTCTAGGCACCGTCGGCGTGAAGCTTTCGACGCCAAAGCGCGGTTGTTCGGGCCTTGCCTATTCCGTCGACTATGTGTCGGAAGCCAATCCGATGGACGAGCGTATCGAAACCGCAGGCGGATCGCTGTTCATCGATGGCGGATCGCTGCTTTATCTGATCGGCTCGACGATGGACTGGCGCGAGGATGATTTCACCGCCGGCTTCGTCTTCGACAATCCCAACGCCAAGGGCATGTGCGGCTGCGGGGAGAGCTTCACGGTTTGACGGGGTTCCGGCGATAACGCCGTACTACCCGCAAATTCTGGTTCTCGCCGCCGCATATTCGGCCGCGATCCGGTCGACAAACGCCGCCGCCGGTTGTTGTTTCGAGACGGCGCCGATGCCTTGGCCGCTCCCCCAGATATCGATCCATGCCTTGGCGCCGGTTTCGCGGCCGAAGTCGACCTTGAATTGGTCTGCGCCCGGTAAATTGTCGGGGTCGAGCCCTACCGCGCGGATCGATGTCTTAAGGTAATTGCCGTGCACGCCGGAGAAATAACTGCTGTAGACGATGTCTTCGGCGTACCCCTCCAGGATGGCGTGCTTGTATGCGGTAGCGGAATTGGCCTCGTCGGTCGCGATGAAGGCTGAACCGATATAGGCGAAATCCGCGCCCATCGCTTCGGCCGCCAGCACCGCGCCGCCGTTTGCAATCGCGCCCGACAGCACCAGCGGGCCATCGAAGAACTGGCGAATCTCCTGAACCAGCGCGAACGGCGAATGCGTGCCTGCATGCCCGCCCGCGCCCGCCGCCACCGCAACCAGCCCGTCCGCGCCTTTCTCCAGCGCCTTGGCCGCGAATTTCCTGTTGATGACGTCATGAAGCGTGATCCCGCCCCAGCCATGCACCGCATCGTTGACATCTTCCCGCGCGCCCATCGACGTGATGACGATGGGCGCCTTGTGCTTTTCGATCACCGCCATATCGGCCTCGAGCCGGTTGTTCGATTTATGGACGATCTGGTTGACGGCGAAGGGCGCGGACGGACGGCCCGGATGGGCGGCGTCATGGTCCGCGAGTTCTTCCCTGATACGGTGCAGCCATTCGTCGAGCTGCGACTGCGGCCGGGCGTTGAGCGCGGGGAAGGAACCGACGATACCCGCCTTGCACTGGGCGATCACCAGTTCGGGCACGGACACGATGAACATCGGCGCGCCGATAACCGGCAGGCGAAGCCGGGCACGAAGCGCGGCGGTAGCACTATTGCTCATCAGTGTAGTTGATCGGGCCCCAGCGCCGGGTCAAGGTCTCGTGGCCTGATAAACCGGGCCAGATGCCCGCAACCTGCCGCGACCGCGCTCCAGCTGCTTACGTCGAGGTTGATTTCAGCGACCGCCGCCGTGGGATATTTTTCCTCGACCTTGTCGCGTTCCAGGTCATTCTCGCGGTCAGGCACCAGCAGAAAGACCAAGTCCTCCAGCCCCGGGTTATGACCGATCAAAAGCAGGCTGTCGGCGCTGTCAGGCGCGCTGTGTATCACCTCCAGCAGCGCCGCGGCCGATGCCAGATAGACCCGGCGGTCGAAATGCAATTCAAGCGCCTCGCCATAGCCTTCTTCCAGGCTGTCGATCGTCTCCTTCACCCTCAGCGCGGGCGAAGCGACGACCCGGTCGAAGTGCATGCCAAGATCGTGCAGGCGGCGACCGACGACGGCGGCGGCGCGATGGCCTTTCCGGTTGAGTGGCCGGTCGAAATCGCGCTCGACAGGATCGTCCCAACTCGATTTGGCATGTCTCAAAAGAATGAGCGTCTTCACGGTCTGCCGCTCAACCCCTGCTGTTCCTCTTGGTTTTTCTGATGCACGAAATGCGGGTTCATTGAAAGCCTTGCGCTGACGTGCGCGATAGCAGCATCAAGCGTCAGTCGCGTGACAGGCGTTCCCGGCGGAAACGCCGTCAAAAGGCGTGACGGGGTGGCGGCGGAAAGCAGCACGAAGACGCCCCGATCGTCCGCGCGGCGGATCAGCCTCCCGAATGCCTGCGCCAGCCGCGCGCGCACCACCTGGTCATCATGGGAAGACCCGCCGCCCGCTGCCCTTCGCGCCGCGTGCAGCACCGTGGGGCGCGGCCAGGGAACGCCCTCCATCACCACCAGCCGCAGCGAGTGGCCGGGCACGTCGACCCCATCGCGGAGCGCGTCGGTGCCGAGCAGCGACGCATGCGGGTCATCACGGAAGATGTCGACCAGCGTGCCGGTATCGATCGGGTCGACATGCTGGGCATAGAGAGGCAGCCCGACCCGAGCGAGAGGATCGGCGATGCGGGCATAAACGGCCTTCAGCCGCTGGATCGCGGTGAACAGGCCCAGCGCGCCGCCGCCCGCCGCCTCGATCAGCCGGGCATAGGCGCCGGACAGCGCAGCCAGATCGCCGCGTTTCACATCGGTGACGATCAGCACCTCGCTGTTCGCGGCATAATCGAATGGACTATCCGCTTCGAAGCGCGCGGGTTCGAGATCGAGGTGCGTCGCACCGCTGCGGGCGTCCGCCGTCGCCCAGCCTTCCGCGCCCTTCAACGTCGCAGAGGTAATGAGCGCGCCATGAGCGGGCTCCAGCACCACCTGTGCGAGCGGGCGCGTGGGGTCGAGCCAATGCCGGTGGAGGCCGATGTCATATTCGCGCCCCTCGACGCGGTCCACCGCCAGCCAGTCGACGAAATCGGGGTCGGGAGCGCCGCCGATCCGGGAAAGCAACGCAATCCATCCGGCGATCGTCTGCGCGCGAAAGCCGAGGCCTGTCGCAGCACCGTCGATCCGTGCGCGCGCCTGCGCGTCGAGCCAATCGGGCGCATCCTCCAGCACCGCCTCCAGTCGCCGCTGGAGCGCCGCCATCGGCCGGGTCAGTTCCTCAAGCGCCGCCGCCGCGTCGCCCGCGGCTGCGACGAGCCCGGCATCAAGTTCGGCCGCTTCGGTTTCAAGCCCATAGCCCGCGTCCTGCGCTCTTGCCCGGGCCAGCGTCACACCGCGCACTTCGGCGAGCAGTCTTTCAATGGCACCGAACGGATCGCCGTCGGCCAGCCGCGCCACCCAGCCATCGGATGGCAGGTTGCGCGCGGCGCTGATGATCGCCTCTATCGCAGCCGCGCCCGCCGCATCATAGCTGGCGACGTCCATCAGCCGCGCCGAAAGACCGCGCCTGCGCCCCCGTGCGCGGGACTCGGGTCCCAGCAGCCAGCGGCGGAGTTCGATCGCCTCCTGCCCCGTCAGCGCCACCGCAAAGGTCGAATCGGCGGCATCGAACAGATGGTGCCCCTCGTCGAACACCAACCGTGTCGGTGAGCCGCCCATCTCGCGTCCGCGCGCGGCTAGCAACATGACGAGCGCATGATTGGCGATGACGAGATCGGCATGTTCCGACGCCCGCGCCGACCGTTCGATGAAACAGCGGCGGAAATGCGGACAGCCGGCATAGACGCATTCGCCGCGCCGGTCCGTCAGGGCGTTGGCGCCGTTGCGGCGAAACAGCGTCGGCAGCCAGCCGGGCAGGTCGCCGCCCACCATGTCGCCGTCGCGGGTATAGGCCGCCCAGCGCGCCGTCAGATGCGCAAGGATCGCCGCCCGGCCCTGGAATCCGCCTTGCAGCGCCTCTTCCAGATTGAGGAGGCAGAGGTAGTTCTCGCGGCCCTTGCGCACCACGACCCGCCGCGCGCGCTCCGCCGCGCCGGGGATCAGCCGCGCCGCCTCGCGGTCGAGCTGGCGTTGCAGCGCCTTGGTATAGGTCGAAAGCCACACCACGCCGTCGGCCTTCTCGGCCCAGAGCGACGCAGGCGCGAGATAGCCCAACGTCTTGCCGATCCCCGTGCCTGCTTCGGCAAGCACAAGATTGGGCCGCCCCGCCTCTCGCCGTGGCGCGAAGGCGCCCGCCGCCGCATCTGCATAGGCGCGCTGGCCGGGGCGCTGCTCGGCGCCATGCCCGGTCAGTCCCGCAAGCCGCTGCTGCACCTCGTCGCCGCCGATCGCGACGGGTCGGGGCGCGGGGCGCGGGGCCGTTTCTTCCCATTCCGGCAGGCGCGAGAACAGCCATCGTTCCGGACGCTCGGGCTTTTTCAGCCGTTCAAGCACGGGTTGCGCCCACGGCCATTTCGCGCGGGCAAGCGCCTGCGCTGAATCCCACGCGCCTTCGCGTTCAGGCCAGTCGCCATCCAGCCGGGCAAGCAGAGCATCGGCAGCCTCGCGAAGGAATGCGGCCGCCATGGCGTCACTGTCCAGCGGTTCCAGCCCAAGCGCGCGCGCCATGCCGGCAGCCGTCGGCACCGCGAAGCGTGCCGGATGGACGAAGGCGAACAGCTCCAGCAGGTCCAGCCCGGACAGATCGCCGTAGCCCAGCCGCGCGGCGGTCAGCGGCGCGTTGAGGAGAATCATGGGCGTATCGGCGGCGCGCGCGATTGCTTCGCCGCGCCCTACGCTCACCGTTTCACCGCTGGCGAGCGCCACCCAATTGCCGGCATGGCTTGCAACAAGCGCAGGATAAGGCAAAGGAGCAGCCATAGAGTCCGGTTATGCCGAACAGAACAGAAGAGCAACAGACCTTGACCGAGTTTCGTGACGCCGCCCTCAATTCCAAAGCCTGGCCGTTCGAGGAGGCGCGCAAGCTGCTTGAGCGCTATAAATCGGGCGCGCCCGCCAAAGGCCATGTCCTGTTCGAAACCGGCTATGGCCCCTCGGGTCTGCCGCACATCGGCACGTTCGGCGAAGTGGCGCGCACGACCATGGTTCGCCGCGCTTATGAAATCCTGTCAGACACGCCCACCCGCCTGATCGCCTTTTCGGATGACATGGATGGGCTGCGGAAGGTTCCCGACAACGTTCCCAACCAGGCGCTGCTCGCCGAACACCTCGGCAAGCCGTTGACCCAGGTGCCCGATCCGTTCGGCAAGTTCGAAAGCTTCGCGCATCACAACAATGCGATGCTGCGCGATTTCCTCGACCGCTTCGGCTTCGAATACGAGTTCGCATCGGCCACCGACTATTACCACGCGGGGAAATTCGATCCGGTGCTGAAGGCGGTGCTCGCGAATTACGAGAAGATCATGGCAGTGATGCTGCCGACGCTCCGCGAAGACCGGCGCAAGACCTATTCGCCCGTTCTTCCCGTCGATCCCAAGACCGGCGTTGTCCTGCAGGTGCCCTTGACCGAATGGAACGCCGAAGCCGGGACGGTGAGCTATTTCGATCCCAATGACGGGCAGGACATGACCGTGTCGATCCTGTCGGGCGGGGCCAAGCTGCAATGGAAAGTCGACTGGGCGATGCGCTGGACGGCTCTTGATGTCGATTACGAGATGGCGGGCAAGGACCTGATCGATTCCGTCACCCAGTCGTCGAAAATCGCGCGCGTGTTGGGCGCCCGGCCGCCCGAAGGCTTCAACTACGAGATGTTCCTCGACGAAAAGGGCGAGAAGATCTCCAAATCCAAGGGCAACGGCCTGTCGATCGAGGATTGGCTGACCTATGCCACGCCCGAAAGCCTGTCGCTCTACATGTACCGCGAGCCGAGGAAAGCCAAGCAACTGCATTTCGGCGTGATCCCGAAAGCGGTCGACGAGTATTATCAGTTCGTCACCGCCTATCGGGGCCAACCGGTCGAACAGAAGCTGGGCAATCCGGCGTTCCACATCCACGGCGGCAACCCGCCTGCCGGCGCGCCCCCCGTCAGCTTCGCGTTGCTGCTCAATCTCGTCGCGGTGGCGGGCACCACCGACAAGGCGGTGCTCTGGGGCTTCGTCAGTCGTTATGTGCCGGGCGCGAATGCCGATACCCAGCCCGAGCTTGACCGGCTGCTGGGTTATGCGCTCGCCTATCACCGCGATTTCATCGCCCCGACATTGAAGCGCCGCTCGCCCGATGAACGCGAGGCCGCCGCGCTTCGCAATCTCGACGCGCGCCTTGCCGCGCTGCCGGATGGCGCGGAAGCCGACGTCATTCAGTCTGAGGTGTTCGAAGTCGGGCAAGGCCGCGGGATTCGAGCCCTTGCGCGACTGGTTCAAGGCGCTCTACGAAACCCTGCTCGGCTCCTCCCAGGGGCCGCGCATGGGCTCCTTCATCGCGCTTTATGGCATCGCCAATGCCCGCAGGCTCATCGACGAGGCACTGGGCGGCTGACGACGTTCGAATGAAGTAAAGTCAGCCTTGCACGCCTCTTACTCGCTGTTCCCCACGGTCAGCGCCACTTCCTGTCCGTGCGACACCTCAAGCACATTGCCGTCAGGGTCGGCGATATAGGCCCAATATCCGACTGGCGGTCCCCAATCCTCGGGCCCGTTCAGAAGAACGCCCGCCGACCGCGCCTTGTCCGCCAATTGGTCGACCTCGGCTCGGGCGGCGCAGGCTACGCCCAGATGGCCGATGGGGCCTAGCGCGCGATCCTTCAGCCCCGGCTGCTGGATCAGCACGATGACGAAGGGGCGGGTAAGGTCGCTGATCCACGCGACGACCTGGCCCCGCCCCGCGCCATTGCGCCGGTGGACCACCTGCATCCCGGCATATTCGGCATAGAAGGCGATGCTGGCGTCGATATCCTGGACGACGAGGGCAATGTGGGTGAAGCCGATATCCGACATTTCCGCCCTTCCCGCGTCGACGATGTTCGCCGCTATCTCTGCGCCGCGATCCAGTTATCGATTTTGGCCTCCAGAACCTCCATCGGCAAGGCGCCTGTCATCAACACCTGTTCGTGGAACGCGCGTACGTCGAATTTGGGTCCAAGCGCCTGCTCGGCCTTCGTTCGCAGCTTGCGAATGGTCAATTGGCCGACCTTGTAGGCAAGCGCCTGTGCCGGATAGGCGATGTAGCGTTCCACCTCCGCCGTCGCATCGGTTTTGCCCATGCTTGAATTGGCAAGCATATAGGCGATGGCCTGGTCGCGGGTCCAACCCTTGGTGTGGATGCCGGTATCGACGACCAGCCGCATCGCGCGCATCATTTCGTCGTCATAGGCGCCGAACCGCTGATAGGGATCGGTTTCCATGCCGAGTTCCGGCCCCAGGCTTTCGGAATAGAGCGCCCAGCCCTCGACATAGGCGGTATTGCCGTCGAACCTGAGGAAATTGGGCAGGCTCGCGTTTTCCTGGGCAAGGCTGATCTGGAAATGGTGCCCCGGTATCGCCTCGTGGAGGTAGAGCGTCTCCATCCCCGGCGTCGTGCGGGAGGGCAGGTCATAGCTGTTGTAATAAAAAACGCCCGGCCGCGAACCGTCGGGCGTGCCCTGCATATAATAGGCCCCGGCCGACGTCTTTTCGATGTACGAAGGCACCGGACGGATCTCGAGCGGCGCCTTCGGGATGGTCGAAAACAGCTTGGGAACGGCCGCATCGACCCGCTTGCCGATTGCGCGATAGCCGTCGCCGAGCGCCTGCACCGTCGGCAACTTGAATTTCGGATCGTTGCGCACATAGTCGAAGAACTTGGACAGCGATCCCTTGAACCCCACCCGGGTCTTGATCGTTTCCATGCCCTGTTTTATGCGCGCGACTTCGCTCAAGCCAAGCTGATGGATTTCTTCCGGCGTCATGGTCGTCGTGGTCTGTCGTTCCACCAGATAGGCGTAATAGGCAGCGCCGCCGGGCATCTGGCTCAAGCCCACGCTCGCCCTCGCCTCCGGCAGATATTCGGTCTTCAGAAAATCGCGCAGGCGCTTGAAGGCTGGATCGATCTTCGTGGCGATCGCCGCGCGATAGGCCGATGTCAACCGCGTCTTGTCTGCATCCTCAAATGTTGCGGGCATCTTTCTGATCGGCCCGTAGAAGGTCGATTTATCGACGCCTTGCGCGATGAGGTCGTCCAACTGGCCGACCATGTTGTTGACGACCAGCTTGGGCTGGGTCACGCCCTTTGCCGCACCTTCGCGGAACCGGACGATGGCTTCATCGAGAAAGGCGACGAACCCATCGATGCGGGAGAGTCCGTTTTCATAGTCGGCGACCGTCTTGTAGGGTGCGGCCCCTTCGCCCGATGACAGATCGGGAAAGTAGATGTGCAGGCCGTTGAAATGGTCGATCGGCAGTTCGACTTCTATCGCCGCCAGATCGGGCTGGAGCCCGCGAAGATCCAGCGTCCGCTGCCATTTGAACGTGTCGTAAAGGACTTGGTCGGTCTGCGAAAGCTGCGCACGATCGATCGCGGCCAGCCGCTTGAGGTCATCCTCGGCGGCCGCACGTTCGGCCGCTATATGCGCGTCGGAAAGCATGTCGCCGAACCGGGCTGCATAGCGCATATCGCCGCGATAGAGCGCGTTCAGCGGATTGAGCTTGAGATTGGCCTCGTCGCTGTCGCTGAACAATTGGCGCATTCGCGTCGCGGCGTCCTGAACGGCTGGCGCTGACTGCTCTGTCGCCGCGCTCATTGTTGCGGGCGGTTTTGACTGTTGCGTGCAGGCGGCAAGAAGCGCGCCGGCGGCCGATGCGAGCATGATCGATCGATAGGACATGATCGGGAAATCCTCCAGAGGACCATGACTTAGTGCTAATGACCATGCTGAAGGTAGGCAAGAGAGACTGGAAATTTTCCAGCCTCTCTGCCCGTAATGATATCTGTGCGCGGATTACCAGAAGAAGTTGTGGATGACGTCGCGGATGACGCCCGTGCGGGTATTGACCAGAAGCGCGTCATTACCATAGCGAACCCAGCGCTCGCGGCCGCTCACGCGCGGCAGGCGGTACTGCCAGGGGTCTGCTATAAGATAGCGCGGCCCGTAATAGATCACCGGCAGGCGTACGCCCGGCCTCCACGCGCGGTAACGGTATCCGGCGGGTCCGACATAGGCCGGCCGATGATAGAGCGCGCGATTGCGGGCGCGATGTTCTCTCCAGGCGTCGCGGCGATCCTCCCGCAGCTCCTGGCGATCTTCGCGGGCCTCCCGCCAATCGCCCTTGCGGATGTCGCGGCGGATTTCGTGACGATCCTGCCGCAATTCGGCCCTGTGCTCCGGCTGGGCCTGGGCGGCTGTTGGCAACGCTATCACCGCCACCAGGCCGACATAGATCAGACTACGCATATGTTCCTCCTGCATTTCCGGAACCAACCTGTCGGACTTGCAAGTGGAGGTTTGAACCAGTGCTTCTGAACGAAACGAAAACGACTTCGTCAGCTTTTTGAAAGATTTGCAGAATCCAGAGATGATTGCATAGATTGCAGCCGTGGGTGTTTATTTCGCACTTGCGAGATATTTTTGTGCGGTGCACAAAGGAGGTGCCTTTCAGGCATCCTCTCCTAAAAACTTAGCCGTCCTTCGGGGCGGCTTTTTTTTGGCATCTCTCCAACGCGGGATGATATCGGCGAATCGCGACGGCGCAAGCGGTCAATTACGCATGCCAATATTTAGTTTTTTCAAAAGCTGCAGGCCGCCCTTTTGGCTCCCTGCGAATCAGCTCGTTTTTGAATGGGCAGGCCGATCAGCGCCCGGTATAGCGAAGCGCAAGCCAGAGCGTACGCGGACTGGCGTATTCGACCACGCCCGTGCCCGAAATTGCAGCTTCCACGCGCGTGTTCATCAGATTTTCGGCTCTTGCCTCGGCGCTGAACCCGCCGCCCAGCGGCACCGAAATAACGGCGTCGACCGTTGTCGCATCATCGAGCCGACGCTGGTTCAGGTCGTCCTCGAACTGGCCGGATAGGTAGCGTCCGGTGATTGAAGCGGTCAGGCCGTGCTTGCCGCGCCAGGAAACCGTCGTACCGGCATTGTGCTTTGCCGTTTGCGCGGGCCGCAGCCCATCCAGCGCGGACGCGAGACCCGAGGCGCGGACGCGTGAATCGGCATAGGCATAGGAAAGCGACAGGTCCCAGTGCCCATAGGTGACGCCGGCATCGACCTCGACACCCCGCGCCCGGATGGCGTCCACGTTCTGGCGCGCCCGGCAGGCGCCCGTGACTATGCCCACGCCCGGGCAGATGCGGCCCGCCAGCGGGACGGTCACATTGGCGATCGCATTATCCAGGCGGTTCCAGAACAACGTGGCGCCGGCCCGCGCGTTGCTGAGCGGCTGGAAAACGACACTTGCCTCCACCCCCCTGAGCCGTTCGGGACGCAATGACACATTCGCGGCGGTGGCATCCGCTCCGGCACGAAACGGGCGGTACAGTTCGTTGAGGGTCGGCAGCCGGTAGCCGAGATAGCCCGCCGATCGCAAGGTGATGGCGGGGGCGGGATTATAGGCGATGCCGATCCGGCCGGTCGGTTTCCAATGGCTGCGGTCGGCCGCTTCGACATCGCGGATGGATGCGCCCGTCGCGATGGTCTTTTCGCGCAGGAAGCCGTTCTTTATCTGCCAATGATCGATACGCCCCCCGCCGGTCAGCGTTACACCATCAAGCGGCTTGAGACTGGCTTCGATGAAGCTGCCGACCGTGGCATTGCGTCCGCCCGCATTGCGCAGCCGCGTGGGCGCACCCCCAACGAAGGTGAATTTTTCTTCGGTCCGGCCCACCACCTGCCGGTAGTCGACCCCGATGCGCAGTTCGGCATTTTCACCCAGCGGCGGCCGCAGCTCGATCTTTGCGCCATAACCGGTCGCCGGGGTGTTGTACTGGTCGAGCGAAGCCGTTGCCGCCGAACGGCCCGGCGCAACTGCCGCGAACAGCGAGCTGAACTGGCGGGCCTGCAGATAAGCCAGCGCCTCCCAGGCCCATCGGCCGTTGCCGATCAGTCGCACGCTCGCGTCCTGCCCAAGCGTGCTGTTGTCGCTAAAGGCGGTGCCCCGGCTGCGGTCATCACCAAACAGGCTGGCGGCGGCCTGCAATTCCGCATCATCGCCTAACGGCACCACTGCTCGGACGCGTGTGCTCCACTGCCTATAATCGGCCGGAATATCGGCCGCGCCGCGCGCGCTTTTCGCAATGGGGACAAAGCCGTCCCCCTGATCGAAGCGGCCCGACACGGATACGAAACCGCCGCCCAGTTCGCCCAAAACACCCGCATCCGCGATCAGCGAATCGCGGCTTCCATAGGCGACGCCGCCGGCGAACGGCGCCAATTGATCGGGCGTGGCGCTGCTGATTTCGATGGTTCCGGCCAGCGCGCCTGCGCCGAACGGCCCAGCCCCGCCGCCGCGTGTCACGCGGACGAAGCCGAACCTGCGAGGATCGAGCGCCGGCCAATCGATCCAGCCGCCAAAGGGATCGGCCACGGGCACCCCGTCCAGCAACACCAACGCCCGCGCCGAGGCATTGCCCCCCAGCCCGCGCAGGGACGCCCCCTGGCTGGTCGGATGAGCCGACCGCGAGTCCGATCGGCGAAACTGATGAAAACCCGCTGCGTCGCGCAGCACATCCTCCAGGCGGTTCGACGCCGACGCCTCCAGCCGCGCCCGATCGATCACCTTGACGTCGTAGGCGGTATCGCCAAGACCAGCGGGCAGGCCCTGTCCGGTGATGACGATCTCACCCGCCGTCTCCGCTCCAACCGGCGTGGCAATCAACACCGCCGAAACCAGAAGCCTGCGCATCCTTCCCCCTTGTCCGGCTCGTTTTTTGGCCGTCCTGGCTGAGGGCTTAGGGGATATTGCGGACCCGTCAACGGCAAAGGGCCGTCACGCGGGACCGCCAAGGCGACACGGGCTGCCATTGCCAAGCACCAAAGCCGGGCCGATAAGCGCGACGGAGATTTTCAAGGCAAGGAAGCAAAATGTCGGCGTTCAAGACCCTGGACACGAGCATGCTGGTCGCGGGCCAGATCGCGCCCGGCGACATCGCCGCAGCAAAGGCGCTGGGCGTCACGACCGTGATCAACAACCGCCCGGATGGCGAGGCTCCCGACCAGCCGCTGGGAAGCGACGTCAAGGCCGCGGCCGAAGCGGCGGCCATGCGCTATGTCGCGATTCCCGTCAGCGCCGGTTTTTCGATGGAGCAGGTAGTCGCCATGCGCGATGCGCTGGCCGAGGCCGATGGCCCCGTGCTTGCCTTCTGCCGGTCGGGCACGCGGTCGACCAATCTCTGGTCCCTGGCTCGCGCGATGATGGGCGATGCGCCGGAAGACCTGGCTGAAAAGGCGGCGGCGCAGGGCTATGATCTTTCTCCGCTGATGGGCGCACTGCGACAGCTCTCGAGCCAGGCAGGCTGAAAACCCATAAAAAAGGGCCGGAGCAATGCCCCGGCCCAGTCTCTTCGCAGAGGAACCTCCTCAGTAGTTGTAGGCGCGTTCGCCGTGTTCGGCGAGATCCAGGCCTTCCAGCTCGAGTTCGGCACTGGGCCGGAGGCCGAGCGTCTTGTCGATGATGAAGAAGAGGATTGCCGAGCCCACGCCGGACCAGACGAGCGTCAACAGCACCGCCTTGATCTGCGTGATCACCTGGCCGGCCATGTCATAAGTGCCTGGCACCGCAGGCATAACCGAGTAGTCGAACCAGCCTTGGCCGCCGAGCGACGGAGCCGCAACGATGCCGGTGGCGATTGCGCCGACGATACCGCCGATGCAGTGCACCCCGAAAACGTCGAGCGAATCGTCATAACCGAGCTTGTTCTTCACCGTGCTGACGAAGAAGAAGCAGATCGGCGATACCGCCAGGCCGAGCAGGATGGAGGTCATCGGCGCGCCAAAGCCCGATGCGGGCGTGATCGCGACAAGACCGGCCACCGCACCCGTTGCCGCACCCAGCAGAGACGGACGACCGTGCACGAGCTGTTCGATAAGAGCCCAGGAGATCGCGGCAGCCGCGGTCGCGAGGTAGGTGTTGATGAACGCCACGGTCGTGACGCCATTGGCTTCGAGGTTGGAGCCGGCGTTGAAGCCGAACCAACCCACCCACAGCAGCGACGCGCCGATCATGGTCATGGTCAGCGAGTGCGGCGGCATCGGCTCTTTCTGGTATCCGACGCGCTTGCCGATCATGAGACAGCCGACAAGACCGGCGATGCCCGCGTTGATGTGGACCACCGTGCCGCCCGCGAAATCGAGCGCGCCCCAGCCATAGAGCAGGCCAAAATCGCCCGGCTGCGTCGGCAGGAAGTCTGGACCGGCCCAATACCAGACCATGTGTGCGATCGGGAAATAGACCACGGTCAGCCACAGGACCACGAACAGCATGAGCGGCAGGAACTTCACGCGCTCTGCGAATGCGCCGACGATCAGCGCCGGCGTGATGCAGGCGAAGGTCATCTGGAAGACGATATAGGCGTATTCGGGAATATAGACGCCGTTCGAGAACGTCGCGGCCAGTGTGGTCGCATCGACGCCCTTGAGGAACGCCTTCGACAAACCGCCGATGAACGGATTGCCGGCGGTGAACGCGAGGCTGTAGCCCCAGCAGACCCATACGATCGAAGCAATGCTGACGATCATCAGAACCTGCATCAGTACCGACAACATGTTCTTGGTGCGGACAAGGCCGCCGTAGAAAAGCGCGAGACCAGGAACCGACATCATCAGCACCAGTGCGGACGAAATCAGCATCCAGGTGGTGTCGCCCTTGTCGGGTACGGGTGCCGCCGGTGCCGTCGCGGCTGCCACCGCCGCATCCTGGGCCCATGCCGGCATGGCCGTAAAGGCTAGCGCGGCGAACGTTGCGGCGCCGGCCCCTATTTTATGCAAAAGCTTCATGCTTCCCCCAATTATTTAGAGCGCGACATCGTTGGTTTCGCCCGTGCGGATCCGCACGGCCTGACCAACTTCAAGCACGAAGATCTTGCCGTCGCCAATCGCGCCGGTGTTTGCCGACTGCTGGATGGCTTCGACAGCCCGGTCCGCCAGATCGTCGCTGGTGACGACCTCGACCTTGATCTTGGGCACCATGTTCGTGCTGTATTCGGCGCCCCGATAGATTTCGGTTTGCCCCTTTTGCCGGCCGAAGCCCTTGACTTCGGTGACTGTCATCCCCGCCACGCCGATCGAAGACAGCGCATCGCGCACTTCGTCCAGCTTGAACGGTTTGATGATAGCGATGATGAGTTTCATTCTGCCTCCCTCGCTGGCTTGCGGAAGGTCCTATTGCATTGTTCGTGCCAAATGGAAATTGCCGCGGCGGGCACCATTTTCAGCACGTAACTTGATGAAACGCCAACTTATTGTGCAATTGCAAAACCATGCCTAATTTTTGGGCATCATTCGGTTAATGCCCGGATTGACGGCATCGCATCCTCGACGGCGTGTCTGCCGATTTCGATCAGTTCGCTGGCGCGGGTGAAATGGCGGACATCGATATGGCCCACTGGCAACGCCAATTCGAGATCGGGCGAATTGAGCGTCAGCGATTGGCGGGCAAGTTGCGAGAGCATCAGGCCGGTGGCTGACCGCAGGACGCCGAGCGATGTCAGCGCCGGTTTGGGCTCGATCCTCAGCCCAACCGCGAGCGCACGCCGCGCATAGTCGTTCTGCAGGTTGATCGCGATCACCGGCAGGCCCGGCGCGATCGCGCGAACGGCCTCGACCGGCACCGGCATGATCACACCCCCATCCACCAGGACGCGCCCGTCCCGGATGACCGGATGGAAAATACCGGGCAGCGCCATCGACGCGCGAACCGCTTCGGCCACTTCCCCCTTGTTTATGACTACCGCCTCACCCGCGACCAGATCGGCGGCGACGACCGCGCACGGGATCGACAATTGTTCGAAGCGGGCATGGCCGAGATGGCGGTCGAGCTGGCGTATGATCGACCGGCCACCCAGCATCGCGCCTTTTCGGAGATGCGGATCGAGATAACGCAACACAGTGCGGATGGTCGCGGAGCGGGCGATATTTTCGAGCACGTCCAGCCGATCCGCCGCCTGGCACACGGCAGCGAGCGCGCCGATGGACGTGCCCGCGACTGCTCCGATCCTGACGTCATGACGGTGCAAAGCCCTGAGGACGCCGATATGCGCCCAGCCGAGCGCGGCTCCACCACCCAGCGCCAGCGCGATTGTCATTGCCCGTCCCTCGCCAGACGTCTTGTAAAAATCCGGTCTGATCCTGATCTTACAATCATCGTTCCGGTCGGTCGATCCGGCCGGACAACCGATGAAAGGATATGCGCCATGCGTGTCTGCTTTCTCGTTCCTCTGGCGCTCTGTTGTGCGACGCCGCCTGCCCAGGCCGGGACACAGGTTGAAAATGGCGTGCGGGTGCACCGCATGACGCCGTCCGCGTCGCTCGTCCGAGACGCTTCGGATCAAGAACAGTCAGGTGCGCCGTTTTCCATCGTTCTGGACCGGACCTATGGCGCGAGGCAAAGCTGCACGAGCATGGACTGGCGCTTGTCGGTATCGCGCGATACTTGGGAATCGGCTTGCGGCAACTACGGCTATGACCGATGGTACGATCGCTGGATAGCACGGGGATACTGAACCGGCGGCTCAAGCCGCTGTGCCTCCCACCGTCAGCCCCTCGATCATCAACGTCGGCTGGCCCACGCCGGCTGGAACCGACTGGCCGCCCTTGCCGCAGATGCCGACCCCTTCGTCCAGCGCCATGTCGTTGCCGATGGCGGTCACTTTCTTCAGCACTTCGGGCCCATCGCCGATCAGCGTCGCGCCCTTGATCGGCGCGCCCAGCTTGCCGTTTTCGATCAGATAGGCCTCGGTGCACGAAAAGACGAACTTGCCGCTGGTGATGTCCACCTGTCCGCCGCCAAAACTCTTCGCGAAGATGCCGTTCCGGGCACGGGCAAGGATTTCGCCCGGCTCATCATTGCCGCCGAGCATGAAGGTGTTAGTCATGCGCGGCATCGGCGCATGAGCATAGCTTTCCCGCCGGCCGTTGCCTGTCGGCGCGACGCCCATCAGTCGGGCGTTCAGCCGATCCTGGATATAGCCCTTCAATATGCCGTCCTCGATCAGCACATTGCGCTGCGTCGGCGTGCCTTCGTCATCGATGGTGAGCGATCCCCGCCTGCCGTCCATCGACCCGTCATCGACCACCGTCACGCCCCGCGCCGCGACGCGCTGGCCGATCAGCCCTGAAAAGGCCGATGTCCCCTTGCGGTTGAAATCGCCTTCCAGCCCATGGCCGACCGCCTCGTGCAGAAGCACGCCGGGCCAGCCGGGGCCAAGCACCACGGTCATCTCTCCGGCGGGCGCGGGAACCGATTCAAGATTGACCAGCGCCTGCGCCAGGGCGATGTCGATCGCCCTGTTCCAGCTCTCGGGCTCGAACAGCCGGTCGTAGAGCCAGCGACCGCCAAGGCCGTGGAAACCGGATTCGCGCCGGCCGTTCTGTTCGGCGACGATCGAAACGTTGAGCCGCACCAGCGGGCGGATGTCACGCGCGATGAAGCCGTCGGGGCGTACGATCTCGACCACGCTCCACGACCCCGAGAGCCCGACCGATACCTGCGCGACGCGAGGATCGCGCGCACGGGCCGCTGCGTCGATTTCCTGGCACAACGCCACCTTTCTTGCGAACGGCACGAGGTCCAGCGGGTTTTCGTCGGTATAGAGCCGGGCGTTGGTGTGCGGCGGGGCAAGAGCGATGCTGCCGCCATGGCCCTGCGCGACGAGCTTCACCGTCTCCGCCGCACGGCGAATGGCAGCCTCGGACAATTCGTTGGCATGTGCAAAACCGGTCGTCTCGCCATTCAGGCCACGCAGGCCAAAGCCCTGCTGGGTGTCGAAGCTGGCGTTCTTCAGCCGCCCATCGTCGAAGCCGAAACTCTCCGACGCGGCATATTGCATGTAAAGCTCGCCATCGTCGCAACCGGCAAGCGCGGATGTGACAAGCCCCCCGATCCGGGCCGGATCAAGGTCGCTGTTGCGGTAAAAGAAGCTGGAAGGATCTGCTGCGGTCATGCACCAGATATAATCGGGTTAGTGCCCGTGTCCATCCGCCGGGCCGTCGGCCAGCACAAAACGCCGGTCGCAGTAGCCGCAATCGACATAGCCCTTTTCATCGATCTGCAGATAAACGCGCGGATGGCCAAGCGCGGCGCCCCCTGGAACACCGGCGTCCCCGTCGCAAGCGACGCGGGCGGATTCGACACGGACGGTTTCGGGCGGCGGAATTGTTTCGGCTGGCTTCATGGATGGCGCTGTAGCGCGATTCGGCCCGGTCGAAAAGAGTATGCGACGTCGCCTGAGTGCTACCAAGCTTGCACTGACCGACAGGGGCGCTATCGAGTGATAGTCATGAGCGAAGCAGCAATTTCGATCCAGGGCCTTGAAAAGACCTACAGTAACGGCAACCGGGCGCTGGCGGGGGTCAGTTTCGACGTCCCCCGGGGTGAGATCTTCGGGTTGCTCGGCCCCAATGGGGCGGGAAAATCCACCCTGATCAATATCCTTGCCGGCCTGGTCAACAAGACCGGCGGGTGCGCGAGCATCTGGGGTTTCGACATCGACACCCACCCGCGCAACGCGAAGGCGTCGATCGGCATCGTCCCGCAGGAAATCCTGTTCGATCCATTCTTCTCCCCGGCGGAAGTGCTTGAGATACAGGCGGGCCTCTATGGCGTGCCAAGGGACAGGCGACGGACGACAGAGCTTCTCCGCGCCGTCCATCTCGCGGACAAAGCCCAGGCCTATTCCCGCACCCTTTCAGGCGGCATGAAGCGCCGCCTGCTGGTGGCCAAGGCGATGGTGCATTCGCCACCAGTGCTCGTCCTCGACGAACCGACCGCGGGCGTCGACATCGAACTTCGCCAGCAATTATGGACCTATGTGCGCGAACTCAACGCGGGCGGCGTCACCGTCGTCCTGACGACGCATTATCTGGAAGAAGCCGAGGAGCTTTGCGACCGGATCGCGATCATCAACCACGGCCGTCTCATCGCCAATGAGGCGACGCGCGACCTGGTCGGCATGGCGCACGAAAAGCTCGTTGTCGTCACCGTCGACCGCGACCTTGCCGAAACGCCCGCCGCTTCATGTTTCGAGAAGATCAGCATCACCGGCCCGCGCATCCTGTCGATCAGCTACGACAAGCGAAAGGTGAATGCGGGCGATGTCTTGGGCGCGTTGTCGGCGGCCGGACTCGGCATCGTCGATGTTTCAACGCAGGAAGCCGATCTGGAAGACGTATTCCTGAACCTGACGCGAGCCCCAGCCAATGCTTGAGTACTCCGCGGATGTAATCGTCATCGGGTCGGGCGCCGCAGGGCTTACCACTGCGCTGAACCTCGCCGAAAAGGCGAAGGTCATCATACTGGCGAAGGCCGCGATTTCATCCGGCTCAACCGCCTGGGCGCAAGGCGGCATCGCCGCCGTGCTGGAGGAAAACGATACCTTCGAAAGCCATATCGAAGACACCATGATCGCGGGCGCGGGTCTCAACAACCGCGCCGCTGTCGAATTCGTCGTTGAAAACGCTCCGGCCGCGATCGAGCGGCTCGCCGAACTGGGCGTGCCCTTCAACCCCGGTGAAAGCCAATCCGAACGCTGGCATCTGACACGCGAGGGCGGCCACAGCCATCGCCGCATCGTCCATGTCGACGACGCCACCGGCTGGGCCGTGCAGGAGGCGCTGGAACGCGCCGCCGCAGCCCATCCCAATATCCGGCTGGTGCCCGACATGGTCGCGATAGACCTGATCACCGGACGCCATGCGCGCGCCGGAACCGACGACCCGCGCCGGGTGTTCGGCGTCTACGCCTGCGACCGGGAAACCGGACGGGTGCGTCGCTTCACCGGCCGCGCGACGGTGCTCGCAACCGGCGGCGCGTCCCGCGCGTATCTGTATTCGACCAACACGCGCGGATCGACCGGAGACGGCATTGCCATGGCCTGGCGCGCGGGATGCCGCGTGTCGAACATGGAATTCAACCAGTTCCATCCAACCTGTCTCTATAATCCCGAGATCAAGAATTTCCTGATCACCGAGGCGATGCGGGGCGAAGGCGGGCTGCTGAAACGCCCGACCGACGGCAGCCGCTTCATGCCCGAGTTCGACGAGCGCGCCGAGCTTGCGCCGCGCGACATCGTCGCCCGCGCGATCGACCATGAAATCAAGCGGTTGGGCCTCGACTATGTTCATCTGGACATCAGCCACAAGCCGGCCGATTTCATCACCGGGCATTTCCCGACCATCTACAAGCGCCTGCTTGAGCTTGGCATCGACATCACCAAAGATCCGATCCCGGTGGTTCCGGCGGCGCATTACACCTGCGGCGGCGTGGTCATCGACCTGGCGGGTCGCACGGACCTTCCAGGCCTTTATGCGGCGGGAGAAGTCAGCCAGTCGGGGCTTCACGGCGCCAATCGCCTGGCTTCCAATTCACTGCTCGAATGCCTCGTCTATGGGCAGGCCGCGGCGAACGACATTCTCGCGCACTGGGACGAGCTTTCGCTTCCGCCGCAAATTCGCGCATGGGACGAAAGCCGCGTCACCGATTCCGACGAGGAAGTTGTGGTGCACCACAACTGGCGCGAGATCCGCCGCTTCATGTGGGACTATGTCGGTATCGTCCGGACGACGAAAAGACTTGAGCGCGCGCTGCACCGGGTCGCGCTTCTGCGCTCGGAAGTGCAGGAATATTACAGCAACTTCAGGGTCACGCCCGATCTGATCGAACTCAGGAACCTGATCGAGGTGGCCGACCTGATCGTCCGGTGCGCGCTTGCCCGCAAGGAAAGCCGCGGGCTTCATTACACGCTCGATTATCCCGGAATGGCGGCGCAGGCAAAGGACACCGTTCTCGTGCCGCAAGGAACGTCATGGCCCGAATGAACGGCGGCGACCTTCACCGGCCGCTGCTTGGAATTGGGTTACGCATCGGCGCGATGGCGGCGTTCGCGCTGCTGGCGGTGATCATCAAGGCGCTCGCCAAAACGGGGCTGCCGGAAATCGAGCTGGTTTTCTTCCGCAGCGTATTCGGGCTTATCCCGGTCGTTCTCTGGATTTTGACCTACAGCGGTCCCGGCATCATCAGGACCCGCCACCCGCGCGCGCATGTCGTCCGCGCGATCCTCGGCCTGACGTCGATGTTCTGCATGTTCGTGGGCCTGGCGCGATTGCCGCTCAATGACGCCACTGCCATCGGTTTTGCCACGCCCATCTTCGCGACCGTCATGTCGGCGATGCTGCTTAGGGAAAAAATCGGCATCCACCGCGCCCTTGCCGTCGCCGCCGGCTTTGCGGGCGTCATCATCCTGACCCGCGCGGGTTCGGCCAATCTTACCGGATCCGGCGCGATCTACATGGTGATAGCCGCCATATTGGGCGCGGCCGTGTCCGTCACCATCCGCCAGATTTCGCAAACCGAACACAGCGTCACCATCACCTTTTATTTCATGCTGGCGGGCATCCTGATCCCCGGCGCGATGCTCCCGTTCGTCTGGGTGACGCCCGCCTTGGAAAGCTGGCCGCTGCTGATTGGCCTGGGCCTTGTCGGCGGCACGATGCAACTCCTGCTCAGCGCGGCGCTTCGCTATGCCCCGGTCTCGGTCGTCCTGCCCTTCGACTATACCCAGATCGTGTTCACCGGATTTCTGTCATGGGCGCTGTGGTCGGAATTGCCGACCGTGCGAACGATTATCGGCGGCACCATCATCATCGCGAGCGGCCTCTACATCCTCTATCGCGAAACCGTGCTGAAGATTCCATTGCCCGGCGCGGCCAATACCGCAGAGGAAGGCTGACGCCCCGCCACCCGCTCTGCTAGGGAGAGCCCATGGCTTCAAAACATCTCTATCTGGTCGATGGCTCCGGCTATATTTTTCGCGCCTATCACCGGCTGCCGCCGCTCACCAACATTCGGGGAGAGCCCGTCGGCGCGGTTTACGGCTTCACCACCATGTTGTGGCGGCTGGTGGAAGACCTGAACCGCGACGAGAAGCCCACCCATCTCGCGGTCATCTTCGATGCCAGCAAGACCAGTTTCCGCAACGACATGTACGACGGCTACAAGGCGAACCGCCCGCCTGCGCCGGAAGACCTGGTCCCGCAATTCCCGATGATCCGCGACGCGACCCGCGCCTTTTCGGTGCCGTGCATCGAACTTAACGGCTATGAGGCCGACGATATCATCGCATCCTATGCCAAGGCCGCGCTCGGCGAAGGCTATGAGGTGACGATCGTCTCGTCCGACAAGGATCTGATGCAACTGATCCAGCCGGGCCTCGACATGCTCGACACCATGAACAACCGCCGGATCGAGCGCGAGCAGGTGATCGAGAAGTTCGGCGTCGGCCCCGAACTGGTCGGCGATGTGCTGGCGTTGATGGGCGACAGCGTCGACAATGTGCCCGGCGTGCCGGGTGTCGGCCCCAAGACCGCATCCGAGCTGATCCGCACCTATGGCGATGTGGAAAGTGTGCTCGCCGCTGCCCCGGAGATCAAGAAGCCCAAGCTTCGTGAAAACCTGATGGCCCACGCCGACAACGCCCGCCTGTCGCGCAGGCTGGTCGAGCTGGAATGCAATGTGCCGCTGCCGGAGCCGCTCGACGATTTCGAACTGAAGGGCATTCCGCCCGAGCCATTGAAGACATTCCTGGCCCATCACGGCTTCCGGTCGTTGCTGAACAAGCTGGGCGGTGACATCCCGCCCCCTCCTCCTGCACCGGAGCCGGTGGCGGAAGACGACCCTCCTTTTGTTCACAGCGACTATGCCTGCGTCACCGACGAGGCCGCGCTCGACCAGTGGATCGCGGATGCTTTCGCGGCGGGCACTGTCGCGCTCGACACGGAAACCGACAGCATCGATGCAACGCGCGCCCGGCTGGTGGGGGTAAGTATTGCCGTCGCGCCCGGCAGGGCCTGCTATATTCCAATCGGCCATGGCGGCGACGGCTTGTTGTCCGAAGCGCCGAAGCAACTTCCGCGCGATCTGGTGCTGGCGAAACTGAGGCCGCTGCTGGACGATCCGGCGACGCTGAAGGTCGGCCATAACCTCAAATATGATCTGGTCGTGCTGCGCCGCGCGGGTGTGGACGTGACGCCCTATGACGACACCATGCTGCTGAGCTATGCGCTGGATGCGGGAAAGAACGGGCATGGCATGGACGAGCTGTGCAATCTGCACCTCAGCCACTGCCCGATCCCCTTCAAGGACGTGTGCGGCACCGGCAAGAGCCAAATCACCTTCGACAAGGCCCCGCTCGACCGCGCGACCTGCTATGCCGCCGAGGACGCGGACGTTACCCTGCGGCTGTGGCGGCGGCTGAAACCCCGGCTGGCACGCGAAGGCGCGACCCGGGTCTATGAAATGGTCGACCGGCCGCTGGTGCCCGTCGTCACCGAAATGGAACGGGCCGGAATAAGGGTCGACCGCGAGGAATTGGCGAGGCTTTCAGCCGATTACGCGCGCGAGATACTCCGGCTGGAGGGCGAGATCCATGCCGTGGCGGGCCGTCCGTTTACCATCGGCAGCCCCAAGCAGCTTGGCGAAGTGCTGTTCGAACAGATGGGCCTGAAGGGTGGCAAGAAGGGCAAGCTCGGCACCTATTCCACCGATGTCGGCGAGATGGAGCGGCTGGCGGCGGACGGACAGCCCATCGCCCAACTCATCCTCGACTGGCGGCAGTTGTCGAAGCTGAAATCCACCTACACCGACGCGCTGCAGTCGCAGATCAATCCGGAAACCGGCCGCGTCCATACCAGCTTTTCGCTGGCGGTCGCACAAACCGGCCGGTTATCCTCGACCGACCCCAATCTCCAGAACATTCCGATCAGGACCGAGCTTGGCCGCCGCATCCGCGACGCCTTCGTCGCCGCGCCGGGGCATCTGATCCTCGCCGCCGATTACAGCCAGATCGAATTGCGCCTTGCCGCGCACATGGCCGATGTGCCCGAACTGAAGGCGGCCTTCGCGGCTGGCGCGGACATCCACAACCTGACCGCTCAGGAATTGTTCGGCGAAGTGAATTGCGACACCCGCGGGCGAGCCAAGACAATCAATTTCGCCATCCTCTATGGCATTTCGGCCTTCGGGCTTGCCAGCAGACTGGGCGTCGAACGGAGCGAGGCCCAGGCGATCATCGACCGCTATTTCCAGCGCTTTCCCGGCATTCGCAACTATATCGCCGAAACGCTGAACCATGCGCGCGAGAAGGGATTTACCGCCACGCTCTTTGGCCGCAAGACGCATTTCCCCAACATCCAGTCAAAACACATGGCGGAGCGGCAGGGTTCTGAACGCGCAGCAATAAACGCGCCCATCCAAGGAACGTCCGCCGACATCATCAAGCGGGCGATGGCGCGGATGGACCCGGCGCTGATCGCCGCAGGCCTGGATGGCACCCGCATGCTTCTGCAGGTGCACGACGAACTGGTGTTCGAGGTGGCCGAAGCCGAAATCGAGCGGGCTTCGATCGTCATCCGGCAGGTGATGGAAGACGCCGCGACGCCTGCCGTTTCCCTTTCGGTGCCGCTGGGTGTCGAGATCGGCACCGGACCATCCTGGGGGGCGGCGCATTAGGCCCGGCCGGCGAAACCCCGAAAAGTGCGCTAAAAGCGTTCGCCGGAGAGCCTCTGGCATAGCATGTCGAGCTGATCGAGCGTCGAATAGTTGACGCTCAGCCGCCCCGCGGCGCCATCATGTACGATCTGCACCTTGAGGCCGAGGCTGTCGGACAATTGGCGTTCAAGCGCGGCGATATCGGCATCCTGTGTCCGGGACAGCGCCTCGCTCCTGCCCTTCCCGCGGCTTTGCTGCCCCTTGTCACCTCGCGCGAGCGCTTCGGCCTGACGTACGGAAAGCCCCTGCCGGACAATCTCCTGGGCAAGGCGCTCGGGGTCCTTGGCGGTGACCAGCGCGCGAGCATGACCCATGGTCAGCTCCTCATCGATCACCATGGAGCGCACGGACTCAGGTAAATCAAGCAATCTCAATAGGTTAGCTATGTGACTGCGGCTCTTGTGGACCAGCCGTCCCAGCTGTTCCTGGTTATGCCCGAACTCGCCGATCAGCCGCCGCAAACCTTCGGCTTCTTCGATCGGATTGAGATCGGCCCGCTGGATATTTTCAACCAGCGCCAGTTCAAACCCCGTCGCGTCGTCAATTTCGCGAACCACGACCGGAATTTCATGAAGGCCCGCCGCCTGGGCCGCGCGCCATCGTCTTTCGCCTGCGACAATTTCATAGCGGCCATCCCCATTGGGCCGGACCAGGATGGGCTGCAACACGCCCTGCGCGCGGACCGACTCGGTCAGTTCCGCCAGTTTCTGCTCGTCGAACTTGCGACGCGGCTGGCGATGATTGGCGACCAGCGCCGAAATCGCGATCGGCTCGACGCCGCGCCCGCTGCTCTGCGCCTGTTCGATGGCCTGCATTTCGCCGAGCAGCGCCGAAAGCCCGCGTCCCAGTCCGCCGGCCCGTTTCATTCCTGTTCCTGCTGCCACTTCATCTCCCCTCATGCGGCGCGCGCCTTGCCATCGAGCCTGCCGATAATTTCACGGGCCAGCCCGATATAGGCTTCGGATCCAGCGCAACGGTGGTCGTAGATCAGCGCCGGCAAGCCATGGCTCGGCGCCTCGGACAGTCGGACATTGCGCGGAATCACCGTGTCGAACACCACCTGCCCCAGCACCGCGCGGACATCCTTCGCGACCTGGTCCGACAGCCGGTTGCGCCGGTCGAACATGGTGAGCGCCACGCCCAGCACCGTCAGCTGTGTATTGAAACGCGCACGTACGCGCTCCACCGTCTTCAACAACTGGCTCAACCCTTCCAGCGCGAAAAATTCGCACTGCAGCGGCACCAGAATTGAATGCGCGGCGACGAGCGAATTGACCGTGAGCAGGCCCAGTGATGGCGGACAGTCGGTCAGCACCACATCATAGCGGCCGGCGGGGATCGCGTTCAACGCCGCGTCAAGCCGATGCATGCGCTGCTCGACCTCGACCAATTCAACCTCCGCACCCGACAGGTCGACCGTTGCGGGAACGATATCGAGACGCGGCAGCTTGGTCTTCACCACCGCCTGTTCGACGTTAGCGTTGCCCATCAGCACATCATAGCTGGAAATCTCGCGCTGATGATGATCGACGCCGAGACCGGTCGAGGCATTTCCCTGGGGATCGAGGTCGACGAGAAGAACGCGCCATCCCACGGCCGACAGCGCAGTGGCGATATTGATGGCGGTGGTCGTCTTGCCAACCCCGCCCTTCTGATTCGCCACAGCGATCCGATTCATTTCCGGTTCCTCCGCTGAACGCCACGAGCAAGCACGATGCGGCCCGCCGGATCGGTGATGCTGGGCCGCAACGTGGCGGAAAAGCTGAACTTCTCCCGCGCATCGGCCAGTTCCGATTTCACCGCAGCCCCCTTTGGCAGCACCCATTGGGTGTCACTCTCTGCGAAGCGAAGGCCCCAGTCAAACAGTTGCGACAGGTTGGCGAGCGCGCGGGCGGAAATCACGTCGAAATGTCGTGGCGGCAGCGCTTCGATCCGAGCCGTCCGCACCGAAACGCGCTCAGAGAGGCCGCAGGCGTCAACCACCGCCTGAAGAAATTGGCATTTCTTGGCGCGTGATTCGACCAAAGTCATGCGAACGTCGGGCCGCATAATCGCGATTACTATTCCCGGAAAGCCCGCACCCGATCCGATATCGATCCAGTCCAGAGGGCGACTTGGCACATGGTCGAGAAGCTGCGCCGAATCGAGGAAATGCCGCATCCAGAGATACGGAATCGTCGCCGGGCCAACCAGATTCATGCGCCCCTGCCACGCCACCAGCATCGCTGCGTAGAGGTCCAGCTCCGCAATTGTTTCACGTGGAACAGAGTAATGGGCGATCAGATAGGCGCGGTCCTTGTCGTCGTCCACTGCCTCTCCAGCCGCATCCACGGCGCCGGTCTCAGGCAGCACGGCGAATATGCGAGAACAGCGCTGCCACCGCAGCCGGCGTGATGCCCGCGATGCGCGATGCCGCGCCAATTGTAGCGGGGCGACTCAGCTCCAACCGTTCGATCATCTCGATCGACAATCCCTTGACCTGTGCGAAGTCCAAGTCGGCGGGCAGCGCGAGCAGCGCGTCCTTCTTGACAGCCTGGACCTGTTCCTCTTGCCGCTCGACATAAGTCGCATAGCGCGCATCGCAGACCAGTCGCTCGGCCAAGTCCGGCGCAACTGAAACAAGCTCCGGCGCAAGCCCCGACAGCATCTCCCATGACACTTGTGGAAAGCGCAGCCACTCGAACAGGCTGCGAGCGACGCCGTCCTGACGGACTTCCATTCCGGCGCGCAGCAATTGCGCGGGCGTATGCCTGTTCTCCAGCATAGCGCGGCCCTGCGCATGTGCTGCCTCGCGCGCCGCAAAGATCGCAGCGCGTTCGCTGCCGACGATGCCCCATTGCTGACCGAGCTTCGTCAACCGCTCTCCCGCGTTGTCGGCGCGCAACCGAAGCCGGAACTCGGCGCGCGAGGTGAACATGCGATACGGCTCGGACACGCCCTGCGTCGTCAGGTCATCGATCATCACGCCGAGATACGCCTGCGTGCGGTCAACCGTCACCGGCGTCTGCCCGCCCGCGCGCCGCGCTGCGTTCAGCCCGGCGACCAAACCCTGCGCCGCCGCTTCCTCATAGCCAGTAGTGCCGTTGATTTGCCCGGCAAGAAACAAGCCGCGAACGGCGCGCGTCTCCAGTGTCGGGCCAAGCTCGCGCGGGTCGACATGGTCATATTCGACAGCATAGCCCGGCTGCAGGATCACCGCTCGCTCGAGCCCGGGGATTGATGCGATCAGCGCCGCCTGCGCATCGAGCGGAAGCGACGTCGAAATCCCATTGGGATAGATGACGTGATCATCCACGCCTTCGGGTTCCAGGAAAATCTGATGCCCGTCACGCTCGCCGAACCGCACCACCTTGTCTTCGATTGATGGACAATAGCGCGGACCCCGGCCCCCGATCATGCCGGTATAGAGCGGCGAGCGGTCGAGGCTGTTGCGGATCACCGCATGGCTGCGCTCGGTCGTGCGGGTGATCGCGCACGCGACTTGAGGCGCGGCGACGCGCGTTGTCATTTCAGAAAGGAAGGCTGGCGCATCGTCGCCGGGCTGCCATTCGACACTTGACCAATCGATGGTTCGGCCGTCCAGCCGGGGCGGCGTGCCCGTCTTAAGCCGCGCCATCCGCAGGCCCAGGTCAGCGAGCGAGCGTGACAGGCTAATCGAGGGCGCCTCCCCCACCCGCCCGCCGGGTCGCGTTTCAAGCCCGGTGAACAGGCGTCCGCCGAGAAATGTGCCGGTCGTCACCACCACGGCAGCGGCGCTCAATACGCGTCCATCGCCAAGTGTTACGCCGACGATGGCATCCCCTGAATCGTTCAGGGTCAAATCTGCCGCCTCGCCCTCGACGATTTCCAGCGTCTCATATTGGCCGAGCAACAATTGAATCGCAGCGCGATAGCGCTTGCGGTCGGCCTGTGCGCGCGGCCCCTGCACCGCCGGGCCTTTCCGGCGGTTGAGCAGCCGGTAATGAATTCCGGCCGCATCGGCGGCGCGTCCCATGATGCCGTCGAGCGCATCGATCTCCCGGACGAGGTGCCCCTTGCCCAATCCGCCGATCGCGGGATTGCACGACATCTCGCCGATCTTGCGCTTGTCCTGGGTAATCAGCCCGACCCGCGCGCCGGTACGCGCGGCAGCGGCAGCAGCCTCGCTCCCCGCATGACCGCCGCCGATCACCAGCACATCAAATTTGTCCCGAGTCGTCATGGCCCTGCCAATGTCAGAATGGGCTCAATCCGTCAAAGCTGTTCCACGTGGAACAGGACGCTCACTTCCCGATGCAGAAGCGGCCGAAGAGCGCATCGAGCATATCCTCCACGCCGACGCGGCCGGTCAGCCGCCCGAGAGCGGCGAGCGCGTGACGAAGATGTTCGGCGACAAGCACCGCGTCGTCCTCCGCCTCCGCCGCGTCGATCAGAGCCGCGCGACATTCGGCGACGATCCTGTGCTGACGCTCGTTGGCGAGGGCCAGAATCTCCCCATGGCCGACCAGCCGTTCGGCCTCCTCGATCAACCGGGCGGTAAGTGGCACGAGTTCCTCGCCCGTCGCCGCCGACAGGTGAAACACGCCGTCCGCCGCCTCCCCGGTCGTCGCTCCGGACAGGTCGGCCTTTGACATCACGCGCAGCACGGGCGCCGCCGTATCGGCTGTCTCGAATCCGCCGTCGTCGGAGCCCATTGCAATGACGATGTCCGCCGCCGCCAGCGCCGCACGGGCGCGGGCGATTCCTTCGCGCTCGACAACGTCGTCGGTTTCGCGCAGGCCGGCGGTGTCGATCGCGACAAAGGGGATGCCGCCAATCGCCAGATGCGCCTCGATCCGATCGCGCGTGGTGCCCGGAACGGGCGTCACAATCGCCACATCTCTTTTCGTCAATGCATTGATAAGACTTGATTTTCCTGCATTCGGCGAGCCGATGATGGCGAGCCGGACGCCGTCGCGCAATCGTTCTCCACTCGGCGCGTCGAGAAGCCGCTCCAATGCCGCAGCCAGCGTTAGGATCCCTTCTTTGGCGCGGCTATCCTCACTTTCGGTCACGTCCCCCTCGTCCGAGAAGTCGAGCGCCGCCTCCACCATCGCCAGCAGATCGAGCAACCGTTCGCGCCACCCTTCCGCCAGCCGCGTCAGATGCCCATCGGCATGAGCCACCGCCTGCTTGCGTTGCCGCTCGGTCTCTGCCGACAACAAGTCCGCCAGCCCCTCCACCTGCGGCAGGTCGAGCACACCATTCTCGAACGCCCGGCGGGTGAAAGCGCCCGGCTCGGCAGGCTCCAGTCCATCGATGCGTTCCAACGTACGCAGCACCGCCGCCACCACCGCGACGCCGCCGTGCAGGTGCAGCTCGGCCAGATCCTCGCCGGTCGCGCTTGCGGGCCCTGGAAAGATGATGACAAGCGCCTTGTCCAGAACGCCATGGTCTGCAGGATCACGCAGCGTCCGCAGCACCGCGGTCCGTGGTGCCGGCAGCTTGCCGCCGGTAAGGGAATGGAGCGCGGTAAAGGCTTGCGGCCCGGAGACACGGATGACGGAAATCGCCGCCGGCGGCCGCCCGCTCGACAGCGCGAACAGGGTGGACGGTCCACTCATGGAAGACACGCCTAGCTCTTTTCGCTGGTGCGCGTCATCTGCTGCATCGCCTTTGTCCAGACGTCGAACCCGCCTTCGACAAAAGGCGCCCAGTTCTTGATCAACCGTTCGACATCGCCGGTTGTCAGCCCGTCGCGGACCAGCGCCTGCATCCGCTCGACATAGATCTGATGCACCGGTTCAAGATCTGGCAGACCGAAAAATGAGCGGGCCTCCTGCGGCGTGCAATCAATATCGACATGGATTTTCATCGTCACGATCATCCGCTCTTGAGCGCCTGTGGCCACCATTGCTAGACCGGGTCGAGGAAGATTGCCAATGCCTTGTGCAACTCTGACCATTTCGATCGGGGCGCTTGCCGTCCACGGCAACGGGAAAACCATCACGCGTGTCGGATGGGCAAGCGGCGGCAGCCCCGGTCCAGCCGATACGGACGACGCACTCCTAAGGGAAGCGGTCGGGCAACTGCGCGCCTATTTCGAGCGGAAACTCACCCGGTTCGACCTTCCGCTGGAACCCGCGGCGTCGCCACGCGGCGAGGTCCTGCGCCAGGCAATAGCGGCTATCCCCTATGGCGACACCGCAAGCTATGGCCAGATCGCCCGCGTCATAGGGTCGGCGCCACGCGCAATGGGACAGGCATGCGCCCGCAATCCCTTTGCGATCGTCATCCCTTGCCACCGTGTCCTTGCAGCGGGCGGCGCTCTCGGCCACTATTCGGGAGGGCGCGGCGTAGAGACGAAGCTGGCGCTGCTTCGACTGGAAACGCCCGGTTTTCAAATACTTTGATTAAGTTGGAGAGAGTTATGGCTCAGCAGATCGATATCGCGGCCCTTGATGGCGCCGGCAGCTTCAAGGCCTATGTTGCCCAGCCATCCGGAACGCCCAAGGCCGCGATCGTGGTCGTTCAGGAGATTTTCGGCGTGAACCCCGGCATCCGCAAGATGTGCGATGATTGGGCTGCCGAAGGTTATCTCGCCATGGCCCTCGATATGTTCTGGCGTCTCGAGCCCGGCCTGGAGCTTGACGCCGACAACGAAAGCGAGCTCGCCAAGGCCTTCGACCTCTATGGCAAGTTCGATGTCGACAAGGGCGTCGCCGATATCGAGGCGACCATCAAGAAGGCGCGCGAACTCAGCGGCAAGAAGATCGGCGTCGTTGGTTTCTGCCTTGGCGGCAAGATGACGTACCTCGCCGCGACGCGGACGGATGCGGACGCCAGCGTCGCATATTACGGCGGCGGCATCGACCAGATGCTTGGCGAGAGCCACGCCATCGCCAAGCCGTTGATGCTGCATTTCGGAACCGCCGACGGCTATATCGGGCCCGATGCGCAAAAGGCGATCCGCGACGCGCTCGATCATAACCGGCATGCCACCATCCACTGGTACGAAGGTAAGGATCATGCGTTTGCGCGCGCCTATGGCTCGTCACGCGACGAGGAAGCCGCCAATCTCGCCGATGGCAGGACACGGGCCTTTTTCGACGAGCATCTGGCCTGACCGGGCCACCGATGACGGACTGTCGTATCCGCTTCGACGAGACGGGTGGGCCGGAGGTCCTGAAGACCGAGGCGGTCGATCTTTCCTCGCCCGGACCCGGCGAAGTCCGCCTGCGCCATGACGTCATCGGCCTCAACTTCATCGACATCTATCACCGTTCCGGGCTGTATCCCGTTCCGCTTCCCAGCGGGATCGGCACCGAGGCAGCCGGAACGATTGACGCGATCGGCCCCGATGTCGGCGATTTCCGGCCGGGCGACCGCGTGGCATATGCCACCGCCCCCCTCGGGGCTTATGCAACCGCGCGCATCCTTCCCGCGCGGTTTCTGGTGCCGGTTCCGGACGACATTGCCAGCGAGACGGCCGCCGCCGCACTCCTGAAGGGCATGACGGCGGAATTCCTCATCGAACGGTGCGCCAGGGTCCAGCCAGGCCAGACAGCGCTGGTCCATGCATCGGCCGGTGGAGTCGGGTCGATTCTCATCCAATGGCTAAAAGCGATCGGCGTGCGTGTCCTTGCCCACGCGGGCGACGAAACGAAGGCAGCCATCGTCCGCGCGCTTGGCATTGCCGAGGTATCGTGCGCACCGATGGACGAACTGGCCCGGTGGACCAGAGACAGCACCGGCGGACATGGCGCGGACGTCATATTCGATGGCGTCGGGGCCGCGAGCTGGGCCGCGTCACTTGCCGCCGTGGCAAAGCGCGGACTGATCATATCCTTCGGGAACGCGTCGGGACCGGTCCCGGCGTTCACCATGCTCGATATCCTGAGGGCGGGTTCGGTGTTCATCACAAGGCCGACGCTGTTCGATTATTGCGGCACGGCCGAGGACACGCGCGCGTCCGCCACACGATTGTTCGCCATGATCAGGTCGGGGGCGGTCAGCGTGAAGATCGGCCAGCGCTTTGCCTTGCGGGAAGCAGCTGACGCCCAACGAGCCTTGGTCGAGCGGCGAACGACCGGATCAACGATATTGCTGCCCTGATTTTGCCTGGCAGGCAGGCGCGTCACCTGAGCAGCGACATCAAGCCTATGTCGGGATGCACGACGCCGTCGAAGATCATCTTCGCGGCGACATAGAGGATCACCAGCAGCCCAAGGTACGCGATCCAGCGATGGCGTTCGATATATTGCGCCAGGATATTGGCCGCCAATCCCATCAGTGCGACCGACAGCATCAGGCCGATGATGAGGATGCCCGGGTGACTGCGCGCCGCGCCAGCGACCGCCAGCACGTTATCCAGGCTCATGCTGACATCGGCCAGCGCAACCGCCCATGCAGCCGAAGCGAAGCTCTTGGCTGGCCGCAATCCCGAATGTTCGTCACCGAAAACCTGCGACGAGCCTTCCTGCTGCGCCTTGTCGGCCGGATGCAGCTCGCGGTACATCTTCCACGATACCCACAGCAGCAGCAGGCCACCCGCAAAGATCAGGCCGACGATCTGCATCAACTGCGTCACCACCAACGCGAAAACGATGCGCAGGACGAGCGCGGCGATGATGCCGATGAAGATGACCTTGCGGCGTTGGTTGGCGGGCAATCCCGCCGCCAGCGCGCCGACGACGATCGCATTGTCGCCGGCCAGCATGACGTCGATCATCAACACCTGGCCGAAAGCGGCCAAGGCGGCGGGTGAACCGATATTGGAGAAATCAGCGACGATGTGCTGCCACATCACGCCCAGCTGTATCACCTGAGCGGCGAAGACGTCGAACATGACCCCCAACAATACCTACCCTGATCAGTGGTTCATCGACTCGAAGAAATCTTCGTTTGTCTTGGAATCCTTCATCTTGTCCAGAAGGAACTCCATGGCGTCGACGGTACCCATCTGCATGAGGATACGCCGCAACACCCACATCTTCGAAAGCTTGCCCTTGTCCACAAGGAGTTCTTCCTTGCGGGTGCCCGATTTGCCCACGTCCATCGACGGGAAGATGCGCTTGTCAGCTACCTTGCGGTCAAGGACAATTTCGGAGTTGCCGGTTCCCTTGAACTCTTCGAAGATCACCTCGTCCATGCGGCTGCCGGTATCGATCAGCGCGGTGGCGATGATCGAGAGCGAACCGCCTTCCTCGATGTTGCGCGCGGCGCCGAAGAAGCGCTTGGGCCGCTGCAGCGCGTTCGCGTCGACGCCGCCGGTCAACACCTTGCCCGAGCTCGGCACCACGGTGTTGTAGGCACGGCCAAGGCGCGTGATCGAATCGAGCAGGATCACGACATCCTTCTTGTGCTCGACCAGGCGCTTGGCCTTTTCGATCACCATTTCGGCCACCTGCACGTGGCGTTGGGCGGGTTCGTCGAATGTGGAGCTGATCACTTCACCTTTTACCGACCGTTGCATGTCGGTGACTTCCTCGGGCCGCTCGTCGATCAGCAGAACGATGAGGAACACCTCTGGGTGGTTGTCCGTGATCGCCTTGGCGATGTTCTGGAGAAGCACGGTCTTGCCGACCCGTGGCGGGGCCACGATCAACGCACGCTGGCCCTTGCCCTGCGGCGCGACGATATCGATCACGCGCGCGGACTTGTCCTTGACGGTCGGATCAAGCGTGTCGAGGTTGAGCTTCTCGTCCGGATAAAGCGGCGTCAGATTGTCGAAATTGACGCGATGACGAACCTGCTCGGGATCGTCGAAATTGATCGCCGTGAGACGGGTCAGTGCGAAATAACGCTCGCCATCCTTGGGCGCGCGGATTTCGCCTTCCACCGTGTCGCCGGTACGCATGCCGAATTTACGAACTTGCGCGGGGCTCACATAAATGTCGTCCGGACCGGCGAGATAATTGGCCTCGGGACTGCGGAGAAAACCGAACCCGTCGGACAAAACCTCGATCGTTCCCGACCCCATGATCTGCTCGCCATCCTCGGCCATGGCCTTGAGGATGGAGAACATCAGGTCCTGCTTGCGCAGCGTCGATGCGCCCTCCACGCCCGAATCTTCGGCCAAGGCGACGAGTTCGGCCGGCGATTTCCGCTTTAGATCATGAAGATGCATGAACGAGTCCGATAGAAAAAGAGAGACTCCGGTCGCTGGGAGAACTTCAACGCTGACCGGGAAAACACGGCCCGAACGGGCACGTCCTTTTTTGCCGCTTAGTCTCAGCCATGCGGTCCGTCAAGCATCTTAGAAGGGCCGCACGATGACTAGAATAACGATTGCGATAACCGCCAGTGCGGGAACTTCATTGACCAGCCGCAGCGTTCTTTCGGATACCCGGCGCTCGCCGCGCTGAAAAGATTTGCGAAGGCCCGAAAGCCAGCCATGATAACCGCTGAGGGCGATAACGATCAGCACCTTGGCCAGCAGCCAGCCCTGGTTCCAGCCAAGATGGAACGCCAGCATCAGGCCGAACAGCCATGTCAACTCCATGCTCGGATTGACGATGATCCGAAGGAGCCGCCGCTCGCGATCGATCCACTGCGCATCTTCGTCCGAACCCGGCGCCACCGGATGGTGATAAACGAAGTACCGGGGCAGCATGAACATTCCCGCCATCCAGAAAATGACGGCAATCACGTGCAACGCCTTCACCCACGGATAGGCGCCGCCGAGCCAGCCGACCGCATTGACCAGAAGCGTGTGCCAGAACATGCCGGGATAAGTTTGGGCAAACCATTCCATCATAAGTCTATTCCTGCCGCACCAGCGCCATTAGCTGCTGCACATGCTCGATCGGCGTGTCGGGCAGAATCCCGTGACCGAGATTGAAAACATGCGGTCGCTCCCCCAGCGCACGGCGAATGTGCCGGACAGCTTCCGTCAGTGCAGGCCCGCCCGCGTTGAGCACCAGCGGATCGAGATTGCCCTGCACCGGCAGATTGTCGGGCAAAGACGCGTTCGCCCACACGGGATCGATCGTTTCGTCGAGGCCCACGGCCGAAACACCGGTTTCGCGCGCATAGGCCGGCAGCTTGGCCCCGGCCCCTTTGGGAAAGCCGATGATCGGGATACCGGGATGACGTTCCCGCAACCGGCTGACGATTTCCGCCGTCGGCGCGATCACCCATTTTTCGAATTGCTGCGGCGACAGGCTGCCGGCCCAGCTGTCGAACAACTGCACCGCATGAACGCCAGCCTCGATCTGGTCGGACAGATAATCAACGGTCGCTCGAATGATATAGTCGATCAGCACCTGGAAGCGAGCCGCATCGCGGTAGGCAAGCCTGCGCGCATCGGCATGATCGCGACTTCCCTGGCCGGAGACCATATAGGTGGCGATCGTCCACGGGCTGCCCGCAAAACCCAGAAAAGTCGTCTCAGGCGACAATGCGGCCGCGACAAGGCGAACCGTCTCGATGATCGGTCGCAGGCGCTCAGGGCGCGGCTGGAGCGCCTCTATGGTCCCGTCGAGAAGCGCCGGCGACAATCGCGGGCCTTCGCCCGGCCCGAAGCTCAGATCCTGGCCCAGAGCATGCGGGATCACCAATATGTCGGAAAACAGGATCGCGCCATCGAAGCCAAAGCGGCGCAAAGGCTGCAAGGTCACCTCGGCTGCCGCGGCGCTGTCGTGGACGAGTTCGAGGAATCCGCCTTTTTCGGCACGCAGAGCGCGGTATTCGGGCAGATAGCGTCCTGCCTGGCGCATCATCCACATGGGTGGGGGATCAAGTCTTTTGCCCTTGAGCACGGCGAGCAATGGACGGGTCTCGCCGGACAGGGACACGACCTCCTTCTTCATTAGAATCTTTCTTAAATAAGGATGATAGTAGTTGTTGGATGCATGGAAGCCGGGGTTTAATCGCTAGCCGCCATATTGCCAACAACTTGACTCTGCCGGCGTCTGTTTGGCGTCACGAGTCGATGGGCTTATCCACGTAATCCACAGAAGACCCGATTTCCCCGTCCCCATGTGGAGAAGTCATGGAACCGAGTTCTGGGCGGGGGTGGGTGGAATCGCGCGCTTGCTGAAATCCACTGGTTTCCGCTAGCGCTGTACACGGGCTTTTCCACAGGAGGCGATTGGCGCGGTTGTGACGAGACTTCATGTCCATCTGGTGTCGGATTCGACCGGCGAAACTCTGGAGTCCGTCGCCAAGGCCTGTCTTGCGCAGTTCAAGGACGTGGAAGCGATCAAGCATTATTGGCCGATGGTCCGTTCGGTCGGCCACCTTGACCGTGTAATGACCGAGATCGCCGAACGTCCCGGCCTTATCGTCTATACGCTGGTAAATGGCGACGTCCGACGAAAGTTGGAGAACAGGGCCCATTCGATGGGATTGCCGCGGGTCTCGGCGCTCGATCCGGTGCTTGATGCCTTTTCGCGCCTGCTCGGCCAGGAGGCGCAGAACCGTCCAGGCGGCCAGCACAAGATGGACGCCGCCTATTTCGCGCGGGTCGATGCCATCCACTACACCATCGCTCATGATGACGGCGCGCTATGGGAAGAATGGGAGGAAGCTGACGTCGTTCTGGCGGGCGTGTCGAGATCGTCGAAAACGCCGACCTCCATTTACCTCGCCAACCGCGGATACAAGGTCGCCAATATCCCGCTCGTTCTGGAGTCGCCGCCGCCGCGCGGTCTGTTTGAACTGAAAAATCCACTGGTCGTTGGACTGACCACCAGCCCCGACCGCCTGGTGCAGGTGCGCCGCAATCGCCTGCTTGCGTTGAAGCAGTCGCCCGAAACCGCCTATGTCGACCCTGAATCGGTGTCGGCGGAGCTGGCCTTTGCCCGGCGCCTGTTCGCCGACAATGACTGGCCGGTGATCGATGTGACGCGCCGCTCGATCGAAGAAACGGCGGCGGCGGTGATGAACCTGCTGCTCGACCGGCGGGAAGAACAGAAAGAGCCGTCGTGACGCTGGTTCTCGCCTCGACAAGCGCCGCCCGCCGCGCGATGCTGAATGCTGCGGGCGTCGATCATGAGGCGATGGCCGCGCATGTCGACGAGGAAGCCGCGAAGCTTGGCTTTGCCTCGCGCGGCATGTCGGCGCGTGACACGGCCGATACGCTGGCGGAATTGAAGGCGATCAAGATTTCAGGGCGGCTGCCGGAAGCGATCGTTCTTGGCGCCGATCAGGTGCTTGCGACCGAGGAGGGTGTCTTGTTCGACAAGCCGGAATCCCGCGAAGAGGCGTCTGATCAGTTGCGAGCATTGCGCGGCAAGACCCATGTGCTGGTTTCGGCTGCCGTGATGGCACAAAATGGCGCCCCCATCTGGCGCGCGGTTGATGACGCCAGGTTGACAGTGCGGCCTTTCTCCGATGCGTTCCTCGACGAATATCTGGATCGCGAGTGGCCCGCGATCGCCGGCTGCGTGGGCGGCTACCGGCTGGAGGCTGTGGGAGCGCAGCTTTTCTCCAGGATCAGGGGCGATCATTTCACCATCCTCGGGCTGCCGCTGCTGCCGGTTCTCGATTTCCTCCGGATCCGAGGAATGCTGACGTCATGACGCCCGTGAAACCCGCAGTCGCAGGCGTGATCGGCTGGCCGGTCGCGCATTCGAAATCGCCGCTGATTCACCGCTACTGGCTGGAAAAGCTGTGTATAGACGGCGATTACAGCCGCTTTCCGGTCCACCCGGACAAGGTTTTGGATGCGGTGCGCGCACTGCCCAGCCTTGGCATCCGGGGAGTCAACGTCACGGTTCCCCACAAACAGGCGGTCATGGCGGCGATGGACCGGATCGCCCCATCGGCGCAGGCGGTCGGCGCAGTCAACACCATCGTCGTCGAAGCGGATTCCAGCCTTTGCGGCCATAACACGGACGTCGATGGTATCACTGCCGCCTTGTCGGACCGGGAACTGGCCGGCGCTTCGGTTTGCCTGATTGGTGCGGGCGGCGCCGCGCGGGCGGCGATGCATGTGCTGCACGCGGCGGGCGTCGTCGATGTGGCGATTCTCGCGCGCAATGCCTCCCGGGCCGAGGACCTGCTCGGTCAATTTGGAATGGCGGGGCGCGCCTTTGGTTTCGCCGAAAGCCAGGCGGCCTTGTCCGGCCGGATGGCGGTGATCAACGCCAGCCCGATGGGCATGTCGGGCCAGCCCGAAATGCCGGCGGCGATTCTGGATGCCTTGCCTTATTCCGCCACTCAGGCGTTGGCGTTCGACATGGTGTATGCGCCGCTCGATACGCTGTTCCTGTGTACCGCGCGACAGCAGGGATTTGCGATTGCGGATGGTCTTGTCATGCTGATTGGGCAAGCTGCTACAGCGTTCAGCCTATTCTATGGGCAGACGCCGCCGCGCGATGGCGACGCCGAACTCCGGGCGATGCTGACAGCATGATCATCCTTGGACTGACCGGCTCGATCGGCATGGGAAAATCGACGGTTGCCGCCATGTTCCGGCGTCTTGGCGTGCCGGTTTTCGACGCGGACGCCGAAGTTCACCGTCTGCAGGGCCCAGGCGGAGCATTGGTCGCCGCGATCGAGCGAAATTTCCCCGGAACCACGGGACCCGACGGGGTCGACCGGCAGGCGCTCGGCAAAAAGGTGCTCGGCAACCGGACGGAGCTCAAAAAGCTCGAGGCGTTGGTCCATCCGGCGGTCGGACAAGCCCGCCAGCGGTTTCTCCGCAAACACCGTTTCCGCCCGCTTGTGGTCGTGGATGTGCCGCTCCTCTTCGAAACCGGCGGCGAGAGTGCGGTCGACATCATCGCGGTGGTTTCCGCCCCCGGCCATATGCAGCGCGCCCGGGTGCTGGCGCGTCCGGGAATGACGGAAGAAAAGCTCGCGTCGATCCTCGGCCACCAGCTTTCCGATGCCGAGAAACGCCGCCGCGCGGACTTCGTCATTCCAACAGGAACCGGCATCGGCAGAACGTTCGCCGCCGTTCGAAAGCTGGTCGACGCATTGTCCGGCTGCCGCATCTGATCGGCCGTGAAAAGCGGTCTCTTTCCAATTCATTACATAGTGCATGAGGCTCAAGGCGGGTTTGTCTGGCAAAACTCGCCTTTCTGGGATTATAACCTGAAGTCATCAGGGTCACTGGGGCCGGTTCTGGCCAGAAACTTACATATGAAATGATCATTGACGCGACACGCAAGCCAACCCGGGAAGTGGTGTTTGATACGGAAACGACCGGAATCGACCCCGCATCCGGACACCGGTTGGTGGAGATCGGTCTGGTCGAGCTGATCGACAGGGTGGAAACGGGGAAAACCTGGCACGCCTATTTCAACCCCAAAAGATCGATGCCGCCGGAAGCTGAGGCGGTGCATGGCCTCTCCTCTCAATTCCTGGCGGACAAGCCGCTATTCGCCGATCAGGTGGAGGGGCTGCTCGCGTTTGTCGCCGAATTCGGTGCTGGTTGCGCACAATGCGCGATTCGACATCGGCTTTCTCGACATGGAGCTGACATTGTGCGGAAGGCCTCCGCTTGGCCATGAGCGGGCGATCGATACGCTGGCGATGGCGCGATCGCGCCATCCCGGGGCCAAGCATTCGCTCGATGCCTTGTGCACGCGCTATGGCGTCGACCGATCCCATCGCATCAAGCATGGCGCCCTGCTCGACGCGCAACTTCTGGCGCAAGTCTATGTCGAACTTACCGGTGGCAGGCAGATCGGTCTTGATCTGATGAATGTCACCGTTGTGCAGGGATCTGACACCCTGCGGGCCGACGCGGGACGGGGGGGTGCCGACCGGCTCTTCAGGCCCGCCCGAATTCATGGTCCAGCCGCTGCCGAGCTTGAACGTCATGCGGCGTTTATTGCGCGGATGGACGATGCCTTGTGGAAATCCACCGGTGGTTGAATAATTTAATATCCGGCGGGATCGCGTTAGTTTGTGAACGGAGGAAGATATGGATATTCGCGTTTCCGGTCATCAGGTCGAGGTCGGCGCCGCGTTTCGGACCCATGTCGAAAGCCGACTGAACGGGATGGCGGAAAAATACTTTTCCCGTGCGATCAGCGCACAGGTCACACTGGCGAAAGGGCCCCATGACATCGGCTTCGCATGCGACATCATTGCCCATGTCATGCAGGGTGTCGTGCTTAAGGGGTCTGCAAAAGCCCAGGAGGCGCATCTGGCCTGCGATATCGCGGCCGACAAGATCGAAAAACAACTGCGCCGTTACACGCGCCGTCTGAAAGACCGCAAGACGACCGGCGCCGGCGCCAATGGCAGCGGCTTCGATCTCAACGCTGGCTATATCATCTTCAAATCGGAAGAAGGAGACGCATCGGGCGATCATCCGTTGATCGTTGCGGAAACGCAAATCGACATTCCCGAAGCAAGTGTTTCCGATGCGGTGATGATGCTGGATTTGCGGAACACGACGGCATTGCTGTTCAAGAACTCCGGCACGGGGTCTTTCAACATGGTCTATCGCCGGGAAGACGGAAATATCGGCTGGGTCGAACCACAGCATTGAACGCGGTAAGACTGGACAAAATCGGCGGACGCTTTAGGCGGCCTCTGGCCGGTGCGGTTGTGGTGCGCGATTTTGTGAACGCCAGAAAAATTTTTGAGTTTGATCCCTGATGACCAACCTGTTGCATGATCTGCTTGATCCGCACGCGATAGCGACCGATCTCGCCGCGCGGAACAAGAAGCAGTTGTTTCGAGAGCTCGGCGACCGTTTCGCACCTGCGGTGGAGTGCAGCCCCGATGCCATAAGCGAAGTGCTGACCGAGCGGGAACGCCTTGGTTCCACGGGATTTGGCGGCGGCGTGGCGATCCCCCATGGCAAGCTGGAAGGGCTGAGATCCGTACGGGCATTCCTGGTGGTGATGTCCGACCCCATCGATTACGGCGCCATCGATGATCTGCCGGTCGACATCATCGTGCTGCTGCTTTCGCCACGGGACGCAGGCACGGAACATTTGAAGGCGTTGGCGCAAGTGAGCCGGGCGCTGCGTGATCGCGACTTCCTTGCCAAATTGAGGGGGGCCGGGTCACCGGATGCTATTTACGCGCTGATCACCACTTATAAAGCGCGGGATGCCGCGTAAGCGCGCCCCGACCTTGGCGGAACGTCGCGAGACGTTGCGCCGCCGCGTCCTCTATCCGGCTTATCTTTTATTCATGCGGCGTCGATTTCGATGCCGTCTCGTTGAAATCAGCGAACATGGTATATGCGTGACAGGGGCTCCCATCTTGAGATCGGGGACGCCGGTCGTGATCGAAACGCTTTTGCTGGGGCGCCGCGCCGGTGTGGTCGCGCATCGCACCGGCATCAGGCTGGGTGTGGCACTGTTCGGAGCGCCGCTGCGCCACAGCGGCAAACAGGCCGAAAGTGAAACGGATGACGACTGAATCCGGCGCGGAGGCACATTATCGCGCGCTCGAATTCGCTCTATGCGGCCGCGCCGATCAACCGACTGTTCAATTCCACATTGCGCATCTCCGGCAGTGGAACCGCGGTCATCGATTTCGTCGTCGAGGACAAACACTATCACGCCGCAGGCGCGGCGCACGGCACCGTTTATTTCAAGATGCTCGACGATGCCGCCTTCTACGCCGCCAATAGCATGGTGACGGACATGTTCGTGCTTACCACTGCCTTCAATCTTCTTCTCACCCGGCCGATGAAACCGGGCCCCGCCCGGGCCGAGGGACGATGGATCAATGGGCAGCGGCGCGTTCTGGTCGCCGAGGCGCACATTGTGAACTCAAGCGGCGAAGAGGTGGCGCGGGGCACGGGCACCTTCATGCGTTCGCGCATCCCCCTGTCATCCTTGCCCGGCTACAGCAACCAGGCATGACGGCCGCCCGGCTCGCGACGGGCGTTCGCGTTTCGGCGCTGGTCAGGCGGGTCAATGCCGAAGGCGGACATGCAACGATCATCAAAAAGGGCGATCCCACCGCCGGCGCGGTGATTTTGAACCTGTGCGAAAGGGGCGCAAATCCGCGCCTTTACGAGCGGGTGCTGGATGAAAGGGGCGGCTATCAGTGGCGCCGGATTGGCCTCAATCTCGCCGAAGATCCTTTGAAAATGGCCGAATTCCTGGAACGGCGTTACCGGATCGACCCCGATCTGTGGGTAGTCGAACTGGATATCGTAGCGCCGGAACGTTTCATCGACAAATCGTTCATAAGTGGTTGACTATCTTGTGCGGTGCGGCGAAAGCCCATCCTCCATTGTCGGTCATGGGCTTGGCGCCGTGTTGTTTTCGCCGCCATGATAAGACGTGAGACACGGCCCGGGCTCTCCTGTTTCTAGCCCAGCGTTCGCCGGTTTTGCGCACAAGGTGGGGTTATGAATGTTCGTTGGCTTGCGCGCCGCGTTTGTGGCGCTTGCTGGCATGGCGCTTGTCGCCGCGTCCAATGCCGTTCCGGCAGAACCGGTAGCCATCTCGGCACCCAGGGCGCCTCAGCCAGATCGCAGCTACGCATTCACGCTGGATGGCTCGCAACCATCCGCCTCCCGGGCAGTTGACGCCCATCTGGCTTATGACTTCTCTTCTAAACTCGACGAAGTCTCCGATACGACTCCTGTCGCCGCCGCCGGCTCGCTGAAGGCTTTGGTCAGCGCCACGCCGGTCGAAACCACCGGCCTCGACCCCGAACTTCGGTGCCTTGCCACGGCGGTTTACTTCGAATCGAAGGGCGAACCGCTCGAAGGCCAGCTCGCCGTCGCACAGGTCATCCTCAATCGCGTCGAATCCCGCCGCTTCGCCGACAGCATTTGCGGCGTGGTCAATCAGCCCAAACAGTTTTCCTTTGCCAAGAAGGCTCACATTCGCAAGCAATCGGATGGCTGGCGCACCGCGGTGGCCATAGCGCAGATTGCGCGCGACGACCGCTGGCAGGAGATCGCGCCGGACGCGCTTTTCTTCCACGCCAATTATGTCGCCCCGTCATGGCGGCAGAGCCGCGAAAAGGTGAGCCAGGTCGGAGCGCACATCTTTTACCGCTGATTTACCGCTGATATCGACCCGCGCTGGCCGCGGGGTTCTGTTCCAATGGTTCAGCCTCGGCAGTTCTCGACGACCATGTGCGTGTCGAAATAATAGGGGATGATCTCGACGATCTTGTCGTCTTCGAAACGAAAAGTCTCCGCGATCTCCAGGTTGAGCCGCCGGTTGGTGGCCCGGGATGTGACCCGAAGGCTGACAAGACCCACCGCGTGATCGTCGCCTACCGTGATCGCCCGCAGCGTAAGCTCAGGATCGGCCCAGAATTCCATTACCTTGACGAACAGATCCTGCAATGCGCTGCGGCCGGTATAGCGGCCGCCATATGGCAGGCTATCGGCCTCGGTAATCACCAGATCGTCACTGAGAAAATGTTCGGCGCCCGCCCAGTCGCCAATGCCGGTAAGGCTGTACAGCTTTTCCACAATGGCGCCCAGTTCCTGGTCCCGCGTCTTCTCTTCGGTCATCCTGGTCCTTTCCTGGGGCGGTGGGGGAAGCAACGCGTCCCCCACCGGGCCGCTCAATATCTGAAGCTCACCTGCAACTGCACCGTGCGGGGCAGCGTCGCAAAGCCGAGCTGATCGGCATGGACCCCGGTGATCCCGCCGGAAGCGCTTCCGGTCGATGGACCATCGACCACGCCGGTCACATAAAAGCGGTTGGTCAGGTTTTTGCCGAGCACCGCCACCTCCCAACGATCGTCCTCGCTGCCCACCCGGATGCTGGCGTCGAGACTGATGTAGGATCCCTGGTGCGAATCCGGATTGCCGAAGCCCGAAGCCAGATAGTCGTCGCTGTAGCGCGCATCGGCGCCGATGCCGAACTTGAGCCCATCGGTGATCGGGGTGTCATAGCTCGCGCCCAGGGTTGCCGTCCATTTAGGCGCCATGGAAAGCGTCTGCCCGCTCAGGTTCTGGCGGGTGAAGGTGCCGACAACCACGTTGCAACCCTCAGCCTGAGTTTGACCCGCGTAGCAGGGCGCATCGGGGAATTTGGTATAGCGGGCGCGGTTGTAATTGACCGAGCCGTGCAGATTCAGCCCCTCGACCGCCTGAGGCGCATACTCGAACTCGACCTCCGCGCCCTTGGTCCGCGCATCCGCCGTCAGCGTCTGAAAGGCGAAGATCGGCGAGTTGAAGAAGTCGACCTGCAGGTTCCTGTAGCCATAGGTATAGAGACCGACATTGAAGCGGAGCTGGCGGTCCAGCAGCGTCGTCTTGATGCCCACTTCAAATCCGCGCGCCTTTTCGGGGTCGAAGGTCAAATCGTCAAGCGGCGTCGCTGAAAATCCGCTGTTGATGCCGCCGTTGGAAAAGCCGCCGGACTTGTACGCGGTCTTGAACGCGCCATAGACTAGGATTTCGCTGGTCGGTTTCCAGGTGAGCGTCGCTTCGGGCGACCAATTGTTGAACGACTGGTTGGCCGTGATGAAGCCAAGGCCGTCGGGCGAGTTCTCCGGCCGGAAAATGGCCGTCAATGCCGCGTTGTTGTAGGGTTGTGTGAAAAAGCTGTCCTTGGTTTCGTGCGTGTAGCGAACGCCCGCAGCCGCTTCGAGCGTCGGCACCACCTGCCAGATCACCTGGCCGAACCCGGCGATGGTCTCGCCATCGGTGGCGGAGCGCTTGGTCGTCGCCAGATAGCGGTTTTCGGCGGACTGGGTGGAATCCTCGACACTCGGAAACATGATCCACTGGCCGAACTTGCGCTTCGTCTTCTGATAGAGAGCGCCGATCATCAGGTTGACCGGACCGTCATAATGGGTGAGCGCGCGCAGTTCCGAGGAAAAGGCGTGCCAGGTGGAGTTCTCGGTCGCCCAGGTGCCGTTGCTGCTCGACTGGAAGTCGCAAGCGCACGCCCAGCGGTTGTTGTTCCAGTTGTAATTGGTGACAGAGGTGATGGTGACCGCATCCAGTTCGTAATTGACCGTCCCCGTCACCGCATAGGATTTGTAGCGGTTGTAAAGCTGACCGTCCTGCTTCGAGAAGGGAAAATTGGGCGCGATGTCTGCGGGGATATTGTTCTGGTGGGTAACAAAATGGTCCTGGCATGCAAAACCGGTCAGTTGGCTGGCACCGCCGGGGCAATTGAAGGCGACATAGTTCCACGATGAATTGTTGACCTTGTTGTAATCCGCCGAAGCCTTCAGTGTCGCGGTCAGCTGATCGGTCGGCGTCCATTTCAGCGTGACGCGGCCCAGCAATTCCTTTTCGCCCGGCTCGTTGCGCGGCGCCGGCGCGGCGAAATGCGGGGTCACGGTGCTGGTTGCCAGGTCAACAGTGCTGTAGGTGACCGGATCGGCCACATTGCGGAAATAGCCGCCCCACATCTTCGATCCGCGCACGGCTACCCGAACGCCCAGCGTGTCGCTCAAGGGGCCGGAGCCAACCAGCTCGACCTGTGCCTGCTCGGATTTGAACTCATAGGCCGCCCTCGCCTTGAACTCTGGCGTGTCGCCGGGGTCGGCCGTGGTGATCGAGATCACGCCGGCGGTGGCGTTCTTGCCGAAGAACAGTGCCTGCGGGCCTTTCAGGATTTCAAGGCGCGCGAGGTCGAAAAAACCTTCCTGAATGATGCGGCCCTGGCCGTAATAGACGCCGTCGACAACCACCGCGACCGACTGCTCGATGCCGATCGAGGTGGATGACGAGCCGATGCCGCGCAGCGTCAGCTGGGCGCCCGATCCGTTGGAGGCGCGCCCGACGGTGAAGTTGGGCGTCCGTGCTGCCACCTTCTCCAGGCTGGTCAGATCCTGTCGCTGAATCTGCGCAGCGGAAAGCGCTGTTACCGAAACCGGAATGGTCTGGACGCTCTCCTCGCGCTTGCGGGCCGTGACGACGATGTCTTCGATGCCGCCTTGCGCTGCCGCTGGTGCGGCTTCGGGCGCTGCGGGTTCGGGCGTTTCAGCTGGCGCCGCTACCGGCGGGGACGTTTCGGCTGATGGCGGCGCCTCGTCCTGCGCTTGCGCCTGGGTCGACGCGACCAAGATGACGAGCAGTGCCGACAGGCTGGCCCCTGACTTCAGCCCTTGGCGGGTGTGCAATGTGTTCATCTCGATCCCTCCCGTTGGGTTCCGATTGCTGTGATCGGAACCAATGCTTTGCCGCCAACTGGATGTGGCGCTTTTAGATTTTCGCTCTTGGTCGGCAATAATTCCGGTCCTGGCGTGCGACACATTGCTTGCACGCTACTTGTCGGATCCTGCTTCCCATGGCCCTAGAGGCCTTTTTTATACTATTTTAATGAGCCCCATTGAGCCTGCACGTTTAGCTAGGTTGGCAAGACCGTTTCAGCCGCGATGGATGTTGCGGAAGCGGCGGCTGCTGAACAGCCAGCGGCCGTTTTGCTTGACGACGATATCGTCATAGGTGCCGCGATCGCGCTTGGTATTGCCTTGCGCGTCATCGTACACCTCGGATGTATAGGATCGGACAACGGCGACATCGTCGTCGATCACGATCGAACCGGGCGTCGCGACGAAGATAACGCCGGGAAACTGCGCCATCGCGGTCGTCCACGTCTCCACGATGGTGGCGCGTCCGTGGACGGTACCGAATTCGGGATAGTCGGGCATGCTCCAGGTCGAATTCTCGGCCCAGCAGGCGCCCCATGCCTCGGCGTCACACCGGTTGACGGCATCCGCATAGGCGTCCAGCAGCTCGCGTATCGCCAGGCGGTCTTCGAACGGTCCCCGGAACGCCATGATCTCGCATCCTTCTCCCATCGCCGACGGCGATTTTCGAAGGCTAGCCGGTTTCGCAGCACCCAGGGACTGCGCAAAGAGCTAGGGAAACCGTCTCAACCCGCCATGCGGACGGGCGCATGCTGGTGTCCGGGCTTTTCATCGGGGACGGCGACTTCGACCCAGCCGTCAGACACGCGGACCGGAAAGATCTTGAGCGGCTGATAGGTTCCGCCGATGCATTTTCCCGACGCCAGCTCGAACCGCGCGCCATGGAGCGGGCACATCACCGAACCGCGCCGGATTCGCCCGTCTGCGAGTTCCGAACTGGCATGCGTGCATTTGTTGATGAGCGCATGGAGCTTGCCGTCGGTACGGCACACAAACACCGGCCAGCCATTGAAGGTCCCCGCTTCCACCCCGTTTTCGGCGATGTCGGCATCACGGGCTACGCGGTGATAGGTCTCGCTCAATGCTTCCCCCGCGCGCATATCTACGGACAACTGCATAGAGCGACGTTGGCGTTCGTCCGTCAAGGCCACAATCAGCCGAAGTGATAGGTGCGCGATCCGGGCAAAGCTCCGACTATGCGGCCGGAGTTTTCGACCGGCACAAGCGCCGGCCTATTCTGCGACCGATACTTTGTGGAAGGATGCCATGGGCAGTCGCCCCGTTTCCAGCGAATCCGGCTGGCAACCCGATCCGGCGTTGCACCGCGCATTGCGCGTCTATGCCGACAAGCAGGAAATCGCGAACAACCTCGCGCTGCACAGCCGGGGCGTCGATCGCAACGATTTCGATCTGTTGCGGTCCGCCTATCATCCGGACGCAGAGGTTTCCTATGGCATGTTCAACGGGCCTGCCGCCGATATGGCCCGGTTTCTTACCGACAGCATGGCCGGCCAACCCGTAACGCTGCATCGCACGTCCAATATCTGGGTAAAGGTGAATGGCGACGAGGCCCGCTCGGAATCCTATGTCATCGCCTATCTGCGGACGCCCGCCGACCAGGGCTTCATGCAACGCATGATCGGCGGTCGCTATCTGGACCGCCACCAACACCGTCATGGGCGGTGGGCGATCTCGCACCGCACTTATGTCATGGAATGCAACCTCAACCAGCCGGCGGCAGAGGTGGCGGGCGCGGTTTCGACCGATCTTGCCGGTTTTCTGCCGCACGGCGGCCAGGGGGCGGCCGATCCCGGACGCGCGTTGCTGGCGTCCGCCGCGGCGCGTTTTCAACCCAGGTCATTATCGGAAGGACGCGGCATGACGCATGGTCAGGCGGTCGACGTACACCAGCTTTTGGCGAAACAGGTCCTGCACGAATTGCTGATGGCCTATTGTCGGGGGACCGACCGTGCCGACACCGATCTTCTGGCATCGGTATTTCATCCCGATGCGACCGTCGTGACCGGGATTTTCAACGGACCCGCCAGCGAATTCGCGAAGTTCATTCCCGGACTGGTGCGCGGCTTCAAGAGCTGCTTCCACTCCGTCGCGAACGAGTGGTTCCAGATCGATGCCGATGGGGCGGTCGGGGAGAGCTACGTCATTGCCTTCATCACCCTGAGCGGCGAAGATGGTGATCGCGACGTAATCACCGGCGGCCGTTATCTGGACCAATTCGAACACCGCAACGGCGAATGGAAGATCGCGCAGCGCACTTTCATTGCTGATTGGAACATCAACCAGCCTTCCACCCGCCAGGAAGACGGCATGTACGCGCAGCTCCCGACGCGTGGCGCGTTGCATCCGGCCGACCCGATCTATTCTTTCTGGCCGTCCTGATCGGGCCAGGGGAACTCATATGAACCAGCAGCCCAAACCTTCACTGCCGAACGAGGTGCCGGGAGCACAGAGCCTCGCGCCCGGCGATGCGCGATGTCCGGGACCAAGCGTGCAGGACATCATCGAACATGACGCGCACAAGGCGCCGCCCGTCCTCGCCCATACCAGCTATGAATATCTCGGCAGCGGGGACATCGGTTACGAGCGCTACTATTCGCAGGATTTTTTCGATCGCGAGATAGAGCGGATCTGGAAGAAGACCTGGCAATGGGTGTGCCGCGAAGAGCATATTCCGGAGCCGGGCGACCATTATGTCTATGAAGTCGCCCATTTGTCGTTCCTCATCGTCCGGACGGACGATGGCGGCATCAAGGCCTATTACAATGCCTGCCTCCATCGCGGCACCAAATTGCGTCCGGGGGAAGGAACGGGGCACACCGCCGAGCTTCGCTGCCCTTATCATGGATGGACATGGAGCCTTGAAGGCGAACTCAAGCGCGTCCCCTGCCCCTGGGATTTTCCGCATGTGGAGCCCGAGGACTACAGGTTGCCGCAAGTTCGTGTCGGGCAGTGGGGCGGTTTCGTGTTCATCAACATGGACGACAACGCGCCGCCGCTCGAAGAATATCTGGGTGTGCTGCCCGATCATTTCGCAACCTGGGACCTGGAAAATCGCTATGTCGATCTGCACATGGCGAAGGAACTGCCCTGCAACTGGAAAACCGCGCAGGAAGCCTTTCTTGAATCCTACCATGTTCTCGAGACGCATCCGCAACTGATGTACGGCGTGGGCGACGCCAATGTGCAGTACGACACCTACGGCGACCATGTGTCGCGCTTCTATGCGGTGTCGGGCGTGAACAGCCCGCACCTGGATGAGCCGCTTTCGGACCAGGAGCTGCTTGGCCTGATGCTGGTCGGGGACCGATCGGTGCTGTCCGACGACCTGACGCTGGGTGAAGGCGAAACCGCGCGGATCGTGATGGCGCGCTATCTGCGCAAGGTGCTGGGCGAAAAATACGACACCGACCTGTCGCGCTTTTCCGACAGCGAGATGATCGACACCATCGAATATCATGTCTTCCCGAACATGGTCCTGTTTCCCGGGCTGTCTTTGCCGATGGTCTATCGCTTCCGGCCGCTGGGGCTGGACCCCAATCGGACGCTGTTCGAAATCCTCTTCCTGCGTCCCCTGCCCGACCACCGCGACCGGCCTGAACCTTCGGAGGTGCATCACATCGCCGAACGTGAATCCTATTCCAGCGTCCCCGGCATGGATGAAGCCTTCGGCATCGTCTATGATCAGGACACGGACAATCTGCGCGCGCAGCAGCAGGGCTTTCGCGCCAGCAAGAAGCGCGGCGAAACGCTTGGAAACTACCAGGAGGTTCGCATCCGCCATTTCGCGCGGACGGTGGACAAATACATGGCGGACGAACCGTCGTGACCGGCAACAGGGTCTGGCATCTGGAGGCATATCCAAGCGGCAACGACTTTGCCGCGGCCATGAAACTGCGCCCGATGCCGATGCCGGACATCGCGGACGGGCAATTGCTGGTGAAGAACCTCTATCTGTCGCTCGACGCGGGAACGCGGATGTGGATGACGGCGCGCGAAGACAGCTATTCCGCGCCGACACCGCTGGGCAGTCCGGTCATCGGCTTCGTCCTCGCCCGCGTGGTCCAGTCCCGGCATTCAGGCTACAAGCCGGGCGATCTCGTTCGCGCCTATGGCCAGTGGGCGGATTATTCGGTGCTTGTCCCCGCCCATGGCGACATCTGGATATTGGACGAAAGTGTTACCGATATCCGCCATTATTCGGGTGCCCTCGGCCCCAACGCCTGGACCGCCTACATCGGATTGACCGAATTCGGCCGGATGCGGCCAGGCGAGACGGTGCTTGTCTCGGCTGCCGCCGGGGCAACCGGGCTGCTTGCGTCGCAAATCGCGAAAATCGCGGGTTCGTGCGTAATCGGAATCGCTGGCGGGCGGGAGAAATGCAGGTTCCTGACAGACGACATGGGACTGTCCGCCGCGATCGACTATCGCGCCGAAGACGTGGGGGCGGCACTGCGCGACGTCGCGCCCAAGGGCATCGACGTCTATTTCGACAATGTCGGTGGACCGCTGCTTGATGCGGTGCTGCCGAATATGGCGATGCAAGGCCGCGTCGCCGTCTGCGGCCTTGTCTCCACCTATGGCAAGCAAGGCGTGCCGGGTCCCGCGCGATATGATCTTGTGTTGATGCAGCGCCTGACCATCGCGGGGTTCTTTTCCCCGGACTTTTACGAGCGCGGCAACGAGATCAATCGACTGATCGGGCCCTGGCTCGCGGACGGCCGTCTCCGCCTGCCCTTCGATATGACGCAAGGGCTGGAAAACACGCTGATTGCTTATTCAAAGCTCTTCACGGGCGGCAATATCGGCAAGGTCATGGTCGACCTCAGCAAATGACTTCGCTTCGCCGGTCCGCACCTGTCATAAACGAGAGTAGGAGCGGCGGCATCGATACCCGATAGTAAATCTTGACTTGGCGAGGCAAGGGCCATGCCGACGTTGTTCGGCCGTGGAGTATTCAGAACACTTGGGGGATGCCATGAAAACGACATGCAGCCGGGCTTCGATCAAGTCGTTCTACCTGATCTCCTCGGCCCTGTTGGCCCTGGCCGCGCCGAGCGGCGCCCTGGCACAGGTGCAGGAAGGCGCTGCGCCGCCCCCCGCCCCGGCCGATACTTCACCAGTTGATACTGCACCGGCTGATGCCGCCCCGCCCCCTGGGGAAGCCGCGCCGCCAGCCGATACCAGCGCGTCCCCTGCGCCATCCGCACCCTCCGCGCCCTCGGCGCCTTCCGCCGCGACCGAAACCGGCGCGGAGCAGACCGGCCTTGGGGATATCGTCGTCACTGCCCAGAAGCGGGCGGAAAACCTGCAGGATGTGCCGATCGCCGTCAGCGCGGTCTCCGGCGCGATGGTCGAGAATTTGCATGCGGCGACGTTGCAAGGCCTGCAAGGCAGCACGCCCAGCATCCAGATCAACAATTTCTCCAATACCCCGCAGACGGCGGTGTTCACGATCCGCGGCATCGGCATCATCGAGCCCGATCCCTATGCGGGCAACACCGTGTCGATCGTCTATGACGGCGTTCCACAATATTTCTCGATGGGCGCGCTGCTTGATCTCTACGATATCGACCGGATCGAAATCCTGCGCGGTCCGCAAGGCACGCTGTTCGGTGCGAATACGACCGGCGGCGTCGTCAATGTCGTGACAGCCCAGCCGACCGGCGAATTCGGCGGCAAGATCGACGCGAGCTTCGGCAACTGGAAGCACCTGTCGATCGCAGGGACGGTCGATTTCCCGATTGCTCCGGACTTGCTTGCCGGGAAACTGACGATTTCGCACGACGAGCGCGACGGCTGGGTGAAGAACATCGTCGACAATTCGGACATGGGCAAACGAAACGTCACCATTTTCCGGGGCTATCTCAAGCTGACGCCATCGGACGATTTCGACGCGACGCTGATCGGCGAATATGACCGGTCGCGCAATGGCTCGCCGGTGGTCGTCGCGGGCGATCTGCCGGGGGAGGCCGAGTTCGTGCCCCCGGGGTTCCGCAACATGTATGTGTCGCCCTGCCAGCCTGCGGGGACGCGCTGCAACGCGCCCAACAAATATCTGTCGGCAAATGACAGCGTGCCCGACCGCAGCGACATGGATACCTATCGCGCGACGTTGACGGTGAACTGGCGCGACACGCCGGTGGGCGATATCACCGCCATCAGCGGCTATAAGCATTTCAAGCTTTTCGAGTTCACCGATCAGGACGGCACCCCCGTGTTCCTCATCGACACGCGCCGCCAGACCAAGGGCTGGCAGCTTAGCCAGGAGCTGCGGACCGCGATCGATGTCAGCAATTCAATCAAGCTGCAGCTTGGCGGGTTCTACATGAAGACCCACTACAACCATTTCCAGCACCTGAGGATCGATTTCGCCGGCGGCGTCACTTACGATCCGGTGACGGGGGCGGTCGTCAAGGGGCTGCCCGGCTTGTTTCAGCGCAACCTCCAGGATCAGGACAACTGGTCGGGATCGGTGTTCGCCCAGACCTATGTCGATCTCACGGACAGGCTCCGGCTGCAGGCGGGCATCCGCTACACCCATGAAAAGACGACGATGGAGGCATCGACCCTGACGTCGCTCGCGGTTGGCGGCGTTACAACCTACGACGGCACCGCGCCCGACGGGACGCCCAATGTCCCTGTCAGCAACGTAGCCCCGCCGCGCGACAGCAAGGCATGGAACAATATCGGCTGGAAGATCGGTCTCGACTACAAGGTGACCGACGACATCCTGCTCTATGGCTATTGGGCGCGCGGTTTCAAATCCGGCGGCTATACCGGGCGCATCGGCATTCCCCAGGATCTTGGTCCCTATGACCCGGAAAAGGTGGACACCTTCGAGGCGGGCGTGAAGGCGGACTTCCTGGACCGCCGCCTGCGGACCAATCTGGCCCTGTTCTATACCAACTATCGCGACATGCAGCTTGCCCAGATCTACTTCATCGGGTCTGGCACCAGCCTGGTGCAAGGCAACACGATCCTGAACGCGGCGACATCCCACATCAAGGGATTCGAGATCGAGACCACCGCGCTTCCGTTCGAGGGGCTGACGCTGACCGGCTCGCTTGCCTATCTGAGCGCGAAATACGCGGACTTCCCCTTCCTCTTGCCGTCAGGGGGCACGCTCGACCTCAGCGGAGAGCGCCTCCAGAATGCGCCGAAATGGACGGCCACCGCCGGCGCGTCCTATGAATTCGCCGTGGGCGACGGCAAGGTCATCGCCAATGTGCTGTACAGCTATGTTTCGGAAAAGCTGCTGACGTCCATCGTCGACGTGCCGCGTGCGCGCGTCCAGCCGACCCATCTCGTCAACGCCAATATCGACTGGATGCCCTGGGGCGAGGGGTTCAGCTTCGGTTTCTGGGGCCGCAACATCCTGGACAACCGTTACATCGCCAGCGTGTTCAATTCGCCGGGCACGCTTGGCCTCACCAACTATGCGCCTCCGCGCGAATATGGCGTGTCGGCCAAGATGAAATTCTGAACGAATGCCCCCTGCTCTCGGCCAGCGATGGCCGGGGATTTTTTTGGGGAGCGCATTGGAGGACATGATGGGCCGGGTGTCTGGCAAGGTCTGCGTTGTGACGGGCGCGGGTTCCGGCTTGGGTGCCGCCGACGCGAAAAGGCTGGCCGAAGAGGGCGCGAAGGTCGTCCTTACCGATATCGACCAGCAACGCGGCGAGGCGGTCGCGGCATCCATTCCCGGATCGTTTTTCATTGCCCATGACGTTCGTGACGAGGCGCAATGGGAAACGGTTATCGCGACCACGATCCAGCGCTTCGGGCGGCTGGATGTGCTGGTGAACAATGCGGGGATCGTCCGCTTCGGTTCGATCGAGGAATGCTCGCTCGACGACTATCGCCTCATCAACGCCGTGATGGCGGAAGGAACGTTCCTGGGCTGCAAGCACGCCATTCCCGCCATGGCCAAGGGCGGCGGAGGCGCGATCATCAACATGGCGTCCGTCGCCGCGATCAAGGGCGTGGGCACGATTCCGGCCTATACCGCCGCGAAGGGCGCGATCCTGGCGCTCACGCGCAGCGTCGCCGTGCATTGCCAGGAACAGCGCTATGGCATCCGCTGCAACGTCCTGCTGCCCGGCGCGCACGACACGCCGATGACGGCTGCCGCGCTCAGCCAGTTGCCGCCCGGCGAGGCGGGGCTCGACCAGATCCACAGCCAGGGACAAGGCAAGCCGGAGGATGTCGCCAATCTGGTTCTTTTCCTGGCGTCGGATGAATTGCGGCAAATCACCGGCACGTCGATCGTGATCGACAATGGAGAGACGATGAAATGAGCAAGCCCTTGGACCTCGAAGCCGAAATCCGCGATCTTTCGGCCCGGCGCGACATCTACAAGGCGCTTTGCAACTACATGCGCGGACAGGACCGGTTGCTCCCCAAGCTTCACCGCAGCGCCTTTCACGACGACGCTTATGTCGATTGCGGCATAATGGCGGGCACTGCCGACGAATTCGTCAGCTTCGCGCAGGAATTGCTGGGAGGATTCAAATCGAGCCAGCACCTGATTTGCCAGGCCGACATCACCGTGAAAGGCGATGCCGCGTCCGGTGAAGTCTATTTCTACGCCTATCATCGCATCGTCGAGGACGGCCAGGACAAGGATTTGATCGTCGCCGGGCGCTACATCGATGAATATGCGTGCCGCAACGGCGAGTGGAAGATCCTGAAGCGGCGCGAACTGATCGACTGGGCGCGCACCGATCCCGTGGCGGACGCGTTCCTGGGCGACAACCCCAGCCTGCTGCTGGGCGGGCGCGGCAGGGCCGATTTCAGCGTTACCCGCGACTGGGGGAAGCGGACTTAGGCGGCATGTTCCTTCGGTTGCACAAAAGCGAGAAAACCGGCCGTAAAGAAAGTCACCATCTCATCCAGTATCGCATCGACGCGAAGCGCGGTGAACCGCCCTTCCGAACGCGCGTCGAGGAGCCCTTGGTCCTGGGTGATATAGATGATGGCCGATTCCATCAGATAGCCGGGCACCTGCAGGCGGGTCGACTGATCGAGCCCCAGCGTCCGGTTGAGCGCATTGCGCAGAATATCGGCGATCGACGCAAGGTTGACCAGCGCGGGGTGCAGCTCGGCTGCATTGTAGACGTTCATGCCCCGCGCCAGCAGGCGCAGGTAATTGCGCCATCCGTCTCCTTCGGTGCTGGCGAAGCCGACGATCGGCTCCAGAAAAGCGCGGACGGCTTCGTCGACCCGGTAGGATGGCCGGGCCATGACCGCCTCCACGCTTGCCATCACGCTGTCATGAAGCACCGCATAGCGGCACTCGATTGCCGCGATGAAGAGCTTTTCCTTGCTGCCGAAGTAATAGTTGATGAGACCGAGGTTGGCGTTGGCGGCCTGGGCCACTTCGCGCATGGTCGCGCCATTATAGCCCTTGTCTGCAAAGACCCCTTCGGCCGCCAGCAGAATTGCGGCGCGCGTGTCGCCGCCTGGCTGTTCGGCGTTGCGCGCGGCGATGCGGGACGCTTTCGATCTTTCGGCCATTTTCATCCGGGCGTCGCCGATGGGGCGACCCTATCACAAGTGTCAGGTCGCCGGGAAAGTCCACTCCAGGCGAATTTACACATATGAGTAACACGCGTATTGTGGCGTGCAAATGAAATTCGGACCCGGTGCGGCCGATGAACAAGAAAAATAGCAAAGCGGAGAGGTGGAATGGCCAGATTGGCGGACAAGACCGTCGTTATCCTGGGCGCGTCGGACGAACGCAGCATGGGAGCCGCGACCGCCCGCAGATTCCATAAGGAGGGGGCCAGGCTGGTTCTCGCCGCGCGCAGCATTGAGAAACTTCGGCCGATCGCGGAAAGCGTGGGCGGCATCGCGGTTGCCTGCGACATTACGAGCGAAGACGATCTCGCCCGCCTCGCCGACACCGCGGTCAAGGAATATGGGCGGCTTGACGTCGCCATCAACTATGCGGGGGTCAATTCGGCCGCGAAGATCGCCGAGGTGACACGCGAAACGCTGCTGGAAGCGTGCGAAGTCCATGTCATCGGCGGGACGCTGTTCCTGAAGCAGATGGGGCAGCGATTGTCCGATGGCGGCGCGATGATCACGACATCGTCGCTGACCGCGCTGGTCGCCCCGCCGGGGCTTGCCGCCTATGCGGGAACCAAGAAGGCGATGGATCAGATCATCCGGATCGCCGCGGTGGAATACGGGTCGCGCGGCATCCGCGTCAACGCGATCGCGCCCGGTTTCACACGCAGCGGAATGACCGAAGGCTATTTCTCGATCCCCACGCTGGAAGGCGCGTTCGTGCGGGAAATTCCACTGGGCCGACTGGGCACCGTCGAGGACATGGCCAATGTCGCATTGTGGCTGGCGTCCGATGAATCAAGGTCGACGACGGGACAGGTCATCGACGTGACGTCCGGCCAGTCGCTGCGCCGCACCCCGACCGATGAGGAACTGATGCGATAGGTGCGGCCTAGCGCCCATTCCTCCAAGGAGCAGATGCAATGACTGTCGAAACCTTCATGGGCAAACGTCTGGTCGAATATGATCCGCCCGTCCGCGGCGACCCCATAACGTCCGACCGCTATTTTTCACGCGAGTGGATGCAGAAGGAATGGGATCATCTGTGGACCAAGGTCTGGCACGTCGGCGGCCTGGTTTCCGATCTTGAAGCGCCGGGCGATTATGTCGTCCACAATTTCATGCGGGAATCGGTCGTGATGGTCCGCCAGGATGACGGTTCGGTAAAAGCGTTCTTCAATGCCTGCCGTCATCGCGGGAACCGGCTCGTCTGGTCCGACATCGGCGGGAGCGACGTGCTGACCTGCTCCTATCACGGCTGGCAATGGGCCAAGGACGGCACGCTTGTCCATGTCCAGGACGCCGAGGATTTTCGGGGCGGCAGCCCGTGCGGAAAGGTGAAGCTGAAGGAAATCCCCTGCGCCACCTGGGGCGGGTTCGTCTGGTTCAACATGGACACCAATTGCCGGCCGCTGAAGGAATGGCTGGCCCCGCTGCCGGAACAGCTTGCCGGTTACCGGATGGAGACGATGACGCGGGTGTTGTTCGTCACGGCCGAGGTGCCGTGCAACTGGAAGATCATCCGGGATAACTTCAACGAAAGCTATCACCTGCCGACGCTGCATCCGGAACTGGCGACCTTCATTGACGACGACTACACCGACACCAGCTTCGAAATGTATCCATCGGGTCACAACCGCATGGTGCAGAAGGGCTGTTCCCCTTCGGGAAGGCTCGATCTGCCCGAGGCGGTGGAACCCGATCTGGCTGGCATTCTGCACGAATGGGGCCTCGACGCAGCCGACTTCCAGGATCGTGCCAAGGAAGCGCGCCTCGCCTTGCAAAAGGCCAAGCGCGAACTGGGCCGGGTGCGCGGCTTCAAGCATCACGATACGATGACGGACAGCCAACTCACCGATTATTACCACTATACGCTATGGCCGAACCTGACGATCACGATGAGCCCCGACGGCTTCCAGATCCTGAGGTCAGAGCCCCATCCGACCGACCCTGAAAAGTGCATTTTCGATCACTGGTATCTGATGCCGCCGGTCGAAGGCCGCACCGAGGTTGTCACGCCGGTGGGTGTGGTGCCGTACAAGGATGCCGAACGCGACCGCTTCGACTATGGCGACAAGACGCTGGGCTTCGTCGCTGACCAGGATATGTCGATCGCGGTCGGCCAGCAGCAGGGCCTGCACTCCAGGGGATATGACGGCGGCATATTGTCCGGGCAGGAAAAGCGCGTCCAGCGTTTCCACGAACTGTTGAACGACGCCCTTGGGGTGTAGCGATAGGTCGGCGGTTTGCCGTAAAGGGGGGAGCCTGGCGCGATGCGGAACAGACGGTTCAAGCTTGTCAGGCGACCGGTGGGCCTGCCCGTCGCCGAGGATTTCCGGATAGACGAGGAATTGGCGCCGGAACTGGCCGAGGGCGAGTTCCTGCTGCGCAATGAATATGCTTCGCTCGATCCCGCGATGCGCGGCTGGCTCGACGACAAGCCATCCTATCTGCCGCCGATAGGTTTGGGCGATGCGGTGCGCGCGACGACGGTTGGCCGGGTCGTCCGGTCACGCAACCCCGGTTTCGCCGAGGGCCAGTGGATGGTGGGCCTTCACGCAATCGAGGATTATTCGGTAATAAAGCCGGGCAGCTTCACCCGGCCCATCGATGCGGATGCGATGCCCAGCGTCACTAATTACCTGTCCGCGGTGGGCGCGGTCGGCCTGACCGCCTATTTCGGACTGACGGAGATCGCCAAGGTCGAAGCGGGCGAGACGGTGCTGGTGAGCGGCGCGGCCGGGGCGGTCGGTTCGCTCGCGGGGCAGATCGCAAAGATCAGGGGGTGCCGCGCCATCGGCATTGCCGGCGGGCCGGACAAATGCGCGCGGCTGATCCGGGACTATGGCTACGATGTCGCCATCGACTATCGCGGCAAGTCGACGGCGACGCTGGCTGCGGAGATCGCCGCAGCCGCGCCCGGCGGCGTGAATGTGATTTTCGAGAATGTGGGCGGCGACATACTGGATGCCGGGCTCATGAACCTCGCGCGGGGCGCGCGGGTGGCGCTGTGCGGGCTGATCAGCGAATACAACAGCGCCGAAGGTCCCCAAGGCATACGCAACCTGTGGCAGTTGATCGTCAAGACCGCTACCATTCGCGGCTTCCTTGTCCTTGAATTCGCGAACCGTTTTGAAGAGGGCGGCTCTGCGATGATCGAATGGATCAAGGCAGGAAAGCTGCGCGTCGACGAACATGTCGAGGAGGGAATTGAAAACGCGTTTCCCGCCTTCCTTCGGCTGTTCGAAGGGACCAACAAGGGCAAGATGATCCTGAAGATCGGGAACGGATGACGAAGCACCCGATGGACCTGCCCTTGCCGGCATGACAGGCGGGCTGGACGGAGCGAAAAGGCTCCGCCCCTCGCGTCAGAACTGAACCCGCTTGGTATAGCCGCCGTCGATGACGATGTTGGTGCCGGTGGTGTAGGACGATGCAGGGCTCGCCAGGAATACCAGCGCGCGCGCGACGTCTTCCGGCGCTCCCAGGCGGCCCAGGGGTATCTGCGCCTTGGTGGCGTCATAGAGTTCGGGCATCGCGGCCTCGATTCCTTCCCAGTTCCCGCCGGGGAAGCTGATCGGGCCCGGAGAGATCGCGTTTACACGGATGCCTTTTGGCCCCCACGCCTGGCCTAGCTGCTTGGCATAGGTCAGAAGCGTCGCCTTGATCGAATTGAACGCCTGCGGAACCAGGAAAGTCTCGACCGCGGCCGTGCTCGACATCAGGATGACGGAGCCGTACCGTGATTTCTCGAGATAAGGCTCCAGCGCTTCGCAACCCTTGACGGCGCCCATCACGTCGAAATGGAAGCATTTCTCCCAGTCGCCGGTGGCCTGCGATCCGGATGCGCTCGCGCCGGGGATAAAGATATCGCAGCCGCCTAGTTCGTCGGCGGTCCGGGTCAGCCAATCGGCATAACCGCTCATGTCATTGAGATCGAACGTCCCCGCAACGACCTTGCCACCGTGTTTCGACAGCGCAGCGACAGCTTCATCGACCTGCTGCTTGTTGCGCGAGAAAAAGCCGATGTCGGCGCCTTCCTGCGCGAAAATCTCCAGCGCGGCGCGACCGATACCACGGCTGCCGCCGGTGAGAATGACCTTCAGTCCCTTCAGGCCCAGATCCATCCTTCGTCTCCTGCATTATGAACTCACGGCGCATGGCCGAGCTTAGCTTTAATTTGCTTGCGTAACATATCCTTTCGTACTTTTCCGGAAGCCGTGCGCGGCAGGCTGTCCACGAACTCGATGCGCTCGGGCCATTTCTGCTTGGCGAGCCCATGTGTGCCGATGAATGCGACCAGATCGGCGGCATCCGGTGCTTGCCGGTTTGCCAGGATGACGAAGGCGCATATGCCCTCGCCCAGCCGCGCATGGGGCATGGCGACAACCGCCGCCTCGGCAACGGCGGGATGGCGGTGAAGCACATCCTCGATTTCCTTGGCGCTTATGTTTTCGCCGCCCCGGATGATCAGATCCTTCTTGCGCCCGGTGATGGTAAGCGCGCCCGACGCCTCCACCCGCCCGATATCTCCGGTGCGGAAATAGCCATCCCCGGTAATGGCTTCGACCGTCTGGGCCTGATCGGCATAGCCCATGAACATGGCAGGCCCCCGCGCGAGTATTTCGCCGTCGCTTCCCATGGGCACCTCGTTGCCGGCATCGTCCACGATGCGGACCTCGTAATCGACGATCCTGCCGTCTGTCGTCGCGGCGTTTTCGCCCTCGCCCTCGCCCATGAAGCCCAGCGTCACCAGCGGAACCTCCGAACTGCCGTAGACGCGAAAAGCGCACGGATTGGCGAAGGTGCGGTTGGCCAGGCGCACGATCTCGGAAGGGACGGCCGCGCCGCCGCACGCGAAAAACCGCAGCGACGGAAGCGATTTGCCCGCTGCTGCCGCCTTGCTGGCGAGTTCCTGAAGAAAAGGGGTCGCGGCAACGGTGCCGACGACCGCGTGCCGTTCGATCGCCTCAAGCGCGAGATCGGCATTCCAGCTTTCCATCAAGACGGTGCGCGTGCCCCAGATGAACGGCAGCTCGAGCCCGTTGCTGTAACCGCTGACATGGGTGACGGGCGATGGCATCAAAATGGCATCTCCCGGCCGGGTGCCCCAATGGCGCGAACAGACCGTGGCGGCGCGCGCCAGCGTATTGTGGTTGTGCAGCACGCCCTTCGGCTTGCCGGTGGTGCCCGAGGTGTAGAGCAGCATCTTGACGCTGCCGGGATCGATCTTCGGCGCGGCGAAAGACCGCCCGCGACCGGCCTCGACCAACGCCTCGTACGTCATTTTCCTCTCGCCGCCGCCGCGAACATAGACGACATGCTCCAGCGCGGGGAGATCCGGCCGCAGCCGGCCGATCATCGCCGCGAAGTCATAGCCGCGAAACCTTTCCGCCAGGAACAGAAGCCGGCAGTTGCAATCGGCAAGCATCTGACGGACTTCCGCGTCGCGGTAGATGATGACGATCGGATTGATGACGAGACCCAGCAAGGCCGCCGCAAGATTGATGACCGCCGCTTCTTCCCAATTGGGCGTCTGGAAGCTGATCACATCGCCGCGCTTCAGCCCCAGATCGGCCAGCGACATGCAAAGCGCCTCGGCATCCGCCAGCAGCGAGGCATAGGTCGGACGGCTGCCTTCGCCCAGGAATACGACAGCGTCGGGTTCCTGTTCAGCCCGGATGCGCGCCATGTCGCCGATCGTCCGGTCGTCCCAGAATCCGCCTTGCCGATAGCGGCGGTGATGCGCGGCGGGCGGGGTCAACCAGCTCCAGGGGCAGGAAAAACGGGGATCGTTCCGGCCAGTGTCGATGGCTTGGTTCATGGTGTCAGCTTGGCGAGGGGCTGCGTTCGCGCAACGGACAATTCTGATAGGTTCCGCGCCTTCGGGCACGACGCACCTAGCATTCCTCTCAGCTTGTGAGGCGGCAATCGATCTGGTGAGGTTCCGCATCACTGCACCGATGGATTTTGAGAGGGTGATGATGGACGGGCATGACATGGGCGACGTCGCGGAAGCCCTGCTGGATTACGCGGAGAACTCCAGAACATTCCAGACCGACAGGATCGTCACCATCCCGGCTTCGGCCTATACGGATGCCGATCGCTGGCATCAGGAAATGGAAACGATCTTCAAGCGCTTGCCGCTGATGCTGGCGCTTTCGGCCGAGTTGAGGGAGCCGGGCAGCTACAAGGCGATGGAAGCGATGGGGAAACCCATCCTCATCACGCGCGACAAGGAAGGCATGGCGCATGCCTTCCTCAATGTCTGTGCGCATCGCGGTGCGCCGGTCGCGGAGGAAGGCAGCGGCAAATGCGGCCGGTTTGTCTGCCCCTATCACGCGTGGTCCTATGGGCTGGACGGCAAGCTGCTCGCGGTCGCCGACAAGGACAAGTTCGGCGATATCGACAGGAGCACGCGCGGCCTCACCGAACTGCCCTGCGCTGAACGGGCGGGAATGATCTTCGTCGTGCTGACGCCGGGATTATCGATCGACCTCGACGGCTTTTATCAGGGCATGCTCGATGATTTCGAGGCGGCGGACCTTGCCAACTGGACCTTCCTGGGCTCTCGCGTGATCGAAGGCGCGAACTGGAAGATCGCGTTCGACGGCTATCTGGAAGGCTATCACTTTGCGACCCTGCACCCGCGGACCATCCATCCGCGTACCCTTTCCAACCTGACCCATTACGAGGGTTATGGCCCGCACATGCGGATCGGTTTCGCGCAGACGGGCATCAGTGAACTGCGCGACGTTCCCCGCGAAGAATGGGGCAGGTGCGAAAACCAGGGCTATGACTTCGTCCGCATCCTTTTTCCCAATGTTTCGGCATTTCTTGCGCCGGAAATAGCGCAGATCGCCCAGCTTTTCCCCGGACCGACGCCCGACCAGAACCGCACCGTCCTGCTCTATGCCCGGCGCGAGCCGCCAAGGGACGACGCCGACCGCGAGGCGCTGAACCAGATGATGACCTTCCTGCGCGACGTGACGCACGACGAGGACTACATCATCGGCAAGAAGATCCAGAAGGGCCTCGAATCAGGCGCGCTGGAAAGCATCATCCTGGGCAAGAACGAACGCGGCAATCAGTTCTTCCACGAATGGGTGGCATGGTATCTGAAAGGCGACGCGAACGCGCCCCGGCCCGTGATGTAAGGGCGCGTCGGCCGTCATCCCATCTCATGACACCTGACGGTCACGACGAGCGCGATCAGACGCAGATATAGCCGCCGTCGATCACCATCTCTGCACCCGTCATGAAGCTGCTGGCGGGCGAGCAGAGATAGACGATGCCGCTGGCGATCTCCTGCGGTTCGCCGAGGCGTTTCATCGGATGGCGCGTTTCGGTGACGGCGCGGGCGGCGGCCAAGGATGGCGATGCGCCCAGATCGACGTACCGCTGCATGATCGAGCCCATCATGCCGGTTTCGATCCCGCCCGGATGGACCGAATTGACGCGGATGCCGTAGCCGAGCGTGGCGAACTCCAGCGCGGCGGTTTTGGTGAACATCGCGACGGCCGCCTTGGCGGCGCAATAGGCGGCATTGAAGGGCGCGGCCCTGATGCCGCCGACTGACGAGAGATTGACCACCGAGGCCCCACCCTGGCGCCGCCCGCTGGCCTCGCGCAGCAGCGGCAGCGTCGCTTGCAGGCCCAGCAGGACGCTCTCGACATTGATCGCCTGCACCCGGCGCCAGACATCGATCCCGGTCGCCTCGATGCTTTCGACGATCGAATAGCCCGCATTGTTGACGAGACAATCGAGCCGCCCGAAGCGCTCGCGAACGTCGGCGGCGATGCGTGCCCAGTTATCAGCGCTGGTCACGTCATGAGCCGCCACGCCGACGCTTTCCTTGAGGTCGGTCGCCACGACGTCCGCGCCCGCCTCCTCCAGGGCCGTTCGCGTTGCATTGCCTATGCCGCCGCCGGCGCCCGTCAACAGCACTACGGCTCCTTGAAGATCGGCGGTCATGATGGTCCCTTCCGGATGGTGGATTACTGTGCAGTCCAACCGCCATCGACGGCCAGTTCCGCGCCGGTCACGTAGCTGCTGTCGTCGGATGCGAGGAAAAAGGCCGCGCCAGCGATTTCCTCGGGCCGCGCGATCCGGCCCAACGGCGTCTGCGCGGCCAGGCCGTCGATCAGATCCTGCGGCTTTTCGGCCACGCCTTGATCGACCCAGCACTGCATGCCGATGTCGAGCAGCGGCGTCTTCACGAAGCCCGGATGGATCGAATTCACCCGGATCGGCGTGCGCGCGCTGGCAAATTCGATCGCGACCGATTTCGTGAGGAGCCGCACGGCGCCCTTGCTGGTGTTGTAGGCCGATGTCTCCGCATAGCCGACCAGTCCCATGATCGACGACATGTTGATGATGCTCGACCCGGCCGGCGTTTGCCGCCCGCTTTCGGCGAGCAGCCCGGTGAAGGTCTTGATGCCAAGGAAAACGCCGTCGACATTGACGCTCATGAGCCGCCGCCACGCCTGGAGCGTCATCTTGTCGACGGGGCAGACAAGGTCGATCCCCGCATTGTTCACCAGAATGTCGAGCCGCCCCAAGGTGTCGCGGACCATGTGCCCGGCGGCGCTCCACTGGTCTTCCTGGGCAACGTCGAGCTGGATATAGCGCGCGCCCTCGCCTAGCCTCCCGACTGTCTGACGAACGCCGTCGTCATCCGCGGGCCGCAGGTCGCCGATGACGACCGCCGCGCCTTCGGCGATGAAACGTTCCGCGATGGCAAGGCCGATCCCGCGCAGGCCGCCGGTGACAAACGCCGCCCGTCCCTGAAGGCGGCCGCCGTTCATACCCCGCCAAGTCCCGCGGTCGAGCCGCCATCGATCAGATATTCGCCGCCGGTGATGAAGGCGGACTCGTCGGAGCCGAGGAAGACGACAAGCGATGCGATCTCGTCCACCGTCGCCATGCGCTTCAGTGGCGACAGGCTCGAGAAAATGTCGCGCGCCGCGCCAGGATCCGGCGCGGTGGCGATCGCCTCCCGGATCAGCTGCGTCTCGACGACGCCGGGATGGATCGAATTGCAGCGAATGTGATGCCCGGCCTTCGCGCAATGCACCGCGATCGATTTGGCAAGCAGGCGGAGCGCGCCCTTGGTTGTGCTGTACGCGACGTTCTGGCCCAGCGCCAATATGCCGTTCATCGATGAATTGAGGATGATCGAACCCGATGGGCCGCCCGGGTTGCCGCGCATGACGCTTATGGCGTGTTTCGCGGTCAGCATCGCCCCGGTCAGGTTGACGGCGACGATGTCGTTCCAGGCATCAAGGGAGATATCCTCGATGCTGCCGTCGGCGCCCTCGATCCCGGCATTGGCGAAGGCGATGTCGAGCCGGCCGAAGCGCTCGCGGATCATCGTCGCCAGCACACCCCAGCCGTTGGCGTCCTGCACCCGGTGGGCATGGAAAACCGCTCCCGTTCGGTCGACGACATCCCGGGCCTTGGCCGCATTGGAGCCGGTGAAGACCACTGCCGCGCCTTCTTTCACGAAGCGTTCCACCGTGGCTGCGCCGATGCCCGCCGTTCCGCCTGTGACCAAAGCCACCTTGCCTTCAAGTCTCATGGCAAACCTTGCGCGTGCGTATTTTCATGGCGCCAGACTGGCCCCCTTCCGCGTCTCCTGTAAACCTGTGCTTTCAGCAAGGTACCGGCGGAATAGTCGGCAACGTGCCTTGCGCGGGTACTGGCAAAAGGACGAGGTTTGATGTTGTTCCGCCAGAACCTATCTTGACGGGCAAACATATCTTCGAGGAGCGATGGATGTCCGATCGGGACCCAGACATCAAGGCGCCCGGACAGGCGCGCTGTCCCGGCAAGTCCTGGACGGACCTGCTTGATGAAGATTCGCGTCCGGTGCCCGACTTCATCCGGGATGAATCGTACACCTATCTGGGTTCAGACCCGATCCCTGCCGAACGCTATACCAGCGCCGAATTCGCGCGTCTTGAAAAGGAAAAGATGTGGCCGAACGTGTGGCAATTCGCCGCGCGCGAGGAAGACATGCCGGAGGCGGGCGACTTCGTGGTCTATGATAACGTCGGCCGTTCGTTCCTGGTCATGCGTCAGGAGGACGGATCGGTCCGCGCCTTCCATAATGTCTGCCTTCATCGCGGCCGCAAGCTCCAGACGGAAGACGGCACGGTGGCGATGCTTCAATGCCCGTTTCATGGCTTTACCTGGAACAACGACGGCAGCTTGAAGAAAATTCCCTGCGAATGGGATTTCCCGCACCTAAAAAAGAAAGACATGCGCCTGCCCGAGGCCGAAGCCGGCCGTTGGGGCGGTTACATCTTCGTGCGCGAGAATCCGGGCGGGCCGAGCATCGAGGAATATCTCGCGCCGCTGCCCGCATTCTTCAGGAGCTGGCGGCACGAGGACTGCACGACGGCGATCTGGGTGGGCAAGGTCGTGCCCGCCAACTGGAAGGTGACCATGGAGGCCTTCATGGAGGCCTGGCACACGGTCGTGACCCACCCCCAGTTGCTGCCGTTCACCGGTGACGCGAACTCGGCCTACAGTATCTGGGGCGACAATGTGAACGTGAACCTCGTTCCGTTCGCGACCATGTCGCCGCACATCCAGCCGTCCGAAAAGCCCGAACAATGGATCGTCGACGAGTTCATCAAATATAACGGCCGGTCCGGCGACAATTATGAAGCCGGAGCCGATCCCTTCGCGGTCATCGTGCCCGAGGGGACGACCGCGCGGCGGGCGCTCGCCGAAAGCCTGCGCCAAAGCTACACTGAAAGTTTCGGTCACGATCACAACGATGCGACCGACGCCGAAATGCTCGACGCGCTGGTCTACAATGTCTTTCCCAACTTCGCGCCCTGGGGCGGGTTCATGCCGAATATCGTCTATCGCTGGCGGCCCGGCCCCGATCCGGATCATTGCTTGATGGAGGTGCGCATCCTGACCCGCATCGCGCCCGGCAAGCCAATTCCGCATGGCGTGCCGATGAACTACCTCCGCGAAGACCAGAAATGGACCGATGCCCCCGAGCTTGGCATCCTGGGCGCTGTCTTCGAGCAGGACATGGGCAATCTTCCCTATGTCCAGGAAGGTCTGAAGGCCTCGAAAAACGGTGAGGTGCAGCTTGCGGATTATCAGGAGATCCGCATTCGCCAGTTCCAGCAGACCTTGATGAAATACGTGGGGCGTTGAATTGACAGCCGGGGGAAAGCGCGGGCGGATCGATTGCGTGTTGATTGCCGGCGGGAAATATCACGACATCGATTTCGCCCGCCTCGAGCTTCTGAAGATGCTCGCCGAGGATGACCGCGTCCGCGTTCGCGTCTTCGAGGACTATGAGAATATCGCCGCGATCGAGGCATGCGATTTTCTTGTGTCCTACACATGCGACGTCGTGCCTTCCCTGCCCGCGCAGGAAGCGCTGCGTGCCTGGGTGGCAAAGGGCGGCCGCTGGTACGCGCTGCACGGGACCAATTCCATTCTCCGCTGGCTGCCTGACGGGCGGGTCGACAGTCCGCGCTGGGCGCCGCTGTTCATGGAAACCCTTGGATCACAGTTCATTGCTCACCCACCGGTCGCGCCTTACCGCGTGACGGTGGCCGATCCCGACCACCCTCTGGTCGAAGGCGTGGAACCGTTCGACACCACGGACGAAATCTACCTGATGGACACCCATGGCGACCTTCATGTCATGCTTGAGACCGAATTTGCCGGAGAGGCGACCGGGTTCGTCGATGACCGATGGCCGAAGGCGCGCCATCCCGTGTTCTATACGCATGACATTGGCGCGGGGCAGGTACTTTACCTGACGCTCGGTCATTGCCGCGGGCATTATGATCTGCAGCCGTTGATGGACTATTGGCCAAGTGTCGATCGCTGTGCCTGGGATATACCTGTATTCCATAGATTGCTGCGTCGCGGTATAGATTGGGTGAAATACCGTAAGTACTTGTAATTAATGTCCACCTGTTCAGGTCGGAGCTCAAATCCATCCCTGTTCGTATGCTATGCTAAGCTAGCTAACGGAATCCATTGTTTGATCGCTATTGTTCGGCTACTTTGGCATCAAGGAAATACGCGTGGGAAGGACGCCTGTTTATGTCTGACTTGCCAAGGAGCAACCAGGTCCGAATCCATTCGCCCGGCGCGGTGCGGGCGACGGCCGAAGCATTTCGCGAAATCGTCGCCGAACTGGGCGATTATCGCATTGCGGCTTGTCACAACATTGCCGTCAAGGAACCCATGGTCGACGCGGAGGGGAACATTCTGGCGACCGACGTTTTCGGATGGACGACCAAGGAAGGCGATCGTTGGTGGAAAAGCCCGCGCATCGCGCTTGATTCCCCGCTTCCGACCGCGTGCCGCTACGAAAGTGAGCCATTCTGGTGCAATTCTGGCGGCATTCACTCGATGCAGCCGAATACATTTCTCGATGCGATCGACCTCAGTAATTTCGAGCAGCGGGCGCTGGTAAGGGCGGCCATTGTCGTGCCGGTCCATCTGCCGTTCGGCCAGGTGGGCGCGGTGAGCTTTTCCCCGATGGATCCCGACAGGGAGGATCTGACGCACGAATTCGATACGCTAAGCGAGGAATTGGGCAATTACGCGCGCACGTTCATCACCAGCTATGTGCGGGTGATGTGTCGCGCCCAGCGGCTGCCCGCCAGTTCGCGCCTCAGCAAGCGTGAGGTCGAATGTCTGCGGTGGGCGGCGATCGGCAAGACCGATCAGGAAATCAGCATGATCATGTCGCGCAGCCGGGCGACCGTGCGTTTCCATATCCACAATGCCTCGCTGAAGCTTGACGCCGTCAACCGCAGCCAGACGGTCTTCAAGGCGGCGCAGCTCGGCTATATCGGACTGAATTCCTGAAACGTTTGCGGGGTAGTTTTGTTTGCGACCCTAGCGTTTTGAAGAGTCCTCTCGCGCGGTTCTTTCCGGCTTAGTGGCTGTCTGGATAGAAGCGGGGAGTGGATGGCAATGGCGACCAGGTCCATCGCGCCGGGCGTGTTCAGAGAGGATGAACCGCCGTGTCTGATCGGCGGCCGATCGAACAGCAGCGGAGAGATCGTTTTTCCCATGCCCACGGGAAGCGAGGCGGCGCTCTATGAAGCGGTTCCCTTGAAGCGCAAGGGGACGCTCTGGTCCTACACGATCCAGCAATTCCGGCCGAAGACCCCACCCTATAAGGGCCCGGACGAATTCGAACCGTTCGTCCTCGGCTATGTTGAACTGCCGGGCGAGGTGATCGTCGAAGCGCGGATCGTCGATGTCGGCTTTGACCGGGTACGGATCGGCATGCCGGTGGAGCTGGCCGTCATTCCCTTCAGCACCGATCCGGATGGAACGGTCGTCACCACCTACGCTTTTCGCCCCGCCCAGGAAAAAGCGGCATGAGCGATATCTGCATCGTCGGCATCGGCATTCACTCCTTCGGCCGCACCGAAGGCATGACCGGCATGGACATGGGCATCGCCGCGGTGCGTTCCGCGCTGGCCGACGCCGGCGCGGAATGGAGCGACATGCAGTTCGCTTACGGGGGATCGGACGCTTCGGGCAACGCGGACACCATGGTCGCGCGGCTCGGGCTGACCGGGCTTCAGTTCATCAATGTGAAGAATGGCTGCGCGACCGGCGGCTCGGCGCTGTTCGCGGCCAGCAGCTCGATCCGGTCGGGCGAATATGACATCGGCCTGGCGGTCGGTTTCGACAAGCATCCGCGCGGCGCATTCGATCCGCGCCCGGCCGACTGGAATCTTCCCGACTGGTATGGCGATGTCGGCTTCATGCTGACGACGCAGTTCTTCGCGATGAAGATCAGACGCTACATGCACGAATTCGGCATCAGCCAGCGGACGCTCGGGATGGTCGCGGAAAAGAGCTTCCGCAACGGCGCTTTTGCCGATCACGCATGGCGGCGCGAGCCGGTCGATCTCGACACGATCCTGAACGCCCAGATGGTGAGCGATCCGCTGACCAAATACATGTTCTGCTCTCCCGCCGAAGGGGCGGTGGCGCTGGTGCTGGCGAGCGAGAGGAAGGCGCGTGAACTGGGCGTGACGCCGATCCGCCTCAAGACCGCCGTCATGCGCACGCGTCCCGCCGGATCGTTCGAAGTGTTCGCACCGTCGCTTTCGATAGAGCGCGGCGGTTCGGCCACCCGGATCGCGTCGCAAGCGGCTTTCGAAAAGGCCGGGATCGGCCCTAGAGACATCGACGTCGCCCAGCTTCAGGATACGGAGGCGGGCGCCGAGATCATGCATATGTCGGAAAACGGCTTCTGCCGCGATGGCGAGCAGGAGCAGTGGCTCGCCGAGGGCTGGACCAGGCTCGACGGCAGGTTGCCGGTCAACACCGATGGCGGCTGCATCGCGTGCGGCGAACCGATCGGCGCATCGGGGCTGCGGCAGGTTTACGAAAACGTCGTGCAATTACGGGGCGCGGGCGGGCGTCGCCAGGTCCAGGGAACGCCAAGGACCGCCTACAGCCACGTCTATGGCGCGCCCGGCGTGTCGGCGGTGACGATATTGACCCGCTAGGACGGGGGGAGGAAACCATGCAACTCAGCCGTGAGGCCCTGCTGCGCGCCTATCGACACATGCGGATCATCCGCGACTTCGAAGAGCGCCTTCATAGTGAGATCCAGTCGGGCGAAATCGCGGGCTTCACCCATTTGTACGCCGGCCAGGAGGCCGTCGCGGTGGGGGTATGCGAGCATCTGGATGATCGTGACCGGATCATCTCCACCCATCGCGGCCACGGCCACTGCCTTGCCAAGGGAGTCGATGTGAAAGGGATGATGAAGGAGATTTTCGGGCGTGCCGACGGCCTGTGCAAGGGCAAGGCGGGCTCGATGCATATCGCCGACGTGGAGAAGGGAATGCTTGGCGCGAACGGCATCGTCGGCGCGGGTGCGCCGATCGCGGTCGGGGCCGCCATTTCCGCCAAGCTCGACGGGAACGGCAAGGTGTCGATCGCCTTTTCAGGCGACGGCGCGTGCAACCAGGGCACGACCTTCGAGGCGATGAACATGGCCGTGGTCCTGAAAGTTCCCGCCATCTTCGTGTTCGAGAACAATCACTATTCGGAACACACGGGCGTCGACTATGCGGTGGGCACGGCACGCGACATCGCCAGCCGCGCCGAGGCCTTTGGCATGAAGGTCTGGCGAGCCGACGGCATCGACTTCTTCGCGGTCCACGACACGATGGGGGACGTGCTCGAATATGTCCGGGCGGGCAATGGCCCGGCGGCGGTGGAATTCGACACCGAGCGCTTCTTCGGCCACTTCGAGGGCGATCCGCAGCGTTATCGCGGCCCGGGCGAACTGGACCGCCTCCGCAACGAGCGCGATGCGCTGAAGACCTTTCGCATCAAGGTTACCGAAGCGGGGCTGCTCGACGTCGAGGTCCTGGACGCCATCGACAGCGAGATTGCCGAACTGATCGATGAGGCGGTGGAGGAGGCGCGCGCCGCACCGCCGCCAAGGCCCGAAGACGTCCTCACCGACGTTTACGTGACCTATTGATCGCCGGGCGAAGGGACAACCGATGGCACAGATGATGCTGCGCGAAGCGATCGTCCAGACGCTTCATGACGAAATGGCGCGCGACGCCAATGTGGTCGTGCTTGGCGAAGACGTCGTCGGCGGCAACGGCACCGCCGGGGGGCCGGAAGCGATAGGGGGCATCTGGGGAACCTCGACCGGCTTGTACGAAAAGTTCGGCGCCGGCCGGGTGATCGACACGCCGATCTCTGAAAGTGCTATCGTCGGCGCGGCAGCCGGTCTTGCGCTTACCGGAAAACGGCCGGTGGCCGAGATTATGTTCGCCGATTTCGTCGGCGTGTGCCTGGATCAGATCTGGAACCAGATCGCCAAATTCCGCTACATGTTCGGCGGCAAGACCAGATGCCCGGCGGTGATCCGCATGGCCTATGGCGCGGGCCTGAACGCGGCCGCCCAGCACAGTCAGTCGGTCTATTCGCTGTTGACCGCGCTGCCGGGGCTGAAGGTGGCGATGCCGACCACGCCCGCCGACGCCAAGGGCCTGCTGACATCGGCGATCAGGGGCGACGATCCGGTGATCTTCATGGAGCACAAGGCGCTCTACGGCGTGCGCGGCGAAGTGCCCGACGGCGACCATATGCTGCCCTTCGGTCATGCGCGGCTGGTCAGGGCCGGCGAGCATGTGACCATCGTTTCCTGCGGTTTCATGGTGACATTTGCCGAAGCCGCCGCCGACGAACTGGCGCAGCAGGGCATCGGCTGCGACGTCATCGATCTGCGAACGACCAGCCCGATCGACGAGGAGGCGATCCTCGATTCGGTCGAGATGACGGGGCGGCTGGTTCTGGTGGACGAAAGTCCGCCGCGCTGTTCGCTTGCGACAGACATCGCGGCACTGGTCGCATCCAGGGCCTTTGCCAGCCTCAAGGCGCCCATCGAGCTGGTGACGTCACCGCATACGCCGGTCCCTTTCGCGCGCGAGCTGGAGCGGGCCTATCTTCCGTCGCCTGAACGTATCGTCGAGGCGGTGCGCAAGACGCTGGCTTATCGCTGAGGAGTGACGAAGCGATGACCATACGCGCTTTCACCATGCCCAAATGGGGCATCGAAATGCAGCAGGGGACGCTGGCCGAATGGCTCGTCGCCGAGGGCGATGCCTTTGGAAAGGGTGAGCTACTGGCGTTGATCGAAACCGACAAGATCACCAACGAGGTAGAAGCCGAAGCGCCGGGCGTGCTGCGCAAGATCGTGACGACGGCGGGCGAGACCAGGCCGGTCGGTGCGCTGCTCGCGGTGTTCGGCGATGCCGATGACGACCAGGCGGCAGTGGATTCGTTCATCCAGTCGTTCAAGCCGGCGGACACCAGCACGGCGGCGGGGCTGGGCGGCGCGTCGGAGGCATCGGCGCCGCAAGTCCCCGCGCCCGCTCCTGTTAAGGCCGTACCGGCGAAGGCGAAGGCGGACATTCCCGACGATCTCGCGATCAGCCCCCAGGCGCGCCGCCATGCGGAGGATCAGGGCATCGACGTGACAAGGATCAGTGGCACCGGACGCGGGGGCCGGATCACCTTTCAGGACGTCGATCAGGCATCACGTCCGGCTGTCCCGGCCGTTGGCGGCGCGCCGGTGGCAAACGCCGTCGGCACCGAGGGCCTCGACGGCTATTATGCCTCGCCGCTGGCGAAGCGGCTGGCGCTACTCCATTCGGTGGACCTGTCGCGGCTGGCGGGTACGGGGCCGCGCGGCCGCATCTGCAAGGTGGATGTGCTTGCACGGATTAGGCCCGTTACGACGCCAGCGCGTACGGCCGCGGAGAACGAGGCCGAGATCATCCCCATGTCGGCGATCCGCAAGACGATCGCCCGGCGGCTGACCGAGGCCAAGCAGAACATCCCGCATTTCTATCTGCGGGCGGACGTCACGGTTGACGCCTTGCTGCAGCTGCGGCCCGTTGCCAACCTCATCATGGGGACAAAGGCGTCGGTCAACGACTTCATCGTCCGCGCGGCGGCGTTGGCATTGGTGGAGGTGCCGGACGTCAATATCCAGGTTCATGGCGATGCGATCCACCACTTTCCCGACGCCGACATCGCGGTGGCGGTCGCGACCGATCGCGGGCTGATGACGCCGATCCTGCGCGGCGCGAACCGGCTGCGGGTCAATGAAATCGCCGAGGCCGTCAAGGCCATGGTCGCCAAGGCCCAGGCCGGGCGGCTGGCAATGGACGAGATCCAGGGCGGGACCTTCACGGTCTCCAACCTCGGTATGTTCGGGGTCGACCAGTTCGATGCGATCATCAATCCGCCGCAGGGTGCGATTCTTGCCGTCGGCGCATCGCGCAAGGTGTGGGGCATGGGGCCGGACGGCACCGGCCGCTTCGAAAATCGCATCGGCCTGTCCCTGTCCTGCGATCACCGCGCCATCGATGGCGCGACGGGCGCGCGTTTCCTGCAGGCGCTCAAGACGCTGCTCGAAGATCCCAAGCGCCTGTTCGCCTGATCTGGAGGAGGGTCGATCATGCCCCATCGCCGCGTCGTATTGGCATCGCGCCCGGTCGGCCTGCCGCGTGTCGAGAACTTCCGTCTGGAGGATGACCGCGTGCCCGGCCTCGGACCGGGCGAATTCCTTCTCGCCAATCGCATCCTGTCGATGGACGCGGCGATCAGGGGTTTCCTCGACGACCGGCCCAGCTATTTGCCCCCCGTGGCGATCGGCGAGACGGTGCGGGGCATGTCCCTTGGGCAGGTGCTCCGCTCCCGCCGGTCCGACATGCCGGAAGGCGCCTATGCGCGCGCGCTTTCCGGCTGGGCGGACGTATCCGTGCTGGGCCAGGCGATCGGGCTGGAGAGGGTCGTTCCAGCGCCCGGTATCAAGCTGCAATCCTATATGGGTGCGCTGGGGCCTGTCGGCCTGACGGCGTGGGTCGGGCTTAACGTAATAGGCCAGATCCGCCCTGGGGACACTGTCGTTATCAGCGCGGCCGCCGGGGCGACTGGAAGCATCGCCGGGCAGATCGCGCGGCTTTCGGGCTGCCGCGTGGTGGGGCTCGCGGGCTCGGCGGAAAAGATCGCCTATCTTCAGGAGCTTGGCTATCATGCGGCGATCAACTACCGGGCCGAACCCGATCTCCCGGCCGCGATCAGGGTGGCTGCGCCCGATGGCGTCGACGTCTATTTCGACAATGTCGGCGGGGCGACGCTGGAGCACATGCTGCCGCTGATGCGCGAGCATGGCCGCGTCGTCGTGTGCGGCATGATCTCCGACTACAACAATGCCGACAATCCATATCCGGTAAGGACATTGTGGCAGATGGTGGTGAAACGCCTGACCATGCGCGGCTTTCTCACCTATGACCACGCCGACCGGCTGGCCGAGGCGTTTCAACAGTTGAACGACTGGGTTCAAAGCGGCGCGATCAAGCCGCTGGAAACGGTGTACGAGGGGCTGGAGCAGGCTCCGCAGGCCTTTATCGACCTGATGTCGGGCAAAACCATGGGAAAGACGCTGGTTCGCATTTCGGCCAATGGAGAGGAACAGCAATGATCATCGTGATGGGAAATCTGAAGCTCGTGCCGTCCGAGATTGACGCCTTCGAAACCGAAGTGGGCAAGATGATTGAGCGCGTGCGCGCCGAGGACGGATGCAGCCACTATTCGCTGCTGGTCGAGGATCATGCCGCGGGTGTGATCAATGTCGTGGAGGCCTGGCGGGACGATCAGGCATTGCGCGTGCACCTGGCGCAGCCCTGGATCGTCGAATTCTACAACCGCTTTTCGCCGCACCTGAAGGACATAGCGGTGAAGGTGCACGATGTCTCGGGTGTCAGGCAGCTTCCCGTTTAAGCGGCGGTCGCCTGGTCGATCAGGCGATGCCTTCGGCGAACAGCCGGTTATACCGCTGAAGTTCACCATCGGCATCGCCGAAGAGCGTGGCGAGCAACAATATCCGCTTGTGGCCATGGCCGATGATGAGTTCATCGCAGGTGCCGATGCCGCCGTGGAACTGGATGCATTCCTCCCCCAGGCGGACCGCGCTCGCGCCGATATAGCTTTTGGCGGCGGCGATGGCGCGGCTGCGTTCGTTCGGCGAGCCCGAGGCAAGCGTGCAGCGGTAAAGGTGCGACCGGGATTGTTCGAGCAGGACATAGACATCGGCCATGCGGTGCTGAATCGCCTGGAAGCTGCCGATCGGCGCGTCGAATTGCTTGCGGGTGCGCAGATATTCCAGCGTCGTGTCGAACAGCATGGACATGATGCCGACCAGCTCGGCGCAGATCGCGATGCGGGCATTGTCGATCGCTTCGCTGAGTGCCTTTAGCCCGCCCGCCAGCTTGCCCGAAGCGATAACCGCGTCGAGCCGAACCTCGGACGCGACCGATCCATCGATCAGCCGATAGTCATTGCGGTGAAGGCCTTTTGCATCCGCCGCCACGAGGTAAAGCGCCAGGCCGTCTTCGTCGCGTGCCGAAACGATATAGGCGTCAGCGGTTCTTCCGGCGAGCACCATGGTCTTGGCGCCGGTCAGGACGAACTGCGAGCCTTCCCGGCGCGCCTTGGTATCGACGTGCGAAAGATTGAACCGCGCCGCATGTTCGGCATGCGCCAGCGCGACCTGCGCATCGCCCCCCGCCAACCGGGGAATCCATGCGGCCTTCTGCGCATCGGTGCCCGCGCTTTGCAGCATCGCGCCCGCAATAAGGATCGTCCCCAGCACGGGTTCGGTCACCAATCCCCGGCCAAGCGCTTCCATCATCGTGATGATTTCGACGGGGCCGCCATCCAGCCCGCCGTCTTCGGCCCGGAAAGGCAGGGCCAACAGCCCCAGTTCGGCCAACAGATGCCAGTTCGCGCGTGAAAACCCGCCATCCTCGGCCTGATAATCCAGACGCCGGGCAAGGTCGTAACGACCGGTGACGAATTTATCGATCAGGTCTCTCAGTTGCGTCTGGTCATCGTTGAGCTCGAAATTCACGGCCCGGCAAGCTCCCATGGCCCCTTTAGGCCATCATCATTCGATCATTCTCATGATCGGCTTAAGTTCTGTCAGGGACTTGGCGCTACTCCGACTAGCGATAGTTTTCGCCAGTACATTCGCCAGTACGGGCGCCGGATTCGAACCTAGCAGTTTGCACAGACGCTTATCGGCAAGCGTTGGTGAATAGTGGAGCGATGATCGCCGCCTTCCGTGGCTCGGGATTGGAAAACGATGGATTTTGAACTGAATGCCGGGCAACTGGGCTTTCGCGACGATGTCCGCGCCTTCCTGGATGCGCACCTGACGGACCTGTTGCGGGCAGGCGCGCGCGCGACAACGACGGTGTTCGCAGAGCCGGACATCGGGCGGGAATGGCAGCGCATCCTGCACGAAAAGGGATGGCTGGCCTACAACTGGCCGGTCGAAGTGGGCGGGACGGGCTGGTCGCCCGTGGAACGCTATATCTTCGAGAAGGAATGCGCGCTCGCCGATGCTCCCGGCCTGCCGGTGCTGGGACTGAAGCTCCTTGCCCCGGTGATTTATACATTCGGCACGCAGGCGCAAAAAGATCATTACCTGCCAAGGATATTGTCCGCCGAACATTATTGGTGCCAGGGCTTTTCGGAGCCGGGCGCGGGGTCCGACCTCGCCAGCCTGAAGACGGCAGCGGTGCGCGACGGCGACCGCTATCTTGTCAACGGACAGAAGATCTGGACGACCCACGCGCATTTCGCCGACCATATGTTCTGCCTCGTGCGCACCGACCGCGAGACCAAGGCGCAGCGTGGCATCAGCTTCATCCTTGTCGACATGAACCAGCCGGGCGTGAAAGTCCGGCCGATTCGGGGGCTGGCGGGCGATTACGAAGTGAACGAGGTTTTCCTCGACAATGTGGTCGCGCCTGTCACCGATCTGGTCGGCGAGGAAGGCCAGGGCTGGACGATCGCCAAGTTCCTCCTCGAAAACGAGCGCGGCGGCTCCTGCCACGCGCCCAGGCTTCTTGCCGATCTCGCGAGATTGCGTTCCGTGGCGGCGGAGGAGCCGGCCGGCAATGGCGCGACGCTGGCCGACGACCCCGTGTTCCTCGGCAAGCTCGCCCGCATCGAACTTGAGGCGCAGGCGCTGGAAATGACTGAACTGCGCATCCTCGCGGAGATAGCGAACGGCAAGAAGCCGGGGCCGCAGACCTCGCTGGTCAAACTCGTCGCCTCCAATGTGCGCCAGCAGATCGATGCGATGACCATGCAGATGTTCGGCTATGCGGGGCTGCAACTATGCACTGAACGGCCGCTTTATGGGGATCGATGCGCCCCGTCGATATACAGCAAATACGCGCAGGTCGCCGCGCCCGCCTATCTCAACAGCCGCGCCTGGACGATCTTTGGCGGCAGCAACGAGATTCAGCGGACGATCATCGCAAGGTCCGTGCTCGGACTTTGAGCGGGGTCTGTCCCCTCGATCAGCTTGGGCCGTTCAACTTGCGCCGTTCAGGAACCGCCGGGTCGCTTCCAGCGTCACCCGGGCGCGTTCGGCCGGGTCGGGCCAGCCTTCGCGCAGCTTCCGGGAGCGTAGTTCGATGCTGAGGGGAATGGCTGGGGGCATGGCCTTCAGCAGCGCCCGCAGCGGAAGCGCGCCATCGCCGGTCTGAAGCCGTTCGTCGACCGCCTCGCGAATGATGCCGTCGGGATCGTTGGCTTCCGGTCCCGATGCGGGAGCATCGCATATCTGCGCATAGGGAAGGAGGTCGCGGGGCACTGCCGCCACGTCTTCGGGCGATCCGCCCGTCCGCGCGAGATGCAGCGGGTCGATCAGCAACGCGGCGGCGGGATGCCCCGTCCCCTCGACGATAGCGCGCGCCTGCCCCATGGACTGGACCTCGGTGAAATAGCCGAATTCCAGTGCGATCCGCATCCCCGCGCCCGCCGCATGAAGGCAAAGCTGGCCAAGCTTGTCGGTGGTCGCGGCGTCATCTGGATCGGAACTGACGACAAGCGCATTTCGCGCGCCGACTTCGGCGCCGATGTCGATGAGCTTGCGATGCGCTGGATCGAGCGGCCCGGGTTTCAGCCAGATCACCTCGACATCGAGGATCGCGAGGCCGGAGTCGGCGATCCGCTTGCGGAGGGCGCTCGTGGTGGCGGGCGTCCAGTTGCCGGGCTCGACCCACAGGCCCGCCGCCTCGAAACCGGCGGCGATCGCCGCATCGGCGGTGTCGACAGGACCGAATTCGGGAAGGACGCCGGATGCCAGCGACAGCAGATGGGCGTTCATCCTCGCGCCTTTGCCCCCTGCTCGATCGAAGCCGCGATCTCTTCCCTGGTCGGGTTGCGGCGAAGCGTCAGCCCGCCGTTCACCTGCAGGTTCTCGCCCGTGATGAAGCACTCGTCAGACGCAAGGAACACGGCGGCGGCGGCGATATCGTCCGAAGTGCCGATGCGGCCGAGCGGGTATCCTGGCAAAAACGCTTCGACCAATCCGGGGAGCGCGGTGTGCTCTGCCGTCATTGGTGTTTCGGTGAGGCCTGGCGAGATCGAATTCGCCCTGATTCCCCGGTCGCCGAATTCATTGGCGGCGATGCGGATCAGATGATCGGCCCCCGCTTTGGCTCCCATATAGGCCGCATGGTCGTTCAGCATGATCTTGGCGGTCGCCGAAGAAATCTGGATGATCGATCCGCCGCGCCCCATGACGCCAAGCATCGCCTGGAGGAACAGGAAAGGCCCTTTGAACTGAAGGGCGCTCATCGCGTCGAACTCTTCCTCGGTCGTTTCCAGAAACCCTTTGAGAAAGCCCCAGCCGGTGGCGTTGACCGCGATATCGACGCTGCCGAATTCCTTTCTGACCGTTTCAGCCAGATTGAACACATCGGCGCGGACGGTGATGTCGCAGTGGATCGCGATGCCGCCGATCTCGTCCGCGAATCGCCCAAGCTCGTCCATCTTGCGGCCGGCCACCGCCACCCGCGCGCCTTCTTGTGTGAACCGGCGGGCGATCACCTGCGCCATATTGTCGCGATTGGCAGCGCCGATCACAATTGCATGCTTGCCGTCCAGCCGTCCCATGTTCGCGCTCCGCTCGTGATATGCGGCCTTTTCCATGTGAAGTACCGCCCGAGGCGGAGGTTCGCACGTTCAGGCCATGGGGCGACTGGCCATTGTGTTAGGGTTCCGTCCGTTTGGGTTCAGCCTCCGCACCCTTCCCGGTCGGCTGTCGGTTCCGAACGCGCTGGCCTGACATTCGGTATAGTTGCGGGCCATCGGCGCCGACCTAATCTGTTCCCCAACATCGGCGAACGCGAACTCATCGGGGGAAGCGACATGGGCAGGGTGCAGGACAAGGTTGCGATCGTCACCGGCGCGGCATCGGCTGCCGGGCTGGGGTTTGCCACGGCGCGTCAGCTTGCGCGCGAGGGCGCGAAGCTGGTGATCACCGATCTGGACGGTGAAGCTATCGCCGCCCGCGCTCAAGAGCTTGCCGCCCAGGGCGCGGACGTTGTCGGCCTCCGGCAGGACGTCACCAGCGAAGCCGATTGGTCGCAGCTCATCTCGCAGACGATCGAGCGGCACGGCAGGCTGGACATATTGGTCAACAACGCCGGCATCGCGGTGCTGCGCTGGATGGACGCGATGACGGCGGCGGACTGGCACAGGCAGATCGATGTCAACCTGACCAGCGTCTATCTCGGTTGCAAGGCGGCGCTCGACCAGATGCGCCGCCAGGGGCGGGGCGGGGCGATCGTCAATCTTTCCTCGGTGGCGGGGCTGATCGGCGTGCGGGGAACCGCGGCCTATTCCGCCAGCAAGGGGGGCGTGCGCTTGATGACCAAATCGATCGCGCTGGAAGCGGCCAAGGAAAACATCCGGGTCAATTCGGTGCATCCCGGCATCATCTGGACCGACATGCAGCGTGTCGCGCTCAGGGACAATCCCGACCAATATGATGCACTCAACGAAAGCATTCCGATGGGCCGTATGGGCGAGCCCGATGATATCGCGGCGATGATCCTGTTTCTGGCGTCGGATGAAGCGAAATATATCACCGGGGCCGAATTCGTCGTCGATGGGGGCCTGACCGCCCAATAATCGCGGATGAGGCCATGGCAGCCGGGCTCCGGAGGAGGGCGTGACATGCTGAAGGTAATGGGGCTGCTTCATCGGCGGAGCGATCTCGATCTTCCGGCCTTTTCCCGGCATTGGCGGACAATTCATCGCGATCTGGCCCTGCTTCTCGTCTCGCCGGGGCTGATGCGCGGCTATGTGCAGAACCACCGGATCGGCGTGATCGAGGGGCTTCCGATTGCCGCCGATGGCGTGCCCGAACTGTGGGTCGATGGCGTCGAGCAGTTGCTCGAACTGCCCAAAAGCCGGGCATATCTGGATGGCGCGGCGCTTGACGAGCCCAGGTTCATGGACGTCGGCAACTATCGCAATCTGTTGCTGACACCGGAAACGCGGATCGACGATGGCCCTGGCCGTCAGGCCGTGGCGCCGCTCGTCAAGGCGATGATCTTCGTGCGGCCTGCCGATGGCTTGGATCTCGCCGCCTTCCGCATGTGGGAGACCCTGCCCCACCCGCTGTTCATGCCCGGCGCGAGGCCGCTCCGGCTTGGCCGCCACAGCATTGCCGATCCATCGCCGGAACTTCCACCGCCTGATTTCCTTGGCGTCGAGACAAGCTGGTGGCCGACGGTCGCCGCGTTCGAGCGGGCATGGGCAAGCCATGTCCCGGACGCTTGCGGCGGTTTCACCGCCTTCGACCGGGCCGAGGGAATGCTCGTCGGCGAGGAACCGGTGCTCTGGCCGTCGCAGCTCGTCGACCGGACCGTGCCCGAAAGCCGCCTCTGACGGCAAAGTCGACTGACTTCGTTACAGCCCCAGTTCCTTCATGCGATCACGTTTGATCTTCTTGGCCAGCGACCATTTATGAACCTCGGTCGGGCCGTCATAGATGCGGAAGGCGCGGATTTCGCGGAACACCTGCTCGACGATAGTGTCCTGGGAGACGCCGGTGCCCCCCATCACCTGGACGCAGCGGTCGGCCACCCGGAACAGCGCATCGGCCACCGCCACCTTCGCCATCGAGCTTTCGGACGTGCCGAGCGAACCGGTGTCGAGCACATCGGCGCACCAGTCGATCATCAATTCGGCCTGCTTCAGGTCGATGAGATTGTCCGCCAGCTGGAAACCGACACCCTCATGGTCGATCAGCAGTTTGCCGAAGGCTTCGCGGCGGCAGACATAGTCGGTGGCGATCTCGTGCGCGCGCGTTGCCGCGCCGTGCCAGCGCATGCAGTGCGAGAGGCGGGCAGGCGAGAGGCGCAGCTGCGCGTATTTGAATCCCTCGCCGCTTTGGCCCAGCATCTGGTCGGCGGCGATGCGCAGATTGTCGATGGCGACCACCGCATGGCCGCCCGGCATAGAGCTGTCGATCGTATCGAGCACGCGTTCGATGCGGATCGCCGGATCGGGCAGGTCGACCAGGAACATGCATGCGCCGTCATTCGACTTCGCCATGACGATCCCGACCTTCGCACCGTCGGCCCCGGTGATGAAGGCCTTGCGCCCGTTGATCACCCAATGATTGCCGTCGAGCACCGCCGTCGTCTTCATCATCGACGGGTCGGAGCCCGCGCCACCTTCTGCAGCGGGCTCGGTCATGAAGAATGCCGATCGCGCCTGCCCGGATATCAGCGGTTGCAGGAAGCGCTCCTTCAGGGCGGGACTGCCGACCTTGCCGATCAGATACATATTGCCTTCGTCGGGCGCGGCGGTGTTGCACGCCAGCGGTCCAAGCGGCGACAGGCCCGATTTCTTGAGCACCGCCGCCGTCTCGCGTTGCGAAAGGTGGCTGCCGTCCGGCAGGATGTGCGGCGTCAACACGCCCGCCGCCTTCGCCTTGGCGCGCATCTCCGTCACTAGTACGTCCGTGGGGCCATGGCTCGTTCGGCGCGAATCCTTTTCATAGGGAATCACGACATCGCGGACGAATGCCTCGACGCGACCGGCGATGTCGGCGGCGCGTTCGGAGAGAAGCTGGGTGGGAGCGGTCATTCGATATTCTCCGTCAATCGGCATTCGTCTGCGCCCAGCCGAGCGCGGCAAGCGGGGCCAGGTTATCCGCCATCGACTGGGCATGGGGGGAAGCGGCGCTGCCGCGCGCGATCCGGCCCTTGATCCCGTGGAGTATTGCGGCGAAGCGGAACATATTGAATGCAAGGTAGAAGTTGAGATCGGTTATGCCGTCGCGCCCGGTCCTGCGGCAATAGGCGGCCACATAGTCCGCCTCCGACGGAATATTGAGCGCGGCGAGATCGGCGCCGGCAAAACCCCCGATGATCTGGGGAGGCAGGCGGTACATCATCAGATGATAGGTGAAGTCGCCCAGCGGATGCCCCAGCGTCGACAGCTCCCAGTCGAGCACGGCGAGGATTTCCGGGCGGGTGGGGTGAAAGATCATATTGTCGGCGCGAAAGTCGCCGTGGACGATGCCGGTCTCGTCGCCGGGAGGGACATGGCCGGGAAGCCACCGAGCCAGCCGGTCCATGTTCGGGTCGCGCCCGGCGGCCTCGTCCTCCAGATACTGTTTCGTCCAGCGGCTGATCTGGCGTTCGAAATAATTGCCGGGGCGGCCGTAGTCGCCAAGGCCCAGGGTCGCGGGGTCGAGTGTGTGGAGACGCGCGATGGTCGCGTTCATCGCCTCGAAATAGGACGGGCGTTCCACGGGCGTCAGGCCCGGCAGGGTCGAATCCCAGAATATCCGGCCTTCGACCATCTCCATCACATAGAACCATGTGCCGATGACGGAATCGTCGGTGCAAAGCGCATAGGCATGGGCGACGGGAAAGCCCGCCCGCCCCAGCGCGCTGATCACCCGATATTCGCGCTCCACCGCATGGGCGCCTTTCAGGACCGCGCCCGGCGGCTTGCGCCTCAGCACATAGTCCCGCGCCGGTGTTTCAAGCTTGTAGGTCGGGTTCGATTGGCCGCCCCTGAACTGCTTGACCGTCAGCGGACCGGCATAGCCGTCGACATGCGCTTCCATCCACGCCGCCAGGCGGGCTTCGTCAAACCCTTGCCCGGCCCGGACGGCCTCCGTCCCCCCGAATTGATCGTCGTTCGCCGTCATCGCCCTCAAACAGCCTCGAACATTTCGCCAGTGTGCATGACTTCCTCATTTGCTCTCCGCCAACGAACGTCCACCTGTTCAAAAGGAGAGCCTTGGCTGCACGCCGATTTGAACGACAATCCCGACAAGCGAAATGACGGGAGCATGACGATGGCTATCCTGGTTGCCGGGACGATCGATTTCAGCCCCGAGGCCGCCGTGGACCTGATCCCGGCGGGCAAGCGGTTCATAACCGCCGCGCTGAAGGAACGAGGGTGCATAGCCTATGCGTGGTCGCCCGATCCGCTCCGTCCCGGCCGCATCCATGTGTTCGAGGAATGGACGGACGAGCAGGCGCTGGCCGACCATTTCACTGGCGCGCCTTATCGTGACATGGGGGCGCATCTCGCCGCTGCGGGAATTCTCGGCATGAACGTGCTGAAGTACCGGAGCGATCTGGCCGAACCCGTCTATGATGAAACAGGGGTGGCGCGGGCCGATTTCTTCACCGCCGGCGCCGATGGAACCAGCAGATGAGCCGCATCCGGAAAATCGAGGTTGCCGACTGGGACCCCGAACTGAGGGAAATGTTCAGAGCCGGCGAGGCCACCCCGCTTGAGCAGGGCGCAATGCGCATGTTCGCGCACCGGCCCGCGATCGCCAAGGCCATCATCGGGCTGGGCGGAGCGCTGAAGACCGAACGCAGCCTCCCCGAACGGCTGGTCGAGCTGGTGCGGCTGCGGATCGCCTTTCACAACCAGTGCCGGAGCTGCATGGCCATTCGTTATCGCGATGCGGTGGCGGACGGCGTGACCGAGGATCTGGTGTGCTCGCTCGAAAAGCCGATGGAGGCGCCGGATCTGGCCGCGCCCGAAAAGGCCGCGCTCGCCTATGCGGACAAATTCGCAAACGATCACCTGTCGATCGACGACGCGACCTATGACGGGCTGCGCGCCCATTTCAGCGAGGGGCAGATCGTCGAACTGGGCGTCTGGGTCGCGTTCTGCGTCGGTTTCGGACGATTGGCCGCGACCTGGGACATGGTCGAGGAGCTGCCCACAGCCTTTCAGGACAGGACGGGAAGCAGGCTCATGCCGTGGAGCGCGGAACCAACGGTGGTGCGCTAGGGGTCCCGCGCTGGCCCGCCATCTGTCCGCCGGGTCTTTGAACATTCTGATGCGCGTCAATTGCGCGGCGCACCCGCCACGATCCACGCCCTGAACTTGCCAAGGGTCGCGGCGTCGAGCGGGGCCGCGCCAAGGGGCATGCGGACCCCCTTGCCGCCCTGCGCCAGGTGATTGCCCTCAAGCTTCAGCATCAGGTAGCTCTGGCCGGGCTTTCCCGGCGATACGCGCAGCATGTCGGCTTCGCTTGCCTTGACGCCGACGAGATTGTCATAGGCGGCGCCGGGATGGAGCGCGATATTGCCCGCCTCCTTGCCGGTCAGGTGGCAGGTGGCGCAGCGCGTGCGAAGGACGGGAACAAGATCCTTTTCAAAGCTGACCGGCGCGGCGGCGGCGGTTCCGCCAACCGGAAGGAGGAGCAGCATTATCGCTTTCTTCACGCCACCGTCTCTCGCGCTGCATTGGTTCCCGCGATGAAGCCGAAAGCGACCGCGAGGCCGATGGTGCCGCCCGCGCCATAATAGGCCGAGCGCGACGGGCTGGCGATGCAATTGCCCGCGCCGTAAAGGCCGGGGATGGGCCGGTCGGCTGTGTCGAGCACCTGAGCCTTGGCGTTGATTTCGGGTCCGCCATTGGTGTCGAGCGCCCCCGCGCCCAGGATAAAGGCGTAGTACGGCCCCTCGTCGGCAAAAGGGTGCATCGTGTCGTTCGGCATTGGGTTCTTCGGATATTTGGTGCCTTCGCGACGGGCCGAGAACAGCAGGTGCCATTCGCGGTCATAGTTATGTTCGCCACGATTGAACTCGGGGTCCTGGCCGGCCTTCGCATAGCCGTTAAATCGCTTGATGGTGGTCTTTGCGGCTGCCGCAAAACCATTGGCCAGCGCGACACCGCCGGTCTTCGCGGCAAGGGATTTGAGCCGGCCATCCAGATTGGCGAACAGCGCCTCCAGCGTGTCGCCCTTGATGAGATAGGGCTGTTCGCGCTCGTCGAGCGGAAAGGGGAAGGCGCCCCCAAATGCATCGATCGAACGGTGGTCGAACAGCATGAACAGCAGTTGGTTCGGATATTCCTCGCGCGTCGGATCGTAGACGAAATGGACTAGTGTCCGGTCGTTGTAGCAGCGCTTTTCGTTGACGACGCGGTTGCCGTATTTGTTGACCAGCACCATGGAATCGCCAGGCAGCACGAAGGCGCCAAGCCCCACCGCGCGATTGGCAAGCGCTTCTTCAAGCAGCACCTGCGACCGCCAGGCGGTGTTGAGGCTGCCCATCTTCGCCCCTGCCGCCCCGGCGATAGCGATGAAATCCCCCGTCGATCCGGGCATGGCGCACGCGCCATAGAGCGCGATCTGGTGGCGGTCGACCAGATCGACATTATGCGCATAGCCGCCGGTTCCGAACACGACGCCCCGCCTCGCCCGGATGCGGATCGGCTTGCCTTCCTCCCCGGCCTCGACGCCGATCACGCGGCCGTTCGCGCGGATAAGGCCGGTGACGCGCGTCGAGGTCAGGATCGGCACCTTCTTGTCCCGCAGCCATTGTTCCATCTGTGCGGCGAGGCTGCCGCCTCCCGCGCTTGAGCCCGAGCCGACGGCAGGTTCCAGGCAGCGACCCGTGGGGACCTTGTTCTCGGGCAGATGGTCGGCATAGTCGGGGGCGGGGCGATCGACCTGAAACAGGCGGAATTCCTTGAAGCGGGACACGCCCAGCGCCTGAAGGCGGTCGATTGCCTTCGATCCATTGTCATAAAAGGCTTCGAGCAGGCCGAAATGCGCGTCCGGCAATCCAAGGGTAGGGCTCTGCGGATTATAGATCTGGGGATATGCATAACGCGCAAGATAGCGAAGGCAGTCGTCCTTCGCGTCCACGACGCCGCGTTGCCGCAGGACGAAGTTGTTGGGGATCCAGGTAACGCCGCCCGATTTGGCCGTCGTGCCGCCAAGCAGGGGCATTTTTTCGATGAGCATGACCTTCGCGCCATTGTCGATGGCCGCGATTGCCGCCGAACAGGCAGCCGCGCCGCTGCCGACACACAGCACATCGGTTGCATGATCCCAGCGATCGGCCGTGCGCGGGGCGGCTTTGGCCGTGCCGGCGCCCAGTTCGGCGGCGGTTGCTGCAATGGCGGCTCCGGCGAGAAGTTGACGACGGTTAAGTGCGTTTCGTGCGCTCATCTTCTTCTTCCGCGGTGATTTCCCTTGGCGGCATCATCCACAGGCGCACTGGCATGGATAGCTATTTATAACGATAGTTATATAAAGTGCCGTGGCCATGGCGGAGGCGCGTACGGTTCCGGCATCGTCCGGTAAGTGCAGGATTACGGTATTGCCCAGAATCGTCGATCATGAAGAACGTCGCCGACATGTCGCCGAAGCGGCCAAGGCGCTTATCCTTGAAGAGGGGCTGGAGCAGGTAAGCGTGCGCCGGATCGCGCGTGCCGTCGGCTACAGCACGGCTGTGATTTCCCACTATTTCCACAACAAGCAGGAACTGCTGCTGATCGTCTACCAGATGACGCTGCGACAAGCCGGAGAACGGGTCGAAACCGCGCTTGTCGAAGGAAGGCCGGCGCAGGCCTGCCTTGAAGTCCTGCTGCCGGTCGATGAACCCGGGCGCGACAACTGGAAGATATGGTTCGCCTTCTGGGGCATGGCCATGGCCGATCCCGGCTTCATGGAAGAACAGAAGATGCGCGGACGCGAGGCTCAGAAACTGGTCGCCCGCGTGCTGGAGAAGTCCGGCATACCGCCTGACCGGGTGACTGGCCGCGACATGCAGGCGCGGCGGATTCTCGCGGTTGTCGCGGGGCTGGCGACACAGGCCACCTATGACCCCGAAGGTTGGCCGCCCGAACGCCAGCGCGACATATTGGCCGTCGAGCTGGACAGCCTTCGCGTTGATGCTCGCGCCAGTCCGAAATGGGCGGCGAAGCGCCCGGCCTGACCGCGGTTCCATGGCGCGGCGAACCGGATGGCCTGCAGCAGCTCGAACGCGTGAAGGACCGTGCGCAACATGTCGCTCATGGAACGCGACCACGCGCGATGATAATCGGTCCATGCCTGGATTTCGCTGGGATGGTCATTCATCTCCGTGACCTTTCGTCCTGATGATTTCGATCCCTGAGATGCGCCTTCCGTCGTCTTCCCGCCAACGAAACGGTGGACCTCGATAATAAGTCTGGTTTATGATTGGCGGGCCATGCGCCGGATACCTCCCCTGGCGGCGGTTCGCGTCTTCGAGGCCGCCGCGCGCCATGAAAACTTCACCGCTGCGGCGGCCGAGCTTGCGATGACGCAGGCGGCCGTCAGCTATCAGGTGAAGGTGCTTGAAGAACGGCTGGGGGTGGCGCTGTTCCACCGCGAGCGGCGGCGTGTGGTGCTTTCGGAAGCCGGGCGGCGCGTTGCCGCGAAGCTCGCGCAAGCGTTCGACATGATGGACGAGGCATTCGCAAATCTGCGCGCCGACGACGAGACGCTGCTGACGGTCAGCACCTCGCATACCTTTGCCTCCGCTTGGCTCGCATGGCGGCTGGGCTCCTTTCAGCTTGCGAATCCGGCGATGGGCGTGCGTCTCCTCACGTCGAACGCAGTGGTCGATTTCGCGCGCGACGACGTGGATGTCGCCGTCAGGAGCGGCGATGGGGTCTGGCCCGGGGTGATAGCCGAGCCCCTGTTTCACGTTGATTTCACGCCGATGTGCAGCCCGGCGTTCCTCGCAGCGCGGGGTGGCGCGCTTGTGCCCGACGACCTGCTGCACCTCCCGCAGATCAGTCCCGACGACCTCTGGTGGACGGTGTGGTTGCGCGAGGCGGGCGTCGAAGTGCCGGAAGGACCGATCCGGCCCGGCATCCGGCTTGATTCGCAGGCGCATGAAGGCAATGCGGCGATTGCCGGGCAGGGCGTGGCCATGCTCACGCCGTTTTTCTGGCGTGTCGATCTTGCCGAAGGACGCCTAGTGCGTCTGTTTTCGCAAGTCTCGACCGGCGACTATGGCTATTGGCTGGTCTATCCCGAATATCGCCGCGCGGTGACCAAGATCAGGCGGTTTCGCGACTGGCTGCTCGCGGAAGTCAGACGGGATCAGTCGGCGTTCAGCGTTTAGGGGAAATGGTGCCCAGGGACGGAATCGAACCGCCGACACGGGGATTTTCAATCCCCTGCTCTACCAACTGAGCTACCTGGGCGCGTCCGCAACAGCGCGCGAGGCGGGGCTATAAAGGTCAGTCGATGGTTTTGTCCAGCGGGATATCGCCATTTTCGGGATCAGCCGGCGGACCGGCAATGCGGTAGCCGTCGCCCAGCCATTTCAGCAGGTCGCGGTCGCGGCAGCCCTGGCTGCAAAAGGGCGTATGGGCCTTGTCCTGGGGCTTGCCGCAGACAGGGCAGCGGGCGGCGGTCCTGGGTCTAGGGGTATTCGCGTGTGGCATCGGCGCTGGATATGGGCCGGTTCGGCGCGCCAAGCAAGCGCACCGGCGCGCCCGTTCGTTGCTCAAGCGTCTTGATCCAGGCCGGGCGGGCGGCGATGCGGTCGATGACATGCGGATGTGCGTTGAGGGTCAGCAAGCCCGCGCCGGGGGTGCGTTCAGCGCGGCGGAGCAAGGCAAGTGCTGCCGCAAGTGCCGGGTCGGCCTGGAGCAGTTCAGGCAGCGATGCGCGAACCCGGCGGCGGATGATCTGCATGAAGCCAAAGCCATTGACGGCGGTGCGCTCGAACGGTTGAGGCAGCATGGCGTCGAACGCCCCGGCGGCGGCCAGTCTTTCGGCTTTCGAGGCCATGGTCGGCAGGTCGATGCCGATCGAACCGGTGATATCCAGCCGCCGGATTGCGGCCCCCGCCGCCGCCGCGCCTGCCTTTGCAAGGTCGGCCGGCGGCATGTCGCCGTCGACGTCGATCAAGGTCATCGCGGGTGTCAGGCTGATCCTGAGCGCACCGCCCGCAAAGCCGATCTCGCCGTTCATGGCTTCGTCGAGCAGTTCCGACCAACCGGATTGTTCGAGAAGATCGGGCCCGGCAGGTGTCAGCGTGCGGATGGGCAGGCCGGTGGCCTCGATTCGTCCGCTGACCGACGGCGCGGGGCCAGGGGGCGCGTTACTGCCAACCGCCTTGGGCAGCTTCGGCCGCCCGCGTTCGGCAATTGCCTCGCGGACGATCTCGACCGTCAGTCGGGCGCCTTCGGTGACGCCAGAGGGAATGGGCTCGATTAGCGCTTCGCCGCCGGTCGAAAGCGTGACGATGCCGCGCTTTTTCGGCACCAGTATCGCGGTCAAGCGTCCCTCGACCACGCTGCCCGCGCGTGGCGTGTCGTCGTCGCGTTCCAGTATCGCCTCGATGATCTGCGCGTGTTCGACCAGCAACGCGCGGGTCTCGCCGATCCCCGCCTCGTAGAGCCACTCAGGCAAGAGCGATTCCGGCGGCGCGCAACAAGGCCCGCGTTTCGTAAAGCGGCAGGCCGACGATGCCCGTATAGCTGCCCGACATGGCGCGGATCAGGCCCGCGGCCCTGCCCTGAATGGCATAGCCGCCCGCCTTGCCCAGACCTTCGCTGCTGGCAGCATAGGCTATTATCTCCGCCTCTTCCAATCGCTTGAAAGTGACGGTCGAGCGGACCAGCCGGGTCCGGAGCTTGCCCGATGCATCGATCACGGCGATCGCTGAAAAGACCGTCTGGCGGCGGCCGGAGAGCTTTTCCAGGCAATCGCGGACAAGCTCCGGTGTGCCGGCCTGGGGAAGAATACGGCGGCCAAGTGCTACGCAGGTATCGCCCGCCAGCACGACTTCGTCCGGGTTGCGCCTGACGGCTTCGGCTTTGGCGACTGCCAGGCGCAGCGCATGATCGGCCGGGCGTTCGTCCTTCAGCACCGTCTCGTCCACGTCGGGCAATTCGATGCGAACGGGCACCACGCCGATCTGCGCGAGCAGGTCGCGGCGGCGCGGGCTCGATGAGGCAAGGACGAGTGCCGACATGATCCTCGCTCGCTCCTGCATGGTATCGGGACCGCCCGGACCCGCCCGCAAGGCGTCTGTTCTATTTGAAGCGATAGGTGATGCGGCCCTTGGTCAGGTCATAGGGCGTCAGTTCGACCAGCACCTCGTCACCGACCAGCACGCGAATGCGGTTCTTGCGCATCTTGCCTGCGGTGTGACCCAGTATCTCATGGTCGTTTTCCAGCCGCACGCGGAACATGGCATTGGGCAGCAGTTCGACCACATGCCCACGCATTTCGAGGAGTTCTTCTTTCGCCATTCAGCGTCCGTTTATTGTATCTGGCCGCCGCATTTGCGATGAAATTCCCTGAAATGCAAGCAATGCGCCGCATAAAACCGCATCACGGGGCACTGCCGGGCAAAGTCCCGCGCACACAGCTTGGTTGCCCGCAACTTGCGAGGCGGGTAAAGCGCGCGATTATGGCCAAACCGCTCGTCATCGCATTGCCCAAGGGGCGCATCCTGAAAGAGGCGCTGCCGCTGCTGCGTGCGGCGGGTATCGAACCCGAGCCCGCGTTTTCGGACGAAAGCTCGCGTGCCTTGCGTTTCGCCACAAACCGCGCCGATGTGGAGCTGATTCGCGTCCGCTCCTTTGACGTCGCGACATTCGTGGCGCACGGCGCGGCGCAACTCGGCGTCTGTGGTAATGATGTGCTGATGGAATTCGGCTATTCCGAGATCTACGCGCCGATCGACCTCGGCATCGGCCATTGCCGCCTGTCGGTAGCCGAACCTGCCGAAATCGCGGCATCCGACGATCCGAAAAGCTGGAGCCACGTCCGTGTCGCGACCAAATATCCGTCCGTCACCCGGCGCTTTTTCGAGGCGCGCGGCGTGCAGGCCGAATGCGTGAAGCTTAACGGCGCGATGGAGCTTGCCCCCGCGCTTGGCCTTTCCACGCGGATCGTCGACCTGGTATCGTCGGGACGCACGCTGAAGGAAAACGGCCTGGTCGAGGTGGAAGTGATCGCCGAGGTGACGTCGCGCCTGATCGTCAATCGTGCCGCGTTCAAGACCCGCGCGGCCGAGATCGCGCCGATGGTGGACGCTTTGCGCAAGGCTGTGGGAACGCTTGCCGATGCGGCTTGATTCGAGCGATCCGGGATTCGCGGCGGCGTTCGAAGCGCTGGTTTCGGCCCGGCGCGAACCAGCTTCCGACGTCGCGGCGGGCGTAACCGCGATTCTGGCCGAGGTTCGCACGCGTGGCGATGCCGCGCTTCATGAACTGACGCGCAAGTTCGACCGTATCGATCTGGAACAGACCGGCTGGGATGTACCGAAGGCCGCCCGCAAGGCCGCGCTTGGCGGGCTGGAACCGGACCTCCGCGCCGCGCTGGAACTGGCGGCGACCCGCATTCGCGCCTACCACGACAAGCAGAAGCCCGCCGACCGTGACGAAGTGGACGAAGCGGGCGTGCGCATGGGCGCGCGCTGGACGCCGGTTGAATCCGCCGGACTATATGTGCCGGGCGGGCTCGCGAGCTACCCCTCGTCGGTGTTGATGAATGCGATTCCAGCGAAGGTCGCGGGCGTCGGGCGGCTGGCGATGGTGACGCCGACGCCGGACGGCAGGCTCAACCCGCTGGTCCTTGCCGCCGCCGAAATCGCGGGGGTGGACGAGGTCTGGCGTGTCGGCGGCGCGCAGGCGATTGCAGCGCTTGCTTATGGGACGGGCCGGATAAAGGCGGTCGATGTCGTCGTCGGTCCCGGCAATGCCTGGGTCGCCGAGGCGAAACGCCAGCTCTATGGCACCGTCGGCATCGACATGGTGGCAGGCCCTTCGGAAATACTGGTGGTGGCCGATGGCGGGAACGATCCCGACTGGATCGCCGCCGATCTCTTGAGCCAGGCCGAACATGATGCGACCGCCCAGTCGATCCTGTTTACCGACGACGCCGGTTTCGCCGATGCGGTCGAGGCTGCGGTTGAAAAGCAGCTTTCGGGGCTGTCGACCGAAAACACGGCGCGGGCAAGCTGGGAAAATTACGGCGCGGTGGTCATCTTCGGCGACCTTGCCGAAACGCCGCCGCTGATCGATCGGCTTGCGCCCGAGCATCTGGAACTCGCCGTCGACGATCCCGATGCGATCTTCGCGCTGGTGCGCCACGCCGGATCGGTATTCCTGGGACGGCACACGCCCGAGGCCGTCGGCGATTACGTCGGCGGACCGAACCACGTATTGCCCACGGGACGGCGCGCGCGATTCTCATCGGGTCTGTCCGTCACCGATTTCATGAAGCGGACAAGCTTTCTTGCCTGTACGCCCGATGCCTTGAGCCGGATCGGGCCGGCTGCGGTCAATCTGGCGCGCGCGGAAGGCCTGCCCGCTCATGCGCGCTCTGTCGGGATCAGACTGGGCCGTTAGCTCAGAAGTCGGTGTTGTAGCGAAGCGCCACGCCCGTGTCGTTCGGCGCGGCCGCGATGTGACCGGGATCTTTGCGCCAATAGGCGTTGGCGTCGATCCAGCCTCCCGCGAAGCCGAAGCCGTAGCTTGCCTCCACATCGATTTCGCGGCCTGTCGGGCTCAGCGACATTTGACGCGATTCGACCGACGCCGCGCCGGTCGAATAATCATAGGCGACGGGCACATTCAGCCTGAACCCGCCGTTTTCGACGCGAAGCGGCTGTGCTACGCGAAATCCGAGACGATCTTCCCGCCACAGCAGGTTGCTGCCCGTCAGGTCGACCGCGAAGCCGCGCGTCACGATGTCGCTCTTGTCGACAAGCCCGCCGCTCGTGCGGGCGCTGGTCCAGCCCTGGCGAACGCTGGCCGAAAGGCGCCAGTCCTGCGAGATATCGAACGCGGCATTGGCGTCAACTAGTCGCGTCGCCGCACCGGATATGCCGAAAGCCGGTCCAAGGCTGGACCCGAGGATGGTGCTCCGTTCATTCATCAGTCCCAGGCCGACGTCGAACGTCAGCGGACCAAAAGCGCGGCGCAAACGCATGGTGCCAAGGCTGTAGGGGCGGCGTTCCTCGCGGACATCCCGCCATGTCACGGCATCCCCGCGTTCGAAGGACGCCGTCAGGTTGAATGCGCCAAGATCCTGGCTGACCGCGATTGCGTCCCCCCGCCGATTTTCGAAGCCCGGCGCTGCCTGCGGATCGCCCGCGATCAGGAACGCAGGCGTGATGCGCCCCGATATCCGGTTCACAAGTCCAAGGCCGGTTTCCGAATAGCCGAAGGCGATACTGGTTTTGGGCGCGACCCGGCTGACTATGGCGCCTGCGGTCGCACGGGCGATGCGCGCATCCCGGGAAGACAGTCCGGACTGCGCGAGACCGACCCATGGTTGGGCCCTGTCGCTGTCGCGGTGCAGGCTTACCGAAACCATCACCTTGCCGTTGCCGTTCGAAAAGGACCGGCTGTTGCCATAAAGGCGTCTGGCGAGGCTCTGGTTCACGGGCGTACGCGAAAGCGTGCTGGCGAGATTCATCGCATAGGCCCGCGAATAGCCGTCAAGAATGACCGCGCCGCCAAGCGCCGTGCTGGTCTGGCCGGCATCGCCCATGGGCGCGCCAAGGCTGCCGTTGCTTGTCAGCGAAAGCGGGGTTGCCGTCGAGGCCAGCGATGTCTGGCCCTGCGGCGCGAACGCCGCCGTCAGCGACAATTTGCCCCGGCCATAAACGCCGTCCGTCCCGGTGGCCCCCAGATCGACCGCGCTGTTGAATAAAAGATCGACGATCTGCGCGCCGGTCAGATTGGGAAACGCCTGGGCGAGAAGCGCCGCCGCGCCCGCGATCTGCGGGGCGGCAAACGATGTGCCGCTGGCAAGCACGGCAGCGCCATTCTGGTCGATGGTCTGCACCTGGCGGCCGAGCGCAACGAGATAATGCGTCTGGCCCGTGCCCGCCGCGTTGCTGAAGCTGGAGAGAGTTGTTCCATCGGCGTCATGCGATCCGGCGATGATCACCATGTTCTTCGCGCTGGCGTTGTTCGCAACCAATGCGAAGTCGTCCGGGTTCGCGGTGGCGTCATTACCTGCCGAAATCACGACGACCACGCCGTTGTTCGCGGCATTGGCGATGGCATTGACGAAGACGGGGCCCGGCGCGCCGCCGCCGAGCGAAATGTTGATCACCCGCGCGCCGTTGCTCACCGCATAGTCGACGGCGGTGGCAAGATCGGTGTCGAAATGCTGGCATTCGGTGGCGCACGATCCCGGACTGTCCGTGCGCAGGGCAAGCAGCGTCGCATTGAACGCCACGCCCATGGTGCCGCTGTCGTTGCGCGCCGCGCCGATCACCGCCGATACTTCGGTGCCGTGCCCGCTGGTGTCCTTGATGCCGCGCGACCCGGCGATATCCAGCGAGGCCGAGGAAATGCGTCCCGTGAATTCCGGACTGTCGGTCTTGATGCCGCTGTCCAGCACCGCGACCGTGATCCCGCTTCCGGTGGCGCCCGCGTTGTAGGCGGCGATTGCATTCATCGCGACCGAGCCGGCCGACCGCTGGTATTCGGCAGTGTTGTAGTTGGTGACCGACGAGCCGGGGCTGCCGCTGCCGCCGGGACCGGGCGACGACGAGGCGCTGTTGGTGCCGCCCCCGCCGCCGCAAGAACTGAGCGCGACAACGAGGCCGAGCGCCGTTCCCAGCCGCGTCGCTGATGTGTTGACCCCCAAAGCCATTTCCCTCAACTCCGCATTCCTTCTGGGGGAAGGCGTGAACGAAAGCGGTTAAAACTCAATAAATGATCGGTCGGATTGCCTGATCTCCCAACTGGGACTAGACCGCAGCCCGCTATGCCGCTCGCGCCTTCCTCGCTTCCCCTCGACCATGTCGATGCGTGGATCTTCGATCTGGATAACACGCTTTATCCGCCGGAGGCGGACATCTTCGCGCAGATCGACGAACGGATGGGCCGGTTCATCGCGGATCTGCTCGATTGCGACCCGGTCGAGGCGCGGCGGGTGCAGAAAGACTATTTCCACAACCATGGAACGACCTTGTCGGGGCTGATGGCGCACCATGACGTCGAGCCGCATCATTTTCTGGATTATGTGCACGACGTCGATCTCACCGTGCTCGACCGCGATCCGCTGTTGGTGGAGGCGATCGCCAACCTGCCCGGCCGCAAGTTCATCTTCACCAATGGCGATGCGCCCTATGCGATGCGCGTGCTGGATCAACTGGGCCTGGGCGCGAGCTTCGAGGCGATCCACGACATCCATGCATGCGGCTATGCGCCAAAGCCGACGGCGGCGGCTTATCACACGATGATCGCCAGCTTCGGGATCGAGCCGGCGCGCTCGTTGTTCGTCGAGGACATGGCGCGCAACCTGAAGCCGGCGAAGGCGCTTGGCATGACGACGGTCTGGGTCAACAACGGCTCGGAGCGCGGCGCTCACGAGGCCGACGCCAGCTATATCGACATCGAAATCACCGATCCCGGCCAGTGGCTGAGGTCGATCCACCGGAGGACATGATGAAGGAACAGTTGCAGTCCGTAATAGAAGCCGCATGGGAAGCGCGCGACGGCGTCAATGCTTCGACCCGCGGCGAGGTGCGCGAGGCCGTGGATGCAGCACTTGCAGGACTGGACAACGGCAGCTTTCGCGTCGCCGAAAAGGGCGCGGACGGCTGGCAGGTCAACCAATGGCTGAAGAAGGCGGTCTTGCTGTCGTTCCGCCTCAACGACATGGCGCTGATCGCCGGCGGTCCGGGACAAACGACCCACTGGTGGGACAAGGTCCCGTCCAAGTTCGAGGGCTGGAGCGATGCCGACTTCAAGGCCGCCGGGTTTCGCGCGGTGCCGGGCTCGATCGTGCGGCGCGGCGCTTATATCGCGCCCGGCGCGGTGCTGATGCCAAGCTTCGTCAACCTTGGCGCAAGCGTGGGCGAAGGCACGATGGTCGATACCTGGGCGACGGTGGGTTCGTGCGCCCAGATCGGCAAAAACGTGCACCTTTCGGGCGGCGTCGGCATTGGCGGCGTGCTTGAGCCGCTGCAGGCGGGGCCTGTCATCATCGAGGACAATTGCTTCATCGGCGCGCGTTCCGAAGTGGTCGAAGGCGTGGTGGTGGAAGAAGGCGCGGTGCTGTCGATGGGCGTGTTCCTGTCGTCGACCAGCAAGATCGTCGACCGCGCCACCGGCGAGGTATTCGTCGGCCGCGTGCCCGCCTATTCGGTGGTGGTGCCGGGCGCGCTGCCGGGCAAACCGCTGCCCGACGGCACGCCGGGGCCAAGCCTCGCCTGTGCCGTCATCGTCAAGCGCGTCGACGCGCAGACCCGCGCCAAGACCGCGATCAACGAGCTGCTGCGCGACTGATGCGCGCGCGGAAGGTTACAAAGGTTACACCTGAACGCTAAATCTCAAAGAGCCGCGCCGGAACACGCAAGCCACCGGCGCGGCCATTATGGCGCTGTCCGAAGTTGTAGGACAGGGCCGGCCCTTGCCGCGATGGGGGAACTGAACGGCCGACAAGGGGTGGTTAGGGAAACGGCCTTGATGTACCTGATGAGCTTGGAAGAGGGTGGCTGAACTGGCAGTTTAGCCCGGCCACTTACCTGAGCTGAGACGAGAGGAACCTGCCATGCCAAATACCGTCCGATTGCATCGCGTCCTCGCAACCCGCCCCGAGAAAGTCTATCGCGCATTTGTAGAACCGGATGCGATCGCCAGCTGGCTTCCACCCTTCGGGTTTCTGTGCGCCGTCCACGAACTGGACGCCAGGGAGGGCGGCAAGCACAGAATGTCATTCCGCAACTTCACGACAGGCAACAGCCATTCCTTTGGCGGCACCTATCTCGAACTCGTGCCCGGTGAGAAGCTCGTCTACACGGACCGTTTCGACGATCCTGGCCTGCCGGGCGAGATGACGGTGACCGTGACGTTGAAGGCCGTGTCGGTCGGCACGGAGCTGTCCGTCGAGCAGAAGGGCATCCCCGACGTCATTCCGGTAGAGGCCTGCTATCTCGGCTGGCAGGAGTCGCTGCGCAAGCTGGCCAAACTCGTGGAACCCGAAATCAGCGAGTAGTCGCGTCTCATCCTTGCTGAACGAACGGAGCTGACGGACCCGGGCCATGATGAAGGCCCGGTCCGTTTCCTCGCAGCGGGCGCGTTGGCCGGGACGCGGACTGGCGGCTTTCGGGCCGCGAACGCACGAAAGCAGGCAGGGATTGGCCCGCACTCAATGCGGCACGGCACCCAGCTCAAAGCCGGTCTTGTCATGCAAGGCGAAGCGATCCACCAGATCCTCGCTCGCTCGATTGTAACCGGTCACGTCAACGTGCGAGCCATCCCGCCGCAGACGTGCGACGATTTTATCGAGGGCACCCACGCCCGAAATATCCCAAAAATGCGCGGCGGACACGTCAATGGTGACGGGCCGTCCATTCTCCGTTTCGAACGCGCGGGTAAAGCGATCTACTGAGGCGAAAAAAATCTCGCCGCTAACCCGGTAGAGCACGGATGACGCCTCGCCCTCCGCCGACCGGCTGACCGCGAACATGCGACGCACCTTGCCTGCGAAGAAGATGCCCGAAAGCAGGACGCCCGCAACAACGCCTTGCGCGAGATCGTGCGTCGCGACGACGACGGCGACCGTGACGAGCATTACCACAGAAGAGGTCGGAGGATGGCGGCGCAGGTTTGAAATCGAGTTCCAGCTAAACGTTCCGATTGAGACCATGATCATCACCGCGACGAGCGCTGGCATCGGTATCCGGCCGACAAACGGCCCGAGGACCGCTAGCAGGAACAGCAAGAAGGCGCCCGCCGTGAACGTCGACAAACGTCCTCGGCCGCCGGAGGTTACATTGATCACCGACTGCCCGATCATCGCGCAGCCGCCCATCCCGCCGACCAGCGAGGCAATGATATTGGCTCCGCCCTGGCCCGCGCATTCGCGACGTTTGTCGCTGTCGGTGTCGGTCATGTCATCGACAATCTGCGCCGTCAGCAGGGACTCCAGCAGCCCGACCGCCGCCATGGTCAGCGAATACGGCAGGATGATGCGAAGCGTATCGAGCGTTAGCGGGACGTGGGGGACCGTGAGGCTTGGAAGACCCTCAGGCAGCTTGCCCATATCGCCGACCGTATTGACCGGCAGGCCGAGCGCGATGCTGATCGCGCTGAGTACGAGGATCGCCACCAGCGGCGAAGGCACCGCCTTCGTCACGCGCGGGAAGCAATAGATGATCGCAAGTCCGCCCGCGACCATCGCATAGGTGTGCCAACTGACATGGATGAGTTGGGGCAACTGCGCCATGAAGATCAGGATCGCCAGCGCATTGACGAAGCCGGTGATCACCGATCGCGACACGAACTGCATGAGCAGGTCAAGGCGCAGCAGGCCGGCAAAAATCTGGATCAGGCCCATCAGGATCGTCGCGGCAAAGAGATATTCGACACCATGATCCCGTACGAGCGGAATGACGACCACCGCAACCGCCGCGGTCGCAGCCGAGATCATGCCGGGACGCCCCCCGATAAAGGCGATCGTCATCGCAATAGCGACCGAAGCGTATAGGCCGACGCGCGGATCGACGCCCGCAATGATCGAGAAGCCGATGGCTTCCGGTATGAGCGCAAGGGCAACGACAATGCCCGCCATTATGTCATTGCGCGCACCGGACAGGCCATGGACCCATTCGGTTCGGTATTTGATAAGTTTTTCTGTCATGAAGGGTGTCCGCAACAATCACATGGCGTCCTTCGGAAAAGGACGTCGTTCCCGATGTCATGTGGATATATTTGTCCGGCGGATCGGCGGCCGGAATAGCCACCCGGATTTTCACCGGGTCCATGCGAGTAGACCGCACTTAGCGGGGAGAACACACTTCCTTCAATCCTTAAATGGAAGCGGCGCCGGCGCCAGCCTACGCCCCCGCCTGCGCGGGGCGGTGCATATCGAGCGTCAGTCCGGAATCCGGATCCCGCCCGCCTTGTCGATCGGGAAGCCGGGGCTCCAGGCGATTTCCCAGATGTTGCCGTCGGGATCGCCGACATGGGCGCAGTAGCCGCCCCAGACCATCTCCCGCGCGGCGTGGGTGACGGACCCGCCCGCCGCCGTCCAGCGCGCGACCACTTCGCCCACTTCCTCGCGGGTACGGACGTTGTAAGCGAGCGCGATGCCGCCAAAGCCGCCATGGCCCCGCCAGTGGACGCCCGCCTCCTCGCACAACGCCTCTATGGGATAGAGCGACAGGCCGATGGGGCCGAGCTGGAAGAAGGCGACGCCGTCCGCGGCCTTCATCACCCGGATCCAGCCCAGCGCCTCGTAAAAGCGGATGCTGTCCGCCAGATCGGCGACGCCGAGCGTGACGAGGCTAAGTCTTTGTTCCATCGGCTTTTGCATCGAGCGCCTCCTTCACAAGCGCCTTGCCCTGGGGGCCGTCCCAGGCGAGCGGCCCGTTGACGCGCAGGATTTCCCTGCCGTTCGCATCATAAACCAAAGTGACCGGAAGGCCTGCGGCATTTGTGCCCAAAGGCAGGACGTTCTCCTTGTCGAGATAGGGACGGAGGTTACGGAAAGCCATTTTCCGGAAATAAGGCGTGACAGCGCGCCGTCCTTCGATATCGGCCGAAACGGCGATCACCTGCACCTGGCCGCCATAATCCCTGGCCAACTGGCCGGCAAATGCATCAAGCGACGGCATTTCCGAAAGACAGGGGGCGCACCATGTCGCCCAGAGGTTGACGATCAAGGGCTTGCCCCGGAAGGCAGCCAGCGTCACCGGCCGATCCTGCGGATCGAGAAAGGGCGTTGCGGGCGCTTTTTGGCCCTTGGCGCTGACGTCGATCTTGGCGATCGTGCCTTCCGTTCCTTGCGGTTCGGGCTGTTTGCCCTTATCGCATCCGGCCAGAGCGAGCGTGAGGAGAGCCGCAATTACAAAGCGCATCGAAACGTCCAATAAGCTGTGGGGCGGCCGGTTTGCCGAAGGCCCGTCCGCGGTCATGCGCGACATTAACGCTTCGATACCGTTCGACAAGCGATTGTGGCGCCAGGATTTGCGCGGTTCGGTCGCGCATTGCGAGATGTTGAAGGCGCGCGGCATCATCGACGCCGCCGATGCCGACGCGATCCTTGAGGGATTGAAGGCGATCGAGGCCGAATATGAAGCCGGCGGCCTTGTCGAAAATCTCGCGCTTGAAGACATCCACATGCATGTCGAATCGCGGCTGGCAGAGCTGATCGGCCCGGCGGCGGGGCGGTTGCACACCGCGCGCTCGCGCAACGACCAGGTCGCGACCGACTTCCGCCTGTGGGTGCGCGACGCGATCGATGCCATTTCCGAAGGACTGCGGGCCTTCGCCCAGATGCTGCTGAAGCGGGCGGACGAGCATGCCGATACGGTAATGCCGGGATTCACCCATTTGCAGGTCGCGCAGCCGGTGACGCTCGGCCACCATCTGATGGCCTATTATGAGATGACCCGGCGCGACCTCGGCCGGTTCGCCGATGCGCGGGCGCGATTGAATGAATCGCCGCTGGGCGCGGCCGCTCTCGCCGGGACGGGCTTTCCCACCGACCGGTCCATGACGGCCAAGGCGCTGGGATTCGACCGGCCGACGGCGAACTCGCTGGACAGCGTTTCCGACCGCGACTTTGCAATCGAATTCCTGACATCGGCTGTGCAGGCGTCGCTCCATCTGTCGCGGCTGGCGGAGGAGATCATCATCTGGGCATCGCAGCCCTATGGCTTCGTCAAGCTGCCCGATGCCTATTCCACCGGCTCGTCGATCATGCCGCAGAAGCGCAACCCCGACGCGGCCGAGCTGGTGCGCGGCCATGCGGGCCGCATCCTTGGCTGCATGACGTCATTGATGGTGACGATGAAGGGCCTGCCGCTCGCCTATTCGAAGGACATGCAGGACGACAAGCCGCCGGTGTTCGAAGCCTATGACCTGCTGGCGCTCAGCATCGCGGCGATGACCGGCATGGTCGAAACGCTGCAATTTGTGCCGGAAAAGATGCGCGCTGCGGCGGCGGGCGGATTTTCCACCGCGACCGATCTCGCCGACTGGCTGGTGCGCGAAGCGGGCGTGCCGTTCCGCGAGGCGCATCACATAACCGGGCGCGCGGTGAAGGCGGCGGAAGAGGCGGGCGTAACGCTGCCCGACCTGCCGCTGGAGACGCTTGCCGCCATCGACGCGCGGATCGACGCTCGGGTCTATGGGGTGCTGTCGGTAGAGGCGTCGGTCGCCAGCCGCAAAAGCCATGGCGGCACCGCGCCCGATCAGGTGCGCGCCCGCATCGCCGAGGCAAGGCGGAAGCTGGAGGAAAAGTCATGAACCGCTGGGTCGTGCTGGGACTGGCGGCGCTCGCGCTTGCCGGCTGCGGCGCCAAACGCAACCTTCAGCCGCCGGGGGGCAAGCTGCCGCCCAAGCCGGCCGCCGCGCCTGCGCCGCGCACGTTCGACCAGATGATGACACCGCCGCCCCAGGCCGCGCCCGATCGCGTCAATGACCCGCTTTCGAAGTCGCAGCGCCGCCCCGCCGACCGTTTCGACCTGCCGCCGCCGGGGTGACGGGTTCTGGTTTGGAATAAAAGATAATGGACCATTTCGACTATCGCGACGGCGTGCTTCATGCGGAAGATGTCGCGCTTCCGGAGATTGCCGAGGCTGTCGGCACGCCCTTCTACTGCTATTCGACGGCGACGATCGAACGGCATTTCCGCGTGTTCAGCGAGGCGCTGGCAGGGGTGAATTCCGGCGCCGACGGGCCGCTGGTCGCCTATGCGGTGAAAGCCAATCCGAACAAGTCGGTGATCGCCACCCTGGCCCGCATGGGCGCGGGTGCGGACGTCGTGTCATCGGGCGAACTGCGCCGCGCGCTGGCCGCGGGCGTGCCGGCGGAGCGGATCGTCTTTTCCGGTGTCGGCAAGACGCGCGAGGAACTGGAGGAGGCGCTCCGGATCGGCATCTACCAGTTCAATCTGGAATCCGAGCCCGAGGCCGAGATGCTGTCGGAAGTCGCGGTGGCGCTGGGCAAGACCGCCCCCATCGCTTTCCGCATCAACCCCGATGTCGATGCCGGAACGCACGCCAAGATTTCGACCGGCAAGTCCGAAAACAAGTTCGGCGTGCCGATCAGCCGCGCGCTGGAAGCCTATGCGCTGGCCGCCCGATTGCCCGGCCTCGACCCCGTGGGCGTCGCGGTGCACATCGGCAGCCAGCTCACCCGGCTTGCGCCGATGGAGGCCGCCTTTACCCGCGTCGGCGAACTTGTCGCCGAACTGCGCGCGGCGGGCCACGACATCCGCCGGGCGGACCTGGGCGGCGGTCTGGGCATACCCTATGATCGCTCGAAGGCCGAGCCGCCGCTGCCGTCGGCCTATGGCGAGATGGTGGCGCGGGTGACGCAAGACTGGGACGTCCGGCTGACATTCGAGCCCGGGCGGCTGATCGTCGGCAATGCGGGCGTGCTCGTGTCGCGCGTGATCCGGGTGAAGCAGGGGGAAACTTCGTCCTTCGTCATCGTTGATGCCGCAATGAACGATCTCATCCGCCCGACGCTCTATGAGGCATGGCACGACATCCTCGCCGTCGAGCCGCGTGAAGGGCGGATCACCGCCACGGTTGCCGGCCCGGTCTGCGAAACCGGCGACACTTTCGCGGAAGGAAGGGCGATCTCTCCGGTCGAGGCAGGCGACCTGGTCGCCTTCATGACCGCCGGGGCCTATGGCGCGACCATGGCATCCACCTACAATTCAAGGCCTCTCGTCCCAGAGGTGATCATTTCGAAAGAGAAATGGGCAATTGTCCGCGCGCGGCCTTCCGTCGAATCGCTGATCGACGCCGATGCGCTGGCACCGTGGCTCAATATCCAGGAGTGATTCATGCAGTTCAAGCCGGTTCGCAAGGCAGTGTTTCCCGTGGGAGGGCTTGGCACGCGCTTCCTTCCCGCGACCAAGGCGATCCCCAAGGAGATGCTGACCGTCGTCGATAAGCCGCTGATCCAATATGCGGTCGAAGAGGCCATGGAAGCCGGCATCGAGCAGATCATCTTCGTCACCGGGCGCGGCAAGAGCGCGCTCGAAGACCATTTCGACATTTCCTACGAGCTTGAATCCACGATGAAAGAGCGTGGCAAATCGCTGGAGGTGATTGAAAGCATCCGCCAGAAGCCCGGCTCGCCGGTCTATGTTCGCCAGCAGGAGCCGCTGGGTCTTGGCCATGCCGTGTGGTGCGCGCGGCAGATCGTCGGCGACGAACCCTTTGCCGTCTTCCTTCCCGACGAGCTGATGGTCGGCAGCCCCGGCTTCATGCGGCAGATGGTCGACGCCTATGAGAAGGTCGGCGGCAATGTCATCGGCGCGCTGGAAGTGGCGCCGGAAGAAACCGACAAATACGGCATCATCTCACCCGGCGCGCGCAACGGCCGCCTGGTCGAAGTGACGGCGCTTGTCGAAAAGCCCGCGCGCGGCACCGCGCCCTCCAATTTGATGATTCCCGGCCGTTATATCCTCCAGCCCGAGGTGATGCGCATCCTTGAACGGCAGGAAAAGGGGGCGGGCGGCGAAATCCAGCTGACCGACGCCATGGCGCAACTGATCGGCGAGCAGCCGTTCCACGGCTTCACCTTCGACGGCCAGCGGCACGACTGCGGCGACAAGGCGGGTTTCATCCAGGCGAACATCGCGCTTGCGCTTGCCCATCCCGACATCGGCCCGGCGGTGCGGTCGTTCATCGCAAATCTCTAGGCATATTGATATCGCGCCCGTCTTCGTCCTCCAATTACGTGCGCCGTAAAGGCTTGGCAACGGGCCAAACTCGGGCGACAAGGAGCCCGTGCAAAGCCTGCCGCTTTTCGTAACGCTGAAGGACCGCCCGGTCATGCTGCTGGGTCATGGTCCCGTGGCGGATGCCAAGGCGCGGCTGCTTGAACGCTGCGGCGCGCGGATTGTACGGGACGAGGACGCCGATGCCCGAACTCGCCATAATAGCGATCGAGGACGATACCGAGGCCGAAGCCGCAGCGGCCAGGTTGAAGGCGAGGGGCGTCCTGATCAACGCCGTCGACCGTCCCCGGCTTTGCGATTTCACGCTGCCGGCGATCGTCGACCGGTCGCCCGTGATTATCGCGATCGGCACGGGTGGCGCATCCGCCAGCCTTGCCAAGGCGCTGCGGCAATGGTTGGAGCGAATGCTGCCGGCATCGCTGGGCCGCGTGGCGGAGGCGCTGAAGGCGGCCAAGCCGCGATTAGCTGGGCGTTTTCCCCAAGCGGATGAGCGGCGTGCCTTTCTGGACGGATTATTGTCGCCTGGCGGTTCTCTTGATCCGCTGGCCGATCACGCCGCGCCCGCACAGCTTGTCGCCGACGCGCTGGATGACGGGGTGGAACCGCTCGCCCACGGCTTTGATGTGGTTGAACTGAAAAGCGCCGATCCGGACGATCTGACGCTGCGCGCCGCGCGACTGCTGTCGGCGGCCGACACCGTCTGTTACCGGCCGGACGTGCCCGCCGCCATTATCGACCGGGCGCGCGCCGATGCGCACCGCATTCCAGCCATGCATCCGCCAGCCGGCCTTCCAGCGGGGCGCACGGTTTTTTTGAAGATGGCGGAGGGTGAATGACCAAAAGCTGGGCCTATGCGGTCGATGGGGCGGGGCAAGCCAAGGCGATTTCGCTGGAGACAGCGGCCGGCATCTTCGGGAAGACGCCATTTGTCTGGGTCCATCTCAACGGCCGCGACCCTGGCGCGCTGGAGTGGCTGCAACATGAATGCGGCATCCCCTATCCGGCTTTCGTCGCGCTGACGGCGGTCGAAACACGCCCGCGCGGCGACATGCTGGATGGCGGCGCGATCATCAACCTGCGCGGCCTGGGCACGACACCCGACGACGATCCCGACGCGCTGGTATCCATTCGCCTTTGGGCCGAAGCCGGCCGCGTGATTTCGATCAGCTTTCGGTCGCTGGCCGATATCGAGCAGGTTTGCGCCGACGTCGCGGCGGGCAAGATCCGGGATCCCGGCGACCTCATCGTCGAACTGGCCGATGCGATCACGACGCGGCTCGACCCGGAAGTCGCCGCGCTGGGCGATGTCGTGGACGAGCTGGAAGGCCATATCGACAACGCCGTCATACTGGGCGCGCGAAGCCGCATCGCCAAGGCGCGCTCCACGGCCATCGACTACCGGCGTTTCCTCCAGCCGCAGCGTGACGCGCTTGAACGGCTTTCGCTCGCGACGGCCGACTGGTTGGGCGCCGACGACCGGCTTCATCTGCGGGAGGCCGCGAACCGGGCCGCGCGCATGGCCGAGGAAATGGAAGCCGTGCGCGAACGTTCGGCGCTGCTGCACGAACAGCTCACCGACCTCAGGACCGAACAGATCGATCAGCGAGCCTTGATCGTCGCGATCATCGCATTGATCTTTCTGCCGCTGACCTTCGTGACGGGGCTGTTCGGCATGAATGTCGCAGGCATTCCCTTGCGGGATAATCCGATGGCGTTCTGGTGGATCGCCATTGCCAGCGCTGTCTTTGGTCTTGTGCTGTGGGCGATGATCAGGTTGCGGCGGTGGTTTTGACGCCATAGCGCAGCGCGGCTTGCCCGATGCAGACCTTATGCCGCCGCTATCATATGTCCGCGACGATCAGTCTGGTTCCCGCCTTTTTGATGATGCCCGCGTGTTCGTCGCTGATCGCGTTGTCGGTGATAATGGTGTCCACATCGTCAAGCGCGCAAAGCACATGGCCCGCAGGCGCCTCGAACTTGCTGCTGTCGACCAGGGCGATGACCTCATCCGCGCGGTCCAGCAGCCGCCGTTCGGCCTGAATCAGCAGGACGTCGGTCTGCATCAGGCCGTGACGCCCTATCGACGCCGCGCCGATGAACAGCTTCGACGCGCGAAACCGGCTCATCCCATCGTCCTCGAACGGAGAAAGCACGATGTTCTGTTCCCGGAACAAGGTGCCCGCGGGCATGGAAACCTGCGTGCCGGACTGTGTCAGCAGAGCGCTGACGATGTGCAGCGAATTGGTGAGGACGTGCAGCCCCAGCGAGGCGAGGTGCGGGCACATCTGAAGGGTGGTCGATCCGCCGTCGATGATCACCGTTTCATCCGGCCGGCAAAGCGCGGCGGCCGCCTTGGCGATGGCGCGTTTCTGCGGGGCGTTGCGGTGAATGTTCTCGTGGAACGGAACGCCGCTCAAATGGCCCTGGTCAGCGAGGCTCGCGGCCGGTGCTTCGACCAGCCTCGCACCGCCACGCACGCGCACGATGATGCCGCTGACCTCCAGCCGATCAAGGTCGCGGCGCAGCGTCGCCGGCGAAGCGGCGACGGCGCGGCCCAGATCCTGAAACGACAGAAAGCCCGTGCGCTGCAATAGCTCCAGAATCAGCTTTTCGCGTTCGGCCGCATGCATTTTCATCTCCCCGCCTGGAAGATATTGCTGCCGCCCGATGCTTGCGCAAGCATTTCCGTCTAGACGATGCCCGCGCCCGAACCGGCGGCGTTGCGTTCCTGCGCCTTGCGGTCGCGCCAGCCGCTCGCGCGATAGGCGGCGAGCACGTCGATCGCGCCGCCCGCCTCGATCCGCGCCATCGCAAGGATCGGCGCGACATCGATGCGATAGGCGCTGCGGAGCGCCTGGAACGCCGCCATCACGTCATTGCGGTTCTGGGCGTCGTGCAAGGCGTCGCGATCGACGATCACCGCCTTCGCATAGCATTCGACGATGGTTTCGGCCGAAGCGAGCATGGATTCGATCGGATCGGTAACATTGTGCGACTGATCGATCATATAGGCCGGATCGAAACCGTCGCGCGGGTTCAGCTCGGCTTCCACAAGCTCGTTGAAAACGAGGAAAAGCTGGTGCGGGTTGATCGACCCCGAATCCAGATCGTCGTCGCCATATTTGCTGTCGTTGAAATGGAACCCGCCCAGTTTTCCGAAGCGATGGAGCCGCGCCACGATCTGTTCGATGTTGACGTTGGGGGCATGGTGGCCAAGATCGACAAGGCATTTCGCCTTTGGGCCAAGCGTCTGCGCGGCGAGGATCGAGCTGCCCCAGTCCGACAGCACCGTCGAATAGAAGGCCGGTTCGTACACCTTGTGTTCGAGCAGGAGCCGCCAATCATCGGGCAGGGCGCTATAGACCTGCGCCGTTGCATCGAGATAGCGGTCGAACGAACGGCCGAGGTCCTGCTGGCCGGGGAAATTGGTGCCGTCGCCGATCCAGATGGTGAGGTCGCGCGAACCGAGCTGCTTGCCGATCTCGATGCATTCGAGATTGTGCTCGACCGCCTGCTGGCGGGTGGCCTCCACGTTCGAAGAAAGCGAACCCGTGACATAGCTGTGCGGCTGTCCGGGCTGGTCCTGGAAGGTGTTGCTGTTGACCGCGTCAAAGCCAAGGCCCAGGCTTTCGGCTTCTTCACGCAATGCGCCATAGTCGCTGACCTTGTCCCAGGGGAAGTGGGGCGAGACGCGAGGCGTGACGGTGGAAAGCTGGTGGACGACGGCGCAATCCTCCAGCTTTTCGTGGACGTTGGTGGGTTCGCCCGGAATCGGGAACTTCGCGAAGCGGGTGCCGCCCCGGCCCGCGCCCCAGCTCGGCACGGCGACGGAAAAGGCGGCGATCCTGTCCTTCACAGCATCGATGCTGATGCCGCGACGGTCGAGCCGGCGGCCGAGGCTGTCATAGTCGTCCCGCAGCCCCGCCATGCCTTCGGCATTGAGGCTTTGTATCTGGTCGACGGAAAGGGGCAGTTGGCGAGCCATCGAAACGTCTCCTAATCTAGCATGCGATCACAGGAAGCCGTGCCTTAACGGGTGAAGGCCTGAGCATTGCCCGCATCGACATTTATCATGTTCCCGGTCGATTTAGCCGCCATGTCCGACGCAAGGAAGTAGACGGCTTCTGCAATATCTTCGGGCAAGACGTCGCGCTTGAGCATCGAGCGGTTGCGGTAATGCGCTTCCAGCCCCTCGCCCGCGTCGATGCCATGGGCGTCGGCGCGCTCCTGACGCCATTCGCCGTCCCAGATCTTCGAGCCCCTGATGACGGCGTCGGGATTGACGCTATTGACCCGAATTCCGAAGGGGGCGCCTTCCAGCGCCAGACAGCGCGCGAGATGGAGCGCGGCCGCCTTCGCCGAAGCATAGGCCGAGGCGTTGGTCGCCGCCGCGATGCCGTTCTTCGACCCGATGAACACGATTGAGCCGCCCTTCTGGAGCCGCATCAGCGGGAAGGCGGCGCGGGCGGTGAGGAAATAACCTTCGGCGAGCACATTGTAGTTCTTTCGCCACAAGGCCACCGTCGTGTCCTCGATCGACGCCGAGGATGCGATGCCGGCATTGGCGACCAGCATGTCGAGACCGCCGAATTCGCGGGCGCAGGCATCGAACGCCGCCTGCACCTGTCCCTCGTCGGTGACGTCGCAAACCGCCGCGCGAACGACATCGGCGCCGAATTTCTTGCCAAATCCCTGGTGCACTTCCGCAAGCGCGCCTGCGTCGCGGTCCAGCAGCATGACACAAGCGCCGTCGGCCATCAGCCGCGCCGCCGCCGCCGCGCCGATGCCGCCCGCGCCGCCGGTCACGAGCGCGACCTTTCCGACCAGGGGCTTCGGCTTTGGCATGCGCTGCAGCTTGGCCTCTTCCAGCGCCCAATATTCGATGTTGTAGGCTTCCTGCTCGTCGAGACCGACATAGCCGCCGATGGCTTCCGCGCCGCGCATCACATTGATGGCGTTGCCATAGAATTCGCCCGCGAGACGAGCGGTCGTCTTGTCGCCCGCAAAGGTCATGCGGCCGATCCCCGGCACCAGCACGACGACAGGATTGGGGTCGCGCATCGCCGGATCACCGGGCGCGGCGCAGCGGTTGTAATAGGCGACATAGCCCTCGCGATACCGGGCCAGGGCATTTTCGAGATAGGCGATATCGTCGAGCCGCGTCTCGTCCAGCGTCAGCGGCGCGATCTTCGTGCGCAGGAAATGGTCGGGGCAGGACGTGCCGATCGCGGCCAGCCGCTCGAAGTCCTTGCCGCAGACAAATTCAAGCGCTTCGGGGTCGTCCGAGAAATGGCCGACCTTGGACCGCTCGCCGATCATCAGGCCGCGCAATTTGGGCATCAGCGCGGCGGCGGCGGCGGCCCGATCGTCCGCCGGCAGGGCCGGGGCACGCTGACCGCCAAAGGCCGGCGCGCCAGCCAGGCGGCTGTTGAGGTAGTTGGCGGCATCCGCAATCAGCGCGATCGTCTGATCGTAGCAGGCCTTGGCGGTATCGGCCCAGCAGATGATGCCGTGGCCCGCAAGCATGACGCCTACGCATTGCGGATTGGCGGCGGCGAATTCGCGCACCTGGACGCCCAGCTCGAAGCCCGGCCGTTTCCAGGGCAGCCAGCCGATCCTGCCCTTCCAGATGTCGTTCGTCGCCTGCTCGCCCCCCGCCGAAGCGGCAAGCGCGATGATCGCATCGGGATGCACATGGTCGACATGCGCGAACGGCAGCAGACCATGCAGCGGCGTGTCGATGGACGCGGCGCGCGGATTGAGGTTGAAGGTGCAATGCGGCAGGTAGGCAACCATCTCGTCTTCGAACGCGACGCCGCGATAGAGCTTTTCGAGGCTGAGGAACTTGTCGAGGTAGACCGTGGCAAATCCGTCCAGCTTCATCGAACCAATGTCGCCGCCCGATCCCTTGACCCACAGGACGGTGACGGGCTGCCCGGTAAGCGGATCGGTTTCCTCAATTTTGCCCGAGGTGTTGCCGCCGCCGAAATTCGTGACGGTAAGGTCCGAACCCAGGAGATTGGAGCGGTACAGCAGCAGTTCGGCAGGAGACATGCCGGCGGCCTTTTCGTCCGACCAGCGGCTTTGCGGCACGGCGAAGGGAATGGCTGCGCCATGGGTGGTCGTCAGCGACGTCTGCTCATTCATGCGATCCGGCTCCGGCTCGGTAAAATTTCATTTGCATTTAGCTTCTTTTCTGCTCTTATTCAATCAATATCGAATTATATCGATCATAAACGCTCGGAGAGCAGCATGAGCAACGGTCGCAAGATCGTGCTTGATATCGGCAAGACACTCGCGAAACTCAGCCTTTGGGATCGCGACGGATCCCTTGTGGCGCGCGAAGTTCGCCGCAATTGCCCGGTAGATACCGGCGGCTATATCGCCCTGGACGTGGACGGGATCGAAGCATGGATGGCCGGAGTCCTCGAGGGATTCGCCGCGATGGGGCCGGTCGATGCCATCATCCCGGTCGGCCATGGCGCTGCCGCCGCCATTGTCCGCGACGGGCGGCTGGTCGTACCCCCGCTCGATTATGAGGAGCCGGTCAGCGCCGGGGACCGCGCACAATATGATCGCTTGCGGGATCCCTTCGCCGTCACCGGCTCTCCCGCGCTGCCCGACGGGCTCAACCTCGGCGCTCAGCTCTATCGCCTGGGCAAGGCGAAGCCCGGCCTATTCGATGGCGCGCAGATAATCACCTGGCCGCAATATTGGGCGTGGAGACTTTCCGGCGTCGCGGCCAGCGAGGTCACCAGCCTTGGTTGTCACAGCGATCTGTGGCGGCCGATGGAACAGCGACCGACCGAACTTGCCGAACATATGGGTTGGGCCGCCGCGCTGGCCCCGGTCCGTGGCGCGGGTGAAGCACTGGGGACGATCACGCCCGAATGGGCGGCGCGCACCGGCCTTCCAGAAACGGTCAATGTCCATTGCGGCCTTCATGACAGCAACGCGGCCCTGCTCGCGGCGCGCGGCTTTCCCGAACTGGCGGGCCGCGAATCGACGGTCCTGTCGACCGGCACATGGTTCATCGCCATGCGGACGCCCGGCGACGGCGCGGTTGCCGACATATCCGGACTGCCCGAGACGCGTGACTGCCTCGTCAATGTCGATGTCTTGGGAAGGCCCGTGCCGTCGGCGCGCTTCATGGGCGGCCGCGAAATCGAAACGCTGGTCGGCGTGGACGCGCCGGGCCTTGATGCCGAGCCGGATCAGGCGGCCATGATTGCCGCCGTCCCCGCTGTTCTGGCCATGGGAGCCATGGTGGTTCCGACCTTCGCGCCGGGGGTCGGGCCGTTCCCGCGCAGCCGTGGCCGCTGGATCGCGCGGCCGGAGGATTCCATCACCCGTCGCGCCGCCGTTTGCCTGTATGCGGCGCTTGTTGCCGATTCGATGCTCGAATTGATCGGCGCTGGCGAACGCCTGCTGATCGAGGGCCGCTTCGCCAGGGCGGAGCCATTCGTGCGCGCGCTGGCGGCGTTGCGCCCCGACATGGCCGTCTATGTATTCAGCGGCCACAATGACGTGTCCATTGGCGCGTTGCGGCTGCTCGATTCCCGGCTGGCGCCCGCCTTCAGTCCCGAAGCCGTGGCGCCCCTGGAAGCCGATCTTGCCGATTACAAGGCCCGCTGGCGGCGCGAAGCAGTCGCGGCAGAAGGGGCCGGGGCATGATTGCGGCGGCCGCGACCGACTATCGGGAAATGGCGCGACGCCGCCTCCCGCCCTTTCTGTTCGAATATATCGATGGCGGCTCCTACGCCGAGGTCACGCTGCGCCGCAATATCGAGGACCTGTCCGCCGTCGCGTTGCGGCAACGGGTCATGCGCGATGTAGCCGCGATCGACCTTTCCACGACGTTGTTCGGCGAGCAGCTCGCCCTGCCGGTCGCGCTCGGCCCCATCGGACTTGCCGGAATGAACGCGCGACGCGGTGAGGTGCAGGCGGCGCGGGCGGCGGAAGCGGCCGGGATTCGCTTCGCCCTTTCGACCGTTTCGGCGTGCCCGATCAGCGAAGTGGCCCGGGGCACGTCGCAGCCTTTCTGGTTCCAGCTCTACATGGTCCGCGACCGTGGCTTCATGAAGGACCTGATGGCGCAGGCCGTCGATGCCGGTTGTTCAACGCTGCTGTTCACGGTCGACATGCCGGTTCCCGGAACGCGCTATCGCGACTATCGCAGCGGATTAGCCGGAGCGCCGGGATTGAAGGGCTCGCTTCGCCGCGCGCTCCAGGGTGCGATGCATCCGCGCTGGGCGTGGGACGTGGGCATCATGGGCCGCCCCCACCATCTGGGCAATGTCGCGCCGGTGCTGGGCAGCAACACCGGGCTTGAGGACTTCTTCGCCTGGATGCGAAACAATTTCGATCCATCGGTGAACTGGCGCGACCTCGAATTCGTCCGCGACGCCTGGAAGGGGCCGCTCATCGTCAAGGGCATCATGGATGCCGACGATGCGCGCGAGGCGGCCGCATTGGGCGCGGACGGCATCGTTGTCTCCAACCATGGCGGGCGGCAGCTCGACGGCGTACCTTCGACCGCACGCGCGCTTCCCCAGATCGCGGATGCCGTGGGCGAGCGGCTGACAGTGCTCGCCGACGGGGGCGTACGTTCCGGACTGGACGTGGTGCGGATGCTGGCGCTGGGGGCAAAAGGCGTGCTGCTGGGGCGCGCATGGGCCTATGCGCTGGCGGGCGGCGGACAAAAGGGCGTCGCCCATATGCTCGACCTCATCGCCGCGGAAATGCGCGTCGCCATGGCATTGACCGGCACCACAAGAATAGCCGACATCACGCGAGAAATACTGGTGCGCTGACAACAACGATCAAGCGCGGATAAAGAGGGGCTTTATGGGCGGCAATCCACTAATAGGCGTGTTCTTTCACTGGCTGGGTGGGCTGTCCTCCGCCAGCTTCTACGTTCCCTACAAACGCGTCCAGCGGTGGAGCTGGGAGATTTTCTGGCTTACCGGCGGAATCTTCAGCTGGTTGATCGCCCCCTGGTTCTTTGCCGCCATCCAGACGCATGACCTGCCGGGCGTGCTTGCCCATACGCCCGCCCGGACGCTGTTCTGGTGCTGGTTCTGGGGTGTCGGCTGGGGATTTGGCGGCCTCACCTTCGGTTTGACCATGCGCTACCTCGGCCTTTCGCTGGGCATGGCGGTGGCGCTGGGCCTGACTACGGTGATCGGCACGATGGGACCGCCGATATTCGAAGGGCGGGCGGACGATCTCGCGCTGACCACCAGCGGGCAGATGACCTATCTCGGGATCGCCATCACGCTTGCCGGGATATTTCTCGTCGCGCGAGCAGGCGCGCGGAAGGAAGGGGAACTGACCACCGAAGCGGCAAGGGTCGGGATCGCCGAATTCGATGTGAAAAAGGGCATCGCCATCGCGATTTTCTCCGGCGTGTTGTCGAGCTGCTTTGCGTTCGGGCTCGATGCCGGACAGCCGATCCGCGACCTGACCGTGGCGGCGGGCACCGACCCGCTGTGGATGGGGCTGCCGGTCCTGTGCGTCGTGCTTGCGGGCGGGCTCACCACCAATGCGATCTGGTGCGCCTATCTTGTCTGGCGCAACAAGACGGCTGGCGAGTTCTTCGGCCGGCCCGGCAAGGCGGCCGATGCCGATGGCAGTCCGCCGCCGCTTCTGCGCAATTACCTGCTTTCCGCGCTGGGCGGCACGCTGTGGTACTTCCAGTTCTTCTTCTACACCATGGGCGAAAGCCAGATGGGGCCTTACGGCTTTTCGAGCTGGACGATCCACATGGCGAGCATCATCCTGTTTTCGACCCTCTGGGGATTTGCGCTGCGGGAATGGAAGGGTTCCAGCCGGGGCACGCGCGTGCTGGTGTGGGGCGGCGTTGGCGCTCTCATCCTCTCGACCATCGTGATCGGAATCGGCAACTACATCTCGACGGCGACCGTCTCCTAGCGGTTCGCTCGTCGCGGGAACGATCCGCAGCTGAACCGGCGCGGCGGCATTCGAAGGGGGCAATGGAATGTTCAAAAGGTATTTGGGCGCCGTTGCCAGCATCCTCCTGTTCATGTTGGCGGGTCCACCGGCCCATGCCGCCATCGCTGGTGCACCCGAAGCGGCCGCTGCTCCCAACGCCGCGCAGCTATCGGCGGAATGCGAAGCACTGAAGGCTGCCGATTTCTCGCGCACCGAGGATGCGCCGACGCAAATCCTCGAAGCCAAGCTTGTCGAGGCGCATGCCTCCATGCCTGCCTATTGCCGGGTGGTGGGATATGTCACGCCGCGCGTCGGCATCGAGCTGTGGCTGCCCGCCTCCAACTGGAACGGGAAGTTCCTGGAGGTCGGTTGCGGCGGCTTTTGCGGTTCGACCCTCTTCATATTCATGTGCAACGAGCCTGTGACGAAGGGCTATGCGTGCATCACGACCGACATGGGCCACAGGTCGACGATGGCCGACGCAAAATGGGCCTATAACGACCGCCAGGCCGAAATCGACTATGGCTATCGCGCAACGCATGTGACGGCGCTCGCGGGCAAGGTGATCGTCGAGCATTTCTACGGCAAGAAACCGGCCCGGTCCTATTTCCACGGCTGTTCATGCGGCGGCCGTCAGGCGCTGGTCGAGGCGCAGCGCTTTCCCTGGGATTTCGACGGGATCATCGCCGGCGCTCCGGGAATGAACTTCAGCGACCTGCTGCCGGAAATGCAGTGGTCGGCGCTGGTGGTGAGGGACGCGAACGACAAGCCGCTGTTCGATGCGGAAAACGTCCAGCTGCTCTATGACACCATCGTCGCGACCTGCGACATGAACGACGGGGTGAAGGACGGGGTCATCGGCGACCCGCGCATCTGCAAGTTCGATCCGGGCAAACTGCTATGCAAGACCGGCAATGCGGAAAAGTGCCTGTCCGCGCCGCAGGTCGATGCGGTTCGGAAGCTCTATGCGGGGCCGCGCACATCCGACGGCGAAAGGATCGGCGCCAACCCGCCGCTGTTGGGATCTGAAACAAGCTATATGGGCGCGCTGCGGACCGAACGGTCCGAAGGTCCCGAGTATATGCGATACATGGGCTTCGATTCCGATCCTGGCCCATCGTGGCAGGGCAAGGATTTCAACTTCGACCGGGATTACAAGCGCCTGGGCATGATGGAAATGATCTACGCCAGCGGCAACCCCGATCTGCGAAAGTTCAAGGCGGCGGGCGGCAAGCTCATCCTCTATCACGGCTGGGGCGATGGAGTGATCTCGCCGCTGAATTCGATCGACTATTATGAACTTGTCGAGCGGACCATGGGCGGGCGCGCAGCCACCCAGGCATTCTTCCGGTTGTTCCTGGTGCCGGGGATGGACCATTGCTGGGCCGGAGCAGGTGCGTCGAGCATCGATTACCTCAGCTATCTGGAGGCATGGGTCGAACGCGGAGAGGCGCCCGACAAGATGCTGGGCGCCCATGCCGATCCGAAGCAGCCGGGGAAGGTCGCGTTCACGCGGCCGATCTACCCCTATCCGCTCGAAGCGAAGTACAAGGGATCGGGCGACCCGACCGACGCCAGGAACTTCGTCGCGGTGAAACCGAAGTCAAAGGAGGCGCGCTGAATCGCCGCTTGCCCGCCGGTCGTCACGGCGACTGGCGGACGGACCGACCAGGGGGACGTGGCGTTGGCTGCCATCCCCCGGACCGATTTCGGTATGCTATCCGATGTTACGCCAGAGCTTCGGCGATCGCCTTCCCGCAGGTCGCCGTATCCGCCCGGCCCTTGAGGTCGGCGGTTCGCAGGCCCGGCTCGGCGAGTACGGTTTCGATCGCGCGCATGATCGCTGCCGCAGCGGCGGTTTCGCCGAGGTGATCCAGCATCATCGCCGCCGACCAGACCTGGCCGACCGGATTGGCGATGCCCTTTCCCGCAATATCCGGCGCCGACCCGTGCACCGGCTCGAACAGCGAGGGATGCTTGCCGTCGGGGTTGATATTGCCCGATGGCGCGACGCCGATGGTGCCGGTGCAGGCCGGACCCAGATCGGAAAGAATGTCGCCGAACAGATTTGAAGCGACCACGACGTCGAACCGGTCCGGGTTCATCACGAACTGCGCGGCCAGGATATCGATATGATATTTGTCGCAGCGGACGTCGGGATAGTTTTTCGCCATGGCTTCCACCCGCTCATCCCAGAAGGGCATGGTGATGGCGATGCCGTTGGACTTGGTGGCCGATGTGAGATGCCTGGCGCCGCGGCTGTTCGCCAGCTCGAATGCGTAACGCAGCACCCGGTCGACGCCAAAGCGCGTCATCACGGTTTCCTGCATGGCCATTTCCCGATCGGTGCCCGGAAACATCCGGCCGCCTATCGAGGAATATTCGCCTTCGGTATTCTCCCGGACGATCCAGAAATCGATGCTGCCGGGCTCGCGGCCGGCAAGCGGGGAAGGAACGCCGGGCAGCAGCCGCGCCGGACGCAGGTTGACGTACTGATCATATTCGCGCCGGAACTGCAGCAGCGATTCCCAAAGCGAGATGTGGTCGGGGACGGTATCGGGCCAGCCCACGGCGCCAAAGAAGATGGCGTCGGGATTGCCGATCCGTTCCTTCCAGTCTTCCGGCATCATCCGGCCATGGCGCGCGTAGTAATCGCAGTTCGCGAAGTCGTGCCACTGCTGCTCGACCGTGAAGCCATAGAGGGCGGCGGCCCGCTCCAGCACGCGGACGCCTTCCGGCATGACTTCCTTGCCGATGCCGTCGCCGGGAATGATGGATACCGTGTAGGTCCGCTTGGTTTGCGTCATGATCGGGGTTCGACCTTAAAGTTTGAGGCCGCCGATGTGGAAAGCCTTTGATTCAAGATATTCGTCCAGGCCCTCGCGGCCGCCTTCGCGACCGAGGCCGGATTGCTTGACGCCGCCGAAGGGCGCCATCTCCATGGCGGCCGTGCCGGTGTTGAGCGCGACGATGCCAGCTTCCAGCCGTTCCGCGACGCGAAAGGCGCGATGGAGATTTTCCGTATAGAAATAGCTGGCAAGCCCGTAAGGCGTGTCATTGGCAAGTTCGATGGCTTCCTGCTCGTCACGGAAACGGAACAAGGGGGCCACCGGGCCGAAGGTTTCCTCGCGCGCGACGCGCATGTCCGCCCTGGCTTCGGTCAGCACGACAGGAGCGACGAAGCGCGTTCCATCCATGCCGCTTTGCGCGGTCGCATATAATTTCGCGCCATGGGCAATCGCGTCATCGATATGGGCGTGCGCCTTTTCAACGGCGGCTGCATTGATCAAGGGGCCGATGGTCGTGCCGGGCGTCCGGCCGCTGCCGACCTTCATTGCCGCAACGGCCTTGCCCAGCCGTTCCGCGAACGCGTCATGAACGGCGTCGTGGACCAGGATGCGATTGGCACAGACGCAGGTCTGGCCCGCATTGCGGAACTTGCTCGCCAAGGCGCCGGCTACGGCGACGTCAAGGTCGGCGTCGTCGAAGACGATCAGCGGGGCGTTGCCGCCAAGTTCCAGGCTCAGCCTTTTGATCGTGTCCGCGCATTGCCGCATCAGCGTCGCGCCGACGCGGGTGGAGCCGGTAAACGACAGCTTGCGGACCGTGGCGTTGGAGCACAGTTCCCGTCCGATCGCTTCGGGGCGGCCGGTGACGATGTTGAGCACGCCGGCGGGCATGCCCGCCCGCTCGGCAAGCTTCGCGAGCGCAAGTGCGGTGTAGGGGGTAAGATCCGAAGGCTTCACCACCACCGGGCATCCCGCCGCCAGCGCGGGCGCGCATTTGCGCGTGATCATCGCGGCGGGGAAATTCCACGGCGTGATCGCGGCGGAAACACCGACCGGCTCCTTCATCACCAGGACGCGCCGGTCGGCTTCGGGGGATGCTAAGTTATAGCCGCCGGTGCGCCGCCCTTCTTCCGCGAACCATTTGATGAAGGAGGCGGCGTAGCGGATCTCGCCTTCCGCCTCGACAATCGGCTTGCCCTGTTCGGCGGTCATGATCCGGCCAAGGTCAGCGACATTTTCCAGCACCAGCATGTGCCAGCGCTCTAGGATCACCGCGCGTTCGCCGGCGGTTTTTGTCCGCCAGGGGCCGAAGGCGGCGGCCGCCGCATCGATGGCCGTTCTGGTATCCCGCTCCCCGCAGTCGGGCACGCTGCCAATGACCTCGCCGGTCGCCGGATCGTCAACCGCGAGCGTCTGGCCCGATTCGGCGGATCGCCATTCGCCGCCAATGAAGGCGTGTTCGCAAAACAGCGTCGGATCTTCGAGAATCAACATAGAGATTTCTGCTTTGATCCGGAAACGCTAGTGCGCGGCGCCGGTCGCCGAAGCGCGGCCGCGAATGAGACGGCCCGGCATGTCGCCGGTTGGCTCGCCATGCTCGAAGACAATGACGCCCGAACAGATGGTTGCGTCATAGCCTGATGCCTTCTGAATGAACCGCCGCCCGCCTCCGGGCAGATCATAGGCGATTTCGGGCGCATGAAGACGCAGGTTGTCGAAATCGATCAGGTTCAAATCGGCCTTGTAACCGGGCTTGATGACGCCGCGATCAGTCAGGCCGTAAGCCGAGGCGGTGTCGCTCGTCTGGATCTGCACCGCGCGCTCGATCGAAAGCCGCCGGCCACGCGTGCGGTCGCGCACCCAGTGGGTGAGCAGGAAGGTGGGCAACGAGACGTCGCAAATGACGCCGCAATGCGCGCCGCCGTCCGCCAGACCCAGCCGGCAGTACGGATGCTCCATCATTTCCAGCGTGGCGTCGAGGTTGCGATGCGAATAGTTCATCGTCGGATAATAGATGACGCCCTTGCCGTCGTTCTTCAGCAGCACGTCATAGGCCACGTCTTCGACGGTTTGCCCGGTACGCGCAGCGATCGCGCCAAAGCTCTTTTCGTCACTCGGCTCATAATCCGGCGGATCGCCAAGGTCATAGCAATTGGGGAGATCGGCAACGACCGTCGCCAGGAAATCCGTCGCCTTTGTCGGCTCGCCCAGGATCGCGGCCCGGACTTCGGGATTGCGCATGCGGGTCACGCGCTCGGCCAGCGGCAGGTCCGCAATGGCGCGATACGCCGCCCTGTCCTGGAATGGCATGATCGTGCTTTCCAGGCACATGAGGACGCCGGTCGTCCGTCCGTGCACCAGCGCGTAAACGTCGCCGCCCTCGCGATTGACCGCTTCGAGCTTTTCCAGCACCTTGCGGTAACCCTCCGGCGCCTCGTTGACCTGCTGGAGGTTCATGCCCATCGCGATCTTGTTCGATTTCGAATAACCGAAGGCAACTTCGAAAAAGTCTTCCTGTGGAATCCCGTGGCCGGCGACGAACTGGAAGAAGCCCGAGCCTTTTTCAACGAAGGCTTCCAATACGCCCGCTATCTCGTCCGCGTTCGCAAAGGTGCCCGGCATCAGGTCGCCATCCGTCGTGCGGTGACCAAGGAAGCGGGACGTGGAAAAGCCGAGCGCGCCCGCATCGAGCGCTTCGTGCACAAGGCGACGCATTCCGGCGATATCGTCCGCAGTCGAAGGCTCGTTGCGGACGCCCCGATCGCCCATGACATAGACGCGCAACGGCGCATGGGCGATCTGGATGCCGATGTCGATGGCGCGCGGCATCGCCTCCACCGCATCCAGGAAATCGGGAAAGCTCTCCCAGTTCCATTTGAGACCCGTGGAAAGAGCGATTTCAGGAATATCCTCGACGCCCTCCATCAACCGGATCAGCATGGTGCGGTCCTGCTGCTTGACCGGCGCAAACCCCACGCCGCAGTTGCCCATCACCACGGTCGTGCAGCCGTGCCAGGATGACGGAGACAGATAGGGGTCCCATGTGACCTGACCGTCGTAATGCGAATGGATGTCCACCCAGCCCGGCGTCAACAACCGTCCGTCGGCCGCGATTTCCCGGCGTCCCCGGCCGTCGACCTTGCCCACTTCGGTGATGCGGTCGCCGTCGACAGCGACGTCCCCGACAAACGACGGGCTGCCTGTCCCATCGACGATCTTCGCATTACGGATGACAAGGTCGTGCATCATCTAGCTTCCTTATGAGCGCGGAGCGTATCTGGCCTTCATTACGGTGTGCCTGCTTCCAAGCCCCGCCCGATTTCGACTTGCGATAATCGTGCACGGATGCGCGGGAAGCAGACGGCATCTGGGCCTATGGGATAACACCCTTGTAATTGGGCACCTTCCTCATTTCAACGTGCGACTGAACTGAGGCGTTGTCGGGCACCATGTCTCCATCGCGGTCCGACACGACATCGAATTGGGCCTCGATCCGGTCGGCGGCATCTTCACCGCCACCAACATAGATGCCCTTGGTCAGCGTGACATAGGCGCGTTCGAAAGCGCCCGCTCCGGCGGACAAGATAGCCCGTTGGGGCGCGTTTTCCGATACCAGGGACAACAGGCCGGGAGTGACCAGTTCCGGCCCCAGATAGTCCGCAACCTCTCCGTAGATGAGGTCTTCGGTCATGCGCGTCGTCGCGAGAGGCGCCAGCGCGTTGACCCGGATGCCGTATTTGTCGCCTTCCAGACCAAGCGTCTGCATCAGCCCGACGAGCGCCATCTTGGCCGCGCCGTAATTCGCCTGGCCGAAATTGCCATAGAGGCCCGATGCGGAACTGGTCATGACGATGCGGCCATATTCCTGGTCGCGCATGATCTGCCATACGGCCTTGGTGCAGATCACCGCACCCATCAGGTGCACGTCCAGGACAAAGCGGAAATCCTCAAGCGTCATCTTGGCGAAGGTCTTGTCGCGCAGCACGCCGGCGTTGTTGACCAGAATGTCGATCCGGCCCCATTTGGCCATCGCCTGGTCGACCATGGACTGCACGGCGTCGACATCGGTGACCGACGCGCCGTTCGCGATCGCTTCACCGCCGTTGGCGACGATCTCGTCCACCAGGGTTTGCGCACGGGTGATCGAGTTTCCGGTGTCGCCGGCGACAGTGCCGCCCAGATCATTCACCACCACCTTGGCGCCTCGCGCGGCCAGGGCGAGCGCATGGCATCGCCCAAGACCGCCGCCTGCACCAGTCACGATCGCTACCCGCCCATCAAACCTCATGTTCTTCCTTCCCTGTTTTTCCGAAAAATATGCGTCAGTCCTTGGGCGTCGTCCGATAGTCGCCGAACTTGCCGTCGCGGTCCGAAAGCGCCTTGGTCAGGCTTTCCTTCGTGGCCGCCTTGAAGGCGCGCGCGCTGTCGGTCAGCATGGAGAGGTACTGCAGTTCCGTTCCGGCCCGGATGCCCGCGCGGATACCCATGATCTCCATCTGGCGATGCACGGCGCGCTTGTTGATCTGCTGGATGTCGGGCGGAATTAGCGCCACACGAGCGGCAACCTCGAGCACGCCCTCCTCCAGCCGGTCCAGCGCAAAGGCGCGATTGGCGAATCCGTATTGCACGGCTTCGATGCCGTTGATCGAGTCGCCCGTCAGCATCATTTCCATCGAGCGGCGCATGCCGATCACCCACGGATAGAACTGGTTGTCGGGCGGGCTGATCGAGCGCACGGCCGGATAGCCAATCTGCGCATCTTCGGCGACATAGACGAGGTCGCAGGATGACGCGAGTTCCGTACCGCCAGCCAGGCAATAGCCATGAACCTGCGCAATCACCGGCTTGGCCAGATCCCAGATGCGGCAGCAGCCGTCGGTGACGTGCCGGGGCCAGTTCCCATAGCCTCCCGCGGTGTGATAGGGCTGGTGCTCCGCCGTGTTCTGGGTGAGATCATAGCCCGCGCTGAAACAGCTTCCCGCGCCCCTGATGATAATCACCCGGGTGGAGTCGTCCGTGTCGGCCTTTTCCAGCGCCGCGAACAACTCGGTCCGCAAGAGGTTGCTGAGCGCGTTGCGCTTTGCCGGCCGGTTCAGCGTTATGCGCGTAACGGCCTCCGCCGGTTTATCCACGATGATGTATTCGTAGCTTCCGTCCTGACCCATTCCGCCTACTCCCGCCTTGTAAGAGAAGCCGCCGCGCAGCCCTTGCCCCTATATATTTGGAAAGACAGTACGCGCAACGCCTGATTCAGAACCTGGTTGCGCCAATCCGAATTCCCTAAGGTAAATGGCGCGTTTTGTGAAGAGAATGCGGCTTGCGCCCGTCCGGTCCGCCGTCGGCGTTTTGTAAATGGAGAATTTTTTTCTTTTCTAGAAACGGGGCCGCCGCTATCGTTCCCCCGATTTGTTTCGCGGGAGGGGCGGCGCCGCTCATGAACTTCGATTTTTCGGACGAACAGAAGCAGTTGAAAGAGGAGGCCCGGCGGTTGCTCGCCAAGGAATGCTCCTCGAAAGCCGTCCGTGTAATCCTCGATGGTCCCGAGCCCTATGATCGCGCGCTGTGGTCCAGACTAGCTGAAATGGGCTTTTTGGGCGCCGCCATTCCGGAGGCCTATGGTGGCCTGGGGGCGGGCTATCTCGAGCTGTGCGTGATCGCGGAAGAACTGGGCCGCGCACTGGCCCCGGTGCCCTTCTCCTCGACGATCGGCCTTGCGGCGGAGTTTCTGCTCGTTGCGGGCACCGAAGAGCAAAAGCAGCAGTGGCTCCCCAGAATTGCGAGCGGCGATGCGATCGGAACGCTGGCGCTTGCGGAGCAGGGCTGGACGTTCAGCCCCAGGGGAATTCGCGTCGCGGCCGCCAACGGGCGGCTCAGCGGAACCAAGATTCCTGTTCCCGACGGTGACGTCGCCGATTTCGCGATCGTCGTGGCGCGGACGGCCGAAGGCGGCGACGAGCGCGCCATTTCGCTGTTCCTGGTGGATCTGACCCAGGCGGGCGTTGCGCGCGAACCCCTGCAGACGATCGATCCGACCCGCAGCCATGCGCGCCTGCGGTTCGACAACGTTGCGGCAGAGCCGATCGGCGCCGCCGGCGAGGGCTGGGCGATCCTGACCCAGGTGCTCGACAGGGCGGCCATCGTGACTGCGTTCGAGCAGCTCGGCGGGGCCGACCGGGCGCTTGAGCTGGCGCGGGATTACGCGCTTGAGCGCATGGCGTTCGGCCGCCCGATCGCGTCATTCCAGGCGGTGAAGCACATGCTGGCGGACATGTATGTGTCGGGGGCTCTTGCGCGGTCCAACTGCTATTACGGCGCCTGGGCGCTTTCCACCTCGGCGGACGATCTGGCGACGGCGGCAGCGACCGCCCGGGTGAGCGCGACACAAGCTTATCAGCATTGCGCGAAGAACGATATTCAGGTGCATGGCGGAATGGGCTTCACCTGGGAGTTCGATTGTCATCTCCACTATCGGCGTTCCAACCTGCTCGCCCTTTCGCTGGGCGGTCTTTCCCGCTGGGAAAACCTGTTGATCGAGCGTCTCAGCCTCGACGCTGCGGCATAGACGAAGGCCGGAACCATGAATTTTGACGATACGCCCGAAGAGGCAAGCTTTCGCCGGGAAGTCAGGGCCTGGCTCGATGCGAATGCGCCCAAGCAGTTGCTGCCGGAGCTCAAGAAATCCAGCTTCGGACGCGTGACGCTTGAAAGCGCCGATCCGCAGCAGGCGTCCAAGGACTGGCAGAAGAAGAAGTTCGAGGCCGGTTGGGCCTGCATTCATTGGCCGAAGGAATATGGCGGACGCGGCGCCACCCCGATCGAGCGGGTGATCTGGACCCAGGAAGAAGGCATCTACGCCATCCTGTCGGGGCTGTTCATGATCGGCCACGGCATATGTGGACCAACGCTCATGGCCTTCGCCGCCGAGGAACAGAAGCAGCGCTTCCTGCCGCCGCTCGCGTCCGGCGATGAAGTCTGGTGCCAGCTCTTTTCGGAACCCGCCGCGGGGTCTGACCTTGCCGGCATCCGGACCAGGGCCGAGCGGGACGGCGGCGACTGGATCGTGAACGGGCAGAAGATCTGGACGTCGGGCGCTCATTATTGCGATTACGGCATCCTGCTGGCCCGCACCGATCCCACCGTGCCGAAGCACAAGGGGCTGACCATGTTCTTCGTGGACATGAAGGCGCCCGGGGTCGAGATTCGCCCGATCAAGCAGGCCAGCGGCCAATCGCACTTCAACGAAGTCTATTTCACCAACGCGCGCATTCCGGATGCGCAGCGGCTGGGTGCGGTCGGCGAGGGCTGGACGGTCGCGCTGACGACGCTGATGCACGAGCGGGCATCGCTTGCAACGCGCATCCCGACGGGCTTTCCCGAGCTGCTCGAATTCTGTCGCGAGCTCGAAACCGCGGACGGGCGCGCCATCGACAATCCGGCGGTGCGCGCCAAGCTGGCAAGTTTCGCGGTGCGCGCCAAGGGTCTCGAATATACGGCGTTCCGGGCGATGTCGGCTTTGTCCAAGGGCGAACGCCCCGGGCCTGAAAACTCGATCTGCAAGCTGGTGGCCGGTACGACCATGCAGGAAATCGCCATGTACGCGCTTGATCTGCAAGGACAGGCGGGCATACTCGTCGATCCCGCGATTGCGGCATCGGCGGGCCGTTTCCAGGCAATGCTGATGCGCTCGCCCGGCACGCGGATCGAAGGCGGCACCGATGAGATTTTGCGGAACGTCATCGCCGAACGCGTGCTTGGCTTGCCGGCCGATATACGGGTCGACAAGAACGTACCTTTCAACGAGATTCCGGTTCGTGGCCGATAAGGCGCCGGAATCTGCAGGCCGGAACGGCACGGGCGCGATGCGTCTGTTGCCGTCGGCAACTCCACGGGGAGAGCAATTGTGAACGACACACCTGAAACCGCCGTCCGCTATGAAGTACGGGACGATGTCGCGGTACTGACGCTTGATGTTCCGCCGGTCAACGCCTTGAGCGGGGCGATGCGCGACGGTCTGGCGCTTCGCGTGAACCAGGCGCTTGCCGATCCCGCGGTCAAGGCGATGGTCATGGTCGGCGCCAACGACCGTTTTGTGGCGGGCGCAAACCTCCGCGAATTCGGAACGCAGGTGACGGGCGTGAAGCTGTCCGTCGTCCAGGAAGTCATGGAAAACAGCGCCAAGCCGATCATCGCAGCACTGGACGGCCACGCGCTGGGCGGTGGCGTGGAGCTGGCGATTGCCGCTTCATACCGGGTCGCGGCGTCGAGGACCAAGCTCGGGCTGCCCGAAGTCAATTTGGGGCTGCTTCCCGGCGCGGGCGGAACACAGCGCGGCACGCGCCTGATGGGACCGGCCAACGCACTCGACATGCTCTTGAGCGGCAAGCACGTCTCGGCCGCCAGGGCGAAGGAACTGGGGCTGGTCGACGAGATCACCGACGGTGACGTGCTTACCGCCGCGATCGCCTTTGCCCGCAAGAAAGTCGCCGAGGGCGGTCCCCATCCGCGCTCGTTCGACCGCACAGACCGGATCCAGGGCATCGATCGGTCGATGTTCGATGAGGTGCGGAAGAAGAACGCCAAGAAATGGACGGGCATGGTGGCGCCCTTCCGGATCGTCGACTGCATCGAGGCGGCATGCACGCTTCCCCCGAAGGAGGGACTGGCCTTCGAATGGGAGGCGTTCAAGGATTGCTTCCACGCACCGGCGAGGGTGGCACAGGTCCATCTTTTCTTCGCCGAGCGGGCGGCCGCCAAGATCAAGGGCATCGATCCTTCGGTTAAGCCAAAGCCGGTCCGTACCGCGGCGGTTGTCGGCGCGGGCACCATGGGGGGCGGCATCACCATGTCGCTCGTCAATGCCGGCATTCCGGTCAAGCTGCTCGAGGTGAGCCAGGAAGCCCTGGATGCCGGGCTCGCCAAGGTGCGGGCGAACTATGCGACTTCGGTTTCTCGCGGGTCGATCAGCCAGGAGAAGGTGGATGCGGCGCTTTCGCTGATCACGCCGGTGCTGCGCTATGAAGAGATTGGCGACGCCGATCTGGTCATCGAAGCCGTGTTCGAGGAAATGGAATTGAAGCGGTCTGTCTTCACCAAGCTCGATGCGGTGATGAAGCCCGGCGCGGTTCTTGGAACAAATACGTCGACGCTGGACATCGATCAGATTGCCGCTGCGACCAGCCGTCCCCAGGACGTGATCGGGATGCATTTCTTCTCGCCCGCAAATGTCATGAAGCTGCTGGAAAATGTGCGCGGCGCGAAAACGTCCGACCAGACGATCGTTACCGCCATGGCGCTTGCCAAGCAGATCGGCAAGATCGCCGTGCTCGCGGGCAATTGCGACGGCTTCATCGGCAACCGCATCCTGAAGACATATGTCAAGGAAGCGGACCTGCTGATCGAAGAGGGCGCGACCCCCTGGCAGGTTGACGAAGTCCTCCAGGAGTTCGGCTTGCCCATGGGCGTGTATCTGATGCGCGACATGGCGGGTCTCGACATTGGCTGGCGCATCCGCCGCGCGCAGGCGAACGCCGGTGCGATCAAGGACTTCGGAACGTCTGTCGCGGATCGTCTTTGCGAGCTTGGCCGCTTCGGCCAGAAGACGGGCGCCGGATATTATAAATATGACGGCCGCAACGCACAGCCCGACCCCGAGATCGAAGCGCTGATCGAGAAAGTGTCCGCCGAAAAGGGCATTACGCGCAGGAAAATCGCCAATGAGGAAATCGTCCAGCGCATCCTTGCCGCGATGGTGAACGAGGGCGCCTATATCCTCGAAGAGGGCATCGCGCAGCAGGCCAGCGACATTGATATCACCTATGTCTATGGTTATGGTTTCCCGAAATATCGGGGCGGGCCAATGTTCTGGGCGGCGCAGCAAGGCCTCGACAAGGTGCTTGCCACCATCCAGGGCTATCGCGCGACAATGGGTGATGACCGCTGGACGCCGGCGCCGTTGCTTGAGCGGCAGGCGGCTGCCGGCAAGGGTTGGGATGGCTGAAGCTTGAACTCCGGGACGTCATCCGTTCCGGGCCTGCAGACAGCCTGATTTCGTAATTCAGCCCGCGGTCGCATGCGAAGTACGCCTGCGGCCGCGGGACGGGCGCACTAATCAACACGGGAGTTCAATACCAATGCGTGAAGCCGTGATCGTTTCAACCGCGCGGACGCCGATCGGCAAAGCCTATCGCGGCGCGTTCAACAACACTCCATCGCCGACGCTTGCGGGCCACGCGATTGCCGAAGCCGTGAAGCGGGCGGGCATCGATGGCGCCGAAGTGGACGACGTCGTGATCGGCGCGGCCATGCAGCAGGGTGTACAGACGCCGAACATCGGCCGCCTGGCCGCTCTTCGCGCCGGGCTTCCGGTATCGGTTGCGGGTCAGTCGATCGACCGGCAATGCGCGTCGGGCCTGATGGCGATCTCGATCGCCGCCAAGCAGATCATCGTCGATGGCATGCAGATCGCGGTCGGTGGCGGCGTCGAATCGATTTCCATGGTCCAGACCGACAAATTGCGCTCCGAGGCGGATCCCTCGCTTCGCGCCATGGTGCCGGCGGCTTATATGCCGATGATCGAAACGGCGGAGATCGTCGCGAAGCGCTATGGCATCAGCCGCGAGGCGCAGGACGAATACGCTTATCAATCACAGATGCGCACTGCTGCTGCGCAGGCCGCCGGCCGTTTCCAGGCGGAGATCGTTCCCCTGCCGTCGATCGTGAAGATCACCGACAAGGAAACGGGCGAGGTGAGCGAAAAGGCAGTGACGCTGACGCAGGATGAAGGCCCCCGTGCCGAAACCACGCGGGAAGGGCTTGCCAGCCTGAAACCCGTGCGCGGCCCTGACGCCTTTGTGACTGCGGGCAATGCGAGCCAGCTTTCGGACGGCGCCTCGGCTTCGGTGCTGATGGAAGCGGCGGAAGCCGCCCGTCGTGGCCTCCAGCCGCTGGGCGCCTATCGCGGCATCGCGGTTGCCGGCGTCAATCCCGACGAGATGGGCATCGGGCCTATCGCGGCGGTTCCCAAGCTGCTGGCGGCAAATGGCCTGAAGGTGGACGACATTGGCCTGTGGGAACTCAACGAGGCGTTCGCCGCGCAGGTAATCCCCTGCCGGGACAAGCTCGGCATTTCCAATGACCTGCTGAATGTGAATGGCGGCGCGATCTCGGTCGGCCATCCCTATGGCATGTCCGGCGCCCGGCTTGTCGGCCACGCGCTCATCGAAGGCAAGCGACGCGGCGTTCGCTATGTGGTGATCACCATGTGCGTCGGCGGAGGCCAGGGCGCCGCTGGCCTCTTCGAGGTTTACTGACGATACACCGGTCCGGCGTTCATCTCTTCGGCGCGAATTCAGCGATGGTGAGATGAATGCCGGCATCGGCGAGCAGCGTTTCGCCGGTGATGTGACGAGCGCCCTCAGCGCACAGGAAGACAACGGAATCAGCCACCAGGTCGGCCGTGCCGACCTCGCGGAGCGGGGTCACTTCGGCGAAATGCTGGCTCAATGTATCGAGTCCCTTTTCGCCGATGCGATCCGTGACCCAGGGCGTCGCCATGAAGCCGGGGCAAACCGCGTTGACGCGGATTTCCGGGGCCAATGCACGAGCGAGTGACATGGTGAGCGTATTGAGCGCCCCTTTGGAAGCCGCATAAGCAATCGATGAGCTGGCCCCGGTGACGGCCGCGACCGATGAAACATTGACGACTGCGCCCAGGCCTTGCGCCTTCATGGCAGGCGCGCAGGCTCGGATCATCTGGTAGGGACCGATCAGGTTCACCGAATAGATCGCCTGGAAATCCGCGGCGTTCAGTGCTTCGAGATCGCCCTGTGCCGCGATGCGCGTCGTGGCTGCATTGTTGACCAGGATATCGATGCGGCCGAACCGATCGAGCGCCTCCCTGGCGACGCGGCGGCAGTCCGCGTCCTCCGCGATGTTCGCCTGGACAATCAGCGTCTCGACACCCTTCGCCGCGCAGGCTGCCGCCGCGGCTTCACATTCGGCCGAATTCTTGACGTCGCTGATGACGATATTGACGCCGCGTTCCGCGAGGCGCTCAGCCGTCACCGCGCCCAGCCCGGAGGCGGCGCCGGTGACGATCGCAACGCGTCCCGAAATGTCCATAACATGTCCTCTGCTTGTCGAATTTCATCTTGCCGAATCCGGCACGGCCCGGAACTGGATTGCCGCGACGTGTTACCGTCGTTCGGCCCGTCCGGTATCTTCAACCAACTCGCGCGACGAAAAACAGCCCCTCGACCTTACGGCCGAGGGGGCTTTCGATCAGCCGATGACGGGCTCCCAGAACGCGCATTGATGCTTTGCATAGGAATCGACCGGCGCGATTCCGTTCGGCCCCGGCGCCAGGGCCATGACATAGGGTGCGGTCGCGTTCGGATCGATTTTCGACCAGGGCTGCGTGCTTCCGTCGCCGGGCTGACCGGTGCGCGCAAAACGCGTCCAGTAGCCGATCATCTTTGCCGCCAGCTCGGTCTGCGCCGCGCTCAGCCGGATCGGCTTCTTGGTGTCCCAATCGATCGGGTTGTTGTTGGTGAGATCGAACAGCAGGGGCAGCTCGCTCGAATGGGAAGCGCCCGACGGGATGTTCGCCGGGAATGGCACCAGGCCAATTCCATGCGGGTCGGCGAATTCATAGGCGAAGACTGGAGCCTTTTTCGCAAGACGTTTCGTCACGGGCAATTGCGTGCAGACAAACATCCTGTCGGTCATGATCGCGGCCCATGCGGTGGCGGCCGATTCATAGCGCGACAACGGGTATCGGGCTTCCACTTCCTTGGTGTGATCACCGAACGCCTTCGGCAACTCGGCCGCAAACCGCTCATTGGTCATCGGATTGCCGGTAAGCTGCATGAGCGAGACAAGGATGCGGTTCTCGTCACGGGTCCATCCCGACAGCACCGGCGTGACATTGTAATGGCCTGTCCGCAGCGCCTTGGCAGGCTCCTCCGGAAGGACGGAATTGCCGTAAGATGCCGCCATGAAGACATCGTTCTCCGGCAGCAATTTTTCGGCCGGAAGCTCACGCAGACAGGCAAGAACCTCTGCCGATCCCCTCGGGCCTTTGCAGCCCAGTTTCTCGGCGAGATCGGCGCCCCTGGCCTGCATCTCCGCGACAGGCTGGAAGAAGGATGCGTAAGGCAGTTCCACTCCGCCGCGCGGCCAGCTTATCGCGCAGTTTCCGCTCTGCAGGATGACCTTGTTGAAGAGCCCCGCCGAGCCCGGCGCGGTGATGTGCGCACAGGTTCGCACCGCGCCACCCGATTCCCCGAACAGGGTCACATTGTTTGGATCACCGCCGAATTTGGCGATATTGCGCTTCACCCATTTGAGCCCGGCCTGTTCATCCAGGAAACCGAAGCCGCCGGAGCCCTTGATGCCGGGATAGGCGAAATAGCCAAAGATGTTGAGGCGCGACTCGATCGCCACCAGGATAACGTCACCCTGGACGGCCATCCGGCGCATGTCATAGGTATTGATCGTGCCCGTGCTCAACCCGCCGCCATGCAGCCACACCATGACCGGCTTGGGACCAGCCGCATTTTTGGCGCGAGGGACCGTGACGTCGAGGTACAGGCAGTCCTCGTTGGTGGAGCCGCCCTCTACTTCACCGCCGGTCTGGGCGCAGGGCGTGAGGGTCTTGGTCGCGTCGCGGACGCCGGACCACGCCTTGGGCGGCTGCGGCGGCTTCCAGCGCAACGGGCCGACAGGTGGCGCGGCGTAAGGAATGGCATGATAGACGATCGTGTCGGCATCGGCCTTGCCCTGGATCGCGCCGGTATCGACCTTGACGGTTTCGCCGGGTACGGCGGCGAATGCGCCAGAATTGATGGCCAGCACGGCTGATGCGAACAAGCCCAGGAAGCGATGCGTCCGGGACGAAGCGAAAAATTGTGTAATCCTCACTGTGTCACCCGCCGTTCTGTTGTTAGGCATCCATTGCGCGGACCATACCCTTTGTCTAAACGAACAATGGAATGCAAGCATGTTCAATGGACAATTTGCTACCCTTTGCCAAAAGGCTAAGATCGGAAATGCTGCCGATGCAGCAGAGAGGAGACTATGGGCACCGACTTTTGCACCGCCGACCTCTATGATCAGGCGCCCGAAGAGGTGCAGGTCTGCGCCCTTCCGTTCAAGAGCTACGGCAGACCACCGATCTTCATGGGGCGATGTGCTACACTGCGGACGCCGGCGCATCATTGGCCTTTGTATGCGATGCTTGACCGCCCCGGCGAAGGCCGGGTTCTGGTCGTCGACGCCGGCGGGGATCTGTCCATCGGCGTTCTGGGCGACAAGCTCGCAACGCTGGGCCGCCTTCGCGGTTGGGCCGGAGTCGTGCTTTACGGAACGATTCGCGATGCGCGCCAGCTTGCGCAAATCGACATGGGCGTCAGGGCGCTCGGCACGACCGCGCGCCGGGCGTGGGGCGATGCCCCGCCGGCGGAAATCGATGCTCCCCTTGAATTCGGCGGAATTTCGGTGCGGCCTGGAGACTGGATTTACGCCGATGAAGACGCCGTTATAGTGGCGCCGCGCGACCTGACGGTGGATTCCAGCGCTCACTGAAGCGGGCCATATGTTTCAGGAGGCATGCAGCGATTGAGCCGGAAGCGGATCGCCAATAAGATGCTTTCCAACATTTGGATTATATGTATGCTCGGTCCTCCTGGCTGTTACCGCGTATCAGGTAGAATAAAACATGCACTTTGAGAGAGGGTATGGCGCGATTTCCGATCACGGGGCGATGTACGCGCGCCGTGTGCCGTCCGGCCAAGACGGAGGCGGCCCAATTCGCAACCTCCCGTCCGCGGCTCTCTGAAAGCAGCCGAGATTTTAATGGTGATCAGATGCGGGTGCCGTTCGGGAAACGGTTCTGCGGCCCATCGCCGACCGCATTTGCGTTTGGACTCGTGAAAGGTTTGTCATGTCAGTAGCCGGCAGTTTCGACGCGATCGTCGTAGGTTCGGGCATCACCGGCGGCTGGGCCGCCAAGGAGCTCACCGAAAAAGGCCTCAAGGTCCTGATGATCGAGCGCGGCCGAATGGTCGAACATCAGACCGATTATACAACAGAAGCCCTTGGCGCGTGGGAGCTGCCCTACAGGGGCATGGGCGATCCGGTCGTCATGAAGCGTGAATATCCCGAGCGGATCAGCGCGGGCTTCGCTGACGAATGGAACCACGATTTCTTCGCCAAGGACTCGGAAAATCCCTTCCAAACGCCGGCCGAACACCCGTTTCTCTGGGTGCGCGGCTACCAGCTCGGCGGCAAGTCGCTGATCTGGGGGCGCCAGTCCTATCGTTGGAGCGAAATGGATTTCGCCGCGAACGGTCGTGATGGCCACGGCGTTGACTGGCCAATTCGATATGCCGACATCGCGCCCTGGTATGACCATGTCGAGGAATTCGCCGGCATATCGGGGTCGCTGGAGGGATTGCCGCAGCTTCCCGACGGCAAGTTCCAGCCGCCCATGCAGCTCAATTATGTTGAAAAGGAATTCAAGAAGAAGGTCGAGTCCGAGTTCGGCGGCCGCAAGGTGATCATTGGCCGCACGGCGAACATGACCGAGGACAAGGAAGACCGGTCCCGCTGCCAGTACCGCAACATCTGTTCGCGCGGATGTTCCTACGGCGCGTATTTCAGCACGTTGAGCTCGACGCTGCCGGCGGCCCAGAAGACGGGCAACCTCACCATATTGCCCGACAGCCGGGTCGTCGGGATCAATTACGACCCCAAGACCAAGCGGGCGACCGGCGTCCGGGTCATCAATTCCCAGACGCGGAGCGGCGCGACATATGAAGCCAAGCTCGTCTTTCTCTGCGCGGCGACGCTGAACAGCGTGCAGACACTGCTCCTTTCGGCCAATGAGCAATTCCCGACCGGGCTGGGCAATTCGAGCGGCATGCTTGGCCGCGGTATCATGGACCATGCGATGGGGTTCGTGATGGCCGATATTCCCGGCTATCACGAGCATGATTATTACGGCTTCAGGCCGACGATGGCTTACATCCCGCGCTTCCGCAACGTCACCGAACCCAAGGAGGGTTTGTTCCGCGGCTATGGTTACCAGACGGGGGCCTATCGCGCCGGTTGGCGTCGCGGTCTCGGCCAGGGCGGCGTCGGCAATGCACTCAAGGAAGATCTGCGGCACCCGGGCGGCTGGCAGATGATGATGGTAGCCTTTGCCGAATGCCTGCCGCGCGACGAGAATCACGTCCGGCTGGACCAGACGAAGCTCGACCCCGACGGCGTTCCGCAATTGCACGTTGATGTATCATGGAGCGACAACGAGCGCGCCCTCATCAGTGATGCGGTAAACGAAGGCGCCCGCATGATCGAAGCCTTTGGCGGCAAGGTTAACATCAAGGTGGGGCGGCCCACCAAGCCGCCCGGCGGTGCGATCCACGAAATGGGTGGCGCGCGCATGGGGCGGGACCCCAAAACGTCGGTCGTGAACCGCTACAATCAGTTGCACGACGTGCCGAATGTTTTCGTCACCGACGGGGCCCAAATGAGTTCGTCCGCATGCCAGAACCCGTCGCTCACCTATATGGCGATGACGGCGCGGGCCAGCGCCAATGCGGTTGACATGCTGAAGGAAGGAAAGCTCTGATGCGGTTGCAAGAGCGGGCGGCGCATACCGTCTCGTCAGGCCGAATTCTGCCTCGTCGTCGGGGAGACGCCTGATGCACCACAATCTGAGGAAAGCATTGCCGGCTGGTTGCGACAGCATCACACCGCGGATGCCGGTCGATCGCCGGAGCTTGCTTCTGGGAAGCATCGCGGCGGTCGCCGGCCTGTCGATCGTCCGTCTCGATGCCGCCCTGGCGGCGACCGGTCCGACCGCCAGCCTGCCCAAGCAGACGATGGGCTTTCTTGAGGCTCTGAGCGACACGCTGATCCCTGCGACCGACACGCCGGGCGCGCTTAAGGCGGGTGCGTCGGCCTTCGCGCAGAAGTACCTCGCCCGCGCATTGGCGCCGGCCGAATTCGCCCAGCTTCCGGGGCAGATCGAGCTGGTTCGGCAGGAACTGACGCGGCGGGGCAAGATGCCGTTCGAAAGGCTGAAGCCTCCCGAACGCGCGGCACTGCTGGCTGCGTTCGACCACGAGGTCATGGCGCAGCCGACGGCGCCGGCGGTTGCCGCCTTTGGGTCAACATATGCCCGCATCCGCGCGATGATCATCCTTGGCTACTATACATCCGAAATCGGCATGACGCAGGAACTGACCTACCTGCTCGTGCCCGGCCATTACGATGGCGATGTTCCTTTTGATCCCAAAGCGAGAGAATATTCCAATGGCGCGTAATTCCATGACACCCGCGATGATGGCGCTGGCGGGCGTCGCGGCTTTCCTGACCGCGACGCTGGCAGCGGGCCCGGCATTGGCCGCCGGCGATGTCGCGAAGGGCAAGATGGCTTTCGCGATCTGTTCGGGCTGCCACGACCTCACGGCAACCAACAAGCTCGGCCCGCCGCTTCAGGGCGTTGTCGGCCGAAAGGCCGGATCGGTGCCGAACGTCCATTATTCGACCGCACTCGCCCAGTCGAACTTCGTCTGGACGCCGCAGAAGCTCGATCAGTTTCTCACCGACCCCGCCAAGATGGTGCCCGGCACGCGGATGCCTTACCGCATCACCGACCCGGTCAAGCGGACCGACGTCGTTGCCTATCTGGCGACGCTGAAGAAGAAGTAGAAAAAAGCGGCCGTCGTGACGCCTGAGACGAGGAGAAAATCGATAATGGACGGTCTTTCGCGCCGCATGTTCATGTCAAGTGCCGCGGGTGTGACCGGCGGCATTCTTATGAGCGGAAGCCTGGCCGCCAAAAGCGCGGGGTCGCGCTTTCCGATCGGCCTCGAACTCTATAGCGTCAGCAAAGAGATGATCGCTGATCTTGACGGCACTTTGCGCAAGGTCGCCGAACTGGGCTATCGCGAGGTGGAGCTGCCCAGCCTCTATGGCCGGACGCCGGAACAAATGCGCCGCGCGCTCGATATCGCGGGGCTCAATTGTTCTTCGTTCCACATCGCGCCGAGTTCACTGGTGCCGGGCATGATCAGCCTCGACACCGATCCCGATGCGGTGTTCGCTCAGTGTCGCGATCTGGGGGCCAAATACGCGGTGTGCGGGCTTCCGCCGATGCGGGCGGACCAGAAGCCGACGCTTCAGGCGATCCAGACCGATCTTGGGGGGACGTTCCAGCGCTTTTTTGACAGTCTCACGCTCGACGACTGGAAATGGAACGCGGATTTCCTGAATAAATATGGCGAGCAGGCGGCCAAGCGCGGCCTGGCGCTCGCCTATCATAATCACAACGAGGAATTCCGGCTGCAGGGCGACACGAGCGGGTATGACGAATTGCTTCGCCTCACCGACAGCAAGCTGGTCAAGATGGAACTAGATTGCGGCTGGGCATATGCGGCCGGACGCGATCCGATTGCGCTATTTGCCGCCGGTGGACCCGATCGCTACCGGCTTCTTCATCTCAAGGAAATGAAGCCAGCGCAGGGGAATTCCCAGAAAAAATGGGATCCTGTCGAGATTGGGCAGGGCGTGGTCGACTGGCCTAAACTGCTTGCCGCTGCCGACCGGGCTGGCGTCCGTTATGCCTATATCGAACAGGAGCCGCCCTATGCGCGCCCGGCGCTGGATATCGTGAAGTCGTCGCTCGACTATTTCAAGCATCTCGGCCGGGTAAGCAAGTAACAACCCGGCGTCTGTTCGTACCGGTTGGAGAGTTGGCCTCCCCGACTTGGATGATGAGCGATTGCGCGGCGGGCATGCACGGCGTGCGCGCCAATTCCAGCGCATGCCGCATAGCCGGCGCGGGCCGTCTTGCCGGGACGCGGGCCAAGGATCGTCGCGCCTGCGGCGACGAGGTCGCGCAGCTTCTCGACCATCGGCAAAGTGAGCCGGTCCACATCGTCGGGCAGTACGAGCAGCCGGTAGCGCATCCCGCTCGGCAGCACGAGCGCGCCGTCCCCGACGGTCGCCTGCAGCAATATCTCGGCATTGAGCCAGTCGGCGCTATAACCTTCGGGCAATGCCGGCGGCGACTTCCAATAGGGGACCCTCGCCGGTGTGCCCTCGCCGTAGAAATAGGCGACATCGGCGAACCTCCCGGATCATGGCGAGCGGGATCACGCACCTAAGCGGGACCAGCCTCCCTAGACGGGGCTGGGCGATTGTCGCGCCAGTCCTTCGGGCGGCGCGTCGTTCTCAGGCAAATCCGAAGCCGGCACGGCTGCGTCAGCAGGGGCGGTTCCGGCTTCGCGTGCCGCCAGAAGCTGCAGATTGGCCTCATGGCCCTGTTGCGTGATCCGATACCGGCTGATGAAGAAGATCGTCACGGCTTGGAGCGCAATCAGCGTTGGAACGACCAGCAGCACCAGGTTGCGGATTATGGACGGATCCAGGGTGGCGGGGTCGGCCCGGACCGGAAAATGGACCACCGATACCAATAGACCCGACACGAGGATGCCGACGCCGCTCACGCACTTCTGAATGAAGACATTTGCGGCCAGCACAAGCCCTTCGGCTCTCCGCCCGGTCGAAAGTTCATTTTCCTCGACCACATCGATCAGCATCGAGGAAATGAGCACGCTGGCCGCTACACCCAGCGCAATTGCGGTGACGTTGGTTCCGAACAGGATAACGATCAGCGCATCGCTGCCATTGGCCGGGAACCAGCCCTGCAAGCGCAACAAAAGCGGCGAGACGCCGATGGTCGCGGCGACGATGGCCAGAATGACCGAAGCCCGACGCTTGCCCAAACGCCGCGACAGAACTGGCGCCACGAAGGCGCCAGTCGCGGAGCCGATGAGGCTCGCGGGCAGGAGCATGGCGAGTTTCGCCGCGGAAAGACCCCAGAAATAGGTGTTTACGTACAGCGAAAGCCCGGCCGAAATCCCGCTCGCGACGCTTCCTGAAATGCCCGAGATGAGGAGCATGACCAGCGACGGATTGAACAGCGTCCGGCGTATTTCTCCCAAGGCTCGGGGGAGGGAAACCGGCCGCTTCGGCGGCGGGGACTTCAGATAGGGGATATAGCGATGCGTGCCGATCGACGCTGTCAAAATCGACACCAGTATCACGCACCCCGCCATGATCCCGTAGGTTGTATAGCCCGCCGGGTTGAGCTGGCCAATCGGGTAGGTCGCTGTCGGCCGGAATAGCCAGGTCAGCGTAACGAGATTGAGCAGCAGGCCGCCCCAATAGGCGAAGAAGAACCGATAGGAGAAGAACGACGTCCGCTGATTGTAGTCCTTCGTCAATTCGGGAACCAGGGCATTGCCGGGAATCTCGTAAAGCGAAATGAAAATACGGACAGAGACGGTCATGACCACCATGTAGATGATCAGATGCTCGGCGGGCCAGGCAGGCGGATTCCAGAGCAAGGCGAAGACAATGGCAGCGGGAAGCGCCGACGCATACATGAAGGGGTGGCGTCGACCCAGCCTGGAGTTCCAATTGTCGGACACCTGGCCGATGACGAGGTCGGCGATCGCATCGATAACGGAAGCGAGCAACAGCGCCGCCGACACCCAGCCAGCGGGAAGGCCGACGACCTGGCTATAATAGAAGAGAAGAAAATAGCTGAAGCCGACGTCCTTCACCCCGTAGGCGATGGCGCCGGAACCGTAGACCATCTTCGTACGCCAGGTGATCGGGGCAGTCCCCGAACTCGAACTATCCACGCTCCATTTCTCCATCATTATATTGCCAGCACCCGGCGGGTCAGGTCGCCATGGGAACCCGGAAGCGAGGAAATTTACCTAATCGTTTTGGGGTGAGCAGATCGCGCGGCGCATGAGGCAGGCTCTTATTTCGACCAACGTCGCTGTGCATTAGCGACGACCGACTCATTGGCCCCAGGGTTCGTAAATTCTCTCTCCTCAGGCACCCATCGGGCCGGCGCATCCGTGCAGGCAGAACGCGCGACCCCCGGACACCGGCCCAGAACGAGCCACTGCCATATTTTGATGTGTGCAGCCGGAATTGGCTACCGGAAATCCAAACCCATGTCAAACCTGCCCGCAGACGGAACGTCGTGAAGGGCCGCCGCAAAATCGTGCGTCCGCATTCATCAAAATTTTGGCGCGATAATGGTGCCTTGCCGTAAGATGGCCTCCCTCCTCTCCCTGTCGAAGCCCGCACGTCCCTGACTTGCGGAGGATACATACTCATTATCAAAACTATTTACTTGTCGGTCGCGGCGGAATACACACCTTGGCGGAAGGCCTCCGCGTTTTTTCGTGTTTCGAGCAGGTTGGCCCGCATTCGATCCGACGACGGCATGGTGAATGGAAATCAGGGCGGCGCACATTGTCCCGTGAGAACGAAACAGAAACGGTTGGCGTGGTGTACCGGGCGACCGCAGGACACGGCAAGGGCGCGGCTTCGCCGTTGGTGACCGGGCCCATCGGCCCCACGCTTCTGCGCTTTGCCTTGCCGGTGATGGGAAGCAGCATCGCCCAATCGTTTACGGGCACGATCAACACCTTCTGGGTCAGCCATATGCTGGGGTCGTCGGCATTGGCGGCGATCGCGAACGCGCATATCCTTCTCGGGTTCCTGATCGGTTCCGTGTTCGGGGTCGCCATGGCGGCGGACATGCTGGTGGCGCGCGCGACCGGCAACGGAGACCTGCGGCGCGCGGGCATGGTCGCGGGCACCAGCCTCACTCTTTTTGCGACCTTCGCTTTTGTCCTGATGGCGGTGGGGCTCCTCGGCACGCCCCGTTTCCTCGTCGCCATGGATGTGCCTGCCGAAATCCGCGCCTCGTCGGAATCCTATCTGCGGATCATCTTCCTCGCGCTGCCGTTCATGTATCTGTTCGTGTTGTTGTCGATGATGCAGCGCGGCGCCGGCGATACCAGCGGCCCGGCTCGTTTTTCGATGCTCGCGCTGTTCCTCGACGCGGCGTTGAACCCGCTGCTGATCCGGGGCGTCGGGGGGCTTCCGTCATTGGGGCTCGCCGGGGCGGCCTGGGCGACATTGATCGCCAATGCCGTGGCGCTGCTGATGCTGGTCCTCAGCCTCCATCGCAAACGTTCGCCGGTACTGCCGCGCCGCGCGACCCTGCATTACCTCAGGCCCGTCGGGGAAATCGCACGGCAGCTTGTAGTGATGGGCTTTCCGCTCGGACTGCAGATGCTCGTCATATCAAGTGCCGCGATGGTGATGATGAGCTTCGTCAACGGTTATGGAGCGCAAACCGTCGCCGCGTTCGGAGCGACGGCGCAGCTATGGACCTATGTTCAGATGCCGGTGTTGGCGATTTCGGCTGCGGCCGCGTCGATGGTGGCGCAGAACGTCGGCGCCGGACAGGACCACCGGGTGCCGAGCATCACCCGGTCCGCGATCCTGGCCTCCGTCTCCATCACGGTGGTTCTGGCCGCCGTCTGCATCGCGCTTGACCGCGTAATCCTGGGCTTGCTGCTTCCCGATCCGGCAGCCTTGGCGATCGCGCGTCACATCAATGCCGTCGTCGTCTGGGCATTCGTCTTCTTCTCGGTCACCTATGTGCTTTTCGGCGTGATGCGGGCGCACGGCGCCGTGCTCGTGCCGCTGCTGATCCTGACGTTTTCGACATGGATTGTAAGGGTCGGCTTTACGATGCTCGCAACGCCCCGGTTAGGGGCGGACTCCATCTGGTGGAGTTATCCGATAGGCCTTGCGGTTTCGAACATATTGGCGATCAGCTATTATCGGCACGGATCCTGGGCAAACGCCCCGGCACGGGATGCCGAGGCCGGACCGGCACTGGGCGAGGCGCCCGATACCGGCGTTTCACCGCCCGCGCTCGATCCCTTGCCCTGAGGACCGTTGCAAAAAGGCGGCCCGCCCAGCCATTCGCTCATGGATTGACCGGGCTGCCGCCCGATACCGTGGCTCGCCGCTGAGCGAGAGGTGCGTCAGGCCTTGAGGGCCGTGGTGACGTACCGATAGCTTTCCTCAAGCGACTGGAGGACCGGCTTTGTGAAGGGCGGTTCCAGCTCGACGTAATATTGCCGGACGTTGCTTTTTTTCATCTCCTCGAACACCGGTTTCCAGTCGATGATGCCCTGGCCGACGGCGACCGTTTGAAGCGCCTTGTCGGCGACCTTGCGCGCTTCGATGTCCTTGAGATGGAGCAGCGGGATGCGGTCCTTGTGACGACGCAGCTTTTCGGCCGGATCGAAGCCCATCGCGGCGACGAATGCACAGTCCATCTCGAATTCGACATAGGCCGGATCGGTTTCCTTCATCATGATCTCGAACCCGGTCGTGCCGTCGACGGGAAGAAGCTCAAAATGATGGTTGTGGTGGGCCAGCCTCAGGCCCTGGTTGCGCGCCTTGCGGCCAACCTCATTCAGGAATTGCGCGGCTTCGCTCCAATCGGCCGAAGTAAAGGTCTCGAATACCCGTTCGAAGGGACCAGCGCGCTTGCGTGCGGGCAGCGGCGGCAGCAGGCAGACCACATAGGTCACGCCCAGCTCGTTGTGCGCGTCGAAGATCTGGTCGGCGTGCGTTTGCAGGCTAGGCATGGGTGACAAAAAAGGGTTCGGCAGTGCGCCGGCGCTGATGCAGCTCAGACCGGCGCTGGACAGCGACTGCTTCAGCTCCTTGGCCGCGCGGTTGTAGAAGGTCGGCAGCTCAACGTGGCGGTAACCCATCTCCGCGACCTTGCGCAGCGTGCCGTCGAAGTCCTTTTCCAGTTCTTCGCCGAGCGGATACAACTCCAGTCCCGGCTGCCATTGGATGCCCTGTCCGGATTTCCCGCTCGCACCCTGGCTGGCGTCAGCGCCAGGCGTGGCAGTCCCGGCGGGGGCAGCCGCCATCATTTCGCGCCTCGATAGGTCAACCATACCCCCTCCTTACATATGTTAAGAGAAATTGAGCCCGCACTTCACCTGAAGCGTTGGCGCCAGGATATATCCAGTCCAAGTCGATAGCTTGCCGCGATCTCACTTAATGGTGAGCTTGATGTCGTAGCGTTTGATTTCGCCCGGTTCGAGGAACGGCCCCGTTCCGGGACCCTCATACGTCAGCGCGTCGGGATCGAGGCCGCTGCACGGCTCGATGCCGACGACGAACAGGCCCGACTGCCAGCAACGCCACAGCGCCAGCCTGGGGAGCTGCGCCTTGTTGAACGCCAGCTCCAGCTCCATGCCTCCCGCCAGCGCTGGATTGACCATGCCCGCGCGGACGATCCCGTCGGCGTCGGCATCCGGTTCGAACGAGTCGACCTCCTCTTCGGCGTCGTCGGCGGCGATCGGCGGCGATTGCTGCCATTGGGGAGCGAGCCGCTCGAGCGCGCCGGTCAGCTTGCTGCTTGCATCAAGGAAGGGGAACCCGACGTTGAAGTGATAGAGCACGCCATGCCGCGCCGGCCTGAAACCACGGTTGGTCACCGTATCCGACAGCGAAATCGAACCGTCGAACAATCGCAGTTCGATGCGCCTGCGCAGGGTCAGCACCTCGCCGAACACGGCTGCCTGACGGATCTCACCCTCGCACCAGAGCACCGGGGTTTCGCCTTCCGACAGGCCATAGCCCATCAGTGTCGCCGGGTGCGCGGAGATGCGGCCATGCAACGGATAGTGAACCGACTTCCGCAACGCATAGGCCAGATGTTCGGCGGACCCTTCAGCGGGCAGGCCGTAATTGTCGAGGCCGCAGGTGGCTAGAAAGCCGTCGAGGCCGCGCAGGATGCCAAACCCGCTCTCGAGATCGTGCGGGAAGCTTGGGCGGGGCAGGCCGGTAGGCGAGTTCCAGCCGATATTGATGCCGCGAAACGTTATCGCCGCGAGATCGAAGCCGCGATCAACCGCGATCTCAAGCGTCAGTCCCGCTGCGTTGCGCAACAGCAGCATGCGCTGGCCCCGGCCGGGGCCGTTGTCGACGACGACCAGCCGGGCGTCGGCCAGCCCGCGCAGATCGGGTGTAAGGCGGCGCAATTCACCCAAGCTGCGATTCTGGCCCGAGCCCGGCATCAGGCCTACCGAAGATCGAGCGAGGCAGGCGTCCATGCCCCGCCCGCCATGTTCGAATTCGACGCAGGCTTCGATAAACTTCAGCCCAAGCGCGCCGTCTTCCACGGTCGGGAGGTCGCATGACAGCGGATCGGCTGGGCGTCCGTCGATTTTCGCCCAGATCTGATCGGCGGCATTGCTGTACAGATTGGCGAAGCCTTCGACATAGCCTTCGGGATGTCCCGCGGGCATGCGCGTGCCATGGGCGGCCACCTCGTCAGCGCCCGGTCCGCCGCGCGTGATGATCTGCGGCGGCTCGCCCAGCCTGGTGAATCTGAGATAGTCGTTGTTTTCGCCGCACCATTCCAAGCCGGCCTGGTCGCCATAGACGCCGATCGACAGGTTGTTGTTGTTGCCCGGCGCCACCTGGCTTGCCCATAATGTTCCGGTCGCGCCGCCCTGGTAACGCAACAGGACATTGGCGTTGTCGTCCAACCGGCGGCCCGGACCGAAGGACTGAAGATCGGCGCAGACGCTGTCCAGCGTCAAGCCCGAGATATAGGCGGCGAGATTGAAGGCGTGGACGCCGATGTCGCCCAGGCTGCCGCCGACGCCGGCGAGCTTCGGGTCGACGCGCCACGCCGCCTGCTTGTGCCCCTCGGCTTCAAGGGACGAGGTCAACCAATCCTGCGCATAGGACACCCGGATGACCCGGATTTTCCCCAGCTTGCCGTCACGCACCATTTTCCGCGCCTGACGAACCAACGGGTAGCCGGTGTTGTTCTGGGTGAGGACGAAGACCCGGTCCGCCTTGCGCGCGATGCGGACCAGTTCCACGGCCTCTTCCAGCGAGAACGTCATCGGCTTGTCGCAGATGACGTGGAACCCGGCTTCGAGAAACGCCTTGGCCGGCCCGAAGTGGAGGTGGTTAGGGGTGACGATCGACACGGCGTCGATGCGGTCGTCGCGCCGCAACTCCTTTTCCACCATCTCGTCGTAGCTGGCATAGGCGCGATCGGCGTCGATCCCGAGATCGGCCGCCGATGCCCGCGCATTGTCAGGATTGGAGGAAAGCGCCCCGGCCACCAACTGGTAGCGGTCGTCGAGCCGGGCCGCCATGCGGTGAACAGCACCGATGAAGGCGCCCCGGCCGCCGCCGACCATGCCGAGGCGCAGCTTGCGATTCGCGGCTTCGGTGCCGCTGCCCTTGATCGACATGTTCGCCTCTCTTTAGTTGATGCCGAGCATGGTGCGATTGGAGGCGGCATCGCCCTTAACGCCCGCGAAGTCATCAAACACCTTGTCGGTGACGCGGATGATCTTCTCGCGGATGAACTTTGCGCCTTCGCGCGCGCCGTCCTCGGGATGCTTCATGCAGCATTCCCATTCGTAGACGGCCCAGCCCGGGAAGTCATATTCGGTCATCTTGGAGAAGATGGCGTTGAAGTTGACCTGTCCGTCGCCAAGCGAGCGGTCACGCGCCGCACGCTTCAACCAGGGCTTGTAGCCCGAGTAGAAGCCCTGCTTGCCCGTCGGGTTGAATTCGGCGTCCTTGACGTGGAACGCCTTGATCCGCTCGTGATAGAAATCGATGAACTGGAGATAATCCAAGCCCTGCTTGATGAAGTGGCTGGGATCATAGTTGATGTTGCAGCGCGGGTGATTGTCGACCCGCTCCAGGAACATTTCGAAGGTTTCGCCGTCGAACAGGTCTTCCATCGGGTGGATTTCGTAACAGACGTCGATGCCATTTTCCTCGGCATGGTCGAGGATCGGCCGCCACAGTCGCGCCAGTTCGTCGAATCCGTCTTCCACCAGGCCGTCGGGGCGCTGCGGGAAGGGATAGCAAAACGGCCACAGGAACGAGCCCGAAAAAGTCCCCATTGTCGTGACGCCGAGGCGGCGCGAAGCGGTGATGCAATCCTTGACCTGCTGGATCGCCCAGGCCTGCCGCTTGGCGGGCGCGCCGCGCACTTCAGGCGGACACAGGCCGTCCATCATGCTGTCATAGGCCGGATGCACCGCGATGCACTGCGCCTGGAGATGCGAGGCCATGTCGGTGATGACCAGGCCGGCGTCGCGGACGATGCCCTTCAGCTCGTCGCAATAGGTCTGGCTTTCCGCCGCCTTCGCGATGTCGATGAAACGCTCGTCCCATGCGGGGAGCTGGATTCCCTCAAAGCCGCAGTCCTTGGCCCAGGCGGCCATGCCCGGCAGCGTGTTGTGCGGCGGCTTTTCGTCAGCAAACTGTCCGATGAACAGGCCGGGTCCCTTGATCGTGCGCATCTTATCCCTCCAACGAAATCATGAGTTAGCAATGGCGTATGATTGTGGCCGCCCTATCCCTTGGGCGGGTTTTGCCGCGACAAGTTCGCGGATCGCACCGACTATGGCGGCGGCGTCGGGGATCAGTGCCGATTGCAGCACTGGCGACGCGGGAATCCGAACGTCAGGCGTCGTGAGCCGGCGGACGACAAGCGGCAGCGTGTCGTCACAAATCTCTCCAAGGCGCGTCGCGATCTCGGCCGCGAAGCCGCCGGTGCGAACCGCCTCGTGCAGGACGAGGACACGTCCGCCGCAGCGTTGGACGACATCGCGCAGCGCCGTCTCGTCCAGTGGCGACAGCCAGCGCAAATCGAGGACGGAAACCTCGATCCCCTCTGACGCAAGCTCGTCCGCCGCCGCCAGGGCATGGCGGAGCATCGTTCCCCAGGTAACGATCGCCGCGTGCTTGCCCTCACGGCGAACACGCGCCTGGCCGACGGGCTCGATCGCGCCGTCGGTGCAAACCTCGCCGCGCGTCTGGTAGAGCCCGCGCGCCTCGATGACAACGCAGGGGTCCGGATCGGCCGCCGCCGCCCGCAACAGCGAATAGGCATCCTGCGGCGTCGCCGGAAGCGCGACCTTAAGCCCAGGAATATGAGCGAGAAGCGCCTCGATCGACTGCGAATGCTGCGCGCACGAACCCGGCGTCACGCCCTGCTGCATCCGTACCACCAGCGGCGCACTCGACCGGCCGCCGGTAATGTACCGGACGTTCGACGCCTGGTTGATGAGCTGATCCAGTGCGACGAACAGGAAGTCCGCCCACATGATCTCGACGATCGGCTTCAGCCCCGTAAGCGACGCGCCGACGGCTGAACCCAATATGGCATTTTCGGCGATGGGCGTATCGAATACCCGGTCCTCGCCGAATTCCTTCTGCAGCCTGCGGCATGCGGCAAAGATACCGCCCGAGTTGCCGACGTCCTCGCCGAAGACGACGGTCTTCGCGTCGGTTTCGAGTTCCGCACGCAATGCCGCGTTGACGGCCTCGATATAGGTCATTTCGCGCGCCTCGCCGGCGGGCGCGACCTTCACGGGCCGTGGAGCGGCGATGACGTGCTGGCGGGCTTGTGCCGGATCGGGATGGGGGGCCTTCGCGACGTCTTCAGCGATGGCCGCAACGCGCGCTTCCTGTTCGGCGCGAATATGCGCTGCTTCATCGGCCGTTATCCCCCCGGCCGCGATCAGCCGCTGTTCGACAAGCGTGATGGGATCGTTTGCTACGGCCTGCGCCCGATCTTCCTTCGGGCGATAATGCTCCATGTCGCGGTTATAGTGGCCCCAGAGCCGTGGGACGCGGCATTCGATCAGCACCGGCCCCTCGCCCTTGCGCGCCCTCTCGGCGGCAATGGCGATCGTGTCGCGCACCGCAACGGGATCGGCGCCCGAAATGGTGGCGCCCGGTATCCCGTAACCGGCCGCGCGCTGGGCGATGCGGCCAACACGGAACATCGCGTGCGTCGGCGTCAGTTCGGACCAGCCGTTATTCTCGCAGACTAGGATCAGCGGCAGCCGCCGGGCGGCGGCGAAGGCAAGCCCTTCATGCACCGCGCCCTGGTTCATCGCGCCGTCGCCGATCGAGATGATGACCACCCGGCCGTTGCCCGCCGCGACGTTGGCAAGCGCCACGCCGCAACCGATCGTGACACCCGCGCCGACGATCGAATTCTCGCCGATGAAGCGGCTGTGCGGGGCCATCATATAGGCCGACCCGGCCCGTCCGCCGTTGATGCCCGTGGTACGATGGCAGATTTCGGCCATCACACCGGTGGGATCAAGCCCGGCCGCCAATGCCCAGCCATGTCCGCGATAGGTGGCGATTACCTGATCGTCGGGTCTCAGTGCCGAGACAGCGCCCAACGGCACTGCCTCCTGCCCGGCGCACAGGTGAACCGAACCTATCGCAACCGGCGGGTTGGCGACGCTGAACGCAAGCGCTTGCGCTTCGAAGGCGCGGATGAACGCCATTTGCGCAAGCATCTCGCGAGCGAAGCCGAAATCGGCCGGGGATATGGCTGGTGACATTACTCTTGATCCATCGATTACCAATTGACGATTACAGGCGCTCGACGATCGTGACGTTGGCCTGACCAGCGCCTTCACAGATAGCCTCAAGCCCGAACCGTTCGTTGCGCCGCCGCAGGGCGTTCACCAGCGTGACCATAAGTTTGGTCCCGGAGGCGCCGAGCGGATGGCCAAGCGACAGGCCGCCACCGCACACATTGAGACGGTCCGGATCGCTCTCCAGAGCCTTCTGCCATGCAAGCGGCACCGACGCGAACGCCTCGTTGATCTCATAGAGGCCGATGTCGCTGATCGACATGCCAGATTTTTTGAGGGCTTTCTGCGTTCCGATGATCGGGCCGTCCATCATCAGGACGGGGTCGCAGCCGACCACCGTCAAGTGATGGATCCGCGCGAGCGGCTCGACGCCCAGCGCCTTCAGGCCCGCCTTGTTGACGACCATCAACCCCGACGCGCCGTCGCACATCTGGCTCGATATACCCGCCGTGGTCAGCTTCGCGCCGGGCAGGACGTTCAGCGCCTTGATCTTTTCCAGGCTGGCATCGAAGCGAATGCCTTCGTCGACGATGTGCATTTCGGTCGAACCGTCCGCCGTGGTGATCTCGATCGGCACGATTTCGGATTCGAACTCGCCATTGCGCGTGGCGGCGGCCGCCCGCTGATGGCTCTGCAGCGCGAATTCTTCCAGCTCGTCTTTGGTCAGGCCATATTTATCGACCATCATCTCGGCGGCTACGAACTGGCTGAAGGCTACGCCGGGGTAGCGCCGTTCCATCTCGGTGCTGAGCGGCAGGCCCAGACCTTCGCGATACGGCAGCGTATAGGCAAGGCCCATGGGCACGCGGGACATGCTTTCGACGCCGCCGGCGATGACGATGTCCATCGAACCCGACATGACGGCCTGCGCGGCGAAGTGAAGCGCCTGCTGCGAAGAACCGCATTGCCGGTCGACGGTGGTCGCCGGGCAGGATTCGGGAAGCTTGGACGAAAGCACCGAGAAGCGCGCGACATTCGACGATTGCTGGCCGACCTGGCTCACGCAACCCATGATGACGTCGTCGATCAGCGCCGGATCGGCATCGGTGCGATCGAGAAGGTTGTCGATCACGCGTGACGCAAGGTCTGCGGGATGCCAGCCGCTCAGACGGCCGCCGCGCTTTCCGCCGGCGGTACGCGCACCGGCAACGATGAAGGCTTCGCTCATTCTATCAGTCTCCTGTTCGTGCAGATCGGCGTTGCGTCTCGGCGATGCGGGTCGACTCTGCCAATCGTTTTACAAAATGGTATGCCGTTTCCTAGACCGCCACACGCAGGTGCCGTTTTGTGTGGCGCTGCACGGCTGCGTCGTTGAGGCGCATGCCGATGCCGGGGCGGTCATATGGCTGGAGCCGTCCCTTGCTCACGCGGTCGAACGCACAGTCCTCGATAAGCCGATGCACCTGGTCGAATGGCCTGTCGGTCGGGAAGATCTCGACGTGATCGGCGCATGCAAAACCAAGGATGCAGTGTTCGTGCACCTCGGGATGTTCATGGAATGACAGACGCATGCCAGCTGTGGCCGGGTCTTCCACCAGGTCCTTGACGGCTCCAACGCCGCCGATTGTCGTCGCGTCCAGACGCAGGACGTCGAGAGCGCCCGATTGGGCCAGTCTGCGAAGATCGTCCGGGCGGGTGGATTTATCGCCGCAACCCAGTGGCGCGGTGGCGAAGGATTTCAGTGCGACATAACCCTCGACGTTGGTCCGCGGGAAGGGGTCCTCGATCCAGGCGATGCCGAATTCCTCGACGCGCGCGACCAGATCGCGCTTTTCTTCCGCGTTCGTCCACGACCAGGCGAAATCCAGCACCAGCTTGGGCGCGGGTCCCGCCAGGCTCCGGAAAAGCGCAAGGCGGCAAGTCAGTTCCTCGATGTCGCGATAGTGGCCCGCCTCGATCTTGATCAGCTCATAGCCCTCTTCGACCCGGGCGGCGAGGCGTTCCACAAACGCGTCATCGGTTTCCTCGGGCAGCCCATAGCCTTCGACGATCTGCACGGGAAGGTCGCGACCCTCGCCGCCAAGCGAGCGCCATAGCGGCACGCCCTCGGCCTGGGCGCGAAGAGACTGCAGGCAGATTTCCACCGCCGACCATGCGCGGCCGATCGCGCCGTCGAATTCCATGGCGGTCAGTTGCAACTTCAGTTCGGCAACCCGCGCGTCCAAATCGATGGCGCTCTTGCCAAGCAGGCGCGGGGCGAGGACCTCTGCCACCACCACATCGAGCGGGGAACCGCGCGTCTGGGTCACGCAATCGGCAACGAGCCCGTCGCGGGTGCGAACGCGGACCGCGAGATGGGAACGTTCCCTCAACAGGAAATTACCGAGGTCGATAGGGTGTGGAAGTGGTACGGTGCACGCCCACGTCTCGATTTCGGTAATGGCGTTGCCGACCATGTTTGTTAGTGCTTCCGCTGCGTTGCTTAAATTGGTTAAGCGGACTTTCTATGATCCGCCTGTTGATTTAGAAAATGGGTACGTGGGATAAGAAGTCAACAAGATTCTTTGGCCCAAGGATTCTTTGGCACGGGAGGTTGCGGAATGGGTGATTACAATGTGCGCCGGCTCGCTAGCGGGTTTTCTTTCCTGGAAGGGCCGCGCTGGAGGGACGGGCGCCTCCACGTTTCGGACTTCTACACCCACCGGGTGCTCGCCTTTGATGAAGATGGCGGTCACGAGACGCTTTTCAGCGTGCCCAATCAACCATCGGGCCTGGGCTTTTTGCCCGATGGATCGATGCTCGTCGTCTCCATGATCGACAGGCGGGTCAAGCGTTGGGCCGATGGCCGGTTGGAGGACTACGCCGACCTTCACGATGCCGCTCCGTTTCACTGCAATGACATGTGGGTGGACGACGCGGGTGTCGCCTATGTCGGCAATTTCGGCTGGAACCCCGCCTCGGGAACCCCGATCCCGACAACGCAATTGGTGGTTGTGCGGCCCGATGGAAGCGTTTCCGCCGAGGGCGGCGACCTGGTCTTTCCGAACGGGATCGTGAAAACGCCGGACGGGCGGCTGCTCGTGGCTGAAACATTCGCGGGCCGGATCAGCCAGTTTGATATCGGCGCGGACGGAACGCTCACCAACCAGCGCGTCTGGGCGGACCTTTCGGGCCGGGTACATCGTTCGGTCGATGAGGCCGTCGCCAGTGGAGACATCTTGCCCGACGGCATCGCGCTCGATTCGGAAGGGGCGCTCTGGGTCGGCGACGCGGGTGGCCATGCGGCTTTGCGGATCGCCGAGGGCGGTCGCATTTTGGAGCGCGTCGATATCGGCGACTTGACGGCATTTGCCGTCGCCCTTGGCGGCGAAGACGGGCGGACCCTGTTCATATGCGCATCGCCGCCGCTCCTAAGCCATGAGCCTAGCGAGGATCTGCTGGCGGAATTGCTGAGCTGCCGCGTTGCGGTGCCGGGCGTCTAGCCCGCCCGCCCGGCGCTCCTTGATCGCCATGACGCGGCGAGGATCAGATCAGGGGGCCAGCAAGCCGCAGAGCGCCGGCCGGACGTAGAGTTGAGCGATCTCGGACTGGCGCACGCTTTGCAGCCACGCGGGCAATTCCGCGGCCGAGTTGATCGCCACCATGATCAGGTTGCCGCCAATCAGCGGATCGATCGGCCGGATCGAACCTTCGGCGATGCCATCGCTGATCATTCCGGCGAAGCGATTGGTCACCAGTTCCCATTCGCGCGTGATCGCGGGCGCCGCACCGGGTGGCAGGGCATAAAGCGCTGCGTCGCGCAGCAGCGGACCGTATCTCGAAAGTTGAAGTTCGCCCAGCGCTGCGGAGGCGGACGTCAGCCGCTGCCATTCGTTGCCGTCGAGGGCCGATGCCGTCATCTGCACCTGGGTCAGCAGCCCCAGGGTCCGTTCAAAGCAGCGGACCACCACGTCATCCTTGGCCTCGTTGTGATGGTAGAATGCGCCCTTGGATACATTGAGGCGGGCGGAAATTTTTTCGACGGAGGCGCCGCGATAGCCTTCCTCGTTGATCAACTGTGTCGCGGCGATCAAAAATGCCTCGCGTGCCGGGGATTCGGTCGATGGCAGGAATTCCGGCAGCGGCAACGGATTCCAGGGCATGGCGGGGTCGGTGGACATGCCGTTGAACAGGATATCCAGCGTTCGCTCGAAGTTGCGGGTGTAATCCCGCGCCTCCTTGCTATGAATCCAGCTCGACAGGGAAAGCGTCAGCTGGAGCAGCAGGGCCGTCCGGGCGATGCGTGTATGCTGGTCCATCCACGCCAGTTCCGGTGTGTCGAAAACCTCACGCATCCGCTTGAACAGCTGAACGACCGCGCTGACGCCGTGTTCGTAGTTGGACTCGCTGAGCGCGCGAACCTCGGCGAAGGTGGCCAGGGGAGCGGCGCCCAGAATGTTCACGTCGCTGACCAACTGCGTATAATTCAGCAGGAAATCCGCGACGCGGTCCTTGGCCGTTTTCTTGGTGAGAGCGCCGGCCAGCAGTTGTTCAAGCTTGGAGACGGTGCGAAGGATGCAGGCGCTTGCAAGGTCGTCTTTCTTGGGAAAATAATAGGCGACGCCCTGGGTGATCAGGCCGGCCTTCTTGGCGACTTCGGCAAGGGTGAACCCCTTCAGTCCGCGCTGGTTCAGTATTTGGGTTGCAGCGACGATGAGTTCTTCTTGCTTGCGTTCAAAGCGCTGGGTGCTGGCCTTGCGTCCTCCCGCGGCTACGGGCTGGCCGGCGGGGCTGCTGGATTGCCCGTTAGCGTTAACTGCTTTGATCCCCATGGTCATCCCAGGATGTTTGGTGATAGTAGTAAAGCTTACCGAATTGTCCGCGAAGCCTCAAGAAGTTCCGCTGTGCACCGCAACAACTTGGGCCGGCATCGCCGAGGACGGCATGGGCGGATGGTTGCGTCCATGCCAGGCGCGCATGCGCAGGCCGATCCAGGCCATCCGCGATATACGCGGTCCGGAAAGGGGTCAGGTCCGCGCCCGCGATCACGCGGCAGACGGCCCGGCCGACATTATGAGAGCGCCCATCCGCCATCGATAATGATCATATCGCCAGTGTGATAAGCCGAAGCATCCGATGTCAGGTAAACGCCGATGCCGCCGAAATCTTCCGGCTGGCCCCAGCGCTTGGTCGGCACGCGCGGGATGATGCGCTCAACGAACACTGGCACGTGCTCGACGTGTCGCGTCATTTCCGTCAGGATCCAGCCCGGAAGGAGCGCATTTGCTCGAATCCCATAGGGTGCGAATTCGACCGCGCAGCCCTTGATCATCGACAATATGGCGCCCTTCGATGCCGCATAGGCTTGATTGCCCGCCGCGCCGTTGTGCGTGGCAAGGCTTGAAACCGCCACCAGCGAGCCGCCGGGATCGCCGGCCTTGGCGCGCTCCATCATGTGGCGGGAAGCCTCGCGCAAGGTCCAGAACGTGCCTTCCAGGTTGACGTTAATCACCTTGCGGAACGTGTCGGTGGGAAAAACGGGAAACGGAGATTCTCCGCCGATGCCGGCGCTGGTGAAAACCGCGTCCAGCCGGCCGTGTTCTTCTATCGCGGCGGCGACGCCGTCGATCACCTGCTGTTCGTACGCAACATCGACCTGACGCGTCGTCACCTTACCGCCGTGCCTGGCAAGCAGTTCCTGCGCCCGCGCGTTCTTCTCGGCATTCCTGCCCCAGATCTCGACCGCGCCGCCAGCTTGGGCGATGCCTTCCGCCAGTCCGAAGCCGATGCCGCTGTTGCCGCCTGTGATCAGCGCTACCTTGCCGCGGAGGTCGAACGGTTTGTATGACAAATCTCATCCCCATCTGTCGCAGAACGCCCACGACCAACCAAGTCGAACGCCGCATCTTCCAAAGAGATAAGGCTACCGGCCCCGTCAGGCAATACCCATTTTCAAAATTGCGGCGCGGCCGCCTGTTGGGCCCGAGACTGACAAACCCGCCGGAAGTCTTCCATTCCAGCGCCGATCGATGGGTTTGCGATCAAATCCCGTTCCGGTTTCTTTGCAATATCTTGGCATCCGCAATTCAAAAAAATTTGTTATTCCGTATGGACGGATGGCGGTGCTTTGAGCGACAAGGGGTGCTCGCCGCTTCATAACGACAACAGAGTGTGCCGACGCTTCAAGAGCGCGCACCGTGACGTAGGAGACCTCGACCCATGAGGGATTGTGTAAAATTTTATATCGACGGTCAGTGGGTAGACCCCGCGACGCCCAAGACGCTTGAAGTCATCAACCCGGCAACCGAGGAGGTCGCCGGCCTTATCTCGATGGGAAGCGCGGTCGACGTCGATCGGGCGGTGCAGGCCGCGCGCCGCGCTTTCGAAAGCTTTTCGCGCACCTCGCGGGAAGAGCGCCTGGCGCTGCTCGACCGGATCGTCGAAGCATATGCGGCGCGATATGACGACATCGCCGCAGCCATAACCGAGGAAATGGGCGCGCCTGCCGGGCTTTCGAAAATGGCCCAGGCCGCGATGGGACCGGCGCATCTTCGCACCGCCGCGCAAATTCTGCGCGACTACAAGTTCGAGGAAGATCGCGGTCCGACCCGCCTCCTTAAGGAACCCATCGGCGTTTGCGGGTTCATCACGCCGTGGAACTGGCCGGTGAACCAGATCGCGGCCAAGGTCGCCCCGGCACTCGCGGTCGGCTGCACCATGATTTTGAAACCGTCCGAGATCGCACCGTTCAGCGGCTATATCTGGACCGAGATCATGGATGCGGCGGGCGTCCCGGCGGGCGTCTTCAACCTCGTCAACGGCGACGGGCCGAGTGTTGGCGCCGCCATCAGCGGCCACCCGGGCGTGGACATGGTTTCCTTCACCGGCTCCACCCGGGCGGGGATCGAAGTTGCCCGCAGCGCAGCGCCGACGGTCAAGCGCGTGCATCAGGAACTGGGCGGCAAAAGCCCCAACATCCTGCTCGACGATGCCGATTTCAACGCCATGGTTCCCGGCAGCGTCGGCACGGTGATGATGAATTCCGGCCAGTCCTGCAATGCGCCGACCAGAATGTTCGTGCCACGGCAGAAGATGGACGAGGTCATCGCAACGGCCAAGGCAACCGCCGAGGCGATCGTCGTCGGCGATCCGAAGGGCGGTGCCAACATGGGCCCTGTCGTGTCGGAAGCGCAATGGAACAAGATCCAGAAGCTGATCGAGGCGGGCATCAAGGAAGGCGCGACGCTTGTTACCGGCGGCCTCGGCAAGCCCGAGGGGCTGGAAAAAGGCTATTACGTCAAGCCCACCATCTTTGCGAACGTGACCAATGACATGACGATCGCTCGCGAAGAGATCTTCGGTCCGGTGCTGTCGATCCTTGCCTATGACGATGTCGATCAGGTGGTCGAACTGGCCAATCAGACCGAATATGGTCTGGCGGCTTATGTTGCCGGCGCCGATATGGACCGGGCCCGTTCGGTCGCCGGGCGGCTCAGGGCCGGACAGGTCAACATCAACGGCGCGCCCGCCGACCTGCTCGCGCCATTCGGCGGTTACAAGCAGTCAGGCAATGGCCGCGAATGGGGCGATCACGCCTTCGCCGAATTCCTCGAGGTGAAAGCCGTGCTGGGTTATTCGCCCAAGGCTGCTTAACCGCGCAAGCCGGAGCCCGCTGGCGCCGCGAGGGCGGCGTCAGTGGGAATGCCGGGGAGGATCGAAACGCTCGACGATGCGGCGATGCGGCGGGTCTAGCGCCAGGCCCGCCCCTTCATCGAGCTGACGCACATAGCGGCGATAAAGCATCTGCCAAGGCGTCTGGTCGACGAGCACCGGCACGACGAGCGCCGCCCGCCGCTCGGCAAATTCCTCTTCGGAAATCATCAGATCGACACGGCGGCCATTGAAATCGATTTCGATGAGATCGCCGGTCCTGACAATCGCAAGGTCGCCGCCCACCGCCGCCTCGGGCGAAACATGCAGGATCGACGGGCTGGCGGAAGTGCCGCTCTGCCGGCCATCGCCGATACACGGCAGGATGTCGATGCCGCGCTCAAGGAGGTGCTGGGGCGGCGCCATGTTGACCACTTCGGCCGAACCGGGATAGCCGACCGGCCCGCATCCGCGCATGACGAGGATCGAGCCCTCGTCGATAGCAAGCGATGGATCGTCGATCCGATGGTGATAGTCCTCGGGCCCTTCGAAGACCACAGCCCGGCCGCGAAGCACGCCCGGATGTTCAGCGTTTTCGAGGTAGCGCTTGCGGAACGCCTCGCTGATTACCGACGACTTGAAAAGCGCCGAGCGGAAGAAATTTCCGCGCAGCACCACGAATCCCGCCGCCGACTTCAGTGGATTATCGAATGGACGGATGACCCTGTCGTCGCTGCCTGCGCTCTCGGCATGCTCGACCGCCATGGTCCGGCCGGTAACCGTCAGGGCATCGCCCTCCAGCACGCCTGCGCGCAGCAATTCACCCAGCACGGCTGGAACACCACCCGAGCGGTGGAACTCCTCGCCCAGATATTCGCCCGCTGGCTGGCAATTGACGAGGAGCGGGATGCTTTCGCCGTGGATGGCCCATTCTTCGAGGTCGAGCGGCACGCCCACCGTGTCGGCTATCGCCTGAAGGTGGACCGTGGCGTTGGTTGAGCCGCCGATCGCCGAACAGACGCGGATCGCATTCCGGAATGCGGCCGGAGTCATGATGTCGGAGGGTTTGAGATCCTCTTCCACCATCTTCACGATCCGCTTGCCGCTTGCATAGGCCATGCGTCCGCGATCGCCCAGCGGCGCCGGAATGGCCGCGCAACCCGGCAGCGACATGCCGAGCGCCTCCGCAAGGCTGTTCATCGTCAGCGCGGTGCCCATGGTATTGCAGTGGCCCGGACTGGGGGCCGAAGCGGTCACTTCGCTCATGAACTGGTCGAAATCGATTTCGCCCGCCTTCATCCGATCGCGGCCGCTCCAGATGATCGTTCCCGAACCCAGGCGGCGATCACCTGCCCAGCCGTTCAGCATCGGGCCGCCCGACAGGACGATCGCGGGAATATCCACGGCTGCGGCGCCCATGATCGTCGCGGGCGTCGTCTTGTCGCACCCGGTGGTCAGCACGACGCCATCGATCGGATAGCCGAACAGGATCTCGACCAGCCCCAGATAGGCGAGGTTGCGGTCCAGCGCGGCGGTGGGGCGCTTGCCCATTTCGTGGATGGCGTGGACAGGGAATTCGAACGGCACGCCGCCCGCGTCCCTGATCCCTTCCTTGACCCGCTGGGCAAGCTGCAGATGGTGCCGGTTGCACGGCGCTAGTTCGCTGCCGGTCTGGGCAATGCCGATAATCGGCCGGCCCGAACGCAATTCATCCGGCGAAAGACCGCTGTTGAAATAGCGCTCCAGATAGATGGCTGTCTCGACCGGATGAGTCGGGTCGTCGAACCAGGCGGCGCTACGAAGGCGCTTGCGACCGGCCATCATGGTACTCCTTATACTATTGGCAGGCGCGACCGGGGCCGCGTATCTGCGCCCGTCATTCGCCCCGGATCAGCAACCCGCCATCGACCCGCAAAATCGAGCCGGTGATGAATGATGAGCGATCGCCCGCCAGGAACAACACTGCCTCGGCAACCTCGTTCGGCTGGCCAAAGCGTCCGAGCGGGTGGGCGGCGTTCCAGCGGTCAATGAGGGCCTGGGGATCATCGGAGGCTTCAAAGATCTTCTGGTTGAGGGGGGTCATGATCGTCCCGGGGGCGATCGCGTTGACCCGGATCCCCGCCGGCGCAAGATCGAGCGCGGCCTGCTGGGTGAGGGCGGTGATGCCGCCCTTGGCCGCCGAATAGGCCGCATAGTCGTGAAAGGCGGTGAAGGCGAGCACGGACGACATGTTGATGATCGATCCGCCGCCCTGCCTGCGCATGTGCGGCACGGCGCATTTGATGCCGCGCCATACGCTGGTCAGGTTGGTGTCGATCGCGTCGTTCCAGTCCAACTCTTCGATCGCGTCGACCGCGCCTCGAAATCCTCGGGCGGCGTTGTTGACCAGAATATCGAGCCGGTCGAAGGCCGCCAGCGTGCGCTGTGTGGCGTTTTCCACGTCGCTGAGCTGCTTGACGTCGGTGCGGACGAAGATGGCGCGGCCACCGGCGGCCTCGATCTCGGACACCGCCTCATGTCCGCCGCTTTCGTCAACGTCGGCCACGCATATCCGCGCGCCAGCCTTGGCAAGCGTCAGTACCGTTGCACGTCCTATGCCCTGGGCGGCGCCCGTAACAAGCGCTACCCGTCCGTCAAGATCACCCACAATGGACCGCCATATTTGATTTCAGGTATGTCATTTCTAGTTCAGCCTCGCGGGGCTGTCAAATGACTGCGCCCCGCTAAAACGCCCGGATACAAGGGGTTCACGAAGGCAAACCGGCCAACAGGAAAGCCGGTTTTTCCATCGCGCGCCTCGTCCTACAGGCTCATGCCGCCATCGATGACGATGTTCTCGCCGGTCATGAAGCGGGCTTCGTCGGACGCGAGCATCAGGGCGATCGCCGCGATCTCCTCGGGCTCCCCGAGCCGGCCCATCGGCTGCCTGGCAATGAAGGATGCGCGCGCCGTCTCCATGTCGCCGAGCTGGCTCATCCGCTCGTCCAGCGAGGGGCTGGCGACGGTGCCGGGGCTGATGGCGTTGCACCGGATTCCCTCGGCGATGAAATCGCGCGCGACCGACTTGGTGAGACCGATCACCGCAGCCTTGCTGGTCCCGTATGAGAAGCGGTCCGGCGCTCCCTTAACCGAGGAAACCACCGACGCCATGTTGATGATCGATCCGTCGCGGCGCTCGATCATCGCGGGCAGGAACGCGCGGATCACATTATACATCGCGACCACATTCACCTGAAAGCTGCGCTCGAATTCGGCCGGCTCGCAATCGAGCACGGTTCCCGTCGCGACAATGCCCGCGCAATTCAGCAATACGGACGCGTCTTGGTGCGCCTTTGCCAGCTCGGTCACGGCGGCGGCGTCGGTGACATCGACAGCGACGGTGGTGACACGGGGATCGGCGGCAAGGTCCTTCAGCTTGTCGGCCTGCCGATCGATCGCCACAATCCGCGCGCCCTCGCGGAGGAATGCGTCCAGGGCGGCGCGACCAATGCCTTGCGCTGCTCCAGTGATCACGCAGACTTTGCCCTGCAGCCTGCCCGCCTTTATTTCTTCCGATGAGTTGTGTATTGCCATGTCGAAATTCCAGATCAATATAATAAAATTGAAATAATATTCATGTGAATCGCAGGAAAACTGTCAATACAATGCTTCATTGCGGCAGTTAATACGATTTTATGAATCTAATGCCTTGACGGTATCTCCGTTAAATACTAATTTTGCGAAATTCATTTCGTCTTCTCTTATGTTGACGTTTCTAAGGAGTATGAGAATGGCGGGTGAAGGGCCATTGAAGGGCGTGAAGGTTTTGGAGTTCGCGGGGATAGGCCCCGGGCCCATGACCGCGATGTTGCTGTCCGACCTGGGTGCGGAAGTGCTTCGGATCGATCGCAAGGGCTCGTCCGGAGCGCGGCCCAAGGAAGTGGCTTCGCGCGGGCGCAAGTCGCTTGCGCTCAATCTCAAGACGCCCGAGGCGGTCGAAGCCTGCCTGGCGCTGATCGAGCAGGCCGATGTGTTGATCGAAGGATACCGTCCGCAGGTGATGGAACGCCTCGGTCTCGGTCCCGATGTCGCGCTGCAACGGAATCCGAAGCTGGTGTACGGCCGGATGACCGGCTGGGGGCAGACCGGACCGCTTGCCACGGCGGCCGCCCATGATTTGAACTACATCGCCATCACGGGCGCTCTTGGCGCGATGGGGCCTGCTGATCGGCCGCCGACTCCGCCGCTCAACCTCGTTGGAGATTTCGGCGGCGGCTCGCTTTATCTGGCGTTCGGCATCGTGGCGGCGCTGTACGCTGTGCGTAACTCCGGGTTGGGCCAGGTCATCGATGCCGCAATCGTCGACGGCGCCGCTTCGCTCATGGCAATGGAATGCTGGATGCGCGCCGAAGGATTGTCGTTGCGGCGCGGCGAGAATCTGCTCGATGGTTCGGCGCACTTTTACCGCTGCTACGAATGTGCGGACGGCAAATATGTTTCGGTCGGTCCGGTAGAGGCGCAATTCTACGGCCTTCTGCGGGAGAAGGCGGCCGCTGTCGGAGTCGATCTTCCCGCCGAGCAGGACATGCCGACCTGGCAGGCGAACGGCGAAATCTTCGCCCGTGCTTTCAAGACCAAGACGCGCGACGAATGGTCCGAAATTTTCGAGGGAACCGACGCCTGTTTCGCGCCGGTCCTCGACCTTAGCGAAGCGCCCGCGCATCCGCACATGGCGGCGCGAGAGATCTATGTGGAACGCTTTGGCGTGGTTCAGCCAGCGCCAGCGCCGCGCTTCTCGCGCACGCCCGGAGCAATCCAGGGGCCACCGCCCGCCGCCGGTGAAGGCGGCATGGAGATGGCTCAGGCGTGGGGCGTCCCGCAGGCGATATTGAACGCAATCGACTGAGTAGGGTGAGTGAAGGCGGCCTGTGCGGGCCGCCTTTTCCATGCGGCCGAAATGGGATGCTGAATGGTCCGCGTCGGTGGGCGCAGGCTCAAATATAGCCATAGGCTGTCCAGCCGCCATCAACGCCCAATATCTGGCCCGTGATGTAGCTTGCCTCCGGCGACGCCAGATAAACGATGGCGTTGGCGATATCCTCTGGCTTGGCGAGCCTGCCGAGCGGCGTCCGGCGCTGCAGGCTGGTCAGATCCAACCGCCCCTGTTCGACCAGTTCGGCCGTGCCGGGAGTGTCGACATAGCCGGGCGCCACCGCGTTGACGCGAATGCCATGGGCTGCCCATTCGATGGCGAGCGCGCGCGTCATATGGGCGACGCCTGCCTTGCTCGCGCAATAGGCAAGGCGATTGGGCGCTGCCACCTGCGAATAAATGGATACGACGTTGACGATGCAGCCGCCGCCTTGCGCGACCATGCGACGTCCGGCCTGTTGCGCGAAGAAAAAAACGCCGTCGAGGTTGATCCCCATCGTCCGCCGCCAGTCCGCCTCGGAAAGTTCAAGCGAAGGCCGGTTGGCGGTGACGCCAGCGTTGTTGACCAGCAGATCGATGCCGCCCCAGGCGTTGTCGATCGCCGCCATGGCCGAGGCGACCTGAACCGGATCGGCCACGGAAGCGCCGACCGCAAGAGCCTCGCCACCTTTGGCGGCGATTTCCTGCGCAACGGCTTCCGCCGCCGCTTGGTCGATGTCGACCAGCAGGACACGCATACCGGCATCGGCCAGCGCCAGGGAGATGGCGCGGCCGATGCCATTTCCGGCACCGGTGACGAGAGCGCGCTGTGGAGAAACCTCAGCCATATCGATACCCGTCAAAGTCCCGGAATCAGGGCTTGCGCCCGTTAGATACGCTCAATGATCGTGCAGGGCGCCATGCCGCCGCCAGCGCACAGGGTTACCAGACCGGTGGCCAGATCCCGCCGTTCCAGTTCGTCCAATATCATGCCGACGAGAATCGCGCCGGTCGCGCCAATCGGATGGCCGAGCGCCATCGCGCCGCCGTTCACATTGACGATGGAGTCGTCGATCTCGAGGTCGCGCATGAACTTGATCGGCACGACGGCGAAAGCTTCGTTGATTTCGATCAGGTCGATATCGCTCAGGGACATGCCGCCTTTTGCAAGAGCAAGCTTTGCCGCGGGTCCGGGTGCATTGAGCATCAGTTCCGGCGAGTTGCCGGCGACCGCGAAGCTCTTGATCTTGGCGCGCGGCTTCAGGCCATGCGCCTTGGCGAATTCCGGCGATGCGATCACGACGGCGGCTGCGCCGTCGACGACGCCCGACGAGTTGCCCGCATGGTGGATGTGATTGATCTTGACGTCAGGGAAGGTCTGTTCAACCAGTTGACGATAGGTCAAGCCTTCCTCGTCCAACGGATTTTCGTAGATGGAGGCAAAGGCCGGCTTCAGCGCCGCCAGGGCTTCCATCGTCGTCTGCGGCCGCGGGAACTCGTCATGATCGAGAGCCAGCGTGCCGTCGTCGTGGTACACCGGCACGACGCTGTTCTTGAAGCGGCCGTCCTTGATCGCGATATCCGCGCGACGCTGGCTTTCGACAGCGAGTTGGTCGGTGTCTTCGCGGGTGATTCCCTCGAGCGTCGCGACCAGATCGGCGCAAACGCCCTGATGCGGTTGCGGATGGATGCTGCGGAGGTGGAGGTTGCCGTTGTCCATGAGGAAGCTGCTCGCTTTGCCCAAGGAGTTGTTGTGCGACATGGATTCGACGCCGCCCGCGATGACGAGATCCTGCATCCCCGACATCACGCCGGACGCGGCAAGCTGAACGGCGGTCAGGCCCGACCCGCAGAAGCGATCAAGCGCCATGCCGGGAACGGATGTGCTCCAATCCGCATCCAGCACTGCCATGCGTGCGATGCAGCTAGACTGCTTGCCCACTTGCGTTCCGCATCCCGCGATGACGTCGTCGACGTCGGTCGGGTTGAAGCCGACACGGGACTCGAGCGCCTTCAGGACAGTCGACAACAGGCGGTGGGGGTGCACGTCGGCCAACGACCCCTTGCCAATCTTTCCAATACCGCGCGGCGTGCGCGCTGCGTCGATAATCCAGGCTTCTCTCATCACAACCTCGCTAGTTTTCTGTGATCCCAACCTATCGGGATGATCAAATTCAATTAACCGCCAGCGCGACCGCCCGCAAACCATTTTTAAAAATAGGGCCGAATTTCGTCGTGGACGCTGGCTCCCTTTCGCCAGGTCCGCCCCGTCCATACTGACCGTAGCCCGCAAGACCAGCTTGACCCGCACGCGGCGATCGTGCTTATGCGGCCATACTCGAAATACAAATCCATGGGACGGCTCACGAATTTTACGATAGGGCGCGGGCCGATGGTAGGGTGAGGGCATTTCCGGCGGCGCGGGGCCGCGTACGCATCGGGGCTAACAGTCATCTCTCTGCCCAACAGGCAATTTCGTCAGAGGAGAATTTACGGATGGAACTCAATTCTTCGGTCGCAGCCGTTGTTACCGGCGGTGCTTCTGGCCTTGGCGAGGCGACAGCCCGCGCCCTGGCAAGCCGTGGTGTGAAGGTCGCCATTTTTGACCGCACCGCCGATCTTGGCGAAAAGGTCGCCAAGGAGATCGGTGGCATTTTCTGCCAAATGGACGTTACGTCCGACGACGACGTCGACGCGGCCTTTGCCAAGGCGCGCGCCGCACACGGTCAGGAGCGGATCCTGATCAATTGCGCCGGCATCGGCAGCGCCGCGAAGACCGCCGGTCGCGACCGGACCACCGGTGAGATCAAGCACTTTCCGCTCGATGTCTTCAACCGGACGATCCAGGTCAACCTGGTCGGCACGTTCCGTTGTGTTGCCAAGTCCGCTGCCGGGATGTTGACACTCGATCCGCTTGAGGACGGAGCGCGCGGCGCAATCGTCAACACGGCGTCGGCCGCTGCCGAGGACGGTCAGGTCGGCCAGGCGGCTTATACCGCCTCCAAGGCCGGCGTGGTTGGCATGACCCTGCCGATCGCCCGCGATCTGATGAGCGAGGGCATTCGGATCAACACCATCCTGCCCGGCACCTTCGACACGCCGTTGCTGCAGACCGCCTCTGAAAAGGTCCGGGCTTCGCTTGCCGCGCAGGTCCCTTTCCCGAAGCGTCTCGGCCGGCCCGAAGAATATGCGCAGCTGGCGGTGTTCATGGTCGAGAACGACTATATCAACGGTGAGGATGTGCGGATCGACGGCGCGATCCGGATGACGCCGCGCTGATTGTGCATGTGCCGGGCCTTGCGCCCGGCCATGTTTCGACCGGGAAGCCGCATACCACTTTTAAAATATAGCGGCGACGGTTAATCTGAATGCCCATCTCGCGAGACCATTGCAGTTCACACAGACATTTGGGAGAGTGAACCGTGAATTCAAATGCTTCGGCTGCGGCTGAAAGTGGCGGTCTGGCTCCGGGCCGGGTTCCCGATGGCAATGTCGGGGAAGCCGACCTGGCGCGCTTTCGTGACGACGGCTTCCTGGTGTTTGAACAACTCGCGGACGCGGCTACCGTTGGCGCATTGGGCGCGGCCTATGACCAGGTGCTGACGGGTGAGGTGTCGTGCGCTGGCGACCGCAAGCTGGGTGGGCTGGTCCGGCAAATCATGAGTCCCGAACTGCACCATCCGCTGTTTGCGGACAATAAGGCGCTGGACGCGGGTCGTGCGATTGCGCGCCAGATACTTCATGTGGACGATCCGCACATCGGCTTGCAGATGCTGATCTACAAGGAGCCCGGTCAAACCGCCGAAACGCCCTGGCATCAGGATTTCGCCTATGTCGGCATGCCGTTCACGCCGGCGGGTGCCACCGTGCCCTTCGACGCGTCGGTCATGTTCTGGCTCGCGCTCGACGACGTCGATACCGACAATGGCTGCATGCATTTCGTTCCCGGCGGCCATCTGGCGCCGCTGCAGAGCCATTATGTAGCGAGCGGCGATCCCGAGGATCCGGGCCGGCTTCTGGCAATCCGCGAGCCCGAAAAGGCGCTTGACCTCACAACCGCCGTCGCCTGCCCGCTGCATGCCGGCGGCGCAACGATGCATAGCTTCGGCACCCCGCATTACACCTCTGGCAACCGGACGACCGACCGCCGGCGGCGCGCCTATATCTTCAACTTCACCAAGCCCGAATTCGCGAAGCGGTGACCATCATGACCCAATCGATTCAAGAGGCGGATCTGCCGCCGATCCGTGACGATCTGGAGGCCGCAAAGCGAGATCTGGATGAACTCGGCGTGACCCGGTTCCGGGGTGCCTTGAGCTCCGACGAGTTTGATGAACTCCGGCAACGGCTGGCGGAGCAGGCCGATGGCGAGAGGGCAAAGGGCGTGGCCTATATCATGGAGGGGCCGAACCAGCGCGTGTTTAACCTGATCAACAAGGGGCAGGTTTTTCGCGACTGGACGCTCAATCCGGCTCTTAGCGCGTTGATCGGTCACATCCTTGGCCCTGAATATCTTTTGTTCTCGGTGACTGCCAACATCGCGAGCAAGGGCGGCGTTGCGCAGCGCCTGCACGGCGATCAGCAGTTTTCGGGAAATTTCGCAGCGCCGATGGTCGCCAACAGCATCCTGATGCTCACGGATTTCACCGAGCATAATGGCGCCACCAAGATCGTCCCCGGCTCGCATCGATTTGGCCAGTGGCCGCAGCCCGACGAACCGCACACCACGCTGCCCGCAATAGGTCCGGCGGGGACGTTGCTGGTTTATGACGGCCGGCTCTGGCACGGCACCGGCGCGAACACGACGGATGCGGTGCGGCCCGCGATCCTGACAGCCTATTGCAAGCCGTTCATCCGGCAACAGGAAAACTTCTCTCTGTCGATCGCGCCCGAGGTGTTTGAGGCATGCTCACCCGAACTGCGGGCATTGCTCGGCTTCCAGACCCATTCGCAAGGTGGGCTGGGAATGGTCAATGGGTCGATGGCGGGCCAAATCAACAGCCGTCCGACAGAGTTCGTGACCAAACTCAAGCCGTAGGCGGGAACTGAAAACCAAGGAGGGCGCCTTGCCGCTGGATCCGCAGTGCCTGAAGATCGTGGAGCTGGTACGCAAGACCCGGCCGCCGATTTCGTCGTTTACGCTCGCAGACATTCGACGCCCTCCCGCTGTGGTCAGCGAGGCGACCATGGCCTTGGTTGAGCGCGTAGAGGATCGTGAACTGCCGGGACCGGCCGGCCCGATTCCCGCAAGACTCTATTGGCCGAACACGGCTGGACCGGCGGGAATCCTCGTCTTCTTCCACGGCGGCGGCTTCGTCGCGGGCGGCATCCCGCATGTCGATGGCGTATGCCGCGTGCTTGCCAGCGAAACAGGCTGCCTGGTTGCGTCGATAGGCTATCGGCTGGCGCCGGAGCACAAGTTTCCCGCCGGTGTGGAGGATGCATTCGCGGCCACTCGGTGGGCGCTGCAGGAGGCGAGAAGTCTGGGCGGCGTGCCCGTCGCCGTCGGCGGCGAAAGCGCGGGCGGAACACTGGCCACGGTCGCCTGCATGATGGCGCGCGATAAAGGGGTGCCGCTGCCGGATTACCAGCTCCTCATCTACCCCGGCATCAATCTTCGTCTGAGTTCGCCGGAGCGGGACGCCCTTGCCGAAGAGGACTATCTCCTCAGCGCGGAAATGATCGACTGGGTGAACGGCTTTTATTGCCAGCGCGAGGAAGACTTCCACAATCCCTACTGCGCTCCGGCCTATGCCGAGGATTTGAGCGGCCTTCCGCCAGCGGTGATCGTGGCGGGTGAATATGATCCGCTGCGTTTTGAGAACGAGGAATATGCGCAGAAACTGAACGCTGCGGGCGTCGCGACCAACTTCCGCCTGTACGCGGGTGCCATCCACGGCTTTGTGAGCGCGTTCCAGCATGTCGATATCGGGCGGCGCGCACTTGAAGAGTGTGCGGCCGACCTGCGCGCGGCCTTGCGACTCAATTCCGTTGACTAGGGCCGGCTATAACCAGCGCAGTCGGCGGCGAAAAGGCGGGGTGCACGTGGCGAGTGAACGTGGTTTCGATGCTATCATCTCCGGATTCGGCATCTGCCAGATGCACGATGGGCGGAACATCTTTGTGACTGACGGTGTTCGGGAAAATCATGTCTGACAGCAAACCCCTTGGCGACGAACTGAGTCGCCGCACGATGCTGGGCTCCGGATTGGCGGCTATGCTGGGACTGGCGGGAGCAGCGGACGCTCGTGAGGTGTGGCGCGCCGTCAAGAGCGGCCACTCCGCGCCGGCTGGCGCCGCCGCCCGGCAGCCCTTCCTCGATGCCTTTGCCGATACCGTCATCCCGACCACCGATACACCGGGCGCCAAAAGCGTCGGGACATCGAAGTTCGTCGAACTGATGATCAGTCACTCGCCGAATCCGAAGGAAATCACCGATTTCCACGCAGGACTCGATCTCATCCGTGCCGAACTGCAAAAGCGGGGCGGAGCGCCGTTTGAGCAACTCGCCCTCGCCAAGCGCGAAGCGGTGCTCGAAGCGCTGGATCGGGAAATCCTGACCGGTGTGTCGGGCAAAGACTATGCCGCAGCCTATTCGAAGCTCAAGGGGCTCATCGTCTATGGATATTACACGTCCGAGGTGGGTGGGTCGCAGGAGCTGCGTTACGAACTCGTGCCGGGCCGGTTCGATGCCGACATTCCCTATGATCCGAACGCGCGCGCCTATTCAAACCTCGGCTAATAGCTGATCAATGGCCGGAAGCCGTCAGCCGGTTAGCCGTGGCGATGCTGTAACAGTTGGAGTTTGACCCACCATGTCGCGTGAAAACAGCTTTGATGCAATCGTCATTGGCTCGGGCATCACCGGGGGCTGGGCGGCGAAGGAACTGACCGAAAAGGGCCTGAAGGTCCTGATGATCGAACGTGGTCAGATGGTCGAGCATCAGACCGGCTACACGACCGAAACCCTGGCGCCCTGGGAACTTCCGTTTCGCGGCATGGGCGATCCGACGGTGAATGCGCGGGACTATCCTCAACGCTCGACCGCGGGCTTTTCGAACGAGTGGAACCAGCACTTTTTCGCCAAGGATACGGAAAACCCGTTCCAGACGGCCGAAGGCAAGCCCTTCACCTGGGTCCGTGGCTATCAGCTCGGCGGCAAATCGCTGATCTGGGGGCGACTTTGCTTCCGCTGGAGCGATTACGACTTCGGCGCGAACAAGCGCGACGGCCATGGCGTCGATTGGCCGATCCGCTATGCTGACCTTGCTCCCTGGTATGACCATGTCGAGGAATTCGCAGGCATCTCCGGCTCGATCGAAGGGCTGCCCCAATTGCCGGACGGAAAGTTCCAGGCTCCCATGGAACTGAATCATGTGGAGAAAGCGTTCAAGTCGAAGCTTGAGGCGCAATATCCGGGCCGCAAGCTGATCATCGGCCGCACCGCCAACATGACCGAGGCCAAGGAAGATCAAGGGCGCTCTGCCTGCCAGTACCGCGGTATCTGCTCGCGTGGCTGTTCCTATGGGGCTTATTTCAGCACCCAGAGCTCGACCCTGCCGGCAGCGCAGAAAACCGGTAATCTGACCGTGCTCACCGACCGGCGGGTGGTAGCGATCGACTATGATCCCAAGACCAAGCGGGCGACCGGCATCCGGGCGATCAATGCACACACCAAGGCCGGTGAAACCTACAACGCGAAGGTCATCTTCACCTGCGCGGCTGCCCTCAACAGCCTTCAGTTGCTTCTCCTGTCGCGCAGCGAAGCTTTCCCGGCCGGGCTTGGAAATTCCAGCGGCGCGCTTGGCAAAGGCGTAATGGATCACGTCATGGGCATCGTCTACGCGGCGGTGCCTGGCTACACCGACAGGACCTATTTCGGCAATCGGCCGAACGGCTTCTACATTCCACGGTTCCGCAACATCACCGAACCCAGGGAAGAGATGCTACGCGGCTATGCTTTCCAGGGAGCCGCCAGCCGAGGCGGTTGGCAGCGGGGCGGCTCCACACCCGGCGTGGGCAAGAAGCTGAAGGGCGACCTGCGGCACCAGGACGGCTGGACGCTTGCCCTAACCCCCTTTGCCGAGTGTCTGCCTAGTGACACCAACCAGGTGACGCTGGACGAAACGCATCTGGACCCATGGGGGCTGGCTCAGCTCAAGGTCGACGTTTCCTGGGGCGAAAACGAACATGCGCTGTTGCGGGACGCCGTCGCCGAAGGTCAGCGCATGGTCGAATCATTCGGCGGCAAGGTCCTGTTCAAGTCGGAACTGCCCTTCAACCAGCCCGGCGGCGCGATCCACGAAATGGGCGGCGCGCGTATGGGCCACGATCCCAAGACATCGGTGCTCAACAAATACAACCAGATGCATGACGTGCCGAACGTCTTTGTCACGGACGGCGCGGCGATGAGTTCGTCGGCCTGTCAAAATCCCTCACTGACCTACATGGCCCTGACGGCACGCGCTTGCAATTCGGCGGTTTCGATGCTTAAGGAACACCATGTTTGATCCGCGACCGGCCGCGAGCGGAATGGAATCCCGGACGACGCTCGGACTGGAATCGGAGGGTAGAAATGATGGGTGAGACCGTCCTTTATCAGAACTACACGCCCGAGATCGTGCGCATCGTCCTCAACCGTCCCGACACGCGCAATGCGCAGGACACACGGCTGCTCTATGAGCTGAACGACGCATTCGATCGCGCGGCTCAGGACGACGCGGTGAAGGTCATCATCCTCAGCGCCGAAGGGCCCCATTTTTCCTCTGGCCATGATCTGCGCGAGCATGGCGGCGCCGAGCGGATGGAAGAATTCCGCACGGTCGGCACCTGGTGCGGATTCGGGTGCGCGGGCGCTGAGGCGCAGATGGCGCGCGAAAAGGAAATCTACATCGGCTTTTGCGAAAGATGGCGCAATCTTCCCAAGCCGACCATCGCGCAGGTGCATGGAAAGTGCATCGGGGGCGGGCTGATGCTGGTCTGGCCCTGCGACATCATCGTGGCGAGCGAGGACGCGCAGTTCCAGGACAATACCGTGGCCATGGGTGTCGCGGGCGCCGAGTATTTCAACCATCCATGGGAAGTCGGCACGCGCAAGGCGAAGGAGCTGCTCTTCACGGCGGATTGGTTGAGCGCGCGCGACGCGCAGCAGCTTGGCATGGTCAACCATGTGGTGCCCACCGACGAGCTGACGGATTTCGTCAACCGGCTGGCAATGCGCATTGCAGAAAAACCGCTGTTCGCGCTGAAGCTGGCGAAGGAAGCGGTCAATGCGGTGGAGGACGGCGCCGGACGCGCGGCTTCCATGCAGACGGCTTTCGCGTTGCATCAATTGTCTCATGCCCACAATATGCTGGTGCACGGCAAATTGCTGGATCCAAGCGGTATTTCGTCTGCGGTCAAAGGGCGCGGTCCGCGGCTTGCCGCACCGGCTGAAACCGAAGCCGATCAGAACTCCTAAAAGGCAACACATAATATGAATTCGGAGCAGAAGATCGCTCAGGAACTACCGACAAGCTGCCAGGGAATGCCGCTCGGTGATTTTTTTGCCGAGCAGGCGCGCCTGCGCGAGAACAAAATCGCGATAACCGCACCTGACGGCGATGTGACTTGGGGCGAGTTCAACCGTCAGGCCAATCGGCTTGCGCATGCCCTTGCCGCCAAGGGCGTCGGGCGGGGCGATTTCGTGACGCTGGCGCTTTGCAACAAAGCCGTTTCGGTGGCGACCTCCGTGGCTTGCTGGAAAATCGGGGCGACGCCTCAACTCGTATCGTGGAGGTCTACGCCGACCGAACTGCGCGCCTTTGTCGACCTTGCCCAATCCGCGGCACTGGTTGTCGACGACGATGTGGCGGACGCCTCGACGAGCCTGGGCGCGCTGACGCCCTCGCAGCTTTTGGCGAGCACATCGGACGATTCCGATCTTCCGACAGTGATTGCGCCTTCGATAAAGGCACCAGCCTCCGGTGGCAGCACTGGCCGGCCAAAACTGATTGTGTCGACCCGCCAGGGCGTCATCGATTATGAAGGCGCGCGCCTCTATGGCCTCAATGAAGACACGGTCATGCTGTTGCCGGCGCCGCTCTATCATAACGGCCCTTTTTCGGCGGCATTATCGGCCATGGCGGTGGGTGCGCGCGTCGTGCTCATGTCCAAATTCGATGCCGAGGAAACGTTGCGGTTGATCGAGCGGGAGCGCGCGACCTGGCTCTATGCCGTGCCCACCATGATGAACCGCATCTGGCGTCTTTCGGAAGAGGTGAGGCAGGGCTACGACCTGTCGTCGTTGCAGAGCGTCTGGCACATGGCCGCCCCTTGCCCGCAGTGGTTAAAGCAAGCGTGGATCGACTGGCTGGGGCCGGACCACATCTTCGAGCTTTACGGCGGGACAGAAGGGCAGGCTTTCACCACCCTGTCCGGAACCCAGTGGCTTCAGCACCGGGGTTCGGTTGGAAAGGTGTACTTCGGCGAGGTCTGCATATTGGACGCCGAAGGTCGCAGCGTTCCGCCCGGCATGATCGGCGAGATCTATCTTCGTCCTTCAGAGGGGGCCGGGCCGACCTACCGCTACATCGGCGCTGAATCCAAGAGCCAGGGCGATTGGGATACACTTGGCGACATGGGTTGGATGGACGCCGACGGCTATCTCTATATCGCCGACAGACAGACCGACATGATCCTGGTCGGCGGCATCAACATCTATCCGGCCGAAATCGAGTCGGCGATCGAGGAGCATCCGCTGGTGCAAAGCTGCGCGGTCATCGGGCTGCCTGACGACGATCTGGGGAATGTCATCCATGCCATCGTGCAGCCGAAAGACGGGTTGGACATCGAGCAATTGAAGCTGCATCTCGCCGAACGCCTCAGCCCGCAAAAACGGCCGCGTACGTTCGAGTTGGTTCAGGATCCGGTTCGGGATGATGCGGGCAAGGTTCGTCGGTCCGGCCTCCGCGCCGAGCGACTGACAGGCGCGTCATAGACAGGAATATTACCGGCCGGGCCGAGACGTTCGCTCGTCAGGCGCCGCCACCGGTTAGTAAAAAGAATAGCGCTCAGGAGAGGAGTGATTCCGTGGGGAATGCCGAGACCGCGAAGAAGCCCCGTTGGGGCAGACGCATAATTGCCGGCCTAGGCGTTTTGCTGGTTTTGCTTGTGGTGGCGGGCGCGGTGCTGGCGTTCCAGACCTACCGAATGGTTTCCGCCAATCTCGATACGCCGCCCGAACGCCCGGCGCAGGTGGTGCGGCTCGACGATTACCGCGACGAGCCCGCGCCGGCGCGCGCGGCCAGCGGCGGCGGAAGCGCCGTTCGCCTGGTCGCAGATCGCGACGCCGCCGCTTTCCGCGCGGCCCTGGACACGGTGGTGGTGGCCGGGCGGGGCGGTCAACACGCCCGAACTTCGTAAGGAACTCGCCGAGCTCAAGGCCGCCAATTTCGGCGGAGCCGAGGTGCAGCCGTTCATATTGGGCGTCACCGATCCGGCGACGATCGAGCAGCGCGCATGCGTTCGACACCCCGGCCTACTACCAAAAGGTACGGGCGATGCTCGACGACGCGGGCCGGCTGGGGCTGCGCATCGACCTTACCCATCTGAGCGGCTGGCCGGCGGGCGGGCCTCAGGTGGGGCTGGACGACGCGGTGCAGAACCTGGCGATCGCCTCGACCGAGTTCAGCGGCGGCAAGCCGGTGCGGATCGCGCTGCCGCACCCCAGGCCGACCGCGGCCGACTATGCTACCGCACTTACCGGACCGGCCTATTTCCCGCGCGGCCATGAGCGGCTGATGAGCGTGATCGCCACCCGCCGCGTCGGCGGCCATCTGAGCTGGTACCCGTTCGACCTGCGCGACCAGGTCCAGCTCGATCCCAAGACCACCCAGGTGCTGACCGCGCGGGTCAAGGGCGACACGCTGGTGTGGGACGCGCCGCCGGGGCGCTGGTTCCTGGTCGCCTCCTATGTCATGCCTGACACCGAGCGGCCGGCGTTTTCAGCGTATAAATATCCGGGCCTGGTCGTCGATGTGCTGCGCGCCGACAAGATCCGCGCGCATTATAATTATGCGTTCGGCAAGCGCACCGGGCTGGCCCCCTATTACGGCGGGGCGCTGCGCGGAATCTTCTACGACAGCCTCGAGAGCAAGGCGAACCGGCTGACTTCGGCCGACTTCCTGCGCGAGTTCAAGCGGCGGCGCGGCTACGACCTCGCCCCCTATCTGCCGGCGGTCTGGTCCGACGGGCGCGACAACTTTTTTGTGGACGACATTCTGAAAATCGATCCGGTGCCGCCCTACCGGTTCGGCCCGATGGATGACCGCATCCGCAATGACTATCAGCAGACGCTGTCCGACCTGATCATTGAGCGGTTCATCCGCACGGCGCGGCTGTGGGGCGAAGCGCGCGGCCTCGTCTCGCGCGGGCAGACCTTTGGTCTTGACGTCGACGTCGTGCGTGCGGCGGGCGAAAACAGCATTCCGTCGACCGAGCAGCTTTATGCCGAGGGCGGCGAGACGTTCCTCAAGACGGCATCGGCAGGCGCGGCATTGTACGGGCGCAAGCTGGTTTCGGTGGAAGCGTTCGTCTGGGAAAACCAGGATTATGCGACGACCGCGGGCAAGGTGAAGGCCGCGGCCGACAAGCTGTTCCTGTCGGGCGTCAACGACATCGTCTATCACGGCACGCCCTATGCGCTGTACCGCGACCAGAAGAGCCCGGTGGGGCCGCAGGGCTGGCATCCGTTCGGCGTGCCCGGTATCGACTTTTCGGAGAATTTCTCGCCCGCGACGCCGATCTGGGCCGATGTGCCGACGCTCAACAGCTACATCGGCCGGGTCCAGAACCTGGTCCGCCAGGGCCAGCCCGACGTCGACGTGCTGATCTACTATCCGTTCCTCGGCTTTCCGTCGGGCGGGCACCGGGGGCATCAGGCGAACGAGCTGCTGACGCTCGGCAAATTCCCCTATGCGACGCCGCTGCCGGCGGCGCCGGCCAAGCGCAACCCGATCGCGACCTTCCTCTTCAAGGGGCTGCCGCGCAACGCGCCCGATCCGCGCCTGGAGTGGCTGGAGAAGCTGCAGCCGGTGATCGACGCGATGAACCGGCGCGGGATCACCTGGAGCTGGGTCAACGGCGACGCGCTGCAGAACCAGCTGGTACTGCCTGGCGGGCGGCTCCGGGCGGGCGGTCGCTATGGCGCGGTGCTTCTGGCCGATGTCGACAGCGCGCCGGTGGGCGATTTGAAGGCGGTCGAGGGGCTTGCCGGGAAGGGCAGCCGGGTGCTGGTCTACGGCCGCACGCCGCAGCGCCAGCCGGGCTTCCGCGACGCCGCGCGGGCCGACGCCGAGGCGCGCGCGATCGGCGTGCGGCTGGCGCGGGGCAGGACGGTCGCGGGATCGCCGGACGCGGTTGCGACCGCGATCGCAGCGGCAGCGCCAGCGGCCATCGCGCTGCATCCGGTCAGCGGCGAGGTGCGTCGCTATAGCCGGGTGCTGGGAGCAGGAGGCGGCATCCACTTCCTCGCCAACCAGACCGAACAGCCCGCGCAGACCCGGATCGCGCTGCGCGGCGGCGGCTGGTGGTTCGACCCGCTTTCGGGCCGGGCCTGGGCGGCGCAGCCTGCGGCCGACGGCGCGTTGACGCTCATGCTCGCTCCTTTCGAATCACGCGTGCTGATCACCGGCGTGCCGATGCCCGCCAACCTCGCCGGCGCCCGGCCGGTCACCCTCGCGACCCCGGTGCTGCACCGCTGGCCGCTGACGCAATGGAGTGTCGAGGCCGGCGGCCACCAGCGCCAATCGACCGGTCTGTTCGACTGGAGCAAGGATCCCGCGTTCCGCTACGCCGCGGGCCCTGGCGTCTATCGCACGCACTTCACGCTCGACCGCCCCGCCGGCGCCCTGCGCTATGTGCTTGAGGTCGGGCTGGTCCCGGGATCGGTGCGGCTCCAGGTCAACGGCCACGACGCGGGCAGCGCAAGCCTGCCGCCCGGGCGGACCGACATCACGCCGTTCGTCAAGCCGGGGCGCAACGACCTGACGATCGTGTACACGCCCCCGCCGCGCAACGGCTTCGTCGGCAAGGCGCTTGCCGGCGACACCCGCTACGTCCGCTTCAAAACCGACCCGCCGGGCGAAATCGTCCCCGCCGGCCTGCTCACCCCCATCGTCCTCAAAGCCGTCAAACCACAATGAGAATGTGTAATCGGCCATCTTGAGCGTCAATTGCGTCAAAAACGTCGTAGAGAGTGTAAAATGCGATATGAACTGGGCAGTGCCGAATGGTTCGCGATGATCCACACCGTGTTCCGCGAGCGTGTTCGCGCCGCCCTGGTGCGCGATCCGGACCAGGACCTGAGCTTTTCCATGAGCGAAGCCTTTGATGATCCGCCGCCGCATATCGGCAATGGCCGGAGCCGTATCGGCTGGTCGTGCCGGGCGGTGTCGGGCGAGGTCAGCTTCTGGAGCGAGCAGCGGGCCGATATCGATTACAAGATCGTCGCCAAATATGAGGACATGCTGCCGTTGGTTCGTTATCGCATCGGTGGCGACCCACAGCGTGCGAGCAGCTATGCCGAGCTCGGCGCGGCTTTATATCACGCTGGCAAAGTAACGATCGAAGGACGTCCTCCGGCGTTACCCGCCGAATTCGCGACTTTCCACGATGCGGTGGCAGAGTTGACACTATAGAATTGATCATATGATCAATTCCACGTCGACTTAATCCGCTGACGCCGATGCTCGTCGGGCCGGCGGTGCTCGTCGCCGTTCCGTCCCGTTCGACGCTGCGGATGTTCCCGTCGGATGGCAGTGATCCATTGCATTCCCTAATTCAATTTTTGCGAACGAGCATTGCAGCGCCTCGCGGCGGTGCGATTGGAAGACCTCCTAAAACGGCTGCAATGCGCCAAATTTTTCATCACGCCGCTTTTTGGGCGAAGGGTATTGACGGGCGCATTGAAACCTGTACACCATACCTAAAATCAAAAATGGGGAGCATGTCATGAATTCGCGAGACCAATCAAACGCTATATAGAGGGGAAGAGGATGATGAAATTTAGTCAGTTGCTTATGGTTTCAACTGCAGCGACCATGTTCTGGAGCGTTGCAGCGGTTGCCCAGACAGACGGGGCCAACACCGCAGACAACGACGATTCCGGCGCTATCGTCGTCACGGCGCAGAAGTATGAGCAGAAGCTTCAGGACGTGCCGATTCCCGTAACGGCCTTCACCTCGAAGATGCGCGACGAGCTTGGCTTGACGACCCAGCAGCAGGTCGCGGCGTTCACACCCGGCATGAGCTATTCGAACGATCCGTCGCGCGTCTATCTGCGCGGCATCGGACGCACGACCACGGCAAAGAATTCGGATCCGGGCGTCGGCATCTATTATGACGGCGTCTATTCGACCAGTGCCGCCGCGATTGCCACGCCGAACATCATCACCGAGCGCATGGAAGTTCTGCGCGGCCCGCAGGGCACGCTCTACGGCAAGAACACCACGGGCGGCGCGATCAATATCATATCGAAGCGTCCGACCAAGGAGTTCACCGGCGAGTTCCGCGAAAATCTGGGCAATTACCAACGCTCCGAATCCGGACTGACCCTCTCTGGCCCGCTGACCGACTCGATCCGCTATCGGTTGACCGGAACCTACAAGTGGCAAGGCGATGGCTTCATGAAGAACGTCGCCGGGCCGGATATCGGCGTCGGCAAGAACTACTCGCTCGAGGCCCAGATCGAAGCCGATGTGACATCCAACCTCAAGGTTTGGGTCAAATATGGGTACGCGCGCCTGGATCAGGTTGGCGGGGCCAGTTCTTATACGCGGCCGTACACCACGGGGCCAATTACGCTCGACACCATTACCGTCAATCCGCTGTTCGGATACACGGTGCCCAACCCGGGCATCACCGATCGGCGCGCGGTTGCGTACAATACCGAGCAAAAGCTCACAGGAACCTCGCACCAGGTAATTGGCCATGTCGACTGGGATGTGGGCGATCACACCACGCTCCGTTACGTCGGCGGCTTTGCGCACGGCAAGGCATCGGTGACCGCGGATCTCGACAAATCGGCCCGTACCGATCCCTTCGATGTCGGTGGCGTGTTGATTTCGCCGGTCAATGTCGGAATTATTCCGGCTAAAACGGGCCAGTACAGCAACGAGCTCAACCTGATATCGAGCGGCAATGAAAAGCTCGATTATGTGTTGGGAGCTTATCAGTATCACGACTTCCAGAGCTTCGTGGCTGATCTGCGCCGGCCCTTGCAGTACGCGCTCACGCCAGATCTATTGCCCAACAACCCGACAGGCACCTACCTTCGGTCGACCGGTAAGCAGGCAAACAACACCTATGCGGGATTTGGTCAGGCCGATTATCACCTCGACGACCAGTTCACCGTGCAAGCCGGCCTGCGTTACACCTATGATAAGAAGCGGGTGGCTGATCATCTCACCCACATCTCATTCATGCTGCCGGGTTTCTTCTTCGATCTGCCGGATGGTTTGCCGCCGTCGTCGATGGCCAAGTCTTACGAAGGGTGGAGCGGCAAGATCGCGCTGCAATGGCAGCCTGATCCGGACACCAACGTGTTCGCGCTTGTCAGCCGGGGTTATAAGTCGGGCGCCATCACCGATACCGGAAAGCAGCTGGATGTTCCGCCCGAAAAGCTGACCGATTACGAGGTTGGCTTCAAGAAGAACTTCGGACGTGCGCTTTCGCTTGATCTTGCTGCTTTCTATTATGACTACAGGAATATGCAGCTTGAGACCATTGGGGACGATCCGACCCTGCCCGGCAATTACAAGACGGTCTACGCCAGCGCTCCCAAAGCCAGGTCCTATGGTTTCGAGGCGGAGGCGAACTGGAAGATCACCAATCACCTTGATGCGCTTCTCAGCTATTCTTATCTGAACGCGAAAATCGTCAAGATGAGCGGACAGATCGACCTCGCCAATCGCGACGCTGGTCCGCAGGACCTGAGCGGCAACCGGATGCCGCAATCGCCGAAGAACAAGGTTGCTGCCAATATCGGCTATACCTTCGACTTCGCCCCCGGGTCTTTGAGGTTGTCGGGAAACTATATCTATACGAGCACCAAGTATTTCGACATCTTCACGACGCCGACGTATCGCGGAAAGCCCTTCCATCAGGTCGATCTGCGGGCACTCTTCACCGACAAGGATAACCGCTTCACGGTGATCGGCTATGTGGCCAACCTGTTGAACAAGGATGCGATCAACTACGTCAGCCTTGTCAATGGTACGCCAGATACCGCTTCCTCGTTGAATGATCCGCGCACCTTCGGCGTGGAACTGCAGGTCCGGTTCTAGGTTCGTGAAACGGCGCGCCGCTTCGACATAATGTCGGAGCGGCGCGCTGTTTGCGAAGACGAGGTAATAAGACGAAGATGATGGATATCCGGAGGGCGCGTGGAGTTCCTCCGAGCTTGGCGGCCCTGGTGGCCGCTTCGTGCTTTCAGCAGGAACTCTGCGTCGACCGGCGCGAATTGGGCCAAGATTGGCACCAATCAGGCTGGTATGCCGGCCGATGCCAGCATCGTGAAAGTGGAAACGGGCATCCACAAAGGGGTCGCCGACGCCAACCTCATCACCTTCCGTATCGATGAGGCGCATCAATGGGATTACTGGGCGCAGTCGCCGGAAGCGGGGCATTTACTATGCGCGGGCCGCTGTAAAATGCGGCTAGGCGTGCAATGGATCCAGATTGTAGATATGTCGGCGGGCCGCGCCGCGGCGTTTGACACCATTTGAAGACACAGGAGACTCGCTTGAAGCTGTTTCGCCACGGACCGGTTGGTCATGAACGCCCGGGTGCGCTCGATGCGAGCGGGATTCGTCGCGATATCTCATCTATCGCCAAGGACTTCGCGGGGGAAGGGCTATCGCCCGATGTCCTCGCCAGTCTGAAGGGGCTGGACCTCGACGACTTTCCGATCGTGCCGGATGACGTGCGCGTGGGTTCATGCGTCGGGCGGGTCGGCAATTTCATCGCCGTGGGGCTCAACTACGCCGATCACGCGGCTGAAACCGGCGCCGCCGTGCCGGACGAGCCGATCCTGTTCAACAAGGCGCCTTCCTGCGTCGTCGGTCCTTACGACGATGTCGAGCTGCCGCGCGGCTCTGAAAAATCCGATTGGGAGGTCGAACTCGCCGTCGTGATCGGTCGGCGGGCGTCCTACGTATCGAAGGCGGACGTTCCGCAGGTGATTGCCGGTTATTGCGTGTGCAACGACGTTTCCGAACGCGCGTACCAGATGGAGCGGGGCGGCCAATGGACCAAGGGCAAAGGCTGCCCGACCTTCGGGCCGCTGGGGCCATGGCTGGTCACGCCTGACGAAATCGAGGATGTCCAGAGCCTGTCGATGTGGCTCGATGTCAGCGGGCAATCGATGCAGCGGGGATCAACCCGGACAATGATCTTCGACGTCCATTTCCTGGTCTCCTACATCTCGCAGTTCATGGCGCTGGAACCGGGTGACGTCATCACGACCGGCACCCCGCCCGGTGTCGGCCTTGGCATGAACCCGCCGCGCTATCTGCGGGTCGGTGATACCATGGAACTTGGTATTGAAGGGCTGGGGACGCAGCGGCAAAAAGTGGTGGCAAGCCGCGTCGGCTAAGGTGTTGCCGGCCTGGTCCGGCCTGGATCGCCGGCGCCTGCTGGCGGCTTCAGCTCAAGCCGTCTTCAGCAGGAGACCGGGGCTGCGGTGTCGACACCGACGACGGGCGATGTACGCGCGCTTGAACGCCTCGCCTCATCCCTGAAGGTCGTACCGCCTTCGCCGATTGTGCGGGCGTTGACCCGGTCGGTGGCTGTCGGGGCCGTGAGCGCGGCGTCCAACGGGCGCGAGTGACCGGCCAAACCGTACCGCCTTTGCGTGTGCGCCAGCCTTTGCCGGCGCACACGCCCGTCCTGGTGGGACGCAATTGTCACCATCCGCCCAGTCCGCGGAAATCCAGATGGCGAATGTCGCCGCGACGGGTCTCGCACATGAACGATCCGCGACTACGGTAATCGTCGTCGCCACTATCCTCTGTCGATCTGACCCGAATCAGCCCGCCGACGCGATATCCGCGCTTGATCTCGTCAACCGAGGTTATCTGCGTCACCCGCGCGTCGCCGAGGGCCGAAGCCCGCCGCTCGGCGGCGTCAGTGCATTGCTCTATCGCGTCGCGCGATCCGTAGTTGGATTTCTCATCGTGCTTCGACGCGGCGGCGACCGCGGCGAGTCCGCCAAGAACGGCTACGGCTGCAACGGCCCCGCCGACGCCATCATGATGGTCGTGGTGATCATGATGCCAGTGTTGATCGTGATCATGCGCAGATGCCGGTGCTGCGGAAATCGTCGCGGCCGCCGCCGCGAGCAAACCAACAAACCGCTTAGAAAAACTACTCATGGTACGCCTCCAACATGCCTGGTCGAACCAAGCCGTTGGCGGACGTTCTGGACGAACAAGGCTGCACCTCTCCTGAACGAATGGCGTAATATCAGTATGTTACTGAGAAAATGGAATTTTTTACGTTCATTTTGATGCAGGGAAGAGCTCTGCAACAGCGTTGGGCGCGGAAAGGTCTCGCGTCATACCGAATGTAAAATATCAATGAGCGGGGGGCGGTCGCAGATAGCACACGATCCGACTTGCGTCCGACCGAATCAGCGCGGCCCCAGCGAAGCAGCGCCGTCGCTTGAGCTGTGGGGATCGCTCACCCCAAACACCCCATGAATGGCCTGCCTCTTGCTCCGGAGTCGCCGGGAAGACGACAATCAGTAGGCGGCGACGGATTTGACCGCCTGCTGGCGCGGCTGTGGCTCCCTGCTTGACAACAGCATGCTGAGGGCCGCCTTTTCGGCGCTCAAGGCTTCGATCCGCACCAGCAGCTCGTCGATCTCAAGCGTTCGGCGGATCAGCCGCGCGTCAAGCGCCGCAACCGCCTGACGAAGCTCGGTCGCCTCGCGGGCGCGGTCGAGCTGGCGCTCGATCCTGGCCGCAAGAACGCCGCGGGCGCATGGCGTGTAGATATGGTCGTCGGCTCCGGCGTTGAGCGCCGCGATGGCCATGGCGGGATCCGCGGTCGTCGTCGTGATGATGACCGGCATCAGCGCACTATCCTTGTTTCCCCGCATTTCTCTCAACAGATCGATGCCCGACAGGCCCGGCATATTCTGGTCGACGAGCAGCAAACTGGGCCGTTCGGAACGGAGCATCATCAGTGCGGTGCTGCCGCTTTCCACGGTGAGGGTGCGATAGCCTTGTTCGAGGAGCTGGGCCGCGACCGCTTCACGGCGGCTGGCCGACCCGTCCGCGACAAGGATGAGCGGTCCGCCCGGCATATGGCCGTCGGTCGTGCCGCCGGCATGGTCGTTCGCGGATTTGTCTTGCGTGTTGTCCATCGGCTGCTGACCGTTTTCCCTTAAATCGGTCGGAGGCTAAACCGGCAAGCTCAACGCTTGATTAACGCCGCAACAAAAAACGACGGATTTGGTTATCCGCTGTTTTTCAACGCGGTCGCGATCGCGTTGATCGTCAGCTGAATGCCTTCGACCACACGCGCATCGGTATCGCCGGCACGGTGTCGCCGGATCAGATCGACCTGCAACAGGTTGAGGGGCTCTATATAGGGTAGCCGCAGGCGAATAGATGCGTCGAGCGCCGGCGCATGTTCCAGCAGCCGGCTTTGCCCGGTTACATCGAGCAGCGCGTCGCGCGTCAGTTTCCAGCCGTCGCTGATCGCGCCGAAAATGTTCTCGGCCAGCGCGCGGTCTTCGACCAGCCCCGCATAGCGCGCCGCAATGCCCAGGTCCGACTTCGCCAGGACCATTTCCATGTTGTCGAGCGTAGTCTTGAAGAAGGGCCAGCCCTGCGCCATTTCGCGCAACAATTCTTTGTCGGGAAAGGCCTGAAGCGCCTGTCCGACGCCGTACCAGCCCGGCAGCATGATCCGCGCCTGCGCCCAACTGAATACCCATGGTATGGCGCGCAAATCCTCGATCCGCGCCGATTGGGTGCGCGAAGCCGGGCGCGAACCGATGTTCAATCCGGCGATTTCGCCGATAGGCGTCGCCTGTCGGAAAAATTGGACGAAGCCTTCCGTTTCATAAACGAGGCCGCGATAGGCCTTGCGCGCACTGGTCGCCGCGACCGCCATCGCATCGCAAAAGCGGCCGTCTTCGCGCGGCAGCAGCGTCGGTGGCGCCAGCGAGGCGAGGGCGGTCGCGGCGACCATCGCTTCAAGATTGGCGGCGGCATGGCCGGGATCGCCATATTTGGCGGCGATCATTTCGCCCTGTTCGGTGACGCGGATATGACCCTGCACCGTGCCTGCGGGCTGGGCGCGAATGGCGTCGAAGGCCGAACCGCCGCCCCGACCGACCGCACCGCCGCGCCCGTGGAAAAGTTGGAGCGTGACGCCTTTTTCGGCGAACACGCGCGCAAGCGCCTGGCTGCCAAGGGCGAGCGACCAGTTGGAGGTCAGATAACCGCCGTCCTTGTTGCTGTCGGAATAGCCGATCATCACTTCCTGATATCCCCATGCGCGGGCCAGCGCGGCCACTTCGGGGATGGACAGCCATTCCTCCATCACCTTGGGCGCGGCTTCGAGGTCGTCGATCGTCTCGAACAGCGGCACGGGCATGACCGGACAGCAGGGCGTTTCACCGGGACGGTAGAGGCCCGCTTCCTTCAGCAGCACCAGCACCTCCAGAAGATCGGACACGCTCGCCGCCTTGGAAATGATCGAAACGGTGATCGCCGCCGGGCCGAACAGGGCGTGCGCTTCCGCAGCGGTGTCGAAAATCGCCAGTTCGCCGCTGGTTTCCTCGTCATATTCGGCGTAGCGCACGGTCAGCGGGCGTGGCGTGGCGAGTTCGCGACGCAGCAGCGCGACGCGATCCACCTCGTCGAGCTTCAGATAATCCTGCTCGACGCCCGCTGTGCTGAGCAGGGCCGCGACCGTCCGCTGGTGGACATCCGAATTCTGCCGGAGGTCGAGCGTCGCCAGGTGAAAGCCGAAGGTATCGACCGCGCGGATGATGCGGCCAAGCGCACCACCGGTCGCCAGCACGCCCTTGCCGCTATGCCCCAGCGACTGGGCAATGACGCCAAGGTCGTGGCGCAGGTCTTCGGGCCGTGCATAGGGTTCGCCGTGAAGCGACGACTGACGCGGCGGCGGATGGCCTGTCAGCTGCCGGTATGTTGCGGCCAGCCGGGCATAGATGCCGGAAATGGCGCGCCGGTAAGGTTCGTCCCGGCGCGTGGGCGCATTGTCTCCGCTGGTATCGGCAAGCGCGAGCAGGTCCTCATCGACCGGCGCAAGCTCAGCGGAAATGGACAATTCGGCGCCCAGCGCGTGGATCTGGTCCAGATAGACCTCCAGCGCCGCTTCGGCCTGCCGACGAAGCGCGAGGCGCAGTGAATCGGCCGTGACATAGGGGTTGCCGTCGCGGTCGCCGCCGATCCAGCTTCCGATGGTGAGGAAGCTTTTTGGACGATGGTGCAGTTCCCGTTCCCAGGCGGCGTAGAGCCGGGGAATGGCGGGCAGAAAGCTGTCACGCATATAGGACACGGCGTTTTCGACTTCGTCCGCGACATACAGGCGTTCGGTCCGAAGCGCGCGGGTTTGCCACAGGAGCGCGATCTGGCGGCTGATCGCCTCCTCGATATCGTCGCCTTCGCGCGTCGTCGACGCACCTCCATCGCGCAGCGACATCAGCGCGTCGATCCGCGAGCGGTGATCTATCATGCTTTTCCGGCGCACCTCGGTGGGATGCGCGGTCAGCACCGGCCGGATCAGACCATGATCGAGCATATCGGCGGTCTGTGCGAGCGAAACGCCCTGATCGTCCAGCATCGTAAGCGCGGTCGCAAGCGTGGGCCAGTTCTGGGAAGTGCGCGACTGCCGGTCTTCGGCAAGATTGGCCAGCATCGAAAACAGCATGAAACCCCGCACAAAGGCGAGGGTTTCGTCAAGCGTAAGGCGGTCGAGCCCGGTATCGACCGCATCCGCCCCATCGACGCCGCGATGGCGGTCGACCGACGCGCGGCGGATATATTCGACCCGCCGGAAAAGCTCGCTGCCGCCATAAGCGCGGATCACATCGCCGAGCAGCCGTCCCAGATAGCGGACGTCGTTGTTCTGGCTGAGGTGCTGCGAAGAGGCTTTCATCGGTCGTCCCTTGGACATGCTGCGACGCAGCAGCTTCGGGCGCAATTCCTTGTTATGCAAGCAGTTCGATATCCCAATATAGATAATCGCGCCAGGTCGCATGAAGGTAGCCTGGCGGAAAGGCACGGCCGTTTTCCTGCAATTCCCAGCTTGTGGGGCGATCCGGCCGGGTGGCCAGCGCCATATGCGCCTGGGTCGGCGTGCGGCCTCCCTTTCTGAGATTGCAGGGCGCGCAAGCGGTGGCGACGTTTTCCCAGGTCGTCCGTCCGCCCAGCGCGCGCGGAATGACATGGTCGAACGTAAGTTCCTCTTTTGCCCCGCAATATTGACAGCGGAAGCGATCGCGCAGGAACAGGTTGAACCGGGTGAACGCGGGATGCGCCGCCGGGCGCACATATTGGCGTAGCGCGATCACCGAAGGCAGGCGCATCGTGCAGCTGGGGCTGTGGATTTCGCGGTCGTATTCGGCGATGATATCGACGCGTTCAAGAAACGCGGCCTTGATAGCGGTTTGCCAGGACCACAAACTCAATGGGTAGTAGCTGAGCGGGGTATAATCCGCGTTCAGGACCAGCGCAGGACAACTGTCAGGATGTCTCAGGAGATCGGGATGGTACATAGGGCGAGCAAAACTCCGCTACTTGGCTCGCCGCCGCCGGTCCCCCGGATCTGTCGCACTCAGAGCCAGCGCCGCCTTTGGCTGCCGTCTCGACTTTCGTCACGCCGCTCCTGCCGAACCTGCGTGACGCTGTCATGACAGCACGGCTGGGAGTCGCACGTCAAGCGTCAGTTGTTGCGAGCCGGTTCGCGCCGTCGCCGACAGGCAGGCTGCATCTGGGCCACGCTTTTTCCGCGTTGCGGGCCCATGATCTGGCGCGCGGGCGCGGCGGGCGCTTCATCCTGCGCATTGAGGACATCGATCCGGGCCGCTGCCGGGAAGAGTTTGTCGCTGGAATAATGGAGGATCTGCGCTGGCTCGGGATCGCCTGGGATGGCGAGGTTGTCCGCCAGTCGGCCCGGCTGCCGCTTTACGCCGACGCGCTCTCTGGCCTGCAGCATATGGGTTTGCTCTATCCGTGCTTTTGCACACGGGCCGAAATCGCGGCGGAAATCGCCGCGAGCGGCGCGGCGCCGCATGGCCCTGACGGTGTGCTCTATCCCGGCACCTGCCGGGGGCTGGACCCGGCGGAACGAACAGCGCTCATGGCGGACACCCCCTTTGCCTGGCGGCTGGACATGGCGCGCGCTTCGGCAATGGCGGGCCCGCTGGAATGGCAGGACGAAATTGCAGGTTCCGTTGCCGCCCGGCCACAGGTCTTTGGCGACGTGGTCCTTGCGCGCAAGGATGTGCCGGCCTCCTATCATCTGGCGGTAACCGTGGATGACGCGGCACAAGGCATCACCCATGTCGTTCGGGGAGAGGACCTGTTCGCCGCGACCCACGTCCACCGGCTGCTTCAGGCGTTGCTGGGGTTGCCGACGCCCCTTTATCACCACCACACGCTGATCACCGATCCATCGGGCCGCCGGCTGGCAAAGCGGGACCGCGGCCTTACGCTCGCCGACCTGCGCAGCCGTGGCATGGATCCGGGGCGTCTGGCCGACAGCTTGCGAGGTGGCGAAATGTCGGTTGGCATGCCGGTCGAAAAAGCGTAATTCAAAAGTCGTGAAAACATTATTTTTCATCCTGATCCTGATCGCGGCGTTCGGAACGTTCGCCGTTCTCGTGCGCGGCGTTGTGCTGATGGCATCGGGCAAGGACGTGACCGGGGAGCAGCAGAACAAGCTGATGATCAGGCGCATCGGCTGGCAGGCGGCGACGATCGTCATCGTCGTGCTGTTTTTGATGTTCATGAGCGTCGGCCGATAGGCCACAATTCACCGCCGCATGGTCAAACTCAACCGAATCTATACGCGTACCGGCGATAACGGCACGACCGGGCTGGTCGATGGATCGCGAGTTTCCAAGGCCGATCCGCTGATGGCGGCGATCGGCACCGTCGAGGAAGCCAACGCCGGGCTTGGACTTGCGGTGATCGATCTTGCCGATGATGTGCACCGGGCCATGATCGGGCGCATCCAGAACGAGCTGTTCGACCTCGGCGCGGACCTGGCGACACCCTATGATGCAGCCGAGGCCGAAGGCGCCGCGCTTCGCGTGACAGCTGCCCAGGCGACCCGGCTCGAAACGGAAATGGATGCGATGAACGAGGGGCTGTCCCCGCTCCGGTCGTTCATCCTGCCCGGCGGTCATCGCGCCTCGGCGGCGCTGCATCTCGCCCGCACGATCGTGCGCCGGGCGGAACGGCTGGCGGTCGCGGCCAATGCCGGGCGGCCGCTCAATCCGGCGGCCCTTATCTACCTCAACCGATTGTCGGACCATCTTTTCGTCCTTGGCCGGGCGGTGAACGCGGCCGCGGGGGGCGATGTGCTTTGGCAACCGGGAGCCACGCGCGGCTGATCGCCCGCGGCGCAATTCCACAATCGCGCTGAAACCATCCCCGTCTCCATCCGTTAACCCCCTGCCTGCCAAGATGGGGGACCCCCGATGCAAAATTTGGCCGAAGCGCAGACCGGCCCATCACCTGATATCGCGAGCCGGTTCACACGAAGCCGCCGTCTGTCGTGTGATTTGGTCGTGGGTCTTTCGGACGCCGACGCCACCGTCCAGTCCATGCCCGACGCATCGCCCGCCAAATGGCATCTGGCGCATAGCACCTGGTTCTTTGAAGCCTTTATCTTGCGCGACCTGCCCGGCTACCGGCCGTTCGATCCTGCCTATGCCTATCTGTTCAACAGCTATTACGAGGCCGAAGGCGTAAGGCATCCCCGGCCGCTGCGCGGGATGCTGACCCGGCCGAAGCTCGACGAGGTGCTGGCTTATCGCCATCACGTCGACACGGCTCTGATAGAAAACGCCGCCAGCCTGACGCGCGACCAATGGGCGTTGATTGAACTCGGCATCCAGCACGAGCAGCAGCATCAGGAATTGCTGTTGACGGATCTGCTGCACCTGTTCGCGCAAAATCCGCTTCATCCCGCCTATGCGGTGGCCGACCGGACGCTGGACCCGGTTCCTTCCGCCCTCCAATGGATCGAATATGATGGCGGCATCCAGCGCATCGGTCACGACGACCAGGGTTTCGCCTTCGATTGCGAACGTCCGTCGCACCAACTGCTGCTCCAGCCGTTTTCGCTGGCGGATCGGCCCATAACCAACGCCGAATGGCGCGGGTTCATCGATGATGAGGGCTACCGGCGCCCCGAACTCTGGTTGTCCGACGGCTGGGCCTGGGTGCAGGCGGAGGGCGTGCAGGCGCCGCTGTACTGGTCACCGGGCGAGAACGGCCGCTGGCTGAGGTTCGGACTTGACGGTTTCGGCCCTATCGAGCCCGCCGCCGCCGTCACCCACATCAGCTATTATGAGGCCGATGCCTATGCGCGCTGGGCCGGTAGCCGCCTGCCGACAGAGGCGGAATGGGAGGTCGCGGCAACAGGCCTTGATCCTGCGGCGGGCAATTTCCTGGATGCGCCGGGGGCGGCCCGGCCACGCCCGCCGACGGCCTGCGACGGGCTTCGGCAGATGTTCGGCAACGTCTGGGAATGGACCGGATCGGCCTTTCTGCCCTATCCCGGCTTTGTTCCGGCGGAAGGGGCGGTCGGCGAATACAATGGCAAGTTCATGTGCGGTCAGTTCGTGCTGAAGGGCGGCTCGTGCGCCACGCCGCGCGGGCACATACGAGCCAGCTACCGGAATTTCTTCTATCCGCATCAGCGCTGGCAGTTCACCGGCATGCGGCTGGCGAAAAGCCTGTGACGGCGGCTGCCGGAAATGCTGCTTACGCGATAGGCAACGCTGCCTTCCTCGACGACGTGCTGTCCGGACTGTCTCAGCCGCAGAAGGCGATTCCGGCGCGATGGTTCTACGACCTCCGGGGCTCGCAGCTTTTCGAGGCGATCACGGAACTGCCCGAATATTACCCGACGTCGACCGAGATCGCCCTGCTCAGGTCCTGCGGGCAGGATGTCGCGGCGGTGGCGGGGCGGCGCGTGGTGGTGGAATTCGGCTCGGGCTCCTCGCGCAAGACCCCGCTGCTGCTGAACGCAATCGATCCCATTGCCTATGTCCCCATTGATATATCGGGCGAGTTCCTGCGCAGTTCGACCGCGGCGTTGGCGGCGATCATGCCGGAGCTTCAGATCATTTCCCGCGAGGGCGACTTCACGCACAAGCTCGACCTGCCGGAAGCCGTGGCGGGCGAGCCGGCGCTCGGCTTTTTCCCAGGCTCGACGATCGGCAATTTCGTGGCAAGCCGGGCCGTGGCGCTTTTGCAGGCAATCGGTGAAACACTGGGGGACGACGCCCTGCTGTTGATCGGCATCGACCGGGTGAAACCGGCCGACATCCTGATTCGAGCCTATGACGACGAGGCGGGCATTACCGCCGCGTTCAATCTCAATCTGCTGCACCGGATAAATAGAGAGCTTGACGGCGATGTTCCCATCGACGCCTTTCGGCACCGGGCGCGCTGGAACGGCTGCCACAATCGCATCGAAATGCATCTGGAGGCGGTGCGGCCGGTGCGGTTTTCCATCGCCGGCAGGGTATTTTCGATGTTGGCCGGTGAAACGATCCATACTGAAAACAGTCACAAATTCACGCCGGAAGAAGCCCGGCTGCTGCTGCGTGCCGGGGGCTGGTTGCCGGTCATGGACTGGACGGACGAAGCCGATCTTTTCGGCCTTTATCTCGGGCGCAGGATGCGTCCGTCGATCCAGGACTGACCATTGCGCCGGTTGACGTTCGCGGACGCATCCGTATAGCCCTGCGCGAGATTGATAGGGCTGAGGAGCAGGTCGATGAAGCTGCTGGTCGCTGTGAAGCGGGTGCTGGACTACAATGTGAAGCCGCGCGTGAAGGCGGATGGCACGGGCGTTGACCTGGCCAATGTGAAGATGTCGATGAACCCGTTCGACGAGATCGCGGTCGAAGAAGCGATCCGGCTGAAGGAAAAGGGCGTCGCGACCGAGATCGTGGTGGTTTCCATCGGCGAGGCCAAGTGCCAGGAGACGCTGCGCACGGCGCTGGCGATGGGCGCGGACCGCGCCATCCTGATCCAGACCGAAGGCGCGGTCGAGCCGCTGGGCGTCGCCAAGCTGCTGGCGAAAGTGGCGGCGGAAGAACAGCCCGGCCTGATCATCCTTGGCAAGCAGGCGATCGACGACGATTCGAACCAGACGGGCCAGATGACGGCGGCGCTGCTCGGCTGGGCGCAGGGGACCTTCGCGAGCGCGGTGGAGATCGCGGACGACCGGGCCAAGGTGACACGCGAAGTCGATGGCGGTCTTGAAACCGTCGATCTGAAGCTGCCGGCAATCGTGACGACCGACCTTCGCCTCAACGAGCCGCGCTATGCGTCGCTGCCCAACATCATGAAGGCGAAGTCGAAGCCGCTGGCGACCAAGACGCCGGCCGATTACGGCGTGGACGTCGCGCCGCGCCTGACCACGCTGAAGGTGGAGGAACCGCCCAAGCGGCAGGCGGGCATCAAGGTCGGCGACGTCGAAGCGCTGGTGGCGAAGCTGAAGGAAATGGGAGTGGCGGCATGAAGACGCTCGTCTGGGTCGAACACGACAATGCGGCCGTGAAGGACGCGACGCTTTCGGCTGTCACCGCTGCCGCGAAGCTGGGCGAGGTGCATCTGCTGGTCGCCGGTGACGGCTGCTCCGCGGCGGCCGAAGCGGCCGCGAAGATCGCGGGCGTGCAGAAGGTCTATGTCGCCGACAACGCCGTCTATGGTCATGGGCTGGCTGAAAACGTCGCGCCGCTCCTCGTCGCGCTGATGGCGGATCATGACGCGTTCGTGGCGCCGGCCACCGCGTCGGCCAAGAATATCACGCCGCGCGTGGCGGCGCTGCTCGATGTCGCTCAGATTTCCGACATCCTGTCGGTCGAGGGACCGGACACCTTCACCCGGCCGATCTATGCGGGCAACGCGATTGCGACGGTAAAGACCTCCGATGCCAAGAAGGTGATCACGGTCCGTACCACCGCTTTCGCCAAGGCGGCACGGGAAGGCGGCTCGGCCCCGGTCGAAGCAGTGGCGGTGACCGGCGATGCCGGGCTGTCGGTGTTCGCGGGCGCCGAAATCACCAAGTCGGAGCGTCCCGAACTGACGTCGGCCAAGGTCATCGTCTCGGGCGGTCGCGCGCTCGGCTCCTCGGAGCAGTTCCACGCACTGATCGATCCGCTCGCCGACAAGCTGAAGGCAGGTGTCGGCGCAAGCCGCGCGGCGGTGGATGCGGGCTATGCGCCCAACGACTATCAGGTCGGCCAGACCGGCAAGATCGTCGCGCCAGAAGTCTATATCGCGATCGGCATTTCGGGCGCGATCCAGCATCTGGCGGGGATGAAGGATTTAAAGACGATCATCGCGATCAACAAGGACGAGGATGCCCCGATCTTCCAGATCGCCGACATCGGTCTCGTCGGTGATCTCTTCAAGATCGTGCCGGAACTGACGTCCAAGCTGTAATCTGCCTTCGCTGTCATCCCGGCCTCGCGCTGGGGTGACGGCAACGAAGGCCGCAGGCCGCGAACCGGCCCCAAGGGAGTCATCATGAAGACAATTGGCGTTATAGGCGCTGGCCTGATGGGCAATGGCATCGCTCATGTCGCCGCCGCGGCGGGATATGACGTGATTCTTTCCGATGTTTCGCTCGACCGTGCAGAGGCGGGTAAGCGCAATATCGAGAAGAATCTGGCCCGGCAGCTTGCCAAGGGCGGCCTCACCGAGGCTGACGTCAACGCGACGCTGGACCGCGTGACCCTGACGACCGACACCGCGCGTTTCGTCGACGCCGATCTGGTGATCGAGGCCGCCACCGAGAACGAGGCGATCAAGACCAAAATCTTTGAGGATCTGGCCTCCAGGCTCGCCGACAGGACGATATTGGCGACCAACACCTCGTCGATCCCCATCACCCGCCTGGCGGCGAAAACCGACCGGCCAGACCGCTTTATCGGCCTTCATTTTTTCAATCCGGTGCCGATGATGAAGCTCGTCGAGATCATCCGGGGGCTTGCGACGTCCGAGGCGACGACCGAAAGCCTGCACGCTTTTGCCAGGCGTATCGGCAAGACGGCGATCGAGGCGAATGATTCGCCCGCATTCATCGTCAACCGCATCCTTTGTCCGATGGTCAACGAGGCTATTTTCGCGCTTGGCGAGGGCCTGGGTTCGGTCAAGGACATCGACGAAGGCATGAAGCTGGGCGCGAACCATCCGATGGGGCCGCTGGCGCTTGCGGACTTCGTCGGTCTCGACACGCTGCTCTCGGTGATGCGGGTGATGCAGGACGGGTTCGGAGACCCGAAATACCGCCCCGCGCCGTTGCTGGTGAAATATGTCGAGGCCGGCTGGCATGGCCGGAAGACGGGCCGCGGCTTTTATGACTATTCGGGGCCTGAGCCGGTCCCGACGCGCTAGGCGGCCTGCGCATCTTCGCCGGCATTGCGGAATCGATCGCAAAGGCCTAGTTGCGCGCCCATGTCACCGGTAGATCACGCACCCGCACCCGCGATGCTCGCCAAGGCTGAAACCCTTGTCGAGGCCTTGCCCTATCTGCAACGCTATGAAGGCAAGACCTTCGTCGTGAAATATGGCGGCCACGCCATGGGCGATCCTGAGTTGGCGCGCGACTTCGCCGAGGATGTGGTGCTGCTGAAGGCGGTCGGCATCAATCCGATCGTGGTTCACGGCGGCGGCCCGCAGATCGGCGCGATGCTGAAGAAGCTGGATATCGAATCGCGCTTCGTCGACGGATTGCGGGTCACCGATGCCGCGACGGCGCGCGTCGCCGAAATGGTACTCGCCGGATCGATCAACAAGGAACTGGTGTCCTGGATCAACCGGGCCGGCGGCCGGGCGGTAGGCATTTCCGGCAAGGACGCCAATTTCGTCACTGCTACCAGGGTGCAGCGGACGACGCGCGATCCGGACAGCCTGATCGAACAGGTGGTTGATCTGGGCTTTGTCGGCGAACCGTCGAAGGTCGACCGTACGCTGCTCGATACGCTGTCGAAGGCGGGCATGATCCCCGTCGTCGCCCCGATCGGCGTCGGCGGGGACGGCGAGACCTACAACATCAACGCCGACACCATGGCGGGCGCGATCGCCGCTGCCGTGGGCGCGTCGCGCCTGTTTCTGCTGACCGACGTCGCGGGCGTGCTGGACAAGCGAAAGCGGCTGCTGACCGACCTGACGCCCGCCGATATCGCCACGCTAAAGGCCGATGATACCATCACCGGCGGCATGATCCCCAAGCTCGAAACCTGCGTCACCGCGGTCGAAGGCGGCGTCGATGCGGCGGTCATCCTTGATGGCCGCGTGCCGCACGCGATGCTGATCGAAATCTTCACCCGCGAGGGCGCGGGAACGCTGGTCCGCGCAAACGGCTGAAAAAGCGGCGGCTGGCGGTTGTCCCGCGGCGGCCGAGCCGCTAGTCAAGACGGGAATACAAGGGGATGGCCCGCGCATGAACACGCTCTACGCACTCGTCGGTATCATCACGATGCTGCTGCAGTTGCTGATCTGGATCATCATTATCCAGGCAATTCTGTCCTGGCTGATCGCATTCAATGTGATCAACATCCACAACCAGTTCGTGCGATCGGTGCTTTATGCGCTCGAACGGCTGACCGATCCCCTGTTGCGGCCGATCCGCCGGATCATGCCCGACCTTGGGGGGATCGATTTTTCGCCGATGGTGCTGATCCTGGTCCTGATAGCGATCCAACGGCTGCTCCCGGCCCTGTTGTTCGACGCCTCGACGCTTTGACCGCCTGGCGCGTTGTCGAAGGCGGCGCGATTGTTGCGGTCCGGGTGACGCCGCGTAGCGCGCGCGACGAGGCGGATGGCATTGTCGAGGTCGGCGATGGCCGGCAGGCTTTGGCGGTGCGCGTACGGGCGGCGCCCAGCGACGGCGCCGCGAACGAAGCCGTGATGCAGGTCGTGGCCAAAACGCTTGGCCTGCCGCGACGCGCAGTCTCGCTGGTTTCGGGAACGACCGGGCGGCTAAAACAATTACGACTGGAGGGACCGGCCGAAGCGATTACATTCCGGCTCGACGGGCTTGCGAAGGATCAACGGACATGACCGCGACCATCATCGATGGAAAGGCATTTGCGGCGGAATTGCGCGCGCGTGTCGCCGACGCCGTGCCCGCATTCACCGCTGCCACGGGCCGCATGCCGGGATTGGCCGTGGTGCTTGTGGGCGATGATCCAGCAAGCAGCGTCTATGTCCGCTCCAAAGGCAAGGCGACCGTCGCTGCGGGAATGGTCAGCTTCGAACACCAGCTTCCCGCGAGCGCATCCGAAGCCGAACTGCTGGACGTGGTTGCAAGGTTGAACGCCGATCCGGAGGTCGACGGCATATTGGTGCAGTTGCCGCTGCCCAAGCACATGAACGAGGCCGCTGTCATCACCGCCATCGATCCCGCCAAGGACGTCGACGGATTTCACCTCATCAATGTCGGCAGGCTCGCGATCGGCGAATCGGCGATGGTGCCCTGCACGCCGCTAGGGTGCCTGATGCTGCTGAAAGACCAGTTGGGCGACCTGACGGGCCTCGACGCGGTCGTGATCGGGCGGTCGAACATCGTCGGCAAGCCGATGGCGCAACTGCTGCTGGCGGAAAACTGCACCGTTACCATCGCCCATTCCAAAACCCGGGCGCTTTCGGACGTCGTCCGGCGTGCCGATATCGTGGTCGCCGCGGTCGGTCGGCCGGAAATGGTCAAGGGAAGCTGGCTGAAGGAAGGCGCGGTGGTGATCGATGTCGGCATCAACCGTGTATCTGCCGACGACGAAGGTCGGACCCGGCTGATCGGCGATGTGGATTTTGCCGAAGCCATGGGCCACGTGCGCGCGATCACACCCGTGCCGGGCGGCGTCGGGCCGATGACGATCGCCGTGCTGCTCAGAAATACCCTGGTCGCCGCGCACCGGCGCGCCGGATTGACTGCGCCCGAGGGACTGTGACCGGAATTCTCATTCCGTCCCTCTAGCTTTTGACCTTCCACAGCCGGTACGGTGTCGTCCCCGGCAGCGCGACGGGTTGGAGCCAGCCGGGGGGGTGTCCCCGTGCAAGCTCGCTATAAAATCCGTTGGGTGCGCGCCGCGCATAGATCGTCGCCTCGCTGATGCCGGGGCAGATCAGCACATAATCGGCATGATGGCGAAGGACGATGGCATGCGCCTGTTCCGCCGACCCGCCGAACGCCTTCATCACATCGGCGATGTTCCGGCCGTTGCGATGATAAGGGCCGGTGATCGCCGAATGGTGGGTGGCAACGATCAGCCGCGGGCTGAGATCCAGAAAAGTGAAGAGGGTCGCTGGCGGAATGCCGTTCAGCGGGCGAAACGCCGTAAGCGTGGCGCAGGTGTGATTTGCCCTGGTCGCGTTGCGCACGGTCACGCCCTGTTTGGCGGCGGGCAGTGCCGTCGCCGCCACCTGGAAGCCCAGTCCCGACACAAAATAGAAGCCTGCTGTCAGGGCAATCATGCGCAACAACGGGCGCAGACGCTCTGCCCATGTTATCACCATCCATCCCAGCATCGACGCCCCAGCGATGGCCAGCGCTCCCGCGGCTGGCCCAGCGCGGGTCTGGAAGAAACAAAATGCAAAGGCAAAGGTCGCCAATATGCCCATGACCATCCACCGGACGGCCTGTGCCTGGTCGCGCCTGTTCCGCCAAACGCCGATTGCGAAACCGATAAGTGCAACGGCGGGAAGGGAAAGCGTGCCAATCTGGACGGGCATCGACTGGCGGTAGATCGGGCGCGCTTCGCGGACATTGACAAGCCACATCCGGCGCGCATCCGGATCGATCAGCGCCGATGGATCGCCGAGGCATTGCGGGTAATTGAGCCAGGTGAAACCGGCGACTACGCCGCCCAGGGCGATCACGGCCAGCAGGCGACCCGCGCGATTTTCGATCGGGATCATCGCCAACAGCACCAGCCCGGCGCCGCCGATGCCGAGCGCCTCGACATGGGCGATGGAAAGCGCGTCGCAAAACCCGATCATGCGCACACTGGGCGATACGAACAGCAACAGCGAAAGGGCGGTGCAACCGGCGGCGGCGGCTCCGAACGCGGCGATGCGGGGCCATTCTGCGCGGTCGACCACCCAGAGCAGGGCGATCAGCGCGGCGGTGATGCCCAGATAAGGTAAAAGCTCGATGCCGATGGCCAGCGACAACCCCAGCGCCACGCCCGATATCACCCCGCCCGCGGCGCGCGGCTTGACCATGACGCCCAGGATCATCACCAGAAGGAGCGCCAGTTGCCAGCCGTGATGATCGATCCTGAGCGGGGACATCATCGACAACGTCATCGGCGCGAACATCAGCAGCACCGGGCCGATGAACCACGCCTTTGGGTCGACAAGGCGGCGAATGATGACGGCAAGTGCCGCCATCGCGACGCCCAGCGGCAGGAGCGGCGCGATCGTCACGGCCGCCCGCTCGGCAAAGGCGGGCGATGCGACCGTCCTGAACATCAGGATCAAGCCGGCAATCGGCAGGTCGACCAGCCGCGACCAGTGGATGTCGGCCCCTTCGGGCAGCGACATGCGATGTTGCCGCAGATCGAACCATGGCTGTCCGGCCAGCCAGTCGCGGACCTGCTGGAGCCGCATGTTGTCATCGGTGTCGGGCAGGTCCAAGCCCTTGATCGCGGCCCATTTCTGGACGACCAGCCAGACGGCGCAGATCAGCCAGATCAAGGCCAGCCACATCAGCCACTGGCGGCTGTTCACCTTATCGTTCTTGTCATTCATCAGTGGATCGCTATCAGGCGCGAATGAACGAACTGGCCGAAGCGGCCAAGGGTTGAGGAGTGCATTCCATGCGGCGCGAAACGACCAACGCGATCAGAACGGTCCTGGAAGAGGTGCTGCCGCCATTCGTGCGCGATTCGGCTGCCATGCGCTGGCTTTTCCGGCGTCATTGGGGCCGGCTGGTCGATGATCTTGAGGATTTTCGCGCTCGCATTCCGTTTGTCACTCCCGAAGAATATCGCGATGTCTACGCTCGCTTGCCGCGCGTGCAAAGCGAGACCGACAACAGCGCCGCCTGCATCGATCTGATCGCCAGGGACATGGTGGGCGAAAGCGCGCTCGATGTCGGCTGCGGCACGGGTTATCTGCTTCATGTGCTGAGCAGCCGTCATCCCGAATTCGCACTGACCGGCGTGGACTTCATCATCGACGAGGAGACGCGAAAGCGCGCTGCGGGAATAAGTTTCCGCGAAGCCAATATCGAAACCCTGCCGTTTGAAGACGATGCGTTCGACACGGTCATATGCACGCATGTTCTTGAACACATCCTGGACTTCCGTGGTGCGCTCGCGGAATTGCGGCGGGTCGCGAAAAAAAGGGTTATCATTGTCGTGCCGCAGGAACGCGAATACCGCTTCACGTTCAACCCGCACCTGCACTTTTTCCCTTATCCGCACAGTTTCCTGCGCTATGTGACCCCTGTTCCCGTCAGTCACGCGATCAGCAGCGCCGGCCGCGACATCTATTACCGCGAAGATATCGCAGACAATATGACCGGCAGCGTATAATCCCGATACGGACTCTGTTTATTCGCGCGCCAATGCATTATGGCGATGCAACAACGGGCTGTCGTGGTGGCGCTTGGGGGTGGGTTGGCCTGATCATCGGGGGCGTATGGAATCTGGGCTCAGGCGTGAAAACGTGACCATCTTTCAGTGGACGCACAGGTTCCGGGCCGTCGTGGGCGCCCGCATGCCATGCTTCGGCCTCGTCGGACTGCTGGCGTGGGGCATCGCCTTTTACTTCGCAAAGCGGCTGTATTACTTCGATCTCGAGCGGCTGACCGGTCTGCATGTCACGCGGCAGGTCATGATCGGGCGGGATTTCGTTAATGTATGGGCCGGCGGCCTTCTCGCGCGGCTTGGCGACGTCGGCGTCATCTACGACGTGCCTGCCTATCGGTTCGTCATGCACAAGGTGTTCGAACTGGGCGGCATCTACGCCTATTCCTACCCGCCGCACACGCTGTTGATTGCCGTGCCGTTCAGTCTGTTTTCCTATCCCGTGGCGCTTGCGCTCTGGACGGTCGGGGGGGCGGCCCTGTTCGTGCACGCAGCAGCGCCCTACCTCAACCGTGTCCGGCTGCGCCCCGCGGTCGCGCTCATCCTGCCGGCGAGCCTGGTCAACATCTGGGCGGGGCACTACGGCTTTCTGATCGGGGCGCTCGCGCTTTACGGCTGGCGATGGCTGGATGAAGACCCCAGGCGCGCCGGCATCATCTTCGGTATCATGACGTTCAAGCCGCATCTGGGCGTATTGATCGCGCTCGTCCTTCTGATCCGGCGGGAATGGACCGCCATCGGCTGGACCGCGGCGACAACGGCCGCGCTGGCGCTGGTATCGGGTTCGCTCTTCGGGTTCGATCTCTGGCCGCTCTATGTGCTGAAAACGCTGCTGTTCCAGGCGGACCTGTTCACCGGAGAGGTGAGCCGGTCGTTCCACAATATGATGCCGACGACCTCGGCTGCACTGTTGATGCTCGGCTATTCCGAAACCACCGCAAAGATATGGCAGGCGGTGACGGCGGCGATGGCAACGGGGGTGGTGGTCGAAGCCGTCCGCCGTCGCGTCGATACGCTGGATCTTGGGCTGATCGCGTCGACGGCGGTGTTCCTGGTGGTGCCCTATGCCTTCAACTATGACCTGACGGTGGTATCGCTGGCCGGGCTGATCGGCTTGGCCCGTCTTGCCGATTGGCCGCGTATCTGGGAACGCCTGCTGATGCAACTGGTGATGAGCGCGGGCATGGTCCTGCCGCTGGTTCTGCCGACGCTGGGTAAAGAACATATCGTCGTTGGTCCGATCGTGCTGTCCCTGATGATCGGCGCACAGCTTTGGATGGCGTGCCGTCAGCCGCGTGGTTTGCGCGCTTCTGATCCGACCGTTGCATTTTCTATCGGACATGCGGCGCGTATCTGATCCCCGGCAATCAATGGTTAATGGATTGGGGCCTCGACGCGAGGAGGTCGCTTCTGCAAACTTTGGGGCTATAGGCATAATGGGGTTCAGGATATTGTCTGACGGTGGGAACCCCCGGTGAACAGGCTCGCATCAGTGGCGGAGCGCCCCCAGGCGCTCGCGAATGCGCTGGTGGTGTTGCTCGGCGCGGTTCTGGGCCTGATGCTTTGCTTTGGCGATGTCGCCCGCCTCCACGGGATCAAGATATCCGGATCGGCGGTTCTGGGGCGGGATTTCATCAATGTCTGGCAGGGCGGATTCCTCGCCCGCAGCCATCAGGTCGATGCGATCTATGACGTCCACCGGTACATGGCGATTATAGGCGGCCGGTTCGGGATTCATGATCTCTACGCCTATTCCTACCCGCCCCACAGCCTCTTGCCGGCGGCGTTCTTTTCGCTGTTTCCCTATCTGGTTGCGCTGACGCTCTGGACCCTGGCGGGTCTTGCCCTGTTCTATCATGCCGCGCGCCCGTATCTCGTCGATGCACGCTTGCCGCCGCTGCTGGCGCTCGCCCTTCCCGCCGGGCTGGTCAATATCTGGGCGGGGCATTACGGCTTCCTGATCGGCGCGCTCGCGCTTTACGGCTGGCGCTTCGCTGATGACAGGCCAAGACTTGCGGGCGTGTTCTTCGGTCTGATGACGATCAAGCCGCACCTTGGACTTCTTGTCGCGCTTGCGCTTCTGCTTCAACGACGCTGGGCGGTTATTGGTTATGCGGCAGCCACATTCATGACGCTGTTTATCGTGTCGGGCGCGTGTTTCGGCTTCCAGACATGGCAAACCTATGTCACCCACACCCTTGGTTTCCATGCCGATTTATTCACCCGGGGCGTGGCGTCGTTCCACGGAATGATGCCCACCACCTCCGCAGCCCTGCTTCAACTTGGGCTGCCGTCAATTCTGGTAAAGGCCGCTCAGGCGATAACGGCGGTTTATGCGATCGTCATTACCGTCCTCGCTGTCCGCCGCGAAGTGTCGGCGAGGGACCTGGGCCTTATCGCCTCGACGGCGATTTTCCTCATTCTGCCCTATGCCTTCAACTACGACATGACGGTCGTGTCGCTTGCAATAGCCATAACGGTCGCACGCGCCGGCTTGTCGCTCGGTGCTGTCTCCCGCGTCCTTCTGGGGCTTGGTTATCTGTTGCCGCTTCTTCTTTCACCGGGGCAGCATGCCATCTTGTTCGCCCCATTGGTGCTGGCGGGCGTGCTATGGATTCAGCTCCGCACCGCCAGTGACGACCGTGCCTTACAGGCCCTCGCGCCGGCCCAGCAGGCGCAGGCGTAGCGCATTGAGCTTGATGAAGCCTTCGGCGTCGCGCTGGTCATAGGCGCCGGCATCGTCTTCGAAGGTGACGACCTTTTCCGAATAGAGCGAGTTCGGCGACTTGCGGCCGACGACCCACGCGGAGCCCTTGTACAGCTTCAGGCGAACCGTGCCGCTGACCTGCTGCTGGCTGTGGTCGATTGCCGCTTGCAGCATCTCGCGCTCGGGACTGAACCAGAAGCCGTTGTAGACCAGTTCGGCATAGCGCGGGCCCAGCTCGTCCTTCAGATGCGCGGCACCCCGGTCGAGCGTCAACTGCTCGATCGCGCGGTGGGCGGTATGGAGGATGGTGCCGCCCGGCGTTTCGTACATGCCGCGCGACTTCATGCCGACAAAGCGGTTTTCGACCAGATCGAGACGGCCGATGCCGTGCGTACGGCCAAGCTCGTTCAGCCGGGCGAGCAGGCTCGCGGGCGACAGGCCCTCGCCGTCAACCGCAACCGCATCGCCCCGTTCGAAATCGACGGTGACATACTGCGGCTGGTCGGGCGCGTCCTCCGGATTGACAGTGCGCGAATAGACATAATCGGGCACCTCTTCCCACGGATCTTCCAGCACCTTTCCTTCGGACGAGGTGTGGAGGAGGTTGGCGTCGGTCGAGAACGGGCTCTCGCCGCGCTTGTCCTTGGGTACCGGGATCTGGTGCTGCTCGGCAAAGGCGATCAGCGCGGTGCGGCTCGTCAGGTCCCATTCGCGCCAGGGGGCAATCACCTTGATGTCCGGATTTAGGCCGTAATAACCCAGCTCGAACCGCACCTGGTCATTGCCCTTGCCCGTCGCGCCATGGCTGACGGCGTCCGCGCCGACCTGGCGCGCGATCTCGATCTGGCGCTTGGCGATAAGCGGCCGGGCGATCGAGGTGCCGAGCAGGTAGAGTCCTTCGTAAAGCGCATTGGCGCGCATCATCGGGAACACGTAATCGCGAACGAACTCCTCACGCAGATCGTCGACGAAGATCTGCTTGACGCCCATCAGCTCGGCCTTCTTGCGGGCGGGCTCCAGCTCCTCGCCCTGGCCGAGATCGGCGGTGAAGGTCACGACCTCGCAGCCATAGGTCTGCTGCAGCCATTTGAGGATGACGCTGGTGTCCAGACCTCCCGAAAAGGCCAGAACCACCTTGTTGACCGAACCCGCCGTCATCTTCAGCTCCCGAATCCATGTAATAACGCCCTAATAGCGCCGCGCATTGCCATCTGTGGTGCGCTTGTTCAAGCCGGATACAGACTTCCTGCGCTAATCCGGGGAGCGTGCGGCCGAAAAGGCCGCCGGATCGGGAGATGATGATGAAAAAAATTATTATGCTGACGGCGGCAGCAGGCGTCCTGCTCGTTCCAGCATTGGCCATCGCGCAACGCGATGATCATGGGTCGAAGCCGCCCGCAACGCGTGTCGAGCTTCAGAAACATATTGCCGAACACTTTGCCCTGATCGACACCAATAAGGACGGCACGGTCAGCAAGGCCGAATTCGACGCCCATCGCGACGCGATGAAAAAGCAATGGGCGGAAAAGCGGGCCAAGTGGCAGAGCGAACGCTTTGCCGCGATGGACGGCGATAAGAACGGCCAGGTCAGCAAGGCCGAATATGACGCGTACAATGCCTCCCGCGCCGAACGAAGGGGTGAGCGGCGTCACAATGGCCAGGGCATGGACGACGGCAGGCGCCATGGCGGTCGCGTTGCGCATGATATGATGATGATGCGCGGCATGGATGGCGACATGTTCGCCCGTCTCGATGCGAACAAGGACGGCAAAATGACGCAGGCCGAGTTTTCGGCAAAGCTGCTCGATATGTTCGACAGGGCCGACACCAACAAGGACGGCACCGTAACGCCCGAAGAGCGCAAGGCGGCTTGGGAAAGGATGCGCGGCGAATGGCGCGACAAGGCCGGCAAGACGGACAAGTAGTCGTCATAGCATCGGCCACCGTCCGGGTTTCGAAGGCCGGCGGCCTCCCCCGTCGGCCTTTTTGTTACGCGTTCATGTCGATGAGACGCATTTTTGACCGATGGAATCCATCCGGTCGCGGATGGCGGCGGCAGGAACGCCCGCCGTCGATGCGGACGCGCACGGCGGTCATCCGTGCGCGCGGTAGCGGGTCTCGGCTTCGGCGATATAGTCGCGCGTCAGCGGCACGGCATCGCGCCGGCGTGCGAGCTGGATTTGATAATTGCAGTGGCCGTCATTGCGAAATGCGGTGATCGCGCCCGCCAGATAGAAGATCCACATGCGGTAGAAGCGCTCATCGTAAAGCGCGACGATCTGTTCGCGTACCGCTCGGGCACGGACGTACCAGTGCTCGATCGTATAAGCATAGTGCAGACGCAGGACTTCGATGTCGGTCGCCCAGAGCCAGCTTTTCTCGATGTGCGGCAGGACTTCCGACAGGGCAGGCGAATAGCCGCCCGGGAAGATATATTTGCGGGTCCAGGGATCGGTGACGCCCGGCCCGTCCGCCCGTCCGATGGTGTGGAGCAGGGCCACGCCGTCGTCGGTCAAGCGGTCGCGGACGGTTTCGAAGAAACGGCGGTAGTTCGGTCTTCCCACATGTTCGAACATACCGACAGAGACCACCCGGTCGAAGCTGCCTCCCACGGCGCGATAATCGATCAGCTCGAACTTCACCCTGTCGGCAACCCCGGCCTCGGCGGCGCGGCGCTTCGCCACTGCAAGCTGTTCCTCGCTCAATGTGATGCCAAGCACGTCGACATCGGCGACGCGGTTCAGGTAAAGCGCAAGCCCGCCCCAGCCGCAGCCGATGTCGAGCACTTTTTGCCCCGGTTGCAGCACCAGCTTGGCGGCGATATGCGCCTTCTTGTCGGTCTGCGCCTGCTCCAAACTATTGTCGCGCCCGGTGAAATAGGCGCAGCTGTATTGGCGGTCCGCGTCCAGGAACAGGTCATAGAGCCGATCGGACAGATCGTAATGGTGGGCGACATTCTTCTTCGAGCGGACGGCGTCATTCAGCTGGCTTAGCCCCGACAGCCAGCGCTGGCCGTTGGACATGAGCATCCGCGCACCATTGCCCCATTCCCACCGCATGTTGCGGGACACGATCTGGAGCAGCGGCAGGATGTCGTCGTCAGGCACCCGAAGCGTGCCGTCCATGAACGCCTCGCCCGCCGCCAGCATCGGGTTCCACCCGACCCTGCGCGCGGCAGCCTTGGACGTGAAACCTATGGTAACGGGCGCTTGTCCCGGCTCCGGCTTTCCGTACCGGCTGCTATGGCCATTGGGCCAGGTGACGGAGAGTTCGCCGGTGCGAATGAGGGCTTTGAGCAATCGGTCCAGTAACATGGCGGGGACACTAGCGGAATAAACCGTAACCTCAACCCCGGGGCGTTGATGCCGATTCCGTCACAACGGCCCGATCAGGGTTCGACCCACCCGGCTTCTTTCTCCGCGGCGCGGCGATCCAGCTCGGCGCGGCTGATCTTCTCGGCCGCCGACTTCAACTGGCCGCATGCCGCCATGATGTCGCGCCCGCGCGGGGTGCGGACGGGCGCGGATATACCCGCCTTGAAGACAAGGTCCGAAAACCGGGCGATGCGGTCGGGGTCCGAACATTCGTACGGCGCGCCGGGCCACGGATTGAACGGAATCAGATTGACCTTGGCGGGCAGCTTGTACTTGCGGATCAACCGCACCAGCTCGCGCGCATCGTCGTCGCTGTCGTTCTTGTCCTTCAGCATCACATATTCGAACGTGATGCGCCGCGCGTTGTTGGCGCCGGGGTAGCTGGCGCACGCGCCGAGCAGTTCCTCGATGCCGTATTTCTTGTTGATGGGGACGATCTCGTCGCGGACTTCCTTGGTCACGGCATGAAGCGAGACGGCGAGATTGACGCCGATCTCCTCGCCCGCACGCGCCATCATCGGCACGACGCCCGAGGTGGACAGGGTGATGCGGCGTTTCGACAGGGACAGGCCATCGCCATCCATGACGATGCCGAGCGCCTTTTTCAGATTGTCGAAGTTATAAAGCGGCTCGCCCATGCCCATCATGACGATGTTGGTCAGCAGGCGTCCGTCGGGCTGGCTGGGCCATTCGCTCAGCGAATCCCGGGCCAGCATGACCTGCGAGACGATTTCGCCCGCCGTCAGGTTCCTGACCAGCTTCATCGTGCCGGTATAGCAGAAGCGGCAGTTGAGCGTGCATCCGACCTGGCTCGAAACGCAGAGCGTCCCCCGATCCGCATCGGGGATGAACACCATTTCGTAATCCTGGCCGTCGTCCGAGCGGAGCAGCCATTTCCGGGTGCCGTCGGTGGAAACCTGCGCCTCCACCACCTCCGGACGGCCGATGACGAACCGTTCGGCGAGCTGGGCCTGCGTTTCTTTCGAGATGCTGGTCATGACGGCGAAATCGGTCGCGCCGCGATTATAGACCCAGTGCCAGATTTGGCCCGCGCGCATCTTCGCCTGTTTTTCCGGGATTCCAGCCGCAACCAATGCGTCGCGCAGCTCAGCCCGCGTCAGGCCGACGACGTCGATGCGCCCGTCCGCGCGCGCGACTTCGCCGCGGGGCACGGTAACGGGATCGATGTGGCCGGGAATTTGCATGGCGCGCATTTAGTGGTTCGCGGCCCAAAAGCCAATGCCGCGCGGTTGCCCCGCGCGGACGGAGGACCTATCAGGCCGCAAGCCGAATCCTTTGGAGTGTTGTCGATGCCGCTTCTCGTCCTCATCCGCCACGGCCAGAGTGCCTGGAACCTGGAAAACCGCTTCACCGGCTGGTGGGATGTGGACGTGACCGAACAGGGCGCGGCCGAAGCGGTCGCAGCGGGCGAGCTGATGGCGTCGCACGGCCTCGATTTCGATCATTGCTTCACCAGCTACCAGACCCGCGCGATCAAGACGCTGCACCTGGCGCTGGAAGCGATGGACCGCTTGTGGCTGCCGGTCGATAAGCACTGGCGGCTGAACGAGCGGCATTATGGCGGGCTGACCGGCCTCAACAAGGCGGAGATGATCGCCAAGGCGGGCGAAGAGCAGGTGAAGATCTGGCGCCGTTCATTCGACGTGCCGCCGCCACCGGTCGAGACCGGATCGGAATTCGACCTGTCGAACGACCGGCGCTATGCGGGCGTCGATGTTCCGCGCACCGAAAGCCTGAAGGACACCATCGCGCGCGTGCTGCCCTATTGGGACGAAAAGATCGCGCCTGCCCTGAGGGCGGATCAGCGGGTATTGGTTTCCGCCCATGGCAATTCGCTGCGGGCCCTCGTCAAGCATCTGTCGAACATTTCGGATGCCGAGATTCCCAGCCTCGAGATTCCGACCGGCCAGCCGATCGTCTACGAACTGGACAAGAATCTGCAGGCGCTGGACCGCTACTATCTTTCCGAGCGGTCTCGCGGGTAAGGGTCAGGTGCTGCGCTTGTCAGCGTACATCATCGCGTCCGCCCGGGCGAAGAGCGTCTTTGCCGGAACGTCCGGCTCGATCGTCGTGACGCCGACCGATACGGACAAGGGATGAGAGTCGCTTTGGTACCAAAGGGGCGAGGCGGCAATGCGCGCGGCGATTCCGGCCGCGCAGTCCCGCGCTTCCTCCAGGCTCATGTCGGGGACGACAAGCGCGAACTCATCGCCACCCAGACGCGCGGCCAGCCCCGCGGGCAACATGTCGCGGATAATGCGGGCAACGTGAACGATCGCGGCATCTCCTGCCTGATGACCACATCTGTCGTTCAGGCACTTCAGTTTGTTCATATCCATCAGGATCAGCGCCGCTCGCCGTTTCTGCAGCCGTGATCTTTCCAGCGCGACCTCGATTTCGGCCATCAGGCGACGGCGGTTGGGGAGCCCGGTGAGGCTGTCATGATCGGCAAGAACGCGCAATTCGGCGATTTGCGCCCATGCTTCTATCAATGCCTGCCGCAGCCTGTCCAATTCCTGGTCGGCCTGACGCATGCCCGGTGAAGCGGCGGGTGACTGGTTCCGCAATGGTCGCATGTCCTGCGGTCCCCGCTAGGGAATATTTAGCGCCGTCGCCTCCGAACGCGGGTGTGGAAGCTGGTCCATAGCGTCATTTTCTCTTGCAAATGTGACAACCAGAATACGCTTTGCCCTATTCCGTTCTTGGACAAATCCGTCCAATCGACGAGCTGTTGCATTGTCAGGAGCAACGGACGCCCCTAATGTCCGCGGCCTTTCCGGCCCATGCCGAAGCGAGGGGAATGGCATTGTCAGATCAGGCGCCGATTGTCGGAATCATAATGGGCAGCACGTCCGACTGGGAAACGATGCGCCATGCGGCCGATATGCTGGCGGCACTTCACGTTCCTCATGAGGTCAAGGTCGTGTCGGCGCATCGAACGCCGCAGCGCCTGTACGATTATGCCGGTTCCGCCGCTGGGCGGGGCCTGAAAATCATCATCGCGGGCGCTGGCGGCGCGGCCCATCTTCCGGGCATGGCGGCGTCCATGACACGCCTGCCGGTGCTGGGCGTTCCGGTGGAATCCAAGGCGCTGAAAGGCATGGACAGCCTGTTGTCCATCGTTCAGATGCCAGCGGGTATTCCCGTCGGCACGCTGGCGATCGGCAAGGCGGGTGCGGTTAACGCCGCCCTTCTGGCCGCCGCCATGTTGGCCACCACCGATGCCGCGCTCGCGGAACGGCTGGAGGCATGGCGCACAACGCAGACAGATCAGGTAGCCGAACAGCCCGAATGACCCGCAAATGATTATCGAACCCGGCGCAACCATCGGTATATTGGGCGGTGGCCAGCTTGGCCGCATGCTGGCGATCGCGGCCTCGCAGCTCGGCTATCGCAGCCATATCTTCGCGCCCGAGAAAAACCCGCCTGCCGCCGATGTCGCGGCAGTGATGACCCGTGCGGATTATGCGGATCACGACGCGCTCCGCGGCTTTGCCGCCGAGGTCGACGTCGTCACCTACGAGTTCGAGAACATCGATGCCGGGCCGGTTGCAGCACTCGCCCAATGGACGACGCTCCGGCCTTCGGTCAGGGCGCTGGAAGTGGCGCAGGACCGACTTGCGGAAAAGGATTTCATCGCGGGTCTTGGCGGCCGGCCGGCTCCCTATCGCGCGGTGACGAGCCGGGCGGAGCTGGCGGCCGCGCTCGACGACATCGGTACGCCCGCGATCCTGAAGACGCGGCGCCTTGGTTATGACGGCAAGGGACAGGCCCGGATCATGACGCCCGCCGATACCGACGCCGCCTGGCAGGCGATTGGCGGCCGGCCCGCGGTGCTGGAGGGTTTCGTCCGCTTCGAACGCGAATTTTCGATCCTGCTGGCGCGCAACCCGGACGGCCAGATCGCCGTGTGGGACGCGCCCGACAACGAGCATAACAGCGGCATTCTTGCACGTTCGACGGTGCCCGCCGGGCCGCTGGTCCAAAGTCAGGCGAACGAGGCGCGCGCGCTTGCCCGCGCGGTGGCCGAGGCGCTTGATTATGTCGGCGTCCTGACGCTTGAATTCTTTGCATCGGAAGCAGGCCCGGTGTTCAACGAAATGGCGCCGCGCGTCCATAATTCCGGCCACTGGACCATCGAAGGCGCGCGTACCAGCCAGTTCGAAAATCACATCCGCGCAATCTGCGGCCTGCCGCTGGGCGCGGTCGACCTCGTCGCAACGCGGGTCGAGATGTTGAACCTCATCGGCGGCGACGGGCATGACTGGCGCGACATCCTGACCGATCCGAACGCCCACCTGCATCTGTACGGCAAGGGCGAGGCGCGTCCGGGACGCAAGATGGGGCATGTCACCCGGCTGTCGTTCTGATCTCAATCATATGAACGCCCGATAAGGGCGGGGTGAAATCGTCTCGACGCATGTGAGACGAGTAATTTCAAACTCGGAACAGGCCGGCAATCCCGGTTCGGCTGGCATGACCATTTATCGCCAACTGGTTAATATGGCGCCGTCCGGTCCCTGGAATGCGATTTCGCCAAATTCAACTTTGATCACGCAGACAGGAGGAACTGCCCCTGTTTCAACCCAACAGTGAATTGGTCGGCCATCCGCATAGGCCGCGATCTTACCACTGACCACCAAGTGATATTCACGCGGCGCGTCGGATATCTCCTTTTCGGCTTTCAGCGTTAAGGAATAAGGGCGCGAGCCTCGCTGAAGAGTCCGTGGTGAATCCGGCGTAAAGAATTGCGCGACGCCGACCGTCTCATGGGGTGGCGACACAGGGATCGCAGGTATCCCGGTCCGTGGGGTTGCCGGACATGCTTCCGAACTTGTCCAGGGCCGCTTCAACCAGAAGCCCTCGATAGCATCGAACGGCGTATCGCCGGCCAAGGCGCGCGTCCATTCCGCCAAACCCCAATCCTCGGGACGAGCTACAAGCTTCAGGGCCCTGGTTTTGGCGTTGAAAGTCCAGCCTGCCCAATCCTTTGCATTTTCGTCAAGAGGACCATCGCATCCGAACGGCAGCCTGATTGAAAAGGAGCGGCCGACCAGATTCTGACTTTCCTTGGGCGCTTCGCCGCCGCCTGCGGCCGCATCCGCAGCCTTCGCGGTCGCGGCAAGCAGGTCGCTGCGCGTCAGAGGAGGCAACGGCAGCGGGACTTGCGGAATTACAGGGTTCTTGGCCTCAGGCGCCACGGCAGTGGCTGGCGCCGTTTCCTCGGCTGCCAAGGGAGCAGGTGACGGCCGTGTCAAGTAAAGCGCGGTAGAACCGATTGCGACAATGCCCGCGATGCTGAAACAGATCCAGCATATCCGGTTCGACTTACCATTCTCATCTGTCATCGATTAACGGTAGCAGAAATGCGGGGGCCTGTTGAACCCACTAGTTCGATCCAGAGTATCGGACCGACCCAATATCGCATTATCCGGCAGCTTTTAGTCACTGTGGCAACGGCCCGGATGTGCTAAGCGGCGGCTCTATGACCCTTGATCAGCTTGTCACCCTGCTCGTCCTTGTTGGTGTTGTTGTCGCGCTTATCTGGGACAAGGTGAGGGCTGATGTCGTGGCGCTTTCCGGCGCGGCGATCCTGCTTTTTTCGGGTGCGGTTCGACCGAGCGAAGTTCAGGGCGCTTTCGGCAGTCCGGCTATCATTGCGCTGGCGTCGCTGTTCGTCATTGCTCACGCGATGGAGCTTTCGGGTTTGCTCGACGTGCTTATCCGGCGGGCGGTCACGCTGTGTCAGCGTATCGGTGCGGCAGGTCTCTGGCTCCTGATCGGCATCTGCGGCGTGGCATCGGGGTTTCTTAACAACACCCCCATTGTCGTGCTTGCCGCCCCAGTTGTGAGGGACGTGGCAACATCGCTCAGGCTGGATCCGAAACGCTTCCTGCTTCCACTATCCTATATCGCCGTTCTCGGTGGTTCCTGCACACTGATCGGAACCTCTACCAATCTGTTGGTGGACGACATGGCGCGTTCGTCTGGCCAGCCCCCCTTCAGCATTTTCGAAATTACTCCGGTTGGCCTGATCGTTGCGCTTGCGGGAAGCCTCTATCTGTTTTTCTTCTCGAGCAGCCTTCTCAGGCGCGCACCCGACAAAGCCGAAAATTCGGCCGATACGAAGCGCCGGCACCATATCTCTCACGTTGAACTTGCAGGCGATGCCATCGGCGATGCTCGGGATTTTGCAGAGATGAGGCCGCTATCACCGCTCAAAGCGATGGGCGCCTCGCTCGTATTTGTTGGGGTCATCGTCATCGCCGCCGCCAAGGTGGCACCTATCGCAGCCGCCGCTTTTTCGGGTGCAGTGCTGCTGATCCTTATGCGCGTCGTAAAGCCGGACGAAGCCTATGGCGGACTGCGTCCGGAGATACTGTTCCTTATCGCCGGCATGGTCGTAATCGGAATTGCACTTGAACAGACGGGCCTTGCCGCAGCCGCAACCGACAATCTGGTGGGGTCGGTAGGAACATTTGGACCGCTTGTGGCGCTGACCCTGCTTTACGGGAGCACTTTGCTTCTGACCGAACTTCTGTCGAATGCCACCGTTGCAGTCCTCCTCACGCCAGTGGCCGTTGCCCTTGCCGAAAGCCTGGGCGTAAGCCCGCGGCCGTTTCTCGTCGCGATCATGATGGCGGGAAGCGCGGCGTTTGCGACCCCGTTCGGGTATCAGACAAACGTCCTCGTCTATCAGATGGGCAACTACCAGTATCTTGATTTCGTGAAGATCGGATTGCCGCTGAACCTGCTGACCTGGGCGGTCGCCATCGTGGCGATTTACTGGTTCTTCCCGTTCTGACGATCAACATCACTGATGCGGACGCGCGGATCAATGTGGGCGGAAGGTCCTTGCCAGGCCGTGATAAAGCCGTTCCCGCCCGACGATCTGCGCCGTAACATCGGCAACCAGGGCGGCGGCAAGAAGCGGAAGCAGCAGGCCCCGGCTTGCCGTGGTTTCGACCACCACGATAACGGCCGTCAGCGGTGCCCGCACGACGCCGGTGAAATAGGCCACCATGCCCAGCAAGACGATGGCGCCCGCCGGCTGATCGGGGAATAGCGGGATCAGGAAGTTGCCGAGGCCCGCACCGGTTGAGAGCGAAGGAGCAAAGATGCCCCCCGGCAAACCCGAAACGGCCGTGGCAAGCGAAGCAATGAATTTGGCCGGCGCATACCACAGAGGGATTTTCGTGCCTTCAATCATGAGGCGCGCGGCATCATAGCCTGTTCCCCATGTAAGGCCCGTTGCCAAACCGACGAGCGCAACGACGACGCCGCACCCTGCCGCCATCCAGATTGGCCGGTTGCGTGTTGCCACCATCCATTTGTGACCGGACCGCGCGGTCGCAAGCATCAACTTCGCGAACAAGCCCCCTGAAAACCCGCCCAGAATGCCTGCCACCAGCGCGATCTTGAGGGCGGGCAGCAGCGCAAGATGCAGCGAGGTGACGCCGAAATAAACATAGTCTCCAGCCAGACCAAGGCTGACCATCCCGGCAATCAGCACGGCCGCCATGACGAGCATGGTCATGCGCTGTTCATAGGATGCGGCAAGCTCCTCAATGGCAAACGCCACCCCGGCAAGCGGGGTGTTGAATGCTGCGGATACACCTGCTGCCCCTCCGGCGATCATCACCGATGCCCTGAGCGGCACCCCGGCCAGTTTGTGCGCATAGGCCATGATCGTTGCGCCGATCTGGACGGTTGGCCCCTCGCGTCCCGCCGAAGCGCCCACGAGCAGACCGATTGGCATAATAAGAAATTTGACCAGCGTGGTGCGCAGAGAAACGAGCGAACGCATGGCGCCGACAGGATCCCGAGAGGCTGCGATCACCTGCGGTATTCCCGATCCGCGCGCATCGGGCGCCGCCGCCAGCGTCAGCCAGGCCAGGAAGGCGAACCCGGCGGGCGTCAGCAGGGCGGGAACCCACCAGACGCGGGCGATAAGGGCCAGAAAAACCCCGCTCGCCTCGTCGGCGATGCGTGCGTAGGCAAGCGCCACCAATCCGATCAGGATTGCTCCGCAGCCAATCGCGATGCGTCGCCGCCAGATTGGCGCGGAAAAACCATGATATCGCGCAAGGGCACGAAAACGTCGGACGGTCGGTTGTCGCATGAGGTGTTCCTAGCGGCAAAGTTCAGTGATACGAACCCCATGCGGGCGAAAAAATGCCGCTCCGTTCCAAAGCCCCCGGGGAGCGGTCGGCCGTCTTTTGGCCATCAACGTAAATCAGATGATATCGGCGACATGATACTCGACGCTGTTCAGCCATCGACGGCGCATTGTTCACTGAACAATGGAGGCTTTGGCGGCCCGCCTTCAGCGGCCCAATTGATTCCTGGAGGCGGCCGAGCCAGGTAACTGGGTTCCACGCAAGGATTGCCCGGCCGTTTCAATGACAAAGGGAAGCGCCGCCATACCGACCAGACATGCCCCCATCATCACATAGGCCGGAACCATCACATCGCCGGATATTCCGACCAGCCAGGAATTGAACACCGGCGCCGTGCCTCCGAACAGGGAGGTGGAGAGGTTATAGGCGATCGCGAGCCCGGCAAAGCGGACGGGCGTGGGGAACATTGCCGGGAAGGTAGCGGAGATCGTTGCCAGTTGCGGCACATAGAGCAACCCCAGCAGTGCAAAGCCGATGATTGCGCCCCGAAGGCCCGTTGCCATCAGATGATAGGCGGGCACCGCCGTCAGCAGCAGACCGGTGAGCGACACCCACCACATCGGCTTGCGTCCGACCCGATCCGATAACGCTCCCGCAATCGGCACGAATATCATCATGAACAACATGCCAATGATCGGGACGTAGAGGGCCTGCGTCGTGGACAGTCCGAGACGAAACTGAAGATAGGTCGGCATATAGCTGAGCAGCGTGTAGTTCACGACGTTAAGTGCGATCACCAGCAAACCCAGCAAGAGTAATGGCCGCCGATGGTTGCGGAACAGATCTGCAAGCTCTGCAAGGTGGCCCCGCTCCTTGTCGCCGCCGCGTTCGACCTCTCGGAAAACCGGCGTGTCTTCTATCCTGGAACGAAGGTAGAGCCCCGCCAGCCCCAGGGGCGCGGCCACAAGAAAGGGCAGCCGCCAGCCCCATTCGTGCATCGCCGTTTCGCCAAGCCAAAGCCCAAAGCCCAGCATCAGCAGTGCGCCAAGCGAAAATCCGGCGAGCGTGCCGACTTCAAGAAAGCTGCCGTAAAATCCTCTGCGGTCATCCGGCGCATATTCGGCCATGAAGGTGGCGGCACCGCCATATTCGCCACCGGTCGAAAAGCCCTGGATGAGACGCAGGAGGACCAACAGCAACGGTGCCCAAAAGCCGATGCGCTCGTAGGATGGAATAAGGCCGATGCACAATGTCGCGCCGGCTATCATCAATATAGTGAGCGCCAATACCGACTTGCGGCCATAGCGGTCGCCCAGCGGTCCCCAGAACAACCCGCCCAGCGGCCTGACCAAAAAGGAAATGGCGAAGGTGGCAAGCGCAAACAGCGTCGCCTCGGCGGCGGAACCGGGGAAAAGCGCTGCCGAGATATAGGTCACGCCATAGGCATAGATGCCGTAATCAAACCATTCGGTCGCGTTGCCGATGGCAGAAGCGGCGATCGCCCGGTGCAATATATGGGCAGGCGGAGTTGTTTCGCCGGGCGGCGCGGAATGATGATTATCAGGCAAGCGCTGACCCTTTTTCCCTGTGAATATGCTGAAGGCCGGCAAGGCGCCGCACGTCCATCCCGCCAGGTTTCTGGAACAGGCGCAGGCCGAAATGCGGAAGGATTGCCAGCAGATGATCGAAGATATCGGCCTGGATGTCTTCATATTCACCCCAGGCGATGGTGTTGGTGAAGCAATATATCTCCATGGGAAGCCCGTCAGCGCCCGGCTCAAGCTGGCGCACCATCAGCGTCATGCCGCTATGAATGAGGGGATGACCTTCCAGATAGGCTTGGATGTAGGCGCGGAATGTGCCGATGTTGGTCAGTTCGCGCTGGTTGACGGGGTCCTGCCCACGCTCGGCCAGTTCGGCGTTCCAGCGGTGAAGCTCTCCTTGCTTGGCTGTCAGATAGGGCCTGAGCAAGGCAAAGCGCGCAAGCGAGGCCTTCTCCTCCTCTGCCAGGAAGCGGACGCTGTTCTGATCCATGCAGAGTGCCCGCTTGATACGCCGCCCACCCGCCTCCGACATGCCGCGCCAGTTCTTGTATGACTCCGAAATCAGCCGATGCGTCGGGATAGTGGTGATCGTCTTGTCCCAGTTCTGCACCTTCACCGTATGCAGTGCGATATCCACGACATCACCGTCCGCGTTGAGCTGCGGCATCTCGATCCAGTCTCCAATGCGCAGCATGTCGTTGGAGGTAAGCTGCACTGATGCCACCAGCGACAATATCGTGTCCTTGAACACCAGCATCAGCACTGCGGCCATGGCGCCGAGGCCGGACAGCAGCAGCAGGGGCGACTGTTCCATCAGAACCGCGATGATGAGGATGGCGCTGCCGCCGAACAAAATGATCTTGGCGACTTGAATATAGCCCTTGATGGGCCGGGTCATGGCATCGGGCCGGCGTTGATAAAGCATGTTCGCCAGATCGAGCGCTGCGGCGAGCGCAAGCACGATGGTGAGCACGATAAAGGCGCTCGCCACGTTGCGAATTACGGTGACCAGGTCTCCCGACAGATATGGCACCAGCGCGATCCCGCGGGACATCACCACTGCAGGCACGATATTGGTCAGTCGCCGCACGATGGGATCGAAATGCGCGCTCTCCGCCACCAGCAAAGCGCTGTCGAGCCCGCGTTCGATTATCCGCAGGATAACCTGCTTGACGAGCAGGTTGGCGACGACCGCCGTGGCGGCAAGCGCTGTCAGGCCGACAAGAGTTTGGGTCCAGTCCGGCAGGCCAGCGATAAAATGAGTGGCGTCCGTCAGCTTCATGTCTTTGCGGATTTAAGCGGAGAGAGGGGATCCAGCGTGGCAGCGACGGAGGTGGTGCGTGGCAGCGCCTGATACCGCCTCTGCAATGTTTCCGGGACCGACGGTGCGGCCCACGAGCGGAAGAGGGCGAATGCAAGCAAAGCCGCGGCGCAAATGCCGACACACAAGAACAGGCCGCGGGGACCGGATATCTCGATAAATGCCGCTCCCAACAATGGGCCGGCGGCCGCGCCAAGCGAATAGATAAGGACCAGCCCGCCGCTCGCCGCAACACGCTGCATAGAGCGGAGGTGATCATTCGTGTGCGCTACACATAGGGGATAGAGCGCAAAACAGGCGCCGCCGAACAATACGCCGCCCAGCATCATCTCGTGACGGCCATCGGCAAAACCGAAAATGCCCAGGCATATGACCAGCGTCGCGGCAAAAGTGCCAACTATTACCCGGCGGCGATCGACGATATCAGACAGCCGCCCAAGCGGCCACTGCAACGCCACACCCCCAAGGATGGCCGTGCTCATGAACAGCGCGGTCCCAGCGGTGTTGAGGCCAACGCCGCGCGCGAACACAGCGCCCAGCCCATAGAAAGCGCCCAGCATCACGCCCGTTGCCGCCGCTCCGGTAAACCCCAGAGGCGACACGCCGTAGAGCTTCGAGAGCCGCATGATCCCGCCTTCCGGAAGGGCCGGTGCCGGGATGCGCGTCAATGCCACCGGAATGATGGCCAGCGACAGCAGTATGGAGGCGGCGATAAATGGCATGGAGGGCCATTCATTGCCCAGATTTAACAGGAACTGGCCGACTGCCTGACCGGAATAGAGCGCGATCATGTAGAAGGCGAGGATGCCACCCCTGGTCGCCGGCTCCGCCCGCTCGTTGAGCCAGCTTTCAAGGCAGACGAAAACGCCCGCCATGCAAAAACCGTCGATCAGCCGCAGCGCCGACCAGTAAGCCGGATTTAAGGTGTACGGCGTAGGAAAGGGAGGTTGCCGAAAACAACGAAACGAAAGCTGCAAATGCGCGGATATGGCCAACGCGGGCGACCACCGCGAAGGCGAGGATCGAACCCACCGTCAGCCCCGCGAAATACGCGGTCGCAACAAGTCCGATCAGTATCGGCGCCGCACCTGCCGCTTCCAGGCGCAGGCTGATCAACGTCGTCAAAAAGCCGCTACCTGCCATAATCATGAATATGGCGAGCAACAGCGTGCCGATCGGCCGGATTGTTCCTAGCATTGGTAATGGCGATGGGCTGACACAAGGATCTCCGCTGGCCCTTTGCTCTCTGGTTCGGGCAGAACTCCCGCTAGCGAGCGCTTATGTTCGGTAAGCGGTTTCGAGGAGCGTGATATCCGGCCGCTGGAGTACCGGCGTATGCTGCCTGGATGCGATGAACTCGGGACGCGGGTTCTTTGCGCCATAGGGAGATATGAGCCGGTTCGACACCGCATTGTACACGATGAAGGCGTTTGCGCGGGGGAACGGCGTGATGTTGCCGTTAGAGCCATGCATCGCGTTACAATCGAAAATCACGACGGTGCCCGCGTCACCAGTGGGCGCGACGATGCCGTGTTCAGCAGCAAGGCCTGCAAGGCTGTCGTCATCCGGCACGCCATATTGCTGCTTCTTGAGCGATGATTTGTAATGATTATCTGGCGTTTCGCCGACGCAGGTCAGGTATTTGCGGTGAGACCCCGGGATGATCATCAGCGGCCCATTGTGCTCCGTGTTGGGCGCAAGCAGGAGCGACATGGAAAGCGCCCGCATCTGCGGCATTCCATCCTCGACGTGCCAGGTCTCGAAATCGGAATGCCAGTAGAACTCCTTGCCGACCAAGCCCGGTTTATAGTTAAGCCGCGACTGGTGGATGTAGACATTGTCACCAAGCAGGAAGCGCGCGATACCAGCCAGACGTTCATCGGCCGCGAGCCGGGCCATCATCGCGCTCTGACGGTGAATCATGAAGATCGATCTCACCTCGCGGCTGCCCGGCTCGGTGACCACGGTTTCATCTTCCAGCGCCGATGGATCAGCCAGCAGCTTTGCCGCCGTCGTTTGAAGGGCGGCGACCTCTTCTTCTGTGAATAGGTTATCCAGCACCAGATAGCCGTCACGGTCGAATTGCTGTGCCTGGGCACGGGCTATCGGCGCGTTCTCATCCCAGCTGTTGTGCACCACAGGATCAAGTCTTGGCAGCATTCGGGGCACAGGTTCGCAGCGGGACGGATAAAGATCGGTCATTTCTTGCTTTCTAAAATCGACGTCTTCAGGCGACCGCCGCCGGACGATAGGCGCCGGTCTCGTCGTGGATTTCGTCGCCGGTTACCGGCGGGTTGAAGACGCACGCCGTGACCAGCTCGGTCTTTGCACGCAACGTATGCCGGTCGTGGTGGTTCAGCGCGTAGAGCGTACCGGGCTCCAGCGCATGGCGTTCGCCCGTCGCCAGGTCCACGATGCTGCCGGTGCCACTGATGACGAACACCGCCTCTACGTGATACTGGTAGTGGAAGGTCCACTCCCCTCCCGCATTCAGCGTGGTGATGTGGAAGGAAAAGCCCATGCCGTCCCCGGCCAGCAGCAGGCGGCTGCTTTCCCAGCCCTTGTCGCTTACGCTGCGCTTCGAACCGCGGATTTCATCCAGCTTCTTGATAAGCATGCCTCATCCTCCGGCTTATTCGGCGGCGATGCCATAGGGCGACGTCATCGCGTTACGCACCGCGCTTTCAAGAATGTCGAGACCGGCGGCCAGGACGTCGTCCTCGATGGTTAGCGGCGCCAGCACCTTCACCACCTCGTCATGCGCTCCGCTGGTTTCTATGATGACGCCTTCGGCGAAAGCGGCGCTGGTAATGGCGGCGGCCAGATCGCCCGAACCGACGTCGATGCCGCGCATCATGCCGCGCCCCTTCACTGACATGCGATCGGGATATGCCGAGGCGATCTGCTGAAGCCGTTCGGCCAGAAGATCGCCGCGCCGCCGGACGTCCCGGGCAAAATCATTGGTGCGCCAGAAGTGCTTGAGCGCCGCAGTCGCCGTTACAAAGGCGTGGCAATTGCCACGGAATGTCCCGTTGTGTTCACCGGGCTCCCACTGATCGAGATCGGGGCGGAAGAGCGTCAAGGCGAAGGGCAAGCCCATGCCCGAAAGTGATTTTGCGAGCGTGACGATATCCGGCTTGAGCCCGGCTTCCTCAAAGGCGAAGAAGCCCCCGGTGCGGCCACAGCCTGCCTGGATTTCGTCGACAATCAGCAGCGCGCCCCGTTCTGCGGCTATGCGCGCGATTTGCCGCAACCATTCCGGCGAGGCGACGTTGAGGCCGCCTTCGCCCTGCACGATCTCGACAAGGATGGCAGCCGGGGCATCGAGTCCGCTCGACGGGTCACTTAGTCGCTGCTCCAGCAGATCGGCAGTGTTCACTTCCGGGCCGAAATAGCCGTCGAACGGTTCGTGGCTCACGTGCGACAGGGGTATCCCTGCGCCGCCGCGTTTGCCCGCATTGCCGGTGCAGGCGAGCGCGCCCAGCGTCATGCCGTGAAAGCCATTGGTGAAGGCGATGACATGCTGGCGTCCCGTCACCTTGCGCGCCAGCTTCAGCGCCGCTTCAACGGCATTGGTCCCGGTCGGGCCAGTGAACATCGCCTTGTAGCGAAGGCCGCGCGGCTTCAGGACCGTATTATCCAGCTCCTCAAGAAAGGCCGCTTTGGCATCGGTGTGGAGATCGAGGCTGTGGGCGATGCCATCATCCTTGATGTAGTCGAGCAGAGCCTGTTTCAGGATCGGATGATTGTGCCCATAGTTCAATGTCGAACAGCCGGAGAGAAAGTCCAGATAACGGCCGCCAGCAGCATCGAACATCCATGCGCCTTCTGCCTTCACGAACTGGCGCGGCATGGCATTCGAATAACTGCGAACCTTGGACTCCATCCTGTTATAAATGGAGACATCAGGGCGCGTGGCCGTGGGAACCGGCGAAATCGTCATCAATAATCCTTTCGGCTGGATTTCAGAACGCGAACTGGGCCGTGGGCAAGGGGCCGATGATGAATAGCTCTTCACCTTCGTGGGCACCGCCAAAATGCCTGTCGCTATCGAAGAAGGGCCGAACCTCGATGTCCGCCCCGTGTTGCCTTGCAAAGCTCGCGAACATCCGGCGTGATGCATGATTGGACGGCGTCACGGTGGTTATCAGCCGTGTCGCGTCATAGGTTGCGGGAAGCTGGAACAGTGCGTTTAGCAGGCCCAGGCCCAGGCCTTGTCCACGAGCGCTTTCATGAACCGCGACCTGCCAGACGAACATCGCGTCCGGATCAGTGGTCGGGCGATAACCAGATATCCAGCCCCGGATATCGCCGTTCCGCTCGGCAAGGATGCAGGTGTCGGCGAAGTGGGTGCACTGGAGCAGGTTGCAGTAAAGCGAATTCGTATCGAGCGGCGGACAGGATTCAATCAGATCGAAAATCGTCCGCGCGTCGTCTGCGCTTGGGTTACGGAAAACAAATTGCTGTTGCCGGTCGGTCGGTAAATCTCCCGGCCGGCGGACGACACTTGCCTCCGCATATCCACTTTCAATCAAGGCAGTCCCCCGTTCAATACTTCGGTTGTTTAAGCATTATCAGGCGGCTGAGTCAGCGCCGAAACGATCATATAGGCCTAACGTCCAAAAAAATCAAGGTTTGTGTGGCGTAAAGGGCGCGCCTGGCTTGACCGGTGATCAAAAATCGCTTCAATATATAAAGTAAATTCGCATTGTTTTGTGGGAAGCGATTGGGCTAGCTGGAGCCATGATCAACCCTCGCACCGAGTCCGCATTGCGTGCCATCAGGCGGCTGTTGCGCGCCGCTGAGATGGGTGAAAGGCAGCTTGCAACCGCGACCGGCCTCACACCGTCGCAACTTGTGGTGCTGCAGGAGGTGGCGCGGCATGGTGAAACGACTGCAGGCGCGATCGCCACGGCGGTGCAATTCAGCCAGGCGACGGTCACCAATCTGGTCGATCGGCTGGTCGAGCGCGGCTTTGTCGTTCGCAGCAGGCGCGAGCGGGACCGGCGGCAGGTTTGGGTTTCGATCACCACTGAAGGACGGGCCGCGCTGCTTTCAGCCCCTGATATGCTGCAGGACCAGTTTCAGAGCCGCTTCGAAAATTTGGCGGATTGGGAACAGGCGATGATTGTCGCAATGCTGGAACGGCTGACCGGACTGTTGAATGTTGACCAGATCGATGCCGCACCGGTGATCGATGCGGGCGCCATCGATCGCGCCGCGCCGGGCTGATGTCAGCTTGCAGGGGCGGGCGTCAACGCGAAAGCCTGTCCAGCGGGCCGTGCAGCTACGGATCGTAAGCCTTGGGTTCCCAGCATTGCCGCGATGGCGAGCGCCCGGCGCTGATTCAGCGCCGGGCCGTTCGGTAGTGGCGCCATCCTCTGGCAGTCCAGGCACGGCCAGCGCGGGAATGTTCCACCGCCGCGCTTCCCATGCGGTGAGCAGCACTGCGTTTCGTGCAGCGTTCCAGTTCATCGACATTGTCTGCGAAACGGATCATCGGCATCGGTCCGAAGGGCGGAATTATTTCGGTCCTGCTGGATCCCTCGGCGGGATCTCTCGCGGCGCAGCGCGCGTCGGCAATCTATATCGCATTCCTTGCGCTGCTGACGCCTTTTTTGGGCCAGGCACAAAAGGCCGAGGGGGTGGCGGGCATTCTGGAAATCATGAACCTGGTCGCGCCCGGACAGGTTTTGTCGCGATCGGTCTGGTTTGCGTGGTCGCGGCAATGGCGGGCGCGCCAGCCAAATCCTGAAGTATTGCCGCTGTAATTTGAAATTGCCGCCAGAGTGGCCTAGGACGTCCGCACCTCGTCCGAACAGCCGAAGGCGTAGCGTTGAAAAAGAACAGCAGGCAGTTTGTGGGGACCGTCGCCATATTGCTGACGCTTCTGGCGGCGATGACCGGGTTGGTCGCCTATTCCCCCACGCTTTACCGGTGGTTCTGCAGTGCGACCGGCTATGGCGGGACCGTTCGCAGAGCCGTCATGCCGATCGATCAAGCGGCCGCTGCGCCCGGCCCGGACGCCAAGAAAATCGTCGTCATATTCGATTCCAATGTCGCGCCTGGCCTGCCATGGGACTTCAAGCCCGAACAGCGTCGCATCGAGGTGCCCTTCGGAAAGCCAACCCAGGTCTATTACGACGCGGTGAACAACTCCGGCGAGACGATCGTTGCGCGGGCGGTCTACAATATCACGCCGGACCAGGTGGCGCCCTATTTCTTCAAAATACAGTGTTTCTGCTTCACCAACGAGAAGCTGAAACCCGGCGAACACGCGCGAATGCCGCTCATCTTCTACATCGACAAACAGGCCACGCAGGATCCCGATGTCCAGCTGGTGCATGAAGTGACCCTGTCCTACACATTCTACCGGCAGGACGATCTGACGCCCGAAGCGGTCGCGAATACACGCGACCTCGGCACTGGATCGGCAGGCGAGGAGCGCCAGTTCAAGCAGAGCGGGACGGCTAGTTTCGCCAATGATGCCAAGGGTTCAAGCCGATGAAGGAAACATATTGATGAATATAAAGGCCGTCTGGCCCGCAGTCACTGCGATGACGATACTGGCATCCTGGCCCGTGAGCGACGCGGCGGCGCACAGCTATCATATTGGGGATATCCAGATCGGACATCTTTGGGCCAAGCCAACGGGTGACCACTCGTTCCGCGTGTACGGACCGCTTTTGAACAACGGCGCTGCGACCGATACGCTGGCGGCGGTTCACGGACCGAAAGGCAGCAAGGTGCAGTTCGCCACAACCCGGAATGGGCATGAGCAGCCGCTTGCATCAGTCAAATTGCCACAGGGGGCGCCTGTCTCGCTGGCCGCCTGGAGCGCGCACATCGACATAGACCAAATCAGCGGCCGGTTCGAAAAGGGAAAGATGATACCGCTGGTGTTCGAATTCGCTCACGCTGGTTCCGTACATGTGGCTGCATTGGTGGAGAGTTCGGCCTCCGACTAGCACGTGTAGAGCCCTGATGCGGATGTCGTGCGGTTACCAGGACGGAGCCGCTCCTAAAGCCATCGCTTTTCAAAGAGCGGTTGTGAATCAAAGGTCAGACGATTTGGAAATCCCCTTTGTCAACACGACCGAAGGGTGGCCGCCAGTTCAGGATTCATTGCAACGAAACATGATGGCGTGCATATAAAAGGCAAGGAGTGCACCCATGCTTGCCGCATTTTTGGATGATATTCGCGATGGCGATCTGATCGCGCCGCGTCTTATGGCGGAGCGCCTGCGCTTGCCAATGACGCGCTTGTCGCGACTCGCCCACATCAATCGCAACACCATGACCGCCCGTCCGGGCAGCCCTGCCGTGCAGGCCAAGCTCGGCGAAATCGCCCGCATCATCGCCCGCGCGGCCGAACTCGCGGGCGACGAAGGCAAGGCGATCATTTGGTTCAAGCATCAGCCGCTCCCCGGATTTGGGAAGACGGCGGAAGAGCTGGTCGAGGCAGGCCATGCCGATATCGTGATTGAAGATCTCGATCGCATGGCCGCCGGCGTTTATTCCTGACGTGGCCCATCGCGGTTGAGCAGCTTCGCCGTGCCTTTTCCTGCTCTGGCCGATAGACCCGCGCCATGACCTATGCGGTTGCGCCGCTGTCGATCCCGCTCTGGCGGATGATACGGATTCGGCATCAGTTCAGCCCGATGTCAGGGGAAGGCGGCCGTCTCTATGGCGGGCGTTGGAACATGAAGGGCTGGCCGGCGCTCTATCTGGCAGTCGACGCGGTCACCGCCGTCGCAGAATATTATCAGGGCTTGCCAAAGCCCGGAACATTGGTCCCGTATCATCTTGAAGCACGCGCGATCGCTGATCTCACCAACGCCGAGGCCGCGCCTTGCGACGGGCGCGTCGCCGAGGCGATGGCTGCCAACTGGAAGGCCGAAGCGTTGCTGGAGGGTAAAGTCCCGCCGAGCTGGGTGCTGTCGCAAGAACTGATTGCGGCAGGCGCCGAAGGTGCGCTCGTACCGTCAGCGCAAAACCCGGGCGGTCGAAATCTTGTGCTGTGGCGGTGGCATGGAGAGCAGGAGGGAGAGGGGGCCGCGCTCACTGCCTTGGATCCGGATAAGGCACTGAAGAAGCCTTTCGGATAACCACAGTCGCAGGCGCATCCGCATAGGGTATGAACTCGTCGCGCGAGCCTGGCGACCCCCGCGGCGTGTGTCGTCGGCGAGGACCTTGGCGGAATCATGACGCGCTGCGGTGGATCGCCGGCAATCCGCCCGCGGACGGCGCATCGAATACCCCGAACCCTTCGTCTGCTTCTCTCAGACCCTGAGGGCGAGCCAGGCAACAAGACCCAGGAGCAGCGCCATCAACGTGAAGGACGCCGACATCAACCCCCAGCCGACCAGCGACAGGATCGGCGCATCGGGCCGCTGATCGCGGCGGTTTCTTTTCATGCTCGTCAGAACGAAGGCAGCCAATAATCCATAGATGAAAACCGCTATATCCAGCATCAACGACCCCGATCCCACTCGCATACGCTGCTAGGTGAGCGGGGCAGGCCGATGCAAGCCCATCGCCTCGAATTTGCCGACCGGAAAAGGCAATCTGCCGCAGAGTCGGGCTCCCGGGCCTTTCCGCCCCGTCGCAATTTCGGGAACGGCTGGGCGTTGAGAGCGTATTTGGTTGGACCGAGACGCAACCCGTGTGTCTCCGCGCAGGTGTAGGAGCAACGCTATGGGTATCATTCTGATGCTGATTATTGGCGGCATACTTGGCTGGCTTGCCAGCCTGGTCATGCGTACCGATGCCCAGCAGGGAATCGTTCTGAACGTTGTCGTGGGTATCATTGGCGCCGTGCTGGGCGGCTTCCTGCTGACCCCGCTTATTGGTGGCGCACCCATCACCACGGGCGCCTATGATATGCGCTCGCTGCTCGTCTCCTTCCTGGGAGCCGTGATATTGCTGGCGATCGTAAACCTGTTCCGTCGCGGGCGCGTTCGGTAACTGAATAAGAAGCGTTCGCGAAAGCGGACGCTTCCACGGTGCGTATGATTATGCAGCGTGCCGGACCAGTCGATGTCCTCGCTCTCGCGGTAATCGTCGCGAGCAGGCAGTCGCGTACCAGCAACATTTCCTATCTCTGCTTGAAAACGGCTTGCGCAAGATGCGCGGCGGCATGATCTGGGGTACGTACAGTCACCCGGGTCGGCAAGGAGCGGAGCAACGATGGATGTCGGACAGGCCGCGAACGCGGTCATCGATCCTGTGTGCGGGATGATGGTCGACCCGGCCCAAACCCCGCATCACGCCGCTTATGACGGAACCGAATATCATTTCTGCGGCGGCGGCTGCCGGACGAAATTTGCGGCCGATCCCGAACGCTATCTCGGCGAACGAACCGAGGATGGAGGGAACCCGCAACCAGGCGCGATCTGGACATGCCCGATGCACCCCGAAGTCCGGCAGGATCATCCGGGTGCCTGCCCCATCTGCGGCATGGCGCTGGAACCGGAGATGGCGACCGCCGACACCGGCCCCAGCCCGGAGCTGGTCGACATGTCCCGCCGGTTCTGGATCGCGCTTGTGCTCACGGCCCCGGTGTTCGTGCTGGAGATGGGCGGGCATCTGATCCCGGGAATGCACCACTACCTATCGCCCCGTCTCTCGACCTTCATACAGTTGCTGCTGGCGACGCCGGTGGTGCTTTGGGCGGGTACGCCGTTTTTCGAGCGCGGCTGGGCATCGGTGAAGACCCGCAACCTCAACATGTTCACCTTGATCGCTCTGGGAACCGGCGTCGCCTGGAGCTACAGCGTCGTCGCGACGCTTGCGCCGGGCATTTTCCCTGCCGCGTTCAGGACCGGGGTTGGCACGGTGGCGGTCTATTTCGAGGCCGCCGCCGTCATCACCGTCCTTGTGCTGCTCGGTCAGGTGCTCGAGTTACGTGCCCGCGAACGCACGTCGGGCGCGATCAAGGCGCTGCTCAACCTGGCACCGAAAACGGCGCGCCGGATCGGGGCGCAGGGCGTCGAGGAGGAGGTCCCGCTTGACGTTGTTGCGGTCGGCGACCGCCTGCGGGTCCGCCCCGGCGAGAAGGTGCCGGTCGACGGCGTCGTCGAGGACGGCCGCTCGTCATTGGACGAAGCGATGGTCACGGGCGAATCCATGCCGGTATTGAGGTCGACTGGCGACAAGGTCATCGGCGGCACGCTGAACCAGACCGGTGCGCTTGTGATCCGCGCCGAAAGGGTGGGCCGCGACACCGTGCTTGCCCGGATCGTCCAGATGGTAGCCGAGGCGCAGCGGTCGCGCGCGCCGATCCAGCGCCTGGCCGACCGGGTCTCGGGCTGGTTCGTGCCGCTTGTCCTCGCTGTTGCTGCGCTCGCCTTTGCCGCCTGGGGAATATGGGGGCCGGAGCCGCGCCTGGCCCATGGTTTGGTGGCGGCGGTCGCCGTGGTCATCATCGCCTGTCCCTGCGCGCTGGGCCTCGCGACGCCCATGTCGATCATGGTCGGAATAGGCAGGGGCGCGGGGCTTGGCGTGCTGATCAGGAGCGCCGAGGCGCTTGAGCGCATGGAAAAGGTCGACACGCTGGTGATCGACAAGACCGGCACGTTGACCGAAGGTAAGCCTTCGCTGAACCGGATTGTCGTCCGTCAGGGCTTCGACGAGAATGAAGTGCTGCGCCTTTCGGCCGGCGTCGAACGCGCCTCGGAACATCCGCTGGCGCATGCCGTGGTCGCTGCCGCCGACGAGCGGAACATCCCGATTCCGCAGGTGGCCGAATTCGATTCGCCGACGGGCAAGGGGGCGGTTGGCGTTGTCGAAGGCAGACAGATTGCATTGGGCAATGCCGCTTTCCTGTTGGAGCGGGGCGTGGATGTCGCGGCGCTGGCCGCGCGAGCGGACGAACTCAGGGCCGACGGCGCAACCGTCATCTTCGCGGGCATTGACGGGGAGGTGGCGGGTATCCTCGCCATTGCCGACGTGATCAAGCGAACAACACCCGAGGCGCTGGCCGCCCTCAGGGCGGATGGCATCCGGGTCGTTATGCTGACGGGCGACAATCGCACCACGGCCGAAGCGGTGGCGCGGCGGCTGGGGATCGACGAGGTCGAGGCCGAAGTGCTGCCCGGCCGCAAAAGCGAAATCGTCGAACGATTGAAGCGCGAAGGGGCCATTGTCGCCATGGCGGGCGATGGCGTGAATGACGCGCCCGCGCTTGCCGCTGCGGAAGTCGGAATCGCCATGGCTTCAGGAACCGACGTCGCGATCGAAAGCGCAGGCGTCACCCTGCTCAAGGGCGATTTGAACGGCATCGTCCGCGCGCGCCGCCTGAGCAAAGCCACCATGTCCAACATCCGCCAGAACCTGTTTTTCGCATTCGTCTACAATGCGGCGGGCGTGCCGATTGCGGCAGGGGCGCTCTATCCGTTCTTCGGCGTGCTGCTGTCGCCGATCATCGCGGCGGCCGCCATGGCGCTGTCGTCGGTCAGCGTCGTCACCAATGCCCTGCGGCTCAACCGCGTGAGGCTGTAAGCCCGCCTATCGCCGGTCCGGCTGCGGATGACGCAACAGCGCGAGTGCGACAAAGCTGACCAGTCCGGCCGCGCCCAGATAAAGCCCGACCGGAGATAGCCCGCCGCGATCGGCCAGCGCCTGCGCGATCATCGGGGCGAGCGCACCGCCAAGGATGCCGCCGATGTTGAACGCCATCGACGCCCCGGTGTAGCGCACCTGCGCCGGGAACAGGCCGGGTAACCACGCGCCGAGCGGCCCATAGACGAAGCCCATCAGCGTCAGGGCCAGCGCCAGGAACAGAAACACGAGCAACAGCGACCCGCTGCCCATCATCGGTGACAGCAGGAATCCGGCGAACACGGTGCCGATGCACCCGGCCATCAGCACAATGCGGGGGTTGCTGGCGTCCGACAGCCATCCGGCCGCAATGATGCCGCCTGCCATGAAGAGGATCGCGCCAAGCTGTACGGCAAGGAACATCTCGCGCGAATAGCCGAGCGTGGTCGTGCCATAGCCAAGCGCGAACGCCGTCGCGAGGTAGAAGATCGCAAAGCACGCGATCACGGCGAATGTGCCCGCCAGCGTCTCGCGCCAGTGATGGCGGAACAATGTCGCCAGCGGCACGCGGGGCGGCGGCCCTTCGGCCATCGCCGCCGCGAAGGCCGGCGTTTCAGTCAGCCTCAGCCGCACCCAAAGGCCAAGGCCCACCAGCAGGGCGCTGGCCAGGAACGGCAGCCGCCATCCCCATTCGCGAAACTGTTCAGGCGTAAGGACGAGGCCGAGCAACAGGAAAAGCCCGTTGGCGGCGATAAAGCCAACCGGGGCGCCCAACTGGGGAAACATGCCGAACCGCGCCCGCCATCCGGGAGGCGCGTTCTCCACCGCGAGCAATGCCGCGCCGCCCCATTCGCCGCCCAGCCCGAAGCCCTGTCCGAACCGCAGGACACACAGCAGCAAGGGCGCGACCCAGCCGACCATCTGGTAGGTCGGCAGGAAGGCGATCGCCAGCGTCGATCCGCCCATCAGCATGAGCGAGGCGACGAGGGTCGACTTGCGGCCGATCCTGTCACCGAAATGGCCGAACACGCTTGCGCCAAGCGGTCGCGCGACAAAGGCAAGGCCGAAGCTGGCATAAGCCGCGAACAATTGCGCCGAGGCGGATTCAGAGGGGAAGAACAAAGGACCGAACACCAGGGCGGCGGCGGTCGCATAGATATAGAAGTCATAGAATTCGACAGCCGTGCCGACAAGGCTCGCCAGCAATATGCGGCGGATGGAAGGCTGCCCCGCATGTCTTGCCATCGCCGTCATCAAGGTTCCTCCGCCCGGTTGTTCGCCGAAGACGGAATGAAGCCGCGAAGGGGCCCGGTCAATCCATTTGCACCACGTCCCGGCCCTGGCCCTGGCCTCGGTCCCGGCGATGTCCGCCCGTCCGGGATGTCCGCCCGTCTAGAAGGTGGCGATCAGGGACGCGACGAGCCCGGCCTTCGCCAGCTTTCCCGCTTCATCGGCGCCGGAATGGTTGGTGTCGACGTAAGGGGCCGAGGCGGTCAGCCAATCATGTGCATAGCTGATGCCGGCCTCCCAATCCCATTTGTCATTGTAGAAGCCGTTTTCCCTCCCGCCGCGCAGCTTTGCCGTCAACGGCGTGCCCGGCACCGGCATTTCGACGCTGGCGCCAAGATAAAGATTGTCGACGTTGGTATTCTTCTGGTCGGGGGCATAGTCTGCCTCGACGCTTACGGTGGCCGTGCCGACGGCGTGGCTGACACTGCCCTGAAGCTCGAGGTAATTCACGCCGCTGCCGCCGGGATACAGATAGGCGTAACCGGTGAAGGTATAATCGAACCCCGCTGCATTTGCCTGATAGCCGCCATAGACGTCGACCTCGACATTCGTGCCGCCATATTCGGCGATCGACGACGCCCATGCGCCCGCGAACAACCCCATGCGCGTCGTCACGTCGACGCCGCCCTGAACGGCGGGGTCCCTGTCGGACAGGCTGATGCCGCGAAACCGGTAGTCCGATACGACGCCGATATTGGGAGAGACCGTGATTGCCGGTTGCGGCTCGGTTTCTTCTGCCCGGGCCGGATAGGACATGAGGAGCACGCCGGACAGCAGACAGGCGACGCCGTAATGGTGCGAAACGCGCAATTTCATGAAGCTGCTTCCCTCAACTCGATTCCAGGTTGGATCAAGCCTTGTGAAAATTGAATGAAGGAGGCGGCACTCAGGTGCGGGAGGCCCTTTCTCCAGTTCAAATTTCTCTCCGAAAAACGGCATGTGGAAAGAGGTTGTTAATCCATACGGCGCATATCGTACGCAATTGAACTTTATTCCGGACAGCAAGAGTGAATCTTCAGCCGCACAGCAGGACATTCCTTGCCCACATCGTGATCCCCGTGGCGATTGCCGTGCTGGCGACGGCGGCAATCGTGATGGCGCTGCTGTTCTGGTCCACCCGGCAGGCCGATACCATCGCCGCGCAGCGGCAGCAGGCACTGTTCAGGCTTGTGCTCGACCAAAGCGTCACGGCAATCGCGCATGATCAGGAAGCGTCGACTCTATGGGACGACGCCGTAGAACGGTTGCAGTCGCCAAAGCACGACCTGGGCTGGATCGATAATAATCTCGGCGTTTGGTTTCATTCCTATTACGGCCACGACCAGATCTACATACTCGATGCCGCCAACCAGCCCGTCTATGCGATGCAATTGGGCAGGCGGGTGGCGCCGTCGCGCTATCGGGCCGAAGAGAAGCAGATCCGGCCGCTGTTGATGGAGTTGCGGCGAAAGCTTCTGACTGCGGAAAAAACATTCGAAGCCGGCAATATGCAGAGCGCGGGCACCGCCGATCGGAAGATCGTGAACGGCCGCCCCGCGATCGTCAGTGTGAAGCCGATCGTGTCGGAAACCGGCAAAATCGCGCAGCGGCCCAATGACATCTTCCTCCACGTCAGCGTGCGCTATCTGGACGGCAGTTTCCTGTCGCGACTGTCGGGGCAATATGACTTCGACGGCGCGCGTTTCACCTGGTCTGCCCCGCGCCGGGGCGGCGTGGCTTCGCTGCCGCTCCGCGATCGTTCGGGACACACGCTTGGCTATTTCACCTGGCATCCGTTCGCGCCGGGATCGGCGGTGTACGCGGGTCTGGTGCCGGTACTGGTAATCGCCGTTCTGCTGGTTGCGGCAATCGTCGCTATTCTCATCGCGCGGGTTCGCCGCAGCACACTTCAGCTTCATGCCAGCCGGGCGCAGGCGCAGTACCTTGCCTTCCATGATGCGCTGACCGGACTTCCCAACCGGGCGTTGTTCGATGACCGGCTCGATTACCAGCTTGCCGCGGTCAGGCAGGGTTCCTCGCCGGTCGCGCTTCTTTATCTCGACGTCGATCGTTTCAAGCACGTCAACGATACGCTCGGTCATCCCGCGGGCGATGCCCTGATCCGTGAGCTTGGCCGACGGCTGGCGGACGCGGTCGACGCGGAAGACACTGTGGCCCGGCTAGGCGGCGACGAGTTCGCGATAATCCAAACCGCTGTCGACTTGCCTGCGCAGACCGAAATCCTTTGCATGCGGATCGTCGAGGCGGTCAGCCAGCCGTTCGACGTGGTCGGGAATCAGGTTCACATCGGCATCAGCATCGGGATCGCGCTTTCGTCCAGCGAGGGCGTGGACCGGGTCGAATTGACCCGAAAGGCGGACATCGCGCTCTACAATGCGAAGGCGCAGGGACGTGGTCGCTACATGTTCTTTGCCGAAAAGATGGATGTGCAGATTTCGCGGTCGCCAGGAGATGGAACGCGATCTTCGTGCAGCGCTTTTGGCCGGCGATCAGTTGGAAGTGCTTTATCAGCCGCTTTTCGCGGCGCAGTCGCAGACAATCACCGGCGTCGAGGCGCTGGTCCGCTGGAATCATCCCCGCAATGGCATGATAATGCCCGCGACATTCATTCCGATCGCCGAGGAATTGGGCTTGATCGAGCCGCTGGGCGAATGGGTGCTGGAGCAGGCATGCATCGCCGTCCAGAAATGGCCGGTGAACGCCGTTTCAGTCAATGTGTCCCCGGTCCAGCTGCGCAATCCCGGTCTTGCCACAAGGGTTCTGGCGGTGCTCGCGAGGACCGGCCTCGATCCGGCCCGCCTCGAGCTTGAGATCACCGAAACCTGCTTCATGGAAAATGCCACCCAATGTCAGCCGAACATCGCCACCCTTCGCGCAAAGGGCGTCAGGATTGCGCTGGACGATTTCGGAACCGGCTACTCGTCATTGAATCATTTGCGGCAATTTGCCGTGGACAGGATCAAGATCGACGGCTCCTTCGTGCGGGCTATCGATACCGCGACGGGCGGCGGCCCTATCATCCAGGCAATCGTCGACCTGGCCAGGGCAACCGGACTGAAGGTGACCGCCGAGGGCATCGAAACCGATGAACAAAGCCACTTTCTGACCGGTATTGGATGCCACGAACTGCAGGGATTCCTGTTATCGCGTCCGCTGCCCGTCGCCGCCGTTGATCAACTGTTCGGCAAGGGGCAGGGGCTGGCCGCCGCCGGTAGTGGAATGGGCGGTCGCCGGCGGTGCACATGATTCCGCCCGATCGAGCAGGATCACGCCCCGCCCAGGGCTATTCTGCGGCCTCCGCATAGTCGGACACCGAAGGGCAGGAACAGACCAGATTGCGGTCGCCAAAGCTGTTGTCGATGCGGTTGACCGGCGCCCAATATTTGTCGGCGGAGGATCCCGACGGGAAGCACCCTTCGGCGCGTGCATAGGGGCGTGTCCATTCGGTGTCCGCCAGATCGTCGACCGTGTGCGGCGCATGGCGAAGCGGACTTTGCTCGACCGGGAACCGCCCATCCTCTATCGCCCGGATTTCCGCCCGGATTGCGATCATCGCGTCGCAGAAGCGGTCGATCTCGACGAGCGGTTCGGATTCGGTCGGCTCGATCATCAGCGTGCCCGGCACCGGAAAGCTCATCGTCGGCGCATGGAAGCCGTGATCGATCAGCCTTTTGGCTATGTCGTCCACCGTCACGCCCGTGATGTCCTTCAGGGGTCGCATGTCGATGATGCACTCGTGCGCGACACGGCCGTTATGCCCGCGATAGAGCACCGGGAAATGATCCTGAAGCCGCGCGGCAATGTAGTTTGCATTCAGAATCGCGACCTCGGTTGCGCGTCTTAGCCCCTCGTCGCCCATCAGCAGCATATAGGCCCAGGAGATGGGCAGGATCGACGCCGAGCCAAAGGGCGCCGCCGAGACGGCATGGCTGTCGCCGTCGCGCGGATCGCCGGGGAGGAAGGGGGCAAGATGCGCCCGCACCCCGATGGGGCCCATGCCCGGCCCGCCGCCGCCGTGCGGGATGCAGAAGGTCTTGTGCAGGTTGAAATGGCTGACGTCCGCGCCGAACTTGCCCGGCTGGGCGAGCCCGACCTGTGCGTTGAGGTTCGCGCCATCAAGATAGACCTGGCCGCCCGCCTGATGGACAAGCTCGCAGATTTCGGTGATCGCTTCCTCGAACACGCCGTGCGTCGATGGATAGGTGATCATGATCGCGGCGAGTTCCGCGCCATGCTGCGCCACTTTGGCGCGCAAATCGTCGATATCGACGTTGCCGCTGGCGTCGCAGCCGACCACGACCACGCGCATCCCCACGAGCTGGGCCGACGCCGGGTTGGTGCCGTGCGCGGACGCCGGAATCAGGCAGATATCGCGGCCCATGTCGCCCCGGCTGCGATGCCAGGCGCGGATGGCGAGCAGTCCCGCATATTCGCCTTGCGCGCCCGAATTGGGCTGGAGCGAAACGGCGTCATAACCGCTGATGGCGCACAGCCGCGCCTCCAGGTCGGCGAACATCCGGGCATAGCCCTGCGCCTGATCGGCCGGCGCGAAGGGGTGGAGGTGGGCGAACGCCGGCCAGGTGATCGGGATCATCTCGACCGTCGCGTTCAGCTTCATCGTGCAGGAGCCGAGCGGGATCATCGCCCGGTCCAGCGCGAGATCGCGATCGCTCAGGCGGCGCATGTAGCGTAGCATTTCGGTTTCGGAATGATGCGTGTTGAACACCGGATGCGTCAGGCAGGCACTGGTCCGCCGCAGCGCCGCCGGGATGGCATCGGCCACCTTCAGCGATTCCGCGTCCACGCCGCCGCCGAACACCGCCCACACCGCTTCGACGATCTCGGGCGTCGTGGTTTCGTCCAGGCTGATGCCGATCCGTGTCGCGTCCACGCGCCTCAGGTTGATGTTCGCCGCGACCGCCGCCGCCACGATCGCATCGGCCTTGTCGCCCGCATCGACCGTCACGGTGTCGAAGAAGCTGCCTGAAAGCGGTGCGAAGCCGATGGATTTCAGCCCGGCTGCCAGCACCGACGTCAGCCGATGGACACGCCCCGCAATTGCTCTAAGCCCTTCCGGCCCGTGATAGACCGCGTACATGGATGCGATCACCGCCAGCAGCACCTGCGCGGTGCAGATGTTCGACGTCGCCTTTTCCCGGCGAATGTGCTGCTCGCGGGTCTGGAGAGCAAGGCGGGTCGCAGGCCGTCCGCGCGCATCGACCGATACGCCGACCAGCCGCCCCGGCATCGCGCGCTTGTGCGTGTCCTTCACCGCCATATAGGCGGCGTGGGGACCGCCATAGCCCATCGGCACGCCGAACCGCTGGGTCGATCCGATGGCGATGTCGGCACCGAGTTCGCCCGGGGGGGTGAGCAGCATCAGCGCCAGCGGGTCGGCGGCGACGGCGGCGATGGCGCCCGCGACATGCAGCGCATCGATTGCCGCCCGGAAATCACGCACGTCGCCCGTCGTTGCCGGATACTGGAACAGCGCGCCGAACACGGCCCCGGCATCGAGATCGGTTGCGGGATCGCCGACGATCAGCGTCCAGCCCATCGGTTCGGCATGGGTGCGAAGCAGGGTGATCGTCTGCGGATGGCAGAGATGATCGACGAAGAAGCTCTGCGCTTTCGATTTCGCGACGCGCGCGGCAAGCGCCATCGCTTCTGCCGCCGCCGTCGCTTCGTCGAGCAGCGAGGCGTTGGCGATGTCGAGCCCGGTGAGATCGGCAACCATCGTCTGGAAATTGAGCAGCGCTTCCAGCCGGCCCTGGCTAATTTCCGGCTGATAAGGGGTATAGGCCGTGTACCAGGCGGGGTTTTCAAGGATGTTGCGCTGGATCACCGGCGGCAGGATCGTGCCGTGATAGCCTTGCCCGATCAGCGAAGTCAGAACCCGGTTCTGCGCCGCCACGGTCCGCAGGTGCTTCAACACCTCGGTTTCGGTCATGCCTTCGCCAAATCCGATCGGCGCCTTTTGGCGAATGGCAGGCGGAATGGTGTCGTCGATCAGCGCATTCAGACTGGCCGCGCCCACCGCATTCAGCATTGCGGCGACCTCGGCGTCCGAGGGGCCGATATGGCGGTGTGAGAATTCGTCCGCGCCCGCTCGGGTGCCGGTCCAGATGCTGCTGTTCATTTCTCGCGTCCGTTCAGCCGAGGGTTGCCTGATAGCCCGCCGCATCGAGCAGCGATTCGAGTTCGGCGGGGTTTGCGATGCGAAGCTTCACCATCCATCCGTCGCCTTCGGGTGCGGCGCTGATGGTTTCGGGCGCGTCGGTCAGCGCCTCGTTGAAGCCAATGATTTCGCCCGTGATCGGTGCATAGATGTCGGATGCGGCCTTTACCGATTCGACGACCGCCATCGCGCCGCCTTGGGCGATCTTCGTGCCAACCGGCTGCGCTTCGAAGAAGACGATGTCGCCAAGCGCCTCCGCCGCATGGGGCGTAATGCCGACAATGCCGGTGTCGCCTTCGACGCGCAGCCATTCATGATCTTTGGTGAAATAAATGGTCATTGGATGCTCCAGTTCCGCGCCGATATTCAGCGTTTGTAGCGATGGGGGACGAAGGGAAGCGGCGTCACCGTCATAGGCACCCGCTTGCCGCGCAGTTCAGCGTAAACCTTTGTGCCTGGCGGAGCGAAAGCGGGCGCGACATAGCCCATCGCGACGGGTGCTTCGGCGCTGGGACCGAACGCGCCCGACGTGACAGCGCCGATCGCATCCCCACCCTCTTGGGTTGCGAACAAGGCCGCCCCGCCGCGCACCGGAGCGCGGCCTTCGGGTTGCAGCCCGACGCGGCGGCGGGAAGCGCCATTCGCAAGCTGGTCGAGAATGACGTCCGCGCCGGGAAAACCGCCCGCGCGTGCGCCGCCCGTCCGGCGCGCCTTCTGCATTGCCCATTCCAGCGCGCCTTCGACGGGCGTGGTGGTTGCGTCGAGGTCGGCGCCATAAAGGCACAGCCCCGCTTCGAGCCGCAGGCTGTCGCGTGCGCCAAGCCCGATTGGAAGGACATCGGCGTCGGCCAGCAGCGTCTCGGCCAGCGCCACCGCATAGGCGGCCGATACGCTGATCTCATAGCCGTCCTCGCCGGTATAGCCGGATCGCGAGACGACACATGGCGTCCCGGCAAGTTCGAGTTCGGCGACGTCCATGAACCGCATCGCGGCCGTCGCTGGATTCAGCCGGGCAAGCACCGTCTCCGCTTCAGGGCCCTGCAGGGCAAGGAGCGCGCGGTCGGCCAGCGGTTCGATGAGGCAAGTGTCGGAAAGGTGCGCGCGCAGGTGTGCTTCGTCCTCTGCCTTGCAGGCGGCGTTCACCACCAGCAGCAGATGGTCGCCGCGATTGGCGATCATAAGGTCGTCGAGGATGCCGCCCGTGTCATTGGTGAAGAAGGCATAGCGCTGCCGCCCCACGCCTAGGCCCAGCACGTCGACCGGCACCAGCCGTTCCAGCGCCAGCGCCGCGTCCTCGACCCTTCCCGACCTTGGGCGAAGCAGGATCTGCCCCATGTGCGAGACGTCGAACAGGCCCGCCGCCGAGCGGGTGTGGAGATGCTCGGCCATAATCCCGGCAGGATATTGCACCGGCATCGCATAGCCGGCGAACGCCACCATCCGGCCGCCCCTTGCGACATGAAGTTCATGCAGCGGCGTGCGCAAAAGCGAGGCGGAATCGGTGTCGCTCATCTGGACACCTGGTTGCAATCATAGTGGAAACGAAAAGACATGGGCGCGTTCTCCAACCGTTACAGTCGAATTCACGCCCCTTCTGTCTGTTTGCCTGAGATCGTTATCCCGTCGGCGGACGCCCTGAGCGTCTCTTTCCAGAATGTATCAGTCCACTGGTCCTTTTGCCTGAGAGTTTCCGGGGCGGTTGCTCCTTCGGCGGCGGGGCGGGCCCGCTCTCTCCCTGTGGTCTGTCGTCTAGCCTAATCTCCTGAAAGCCAAGATTGCTGCATCGCAACTATATCAGCAGGCCGCAATCATCAACTGGCAAAACATCCTATCACAGCTGGGTACGGCCGTCATTGCTTGATCGCTCAGTTTCCAGCCGGGGTTTTCGATGTCGGCGCAGGGGCCGCGTGGACGGACGGCAGCGGGATGACCTGTTCAATCTGTCCGGGTGGTGGCGCCAGCAGCGCCACGGTTTCAAGTGTGTCGAGCGCCTGGCGCGCAACCAGATAGCGGCGGGCGGCGGCGGTCCATGCGGCGGCCTTGGCGCGCGCGCCTTCGGACAGCCGGTTCACCTGCCACAGCGCGCCTGCAACGTCGCCCAGTATCAACCGCTGGCGGGCGTCCTTCAGTTGTTCGACCGGTTCCGTGACCGGTTCGGTCTCGCGCTTGAACATGATCAGGCCGGCGATGTCGCTCCTGAGGTCGCTCCACCAGCTTTCGCCGTGGGATGCCTGTTGCAGTTGCGGTTCCAGTGTCTGCAGGCCGGCCTGGAGCTGGGACAGCGTCACCGGCTTCTGGCCTGCCGTGACCAGCGCCGCGACCGCTTGTGGCTGGGTGCCGCCGAAACGATCGCGCAACATGCCTTCGATCACGCCCAGCGATTGGCCCGTATCGATCGCGCGCCGCGCCGCCAGTGCAAGCAGCATGCCTTCGGCGCGCGCGGAATTCGCCAATGCCGTGCTGCTGCGCTCATCCAGCGCATCGAAGCGCTTTTCCAGTGCATCGAGGCGGTCGGCCTGGGTCGACATCGCCGCCAGTTCTTCATTGCTGGCACCCGAAACCGGGCGATCCTCAAGCGACTGCAGGCGGCGCTTCACCGTTGCCGTTTCGGTGGTTTGCGCAACACTTACCGGCGTGGGCGCGGCGATGTCCTCACCTGCACCAAAGGGCATTCTGGACCGCACTTCGCGCTCGAACCAGGGGTTGGCGAGCATACCCAGCGCGAAGGTCATGGCGGCGATCGTCAATATCCACGGCCACCCCGATCTGCGGGGACGTCTGGTTCCGGCAACCTCAGTTGGATCGTTCAGCTCGCCAGGATATCCGGCCATGTCATTCCTCTGTTGCCGAAGCGCATGTCATTCGCGGTCCCGTTGTTCGGACGCCGTCGGTTTGTCGCACAGTAGACCGCAGGCCGCAAACAGTTGATCCTCGCGGGGTTCCGCCGCAACCGCGACCGCGCGCCAGCCGGGACCAGCAGCTTCGGCAACCAGCGGGCTCAATGCGCCAAGGGTCATCCCGTTCCGGTCCAGCCCGGCCTGGTCGGCAAGCAGGGCGAACCGCGTTGCGGCACGGGGGGAATAGAGCAGGACATGGCTGACCGTTCCGGCGGCAAGGCTGGCGATCGTGCCATCGTCCAGCCGCTCGACCGGGTCCGCCGCATAGACGATGCGTGTCAGGATATGGGGGCGGAGCGCGGCGATGCGGCGATGCTCCCGTCCCGCGAGGTGCAATGCAGTCGCGACGCCGTCCGCCGCCATTCGTCCGGCAAGCATCTCGGCATCGCCGGTACTGGTGAAGACGTTGATGAAGCCATGGGTTTCGGCCACCTGTGCCGTGGCCTTGCCGACCGCATAGCATGGCAGCGCCCGCCAGCGGCCCGGCAGCGGCCCGGCCAGCCGCACGGCGTTCGCGCTTGTCAGCATCAGCGCATCGAAAGCTTCGCCCGGCGGCGTCCATTCGACCGAATGGACGGTGAACAGCGGTTCGGTCACAACCTCATGGCCAAGCGCCTCGAGACGGCGCGCGGTAGCGCTGGCGCCGGGTTCCGGCCGGGTGACGAGGACGCGCGCCATCAGCGGTCAGGCATCGAACAGCGCCCTGAGCGCCGGGCTGGCGCGGGACAACAGGTCGCGGCCGAGCGCAGCGGCCTTTTCATTGGCTTCAACAGCAAATGCCGTCACTTCGCCCCGCACGATCTCGGAGCCGTTGGGAAGCAGGATCTCGGCACGCAGATAAAACCTGCCGCCGTCGTCTGGCTGAGCCAGCGCGGCAATCGGCGAGCGGCAGGTTCCGCCTAGCCCCGCGAGCAGCGAGCGCTCCATCATCACCGCGTCGAAGGTGGGCGCATGATCGATTGCGGCCAGAAGCGCGCGAACCGCCGTGCCTGCCGTGCGCGCCTCGATGCCGATTGCGCCTTGCGCCGGGGCGGGCAGCATCACCTCGACCGGAACCGGAACGCCGACATCGTCCTGTCCCAGCCGATGGAGCCCGGCGGCGGCAAGCAGCGTGGCGTCGGCCTCGCCATCGGCCAGCTTCCTCAGCCGGGTCGCGACATTGCCGCGAAACAGCCCGATCCTGAGATCCGGCCTCAGCGAAAGCAGTTGCGCCGCGCGGCGGGGAGAGGATGTACCCACCCGTGCCTCACGGGGCAGCGCTTCGATCGATGCGACGCCGATCAGCCGGTCGCGCACATCGGCGCGGGGCAGCATCGCTGCGATGGCGATTTCCACAGGACGCAGCGTCTCGACGTCCTTCATGGAATGGACGGCGATATCGATGCGGCCATCGGCAAGTGCTGCGTCCAGCTCCTTGGTCCACAGCGCCTTGCCGCCGACTTCGGCAAGCGCGCGATCCTGCACGCGGTCGCCGGTGGTCGTCAGCGGCACCAACGCGATATCGTCGTTGTTCCAGCCATGGGCTGCAATCAGCGCATCAGCCACCATATGGGCCTGAGCGAGCGCCAGCGGCGAAGCGCGGGTGCCAAGTTTGATCCTGGGTGCAGTCATAAGGCTTGCTCTAGGTGCAACTGGGCTGGCAGGAAAGCCGCCATGTCACATACGCCTGTCATATTGGGTCTGGAATCGAGCTGCGATGAAACCGCGGCCGCGCTTGTCACGGCTGACCGGCAGATTCTGGCCCAGCGTATCGCCGGTCAGGAGGAATCGCACCGGCCTTTTGGCGGCGTCGTTCCCGAAATCGCGGCGCGCGCGCATGTCGAGGTGCTTGCCCCGCTGGTCGAACAGGTGTTGCAGGAAGCCGGTCTGCGCCTCGACCAGGTGGACGCGATCGCGGCAACGGCGGGCCCGGGGCTGATCGGCGGGGTCATGGTCGGGCTTGTTACCGGCAAGGCGCTGGCTTTTGCCGCGAATAAACCGTTGATCGCGATCAATCATCTCGAAGGCCATGCGCTTAGCCCTCGCCTCGCTGATCCGGACCTCGCCTTTCCTTATCTGTTGCTGCTGGTTTCGGGTGGCCACTGTCAACTACTGGCGGTCGATGACGTTGGCCAATACCGGCGGCTCGCGACCACGATCGACGATGCGGCGGGCGAGGCGTTCGACAAGGTCGCAAAGATACTGGGGCTCGGGTTTCCGGGCGGACCGGCGGTGGAACGCGCGGCGCTGGCGGGTGATCGGCGCGCGGTGCCGCTGCCGCGCCCGCTGGTCGGTTCGGGCGAGCCGCATTTCTCCTTCGCGGGATTGAAGAGCGCGGTGCTGCGCGCCGCCAATGCCGGAAGCCACCGGACGGAAGACCTTGCCGCCTCCTTCCAGCAGGCGGTCGTCGATTGCCTGATCGATCGCACGCGGCTGGCGATGGATGCGATGCCGGAGGCGACGGCGCTGGTGGTTGCGGGAGGCGTAGCCGCCAACCAGGCGATCCGTTCAGAATTGCAGGCGCTGGCCGATAGCCGCGGCCTGCCGTTCATCGCGCCGCCCGGCTGGTTGTGTACCGATAACGCGGCGATGATCGCCTGGGCCGGGGCCGAGCGATTCCAACCGGGCATGACCGATGGGCTGGAAGCGGTGGCGCGCGCGCGCTGGCCATTGGATCCTGACGCGCCGCCGGCGCGGGGAGCGGGGGTGAAGGCATGAAATCGATCGACAGAATCGGCGTGATCGGCGGCGGCGCATGGGGGACCGCACTGGCGCAGGTCGCCGCATCGGGCGGCGAGGAAGTGGTAATCTGGGCGCGCGAACCCGAAGTGGTGGCCGCGATCAACGCCGACCATCTCAATCCCGTGTTCCTGCCCAACATCCCCCTGTCTCCCGGCATCCGCGCGACCGGCGATCTCGCCGCGCTGTCCCGGACCGACGCGTTGCTGGTGGTGGCGCCCGCCCAGCACGTCCGCACCATATTGTCGGCTTTGCCGCAGGGTGATCGCGCGCTCGTCCTCTGCTCAAAGGGGATCGAGGCTGGGACCATGAAGCTGCTGACGGAGGTCGCCGCCGAAGCGCAACCGAACGCGCCGATCGCGGTGCTTTCCGGGCCCACTTTCGCGCATGAAGTCGCGCGAGGCCTGCCGACGGCGGTGACGCTTGCCGCCAGCGATCTCGTGCTTGCCAGGGCGCTGACGACGCGATTGGCGATGCCGGCGTTTCGTCCCTATGCGTCTGACGATCTGATCGGTGCCGAGATCGGCGGCGCGGTGAAGAACGTGCTCGCGATCGCCTGCGGCGTGGTCGAAGGCCGGGGGCTTGGGCAGAACGCACGGGCTGCGCTCATCAGCCGGGGCTTTGCCGAAATGTCGCGCTTCGGCGTTGCGCGCGGCGCCCGGGCCGAAACCCTGGCGGGCTTGTCGGGGCTCGGCGATCTGGTGCTGACCTGCTCGTCGCCATCCTCGCGCAATTTCAGCCTGGGTTTTGGTCTTGGTCAGGGGAAAAGCGCCGCCGAACTGCTGGCGGATCGCAAGACCGTGGCCGAAGGCGCGTTCACGGCACCTGTCCTGCGCCAGGCGGCACAAGCGGTTGGCGCCGATATGCCGATCGTCGAGGCGGTGTGCGAATTGCTTGACGGGTCGGCGGCGATCGATGCCGTGGTCGAACGGCTGCTGACGCGGCCGCTCAAGGCCGAGGCATGCTAAAAATCGACGGCTATGCCCTTGTTCTCCCAATCGCCATAACGGGTGGGCTCGGGTCCGGCCCGTCCGCCGCTTTCATTTTCGGTGGCGACGCTCCCGGGTTTCGGCACCGGCGGACTGGGAGAAAGATGGGCCGGTGGTTTCAACCATTCCGGGCGACGGTTTTTTTCGGTCATGTCGGGGTTCTGCCTTGATCTTCTTCGTCATCGTACCGAAATTCGGCACCCGGAGGTAGACGTGTTGTGAACTGGTTTCGAACCACCTTGTTGCTTGCCGCGTTGACCGCCCTGTTCATGGGTCTGGGCTTCACATTGGGCGGCCGTGGTGGAATGATGATCGCGCTGGTCGTGGCGCTGGCGTTGAATGCCTTTTCCTACTGGAACGCCGACAAGATCGTACTCCGTATGCATAACGCGCGCGAGGTGGACGCGAATACCGCGCCCGATTTCTACGCTGTGGTGAAGGAACTCGCCACTGCGGCCGATCTGCCCATGCCCAGGGTCTATGTCGTTGATTCTCCGCACCCGAACGCCTTTGCGACCGGACGCAATCCCGAACATGCGGCGGTGGCGGCAACGACGGGGCTGCTCCGGCTGTTGAACCGCAATGAAATCGCAGGCGTGATGGCGCACGAACTGGGCCATGTGAAGAACCGCGACACGCTGGTCATGACGATTACCGCGACAATCGCCGGTGCGATCTCGATGCTGGGCAATTTCGCGATGTTCGCGGGGATGTCGGGCGGCGGCAACAACCGGCCGCACCCGATAGCGATGATCGCCGCGATGATTGTCGCGCCTTTTGCGGCGATGCTTGTGCAGATGGCCATCAGCCGGACGCGTGAATATGCGGCCGATCGCGCGGGGGCGGACATCTCGGGCATGCCGCTTTCGCTGGCGTCGGCTCTGAACAAGCTGGCGCACGGTGTCGCGGAGGTGCCGAACCCGGTGGTCGAACGCAATCCGGCGGCAGCGCACCTCTATATCGTGCATCCGGCGATCGGACATGGCCTCGACGGCCTGTTTTCGACGCATCCCGACATCGGCAACCGGATCGCGGCCTTGCAAGCGATCGCTGCCGATCCGCGCTTTGCCGCTGCCCGGCTCCAGGCCGTTCCCGACATTGACCTCGCGCCATCGGCATCGGTCCGCCGCAGCGCGCTCGATCCCCTGGGCAAGACGAAAACCAGCAAGAACGGACCCTGGTCCTGAGCCGGGCTCCAGATCCGGCCGGCGTGCCTGCCCGGCGCGCGGCGCTTCGCCTGCTGGACGCAGTGCTGAGGCGCGGTCAGCCGCTTGAAAGCGCGCTTGCTGCCGCTACGGGCGATCTTGGCAATCCGGCCGACCGGGGGCTGGCGCACGCGCTGGCGGCAACGGTATTGCGCTGGTTGCCCGACCTCGACGCGCTGATCGATAGCGCCACCAAACAGATCCTCCCGCCCGACGCAAAGGCGCGAATGGCGCTCAGGATCGCGCTCGCCCAGGCGCTGAAGCTGGGCACTCCCGGGCATGCCGCGATTGCTACGGTGCTGCCGCTCGTCGATGGCGGCCCGCGCAAGCTGGTGCACGGGGTGTTCGGAACGCTCAACCGGAAGGGCGCGGCTCTTCCCGACGCGCCTTCCTTGTCCGACCCCGTCCTGCTGCGCTGGCAGACGGCATGGGGCGAGCCGATGTGCGCCGACGCCGGTGCGGCGCTGGCTGAGCCGCCGCCGATCGATCTGACGCTGAAGAATGCGGGCGCAACCGCCGAATGGACTGAACGGCTGGGCGGCGTCTCGCTTGCGCCGGGCCATGTTCGCCTGCCTTTCGGTTCCAAAATCGAAGACCTCGCGGGTTATGCGGAAGGCCATTGGTGGGTGCAGGATTTTGCGGCCTCGCTGCCGGCGCGGGTGCTTGGCGCGAAGCCGGACGAAAGCGTGCTCGATCTTTGTGCGGCGCCCGGCGGCAAGACGATGCAGCTTGCGGCGCTTGGCGCGGCCGTCACGGCGGTAGAGCTTAGTCCGGCCCGGATGGCCCGGTTACAGCAGAATCTGGACCGCACCCGCCTTTCGGCTGAACTGATCGAAGCCGATATCGCGAAGTGGCAGCCCGATCGGCTGTTCGACCATGTCCTGCTTGATGCGCCCTGTTCGGCGACCGGCATTTTCCGCCGCCATCCAGACGTGCTTCATCGCGTCCGGCCGTCGGATATCACAGCGCTTGCCGCAACCCAGGCGGCCATGCTGAAACGCGCCGCGGCGTGGGTGAAGCCTGGCGGGCGGCTGATATATTGTGTCTGTTCGCTCGAACCGCGCGAAGGCGAGGCGCAACTGCGGGGAATCGATTCGCTCGGTCTGGAAATGGATTCGATCGCGGCCGACGATCTGCCCGCCGGTCTTGTCACCAATGACCAGGGCGCCATTCGCACCCTGCCGGGACAGGTTGCGGGCGGCCTTGACGGATTCTTTATCGCCCGGCTGCGGCGGAAGGGGTAGGCAGATCGGCAGCCTGCCTTGCCGGGTCCGGCATGCGAGGTTAAAGCCTGTCCCATGCAACAGCCCGTCCGTATTTCGCCGTCGATTCTGTCCGCCGATTTTGCCCGTCTGGGCGACGAAGTGCGGGAGATCGACGCCGCCGGAGCGGACTGGATTCACGTCGATGTGATGGACGGACATTTCGTGCCGAACCTCACCATCGGGCCGGGGGTGGTGAAGGCGCTGCGGCCCTACACCGAAAAGCCGTTCGACGTGCATCTGATGATCAGCCCGGTCGATCATTTCCTGGAGGCTTTTGCCGATGCGGGAGCGGACATCATTACCGTCCATCCCGAATCAGGCCCGCACGTCCACCGCACGATCCAGCGCATCAAGGCGCTGGGCAAGAAGGCTGGGGTTTCGCTCAATCCGGCGACGCCCGCCAAGATGCTCGACTACATCCTCGAAGACGTCGATCTGGTGCTGGTGATGAGCGTCAATCCCGGCTTTGGCGGGCAAAGCTTCATTTCCAGCCAGTTGCGCAAGATCGAGGCGATCAGGAAATCCATCGACAAGCTCGGCAAGGCGATCGACCTTGAGGTCGACGGCGGCATCGATGCTGAAACCGCCCGCCTGGCGGTGAGCGCGGGCGCAGATGTGCTGGTTGCCGGAACAGCGACTTTTCGGGGCGGCCCAACGGCCTATGCGGACAATATCAGGCGGCTCCGTGGCGCATAAGAAACCTCTTCCTCAGCCCGCGGCGGAAGACCGGCTTGATCCGATGGATGAGATTGAAGCGGGCAAACGGCTGGTGCGCGTCGGGGGCGACCGTGGCGTTTCGCTGGCCGAACGCATCGCCGGGCAGTTTCGCCTCCTCGCGTGGAAAAGCCCGCTTCACCGCCTGCGTCTGCGGGGCCGTTTTCCGCTGAAGCTGATCACCGTGCCGGGCGATCCGATCGCGGGCGATGCCGATGTCGGCGGGGCGATGATGAAGGGGCAGTTTCTGCACCGGGGTGAAAGCGTCGCCATTCAATCGCTGAGCTTCGCCAATATCGAGGCCTCGGCGGAAATGCGCGACTGGCTCCAGGGCTTTGCCTGGCTTCGCGACCTTTCGGCTTCTTCGGAACGCGAACAGGCGGCTCAGCTCGCCGAACCGCTGACCCGGCTCTGGCTTGCGGAACACGCAGAGTTTGATCCGCTTGGCTGGCGGCCCGACCTGATCGGCAAAAGGCTTTTGTTCTGGATCGGCTATGCGCCGTTGATCCTGTCTTCGTCGGATCTGGTCTATCGATCCGTCGTGCTCAACGCCGTGGCGCGCATGGCCCGTCATCTCGAGCGGTCGGCCGGCAAGGCGGACGAGGGGCTTCCCCGCATCGCCGCTTATGCCGGACTGGCCGCAGCGGGACTGATGATTCCCGGTGGCGAGGCGCGTCAGGCGCGCGGGCAGGCAGGGCTGCAAAAGGCTCTGGCGAATTTCCTTTACGAGGATGGGGGCGTCGCCAGCCGCTCGCCGGTCGACGCCGTTGATCTGCTTGAATTGCTGGTGACGCTGCGGTCATTTTATTCGTCGCGTCGTTTGCTGCCGCCGCCATGGTTCGACGCGGCGGTCGACCGGCTGGTCCCCGCTGTCAAGGGCGTGACGCTGGGTGACGGCGGCCTGTCGTCATGGCATGGCTGCGGTCCTGCCGACGCGAGCCGGATCGAGCGTGCGCTATCGGCGTCGGGCATCCAGGCGCGGCCGCTGAAGCACGGCGACGAATGGGGATTTCAACGGTTGGTCGGCGGCAGGACCGTGGTGGTCTGCGACGTCGGTCCGCCGCCGCCTGCCCGGCTGTCGAAGACAGGCCATGCGTCGACGCTGGCGTTCGAGCTGGCGGACGGACCACAGCGCATCATCGTCAATTGCGGCGGTCAGGGCGGCGCGGCCAGACACCTTCCCGCCGAACTTGTCGGCCTGCTGAAGACCACGGCGGCACATTCGGCGCTTATAGTCGAAGACGTCAATTCCACCTCGATCCGTCCGGACGGCCTGCTCGGCAAGGGCGTCGGCGAAGTGCTGGTGCACCGGCAGGAGAATGAGGCAGGCACCTGGGTCGAGGCGACGCATGACGGCTATGCGCGCCGGTTCGGGATCGAACACCGGCGGCGCTTCTACCTTTCGGCCAATGGCCAGGACGTACGCGGCGAAGATACGCTGTTGCCGGTCGCCAGCCGTGGGTTGAGGCGAAAGGCCGCGCAGTTGCGCTTCGATATCCGCTTCCATCTCGCGCCCGGCGCGGAGCCGGTGCCGACGGCGGATGGCCAGGCGGCGCTGATCAAATTGCCTGGCGGGCATGTCTGGCAGTTCCGCTGCCGTGGCGGCAAGCTGACCTTTGACGATAGTCTTTGGATTGACGGCGAAGGTGCCATAAAGCCGACCCGGCAAATGGTGATCAGTGGGGACGTCGCGCCCGGCGGCGGCTCCGTGGCGTGGTCGTTCAGGCGCGCCGGATAAGCAGGAAAACAACGGATGAGCGGGGTAAAGGTTACGCGGGCGCTTCTTTCGGTGTCCGACAAGACGGGGCTCGTGGCGCTGGGACAGGCGCTGGCACGGCACGGGGTTGAGCTGCTGTCGACCGGCGGCACGGCAAAGGCGCTGCGCGAGGCAGGGCTCGCCGTCAAGGATGTGTCGGAGCACACGGGATTTCCCGAGATGATGGACGGCCGGGTGAAGACCCTGCATCCCAAGGTCCATGGCGGCCTGCTCGCGGTGCGCGACAATGCCGAACATGCGGCCGCTATGGCCGACCATGACATACCGCCGATCGATCTCGTCGTGGTGAACCTCTATCCCTTCGCCCAGACGGTGGCGAAGGGCGCGTCGCGTGACGAGATCGTCGAGAATATCGATATCGGTGGCCCGTCGATGGTGCGGTCCGCGGCCAAGAACCATGAATATGTGGCGATCCTGACCGATCCCGCCGATTATGCAGCCTTTATCGCCGAGCTGGATGCAGGCGACGGCGTAACCTCGCTTGCTCTCAGGAAGCGTCTTGCCGCCCGCGCCTTTTCCGCGACCGCCGCCTATGACGCGATGATCGCAGGCTGGTTCGCGCATAGCGACCAGGGCGAGGTGCTGCCCGAGCAGATACACGTTTCGGGCACGCGTGCCGCGGCGCTACGCTATGGCGAGAACCCGCACCAGCAGGCGGCGCTCTATGTTCCGGCCGGCGGTTCGGGCCGCGGGATCGCCCAGGCCGAACAGGTGCAGGGCAAGGCGCTGTCCTACAATAATTACAATGACGCCGACGCCGCACTCGAACTCGTATCGGAATTCCGCGACGGGCCGCCCACGGTGGTGATCGTGAAGCACGCCAATCCGTGCGGCGTGGCGAGCGGCGCGACGCTGCTCGAAGCTTATGAGGCCGCGCTTGCGTGTGACAGCGTGTCGGCATTCGGCGGCATTATCGCCGTCAACCGCCCGCTGGATGGCGCGACGGCGAAAGCGATGACGCAGATCTTCACCGAAGTCGTCGCAGCGCCCGACGCCGACGCCGAAGCCCGCGCCATATTCGCGTCTAAGAAGAACCTGCGGCTGTTGTTGACGGGCGATCTGCCTGATCCCGCGCGCGAGGGGCTCATCTTCAAGTCGATCACCGGCGGCCTGCTCGTCCAGTCGCGCGACAACGGCCGTATCGGCGGGGCGGACCTGAAGGTGGTGACGAAGCGCCAGCCGACCGCGCAGGAGCTGACCGACTGCCTGTTCGCCTGGACCGTCGCCAAGCATGTGAAGTCGAACGCCATCGTCTATGCGAAACAAGGCTCGACCGCAGGCATTGGCGCAGGCCAGATGAACCGGCTGGAGTCCGCACGCATCGCCGCGTGGAAGGCGAAGGATGCAGCCGAGAAAGCAGGCTGGGGCGAACCCCGCACAATAGGATCGGCCGTTGCTTCGGACGCATTCTTCCCCTTTGCCGACGGCTTGCTGGCAGCGGTCGAGGCGGGGGCGACGGCGGTGATCCAGCCGGGCGGTTCGATCCGCGACGAGGAGGTGATCGCGGCCGCCGATGATGCAGGGCTCGCCATGGTGTTCACCGGCCAGCGGCATTTCCGCCACTAGGACGCGCGAACGGTTTCTATCCTATGTTGAGGGGGCCTGTTCGCCGGGCCCCTTCATGCGGAACAGCACGCGGTCGTCGGGGCCGAAGCCGCGGTACCAGATCACCAGGCCATAGCTGATCAATACCGCCGGGATACCGAACGCCAGTTCGCCCCATTCGGGCACCCGCGTCGCGATATTGCCGATGACGAGCGCGATGATCGCGGCCGGAAGAAGCGCCCAGCGCCAGCCGGAAACGGGCGCTTGCAACAGTTTCGACAGCAGACCCGCCTTCAGGATCGACGACAGCCCAAGCGCGGCCAGCAGAGCGACGGCGGGCGCGGCGGCGGCGATCAGTTCCGGCAGATGCTGGCTCTTGGCGATCACGATCAGCGCAAAGCTAAGTCCTGCTTGCACCGCGATGGCCAGTACCGAAATCATCAAATTGCGATGGCGCGCGACATAGACGAGTGCCGCTTCGGATACGGCGGCGGTCGCGGCGACGACCTCTACGGACAGCAGCACCGCAAGGACGATCACGCCGGACACGAAATTGGGGCCGACAAGGCCCATCACGGCCTCGCCCGGTATGCCGAGCGCAAGCGCGATGCCGGTCTGCGCGGCGATGATCCAGAAGCCGACCTGCGCCACCTGCGCCGCGACCGCCTTCTTGTCGCCCTTCGCAAGATTACGGGTGATGACCGGCCCCAGAATGGGATCGAAACTGGTCTTCAGCTTCTGCGGCAGCGACGCCACCTGTTGCGCGACATAATAGATGCCGACCACGGCGGGCGAGAAGAACAGACCGAGGATCGCCAGATCAAGGCGCCGCGAACCCCATTCGATGGCGTCGGCCCCGGCAAGCGGCATATTGCGACGGGCCAGCGCAAAAAGCTCCGCCGGCTTTGGCCCCCAGCCCTGCGGCCAGCCATAGTTTCGGACAAGCGGGATCACAGACATCGCGAACGCCGCCACCAGCGACACGACATAGGACAGGATCAGCCCGTCGCGCGTCGAATAAAAAGAAAAGGCAAGCGCACCGGCGCTGATCGTCCAGGGTTCGACGACGGAGCGCGCGCGCACCGTGGCGCCGATGTCGTGACGGTACGCCAGCGCCGCCAGCGAAATGTCCGATCCGACGATCGCAAAAATAATCAGCGGCAGCAGCCGGTCCAGCCCGGTTATGAAGCTGTTCGGAAACATCAGCCTTGGCAGCGCGACCAGAATCACGATCGCCAGGGCGGACACGATCCACCCGACGAGCAGCGCGTCCCAGACGACGTGCACGTCCGGCCGTTCTTCCCTGGCGAGCTGCTGGGCCAGTCCCCGCTTCAGTCCAAGCGTAGCGAGCTGGGCCGCGAACTCTACCACAATCACCGCATAGGCGAAGCGGCCGAGCGTTTCGGCCCCATACATCCGGCCGGCGATGAACAGAAAGGGAAGACGGGCAGCGAGGCGCAGCAAAAAGCCGAAGAAATTGGTGCGCCCGCCTTTCGCAAGCGCCGCAAGATCACTCATCTGCCGTGACCCGCCCGATTTGCCATGAGGCGTGTGCCAAGCTCTCCCATCGGCGTTCTATTCGCGATCGGCAGCGCCGTGTCCAGTCCTGTGGCCTGATTGAGCCCGGCGGTGGCCAAATAATCACGAGCCTCCGGCAGCGCCAGGTTGTGTGCCAAAAGGAAACATCAAACCATTGAATTGTCGAAGAAATTAACACAAATGGCATTAACCATATTCGAGAACTGTGGTTTTCAGCGCTTTGCCCACATTGGCACAGTGGTTGCTTAGAGGCGGTCAGAATTGTTGAGGAAAATGTGGTTTATGAAGAAAATTGCGTTTGTTCTTGCCGCTGCGGCATCCTTCGCCTCAGCCCCGGCGCAGGCGACGTTCTGGGTGCAGCATGGTCATGGCGACTATGGTTGCGGCGGTCAGGGCCATCAAGGTTGTGAAAGCCCGCTGCAGGGCGATTATACCTATGATGGAAACGGCGGCGTCATTGCCGACTTGCCCTTTCTCAACCCGCTTACCTCGTCGATCAATGTGGGTGAAAGCTTTGACATCGCCGACGTCAATGTCTCCCTCAACGAACTCGACCACGCCCGCTGGAGCGATCTGAAGATTTCGCTGAGCCATGACGGCCAAGTCGTATGGCTTACCTATGAACAGGGCGGCTCCAAAAAAGCCGACGGCACTTTCATCTTCGATGACGAAGCCTCGAACCTGATCAGCGGCACCGGCAATAATTGGAAGCCGGGCACCTACAATCCCGCGGGTTCGCTTTCGGATTTCAATGGCCTGGATTCGGCGGGCAAGTGGACGCTGAACATCTACGACACCAAGTTCAACTTCAAGACCGGCGACCTGTGCGACTGGACGCTGCAGCTCACGCCCACGTCGGCAGTGCCAGAGCCTGCGACCTGGGCGATGATGATCGCTGGCTTCGGCATGGTCGGCGCTCAATTGCGCCGCCGCCGGACTGGTCCGGTAGCCGTGCGCGCCTGACACGCCCGCCGCAGGCAAGCAAAGCAAGGGCCGGGGACATCCTCCGGCCCTTTTTTGTGGCACCTATGTGGCGACTAGCTCCCATTGTGCAGGCGCGTCTCGCACGTGCAACAAAACGCTTGCAATCGTTGAAACGAATCAGCAATCTCGTCTTTGAACGGGCAGCGTAGCCCGTTTTCGTATAGCCAGGGCCGCTCAACGCTGGGCCGACCTGGTGTCTCACGCATTTGCGTGGAGATTGGCAAAGCCGTCGTCTAACCGCTCCGAAGAAGGGGTATGTTTGGGGCGGCTTTTTACTGTCGTCGATCAACAGCGCCGGGGTTCGGTCCCTGAATGCCAAGGAAAACGGGCCGCATGCATTTCCTGCGGCAGCGTTTCAGCAACCCGCTCGATCAAGAAGCGGCCTGATTGTCGTCAGCGGAGAGGGGCCCGGAAGGCTCGATAATCAACCAAAGGGGGTTTTCGTGAAAAAGACCGAAGTCGCGCTCTGTTTAACCATATTGGCACTATCGGCATCGCCGGCACTGGCTGAAGGGGTTAAGTTCAAGCCGCTGATCGACATCCGGCTACGCTATGAGAATGTCGATCAGGCGGGCATCGCCGAGAAAGCCGATGCGATCACCGCACGCGCTCGCGCGGGGTTCGAACTGGGCTTCGGCAAGGATTTCAGCGTCCTTGTCGAAGGCGAGGGCACGCTTGCGATAGACGAGGACTACAATAGCGGCCTCAATGGCAAAACGGCCCTGCCGTTGGTTGCGGACCCCGAGAATATCGAACTGAACCGCATCCAGCTTCAGTATAAGGGGTTGCCCGGCACTGTAGTCACCATCGGCCGTCAGCGCATCAACCTCGACGACCAGCGCTTCGTCGGATCGGTCGGCTGGCGCGATAATGAACAGACGTTCGACGCCGTTCGCATCGAAAGCACCTCGGTCAAGAAGCTGAAGCTCGACGTCATCTATGCCTGGTCGGATCGGACCATATGGGGCATCGACGGCGGCAACGCCTTTGGCGCGGCCCGTCAGCAGGCGATCGGCGGCGACAATATCCTTGCCAATGTCAGTTACAAGACGCCCTATGGCACGCTGACCGGCTTTGCCTATCTGGTCGATCAGGACGAGGCGGCGATCAACGGGTTCCGCAACTCCAGCCAGACCTACGGCGGTCGTTTTGCAGGAACCTACCCGCTCGGCAAGGCGGCGAAGCTCAGCTATGCCGCCAGCTATGCCCGCCAGTCGGATTATCACCATAATCCGAATAATTATTCAGCTGACTATTATCAGGTCGAAGCCGGACTTGGGTACAAGGGGTTTGCGCTTGGCGGCGGTTACGAGGTGCTTGGGGCCGATTCAGGCGACGCGCTGACGTCGTTCCAGACGCCGCTCGCGACCCTGCACAAGTTTCAGGGTTGGGCCGACAAGTTCCTGATGACGCCGCCCAACGGCATCCGGGACCTTTACGCGCAGGCCGGCTACACGGTGCCGAAGCCATTTGCGGATGTGGACGCGCTCGCGCTTACCGGCAGCTACCACCAGTTCGATAGCGACCGGCTCAGCATGAACTATGGCAGCGAAGTCGATGTGCAGCTTTCGGTGAAGGTCAACAAGCTGACGTTCCTGGCGAAATATGCCGATTACAACGCCAGGGCCTTTGCGACCGATACCAGGAAGTTCTGGTTGTCGATCGACTACGCCTATTAAAAAAGGCCGGCGGGGGATGACCCCGCCGACCTCATCCGTTCTGGAACCGGAACCGTGCCGCGAGAAAGGCGGCGACAATTTACCGGGTCAGCCCGTCAGCCGCCGTTGAGAGCGTCCTTCACCGCCTTGGCGGCGGCAAAGCTCAGCTTGCGTGACGCTGCGATCTTCATCGTCGCGCCCGTTGCCGGATTGCGGCCTTCGCGTGCCGGCTTGTTCTGCACCTTGAATTTGCCGAAGCCGGGAAGCGAAACTTCGGCGCCGGCCTTGGCGGCGTCGATGATGGATTTGAAAACAGCGTCCACGGTCTGCTTGGCCTCGGTCTTGGTGAGACCGCGCTCATTGGCGAGACGTTCGGCGAGTTCTGCGCTATTCATCCTCAATTCTCCCTATTCACCCACTGCAAAAAAGATTTCGGAGCCTGTCCGTCCTTGTAGCCGCGTCCGCAATGGACGCGGCCGATTCGCTGCTATTTCTTGCCCGCAACCTTACGCCTACCCGCCACTTTGGGCGTGGATGTCTTTGCTGTCCGCGGCTTGCGGCCCAGCCCGACCGTCTTCGCGATCATACGGCGCGCCTCCGCATAACTGGGCGCGACCATGGGGTAGGTGGCCGGCAGATTCCATTTCGCGCGGTAATCGGCCGGGGTCATGCCGAAATGCGCCATCAGATGGCGCTTCAGCGTTTTCAGCTTCTTTCCGTCTTCAAGGCAGACGATGTAATCCGGCTTGATCGAAGAACGTATGGGAACCGCGGGTTCCGGCGTGGCGGGTTCGGGCGTTTTCATCCTGCCGAGGTCCGCCAAAGTGGCGTGCACGGTCCTGATCACCAACGCAACATCTGATACGGCGACGCTCTGGTTTGCGACATGAGCGGTTACTATATCCGCCGTCAGGTTGATCAATCGGCTGTTGTGCTCGTCGTCCACCAAACATCCCCCTTCACTGTCTTGACGAAGGTGTAAGCGAACATTGCGCTCCGGTCGATATTATTTGTTGAAATTGTCACGGCCGCCTGAATTGCCCTGAATCACATCTTGTCTTGACGGCGCGTCGATCTGTCCGAACAACAGCCCGCGCCCGCCGGTGACGATCTCGTTCAGCCAATCGACAAAGGCGTCGACCCGCGCCAGCCGGCGCACGTCCTTGTGTACGACCATCCAGAAACTGCGGCGGATTTCCGCCTCGTCGGGCAGAATGCGCTCCAGCCTTGGATCCTGGTCGCCGATGAAGCAGGGCAGTACGCCGATGCCGACGCCTGCGGCGATCATCTGGTGCTGGGCGTTGATGCTCGAACTGCGGAAGTCGGGCGACAGGCCGGGGGCGATCTCGTCCAGATAGCGAAGTTGCGGAGCATAGATCAGCTCGTCGATATAGCCGACCAGCGGATGATTCTGCAGGCTTGAGACAGTGGCGGGGCGGCCGTTGCGTTCGCAGTGATCGGACGATGCATAGAGCCCGAGCATGTAATCGGTCAGCCTGCGGGTGACGACCGGCCCCGCGCGGGGACGGGCAAGCATGATGGCGATGTCGGCTTCCCGCTTCGAAGGGCTGAGAAAGCCGCTGGAGACGGCAAGCTCCACCGTGATGTCAGGATGCGCCTGCTGGAATTCGGGCAGCCGTCGCGCCACCACCCAGGTTCCGAACCCTTCGGAAAGGCTGATCCGCACGAGGCCGCCGACGCGGCCGTGAGCCCCGGTGATGCCGCTGATGCCGGACAGCGCGCCGCGTTCGGCCGTTTCGGCGGCCGGCAGCAGTGCGCGACCGCTTGCGGTCAGGGCGTGGCCTTGCGGCCCAAGCTCGAACAGCCGCGCGTCAAGGGCCGCTTCCAGCCGTCCGATCCGGCGACTGACGGTGGTGGCGTCCAGCCCGGTAGCCGCCGCCGCCAGCGACAATTTCCCTTTTCGGGCAAGGGCTAAGAAAATCCGGAGGTCGTCCCAGTTCATATCCTGCATTTTTGCAGCTTATACTGCTAAATCGCGTCATTGATATCGGTATTCCGCAGGTTCAAGTACGTAAGCGGATCATTTCCAAATCCCCCGGACACAAAAGAGGGGCGACGGACAGCATATCAAAGACCGCGCAGCCTCTGGCAGGCGTCCAAATTGCCAATCCTGCATCCGGCCAAGCGCGGAGAGATGGAGAGGTTTATGGCCGAGCAGGTCAGGCAGTTCGTCAATGAGGAAGAAGCCGCGGCTGCGGAAGAAATTGCAGGAACTCGTCGCACGTTCGCGCGCCGCGCAGGCACAGATCGAAAACTATACGCAGGAGCAGGTCGACGATCTGATCAGGGCGATGGTCTGGGCCGTCGCCAAGCCGGGCGTATCTGAAAAGATCGCGCGGTTCACCGTCGATGAGACGCAGCTCGGCAATTATGAGGGCAAGTTCCTCAAGATTGCCCGCAAGACACGCGCGACGCTCCACGACATCATCAACGAAAAGTCGGTCGGCATCATCGAGGAAGACCCCGAGCGCAACATCGTCAAGATCGCAAAGCCGGTGGGCGTGATCGGCGCGCTGTCTCCGACCACCAATCCCGAAGCGACGCCGGTCATCAAGGCGATCAGCGCGGTCAAGGGCCGCAACTCGATCATCGTCGCGCCGCACCCGCGCGCCAAGCTGACCAACAAGATGATCGTCGATCTGATGCGCGAGGCGATCGTCAAGATGGGCGCGCCCGCCGATCTGGTGATCAGCGTCGACACGCCGACCCTTGCCAAGACCAACGAACTGATGCGCCAGTGCGACCGCATTCTCGCCACCGGCGGCGCGGCGATGGTGGCGGCCGCCTATTCGAGCGGCACTCCTGCGCTGGGCGTCGGTGTGGGCAATGCAGTCATCACGGTCGATGAAACTGCCGATCTCGACGATGCGGCCGAGAAGATCCGCATCTCCAAGACGCTCGATCTTGCCGCATCCTGCTCGGCGGACAATTCGGTGGTGCTCGTCGGCGCGATCTATGACGACATGCTCGCCAAGCTCGAGACGCAGGGCGGTTATGTCGTCAGCCCCGAGGAGAAGGCGAAGCTCCAGAACACGCTTTGGGTCGATGGCCATCTCAACACCGCCATCGTCGCCCAGCCTGCCGAAAAAATCGCGGGGATGGCCGGTATCGATCTGCCCGCGGGCAAGGGCTTCTTCATCGTGCCGGAAACGGGCGCCGGTCCCGATTATCCGTTTTCCGGCGAAAAGCTGTCGGTGGTGATGACGCTCTACAAGGCAAAGGACATCGACGATGCGATCAGGCTGACCAACGAGATTCAGGCCTATCAGGGCCAGGGACATAGCTGCGGCATCTATTCGCGCAGCGACGAAAACATCCTGAAGCTTGCCAATGCGACGAAGACATCGCGCGTGATGGTCAACCAGCCGCAGGCGGCGTCGAACAGCGGCAATCTGTGGAACGGCATGCGCCAGACCTTTTCCCTAGGCTGCGGATCATGGGGCGGCAACAGCACCAACAACAATATCACCTGGCGGGATCTCATCAACGAAACCTGGGTGTCGAAACCGCTGGCAAAGCCCAAGGTGCTGCCTTCGGACGAGGAGCTCTTCGGTTCGGTCATCGGCAAGGTCTGACCGGCAAACCATTGTCAAAGGGGCAAGCATGGTTGCCGGGGCATCGGGTGTCAGCGTCCCGCACCTCTCACATCTGGCATCTGGACATTCCGCGCCGGATAGCTTCACATCCTTGTCGCCATCCTTTGTCGTGACAGAAACGGGCACGAGGAGAAGCCATGCAGTTCGGCATCACTGACGACCAAAGCGCCATTCAGGAGATGGCGCGGCGGTTCACCACCGATGCGATCACGCCCCATGCGGCAAAATGGGACGAGACGCATCATTTTCCCCGTGACGTTGTGAAGGCCGCCGCCGCGCTGGGCTTTGGCGCGATCTATGTCTCGGAAGAATTGGGCGGCATCGGGCTTGGCCGACTGGAATCGGCGCTGATCATGGAGGCGATGGCCTATGGCTGCCCCTCCACTTCGGCCTTCATCTCCATCCACAATATGTCGGCCTGGATGATCGACCGCTTCGGCGGCGCAACGGTGAAGGCCAGATATCTGCCGGGCCTTGTCACCTGCGACCGGCTAGCGAGCTATTGCCTGACCGAGCCGGGGGCGGGTTCCGATGCCGCCTCGCTCAAAACCAGGGCGGTGAAGAACGGTGGCCATTACGTTGTCACCGGGACCAAGGCGTTCATCTCGGGCGGCGGCGTCAATGACGTCTATGTCGTGATGGTCCGCACCGGGGGCGAAGGCGCGAAGGGCATTTCCTGCCTCGTCATCGAAAAGGACATGCCGGGCGTCTCTTTCGGGGCGCCGGAGAAGAAGCTCGGCTGGCATTCGCAGCCCACCGCGCAGGTCAATTTCGATGGTGTTCGCGTGCCGGTCGAAAACCTTGTCGGCAATGAGGGCGACGGCTTCAAGATCGCCATGGCCGGGCTCGACGGCGGCCGCCTCAATATCGGCGCCTGTTCGCTGGGCGGGGCGCAGCGCTGCCTCGATGAAGCGGTCAACTACACGAGCGAGCGCAAGCAGTTCGGCCAGCCCATCGCCCATTTCCAGGGGACACAGTTCACCCTTGCCGACATGGAGACAGAGCTTCAGGCCGCGCGCGCATTGTTGTACGCCGCTGCCGTCAAGGTCACCGAAGGTGCGCCCGACAAGACCCGCTTTGCCGCCATGGCCAAGCGTTTTGCGACGGACACCGGGATGCGGGTCGCGGACCGCGCGCTCCAGTTGCACGGCGGCTACGGCTATCTGATGGATTATCCGATCGAGCGGATTTATCGGGACCTGCGCGTTCACTGCATCCTTGAAGGAACCAACGAGGTCATGCGGATGATCATCGCCAGGGAGATGCTCCGCCAATGACCGACGAGGTCCTGATCAGCCGCGAGGGCGCGATCGGCCGCATCCGCCTCAACCGCCCGCAGGCGATCCACGCGCTCACGCACCGAATGGTGATGGCGATAAACGCGGCGCTTCTGGAATGGCGCAAGGATGACAGCATCGCCGCGGTGGTCATCGACCATGCGGAAGGACGAGGCTTTTGTGCGGGCGGCGACATCCGCTTGCTTGCCGACAGTGCGAAGACCGACTGCGTCGAGGCCGAGCAATTCTATTTCGACGAATACCGGATGAACCATCTGCTGTTCGTCTATGAAAAGCCGATCGTCGCCTTCATCGATGGCATCACCATGGGCGGCGGCGTGGGGCTTTCGCTTCCCTGCCGTTATCGCGTGGCAACCGAACGGACCATGTTCGCCATGCCTGAAACCGGCATCGGCCTGTTCCCCGACGTCGGCGGCGGCTGGTTCCTGCCGCGCCTGCCCGGCCGCATGGGCGTGTATCTGGCCCTGACCGGCGGCCGGATCGACGGCGCCGACTGCGTGGCCATCGGGATCGCGACGCATTACATGGCGTCCGACGTGCTCGAAGACGTGAAGGCGAGGATCATCGCCGATCCGGCGCGCCTCAAATCCATATTGGATAATGCGAACACAACCCCGCCGGCGTCGAAAATCGAAGGCCAGCGCGCCGGCATCGACCGGCTTTTCGCCTCGGACCGTTATGAGGATATCCTCGACGCACTTCGGGCGGACGGCTCGGAATGGGCTGAAAAGCAGCTTTCGGTGCTGGCGGCCAAATCGCCGCAGACGGTCAAGGTCGCGCTCCGCCAGTTGGCGCAGGGCGGTCGGCTGACCGACTTCGCCGACAACATGCGGATGGAGTACCGCATCGCCTGCCATGTCATCCGCCGCCCGGATTTCGTCGAGGGCGTCCGCGCGGTCATCGTCGACAAGGACAATGCGCCTAAATGGGAGCCGGCGACGCCGGAAGCCGTTAAGGACACGCTCATCGATTCGCTCTTTGCGCCGCTGTCCGCGGACAGGGAGTGGACACCCTTACCGGAACCTGGAGTCTGAACCATGTCCTATGAAACCATCCTTGTCGAACAGCGCGGCGCGGTAACGCTTTTCACGCTTAACCGGCCGCAGGCATTGAACGCGCTCAACTCACAAATCCTCGCCGATCTGATCCAGGCCTTTGCCGCCTTTGACGCCGACGACAGCCAGCGCTGCGCCGTCATCACCGGAAACGACAAGGCATTCGCGGCGGGCGCCGACATCAAGGAGATGCAGGACAAGGGCTTTGCCGACATGTTCCGCGCCGACATGTTCGCCGACTGGACCAGCCGGGTTGTCGCGACCCGCAAGCCGTGGATCGCGGCGGTGGCGGGCTATGCGCTGGGCGGCGGCTGCGAGCTGGCGATGATGGCCGATTTCATCATCGCCGCCGACACCGCCAAATTCGGCCAGCCCGAAATCAAGCTTGGCGTCGCGCCCGGCATGGGCGGATCGCAGCGGCTGACGCGCGCTGTCGGCAAGGCGAAGGCGATGGAAATGTGCCTGACCGGCCGGATGATGGGCGCCGAGGAGGCCGAACGCGCCAGCCTGGTCGCGCGGGTCGTTCCCGCCGCCGAGTTGCTGGATGACGCGATGAAAACCGCCGCCGTCATCGCCGCGATGCCGCCGCTTGCCGCGCTGGTGAACAAGGAAATGGTCAACCTCGCCTTCGAAACGGGGCTGCTCCAGGGCATCTACACCGAACGTCGCCTGTTCCAGGGACTGACCGCCACCGAGGACAAGCAGGAAGGCATGGCTGCCTTTGTCGAAAAGCGCGCGGGGGAATGGAAGGGGCGGTAACCAGTCCGGGGTCCTGCCCCGCCCGACGCAGAGAGGATTGACCATGAAGATCGCGTTCATTGGCCTCGGCAACATGGGCGGCGGCATGGCCGCGAATCTGGTGAAGGCGGGCCATGAGGTCGCCGCCTTCGACCTGTCCGAAGCAGCCCTTGCGAAGGCCGAGGAGGCCGGATGCGTCCGCTCCGCCTCGACGTCGGCCGCCACCGCGAGTGCGGATGCGGTCGTCACCATGCTGCCCGCCGGCAAGCATGTGCGCGCGGTCTATGCGGGAGAGATTCTGGAAGCGGCAAAGCCCGGAACGCTGCTGCTGGACTGCTCGACCATCGATGTCGCCAGCGCGCGCGCGGTGGGTGAGGCGGCAGGCCAAAGGGGCTTCGAATTTGTCGATGCGCCTGTATCGGGCGGGATAGCGGCGGCCAATGCGGGCACGCTTACCTTCATGGTCGGCGGCACGGACGCGGCTTTCGCCCGGGCGCAGCCGATCCTGGCCCAGATGGGCAAGGCGGTGATCCATGCGGGCGCGCTTGGCGCGGGTCAGGCGGCGAAGATCTGCAATAACATGTTGCTTGGCGCGACGATGATCGCGACCTGCGAGGCCTTTGCCCTTGCCGTCAGGTTAGGGCTCGATCTCCAGACTTTCTACGACATCTCGTCGAAGGCGAGCGGGCAGAGCTGGTCGATGACCAGCTATTGCCCGGTCCCCGGCGTGGGGCCGGAATCGCCTGCCGACCGCAATTACGACGGCGGTTTTGCCGCCGCGCTTCAGTTGAAGGACCTGAAGCTGGCCGTGGAGGCAGCGCACAGCGTCGATGCGAGCGTGCCGATGGGCGCGGCCGCGCAAGCGCTCTATCAGGCGTTCGCCAACCTCGGCGGTGGCGGGAAGGATTTTTCCGCGATCATCAAGATGCTGGATGGCAGCTGGCCGGCGAAGTAACTTTTTCTGCCATTTTTCCCGTGAAAGCGGCTATCGGGCTGCCGTCAGCGTTCCCACGGGAGTTTCGTCATGAGCCAGTGCTTCATCATCCGCCTGTCGTGCCGCGATCGGCCCGGCATCGTCGCGGCGGTTGCCACGCGGCTGTTCGAGGCAGGGTTCAACATCCGGGATTCGCAGCAATTCAATGACGGTGAAACCGGGCGCTTCTTTGTGCGCATCCTGTTCGACCGGGGCGATCCGATCGATGAAGCCGGCGTTGCGGCGGTGATGCAGCCGGTGGTCGAAGCCTTTGAGATGGATTTCACCGTTCATGACGTGCGCCGCCGCCGCCGGGTGCTGCTGCTCGCCTCAAGGTTCGACCACTGCCTGGCCGATCTGCTGTACCGCTGGCGGACCGGAGAGCTGGAGATGGATGTCGCCGGGATCATATCCAATCACGGGCGCGCAACCTTCGCCCATCTCGATTTCGGTGACATTCCGTTTCACCATCTTCCTGTCGAAAAGGACGGGAAAGCGGAACAAGAGGCGCAGGTCTGGCAAATCGTGCAGGACAGCGGGGCCGATCTGGTCGTGCTCGCGCGCTATATGCAGATATTGTCGGATGACCTGTCGGGGAAGCTGGTGGGCCGTTGCATCAACATCCACCACAGCTTCCTGCCCGGATTCAAGGGGGCAAGGCCCTATCATCAGGCCCATGATCGCGGCGTCAAGATCATTGGCGCGACCGCGCATTATGTGACGTCCGATCTCGATGAAGGGCCGATCATCGCGCAGGACGTGGAACACATCAGCCACCGTGACGCGCCAGACCAGCTCGTCCGCAAGGGCCGGGACATCGAGCGCCGGGTCCTTGCCCGCGCCGTGCGTTATCACCTGGAAGACCGGGTGCTGATCAACGGGTCAAAGACGGTGGTGTTTCCGGAATAGGCGGGCGGTAATGCGCGGCAAGGGGACGGAAAGCCCCGATCACCGCCGGAAAATATATTCCTCATCCTCCCAGCGCCCGACAAGGAATTTATAGTCACCGACCTTCGAAAAACCGAGCGATTTGTATAGCGCCTGCGCCTTGAGATTGCCTGACCATACCCCAAGCCAGACAGAGCCGGGCCGGGTCTTTGCAAGGTGGTCGATCGCGATCGAAAGCAGCCGCTTGCCAAGACCAAGGCCCTGCGCCTCACCCAGCACATAGAGCTGATACAGCTCTCCCTGATCCGGGGAGGCATTCGGATGCGGAAGCTTGCACCCGCCGATGTGGGCGTAACCGATCAATCTTCCTCCGGCTTCTGCCACCCAGGTCGCCTTGTGCGGGTCGGCCAGTTCGGCGGCGACACGAGAGACGCTGTAGTGCGCGGCCTCGAAGGCGGCGAGATCGTCGGGAGGATAGGGAATGGCAAAGCCGTCCAGGAAAGTCTCGCGGAACGTCTGGAGCTTCAATCTGGAAAGAGGCTCGGCATCCTCTGGCAGCGCCGCTCGGATCAAGGTTTCCATTGCGCGAACTTTAGCCGAGGGGCGGCGCCAGGAGAATGCAATAAACGGCGACCACGAACGAACGCCCGTGCGGAGATCGATCTCGCCTCGCGCCCCTCAATAGAGGAACATCGGCATGCCTTCGACGCGCATCAGCTTCGCGCGGTAATGCGCGGGGTCGTAGAGCGCCGACACATCGACCGATTTTTTGCCTTCAAGCAGCGTCGCGGCCGGGACATGGCAGTAATTGCCGTCCCTCAACGCAACCATCCGCCCGTGCTTGCCCTGCTGCAAAAGCTGGACGGCGAGACCGCCGAATGCAAAACCGACCATCCGGTCCATCGCATCGGGTTCGCCTGCGCGCATCAGATAGGCAAGTTCCTGGACAACCGTGCCGACCCCGGTGCGCTCTTCGATCTGCCGGGCGAGGCGATGACCTACCCCGGCATCGTTGCGCTGGGTCGCGGACTGGCCGATCTGGCTCGTCCCATTAGGGTCATCGCTCGACAAACGCGCACCTTCGGAGATCACACACACCGCATAGTTGGTCGGCCGGGATTTCCTGTCGGCGACCAGCAGCGGCAACAACACGTCGAGGTCGGCGGGCACTTCGGCGATGATCGTGCGGTCGACCTGCGCGAGGAAGCCGGAAAGCAGTGCGGTTTCACCCGATCTTCTGCCGAACAGTTCGATGACGGCGATGCGTTCGTGGCTTTCGGTCGTCGTCCTCAATGCATTGATCGCTTCCACAGACCGGCTGACTGCGGTTGAAAAGCCGATGCAATAGTCGGTGCCGTAAACGTCGTTGTCCATCGTCTTTGGCACCGAGATGACGGGATAGCCGAGGCTTGCGAGATGCGCGGAAAAGCGCAGCGTGCCGTCGCCGCCAAGGGTGATCATCGCATCCACGCCCAGCGTCTTCAGGACATTGAGGACATGGCTGGTCTGGTCGCCGGACTTTTCCGTGCGCGGATCGACGCGAGAGGTATGCAGCATGGTGCCGCCCATCCGGTCGATGCCGCGCACCGCCTCGCGGTCGAGCCGATAGGTGTTGGCGGCGACGCTTGCCGGATCGGTCGGGTCGATTCTGAGAAACCCCTGCCAGCCGCGCCGGAAGCCGAGCACTTCCCAGCCAAGGTCCAGCGCGGACAGCGTGACCGACCGGATGCAGGCGTTGAGGCCGGGCACATCGCCGCCGCCGGTCAGTATCCCGATACGCATGCCACTATCCTTTTTCCTTTCGGCGTTCCGGTCACTGGTCTATCCGTCCGGGCCATGCGGCTCAACCATGGTGAAATACGGGGCGAGGCGAAGCGTCTGCTGGCGCTGGCCTGGCCCGTGATGCTGACGTCGCTCAACTGGACGCTTCTGCACCTGATCGATGTCGCGGTCGTGGGACGGGTCAGCACGCATGAACTGGGCGCGCTCGCGGCGGGGCGGGCGCTCACCTATGTCACGATCGTCGTCGGCATCGCGATCCTGTCGGGCGTTCTCGTATTCACTTCGCGCGCGGATGGCGCCGGCGATCTGCGCCGGTGCGGTTCGATATTTCGCGAGGGGTTGCTGCTGGCGCTGGCGATGGGCGTGCTTTGTATGGTGGTGCTGCTGGTCTGGGCCGAATCGCTGGTTCGCGGCGCGGGAATAGCGGCTGATCTGGTGCCGGGTGGAACGCGCGTGGTGCGGGCGATGGCGCTCAGCTATCCGCCACAGTTCGTGCTCTGCGCGGCCGCCTACACGCTTGAAGGCGTCAGCCGCCCGCAGCGGCCGATGGTGGTCAATCTCATCATGCTCCCGATCAATGCGGTGCTTGCCTGGGCCTGGGCGGGCGGTCACCTGGGATTCCCCGAGGAAGGCGCGGCGGGCGCTGCGCTGGCGACGGCCGTGACCTCGGTCTTCGGCGTGGTTGCGATGATATTTGCGGTCTGGACGCTGCCGCGAGCCCGTCAGATGGGGGTGCGAGACCTATCGTTTTCTGCCTGGCGCGGGGCGCTGCGGGGCGTCGGCCGCCTCATGCTGTTCGGCCTGGTGCCCGCGATTGCCTCGGGTCTGGAGCTGATGGGGTTCAGCTGGCTGATCGTGTTGTCGACGCAACTGGGAGCGGTTGCCGCCGCCGCATTCCAGATGGTGTTCTCGCTGCACAATCTGGCGTTTGCCATCGCGCTTGGCTTCGGGTCGGCGGCTAGCGTCAGAGTCGGCAACGCCGTCGGCACGGGCACGCCCGAGAAAGCCCTGCCGCGCAGCCTTATCGCCGCCGCGCTGGTCATCGCGGCGCTGGGGTGCGTCAGCTTCGTCCTTATGTTGGACCCGGCGACGATTCTGTGGCCTTTTTCCAGCGATGACCGGGTGCTGATGCTGGCTGTTGCCATGCTGACGGTGTGGTCGCCGTTCATCCTGTTCGACGGCATCCAGATCGTGTTCGTCTATGCGCTGCGGTCGGTCGGCGACCAGGTGGCCGCCGGCATCAACGGCATAGTTGCCTTCTTCTGTGTCACCAGCGGCCTTGGCTGGCTGCTTACCCGGCATTATCAGATCGGGCCAATGGCGCTTGTCTACGCGTCCGGAGCGGGCATGGTGGTCGCGGCGCTGTTGCAGGCCGGACGAATGCTGGTCGTCAGTGCGCGGCCGCGGTCTGGAAGCTCAGGCGCATCCGGTTAGCCTCCTGCGGCACGTCGACGGTGACGCCGTCGAACGGCATCGACGATCCCGCCCCAAGGTTGGGCGCAGGCGCTGGTATAGTCCAGGCGTAGATCGGCTTTCCGTCGCTGGTCAGAAGTTCGGCCCTGATATCCGGCACCCAAAGCGTAGACGATGTCGGATTGTCGATCCGGCCGGTGACGGTCAGGATCTCGTGCCCGCTCATCAGCCGCCGCCGTTCGGGAGCGCCGGTTGGAGCCAGCCGCAACAGCGAAGCCGGTTCGCCGACCAGGGCCCGCCCATTCAGCCGCGCGGAAACGCCGTCGATTCCCCCAGCATGAAAAGGCCGATGTTCAGCCCGATCAGCGCGACCGCCACGCTGACCGCCGTGATCGTCCACATCCGGGCAGGATTGCGCCGGGGGCGAAACGGCGGCTCATGGGCAAAAGGCGTAATCGCGGGCAGGACGGCGGGACCCGCTGCTACGGGCGTTGCCGCGGGCACGGCGCGCGACGGTGCGGTATCGGCCACCCAGGAAGGCGGCGGCGGTGGTGCTTCTGCAACCGAAGCGACCGCGGGTTCGGCGCGGGACGCAACGGCGGCGGCGACCACCTGCGCCCCCGTGTCGACCAGATCGCGACCGCTTTGTTCGGCTGGTGGAAGCTGGAACCAGCTGTGCTTGCATGAAGCGCAGCGAACCTTGCGGCCGCCGGGGCCGATGGCCGTATCAGGTACAAGATAACGCGTCCCGCAACTCGGACAGGTCAGCATCATCGCGTCAACTCGCACCCATTCCAGATTGATCCCATGCGTCCTTTTGCGGTGCCCTGGCCGAAATCGGAACGCCGCTGCACTAGAGGACATCCGACCGCTGGACGCAAGCCTCGGCATCGTGCCAAACAGAGATAAAGAAGCAGGCGGGGGCAGATCAGTTACGGCAATGTCCAGCGTTGTTCGGTTTGAAAATGTCGGCCTGCGCTATGGCACCGGGGCAGAGACGCTGCGCGATCTCAATTTCGCGCTGGAACAGGGGTCGTTCCACTTCCTCACCGGCTCGTCGGGTGCGGGAAAGACGTCGCTGCTCAGGATGCTCTATCTCGCGCAGCGGCCAAGCCGGGGCTTCATCTCGCTTTTCGGCGAGGATGTGGTGACGATGTCGCGTGGCCGGCTGCCCGCGATCCGGCGAAGGATCGGCGTGGTCTTCCAGGATTTCCGGCTGGTCTCGCATCTTTCCGCCTTCGACAATGTCGCTCTGCCGCTCAGGATCGCGGGCGTCGCCGAAACCGAGGTTCACGATCATGTCGGCGAACTGCTCGACTGGGTAGGGCTGGCCGACCGTTCGACCGCCCGACCGGCGACGCTTTCAGGCGGAGAGCAGCAGCGCGTCGCCATTGCGCGGGCGGTGATCGGCCGCCCGGACCTGCTCGTCGCCGACGAACCGACCGGCAACGTCGATCCAGACATGGCTTTTCGCCTGATGCACCTGTTCGACGAACTCAACCGCCTGGGCACCACGGTGCTGGTCGCAACCCATGATACGCAGCTCATGTCGCGGGTGCGTTCGGCGCGGACGATGCGGCTTGACCGGGGTGCGCTTGGCGATGCCGCCGGGGCTTTCCGGCAAATGTCGCACGGCCTCGCGTGATGCGGCACTTCACCCTTGGCGGGGTCGATGGCCTGCTGCCCGCGCTCCGGGCTTTTTCGGTATTGCCGATGCTGATCGGGATCATGGTGTTCCTGACCGCGCTCGCTGTCGCAGGGGCGTTGTCGCTTACCAGCGCGGCCCATGGGCTCGCTCGTGAATTGTCGCGCACGCTCACCATCCAGGTCGTGCATGCGGATCCGGCAGTGCGCGAGCGGGAAGCGATGGCTGCAGCCAATGCGCTTGGCTCCGTTCCCGGCGTGACATCGGTAAAACCGTTCAACCGGGCTGAGATCGCGGGGCTGCTCCAGCCCTGGATCGGCTCGGGCGCGCTCGATCCCGATCTGCCGCTGCCCGCGCTCATCGATGTTACGTTCGATGCATCCGGGCGTAGCCGGACGTCGCAGGTGCGGGCATTGCTTGAAAAGATCGCGCCGCATGCGCGGGTGGATGAACAGACCACCTGGCTTCAGTCGCTGTCGGGGCTGCTCGCGACCTTGCGCTGGCTCGGCATCGGCATTGCACTGCTGGTTGCGCTGGCGATGGTCGGCACTGTAGTGCTCGCAACCCGGGCGGCGCTTCACACGCACCGCGAAACGATTGAGGTCATGCATCTGATGGGGGCGACGGACGGACAGATTTCCCGCCTGTTCGAGCGGCGCTCCGCCGTCGATGGGCTAGTTGGCGGTCTGATGGCGCTCGTCGCCGCGGCGTTGGTCCTGTTCACCCTTCAGGCGCGGGTGCTGGCCACTGGCTCGGGCTTGCTCGGCAGCGTCGAGATGCCTGTTCTGGCTTGGCCGGTCCTTGCCGCGCTGCCCTTGCTCGCGGCGCTGCTGGCGGCTGTGACCGCGAGGATCACCGTGTTCCGCAGCCTGAGCGAAACGCTGTGAGAAGAGCGCTGATTCGCATCGTCGCGGGGGCGGCGCTCCTTTGGGTGCTTGGCTTCGCGCTATGGGTTTTGCTGTTGCCGGACAGGAACGACAGCGGGCAAAGGACCGATGCCATCGTGGTGATGACGGGCGGGCCGGGCCGGGTGAATCGCGGCGTCGCACTGTTGCGGGCGGGCAAGGCAAGGCGCCTGTTTATCTCAGGCGTCGACCGCACTGTTCGTCCGCATGAACTTGCGCTTACGGTGAACGCTCCGCCGGCCTTGTTCAGATGCTGCGTCGACCTTGGGCGAGAGGCGGTCGACACGCGTTCCAACGCGGACGAGACGGCGCGTTGGGTGAAGATGCGGGGCTATCGTTCGGTACGGCTGGTGACATCGGCCTGGCATATGCCCCGCGCCAGGCTGGAGCTGTCGGCGCGTCTCGACAATGGTGTCGAGATCATTTCCGATGCGGTTCCGGGCGACCGGCCGCCCGCCGCCATGTCGCGCGAATACACAAAATACGCGCTGCGGCTGCTGTCCATCTGGATGGGGGTGGTCTGATTGTGATCGCCCGTCTGCGCTCCCTTGCCTATACGATGGTCTTCTATGGGCTGACGGTGCCGATAGTCGTCATCGCCTTGCCGATCGCGTTCTCGCCCCGGCTGCTGAAGCCCTATATCCATGGCTGGGCGCATTTCCATGAATGGTGCGTCCGCTGGCTGCTCGGGATCAGGCTGAAGGTGGAGGGTGAAATCCCTCGTGACCATGTGCTGGTCGCGGCCAAGCATAAATCGGCCTATGAGACGATCGCGCTTATCCACTTGCTCAAGGAACCTGTCGTCGTCCTGAAGGCAGAGCTTGCCCGCATTCCGCTATGGGGCTGGCTCGCGCAACGTTACGGCATGATCCCCATCGACCGCGCCGGCGGCATGCGCACGCTTCGTGCCATGCTGAAGGCGGCCGATGCGGCGCGCGACAGCGGCCGTTCGGTCGCGATCTTTCCGGAAGGCACGCGGGTGCCTCATGGCGAATGCCCGCCGGTCCGTTCGGGTTTTGCCGGGCTGTACCGCCATCTGGACCTGCCGGTCGTGCCTGTCGCGCTCGATGCAGGGCGGTTGTGGACTAAAAACGGCTTTATCAAACAACCCGGCACGATCACCATCCGCTTTGGGGCGACTATTCCCGCCGGCCTTCCCCGCCATGAGGCGGAGGAGCAGGTCCACGCCGCGATCAATGCGCTGAATTCGTCGCAGTCTGGCTGACGTCGGGCTGGGAAGCCTTCACGCTTTTCATGACGGGTTGGGGCATCAACCTTGAACCATTTGCCGCGACGGCAATGCTAGCGGCAAGCGCCAGCAGCCAAAACAACTTGCGGACGCTGCGGTAGCTGAACGGGTATTTCTGTTGGCAACTGGCAAAATTGCGCTCCCAGCCGAATGCGTCCAACTGGCTGTAGAAAACCCTCTCGATCTTTTTGAGATAATTCTCCAGGTCATCGATATATCGATGGCGTGCCGAAAGCCTCAGGATTGCAAGAACTGGTAAGGAAACCGGCGCCCACAGCACTATCGGTGCGCTGTGGATTATCGAAGTTCCGTTCTTGAAGATCCAGGCATAAAACGCCACGATCGCGATCGCTATGATCGTTTCCGTCCGGTGCAGGTCTTCGACCGAATATGCAATTCTGGCGACAACGGACTTATACTCCTCCAGACGAAATTCATTTTCATTCGTAAATGCCGGGAGTTGGTCGGCCATCTTTCTTTCCCCTCTGATTTATTTACAAGGCAAGAAAATACGCTGACTGGACCCCATCTAGTACGAAATCCGAACTTCGGGGAGTTTAATTTGAACAGGCGGCAACCCTTGCCCGCCGTTTCTTGGAGAGCGGAACGTTGCCGTTCGTCAGGTGTTCTGATGGCAGGAGAAGATCATGCTCGCAGTCTCGCTCGGCGCGGCGCTTGTAGTCATAGGAGTCGTGTGGTCGGCGTTTACGGCCACCCGGCGCGGCCCGCTCAGCGATCCGCAGCCGCCCGCCCCCGGCGAAGCGCCATCCACGCTTGAACCCAGCGGACGCGGCCGACGGCTCAGCCTGAGGGCGGAACTGCCCGCCCTCGGCCTTATTCTGGTTGGGGTCGTCCTTCTGTTGGCAGGATCGTTCCGTTAACGAAACGCGGCGCTACTCTGCCGTGGTCGGATCGATCGTCGCCCTGACGCGCGCAATGCGATTGGCGGGCAAGCCCGCATTCTCGGCATGTTGGCGAATAAGGTCTTCGCTTGGCGCCCGATAGACGCAATAGACCTTGTCGTCGGTGACGTAGCTATGCACCCATTGGATGTCCGGGCCCAATTCCCGAAGGACTATGCATGAGCCCTGGGACGCGCCCTTGAGGTCACCCTGACTGAGTTGCCCGACGCCCGGCATGTCCCTTTCGATGACGAACTGCGGCATGGCCTAGCTCCTCTCTTGAAAGGGTCAAATGTGCGCCTGTCGGCAGGTGGAGTCGACCCGCCTTTTCGGCCACCTTCGCTGCCTTTCAGGCCCTATTCGTGCGTGCGGCCGAAATCCGGACGCGCATCGTCCTGGCCCTGTTCGATGATGCCGCGCCGCACCGCCCGAGTGCGGGTGAACAGGTTGAACAGCGCGTCGCCGTCATCCCAGCGGATGGCGCGCTGGAGCGCGGTCAGGTCTTCGGTGAAACGCTGGAGCATTTCCAGCACGGCGTCCTTGTTCGCCAGGAACACGTCGCGCCACATGGTGGGGTCCGATGCGGCGATGCGGGTAAAGTCGCGGAAACCGCCGGCGGAATATTTGATCACCTCGGACCGCGTCACGCTTTCCATGTCGGATGCGGTGCCGACGATGGTGTAGGCGATGAGGTGCGGCAGATGGCTGGTGACGGCAAGCACCAGGTCGTGATGCTTCGGGTCCATGGTTTCGACATTTGCGCCCAGCCGGGCCCAGAATTCCCGCATCCGCTCGACCGCCAGCGCCTCGGTCCCCGCGTCCGGCGTCAATATGCACCAGCGGTTGTGGAACAGCGTCGCGAAACCGGCATCGGGTCCGCTGTTCTCCGTGCCCGCGACCGGATGGCCGGGGACGATCGCAACGTCTTTCGGCAGCACGGCGCGCAGGTCGTCAAGCACGCTGCCCTTGACCGATCCGACGTCAGACACCACCGCGCCTGTCGCCAGATCGGTCGCGATCGCTTCGGCGACGTCGCGCATCGCGCCGACCGGCACACAGAGGATGACGAGATCCGCGTCGGTCACGGCAGCACCCGGGCTGTCGGCAAGGTCGTCGGTCAGGCCAAGTTCCGCCACCCGCGCGCGGACGGCTGGGTCCGCATCATAGCCGGTCAGGCTCACCGTCGGCATGTGCTCGCGCACCGCATGGGCGATGGACGAGCCGATCAGCCCGAAGCCGATGATCGAGACGCGCGAGAAGGGCAGCATCAGCCTGTATTCCTCGTGACATAGGTGCGAAGCGCCGCGGTCAGGCCCCGCATCTCCTCTTCCGTGCCGATCGTGATCCGGAGCGCGTTGGGGAGGCCCTGTCCGGGCAGCCAGCGGACGATGTAGCCGGCATCCATCAGCGCGTGATAGGCGTCCTCGGCGTTCACCGGGCCATCTTCGGGAAAGGTGACGAGGCTGAAATTGGCCCGGGACGGCACCGCGCGAAGCCCCACATTGCCGAAGCCCGCGATCTCGTCCTCGAACCAGCCGCGCCATTTCCGGTTGTGCGCCCGGCAACGCAGCACGAACGCGTCATCGGCAAGCGCCGCGATGGCCGCCATCTGTCCGGCGGTGGTGACGCAAAAGGGCGCGCGGATCTTGTGCAGCGCCTCGATCACCTCGGCCGGCCCATAGCCCCAACCGATGCGTTCGGCGGCCAGCCCATAGATCTTGGAGAAGGTGCGGGTGACGAGCACATTGGGCGCGGTCTTCGCCAGTTCAAGCCCGGCGTCCTCCTCCTCGGGCTCGAGATATTCGGCATAGGCCTGGTCGATCACCAGCAGCACATTGGCCGGAAGCGCGGCGTGCAGGCGGGCGATCTCGGCCCGGCTCGCCATGGTGCCGGTGGGGTTGTTGGGGTTGGCGACAAACACGACGCGCGTCCGCTCGGTCACGCATGCCAACAACGCATCGATATCGGTCGCATAGTCGGTGTCCGGCGCTTCCACCGGCACGGCGCCCACCCGCCGCGCGGCGATGGGGTAGACCGAAAAACCGTAGCGGACGAACAGCACCTCGTCGCCGACACCGGCGAACGCGCCTGCCGCCAGATGCAGGATCTCGTCCGACCCGGTGCCATAGATCACGCGTGCCGGATCGAGCCCGTATTTGGCGGCGATGGCGGCGCGCAATTCGGCGGCGGACGCGTCAGGATAGCGGTGCAGTGAACCCAGGGCGTCGCGATAGGCGGCAACAGCGCCTTCCGGCGTGCCGAACGGATTTTCGTTCGACGACAGCTTCGCTGCCTTGCGGCCGTCATCAGTGGTTGACCGACCTGGCACATAGGGAGCGATTGCCTGTATCCAGGGCTTGGCTTGCGGCGTGTCCATGCGATCGACGCATTAAGCCGGGATGCGAACAAGCGCAATCGATCCTGCTCTCTGGTCCGCAGGGAGCGCGCGCCGACATTTCCGTCCATTCTCGTCGCGAGCCGCGATGGCGACTATGCGACGATAGAGGAATCGCGCAGAATGGCGCGTGTCTGGCAGTCGCACTTTGTCGATGTGGCTATGCGTTGAACGGATGCCGTGCGCGGTCTCGTTGCCTGACCCGCGCTTCTGCCGTTAAGATCAATTCCGGAAACGAAATATGAGGACAAGGCGATGAAGGCGAATTCGATACTGGAGACGGTCGGCAACACCCCGCATATTCGCATCAACCGGTTGTTCGGCAGCGACCATGAGGTCTGGAACAAGAGCGAACGCGCAAATCCCGGCGGCTCGATCAAGGATCGCATCGCGCTTTCGATGATCGAAGACGCCGAAAAGTCGGGCAAGCTGAAGCCGGGCGGCGTCATCGTCGAGCCGACGTCGGGCAACACCGGCATTGGCCTTGCCATGGTGGCGGCGGTGAAGGGCTACAAACTCGTTCTCGTCATGCCCAATTCCATGTCGATCGAACGCCGCCGACTGATGCTCGCCTATGGTGCGACGTTCGACCTGACGCCGCGTGAAAAGGGAATGAAGGGTGCAATCGAGCGCGCGATCGAGATCGTCAATTCCACGCCCGATTCCTGGATGCCGCAGCAGTTCGAAAATCCGGCGAACATCGAAGTGCACGCGAGGACGACCGCACAGGAGATATTGGCGGATTTCAGGGACAGCCCGATCGACGTGCTGATCACCGGGGTCGGCACCGGCGGGCATATCACCGCCTGCGGCGAAGTGCTGAAAAAGGCGTGGCCTGGCCTCAAGGTGTTTGCCGTCGAGCCGACGTTGTCGCCGGTGATTTCCGGCGGCGCGCCCGGTCCGCATCCCATCCAGGGTATCGGCGCGGGGTTCGTTCCGACGAACCTTCACACGCAGGTGCTGGACGGGACCATTCAGGTCGATCCCAATGACGCGAAGGAATATGCGCTGCGCGCCGCGCGTGAAGAAGGGCTGCTGATCGGGATATCGTCGGGCGCGACACTTGCCGCCATCGCACAAAAGCTGCCTCAATTGCCCAAAGGTTCGCGCGTGCTGGGCTTTAATTACGACACAGGCGAGCGCTATCTTTCGGTGCCCGATTTCCTCCCCGAATAGGCGGCGTGCTTATTCGGCCGCCTCACCTGGCGCGGTCGCACGTTCGAGCGCGCAGGCTTTGGCGAGCGTGGTGCCGTCGAGGATCGCCGACACCTCTTCGCGTACATCGGCCATGATGTGCCGGATGGCGCAGGTGCTTTCGTCATCGCAATCGTCGCAGCGGCGGTAAAATTGCTTGCTGACGCAGGGCACCAGCGCCAGCGGCCCGTCGGTGACTCGCAGAATTTCGCCGAAGGTGATTTCCTCCGGCGGCCGGGCAAGCTCATAGCCCCCGTGCTTGCCGCGCGCGCTGTTGACGATCCGCGCGCGCCGCAGGTCGGAAAGTATCGCTTCCAGAAATTTGCGCGGGATATTCTCCGCCTCGGAAATTCCGCTGACCTGGCGCGGTTCCTGCCCATAGCCGCGCGCCAGGTGGATCAGCGCCTTCATGGCGTAACGGCTGCGTTGGGAAAGCATTCCCGGCTAATCCTCGTCCAGTGGTAGGATTATACATTAGGCAGAGGCCCTGCTTCCGCCAATAGCTGGTTTCCGGGAGCCTTTTCGCCGATGCACGCGTCCGACTGACGGCAGCTTCAGAGCTTCACCCTCTCTTCGGCGGCCAGGGCGAGCTGATCGCTGACCGTTTCCACCGGCGGCGGCCCGCCGCGAGCGACCTCGCCCGCGAGCCTGCGCAGGTTTTCCTCATGACCGGAGCGTGTGATGCGATATCCGTTCAGCGACAGAAGCGCGCAGGAATAGATCAGGAACATTACCGGCGGGAAAATGAAGCCAAGCCGCCAGATGACGTCGGCGTCGACATGACCGGGCTGCGCGCTGGCCGGGAAATTCACGGTTGCGAGCACAAGCCCGGCCAGGAAGATGCCCAATCCCGACACCGCCTTTTGAACAACCAGGCCAACCGACAGGATCAGCCCCTCGGATCTTCGCCCTGTCGTCACCTCACTGTCCTCCACGACATCGAGCACCATCGCGGGCAGCAAATCCCGAAAACAATGATTGCGGTCAGCGAGAAGACATGCGCCACGAGAAGCGTCGGGACGAGCATCGGCGATCCGTTTGCGGGAAACAGGTCCATCAGCCGCAGGACCAACGGCAGGTTCAGGATGACGAGGCCCACCGGAAGCGCCGTGAGCGCGCTCCTTTTTTTGCCGAAGCGCTGGGAAAGGGGCACGGCAAGGAAAAAGGCCAGCGCGGACGCAATGCCGTGCGCAATGACGAACAGCGACATCTGCCGCGCGGACAATTCCCAGAAATAGGTGTTGAGATATATCCCGAGCGACGTCGTCAATCCCGAGCCCATCGATCCGAACAGCATCGTCAGGATGAGGGCGAGGAAGGAGCGGTTGGAAAGCGTCGAGCGCATTTCGCGAAAATTTTGCCGGATGCCCAGCCCGGTGCGCGCGGGCGGCACAACGAAATTCCGTATAAGACGGTGCGTGCCGAGCGCCGACGCAAGGATCGCCGCGAACATGAGCACGGCCGCGACCACGCCATAGGTGTAATACCCGTTCGGATTGAGCTGGCCCACGGGATGGGCTGCGTCCGGCTTCAGGAAAATATTGTAAGCGGCCATGGTCATGCCCAGGCCGCCGAGAGTTCCGAACAGGTATCTGAAGCTGATCAACGAAGTCCGTTCGTCATAATCGCGCGTGAGCTCGGGCATCATGGCCGAGTTGGGTATCTCGAACAGGGAAATGAAGCTGCGGGTCAAAATCGCGACACCGATCAGATAAATTATCTGCACGCTTTGAGGGCCCGCCGGCGGGAACCACAGCATCAAATAGGCTGTCGCGGCAGGAAGCGCTGCAATGTACATGAACGGATGCCGCCGCCCCCAACGGGACCGAAGCTGGTCGGAGACATGACCAATGACAGGGTCGACGCAGGCATCCAGCACCAGAGCGATCATGATCGCCAAACCAACCGTCTGGGCGGGAAGTCCGACGACCTGATTATAATAGAGCAACAAGAAGACGCTGAAACCGCTGTCCTTGATCCCATAGGCCATGGCGCCGACGCCGCAGAACGCGCGGGTCGAAAAATTCAGCTTGCTGTCCTTGCCGGACGCGGGCGGCGACAGCTTGCTCACAAAACGACGGCCCGACACGTCGGCGGGGCGGCACGGAAGTGGACGAGGCCCCTGTTTCGACCAGCGTCATTCATGCGGCTCTCCCCTGACCGGCCATTCGGCCCAAAGTTTCTTTTTAAAGATTGCACGGTTGTCGAATTTGAATTTCCGAACGTCAAGGGATGAAATTGGATTTTCGGTGTGCGCTCCGTCCCCGGCACGCCTGGCCGGACCCGCGCGAATTTTGCCTGCCGACGGCCATTGGCCGCCGGACACGAAAACATGGCAGAGGGAACCGCGCTTCGGCTTCTATTCGTAATTCACGCGTCCACCGGCCGTCATGCCACCGTCGACGATCAGATCGTGGCCGTTCACAAAGGCGGCTTCGTCGCTGGCCAGATAAAGCGCTGCATGGGCGATGTCGCGCGGAACACCGGAACGCCGGAGCGGCGTAGCCTTGGCAAGATTCGCTTTCAGTTTCGCCAGCTTCGCTTCCGATTGGTCGGGATCCATCTGCGCCGCGGCTGCTGACCCGCCATAGAATATGGGCGTGGCGACCGCACCGGGCGCGATGCTGTTCACGGTGATCCCGTAGCGGCCAAGCTCGAGGCTGGCCAGGCGGGTGGTGTGCGCAACGGCGGCCTTGGCGATGCTGTAGAGATAGCCGCCCATATTGCCCCGGAGCCCTGCAACGCTCGTCGTGTTGATGATCGACCCGCGCCCCTGCTCCTTCATGATGGGGGCCGCGTGCTTGATGCCGAACAGGATGCTGCCGACCAGCACGTTCATCGCGGAGGTAAAATCATCCTGCGTGATCGTGTCGATCGCACCGCGGCTCGGTGCGCCTGCATTGCTGAAGAGAATGTCCATGCGGCCAAATCGCTCGACCGTCGCGCGGATCGCGGCGGCCACATCGTCCTCATGGGAGACATCAGTCCGCACATAGGCCGCGTTTTCACCAAGGGACTCTACCATCTGCGCGCCCTTGTCGGACGAGCGGCCAGCGATCATGACCTTGGCGCCCTGTTCGATGAACAGCTCCACCGTCGCCTCGCCGATGCCGCTGGTGCCGCCGGTAATCAGTGCAACCTTTCCCTCGAGTTCGACCCGTCATGCTCCCGCTCCTCAATTGAATGGATTTTTGCGATTGTATTTCGGCCTATGCAGGTCTTGGCGCGATCGTCAATCGCCGATCGGCAAGGGCGCCGTGCCATGCGAGTTCGCATTTATTGCATTCGCGCCGGGGCGATGGGCGGCGCCATGAAGACATTCGTGAACGGAATCGAACAGTTCCAGATATGCCAGCGCGGAGGGTCTGAGCGCATTGTGCCGTACGCTGTCGGTCAGTTTGCCGAAAGCCGGCATCGGACGGGCGAGTTGTCGATGGATCGCCGCGGCTATCGCCTCCGGAGAGCGGTCTGCGACGATCTCGCCGAAATCCGCGTCCGTAATCAGTTCGTGCAATGCCGGGGAGCAATCGGTCGCAACGACCGGAACGCCGGCGGCCAGCGCCTCGATCACCACCGCCGGATAACCTTCGAAGCGGGAGGTGAGAAGCAAGAGGCGCGCCCCGTCTAGGAACGGTCGGATATTGGGCACAAAGCCCGCGAAGGTCACCCGGTCAGCAAGCCGCCAACGCCGCGCCAGCGCCTCGATCCGTGTGCGTTCGACACCATCGCCCAGCATGGCCAGCCGCGCGGTCGAAGCCTCGCCTAACGCCGCGAACGACTGTATCGCCAGCGTGAAATCCTTTTGCGGTACGAAACGCCCGGCGGTAACGATCAAGGGGCTGGTCGAAACACCGGCGAGGGAACCCGGAATCTGGCCCGCTTCATCGAGATTGGGCTCGGCGATAGGCACGATGCGTGACTGCGTCAGCACGGCCTGCGCCTCCTCGGCAAGCGAGGCGGACATCGCCACGAACGCGCTCATCCTCCTTGCCAGGAAGCGCGTGACCATCTTGAACAGTCCCGCGCGCCAGCCCCGGCGTCCTTGTTTGCATAGCGGATTGCTGATCTTCACGACAGAGCCGGGGCGGCACCGTTGCAAGCGCCCGACAAGCACAGCCAGCACGGGCAGGTGAAAATTGCCGGGCGCAAAGACAATGTCCGGCGAATAACGATCGACCAAAGCCGCCGCCGCCCGGCCGAGCCTGAAGCGGGATAATGGGCTGCGCCGGATGGCCGGGGAAATTTCGATCACATCAACCTGCGGCGCAACCAGGCGTCGAAGCGGGCCTTCTTCGGTCCCGCAGAAGATTGTGACCTGGCGGCCCATTGCCGCCCAGGCGCCCGCCAGCCTGATCGCGATGCGTTCGGTGCCGCCGGGCGAAAAATCATGAAAGATAATCGCGATACGCGATGCGGTCGCGCGAGGCTGGTTCATGGGCAAAATTGTTCCCGGTGGCGGGGCGTGGTTCACGCGGCGCGGCACAGCATGGTTTTAAGCCTATCATACTGGCCGAACAGGTCCAGCAAATGGCTGTCCATGGTGCGCGCATAAGCGGCGGCGGTCAGCGCGGTTGTCCGCAGGGCGACGGGTTCGCGGTCCAGCAGGCGCAAAATCGCTTCCGCCGCCGATCGCGCATCCGCGGCGCTATAGGTTTCCGCATGTCCGGGGGCGGCCATGTCGGCAGCACCTCCTTCATCGGGGACGATGATCGGCAGCCCCGAGGCCACGGCTTCCGCCGCGACCAGACCGAAGGTTTCGCACTCGCAACCGTGGATCAGCGCGTCGGCGCTGGCCATCAGCCGGGCAAGGAGCAGGCGGTCCGCAATGGGGGCGATAAGATGAACGTGCGGATTGCCGCCGATGTACCGCACCAATTTTTGCCGGTCGCGCCCATCGCCGACCAGGGCCAGGCCGATCGGCCGTTCCGCGCTGGCCGCAAGGCAGGCATCGATCACCAGCGGCCAGCGTTTTTCAGGGCTGTGACGACCGACGCCGAGCAGCAGGGTGGCGTCTGCCCCAAGACCGCAACGGGCAAGCAGCTCTTGCCGAAGTTGCCGGTCGCGAAGCGCGGGCGAGAAGGTATTGGGGTCAATCCCCATGGGCACGGTCAGAACGCCTGCGACGCCCCCTGCGACAAGCCGTGACGACAAACCCCGGCTCGCGCTGACGACAAGGTTGAAGCTGTTGGCCAGACGCCGAAGATAACGCCAGAACCATTCGAAATGCCGGTCGATGGTGGGCCGGTCCGCCAGGCCCCGGAACCAGCGATAGGCATAGGCCGCCAGCGGATCGGCATGCATCACCAGCGCGCGCGGAACCGATCCTTGCCAGCTCGCCGCCAGCCATGCCCCGCGCCAGGGCGACGACGCCTCAACGATGTCGGGCTGCTCGCTGTCCAGCACCTCATGCACCGGCGCGGCGTCCCAGAACATCCGATAGCGCCGGTCCAGGAGGAGCGGGGGCGCTTCGACGAAGATGATGCGCCCGCCGCAGGGGCGATGCTCCACATGATTACGTTTGCCGGGGGCAACCAGAACGATTTCATGGCCCTGCGCCGCGCCGACGGCAAGCTTCCGTTCAAGGTAGGTCCTGACGCCGCCGCCGTGAGGTGAATAGAATTCGCAAATGTCGACGATCTTCATCGCGGCCTCAATTTACATGTCTCAAGGGGCCGAATGACAGGCCGCGCCAGTAATTCATGCGGATAGTCAGGCGGGTAATGCCCCGACCGGCGACGAATGTCGCGGCACGCGCCTTGGGCCTGGAGAAGCCCAGCTTCGGATTGCCCGGAAAGCCCGCGCCATCATCAAAGGCGTTGAACCTTCTGTTGCCGTCGCGGTCATGAAGCAGGGCAAGCGAATATGCGCCGCCGGCAGGCACCCGCATGCACAGCGTGACAGGACCAGTTTGCGGAACCGGCAGATCGACGCGGCGAAACGGTTTTCCCGCATTCAGCAGGACATTGTCGTCAGCCAGGAAGTCCTGATCGTCGGGCGGATAGAGTTCGAGCCTGAGTATGCCGCTGCGGTCCTTTAGCCCCACGGCCTCGACGATGATCGCCGGGCCTTCCTCGTTCGGGCGGCACGCGGCTTGCGCCTTGCCGAGATCGGGGGACGGCGTGAGCGGATGACTGGCGACGAGCAGCAACGCCAACCCCGGAAGGGCGGCTGCTCTTGCGAGGAGCGCAGCGCCGGTCATGACTGGACCGGGATCCGCGCCTTGCGGTCTTCGAGGAGGCCGGTCAGCGCCAGCAGCCCACCCAGGACAAGGTGCATGGTAAGCGTCAAGGTCGCGATCATCGCCATCAGGGCAGTGACCTGACTGTCGTGACCGATCAGGAAAACGGTGATGGTGGCGAACAGCAGATCCTTGTTGGGTATGAGCGGCAGCCGGGAGACGAGCAACTGAAGCGTGGCAAGCAGGAGCCAGTAGGATAGCGGCACTTCCGACAGCGCAAGATGCCAGAGAAGGCCCGACGCCGCCGTCATCAGGAGGATGCGGAACAGATGCACGCCGAATACGAAACGCAGTTCCCGCCGCGACAGCGTGAAAATCCGCCGACCGAGCAGCAATATGACCAGCGACATGCCGATGACGATCCCGGCCGAGCCGATTGTCGGCCCTGTAAAGCGCCCAAGATCAAGGCTGCCGACAAAGGGCCAGACGACGAGCAACATGACGAGCGTGACGGTGTTGCCCACCAGCGCCGACAGGATGCTGACATCCTTGATCGCGCCAAAGGGCGTCGCGGCAAGGCCTCCCTTGTTGCGCGCCCAGGCATAGAAATAGACCTCGCCGCTGTAGCCGAGCAGAATTTCGTTGCTGATCCGCTTGCGGACGAGCGCGCCGAGGCTGCTGATGGGCAGCGCCCAGAGTCGCCGGAAGATTACCAGTTCGGATAGCGGCAATGCGAAATAGAGGGTCGCGAACGTCAGCCAGAAGAACGGGCTGGACGGCATCAGCGCGCGGATGCGGGCAAGTCCGGCTAGGTCGATCTGAAAGAAGACCATGACCAGCATGGCGAACGAAATGCCGCCGGAGAGCCAGCGCAGCCAATTGGCGGTTCGTACATCCAGGGGCTGGAAGGACGATGGCGCGGCTAATGTCTCAGCCGCGATGACGGTGGTCATTCGGACACATGGGGAAAGGGAGGCGGGACACGGCGCAGACGCATGGACGAACCTGATGACTGTTTCTTTTCCGTTAGACGTCGCCAATATTTCAACGCCTCAGGCCGAGGGTTTGTGTTGTTGGAGGCTGGCGTAGCGATCAGGCTGGTGAGAGCGGACGAAAGCGCCCAGCGCCCGGTCGATTTCCTCCAGCAGGGCGGGAGAGTCCGCGTCATGCGGATGGACCGCCAGCCGGACGACGGGCATTCGACGAAGCGCGAAGCTGGCGATCCGCGACCAGAGAAGAGAACCCTGCAGTCGGATGCGCGAACGGCCAGCATAGGTGACGACCGGTCCCCGTGTCAGGACTTCGCCGCTAGCGGGCCGCCACACGCGGAAGTGATCCTCAGCTAACGGGAAACCAAGGTCCGCGATCGCCCGTCGGCTTCCGGCACCGTAGAGCCAGGCAGGAGCAATGAAGCCGGCGACAGGCCCGCCGACAATGTCCTCGACCAGGGCGCGGCCACCTATAAGCCTCCGCCGCGCCTCGGAATAACCGAGGCCCAGGAACTCGCCTTCACCGGCCGTCATCCGGCTTGCCTTCATGCGGGTGGCGAATGACGTGTGGGCCATGTCGTCGCGGTGGGTGAAGCCGTGGAGGAATATCTCGCACCCCGCCCCCGCCCAGGCGCGCAGCCGGGCCGCGAAGGGGGATCCGGCCCGGAGCGGCGCTCTACCGTGAAAATCGGGAACGACGAGCAGCGCGAAGCAGCCGCGCCCGGCATGGCGTTCGACCAGGGGCGTCAACCGGTCGAGCCGGTCGGCATGCGCCGGGGTGACGTCGTGGATCGAGGCGAGCAAGCGGCGCGGTTGGGACATTTTGAAAACCGGACGTTGATCGGCGATGGTCATGCCTCGTTGACGCCACTGCGACCGGATAACCGCAGTTCCGGCACCGACATATTCATGAGCCGCCATGCCGAAGCTCGGGCATGGGCCCTGTTATTGGAGGCCGGGTTATTGGAGATCGGGCTGGGGCTGGGGCTGCGACGGGAGGCGATGGACGATGCGTTGACCCTGCCGTACCTCGATCTCGGTTCCGCGCCGATATTTGCGCGCGAGCGTCGCCGCCTCGAAATCAAACTCGCACATGAGTTCGGCCAGGATGAGCACCTGCCCGGTTGCGGCGTCGCGCTGAAAGATCTGATAGGCTTCCACCGTATCGTTCCTGAATTCCTGACCCGGATGCGCTCGGTCGAGCGGCCGGGACGTCCGTTTTTAATCCTCGTCGATGACGGGCGTGTGTCAGAGTTGTTACACCATACGTTTCCAGCATCTTGGTTCCGCCGTTCGGCTGCTCCCAAAAGTGGTCGGGAACGGAAGGCGTGCAGCAGCTTTTGGCTAGATGATGGATGTTCGATCGGATTACGCCCGGATCGAGGTCGCGTTTGCGGTCGCGGCCCTACATGTGCTGTTCGGCTATGTCCTGATCACTGCCCTGGGAATAGAAATTCCCTCACCCGTGCGTGACAATCTGAAGATATTCGAGGTCGGGCCGGAACCTCCTCCGCCACCTGTAGGGAAGCCTGTTCCTCGTCGAGCGAAAAGCGAAAAGCGTAAAGGGACGGCGTCTCCGCCAAATCTGAAGGCAAAGCCGGCCGAAGTCGTGGCGGTTCCCCCGCGCGAACGACCCCTGATCGTGCCACCGCCCGTCGTCGCGGCACCGACTCCCGGCCCCGGCAGCGCGCCCACGGCAGGCGCCGCCGACGTGCCTGGTCCCGGCACAGGCAGCGGCGGTCATGGGGCCGGAACCGGCGGCGGAGGCAAGGGCGATGGGGACGGCGACTACACGCCGCCGCGCTGGCTGAGGGGACGCATAAAAGATTCGGACTACCCACTGGCGACCGGGGAAACAGGAATTGGAGAAACCATCACCGTGCGCTTCACGGTCGAAACGGACGGGCACGTAACTCAATGCATCGTGATCCAGTCGAGCGGCAACCCACGGTTGGATGACGCCACCTGTCGTTTGATCGAGCGACGATACCGCTTCGCGCCGTCAAGGGACGCGCACGGGACGCCGGTGTCGTCCGCCGTTGTGGAGGACCATACCTGGATGAAATATGAGCGATAGGGATAGCTGCTTGATCCTCCACTGCGGCCTTCCGGATGCAATCAGAGTCCGGTTTTGAAATCGGCGGGCAGATGAGCGTAAAAGGTTGACGGAAGGGTCGGCTGGATTCGGTCATGGCCGTCGACAAGAACCGAACGCGCAGCCCGAGTCCCTGAAGGGGAAAACCACTTCCAGACCGGCTCTAAAGGGCAACCATATGCCCCGCGAAAAGTGCCGCACGACGGCAGGCGGCTAGACACAAAATGCCAAAAATTCGCTGGCCATGTCACATTATGTCCGGCTGTTTCGTCAGCCGATCGTTCGATATTTTGATGAAAGGATGAACCATGACCCCTCGCCTCGACATACGCGCCGCCCCCCCCGGCGTCATGCAAGCCTTATTCGCTTTCTCGCAGCAGGTGCATGAAAGCGGCCTTGAGAGGAGCCTGGTTGAACTGGTGAATATACGTGCATCGCAGATCAATGGATGCGCGAACTGCCTCAACATGCATACCGCCGACGCGCGCAAGCTGGGCGAGACCGAGCAGCGCATCCATTTGCTCGCGGCCTGGCACGAAGCGCCATGTTATAGCGACCGCGAACGCGCGGCCCTTGCGTGGACCGATCATTTGACACTGATTGCGGACAAGCGCGCACCGGATGCCGTTTACGGGGTGCTCGACGCGGCGTTCAGCAAGGAAGAGCAGATCAAGCTTACCATGATGATCAACGTCATCAACTGTTGGAACAGGCTGGCGATTGGTTTCGGCCTTTACGACCAAAATCGGGGCTGGTGACGATGGAACGGGCCGCCGCGACATTCGCGGCGCACCGGCCGATGGCATGCCTCATCGTGGTTTTCGGGGCGATTTTGTCTCAAGCCGCGCCGGCGACGCGATCGACGCGCGCCGCATAGCAGCCCCACATGGCGTAATGCGCGTGCAAATAAGCGACTTTGTCGTTCTCGAAGAACCGGTCGATGATGCTCTCGATCTTTGCGCCGTCCATGAGTTCGGCGCCAATCATCATGCCCGTGCGATCGAAAGCGCGCAGGGAGATGGTCCGCTTTCTGATGACGTCCGGGATCTCGTCCACCGCTGAATAGCCCGTCTGCGCGCCTTCGCGAATGAAGACCGCATGGCTCGCCTGGAAGGGGGTGGGCTCTGGCTGATGAACGAAGTTGACCACCAGCGCCGTCTCGCCGGGGCCCAGGTCGCGCATCTCGATGCGCTCGGGAATTGCGGCGTGCTCGTTGACGAACCGTCGGGCCTTATGAGCGGCTAGCTCCACGTCGCTCATGCCGTAGAGATGGCGAAAGTCTGCGGGATCGAGTCCAGTTACGCGGAATGACATTGCTACATCCTCGAAGTTTCGATCCGAGGAGGTGGCAGATGCGCTTACGTCCGGCTATCCGTTTCTTGCGCTCAAATCCAAATTCTCGCCCGCACACGAAGGGTCGCTGGCGAAGTCTGCAGCCGTTCCGCGCGGAAACGGGAAACGAGACCAACGGCTCTGGGCAAGCCATTGGTCTCGTCTCGATCCAGCCTTATCGATTGCTTCCTGGATTAGCCGCTCGCCTGGCGCTTTTGATCGGACGCCAGCTGGGCAGTCCACGAAATCTTGCGTGGAGCATGCGACCTCGATGGAGGCTTTGTCGCCGCCCCGTTCACGCCGAAGCCGAATTCAACTCAGGCGTTGCCCGACGAAGATCAACGCGGCCTCCCTCGAAGATCAGCCATGTCGGGATCAGGCACATGTTCCACCTATCCTTCGTCTCGCGCCTGCACCATCTTCCACCCGTTTCCTGAAGGGTCACGGAAGCTCGCGTCAACGGCGCCATATCGCTCCACCGGCGGTTGAGTGAATTCGACGCCGCGCTTCGACATTTCGTCGAAGGCTGCTTGGCAGTTCTTGACCACGAGCACGAGCGGCGGCATTGCGCCCTTCGCTACAGCCGTCTGCAATTCCTTCGCCGTGGTCTCGTCGACCGTCGGCGGTTGCGGCACGAACAGACCGAGCTGGAAACCGGGCTGGTCCGGATGCTGTACTGTCAGCCAGCGATAATCACCGTTCCGGGCATCGGTATGGACCCGAAAGCCGAGTTTTTCGACGTAAAATTGAAGCGCCTCATCCTGATCGCGAACATACAGACCGGCAACTTGGACACCTTGGTTCATGGGACCTCCTTTTCTATGAGCTCCTCATTATCACCCAGCGCTTGTCGCCGCTTCTCCGAAACTGCCATTTTGAGGTGTGGGCGTTGGGCCGCAATCACGAAACAAGGCGGAACCGGTTCCAGAGCATGGGAAGCTGCCCGAAGCCTCTTTCGGAGGCCGCTCGGGCTTTCGCCCGTCACATCGCGGAAGGTGCGGCCAAATGTGCCAAGGCTGTTCCAGCCGGTCTGCAAGGCAATCTCGACGATCGACAAGGAAGTGTCGCGCAGCAGTGAGACCGCGCGTTCCACCCGGCGAGTAAGCAGGTAGCGGTGTGGGGGAATTCCAAAGGCGTCTCGAAAGGATCGCGCAAAATGCGCCTCGGACACCCCACTCACGCTCGCAAGTCGCCGCACCGGCCAATCCTCGTGCGAGGCGGCGTCCATGCGATCCTTCGCACGCAGCAAGCGCCGAAGCAGCAAAAGTTCCGCGGCGACAGAGCGCGACGGCGTGTCAGGCGATATTTTGGACGTCTCGCTCTCCAACGAAATCTGAACGCCCCTATAGAACAGAATTGACTAGCGGGCGAAGGCGCCCCGTCGGGACAGCTGATACGGCTCCGCCCGCGCGAGCTCCGCAGACCGTTCGACGCCAGGGGTTGGCGCACCCGACAAGATTCGAACTTGTGGCCTCTGCCTTCGGAGGGTACAGAAATGGGCCTTTTTGAGATTTTTTGGAACTACTAAACTACTGATAATTATTGATTTAGTCTCACTGGGTCTATAAAATTCCGACTATGTTTTCCGTACATTTTCCGTACGGAATGGATCTTCGGAGACTGGCGATGGCGCTGGACCTGAGCAAAGTTGGCGAGCGAGACCGGCTCAAGGCGCAGCGCGAACCGCACTGGCAGAGGCTTCGCGCCGGGTGCTTCCTTGGCTTCCGCCCCTCCAAGCGCGGCGGCAAGGGAACGTGGATCGCCCGCGCCATGGCCGAGGAAGCCGATACCCGTTTCCTCGACTTGCGCCATGAACCGGCAGCGCCGAGGCGGCAGTTCGAGCGGACGCTGCGCCTGCGCCGTCTCGCCAAGCTGGAGAAGATGGGGCTGACGACAGAGCACGCGCCCGGCGTTTGGGAGTTGAGCAAGGACATGGAGCCAGCCCTGCGCGAGTTGGGCGAACGCGGCGACATTATCCGCACCATGCAGAAGGCGCTCGGCCCGCAGGGCGGCGAACGCGATCCCATGAGCTTCCAAATCCATGACGGAGCGCCCGAAACGCCCATCTTCGGCCGCGTCGTTGACAAGCACCTGTCCGACGAATTGGGCGAAGACCTGACCATAGTAGTGGACGGGATCGACGGGCGGACGCACCACATCGCTGGCATCGCGCCCGAGCGGCTGGAGGATGCCCGCATTGGCAGCATCATCGAGATCGGCCCGGCCGAGGCGACGGTCCGGCCGTCCGACCGCACCATCACGGCCATCGCCGAGGACGGCATCTATCGGCCGAGCCGCCATATGGAGCAGGCGAAGTTCGAGGGCCGCGTTCCCGGCGGTGACTATGAGGGTTATGTCGATGCCCATGTCCGCCGACTGGAGGCGCTGCGCCGGGCCGGGATGGTCGAGCGCATCGACGCCGACCAATGGCGCATCCCCGATGATCTGGTCAGCCGCGCCGCCATTTATGACGCCCGCCGCGACCGGCAGGCCAGCGTTCGCGTCCTGTCTTCGGTCGATCTAGGCAAGCAGGTCGGATCGAACGGCGCGACATGGCTGGACCGGCGATTGATCCATGGCGAAACCGCCGACCTTGCGTCGGTCGGCTTCGGCCAGCAGGTGCGCGAGGCGATGGACCAGCGCCGCGAGCATCATATCGAACAGGGCGACGCCACCCGAGCGCGGAATGGCCGCATCTTCTACCGGCGCAGCCTTCTCGCCACCTTGCGCGAGCGCGAGGTTGCCCGCGTCGGCGCGGAGATGGCCGAGGGCAAAGGGCTGCCGTTCCGCGCCGCCACGGACGGCGAGAACGTCAGCGGCAGGTTCACAGGCACCGTGCAGCTATCCAGCGGCAAGTTCGCCGTGGTCGAAAAGAGCCATGAGTTTACCCTTGTTCCGTGGCGGCCGGTCATCGACCGCCAGCTCGGCCGCGAGGTTATGGGCGTCGTGCAGGGCGGTTCTGTGTCGTGGCAGTTGGGAAGGCAGAGGGGGTTGGGCCTCTAGGAGCCAACGATACCGCATTGCGACGCAACAGGTAATCCGATAAGAGACAGTTGTTCAATTTCGTAATCGTGGAGTCATCAGCATGGGAAGTTCCCAGTCCGCAGACAAGTAAGCCGCAACATCAGAATTGTTGTTGCGGCGCTCTGTAAGACCAATCCCATCTGATTGCTGACGAGCAGACGCTGCCCGGTATCCTTAAATCGAGCGGTTAATTCGTCATGACCACCACACGCCCCGCGTGGGCCTATACGCTGCCAGCAGCATTGTTGCTTATGGCTCCCTTCGACATTCTCGCCTCGCTGGCGATGGATATTTATCTTCCAGTCGTTCCAGCGATGCCGGGCATCCTGAACACGACTCCCTCCATAATCCAACTCACGTTGAGCCTCTACATGGTGATGCTCGGCGTGGGCCAAGTGATCTTTGGACCGCTCTCGGATCGCATCGGGCGGCGGCCAATTCTGCTCGCGGGCGCAACGGCTTTCGTTGTTGCGTCTATAGGAGCAGCCTGCTCTTCAACTGCATTGGCCTTTGTCGCTTTCCGTGTGGTTCAGGCAGTTGGAGCATCGGCTATGCTGGTGGCTACCTTCGCGACCGTGCGCGACGTATATGCCAATCGTCCCGAAGGTGCCGTCATCTACGGCCTTTTCAGTTCGATGCTGGCGTTCGTGCCTGCACTCGGCCCTATCGCCGGTGCGTTGATCGGCGAGTTCTTGGGATGGCAGGCGATATTCGTCACTTTGGCTGCACTGGCGTTGCTTGCACTCCTAAATGCATGTTTCAGGTGGCACGAAACCCGCTCGTTGGATCAGACCAAAATGCGCCGATCCGTTCTGCCGATCTTCGCGAGTCCGGCCTTTTGGGTTTACACAGTCGGATTTAGTGCCGGCATGGGCACATTCTTCGTTTTCTTCTCGACAGCGCCCCGTGTTCTCATAGGCCAAGCCGGCTATTCCAAGATCGGATTCAGCTTGGCCTTCGCAACTGTCGCTCTGGTCATGGTCGCGACAACCCGTTTCGCAAAATCCTTCGTCGCCAAATGGGGGATCGCGGGATGCGTGGCGCGTGGCATGGCGTTGCTCGTTTGCGGCGCGATCCTGTTGGGGATCGGCCAACTCTTTGGATCGCCTTCATTTCTCAGCTTCATCCTGCCGATGTGGGTTATCGCGGTTGGTATTGTCTTCACGGTATCCGTTACCGCGAACGGCGCTTTGGCAGAGTTCGACGACATCGCAGGATCAGCGGTTGCGTTCTACTTCTGCATCCAAAGCCTAATCGTCAGTATCGTCGGGACATTGGCGGTAACGCTGTTGGACGGCGGCACAGTGTGGCCCCTGATCTGTTACGCCACGGCGATGGCGGTGCTGGTGTCCTTGGGGCTGGCGCTCTTGCGGTCTCGTAGGACTGCCACCGAGAAGTTGCCAGTCGTCTGACCGACGACTGGTAGAGGCCCGCTCCGATGCGGCGCACGAACCATCGAAACCTCGTGAATGGCGGTATCCTGTCCGGCAGGATACCGCTCATTTCCCTTGTTCAGTTCATCGCCGTCGCCGAGCACCTGAACTTTCGACACGCGGCCAAATCACTCGGCGTCAGCCAGTCGAGCGTCAGCGCGCGTGTGAAAGCGCTGGAAGATAACCTTGGTGTCCTGCTGTTCGAGCGTCATGCGCGGGGCGTTCGGCTAACGGACGCCGGCAGGCACTTCATGGAACGAGTCGCAGCGGGTGTCGATCAACTCGATCACGCGGTGAAGACCGCCAGCATGACAGCTCAAGGAGAATGCGGCCGGCTTCGCATCGGCATCCATGCCTTGATCCCACGCAGCTTTCTCACGGAGCTGATCCGTCATTATCGGGAAGCCCATACCGGCATTGAGGTCGAGATCACCGAAGGCACGGCCCGCGATGCGGTGATGCAGCTTCGTGCCGACCGGCTGGACGTGGCGTTCGTCGCGGGCAAACTCGGCCGTTCGGCGTTGCCAAACTGACTCGCGAGAGCGGTCGTTCGTTCAGCCAACCAGCCGCGTCGGTCAGAAGCCAATCAAATGCTGATGATCAAACGTCGTGGCGTCGTGCTCTGCCAAGCGCTCGAGCATATCGCGAGGCAGCGGCCAAACATCGACGGGGACACAGAGCACCGCATGGTGCCCCGAGCGGACAGCCTCATGAAGCGCGGCGTTGATACCGCCGAGCGGGCCAATCCTTTGGCCTGACCGATCCGCGATCCCCTCCATGCCTGGCCACTCGCGGCAACAAAACACTGTCAATTCCACTTGCGGTCGAAGTCCGTCGTTCTCGTGGTCGACCATCGCACGACTATCAATCCTGGCCAGCGCCTTGTCGCTGCCGAAGCGAGTCGAGAGGCCGCCCGCCAGGATCGCGCCCAATATCTTCATGGCGCGACACAATCAGCGTGATCAACGATAATCGACCGCAATCGCCACTCTTCAGCCCGCGCCTCGATCGCTTCGAGCTTGCCATCAAAGCGGTGGCGGCCTGCGATCGAGCCCCGAGTGAGGGGTGTCATTGCTGCGTCACGGTCCGAGGGGCTCAGGGCTTGCCGTCCGGCCGAGGCAGGGCCAGCATTGGACCGTAGGCGATGGTGAAAAGGACAAACGCACTGATCCAAACGGTGGCAGCGAGATGAATTGCAGCCAGATAGCTCATCGGAAGAATCGGCGCCGCGACCCGTATCGCCGCAGCGAGCGTAATGAGCACATAGACGGCGATTGTCATTGGACCCGCTGTTAGGTCGCGGCCCGTGTGCCCGCGTGTTGCCCAGTCATGACCGCCAGCGTCATGCCCGCCATCGCACCAGCGGTGAGCGCATGCAGCGCGGCCGAGGACTGAAAGACTCCAGTTACAATACTCAGGCCAAGCAGGACCAGGCCGATCGGAATCCAGAGATAGGCGACGTGCAGGATGAGCACGATCGGCTCCCGCATAGTACGCATACCTTGCCAACGCACCAGCCGCACGACCTGCACGACCCCGGCAAGGAGCAGTGCATAGCCGCTGGCAGCGGCGTCGGGCATCGCCACCCAGCCGATCAGCGCCAGCGCGGTTGCGGCAAGCGCCACCACGTCGAGCCGCCCCGGCTGACCGGGCAGCGGGCCGGCGGCGCCTTGCTTGGTCAGCCAGTTGCGCGTGAACGAGGGAATGATCCGGCCGCCGATCAACCCGATCATCATCACGATCAGGCCAACCGCTAAGCGATAGCCGAGCCCGGGCGGAAGGGGAGCGCCCATCGCCTCGGCGTGATCGAGTCCATTCGCGACGGCCAGCAGCAATACCAAACCGACGACGGGCAGGTTACGGTTGTGAGCAGCCAGCACTTCGCGGCCGGCGACGAACGCCAGCGTGAGCAGGAACCCGACATCGAGCGCCGCGGCCACGGGCGCGCCGACCACGGCCGAGCACAATATGGCGATCCGCCCGGCGAGCCACAGTCCCGCCAACGCCGCGAGCGGCGCGCCGGCAATCGGCAAGCGCCCAGTCCAGTTGGGGATCGCGGTCAGCAGGAACCCGGCGATGACCGCGCCGAGATAGCCAAACAGCATCTCGTGGCGATGCCAGGCAATGATGTCGAAAGCCGTAGGCAGCGTGATCGTAGCGCTCAGCGCGCAGATGAAAAGCAAGAGCACTATGAGTGCCCAGAGTGCGCCACCGAGGAAGAAGGGCCGAAAGCTGCCGCGAAACAGCGCCGGACTGGCGGCAAGGCGCGCGCGGCGAAGGGATGCTCCGTCAGTCATGATCGCTCCTGCTGTGTCGCGAGGCAGAGGGTTATCCGCATTTTGAATGTCCGCATTCGAGACAGGTTTCGCAGCCTTCGGAAGGCATCACGGCCGCCGCACCACAGCGCGGACAGCAGCGCGGTGGACGCCGCATCGCCGGGGCATCAGGCAGCTCGATCGGCAGCTCGGCCTCGCGGACGCCGATATGGCGCTCGATAAGGTCGCCGATCGCCGCGTGAAGCGACGGAACGTAGCGACCCTGCATCCAGGCGCCGCCGCGCGGATCGAACACCGCCTTGAGCTCCTCCGCGACGAAGGACACATCGGCGGAGCGCCGAAACACCGCCGAGATCATCCGGGTGAGGCCGACGCTCCACGCGTAGTGCTCGGTGTTCTTGGAGTTGATGAAGATCTCGAACGGGCGACGGACGCCGTCGGTCTCGATGTCGTTGATCGTCACATAGATTGCGTGCGCGCTTTCGGGCCATTTGAACTTGTAGGTCGTGCCGGCCAGCAACTCCGTGCGTGGCGTCAGCGGGCTTTCGTCGAGCATTACGCCCTGCGGCTCCAGCGACGCCGTCACCTCCTCGACCGAAAGGATCGAGCCGGTGATCGAATTCGGCCGGTAGGTCGTCATGCCCTTGCAGCCGAGCCGGTATCCTTCGGCATAGATGTCGGCGAAGTGCTCGAACGGGATGTCCTCGGGAACGTTGATCGTCTTAGAGATCGAACTGTCGATCAGCGCCTGCGCTGCGGCCTGCATTGCGAGATGGTCGGCCAGACCGAGCGTCTGGGCGCTGACAAACAGGTCAGGCGGTGGAGGTTCATCGCCGCGCAACTGCTTCCACACCCGGAAGGCATGATCCTCCACGGCTTCCTCGCGCATGCTGCCGTCGGGCTCCCGAATTCCGCCGCGTATAGGAATAGGCGAACACCGGCTCGATCCCCGACGATACATTGCCGGCGAGTAACGACGTGGTCCCGGTCGGGGCAATCGAGGTCAGGCAGCCGTTGCGCAGGCCGTGCTCGGCGATCATCGCGCGCGTCTCGTCGTCGAGGTCGCGCAGGTTCGGTGAATTGAGCATGACCGAATCGTAGAGCGGAAAGGCCCCCTTCTCGGCCGCGAGCGCAGCAGAGGCGCGATAGGCTTCGCGCTTGATGATGCTGAGCCAGCCATGCATCAATTCGATCGCCTGCGGGTCGCCATAAGCGGCGCCGCAGAAGAGCAGAGCGTCCGCGAGACCGGTGACGCCAAGGCCGATACGCCGCTTCGCTTTCGCTTCGGCCTCCTGGTCCGGAAGCGGATAGCGCGAAATATCGATCACATCATCGAGCAGCCGGACCGCCGTCCGCGTCAGGTCGGCCAGCGCCCCTTCGTCGAGCGCTGCGCCGACCTCGAAGGGGTTCTCGACCAGCCGGGCCAGGTTGATCGACCCGAGCAGGCACGCCCCATAAGGCGGCAGCATTTGCTCGCCGCATGGGTTGCTCGCGGCAATCCACTCGCAATGCGCCAGATTGTTGCGCGCGTTCGCCCGGTCGATGAAGATCACCCCGGGTTCCGCGCAATCATAGCTGGCGCGCATCAGGCGCTCCCAAAGCGCCCGTGCCGACACGCTTCGAACCGGCTCTCCGCCGAATGTCAGCGGCCATTCCGCGTCCGCCTCGAGCGCTGCCATAAACGGATCGGTCACCAGCACCGACAGGTTGAAGTTGCGGAAGCGCTGGGGATCGCGCTTGGCGTCGATGAACGCCTCGATATCGGGATGATCAATGCGCAGGCATCCCATCATCGCGCCGCGTCGCTGGCCAGCGGACAGGATTGTGCGACACATGGCATCCCAGCAATCCATGAAGGAGAGCGGCCCAGACGCGTCCGCCGCGACTCCCTTTACGGGACTGCCGGATGGCCGAATGGTCGAAAAGTCCATGCCTACGCCGCCGCCCTGCTGCATCGTCAGCGCGGCTTCGCGCAGCTGGGCGAAAATGTCCGACAGGCTGTCCTCGATCGTATCCATGACGAAGCAGTTGAACAGCGTGACGCTGCGGCCGGTGCCGGCCCCAGCGAGAATCCTCCCCGCGGGGATGAACCTGAAATCGGCAAGTGCATCGGCGAACTTGCTTTCCCAATGCGCGCGCTCGCCGGACGGTTCGACCTCAGCCACGGCGGAGGCGACGCGGGCGATCGTGTCGGCATAGCTACGGTCGTCCGGATGGCGGTATTTGGCGGCCCAGATCTCTCTGGCCAGCGCGGTGTCGAACTCCATCGCCCGTATTTCCTCGATCACGCCCATGCCTATCCCCCAAGTTGCGCCAGGTGACGCGTGTCACCGGGACTTCCCTCATGAAGGCGGTGTCCCGCCGATTTTCCGGCCAGCCCCGCCAGCACCCGCGCCGCGATCGGGCCGGGCTGGTCGTCGGCGAGCAGGTCGCGGAGATCCACGCCACCCTCGCCGAACAGGCACAGCCGAAGCTTGCCGCGCGCGGTGACGCGCAAGCGATTGCAGCTGTCGCAAAAGCCGGCGCCATAGGGTGCGATCAAGCCGATCCGCCCCAGATAATCCGGGTGTTCATATTCGATCGCCGGGCCGTCATCGAAGGCGCGGGGCCGCGCCGACCAGCCCCGCGCTTCAAGCCATGACTTCAGGACCGCGCCGGACACATGGTTGGCGGCGAAATAGTCGGCATTGTCGCCCGTCCGCATCAGCTCGATGAAGCGAACCGCGATCGGCCGCGCCTTCACGAATGCGGCGAACCGGTCGAAGCCGTCGGGCACCGCTTCCCGGAGCAGGACAGCGTTGACCTTGACCGCCCGCATGCCGAGCGCCAGCGCCGCGTCTAGCCCGGCAACGACCTGATCGAGCCGATCATGGCCGGTGATCGCGGCAAACCTGGCAGCGTCGAGATCGTCGATGCTGATATTGAGGTTGGTGAGCCCCGCGGCATGCCAGCTGGCGATGTGCCGGTGCAGGTTCCACCCATTGGTGGTCATCGCGACCTTGCCGATTTCCGGCGTCGCGGCGACGCGGGAGATGATCTCGCCGATATCGCCGCGCACCGTAGGCTCGCCGCCGGTCAGGCGCACCTTGGCGACGCCGAGGCGCGCAAAGGCATTGGTGAGCCGCGCGATCTCCTCAACGCCCAGGAACGAAGACGGCGCGGTCTTCCTGAAGCCGTCCGGCAAACAATAGGAGCAACGGAAATTGCAGACCTCTGTGACCGAAAGCCTGAGATAGTGGAAGCGGCGCCCGAACCCGTCGGCGAGGTGTTCCGTTTGCGGCTCGACCCGAGACGGGGCAACCGCCCTCACGGCATCGTGGCGTTGGGAAAAGGCCTGCATTGCGTTCATGCGCACAGGCCACGGAGCCGAGGTACCTGGCCGGCAAGTGAGCAGGGCTTATAGCGGCTGTCGAGTTCGAGCGAGAGGATGCCATCCCACGCGTCCCGGCAGGCGCCGGTCGATCCAGGAATGCAGAAGATGAAGGTCTCGTCGATCTGCCCGGCGAGCGTGCGCGACTGCAGCGTGGAGATGCCGACGGTTCCCTGGCTGACACCGTGGAAGACGACCAAAAATCCGTCCATTTCCCGGCGGAGCAGTGGGCGCACCGCCTCGGGAGTGACGTCGCGCCGTGTGAACCCCGTGCCGCCGGTAGTGAGGATGACGTCGACCCCCGGATCCGCCACCCACGCCCGGACTCGATCGCGGATCGCCTCGACCTCGTCGCGAACGATCGCGTGGCCGGCAAGATCGTGCCCTGCCGCCCTGAGGCGCTCGATCAGCAGCGCGCCGGAACTGTCGGTCGCCGCGTCGCGCGTGTCCGACACCGTCAGCACCGCGATACGGAGCGGCAGGAAGCGGAGAAGTCTCGTCGATACCGGCCATCAAAATTGCCTCGTAATGGGTGCGCGCCGCGGTTCAAAATTCAAGGGTTTCGACAAGGTCCCCCGCCGCCGCGGCCGGCGCGTGCGGACCTCGTCGGATCAGCGTCTCCATCGCCGCAATCGCCCGCTGACGGCCTCGCCGGAACGAGGTTCGGCCGGGGCCGGGGAACCGAACGCAGTGTCGATGCCATCGCGCTTTCTCCTCAGCCTGCCGGGTGGCGCGCGATGGGCTGGAGGGCGCGTCGCGGCCTCGGCAGTTCTGCGAAGTACCGATCACCGCAAAGCGACGGACCTCGGTCAAATAGGACAGGATCAGCGACACCCAGACGATGCCATAGAGCAGCATGAAACAGCTCGACGGGATGCCCAGCAGGTCGAGCAATACACCGAACATGATTGGCAGCAGAAAGCCGCCGAGCCCGCCCGCCATGCCGACGATCCCAGAGACAGCGCCCATATTGGTGGGGAAGTCATCGCCGATATATTTAAAGGTTGATGCCATACCGCAGGCGAAACAGACGCCGAGAACGAATAACAACGCTGCAAACATCCATGCAGGCAGATCGACGTGGAAGGCGAGCGGCCCGCGCACGGTCTGAATGACCAAGTCAGTCTGCGGATAGGACAGCAGGAACAGGCAAATCCATGCCGCCCACAGCACCCACCATGTCACATTGTGTGCGCCGAAACGGTCCGACAGCCACCCTCCAACTGCCCGCAGGACACCGCCGGGAAGGGAGAAAAAGGCGGCCATCAGCGAAGCCTGGGCGATCGGGAAGTGATATTGATTGAGGAAATATTGGGGCATCCAAACCGATAGCGCCGTGAAGCCGCCGAACACTACCGAGTAATATTGGCAGTATTTCCAGACGCGTGGGTCACGAAGAACCTTCAACTCCTCGCGCATCGAGGGCGCTCCGGTGCGTTTGGAAGGATCGGGCAGGGCCAGGAACCAGAAAAACACCGCCACTGCGAGCAGGCTGGCGGCGTAGACCTTTGGCACACTGTGCCAACCAAAATGCGTGACGAGTTGCGGCGCGACGAACATGTTGATCGCAGCACCCGTCACGCCCGCCCCGAACACACCCATCGCAAAACCGCGATTGTTTGGAAAGAAGCGTGCGACATACGGCGTGCCTACCGCGAAGCTTGCGCCGACCGTACCGAGCGCCAGCCCGACCACCAGAAATTGCCAGAAATGGGTCGCATAGGTGGAAAGCCAGAGCGGTACGGCGCAGCCGATCAGCAGCAGAGTCATCACGATTCTGCCCCCGAAGCGGTCCGTCCAGATACCCAGGGGAAGCCTCAACAAGGCACCGGTGAGTATCGGCGTCGCAGTCAGCAAGCCAAACTCGGAGCCGTTGAGCCCGAGCTCGCGCCGGATCGGAATGCCGATCACGCCGAACATCATCCAAGCAGCGAAGGCAACGACGAACGCCAATGTGGTTGCGAACAATACGACAAGTGCGCGGGCCGGGGTCAATGTGGAGCTAGCGGTCATTTGGAATCTCCCGGAGCCGCGAGAGGCGTGATCTCGTCGCAGCCGTCGATGAGCGCGTCATAGGGATAGGCGGCACAAGCGGCGTCGATGTCTTCGACAAACAGCCTGTCCCCCAGGACCCGCAGACCGTGTTTGGCCGGGCCTGGAAGAGCGCGGGAAAACGTCTCGCGCGTCATGCCCAATTGCGACGCAATCTGGCGCTTTTCGAGCGGCAGCCGGATTTCTCGGGTGCCGGAGTGAGCCTCCGCCAGCGCCAGCAGGAAAGCGCCGACCCGCTCCTCGGCCGAGCGCAGTCTTATCGCCTTGGCGAACTTCATCTGGCGCCGGAACTGGGTCGACTGGCAGGCGAGCATGGCAAGGCACAGCGCCTGGTCAGCGGCGACAGCGGCGCGAAATGCCTCGGCCTGCACCAGCAGCAGCACGGCGTCGTCGCGCGCGCGTGCACGCACCAGATAGGGCAAAGTGCCGAGCACGGCGGCAGGCAGAAGCGCATCCACCGGCCGCGCAAGCTCGACCAGTGTCTCTTCCTCGTCGCGCACTGCAAGCAGTTCGATCGAGCCCGCCAGCAGGAACTGCGCGAAGCTCGGGATTTCGGCCTGATCGAAAATCTGCGCGCCCTTGGGCAGCCGGATGACCATCGCATGGCCGGCTAGGCGCTCCATAGTCGCCGAGGCGACGGCGCGGAGCCAAGGGACCGACCGCAGTGCCTCCATCGCGGTCGCCGGCGGCACCGTCGGGGCAGGAGTTGGGCCGGTTTCATGCATTGATGTCGTTCCTCGAAGGAGCAAGGGATGCGGCCGGTATAAGTGATCTGGATCACGCAAATCTCTTGTGGACATCACGTAGAGGCATTGAGATAGATCAACGCTAACTGTCCGGATTGTTCGCATCGTCACATCGACGCAGCGCAGTTCAGGACCGCCGGATGAGCCACACTCTCGACCGCCTTACCTTCTTCACGCGGAAGACCGAGACCTTCTCGGACGGTCACGGCGTCATGAACAGCGACGATCGGACTTGGGAACAGGCCTATCGGGACCGCTGGCAGCACGACAAAATCGTCCGCTCCACGCACGGCGTGAACTGCACCGGGTCTTGCTCCTGGAAGATCTACGTGAAGGGCGGCATCGTCACCTGGGAAACCCAACAGACCGATTATCCGCGCACGCGTCCCGAGCTTCCCAATCACGAGCCGCGCGGCTGTGCCCGCGGCGCCAGCTATTCCTGGTATCTCTATTCGGCCAATCGCGTGAAATATCCGCTGATCCGCGCCCGCCTGCTCAAGGCCTGGCGCGCGGCGCGGGCGACCATGGCTCCGGTTGCCGCCTGGGCATCGATCCAGGCCGATCCCGGGCAGCGCGCCTCCTACACCAGCATGCGCGGCTCAGGCGGGATGGTGCGCGCGACCTGGGACGAGGTGACCGAAATCATCGCCGCCGCGAACGCCCACACGATCAAGGCCTGGGGCCCCGACCGCATCTTCGGTTTCTCGCCGATCCCGGCGATGTCGATGGTCTCCTATGCCGCCGGCGCACGCTACCTCCAGCTGATCGGTGGCGTGTGCGGCTCCTTTTACGACTGGTATTGCGACCTGCCGCCAGCATCCCCCCAGACCTGGGGCGAGCAGACCGACGTCGCGGAAAGCGCCGACTGGTTCAATTCGAGCTTCCTGATCCTGTGGGGCTCGAACGTCCCCCAGACCCGAACGCCCGATGCGCATTTCTACACGGAGGCGCGGTATCGCGGCGCAAAGTCGGTGGTCATCTGTCCCGATTATTCAGAGGCGTCCAAATTCTCGGACCTGTGGCTGGCGGTCAAGCAGGGCACCGACGCTGCCCTTGGACTCGCCTTCGGCCATGTCATCCTCAAGGAATTCCATGTCGATCGCGAAGTCCCTTATTTTCGGGATTATCTGCGCAAATATAGCGACCTGCCGATGCTCGTGCGGCTCGTCGAGCAGGACGGCGCCTATGTGCCGGAGCGGCTGTTGCGCGCGTCGGAGTTCGACGCCGCGCTTGGTGAGACCAACAATCCCGAGTGGAAAACCGTCGCGCTCGACGACACGACCGGCGCGGTCGTGGTGCCGAACGGATCGATCGGCTTTCGCTGGGGCGAGGACGGCAAGTGGAATTTGGAAGAAAAGGAGTCGGGCGGTCGCGAGACGACACTCCGCCTCGGGCTGAAGGGCGTCCATGACGATATCGTCGGCGTCCGCTTTCCCTATTTCGGCGGCGCCGCGACCAACGGCTTCGCGATGACTGATCATCCCGACGTGCTGGTCCGCAACGTGCCGGTCAAGCGTATGATGCTGCCCGAGGGCGAGACGTTGGTCGCTTGCGTCTATGATCTGTTCCTCGCCAATTACGGCGTCGATCAGGGCTTTGGCGGCGATCACATGCCCGCGGCCTATGACGATGTGGAGCCCTATTCGCCGGCCTGGGCGGAGGCAATCACCTCGGTGCCGCGCGAGCAGATCATTGCGGTGGCGCGTGGTTTTGCGGGCAATGCCGAGAAGACCAATGGCAAGTCGATGGTGATCATCGGGGCGGCGATGAACCACTGGTATCATATGGACATGAATTACCGCGCCGCCATCAATATGCTGGTGATGTGCGGCTGTGTCGGCCAGTCGGGCGGCGGCTGGTCGCATTATGTCGGGCAGGAGAAATTGCGGCCGCAGACCGGCTGGGCGCCGCTTGCCTTCGCCACCGACTGGAGCCGCCCGCCGCGGCAGCAGAACGCGACTTCCTATTTCTACGCCCATAGCGATCAATGGCGTTACGAAACCGTCGCAATGAGTGAGATCGTCTCGCCCACTGCGCCCACGGGCGCGTGGGATGGGTCGATGATCGACTTCAACGCCAAGGCTGAACGCATGGGATGGCTGCCGTCCGCGCCCGCCCTGCAGTGCAATCCGCTCGACCTTGCGCGCGAGGCCGCCGCGGCGGGCGTCGATCCCAAGACGCACGCGCTGGACGGGCTGAAAAGCGGTGCGGTCAAGATGTCCTGCATGGATCCGGACGATCCCGCGAACTGGCCGCGCAACATGTTCATCTGGCGCTCGAACCTGCTCGGCTCCTCGGGCAAGGGCCACGAATATTTCCTCAAGCATTTGCTTGGCGCGGCGCACGGACTGCAGGGCAAGGATCTCGGCGAGACCGGCGGCCAGAAGCCCAAGGACGTCGTCTGGCATGACGAGGCGCCCGAGGGGAAACTGGACCTGCTGGTCACGCTCGATTTCCGCATGTCGACGACCGCGGTCTATTCTGACATCGTCCTGCCGACCGCCACCTGGTACGAGAAGAACGACCTCAATACATCGGACATGCATCCCTTCATCCACCCGCTTGGCGCAGCGGTGGACCCGGCCTGGGAAGCCAAGTCCGACTGGGAGATCTTCAAGGCGATCGCCAAGGCCTTTTCCGAGGTATCGCCGGAAGTGCTGGGGGTCGAGCAGGACGTCGTCCTGACCCCGATCCAGCACGACAGCGCCGCCGAACTGGCGCAGCCGTTCGACGTGCGCGACTGGTCGCTCGGCGAGTGCGAGGCAATTCCCGGCAAGACCATGCCGCAGATCAGCGTGGTCGAGCGCGACTATCCCAACACCTACAAGCGCTTCACCGCGCTCGGGCCACTGCTCGCCAAGACCGGCAATGGCGGCAAGGGCATCGGCTGGAAGACGGAGCATGAAGTCGACCTGCTGAAAGCACTCAACGGCGAAGTGCTCGAGCCTGGCCAGACGCAGGGAATGGCAAGAATCGATACCGATATCGACGCCTGCGAGACGATCCTGATGCTCGCCCCCGAAACCAATGGTGAAGTCGCGGTCAAGGCGTGGCAGGCGCTCGAGAAGCAGACCGGGCGCGAGCACGCGCATCTCGCGCTGCCGAAGGAAGACGAGAAAATCCGCTTCCGTGATCTCGTTGCCCAGCCGCGCAAGATCATTACCTCGCCCACATGGTCGGGGATCGAGAGCGAGCATGTCTGCTACACCGCCGGCTACACCAACGTCCATGAACTGATCCCGTGGCGGACGCTCACCGGACGCCAGCAGCTCTATCAGGACCATCTGTGGATGCGGGCGTTCGGCGAGGCGCTGTGCGTCTATCGCCCGCCGATCGATCTCAAGACCACCTTCATCAAGGGCGGCAAGCCCAATGGCGAGACCGAGATCGTCCTCAATTTCATCACCCCCCATCAGAAATGGGGCATCCACTCGACCTACAGCGATAACCTTTTGATGCTCACGCTCAACCGCGGCGGGCCGGTGGTCTGGTTGTCGGAGGTCGACGCGAGGAAGGCGGGGATCGTCGACAACGACTGGATCGAGGTGTTCAACGTCAACGGTGCGCTGACCGCCCGCGCGGTCGTGTCGCAGCGCATCCGCGAAGGCACGACCTTCATGTACCATGCCCAGGAAAAGATCGTGAACACCCCGGGATCCGAGATCACGGGTCGGCGCGGGGGCATCCACAATTCCTGCACCCGCACGGTGCTCAAGCCCACACACATGATCGGCGGCTACGCCCAGCTCGCCTACGGCTTCAATTATTACGGCACCGTCGGTTCGAACCGCGATGAGTTCGTGATCATCCGCAAGATGAAGACGGTCGATTGGCTGGAAGAAGCCCATGCCGACAAGGAGTTCGCGAAATGAAGATCCGCGCCCAGATCGGCATGGTGCTCAACCTCGACAAGTGCATCGGCTGCCACACCTGCTCGGTGACCTGCAAGAACGTGTGGACCAATCGCGAAGGCGTCGAATACGCCTGGTTCAACAATGTCGAGACCAAGCCCGGTGTCGGCTTCCCGCGCGACTGGGAGAATCAGAAGCGCTGGAACGGTGGCTGGCGCCGCAAGGCCAATGGCAAGATCGAGCCCAGGATGGGCGCCAAGTGGCGGATCCTGTCGAAAATCTTCGCCAACCCCGATCTCCCCGAGCTCGACGATTATTACGAGCCGTTCGATTTCGACTACGGCATTCTCCAGACCTCGCCCGAAGTGAAGAATTTCCCGACCGCGCGGTCGCGCTCGAAGGTCACCGGCCAGCGGATGGAGAAGATCGAGCGCGGGCCGAACTGGGAAGAAATTCTCGGTGGCGAATTCGCCAAGCGCTCAGACGATTCGAACTTCGAAGGGATCGAGAAGGAGATTTACGGCCAGTTCGAAAACACCTTCATGATGTATCTCCCGAGGCTGTGCGAGCATTGCCTTAATCCGACCTGCGTCGCCGCCTGTCCGTCGGGGGCGATCTACAAACGCGAGGAAGACGGCATCGTCCTGATCGACCAGGACAAGTGCCGCGGCTGGCGGATGTGCGTGTCGGCCTGCCCGTACAAGAAGATCTATTACAATTGGAGCTCCGGAAAGTCGGAGAAATGCACCTTCTGCTTCCCGCGCATTGAAGTCGGCCAGCCGACGGTCTGCTCGGAAACCTGCGTCGGGCGCATCCGCTATCTCGGCGTGCTGCTCTATGACGCCGACCGGATCGAGGCTGCCGCCTCGACTCCCGACGAGAAGGACCTCTACCAGGCTCAGCTCGACGTCTTCCTCGACCCTTTCGATCCGGCGGTGATCGCGCAGGCACGGGCGGACGGCGTCCCCGAGGCGTGGCTCGAGGCTGCGCGGCGCAGCCCGGTCTACAAGATGGCGATCGACTGGAAGGTCGCCTTCCCGCTCCACCCGGAATATCGCACCCTGCCGATGGTCTGGTACGTGCCGCCGCTGTCGCCGATCCAGAACGCGGCGGCGTCCGGGGCGCTGGAAGTCGATGGCGACATGCCCGACGTCAAGTCGCTGCGGATTCCCGTCCGGTATCTCGCCAATCTGCTGACTGCGGGCAACGAGCCGCCGGTGGTGCTCGCGCTCGAGCGGATGCTGGCGATGCGCAGCTTCATGCGCGCCAAGACCGTCGATGGCCGGATCGATCATCCAATTGCCGAACGCGTCGGACTGACCGCGGCGCAGATCGAGGACATGTACCGCTATATGGCGATCGCCAATTACGAGGATCGCTTCGTCATCCCGACGACGCACCGCGAGAACGCCGAGGACGCCTATGGCCTGCGCGGCGCCTGTGGCTTCACCTTCGGCAATGGTTGCTCGGACGGCAACAGCAAGGTCGGCATGTTCGGACCCAACAAGCGACCTGGCAAGCTGGTCCACGCCAAAACCCCGATGGAGCTCTGACGATGGCGGTCACCTATCGCGCGCTCGCGCTGCTGCTACGCTATCCTACCGCCGAAGTGCAGGCGCTTGCGCCCGTCGCGATCGAGGCGATCGAGGCCGAGGCGCTGGTCCCCGTCCCGATCCGCCGCGCTCTCGCGCGGCTCGCGGCCGATCTCGCGGCGGACGACATCTTCGACGTCGAGGAACGCTATGTCTGGCTATTCGACCGAACCCGCTCGCTATCGCTCAACCTCTACGAACATGTGCACGGCGAAAGCCGCGAGCGCGGGCCGGCGATGGTCGCGCTGCTCGAACTTTACCGTAGCCGCGGTCTCGAACTCTCGGCAAACGAGCTGCCCGATCACCTGCCGGTGTTCCTCGAATTCCTCTCGACCCTGCCCGATGCCGAGGCGGCGTCGTTGCTTGGCGAGGCCTCGCACGTGCTCGCCGCGCTCGGTCAGCGCCTGCACAAGCGCGACAGTCCCTATCGGGCGATCTTCGGCGCACTGAGCGCGCTGGCGGCAGACCCGGCCGACGCCGACGCGCTTGCGGCACTGATGCAGGAGCCGGACGACGACCCGGGCGATCTCGAGGCGATGGACAAGCTGTGGGCCGAGACCGCGGTCACCTTCGGGCCCGCGGACGTCGGATGCCCGAAGGCGGACGCACTGATCGGCGCGATGGCCATCCCGCAGACACCAGCGCGCCATGGTGCCGGCGCGGCCGCCTGAGGAGAACCATCATGGACATCAATCAGATCCTGTTCGGCGTCTATCCCTATATCGCGTTGACGGTGCTCGTGGTGGGCTCGGTCATCCGGTTCGACCGGGAACAATATACCTGGCGTTCGGGCTCGTCCCAGCTGCTGCGGCGCAAGCAACTCGTCGCTGGCTCGGTCATGTTTCACCTGGGCGTGCTCACCATTTTCGCCGGTCATTTCGTCGGCCTGCTGACCCCGATCTGGATATTCGACGCGCTCGGCGTGCCCCACGGTGCCAAACAGATCCTCGCGATGAGCGCGGGCGGTGTTGCCGGCCTGTTATGCCTCGCGGGCGGGTTGCTGCTGCTGCACCGGCGCCTGTTCGACCCGCGCATCCGCAAAACCTCGAGCTTCAGCGACATTGCCATCCTGGCGCTGCTGATGCTCCAGTTGAGCCTCGGCCTCGCCACCATTCCGGTATCCGCCCAGCATCTCGACGGCCACGAAATGCTGAAGTTCATGACTTGGGCACAGGGCGTATTCACGTTCCGACCCGGCGTCGCCGACCTGGTGGCCGACGTACATCCGATCTTCAAGATGCACCTCGTGCTCGGCTTGACGATCCTGCTCGTCTTTCCGTTCACCCGCCTCGTTCACATGCTCTCGGCGCCGGTCTGGTACCTCGGCCGCCGCGGATGGCAGGTAGTACGCACGAAGCGGACGATACCACCGCGGCCGCTGGCGGCGGCCCCCATTTACCCCGCGGCCGTGCGGACCGGTGCGAGCTCGGTGCGTGCCGAGACTGGAGCAATGTGATGAACGCGATTGTTGTCCACGGCGTCGAGATTCCGGAAAGCCTCATCGCCCAGGAAGCACAGAACCACCCCGGCGCCTCGATCGCCGCGTCGCGCAAGGCCGCCGGGCACGCGCTGGCGACCAAGGCGCTGCTGCTACGCCGTGCCGCCGAGCTTGGTCTGGGGGCCGAGCCCGAGCTCGACGAAGACGGTCGTGAGGAAACAATCGAGGCTGCGCTGGTGCGGGCTGTGCTCGAGACAGAAATCGAAGTCACGCCGCCGACCGATGCTGAATGCCGCCGGGTCTATGATGGACAGCGCGCCAAATTCCGTAGCCCCGCGCTCTATGAGGCGGCCCATATTCTGATTGAGCCACGCTCGGACGCCGACGCCGATGCCGCACTCGCTTATGCGACGGCGGACCGTCTGTCGCGCATCCTGGCCGAAGGGCTTTGCACGTTTGCCGAGCTGGCGCGCGATCATTCCGATTGTCCATCTGCCGCGACGGGTGGCTCGCTTGGCCAATTACAGCGCGGCGATCTGGTCGCTGAGGTGGAAGATGCACTGCTTGCCCTCGCGCCGGGAGAGGTCGCCGCCGAGCCGGTCCGCTCGCGTTTCGGCTGGCACCTTCTCAAGCTTGAGCGCCTGACCGAGAGTCGCGACCTGCCATTCGAGATGGCCGTCGAGCGGATCCGCCTTCACCTCGAAAGCCGTGCCTGGAGTGTCGCTGCGGCACGCTATGTCGTTGCGCTCGCCGAAGATACGCAGGGGAAAGGCGTCGTCGCTACACTGGACGAGGAAGGCAGTGTGCGCGACGGATCGGGCTGCCTCGGCGACTTTATCGGGGACGGGGCCGCGGCCGAGCGGTTACTGCCCTGGCTCGCGGCGGCCGATCCGGAGGTATTCCGATACCTTCTCGAAGAATCATCGGACAGCGGCGTCAAACCGGCCAAGCTTGCGCGCGCCGCGATCGCCGAGTTCGTCAATCGCGCGAATGACGAGCAATGGACTCAAGTTATCTCCGCCTCGCGGAACGGCACTGATCCGGCACAGGCTGCATTCGCGACGATAATGAAGACACGGTTTTCCGGTAGCCACCAAGGCTGCACGGAATGCCGTTAGGAATTCGGCCGGCGCCTTTATGGGCCGACGATCAGTGAAAAACACCCCAATCTAGCCGAGACAGCTATGACGTCGAACTATGCCGAGCAGGCGCGAGCGCGCAAGATGGCGGATGCGCTCGCATGCGGCATTGACGATGCCTTCATCTCGCTGCTCGTGGAAAGCTTCTACGCCACGGTCCGCGAGGACGACATGCTCGGCCCGATCTTCGACGAACGGATCGCCGACTGGCCGCGCCATCTCGCGCGCATGAAGGATTTCTGGGCCTCAGTCATGCTCGAATCCGGGCGGTTCAGCGGTAACCCGATGCGCAAGCATATCGCGATCGACGGACTTGATGAGGCACATTTCGTGCGCTGGCGGTCGCTCTGGGACCAGGCTCTTGCCCGAATTGCGCCCAGCGCGACGGTTGCGGAGCGATTTCGCGAAGCGGCACAGCGGATTGGCGACAGCCTGCTGACCGGAATCCGGATCGATCGGGGCGGTTTGGCCGCCATTTCCGCTAGGGCGGCGTTGTGATAGCGGCGCGACCTAGTCTCTCCGATCTTTCACGAGCAAAAAGGCCTTACTAGTCGGCCGCGCCCCTTGGGCGCCGGGTTTTGACACCTTTCAGACTGCCGCCATTTGACACGAAGACAGTAATACAACCCACGTCGATAGTTCGATTCCATGGGGGTTCCCGCGTGGTAGAATGCGCGGCAGCGACGTTGATCCGGAGGACGCATACGGACCGCATCGGGCAGCTATGGACACAGAGAGTATCGTGGGTTCGAATCCCGCTGCGAACAAAATCAGATCGACCAAGGCGGGGCCGAAGGCGCATATTCCACTACAGCGTTGAGTTGGGAAGGTGGGGGATTTATCCGTCTCACGCCGTCCGACAATGTTTTTCCGCACACTTTCCGTACGGCGTTGCCAGTGATCTACTAAGTCATTGAAATAATGGCGCACCCGACAAGATTTCGAACTTGTGGCCTCTGCCTTCGGAGGGCAGCGCTCTATCCAGCTGAGCTACGGGTGCGTGATCGACAGTGGAGCCGACTTGCAGGGCACGCGCTTAGCAAAGCGCACACGCCTGCGCCAGTCGTAAAGCATCAAGAATATGGGGACTGTCGCCGTCCCTATTTCTTTTCAAGCTCTACCGGTTGAAACATGCCCAGCCCGCACGAGGCGCCGCGATGCGGTCCGGCGCCCGCAACGATGACGTGGATGATATCCACGTTGCACAGTTTGCTCAGCGAGGTTTCATAGCTGAACGAGCGTTCGAACCCCAGCTGCGGGCATCTATGCGGCAGCGTATTCCGCAGGACCTTGCCGCCGATCAGATGAAAATCGATCACCTGATCGCCGTGCACCCGCGATTCCCGGATGTCGGTCAGCCGAACGCAGTTCTGGGCGGGCCCGATGGGAGTCGCGGCAGGGACATCCTGCTTCGCCAGGGCCTGATTGCCGGCCGGCACGGCAACAGCCGCCACGGCAAGCAACGGAAGGAGAATGGCCGGTTTCATGGCTTGGTCTCCATCACCTGCAAATCGCCGGTTTTGAAAATAGGTACGCAACGCAACACACAACTTATGCCGCGATAGTGCCAAGGCCGGACTGAACCTTTGATGAATTAGATGTTCAGGCGGATGCCGGCGCCGGCGTTTTAGGTTTGAAAGAGCACAGATCGGCAACGATGCATCGCCAGCATTCGGGCCGCCGCGCCTTGCAGATATAACGGCCATGCAGGATCAGCCAGTGATGCGCATGGCGTCGATAGGCCTTGGGCGTCACCTGCTCCAGCCTGTCCTCAACCTCGCGCGGGGTCTTGCCCGGTGCAAGGCTGGTGCGGTTGCCGATGCGGAAGATGTGGGTGTCGACGGCGATGGTTTCCTCGCCGAATGCGACATTCATGACGACATTGGCGGTTTTGCGGCCGACGCCCGGCAGGGTTTCCAGCGCCTCGCGGCTGCGCGGCACCTCTCCGCCATAGTCTTCGACCAGGATGCGCGAAAGGGCGATGACGTTCTTCGCCTTCGCATTGAACAGGCCGATCGTCTTGATGTGCCGTTTCAGCCCTTCCTCGCCGAGATCGAGCATCGCCTGCGGCGTCCGGACCCGTTCGAACAGCGCCTTTGTTGCCTTGTTGACCCCGATGTCGGTCGCCTGCGCCGACAGCACGACCGCAATCAGGAGCGTGTAGTCGTTGACCGATTCGAGCTCGGTCGTCGGCTCGGGATTGGTACTGGCGAGGCGGCGATAGAATTCCTCGACTTCGGCCTTCTTCATCAGCCGGGCAGGCCGAGAACATCGGCCATGGAGTAGCGGCCCTCCGGCTTGCCCGCGAGCCACAGCGCGGCCTTGACCGCGCCGCGGGCGAAGATTTCGCGGCTTTCCGCGCGATGGCCGATCTCGATGCGTTCACCCTCGCCGGCGAAAATGACCTGGTGATCGCCCGCGACCGAGCCGCCGCGCATCACCGCGAAACCGATGTGGCCTTCCTTGCGCGGGCCTATGATGCCGTCGCGGACCGTGTCGGAGACCAGTGGCAGATCGACCCCGCGCCCGGCCGCTGCCGCCTGTCCCAGGAACAGGCCCGTGCCCGATGGCGCGTCCACCTTGTGCCGGTGGTGCATCTCCAGCACCTCAATGTCCCAATCCGGACCAAGCCGGGCCGCCGTCTCGCGCACCAGATGCGCGATCAGATTGACGCCAAGCGAGGTATTTGCGGCCTGGAGCACGGCGACGTCGGCGGCGATCAGGTCGATCAGCGCATGATGTTCCGTCCGAAGGCCGGTGGTGCCGATGACGATGGGGGTTCCCGCCGCGCGTGCCGCCGCCAGGTTTTCAGGCAATGCCTCGGGCGAGGAGAAATCGACCAGCACATCGCATTGCCCCGCCAGCACCGCGGCGTCGGCAATGAGCGCGAGGCCCGGTTCGATCTTGCCGGACATGCCCGGCCGGTCGACCCCGCCTGCGATCTCGGCGCCCTTCGTCTCCGCGACGACGCCCGCAATAGCGCGGCCCATCCGCCCGCCTGCCCCGATCAATCCAATACGCGTCATAGCTTGCCCCTTCGTCCCATGCAGTGCTTGATGACGCCGATGAGCATTATACGCAATATCGTGATTCTAACCGGAGCCGGTATTTCAGCCGAGTCGGGACTTGCAACCTTTCGCGGACCCGATGGCCTGTGGGAAGGTCATCGGGTGGAGGACGTGTGCACGCCGGAAGCCTTCGCGCACGATCCCGACCTCGTCCAGGGCTTCTATGACGCGCGCCGGGCGGCGCTGGCCAAGGTCGAACCCAACGCAGCGCACGGGGCGCTGGCGCGGCTGGATCGGGAGTGGGCGGGCGACCTTTTGCTGGTGACGCAAAATGTCGACGACCTGCACGATCGCGCGGGTTCGACGCGGCTCGTCCACATGCACGGCGAGCTGCGAAGCGCGCTGTGCCTCGGTTGCGATCAACGCATGCGGTGGGAAGGGCCGATGATCCATGGTCCCGTCTGCCGGCAATGCGGCGTGATGGGAAGGCTGCGGCCGGACATCGTCTGGTTTGGCGAGATGCCGTACCACATGGACCGAATCGAACGCGCGGTGGCGAAGGCCGATCTGTTCGTTTCGATCGGCACGTCGGGCGCGGTCTATCCGGCGGCGGGCTATGTCCAGACGGCCCGCTATCACGGCGCGCGGACGCTGGAACTGAACCTGGAGCCGTCCGCGGGGAGCGTGTATTTCCACGAAAGCCGGACCGGCAGTGCAAGCGAACTGGTGCCGGCCTGGGTGGCGTCTGCATTGGCTGCGGCCTGACTTGAATGATATGGTCGTCAAAATAGCGGAGCGTCCAATGCCGGTGCTCGGGATCGATCACGTCAATGTGAGGACGGCGGATGTCGCGGCCACGCTCGGCTTCTTCCGGGATGCGCTGGGGTTGACCGTCGTTGCGCCGCCAGGCTGCTCGGGGATTGATCATGCGGGCTGGGTGCTCGACGGCAATGGCCTCGCGATCGTGCATGTCGGCCACATCGATATTGCCTATCCCGGCGACGCGGAAAATCCCTATGTGCCTTCGCGCGGGGGCGGGGCGATCCATCACGTCGCGCTGAGCTGTTCAGCCTATGACGAGATGCGCGAGCGGCTCCGGAGGCTCAAGCTGGCGTTCGTGGAAAGTCACGTTCCCGAGGTCAAACTGCACCAACTGTTCGTGCACGAACCCAATGGAATCCTGATCGAGCTCAACTTCAGGGACGAATAAGGCACGGCCCGCCCAGGCGACTTTGTCGCGATTCGTCGGTTCTCCGCCTCAATCCAAGGCGGCCGCCTCGATAGCGTGCATGGCTTCGTCCGAAAGGCCGAAATGGTGCCCCACCTCGTGCACCAGAACATGGGTCACGAGCGCTTCCAGGCTTTCGCCACTTTCGACCCATTCGTCGAGGATGGGGCGCCGGTAGAGGCGGATCATATCGGGGAGCGTGCCCGACAGATCGACAGATTTGTCGCCCACCGGCCGCCCGCTATAGAGGCCGAGGATGTCGAACGGCGATTGCAGTCCCATTTCGGCGGTGACCTCGGCGTCGGGGAAATCCTCGATGCGCAGCAGCACGTCTTCCAGATGCACCCGAAACTGGTCTGGCAGGTGCGCGATCGCTTCGCGGGTAAGCGCTTCGATGTCTTCGAGGCTGGGCGCGAGGCTCTGGGGTTCCGGCATGATGCTGAAATAAGCGCAGAAGAGACGGGAGGAAAGAGGCGTCAGGTGGCGCGACCTTCGTCGCCGCCCCGTGCCGGTCCGACAGCCGGCGAGGATCATGCCGGAGCAGGGGCGCTGGAGGCGGGATCAGCCCTCCAGCTGGCGCGAAAGCAGGGCGATATCGGCGTCGAGTTCAGTATCCTCGATCCGCAATTCCTCGATCCGCTTGACCGCATGCATGACGGTCGTGTGATCGCGCCCACCGAAACGCCGGCCGATTTCGGGCAGCGAACGCGGCGTCAGACGCTTGGCCAGATACATGGCGACCTGACGCGGCCGGGCGACTTCACGCGCGCGGCGCGCGGAAACCATGTCGGCGGGTTTGATCCGGTAATGTTCGGCGACCCGGCGCTGGATCTCGTCGATGGTGATCTTGCGGTCGTTGGCGCGAAGCACATCGGCCAGCACCTCGCGCGCGAAATCGAGGTCGACGGGCTTGTTGGTGAGGGTCGCATAGGCGACGACGCGGGTCAGCGCGCCCTCCAACTCGCGGATGTTCGAGGTGATCCGCTTGGCAAGGAATTCGATGACATCCGGCGGGACACGCGCATCGGGGTTCGATTCGAGCTTGGCGGTCAGGATATTCAGACGCAATTCGTAGTCGGCGGGATTGATGTCGGCGACCAGGCCCCAGGACAGGCGCGACAGGATGCGATCCTGAATCCCTTCCAGATTCTGAGGACTGCGGTCGGCGGTAATCACCAGCAGCTTCCCCGCGCTGATGATCTCGTTCATCGTGTGGAAGAACTCTTCCTGCGTCGAATCCTTGCCGGCGATGAACTGGACATCGTCGATCATCAGCACGTCTGCGGACCGGAGCCTCCGCTTGAAGCTGATGGTATCCTTTGCGCGCAGCGCGGCGAGGAACTCGACCATGAACTTCTCGGCGGAAAGATAGGCGACGTTGGCCCGCGGATCGCGGGCGCGTACCCGATTCGCGATGGCATGCATCAGATGGGTTTTGCCGAGCCCGGTCTGACCATGGAGGAATAGCGGATTGAACCCGACCTTGCCACCTTCCGACAAGGTGCGGGCAGCATTGTAGGCCAGCTCGTTCGACTTGCCGACGATGTAATTGTCGAAGCTGTAACGGTTTTCGATCGGCCCGCCGATGGCATCGGCCGCGCCGATTGCGGGAGCGGACGCCGTGGGGGGCGTCGATTCGGACACCTCGGTTCCCGCGGGCACGCTCCGCAACCGCGCGGCGACGACAAGCTCGACATTGGCGAGCCGGGGAAATTCGCTGGTGCACGTCGCACGCAGGCGATCATGAAAATGGTTGCGAACCCAGTCCGCCATGAAGCGGGTCGGCAGCGACAGGCGCAGCAATTGGCGGTCTGAATCAAAACCGTCATACTCGATCGGGCTGAGCCAGCTGTCGAAGGTGCGCGCACCGAATTCGTCCCGGAGGCGTGCACGCAGCCGTGCCCATGGTGCACGAGCATCGCCTTCCTTCATCGCGCCACCATCGGAACTATAAATTGCCTCTGTGGTGCGTTGAGGATCAGACTTGTTTTGATCGAGCGCCAAATCAGGCCGCATCCGATCCACCCCCCTATTATATATAGACCAATCAACGCACGCCGACCCCTGAAGAGCATTCGAGAATCTATTCGAGACTTCTCACCATTCTTCAGGGCAAATCTCTATATCCTCGCAATCACTACAGCGACTGCGACATGTGGATGACAATTTGGACTGCGGTACTCCGCCACCCGATCCAGGAACGGGCAGGGGTTCAATGTAGACAGCGTCGGGACCCCTGATCAAGGGATTCGCGCGTCATGTTCCTGAAATAAATCGATTGACACGGAACGCCGCGATTCAGGTCCGAATAGTATAAGTCATTGAAAATAAAAGGGGCCATTTGTGGCCCCTTGCGCGAATCGCGTGAAATGCGTGTGTCAGCTTTGTGACAGCGCTAACTCGTTACTAGGTCAGAACAGGGCACCTGGCCCGTTCTGAAACAGCTCATCAAGCCAGCGCACGCACCGCCTTTGTGAGGCGCGAAATTTTCCTGGCGACGGTGTTCTTGTGAAGCACGCCCTTCGACACGCCGCGCATAAGCTCCGGCTGGGCCGCCTGAAGGGCTGCGGCGGCTTCGTCCTTGGTGCCGGCGGTGATCGCCAACTCGACCTTTTTCACAAAGGTCCGGATGCGGCTGACGCGCGACTTGTTGACGTCGGCGCGCCGGTCGTTCCGGCGGATGCGCTTCTTGGCCTGGGGCGTATTCGCCATCGGAAAACCCTCGATCTTTCTGTGCCTGTCCGCCATCATGGCGGTCGCAAAAAACGTTGCGGCCACAGGTTGCCCCGTGCCGGGAAAGCGCGCTCCCTACCCGTGGCGGGGCTTCGGGTCAACCGGTTCGCGATGTTTTCCCCATGTTGCGGCGATTGTGGGGGCGATCACCGCTGGCATTGGCCGCACCAGAAGGTGGAACGGCCGCCATCGACCGTACGCCTGACGGTCGCGCCGCATGCGCATGCACCGCCCTCCCGCCCATAGACGCGCCATTCCTTGCTGAAATAACCGAGTTCGCCATCCGGCCGGGCATAGTCCCGAAGCGACGAGCCGCCGGCGAGGATGGCGGCGTCGAGCACCAGCCGAATCGCATCGACCAGCCGCTCCAGCCGCGCCATGCCGATTCGCCCGGCCGCGCGATCCGGACGAATGCCCGACATGTGCAGCGCCTCGCACACATAGATGTTGCCCAGGCCCGCGACGATTCGCTGATCGAGCAGTAGCGCCTTGACGGAGGCTACCCGCCCTTTGAACGCTCGCGCCAGATGCGGCGCCGTGAAGCCGGGACCGAGCGGTTCCGGACCCATTCTGGCAAAGGCGGGGAGGGTATCCAGTGCGGCGGTCGGAACCAGATCGAGCGATCCGAACCGGCGCGGGTCGTTGAGCGACAGCAGCAGGCCCGCATCGGTTTCGATCAGCAGATGATCGTGGGCTCCGATCGTTTCGGGCGCGATTCGCCAGCGTCCCGACATGCCGAGGTGAAAGACAAGCGTGTCGCCCCTGTCGGTCTCGATCAGCCCGTATTTCGCCCGGCGACCAAGGCCGGTCACGCATGCGCCGGTCATCCGCTGTCGAAGATCTGCAGGGATCGCCCGGCGCAGGTCGGCCCGGCGCGGCTCTACCCGCGTCAGCATATAGCCCTGCAAGGCGGGGCGCAGGCCGCGGACGGTGGTTTCGACTTCGGGAAGCTCGGGCATTTGCGATATTGCAATATGGCACGTTTCCCCGTCGCTCAACCCTTGCTAGAGGCAAGGCCATGGAACAGGTATCCTTCGGTTACGAACAGGTCAGTCCTGAAGAAAAGACCCGCCGGGTTGGCGCCGTCTTCAGGAACGTGGCATCGCGTTACGATCTGATGAATGATCTGATGTCGGGCGGCCTCCACCGCCTGTGGAAAGATCATTTCGTCCGCCGCGTGAAACCGCGCGACCGCGAGGCGATTCTCGACATGGCGGGCGGCACCGGCGACATCGCCTTTCGCATGGCGGCCAGGGGCGCGCGAGTGACGGTCGCCGACATCAACCCGGCAATGCTCGAGGTCGGCATGAAGCGGGCCGACGAACGGCGGATCGACGGGCTCGTCTGGGCCGAGGAAAATGCCGAGACGTTGAGTTTCGCCGACCGGCAGTTCGACGCCTATACCATCGCGTTCGGAATCAGGAATGTCACCGACATACCCGCCGCGCTGAGGCAGGCGCATCGGGTGTTGAAGCGGGGCGGCCGCTTCTATTGCCTTGAATTCTCGACGACCGAATGGCCGGGCTTCGGAAGGGCCTATGACGCCTATTCGCACCATATCGTGCCGAAAATCGGCGAATTGGTGGCGAAAGACGCCGACAGCTACCGCTATCTGATCGAATCGATCCGGCGTTTTCCCGACATGCCGACCTTCAAGGCAATGATTGCCGACGCTGGTTTCCATCGCGTCAACGCAGAGCCGATCCTGGGCGGGTTGGTCGCCATTCACAGCGGCTGGAAGATTTGAGCACCTCGATAACCCATCTGTGGCGGCTGATCCGCTGGGGGCGGATTCTGGCGCGTCACGGCGCGCTGAAAGGGATCGAGCGCGATCCGATGACGCCGCCGCGCGTTCGCCTGCTGTGCAGGGTCGCGCGGTTCGGCGCATGGGTTCCGGCAAAGCCCGCCTATGCCGACGCGTTCCAGGCGATCGGTCCGGCCGCGATCAAGCTGGGCCAGGCGCTGGCCACCCGGCCCGACCTGGTGGGCGACGAGGCGGCCAGGGACCTGCGCCGGCTGCAGGATGCGCTGCCGCCAATGCCGTTCGAAGCGGTGACCGCCGCGATCGAGCAGGCGCTGGAAAAACCCGTTAACCGGGTGTTCGCGTCGATCGACCCGAACCCGTCGGATCGGCTTCGATCGCGCAGGTGCACAGGGCGGTCACGATCGATGGGCTGCCGGTGGCGGTGAAGGTGCTGCGGGCGGGCATCGAGGATGAATTTGCCCGCGCGATGGAGACCTATGAGTGGGCGGCCGCGCAGGTGGAGGCGATGGGCGGCGAAGCCGCGCGACTGCGGCCCCGGCTCGTCATCGCCACCTTCAAGCAGTGGACGGCGCGCGAACTGGACCTCAGGCGCGAGGCGGCGTCCGCTTCCGAGCTGTCGGAAATCCTCCTGGCTGAACTGGGTTTCATCGTCCCCGCGATCGACTGGAGCCGCACCGCGCGGCGGGTCATGACGTTGGAATGGATCGACGGCATCAAGCTGACCGACCGCGATGCGCTGGTGGTTGCCGGACATGACCTGAAGGAACTGGCCGCCCGCCTGGTCCGCGCCTTTCTGAGACAGGCGATCGTCGATGGTTTTTTTCACGCCGATCTGCACCAGGGCAATCTCTTCGCATTGCCCGACGGGCGGCTGGCGGCGGTCGATTTCGGCATCATGGGACGGATCGACCGGCGCGCGCGGCTGTGGCTGGCCGAAATTCTGTATGGCCTCATCACCGGCAACTACGCGCGCGTGGCCGAAATCCATTTCGAGGCGGGCTATGTGCCGCCGCACCACAATCTTGCCGAATTCGCCACGGCCCTGCGCGCGGTGGGCGAGCCGATGCGCGGCCTGCCGGTCAAGGACATCTCGGTCGGCCAGATGCTGGACGGCCTGTTCGCCATCACCCGCGATTTCGACATGCCGACCCAGCCGCACCTGCTGTTGCTGCAAAAGACGATGGTGATGGTGGAAGGCGTGGCGACCGCACTCGATCCCGACATCAACATGTGGGAAACGGCAGAGCCCTTCGTCCGCGAATGGCTGCGCGACGAACTGGGCCCGGAGGCATGGATCGCCGACCGCATGATCCGCGATTTCCGGACGCTTGCCGACCTGCCCGATCTCGTGCGGCGGATCGCGCGGCAGTTCCCGCCCGAAGGTGCCGCTCCGCCGCCGCCGCCGCTGCCCAACATCCAGGTGGTGCGCGTGGGAAAGGTGCAATGGTATGTCCTGACGGCGGCCCTCGGTATTGCCGCTGGCGCAGCGGCGATGGCGCTTTTAGGATAGGGGCATGAACGGGAAGCGCATTCTCCTGATCGTCGGCGGCGGGATCGCGGCCTACAAGGCGTGCGAACTTGTTCGCCTGATCCGCAAGGAAGGAGCGTCGGTTCGCTGCGTGCTGACCGGAGGCGGTGCACAGTTCGTGACGCCGATGACACTCGCGGCATTGTCGGAGCAGCCCGTCCACACCAGCCTGTGGGATCTGAAGAACGAGGCCGAGATGGGGCATATCCAGCTCAGTCGCGAGGCCGATCTGTTGGTCGTGTGCCCGGCGACGGCCGATCTTCTCGCCAAGATGGCGGCGGGCATCGCCGACGATCTGGCGACGACGTTGCTGCTGGCAACGGACAAGCCGGTGCTGGCTGTTCCCGCAATGAATGTGCGTATGTGGCTGCATGCCGCTACCCAGCGCAATGTCGCACGGCTTCTTGCCGACGGGGTGGCGGTGATGGCGCCCGATGAAGGGCCGATGGCCTGCGGCGAGTTCGGTCCCGGACGATTGCCCGAGCCGGCGGCGGTGCTGGAAGAAATCCGCACCCGGCTTTCCGCGCCGGGACGTCTGGCGGGAAAACGCATCGTCGTTACCGCCGGTCCGACGCATGAGCCGATCGATCCGGTGCGCTACATCGCCAATCGCTCGTCGGGCAAACAGGGCTTTGCGATCGCGGGCGCGCTGGCGGCGCTGGGCGCAGAGGTGACGCTGGTGGCGGGCCCTGTCGCACAGCCGACACCTGCCGGAGTCCGTCGCATCGATGTCGAAACCGCGCGCGAGATGGCGGCGGCGGTCGACGAGGCGCTTCCCGCCGATGCGGCGGTGATGGTGGCGGCCGTTGCCGACTGGCGGGCCGAACCGAGCGCAAGCAAGATCAAGAAGCGTGCAGATGGCGTGCCGCCTCCGCTGGCGCTTGCTGAAAATCCGGACATATTGGCGGCTGTCTCCACGGCGGGGGCGAAAAGGCCCAGGCTGGTGGTCGGCTTTGCCGCTGAAACCAATGACGTGATCGCCAATGCCACCGGCAAGCGTGAGAGAAAGGGCTGCGACTGGATCGTCGCCAATGATGTTTCGGGCGACGTCATGGGAGGCAGCGACAACAGCGTCCATCTGGTGACGAGCGCGGGCGTCGAAAGCTGGGAGCGACTGCCCAAGGACGAAGTCGCCCGCCGCCTTGCCGAGAGAATTGCCGAAGCCCTGGGAGTTTGAAGTTGCCATCTGAAATCGAGATCCGCCTGAAGCGCCTGGCTCATGGCGACGGCCTGCCATTGCCCGCCTATGCCACGGCCCATGCCGCCGGGATGGACGTGGTCGCGGCCGAAGATGTGACGCTGGCGCCGGGCGCCCGCCATGCGGTCGCCACCGGCTTTGCCATCGCCATCCCCATGGGGTTCGAGGTGCAGGTCCGGCCCCGCTCCGGACTGGCGCTTAAGCATGGCATCACCTGCCTCAACACGCCGGGCACGATCGACGCGGATTATCGCGGCGAGGTGAAGGTGATCCTCGCCAATCTGGGCGACGAGCCCTTTCAGGTGACACGCGGCGAGCGGATCGCGCAGCTTGTGCCCGCCGCCGTTCAGCAGGCCCGTTTTGCCGAAGTGGCGGAGCTCGATGAAACCGCGCGCGGAGCGGGCGGTTTCGGATCGACCGGGCGGGAGGCGCTGGCCCGGTGAATCTGAGCGACGAGCAGCTCGACCGGTACGCCCGCCACATCATCCTGAAGGAAATCGGCGGCGCGGGACAAATGAGGCTGCTTGGCGCGCGGGTGGCGGTGATCGGCGCGGGCGGGATCGGATCGCCCGCCATCCAGTATCTCGCGGCGGCAGGCGTCGGCCATCTGACGATCATCGATGACGACGCGGTGGCGCTGTCCAATCTTCAGCGCCAGGTGCTGTTCGGCACGGCCGATGTCGGTCATGTGAAGGTTGATGCGGCGGCGCGTGCGGTGGCGCGGCTCACCCCGGACGTCGAGGTGATGCCGGTCGAGGCGCGGATCGTCGCGGATAATGCCGAGGCGCTGCTGATCGGCCACGACGTCATCGTTGATGGCTGCGACAATTTCGCGACGCGGCTGGCGGTGGCCGATGCGGCGCTTGCGCTTCATGTTCCGCTGGTGTCGGCGGCGGTCGGTCAATTTGAAGGGCAATTATCGACCTATCGCGGCTGGGAGGCGGACAAACCCTGCTATCGCTGCTTCGTCGGCAGCGATCCGGCCCGCGACGAGGCGAGCTGCGCCGATCAGGGCGTGCTGGGCGCGTTGACGGGCGTGATCGGTAGTTGGGCGGCGCTTGAGGCAATTCGCGAACTCGTGCGCTTTGGCGAGGACGCGGCGGGGACGCTCACTTTGTTCGATGCGCTGTCGATGCGGGTGCGGACGCTGTCGCTGCCGAAGGACCCCGCGTGTTTGGCGTGCGGCGGCGTGGAACCAGACGCATGAACCGGCGGCCGCTTGCCATCATCATCAGTGGCGCGGCGCATGACCGGCTCCACGCCGCCCTTTCACTCGCGGCGGCGAGCGCGGCGCTGGGCCGCACGGTCGCGCTCTATTTTCACGCGGAGGCCGCACGCGTGGCGGCTCCTGCCATGGCGTGGGGCGAAGACGTGTCTTTCGCCGCCGCTGGAGCGCCAACGGTGCGCGAATTGATCGACGCGGCCGCCGAGTTGGGCGTCGCGATGACCGCTTGCCAGACCGGGCTTGCGCTCACCGGCCTGTCCGCCAGCGAAATCGATCCCAGGATCGAACCGTCGGGCCTCGTCGACTTTTTAAGCCGGGCGAGCGACGCCGAAATTGTCCTGGCGTGACGGGTTATTCGAAGGTTTCGCCGGCCTGCACGCCCCAGATCGCTTCATAGCGGATGTAACCGCTGCGACTGTCGACCGATAAGCGGCACCAGTTGTTCGCGCAGTCGGTGATCGTGCCGGTGACGCCCGGTTCGACCCGCCACAATATCCGCGCACTGTCTTCGGGCCGCGCGCGAAGCGCCTGGGTGCCGTTTCGCACCATGGCGGTGCGCTGGCCGGAAATCATCGACCGATGCAGCCAGCCATGGTCGCCATCGGGATCTTCCACCTCTCGCCAAATGCCATATTCCTTGACGACCTTCAGCGGTAATCCCCTGCGCTGAAAGACCCAGGTGACCGGATAGCGATCGCCAGGCCCCGTGCGCAGATTGGCCTGGCCCGACGACAGCGAGACGTAGCGGGGGATGGCGAGGCCCGACAGCCCTTCCACCGCGTCGCGCGGCTGGGATGCGGTATCGCCAGCCCCCGTGTTTCCGAAAATGGATGCGAACGAAAGCAGTAGCGCCGGCATTAGCTGACTCATTCGTTTCTCCCAGGGTGGTCCGTGCCCTCAATCCTGCCCTTATCCATGTCGCAACTGGCGTCACGCCGCAAGCCGCGCCGAAGGGGAAAAACACGCGAGCGCTTGACGCATGACCGCCAAGGCCGGATAGCGCGTCTCATGAGCGAAAAGCAGCGTCCCCGCCGCCCGAAGGTGATCGTAACGCGCCGCCTGCCGGAAGCCGTGGAAACGCGGATGGCCGAACTCTTCGATGTTGAGCTCAATCTCGACGACCGGCCGTTCGACCGCGCCCGCCTGGAGGACGCCGTGGGCAGGGCCGATGTGCTCGTTCCGACGCTGACCGATGAGATCGACGAAGCATTGATCGGCAAAGCGGGCGAACGCCTCAGGCTGATCGCGAACTTCGGCAATGGCGTCGATCACCTGGACCTGAAGGCCGCGCGCGCCCGCGACATCGTTGTCACCAACACGCCGGGCGTGCTGACGGACGACACCGCCGACATGACCATGGCGTTGATCCTTGCGGTGCCCCGCCGGCTCGCCGAGGGCGTCCGCATGGTTCTGGACGGCAATTGGCATGGTTGGAGCCCGTGCCACATGCTCGGTCACCGCATCACCGGCAAAAGACTCGGTATCATCGGCATGGGAAGGATCGGGCAGGCCGTGGCGGCACGGGCCCGCGCGTTCGGGCTTGCCATCCACTACCACAACCGGAAGCGCCTGCCCGAAGCGATCGAAGGCCAGCTGGAAGCGACATGGTGGCCCACGCTCGATGCGATGCTGGGCCGCGTCGATATCATTTCGATCCACTGCCCGCACACGCCCGAAACGCATCATTTGATCAACGCCAACCGGCTCCGGCTGATGCAGCGCCATACCTATCTGATCAACACGGCGCGCGGCGAGATTGTCGATGAGCCGGCGTTGATCGCCGCGCTTGAGGAAAGACGCATATCGGGTGCGGGCCTCGACGTGTTTGAACATGAACCGGCGGTCGATGCGCGCCTTCTGGCGATGCCCAACGTGGTGTTGCTGCCGCATATGGTGTCGGCAACCTTCGAAGGGCGCATCGCGATGGGCGACAAGGTCATCGCGAACATCAAGGCATGGTCCGACGGGCATCGGCCGCCCGATCAGGTCCTGGAAGGCTGGATCTGACCCAGCTGCTGCGCCTTCTTTTCGGCGCTGTTTCCCGCTTTGATCATGACCCGGAACGATTTGCCCCGGCCCTGCGTTTAGTCAGCGGCAATCGAGCCGGAGGAACTCATGCCTCACAAATCAATCGCGGCGTTTGCCGCAGCTTGTGCCGGCGCACTGCTGGCCTCCACTCCCGCCATCGCGGGAGATGGGCATGACATCTTAAAGGGCGGCGCGATCGGCGCGGCTGGCGGCGCAGTCGTCGGCGCAGTGGTGCCAGGCGTCGGCGTGGGTGAAGGCGCTCTCATCGGCGGGGCCGGCGGCGCGGTCGTCGGCGCGCTCGATAAGAATGGACACCGTTGGTATCGGGACAACCGCGGCCACAAATACTGGGTCGATAAGCGCGGACGGCGCCACTACAAACATTAGGAGAAGTGTAATGCGTAAGAGCCTTGTGTTCGTGAGTGCGGCGCTCGCGCTGGGCGCCGCCGGGTGCGATAGCCGGGTCGGCCGGGGTGCCGCAATCGGTGGTGTTGGCGGCGCGGTCGTAGGCGCGGTGGTGCCCGGCCTCAGCCCGGTTGAAGGCGCCGCGATCGGCGCGGCTGGCGGGGCAGTGGTGGGCGCGCTCGGCAAGGACGACAAAGGTCGTGACTGGTATCGCGACGAACGGGGCAATCGCTATTGGGTCGATAGGGACGGCCGCCGTCACTACCGGCACTAGTCGTAACCGGCGCCTGGTTCGTGCCGGGATAACCTAGGCGGTAAGCGCCGCCAGCCAGTCCGCCATCACTGCCGCGCCCTTGCCGCCAGCGGCCGGGCCTAGCCGGGCGGCATCGGCGCGGATCGTGGCGACATCGGTGCCGGCGCCCGCCAGATAGTGATCTGCGTGGACGAGCCAGCCCTCCAACCCCTCACCATCCATTTCGGGATGGCATTGCAGGGCGAGCACATTGGGCCCCCTAGCAAAAGCCTGGTGGGCATAGTGCGGGGTGGAGGCCAGAAGAACCGCGCCTTCCGGCAGATCGAAGGTGTCGCCATGCCAGTGCAGGATCGGCGTGTCACCGACCAGGCCTAGGGGCGAGGCGCGGCCCGCCTCGGTCAGCGTGATCGGGGCGAATCCGACTTCCAGGACCTCTCCGGGATAGACGCGGGCACCCATTGCAGCGGCAATCATCTGACTGCCGAGACAAGCGCCCAGAGTTGGCCTGTCGGCGGCGATACGCGCGAACAGGCGCTCCAGTTCAGGCACGATCCACGGATATTTTGTCGTCTCGTAAACACCCATCGGCCCGCCCATGAGAATGAGCAGGTCGGGCGCGAGGAAATCGAGATCGTCAAAGCCATCTGAGCCCGCATCCGCATGGGCGATTGCATAGCCTGCGCGTTCGATCGGCGCGCGGAAGGCCGCCAGATCCTCATGAGGAACGTGGCGGATGACCAGCGCCGATTTCATGGGTCCGTCCGTCAGTCCCCGGTCAGGATGCGGTCGACGAGCT